>NZ_CM149983.1:0-342500 GCF_056312215.1 Microbulbifer sp. ABF4_107
ATGTCCTGTACTTCGTTCAGTTACGTATTGCTAAGGTTAAGATTGTCCTCAAACTGCCACCTACCAGCACCTATTGTCAGGGCTTTTTTCATTGGGCTCTTTTTTGTACCCAACCCTACGGGGAGCTTCCTGCGTTTATTTACTCCCGGCAAACCAACCATTACAGCCAGCCGAAATTCTTGAAAGAAGTGGCGAGGGCTACCGCCCAAGGCTCACAAAAATATCCGTCCCGCTGTTGCGGGAACTTTTTATCGAAAAGTCTCCGCTGAACAGCTCCACCCGATCACGCATGCTGCGGAGTCCGAAGCCGTCTCGCTCTGCTGCACAAGCCTTATCCACGTCAAAACCGACACCGTTGTCTGCGATACACAGAGTGACACGCTGATCCGTGCAGGTGAGCCGAATATCGATAATGCTCGCTTTACTGTGCTTCTGCGCGTTCGTCAACGCTTCCTGCGCAAGTCGGAAAAGCAGGGTTTCTATGTCTGGTGGAAGCCGGTTTTCCAACCCGGAAATACGCAGTGCTACCTGGATTTCAGTCTGATCCTCAATAAGCTGGCAGAGCCATTCGAGTGCGTGGGACAAGCCAAGGTCATCCAGCACTGCTGGACGTAACAATCGCGCAAGCTGGCGGGCTTCACTCAATGCAATTTCGGTAATTTCCAGGACTTCGGTTTTTTCGGCAGAGGCTTCCATGGTCGCGAGCCGAAGTTTTAAGGCCGTCAGTGTCTGCCCGATACCGTCGTGAAGCTCGCGTGCGAGCCTTTTGCGCTCCTCTTCCTGCACAGACCAGACACTGCGGGCCAAAGCGCGAAAGCGCTGCTCCCCATCAATCAGCTTGCGTGTTAATTTGTCCTGCTCGATGGACAGGCGTTGCAGGCGATCCATTACTTCAAGCTTATCCATCGAGTGATCTCCACGCTTCTGGAACCCACGGCAGTTTTAAAAACTCTTTGAGCTGGTCCTGTTTGATTGTACGGAGAAACCAGTGAGGAAGCTCCGAGCACGACCCGGAATTACACTCTCGCGCACTCTGCCGGATAGCGAACCAGGATTCAGCCGGAATCGTTTCAGGTTCCAGCCCCCGAGCCCAGCGCCAGATCTGGTTTGCAGGATCTATGGCATCCCGCTCGAGCTGCAAGCTATTTACGAGATACTGTCGCCAACTAGATTCCCAAGCAGGTAATGGTTGACCGAGCAGCTCCCTGATGACCGGTTCACTTTCTGCCGCGCGCCCGTTTTCAAGGAGCCACTCCGCTTTAATAAGTTGTTGGCGGGCGAGTTGGTCAGGAGTTGCACTATCCGTTAAAAGATCAAATTTGAGTTTGCCGCCATAGCGCAGAGTCAGCTCTGCGCGTAGCAAGGTGATTTCGTGTTCGGCTCGGGAATCTTGGAGTTCCGACGCCACCGAACTCGCTCTTACAAGCTCCGCTTCGGCCTTGGCCGGCTGGCCTCGCCATAGACTTAGTTGTGCGAGGTGAATTGATGTTGCAAGTTTCGCCTGCTGGTCTCCAATTTCTTCCGCTTCTCGTCGGCTCTGAAGCCATGCTCTGGTAGCCTGAGGCCAGCGCCCTTCCCGAGTATCCAGACTGGCAAGATATTGGCTGACATAGAGCATGCCTCTGCGATCGCCAATATTCTGGTGCCCCAGAAGAGATTGCTGAAAGTAGACCCTCGCACTTTCGTTGTCACCCGCCAACATCGCGATATAACCTACATTTGCCTGACTTTCCGCGATCAGGCCGAGATCGTCCAGTTCGCGGCGCAGCCCTAGCGCCTTCATATATTCTTGCTTGGCTGCGCTGTAGTTGCCGGACTCTTCGAGCAATACACCTTTATCGTTGTGAATACTGGCTTGAAGTCGTGGTGCATTCTCTAAGGCGAGTAAAGAAAGTGCGTCGTCGAGGTGCTGTTGTGCTTTATCCGGTGAGCCTGCGATGGCATTTAGGTAGGAAATATTTGCCAGCAGCCCTGCCTGACCAATCTTATCCCCAAGTGACCGCCTCTTTTCCAGAGCCTCCTGATAATATTTATCGGCGTGCCCCAGTTCACCTAGCCGTTCCTGGGCAACACCAATCGCCGCGAGGGTGTCCGCCTCAAGTTTCAATTGCCGCTGACTGCGAGAAAGCACAAGTGCGCGGGACAGCGGCTCTTCGATTGCCTTTAGTGCCGCGCCACTTTGAATCAGCTGGCGCCCGAGTATGTACCAGCCTCGCGCATCTGTGGGACTGTTGGCGAGCCAGCTTCGTAAATAGTCAATGCTCGCTTCCAAACTCTTGTGGTCTGCCAGTAGATCCGCGTGTAGGTGTGCTAAACGACTGTTGAAAGGCAACCGCTCGCTAAGAATTTCAAGAGAGCTAAGTGCTTTTTTACTGTTACCCGCGAGCCTCTGTCGCTCAAACTGGATTTGCAAGGCGAGTGTTGAGCTCGGGTTGTCGAGTAAGCTGTGGGCTTCATCTATGGCTTTTGTTGCTTCGCGGATATCACCGAGCCCATCGTTTGCCCTGAAGTGCAGGTACGAGCTCAAAGCGTGGGGCCATGTTACCGTTAGCCATTGTGAGAGTTTCGCGGCGAGTTCAAATTCTCCCATGTCGAGGTGGCGTCGTACCTGTACAACCTCGGCGCGAAACTTATCTGGAATGGCGATGGCCTGGGGCGCGCGCTGGTCCAATTGCGTAAGTAGCCTACTCCCTGCCAGATCGAGCGCAGAGAGCACATTCTCTGGCTCTATCATCTGGTGTATGGTGTGCGCCTTTTTTTGCCCGGGTGGACCGTAGCTGACGGTGAGGCTCCACTCATCCCCTATAGGTCTGATTTCAGATGTCACCACCCACACGGCCCCAAAGGCCTGTAGTAACTCTTCCTGCTGACTGGTTGAAAGAGGGAGTGGCCAACTGACCTGGCTGATGTAGTTCAAAACCGGTTGCTGCTCTGCCAGCCTCACATTCGGGGAAGACGCAAGCTGACTGTGTAACTGTTCCGCCGCTGTGCGGGAAAGCCAGGCTGGTACCGGTGGTGAGTATTCTGCGGGCAGCACCAGCAAGGTGGGCGAGGTGTGTTTACCTGTATCGGACGGTGCAGGTTGATACTTCCAGAGTGATAACCCCAAAATCACGACGAGCGGAAGTGCCCAGCCCCAGCGATAATTGCGGGGCGCCTGCGCAATACGCAAGCGAGCGTTACGAGCGCTTGTGGGGCGCCTGCTGGGACGTTTACTGAGCAGCTGGAGGATAAATTGACTGAGTTGTCTGGGCACCTCTTTACACCTTTCACAGGGTGCCAGCGGACGGACGCTTAACCGGGCGATCATCCGAGCACTACTTTCTTCACCGTCAAACGGAAGAAATCCGGTAGCTGACTCGTACAGAATCACCCCGAGGCTGTAGAGGTCACTGCGGCCATCGAGGGCTTTTCCCTGAATTTGTTCGGGAGAAGCATAATCTGGCGTGCCAGACGGGGCATCGGCTTTTTCACCCAGAGCGCGAGCGACGCCAAAGTCGGTAATAAAAGCCTGCCCTTCCGGGTTGATCAAAATGTTTTCTGGCTTCAGATCGAGGTGTACGACATTGTTCTGGTGCGCTTGATCCAGCGCGTCCAGCAAGGAGTGTGCGAGTGAGACTACGACCTGCGGTTTAAGTCGCTTTTCCCGGTCGAGCTTGGTTGCCAGGCTTTCGCCGGGAATATAGTCCATGGTGTAAAAGTAACCGTGCTCGGACTCGAAAATATCGTGCAGGCGAACCACATTCGGGTGGCTGATTTTTCGCGCAAGCAAAACTTCTCTGCGCAAGCTTACTCCTGCTTGCCGGTCGAGAAGTTTTAAAGCCACTTCAATCCCAAGTTGCTCATCCATTGCCAGGTACACTGAGCCGTAACCTCCACGGCCTACCAAGCACTGGATAACAAAACGATTTGCAAGGCGCTCACCGCTTTGCAGGGGATGGAAAAGATTGCTTATTGTTTTTGTTGTATCAGGATCTGTTTCCACTAGTGGAAAAACCTCATTTCCAGGCTGAAAGACTGGGAAAATGCGTTTCAGCAGTGCTCCGGTTCAGTTGATCAAGATCCGCTTTAAGCAATGTTGCCGCAATTGCCATGGATGCATTGTCTGCCATGGCCTCGAGAATACTTAAATCAAGCTCAGTAATCCCTTTTCCCATTAACAGGCTATCCGTATAGAGGACGCCAAGTTGTCTATCGTCCATCACCAGCGGCAAGCAGGCAAGGGCACGAATGGCATTGAGCTGGATACTGGGCTGGCTGGAAAGAAACTGATGGTCAAGACTGTCAGAGGTTACCAGCGGGCGGCCGGAGCTGAGCACTTCGGCTACCGCACTGCGCGACCCGGCAAAGTCAGCGCGTTGCAAAACTTCGGGTGTTACTCCATGCATTGCACTAACCGATAGATTACCGGTAGTACCTTTAAGTAGGATAAAAGCGCGATCGGTGCCAGCCAGCTGGATGACGCCTTCCAGTATTCGGGCGAGCATCTGCTCCAGGTCACCGCTGTTGGACAGTTGCTTGCCTATTTCTTCACAGTGCTTCCAACGCTTGTCTGCTTGGCCTTCGAGGTGATCCAGCTGCTGTATCCCCAGGAGTTGGAAACGCGTCTGAATCTCACCGATTGATAGCCAACAGTCATCCGTTAAATTGGCGAAACTGACATTTGCGCCGTGAATTCTCGTGCCATTTTTAGATCCCAGATCACGAAGCGTCCAGACATTATTCACCTGTTTCAGCTCAGCGTGACTCCTGGATACGGAGGGATTATCTATATGTAAGTTGCAGTCTGTGCTGCGGCCCAGTCTGTAAGTCCTGTTATCCTCCAGGCAAATTTCTTTCACTGGACGGCGAGGATAGTAAATACTGAACTGAGCCGGCACAGAATTAACCTTGAGAGAGACTGAAACGCAGGGTTGAACTTGCGCCGAGTAAATCACCAGCGGTGTTGGTCAGCGGGGAAGTGGCATGCCAGACATTACTGATTAATGAGCCGGCGAGGCTATCTATCAGGCCAATCACCAGGTCCAATGTGGCGATTGCAAGTAGGATATTTCCCTGTTCCCAAAAGAGCCGGGAAAGATTTAATTGGCCCAGCAGGCGGTTAGTGGTCAACCAGCTCAGCTTACTGGAGCTGATCGCGTTGCTTAACCTTTGATACTTGAGCGCTATTACGTCGTTTGGGTCTCTGTTGTCGCGGACCACCATCCACTCGGAGAAGTTGCCAGTTCTGAGGCGGGCGCGGTACGAGCCTTCACTGTGCTCGGCGGTTAAATCCTGAAAGGTCTCACCTTCGTGCGACTTGAATACCCTGAAATTGTTGTCAAAGTGAATATCGTGGGTATAGACCATGACATCGGCGGCTCCGCGAAAAGAAAGTTCTTCACTTGCGGGAGGTTCAATAACAATCATGACTGGGAAATCTGCAATCGGCTCGACGCCCTCGGGTAACCTGGCGACGACATTGGGGTCCGTCACGGAGAAGATATAAGAGTCCACTCCTGCGCTCGTTGCATCCAGGTTTTTTACTGAGTCAAAAGTGAGGGTGAGTTCAACGGAATTGCTGCCTTCGGAGATGGTGAATTGCGCACTATTCTCCGTAATTTCCGTTTCGGTAATGGTGGCCAAAGACGGCAGGCTCAAGGTACATCCGAGAAAAAATGTAAGTAAGCGCGACATGCTGTGCTACCCCGGAATCGTTATCGGAAATATTGTGTTCATTTTGATCACTTTTACATCTAACTACATCCGAAAATAAAAATAAAGCCAATTTGAGAGGTGTGTCATGGAATTTTGTCAATAGTGCGACATTGATTCTCATCACTGAAATTAAAACTGGAAAGTGCAGATATCGAATCACCGCAAAGAAGTCTGCCTCTGTTCTCCGTTGAAATTTTAAGCGCCGCCTGTAGCGTAATAGCCGCGCCATTCCGGTCATATATCCCAAACTTATCCCCAGCTCTGTCCAGTGTTTCTGTGAGTAACCGGGTTGTGCATAACCCGGAAAACTCTTAAGAAATCAAATTCTCCACTCACACCGACGAGAGGCATCTGCCGGGGCTGAGGCTTGTGGATCGCGCCAAATGAGTTGGGCTGTGCACAGTTCAAATGGCAGGTGCGCTAGAAATGAACACTCCAGCCCAGCGATGCGGATTCCACCTGATATTCTCCCCGAAGTTCCTCGCTGCCGACTTCAGGGAACAGCTCCCACTCCGCGCGAATAGTCCAACGATCTCGCAGTTGATAACTCACCCCTGCGCCATACCCCCAATGAAAACCACTGCCCGTTTCCGAAAACACGCCTTCCACGGGAATGGCCACCGGTTGCAGAGACCCGTCCTCAAGCTGGAATACTGCCAGCGCGTCTCCTCGCTGCAGCGAACGCAATTCATTAAACCAGAAGCCGCCACCCAGCTTGCCAAAGACACTGAATCCCGAGCGCCCCACAGGCAGGTGGCCGACAACAAAAGCATTGCCCATCCGGTTGGTTATACGGTCCTTGATGGCGAGTCGCGGAAATTGCGGATTGCCGACGACGAAATTTGATGTGGATGTTGCCGTCTGTCGTAGATCGGCTTCTACCGCGAAATTAGGGCTCCAGCGCCACCCCGCGTAGAGTTTGGCTCCCTCGCCCGCGTCACTGCAGTTGGATAGCGTTGCGACCTGACTCTCGCTGTTGAGCCGGTCAACGAAGCTACTCGTGTCACTACATATATCATTGAGGGCGGTTGCCTGGAGTGCGAGACCACCGTAGCGATGGGAATAGAAATCGGCACTGGCAAGGCTGCTGCCCAGCAGTGTAAGGGGTACCACAAGCAGAAGGAGGGGCCTGACCATGGCGATACCTGCTCTGGAGTCGGAAGAATCGTGTCTTGATGGCCGGCTTCCGTAAATCCATGGAAACTGGCCTGTGCGCTGAAGCTCAGCCCACCCATCACATCATATTTTGAGGTGCGCGCGCAATTCCGCCAACTTCTTGGCATTTTCAGCTTTCGACAGCGGTTTCGCCGCTTGATGTTCCAGCTGGACCTGTTTTGGCGCGGGCAAGCTTTCGCCCGCCATCAAGCGCTCGCAAATTTTTTTATAGTGGCTGGCGAATACGGGATAAGCGGAAGCTTCCGGGTTGTTCGCCAGGAAAAACCAGTCGGCGGCGCGGCCCGCGTGGTATACGGCGGGATGACTCCACTTGTGGTTGGCCTTGGGGCTGGGGGCATTGCAGGCCTCGCGGTAAGCGGCGCGCGGATCCGGAAGACCGTTATCGCCCTCGGCGCAGAACTGCAACATCTTGTGGATAGTAGGCAAATATTCGGATTGCTTGATGGCGCGTTTGGCACCGGCAACCATTTCCTCGGGGGAGAATCCGGCCAGGGACTCCAGCCACAGGCGCTTGGCATGGTTCAGCGTCTGTACGTCCTGAAAAGCGGAGTTGAACTGGTTGTGGTAGCTCAATTTCAGCAGCCCGAAAACTTCATTCAGTGCCCGCTTGCGCGCTTCCAGCTCGGGATTACCAGTTTGTGTCTGTGACGATGTCCCAGACTGACGTGTCTCTGGTGCGCTGGTTACCTGTGTTCCCGGATTCTTGTGGCTTGCCATGTTGTTGTCCTATCGCGAACTTGTTGCGTTCGGCCCACTTGTGCCGCGCATGGCGCACAAATACCGCGTCCCAGCTTTTGCGGGCGGCATTCTGGCTGCGCCAGTAAAGGATGAATTCCGGAACCAGCGATAGTGCAAAGTCCCGATCAATTTCACACTGGTTCAGCAGGTGCCCGAGGCAGTCGCTGGAGGGCTGCCAGTTGCGGGAAATGGGTTTAGCCACCGGGTTCTTTTCGATGCCCTGGCAGTAGTAAGCCCACTCCGTGCGCGCATACTCGATAAACTGCTCGCCCCAACGGGCGCTGTGGCCGCCACGCTCCAGCCATTTGTAAATGAACTCGGGCAGTAATTCTGCAGCAAAATTGGGGTTGATGGCCAATCGGCGCAGTTGTTCCCAGGTATTTTCGCTGGGCTGCCAGTCCCGGGTCATGGGCTCCGGCTTGCGCTTTTCGATAAACGGGGTGTCCTGCTTTTCCCAGTCCTCGGTTACCCAGTCGTTAAATTCAAGATCCCAGGAAACGGATTGCTTGGCACTGTTGCGGTGGTATTCCACAAAACGCTGCAGGCAGCGCTGAACGAAAGTACTGGGCACCCCCTCGTCTGAAAGCTTGCGCAGGGTTTCCTCCCCCGGGCGCCAGTGGTCAGGCAGCGGTTGTTTGCGCCCCTGGGTAGCCCGGAAGGACTCCCACTTGTTTTTTACCTGCTTCAGAAACAGGGAGCCGAAAGAGTGCCGGCTCTCACCGCGGTCTCGCCAGTAGGTCACGAACTCCGGTAACTGCTCCCGCACGAAGTGCTCCGGCACGCCCAGCTGCGCGATGCGCGCCATGGTTTCATTATCAGGCTGCCAGCTGGGCGAAATGGTATTGGCCGCGCGGGGAGCGGGGGCCTGAGCTATTGCAGGCCTGTTGGAGCCCTGCCCAGCTTGTAGCGAGAATTTGAGCATGGCACTGCTGCCGTAGGGGGCCGCGCCAAGTAAGAGGGCCCCCTGATTACGCAGACTGGTGGAGACCCGCTGGATATCCACAGGCTCCCAGAATGGCAGCAATTGTTGAAGCTGCTCGCCCCCTACGGTGTACCAGTCCCGACCGGGGTGTGACTCCACGGGCAAAAACGGTAGCAGGTCGCCCAGTGCGCCCAGCAATACTGCCTCCTCCAGGCCGAGGGTGGCGGCCAGAGTGGGGGAGATCACGAGGGGGCGTTCCGGGAGCAGGGGGTGTTTCATGCCGCGATGATACCACCCGAGGGGATGTCACCGGGAGGGTAAATGGCCCCTGGACCGAGGGGAATCCCCGACTCATGGGTTCCCACATCGCGCCTGAGACGTCCGGAAATAGTCTCTGTAACGCACATTCGGTCGGCGGCAGCTCGGGCTCGGGTTAGACGCCCTGCGCCGAAATACGGTAGGCGCAGCGCCTTGCTCCGTTTAGCAGGTATTCGCATCGATCCACCTGCGCGCCGGGCAGACACTGGCGGAAAATTTCCAGCTCCGAGCGGCAGAAGCCCTGGCACTGCCGGGCGGCCGCGCAGATCGGGCAGTGGTTTTCCAGCAGTAGCCATACGCCGCGCTTCTCGCGTACGGCCTGTGCCATGTAGCCTTCCCGATCGCGCAGCTCCGCCAGTTTTTTCACCCTGGCACCGAGGCTGTGGCACTTGGCCAGCGCGATTTGGTACTCTGCCAGAGACTCTTTCTCGCGCTGGCCTATCAGAGCGTCCAGCCCCTGCTCACCAAAGACTTCCCGCACGTTATCGATCAGCCGTACTGTGAGGTCGCCGTGTCGATCGGGAAAGCGTTGATGGGCCTTTTCGGTCAGCTCCCAGTAGCTGGTGGGGCGACCGACCTTTTCCACGCGATCAAAGCGGCTGAGGAGCCCACTGTCTGCCAGTTGATGCAAATGCTGGCGCGCGCCCACGGCGGATATCCCAAGGCTTTCCGCAATAAATGGGGCTGACTGTGGCCCACGGGTTTTCAGCAGGTAGAGAATCTGTTCGCGGGAATCGCCGGCGGAACTCCACGTCGACTTTTTTGATGTTGTCCTGGTCATTGTGCGTCCGCCTTTTGCGGCCATGCATCCGCTGTGCGCTGAATAAATGCAAACCAGATCGCGCCGGCAATACACAGCAAGCCGCCAAGCATCAGCGTCCACTGGCTGCCGAGTAGCGCCACACTACTCCCCAGCAGCGCAATCATGGTGCTGGTCAGACAGAAGTTGGCGGTAAGCAAGCCCATTACCCGTCCCTGGCCGAATTCAGCGAAGCGCTCCGACATAATCGCCGGAAAGATGCCATTCACTGTGGCGATACCGACACCGATGAAAGCGAACATGGCGTAGGCGCCAGCGAGATCTGTCCAGGGCAGTATCAGCAGCAAAATACCGAGCCCGACAGCTCCCTTGAATACTGCAGGCTCCGCGCCCAATCGCCGCTTGATTGCCGGCACTGCCAACACGCTGGTGGCTATCATAGCGCCGGTCACGATTACCGTGTTCCAGGCGATCTGGTGTGCTTGAAAGCCAAATTTTTCCACCAGCCAGAATGGATAGAATTCATAAAAAGCATTTACTCCAAGGGTAAACAGCAGATTAAACAGCGCCAGGGCGCACACTGCGGGCTCCCGCCAAAGGGCGAGGGAATTCTGTGCATGTACCAGCCGTATAAGACTGCCGCCGGAAGGGACCGCGAGCTTATCGGCAGGCATCAAGAGCTGCGCGAGCAAGGCGCAAGCGGTCACCGCCAGGGCTCCAGCCCAAAACACAAAATCCGCGCCGCTCGCAGCGAGATAGCCTCCACCGAGTGGCCCGAGCAGCCATCCCGCGTAAGAACAAGCCATTGCCAGCGACAGCGCGCGGGTCCGATCAATCGCCGGGTGCAGGTCTGCGGCCATGGCCCGCGCTATTGCGATATTGCCTTCGCACAGGCCGGTAACAAAGCGCGCGAAGGCAAACAGCAAGTAGTTCTCCCAGCTGAGTGCAAGCGCCGACAACGCATACCCCGCTGCGGCCAGTACAAGGGTAAACACCAGCGTGCGCCGGCGACCATACTGATCCGACAGGGCGCCCACCACACTGCTGCCGATCAGTAACCCCAGTGGAAACAGTGCCAGCAAAATACCGAGCAGCAGCTTGGGGGGCAACCCCATAAACCGGGTCAGTTCGTTCGCCGGTCCGTCCAGAAACAGCGGCGCCAATACCGGGTAGGGCAATGCGATACCGGCGGTGCCGATCAGGGTGACCAGCATGACGGCGAAGAGGGTAGCTTTGGGGTTTGCGATGGGCATGGTGATATAAAATAAGTAATTGCTTTTTATATTACGGTAGCACGTCTTCTTAATAAGAAAAGCAAATGCTTATTTATTGTGGCCATAGCGCTGAGCAATAACCCTGCGCGATGATCTCACTAGTCTGCTTTCCGCTACCCTGAGTGGGATCAAAGGTTTGACTACCTGATGCTTGCATTCCCCCTGCGGTAAGCTTTTACCATCACTGTTAACAAGCTTTGAGAAGCGCGATCGCACTTATTCATTGAATTCAGGCACGAGGAACTCATGACCAACAAAACCGCTTCGCCCGCCAAGACCTTTCAGTTACAGGGTGTCAGCTGCGCCGGCTGCGTGAAAAAAATCGAGTCTGCACTGGCGCAGGTGGAGGGGGTTAATGACGCGAGGGTGAACCTGGGGGACAAAACCCTGGTGGTTCATGGCGATGCTGAAGCGCAGGCCTGTATCAGCGCGGTGGAGTCCGCCGGCTATGGCGCGGAAGTCGTGCAGGCAAATGCACGGGAGCTGCGTGAACAGCAGCGGCAAGAAGAGCAAAGCCATTACCGGCAGCTGCTCTGGCGGGCGGGCATCGCGCTGGGTATTGGCGTGCCCCTGATGATCTGGGGACTGGTGACCGGCGAAATGGGCGTGCACAACAGCTTTCAGCAACTCGCTTGGGGAGCAGTCGGCCTCGTCACTCTTGCGGTACTGATTTTCTGCGGCGGCCATTTCTATACAGGCGCCTGGCGGGCCTTCCGCCATCACAGTGCCACCATGGATACACTGGTCGCACTCGGCACCGGCACCGCCTGGTTGTTTTCCATGCTGGTGGTCTTGCTGCCACAAGTCCTGCCTGAATCTGCTCGCCACGTCTATTTCGAGGCCAGTGCCATGATTATCGGCCTGATCAATCTCGGTCAGGCGCTGGAGGTGCGCGCCCGCGGCAAGACCAGCGCGGCGGTGGAAAAGCTATTGGAGCTGCAGGACACCAGCGCACGGGTAATCCGCGATGGGGAGGAAGTGGATATCCCTATCGAGCAGGTGCAGGCCGGCGACAAGCTGCGGGTACGCCCGGGGGAAAAAATTCCCGTGGATGGCAGCGTGCTGGAAGGCGAAAGCCTCGTCGATGAATCCATGCTCACCGGCGAACCGGTGCCGGTAAAGAAAGCGGCAGGCGATGGACTCAGTGCGGGTACCCTGAACAAAAATGGCAGTCTCGTATTCACCGCGGACAAAGTGGGCGCGGATACCCGACTGTCGCAGATCATCCAGATGGTCAAAAACGCCCAGAGTTCGCGCGTGCCCATCGCGCGGCTGGCGGACACCATTTCTGCCATCTTTGTGCCCACGGTAATGATCATCGCGGTGGTGGCCGCGTTGGTCTGGTACAACTTCGGCCCCGATCCCAAAGTCGCCCACATGTTGGTGGTGCTCACCTCGGTACTGATTATTGCTTGCCCCTGCGCGTTGGGTCTCGCCACGCCCATGTCGGTCATGGTCGGGGTTGGTAAAGGCGCTGAGAATGGCGTACTGGTGCGCAATGGCAAGGCACTGCAGCAGGCTACCGATCTCGATATCCTGGTGGTGGATAAAACCGGTACCCTTACCGAAGGTGCACCAAAGCTGACGGATATCGAAAGCGAAGGTGACGAGGACGAATTGCTGCAACATCTGGCGAGCCTGGAAAGCCGCTCCGAACATCCACTGGCGGAAGCGATTGTCGCAGCGGCAAAAGAAAAAAGCCTGCCGTTGGGTGAGGTAAAAAATTTCGAAGCGATAACTGCCCACGGAGTACGCGGCGAGGTCGATGGCAAAACCATTCTGCTGGGTAATCGCAAACTGATGCAGCGTGAAGGCATTGAAACCGGACAGTGGCCGGAGAAAGCAGAAGCGCTTGCCGCACAGGGGCGCACCGCCATGTATGCGGCAGTGGATGGGGCCATGGCCGGTGTGATCGCCGTAGCCGATCCCATTCGCGAAGACGCACAGGCTGCGGTAAAACGTTTGCAGGAACTCGGCCTTCGCATCGAAATGCTGACCGGTGACAACAAGGCTACGGCAGAGGCGGTCGCCAAACAGCTGGGTATCGAGCATGTGCACGCGGACCTGCTGCCGGAGGACAAGGAAAAGATCGTGGCCGACCTGCAAAAGGGCGGCGCCAAAGTGGGCATGGCCGGTGATGGTATTAACGATGCGCCAGCATTGGCGCGCGCCGATGTGGGCTTTGCCATCGGTGCCGGTACCGATGTGGCGATCGAGTCCGCGGATGTCACCCTGATGCGCTCGTCCTTGCACGGGGTTGCCGATGCGGTGGAGTTATCCCGCGCGACCCTGCGCAATATCAAACAGAACCTGTTCGGCGCATTTATTTACAACACCCTCGGTATCCCCATCGCCGCCGGTGTGTTTTATCCAATCACCGGCACACTGTTGAGCCCGGTGATTGCCGGTGCCGCCATGGCGTTTTCCTCGGTGACTGTGGTGAGTAATGCCAATCGGCTGCGGTTGTTCAAGCCGTCTCACGACTCGGCAAAATCCAACGGAGGTGACGCCTGATGGAATCCGTGCTGATTAATTCACTGGGTCTGGCCGCCATCGCGTTTACCCTGTGGTGGTTCTGGTTGGCGCCCAAGCAGCAGAAATCGCAGGCCGCTGAAGCCAGTGAAAAACTGGAAATTCTGGTCAAGGACGGTGTTTACGAACCGGAGCGGGTGCGGGTAGCCGCGGGCAAAGAAGCGATGCTGCATTTCCGCCGGGAAGACGCATCGCCCTGCGCCGAGTGGGTGCTGTTTCCCGACCTTGAAGTAAGCGCGCAGCTGACAGTGGATAAAGTTACCGAAGTAAAAATCCCCGCGGCCGACGCGGGGGAGTATCCATTCCACTGCCAGATGCAGATGTATCGCGGCACATTGGTTGTGGAGTAGAGCGCGGGATCAGGCGGCGTAGTGACTGAGAAATAACGCCGCCGTGCGCTCCGCCAGTGCGGCGCGCTCTTGCGGAGTGAGCAGTGGGCTGACCTGCATCAACTGGGGCCAGAAACAGCTGCCCTTGATCAGGCTGTGAATCTGCTTGCTACCGATTTCGATATCCAGATTCTGCAGGCGCCCGTCGGCTGTGGCCGCCTTGAGCCAGCGGGTGATGCCGGTCTCAATGGCTGAGAACTTTTCCATCTGCTGACGCAGCGCTTCCGGCTGGTGAAAAAAGTGGTCGAAGGCCACCCGATTCAGTTCGATATACTCGCGACTACAGATTACCTCTACTTCAGCCTCAATCAGTTTGCACAGTTGCAGCTTTAAATCGGAATCGCCCTCGTAAACCCCGCCGGCACACTGGGTGGCCTGCTGCCAGAGTTCGCCCATCAGCGTAATGATCAGCGCTTCTTTGCTGGCGAAGTGGTTGTACACGGTGCGCTTGGAGACTTCCGCCAGCGCGGCCAGTTCGTCCATGCTGGTGTTGTGCACCCCGCGCTCCTGAAACGCTCGCTTGGCAGCCTGCAGAATTGCCTGGCGCTTCAGTTCACTTCTTGTGGGTTTCTTCTCGGTCATCTGACCCTCTGGTCTCACATCGCTCAACTCGGCTTGAGGGGAATTTTACACTAGGCAGTTTACTTTTTGTGATTCGAGATTACACTACACTGTATAGTTTACTTTTTGGGTTGATCCTCGTTTCATCATGAAAGCACGCTGGTTGGTAATTACAGGGGTAATCGTTATGGCTGTCAGTCTGTTCAAAGGCTGTTCCTCGGCACCGCAGAAGTTTTACAACACGGGCATGGACGCCAGCGCCGGGGCGAGCAACCTGTGGGAAATCACCAAGATGTATCTGCGCGCGGAACGCAAAGCGCCCACACCGACATCGCCGCTCCCCATACGCGAAATTCCCGCGGCGGAACTGGCCGAGCCGGATTCTGAGGCGAAGGTTTATCGATTGGGGCACTCCAGTGTGCTGATACGCATGGACGGTGAAACGGTGCTTGCCGACCCGGTGTTCAGTGAGCGCGCGTCGCCTGTGCAGTGGGCGGGCCCCAGGCGTTTTCACCCGCTACCGTTTGAACTGTCGTCGCTGCCGCATATCGCGGCGGTGGTCATCAGTCACGATCACTACGACCATCTGGACAAGGCCAGCATTCAGGCGCTGGATGAAAAAGTGGGGCAGTACCTGGTGCCGTTGAAAGTGGGCGATCACCTGCGCCGTTGGGGAATTGCTGAAGACAAAATTGTGGAGCTCGACTGGTGGCAGTCACACGCCGTCGGCACACTGAAATTTACCGCCACCCCGGCCCAGCATTTTTCCGGGCGCAGTCTGGGGGACCGCGATGAAACCCTCTGGGCCGGCTGGGCGATCGCCGGGCGGGATACCAATATTTTCTTCAGTGGCGACAGTGGTTACTTTGACGGATTTCGGGAAATCGGCGAACGGCTGGGGCCGTTTGATCTGACCCTGATCGAGACCGGTGCCTACAACGACCTGTGGAGCAAGATCCATATGCTGCCGGAGCAGAGTGTGCAGGCCCATCTGGACCTGCGTGGCCGCGCGATGATTCCCATCCACAACAGCACCTTCGACTTGGCCCTGCACGACTGGTTCGAGCCGATGGAGCGCGCCGCGGCTGCGGCCTGGGAGAAGAGCGTGCGTATGATTACTCCGGTAATTGGTGCTCCGGTTGCGATCAATAATCCTCAGGTGATGGATTACTGGTGGCAGGAAGTTATGGCATCAGGGGCGTCCCCGATGCCATCTGAAAACGGATCAGAACCAGGCGTGCAGCCCGATCACCCATAGGGTTTCACTAACTGATTCCCCCTCATGCCGCATAAAGTCTGCGGTATTTCCGAATTTCTTTTCGTAGTTCACGCCGATATAGGGCGCGAACTGCGGAGTGAACTCGTAGCGCAACCGCAGGCCGGCTTCGATATCGGAAAGACCGGAGCCGGTGTGGTGCTCGGGAGAGTTCTGGCCGAAGAAATTCACTTCAATTTCCGGGCTCAGGATCCACTGCTGGGTGAACAACAGTTCGTACTCGGCTTCCACGCGAAACGCGGTATCTCCGTCTTCGCCGATAAACAGTGACGTATCCACTTCGAAGAAGTAGGGCGCCAGGCCGTTCAGGGCAACAACGCCCCAGTTGCGGCTGTCGGTTTCCAGTTCAATGTCGTGGCGCACGCCCAGCTGCAAATCCCAGTAGGGGGCGATGGCACGGCTGTAAAGCGCCTGTAGCTCGCTTTTCTCTGTTGTTCCATCTTCCCGTTCAACCTCAGTTTTCAGCCACAGTTTATTGAAGTCGCCACCAAACCACAGGCTGCCCTCCAGTGCGCTGCCATCGTGCTCGCGCGCTTCCAGCTGGTCGATGGTGACCTTGGTTAGTAGCACCTCGTGATCCATTACGTGATCCGGCTGGTTCGGCGCATGTTCCAGGTTCGATACGGCTGGTGCCGGCGAACGGTCGTGATGTTCGTGTTGCATGTGGTGATGCTGATGTTCGTCTTGATCAGCGAGGGCGCAGGCGGGAGCGATCGCAGCCACCAACAAAAAGTTTTTCATTGACCTCATCGTTAAACCACCCTCACTTCGCGGAACATCCCCGGCATGTGATACAGCAGATGGCAGTGGTAGGCCCAGCGACCATAGGCGTCCGCCGTTACCAGGTAGCTGATGGTGGAGCCGGGCTGCACGAGTATCGTGTGCTTGCGGGGAATAAATTCCGGGTCACCGGTTTCCAGTTCACTCCACATCCCGTGCAGGTGAATGGGGTGGGTCATCATGGTGTCGTTCACCAGGGTGATTCGCAGGCGCTCGCCGTATTTCAGTATCAGCGGTTCGGCATTGGCGAACTTGATCCCATCCATGGACCACATATAGCGCTCCATATTGCCGGTGAGATGTAGCTGGATTTCCCGCTCCGGCTCGCGCCGGTCGATGGTGGGAGTGAGGTTGCGGATATCCGCGTAGGTGAGCACCCGGCGGCCGTAGCGGCTCTGGTGATCGCGCAGGCCGATACCCGGGTCATGCAGACCATTCGTCGGCATGTCCGCGCGCATATCGACACCGGGGCCGTACTCGCTGGCGTGGTGTCGCACCGGCGCGTTGCTGCCGAAGCCCGCACGCCCGAGGCCGCTGGTTTTTCCCGGCATCTGGTGGCCGGCGTGCTGGTCCATATGCTGGCTGTGATCCATGGCGCTCATATTGTGGCCAGAGTGATCCATCGCGCTCATGTCAGCCATGTCATGACCGCTGTGATCCATACCCTGCATGTTGCCCATGTCGTGGGCGGAATGATCCATGCCCATATCGCGATGGGTCAGCACCGGGGCGTAGTCCATTGCCGGTACTGCGGCGCGCAATTCCGGGTGCGGTGTCAGCGTGCCGCGGGCATAGCCGCTGCGGTCGATAGTCTGGGCGAACAGCGTGTAGGCGCGGTCGTCGGCGGGCTCCACCACCACGTCGTAAGTTTCCGCCACGCCGATGCGGAATTCGTCCACGCTCACCGGCTCGATGTTCTGCCCGTCGCTCGCTACCACGGTCATTTTCAGTCCCGGAATGCGGATATCGAAGATGGACATGGCGGAGCCATTGATAAAGCGCAGGCGCACCTTTTCGCCCCGTTTGAACTGCGCCATAAAGTTGGCGTCCGGCGTCTGCCCGTTCATCAGATAGGTGTAGGTGTAACCGGTGACGTCGGAGATGTCACGATTGGACATGCGCATCTCGTTCCACATCTTGCGGTCGCGCCAGGTCTGGGCCACGCCTTTGTGGCGGATCTCCTCCCACAGGTCACCGGCGGTGCGACGGCGGCGGTTGTAGTAGTGGCCTTCTTTTTTGAGCTTGGCGTAAATGTCGTGGGGCGACTCGTCGCTCCAGTCGGTCAGCAGGATCACGTGGTCGCGATCATAAGCCACCGGGTCCGGTGCGGCCGGGTCAATCACAATGGCGCCGTAGTGGCCCTGCTGTTCCTGGAAATCCGAGTGGCTGTGGTACCAGTAGGTGCCGGACTGGGTAATCGGGAACTGATAGGTGAAGGTTTCCCCGGGGCGAATACCGTTAAAACTGAGCCCGGGTACGCCGTCCATATTGCTCGGCAGGATCAGGCCGTGCCAGTGGATGGAGGTGTCGTGGGCCAGGTGGTTGGTGACATTGATGGTGACGGTGTCCCCTTCCTTCCAGCGCAGCACCGGTGCCGGCACTCCGCCGTTTACCGCTACTGCGGTGTGCTCGCGGCCGGTGAAGTTGACCGGCAGATAGTTCACGTGCAGACCAAAGCGATTGCCACGTAAAACGTCGGGTAGCGGGTTGACCGTTTGTGCCGCGGATTCCCGGCTCGCGGGCAGTCCCGCGAGCGCCGCACCGGCGGCCATGCCGGTGACAAAACGCCGCCGGGAGACCGGCAGCGTGGTGACGGACTGATCAAAAAGATGCTTCATTACGCGACTCAGAACTGTTGCTCGGCGTTTTCGATGCGGGCGTAAACGCTGTGTCCACCGTCCTTGTGCAATAGCACCACGTCATAGGGGGTGAAGCGGTCGCCCACTTCCATACCCGGGCTGCCCAGCGGCATCGCCGGTACCGCCAGACCGCGGGCATTGGCCGGCGGGTTCTGCAAAAACTGGCGGATAAATTTGGCCGGTACGTGACCCTCAAAAACATAGTCGTTGTCGGAAACACTGGTGTGGCAGGACTGGAATTCCGGGGCGATATCGAAGCGGTTCTTCACACCGTTCAGGTCATCCACATCCTTTGTGTCCACCGCAAAGCCCTGTTCGTTGGCGTGATCTACCCACAGTTTGCAGCAGCCACAGGTGGCGGATTTGTACGTGGTCAGTGCAATGGACGGTTGAGTGGAAGCCGCTTTGGTTGCCGGGGTTGATGCGGTGTTCTGGGTCTGTTGCGCGCGGTCGCAGCCGGCACTGAGCAGGGTAGCGCCCAGCAGTAATGCAGTAAAAAATTTCACGGTACTGGTCTCTCAAAAAAGTTGGAATGCGATCGATTGCCGGATTTCCGGCGAAGGATCCGATTGTCAGGAAATCAACGGAGAGGCAGCATGCGCCAGCGGTGGGCGCACCTGTCCTGTGTCAGGCAGGGATGGGTGGGCGAATGTCGGATTCCGGCGCCGGGGAAGAACCCAGCGGCCGGTAGGCAGTAGAGGATAAATTGCGGATAAGGAATTCGGTGTCTGCCGCCGTGGTAGGCAAGGCGCTGGCACAGTGGCCCGGGCAGCAGCTGCAAGCCTGGTCACAGTCGTGTGGCGCGCCCGTGGCAGAGGCATCCTCGCAGGCGCGATTACTGCAGAGAGCAGCTTCTGCGGGCTGGTGATGCTTGGGGGAGGAAATACTGTGGCTGACTTCGGCGACCGGCGTTTCGACCTGTTCGCCCTCATGGCACGGCTGCGCCAGCGCTTCGCCACCAAGGGCAAGCAGTGCGAGCAGCAGGAATGTGCGGAAGACGTTGGTCATTGTGCTGGTTGATAGTGTTGGTTGAAAGCGCCGGTTGAGTGAAATTTATCCGACGGGAATCTTAGGTGGGAATACCTGCTGGTGCAAGTCGACGGCTTCCTGTGGCTCAGCCGGGAAGGCCCCGCAAGATACGCTCCTGACTGATCTCGCCAATTCCGCCATCGGTGCCTGCGACCGCCAGGTGCAGGTGGGTTGCATCCGGCAGCGGCAGCATGGCGTAGTGAAATTGCCAGGGGTCGGCAGCGCCCGGGAGGTCGTCGGAAAACTGGATACCCTTCCCCAGGTGGAACCCCGCCAGATTAATGCGCGAGAGCCCTTCAGAAATGCCGGTACCGCGGCCCTTGAAGAAGGCCTCTTTCATTGTCCACAGGCGGTAAAAGTGCACGGGTAACAGTTCGGGCGGTGCGGACGCCAGCAGCGACTGTTCGTCCGGGTGAAAATAGTGATTGGCGATCCGCAGAAAATTGCGCGGCCTGACGGGCTGCTCGATATCCACACCGATATCGGATTCGCAGCTGACCGTCAGTGCGATCCACTGGCCACTGTGGCTGAGACTGAAGTGCAACTCGGGTACTTCGAGGAGCCGGGGCTTACCGGACTCCGCCACCTGAAATTGCAGGCTTTCCGGCGCCTCCCCACTGATATTGCCCAGCACCCGCCGCAACAGTGCGCGACTCAGCAGGAACTGGTAGCGGGCTTCTTCGCTCTTGTAACGCTCCCGTCGCGCGTGTTCATCAATGCTCAGTAGCGATTCAAGGGCGCGGGCTTCAGCGCTGCCCGCGGGAATATCGTCGGTATGTAAAAGCCAGACTGCGGGTAAGGTCATCGCGCTCAAAAAATCAGAAACTGTGAAGTCATGCTAATACCTGATCGGGAGGGCTGCCAGTGCTTTGAGGTTCTGGGTTTAATTTGCTAGCTTTGCTGTTCTGAATTTAGGTCCAATTGTTTTGACGGTTTTTGCGACATGCTAAAACTCTCCATCAACGCCCTGTTTGGCTATCTGCTGCTGACGCTGCTGGTGATCCAGCAGGCGACGGCGTGCTATGACGGCCATGGGGATTTGGCAGAGCCAGTTGCAAATGTGGTCGCGGCGCAGCCGCTGGTGGACTGTATTGATTCAGACTGCGGCAGCCCCTGTGACACAGCGGAGCTGGTCGGGCTGGATCAGGAATGCAATCACTGCTGTCACTGCCATGCCGGTACCAGCCTGTGCCTGCCCGCGGGTAACTATACCCAGTGGAGCATTCCCGGTATGCGCTGGCTTGCTACGGCAGACAGCACTTTCCCTCACGAGATTATCTCCGCCCTCTATCGACCTCCCATTGCCTGAGTGAACTGAAAATTCCGCGGATTCAAAGCGTTTCCGCTCACTGAACTTCAACCCTCACTCGGGAATTGTTTTATGTCTTGTTTTGCGACACCACGCTGCTGGTGTCTGTCTTTTGCTGCGCGTGCACTGTTTGCGCTCGCTGCGTGCCTCCCCTTCTTGTTTATTCCTGTGCAGCCTGTGTCTGCTCAGAGCCACGATGCGCGGCCGTCGATCACCCTGTCCGAGGCCATCGCCAGAACCCTGGACCACCACCCCTCGCTCGCGGTGTTCGACTACCGCCAGCAATCTCTGGATGGCCGTGCGCAAACGGCGAGTCTGCGTCCTGCGCTCAACCTGGATACCGAGCTGGAAAATTTTGCCGGCACCGATGGTACGGACAACACCGAATTTACTGTCGGCCTGTCTTCAGTGATCGAACTGGGCGGCAAGCGCAATGCGCGCGGAGAGATCATCGCCAGTGAACGGCGGTTGCTGAATCTGGAGCGTGAAATTCAGGCGCTGGATCTGCTCGGTGAGGTGACTCGCCGCTACGTTCAGGTGCTCTCGGTTTCCGAGCAACTGGTGCTGGCAAGAGACAGCGTGCAGCTCGCCGAGGGCGCGCTGGCTTCGGTGACGTCGCGGGTTCGCGCCGGGGCCGCACCCACAGCAGAGAAACTGCGCGCATCGGCAGCGCTTTCCCGTGCACAGCTGCAGCAGCAGCGTCTTGAAAAACAGTTGCAGGCCGAGCGGATCGCACTGGCGGCTATGTGGGGGGAGACCAATGAGGACTTCTCTGTAGCCGGAGGGCAGTTGTACCGGATGCCGCAGGCCGACGATTTCCAGAACTATCTCGACCGCGCCAATCGAAACCCCATGCTGATGCGATTTGCTTCCGAGGCGCGCGTGCAGCAGGCGCAGTTGCGGCTGGCAAGCAGCGCCGGCCGCGCGGATGTGAGCTGGGGGCTTGGGGTGCGCCAGAGCAATGAGACCGACAGCACCTCGCTGGTGGCGGGGCTAAGTGTGCCACTGTTCAGTGGCCGTCGCGCCCGGGGCGAAATTGCCAGCGCCCGCGCCGCCCTGCAGGGCACCGCTGCTCGAGAGGACGCTGTGCGTTTGCAGTTGCATACCCAGCTGTATCGCGCCTATGCCGGCCGCGCCCAGGCGGTGCAATCTGTGCAACACCTGCGCGAGGAAATTATTCCGACACTGACCCGCGCTATGGGAGAAACCGAGACCCTGTATCGCGCCGGTCGCTACACCTATCAGGATTGGGTTGCGGCGCGGGAAGAATTACTCGATGCCCGCCGCGCACTGATCGACAGTGCCACGCAAGCGCTGCTGGCGGGGGCTGAAATGGAACAGCTTACCGCGGCACCGCTTCTCGCCAATCATCCTGTGCCCTCGATTGCACCAGCGACAGTGAATGAAAAATGATTTCAGGTAACACCATGTTCAAAACAGCACACATTGCCATGTTTCTGCTCGCGCTCTCTGTTCCAGGCTGGGCCAGCGACGACCATCACCATGAAGGCGACGGCCATCACGAAGAAGGCCACCATGACGAAGGCGTGGTAGAGCTATCCGATGCCGCGCTTGCCCGCGCCGGGGTGGCAATTGCCGTGGCCGCGGCCAGAGAAATCGAATCCACCGTCACTCTCTACGGAAAACTGCAACCGGAGCCCACGGCGATCAGCCATATTCGCGCGCGCTATCCGGGGCTGGTTTCCAAGATTGCTGTCAGCATTGGCGACCCGGTGAAAAAGGGACAGCTGTTGGCTTCGATCAATTCCAATGAAAGCTTGCAGGAATATACACTGCGCGCGCCCTTTGACGGGGTGGTGATCGAGAAGCACGCGGGACCCGGGGAATTTGTCAGCGAACAGGTGCTGTTTACCGTGGCGGACTACAGCAAGCTGTGGGCAGATTTGCAGGTGTTTCCCGAGCGGCTTGGCAACGTGCAGCGCGGTCAGCCGGTCGAAATTATTGCCGGTGAACAGACGTTTCAGGGAGAGGTGCAAAACCTGGTGCCCGCTGCCAATGGTGCGCCTTTTCAGCGCGCGCGGGTACCGTTGGATAACAGCAGTGGTGGCTGGTCATCGGGGATTTTTGTTCAGGGGCGCGTCACCGTTGGTGAAAAAAACGTGGCAGTCGCCGTCGACAATCGCGCACTGCAGACCCTGGACGGTGAGACAGTGATTTTTCTCGAAACCAAACCCAACCACTTTGAACCGCGCCCGGTGCACCTGGGTTTGCGGGGAAGCGAATTCAGTGAAGTACTGGACGGAATCAAGGCGGGTGAACGCTATGTGGCGGAGAACAGCTATCTGATCAAAGCCGAGCTGAAAAAATCTGCCGCCGGCCACGCGCACTGAGGAAATACTGCATGATTGAATCCATATTGCGCTTTGCCATCGAGCGGCGCTTGCTGGTGCTTTGCAGCAGCCTGATTATCGTTGCCCTGGGGTTGTGGAGCTATCAACGACTGCCTATCGACGCGGTGCCGGATATCACCAATGTCCAGGTGCAGATCCTGACCGAGGCGCCGGGCTATTCACCTCTGGAATCGGAGCAGCGGGTGACCTTTCCAGTGGAAACCGCGCTGGCGGGTCTGCCTCAACTTGAATATACCCGCAGCCTGTCGCGCTACGGTCTGTCTCAGGTCACCGCGGTATTTCGCGAAGGCACTGATATTTACTTCGCACGCAACCTGATCGCCAACCGGCTTACTTCCATTCGCAGCCAACTGCCCGCAGGGCTGGAGCCCACCATGGGCCCTATCGCCACCGGCCTCGGGGAAATTTTTCTGTACACCGTCAGTGCGGCGGACGATGTACGACAGCCGGACGGGACGCTCTACGACAGTACCGCACTTCGGGAAATTCAGGACTGGATTATCAAGCCGCAGCTAGCACTGGTGCCGGGCGTTACCGAGGTGAATGCCATCGGCGGATTTCGCAAGCAGTATCACGTCACACCGGATCCGCGGAAGTTGCTGACATTTGGCGTCACTATGGAGGATGTGATTACCGCGCTACAGCGCAGTAATCAAAACCGTGGTGCCGGCTTTGTTGAAGTTGGGGGAAATCAGTTACTGGTGCGTTCTCCTGGGCAGTTGGCGTCGATTCCCGATATTGAAAGCGTCGTCGTAAAACCCGCCGCAGGCAGCGAGCGCGATGGCTTCCTGGCCCCGGTCACCGTTGCCGATATTGGTAGCGTTGCGATCGGCAGGGAATTGCGAACCGGCGCTGCCACAGAGAATGGTCGTGAAACCGTGCTCGGTATGGCGATGATGCTGATGGGAGAAAACTCCCGCAAGGTTGCCGCTGACCTGGGTGAAGCCCTGCAGAAAGTACAGCATTCTTTGCCTCAAGGGGTAAAAGTTGAGGCTGTCTACGACCGCACGCGACTGGTAGATCGCGCCATCGATACCGTTCAGAAAAATTTGATGGAAGGCGCGCTGCTGGTGATTGCGGTGCTGTTTCTGATGCTGGGGAATTTCCGCGCGGCGCTGATCACTGCCGCGGTGATTCCCCTGGCGATGCTCGCCACACTCACCGGAATGTTGGGTGCCGGTATCTCCGCAAACCTGATGAGTTTGGGTGCACTGGATTTCGGGTTGATAGTGGACGGTGCAGTAATCATCGTGGAAAACACCACGCGTCGTCTGGCGCAGGCAAGTCACGGTCGCGACTCGGAACTGCCGCTCAGGCAGCGTCTGGACATAGTGTATAACGCCGCAAATGAGGTTATCCGGCCCAGTGTACTGGGGGTGCTGATTATTACTCTGGTGTACATCCCGCTGTTTTCACTGACCGGCGTGGAGGGCAAGATGTTCCACCCCATGGCGGCCACTGTGGTTATGGCGCTGCTTGCGGCCATGGTGTTCTGTTTTACCCTGGTGCCGGCGGCGGTGGCGGTATTCCTGCGCGGGAACATTCGCGAGCGGGAGAATGTCGCAGTGCGCAGTCTGAAATCTCTGTACAGGCCGATATTGATTGCCGCCCTGCAGCTGCGCTGGCTGGTAGTTTCTGTGGCGCTGCTATTTGTGTTGTTTTGTGGCTGGCTCGCCACCACTCTGGGTTCGGAGTTTGTGCCACAACTGAACGAAGGTGATATCGCCACCCACGCCCTGCGCATTCCCGGCACGGGTTTGGAACAGGCGGTGCAAATGCAGAAAGAGCTGGATGTGTCACTGGGCGCAGTGCCCGAAGTCGCACGGGTATTTTCCCGTATAGGCACCGCGGAAGTCGCAACAGATCCGATGCCGCCCAATGTGGCGGATACGTTCATTACCCTGAAACCGCAATCGGAATGGCCCGACCCGAAGCTTCCTCGCGAGGAGTTGATCGAGCGTTTGAAGGCCGCGATTGAGGCGGTGCCAGGAAACAATTACGAATTCACCCAGCCCATCCAGATGCGTTTCAACGAACTGATTTCCGGGGTGCGCGCAGATCTGGCGGTGAAACTCTACGGTGACGATCTCGTCCAGCTGCGACGCTCCGCTGAAGAGATTCTTGCACAGGTGCAGCAGGTCGAGGGTGCGGCAGACGCCCGCCTGGAGCAGGTGGATGGTCTGCCAGTGCTTTCCATAACGCCGCGACGTATGGCGCTCGCCCAATACGGTTTGGACGTGGAATCTCTTCAGGGCTACGTGGCCGCTGCTATCGGTGGCACCAGCACGGGACTCATGTATTTCGGTGATCGCCGTTTCGAGTTGATGGTGCGGCTGCCGGAAGACATTCGACAGAATATCGACGATTTTTCCTCGCTACCGGTTCCCCTTCCCAATGGTGGCTTCGTTCCACTGGAAGAAGTTGCCGAGCTGACGTGGACGGAGTCACCGGCCCAGGTGAGCAGGGAAAACGGTAAGCGACGCATAGTGGTTACCACCAATGTACGCGGTCGCGATCTGGGATCATTTGTGCAGGCGGTGCGTGAGCGTATCGACTCGGAAGTGGCACTGCCCGCTGGCTACTGGCTGGATTACGGTGGCACCTTTGAACAGCTGCGCTCCGCCGGCGACCGACTTTCCATTGTGGTGCCGGTGACGCTGTTGATGATTCTGCTGTTATTGATGATGGCGTTCAGCTCTCTGCGCGATGCATTGATTATCTTTACCGGGGTGCCTCTGGCGCTGACCGGTGGTGTGCTGGCGCTGTGGCTGCGAGATATGCCGCTATCGATTTCTGCAGGTGTAGGCTTTATCGCGCTTTCGGGGGTGGCGGTGTTGAATGGTCTTGTGATGTTGTCGTTTATACGTGAGCGCTGGCGCGAGAGTGGGGAGTTGTATACCTCAATCGTAGATGGCGCCATGTTGCGGCTGCGGCCGGTGTTGATGACGGCGCTGGTGGCGAGTCTGGGTTTTGTGCCGATGGCGCTCAATACCGGAACCGGTGCGGAGGTACAGCGGCCACTGGCGACGGTGGTGATTGGGGGAATTATTTCGTCCACACTGCTGACACTGCTTGTACTGCCTGTGTTGTACCGATGGGTGCATGGGCGATCCCGCAAATTTTCCCCTGTGGCGGAGGGAGGGTAGAATTGTCGACTTTCCGGGGTTCCTTGTCTGAGAACTCCGGGCGCCTTGACCGGTATCTTCTCCCCGGGACACGCCGTAAACCCATCCATGGGGGCTCGGCTGCGGCCATCCGGGCCGCAGACGGTCCCGGGGAGAAGATCCCGATCAAGGCTTAATTTCAAACCCAAGTGCTACTTGCTACCAGTAGATATCTTGGGATATCCGGTACAGAGAGAAACCCTTGGCCAAAAAATCCAAAACTGCGTTTGTCTGTAATGACTGCGGAGCCGACTACACCAAATGGGCGGGGCAGTGTAATGCCTGTGGGGCCTGGAACAGTCTGAGTGAAGTGCGGCTGGGGCCTGCGCATACCGATAGCCGTGCGGCGAATTTTACCGACGCACAGGCGGGCTACGCAGGTGCCGCGGGGCAGGGCAAGGTACAGAAGCTTTCCGAGATTGATCTCAGTGAGCTGCCCCGCATTCCCACCAATGCCAGTGAACTGGACCGGGTGCTGGGTGGTGGGCTGGTGCCGGGTTCGGTAGTGTTGATCGGTGGTCATCCCGGTGCGGGTAAGTCCACCGTACTGTTGCAGACCCTGTGTCACCTCTCGCAGAAGCTACCCGCTCTGTATGTAACCGGGGAGGAGTCCCTGCAACAGGTCGCCATGCGCGCGAAGCGTTTGGGGCTGCCGGCGGATCATCTGCAAATGCTTTCGGAAACAAACGTCGAGCAGATCTGCCTCACCGCCGGTGAGGTGAAGCCCAAGGTGATGGTGGTGGACTCCATTCAGGTCATGCATATGGCCGAAGTGCAGTCCGCACCCGGCTCCGTGGCGCAGGTGCGCGAGAGTGCGGCGTATTTGACGCGCTTCGCCAAGCAGACTGGAACCGCATTGATTCTGGTGGGCCATGTCACCAAAGACGGCACCCTTGCCGGACCCAAAGTCCTCGAGCACATCATCGACTGCTCCATCATGCTCGAGGGTACCCACGACTCCCGCTTCCGCACCCTGCGCGCGCACAAGAACCGCTTCGGTGCGGTCAATGAGCTGGGGGTGTTTGCCATGACCGAGCAGGGCCTCAAGGAAGTCTCCAACCCCTCCGCCATCTTCCTGCAGCGCGCCGATGAAATCGCCGCGGGTTCGGTGGTGACTTCCGTCTGGGAAGGCACTCGCCCGCTGCTGGTGGAGCTGCAGGCATTGGTGGACGACAGCAGCCTCGGCAACCCGCGACGCGTTGCCGTCGGGCTGGATCAAAACCGCCTGAATATGCTGCTCGCAGTGCTGCACCGCCACGGCGGTGTCCTTGTGGGCGATCAGGATGTGTTTATCAATGTGGTGGGCGGTGTAAAGGTGATGGAGACCAGTGCCGATCTGACCCTGCTGATGGCCGTGGTGTCCAGCTTCCGCAATCGCACCCTGGACCGGGATCTGATGATATTTGGCGAGGTAGGTCTGGCGGGTGAAATTCGTCCGGTACCTTCTGGTCAGGAACGCCTGAGAGAAGCGGCCAAACATGGCTTCCGCAAGGCGATTGTGCCGGCCGCAAATCGGCTCAAAACCGATATTGAGGGTATGCAGGTGATTCCAGTGAAATCGTTATCTGAAGCTCTTAATGCGCTGGATATGCGTTAGGTTTACACGGCCGGCGAATTGGTGGGCTTTTTTATACTTTGATGGGCTGGTGGGCAGTTAGGAAAAGAGCCCAAGTTTGTTGAGCCCAATCAACGCTAGCATGCTCATGGCAGACCCAATGAATGACCAGAAGAATATAATGGCGATAGCTTTGTCAAAAGAATTTGTGTTTTTTGCGATGATTTCTGAATTCGCGTGCATGCACGATAGTTGGCCAGATTCCAGTAACTTGTGAAATTTTCTCGGCGTAGCCAATGCTTGAGCTACATTTAAAATATCCCAGCCGCTCGCGAACTCGAGGCCGAGTTCTCGCTTTGTTTCTGGATTTTTTCGTAGCTTCCGAACAGTGAGTTGCCCGAAAACTACGTACAAAAATAAGCTAAAAAACATAACTGCAGCGCAGCAACCGAGTAAAAATGAAAATGTGCTCATGGCTATTTTCCGTTTAAGGTTCCCATTATTCCGTCATACCATCCATCGGCATGGGATTGGGTAACTTCATTCATCGTCATCGCAGCGCCCGCTGATGCCCCAGCCACTGCCAGTCCCCCAACAAGCAGCCCAACCCAGCCAATCGGTGTTGCGGCGACCAGAATCCCTAAAGCGACTGCTCCGACTTTTGCGGTTGCCGCTCCGGTGCCGACACTTAGGCCGAAGCTCAGTGATTCTCTAAACAGATCTCGCTCCCAATAGCCGTCAGCCTGGTAACTGTTATGGACTTTGCCAATGCGGGACCCGAAATCTATCACAGCCAATCCATTGCCCAAGAGCTTGGTGTGTTGGCTAAGTTTTACCAGTCTATGTGCCTCAATCTCGCTGCTGAGCTGCAATTTCGCTACATCTCGGCTGCTGTAAGCAATATTAGTACCGCGCTCGGCACTGGTCAGCGGTGTGCCACGCCGTGAGCGAATATGACTGGTTACCACGTGTAATTCCGCGCGAAACTGTGCCTGCATGCGATCAAAGGCCGCATGAGCGCTCTGTCTCAGCTGGGACTGATTACCCGCTTTTGTTCAGTTTGGCATCCCGATAGGTGAGTAGCGCTACCTGGTACTCCTTTACCGATTTTGCGAAAGCACTGATTCGCTCGCCGTAGACACTAGTCGAAGCGCCAGTCAGGGCGATATTGTAATCCCTGAGCTGCTCCATCATGGCCGCTATCGCCAGCGTATTATCCTCACCAAAGGTGAGCGACAGCTCGGTCAGGGGCTGGGATATGTGCTTTGGTGCCAGTAGCGTTTGAATTCGTTTGCCCTGAGCGTCGCTGTGGCCATTTAACAAGTATGGAGTGTTGGCTTTGGAAAATTTGGGAGCGGGGCAATGCAGTTCGGTCAGCTGCTGGATGTTAACGCTGCATGCCTGCTGAAGGGCGGGTGAGCTGAGATTTTTGTTACAGAGGTATACGGTACTCACTTTCAGATCCTTTGAAAATGTGCGAAACAGGAAGGCTGAAAATTTTACCGTCAATAAAATCGTTGTTGAAGCGAAATTCGGAGTATGAGCGTACCAGTCAGCGGTATCTGTGAGGGGTAGGCCGCTCGCAATTCGAGCGGCCTTCGGGCTCTGCTTTACATTTTCCAGTTAAACCGCAGCCCCGCGGTACGGGGTTGTCCCCATACCCCGTAACCCCAGTCTGCCCCGAGCGTATTCTGGTAAGTAAAATACTCTTCGTTGGTGAGATTACGGGCGAAAGCTTCCACGCTATATACATCGGAAGGTGAATGCCAGCTGACCTTGGCGTTTGCGAGGCCATAGGCGGACTGCATGGAATAGGGGTCGTTTTCTACCTGCAGGTAGTGATCATCCTGCCATGCATAATCGCCCTGGAATACGAGCTCGCCGTTGCTGCCCAGGCTCTGGTAGTAGCGTGCGACCAGGTTGTAGGTGAAACCCGGCGCGGAGGGAAGTTCGTTGCCGTCGAGGGTGTAAGTATCTGCGGCGACGACGAAGGACTGTTCGGAATCAAACTCGGTACTGAGCCAGCCTGCCCCGGCAATCACTTCAAAGTTTTCGGTAATCGGCGCGGTCAGCTCCAGTTCCGCACCGCTACCAGTGACATCACCAGCGTTGGTGATGACACTGCCCTCGGCGACGCTGATAAATACCTGCGCCTGAAAGTCCTGTACCGAATAGTGGAAGGCGGCGGCGTTCAATCGGTAGACATCGGCAATGGTGGTTTTCAGGCCCAGCTCGAAATTATCGATGGTCTCTGCGCCGACGGGATCGGTGGCGAGATCGTTGCGGTTGTAGCTGCCAGAAAAGCCACCGCTTTTAAAGCCGGTAGAATAGCTGGCGTAGGCCAGTGTCTTCTCGGACGGACGCCAGTCGAGGCCGATGCGGCCGGTGGTGGCCTGGTCACTCAGGTTCTTTTGTGTATCCACGGCATCGGCGTAAAAGCTGGGGCCGACATCCTGTGAAAAATCGCGCTGTTCTTCGGTATAGCGCAAGCCGCTCACCAGTGTGAAGGTGCTGCTGAGATCGTATTCAACCTGTCCGAACAGAGCCCAGGAGGTGCTGTCGAGGGTGACAATTTCCTGGTGCCACAAACCGTCCGCTGTTGTCGGTGCCTGGGTATTCAGACCTCGGTCATCCTTGTAGTAATAAGCCCCGGCTACCCAGTTGCTGTTCTGGGTTACACCATTCAGCCGGACTTCTTGTGTATATTGCTCCGCATCTACTGCGTACTGTTCGTCAAACCAAACTGCGGGGAGGCCGTCACCATCATCCTGCAGCAGCTTGTCCAACTCTTCGTAGGCGGTAATCGAGGTGAGGGTAAACCCTTCAAAGTCGTGGATGAGTGTGGCGGATGTACCGAAGGTGTCGATTCTGGTTGTCAGTCCATCGGCGGCGCCACTGGCGACATATTCGGGTCCGAAGTTCCCGTCTACCGCCTGTTCTCCCGAGATTCCTCCCAATCCCGGGTTCGCGCTGAAGCACTTTCCGTTTTGAATGCGCACGATAGAGCAGGTTGCAGCGCCAGCGTCCGGCGATTCCAGATATCCCAGATGGGCAAACCCAACAGATTGCTGATCAGCACTGCTGCCGTGAAGGTTTAACAGCAGGCTACTGTGATCCGCGAGGTCGATCTCAAGCTGTGTACGGTAACCGTAGCTGTCGGTGTCGTTGAGTTTCTCTCCAGTTACCACATTGGTTTGCCAGCCGTCATTGTGTGTGCTTTTGACGGCGACCCGTCCGCGGATATTTCGGTGCAGTGGGCCACTCACAGTACCTTCGAGGATACGTTCGGAATAGCTGCCATAGCTGGCGCTCGCGGTCGCCTCCAGCGTTTCAGTGGGTTTGCGCGATACATAGTGCACCAGACCACCGGTGGTATTGCGGCCGTACAGGGTACCCTGGGGGCCGCGCAGCACTTCCACGCGCTCCAGGTCAAACAGTTGAATGGCGGAACCCGCGGGGTTGCCGCGATAGACATCATCAACATAGATGGAAACCGGAGATTCCCAGGAGTCGGAGAAATTCACCAGACTGATGCCACGCAGGCTGACGGAGGGGCTGGACGCTTCGCCGAAGATGGCGAAGAAATTCATGTTCGGCACTTGCTGGGTAATATCCAGCCCTTCCTCGAAGCCCATTTTTTCGATGGCATCACCGGAAAAGGCGCTCACCGCAACGGACACGTCCTGCAGGGACTGTTCGCGCTTTTGTGCGGTGACGGTGACTTCTTCGAGAACGGATTGCTGGGAGAAGGCGCCGCTGGCGGTGAGTGTGCCGGCGAGTGCGATGGCTACGGTGAGCAACTTGCGGCCGGGCAGGGTGCATGGAAAAGCTTGTGCGTCAGAATGGTGATGGTTGCTGCGTTTTGGTGCAGGCATATTGTTCTCCTTGTGATCGCGCGCGTTCCGTAAGAATCCGAGCTGGATTGCGCGATTGAATAGCGGGCGTCATTGCCCAGAGTGCACGGTGATATTGCATCGCCGCAATGGTGCTGGAAGTTTTCTTAAATGAAATCCAGAAAAAAGAGCGCCAGACTGGCTAAGCTCTGGAAATACCCTACCAAAAATTACGGTTTTATCGCAATTTTGTTTCGGGTTTGAGGGGGCGGGCTTGGAGGGAGAGATATTGAAACCGTATTGCGAAGGTGAAATTTATTCCCTTCGCAATACGTGGAAAATCAGGTGCTTGCGTTACTTGGTTAAACGCAGCATCAGCTTCATCATTTTATTCGCCAGATTGCCGTAAGGTGGCATCAGCAATTTCAGTGGATCCAGCGGGCCCTGATAGAACACCGGGCGCAGTTTGGAGAAGGTCAGGAAACCTTCGTAGCCGTGGTAGTGGCCCATGCCACTTTCGCCCACACCACCGAAAGGAATATCGTGCTGGCCAACGTGCAGTACGGCGTTATTCACGCTGACTCCTCCGGACATCACGTGATCAATGTAATAGTCCCGCAGTTCCTTGTCTTTGGTGAATGGGTAGATCGCCAGCGGACGGTCGCCGCTATTGATGTAGCTGGCCACTTCTTCGCGGTTTTTGTAAGTCTTGATCGGCAGTAACGGGCCGAAAATTTCCCGCTGCATTACGTCCATGTCTTCACTGACATTGACCAGAAGGTGCGCGGGGAATTTTTTCAGGGTGTCGTTGCGGTCACCCTGTCCGTCGGTCAGGTCGATTGCGGTCGCGCCTTTCGCCAGCGCATCGTCAAGGGTGCTCCAGATACGCTGGAAGGATCGATCGTCGATTACCGAGGTGTAGTCCGGGTGCTGAATATCCGGATAGCGCTTTTTGAAAACGCGTTTCGCTTTTTCCACAAACGCATCGACCTTGTCTTCCGGCAGTAACAGGTAGTCTACCGTCGTGCAGATCTGTCCGGCATTGAACAGCTTCCAGAACAGAACCCGCTCTACGGCGGTATCGGTGTCGTAGTCGGGACCGACGATCGCCGGGGATTTGCCGCCAAGCTCCAGGGTAACCGGGGTCAGATTTGCTGCCGCTGCGGCCATAACCTTGCGCCCGGTTGCTCCGGAACCGGTAAAGATCAGGTGGTCGAATTTGAGGGTGGAGAACTCTATGCCGACGCCGCCGGTCTCCTCGAGAAATACCAGTTTATCCTGGGGGAAATAGTCGCTGCTGATACGTTGCAGCAATGCAGTGAGGTTGCGGGAGTTTTCCGACATTTTCACCATGGCGCGGTTGCCGGCGGCAAAGATATTGATCAGCGGCCCGAAGGACAGGTTGATCGGAAAATTCCACGGCACGATCACGCCCACTACACCCAGTGGCTGCGGAATGACCTTGGTCGATGAGGTCGGAAACGCGGTGATGTCGATATGGCGTCGCTGGGGCTTCATCCACTTCTTCAGGCGCTTGATGGTGTCCTTGATACCATCCAGCGCGGGAAAGATTTCTGCGAACAGGGTCTCATGATGAGAGCGGTTACCGTAGTCGCTGCTTACCGCCTGCACCAGTTCGTCCTGATGGTCGCGGATCATCCGGGCCAGGGATTTCAGGTCTTCAACCCGCTGCTGGTAGTTGGGGGCGGGGTTGGCCAGGTAGGCCTGGCGCTGGTTGGCCAGCAGGTTTTCCAGGGTTGCGGTTTGGGCGCCTTCGCTGGTCAGGGTCTGGGTATTCATCATCGCTTACCTAACTGTGTTTCCGGTGATACCTGGGGCGGTGTTCCGGGATAGATGCTGGTCAGTTTTGCACAGGATACGGGTTTTCCCCGGAAGAGAGTTGACCGAAGGCGTCGGCAAATTGACAGATCGCGCAACCTCGAGCCTCGCTGACTGTTTAGTCGGACCTTTGGTGCAGCCAGGCTCTGGGGCTGGCGCCCATGATGCGCTTGAAGGCACGGGTCAGTGCACTGAGCTGACTGTAGCCCACCAGTTCCGCGATCTCGGTCAGTGAGCGGCTGCCTTCCAGTAAGTAGGTACACACCTGCTCCACGCGGGTGCGGTCCAGTAGTTGCTGAAAACTGGTGCCCTGCTGGTTGAGACGCAGCTGCAGCGTGCGCGGTGCCATGTTCGCGCTGTCGGCGACCTTTTCCAGGGTCACTGGCCCTCGTGGCAACAGGTTGGTAATGGTCCAGAGTAACTGTTCCTGGAAGTCATCCAGTTGCTTTTTCTTCAGAAAATCATTGATCAGGCCGAGCATTTCCGGGTTTGCACCGGCAACGGGGCGCTGCAGCAGTTCCCTGGCAAACGCGATCCCGTTGTGCTCCTGCCCGAATTGCACCGGGCACTGGAACAGTTCACGGTAGGGTGCGAGTCCTGCGCTCCCTGTCGGGGCTGTACCGCACAGCTGGACCGAGCGCAGGGCGACGGGCTCGGCGAGAAGAAAGCGGATCAGATTAAATCCGCTGGCCACCAGATTGTCACTGTGCTGGCGGGAAGCGGCGGAAGGACCGGCGAACTCGTAGCGTGAACACAGGTAGGCGGTATCCGCCGACTCCTCCAGCCATACCTTCAGCCCCTGGGCCGTCTGTCCAATGGAGGAGGTGATCGTCTCCATGGCATCGCGCAGGGTCGGGCACTGTTGCAGCAGCAGGCCGATGGTGCCGAGGGCGGCAATACTCTGCTGTTGGGCCAGCTTGAGGCCGAAGTGCGGGCAGCCACTCAATTGAGCCCCCAGTTCCAGCAGTTCAACCTTGCTCTCCATCGGGATCATCAGGTCCGGACGATCCAGATAATCCGCAGGCAGCGCAAGGCGTTGCAGCAGTGCCCCGGCATCGACGCCGAAACTGCCAAGCAGAGACTTATAACCGGTGAGCGCGCTGGCGCGGACCATTGGGAGCAAGGGGTATCCTCTCCAGAATCAATGTTCTGGATATGATACCCAACCTGCCCCCGTGCACGCGATAGCGCGTCCGCGACGAACTCAGTCGCGTTTCTGTTGTTGCTCCTGTTCTGCGACCATCTCCGCGAACGCCAGCAGTATCGGCGATAGCTGTGACTCCCGCATCTCTTGTCCGATCAGATCCAGTTGCTGTTGCAGCTGGCTACGGTCTCCGTTGATATGCCGCTGCTCTCCGCCGTTGGGAGAAGACTGCAAGGGCGATGGCAGCGGTTCAACTTCCGGTGTCCAGCGCGGTATATCTGTCGGCAGATCAGGACTCGCTGCGGGACGTTCAAAAATGCCAAACAGGGAGTTGTCACGGAAACCGGCAAAATCCTTGTCCATCTGCAGCGGACTCGATTTGTGTGAGTCCTCCGGCGCGCTGGTATCGATGCTGAGGTCATTGCCAAATACCTGCGACCAGTCGTTGGGGTATTGCCTTCCATCCACCGGGCCGAAAGCCGGGTCGTAATAGTCCCCGTTGCGGCCACCCTGTAAATTGCTGGCGACATCCTCTGTTTCTTTGGAGATCAGTCGCCCGTGCATCTGTGGCATCTGGCGCTCCCACGCCCGCAGTGGCTCCATGTACTGCGGATACAATTGCGACAGGGTGATGTTGTCCACATTGATTTCGTTTTCAATGTGCGTGTTGTCGCTGTCTGTATTGTCGTCCGGATTCTGATCCGGGCCATTGCCGCCATCATCGGTGATACTCGCGGTGTTCTGAGTTTCCTGAACGGTGGGGTCCAGCGGGAAATTCACGATGACCGCAAAAGTGACGCTGCCTTGCTCTCCGGGGGCGAGTGTGCCGACGTCGAATGTGTAGCTATCGCCGTTGCGCACCCAGCCTGGCGTGGAATTAGCCGCGTCAAAGGTCGTATTTGGCGGCAACGTTTCGGTAATGACTACGCCGGTGGAGGTGGTGTTACCGCGGTTGCCGAAGTCGATCGTGTAAACAATGGATTCCGTTGGCCGAGGCTCCACATCGCCGTCGTCTTTATCGATGTACAGGTCGACAAATTCGATGGCAAAGGTCTCGCTGTCGGTATTGTTTTCCGGTGTGGGGTCGGGGCCGTTGCGGCCGTCGTCTTCTACCACCACGGTGTTGGTCTGCAAGGAAACGTCCACGGGGATCTGGTCGGCGACGACCGCCGTCAACGTCAGCGTGATCGTGTCGCCGGCGGCCAGAGGGCCGATATTCCAGGTTACCGTGCCCGCGGCGAGGTCAACGATGCCGCCATCGCTCGCAGTAATATCGGTAAGCAGGCTGGTGTCCGGCAGGGTGTCGGTGACGACAACGCCGGTACCGTCCTGATTGCCCTGGTTGCTGACCGAGATTGTCCAGCGAATGGTGTCTCCCGGGTGTGCGGGATCGCTGAAGTTCTCCGTTTTGTCAATTGTGTAGTCCGGTCGGGCCGCGACAATGACCGCGGGGTTGTCCCGATCTTCAGTGGAGTTATTGCCCGGCTCCTGATCTGGTCCGTTACTGCCATCGTCCACGATCGTGGCAATGTTGGTAAAACTGGCAAGGCCGGATGGTACCGGATCGGGAACGATCACCGCGAACTGCACGGTGCCAGTTTCTCCAGGCTCGAGGTCGCCAAGGTCAAAAAACAGTTCATCGCCGATTCGGGTCCAGCCCGGCGTGGAATTGGTCGGGTCGAATGTGGTGGCACCGGGAATCGTTTCGGTGATGGTTACGCCGGTTGCGGTTTCGGTGCCAAGGTTCGCGTAGCGCAGGGTATAGGTAACGACATCACCGGGGAACACAATACCGTCATCATCATTTACTTCTTTGTTAATCGCTACATCGATGTAAGTGATTTCGAACTCAGTGCTATCGGTATTGTTATCGGGAGTCGGGTCAGGCCCGTTGGTGCCATCGTCGGTCACCGCTACCGTGTTGGTCTGGGTGCTAAGCGGGAGTTTGGCGGTAAGATCATTCACCACCTCTGCGGACAGTTCTAGCGTCAACGTTTCCCCGGCGGCGAGGTCGCCAATATCCCAGGTGACGGTGCCGGCATTCAGGTCGATCACGCCGCCGTTGCTGGCGGTGAAGTTGGTAAACAGGCTGGTATCCGGCAGGGTGTCGGTGACCACAACACCGGTGCCATCCTGATTGCCCTGGTTGCTGATCTCGATGGTCCAGCTGACCGGATCACCGGGCTGTACCGGGCTGGTGAAGTCATTGGTTTTGACGGCCACGTAATCCGGGGCTGCCCCGATCGGGGTTACTTCGTTGTCCGTATTGTCATCCGTATTCTGATCGGGGCCGTTTTCGCCATCGTCGTCGATGCTGGCGGTATTGCTGGTTTCTACCACACCGGTTGGAATCGGATCGTTAAAGATCACGGCAAAGTCGACGCTGCCGGTTTCGCCGGCGGCGAGAGTGCCGAGGTTGAGGGTCAGGGTATTGCCGTTCTGCACCCAGCGGGGATCCGAGTTGGCGGCGTCGAAGGTCGAGTACTCCGGCAGCGTTTCGGTGATCACGACACCGGTCGCCTGCTCGGTACCGTTGTTGGCGTAATTCAGGGTGTACACCACGGCATCACCGGGCTCTGCGGTAACCCCGCCGTCGTCCTTGTCGATGGCGAGGTCCACAAAGGTGATGTCGAACTCGGTTTCGTCGGTATTGTTACCGGGCGTGGGATCCGGGCCGTTCGCGCCATCGTCATCCACGGTGACGGTATTGGTCTGTGTCGGAATACTGACGGGAACGGATTCTGCAACTTCGGCGCTGAGTGTCAGGGTAATGGAATCGCCGGCGGCGAGGTCGCCAATATCCCAGGTGACGGTGCCGGCATTCAGGTCGATCACGCCGCCGTTGCTGGCGGTGAAGTTGGTAAACAGGCTGGTATCCGGCAGGGTGTCGGTGACCACAACACCGGTGCCATCCTGATTGCCCTGGTTGCTGATCTCGATGGTCCAGCTGACCGGATCACCGGGCTGTACCGGGCTGGTGAAGTCATTGGTTTTGACGGCCACGTAATCCGGGGCTGCCCCGATCGGGGTTACTTCGTTGTCCGTATTGTCATCCGTATTCTGATCGGGGCCGTTTTCGCCATCGTCGTCGATGCTGGCGGTATTGCTGGTTTCTACCACACCGGTTGGAATCGGATCGTTAAAGATCACGGCAAAGTCGACGCTGCCGGTTTCGCCGGCGGCGAGAGTGCCGAGGTTGAGGGTCAGGGTATTGCCGTTCTGCACCCAGCGGGGATCCGAGTTGGCGGCGTCGAAGGTCGAGTACTCCGGCAGCGTTTCGGTGATCACGACACCGGTCGCCTGCTCGGTACCGTTGTTGGCGTAATTCAGGGTGTACACCACGGCATCACCGGGCTCTGCGGTAACCCCGCCGTCGTCCTTGTCGATGGCGAGGTCCACAAAGGTGATGTCGAACTCGGTTTCGTCGGTATTGTTACCGGGCGTGGGATCCGGGCCGTTCGCGCCATCGTCATCCACGGTGACGGTATTGGTCTGTGTCGGAATACTGACGGGAACGGATTCTGCAACTTCGGCGCTGAGTGTCAGGGTAATGGAATCGCCGGCGGCGAGGTCGCCAATATCCCAGGTGACGGTGCCGGCATTCAGGTCGATCACGCCGCCGTTGCTGGCGGTGAAGTTGGTAAACAGGCTGGTATCCGGCAGGGTGTCGGTGACCACAACACCGGTGCCATCCTGATTGCCCTGGTTGCTGATCTCGATGGTCCAGCTGACCGGATCACCGGGCTGTACCGGGCTGGTGAAGTCATTGGTTTTGACGGCCACGTAATCCGGGGCTGCCTGGATCGGCGTTACCTCTTCGTCGTCGTTGTCATCCGGGTTGGGATCTGTACCGTCTTCGGAATCGATGGTGATCGCGTTCAGTGTTTCCTCGACCCCGCTGGGTAGCGGGTCAATCACGGTAACCACCAATTCAATGGTGCCGTTATCACCCGCGGCTACGGTGTCGAGATCATAGGTCAGAGTGTCCCCGTTCAGCGTCCAACCGGGATTCTGTTGCGGGTCGAAGGTCACATACTCCGGCAGGGTATCGGTGATCACCACGTTGGTAGCATCGGCGGTACCGTTGTTCGCATAGGCGATGGAATAGGTGATGGTTTCACCCGGTGCCACGGTTACGTCGCCGTCGTCTTTATCCACGCTCAGGTCGAATGCTTCAATGGGGGCGGTAACCGTATCGTCGATGGTGTAGTCGCGCTCGATATCGCTATCGTCTCCGCCCTCGGGCGTATCCAGGGTGGAGTATTCGGCCTCGGCCGTGTTGGTAACATCCTCGCCAATCGCGGACGGGTCGCTGGTGACCTGTGCATCGTAGGTAATAATGATCTTGGTGGAAGCATCGATGGCGCTGACATCGATGGACAGCAGGTTCGCCGTGGAATGATCGACGATGACCGGGTTGCCGCCTTCTGCAGTAATCTGAAGATTCTCGATATCCGCCAGATAGGTGGGCAGTAGCTCGGAAATATTTACGTTATAGGCGTCGGCCCCACTGGCCGGGTCCAGCTGTACCGTAATCTCGTAGCTGGCGGTGCCGCCGAGTACCAACGGTGGGGTGGGCGCGGTCAGCTGCTTGTCGATTTGCAGGATTGGCTCCACCACCTCCACACTGGCGGCCGCGCCGATACTGCCTTCCAGATCTGAAGCGTCACCATCGGTATCGTAATTGAGGGTGACATCGTTGCTGAGGATTTCTCCCTGAAAATTGTCGGGGATGTCGGTAACCCGCAGGCGATAAACGTAGGTCACCGTTTCCGGTGCGTTATCGGTACTGGTGTTCAGCACGGTGCCGAAGTTGAGCCCTATGGTGTGGCTTGCCGGATCGTCGATGACCACAAACTGACTTTCGTCATACTGGAGCGCATCCGGGTCGCTGACCGTAATGCTCAGCACGTCGACAAATTCAAAGCCGGGGCCATAGACGTCCACAATCTGGCCGGTCAGCGCGGCTTCCGGAACGGTAACCGTCACCGAGAAAGTGACAATTTCCCCAATAGTCGCCTGTCCATCGCCGTTCAGGTCGTCGTTCTGCGAGGTTGAAATCAGTGTTTTTTCAACGGTCGGTGCGTTGATGTTTACAATCACATCGTCGCTATTGGCGTAGTTGTTGAGCCCATTGCCTTCGCCATCAGACCCGGTGCGCTCTCCGTCAACATCGCCGTCAAGACTCGACCAGTCCAGCTCGGCCGTATTGGAGATGGTGCTACCGGCAATCGTATTGGTCAGGGTCCCGGTAACTGTAATCGTCACTACGCCGCCGGGTTCCAGGTCGTACTCCGCCTGGGGATCCAGCACAATTTCGCCGTTTATGATATCGAAGAAATTGGAAATATCCCTGCTACCGGAATCCAGTTGTTCGGTAACACTCAGGGTAATATTGTCGAGCTCGGCCGGCAGCGGGTCGCTGAAACTGATGTCGTAGGCGATGGTGCTGCTTCCGTTACTGGGGTTGGTGACGGTGATCGTGTAGATCAGTTCATCGCCGTTATCGCCGCTGTTGATATTGGCAGTTTTTGAAATCGATAGTGTCGGCTCGATAACATTAACTTGTGCTGATTGTGAAACCGACTGGTCGCCGCTATCGATCTCCCCATTGTTATTTGAGTCCCAGATGAAAGTGGCTGTATTTTCTAGTGTTTCACCAGCTTGGTTACTTTGTACATTTTGAATCTTTACTGTGTAGATCAGAGCAACGACATTCTCGTCAAACTGACCGCTGCCTGCGTTATTTGTAATGTCCCCTAAAAAGAAGGTGACCTCGCCAGTAGAGCCAGTTGCTGGAGGTACGACTATACCAGGCTGAGTCAGATCTCCCAGAGATGAAGAAATATTGCTGCCGACGATTACTTCGTCAAGACTGACAAACTCAACTCCCGGTGGAAGCTGGTCGGTAATGGTGGAAAGAGGGATGGAACCTTCGGGAATGACAAAGTAGGATGCGTAGGTTACCGTTTCCCCAATAACCACTTGTGAAAGATCGTTAAATTCATTTTGCTGGGAGCTGGACGTAACTTGCTTTCCCTGTCCGAGAATTGAAGTTGTCGTGATTGTCGCCGAACCACTGGTTTCGTAATCGTTGGCGGGGTTTGTCGAGTTGTCTCCCGTGCGCTCGTCGGGATTGCTGTCGCCGTCGATACTGGTCCAGTCTGTTGTTGCCGTATTGACGATCGTCGAACCAGGAAAGATAAATTCGTCAACGGTAGCGGTAACCTGGATGGTGATGGTTTCCCCGATTTCCAGATCAAATGTCTGTCCGGGAACGGTCTGCAGGGTATTCCCGTCCACTTCAAATTTCGAGCCGATACTCGCATCACTGGGGTGCGTAATACTGTCGATCGTAACGCTATTCAATTCAGGCGGGAATACATCGGAAAAGGTAATGTCATACGCATCGGTGTCAGAAAACGCCGAGTGCGAAATTTCAATGATATAGGTCACCTGATCATTTGCGTCGATCTGTGCATTGGGGTCTTGCAGGGATTTGTTAACCTGCAGATCCGGCTCGATCACTTCAATGTTTTCTGCCGAAGCAGTACCGTGGCCAACGGGGTTGCTTACATCATCATCGGTATCGTCCCAGAAAAATTGCGCACTGTTGTTGAGCTGGTCACCGCTCTGGTTCTCGACAATATTTTCAACGAGCACTGTGTACTCGATGGTAATTGTTTCTGCTGTGGTGTTATCGCGGTTCAGGTTTACTAGATCACCGAGATCAAAAGTTACCTGTTGTCCATTTGTGGAGACGTTCAGGTCGGCCAGACTCCAGGCCACGCCATCGTCATTTTGTATGTCGCCGGAGGAAGTGCTGACGGTCGCAATATCGATATACGCCAGGCCTATATCCAGGGTATCGATAATATACGCGCTGGGGGAAATACCTTCTGCAATCTCCAGCGTCAGGCGATAAGTCGCCGTTTCACCAATTACGGCCTGATCATTTGCGTTGTTGTCACCGTTGATGCTGGTGCTGACAAGCTCTTTCGAAATCGCGTTTGAACGAATTTCAACAATGGCATCATCCTGCCAGTTGGGGCTCGAATTTCCCTCGGTATAGTCCGCGCCTTCATCGATGCCGCCGTAGGCTTCAAGAGTGGCGGTGTTACTGATTTCCTGGTTGGGGCGCACCGCACTGATGGCCACCAGGTCGTAGGTAATGATGACGATGTTGCTGCCGTCTGTGGTGGCACCGGTGTCGGGATCGCGGCCTTCGTTCAGAGCCCCCTCGCTGGGCGATGGGTCGGTCAATGTAATTCCGCCGCTAAACAGGTCTCCACTGTAGTCAACGGCGGTCCCATCGCCGGTAAACACCTGGAGATTGAGTCCTCCACCCGGTGTGGTAAACCCGAGCGGCAGGATGTCACTAATGGCGACGTTAAAAGCGTCAGAACCGCCGCTGTTTTCCACAACAATGGCAAAGCGGACTACATCGCCAGCGTCCACGTTACTCAGATCCGAATCGATCGGTGTGCTATCCAGGTCAGCACTGGTGATGTCGCCGCCACTCCACGGTGCGCCACTGCCGGCGGCGGTGCCTGCGGGATCAAAGGTGACAGGGGCGTTGGGGTCCGGGTCAAAGATGCCATCGCCGTTGTCGGTGGATACAACCCCTTTGGTAACGGTAATATCCGGGGAGAGCACCTCAACCTGCGTCCCATCCGGTGGCAGTACGGTCGATGTCGACGTGCCATCGACTTCGACGGTGGCAATATTGGTCAGTGATAGCCCATCGGTAAAGGGTTTATCCTGAACCAAGACCGTAAACAGAAGCTGGACTCGGCCACCTTCGGACTGCGCCTGGCTGACTGAAGCAAAGCTCCAGCTGATGGAGTTGTTGTCGGGATCGGAAGTAACTGAGACGTTAATATCCGCCAAGTACTCCGGCGGCCAGTTTCCAAATTCCGTTTCCGGTCCAAACCCCCACTGGTTGGCACCGGGGATATTGGCACCCTGGTTGGTCGGCACGTACGATGGCGTGGTGGCGTCAAATACCGGCAGCGGAAGATAGTCGGTAATGACAATGCCCTGGCTGTCGAGGGTGCCGAGATCCAGGTCGATGGCAAAGGTAACCCTATCCCCCACGGTGATTTCATCAAGATCATTCGGGTCGGTACTGTCGTTGACCGCAAATACACTCTTGTTGAAACTGGCCCCTTCGATGGTAATGCTTTCGGTGCTGCTGTTTTCTACGGACTCGCCGTTGGCCGATGAGGCAACGGCATTGATGGTGGCCTGATTAGTGATTACATCCAGTGCATCGACGGACGCATTGGGCGTACCCGCGTAGGGCGCGCCGATATATTCCTCGCGAATGGTTGCCTCGTAAGTGACTACCACAGTGGTAGTACCGTCGACGTTGGCATCAGAGAACAGATCGCCGTTGAGGCTGCCATCGGCACTGATGCCGAGATCAATCAGCAGTTGGGAAATATTGACACTGATGTCGGTGTGCCCGTCCTCGGGGGCGGGGTTCTCGGTGACCGTGGCATTGGCGCCTGCGGCGCTCGGTCCATAGTCGGTGCCATTGTAAAAAACCTCGATATTGATACTGCTGCCATCAACCGCCAGACCGTCTCCCACAAAGTCGGACAGCACGAGATCCTCAAGCTGCATGTAATCGGAAACCTGCAGCGTGAGGGTGTACTCCAGAACATCGCCGGGGGTTGTTCCTTCCCCGCCATTGTCTTCGATGGTTCGCACACTTTTCTGCACCGCGGTGGCGGTGGCGACGATGGTCTCTTCAGCGTCGTCGCTGACCGACTGATCCTGGTAGGTGCCAGTGGCACTGGCGGTATTGGTAACCGCATCGTTGGCGGCGTCGTTGATGACAATCGGATTGCCGTTCGCATCCACATCGGGGACATAGCCGGTGTATTCGATGATGATGTCGTTGTCCGCTAGGCTGCCCACCACCGGATTCAGAAATTCCACGATCAACTGTGCATTGCTGTTGGCGCCTTCTGGCGGCTCAGTAAGTTCGTAGTCAACACCTTCGGTGAGGGTACTGCCATTCGCGTCGGTGACAGTCACCGTGCCGGGGACATAGTAAAAGTTTTCCGGAACCTGTTCGGTGACAACGAGATCGACAACCGGTGACAGGTTTGCAATGTCGACGGTGACCCGCCAGGTAACAGGCTCGCTCGGCCCGGTAACGGTCTCACCGTCATCGCCGATAGACGCATTGTCGCCATCGCCATCGAATGCTTCTTTGTCCACCAGCATCACAGTGGGTGTGATGGTGGTTTCTATGGCCGATCCGCTGATGGCCGGGTCGGTGTCGGGATTGTTTAGCGGGTCCTCGCCGTAGGCAAATCCGGGTCTTACCCACACCGGAATCGGCACGCCGACCATGGCGCCGGCGGCCTCATCAATCAGCACAGAGGCGGTCAACTCATACGCGGGCTGATCCGGAGAGAAAGAGCCAAACGGCAGTTGCAATGCGTACCAGGTGGAACCTTCGGGGCCGACCGGCGGCAGTGTGATGTCACCGGTGTCGTTGAAGTCGTAGGGGTGGAACTCTACCGGGTTGCCATTGCTGTCGACCCACTGTCCACCCTGCGACGTATAGGTTTCCACCTGGGCGCCGAGTAGTCCGGACGTGCTTTGAATTTCCAGGCCGGGGCCGAGAACCACATCCATAAACGGGCCGTATCCCACGGTATCGCCGGCGTTATCGAACACGAAGGTCATGTCCGTGGGTTCGTTGATAAAGTCCTCGCCAGCAACCGAGACCGTGGCATTCGGCTCCGATGCCATTAAGCCTTCCCAGGAACCCTGCAGCAGTTTGGAGAATACCAGGTCGGTTTTCACATCGCCGTGCTGTTGTTCCAGTTCCCAGTCGCCGCCGCGCAGCGGATTTCCCGTCGCATCGTCAGATGCGGCTACATCGGCGCCGGTGAGGTCGGCAATCTGCGCAATAAAACTTTCGCCTGTCAGGCTGTACCCGGTGTTGCAGCCGTAGAGCAGGATGTCAGCGTCATTGGAAAGAAAGGACGACCAGCTTTGCAGTTGCGTACTGTGGTCACTGTTGTCGATGCCCGATAGAGAGCTGAGGGACAGCGAATCACCGCCGATATCGATCCCGCCCGCGCCGCCATGTGATACCAGGTGAATCGCATCAAACGTCTGCCCGCTCTGCTGAATAAAATCGGTAACGCTCTGCAGGTTGTCGCTTGTATCCAGAGTCAACAGCGTCAGGCTGCGTTCGCCGATGCTCAGTTGTAAAGCGTCGCCATTTGCGGCATCACCGGTAATGGTTGTGGCCTGCTGAAGAAGGTCGTCTACCAGTGTCTGAGCTTGATCCAGATTCAGATCAATGACGACCAGTTCGGATTGTGCGGTGGTACCAGAAGTGTACAAGTCTGCGAGTTTTTGTGGCGCCGTGTCCTGTTTTTCCTGGGGTGCGGCACCCTGGTCGACACTGTCTGGCGTCGCCACGTCTGTCGGAGAGGCATTTGCCATCTGGCTGACATCGGCGGCGACCGAGGCATCCAGCAATACCCGTTTCTCCAGGGTGCGGTGCAGACTGCGCAGTTGGCGACCATTTTGAATAATGGCCATAGCCAGGGATGATCTGGAAAACGCATTGAGTTCCATGGCGTACCTCGTTCCTTGCGGTATCAGCGGGCGGCGCTTCCGGCGGCCCAGAATTAAGTCTGTTTCAGTGGGCTATACGCCACTCTCTCGAATCAATACACCGGCCACGCGCTGGCTGAGCAGTTGCAGCAGGCTGATGGGTTCTCCCAGGAGAATCAGCCGGCCTGTGCGCTGAGCGCTTGCGGGTGCCTGCGCTGTGTGCGCCACGTCTTCCGATGTCGCGTCGGTAAATTCAAACAGCAACAGGTGCAGCGCTTCGGCGGAGCGGCGGTGTTCCTCGGTCAGTGTTTGCAGCGGGCCACCGTGAATGGAAGCCAGTGCAGGGTCCTGTATGCGTCGGGATGCAATATCCTCCAGGCCCCGAATGGTGACAGCGACCGGTTGCCATTGACCGTCGAAAAACAACTGGCCCCGACGATTGCGCAAGGCATCTGCCGATGGCAGTCGCATGATCTGCTGTGGCTGCGCATAGGCACGTCCGGAAAGACTCTGCCGGTTGGCAATTGTGAGGAAAGATTGATTCAGCTCGATGTACTGGCCGGTACTGAGTCCCGGCAATGTCCAGTCGACCGATCCCGATACATTTGCAGTAACCCGCAGTTGTGCCTGCTCTGTTTCCAGTGCGCGCAATCGCTGCTGCTTGCTCAGCAGGTCATGCAGGTATACGCCATCCAGTGCATCGATAGAGTCCGCGAAACCGTCGCTGTGCTGGCGGCGCTGAAGTAGCGATAGCTCTGCTCGGGTGCGCGCGATTCGATAGTCCAGCTCGTCGTTGTGAAATTCGGCAATAACCTGGCCTGCGGTAACCGACTCTCCGCGGCGCACGGCGAGGGAATGCAATATGGCGCCTGCCGGTGCCATCGCGTTCTGCTCCTGAGCAAAATAGGTGGCGGCGGGAATTTTGACCGGCCACGGCAGTGGAGCCAATAGTAGTGCCAGCATCAGCACTGCACTTATCAAAGCGCCGGGGCGAAACACGAGAAATGCGCGAAACAGTGATGGCAGTCCGCGAAATTCCGATCCCTGTGGCTGCGGTGTTTGCATGGTTTCCTCATTCCCCGATAACGCTTGTCCGCTGGCGTGTTGACTCTTCAGAAAGGAAACGAAGCCGGCAATCTCACGATAGGTGGGCACTACCAGCAACAGTGCGATGCATAGCAGGAATACCAGCACGCCAGCCGCCTTGAACAGCAACTGATAGGCGGCATAACTGATAAAGGCGAAAACAACCAGCCGGTATAGAACGCCGGCAGCGCCGAACAGGATCAGCAGCGCCTGCCGGCGCCCGCGGGGCGCTGGATACTGGCGCAGCAGCCGCGACCATACCCACTGGCGGAGACTCGACGCAGCGGTTTGCTGAAGATTTTTTTCCGCGGTGAAGTCACTCAACAGATAGTATCCATCAAACTTCATCAATGGATTCGCATTGATCATGCAGGTGGTGATCAATGACGTGGTGAATACATAAAACACCAGCGCGCGCAGTGGGCCATCATCCAGCAGGCACCAGGCGAGCGCTGCGCCGACGCCAAGCAGTAACTCGAAGGTCACGCCGGCCGCAGAGATATGCAGGCGTGCCCTGCGCGGCAAACGCCACGCGTCGGTGATTTCGCTGTACATAATGGGCATCATCGCGATCAGCCCGATACCAATGCTGTTGGCGCGAACCCCATAAAGCCGAGCGACGCTCGCGTGACCTAACTCGTGCACCAGGCTAAGCAATAAATAGCAGGAGAAAAATATGGCCGCGCCCACGGGATTCCAGCTGGCATCGAAGTAGGCGATAAACTCCGGCCAGTGCTGGCCGACCGAAACGCCACAAATCAACATCATGCAGATGAGGGCCGCGTAAAAGCCTTTGTGCAGAGTGCCGCGGGCGATGGGGAGCAGAAGCCGGCAACTCAGATCCGGGATGAATAGCGGGTGGCGCCAGAACAGTTTCTTCTGTAAGCCAATCAGTCTTCTTTGAGTGTCACTTATCGATGCGAGCTTGGCCGTCAGTGCGTCGCTGTTGCTCTGTTCAAGTTCGTTGTCACGGACAAATCGGGCCACCGAATCAATCTGCCGGGGCTCAATGACACAGCCATATCGTTGCGCTATTTCCTGGGCTACCGCATCGGCATTACCCAGTGGCCAGAATTGCAGTACCAGCATCTCCAGCTCACCAATCTCATGGTACTGACCACGAACCGGATCGTAGAGCAACCAGCATTTCTCGTCTGCTGATTCAGCAGTCGGGTGAACCTGGAGGTCGGTGCGCAGGGGTGCCCAGGTATTCCCATTGGAATCCTGACCGGTCGCTGACATCGTTGAACTGGCCTGTTGCTCTGGCTGCACCTGCTTGGTCACCTGTACGCGGAATCAGACCCCAATCCAGCGGCGGGCAGATGCCAGTGGTCGGCGCAGTAGATAGTAAATTAATGGGACCCGTGCTCCGTAGACACGGGCGTGGCCGCGCGTGTTGATATGAATCTGGGGCTGATCCTGTTGAATATCGGCCAGTAGCCGATAGCTTGCGGGCAGGTTTTCTCCCACCGTGGTCAGAAGACTGTGATAGTGCAATTCTCCCTCAATCGGGGCGAATGGCGCTGACTCAGCGTAAAATACTGTGCGGGCGCTCTCCGGCAGTCGAATCGCATCGCTGGTGGGGAGGTCAATTTGAATCTGGCGCGCGTCGGGCTGCACGATTTCCATGACCTTTTCACCGGCGCGAATCCTGCGACCAATCCACTCAGCGGGGTCGGTGTAAATAGCAATGCCGTTGGCCGGCGCTTTTACACGGGTTTTGTCCAATTGCGACTGTTGGAATTTCAGGTCGAGAGTGCGAATCGCCAGATCTGTTTCCGCTTCTGCCAGTTTGTGACCGGCGGATGTTTGCTGAAAGTTGTACTGTCGGGTCATGCGCAGGCGTTCCCGGTACAGAGAAATTTCCTGCTGTACCCGGTCGATTTCGGCACTGACTTCTGCATCTTCCAGAGAGAAAAGCAGATCGCCGCTTCGCACTGCTGCGTTGGGCGGAATATTGATTTCCCGTATTACCCCATCGGTCAACGCGGATACGATGCGGGGTTCGATGGCGGCAAGTGTTGCCGGTGCCAGTACGCTCTGTCGTACAGGTATCAGGCAGATGCAAACGATCGCTGCGGCGATGGCCAGCGGCCGGCGCGCCATGATACGTCTCAGCGAACCCTGCCGCTTGCCGCGCAGTGCGAGAAGTGCGTGACAGAGAACGGCGCCGATTTCCCGCAGGATTTCCGATTCTTGCTGAGAAAGTTGTCGCGCTCTCAGGATCGCCAGGTACCCGAGTGGTTCAGCATTTCCTTTTCCCACCTTTACCAGGCAGAGAAACTGGCTTCTGGTTTCGGCTGTACCCTTTTCACCAGGGGTACCCGGTGCGGAAATCTCCAACTGCAGCGGTGACTCTTTCTGCACCTGTGCAGTCTGCGCTTTTACGAGGCGCCGCCAATGCTGCGCTTCACTACTGGTGCTGTCTACGCTGCTTACATTGGACGCCGCGATCAGCGCAAGCTGAGTGCCACTGAAAAATAAGCAGGTATCGAAATCTAGCAGTTGTTGGCTGTCGGTACAGGTGGTGCGGGCAACCTGCTGCACATCGCTGGCATCGCGCAGCTTCTTTTGCAGGGCGAGAAACCCGTTGAGCTTTTCCAGCAGTCTCGCTTCCATGTCAGTTGGCCCCGCGGCCGAGGGGCTGACCGGATCCGTTCGCCAGCAGGTCAGTGTCCTCTTTTTGCAGCTGGAAGTTTGCCTCTCCGCTCATACCGGAAATCAGAAACACCGCTCCACTCGGGTCTTTTTCGATGATATTACCGATTACCCGAACGGTTCGTGTTACCGGGTCGACGACCGGCACGATGCGCTGCAGGCTGGCCGAATAGGTTCGGCCGGTTTCATTGATGGTGACCTGAAATCTGTCGCCGATGGAAATACGGGCGAGCCATCCGGAGGGGATGATGGCTTCGACTTCGAGCCCACGGTTATCGACTAGCTCAAATAGCGGTGCGCCGACTTCGGTGCGCTGATGTGGTTCAACACCGCGGCTGATCACGTAGCCGTCGAAGGGGGCGCGCACCTCGCACAAGCTGTTGCGATGGGCCAGCACCTTGGTGTTGGCGGTTGTCTCCGCAAGCTGTGCTTCGCTCTGGACCATCTCCAGTTCGCTGATATTCCCCCCCAGCTGGCGCAGGGAAATATTGGCATCCAATTGGCGGCGGGCAAGCGCCTGTTGTGACTCGGCGCCTTCAAGTTCGGCTTTCAGTTCGGTGCAGTCGTAGCGAGCAAGCAGGTCATTTTCATTGAAACGGTCACCGGCCCGCACGCGCACATCAACAATGCGTGCGGCCAGTTCACTGGACAGTTGCACCCGGCTGAGCGCGTTGAGTTTTGCGGGCGCGGTGACCTCCTCAGATGGAGTCTGCTGGTGGCCAGTGGATTGCGCGCTGCAGTGCAACGACATCAGAGCCGCGCAGACGGTTAGCATCACGGCGGAGAAGGTGGCTTGGGCATGCATCTCGGATTCCCCTATAACATCGACCACGGTGCGTGTTGCGGAAGCAGTGAACGCAGCGCTCACCAGTGCGCAGCGGCCTGTCCGTCTTCACGGATTTCAGCCTCGCGCTTCTCCACGCCCTCCGGGTTGTAGCCACCGATCGGCAGCAGCTCCATGCTGGCACTCTGGGTGCGCATATCCGCGACCTGTTGCTGGATCACTTCCAGGGGCTGACGGTAGTCAATGTAAAACTCGGGCTGGAAACCCACCGCGTTGCTGAGTCGTCCATTGGCGCTGCGCCAGTCTGCGTAGCTCACATCTTTCTGCACGCTGGAAAGCAGTGCCTGGGTAGAGGCGTGGATACTTTCCAGTTCGGTGCCCTGGCTCGATTGCCAGCGGGCCTGGGATTGGCTTGCCATCTGGCGGTCGATATCCGCCAGCTCCACCGCGTAACCGTGGTTCAGTTGCGCGCGTTTCACATGGCTGTAGGCGAGGTCAACCTGGGTGAGCACGGCGACGGTCAGTGCCGCGCGGCGCACATCGCCGAGGCGCTCATTGTCGCGGGCGTATCCGACCAGGTCGCGCCCGGCGACCACGGTGCCGAGTAAATCCCAGGTCAAACGCAGGCTGCTTTCGGCCCAGTCGTTGTACAACAGGTAGCTGTTGTCATCGTGGAAGTATCCGGTGCGCAGCTCCAGCCCCGGCAAAAGTTGCAGGCAGGCCTTGCGGATCTCTGTGGCGGCGATGCGCTCGCGATAGTCCTCTTCCAGCAGTTCCGGGCGGTTGCGCAGGCTGTACTGTTCCAGTTCCAGTACATTCATCTCCGAGAACGGACTGCGCAGGGCATCGCTGGGTGCTGCCCGCACCGAGAATTCAGTGCCCGGGGGGAGCCCCATCAGCGAGGCGAGCTCCATCTTGGCGTTGTGCATATCCCCTTCCAGCGCCAGCAGCTGCTGCATCAGGTCCAGCAGGTCGCGTCGGTAGGAAAGGCTGGCCTCGGTCTGGCGCAACCCGCGCTCGGCGCTCTCGCGGGATTTTTCCAGCGCGCGCCGGGTCTGTTCGATCAGCCCGGGCAATTGTGCCTGGGCACGCTGGGCGGCAGCGGCCATCCAGAAGGCGTATTCCACGTCCATGATCACGTTGTGCATCAGCTTGCGCTGGCGCTCGATTGCAATCATCACCCCATCGGCGGCCTGCTTGGCGGAGAGGTAGTTGATGCCGAAGTCCAGCACGTTCCACGACAGTTCAAGTCCGGCTGTGCTGTAGGTCTTATCCAGAGAGGTGGACTGCACCAGCGACTGGTTGCCGTTTACATCTTCACTGCTGGCGAAGTGCTGTTTGTTGCGGTGGTTGTAACCGGCACTGGCGGCAATTTCCGGCAGCATGTCCCAGCGCGACAGGCTCAGGTTGCGGTTGGCGACCACGGCTTCCATCAGCTTGAGGCGATTGTCCATGTTGTAGGCAATCGCCCGCGCAATGGCTTCATTGAGATCGATGGGGCCGGTGACCGGCTGCTGACTGCCGAAGGCGGTTTGCCAGTCGCCACTGGCGCGTTGATCGATGGTGGCGTCGTCCATGGCGGTCGGTTTTACCGAACAGGCGGTTAATGTTCCGAGTGTGACGCCAAATGTCACAAGAAAAGCCGCAAGTGGGGCTTGGCGCATATCTCTGAGTCCTTATAGATACTTATCGACTACTACGCGGTACATCTGCGCCAAATCAATTTAGTACAGAAGTTTCAATTCGCATCCCGAACTGGCTCCAGAAGGCTACTTTTGGCGCTGCAATGCTCGAAGAAGAGGAAGCTGACGCTGGATGCGTTGAATTGGGGCTATGGAGCAAAGTCGCAGACTCGCTCAATCGGTTAGGCCAATTAGGGTGCTGCAGGGGGAGGCGGCGGCGTTTTTTCTGGGGCACAATCCGGTATCTGGTAGAGAATCCTGCCAGCGATAGAAAGACAATAATAAAAGCTGTATATCGACGATAAGAGAGACCCGTCCCATTGGCCAATATAGAGTTCAGCGGCGTCAGCAAGCGCTATGACGATGGTCCCGCAACCGTGCCCGGCCTGGATCTGGAGATCCGCGATGGCGAATTTATGGTGCTGGTGGGCCCGTCCGGCTGTGGCAAATCCACTACCCTGCGGATGATTGCCGGGCTCGAATCCATTAGCGGTGGCGACCTGTATATTGGTGGTCACCGGGTCAACGACCTGCCGCCCAAGGACCGGGACATCGCCATGGTGTTCCAGAATTACGCCCTTTACCCGCATATGTCCGTGTATGAAAACATGGCATTTGGCCTGCGGGTGCGGAACTTCCCCAAGCTGGGTATCGATCGCCGGGTGCGGGATGCCGCCGAGACCCTGGGGCTGTCGGATCTGCTCGCGCGCAAGCCCGGCCAGTTGTCCGGGGGGCAGAATCAGCGGGTGGCCCTGGGCCGCGCCATGGTGCGCGATCCCCAGGTATTCCTGTTCGATGAACCGCTGTCCAATCTTGACGCCGAGCTGCGGGTACAGATGCGCGGTGTCATTCACCGGCTGCACCGCCAGCTGGGTACCACCTCTGTGTACGTTACCCACGATCAGGTGGAGGCGATGACCCTCGGCACCCGTATCGCGATTCTCGATAAAGGGGAGCTGATGCAGGTGGGCACGCCGCTGGAGCTGTATAACGACCCGGACAACACCTTTGTGGCGGGGTTTATGGGCTCGCCGCCGATGAATCTGGTTGCGGTTGCCAACGACGGTGCCCAGCTGTGTTGCGACCTGCTCACACTGCCGCGCCCGCACCTGCAGGGAGTGGGCAGCGCGTTACTGCTCGGTCTGCGCCCGGAAAAGCTGTGCTACGCCGCCGGCGCGCCGGCCCACTGGCCACGGCTGTCCGGTGAGATCGAACTGGTGGAAAGCCTGGGGGCGGAGATGCTGGTGCACCTGCGCAAGGGCGGCGACCAGGTCATAGCACGGCTGCCGGGTTTGCGGGTGTTTACTCTCGGCGACATGCTGGAGCTCGCGTTTGATCCCGCGGCGGTGTACCTGTTCGATGCACAGACGCAACAGCGCATTCGCAGTGGCACAGCCCGCGCCGGAGTCCGTGTGTGATCAGCGCCCCGACTTGTAGGAGCCTGCTTGCAAGCGAACCCGTCGCAAGCAGCCATCCCTGGAGCAGTGTCCGGCCCGGCCATCCATGGCCGGTCGCCCGGCAGAGCAGCGAGCGTTGCTCGCTAAGCACTCTGACGGGCCCTGCAAGCAGGCTCCTGCCGCTAGCACTTTGCCTTTTCATTCTCCTCTCGGCCACCGCCAGAGCAGCGGATAGCCTGACACTCTGGCACAGCTACCGCGGTGCCGAGCGCACTGCCTTTGAGCAGCGCATTCGCGACTACAACCGCAGCCAGAGCGCGGTACAGGTCAAGGCGCTGGCGGTTCCCTTTGGTGGCTTTGCCGACAAGTTATCCGCGGCGTTGCCCCGGGGGCAGGGGCCCGACCTGTTTGTTTTTGCCCACGATCGTCTCGGCGGGTGGGCCAGCTCCGGGCACACCATTGCGCCCATCGATCGCTATGTGAGTGAGCGTTTACTGCGGCGCTTTCCACCCAACCTGGTGGATGCGATGACCTTCGCGGGCGACCTCTATGGGTTGCCGTTCGCGTTCAAAAGCCCCGCGCTGATCATGAATGTCGACCTGGTGCCGTCGCCGCCGCCCGCAACCGACGCCATGGTGGTAGAGGCGCTGCGCCACACCGACCGCAGCGCTGGTCGCTTTGGCCTCGCCTACAGCTACACCGAACCCTTTTTTCACGGCGCCCTGATGAACAGCTTCGGGCGCGGCCCGTTTGATCGCGGTGGCAACCTGGATCTGGATAGTCCGGCCAATATTGCCTCGTTGCAGATGCTCGCGCGCTGGGCGCGCCACGACCGGATTCTGCCGGAGGACCCCAGCAGCACGCTGGTGACGGACCTGTTCAATCAGGGGAGAGCGGCCATGGTGATCAGTGGCCCCTGGATGCTGGGGGAAATCTCACCGCAGGTGAATTACCGGGTGGCACCGCTACCGCTCAACAGCGAGAGCGGTAAACCCCTGTCACCCTGGGTGGCGGTTGAGGGGCTGTTCCTGTCGCCCTGGTCACAGCACCCGGAACAGGCCGTGGCACTGATGGAGTTTCTCACCAGCCGCGCCTCCGCGGAGATCATGGCCATCGAGGGGGGACAGCTACCGGCGAATATCAGTGCGTTTGAACACCCGAGTATCGCAACCAACCATGTGGCCATGGCGTTTCGTCGCCAGCTGGAGCACACGGTGCCGATTCCCAATCTGCCGGCCATGACCCTGCTGTGGGTTCCCCTGGAAAATGCGTTGAAAAAAGTCGTCAAGGGTGTGGCGCAGCCGGAAGCGGAGATGCATCAACTTCAGCGGCAACTGAGCGCGGACCTCGCGGGTCTGGAGCGCTCCCGTCGACGGGGTGAAACCCCGGCGCAGATGCCAATCTGGCTGTGGGCGATTCCAGTTGCACTGATGGTGCTCGCGGTCTGGGGCTGGCACCGTTATCGTAAGCGCCTGATGGCGAGCTGGCAGGCCAACCGAACCGCTTACCTTTATATCTTGCCGGCCATGGTCGGCATGTTGGTACTGGTCTTTTTCCCGCTGCTGTACGGCCTTCTGTTGTCGTTTTCCGATACCACGGTATTCAATGAGCACGCCCCCCTGTGGTCGCGGTTTGTCGGGCTGGACAACTACGCAGCGATTCTCGGTGATTTTCACTTGTGGCGGGGGCAGGGCAGCGAGCGCAGTCTGGACTTCGATAATTTTTACTGGACGCTGCTGATCACTGTCTTGTGGACCGCCAGCAATGTGGTGCTTGCGGTGGGGCTGGCGCTGATTCTGGCGCTTGCCCTGGACAGGCCTATCTTCGGGCGCAGTTGGTTCCGCCTGATCCTTATCCTGCCCTGGGCCATTCCCAACTACATTACTGCGCTGGTGTGGAAAGGGATGTTTCACCCGCAATTCGGTGTGATCAATCAGGGCCTGCAGGTGCTCGGGCTGGCGCCGGTGGCGTGGTTCGATTCCATCGGCGCGAGCTTTTTTACCGGGCTGGTGACCAATGTCTGGTTGAGTATCCCGTTTATGATGGTGGTCATTTTAGGCGGCCTGCAGTCCATTCCGCGGGAACTGTATGAGGTGGCCCGGGTGGAAGGCGCCGGACGCTGGTTCCAGTTCCGCGCGATTACCCTGCCGCTGCTGAAACCGGTGCTGATCCCGGCGGTGATCCTGTCGGTGGTGTGGACCTTCAATATGTTCAACGTCATTTATCTGGTCAGCGACGGCGCACCGGCGGGTGCCAACGATATTCTGATCACCAAGGCGTTCCGTATTGGCTTTGAAAAATACCAGTACGCCTACGCCGCGGCCTATTCCATGGTGATTCTGGCATTGCTGTTCTGCTATGCCATGTGGCAGGTGCGCGTGAGCCGAACTATGGAGGGCGCGCGGTGACTACCGCAAGAGAAGCCGGACCTATGCCCGGAAGGGTCAGCCTGCGCGGCAAGCGGCTGCTGCGCGATATTTGCAGCGCCCGTTTCGCGCTGCTGATTTTCGCCTCGCTGATCGTGATCTATCCACTGTTGTGGGTGGTCAGCCTCGCCTTCTCCGGACAGCAGTCCCTGACCCTGGTGCGACTGTCGGAAGACGCCAGTATTACCGAGCAGTTAATGGCCCTGATTCCGCTACCGGAACAGTGGACTCTGGCCAACTTCCGCGCGGTACTGACCGAGCAGCCGTTTCTTCGCTGGCTCGGCAACAGCCTGGTGGTTGCCATGGCCACCACCATTGTCGGCCTTTCCCTGAGCTGCACCGCGGCCTATGCATTTTCCCGCTTTCGCTTCGCCGGTCGGCAGCGCGGCATGATGTTGTTCCTTATTTCCCAGATGTTTCCCGCGGTGCTGATGTTGATACCGCTCTACGTGATTGTGGTGCAGTGGTTGGGGCTGGGGAACTCCTGGCTGGGGCTGATCCTGGTGTACTCCATTACCGCTCTGCCATTTTGTGTGTGGATGCTGAAAGGGTATTTCGACACGCTGCCGTTTGAGATAGAAGAGTCCGCACTGCTCGACGGTGCCAGCCACTGGACCATTTTTATCCGAATCATCCTGCCCCTGGCACGCCCCGCCATTGCCGTTACCGGCTTGTTCGCATTCATGACCGCATGGAACGAGTTTATTCTCGCCTCGATCTTTATGGATGATGAATCCCTCTACACCGTTCCGGTAGGCCTGCGTTTTTTTGTCAGCGACTACGCCTCCGAGTGGGGGTACTTTGCTGCCGGCTCCATTCTCGTCTCTCTGCCCGTTATGCTCCTGTTTCTCGCCTTGCAGCGCTTCCTGATATCCGGGTTGTCGGCCGGTGCCGTCAAGGGTTGATCAGTAGGCAGTAGTTGCTCCCCACTTCTCGCCCCGCGCTGGTGCTGTAAATGGGTCACGCTGGTGCAAAAGCGCGTCATTCACGTAAGTCATTGAAAAATAAGTGCTTTCCCGTTCCCGCTTTGCGGGAATCAAGGTGGGATAGTCCATTTTTCACCAATTTCCCAAGGTGGGACGACGCAATTTGGCGCGCAGCGGGAGTATAGGCTCGCGCCAGATCGGGTTATCCTGTTGCGGTCTCAAGTGGTACCCACCCTGGCGAAAACCAATAAATAAAATGACGTGACGATGGGGGAGACAACTCCATGAACAGAATGACCGGATTCAAGAAGAATTCTATTGCGGTGGCCATCGCCACCCTCGCGGGTGTAAGCGGCGGCGCCCTGGCTCAAACCGAAGCAGATGCAGCACTGGAAGAAGTGGTGGTGCTGGGTATTCGCGGCAGTCTCGATAAATCCATGGATGCCAAGCGCGACGCCCAGGGTGTTGTGGATGCCATCTCCGCGGAAGATATCGGCAAGTTCCCCGACACTAACCTGGCGGAATCCATGCAGCGGATCTCCGGTGTTTCCATTGACCGTGTCAACGGCGAAGGCAGCCGGGTCACTGTGCGCGGCCTGGGTCCGGACTTCAACCTGGTGACCCTGAATGGTCGCCAGCTGGCGCGCACCACCGGTGGCCGCTCGTTTGATTTCCAGAACATCGCCTCCGACATGGTGACCGGTGTGGAAGTGGCCAAGACCAGCGATGCCACGCTGCCGTCCGGCGGCATGGGTGCGACCATCAACCTGCTGACCGCGCGTCCGCTGGAAACTCCCGAGCGCACCATCCGCTTTGCGGCCAAAGGTGTGATTGATGAGTCCTCCGATGATGCGGATATGACGCCCGAATTCAGCGGCTTCTACTCCGATACCTTTGCCGATGGCAAATTCGGTGTGGCCATCTCCGGCAATATCTCCGAGCGCGAAAGTGGCAGCTCCCAGTCCACCACCCCCGGCTGGATGAGTGCCGAGGGCCAGACCAACAGCAACGACTGGGGTGGATTCCTGCCGCTGGAAGGCCAGGTAAACCGCCCGGGTGAGGGTGACATCTACTCCGCCCCGCGCAGCCTGGTGTACAAATTTGAAGAGCAGCAGCGCAAGCGCACCAACGGGCAGCTGGTACTGCAATGGGCGCCGAACGAAGACGTGACCGCGACTGTTGACTACAACTACTACCAGAACAAGATCGCCAAACAGTTCAACGATATTTCCGTGTACCACACCTGGGGTGAGTGGGGGGGAAGCCAGGAAGGTATCTGGACCGACGGTCCCATCTCTTCCCCGATCATCTACTCCGAATTCGGCACTGGTGGTGACGTGGCCATGGGCGGCGGCAGTACCGCCGAGGTGTTTGAAGGTGACATGTTCGGCGTGAATCTCGAGTGGCAGGCCAGCGACCGCCTGAGCCTGGAACTTGATGCCCAGCACTCTGAAGCCGAGCGCCGCCCGGACAGCCCCTGGGGCACCGGCGGTACCCTGAGTCTGGCGGCGCTGGTGCGCCAGGGTTCTACCATCGATTTCACTCAGGACCTGCCGGCGTTGCATGTCATTACCGAAAATGGCCTGAATGCATCGGATATCCTGGTCACCGGTTCTGTATTCCAGAACAACCGCGATCACTCAGAAATCGACCAGTTCCGCTTCGGCGGTAATTTCGAGCTGAATGCGTCGAGCGATATCGATTTTGGTATTTCCCGCCAGGAAGTCAGCAATACGTCTCAGGAAACCTTTGTACAGCGCAACAGCTGGGGTGGTGCCGGCAGCCCCGCCGATCTTCCGGACGAGTTGTTCACTGCGAAGGATCTGTCGGACGAATTCGACATGTCCTGGGGTGACTTCTCCGAGATCGATGGCAACCAGACCGCCCTCGATATGTATTTTGCCTGGGACTTCAATGCCGTGCGCGCGATCGCCGAGCAGCAGTTCGGCAATGATCCCACGGATCTGTCCCAGGCCACTGCGCTGGGGGATTGTGGTACGGCATTCTGTGCCTCTACCGACTGGGGTTCGCAAACCGACCGCACCACGGTGGAGACTACCAACGCCGCCTACGCTCAGTACAACTTCCGCTCCGAACTGCGTGGCATGCCCTATCGCGTGAATGCCGGGCTGCGTTTTGAAGAAACCGAAGTGGTATCCACCTCCATCGTGCCTACCTATGACACCGCGACCTGGTCTGGTGGTACCGAAGTTGTGCTGACCAGCAGTGACGGTGCACGGGACTACCTGACCCAGACCGGCGAATACAGCTACGTACTGCCGAGCCTTGCGTTCAGTATCGACCTGACCGATGAAGTGGTCGCGCGCGCGGCGATCAGTGAGGCGATCACTCGCCCGGGCTACAACGACATCAAGGGTGGCACCACCGTTGGTGGTCAGGCGAACAGTGGTATTGGCGGAGGCTCCTCCGGTAACCCGGGCCTGAAGCCGTTCGAGTCACTGAATTACGACCTTTCCCTTGAGTACTACTACGGCGACACCAGTTACGCGTCCGTCGGGTTGTTCCGCAAGGAAGTGTCCAACTTCATTAGTGGCGGTATCACCGAAAGCACCATTTTCAATATCCCCAACCCGTCCGATGGCGCGCTGGTGGATGAGGCCCGGGCCGCAATTGCAGCGGGTGCCGATGTTTCCATTCATGAATACATCGCGCAGAACTACGCCGATAGCCCCTACGTCAATGTGACGTACACCGACGAGGGTGAGATCGACACCGTGCAGATCACCGGTAATCCTGAAACCGATAACGACATGGTGTTCCGCATCAGTCAGCCGGTGAATGGTGAACTCGACAACACCATCGACGGTATGGAGCTGGCGGTTCAGCACTTCTTCGGTCAATCCGGTTTCGGTATGCAGGCGAACTACACCATTGTGGATTCCGACCTGACCTACGATCCGTTCCTGATCATGGACCAGGAATCCATGATCGGCCTCAGTGATTCCGCCAACCTGGTGGGTTTTTACGAGAAGAACGGTTTCCAGGCGCGTATCGCCTATAACTGGCGAGATGAGTTCCTGAGTGCCCGCGGTCAGGATACTGGTGAGCATCCGCAGTATGTTGAGGCGTACAGTCAGATCGACCTGAACATCAGTTATGAGATTCCGCAAATCGAAGGTATGCAGGTATTCCTCGAAGGCATCAACGTAACCGACGAGTATGTACGTGTGCACGGCCGCGACAAGTACCAGTTGATGGGACTGTATCAAGGTGGTGAACGCTGGCAGCTCGGCGCACGCTACGCCTTCTAAGCGCCTTCACAGGATGGTTTGCTAAAGCAAAGGAAAGCCGCTGTTCCCAGAGGAACAGCGGCTTTTTTGGCTAGAGAGTTTTACATCAGATAAAAACAATAACGGTGAGAGAAGTACGATGACGAATGCAGTATTGCTGAACAATGTGGATCACCGCGAATTGCGGGTGATGACCGAGCGCTCCGCGGCGTTTGGCGATGATCAATGGTTCGCACTGACGTTTCCCCTGGAGTTTCGCGCACTGCAGGGGCAGTACCCGATCTTTTTCCAGAAAGATGCGCGCAGTGGTAATTTTTTTCCTCTGGCGCTACTGGGGCTACAGCCCGGGGAGAATTTGTTCCTGAATGAGTGCGGATGGGATGCGTCATACATTCCACTGGCCATTCGTCGCGAGCCCTTCATGATTGGCCGCCAGCACCACGTTGAGGATGGCGTGCAGAAAAGCCGGCGCGTAATTCATATCGACCTGGATAACCCCCGGGTCAATCGCGTCCGTGGAGAAGCGTTGTTTCTTGAATACGGTGGTAATACCCCCTACCTGGATCGCGTTGCAGACATGCTGGAGGCGGTACATCAGGGGATAGAGCAGGGCGAAAAGTTCGTGCGCACCCTGCAGGTACATGGATTACTGGAACCATTTACGCTGGAGGTGACCTTGAATAATGGTGAGACCAATCAGCTTAAGGGCTTCTATACCCTCAATGAAGAGCGCTTGAAGGCGCTGGATGCGGAAGACCTGCAGGAGCTGCATGGTGCCGGGTTCCTCGAGGCCATCTACATGGTCATGGCTTCCCAGTCCCAGATGCGACGTCTGATTGACGAAAAGAACCGACGTCTCACGGCGCACTGAGGGGTGAACCTTGGAAGCTCCATTTATTGAGGATGCGGGTGTCACTGCGGCGAGTGAAGTCTGGGGTGTGCACTCGGGCAATATCCTGGAATATCTCGCCGGAGTGACGCGCCCACTTGTTTTGCGCGGTTACTGCGCTCACTTTCCTTCGGTTGTCGCGGCGAAAGAATCGGATCGCGCTGTTGCAGAGTATTTACTGGGTCACTATAGCGGCCATCCGGTCAATGGCTGCTACGGAAAACCGGAGACCGGTGGCCGGGTGTTCTACAACGAGGACATGAGTGGCTTCAATTTCCAGGTCCGGCAAACGGATCTGGGTATCTTGCTCGACGAAATTCTTGCCGATTCGGGCCAGCCCGATACACCCATGCGCTATATGCCCTCCAGTGAAGTGGGGCACTGGTTTCCGACGTTCGCTGAGGTCAACGATGCCGGTGTGCGGTCGGTTTCACCGGTAGGTTCCCTGTGGCTGGGCAATAAGGTGCGGGTGGCCGCACACTACGACTTTCCGAATAACCTCGCGTGCAATATCGCCGGGAAACGTCGCTTCACCCTGTTACCTCCGGAACAAATCAGTAATTTATACCCCGGCCCGCTGGAATTCGCGCCCGGTGGCCAGGAAGTGAGCCTGGTGGATTTTTACCAGCCTGACTTCGAACGGTTCCCGCGATTTCGTACCGCACTCGACCATGCGCTGGTGGCAGAATTGGACGCGGGCGATGCATTGTATATTCCGGGTATGTGGTGGCATCACGTGGAAAGCCTGGGCAGCCTCAATGTACTCTATACCCACTGGTGGCGGGATTCCGAAGCCCATATGGGAAGGCCCACCAATGCACTGTTACATGCCGTGCTCGGGTTGCGCAATTTACCCGCGCATCAGCGCAAGGCGTGGAAGGCATTGTTTGACTACTATATTTTTGACGCGGAAGACGGTGCTTCCGAGCATATTCCGGCGGGGCGCCGCGGTGTTCTGGAGCAGCCCCTCTCGCTGGAAGCTGCGATGCAATTGCGGGCAAAACTGCAAAATGACCTGAAGCGCTAAAAAAAAGAAAACAATAAAGAAAACGTGAGAGATGTAATGAAAAGCAAGCAACGGGTTCGCAATGTGGTCATCGCTGGTGGCGGTACGGCAGGCTGGATGACTGCGGCCGCCCTGGCGAAACTTTTGGGAAAAAACCTCAATATAACCCTGGTGGAATCGGAAGAAATTGGCACCGTAGGGGTAGGTGAGGCCACCATTCCTTCCCTGCACCTGTTTCACCAGCTGCTCGGTATCGATGAGCGCGAGGTAATGGCCTTCACCAACGCTACCTTCAAGCTGGGGATATCGTTTGAGAACTGGAAGGATGTCGGGCAGGACTATATCCACTCATTTGGTGATGCCGGGCAGGATTGCTGGGCGTGCAATTTCAGCCACTTCTGGGTGAAGGGATTACAGCAGGGAATCCAGCATGACATCGGCGATTACTGTGTCGAGCACTACGCTGCCCGCCAGGGCCGATTCGCTACCGGTGGACAAAGGAAGCGCACACATGCCTATCATTTTGATGCAAGCCTGTACGCAAAGTATCTGAGAACGCTTGCGGAAAAATTTGGGGCCAGACGGATTGAGGGAAAGATTCGCAACGTGCAGCTGGATCACGCAACTGGCGATATACTGGCACTGAATCTGGAGAGCGGCGAGCGACTCGAAGGTGATCTGTTTATCGATTGCACGGGTTTCCGCGGCCTGCTGATCGACAAGGCGCTTCACACCGGTTACCACGACTGGGGTCACTGGCTTCCCTGTGATCGCGCGGTCGCCGTGCAAACCACCAAAAGTCACAGCCCGGTGCCTTATACACGATCCATCGCCCGTGAGTCCGGTTGGCAGTGGCGAATTCCACTGCAGACACGTACCGGGAATGGACTGGTCTTCTGCAGCCATTATCAATCGGACGATGAGGCTCGGCGGCAATTACTGGACAATGTCGAGGGTGATGCGCTGACTGAGCCCAGGGTTATTCCGTTCCGCACTGGAACCCGCCGAAAGCACTGGAATAAAAACTGTGTGGCGATCGGGTTGTCCAGCGGGTTTATCGAGCCGCTGGAGTCTACGAGTATTCACCTGATTCAGCGCAGCATCATTCGTCTGATGACCATGTTTCCGGCGGATGGAATCAAGCAGGTGGATGTCGACGAATTCAATAAATTGGTGCTGGACGAAACGGAGAATGTGAGGGATTTTATTATCCTCCACTACAAGCTTACCGACCGCGAAGACAGCGAATTCTGGCGTTATTGCCGGGGAATGGATATTCCGGATTCACTCGCGCACCGTATGGCCATGTTCAGGGAAAGTGGCCGTGTATATAAATACGGAGAAGAGTTGTTTGGAGAGACATCCTGGCTGCAGGTTATGCTCGGGCAGGGAATTATGCCGCAAAGTTATCACCCGATTGCGGATATGATGAGCGCAGCTGAACTGGATAAATTCCTTGCGGGTATTCGCAGCCAGGTTCGCGGCACCGTTGAGAGTTGGCCGCAGCATATGGAATTCATTGGTCATTACTGTAAGTCCATGGCGCCTGAGAAAATGTGATGGATTCGGCGCAAGTCTGCGCCGAAATGGTTTCTCAGGTGGGTCATATTTTCAAAATCCATAAAGTGGGACGACGGGAACTTAGTAAAGAAACTAGCTTCAACCTCGCGATGTACTGAATTGAGAGCTACAGCGCTCGCACTCCAATAATCAAGAATAACGATGAAGCGAGGTTTGACCATGCGTCTACTCCCCACATGGCGGAGCACCCTGTCGGTGCCCGCACGTTCCATGATCACAAGCAGCGCGATTGCCCTGTCACTCGTGTTACCGCTTCCCGCCGCGGCACAGCAAACCAATCTGGCGACAGGCTCCAGTATTTCTGCCAGTACCGCGGACCTCCCCGCAAGCAACGCGATCGATGGCAACAACGGCACTCGCTGGGCGTCGGCCGCGCAGACAGACCCATCCTGGATTGCCGTTGATCTCGGGCAGGCCTACGACCTGGACCAGGTAGAAATTTTCTGGGAAGCGGCCAATCCGGATACTTACGAGATCTGGGGGTCCAATAATGGTGTTGACTGGAGCACACTGAGTGTTCAGACCGGTGGTGTCTTCGGACACCGCACGGACACGGTCAATGTTGATGGAATCTACCGGCATGTGCGCATTCAGGGTATCAGCCGCAGTGCCGGAAACCAGTGGGGGTACTCCATCTGGGAGCTTGCGGTGTTCGGGCAGGCCGCAAATTGCGATAACGGATGTGTGGTGGAGCTGGACGGCAACACGGCACAGGCGCGGCTCACCGGCGGCGATATTGTGGATGTGCACTATTCGATTAATGGCGGCGCGCAGATGAATGTGCGAATGTCCCACTCGGGTGGCTTGTGGACACACAATATCCCCAATCTGAACGCCGGCGATGTAATTACCGTGTCCTACACGAAAATTACCAACGGGGTGGGTGAGAATATTCCGGCCAGTCAGTATGTGTTTAGTGGCCAGGGCGGTTCCTCTTCATCATCTTCCTCTTCATCTTCCTCTTCATCGTCCTCGTCGTCATCCTCTGGTGGCGGTTCGGGTGGCAGTGGTTCAAGTAGCTCCTCAAGCAGTTCCTCCGGCGGCTCGTCCAGCGGTTCATCATCGGGTGCAGATCTGGGCAATATTGTCCCGCTTTACAACAGCGGCACCGCACTGGAGCCCGCCATTACGTTTGAAACCGCCAATGCGCTGGTTACCCGTTTCTCCGACCGCGCCCGGGATCGCCATGCCAAAGAAGACCAGTTCCAGGCGTATGACCATTACCTGAGTTTTTACTGGGAGGATCGCACCGCGGCGATCGAAATCATCGATGAAGTCGCCAAGGGCGGTAGTTCAGTGCGGATGAATGTGCGCACCGAGTTCAAGCTGAGTGATACCGAGGCGGAAAACCGCTGGTTCTATCGCGGTGTGGGTACCGTGGCGGAATATTGCGATAACGGCACTATGGTGGTTGTCGATCAGTATAACTATTACAAGGAGCGCACCTATAACTGCCGCGAAAACCGCAACATCCAGGTGGGAGATCTGCTGGAGTTTGAAATCAGTCAATTCCTCGATCCCAGTGTGCCGAATGGCCGCGCCAATTATTACGGGACCACCTTTCTGTATATTGTCGGTGAAGGCCTGGTGCCCTGGGACGTTGGTGGTGCTACACCATTTGGTGGGACAAAAGATTCGTTCAAGATTCCGCAAAGTGCGTGGCTCGGTGGCGATACCACCATACATGCGCTGACTTCCGGAGAGACCGACAATCACTATATGCAGATGGCGACCAACCTCGGCTATGAAAATGCGCAACCGTTTATGCGCGGACGCCGGGTGCTGCATAGCTCTGCCATTGATGGCGTGCACGATGAAAAACCACTGGAAAACCCGCCGTTTGCCCCAATGGTCAATCTCGCGGGCCCCCATTACATCAACGATAGTTGTGCCAGCTGTCATGAACGCAATGGCCGCGCGGTACCGGCCGCAATCGGTGAACCCCTGGATAAATGGACATTCAAGGTTGCCTCTGCCAGTGGTGACCCGGATCCATATCTCGGCTCTGCGCTTCAGCCCAAGGCCCGCAATGGCGCCGCCAGTGAGGGGCAGGTCTCGATTGCCAGCTGGAGTGAGCAGAATGGACTGCGCTCGCCGAATTATGCGTTTACCGGCGTAGTGCCGGAGCGTTTCTCGGCACGGATCGCACCGGGCATTGTCGGTATGGGATTGCTGGAAGCCATCGACGAATCCAGTGTGATCGCCAGTGCCGATCCTGCGGACGCGAACGGTGACGGTATTTCCGGACGGGTCAACCGCGTAGTCGACCCTGAAACCGGCGAAACACGATTGGGCCGTTTTGGCTGGAAGGCCGGAATTGCCAGCATTCGCCACCAGCTGGCCCGTGCGCTCAACACGGATATGGGCGTGATGACATCGGTGTTCCCGCAACCGGACTGTGGCAGCAGTCAGAACGATTGCGGTGCGACTGGTGCGGAGCTTGCCGACAATCATCTGCAGGATCTGACCAAATACGTCGCTTTGCTCGGCGTGCGTCCCCAGCGGAATTATGACAACCCGTCAGTGGTCAACGGCAAACAACTGTTCGCCAGTATCGGCTGTGCCGGTTGCCATACTCCCACGCAGCAAACCAGTGCACAGCATCCGTTTGCGGAACTGCGCAATCAGACCATTCACCCCTACACCGACCTGCTCGTGCACGACATGGGGCCGGGACTTGCGGATAACCTTGGCGAAGGTGAAGCCTCTGGTGCGGAATGGCGAACTCCCGCGCTTTGGGGGTTGGGTCTGTCCGCCTGTGTTACCGGTGGAGTGGAAAACCCGGTCGGTGGTCAGGGTAATGAAATCTGCACACCACAGCATGGCTATCTCCATGACGGGCGGGCGCGCAGTATTGAAGAGGCGATTCTCTGGCACGGTGGGGAAGGTCAGGCGGCCAACAATGCGTACCAGAGCCTGAGTGATGCACAACAACAGGATTTGTTGAGCTTCCTGAATTCACTCTGATTTTTTAAAAAATAATTGGCAAGCACTGATAGAAAGGCGCGGAAACTTTTCCGCGCCTTTTTTATTGGCGGGGCAGGAAGTCACAGGGCCCAGGTTGTGTACCAACGGAATGTGGGGCGACGGATATTCATTTCCTGCGCTAAAAAGGTTCCGTTCCCTGTGGGGACCTGAGTGAAAAAATAAACAGTGATAAGAATAAACACAGTAAAAGGAGACAGCGATGTCGAGATTCCTGTTCCGCAGTACCACACTGGCAGTTGCCGTGGCCGCAGTCGGATGTGGCGGTGGCAGTTCCAATAGCGAAGATCCGGGTGAGACTATTATTGATCCGCCGGTGGTCGATACCCGCCCCGAACAATGCTTGGAGGACCCGGAAAACTCCGGTTACTGTCTGGTGTGGTCCGATGAGTTTTCCGGTAGTGCGATCGATGCTGAAAAATGGGTTCACGAAAAAAATTGCACCGGTGGTGGCAATAACGAAGCCCAGTGTTATACGGATTCCCCGGACAACTCCTGGGTAGCGGACGACATGCTGCATATTCGGGCCATTCGCGAAGATGCCACAGGACCTTCCGTGGTCGACGATGATCCGAATTACGACGCCAACGATACCTCCGGCAGTGGCACTTTTACCTCCGCCCGGTTGCGTACCAAGAACATCGGCGACTGGAAATACGGTCGTTTTGAAATGCGCGCGAAATTACCATTCGGGCAGGGGAGCTGGCCCGCGTTCTGGATGCTGCCCACAGACTGGGCCTATGGTGGTTGGCCCCTGTCTGGCGAAATCGACATTCTGGAGGCGGTCAACCTGAAAGTCGGCGGTGAAGATCGGGTGTACGGCACGCTGCACTACGGCGGTACCTGGCCCGGCAACAAACACACCGGTGAGGCCTACCAGATTCCCGGTGACCTCAACCCTGCCGATGGCTTTCACTCCTACGCCGTGGAGTGGGAAGAGGGGGAGATACGCTGGTATGTGGACGGAGACCACTATGCGACCCAGACCAGCGACGGCTGGTACACCACCGCGGATCTGGAAAATCCGCTGGCGCCTTTCGACCAGTCCTTTCACCTGATACTGAACCTGGCTGTGGGGGGCGACTGGCCCGCGAACGTGAATGACACCGGTATCGATGAAGAAGCTTTTCCACAGGACTTTGTCATCGACTATGTGCGGGTATATCAGTGCACGGAAAATTTTGATACCGGTAAAGGCTGTGCCAGCAGCGACGGTGATTTTGTCCACAACCCGGGGCTGGAGCCGCCGCAGGCACCGGACAGTAGCGACGACGAGCTGGTGATTTTTGACGGTGAGGCCAAGGCCCCATACGCCTGGTATACCTGGACCGCCCATGGGGATATTGGCTACACCATCGAGAACATTGGTGGTGAGTATGGTGAGGTGGCGCAGATCACCTATAACACCAATCAGGGAATCGGCTTTTTTCAATCCGACAGCGCTTACGACCTGAGCGATTACACCTATGTGGAGTTTGACCTGCGGGTTCTCAACGAGCCGGCGAATGCCGGTTCTGCGGGTTTAACATTCCGCGCGGATTGCGGTCATCCGTGTTCCTCTGGTGATTACCTGCTGGATATGCCCGCGCCGGACCAGTGGACACATTTTCAGATCCCGGTGATGGCACTCGTCGAAGGTGGTCTCAACGCCGGTAGCGTCAATACGCCGTTTGTCATATCGCCCACCTGGGACAATCAGATGGGGGCAATATTGCAGATCGATAATATTATCTGGACCCGCTAGCGGTTCATGCCCCCACATACCGTCCCATTTTCCCGAACCGTACAGAGTGGAAAGGTGGTCAGCTCCATTTTGTGATGGTTTGGGGAAGTGGGACGATCCCTTTCCCTGGATTCCGTACAAAGAAGCCTGGAATAACCGGGTGCTCCTGCCTGTGAGTATGGCTGCCCGGTGCTTACGTCAAAGATGGCACAACAAAAACAAGTGGGAACCTGGGAATAGGAGTAGCACGGTGATGAAAAAGCGAATTTTGCTGGGGGTCATCTCCGCACTGGTGGCCGGGGCAGTGCTCTCGGGCTGCGGTGAGCAGAAATTGACCGAGTCAGGGGCGACAAAAACCGGGGGGAAATATGGGGATGCACAGGCCGCCGTCTGGCCGTCACTCACTTCGGGTATTGCCAAAGACCCGGCTATCGAAGCGCGAATCGACGACCTTCTGAGCCGGATGTCGGTGGAGGAGAAAGTCGGGCAGATGATCCAGGCGGAGATCAAAAATGTAACCCCGGAAGAGGCCCGAGCTTACCACCTGGGCTCCATTCTCAATGGCGGCGGCGCCTTCCCGAATAACGACAAACACGCGAGAGTGGCCGATTGGGTGGCACTGGCAGATGCTTTTTATGCGGCCTCCATGGATACCAGTGACGGCGGTGTCGCCATCCCGATTATCTGGGGCACCGATGCAGTACACGGCCACAACAATGTCATTGGTGCGACGCTGTTTCCTCACAACATCGGTCTGGGCGCCACGCAAAACCCCGAGTTGATGCGCCAGGTTGGAGCGGTTACCGCAGCGGAAGTCTCGGCTACCGGAATAGACTGGGTTTTTGCGCCCACACTGGCGGTCACCCGGGATGACCGCTGGGGGCGTAGCTACGAGTCCTATTCGGAAGACCCGCAGATCGTGCGCAGCTACAGTGGGCGGCTGGTGGAGGGCCTGCAGGGCAGGCCCGGTAGCGATGAGCTGTTTGCGCCCAAGCGGGTAGTGAGTACGGCCAAACACTTTATCGCCGACGGTGGTACTGAAAATGGCATCGACCGTGGCGATGCCATCATGTCCGAGGCGGAGCTTATCGAAATCCACGCCCAGGGCTACTTTTCTGCCATCGAATCCGGTGTGCAGACGGTGATGGCATCCTTCAGCAGCTGGAATGGGGAAAAGCTGCACGGGCATAAATACCTGCTCACCGATGTGCTGAAAGAACGCCTGGGTTTCGATGGCTTCGTGGTGGGGGACTGGGCCGGGCACCAGTTTGTAAATGGGTGTTCCAATGTAAGTTGTCCACAGGCGGTGAATGCCGGTCTGGACATGTTTATGGTGCCGGACCCCAGCTGGAAAACGCTGTATGCCAACACCGTGGCACAGGCCAAGAGTGGGGAAATCGCAGCTCAACGCCTGAACGATGCAGTACGGCGGATTCTGCGGGTAAAGCTGCGAGCGGGCCTGTTTGATGCCGGTGCTCCATCCACCCGGGCCTACGCCGCGGATGAATTCCTGATCGGCGCGCCGGCGCACCGGGCCATTGCCCGCCAGACAGTGCGCGAGTCTCTGGTACTGCTGAAGAACAACGACGGGCTGCTGCCCCTGCAGAGAAACCAGCGGATTCTGGTTGCCGGTGACGGAGCCGATAATATCGGTAAACAGGCTGGTGGCTGGAGTATCACCTGGCAGGGGACCGGCAACGAGAACAGCGATTTTCCCGGCGCTACCTCTATTTTTGGAGGCATTGCCGAGGCAGTAGCGAGTGCCGGTGGTGTCGCGGAGCTCGCCGTCGATGGTCACTATACGGAAAAGCCGGACGTCGCCATCGTGGTCTTCGGTGAAGACCCCTATGCGGAGATGCAGGGCGACGTGTCGAACCTGGATTACCCCGGGGACGCGGATCTGGCGTTGATACAGCGGTTGAAGGCGCAGGGTATTCCGGTCGTGTCGCTGTTTATTACCGGTCGTCCACTGTGGGTAAACCCCGAGATCAATGCGTCCGATGCATTTGTTGTGATCTGGCAACCGGGCACGGAAGGTGCCGGTGTTGCCGACGTCATTCTTCGGGATGGCAAGGGCGAAGTGAATCACGATTTTAAAGGCCAGCTGACCTTCTCCTGGCCCGATAGCGCGCTGCCTACGGTGCGCAACCGCGGGGAAAACGAAGCACTGGCGCAATTTAAATACGGTTACGGCCTCGACTACGGCCAATCCGTGCAGCTTGCAGCGCTATCGGAGAAGAGCGGGCTGGAACTTTCCCATGGCAATGAGGCTCTGGCGGTATTCAATGGCCGCGCACTGGATCCCTGGAGCCTGCAGGTAACCGATGCCGGCAATAATCAGACGGTGATCGCCAGCAGTGTGTCGAAATTACAGGGAATTAGCGTGCAGTCCGTCGATCGCAACGTGCAGGAAGACAGTCGCCGTCTGCAGTGGACCGGTGAGGGCAATGCGGTAGCCGGGTTCTTTGCCAACAGCCGTACCGATCTCACGGGCTATCTGGAGAATCAGGGTGCGCTGGTGTTTGATGTGAAAGTCGACGGCGCACCCAGCAGTGCGGTCAATCTCGGCGTATTCTGTGGTCAGGACTGCGGTGCGGAACAGTCGATTACCGATGTCCTGAACAGTGCGGCACCGGGTGAATGGCGCACCATCAGCGTTGATCTTCAATGCCTCGCCAACGGCGGAGCGAAAATGGATATGGTGCTTTCGCCATTTTATGTGCGCACCGCAGGCGCGCTGGATATGACCGTGCACAATGTACGTATCGCATCCCAGACTAGTGCGGATATCCACTGCGGGTAATCGCACCCTGCCACTTACCCCGGTCGCCACTTTTCCAACCCCGGCGACCGGACTGGGGAGGCACGCCCGGTACTCAGCTAGTGGTCCATGCGGAAAGTTGTGTAACTGTTCGCTTCGCCAAAGTGCCCAGCTCTGCGTTGAGAAAGCTTGAAATAGAACCACTATTCCGGCGCTTTCTCGCCTTGATCTGAAGACTTTGGCTGTGCTCCTTAGTTACCGAACTTTCCGCATGGACCACTAGCAGACGGTCGGGAGGGGGTGCGGGCGGCAAGCGCCTGCTTCCGAAACTCGGTGGGAGACATACCTACCAATCGGCTGAAAAAGCGGTGGAATGCCGACTTGCTGTTAAAGCCAGACTCCAGCAGTACGTCCAGCACCGTCATATCGGCTTTTTCCGGATCGGACAGCAATGCCTTGGCGGCTTCCACCCGGTAGCTGTTCACGTATTCGAAAAAATTGGTGCCGAAGTGCTTGTTGATCACCGCTGAGACCTCTTTGGCGGGCAGATCGATTCGCTCGGAAAACTGTTCCAGGTTCAGATTTTTCTTGAGGAAAATCTTATCGCTCTCCATGGCGTTTCGAACCTTCTCGATGGCGGGCTCTGAGGGTTCCTCTTCTGCCGTTACTGCAGGCGTCTCTTCCTTGGGCTGGGTGACCAGCAGCTGGTGCGCGTAGGTCAGGCTGTAGGCAAAGAATGCGTTGATGAGGATAAACGACAGGTAGTTGTCGGCGATGCCCATATAGTCCGCAACTATTTCGCTGGAGAACTTCGCCACCACGTGCACCACCATGGTCCAGGCCCAGGCGATGCAGACTCCCCATACCAGTGCCGATAGCCAATTCAGTTCCACTTCGGAGTAGTGCGAGTACTCGTCTTTCAGTGCATGGCGATAGCGGCGCAGCTGGAGTAGCGCGGCCACCGCGTAGACGAAGGGTACCAGTGAGGCCAGGTCCCAGATCAGCTCGATAAACGTGGCGGGCAGGGCCTGATCCAGATTGTGCGCATTGCGCAGGTCACTGCTGGTGATTCCGAAAATCGCAATACACAGTAATGCGAGCAGGGCTGGTGCCAGGTGGATCGTCATTCTCGGGGTGAAGTTCAGCTTCGGGCGGGTCAGCGAGCAGACATAGAGATAGATCGCCGGGCCTTTCAGAAGCAGAGTTGCAAACAGCAGATAGGGCAGCGCGCTCTGCTCAAACCAGGGGGCAACCGTAAACTGGTCGTTCCACAGCAGCAGGGTGCAGCCGGATGCGATCGCAATCACCAGCAGGAACGCCGTCAGCAGTCGGCCATCGTGACGGGCGCGTGTGGGCAGAATGGACTGGAACACCGCCAGCAGCAGGCACTCTGCTGCCGTCATCAATAGGACCACGTCGTGGATATTGAAGATGTATTGTTTCATTGAGACATCGCCGGAGAGTTCTTGTAGTTGTTGTTATGTTTTTATGGGTTTTATAGGGGGGGAGTATATGAGAATTCCCCCCGGGGGAGGAGCGTGCGCGGCCCCTATCCCGCCGCGGGGCCATCCCGGTTTGTCCATTCTGGCAAAGTGACACTGCCCAGTTTGGGGATTTTTTCAAAGTGGGGCGACGGATTCGGCGGCCGCCGAGCACACTCAATCTATCGGGTTCCCGGTTGCCGTCCTTTGTTGCCGTCCTCTATCGGTGTGACGCCACAGGCCGTCGGTGTCGCAGGCGGAACGCCAGCCTCGGGCTCGAATCATCTCTCTTTTCCCGTTGAAGGGACGTTTCTCGTCGACCTTCCGACATTGGTAGGGCCGGCAGGATTTACCTGCCGGGCTTTTTCCCCCAGATCTGCCCGAACGCCATGCCCAGGGGCTGCATGATCCCGCTGGCGCCTCATCCCCTCATATTTGTCTCTACTACGCTATCGAGGGCTGGAGTTTTTGCCGGCAAATCATTACCTTATAGCGCCATTTTTGGGGCGGTAAGTCCTGCCCAATCAAGGAATCTATTAAAGGAAAGCCTCATGACCAGAATCGTTGCGGACATCGGCGGCACCAATGCCCGCTTCGCCATCGCCCACCCGCATCAGGGCGGTTACCGGCTGGAAGCCATTCATGTGGTGAACTGTGCCAAATTTGACGACTTCTATAGCGCGATGGGGGAGTGGCTCGAAGGGCTGGACCAGGCGCGCCCCAGCGAAGCATGCGTCGCTGTGGCGGGGCCGGTGGAAAAGACCCCCGAAGGCGGTCGCGTAACCATGACCAATCTGGGCTGGGACATTCGCGCGGAGGAGCTGTGCAAGCGCTTCTCCCTTGATCGCGCTCTGGTGGTGAATGATTTCGCCGCGCTGGCGCTGTCCCTGCCGCGCCTGCAGGAAGAAGACAAGTGGGCCCTGCGAGATGTGCCGGCACAGGCGGGCGGACCTATGGTGGTCGTCGGCCCTGGTACCGGCCTCGGAGTGGCGGCGCTGGTGAGCGAGGCGGGTAAGTACCGCGTGGTTCCTGGGGAAGGTGGCCATGCCAACCTGTCTGCGGGCAGCGAGCGCGAGCTGGAGTTGTTGCGCATCCTGGCCCGGGATCAGATGCCGGTGTACAACGAGTATGTGCTCAGTGGTGGCGGCCTGGTGAATCTTTACCGCGCGGTCGCCGCCCTGCACGGCCGCCAGGCCGAAGAGTTAACCCCGCCGGACGTGAGCGGCCGCGGCCTGGACGGTTCCGACCCTCTGTGTCGGGAAACTCTGGTCGACTTCCTCAATTTCCTTGGCAGCGCCGCAGGAGACGCGGCCCTCTACTATGTGGCCCGCGGTGGCGTCTTCCTTGGCGGTGGCGTGCTGCCAAGGATCGAGTCCCTGCTGCCGGAAAGTGAATTTGAGCAGCGCTTCACTACCAAAGGCCGCCTCGGAGACTGGTTACAGGGGGTGCGTGTTGAGGTATTGAAGGCCGGTTACCCCGCGCTGGTCGGCGCTGCGGCCTGGCTGGAGCGCTGACCGCCGGGTTTTCTCTTATTCCCGCATCAATTAGGGCTGAACAAACTTTGCTCAGCCCGTATAATCTTTCACCTGATGGTGACCTGGGCCGGCCCTCCTATCCCTCTACTCCTCCGCCGGCCCCAACTTCTCCCCCCTCCTCCCCCCTTGGGGGTGGAGGATAAGGACTTCGGGTAAGCCTAGGATGGCATTACTCACCATAACGATAAGTCCAAGGGAGAAGATGATGAGTCTGACTAACAAACGATTCCGGCCGGCACTGCTGTCTGCAGCCATTGCCGCCGCTGCGACCGCCTCCATGGGTTCCTTTGCACAGGAACAGGATGAGGCACTTGAAGAAGTAGTAGTCACTGGCATTCGTTCCAGTGTTCTCGATTCCGTATCCGCCAAGCGGGATTCCGATGTAGTAGCAGAAGTGATCGACGCGGGTGACCTGGCTTCCCTGCCGGACGTTTCTATTGCCGACGCGCTTGGCCGCCTGCCCGGTGTGACCACTGTGCGTGATTCTGGGCAGTCTTCCCAGTTGAACATCCGTGGCATGAATGGTGACTTCGTTCAGACTAGCCTGAATGGCCGTGAGCAGGCGAGCACCAGTGGCTACACCGCCGGCAGCCGCTGGATTGCATTTGACCAGTACCCCTCCGAGCTGATTACCCAGGCCGCCGTTTACAAGTCTCCGAAAGCATCGCTGATCGAGGGCGGTGTAGCCGGTACTGTGGAAATGAAGACCGCTAACCCGCTAGAAGCGGAAAAGCAGCACAACTTCAATGCCAATGTGCGTTACTCCTTTAACGACGCCGCGGAGAACGTTGGTGCTGACGAAGCTGGCCAGCGTGTTAGCTTCTCTTACCAGGGCAAGTTCCTGGATGACACCCTGGGTGTAGCCGTTGGTTACGCTGATTTGTCCCAGCCAAATAACGCTGAGCACATGAACTCCTTCGTCGAAGGTACCCGTGATTTTGATGGCGATGGTAGCGAAGATCGCATCATTAAGGGCTTCCAGCTGCGCGCGGAAAATGGCGAGGACGAGCGTCAGGGCTATCTGGCTTCTGTTGTCTGGCAGCCAAGCGACGCTATCAGCGCCCAGTTTGATTACTTCCGCTCTGATTTCAGCTCCGTTGACACCCGCAGCGGTTTCTATCTTGAAGGCCTGCAGCGCGATGCGGGTACCTACGATATTCAAAACCCGGTAGTTGAAGACGGTATCCTGACCGGCGGCGATGTCACTTTGACCACTCTGAATGGTCCTTGGATCGAAGTTCGCCAGGAAGACCAGTCTACCGAATCTGTGACTGAAAGCTTCGGCTTCGAATTCGACTGGCAGATCACCGATAACTTCAATGCGAAAATGGATATCGCTCACAGCAGCGGTGAAAAGACTCGCCTTGACCGAATCGCCAGCATGCACGCCTACGACCTGACGTATGATGCCGACGGTAATCTGCAGTCCTGGCAAGAGTTGGGTGATCAGAGCGTAGCGTTCCAGCTGAAGAACGGCAAAATGCCTTCCGTCGCGTTCAATACCGATTATACCGACCTCAGCCATATGCGCCTGGGAATCTGGGAGCAGTTCCCACACGAATACACCGATGAGCTGGACAGCGTAAAATTCGACTTCAAATACGATGTTGATATGCCGGTAGTTGCCTCTTTCGAGGCTGGCGTTCGCTGGAGCGAGCGCGTATTTGGCGATGAGCGCGGTACCTTCCGTTGGGGCCGCCGCGAAGGTCAGAATGGCTTTGTCGACACCGATGGCAATGTCGTACTGAACGAAGGTTGTGAGTTCAACCGAAGTGACGTCGCCTGTATGCCAATGGATCTGGATGGCTTCGTAAATGTCGAGTCCTTCGGCGGCTCCATGTCCGGCTACCCGAACTATCTGACGCTGGACCTGGAAGGTATCGCCAATGCGGTGTTTGGCCCGGGCAACTATGACGCTCAGCAAACCTGGGATCACAACTGGACCCTGATTGAAAGTGGCGAGCTGAAAGAAGAAGTCACCGCGTACTACTTCATGGCGAACCTGGATACCGAAATGTTTGGTATTCCGGTTACCGGTAACGCAGGCGTGCGTGTCGTTGAAACCGATACCAAGTCCATCGGTATCCAGCAGGTGCGTGACGGTGAAGGTGATGAAATCATCGACGACAACGGCGTGGCGCGTTACGACTACGCTCATGTTGAGTACGGACCCGAGTACACCGACGTACTGCCGTCCCTGAACCTGAGCTTCCACATCACCGAGCAGGACCAGGTGCGCTTCTCCGCGGCGAAAGTGATGGGCCGTCCTCCGGTATTCCAGCTGCGCGGTGGTGCAGGTTCCTGGATCGATACTGCCAATGACGGCGTAAGCCCTCGCTACAACGTGTGGTCAAAAGGTAATCCGAACCTCGATCCGTTCCGCGCGAATCAGCTGGATATCTCTTACGAGCACTACTTCGAAGATGGCGGCGCGGTAACTGCAGCTGTGTTCTACAAAGATATCGAGTCCCTGATCGAAACAGTTACCTTCTTCGAAGGCGATATCGCCTGGTCCGAAATTGGCCTGGAAGCGCCAGCCGGCCTGGTTGAAGGCCAATACCAGACTGTACGCAACAACGATATGGGTGGTTACGTCCGCGGTATTGAACTTGCCTACACCGATACCTTTGACCAGTTGCCTGGTATTTTCTCCGGCCTGGGTATGACCAGCAGTTACTCCTACACTGAGAGTGAGACCGCAGTAGATGGCGGTGGTAACTTCCCGGATCAGTTGCTGCCGCTGCCCGGTCTGTCTAAGAATGTGTGGAGCACCAGTGTATTCTGGGATATCGGTAACTTCAGTACTAACGTGAATGCTCGTTACCGTGATGAGTACGCGTTTTCCGGTGTGGCTCCGGGCGGTTCCAGCCTGACGATGGCCGATGCGTACACCACCGTCGACTGGCAGTCTTCGTACTCCTTCGACAATGGTGTAGACGTACTGTTCCAGGTCAATAACCTGACCAATGAGCCAAATGTCGCCACCTACGGTACACCGAGCGCGGTTGCGGAGTACGCCGAGTACGGTCGTCAGTACTTCATGGGTGTGAGCTATCAGTTCTGATTTAGGAACTCCAGATAGTCCCATGACTGCTTTGCAGTGACACAGGCCGCCTGCCGGGGTAACTCGACAGGCGGCTTTTTTGCATTAAGAATTGTGGTTTCAACATGATTGGACAGAATCAGAAGCCGGGAAGTGTTCCCGCGAAAAAAATTGTCATTGTCGGTGGAGGCACGGCAGGGTGGATGGCCGCCAACCTAATGGCAAAGAGCTGGATTAAGAAAGGCTTTGAAATCACGCTGATTGAATCACCACAGATCGGCATTATTGGTGTTGGCGAAGGATCTACACCGCAGCTCAAAGGCTTTATGGATTCCTTGGGAATCACTGAGCAACAGTGGATGCCGGCCTGTAATGCTACGTACAAGCTCGGGATTACGTTCAAAGACTGGTCTGTACGGCCGGGCTATACCAGCTATTTTCACCCCTTCCCCGCACAGCCCGATGACTACACAGCCCCCGCGTTCTTTCACAATAGTTATGTCCGCCGCCAGGGTGTAGATGTAGAGGGGCACCCCGATCACTTTTTTCTCGCAACGTATCTGGCTGCACAAAAAAAGTCACCGATAGCGTCGGAAAACTTTCCGTTTGAAATCAATTACGGCTATCACTTTGATTCGACATTGTTGGGGCAGTATCTCGCGCAGTTTGCGCGCGAACAGGGCGTGAAGCATGTCCAGGCTACGATCAATGATGTGCGATTAAATTCCAGTGGAGATATTGCCAGTGTGGTGACCGATGACGGGCAAGAAATTTCCGGAAGTCTCTTTGTGGACTGTTCGGGATTCCGTGGCTTGCTGATTCAGCAGGCGCTGAAATCTGATTTTGTAAGCTTCGGAAAAAACCTGTTCAACGACTCTGCGGTTGTGGTGCAGACTCCAGGGTCGCATGAGCTCGAATCTCAGACAATCTCCACTGCGCTCAAATACGGCTGGGTGTGGAAGATTCCACTGACCAGCCGCATTGGCAACGGCTATGTCTTCAGTAGTAACTTCTGTACTCCGGACCAGGCGGAAACGGAATTTAGACAGCACCTGGGGCTGCTGGATAGCGATGTGGCAGTTCGACATCTGAAAATGAAAGTGGGCCGGCTCGAGCAGCACTGGATGAAAAACTGTGTGGCCGTTGGCCTCTCACAAGGCTTTATCGAGCCGCTTGAAGCGACAGCTTTGCACCTGGTTCAGGAAACAGTGGAAGGGTTTATCGAGGCATTTGAAAAGGGCGATTTCACCGACAGAAATCGCGGTGCCTTCAATAAGAGTATCAATGACAGGTTTGAGGCAGTAAGAAACTATATCGTGGCGCACTACCGCGTCAGCTCGCGCAATGATACCGACTACTGGATCGAGAACGGACGCAACGAGCACCTCTCGTCTTCACTGCGTTCGGTACTCGAGGCATGGGTGAGGGGAAAAAATGTTTCCGACGAGTTGGACCGTCAGGATATCGACCGCTACTACCCGTCGATATCCTGGAACTGCCTGCTGGCAGGCTATGGCCTCTACCCCGAGCAGCATCAATTGAAGCCGGGCAATGCGCTGGCACACAAATACAAACTGGATGAAATTCAGAATTTCATCAGACGATGTGGATTGAACTTCAGGTCCCACCGGGAGCAGATCGATCAACTGGCAAATCAGTTGAATTGATGCAAAACGCCGGAAGTCCGGCAGTTGTTTTAACTGCAGCTCGTCTTAAGTCACTGGTAGAAGTAAGAATGTGTAACGGTGAATTGAGTATGGTGTATTAGATTTCACATTGCGCATCAAACAGCCAGGTTACCGCGCGCGGAAACTCACCACGCCAGAACGCTTCATTGTGTTCCCCGCGCGGATCCAGCTCCGCATACCACTGAGTAACAGGAACGTTATTCTCTAGCAGCGCCTGCATTTTGTGGTGCCCGGCACTCATTTCCTCGCCCTCCAGCTCACCGGTTAGCAGGTAAGTGCGAGTCTCTTTCAGGCGCGGGTTTTTCTCGGTAGCGGCAAACATTTCCGGCGCTATCCAGTAGGAAGGGGAGAAGATGCCGGCCATGCCGAAGATATCCGGATAGCGATTGATGGCATGGTTGGAAATCAGTCCGCCCATGGAGCTGCCCATAACGGCGGTTTGTTCTCGGTCTGGCTGTGTGCGGTATGCGCGATCTATTTGCGGCTTCAGCTCCTTTACCAGGAAATCCACATAGGCGTTGCCTTCGCCGTGGCCGAAGCGCTCGTTGTCGTAGGGATTGAGTTCGGTCATGCGGTGCTCGCCGCCGTTGTCGATACCCACCACGATCAGATCCAGGCCGCATTGGTCGGACAGTCGGTTCAGGGTCTCGTCCACACCCCACTCCCCCGAGTAGGCGGTGGCATTGTCGAACAGATTCTGCCCGTCGTGCATATACAGTACCGGATACCGCTTGCCGGAGTCTTCGTAGCCTTCTGGAAGGTAAACGCGGTAGTTGCGTTCCCGCTGCAGCGTGCTCATCTCGATGGCTGGCATGACGTGAACATTGGGTAGTGCTGTGGACGCAGGTTTTGTAGCGGTTGGAGCGGAAGATGCGCTGGCAAGCGAGGATAGAATTGCGAATACCAGAGGTGTGGCCAAACTGAGTTTCTTGTGCATTGTTATGTCTCTCGAGATCTGGTGCGAGTGACAGTATCCAATGTTCGGAGAAAGGGTGCGTCAGCCTGGATTGGGGAGGAGGAGGAAATACAAGGCCCCGCGAGCGCGGGGCCCAGAAGGGAAGGCAATCAGTGCGCGGTGGTCGTAAACGCGTTACACACCATCACATCCGTTTCCACAGAGCCAATCACCCGCTCGGCGGTATTGCCGCGCAGCAGTGAGCCGGTCTCGCCGTACTGGTTCAGGGTGCCCATCACCACCAGGTCGGCGTCGATTTCTTTGGCGATCTCCGCGACCACTTCATTGGTATATCCCTGCTTCACATGAATGCGGTCGGTGGGTACGCCAGTTTTGTCGGCCAGCTTGGCCAGGGCGCCGCGGTCCGGGTAGAGCATGGAGTCCAGGTAGGCATTCACCAGGTGCAGCTCGGCACCGTACACCTCGGCAATGTAGCTGGAGCGCTCGGTGATCTGGCGGTTGAGCTGGCGCTGCTGGGTGGTCTGGGCCTGGTAATTGACGGTGGCCAGAACCACTTTGCGGCGATCCTTGGCGCCCGGGCGGATCAGTACTACCGGGCACTTGGCGTGCTTCAGTACCTGCCATTTGGATTCGGCGAAGGTGAAGCGTCGGCTGCTGGTGCGGGCGTGTACCGGCAGGTAGATCATTTCTGCGTTGTAGCGCTTGGACTCTTGAATGATCGCGCCTTGCCAGTCACTGGACCAGCAGACGTTGATCTCGAACTCCACGCCCGCCTCTTCGATGGGCTTGCGAATCTGGTCGCGGAACCAGAATTCGTCGCGGAACAGGTGGTCGTTCACCGCACGGGTGTCGACAGCTTCGCCATCCACGGCTACGAAGACCGCCAGTTTGGGCTGCGGATTGCGTTCGCGGGCGGTGGCCAGGGCGCGCTCCAGGGCGACATGGCGGTCATCGTTGGGGTCTACGACTACGAATACGACAGGTTTTTCCTGCATGTTCACTCCTTCAAATTAGAAATCTGTTTCCCTAAGTTCTCTCTCTGCGCAATCGGTATTCTTCTCCAACGCAGACGCTCCGCCCCATTGTTATTGGCGCCCTGATATTGGGGTATCAGGGCATCTGGGCGGCCCCGCGGACGGGTAGTCAAGACTATCACCGGCCGCTGCTTTTTTCATCTACGCCCCACCCCGGGAGGATGAAACCGGGGGTGAGGCGGGTACAGTAGGCTGCAGTGATGACCGTTCGATAACGACGGAGAGAAGATAATGAGAAAAATGAACGCACTGGCCGCGCTGATTTCCGCTGCGGCCCTGACAGTTACCGCCTGCTCGGACGGCGGGGCCAACCCGGCGGCCGATACCGCTGTTGAATCAAAGGTTTCTTCGGCGTCGCAGTCTGCACCCGCCCTGACCGAGGTGAAGCAGGCAGCCGCGGACCCATTCTGGAATAACGCCACTATCTATTTCATGCTTCCGGACCGTTTTCACAACGGCAACCCGGAAAATGATCTGTCCTATGGCCGTGAAAATGACGCGGCCCACCTGCGTGGTTTCCATGGTGGCGACCTGCGCGGTGTGATCCAGAAGCTGGAAGAGGGTTACTTCACCAATCTGGGTGTGGATGCCATCTGGATGTCGCCGGTCATCGAGAATGTGCACGGCTTCGATGAGGGCGACAAACGCACTTATGCCTTCCACGGTTACTGGCCCAAAGACTGGACCAACGTGGATGAAAACTTCGGTACCGAGGAAGAACTGGCAGAACTGATCCGGGTTGCTCGCAGTAAGGGTGTACGCATTCTGCTGGATGTCATCATCAATCACACCGGCCCGGTGACCAGTAAAGACCCCCTGTGGCCGTCGGACTGGGTGCGCACCAATCCCCAGTGTGACTGGAGCAGCTTTGCCCAGAACGTACAGTGCGCACTCACGGATAACCTGCCGGATATTCTGACCGAGAGCGAAACGCCGGTAGCACTGCCGCCGCAGCTTACTGAGAAGTGGCAGCGCGAAGGTCGCCTTGACCAGGAAGTGGCAGAGCTGGACGCCTTCTTCGAGCGCACCGGGTACCCGCGGGCACCGAAATACTACATCGTCAAATGGCTGACCGACTGGGTACGTGAATACGGTGTGGATGGCTTCCGTGTTGATACCGTAAAACACGTCGAGCCGGAAATCTGGGCTCTGTTGAAGAAAGAGGCCAGCCTCGCTCTGGAAGAGTGGAAGGCGAACAACCCACAGGAAAAGCTGGATGACCGCAGCTTCTTTATGGTGGGCGAGGTTTACCACTACGGAGTTAAAGACTTCGCCAGCAGTGACGGCCGCCTGTATGACTTTGGCGACCGCAAGGTGGATTTCTTCAACTACGGCTTCGACAGTCTGATCAACATGGGCTTTGCCGCCCACGCAGCCGACGATATGGAAACGATCTTCAGTGAGTACTCCAGCATCCTGCATGGCGGCGAACTGCAGGGCGTATCAGTACTGAACTACCTTGGCTCTCACGACGATCACCACTCGTTTGACCGCGAGCGCAAGCAGGTGAAAAGCGCAGCGTTGAAACTGATGCTGGCTCCCGGTGCGGCGCAAATCTATTACGGCGACGAAATTGCCCGCCCGATGATTGACGAACAGGCCTACGGCGATGCCTCCATGCGTGTACCCATGGACTGGAGCAGTATTGAGCGGGCGCAAACCAGCGAGATCCTGGATCACTGGCAGAAGCTTGGCCAGTTCCGTCAGTCTCATCTGGCGGTGGGGGCCGGTGTGCACAAGCAGCTGAGCGAAGCGCCGTATATTTTCTCCCGCACCCTGGACGATGACCGTGTCATGGTCGCACTGGATATGCCGGTGGGTAAAAAATCTGTGGATACCGGTGCGGTATTTGTGGACGGTACCCTGGTCAAAGATTACTACTCCGGCGTGGAAGCTACCGTCGAAAATGGCACTATCACGCTGGATACCGAATTTGACACGCTTCTACTGGGCCCTGTGGCGTCTACAGAGGTCAGCGCACGCTAATGCGTATTTGTCGATGCAGCGTCAGTGAGTCACCTTGTTGTTCCCGCAATAGCGGGGATTCTGGCACCCCCTGGGTCAGGTAGGACCCGAACTTCTCTTTCTCGTCGAAAGGCTTGCCGGTATCAGGAAACTGATACCGGCTTTTTTTTGGCTGGTGTTTGGGTGACCCGCGATGGCGCATTTCGGTACTACGCCCCCGGGGAGGGGGGAGGTAATCACCGTGTAATGGCGTAACTTGAGGCTGTGCCAAAGTGTTTTTGCACACGAATAGCGCTGAGAGGTTGTCGGCGATTAAATAATAAAGGCCACGTATTTAAATAATATGATGGTTTTCCGGATAAAAATAATTCCCGGAGTTAGCGATGATTTCTGCCCCTGTGAACACCGGAGTGCCACACTCCGTTGCTGCTGTATTCCTGCGCCTTGCTGCTGCGCTGATTCTGCTCCTCCCTTTGAGCGCCTCGGCGCAAACCTGGTCCGAAGCCTGGTTCCGCGGTACCCCCAACGACTGGGGTACCACTGCGATGACCTACGATACCGCTGAAGGTGTCTGGGTTACCGAGCAAACCTTCGACGACGCCAATCCGCGCTTCAAAATCAGCCACTATCAGAACTGGAATGAAGCCTATCCCGGGGCAGATTACCAGGTGGCCAATGGCCACTATCGCATCACTTTCGATGATGACAGCAAGGCCATTACCGTAAGCGAAATCACCGAGCCCCCACCCGCCGGCACGACAACCAGTATCTGCTTTGACAACCCGCAGAATTACGCGAGCCCGCATGTCTATTTTTGGAATCCAGCGCCCGGCGGCAGCGTGAATGACCTGCCCGGTTGGCCCGGCGCAGCGATGAGCGAATCCGGTGAGCATTACTGCTACGACTTCTCTGCGCAGTTGAATAACGGTGAAATGCCGGACTCGCTCAATGTCATTTTCAATGACAATGGCGGTGCGCAGACTGCGGATCTGCAATACAGCGGTGATCCCTGTTATATCGGCAACCAATGGCAGCCGGCGGCGGCCTGTGGCTTGGATGAGGAGCCCAGCGATGACCTGCCGCCGAGCACCCGCCCGTTGCTGGCGCAGCCGCTGAACTTCCCGATCAGCGGCAATGTCTCCGGAGGCAACTACCGCTTCGAGGTGGCCTACCCGAACCTGCAGGGGCAGTTTATGTCTCCGGTGATGGTGATTCCGGACGGCATCAATGACCTGCTGTATGTGGTGGACAAAACCGGCACCATTTTCGCATTCCCCAATCGCGAAGATGTGGCGCCCGGTGAAATTCGCGAGCTGTTGAATATCAACGGCGAGGTACGGAACTACCACGAACAGGGACTGCTGAGCATGGCCTTTGACCCGGGCTTTGCCAGCAATGGTCATATCTACATCTATTACATTCACGGTACCGATGATAATGAGCGCGCACCGGATGGCAGTTACGGTGACGCGATTCTCGAACGCTGGACCCTAGACAACCCCAACGATCCGTCTCAGGCGCTGGCTTCTTCACGCACGGAAATTCTGCGGGTTCCCCAGCGCGGGCCGGACCACAAGGGTGGCATGATGCAGTTCCACCCGGAAGACAATTATCTGTACCTGAGTATCGGTGACGGCGCCTACGGTCACAGCGCCACCATGAGCTATCCGGAAGATCCGCGGACCAATAACGGCGCCCAGGAAACCGATAACCTGCTGGGTACGTTTATTCGCATCAAGCCTCTAGAACAGGCGGTTAACGGCAAGTACTACGAAATCCCCGCGGACAATCCTTTTGTGGGCGTGCCGGGTTTCCGCGAAGAAATCTGGTCTTACGGCCACCGCAATCCCTGGCGCTGGAGTTTCGATACCGAAGCGCCCTACACCCTGTGGGAGACGGAAGTCGGCCAGGCGGGATTTGAAGAAGTAAACCTGATCGAAAAAGGCAAAAACTACGGCTGGCCGGTGTGTGAAGGCACCAACAACCGCGGTGATCTCGGTGGTGATCCCGGTAAAAACTGCAGTACCGATTTCGAGCCACCGCGGGATGGTTACGCGCACCCGACCGGCTACTCGATTATTGGCGGTGTGGTCTATCGCGGCAACGCTCTGCCGGGTCTCAGCGGAAACTTTGTGTTTGGCGATTACGTCACCAAGCGCATCTGGTCCATCGTGGATGGCGAAGCCAAAGAACTGATCAGCGATGCCTTCCCGGAGAATATCGCCTCCTTCGGTACCGACCTGAGTGGCGATACGCTGCTGGTTTCCACCTACGGTGTGGAGTACGGCGGCCAGTCCACTATTTACAAAATCGTGGACGACGATGCGGAAGCGGCGGTCATCCCGGCGAAGCTCTCCGAGACCGGCCTGTTCGCAGATCTTGAAGCCCTGGAGCCGGTAAGCGGCGTTATCGAATATGCCCTGAATACCGAAGGGTGGTTCGACGGTGCGGCACTGCGGCATTTTATTGCGGTGCCGAACGACCAGCAGATCGACTTTACTGAGACCAGTCAATGGGATCTGCCTGTGGGTACCGTGCTGGTAAAACACCAGAGCGTCGCCACCGCGGACAATCCGCAACAACCGTTTACCACGTCCGTTCTGTTCCGCCAGGACACCGGTAAGTGGCAGGCGGCTAACTATTACTGGAACAGCGCCGGCACCGACGCTGACCTTGTAACCGAAACCCTCACAGTGATGGACGGCGGCATTGAAAACCGCCAGCGGGCCGTGCAGTCAGCCGCCGACTGCGGATCCTGCCATATCGGAAGTGGCAGTCGCGAGCCCCTGGCGGTGCACACCCGTCAATTCAATCGGGAATTCCAGTACGGCGAGACCGAAACCTCGGTGGCCAATCAGCTGGATGTGTTCAACACCATCGCGCTGTTGTCGGCAGACATCGGCAGCGCCGATAGCCACAACGCCTTCGTGAATGCAGCGGATACCAGTGCCGATCTCGATGAGCGCGCGCGCACATATCTTGAAACCAACTGTTCCCACTGTCATGCCAGTGGCTTTATGGATCTGCGCTACGACACCCCGCTCGCGGACATGCGTATCGTGAACGTGGAAACCACCGGCGGCGCCGCCCGCTTGCGCCCGTTCGACCACGCCAACAGTCTGGTGTACATCTACCAGACCACCGATAACAACCGCATGCCCAAAGGCACTCGCTATACGAACCCGGTGGCGGAAGCGCTGTTTCGCCAATGGATCGATGGTACCGGCCTGCAGCAGGTGGGGATTCAGCTGGATGCGGACAGCGATCGCCTGAATGGCGGCGATGCGCTGGCCGTGGAGGTTTACTCCCTCTACGACAACGGATTTACCGCGCCGGTACCCAATGCGCCGAGCGTAAGTACCAGTAATAGCAATGTGCTCGCCGTGGAGTCGGTGGGTGACGATGACTTTGTACTGCGCGCCGGCAATACCGGGTCTGCCATTGTCACGGTGCAGCAGGGCGGTTTCAGCAGCCAGCTGACCATCGCGGTAACCTCTATTGATACCGCCATTACCGGACTGGAAATTGCGCCCCAGGGGCAGTCTCTGGAAAGCAGCCGCCAGCTGGTTGCGGTGGGACTTCGTGCCGATGGCACCCGGGAAAATATTTTCGGACAGGTCAGCTGGTCGATCGAAAGTGGCCCCGCCACGGTGGATCAAAGTGGACTGGTGACGCGCACGGGAACCGGTGAAGTCGTAGTGCGGGCGACCCTGGGTGAATTCACGAAGCTGCTGACACTGGCAGAAGGCTTTGATGGTATTCGCGTGCGCTACGACAACCCGAACAACTGGGAGCAGGTGATGGTACACCTGTGGACCACCGTCGATGGGCAGGACCAACCGTTGACCGAATGGCCGGGACTGTTGATGTCCGGGCCTGATGCCGAAGGCTGGTGGACCCACACCGTTGAGCAGGAAGATCTGCACAATGGCCAGGTTAACCTGGTCTTCAACAACGGTAACGGTGAGCAGACCGGAGACCAGCGTGATATCGACGAGACCTCGAGCTTTGTCGGCGGCGCCTGGGAACCCTGGACGCCCGAAGGGCCTGTTGGCGGCGACACATCGCGGGTTTCCGTGATCGGCGGTACCACGGCGGACGGCGGGCGCGATTACGCCATCGGCAGCGTGATCAGCGTCAACGCCGACGATGCGCCACTGGGCACTGTATTTGGCGGTTGGAGCGGCGATGCGGCGCCCTATATCGTCAGCGACCCGTCGCTGCCGCAGGTGCAGCTGCTGATTCCACAGCACGACCTTTCCCTGGTGGCACTCTTCCCCAGCGCAACCAACGAGTACGAGGCGGGGCAGAATTTTTACGCGGCCCAGTGTGCAAGCTGTCACGGTGACCAGGGCCAGGGCGCGGTTGCCCAGGTGCTGGCCGGCAGTGGCGCCAACTGGCAGTTGGGCGAGCTGACGCAATATATCGAAGACTTTATGCCCATGGACGCCGCCGCCAGTTGTACCGGCGACGAGGCCGGTGCCTGTGCCTATGAAGTGGCGAGACTGATTGTGGACGAAGCCTGGGACAGTGGCAGCTGCAGTGGCAGCGACTGCGATGGCAGCAATCTGGATCAGCGCAACCTGCGCCTGCTCACCCGCGAGGAATACCTCAACAGCGTGCGGGATATTTTCGCAATCGATTTCGACAGTTCGATGATGAGCCCGGTACCCGCCGACGGTCGCTACCGCAATTTTGACACCGCTTCCTACCTCTCCGCGGACAACGACCGCACCCTGGGGTATGAAATGGTGGCCGAGCAGGTTGCGGACCTCGCCATCGCGCAGGCCGGTTTCATGAACCTGGTGAGCGGTTGTGGCGATGTGCAGTGTGTGGTGGATACCCTCGGCTTCCGCCTGTTCCGCCGACCGCTGCAGAGTGCGGAAATTACCCGCTACGCAGGACTTTACCAAAGCGACGATGATGGCCGCCTGGCACTGCAGGCGATGCTGATGTCACCGCACTTTATGTATCGTTCCGAGCTGGGTGTGCTGGACAGCGAGAGTGGCCTCTACCGGCTCGATAATTACGAAGTGGCAACCCTGCTGTCCTACACCTTCTGGGCCACCACACCGGATGACACGCTGCTGCTGGCCGCCACCGAAGCGGGCTTCGATATTGCCGCGCAGGTGGATCGCCTGCTGGCGGACCCCCGTGCAGAACGCGGTCTGCGCCGCTTTATCAGCGGCTGGCTGATCAACAATCAGTATCCCTTCCCGGCAATCACCGATACCAATCTGGTGGCGGCGTTCAAGGAAGAAACCGTCGGCTTTGTACTGGAGAACATCCGCTCGAATTCTGCCTTCGGCGAATTGCTCTCTGCCAACTACACCTGGGCCAACGGCGATCTCGCCGCGCATTACGGCCTGGATGCGAGCGGCGGCGACTGGGCCATACGCACCTTCCCCGCGGGCGATCCCCGCAGCGGCAGCGGTCTGCTCGGCCACGGCAGCTTCCTCGCCTCCCGTACCAGCACCGTTAACCCGGCGCCGATCAAGCGCGGCGTATACGTGCGCGAAGTGCTGATGTGCCAGGAGTTCCCGCCTCCGGCTGCCGCGGACTTCAATGTGGTATTTGAAGATACCGACAGCAACCGCGAAGCCACTGCCCGTCACACGTCCGATCCTGCCTGCGCCGCCTGTCACCAGTTTATTGACGGTGTCGGCTTCGGTTTCGAGCGCTTCGGCAGCGATGCCCTGTATCGCACCATCGAAACCATCGGTACCGGTGAGCAGCGCGAGATTGACGACAGCGGCAGTATCAAGAGTCTGTACACCCCCGCGACGGTGATGGATCCGACCAGCCCCAGCTACGACTTCTATTCAGTGCCGGAACTGGCGGGCCTGATTGCCGGTAGTGACCAGGGCGAGGCGTGTTTTGCCCGTCAGTTCTACCGCTATGTGGTTGGGCGTGAAGAGGGTGCCAGTGACGATGTGATCATTCACACTACCAGTGAAGACCTGCGCAATGGCGGTGGCATGCGCGATATGTTGCGGACCCTGGTTCTGTCCGACGCTTTCACCCAGCGCCGCTAGGAGATAACAATAATGAAACTCTTCAAACAATTTGGTTTTACCTCGGTCAATGAATCCAGCCGCCAGTCGCGCAGAAAATTCCTGCGCAACCTGGCGCAGGCGGGCATGCTGTTACCGCTGGCGGGCAGCATGCTCGGCCAGCGTGTACTTGCGCAGGGTGGCAGTGCGCAGCGGGTGCTGTTTCTGTACTACCCCAATGGTGTAGTTCCATACAACTGGGTGCCGCAGCAGGGGCCGGGCAGCATCAGTGGCAGCCAGGAGCTGAGTTTCGGGTTGGGGCCCTTGTCGTCCTGGCACAATCGGTTGATCGTGTTGCAGAACCTCACACTGGATATTGGTGAAGGTGCCGGTGCCCACTACAACGATATGCGCGGAATTCTTACCGGCAATAATCAGATCGGCTATGGCAGTGCCAGTATCGACCATTTGATTGCCGAGCAGTTGGGTAGCGAAGGCGTGCTGAGCCTCGGCGTGCGCACCGGCAATCGCTCCGACATCATGATTTCCAAACCGCGCAATGTAGAGTCCGGCGCACGCCCGATTCCGAATAATGATCCGGCGGATGCCGCGCAAAAACTTTCGGTAGGGATTTCCGATGGCGGTGGTGGCGGTAACGATCCCGACAAGCAGGCCTATTACGACGCTATCCTGGAGGACTTCGACAGCCTCGCTGATGTCACTCTGGAGAATGCACAGCGGGATAAACTCACACTGCATGAAAACGCGCTGAAGCGACTGCGGGACCTGGCCGGCAACCAGGTGGGCGAATGCAGTTTTAATACCAACGTAATGAGCGACCCCTATTACGCATCCTCCAGCCCGCTGTCCCCTACCGAGTGGCAGATGTTCCCGCATCTGGCCCGCGCCCAAGTGGACAATATCGTCGGCGCTTTTTCCTGTGGCCTGAACCGCGTCGCCACCCTCCAGCTCTCCAAGGGCGATGAGAACGGCAACCTGGTCAATTATTCCTACGATGAGTGCTGGCAGATGGCCCAGGACGCCATCAGTCAGGGTGTTCAGCACAGCAACGGCAGCGGCCCTGTCGGCTCCATGACCCGCTGGTATAACGAATTTGCCAGCCACAGTGCCTCTCACCGCCCCGGCGATGTACCCCACACCGCCCAGGTGCGCTGGTACCACTCACTCCTCGCCTACACCCTGCAGCAACTGGAAAACAAAGGCCTGTTGGATGACACCCTTGTGGTGATGTTCAGCGAAGTCGGCGACGGCTCCAAACACGGCGGCGCAGCCGGTGCAGTCACCCTAGCCGGAGGCGCCGGCGGCGCCCTGCAGATGGGCCGGATCATCAACTGCGGCGATGGCGTCAACAACGGTCAGCGAATCTACGGAACCCACCAATTGTTCGGGGATGTAGCGCGCTATTTGGGGGTGAATTCCTTACCGGAAAGTCACTGGTCTGGCGGGGTTGTTTAGAGGCTTGGGCTTATCGGTAGAATAAAACAAAGCCCCGACGTCGGGGCTTTGTTGTTGAGGAAGGGCTTATTGCTCTGAAGGCATACTCTGCAGCGCGCTTTTCAGCTCCCGCAGTTTTTCTTTCACTCTTGCGGCATTGTCGGGGCCGATGCGGATCATCAGTTTGTGCAGGCCGGGCATTTTTTCCAGTTTCTCGTCTTCAAACTTGTAGTAAACCGTGGGGCGGACCAGTTTGATCGGACCTTCGATTTCGGGAGCGGCGAGGGCCTGGTCGATGGCGGCGAGAAGGGCGGCGTGGAAGTTTTTGTTCTTCAGGCCCAGCTCACCGTAGGCCTGTTTCAGGCGCGGGTACCAGAACTGGTAGAGATCGACAGCGGTGTCGGTGTCCACCATGGCAAACAGGCGCACCGGCTGGTCGTAGCGCTGGTAGTTCTCTTGGGACAGCACATACACCTTCTGCCCGTCGTCTTTGATTTCCAGTTCCTTGACCGCGAGCTTGCCGTCCACGTTATTGAACGGGCGGTTCTTGTGCATCAGGTCGCCCTTGGTGGCAGTGTTCACCGCCGCGACCCATTTGCGCACCACTTCATCGGGCACTATCCATTTGGCCAGGGCGCCGTCGGAAGAGAGGCTTATGATGTCCTTGCGGGCTTCATCATCGCTGTCGTTCAGGGCGGGCAGCTGGCGTGGAGGGTCTTCCGGCTCGGCGGGTTCCGGCGTTGGGGGAATGACCGGCTCGTCTTCGGGCTCGTCGAGGTCGACCTTGGGCTGGGTTTCGGGGGCGACCTCGGGCACCGGCTCGGGAACGTCCTGCGTGATGTCGTCGCGCACCGCAAACCAGTAGATACCAAAGGCAACCGCCGCTGTCACCAGCAGGGCGATCAGCCACTCTTTGATCGTGCCACCCATCTCGACATCCTCCCATTGATTCCCGTGTGCCCGATTGTAAAACCAAGGCTGGCGCTTCAAAACTCAGTGTAAACCACTGACTGTGAAGTCTAGGACAGTATCAGGTCGGGAAGGTTTCGCCTATAGATAGTGGATAAGAGGAGGGGGGAGGCAGGGGCGCGAGCGCACCCCTGTGAGAGGAGGCGGAAAACTCAGCGAGTGACTTTAAAGATCTGGCCAGACAACCGCGGGGCATTCACGGACACGCTTGCGGAAAGGTCATCGGCGACAACCATCTCTACGGTGCCTTCGGTCAGCTGGTTGGTAAGGGTGTACGTACCGGCTTCCAATTGCCAAGCGGTCGCCAGCTCCTTCGGCAGCTTTACGGTGGTAGCGCTGTCGTCGCTACTGAAGTTGGCGATCACCAGCAGACGATCCTCCCCCGCCCAGCGGGCGAAGGCGTAGTGCTTGTCGCTGTAGTTGTCACCCTGTTCCCGGTTATAGCGGTGCAGGTCGAGGTATTCTCCGGTGAGCGCCGGACTCTGGCGGGAGAAGGTCAGCAGCTTACCGTAGAAATCCCGCAGGGATTGTTCGGATTCGCTGAGTTTTTCGCTGTTGAACGCGCCTTGGTTATTCCAGCGGCGAATGCTGGGCACAGACCAGTAGTCGAAGATAGTGGTGCGGCTGGCCTTGCCAAAGCCCGCATCGCCAGCACCGGGTTCACCCAGTTCCTGGCCGAAGTAGAGCAAAGTCGGCGCGCCGCTGATGGTAGAGGAAACCACCATGGCGGGGATGCCCGCCCTGGGGTTGCCGGCAAATTCCGGGCTGGCGATACGCTGCTCGTCGTGGTTTTCCATAAAGCGCAGCATATGGTCCTCGATACCGCTGAGGCTTTCCTGGATGTCTACCAGCGGATCGGTGCCGGCCTTGCCTTCCATCACCGCGCGGATGGCATCGTAGGTGCCGACCTTGTCGTACAGGTAGTCCATTTTGCCGAGGTGGATATAGTCGCGGTACAGGTCCGGCTGGTAGATCTCCGCCAGCAGCAGGGCGTCATCCTTCTGCATTTTGATGGAGGAGTTCAGGTAGCTCCAGAACTCCACCGGCACCATGCCGGACATATCGTAACGGAAGCCATCCACACCAAAGGCGAGCCAGTAGTCGGTGATTTCACGGAATTTTTTCCAGCTACTGGGCACGTCTTTATCTGCCCAGAAGGCTGCGTGTGCGCGGTAATCTTTCTGTGCGAAATCTGCAGGCAGTTCGGCGAAGTCGTGGCTGCCATCCGGGCGCACGCCGAAATTGATTTTTACCGTCTCGTACCAGTCGCCCTGTGCCGGCTGCGGCGCGCGGCTGCCATTGCCGGTCCACTTGGCCGGAACCTCGGCAAATTCACCGTCGATCAGTTCGTGGGCTTCGCCGTTCAAAGGCTGGTAACCATCGTCTGCCAGCGGTACCCGGAAGGGCTCGCCGGGTACGTAGTAGAAGTTATTGTCGCGGGCGTAGGCCACGCTGGTGTCGTCATCCACACCGAAATCGCGTACACCCTCGGGCTTGTCCAGGGACTGGTAGTTGCGCGCAACGTGATTGGGGACGATATCGATCAGAACCTTAAGACCGGCATCGTGTGAACGTTCGATCAGCGCCTTGAATTCTTCCAGTCGCTTGGCCGGATCGTCGGCAAGGTCCGGATTTACGCTGTAATAGTCTTTTACCGCATAGGGCGAACCGGCGCGGCCCTTGATCACATCCGGATCGTCATTGGCAATGCCGAAAGCGGTGTAATCGCGCACAACCGCATGGTGCAGGGAGCCGGTGTACCAGATGTAATCGGCACCGAGCGCGCGGATTTCTTTCAATGCCTTGGGGGTGAAATCACTGAACTTGCCTACGCCGTTTTCTTCAATGGTGCCCCAGGGCTTGTTGGTGGCATTGGTGTTGCCAAACAGGCGCGGCAGAACCTGGTAGATCACCGGCTTGCCGTTGCTTGCGCTGGCAGAAACATCTTCCTGCGGTGCGTTTACCGCAGTGCTATCGGTTTGCTGATTACAGGCGGTAAGGGTGCCGGTAGCAATGGCGCTTGCCAGAAGTAGCTGGATAAATTTATTCATAATCTTTCTGTTCACGTATGGATTACAGGTTTACCGAAAGGGCCTGATTTTTCTCGGACCAGTTGAATTTCACGTGTAGGGTTTTCGCTCCCTTGTCGTACCAGGCGGTGTTCTCGACTAGTGCACTTTCCTTGTCGACCAGTGTGATCGCCTGTCCACCCTGCTGCACGGATGCAGGTTGCGCTACATTGTGCAGTACCAGCTCGACGTTGCGTGCCTGGGGTGCACCGGTATAACCATTGCCTTCGCGATCAAACTGGAACTGAATCTCCGCGTCGTCGCGCTCGCTCGCAAACAGCAGTTTCTCGTACTCTCCTTTACTGAACGCATCGGCGGTAACGCCGTCGTCCTCGTAGACACTGCCGGAGGACCGGGTTACGGAATCGTGGGCGTAGTAGTCCAGGCGCAACTCCGCGCTGGAATATTCACGGGTGTTCTGCATGTCTTTTACGGTGGGGATAAACGCACCGGCGCGCACCAGGACAGGGATGGTTTCCAGGTCTACAGCGATGCGCGCGAGGTCCCCCGCGTACTGGTTGTCATTCCAGTAATCGAACCAGACTCCGCCGGGCAGTTGCACCTCTACCTCATCACTGGCTTCCATGACCGGCGCAACCAGGAAATCGTTGCCCCACAGGTAGGCACTTTTGTTGTCCATCAATGCGAGGTCGCTTTCATTTTCAAAAAACAGCGGTCGCATCAGCGGCATGCCGGTCTGGCTATTTTCAAACGCCAGGGTGTAGTTGTAGGGCAGCAGGCGGTAGCGAAGCTTGATGAACTCGCGGGTGATGTCGCGGGTTTTGCGGTCGTGGAATACCGGCTCTGGGGCAATATGGCCCTGGGCATGGGGGCGGTAGACGGGCTGGAAGGCGCCGTACTGCAACCAGCGGATATAGGGCTCGCGCTCAAAGCTGTCGCCGTCGGCAAAACCACCAAGATCCGAGTGGGTGTAGCCAAAGCCGAGCAGGCCCATCTGCAGTGACAGCTCGACCTGTGGCTGCAGACCGCCCCAACCGCGCGATACATCACCGGTCCAGGGAATCATGCCGAAGCGCTGGGAGCCGGGGAAGCCGGCGCGCATCATGATAAATGGGCGCTCATCCGGGCTGTCTGCCTTTTCGTTTTCAAACAGCATTTGCGCCCAGCGGTGGCCGTAGGCGTTATGGATTTCGTCGGCCATGCCAATGGCGTGTACCGTGTCGGACGGGTGCACTTCCGGTTCGCCCAGGTCGCCCCACCAGCCGGAGACGCCCTGACTTTTCAGGTCTTTGTAAATGTTCCAGAACCAGTCGCGGCCGTCTTCGGAAAAGACATCAATCAGGCCGGTGTTGCCGAAGTAAAAATCAAACTGCTTGGGATTGCCGGCGAAGTTTTTCGCCAGCGCCTTGCTGGCCACGGCCTGATCCCAGCGCTTGGATGTGGAAAGTACAAACGGTTCGGTCACCAGAATGGTTTCGATTCCCTGGTCTTTCAGTTCCGCCATCATTTCCACGGGTGCGGGGAAGGCATTGGTGTCCCAATCCAGGTTACCCATATGGCCCTTGATATCCGGGCCGAACCAGTAGAGGTCGAGTACCAATGCATCGAGGGGGAAGTCCTCTTCGCGGAAGGCTTTGACGGTCTCGCGCACCTGGTCATCGGTGCGGTAACCAAAGCGGGAGGCGAAGTTGCCCAGCGCCCACCGCGGTGGCATCGGCTGGCGGCCGGTGACGTCGACATAGTTTTCGATCAGCTGCGGGTATGTTTCCCCCGCAACCACGATGTAGGCGCTGCGACCGGCCACTGCCTCGAACTGCATGACGTTTTCTTCGCTGGCACCCAGGTCCATGGCGCCGGTGGCGCTGTTGTCGAACAGCAGCACATATTTGTTGCTGCTCATCACCGCCGGCAGGCTGAAATACATCTGGTTGGATTCGGTGGAGTAACCGTAGTGGGCCTTGTTGTACAGCGGCATGCGGTGACCGCGGCGATCCATGCCCAGCACCCGCTGGCCACCGCCGATCAGCTTTTCATCTTCCGCAAGATTGAAGCGGAAGCCACGCAGTGTTGGGTGTGCGAAAAAGCCGTGCTCCTCGCTCAGCAGCGGTTTGCCGTCGCGCAGGTATTCGATGTGGAAGGGTGACTTGTGAATCACCGCGGTCAGACCGCCGAGGGAATAGCGCAGTGCCTCCTGGGACACACTCAGCTGCGCCTGCACATCGCGCAGTAATTGATCCGCACGGGCAAACGAGGGGAGTTGCTTCATACCCTCGCGCTGGTAGTGGACTTCCAGTGCGCCGGAATTGAGCGGCGTCAGGGTGACCTGGCTGTCGCTGGTTTCGATGATCAGCTTGTTATCGAGAAGCTGGTGGCTTTGATATTGACGCTCAGAGCTCGCAAGCGCCGGTTGCATGGCGGTCGCTAACAAAGTGGGCAGCAGGGTAGCCAGCCCGAGTTTTTTCAGCAGCCTTGTGGGCTTGTTGGTAATTACTTCTTTCATCGTCTTCGCTTTTTGTATCTGTAATTTTAATTTGGGTATACGGTGCTCGCTCCGCACCTCCGTCATGCCGGATCAAGTCCGGTATGACGAAGTGAGATGGTTTCGCTAGTGGACCTCAACAACCGCTACATCACCTGCAGGGATCACCATCTCGCCCAGCAGAGTGGACTTGCCGGAAGTAACATCGGTTGCTTTGGATTTGGTTCCCAGCAATTCCGAGAGATGCGCCAGCGGCAGCTCGCGGGTTTTATCGCTCTTGTTGATGGCCACCATGACTGTGTCGTTATCGTCATAGCGGAAGTACACATAGAGACCATCGATGGGGGCAAAGTGTTTGAGCTTGCCGCTGTGGATAACGTCTTTGTCTTTGCGCCAGTTGAACAGCGTGCGCACGAATTGCTGCGCGTCTTTCTGTTCCACACTCAGGTTATTGCCGGTAAACGCATTGACCTTGTCGCCGGCCCAGCCGCCGGGAAAATCACTGCGCACGATACCGTCGTCCCGCTGCTTGGGGCTTTTCGCCAGAATCTCGTCGCCGTAGTAGAACTGCGGAATACCGCGCATGGTGGCGATGTAGGCAATCGCCATACGGAACTTGCCCAGGTCTTCATCCAGCTGACTGTAAATCCGGCTCATATCGTGGTTGCCGGCGAGGATCACCAGATTGTTCGGGTCGGGGTAGAGCACGTCATTGGCCAGTGACTCGTACAGGGAAATCAGGCCGGTGCTCCAGGTCTCCGGCTTTTCCAGCCCCTCGCGCAGGCCGTAGAGCAGCGGGAAGTCCATCATGCTGGGCACGTGGGATACGTAGCCATTGCGGTTGTTATTGCCCGCCTGCCAGTAGGCCACCAGTGCCGCCTGACGGGTCCACTCCTCGCCGACGATATTGAAGTTGGGATATTCCCGCATCAGGCGCTCGGACCAGCGGGTAAGAAAATCCGCATCGGAGTAGGCATAGGTGTCCACGCGAATACCGGAAAGATCCGCGTACTCCACCCACCAGATCGCGTTCTGGATCAGGTAGTTGGCCATGCGCGGATTGCGCTGGTTGGGATCGGGCATGGAATCCACAAACCAGCCGTCGGTAAACAGCTGGTGGTCCTTGTGACTGGCGTAGGGGTCCATGTGCACGGTGCGCGCGTGATTGGTGTATTCGAACTCGCCTTTCTCGACCCCCTCGCCATTCAGCCAGTCATCCCCCGGAAGATCGTTCAGCCACCAGTGCCCGTCGCCGATATGGTTCGGCACCATATCCTGGATCACCCCGATCCCTTTCTGTTTTGCCGCGGCGACAAACGCGCGGAAGCTTTCATTGCTGCCGTAGCGCGGGTCGATGCGGTACAGATCCGTGGCGGAGTAGCCGTGGTAGGAATAGGCCGGCTGATTGTTTTCCACCAGCGGATTGGGCCAGATCTGGGTGAAACCCATATCGGCGATGTAGTCGAGGTGCGCCTGCATACCGGCGATATCACCGCCGTGGCGGCCGCCGGGGGCACTGCGGTCCGGCCCTTCCTTCATATCCGCGGCGCGGTCATTGGCGGTGTCGCCATTGGCGAAGCGGTCCGGGGTAATCAGGTAGATGGTGTCACTGCTGTCGAACCCCTGGCGCTCCGCGGAGCCGGCGCGGCGCTGCTTGAGGGTGTACTCCACTGTGACCTGGATGTCGCCGCTGCGCAGTGCGATGGGCAGGGTGCCGGGCCTGGCGTCGTCGCTGATGGCCAGATTGATAAACAGATAATTGGGGTTCTGCTCCCGCTCGGTACCGCTCAGGGTAACGCCGGGGTAGTCGATGGTGACTGCTGCGTCTGCAATATCGTCCCCATGCAGCATCAGCTGCAGATTGGGCTCCGCCATCTGCGTCCACCAGAAGGGCGGCTCCACACGCTCGACGGCGGGCTGGTCAGCGGCGCTACAGCCCATGGTCAGCGCCATCAACGCCGAGAACAGTGGGGCTGCCAGTCGTGCTCTGGGGCGGCGGGGTGTATCCATCATCATCGCGGTCACCTGTTATTGAATCGGGCGGTCCATTCGGGCGGACTATTCGCACTTTTTTTCACCATTGTGCCCGCACTTCACCCCCCTGTTATCCCCCTCCCGGCGGGGGGAGGAGGGCGCCTCATTCTTGCCTCTGGCCCGCCCTCATTTCCCTCTCGCCCCCACGCGGGGAGGAGGCGGTGACCGGCCAGTTCGCCAGTATGTTCAACAGCCCGCGAGCAAGAAGCTATACCTGCGCTTCCCGGCGGGCCCTTCCAGCAGCATCTCGCTGGCTGATGACAACAAATAAAGGAAGGCTCGCCAGTAATGGCGTCCACAGACCGAACTATGGAATTGCAATTTCACGCTGACCCCTCCCTGCTACCGCGCGCTGTATCGGGCGGTGTGCGCTTTGTCTACGACGCCGCCCCTGGAGTGTCCACTGTTGCACTGGCTGGTACGTTCAATAGCTGGGTGGGCGACGCTTGTATGTTGGAGCGCATGTCAGCTTCGCGCTGGGAGGTCACGCTTCCGGTGCCGGCCGGGCGGCATCTCTACAAATTTGTAATCGACGGCGAAGACTGGATTGTCGACCCCGCCAACCCATGGATATCAGAAGACGGCCAGAACAATTCCTGTTTAACCGTGAATGAGGCGGGCGAGGTGTTGATGCGCCAGCACAGTCTAAGCGAGTCGGCACCGGGCCCTCTGTACGCACGCTCTTCCATCGCCAGTCCCGACTGGCTCCGGGATGGTGTTATTTATCAATTGTCCGTCCCCGCTTTTGGTGGTGACTTTGACGGTGTGCGTACCAAACTCGGTTATTTGAGTGAGCTGGGCGTTGATGTGTTGTGGATCATGCCGGTTCATCCCGTTGGCATCGAGGGGCGGTGTGGCGCGCTGGGTGATCCATATGCGGTGCGGGACTTCGACGCGATTGATGCCGCATTAGGGGATGACGTCGCGTTGCGCACGCTGGTGCATACTGCGCATGAGCGCGGTATGCGAGTGATCCTCGACTGGACACTTAATCGCAGTAGTGTCGATCACCCTTTCACGCGTACGCATCCGCACTGGTACACACGGCGCGCGGACGGCAGCATTTATTATGCGGTCCCCAACCGCGAATACTTTGCCGGTTTTGATTTTTCTGACCGCAGTCTGCGGCGTTACCTGATCGACAGCATGCGCAAGTGGATCGAACTCTTTGATTTCGATGGTTTGCGTTTTGACGATTCCGACATCACACCCCGCGATTTCCTCGATCAGATCCGGGCTGAGCTGTCCGCTGTGCGCCCGGATATAGCGCTTATTTCCCAGGCCTACGACGAGTTCCACCACCTGGCCTCCTGTGATCTGACTTATGAGGGCGGCACCCGTGAAATGCTGCGTCGCTGCGCGCACGGGGAGGCCGATCACACGGCATTTGCGCGCTACTGGAACGAGTCGACCTACAGTTTCCCGCGCGGTGCATTGCGTATGCGCTGGTTAGAGGAAAAGGAGCAGGGACGAATCTCCGACTTTTTGGGGCACTCTGCTCACCGCCCGGCAGCGGTCGTGCAGCTGACTATGAACGGGGTTCCACACATCTTGATGGGGCAGGAGTTCGCTGAGCCGACCTGGACGGACTGGACCGTTTTGTTTGATCCCTACCAGCTCAAGTGGAGCGCCTTCGACAGTGATCTTTACACGCACTATCAAACTCTCATTCGCCTGCGTCGTAGCCACTCGGCACTGCGCTCAGGTCGCACCGATTTTCCGCAAGATATTCCCGCCGGCTGCATCGGTTTTGTTCGCGGTAATGACAGCGAGAGAATTGTTGTTCTGGTGAACATGTCTGCGAAAGTATGCGAAATCGACTCTCGGTTCACACAGGCCAAACCACTGTATGCCCACGGCTTGGACGGCGCTGGCAGGACGCTCTCACCCTATGGCTGGGTGATTGGAACGATTGATCAAGAATAGTGGGCAGTGAAGGGATTGTGTGCTCTGGCTTGGCGCGCATTTTCACCACGCCCCACTCGGGGAGGAGGTATCGCCGCGCCAGTTCGGCAGTATGTACAGGAGCCCGTACCAGCGCGAATCTGCAGTAGAAAGTTCGTTGGGCAGACGTTTAAGAAAAATAATCAACCGAGATGATGAACATGAACAAGAGCTACCTGGCCCTGGCGGCGCTGCTGCTGGGTGCGAGTTCTATGGCGCAGGCGGAATGGTTCCTGCGCGGTACCCACAACAACTGGCAAGCGGAGCAGATGACTGATGTCGGCAGCAACACCATGGTCGCCGAAGACGTGGTGTTCAGCGCGGCGGGCCAGTTCAAGATCGACCGCTGGGGTGACTGGAGTGAGAACTACGGTGCCAATCAGCAGCAGAACGGCCCGGATATCACCGTGGCCGCCGGTACCTGGGATATCGAGTTTTACACCGACACCAAGGACTACAGCATTCAGCCCGCCGGCGCGCCCGATGCGGATAACGATGGCGTGCCCGACAGCCAGGATCAGTGCGCGAATACCCCAGCCGGAGCGCAGGTTGATGCCAATGGCTGTGAGGTTGTGGTCACCCAGCAGCTGCATATCCGCGGCACCCACAACGGCTGGGTTGCCGGAGACCTGCTGAGCGATATCGGTGGTGGCCTCTACAGTGCCTGTCGCAACTTCGCCGGCGGCGATGGTGGCGGTGGCCCGCGCTTTAAAATCGACCCGAACGGCGGCTGGGGTGGCGACGAGTTTCCCGCAGCGGACGTTACCGCCAGCGGCTGGACGGAAGTGGTGGTGAATGGCAACAGCCTGACCGTCGCCAGCGTGACCACCGATATGGCCGCCAACTGCGGCAGCGGTGGAACCGACTCGGACGGCGACGGCGTGCTCGACAGTGCCGATCAGTGCCCCAACACCCCGGCAGGAGCCCAGGTGGATACCAACGGCTGTGAAGTAGTCATCGACACCGATGGCGACGGCGTGCCGGACGCCACCGACCAGTGCCCCAATACCCCTGCAGGTGCGAGCGTAGATGCAAACGGCTGTGAGATCTCGGCGGATCTCGCCCTGCACCTGCGCGGCACTCACAACGGCTGGGTAGCGGGCGACCTGTTGACCCGCGTTGCCGGTACCGACAACTACGAGGCCTGTCGGAACTTTACCGCCGGCGACGGCAACGGCGGCCCGCGCTTCAAGATCGACCCCGATGGCGGCTGGGGCGGTGATCAATTCCCCGCGGAAGATGTATCGGCCAGTGGCTGGACCAGAGTCGTCGTCGATGGAGACAGCAACGCGCTGGCGAGCGTGACCACCAACCTCGGCGAAAACTGCGGCGCTGCACCGCAAGACAGCGATGGCGACGGTGTACCCGATGGCGCGGACCTTTGCCCGAACACCCCCGCCGGCACCACCGTGGACGCCGATGGCTGTGAAGTAGTGCAACCAGAACTGAGCGACTTCCGCAACCGCAGCATGTACTTCGTGTTTGTGGACCGCTTTGCCAATGGCGACACCAGCAACGACAACGGCAACAACGCAGCCGCTACCTCCAGCACAAAATCCGCGGGCGGCCTGTCCGAGTGGAAAAAATACTGGGGCGGCGATATTCAGGGTCTGATCGACAAGCTCGACTATCTGGAAGCGCTCGGCGTTACCGCCATCTGGGTCACTCCGCTGAACGACAACATCGACAACTCTGGCAGTGACGGCGCCTACCACGGCTACTGGGGTCGCGACTTCTATGAAGTGGATGAGCACCTGGGGGACTGGGCTCTCGTAGACCAGCTGGATGCGGAAATGGAAGCCCGCGGCATGAAGCTGGTGCTGGATATCGCCCTCAACCACTCCAACCAGGACGACCAGTATGAGTTCGGCGCGCTCTACAAAGAGGGCACCTTCATCACCGACGTGAACCAGGATAACGGCACCTGGTATCACCACAACGGCGCCATCTCCGATTGTGGCGACAGCGATCCTTCCACCACTTGCGGCAGCGAGTGGGACGATCCCTGGTCCTTCACCAACAAGACCCTGTTCAACCTCACCGACTTTAACCACGGGATTAACAGCAACAGCGCGGCGGATCAGTACCTGATTGATGCGGCGATCAAATGGATGAGTCACGGTGTGGATGCTTTCCGTATTGACGCCATCAAGCATATCGAGCCGAACTTTATCAACCGGTTCAGCCAGGCCGTGCGCGCGGTGGATCCGGATGTGTATATCTTCGGTGAGTGGTATGGCGCCGGTGCCGGTGAAAGCCTGTCGATGACCTTCCTCAATGAAAACCGCGGCTCCGAGCTGTTGGACTTCCAGCTGCGCAACAACATCGAAGCGGCCATTGCCGGCGATATCACCATGACCCAGCTGAACACCCATATCGAGTCCCGCGCGGGTGCGATGGGCAACCGCGAAAGCTGGCAGCCCATCTTCCTCGACAACCACGACGCGACCCGCACCAGTGTGTTCCTGCAAACCACAGGGCCTGTGGACAACGGCCGTACCGGCAAAGGTTTCAGCAAGGCGCTTGCCGATGCGCGCCAGAACCTGGGCATGGCGCTGGTGATGACCCTGCCGGGTATCCCCACCATCTACTACGGCAGCGAGCAGAACAGCACCTGGTTCACCGCCAATGGTGACGGTCAGGTGGGGCACGACCCGTACAACCGCGAGGGTATGCCTTCCTTCAGCGAAACCACCCAGGCGTTCCAGTTGATCGGTGCACTGGCCAACCTGCGCTCGGTAAGCCCGGCATTGGCGTCCGGCAGCTACAACGAGCGCTGGGTCAATCAGGACGTGCTGGTGTTTGAGCGGGTTCAGGGTAATGACGCGGTAATGGTGGCCGTCAACCGCGGCGGCAGCACTTCCATCAACGTGAGTAGTTTGGCGCTAGCGGATGGACAGTACAGCAGTCTGGTGGGCAGTGATTCGGTGAGTGTGAGCGGTGGCTCCGCGATTCTGAATCTGGATGCCAACGAAGTCATCGTGTTGCACTAAACCGCATTGTCCCGTGCCTGCTCACAGGGCACTGGGCTAGCGGTCTTTTCCTGAAGCCCCGGGCAGCCGCTCGGGGCTTTCTATTTTGGTGATGGTGCCCCGGTCGATATGCACCAGAGAAATGCGTTGTGTCTGCAGCTTTGCCACCTCTGCGGGGTCCACGGAAAACCTGCGCGCCTGGGATTCCGGGGGGAGCGGTGAGGGTGGGTTTCTGGCATCGACAACCGACTTCAGGTATTCGCGGCGGCTGATCGCAAGAACGGAAAGTGATAGAGAAAACAATACGATCAGTTTGAAGAATGGCAGCAGTTCCTGGAAAAAAAGTTTCGCGTGAACCGGCGGGAGAGCGTCGCGCAGGCCAAGCGCCACTTCGGTAGCGTGCCAGGCGATAGTCAGCACTGGTTGCAGCAACCAGATCATCAGTGCCCACGCCAGAAAGGTGAGAGCACCATCGCGCAAACGGCACCACCTGGGAACCTTTGCCCGGTCAATAATCGGCGGCCAGACTGGATTCATCGGAATCCCCTGTCGGGGCTCGTCCAGGTACCGGTTTGATGTCGCAAGTAGAGAATGCTGCGAGGTAAACCGACGATTGCGGTCAGCGCCTGTACAACCCAGAAAATCAGTGGGTACCAGATAATCCAGTAAAGGCTGCGGAATATATCCGGTTCAACTCTCCGGTCGAGCAATGCGGCGATCAGCGCCTGCAAGAGGTAGGTCAGTGCAAGGGTCATCCCCCACTTGTCAGGCAGGAACCCCAAGCTGTTAAAACCCAGTCCAAACGAAATTCCCAGCTGATGCAGTAGCCCGACACCCATAAACAGAAGTATGGTGTAAGACCAGAGTATCGAGAGCACATAGTTGATCCAGATAGGCCACATACGCAGCCCTTTGCGCGAGAAAAGCTGAGGGAAATATCGGAGGATGACTGTGGTTCCCCCTTCGCTCCAGCGCACCCGCTGTCGCCACAGACCGCGAAATGTTTCCGGGGTCAGTATCCACGCGAGTGCCTTGGGTACAAATTCGACATTCCAGCCCGCCATCTGAACGCGCCAGGTCATATCCACATCGTCCGTCAGGGCGTGTGTATTCCACCAGCCGGCTTCCTGCAGGGCGCGTTTGCGAAACGCGCAGACCGCGCCCGACACCGTAAAGAAACTGCCGTAAATATTCTGTGCCCGGCGGATAAGGCCCACCATGCCGGAGAACTCCCCCACCTGCAGTAGCCCCACAATACTGCTGCGGTTGCGAATGCGCGGATTGCCCGCGATACCGCCGATCCTAGGACTGACCTGAAACTGCCGCACGATCCAGTGCAGGGCATTGCGATCCAGTAATGCATCGCCGTCGATACACACCAGGATTTGATATCGCGCAGCCAGAGCACCGGTATTTAGCGCGCAGGACTTGCCCTGATTGCTGCTGAGGTGTATTACCGACAGGCGCGGATTGGTTTCGCACAGGGTGTCGAGGGTGGCAGCGGTTTCGTCTCTTGAGCCATCGTTTATCGCGATCACTTCGAAATTCGGATAGGTGATGCGGCTCAGGTTCTCAATGGTCTCCCTGACCTGGAGACCCTCGTTATAACAGGGCACCAGAATGGAAACCCCCGGGTAGGTGGTCAGCTCGGGAGGAGAATCAAATTGCGGTTGATGCCGTTCGCGCACGATGAAAAACAGCACCGCACCGGTTATCCAGTAGTAGGCCATGACAAACGGGTAACCGAAACAGAAAATGGCCAGGGCCTGTTCTACATAGGTCCAGTTCACGGTGTTTTCTCCCCGGATTGTTTGGCAGAGGCGGGGGGATCCGTAACGGTACCCTGCGCAGGGAATGTCCGCGCGGAGTTGGTGGGCGCCAGCGAAGTTACCGGGGGGCGATCGTTGATAAGGTCCTGTGGGTCCCAGCCAAAGGTTGTGCCGCCGAAACTCTGATACTGCAGAATCGCATCGCGGATTTCCGCCGCATTCGCCCTGTCGCCAGTGTAGCCCCACAACCCCGTACGGTGTGCAATGCGCTGATAGGGCGAAAGCCCATAGGGGGGAGCCGGGTCGCGCTCGTCTTCGCTCAACGGAATGGGGTTACTGGTTTGGCCGGGTACCAGTGTGATATCCGCAAGCGCCGCGCCGCGCATCAGCGGATAGTATTGCGGAGCGCGCCAGAACAGCTGCAGCCCGGGGCGCTCCTGCTCAATTATGGCGAAACAGCGCATCGCCAGTCGGTCGGCCAGCGGCCAGTGGCTGAAGTCTGTGCGCTGACGCCTGGCACGCATTTGCCAGGGAGTATTCTGTGGATCGGCGGGTTGCTGGGCGAGGCTGGCAACATCTTCCAGCAGCAGTCCGTCAAAAGGTACATAGCGTCCCAGATCGCGGCACAGTTGTTCCACCGCCCGGGTAGAACCGAGGGTGCGCAGCGCCTGCCGATGGGGAAAGCGGATAATCACCCGCGTACCTGCGCGAGCACGCATCTGTGCTGCCAGCCGCGATAGCAGATCCTGTTGCATAGGCAAGGTGCGGGTAGGAAACCAACTTGCGGTAATGTCGCCGTTGTTGTCTTCCACCAGGGTATCAACCAGAACACTGGTGGTACCCAGGGTCTGCAGATTCTCCAGTGCTGCACCCAGTCGCAGATTTGTCACCTCCGCACTGTCGCTGGCAAAGGCTGCAGGATCGACAGGCACGATACGCCGGGTATTAGTCCATGGGTCGATAAATTGCATCGCCGAAACCCACTCCCCGAGGGGCGGATTTTCCGTAGGCAGATAACGGGCGACCTGCATGGGAATGGATGACGACGGCAAGGTAAGTTGAGCAGGCTCCGGGTCCAGCGTCAGTGAAAAGTCAAAACCTGCCGATCGGGCGATCTCCAGAGTTGTCTGGTTATAGCGTCCGTAGGGCCATACCAGTGCTCGGGGCGCACGGCCCAATTGTTTTTGTATTCCGTCGCGGGCGCGCTGTAGGTCTGTGCGGATACGGGCCCGATATTCCGTCTCGTTTTCGTACCCGCGTGTCGGGTCATACCGGCGGGTGACCGCGGCGGGCAAGCCGTTCCCCTGCGGATTGCCAATCTCTTCCCGGTGCAGGTTAAACGTGTGCGAGGCAAACTCGATCAAGCCCGATGCCTGCATTTGCCGCGCCTCATCCCAGGTGATAAACGCGCTGCGCGGCAACTGCTGGCGCCCGTAAGTCACCGTCCCCCCCGCAGGCGTATCCATCCACTGCCCCACAACGGCCGCTACCACCGGGTAGCGATAAGTCAGGGCAAGTGGGTAAACGCGGGAAAAAGTACTGCGGCGGCCGTCGTCTACAGTCAGCAAAATGGCACTGTCCGGCAGTGGCGCTTCCCCGCGCTGCGCGCGGGCAATATCGTCGAGGCTGATGGGCGTCCAGTCGTTACCGGCAAGCCATTCGAAAAAAGCCACCAGCCGATCACTGGTGATCCCCGAGTCGTCCAACTGATCTTCCGTATCGGCAATATCGTGCAGCGCCACACTGTAGAACACGCCGGGCTCCGCGGGATCAGCGTGAACGGAACTGCAGAGCGGCATAAATGAAAAAACGATTCCGAGCAGCAAACCTGGCCAATAGTGCATGATCAGAACCTCTGGCTGTAATCGAGAAACAGCCCCCAGGAATATTCATTTTCGCCGTCATAACGCCGCATCGACCGCTCGATACCATAATGCAGCCAGGTGCGTGATGAGGGTTGCCAGTACTGGCTATAGCGCAGGGTGCCAATAGGGCCGGATGAGTAATTTTCCTGCCAGTAGCTACCCAGCTCGACAAAAAACTGTTGCACCAGATCCGCGTCGTACCAGCGCCACAGACGGTTTTGAATCGCAGTGGATAGTGACACTGAATAGTCTTCTTCCGGGTTGAAGTAGGGTGCCCCCAGCAGACTGTTGTTCGACGTATAAAAGGTAGGGCGTAAATAGATATCCAGGGAGTGGCCGTCATGCACCTTGGACATGCCGCTCACAAACCACTGCTGGCGGTTATTGCCATCGGTAAAATCCGCAATGGCAGCGTTTACCGAAATACTGCCCGCCTCGCTAAAGGTATAGGTGGTCCCCAAGCTCGCGGAGTCCGCGCGAATACCCGCCTCCTGAGCACGCAGTGGTGTCATTTCTGAATAGCGTTGTAGATCTGCCGAGAAACCCCAGTGGTCCGTAGGCTGCCACTCGGCAAGGAGGCTGGCGCCGCCACCATCCAGTTCGCCACTGTGGTTCCAGCCCGCCAGGGTAACGGTCAGGTCTGGCCAGCGCCCTTCAATACCTGCACCAATGGCATTACTTGTGAGTGAGCGCCCTTCGGGGGTCGAACTGGTGCGGATATCGGCGGCAAACAGGCGGTAGCGCTCAGCCAGCGGTGGGGTGTATATCTGGAGAGTACCATCAAGCCCGCCGCCCTCTGCATCGGGACCGCCGCCTTGGGTTTTTGACGGCCGTAATTCCAGGTGCAGTTCGGCCTTATGATAATTGGCCAGGTCCCGCTGCAACCGCCGCACCTGGCCATTGCCCGGTGCGATCTCGGCGAGCGCGGTGATCTCCTGTTCCGCGACACGCCAATGGCGTCTACGCAGCAGCGAGTCTGCGGTCGATATACGGATGTCGGTCGCCTCTGGAGACAGGCTGCGTGCGATCAGAAGCTCCTGATGCGCACGCCTTGGCCATTCCCGTGCCGCTGCCATTTCGCCCCGTTCTGCGCGCAGCCAGGCATTGGCCGGCGCGGCTTCTACAAGAGGCTGCAATCGCTGCCAGCTGGCTTTCGGCATGGCAACCAGACGACGCGCTTGTGCGGCGAGAGTCTGATTGCTCAGCCATTCGTCGTTTGGTGAGGGGCGGCTATCAATGCCCACCTTTCGCCAGGCGCTGCCCTCCGCCGCGAGCGCGTCCGCCGTTGCCAGTGCGGCATCCAATTGTTCCGCCTCAAGCTGAGCGTAAAAGAGTCCCACACGGGCATCGCGGTTGTATCCACCTTCGGCAATCACGGTCTGGTACAGGGGAATGGCGCGCAGCGGCAGCCGCACAGCCAGCAACGCATCGGCCTTTGCCTGCAGGACATAGAGCGGAAGTTCGTCGCCGTGCTGTTCGAGACGGGCGATTTCGTCTAGTGCCTGCTGCCACCAGCCCCGATCCCGCAGAGCGATAACCAGGTCCCGTCGCAGCCGGGTCACCAGCCCCTGGTCGACGGGTTGGCTGTTTTCGGCGCGCTGTAACTGCGAGCGCAACTCGACGATTGCGCGATCAGTCCCATCGAACTGATGCGCTGGTCCCCGAGTATTGATCTGCTCACCCCAGCGCACCAGCAGCGCCGCCTGGCGCGCATCGATACCGGGGTCGCTGGAGCCCCGAGCGCGCTCTGCAGCAAATGGCGCATTCAGCTCCATTACGATATCGGCCTGTGCGCGGCGAATATGCGGATTATCAGGCGCAATTAACCGCGCCTCACCAATCAGGCGAAGCGCGGTGTAATGATCGCCCTCTCGAAAAGCAGCACGACCCTCTTCGAGCAACGCCTCCGCCTTAGCTGGCAGTGGCGCTTCATTGTTCGCAAATGCACTAAGCGGCGCCATTGCCGCCAAATAGAGTGCGCCCAGAAAAGCTCGCATTCCTTCGCTCCGGACCAGGAGCCCCTCCGGCTCCAAATCCTGTTCTTCATTTTTTAGATCACAGCTTTAAAACTTAGCAGCTTCGGTGCGAGGTATTGAAAAGAATGAGAGCGTGGAATCGCGATGAGCGCTGGGAAAGTGGTATCGTGGCAGGATGGATTTGAGAGGAGCCAGATAGGTGAAGCGCATATGCTGGGCAGTTGCGGCAGTGGCCATGAGCGTGTTGCTGTCGGCTTGTGATGTTTTTAAGGATGAAGAGTCAAAAATGACAGGTGCAAAGCCAGCCCCCTTGGACTTTCTTCCGGCCTTATCCGGTGACTACTTCCGGTTCGACTCGGAACAGGTTGGTCGCCCATATCATATCTACATTCGCCTGCCAGAAGATTATGCAGCTTCTTCGCAGAAGCAGTATCCGATAATTTACCTTCTAGATGGTGATTCTCTATTCCCAATTCTGGCTGCCAACCACATGTTTCTGCACTACGACGACGATATTCCTGAAGCCATCGTAGTAGGGATTGCTTATGGCGGCTTCGACCCTGAAACCAATTGGCGAGATTTCGACTTCTCCACCTACGCTGCTGACTGGAAGCGCAGTGGTGGAGCGGAGGCTTTTCATAAATTTCTGGAACACGAGTTGTTGCCAGAGGTTGAGAGTCGCTACCGTGCGGACTCGGAAAGACGCGTACTATTCGGCCAAAGTCGTGGTGGGTTTATGGCGCTGTACTCTGCTTTCAATCATCCGGATCTGTTTTGGGGGCGCATTGCCAGTAACCCCAGTTTTCTGCCAGATGGAGAGCAGTTCTTTGTGGATCCGGTAGCAGCCACGCGGAATGACTTGCAGGTAATTGTGGCAAGTTCATCAAATGATCGGTATCGAACGAATCGCGCGCGTACCATAGAGTGGCATGAGTATTGGTCGGTGCGCGAGGACCCCCCTTGGAGTACCCATTTCGTGAACATCGAAGGAGGCACCCATGCGGCGAACAGTACTGACAGCTACCGGGCGGGATTGCGGCAGGTATTTAAAGCAGAAATTGAGGTGGCTCATATGGACTCTGCGAGCTCATCTGCCGCTCGCTAAAAGCGGCAGTTGGTAGAGGGCAGTTCTTTATTCCTATCGATGTTGGTCAATCAAAATAGGATTTCCATCCGGATCTTCAATTACAATACTGCCGGGGCCTGAATCACCTTTCGCGTCATCGCGGACGATCTGGACTCCGCGTTTGATCAGTTCCTCGCGCAGCTCGCGTACATCGGTAAACTCACCGGTATTCTGCGCTGACTGATCCCAGCCGGGATTGAAGGTGAGCATATTCTTGTCAAACATACCCTGGAATAACCCAATAATATGTTCGCCGTTTTTCAGGATCGTCCAACCCTGCCCGCAGTCGCCGCCCAGTGACTCGAAACCGAGGCTCTCGTAAAATTTTTTTGAAGCCTCAATATCTTTCACGGTCAAGCTGATCGAAAATGCACCCAGATTCATATCGCTCTCCTTATTTTGTAATTGGAAAAATGGCTACTCGATAATGCGACGGTCAGGTTCCAGAATCCAGCACCTTTCATTGTGCTCGAATCCAATGCTTTGGTAGTAAGTGTTTGCGGCGGGTGCCGCAATGAGAATCAGCTTACATTTTGGGCCGAGTTTCTGCTGGGTAAGTTTTTGTAGCGCTTTGCCGATCCCGCATTTTTGGTGGCTGCTCGCTACCGCAAGGTCGGAAAGATAACAGGCGTAGTGGAAATCGGTCACGCTGCGAGCGATCCCTACTAGTTCGTTGCCTGCCCAAGCGCTCACCGTCAGATTACTGTTTTTAAGCATTCCTTCCAGGCACGCAAGATCATCCGCCGGCCGGCGTTCCGCGAGGGTCGACTGCTCAAGTAGTTGCAGAAACTGGGTGACTGAAATCTCGGTGTTGATTCTGTATTCGATATCCCTATTCATATAGTCTACCGGGCCCTTGATATGTGGGTTATAGATCGATATCGAAATCCGGCCCGCCTTTGCCGGATACTGCACGTCCCAAGCCGCGCAAAAGCGATGCGATTAAACGAAATGGCAGTTCGACGATGACTTCGGCGACCTGTAACCAGACGGACTCTTGCTCTTTATCGTGCTTTGGCCAGATATAGTAGGCGGCGAGATAGCCCAGAATAGATCCCGCCAGCACAAACACGCTGAATCCACGCGCGAACAGGTCGAAAATGAGGTAAATGCTGGCACAGAAAAAGAAAACGGCCAGAAGTTGCCGAAATACATACATTGTTATTCTTCCTTGGTACGTTCAAGCCATCATAACGCCACCGGCGTCACGAACCAACGTGTGCTAGAGTGCGCGCCGCTACCTCCCTCCCACAGCGAGCTCAACTATGAAACCCTGGATTCAACTCGGTACTGCAGAAATTCCCAATGATGGCGGTACGCTGACCTTACGCCAGCGCGACCAGGAGTTCTCCATCTCCCTGTCCGGCCCTCGTGGTGAGCTGATGAACAGTCGCAGGTTCCACAGTGAGCAGCAGCTATCTGTGTTGGGCTGCGCGCACCTGAAGAATCGCAAGAATACCCGGGTGCTGGTTGGTGGCATGGGGATGGGCTACACCTTGGCATCTGCACTGGAAGCCGTGCATGCGTCGGCACAAGTGATCGTCGCCGACCTTATCCCCGAGGTAGTAGAGTGGAACCGTGGGCCGCTTGGGGATTGTGCCGGACGCCCCCTGGACGATCGCCGGGTCAAGGAACATATCGGCGATGTGGGTGAGCTGCTCGTAGGGCTGCGTGAAGAGTATGATGCGGTACTGCTGGATGTGGACAACGGCCCGGAAGGCCTGACCCATAGCGACAATAACTGGTTGTACTCTGTCGAGGGCACCAGCAGTATTTATAGAAGCCTCAAACCGGGCGGTGTACTGGCGGTGTGGTCCGCATCGCCAGACCGGGTATATACCAGCCGGCTGAAAAAAGCAGGCTTTCAGGTGGAAGTGAAAACAGTGCGCGAGCGACCGGGGAAGGGCGCTCGCCATGCGATATTTCTCGCCCAAAGACCGGGTACAGAAAACAAGACTCGAGGCCGCTAATCTGCACTCGGTAGTTTATGAGAGTGACCCGACCCGGTCTACTCGACGCGGCGCCAAACCTCATATTCAACGCGCTCGCCATCTTTCCAGCGCTCGTTATACCAGTATTCATCTTCAACTCTGGTGGTAAACACAAATTTTGCACCAGATTGCTCGCCAAAAGAATTGAAGTGGAGTGTTTCCGTATATTTCCCATCGGCGACCTCATAAGTCCCGGTACCCGATGCCCAGAACTCGCCGCCTTTCATCGACGTAAAGCTAAAATGACGATCGCTGATGATCTTCAGCGCCTTAAAATCGAGATCCTGGTAATCGAGTAGAGTCCCCTTGTTGTCTACATAATTACCGGAAACCAACTCCCAGGCACCGGTAAGGTTATCGGCGCTTGCGAAGGTACTAATCAGGGAAAGTGCGACAGCTAAAACGTTTTTTTTCATATTAATCCTTATTGAAAGTATTTTAATGTGCCAAGGCTGTTATCTGCTGATTATCGAAATGGATTTTACCGGCATCCCATCATTTTTCTGATGGGGTCGTATTTGGCTGTAGTAGCCAATGATGCAACTCGTGATTCCCTGTTTAGCAGCAAGGAAGGATTTGTAGCCGGTTTCCGGCACCCACTCTGTTTTGAGGCTTCGGAAGAAGCGCTCCGTCGGAGCGTTGTCCCAGCAGTTTCCGTGGCGGCTTAGGCTCTGCGTCATTCTGTATCGCCACAGTTGCTGCCGGAACGCGAGGCTTGTTTACTGGCATCCCTGGTCGGAGTGGAACATGATGCCCTCCGGTTGTCCGCGCGATTCGTATAAATGCCACCGGACCTTGAGCCGCCCGCTAGTGGTTGATTTCCGACCAGAACCAGCCTAGTATGGAATGCGCACTATTATGCGCATAACTTGGAGCGCCACTATGACCACTCTTTTTGACGCAAATGCCCCCAAGAAGGCAACAAACCTCAGCATAAATAGTGACCTGCTGGTCAAGTCCAGGTCGATGCACATTAATTTATCCGCGACTTTGGAGCAAGCGCTAAGCCAGGAGCTCGCAAAGCGAGAGGCTCAAAAATGGAAAGATGAGCATAAAGCTGGAATTAAGGCCTACAACGAATTTGTTGAAGAACATGGTTGCTTCAGCGATGAGTTTAGGAATTTCTGATGCCGCAGTTCGACGTATATAAAAATCCCAGCAAGACAACTCAGAAGACTTTTCCCTTTATTCTGGATATTCAGCACGAGTACATTTCTGATATAGGAACAAGGATCGTGCTCCCTCTCGGCCGGTTGCAGTATTTTAAAAATGAAAATCTCGGGAAGCTTACCCCCGTGATTGAATACGAAGGTGACGAGCTAATCTTACTCACGCCACAGATTGCCTCCATGCCAACGAATAGACTAAGAAACCCAGTCGGTACACTCGAGCATTTTCGAACAGAAATATTAGCCGCTCTGGATTTTGCTATTACCGGCATTTAACGCCGCGCTCAGGGGCGGACAATGCTATGCACCTTTGTGCAACAATGGAAGCGTAGCGACCAGCACAAAGGTGCATAGCGTTGGCCGTCCCTCTGCAGCGCTTTGTTAACTGCTGCCTTGGGATTCACTCCGGAGCTTAATTAGATGGTCACCAACTGGAAGGTAGCATGGCTTCGAGTCAGCATAGTACGGGCTAACTACGATATTAGTTATTTCCCCGTTTTCTCTATCAAGTTTGATTTTCGGATTCCTAGAAAACCAACCAATAGATTGGGATACTGACTGCCTTACTTTTTCGCAGTAGCCACTTTCCCGAGAAACGTAGACCCTAGAGATAAAGTTCCCCGTTGAATCAAAAAGCGCGAAATTGTAGCCATGAGGCATTGAGCCGGCTTGAAGATCTGATAGACCAGCAAAGTATGCTCCCCCCTCTACCGGAACTATTTTCGTGAACGGTGTTGTTTTTGCATTGAAAATAACTTTACCGTCATCTTTTCTAATTATACGTAAATCTGAATTTTCAACCGTCCACGCACGAGCAATATGGGAGTGCAAAACATAAACATCATCACTCTCCGACCATATATGAAGATTGCTTCCGCGTGGCTGATCTGCTTGAGAAAAGACAGAAATCAACATACCTAAAATTGAAATGATAAATTTTCTATTCATGACAGTTAACGCCGCGCTCAGCCGCAGCTTACTTTGGGCGCTTTGTTGCGCGAAAATAGGAGCGTAGCGACTGCGCAACAAAGTGCTCAAAGTAAGATGTCGGCTGCAGCGCCTTGTTAACGTGCACCGCCCTTTGGGCCGCTACGGACTAAATTTTCTGCTTGAGACTTGCCGCCCGCACCCATATAAAAAGGGTGAGAATTAGCCACAAGCCTTTCTCTACATTACAAAAAACCTGCAGTTTAAGGCGCCGCCGAAATTTGGTCACCTAACTTGCAGCCAACAATTTCTAGCGGACTATGCCTTTCTCCATCATTTCGGATGGCCGGTAAAATCCCGAAGCACCAACCTTCTCTTTACCCGAACCTGGAATCAACCACAATCCGCTATTCAATGCTTTTTAAATTCGATTTCTCTCAGCCAGCCCACAAACTACTTTCTTGCCTCAGCACGTTAACGCCTTGCTCAGCGGCGGCTTACTTTACGCAGCTTTTGCGTGAAAATGGGCGCGTAGCGACCGCGCAAAAGCTGCGTAAAGTAAGACGTCAGCTGCAGCAAATTGTTATGTGTGTTCAGGGTGCTGACTCTCGAACTCCGGAGAGCACGGACTATATATTTCAAGTATCTCATTCTCACTCCAAAGGCGATATAAATTTGCTTTTCCATTTACTTCTTCATACCAGCTGAACTTTTCTCTGAGATAGTTGAGGTAATCTGATTCAGACACTACCGACAAAAACCCATCATTAGTTAACTGAAGCGAGGAATCTCCACTATCGCAAGACTCATTGATCACTTGAAAAGTATAAATAAGATCAAATTTTATTGTTAGCTTTTGGGCTTTCCTTGGTGAATGTACTAAGTGCGCCCCTTCAACTGGAGCGCCTTCCTCTTTGGTAGAGGAAGAATCTGACTTAACCATTTCCAATAGAACGATTGAAATCCCCAAATTTTCATAGGAAATAGTGTCAATTAACCATGAGTAAGCTTTATCCAATTCACTCTTCATACTATGTACACATAACGCTCAGCGCAGGCGCAGACAACGCGGAGCGACTTTTGTGTTAATGTTTGAGCGCCAGCGAGTAACACAAAAGGCGCGTAGTGTTGGCTGTCGCTCTGCCGCTGCTTGTTATACGCCCAGGGCCTCGGCCGTAGTGATAACCTGGCAGTATTCACCATGCAGATTTGATAAATATAACCAGTGTACATCGTCAGCTGAATAGTTTTTACCATTTAATGTCGATATTCCATAAGCTGCCGTTGCATCTCCAGGCAAATAGACTTGATAGCCTAAGCCGGCGGCGACTCTTACAGTTGCATCAATAGAGTTGTTCACCAGCACCCCGCAAATGACCAGCTCCGTGGCTCCAAATTTTTTAATATGGCATTCAAGATCTGTATTGATAAATGCGCAATTTTCAGATTTTGTAACTACGACCTCATCGGAGAGTGGTGCTACCAGACTTTTGAAAGAAAAGCCGTCTGATGACCGGTGGTACGGAGAACCTTCATATTTCGAAGCATGCCTCACATGGATAATTGGCAGTTTTTTGCCACGCCATTTTTCAAGTAACTGAGCGATTCTGTTTTCAGCTTGTTGCTCACTTCTTTCTGTACTTGCATACGAATCAATGGCGTTTTGGACATCAACAATAACAAGTATCGGGTTCTCTGACTTAATCAATTTTTACCACCCGCGTATAACGCCCACGGCAGGGGCGGCTTACCCTATGCGCGTTTTGCGCGAAAATGGGAGCGAAGCGACCGCGCAAAACGTGCATAGGGTAAGCCGTCCCGCGGAGGCCCGAAGGGCCGGAGCTTCACTGCCCGTGATTGTTAAGCTTTTCACTCGGACCATGGGCCAGCGCCTTGGGAGCCAACACCTAAAAGAGCACTACTTACCCCGAGATCAATTCTTAGTGCCTCTTGCGAAAATTCGATAGAACTTACTTTCTGATAATACTTGTACTGCGCGGGAGATAACGCGAGGGCGTACGCATATTCCTCATGTTCGCCTTCTAGCCCCGTGAGTGAGAGAGCAGTTTTTACTTGATTGAATTTCAAGTTACTGCTCTTTCCATATTCATCTCTCAATTTAGAGACAAACAAAGTGCGAATCTTGCGTAGTTTTCTCCTTTTGCTCCACAAGCGCTTTACTAGATTCATCGTTTCAATGCTTAACAGTTTTATTCAAAAGCCCCAGATATAGACATAATGTCTATATCTGGACATATATTGCCATATCTACCCATTATGCCTATATCTACCCATTTCGGTATATGTCTATATCTAGGCATATTTGGTTTCATACTACGATTTACCGCCTGGCTCGCACGACGGATATGGCGCCAGATGCCATTGGCGGGGGTGGCAAAGCGGCGTCTCATTCCTTGCGCGGGTCTACAGCTGTAAACGCAGATTGCTTTCGATTTCCTCGATCAGTGTTGTCGGCACTTCCTGCTCGGTGGCCAGGCGGCGCCAGTGGGAGACCTGCTCGGTTACTTTATCCACAACGCTGTCGATTTTCCGCTTGCTAAACAGTGGGCTGATGCTTTCCAGGCTGTAGATGTCTTTTCGGGTAAATCCGTCCCGTTTGCCGTTCAGGGTCATCCAGTGGCTGTTTACCCAGCGGCTGCCTGGTTTGTAGCTGTATGCGAGGTCGTAGGCGGGGGCCAGTTGCCAGGTTTTTCCCTTGAGCTGGAAGGCAAAGTTCTTTGCGTGGTCGTCGTGGTTGCGTGCGACGATATTGAAGACCAGGCGGTGCAGCAGCTGTTCTGCGTCTCTGGCGGTGAGTTTGAGCTGGCGGGCGATGCCGAAGAGTTCGGCGTAGGAGTAGGAGCCCGGTACCTTGTAATCTACATGGGCGATGCCGTTCAGGGTCTGGATATGGATTTTGTCATTGCCGTGGCGGTCAAAGCGCTCCGTTACAAAGTGTCTGCGGTTGCCCTCGTGCAGTAAATGGCAGGGCATCATGTCGATCCCGCAGCGGGTGGCCATCTGGTGATAAACGTATTCCATGGCGCCGAACCCCATGGGGTCACCGAAGGTTTCCTGATTCTTGTTGTGTTCGCTGACGCCATCAAACTTCATCAGATAGTGGGTGAACCCGGTGGGCACGTCTGTCTGGCCGGAGCGCACCTGGGTGAAGTCCTGGTTGAAGGCGAGTACGGCTTTGGGGCGGGCGCCGCCGGCGCTCATGCCAACGGAGAGCAGGGCGACCATGGCTTCCCGGTTCTCACCGTTCTTCTCCAGTTGAACCTGAAAACCGGCGCGGCTATCGAGCACTTCCTGGGCGATCGCGACCAGTTCGTCGATGGCGATATCCTGGGAGGCGTTGAGTTTTTTGATGCGTGTGGCCGGGCTGTATTCCAGGGCGCCCATACCGCGCGTGCCGGTGTATTGCAGCCGTTGCAGTGGGGTGATGTCCTGGGGTTGTTTGCCCTGGGCGGCCATCCAGGCGTTGAGTACGGCATTGCCGAAATCGTCCGGGAGAGAATCGGCTATCAGGCCGGGGAGGCCGCGGAAGGTTTCAAAGCGCAATTCCGGGAAGCGGTAGATGCGCCGCGCCAGGGGCATTTTAAGTGGTGAGAGTTCGATGCCGGTGTCGATAAACGCGGGGTCGTATTCGAAGGCGCCGAGGCCGCTGTCGGTATCGAAGCTGACGGCGCCGGCGGTCTCGCCCTGATATTCGACGTTGATGACTTCCATTACCATTCCGCTTCCTCCCGGGTGTCTTCTTCACCCCCTTCCTCTTTACCGCGTTGACCGGACGCCCGTTGGCGCTGTTTGCCCTGGAGCTTGGCCAGCTGGATGGGGGAGGGCGGCTGCGGAGGCAGGAAATTGTCCAGTTGCTGGGTGAGTTCCAGGGCCTGGAGAATGGCGACCAGAACCTCCAGCTGGGCTTTGCCTTTTTCCGCGTTGAGCACCGCTTTGCGACTGACGCCGGCGCGCTCGCCGACTTCCTGCTGGGTCAGGTCCAGGTTCAGGCGCGCCTGCTTGAGTCGCTGGCCCAGCGCCCCGGCGATGGCGGCGGGCGATCTGCTGGTGTAGTCCATTGGGTAGCCCTCAGGCTCGAAATCGTAGCGATTGTGGTTAAGGTACGCTTTATGGAACCTTAATGGGTTTGTTCAGCATTATGTGCCCATTTTAGGACCTTGTTAACATCTATTTAATGTGCAGGAATAGGGATTTTACCGGCACTTTAAGCATTAAAGTCCAAAAAAGGGATCTTTATGGTGATTGTGATGAATAGGTTGTGTGCCCGCGGGCCGATATTCTCCGCCCCCGCCGGGGAGGATGGCCCCAATTGCCCCTGCTGAGACAATCCCCGCATAACCATAAGTCAGTCAGCGGTGATCCCAATGTCTCAAAATCCATCCACGGCGGCGGTTGCCGGCGCCAAGCCTCAGTTGAGCTTCTGGCAGATCTGGAACATGTGTTTCGGGTTTCTCGGTATCCAGTTCGGTTTTGCCCTGCAGAACGCCAACGTCAGCCGAATTTTTCAGACCCTCGGGGCCGAAATCGACGATATTCCGGTGTTATGGGTGGCCGCACCGCTGACCGGTTTGCTGGTACAACCGCTGATCGGCTATTTCAGTGACCGCACCTGGACCGGCTTTGGCCGCCGCCGCCCGTTCCTGCTGGCCGGGGCCATTCTCTCTTCCATCGCCATCCTGTTTATGCCGCATTCGCCCACTTTGTGGATCGCTGCCGGCATGCTGTGGGTGATGGACGCCTCCATCAATGTGTCCATGGAGCCGTTCCGCGCACTGGTGGGCGATATGCTGCCACAGAAGCAGCGCTCCTTTGGTTACGCCTTGCAGAGCTTCTTTATTGGTGTGAGCTCGGTGGTGGCCTCGGCCATGCCGTGGATGCTGGCCAACTGGTTTGATGTTTCCAATACCGCGCCGGAGGGCGTGGTGCCGGATTCCGTGCGGATTTCCTTCTATGTCGGTGGTATCGGTTTCCTGCTGGCGGTGCTGTGGAGCGTATTCCGCACCCGTGAATACAGCCCGGAGCAGCAGGCTGCGTTTGAGGCGGCGGAATCGCCCGAGCTGCAGGAACAGACTCAGGAAGCCGAGCAGGATCACAGCGCCGGCTACCGCAAAATCGGTGGTGCCATGCTACTGGTGGGAGCCGCCTTTGCCGCGTTCGTCTGGCAACAGGGGCTGGATCAGCAGCTGTACATTCTCGCCGGACTGATTGCCGGCCTTGGTGTGATGCAGCTGCTGGCGCTGGTATTGCGCGCCAAGTCCGGTGACGACAAGGGTATGCTGGAAGAGATCGTATCCAACCTCTACTCCATGCCCGATGCCATGAAGCGCCTGGCCTGGGTGCAGTTTTTCTCCTGGTTTGCGCTGTTTGCCATGTGGATCTATACCACCGCTGCGGTCACCAGTTTTCACTTCGGCACCAGCGAAGTGACCTCTCAGGCCTACAATGATGGCGCCGACTGGGTGGGCATCCTGTTCGCCACCTATAACGGTTTTGCCGCCCTCGCCGCACTGCTGATTCCCGTGATGGCCCGCACCCTGGGCATGCGTCTGTCCCACAGCCTGAACCTGGCCCTGGGTGGTCTTGGCCTGCTGTCTTTCCTGTTTATCCGCGACCCGCAGTGGCTGCTGCTGCCAATGCTGGGTGTGGGCTTTGCCTGGGCATCGATCCTGTCACTGCCCTACGCCATGCTCTCCACTCATGTGTCCACACGCAAGATGGGCGTGATGATGGGGATCTTCAACGGCTTTATCGTGATTCCACAGCTACTCGCCGCCAGCGTACTGGGCTTTGTACTGCGCACCTTCTTCGACAACGAAGCCATTTACGCGCTGATACTGGGCGGTGCCAGCTGGCTGCTGGCGGCGGTCTGTGCCCTGCGGGTCAGCGAGCCGAAAGCGGCCGAAACCGACGGCGACCTGGCCCAGGCCGAAGGCTGAGTAACTGCTGCGTCCGCAACGTCTTCTTTGATATCACTGATCGATGTCATCTTCCGTTTGCCCCGCTGGTCGGGGCTTTTTTGTGTCTGTCGTAAATACAGGGTTGCGGCGGAATATCTGTCGGAAATGCGGTAGGATTTGCAGACTTTGCTGCGAGAAAAATACATTTTTCCGATAATAATTTTAAAAAGGTGGGTCTGGTGATGATTTCCTGGTTGGCGCGATGCCACATTCTCAAGCCTGTGGTGGGCCTGATACTCTCTCTATTCCTTGTGTCCCCTGGGGGCGCGAAAACGAATGAACTGACCGCCAAAGACTATGGTGCCCTGCCAAAAGTCAGCATGCTGACGGTCTCCCCCAGCGGCGAACGCATTGCCTTCCGCATGACCGGGGAAAACGATTCTGATATCGCCATCGTGATGTCGCTTGCGGAAGGCAAGCGGTTGAACGCCGTGAACCTCTCTGAAATAACGCCGGAATCCATCTATTTCGCCAATGAGAACGAGCTCATTCTGGTGGCGTCGAATGTGCGCAAAATGTGGGGGTTTCGCGGCAAGCTGGATTTGAGTACCGCTTACGCCTTTAACGTGGCAAATGGCGAGGTGCGTCAGCTGTTGACCCCGGGAGACGTGATCTATGCGGGGCAGACCGGGCTCGGCAGTATTGTGGGGCTCTCGCCCGATAACAAGTACGCCTATATGCCAGCGTATGTGCCCGACAGCAAGAATGATCAGAGCCCGCGCAAGTCACTGCTGCGGGTCGATCTGGATAGCCCGCGCTACCCCCGGGTACATTTCAAGGGGCGCTCGTCCTCCTGGGATTTCTTCGTGGACAACAAGGGCGAGGTGATCGCACACGAGTTGTTCGATAACAAACGCAACCTGCACCGTATGCTCGCGCGCCACGGTGATGAATGGAAAGAGATTTACCGCGAGGAGACTTCGGTACCGTCGATCAGTTTTATGGGGCTGACCCCCGACCGCGAGTCACTGATCGCCATTGCGAATAATGGTGAAACCAATCGCAACGACTTTTACACCTTGTCACTGATCACTGGCGAATTCGCGAACCTGGGTTTCGGTCGGGATGATGCGGATGTGGAATACACCTACACCAGCCTGGACCGCCGAGTGTGGGGAGTGCGCTACTCCGGTTTTACCCCGAGTTACCGGTTCTTTGATCCGGCGCTGGATCAGCGGATGCAGGACATTCAGGCACAGTTTGCCGGACACTCGGTGTGGCTGCGTGACTGGAGCGCAGAGTGGGAGCATCTGGTGGTGTACGTGGAGGGCTCGCAAGTAGCCGGGGATTACTACCTGTTCCCGAAAGAGGGCAGCCCGGTACTGCTGGCTTCCGCCAGGCCTCAGATCAGCAGTGAGCAGATTCATCCCATCGCGACCATGAATTTCAAAGCCCGCGATGGCATGGTGATTCCCACACTGCTCACCTTGCCGCGAACCAAAATGGACAACCTGAAAAACCTGCCCGCGGTGATTCTCCCCCACGGCGGCCCTGCCGCTTACGATCGCGTCAGCTTTGACTGGTTGGCCCAGGCGCTGGCCAATCGGGGATATCTGGTTGTACAGCCGCAGTTCCGTGGTTCCACCGGTTTTGGTCTCGACCATCACCTGGCGGGTAACGGGGAGTGGGGCGCAAAAATGCAGGATGACGTCACCGACTCGCTGGATACGCTGGTGCGCAAGGGCATTGTTGATCCCCAGCGCGTGTGTATTGCCGGGATGAGTTACGGCGGATATGCCGCGTTGGCCGGCGGCGCATTTACCCCTGAAAAGTACCGCTGTGTGGTATCGGTAAATGGCGTAAGTGATCTGGAGCGGATGCTACGGGATGAGCGGCGTGACAACGGCAGGCATCACTGGGTCGTCAGTTACTGGGAAGAAAGCATGGCCCGTGGTGAAGTCGACAAAGACCGCTTACGTGCCGTGTCTCCGGTGCGGTTTGCGGAGAACTTTCAGGCACCGGTATTGCTGATTCACGGAGAGGACGATGTCGTGGTGCCGATACGGCAGTCTGAATACATGCACAAGCAGCTCAAGCGCAAGAAAAAAGCCGTGGAGTTTCTGGAATTGAAAGACGAAACCCACCACCTCGTCACGGGAACTGCCCGCATGCAGACCACCGAGGCCATCGTCGCGTTTATCGACAAACACCTGCAGCCTTGATTTGAGATTTATTGATGATTGGGTGAGGATAGCCGGTTTTCGCAACCACTTTTGCTCACCTAATTATGTCCTTTCTCAATACTCTGGAATCCGCCCTCAATACCTTCGTTGCCTACGCTTGGGGCACGCCGCTACTGGTGCTACTGGTGGGCGGAGGCCTGTTCCTGCTGATCAGCTCCCGGGCTCGCCCCTACCGTCATCTTGGCCACAGCATTGCCCTGCTGCGGGGGAAATACGACAACCCCAATGATCCCGGCCAGGTGCCGCACCGGCAGGCGCTGTCCACTGCACTCTCGGGCACTCTGGGGCTCGGGAATATCGCCGGGGTGGCTATTGCCATCAGCACCGGCGGACCCGGGGCAATTTTCTGGATGTGGGTGACTGCGCTGGTGGGCGTGGCCACCAAGTTCTACACCGCGACGCTGTCGGTGATGTATCGCGGCCGCGACAGCAACGGGGAGGTCCAGGGCGGACCCATGTATGTGATTCGCGAAGGGCTGGGTAAACGCTGGCTACCGCTGGCCTACCTGTTTGCCATTGCCGGCCTCGGCGGTCTGCTGCCTTCCTTTCAGTCCAATCAGACGGTGCAGTTGCTGCGGGTATCATTCGCCGAACCGCTGGGCTGGGTAAGTGCGGACAATGCATTTCTGTTTGATCTGGGGCTCGGTGTGCTGCTCGCCGCCGCGGCACTGGTGGTGATTGTTGGGCGCATCCAGCGCATCGGTCGGTTTGCGGTACGTATCGTGCCCGCTATGGTGATTTTCTATCTGTTGCTGACCCTCGGAGTCATCGGCTATTTCTGGCAGGAAATTCCCGGGGCTTTCGCGCTGATTTTTACCGATGCCTTTTCCGGTGAAGCCGTGGCCGGTGGCGTTCTTGGTACGGTGATCGCGACGGGAATCAGTCGCGGCGCCTTCTCCAATGAGGCAGGTATCGGTACCGAGTCCCTGGCCCACGGCGCGGCCAAAACCACCGAGCCGGTGCGCGAGGGTGTCGTGGCCATGGTCGGGCCGATCGTGGACACCCTGATAATCTGTACCTGTACCGCGCTGGTGATTCTGCTGACCGGTGTGTGGCAGAAGGGCGAGGGCATCGAGGGGGTGTCGCTGACGGCAAATGCGTTTAGCAGTGTGTTTGGCGGCTGGGGTCCTGTACTGCTGTTGATCATGGTGGTGCCGCTGGCCTTCAGCACCATCGTTACCTTCTGGTACTACGGCATGAAGTGTTTCGTGTTCCTGTTTGGCGCGCGCTTTCAGGTGGTATACACGGTTATCTATCTGTTGCTGATCGTGCTTGGCGCGGTGCTGTCGCTGAATATCGTAAACAGTCTGATTATCGGCATGTACGCGGTAATGGCGATCCCCACCATGGTTTCCACCCTGTTGCTGTCCGGTCGGGTGAACCGGGCGGCGCACGATTATTTTGTGAAGACTCCGGGCGTCTGATTGCCCCGGTGCACGGGCACCCCTGTGCCATACTTTTTTCGGGAGACTCTGAAAGCCTGTGGTAACACCGGCCTGTTCAGAGGCTCCCATGGCTCGCGAGTGTGGGCGCAGGTATCCAGGAAGGATACATCCGGGAAGTAGAGGTGCCATAGCACCGGGTAGTAGGGATGCTCGACCATGGAAGTACGCGGTTTTCGCGGGCGCCACGCCTGCCTCTTTGTTGCGGTCATTGGGCTGTTTTTTTCGTTCGCATCCTTTGGGGCGCAGCCTGACAGGAGCCGGGACAGCTTTCGACATGGCTGGCTCCCCGCGCCTCCCGCTGCTGAAATTATTGAGGGCTCGGTCAAGAGCCAGCATTTCCCCCTTGCGGGCTACCGCATATCGCTCTACGCCAATTTCACTATTGCCGGTGGCTTCCAGCGCAAACTGGCGACGGCGGTGAGCAAGCCCGATGGCAGTTTCCGCCTGCACTACCGACTGCCTCCGGGCCTTATCGCGACAATGCCGCCGGTGTTGCTAATGGTTGCGGAAAGGGGGCTGGTGACCCTTGCCACGGTCGTGTCCAGTAGTGAGGTGCCGCCACAGCTGGTGATCAACGAGCGCACTACCGTTGCTACGGCGACTGCCTTCGCGCAGTTTATTCGCGACCGACAGTTGCGCGGCAATCATGTGGGGATGCAGAACGCCGTTAAAATGGTGACAAATATGGCGGACCCGGCTTCCGGACGGGCATCCGATGTTTTGCGGCAGACCCCCAATGGCAGTGAAACCAGTACCTTTGCAACGTTTAACGCTCTGAGTAATGTGGTTGCCGCCTGCGTGGCCTCCAGCGAACACTGTGAACAATTGTTTGCAGCCACTTCAGTGGCGGGCGCGCCCCCGGCGGAGAATGTTCTGCAGGCGCTGGCCAACCTGACCCGAAACCCGTCTTACCCCCTTTACCCGCAGGACAATGCGGACCCGATATACCTGCTGTCCCTGGCGGCGCCTTTATACCAGCCGGCGCTGGAGCAGCGTCCCACAAACTGGCTGCTGTTTATCAAATTTACCGGTGGCAAGTACTCCGCACAGGATCGCTTCAACCTGATGAACGGGCCGGGAAATATCGCCTTTGATACAGAAGGCAGTGCCTGGATTCTGAATAACTACATTCCCAAGGCCACCAATCAAAACGCCTGCGCAAGCCAGCGTTTATTGCGCTTTTACCCCTGGGGTGAAACTTATGAAGGGTCGCCTTATTACGGCGGTGGCCTGAGCGGTGCGGGATTCGGTATCACTCTGGATCCACGCGGCAATGTATGGGTGGGGAATTTCGGTTTTGAATCGCCGGCCTGTGCCGACGGTACGGTACCGCCAGATCCGGAAAATAAAATTCCGGCCACCCACAACAGTGTCTCGCTGTTTCACAAGAGCGGTCGGCCGATTTCCCGCAGCAATGGCTTTACCCGGGGCAATATCTGGTGGCCGCAGGGAACGGTTTCTGACCGAGAGGGTAATATCTGGGTAGCCAATTGTGGCAATGACACGGTGACCATGATTCGCAGTGGCAATCCGCTGCTGGCAAAAAATTTCCTGTTGCCCGGTGCCAATCCCGATCTGCAGCCCACCGAGTCGCCATCCCTGAAGCCTTTTGCGATTGCCATCGACAAGCGCGGACGGGCCTGGATTACCGGCAACAAGGCCGAGCGCCTCTACCGTATTGATCAGCGCGGCAATGTGGAGGAAGTGAATACCGGTGGTGCCGAACTGTCATGGCCTATGGGTATCTCCAGTGACAGCAAAGGGAATATGTGGATATCCAATTCCGATGCAGTGAATGTGCCCTGTGTGGACCCGCTCGATCCCCAGGGGGGCGGTAACCCATCCATTGTATTTATGCCCGCGGATGGTGGGGCACCGGTACAGGTGTTTGGCAGGGGTGGGTTGAGTATTCCCTGGGGTAACGCGGTGGATGGCAGTGATAGCCTGTGGGTGTTCAATTTCGGTCACACCCCATTTGAGGATGTACAGGCAGATACGGTTTGGCCGGACACCGGCGTGTCGCGTTTTTGTGGGGCTGGCGAGTGCCCGCCCGGAATGTCAGTCGGTGACCCAATCTCCCCGGATACCGGCTACACCAGTGATGCCCTGGAGCGCATTACCGGGGGCGGTATCGACCCATCCGGAAATCTCTGGTTACTGAACAACTGGAAGAAGATCGGTCCCTTCGTATACGACACCAATCCCGGCAGTAATAGTTTCGTCATTGTTCCCGGTGCGGCGACGCCGGTAAAAACGCCCCTTATTGGTGTGCCGCGCCACTTTCCTTAGCCGTAGTCGGGAATAATTTGTATTCAATGAAAAGGTGGTCCTGTAGAAATCTGTGCGATTTTTCGCTGAATCAACCGCAATTTAAACAGTTCGGCAATTGACCTATTGCACTCTTTTTGGCCAGTGGCGAGTGCTTTTTATACGCGGTATGAAAAAGGTTTCACTGCCATCTGCATTTGGCGCCTAATTTTGTGTGAGGGGTTTCACAAACTTGGAGCGCGGTTTGATTTTTGTCTCAACGGCTATGGGAACCAGTGAAGAAAAGCGCTACAAACGTTGTTTACCTAAAAACATAAACATTTCTCTACGGTTACAACTTAGGTGGCAATATGGCGAATCCGCTCGATCCAAAACCAGATGCGAATCTGGATTCCAACTCTTTTCTTTCCGGCATGAACGAAAATGGTGCGAGCGAACGTCCGTTCGCGGATAAGCTCGAATCCACGATGGCGAAGGATCGCTCGGTTATCGGCAAAAATATCAAGTTCCGCGGCGAACTGATCGGCACCGAAGACCTGCATATTGAAGGTACCATCGAAGGTACCGTGATTATGGAAGGCCACGACCTGTCCATCGGTCGCGAAGGTGAAATCAACGCGAATATCCACGCGCAGAACATTGTCATCAACGGCACCCTCACCGGCGATGCGCTGGCAGACGAGCTGATCGAGATCCGCAATACCGCTGTAGTGAAGGGCAACCTGACTGCCCCGCGTATTCAGCTGGACGACGGCGGTAAGTTCCGCGGCTCCATGGATATGGTCGACACCGACGACGAGATGAAAGCCCGTCACTCCGAGTTCAAAGACAAACTGGTTCACCCGAATCTGCCGCCGAAAGACGAAGCGCCGAGCAAGCCCGCCGCGAAAAAATCTTTCGCACCGGCTAAAGACGCTGCCAAGGATTCGGCCAAGGACGCGGAGCTGGCTGGCAGCTGATCCTCCGCTGCAACGCCGCATCCCCCCGTGCGGCGTTGCCTTCTTTCTCCCGGCTCACGCCCCGAATTCCTGCGATAGACAATGCAACACCGCTCTTTTGGCCTCGCTGCGTTAACGACCGAGATGGTCAAAAGCGGGGACCGAATACTCGACCTCGGGCCTCTCTCGTCCGGTACCACTCAGGCTTTTCTCGGCCTTAACTGCCAGTGTCATATCGAAGACCTGGTGGAATACCTCGCAGACAACCAACACGCCAGTGACCCACTGCAGGCGCTGGAAGATCACCTGATCCCCAAGCCGGAAAAACTCAAGTTTGATGTGATCCTGTGCTGGGACCTGCTGAATTTTCTCGAGCTGGATGTTATCCGCCACCTGATCCGTCTGCTGGAGCCGCATCTGAAGCCGGGTACGATTCTGCACACCATGCGTTATACCGGGCGCAACCAACCGCATAAACCCCGGCGCTTCCGCCTGCTGGATAATTTCTGCTTTGAATATGTGGACGATCCCAGCTACCCGGAGGTCGCGTCCAAGGGTCACTCTACCGTCACGCTATTGAAATGTATGGACCGTTTCAGCCTGTTCAATTCCCTGATGAAGCGGGAGGGTATGGACCAGAATGTCACCGAGCATTTTCTCGAGTACGACAGCACCACGTCGCGCAATCAGGTACGCAGCGGTGGCGCCTCCGATGTAAGCGCCTATTTTCGCCAGGTGCGCGACGATGAGCGGCTGGAGTTTGCCGGTGTGCGCAAGGCATTGAGTGCGTTGCCCGCGGCGGCCACGGTGCTGGATTGCGGGCGTAAAAACGGGCGCAATATCGATGCGCTGAAAAAGAAGGTCGGTTCGCTGTATGTGGAAGATCTGCACGCGTCCCTCACCTGGCGCAAGAAGATGCACGGCGAGACCAGCGGCTTCAGTGAATCCATGTTCAGTTTTGATCCCGGCACCCGGCTGGATGGGGTATTCCTGTGGGATCTGCTGAATTTCTGCAGCCCGGAACAGATTGCGGCGCTCGGTGAATTACTGGCGGGGCGCATGACCTCCGGTGGCCAGCTGCATTTTCTGGTGTACAAATCCAGCCAGCAGCCGCAGCGCCCGGCGATGTTTGAGCTGTTGGAAGATGAAAAGGTCGCGGTTACCGGAATCTCCGAAAGTCGCAGCGAACGCAGCCTCGGCAATACCGCCGATCTGATGCGCCTGCTGCCCGGCTATCGCCTGTTCAGTCACCACTTGGGACGGCTGCCATCGGGGGATTCGGTGCAGGAGTTTGTGTTGCAGCTCAAAGCCTAGTCGCCACCGCATGCTGGAAACAGAAAGAACATTAAAAAATTAAACCGAGAAGATTTCACACGAGATTGCTTCCATGTCTGAATTTTTGCGCTCTGTCTTTGTTGCCCTGAGCCCGGATGCGGTGACCGAGGGTTTCCTTTCCCTGATGCTGGTGCTGTTTGCGCTGGCGCTGGTGTGCCGGTTTCTGCGCCGCGCCGCTGAGTTTGTCGAACAGGCGCCGGGCCTGCTTACCTCCCTCGGTATCCTCGGCACTTTTACCGGGGTCATCATCGGCCTGTTCGAATTCAGTCTGGGAGATATTGATCAGAGTATTGCCAACCTGCTGGATGGTTTGAAAACTGCCTTTATTACCAGCGTGTGCGGCATCGGCCTGTCCATCGTCCTGCGCGCACTGACCCGTTTTATTCCCATGCCCGGCGACCATGCGCCGGAAACCGAACTGTCGGATATTCACATGGCGTTGCAGCAGCTGCAGGGCGCCCTGGTGGAAGGGCAGGAGCGTCAGCTCAAGCAGAGCGAAACCCAGCTGGCGAATTTTTCCGAGCAGATGTCCAGCGCGCTGGTCGCGCAAATGGAGCAGGTGGTAACCCGTTTCAACGAGCGTGTGGAAAGTCAGTTTGGTGAGAACATGACCCGCTTTGGGGAAAACTTTGCCCAGTTTGACCGCATGGTGGAAACCCTCACTCGCGAATACAAAGCGCACGAGGAGCGGGTGGAATACTGGTCCGAGCATTGCGATACCGCGGTGATGGGGCTGGTGCAGGTGGCGCGGGATCTGCAACAGATCCATCAGCAACTGGCGGAAGTGCCGCAATTCTTTGAAGGTATGCAGGGGGTTAACGATCAGGCCCGCGCGCAGATGCAGGCATTGAATGAACAGCTGGAGCGCTACCGCGGTGTGAGTGTGCAAATGCAGGAAGTACTGCCGCACCTGGGCGAGCGCATCGATCAGTTTGTGCAGGGTATCGATGTGGTGCAGCAGGTGATGACCAGCGACATGAAGCAATCACTGGTAAGTATTGCCAAGCAGAGCGAGCTGCTGGGCGCGCAGATCGCGGCGGTGTCCGGCGCCTTCGAAAAAATGTCCAGCCTGGATGCGGATTTTATCCAGGGGTTGGTGCAGGAGTCAGTGACTACCCACCGCAATGGTATGCAGGAACTGGCGCTGCAGCAGGCGCGTACCCACAAGGAAATGGTGGATGCCCTCAGTCACGTGATCCGCAAAAGCATGGGCGATGCAGAAAACTCTATCGGCAAGCAGTACCAGCTGGTGGAGCGCAAGATGGAAGAGGAAGTGGAAGGTGTTATCGCGGCCATGGGCCAGGCGCTGGCGACCATCAGCGGCCAGTTCACCCGGGACTACCGTCAACTGGTTGCGCAGATGCAGCGTCTCACCGCCACCGCCCAGTCTTCCCGGTCCTCCGAGCGCGCCCGTGAGGAAATCGCCTGATGAACTCGAGGTCCGGGTTTTCCCGTTCCGGCAAATTGGGCGTGGGCAAAGCCCGCTCCGCGCGCACTGACAGCGACGCCTCCTGGATCAGTGTTTCTGACCTGATGGCGGGCCTGATGATGGTCTTCCTGTGCATTGCCGTAGCAATGATGCGCTCGGTGATGATCGAGCGGGAAAAGATCCGCACCATCGCCATGTCTTACAAAGAAAACCAGCTGGCCATCTACGAGTCCCTGCAGAGCGAATTCGCCCCGGATCTGGCGCGCTGGGGTGCCACCATTGACCGCGATACCCTCACAGTCGCGTTCAATAACTCCGATGCCATGTTCGATACCGGGGAGGCAGCACTCAGCGATAGCTATCAGGTGGTATTCGAGGAGTTCTTTCCCCGCTATATGAACGTGCTGGCTCCATACAAGGCTTCGGTGGAAGCGGTACGGATTGAGGGCCATACCAGCACCGGCTGGGGCCAGACCAGCGACCGCAATGCCAGCTACTTCAACAACCTGCGCCTGTCGCAGGATCGCGCGCGCTCGGTACTGCGCTATGTATATACCCTGAACGAAGTAACCACTCACCACGCCTGGATGATGCAGAATGTGGCGGCGGTCGGATATTCTTCCTCGCGACCGATTTACAATGCCGATGGCAGTGAGAATATCGAACAATCCAAGCGAGTGGCCTTCCGCGTGATTACCAATTCCGAAACCAAGATTCACAGTATCCTCGAGGAGTCTTTCTGATGGGCCGCTGGAGCCGCCACCTGGAAGCGCTTACCCAGGCCATCTCCGGAATGGGGACGCCGTCCGCTCCCCAGCAGGACGGTGATATCGAGCTTGAGGAGCGGCCCGAGGTGCTGGAGCCATCTGCAGACCCGTCCGAGGACCTGGGTCAGCAGGGTGTCGATGAAAGTACTTTGGAGCGCGCCCTGATCAAGGGTATGGAAGTGGCGCTCGGAGATCTTGAGCAGACCGAACACGGTTGGGTGTACCGGGGCCACCCGGTAATGGTGTTCGCGGTGGATGTGACTGCCGTGGAAGACCGCGAGGTGCGCCGCGAGTTTTTTCAACGGGTCCATCTGGCCAGCTGTTGCGGTGCGCTGGAGGATGCGCAGCAGACTGTCTGGATCGGTACCGCGCGTGAGGCGCTGGCGGCCCCAGGCCTGGAGGAAGCCCCTCACGCCTGTGAATACTGTCTGGCCAAGGTGAATCATCGCGGCTATCGCGGCCTGGGTCCGCGGGACCGCAGTCGCGTAGCCGCGAACTTCAGTTTTCACTGGCACGTCAGCCAGTATGCGCAGGAATTCTTTCCCGGAAAGAGCGCACATTTCTGGGCCCCGGGCAAAATACCGCAGCCATTGCACCGTGCGGAAAATGAAGTATCTGACAGCGGAACCTGCGGGCTGTGTGAGTGGCAGGTGCCTGCCGGGCAGGGTTGGTTTATACCCATCGAGCGGGGCGCATCCTTGGGGCTGTCCATGGACAGTTGTGTTCTCTGTGCCCAGCAGCAGGCCATGGGGGTACTGACGTTACCGGATGCGAGTGCGCTGGAAGCGAGTCACTCCCGCCACAGCGCGAAACGGCAAACACTACCTGCCGAGGCAGCGGGGGATAGTGCTGAAGACAGCGAACGGGATTGGTCGAGTGTGCGCCGCCAGTTACCCCTGTCCTGGCATCCGCTGTGTGAACAGCTTGAGCGGAAGTTGTCTGCCCCCGTATTGTTCCACCGCTTTACCGGTTACGAAGGTATCGCCGTGCTGGCGTGGCCAGAGCATCGCCGGGGCATTGTTGCCAGTGAGGACGATCGCGCACTGCTGCCGGAGGGTTGGGATTTCTGGACACTGCGCAGTGTGCTGGGCAGTCTCGGTTAGGCAGCTATCGGCAATTAAAAAGGGCAGCGTTCGCTGCCCTTTTTTTGACTGGCTATTTACCATTTGTTCGCCGGTGAAGTGTTACTGGCGAATGGTTACCTTGGTGCCCATGGGGGAATTTTCGTAGAAAATTTTCGCCATATGCCAGGGCAGACGGATACAGCCGTGGGATTCGGGACGGCCGGTTACCTTACCCGCGTGCATGCCCACCGCACCGTTGACCCGCATAAAGAAGTCCATGGAGGCTCCGCGGAATACGGTGCCCGCAGGCCGTTTGTCACGGCGTACATCCACACTCGCTTTGCGCACGTAGCCGGCGCGGTCCACGTAATGTCCGAACAGGTTTGAACGGTGATCAATATCTTTTTCCGATACCCGGAAGCTGCCCGTCGGAGTGCGGTAGCCGGCGATACCCGTCGCTACCGGTGAGATACCGGCGAGCTGGCTGCCCTTGTAGAAGTACGCCCGTTGTTCACTGATATCGATAATGATGTGCGGTGCACCACCAACGACATCCCGGCGCCACCAGGCACTGCCATCGGTCATGGATCTGTGTTGCTGGTAGGGGTAGGGGTAGTCACCGGCTTGTGCCACCGGCGCAAAAACCGCAGACACGGCCAGTACCAAACTGGTGCCGATGGCGATTTTTTTGAATACCCGCTGGAAGGAATTGAACGTGACGGAAGTGAAAGAGCCTTGCATGCGTACCTCATCTGCTCTCGCGAGCAATTTGCAGGTCGGCGTCTTCGTGTTCGCTCGTGTGATTCGGGTAATCCGTGGGTGCCCTTTTTCGGCACGAACGAAGCCCTGCACCAGCGTGCACTAACTTGACCTGTGAATTTCCCCAAAGCGGTGAGCCGGTGTGTCCCGGATTGGCCGCGGGATGAGCCTGCCCGTCAGCACTGCTGGAGCGCAGTCCTCTGGGCAAGTGAGAGGCATGGTAGGGTCTGGGTTTGGCGCCTTTTACATTTAAATGGAATGACCGCGGGCGGCGATAGATGATTTCCGACGTGTGGGCGTGAGGCAAAAAAAAGCCGGCTGATGAGCCGGCTTCAAACCAATCCAGAAAATCTGGAAAGCGTGCTTTGACGAGAGAGCAACTAATTGACGATCTTATTGAGAGGTAACCTTTTGAGTGCCGGCACTGCCAGCGGTTCGATACAGGTGCGCAAGGGCGCGCCAATTTCTCAATAAAGTCCGAATTTTGTGATGTTTTATACCTGTTCGTTGGTGGTGACTGCCGCGGGTTACTTGCGGAAAAAGACCCGCGCGCCAGCCACCGGTAATTTAACCGTATCGCCATCTACGGTGCCTGCAAACCAGCTGGGGGTCATGTCTTCGCTGCCGGCAAACTCCGCCGGCAGGGTAAATTCGGCGGCCTCATGGCCCAGGTTCAGCACCACGAAGTAGCCTTCACTTTCACCGTCACCGCGCTCAAAGACCAGCAGGTCATCGCCGCTGTCCAGAATTTTCTGGCTGGCGGTGGCCAGTGACGGCGACAGTGCGGCGTGCCATTTCAGCAGATCGCGGAAGCGGTTCAGCATGGCGTACTGGTCGTCTTCCTGAACCGAAGCGGCCAGGTGGTAGTGTTCCTCCGCAACCGGCAGCCACGGCTTCACCTTGGAGAAGCCCGCGTTGATCTCACCGCCGTTGAACCAGGGCATGGGGGTACGGCAGCCATCGCGGCCCTTGAATTCCGGCCACAGGTTGATGCCGTAGGGGTCCTGCAAATCTTCGAAAGCCACTTCCGCTTCCGGCAGGCCCAGCTCTTCACCCTGGTACATGCACACACTGCCGCGCAGCATCAGTTGCATCAGGAAGAACAGCGGCGCGCGGGCGCGGGCGGCTTCCGGGTCGAAGCCCTTGTTCCAGCGAGTGAAAGAGCGCGGCACATCGTGGTTGGAGATGGACCAGCAGGGCCAGCCTTCCTCGATCACCTGGCGGTTTTTCTCCAGGGTGTCACGCAGGAACTGCGCGCTGCAGTCTTCCGACAGCAGGTCGAAGGAGTAGGCCATGTGCAGGCGGTTTTCCGTGGTGTACTCGGCCATGATCTTGTGGGTGTTGTCGTCGCCCACTTCGCCCACGGTGGTGGTGCCCGGGTACTGGTCCATCAGTTCCCGCACCCGTTGCAGAAACACCAGGTTCTCCGGCTGGGATTTGTCGTGAATGTGCCACTGGTACTCGTAACTGTTCACCGGCGGCAGACCGTTCTTGTCCAGCTTCACCGGACGCGCTGGATTGCTTTCCAGGGAGCGGTTGTGGAACGCGTGATTGATGGCGTCCAGGCGGAAACCGTCGACCCCGCGGTCGAGCCAGAATTTCAGGTCTGCCAGCAATTGCTCCTGAACTTCCGGGTTGTGCAGGTTCAGGTCCGGCTGCTCTTTCAGGAAGTTGGTCAGGTAGTACTGGCGGCGGCGGGTGCACCAGCGCCAGGCGCTGCCGCCGAAGTTGGACATCCAGTTGTTCGGCGCGCTGCCGTCTTCGTTGGCATCCGCCCACACGTACCAGTCCGCCTTGGCATTGTCGCGGCTCGCGCGGCTCTCCTCGAACCAGGGGTGCTGGTCGGAGGTGTGGCTCAGGATCTGGTCGATAATGACTTTCAGGCCCAGGGCGTGAGATTTCTCGATAACCTGGTCGAAGTCGTCAAGATTGCCGAAGATCGGGTCCACATCGCGATAATCGGATACGTCGTAGCCGAAATCCGCCATCGGCGATTTGAAGAAAGGGGAGATCCAGATGGCGTCCACGCCGAGTGATTTCACATAGTCCAGCTTCTGGCAGATACCCTGAAGGTCGCCGATGCCGTCGCCGTTCGCGTCGCAGAAGCTGCGGGGGTAGATCTGGTAGATAACGCTGTTGCGCCACCATTCCCCGTTTGGATTTCCGTTGTGAATACCGCTCATACCGTGAGTCCGTTTTGAAAGCTTTTTATGGATAGCTATTAGCTTAGGGTCAGTATGGCGGCGCTGGTGCCCGCTTACCTCCTCCCTGAAAGGGGGGAGGGGTCCGGTTACTGTGGCCTCCCGGTGGTTTGGCGGTATGAACTGCTAGATGCGCTGCGCTTATCTACCCTACAGGTGGGCGGAGGAGGGGCTGGCATTGCGTAGGGTGGATAAGCGCAGCGCATCCACCCTGTTGCGGAGTGCGCTCTTCGCTATTGCTGCATCAATGCAGGCAACACTTCTTGTATTTCTTCCCGCTTCCGCAAGGGCAAGGCTCATTGCGCCCTATCTTGGGCTCGGCAAGGAGGGGCTCCGATTGAGCAACGGGGGGCGGCATTTGATCCTGACGCTGATCCAGCCAGTAAGCGTGGAGAATGCGGGCGGAGGGCTCGACTTCGGCTTGGGCGTCGGCTTTTTGTTCTTCTGTGAACGTATCAAGTAGCGCAATTCCTTGTTCTGTGGCGTGCAGGGAGATGAATGCCTGGGCGCTTTCGATACCCTCGGGCAGCGTGCTCCATAGATCGGCGCGCAATGCAACCGCGCGCATATATCCGAAGCACCACAGGCCAACAACTTCCTGGCCTTCCTCATCTTCGATGAACAGGGCCTCGTAGGCTTCCGGTTCCTCGAGAAGAACGTCTGCGCTGTTGTTCATAATCCTGAAAACGATGTCAACAAAGCGCGAAAACTCCTTTTCACTCTCCCACTCGGGCACTTGGTCTTCGCCACCCCAGATTTCCGGAATTCATTCGCTGGGTAAAATGATCTCCGGGCCCGACACAATGGCGGTAAGAAACCCCTCTAGCTCGGAGGCGTTGAAAATGCTGTGCTCCGACTCGTACTTCTCCAGCGTGGCGTCTAGAAATTCGAGGTCGTCTTGCTCGTCGTTTAGGGAGTGGTCCATATAAAGCTTATGCTTTCGCTTGCTTGAGGTGAGGGCGGTAGGGGGAGAATACAGGGCAGGGCCCGGGCATTCTACCGGGCGAGGCGGTAGGTGCACTGCGCTTATCTACCCTACGGGTGGGCGGAGGCAGGTGCGGTATTGCGTAGGGTGGATAAGCGCAGCGCATCTACCATTGATTGCAAAAGTGGTACGGGTGTGCACCCAATAGTCCTTGAAGGGGGTTATAGCGCTCTTTAAGATTCTGGGCACTTTCACAGGGAATTGAAATACGGCAAGGAATCGCATGAGTCTCCCACGTACCTCTCTCCAGCTTTCTCCAAAGAACACCACGCTGATCGCCGGACAACGCGCTGGCAAACCCATCAGTTGCGCCCCCGAGCTGAAACCGGTCTACGACCGCCTGCAGGCGGCTGCAGACCGCAATCACCACTGGGCGCGTATCGCCGTCAAGGAACTGAATGCACTGACCACCGGTATGTTGGGTAAAAACAACGTGTATGTACGGCCCGGTGAGCGCCAGCGTGGCACCGGTAGTGAGAAATATTATGTGTTCTTGCCGGGACTGAAGGCAACTGTGGTGCGATGGATGAATGATCAGTTTTGTATTTTGGAGCTGGACCTAGATGACAAATATTTCGAAATTAAGGGACTGGCCAAAGAGCGAAGCAAGCTGGGACTATATCGCGTCAGAAAAGAACGGGACCGGTGGGAGACTAAATATGTCCAAGATGGCAAAGTGCATAAGCAAAAAGGGCGCTTGGTAACCGTAGCGGACTCAGGATATGAATCCGCTATAGATGCAGCCTCCTACAGCATCCCAGGGGCATTAGAGTTTTTCGGCAAGAACACGGTAGGTATTCGGGAAGGTGGTGCCGACTTACATTTTACACCTGGTTCTAAGCCTATAGGCGGTCTCAGAAGCTACAACGCATTGATGATTGATCATTCCCGCGCGTCAGCTTTGCATCTGGCGGCAAGTATGGAGAGTGCGCGCGAAGTCAAAAATGTTGCTTGGGTGGCAGACTTTGGTGGATCAGCAGTGTTAACCCAAGCGATGCAAATACTTGTCAGCAAGGGGGTGACGCTGGAAGGCCACACGGTATATCTTCATAAGCCGCGCACTTCTCCTGGCAATGCGCTCAAGTTGGCTCATAAATTAAACTTGAGCCTAAATGAGAGTTTTGCCAATACCGGTCTGAACCCACGGGGTATATTAAGTCAGTTCTCAGTTGCGGGGGATCGACTGAATAACGATGATGATTCATACAATCGCGGGTACCACGCCTTCGCATGGTTTAAGGGTGTCGTGGGCGTTTCCACTCCCGTTGGTGTAACCGCTGCAATTATGACTAGCCCAACAGCCGCAATGCTAGGTGGTATTGCTACTGCAATTGGTGGGGCTGGAGCGATATATGCGATAGGTCAAAGTGTGGCTCAGGATTTGCGTCGGCGCTACAAATTATGAGGGGATTCCATGCGTAATTTGATTAAGTACCCACCATTGGAGTGGCGTAAAAAACATACCTATTGTTCCCCGCAAGGTCCGAGCTTTAACTCGGCTTCTAGGATCGAGATACAACTTGGCGGGAGTGCTCTGCAAATAAAAGCTCCAAACCATAGTCCACGGCGGTCAACAGTAAAGCAGGTACGAGTGATTCCAGGTCGAGATGTGTTGGCTGATCCGCGGCTTGGTCGATTTGCTGAAGGTGTTATGGCAAATCGAGATTGGGGGAGAATTTCTTTGCTAGCAAGAAATTGGGCTTTCTACGGACCGTGGATGAGCGGGTGTAAGGGCGAGCTTAGGATGAGTGTTGCTTTGATTGGCCGTGCCGAGAACTGTACTTTCTCCAATATTTCCTTTTTAAATCCGAAAGCTTTTGAAGTTGTGCTAGTTCGATATTTAAACGAGCTATACGGTCACGAAAACTGGGAAAATGAGGATTCGCATATTGCGCGGTACTATGGTCCTGTAGATTGGCAGTGTCATCATCATTTTCCTGTGCCCAGTGCCAGTTTCAAAATTTACAATCAGGGAGAAGACTCCAGCGATCTCGCTTTACCTGATCACTTGTTCGTGTTTCCGGTGACCAATCAGCACTTCGTTGAAGTCTGCTTTGTGCAGGAATACTACGGCCGTGACGAGAACGGTAATTTAGCTTTCGATACTAGTCCGATGCAGGAGCTTCAGGATAATGTGTTCAACAGCATAGCCTTGGAACTCGGGCCTGAAACTCAAGCCAAGGTCGACAAGATTAAAGCCGAAGTCGGAAACATGCAGCTCTGCAAAGTATTCGCCCCTCTGAAATGGCCCACCAATATCTATCCACCGGAGCCAGCAGGCGCACCGGAAATGCGAAAATCCTTGAAAGCCGGTTGTTAAAACCGGCTTTTTTATTGCCCATTTGGACCTCGCTTCAGGGCTTGTCCTGCACCGAGCGCAACAGTTGCTCGGCCAGGGCGATGGCCTGCTGGCGGTCTTTCACATCCAGCTTCTGATACAGGCTGCGGATATGCGTCTTGATAGTGCTGGGGGCGACCTTGAAGTGCCGCGCGATGCGCTCGTTGGAGAGGCCTGAGTGAATGGCATTCAGCACCTGCCACTCCCGGGGGGTGAGGGGGGAGTGGCGGAGGAAATCGGGCACCGCGTCGCTGGCGAGGATTTCCCGCACGATGGTCTCGTCCAGCTCGATGCGGATACCGCCGCCCAGTTCCGGCTGTTGCTGGGCGAGTTTGATCAGCTGCTGGGCCTTTTCCTGCAGGTTCTCGCTGAGTGCCTGTTCGCCGGCTTCCTCGAGCGCCGCTTTCAAAATCACGATCATCGGCTTGCCGATTTGCAGGAAGCTTGCGGTCAGGTCGCTGTCCAGCATGATGGTAAGTGCGGCGCGGATATGTGCCAGGGCCTGTTCGCGGCGCTCGCGCAGCCACGCCAGATGCGCCGCAAGGACGCGGTTGCGCAACTGGTCGGTGATCAGGCCGCACTCCTCTGCCACCTGTTGCAGGCGGCCCAGCAGCCGGTTGGCGTCGGACCAGCGGTGCAGGGCTATGAGTGCGCGCACGTGGTTGCGGCCGTGGCACTGTTCAAAGTGATTGCTGGGGCGATCTGCCACCGGCTCTGCCTGCTCCTGCCAGATAGCAATTGCCTCGGTATTTTCCAGGGCCTGCCACACCCGCATGCGCGCTGCGCCCGCGTTGGCTACCCAGTCGCGGTGATACTGTTCACCGGCGAGCAGGTGTTCGACCCGCTCCATCCACTCCAGACACTCGTCCTTGTCGCCGCGCGCCAGTGCCACCTTCAGTAGCAACGTGTATTCCGGCAGCAGCCAGCGCTCGCCCACCTTGCGGTTGATCTGCATTCCGCGGCGGGCAGAGTCGGCTGCGCCGTCCAGGTCGCCGGCTTCCCATTGCAACTGGCCCTTGAGGCGGTAGATAAACTCGGAGATCGGCAGGCCCACCAAGTGGTGCTCTTCCACCAGGCGTTGCGCGCGGGCCTGCAGCGCGGCGGCTTTTTTCAACAGGCCGTTGGCAAAGGCGATTTCGGTCTGCTGGCACAGGGCCCAGGCGGCATTGGGGATATCCTGGCGGGCGATGGTGGCCTTTTCCACGGCTTCCATATGGTGCATGGCCTGATCCAGTTCACCCAGGCAGAAGCTGGTTTCGCCGATCACCAGCTGCGCGGATATTCGCTCGTTCAGCTGATCTGCGGGGAGAAGTTCGAGGGCTTCCTGGGCGTATTCCTTGGCCTTGAGGATCTGCCCGCGGGACACGGAAACCTGCGCGCGCATCGCGGCGAAAGCACCTTCATACGCCTGCCACTGTTTGGGGTCTTCGCGCTGCAGCCAGCTCTCGGCCGCCGCCAGCAGTTTGTTGCAGCGCTCGTAGTCGAAACTGTCGCGGGCAAGCCGCGCCGCCAGCAGGGTAAAGCCCGCATGGCGTTTGATCTGATCTTCACCCAGCCAGGTGAGGCTGTCGTTGAGTACCCGGAACTGCCCCTCGCGCAGGAACTGCTCGCCCTGCTCGTCGATCAGCCGGTGTACCCGCTCGCGATCCTCGGCCTTGAGCGCGTGACGCAGGGCTTCCAGAGGCTGGTTGAGCTCCTGCCAGGTGTCGCTGGCGGTCTGGTGGAGCTGGGTGAGTTCGTCGCCGTCGGACAGTTGCCGTTGCAGGAAGCGCGCGAACACCGGGTGGAAGCGGAACCACTGGCGACTGGAATCTTGTGCCTGCAGGAATAGCCCGCGACTGGCAGCGGTTTCCAGTTGCTGCTGGCCGCCGCTCTGGCCACTCAGGCGCTCCGCCAGCAGGCCGTTGACCCGGGTGAGAATGGAGGTGCGCGCCAGTAACTGGCGCAGTTCCGGTTCCAGTCGTTCCAGCACTTCCTCGGCGAGGTAATCGAGAATATGTCCGTGACCCTGCTCCAGTTCGCCCAGGTAGCGGTCTACCTCCTCCTGGTTGCGCACCGACAGGGCAAACATCTGAATCGCCGGCGGCCAGCCCTCGGACAGCTGGTGCAGTTGCGCAACGCGGTCACTGCCAAGGGCGAATGGCAGGCGGCGGGCGAGCAGCTGGGTGGTCTCGTCGGTGGTCAGTGCCAGGTCTTCCGGGCCCAGCTCCAGCAGTCGCCCCTGCAGGCGCAGGGCGCCGAGCCCCAGTGGTGGCTGGCTGCGGCTGGTAATGACCACGCCGATACCGGCGGGGGCGTGGCGCAGCAGGAAGCGGGTGGCGTCGTGCACTGCCGGGTTGTCTATCTGGTGGTAGTCATCGAGAACAATACGCAGCTCACTGGGGAGCTGGCGCAGCTCCGACAGCATCTGGCTGATCACCAGGGAGGGGTCGAGGTTGTGTTGTGCGGCGAGAATTTTGCTGGTCTCCGGCACGCCGTTGCCGGTGGCGCGGTGCACGCTTTCCACCAGGTAGCGGCAGAACTGGCCGGGTTCGTTGTCGCCACCGTCGAGGGAGTACCAGGCCACCGGGTTGTCCTGCTCCGCGGCCCAGGAGGTGACCAGGGTAGTTTTACCGTATCCGGCGGGGGCGGTAACCAGTAACAGCTGGTCACTCTGGCTCTGTTCCAGAAGGGACTGTAACCGGGGCCTCTGCAGGGTGTGTTCCGGGCAGTCGGGGAGGCTGTACTTGGAGGCTAGGAGCATGGCAATAACCGATTAGCAGGGCTTGAGCCGGGATTCCTATCGACCAGAAGCACTTAAGAACCCCGGAGACGCAATTGTACAGTTTTAGTGTGCCAGTCTCGTAGCTGTTTAGCCTCCTCCTCTCAAGGGGGGGAGGAGAACCCCAAACACGATTCGCCACTCTACTGGCCCCGGGGTTAGGGGGCTCTGAACTCTTGGAGGGCGTGTTTTTACGGTTGCCATGACAAACTGCGCATTATCTGGACTTGCGCCTTTTTTGCCCTTGAAGCTTGATGTTATCCACACTGTGGCATTTTGTCGCAGGGTGCCGGGGGCGCTCGGTTGTCCCTGCCCGTCCCTTCTCTGGTAGCAAATCAATACAACGCTGACTCAAGAGGATACGGAAAATGAAAATTCGCAGTTCGAAACCACAGAGGTGGCTAAAGTGGGCTGGTGCGTTGAGTGCCTCACTATTTGCCAGCGCGGCATTCAGCCACGGGCTGATGGTTGAGCCCCCGTCGCGAAACGCCCACTGTGGCTTGAATGAAAAACCGGATCAGGCCACCACACCGGCCTGCGTGGAGGCCGCACAGTTGGACTCCAACGGTATGTACCAGTTTATGAGCGTGCTGACCCATACCATTGGTCGTTCCGGTGGCGACTCCACCAATGTGTGTGGCTATGACAGCGAAACCTGGAACGGTGGGCCCTCACCGTGGGATCACCAGCTGGATTGGCCCACCAGTTCAATGAGTGCCGGCCCCCAGACCTTCTCCTGGAATATCAGCTGGGGTCCGCACTGGGACGATACCGAAGAGTTCAAGTACTGGATTACCCGTGAAGATTTTGTCTATCAGGTCGGCAGCACGCTCACCTGGGATGCATTCGAAGACGAGCCTTTCTGTGTACTGAATTACGACGATACAGATCCCGATGGCAACCCGGCAGTGGTGGCCGAAAAAGCCAGCAACCTGTTCCACACCACCTGTGAGGTACCTGAGCGGGAAGGGCGCCATATCATTTACGGTGAGTGGGGGCGGAATTACTTCACATACGAGCGTTTCCACGGTTGTGTCGATGTCGCGTTTGACGGCAGTGGCTCCGGCGGTGGTTCTTCTTCCAGCAGTGGTGGCTCGTCATCTTCCAGCAGCTCATCTTCCGGTGGCACGTCCTCCGGTGGAAGCTCCTCCTCTTCTTCCTCAGGCGGTAGCAGCTCCAGCTCTGGCGGCAGCTCAAGCTCAAGTTCCGGCGGTAGCTCCAGTTCCAGCTCGAGCTCTGGAGGCAACGCGGGCAGCGGCGTTCAGTGTGAATATGTGGTTTCGAATGACTGGGGTAGTGGCTTTACCGCAGAAGTACGCCTGACCAATATCGGCGACCAACCGGTAACCGGCTGGGAAGTGGAGTGGGAGTACGCGGATGATACGGTGCTCACCAATACCTGGAATGCCATCGTCAATGGCATGGGGCCGTTTACCGCCAGTAACCTGAGCTGGAACGAAACCATCGGTGCCGGCCAGACCGTCACTTTCGGCGTGCAGGGTGAAAAATCCGAAGGCGTTGCCGAGGTGCCCGAGATTACCGGTGCCATCTGTAACTGATCCCAATCAGCGCACGGTGTAAACAGGAAAGCCAGCGGGTAACCGCTGGCTTTTTTTGTGGGCGCTGGCTGCGCCAGTTGCAGTTGCGTGCGCCTGGCAGCGGCCGGATGTCAATTTTAAGCGCGGGTAGGGGGGACTATTAATTCTCGTGAATCGTCCTCTTGGGTAGATAGGGCTGCATTCCCCGCACAATTGCGTGGGGAGAAGACGCTCGGGGTGCCCCTATCCTGCCCTTACCCCGCAGCGCGGACGACTGTCGAAAATCAAACAATAACCAAAGATCGTCGCCAGCCTCTTTCTTCAAACGGATCGAGAGAGCCCATGGCGGCACATTGCGAAGAGGGAAACCCAAATGTTCGAACGCAAGAAATTGTCCGGTGCAGTAGTGGCGGCGATTGCCTCCATGGCCTGTGCGCCTCAGCTGTTTGCCCAGGAAAACACCACCCTGGAAGAGGTCACCGTTACCGGCATTCGCGCCTCCATGGAGCGTGCCATGGATATCAAGCGCGATTCCGCCGGCGTTGTTGATGCCATTTCCGCCGAAGACATCGGCAAATTCCCCGATACCAACCTGGCAGAGTCCCTGCAGCGGATTACCGGTGTGTCCATCAACCGCGTCAATGGTGAGGGTTCGGAGATTACCGTGCGCGGCTTTGGCCCCAGTTTTAACCTGGTGACTCTGAATGGTCGCCAGATGCCCACCTCCAATGTGTCCATGGTGGGTGGTGATCAATCAGTAGAAGAAAACAGTAATGCCGGTACCGGGCGTTCTTTCGACTTTTCGAACCTGGCGTCCGAAGGTGTTGCAGGGCTGGAAGTGTACAAAACCGGCCGCGCGTCTTCCCCTACCGGTGGGATTGGTGCCACTGTGAACATCAATACTGTTCGCCCATTGGAAAATCCCGGTATTCAGGCATCTCTGGGGGTGAAGGGGATGCACGACACCGGGGTGAACTTTGAGGGTGAGGACATTACCCCGGAAACTTCCGGACTGTTCAGTTGGACCAATGAAGAAGAAACTTTCGGGGTGGCACTGTTTGGCTCTTATCAGGAGCGCAATGGTGGCACCCGCAGTTCCACAGTAAACGATTGGGACATCCGCACCGGTGCTACCATCAACGATGGCTCCAGTGAATTTGTCGGCAACGACACGATTATCAATAATGCCCCGGACGACGATCAGCTGGTGGCTATTCCCAAGGACAGCCGCTACCACGTCTCCACAAACGAACGTCAGCGCACCAATGCCCAGCTCACCATGCAGTTCCGCCCGCGGGAAGATCTCACCCTGACTGCGGACGCCATGTACGCAAACAACGAGCAGACCGAGCAGCGCGTGGACCAGGGCAACTGGTTTAATGCCATTCGCAGTGAGATGACCTTTGACGGCAACTCCACCGTGTCGACCCCCATTTATCAATATCAGGACGTGCCGGGCGATGTAAAAGACCTGGGACTCGAGCAGCAATTGCGTTCAACCGAAAACACTCTCGAGTCCTTTGGCTTCAACGCCGATTGGGATGCCACGGATACACTGAGTTTCAGTTTTGACGCTCACACCTCACAGTCCAAGTCGAACCCTAATGGGCCCATGGGCACAAGCTCTATTCGCTTTGGCATTGGCGCCTTTGTAGTAGATGGCCACACCCTGGATGTAAGTAGCGGCTTCCCGGTTTCCGACATTGTTTTCAATGACGATCACTACAACGGTAATGGCCAGCTGGATGCCAATGAACTGGCATCTTCCGTTGTGCGAACCACCACCGCCAGCCAGGAGCACCAGATTGATCAGTTCGCAATTGACGGCAGCTGGGAGCTGGAGAACGGCCGCATCGATTTTGGCCTGAGCAGTATTGCGTCGGATATGACTCAGCAAAATATGCGCACAACTCAAACATTGGGTGGCTGGGGTAACCGCACTCCAGACGTCCCCGCCGATCTGGTGGAAGCCTTCTGCATGACCTGTATGTTTGAAGACTTTAATACCGGCAGTGATGGCCTCACCGTGTACCGCGGAAATGCCGGCGAACTTTACTCTGCAATGGTTGAGCCGTGGACGGCTGACAATATTGACACTCAGTTGTTCAATACGGTTGAGGAAGATATTCAGTCCGCATACTTCCAGCTTACTCTGGATGGCGAGCTGGGCAGTTTCCCAACACAGTTGGTCGTCGGTACCCGCTTTGAACAGACCGATACCACATCCACCTCGCTAGTGTATGTGCCCTCTGGGATGCATTGGAAGGCGGACAATGACTTCGAACGCAAACTTTCGGATGAAGTACTTCCTGTAAGCCTGGACGGCAAGTACAACAATCTGTTGCCAAGTCTCGATTTCTCCATCGATCTGCGCGAAGACCTCAAAGGACGTGTGTCTTACAGCAAGACCATCGCTCGCCCCGACTATGCGGCATTGTTCTCATCTGTGTCAGCGGAAAAGCCCTCCGGGCCCACTGCTTTAGGGGTGGTACCAGTCGGTTCCCGCGGCAACCCGGAACTGCAGCCTTTGGAGTCGGATAATTTTGATCTGTCGGTTGAATGGTACTACGGAGACAGCAGTTATGTTTCTGCAGGGTTCTATGAGAAACGTGTGGCTAACTTTATCGGTGATGGTAAGTTCCGTGAGTCGCTGTTTGACCTGCGTGACCCAAGCTCCGGCGCGCCGGGTACTCGCTCCGGTGACGCCCTGGACGCCCTGGAAGACCTGGGAGTAGACGCCAGCGAGGCGCACCTCTTCACCATGACTGCACTGATCGATAATTTCAGTATTGCCGATGCGAAGTCCATGTTTGAAGCGGAGCTGGTGGATGGCAACCTACCGCAGGGTTATGTGGATCAAATTCTGACCGACTACGATGTGGTCGCGAATGCTGACGACCCGTTCTTCGAATTTGATGTGACCTCCAAGGTCAACAACCGCGAAGCGAAGATCCATGGCTTTGAGCTGGCGGCGCAACACTTTTTCGGGGAAAGCGGATTTGGCCTGCAGGCCAACCTGACCACTGTACGTGGGGACGTTGGCTTCAATAATGGCGCCGACCCGACCGCGACGCAGTTCGCGCTACTCGGTCTCAGTGACAGTGCCAACCTGGCGTTTATCTACGAGAACTTCGGTGTGTCGGCGCGACTGGCCTACAACTGGCGCGATGAGTTCCTGTCGCAGGTTAACCGCGGTGCCTCCAACAACCCGGTCTACGTGGACGAATTCGGTCAGCTGGATATGAATATCAGCTACGAGGTCACCGATAACCTGACTGTACTGTTTGAGGGCCTGAACCTGACGGAGGAAAGTCTGACTCACTTCGGTCGCGACAAGAGTAATGTCTGGTTTGCTCAGGAACTTGATGCGCGCTATCTGATCGGTGCGCAGTACAAATTCTGATGGTATCCATGTCGGACCTGTTCGACATTGGTATCAGCAGAAATGACGAGTGTTTAACCGGGGGACCGCTGCATTTGCAGTGGTCCCTTTCTGCGTTGTAAAAAAGACAAAATAAAAACAATAAGGTGAGAGAGATGACCCAATCTGTACTACTGGATAACGTCAAGCATCACGATCTCAAGGTTCGCACCGATTACGCAGCGGAATTGGGGGATGGCGTCAATCAGGTTCTGGTTTTTCCTTCGGAGTACCAGCACCTACAGCGTGAATACCCAATCCTGTTTTTTCGCGATAACGAGAGTGGCGAGTACCAGTCGGTGGCGCTGTTGGGGCTGGACCGCGACGAAAATCTGTACCTGGATAACACGGGCTGGCAGGCGGATTATGTACCGGCGGTACGCGCGCGGGGGCCCTTTCTGATCGGTCTGCAAAGCGGCGGCGAACCGATGATTCACGTGGATATGAGCAGCCCACGGATTAGCCGGCAGCAGGGAGAGCCGGTGTTTTTGCCCCATGGCGGGAACACGCCTTACCTGGAACGGATCAGTGGGATTCTGCAGCTGATTCATCGAGGTGCGTCGGAAAACCGGCACATGTTTGAGGCGTTCGCCGCCTGTGATTTGATCGCGCCGGTGAAGCTCGAGCTCAAACTCAGTGAGAGCGAGCAGTACACCATCGAGCACTTCAGCACAATCAACGAGGAGCGCCTCGCCGCATTGAACCCATCCGAACTGGCGTCGTTACACCGCGCCGGTTTTCTGAAGTACGCATTTCTTGTGGTCGCTTCGCTCAATAATATCTCCCGCCTGATAGAGAAGAAAAAGCGGGTATTGGCGCGCGCAGCATAGCGCGCCGGTACTAACGCAATCTGATTCGGGTTTGGGCCGGGGAGCTAAATAGCGATGTTTGAAAAACGCGTAAACGATATTGAGGGGGCGTCCCTCGATGTACTGCCGCTGGATGCACTGGTTGAGGGGGATGCGCCGGTTGTGATCCGCGGTTTTGCCCGGCACTGGCCGCTGGTCGCAGAGGGGCTGGAGTCGCCTCAGGCAGCCATGGATTATCTGCTGCAGTTTTACAATGGTTCACCACTGGTCGCCTACATCGGCCCGCCGGAGATTGAAGGGAAATTCGGCTACAACGATTCGCTGACAGGTCTCAACTTTTCCGCACAGCGGGTTGTGCTGAACGATTTTCTGCAGCAGGTCGAAAAGACGCTTTCCCAGGAGGGAGCGCCCTCTCTGTATATCGGTTCCACAACCATCGATGCCTGTCTGCCGGGTTTTCGGAAAACCAACGACTTGCTTCCGCAGTGTGAAGCGCTCACACACTTTTCTCCACTTGCGAGCATCTGGGTCGGCAATCGCACCGTAGCGCGTGCGCATTTCGATACCTCGTTGAATATCGCCTGTTCTCTGGTGGGAGAACGGCGTTTTACTCTGTTTCCGCCGGAGCAGGTTGCCAATCTTTACCCCGGGCCACTGGAACCGACCCCGGGTGGGCAGGTGGTGAGTATGGTGGATTTCCAGAGCCCCGACTTTGCCCGGCATCCGAATTTTCGTGCAGCAATGGAGAGCGCGCTGATCGCGGATCTGTCACCGGGAGATGTGCTGTTTTATCCCGCTTTGTGGTGGCATCAGGTGGAGGCAAGGGCCAACTTCAACGTGATGGTGAACTACTGGTGGAACCAGACTCCTGCGTTTATGGATACGCCCATGAACACCCTGCTGCATGGCATGCTCAGCCTGCGGGACAGACCCGAAGCAGAAAAGCAGGCGTGGAGAGCACTGTTCGATTACTACCTGTTCGGTGATGCCGAAGTCCCGCGCGCCCATCTGCCGCAAGCGGCGCAAGGGCCGCTGGCGGCATTGGACAATATGACCGCGCGGCGTCTGCGCGCAAAACTGCTGCAGAAACTCAATCGCTGAACAGCGAAATGGGGAAAACCTATGCAAAACAACCGCTTTAAAAAAGTCGTCATCGCCGGAGGTGGCACCGCCGGCTGGCTGGCCGCCGCGGCGCTCTCCAGACAGCTGGGTGCACTGGTGGATATCGAACTGGTGGAGTCCGATGCGATCGGCACCGTCGGCGTAGGGGAGTCGACGATTCCGACCATCTGCTCGTTCCACGCGCTGCTGGGAATCGATGAAGCAGAGTTTATGCGCGAAACCCAGGCCACCTTCAAACTGGGCATCGAGTTTGAAAACTGGGGGCGCGAGAGCGATCGTTACGTGCACGGATTCGGGCAGCTGGGTAAAGCCAACTGGATGGGTGAATTCCACCAATTCTGGTTGCACGCGCAAAGCCTTGGGTTTGGTGGTGATATTGGAGAATACTGTCTGGAAACCCAGGCGCTCAACGCGCGGAAATTCGCGACCTCAAACAAGCCGGTTCTCAATTACGCCTACCATCTCGACGCTACCCGCTACGCCCGGTATCTGCGCGGACGCTGTGAAGCGCGCGACGGAGAGCGAGGGGTAAAGCGTACGGAAGGCAAGATTCGGCAAGTGACCACCAACAGTGAAAGCGGTTATATAGAGTCTCTTGTGCTGGAGAGTGGTGCTGTGGTGCAGGGGGATCTGTTTATTGATTGCACCGGGTTTCGCGCCTTGCTACTGGGGGATACTCTGCAATGTGGTTTCGAGGACTGGAACCACTGGCTGCCCACCGACAGCGCTTTTGCGGTGCAGTCGGAACTGGTGGGCGAGGCGCGGCCCAATACCCGGGCCATCGCGCGCAGTGCCGGCTGGCGCTGGCAGATTCCCCTGCAGTCGCGCATGGGCAACGGTATGGTGTTCTGCAGTGATTATCAGTCGGACGATGCGGCACGCGCGCAGTTCCTGGCGGAGATCGAGGGCGCCCCTCTATTTGACCCGCGTCTGATTCGCTATCGCGCCGGGCGCCGCCGCAACGCCTGGGAAAAGAACTGTATCGCCCTCGGCCTGTCCAGTGGTTTTGTGGAACCACTGGAGAGTACCAGTATCCACCTGATCATGATCGGTATTACCCGTTTGATGCAGCTGTTCCCCTTCGATGGGGTCACCCCCGGCCTGCGCAATCGCTTCAACGCGCTGTCCCGGGACGAACTGGAAAAGGTGCGGGATTTTGTCGTGTTGCACTACAAGGCCACCGAGCGGGAAGACACTGAATTCTGGCGCTACTGCAGGCACATGCCGGTACCCGACTCCCTGGCGGAGCGTATTGCGCTCTTTTGTGAGAGCGCGCAGGTGCATCGCACTGCGGATGAGCTGTTCCGCCCCGACAGCTGGGTGCAGGTGATGCTCGGTCAGCACCTGCGACCGCAGGCCTACCACCCCATGGGCCGCCTGATGACCGAGGCGCAATTGCGCCAGGCGCTGCAGAGCCTGCGAGGGAATATCCGCACCGCGGTAGATCGACTGCCCGGCCACCAGCAGTTCATCAACCAGTATTGCCGTGCCGCCGCGCCCGAGACGGTGTAGGTAGCCACGGCCGCGCCGCAAAAGAAAAAGCCGGCGCAAGGCCGGCTTCAAGCAGAGATACGATGAGAGAGTTTGATCACCACGCGTTCAATCAATAGTGATCTAGGGGAACTGGTTACTTTGACGGGGCTGTGGCGCTCGAGTTCCTCGCGGCGCGAAAAAAACTGAATTTTTTTGTGCCTTTTTCCGACTTTGACCCGCTGGTGGCGCAAAAAGCATCTTTTGTGGCGCAATTCTTCCCATCGTCACCATCCAGTGTTACTTTTCCTGTGATTTCTTAATCGTTGTGGTACTTGTGTCACAGTTCGTTACAGGACGAACGCCACAGAATCCACAGAAAGCCGATGCGCGGGCAAACCCCGGCGAGGTATTCGCATCCAAGATAAGCCTAAAAATAACACTCAGTAGAACATCGAGTTCAACACGTCGGGGAGCGAACAATGGCCGATCTGGTAATCCTCGCGGCGCCGGGCATGGGTGCCGTGCACGAAGACTTTGCGGAGCCCCTGTTCCAGGCCCTCAAATCCGCCCTGGGGGACGACTGGTCCCGCATCCATACCGAATCCATTCTCTGTCAGGGGCACCTGCAGCCCAACCTCGAGCGCGTATTCGACGCCATGCAAAAGCGCGACATGGACTACCTGCGGGCGCGCAAGTTCATGCTCTACGGCCTCTCCGAAGCCGCCGCCCAGCTCAGTGACATCCATCAGCGCGGTGGTAACTACGACAAAACCCAGCAGGCCATCTACCAGACCTTCGAACGCGCCGCCAAAGCCACCAGTGACAACGCCCCGGTCATCCTGCTCAGCCACTCCATCGGCTGCAGCATCCTCTCCAACTACCTGTGGGACGCCCAGCGCCCCACCATCAGCCACGGCATCTGGCGCGATGGCGGCCCCAAAGGCGTCCACAAAGCCTCCGCCAAAGACCTTTTCCTGCGCGGCAAAACCCTCACCCACTGGTACACCCTCGGCGCCAGCAACCCCCTCTGGACCGCCGCCATGGCCCGCGACCAGATTCAGGCCGTCACCTCAGACACCCGCGGTTACAACTTCCGCTGGAAGAACTTCTACCACCCCGACGACCTCTTCGGCTGGCCCCTCAAGCCCCTGAGCCCCTCCTATAACCAGGCCGTGTACCGGGACTACGAGACCCGCCCCCTGGCCGACTGGACCGCCGCCAGCTGGGGCCCGCAGCTGGTCTCCCACGATGGCTACTGGCAGAGTGAGCTGGTGCAGAAGAGTCTGATTGAGGATGTGAGAGAGGTTTTGAAGAAATCCTCTGCGCGCAGGCCGAGTCCTATGCAACGGGCGACGGCGGCGGCAATCTGATCGAAGTCATGCAGTAGATGCGAAGGCCCCGATACCGGGCAACGGCTTGTGAGACCTTCTGCGAGAGGGACCTCGCAGAAGAGCCCCCATGGATGGGTTATCGGGGGGGCGCCTAGCTCGTGTCTCACAAGCCGTTGCCCGGTAGCGGGGGCGCCCCTGACCTGGATTTGTAGGGATTATCGCCACCTAACGAGCTACGAAGTACCCGGGACCACCTTAGCCGGATAAGTCCACCAGCGTTATACTCGGCACCGAAGACAAACTAGGTACTCCCATGGCTCTGCAATTTCACTCGGTTCCCGTCACGCCCTTCCAGCAAAACTGCACCCTGCTGTGGTGCGACCAGAGCAAGCGCGCGGCCGTCGTAGACCCGGGTGGCGATGTCGACAACATCCTCGCCGCCGTGAAAGAACGCGGCCTGAAACTGGAGAAGGTCCTCCTCACCCACGGCCACCTCGACCACGTCGGCGGCACCAAACCCCTGTCCCGGGACCTCCAGATCCCCGTCGAAGGCCCCCAGCAGGCAGACCAGTTCTGGATCGAACAGATCGCCACCCAGGCCCAGATGTTCGGCTTCCCCCCGGTGGAAACCTTCACCCCCGACCGCTGGCTCAACGATGGCGACACAGTCACCATCGCCGACGAAGTGCTCGAAGTGGTGCACTGCCCCGGCCACACCCCCGGCCACGTCATCTTCTTTCACCGGGACAGCAACCTGGCCCTGGTGGGCGACGTCCTGTTTGCCGGCTCCATCGGCCGCACCGACTTCCCCATGAGCAATCATCAGGACCTTCTCGACTCCATCACCAAAAAACTCTGGCCCCTCGGCGACGCAGTAAAATTCATCCCCGGCCACGGCCCCATGTCCACCTTCGGCCAGGAACGCCAGACCAACCCGTTTGTTGCCGACAAACGTTTCGGTTGATTCAGTATGCATTCACCCTCGGGAGTGCTAAATGAAGCTCTGAATACTTATGGTGGCAGCGCTGCCACCGAGTGCAAACTCGTGAGACACGAGCTAGGCGCCCCCCCGATAACCCATCCATGGGGGCTCTTCTAAAACGTCCCTGTTTTAGAAGGTCTCACGAGTTTGCACCCGGCGTCAGCGCTTTCGCATCGGCTCTAATGCTTTCGGTCACAGGTCGGTTATGAAATTCTGGAAATTACTCACCCTTGTCTCAATCCCCTCAGCCCTGTTACTCACCAGTGGCTGTGCAGTAATTTCCGAAAACGAATGCCAGGCCGGCCTCTGGTACGAGCGGGGTATCGAAGATGGCGCACGCGGCCGCAGCCAGGCCACGGTCTACCAGATCGCGCAGAAGTGTCACGAATACGGTGTGCGTACCGATACCGCCGCCTGGATGCGCGGTCATGAAGAGGGGGTTGAACAGTATTGCACCCCGGAAAATGGTTTTGTGGTCGGGCGCCGCGGACGCGACTATGAAGGCGTCTGCACCGGCCCCACCGCCGACCTGTTCCTCGCCAATTACGAGCGTGGCCTGGCGGTCTACCAGGCCGAGCAGCAGTACGCCGCGCTGGCCAACCGCTATGAAGATGCGGAGCGCGAGGTGTATCGGATAGAGCGCGCCATGGACGATGCGGAAAGCAAGGAAGAGCTGCGTGCATTGCGCAGCCAGCGGCGCGGCCTGCTGCGGGAAATGCGCTACCTGGAAGCTGAGATGATGCGCTTTGGCGGTTTTGGTGCTTTTAACCCTCTGCTGTTTTATTGATATTCGTCGGCAACGTTTGTCACGATGAATAGTAAAAGGTGATTTCATGGCGATCTGGCACAGCAACCCTACGGTCGACGAAGTAAACCAGAGCATGGGCGAGTGCATGCCCACGTACCTGGGGATGAAGATTACCGAGATCGGGGACGATTATATTGTCGGCACCATGCCTGTGGATGATCGCACCCGCCAGCCATTCGGTATCCTGCACGGCGGCGCCAGTGTGGCGCTGGCGGAGACTCTGGGCTCCATGGCCGCAAATATGGTGGTGGACACCAGCAAGTTTTACTGTGTGGGTCAGGAGATCAATGCCAACCACCTGCGCCCGGTACCGGATGGCACTGTGACGGCAAAAGCGAGCGCGGTTCACATTGGCCGCAGCAGCCAGGTGTGGGAAATCCGTATCCAAGATCCCCGCGATAAGCTCAATTGTATTTCCCGCATCACCATGGCGGTGGTGCCGGTACCTTCAACTTAAATCTGATGTGACTCTGTATTTGCCGTGACCGGGGATTTGTTTACCTTTGAGGAAATTTCCTACCGCCTTGCCCGCTCGCCGCGCCGCAAGCGGCTGGGGCTGGTGGTCACGGAAAAGGGCGCGGAAGTGCGGATTCCCCAGCGCTGTGCCGAGCGACACGGCCATCAGTTTCTGCGTGAAAATATCCACTGGGTGCGCGAGCAGTTGCGCGGCGTCGAGCAGCGCAAGGCGCAGGTCCCGGAGCATCATTTTGCGTTTGGTGCACGCTTCCCGTGGCTCGGCAAAACCCTCGAGCTGGACCGCGCCGCCTGCGCGGCGGATGCGGGCATTCGCGACGGTTATATCCAGCTTTACAGCCGTGTGCGCGAACCGGATGAGGCTCAGATTCAGGTTGCGCTACAGAAACTCTACCAGCGCGAAGCCCTGCAACTCCTCACTGACAAATCCCAATATTTCGCCGGTCTGCTGGGGCTTAAATTTTCTTCGGTAAAAGTCCGCCGCACCCGCAGCAAGTGGGGGCACTGCACCATTCGTGGAGAGCTGCAATATAACTGGCTGGTATGCCTGGCCCCCGAGCCTGTTGTGGATTACCTGGTGATTCACGAGGTCTGCCATCTTCAGCACCACAATCACAGTCGTGAATTCTGGGCGCTGGTCGCGAGTCTTTGTCCGGACTACAAACGGTTGCGGCGGTGGCTCAAGGAGAACGGCCACACTTTACAGCTGTAGTGGTGGGCCCGAGGTTTCGTGGTATCGGTGCTTCGGTTCTGGTTTAGTGGCGCCGGAGCACTGGGGAATAGTTTTTGGAACCGCTGTGAATACGTCCATGTACGCTGCGTCGCAAACGTCCCTGTTTGCGACGCTTCCAAAAACTATTCCCCAGCACTCCGGCTTATCCCGGGCTTTTTTACTTCGTAGTTTGTTGCGAAGTAATACGGTTCGAACTGAAGGAAAAGTGCCGGGTGCGGGTTTTCAGGAGCGTCGCAAACAGGATGTTTGCGCCGCAGCGCCCAGGGATGGGTTCACAGCGGTCCTGAAAACCCGCACCCGGTGCTTTGCCGCCACGGCAGGAATAACTGGGTACCACAAAGCCTGAACCAATACATCCCAGCGCAAGTTTCTACTTATCCCGTCCAATCTGGCGTAAACTCCCAACATCATTTTTAAGGCAAGCCGGTATGGAATTGGAACCTCTCGGAGACGACTTTGAGGAAAACTGCGCCCGCTTTCTGCCCGAGGCAGTAGAGCAGGGCTGTGTGTGGGCGCTGGAAGGGGAAGAAGGCTTCGCCCTGTGTGAATCGGAGCGTCGTGCCGATACTGACGTGATGCCCTTCTGGTCCCAGCGGGAGTTTGCCGAAGCGCATGCCGTCGACGACTGGGCCGGCTACCAGGTCGTCCCCGTCGACCTCGAAGAGTTTATGGACGACTGGCTCGAAGGCATGCACGAAGACGTACTACTGGTCGGCATCAACTGGAACGACGAAATGGAAGGGGAAGAAATCGAACCCCTCGACCTGCTTGAACAACTCGAGCAGGAGCTCGACTGAGGGCAATCTGCGTAACGCAGACGTTAAACAGAACCGTTTAAAAAACAAACAAGAATAAGTTGGCGACAAGTGCAGTGAGCTGCATCCAAGCGCCGGAAATAAATCTCCAACAGGAGGTCTGAGATGAGTCAGTTTTCAGGGGTACAGAGCGTCATTTACGGCGTCAGTAATCTGGAAGAAGCCAAAGCGTGGTATACCACCCTGCTGGAAGTGGAACCCTATTTTGAAGCCGAATGCTATGTCGGCTTCAACGTCGGCGGCTTCGAGTTGGGGCTGGATCCCAGCGCGCGCAACGTGATCAGCCGTGCCGATGGCGTCGTCGCCTACTGGGGTGTTGCGGATATTGCCGCCCAGGTAGACCGGATGAACGGCCTCGGTGCGCGCCAGCACGGCGAGATTGTCGATGTGGGGGAGGGCATATTGATGGCCAGTTTCCTCGATCCGTTCGGCAATGTATTTGGACTCATCCAGAATCCGCACTTTAAACTGATGCCTACACCGACGCAGGAACCGTCCGACTGAGACCGAGCGCAGTATTGGAGCAGTAAACGTGAGCAAGCCCCCCGCCAACCGATTCCGCCCCTCCGACCAGGGCTTCGCCGCTGAAAGCCTGGCCCAGATCGGCCGTGGCTATGTGGTACCGGACCGGGTGGCGCTGATCACCGGCTGCTCCAGTGGCATTGGCCGCGAACTGGCGCTTGCCCTGCACGCCCGCGGCACCATCGTCATCGCGACCGCACGCCGTGCGGAAAGCCTGCAGGAACTGGCAGACCTCGGCATTGCCACCGAGTCCCTGGATGTGAATAACCAGGCCGATATCAATCGCGTGGTGCACGCCATCAAAACCGCGTATGGCCGCCTCGATATTCTGGTGAACAACGCCGGTTACGGCCAGATGGGTCCGCTGCTGGAGCTGGATACCCGCACCCTCGAAGCCCAGTTCCGCACCAACGTCTTCGCCCCCATGGCCCTGGCCCGGGCCTGTGCGCCACTGCTCAAATCCCGTCGCCATGGCGTCATCTGCAATATTGGCTCCGTCTCCGGCGTTCTGCCCACCCCGTTTTCCGGGGCTTACTGCGCTTCCAAGTCCGCACTTCACACCCTGTCCGATGTGCTGCGCCTTGAGCTGAAGCCGTTTGGCATCCGTGTCGTCACCGTGCAGCCGGGGGCCATCGCCTCCGAGTTTGGACGTCATGCGGAAACCTCCCTGCGTGGGCTGTTGGCTCCGGACTCTTGGTACAAGCGCAGCGAAGATCACGTGCGCGCCCGCGCCGTGGAGTCCCAGCAAAATGCCACCCTCGCCCGCGACCTGGCCAAGTCCCTTGCCGCCGAGCTGTTGCGTAAGCGTCCCGCCAGCCTACTCAGAATCGGCAACAAAAGCCGGCTGCTGCCGTGGATCGCCCGCTGGCTGCCGCGCTGGCTGCGGGACCGGATGTTGTCCAAGCGGTTTGGGCTCAAGCGGTTGCAGCTCTCCAATCAATAAATTCGCGTTGCACATCGTCGCATTCAGTCGGAATCGAATGCCCTGACGCCGCCACCTCACCGCAAATCCACTATGTTTGTGCATAGCCCAATGATTTTCCTCGGGCCGAATTACCGCTGGAATTTTTTCCCACTATGGCTCTCGACCAGATAACAATTCTCGCCATCCTGGCCGTTACGATCGTTCTGTTTATCTGGGGCCCCTGGCGCCATGATATGGTGGCCCTGGCGTCCCTGCTGGCCTGTGTGTTCACCGGGCTGATCGAGCCGGAAGAAGCGTTTACCGGGTTCGGTCACCCTGCCGTGGTCACTGTGGCCTGCGTGCTGATTCTGAGCCGCGGACTGCAAAATACCGGGGCCATGGATGCGCTGGCCCAGAAAGTTGTCCCCAAAAGAGGGGGGATCACCCTCGCCATCGCCGCACTCTCTGCCCTGGGAGCGGCCATGTCCGGATTTATGAACAATGTCGGCGCCATGGCGCTGCTAATGCCCGTCGCCACCGATCTTGCCGACCGCTACGAACTGCCCCCTGGCAAGGTGCTGATGCCCCTTTCTTTCGGCACCATTCTGGGAGGGATGACTACCCTGATTGGCACGCCCCCCAACCTGATTGTCTCAAGTTTTCGCGCCAGCAGTGGCGCCGGCAGTTACGGCATGTTCGACTTCACCCCGGTGGGCGTGGTGGTGGCGCTGGTGGGCGTTGTATTCGTATCGCTGATTGGCTGGCGACTGGTGCCGGCACGCAATCAGGCGGGAGCGGGCACCTTCGATACGGGTACTTACCTCACGGAAGCCCTGGTGGGGGAGAAGAGTCCCTCCATTGGCAAGTCGCTGGCGGAGCTGGTCAAAATGATTGGCGACGAGGACGCCCAGGTTATCGGGTTGGTGTACAACAATGCCCGAGTATCCACCGCAATGCCGGGACTGCGCGTGCGGGCCGGGGATATTCTGGTGATCGAAGCGGAGCCGGAATCGCTGTCATCGGTTTTGTCGAGTCTCGGGTTGACGCTGGCGGCGGATCCACAAAATGAAGACGATACCGCGGTGGATAGCGCGGCGCCGGTACCGGAAGCGGAGGAGCCTGTGGAAGACCGGGGTGATCGCCCTCCGCTGGCCGAACAAAATATGGCGTCTGGGGCTCGTGAAATAGTCGAGATTGATGACCTAGAGATCCCGCCGGAGCTTGCCGCGGATTCCGGCGCTGGCAATGGGTCGGACACGAGTGGCAAGGAGAAGGGCGCCAAAAAAGAGGGGGATGAAAAACGGGGCCGGGAAAAGGCTGATCTTACCCTGCGCGAACTGGTGGTGCTGCCGGACTCTTATCTGATCGGTCGCACTGCGGAAAACCTGCGGCTGGCGGGCCGGTACGAGATCAATTTGCTGGCGCTGTCTCGCCAGGGGCGCCGTTCGGTAAAGCGTCTGAGCTCAACGGCGCTTAAAGGGGGGGATGCCCTGCTGATGATGGGCACCGAGGAGAACCTATCCAACTTTGCCAAAGAGCAACGCTGTGTGCCGCTTGCACAGCGGGATATTACGATTCCCAATAAAGAGAAGGCCTATGTGGCGCTGATCGGGATGGGGTTGGCGGTGGCGGGAGCGGCGTTTGGCTTGCTGCCCGCAGCAATTTCGTTTGCTACCTGTGTGCTGGCGTTTATGGCGTTGAAAGTGGTGCCGCTGCGCAATATGTATGAAGCGGTGGATGGCTCGGTGATTGTGTTGCTGGGGGCATTGATCTCGGTGGCCGCGGTGATGGATTCCACGGGGGCGGCGGATGTGGTGGCGAAGTTGATGCTGGACAATCTGGCGCAGGGGAATCCTGTATACGCACTGGTGCTGATTCTGGTGGTGACGATGACGCTGTCGGACTTTATGAACAATGCGGCGACGGCGGCGGTGATGTGCGCGATCGCGTTGAGTGCGGCGGCGCAGCTGGATGTGAATCCGGACAGTTTCCTGATGGCGGTGGCGATTGGTGCGTCCTGTGCGTTTCTGACGCCGGTTGGCCACCAGAACAATACCTTGATTCTGGGCCCGGGCGGTTTCAAGTTCGGCGACTACTGGCCCATGGGCTTGCCCATGGAAATTCTGGTGGTCGCCGTCTCGGTACCTATGTTGTTGTGGGTCTGGCCCTTGTGAACTTCGGCTTACCTATTGTGGCGTTACCGCTACCGGTAACTTCCCTCTAACCTTTATCACGCCACATCATCATCCGGTGACTGTACCAGAGCCGCCAGATACTCCCCGCAAAACCGCAGCGCATCCGTCACCGTAACAATCCCCGCCAGCTCGCCTTCCTTCATAACCAGTACCGAGCCAATACCGGTTTCCGCCATGGCCAGCAGGATCTTGTCGAGTGGGTCGTGGATGTCGGTGATATAGGGGCGGCGGGCGCAGAGGTCGCGGACGTAGAGTTGCTGTTCTTCCAGGCGGTGGCCGGGTGAGCGGGCGCGCTCGATGTCGCTGCGTGAAATGACAGTTTCCAGGTCGCCGTCCTTGGTGACGGGGAGATGGTGGACGCTGTGTTCTTGCATCAGGGCCTCGGCGGCTTCGATGGGGGCGTCGATGTCGATATGGTAGGGGAATGGCGTCATCAGCGCGGCTAAGGTGGGCATATGGTGAATGTCGCGGATTTTGTTCATAGGCCTTTTTTCACTCCCTTTCTGGATACCGCTCGCCGATATCGGCGCCCTCTGCACAAGGATAGATCAGTGGTTTGGCGGCGTTTGGATATGAAGTTTCGTTTGCCGGCCTTTCGAATAAGCGTTGGCTATTTATAGACAACACAGTATTATGCGCAGCCTTGGCGTATGGGCATTTTTGCCCGGCAAGAGATCAATCTCCAGATATGTACTTGAAATACCAAATTCTGGTATTACATTGTTGATGTCTGCGCATACGATTTATAAATACTATTTGCCTGATTTCTTTTTCGAATAGTCCGCTTGATGACTCCGAGTGCCCGTAGTCCGGGTGTTCGGCCGGGTTCGGTAGAAATGGCCATATGTGGTTTTTACGTGGCCGGCAGATGTTATAGATATATCGCAGCTACCCGCTGAATACGCCTGATTGCCACGGCAGATATACAGCAGTTGCCGTATTTGGGTGAAGAAATGTAAATACATTTGCAAACCCGCTGAAGATAAGTACCAAGCCAGGAGATATACCAGCTCCCGGTTAATTTCTCATTTGGCTTATATTACTCGGCTTGCGGCCGTGTATTTAGGCAAATTGACACTCTATCAAACCACTAAACCGCAATATATATCGAGGCTCACGTATATATGTTCCAAGATTACGATCAAATCGAACAACAAATTGCCGAACACCAGGCCAAAATTGAAGAGCTGCAGGAGCAGATGGCGAAGGCCGAGCGCAAGAAGCAGGGCGTTATTGCCTTTGACAAGGCGCTGGTCAACCTGGCTGCTGAGTACGAAATGGAAGAAGATGAATTCTTCCCCGCCCGCGGCGAGATGATTGTGGATTGGCTGGTGGGCCAATTGAACAATGACGATGCGCCGGACTTCGTGCGCTCCCTGAAGGCCCGTGTCGCCCGCCACCTCAAGCGTGAAGGCGAGACTCCGCGCCGTGCAACCCGCAAGGCGGCCAGCAGCAAGCCAGCAGAACCGAAGCTGGAAACCGGGCATTACCGCAACCCCTACACCAATGCCACCATTGAGAAGAAAAAGCGCAATCCCAAGCAGCTGAATCAGTGGGTCGAGGAACACGGCCTGGAAAAGGTGCAGTCCTGGAAGATCTGATTTCCCTGCAGCCAGGCGATTGATAAAACCCCCGGTGGTCCCAGCTGCCGGGGGTTTTTTGTTTCTCCGTCAGACTGGTTTCTCCAGGGATTGGCGGAGCCATCTTTCCGGCGGGTGCGAAACCTTCAATTATCGGGCAATTGGGCGTCAATTGGCGGATTCCCGCGCATACCTGCCTTCACCGCCCGTGGATATCAACAATACTTTTTTGAGGTGCACGTATTGTTTGCCCGACTAGTTGTTGAATGAGGAGTACCCTGTGCCCAAAAGGCTCGCGTTACCGGGTGTCGATTCCCTGCGCTTCCCGCTACTCACCGGGGTCTATCTGGTCCTGTGTCTGAGCCTGGCGGGCTGCGACTTCAGCAGTGATTCCGGCAGTATCGCGCCCAACGCAAGCTCCTCAAGCAGTAGTTCCGGCGGTACCCGCAGCGCCAGCAGTTCAGGCGGCACCGGTGCAGAGATGACCGGTGTATTTCTGGGTGGGCATATTCAGGGGCTCTACTATCAAACCCCCAGCTTCTCCGGGCTCACCGATGCTGACGGCAACTACCGCTATCTCGATGGCGAAGAGATCCGCTTTTCGCTGGGTGGTATTGAACTTGGCACTGCGCTGGGTGCGCCGGAACTGAATCCGTTCCACCTGGCGGGCGGCGAGCCGTTGACCGACGAGGCCGACCTGCGCGCAACCCTCGGAGATCACCAGCGGGTAGCTGCGCTGGATGTCGCCACCAACATGATGCGCCTGTTTATGCTCCTCGACCGGGATCTCGACCCAAGCAACGGCATCGACCTGAGTGACTGGGACACGGACTTGCAGGACTACCGCCTGGATCTCGCCTATGACCTGTACGCATTTCCCTATCGCCGCGGTCTGGATTCGCTCCCGGCAATAAAGAGCAACTTCGATATTTACTACCAGTTGCCGCTGGACGCACCGCTGCTCTATCTCTATGACCTTCTCGGCATTCTGGTGCCCACACTTGTTCCGGTGGAAGAGAATCGGGATGTGCAGGATAACGGCACGATTGAGCAGCGGCTGCGCTGGCTGTACACAGACATGGGGTTGCCGCGCGAAATCCGCTATACGTTGCTGCCGGACGAAACTGATCGCTGGCAGGAGCGCCTGGACTACCTCTACGACGATCTCGGGCGGACGGTTTTTGTGCGCCGGGAAACCGATACCAACGAGGATGGCAGCGTTAATTTTTTCTATACATCGGAGCGTTTTTATAACGACGAAAACTTCCTGGTCGAGGTGCTGGAGCAGGACGGTCGCCTGGTCGAAGAGGAGAGCCGACGGTACACCTTCGAATATGACAGTGGCAGCAATCTTGTTCTGTTCCTGTTCGAGCAGGATGCGAATTTTAATGGTGTGATCGATGCCATTTATGCGGTGGAAAGCCTGTACAACGATGACGGCCTGCTGCGCTGGCGCGAGGCGGAAACGGACCTGAACGCCAACGGTGTGGTGGAGCGGCGCCTGCGTTACGAATACCTGTATAACAACGATGGTTACCCGCTGGAAGTGGTGGAAACCGAAGACGACGGGGTATCGCTGCGCGCCGATGGGATTGTTGACCGGCGTCGGGAAATTACCTATCGCTATGGCAGTGGCGACCAGCTACTGCGTGAGGTTGTCCGACTGGACGATAATGGCGATGGCCAGGTGGACCGTATTAACACCTATGAATTTGCCTACCGATCCGATGGTCGCCCTTACCGCGAAGAGTGGATCTTTGATGTGGACGCGGATGGCAATCCAAATAGTCGTCGAACTTTCGAGTACCGCTATAACGCCGACGACCTGCTATTCCGTGTGGAAATGATTCTGGATAATGACGATGACGGCGTTGCGGAAGCCCGCGAGGTCACCGATCACCTGTACAACGATCGCGGTCAGCTGCGCGAAACCACCATCGAGACATTTAACGGTGGCGATGAACGCCAGGGGTTACTGACCACGGTACGCCTGTATGGCCGGCGGGGCGAGCTGGTGGACTGGTACCGGGAAGGTGGGGGCGTTACAGGAACGACCAATACACCAATTCGCCTCGGCTGGCGCTATCGGGAAATTGACGACGGACTGCGCTACCTGGTTCACCACTTCCGCTACCGGCAGCCCGCGTTTGTCGAGCAGGGGACCACCGATATCAATTTCCCCTGTGTGGATTACCGCTTCGCCGAAGGGGGGCCCCGCTGTGCCATCAGCTGGCCATTGCAGTGGAAACTGGAGTGGGAGGTTTTCTGGAAAGCGCCGGGTATCAATCAGGGTGCGCCGGTGGTAATCCGGCCCTGAGAAGCGGCCTGGACCGGCTTAGAACCGCAGCTGTAAATCCGCATACACACTGCGCGGCTCGCCAATAAAGTAGCGGTCGCCTCCACCGAGGCTGCTGTAATCCGCGCGCTCGGCATAATCCACATTCATCAGATTCTCGATGCGCAGCCCGACAGAGGTATGCGCACCGAGAGTCTGCCGTGCGCGCAGGTGCAGCAGCTGGTGTCCCCCGTAGCGGTGCGCGTTTTCGATATCGGTGTAATAGCCACCGGTGTACTGCCAGTGCAAACCTAGCTGTGAGGACTGCGCAGGTTGCCAGGAAAGGTTCACACTGTGCAGCGCGCGTGGGGCGGTGTCGATATCGTTGCCATCGGTTTCAATCACTCCGGCCCCCGGCTCGCTGACGTCATTGGTGTACCGATGACGGGCGAAGGTTCCTGCAGCGCCTACTTGCCAGTTATCCGCCAGCCGCCACAGCCACTCGTACTCGAGCCCGAAATGCCGGCTCTCCCCATCGCTCAAATTCAGCCGGTCAGACGACTGGAATACCACATCGGACTTTTCCATATAGAAGGCGGTCAGGGTATAGCGGAAACTGTCAGTGGTCTGCTTCAGAGCGATTTCCAGGCTGTCGATGGATTCTGAATCCAGATCTGCGAAAACCTGTCCGTTTTGCAGTCGGTACAGCTCGGTGGCCTGGGGCGCGCGGAAACCGTGGGCAATACGCAGTGTGCCGCTGGTTGTGTTACTGAATTGGTGAACCAGGCTGGCAGTCAGCGAGACGTTGGTGAAGTCATCCTGGCGGTCGTCCGGGCGGGAGTAGCGACAGCCGACAGCTCCGGTAAACCCGTTGATACAAAGGGCACCGCTTTCGGTCGTGTTGCCACTGATCATCCGATTGTCGTAGTCGTACCGCAGGTATTCGCCGCGGGCGCCGAGTATTCCCCTGGTTGCCTCGCCCAGAGGCTGTTCGGCCTGGGTGAATGCGGCAGCGACCAGAGCCGATACCGTGTAGTCGTAGTGCTTGCCCGCCGGGAACGACGAAAAGCCCCCCTCCTGATGCTGACGCAGCCAGCCCCCGGTATATTCAAGGTCCACACCACTGGTCCAATGCAATCCATTTTTATCACCGTGGTGCAGTGTGGTCTGCACGCCAAAACCATGTTGCCCATTTTCTTCCAGCGGCGTGCCGGGCAAAAAATGCATCAGGAATTCCATCTCCGTGTAGCGGGCATAGGGTGTGATCTGCAGTTCACTGCCATTTTTCAGAGTGCCTGCCAGTTGTACCTGCACCTGGGCGGACTGACTGTCGCGGAAGGCTTCAGGGTTCGGGTTTTCCCTCCTGCGGGACGCGTCTTCGTAGGCGTTTTTGCCGGAGACGTAGCCGGCAGTCTCCTGATTCAGATTATTCAGGTTAACCAGTGTACGCACCGACCAATCCTGCCAGCGGCTATCGTGGCGCAACTGCATCTTTTGCTGATCAAACCCGGAGTCGTCTTTGTAGCCACCATCTCGTGCGCCACTGAAGCCTATGCGCATTCCGCTTTCTGAATCGCCGCTACTGTGATCCAGCTTGACGCGCTGGTAGTTGTTCGCACCCGCCTCAATGACCGCGCTGGATTCCCGTCCATCCACCGGTGCCCCACTCAGCACGTTGATCACTCCATGCTGCGCATCGGAACCGTACAGTACCGTGCCGGGCCCGCGTAACACTTCTACGCGTTCGGCCTGTTCGAAATTGGTATCGAACAGCTGGTTGACGTTGCAGAAGCCGGTGCCGCGCACAGAAATTCCATCCTGGGCAATGGCAAAGGCACCACAACTTCCAGCGCCGGTAAGGACCGGAGAGCGCAACGCGATCAGGCTCTCCTGCCCATTGCCGCGGTTGATAAAGGCACCGGGCACAGCGGTCAGTACCTGACTCGGATGAACGGCGCTGATCGAGCGCAGGGTGTCCTGTTCTACCACCGCCAGGGATTCGGCTTGCTCGCTTTGTGGTCGCCATGTCCGCGAGGCGGTTACCGTCAGCTGCTCCAGTTGCTGTTGTGGTGATTGCGCTGTGTGGCCTGAGTCTTTGGTTCTCTCCTCTGCCCAGGTACCGCCAGCAGCTGCGAACAGGCCGGCGGTAATCAGTGATTTCTGGAACGCGTTCACGGCAGTTAGTTTCCTGTTTGTTTCATACGCGTTACTGGTAATACGTAAATCTTTGGCGCTAAAAAGGCAATTGTACGGGATGGCTTCCCATCAATGCATTTTCAGGCGCGGTTTCACAAACCGGTTTGCCTGCCCGATCACGTACAGCAGCATCGCCTTGGGCCAGCCGTGCAGCGCGGCCAGGTGCATGCGATAGAGGGAGCGGTACGCGAGGCCGGCGAGCCGTCCCTCGATGGTGAGGCTGCCCTTGACCAGGCCGCCCATCAGATTACCCACCGCATCGAACTTGGACAGGGACACCAGCGAACCCCGGTCCTTGTAGGTGAACGGTAACAGTTCTGCTTCGGCACCTTTCGCTTGCGAGCTGTTTACCAGGCGAATCAGGTTGTCACTGGCGGTTTTTGCCATCTGCTGGGCAGACTGCGCGCGCGGGGGCACCTTTAATCCATTGCTATCCTCACAGCCGGCGCAGTCCCCGATAGCGAAAATCGACGGGTCGTCTTTACTGCGCAGCGTGGCCTCGACTTCAATCTGGTTCTGACGATTGAATGACAGCCCGTCCAGAGTCTGCAGAAAATCCGGCGCCTTGACGCCTGCCGCCCACACGCGGATCGCCGCAGAAATTTCCTCGCCGTCCCTGGTGACAAAGCCGGTTTTTGTGGCCTCTGCCACCTGGGTGCCGGTAAGCACTCGCACTCCGATTTTCGTCAGCTCTTTTTGCGAACTGTTGCCCAAGCGCGGGGGTAGTGCCGGCAGCAGGTGTGGGCCGGCCTCGATCAGGGTGACCTTTAGGTCGCCATTTTTGATGCGCCCGTAGTGGCCCATCTCGTGCACGGCGTCGACCAGTTCCGCCGCCAGCTCCACTCCCGTCGCGCCGCCACCGACAATGGCGATATGCACAGATTCCGCGACCTGACTTTCCAATTGGAGGAACTGATCCAGCAGTCGAGTGTGAAACTTCTGTGCCTGCTCGGCGCTGTCCAGGAACTGGCAGTACTGGCGTACGCCGGGTGTGTTGAAATCATTGCTCTGGCTGCCGAGCGCAAATACCAGGTAGTCGTATTCCAGTTTGCGTGCCGGGATCAGGGGCGTGCCGTCTTCACTGCAGACCTCTGCCAGTTCGACGGTTTTATTTTCCCGGTCCAGCCCCTGCAGGCTGCCCAGCTCAAACTGAAATCCGTTGGCGCGGGCGTGTACCTGGTAATTGAGGGCGTCGAGGCTGGAGTCCAGGGCACCGGTGGCTACCTGGTGCAACAGGGGTTTCCATATATGCGTGCGGTTTTTATCGACCAGGGTGACCTGGGCTGCGGGGGATTTATTCTGACGGTGGAAGCGACCGAATGAGAAGTGGCGCCCGAGGCTGGTAGCCAACTGCAGGCCACCGGCGCCGCCGCCAATGATGACAATTTTTTTCATAACAGAGTTTCCTGTAGAGCTTAAAAGTAATCCGGCTCATCGCAGTACTCTGTGGGACCCAATTTGTTCTTGTCCGGGGCCAGCCCGGGATTTTATGCAGCCAGTATTGCCGGTGCACAGGCGTTTGGCAATCGATTAATGGTTACACAAGAAATGGTCACCGGTGAAACACCGGCGACCACTGGTATGGCATGCTGCCGTCAATTGTTCAGGTGGCCACGGCGGTGCTGTACCTGGCCATCTGTTTCCAGTCGCCGCTTTTGGCGAGGAACACGGGTTGCGCTACCGTTTGTGGGTGTGTCTGTGGGTGCGACGGCTCGCCACCGGGAAGTGTATCCACTACGCCGATGATCGCGGCCTGACGGAACCCGGCGGCGTGCAGCGCCGCAAGGCATTGCTCGGCATGGGTCGCCGGGACGGCGCCGAGCAGGCCGCCACAGATTTGCGGGTCGACGAGCATCGGTAAATGCGGCAGTGATTGCCAGGCCGCCGGGTTCTGCAGTGCGGCAAAGCTGCGCGCATTGTGCTGCAGTAGCGACGACGATGGCTCGCTGAGCATCTCCTGTTCTGCACAGAAGGCGGCACCGGGTAAAAGCGGCAACGCATCGGCAAACAGGCTGGCTCCCATGGCTACATGATCTTGCGACGTTAACTGGGGCAGCATTTCCAGCAGTTGCCCCAGCAGCCCGTGGCGATCTATACCGCGCACGACACTGGTGCCATTGCGTACCAGTATTTCAGCAGCGGTAGCATTGCTCTGCAACATGCTGTCCAGTGCCTGCTGCAGCCAGCGCGCCCGCGCTTTGCCCCGCGCTTCTGCCGCGAACAGGGTGCCACTACCCAGTGGTTTCGTCACGATAAGGCAGTCGCCGGCACGTGCGCCGACTTTCTGTTGCAGGTCGCCGGCATCGACCGCGCCGTTAACGGTTAGTGCCATTTGTGATGACTGTCCCTCGGTCAACTGCCCGCCACTGAGAGTACAGTGGTACTGGTTTAACTCCCGTGCGGTGCCGTCCAGGATTTGCTGCAGGTCGCGGTTGGCAAATGCCGTTGAGCTGCCCGGGACCCGGGAGGGCAGGGTCACCAGCGCCTGAGCAGACACCGGTTGTGCCCGCGCCGCGAACATCTGCGTCAGCGTGTGCTGTGCGAGAATTCTTCCAAACAGCCAGGGATCCTGCACCAGTGCCTGCATCTGCTCAGAACTTTGCACCAGCATTTTATCCCGGGGCAGGTTGAGCAGGCTGGTCGAGGCGCGCAGTGCTGTTTCGGGTTCGCCGTTGTCGAAGCGAGTCGGTTCCGGCTGTGACAGTTGCGAGAGAGCCTGGTTGAACAGATCGCTACCCAGCACCGCACTCCCGGCGAAAGACTCTGCGCCGGTTTCGGCTGCAAACGCCGAGTTGTCGGCGGTCGGCCCCGGCACCGGCAAATTACTGATTCTGCGAAGGATCCGCCGGTCCTGCCGATCTTTCCAGTGCCAGAAGATTTCACCCGCTGCCGCGATACCTCCCTGGGAAGCAATGGCCTGCTGTGCACCGCAGGAAAGGTGGCGAAGTTGCAGGCGCGTGCGCTGGTAGGGCTTCAGCGATTGAGCCAAAAATGTTGCGCGTAAATTGCGGTATAGCGCGGCCCCCTGATTGCGGGCTTCCGCGGCAGACTTTGCGGTTGCGGCGCTGATACAGGCGACATCGCCAACCGCAAAAATGTGGGGATGACTGCGGGAGCGCAGGTAATCGTCGACCTCAACAAAGCCCCCTTCATTTACTGCAAGGCCAGACTGTGCCAGCCACGGTGGCGCCGAGGGCTCGGTGCAAAGCAGTGCTTTGTCGATCGCAATGAATTGGCCCTCGTCGCTATGGATTCCCTGCGGCGTGATTTCCGAAACGCGCCAGCGAGGGTGGTACTTTACCTTGAGCCTGCTCATTTCTCTCGCCGCGAGGCTGCGCGCGAGCAACGGGTACTCCGCCGGAGTCTTGCTGCTTGCTTGAACCAGATGGACTTCCACCCGGCCGCTGTACACCGGCTCTTCCAGTGCCCAGGCCATGGCCGTCGCCAGTTCAAAGCCACCGGCGCCTCCGCCGATCACGCCCAGCTTCAATGGGCGGTGCTCCTGGTATACCAGTTGCTTGAGCTGTTCCCAGTAACGGAAAAACTGCCCGATGGGCTTTACCGGAATGGCGAGCTCGGAACCGGGGATCTGGTGGCAGGTGGAGGCGCCTACCGCGAGGGAAAGGACGTCGAAGGCAAGATCCGGGCGCCCGAGCAGCGACACCCGATTGCTATGCGGATCAATGTGGTGTGCGCAAGCCTGAACAAAGCGCGCGCCGGCGGCACGGCACAGGCGCGGCAGGTCAATATGAATATCACTCTGGCTGTAGTGGCCGGCGATCATACCCGGCACCATGGGCGAATAGGCGCTCTGTACCTGAGGTGAAACCAGCGTCAGCCGCACACCGGGCACGGGCTTTGTGGCCCATCGCCGCAGCAACTCCAGATGGCCGTGACCGCCGCCGATCAATACCACGTCCTGGCTTTGGGTTTGCTTGTGCATGCTTTCCTTCCATGTGTCCACCGGAATCCGCTCTTCGGTGGCCGGTCCTTGTGCTAACTTGATTGAAATATAATCAGTGTAACGGTGAATAGTGGATTAGCACGTTTTGCGCAGAGTGATCGGAAGTATTTGCTGCCGGAATTTCTGCGTCAGTGTAGCCGTTGTTTTTTCAATTGCCTTTGGCCTGAATAAAAACCCGTTTGGTGCTAAGGCGCGACATCCGCGCGGTCTCCTCTGGTCTTTACTGTAGAGAGTCCGCAGTTCCGCCCGAAAATCGCGAGGATTGCGCGCAATACACTGTTCGCCGAGCCTCGATGTCTAGTTCACCACAAGATTCACCGCCGATATCTCCCGCGAGGGACGCGCAGCGCAAGGGCATTTATCGCCTTTTGTGGTTGCTGGTGATATTCCTGCTGTTGATCGCCGCGCTGAATCTTTTCCTGTCGATTTACCTGCCCGGCAAGGTACAGCGCTGGTTGCACCAGCATGGCCTTGAGGCCGAGGTACAACACATCGACGTATCTTTGCCGCGATTGCACGCGCACCTGCGCGGTGTGGAAGTACGCAATAAATTCGAACGCGGCTTTCGCGTGCGTGAAGCCACCCTGGGGCTGAGCTGGTGGTACCTGCTACGAGGAAAAGTTCACGTCAAACTGGTGGAACTGGACGGGGCCTATATGGACCTGGAATCCTCTCCGGGAAAACGTGGTCGGGTGTGGGAAATTGGCGGTTGGCATCTGGCGGAAGGCGAAAAGAGACCGAAAAACTGGCGCGTGGATCTGACCGCAGCCACTCTCCGCGACAGTGTGGTGTGCTACCAGCACAAACCCCAGTGGGACAGCCCAAGCTGCGTGCGAATCGGCAAACTGGTACTGGATGATTTCTTTGTCAGCGGAGTTCGTGAAGCCACGGAGGCATTGAAATTCGATATTGGCGCGGAAGACCTGCAGGTGGAAAACCTGCTTGCCTGGGATGAATTTCCGGGCAAGGTTTCCCGTTACGGTCTCCGTAGCCAGACGCAGGAAGCGGGTGAGGGCGATTTGCAGAAATCGCCAGAGGAAGATCCCACCCTGGCACTGGTCGCTTTGCACACACATCGCATTCGCTTTGCGCGGCCGGGCAACGCACTGCGTACAGAGGCGGTGCTCGCGCGCAAATTTGCCGGCTGTCCTCCGGACCGCTGGGCGGAAGCTGTGCCTGCGCTGAATCGGATCACCGGACACTGCGGCATTGCCCGCCGTCTCGAGTTGCGGGGTTCGGCACTTTTTGCTTTTGGCGCAAAATCGGAAATCGCCTGGCACCGACTGAGCGGTGAGGAAGTACGGCTGCGCTACCGCAACCGGCGTTACCCCAACTGGCACGCGCAGACCATCGCGCTCGACAGTTTTGATTTCCTGCGTGAAGAAAAGGCGCTGAGCTGGCAGAGCGGTGGCGCCAGCAATTTCTCCTGGTGCCCTGGCCCCTGGCGCGGTGGCTCACATCATTACTGTATGCGCGCCGGAACTCTGCGCCTGCCCAGACCAACGGAATTTCACTGGCAGAATGGTTTGACGGTTGACCTCACCGAGGCCAGCCTGAGCCAGGGAAGACTGGTGGACATGGATACGCCATTGCCGGATTCTCACGCACTGTCAGTGAATCACTTGGGTCTGGGTGCGTTGCAGTATCGCAACAGTGCGCGTCAACTCGGATTGCAGCAGGTACAGCTGGATGTAGCGAACGGCTGTATCCCGGGGGAAATTCTCGGTGCGGCCACTCAGTGTGTGCGGCTGTCACAGTTGCAACTGGCGGAGGAATTCTCTCTGCAGTTCCCGCGCAAGGTGGCGAGCAATGGACGACCGGCGCAGACCTGGGCACTGCAGAGTGGCGCTGTCGCACTGGACAGCTTTCGGATATCGCCGGCGGCCGCCGCGGCTTCTCCCTCCCTGCAAGCCAGTGATCCGGTAGAGCTTTCCGGGCTGAACTGGGCCCGGCTGAATCTGTCGCCGGCGGACGGTGAGTATCTGGCCGAGGACTTTGCCCTGCAGTCCCTCTCCGGGTGTATGACTGAGGGCCTGTTGCCTCGGCGCCTGTCTCCCCTGTGCGGCCGGTTACGCGCTCTGGAAGGCGACGGCAACTTTGTGCTGCAGACCGGGGGAGGTTCCTCCGCCGCCGCGTCTCCCTACCTCATTCTCGGCGAGCTCGCGCTGGAGAGTCTGTTGCTCTCGGATCACCTCTCCCCGGATCCGGACCGTCAAACCGGTTTGGCACTCACCCGGTTGCGCCTTGGCCCGGGCCTGTTTCGCCGCAGCAAGGAGCTATTGAACCCCGGGGAATACTTTGCTGCGGGGCAGGGGCACTGGTGGGTGATGGAAGAAGATGGTGCTGCTGTTGAGGGGAGCCTCAACGAAGAGGCGGGTTCAGAAAAGGGGCAGCTCACCAGATCCCCGCCGGACACTGCGGAAACCGGGGGCGCTGGTCACCTCGCATCGGGGGCAAGCAGTGCCATTGGTAAGCGTATTCACCTGAGCAGTACCGAGCTCGAACTGGACGCTGCACTGCTCGAGCGGCTGGAGGGCTGCATGCCAGCGGCCTGGCAACTGTTGTTGGCGCGCGGATCGGGTGAGCGGCGCGCCGCCTGTTTTGACATTCGCAACCTGCAACAGCAGCAGCCATTACAGCTGCAGCTGGATACCCAGCGCGCCGTGAGCGCGGAAAACGTACCCGCGCGCAGTGCATTCCGCCTCGGGCTGAGCGCCGCCGGACTGAGCCTCGATGGTGCTGAGATTGATACCGCCGCCGGTGACTCCCTGCTATCAGTTACCCAGTTGCGGCTACCCAAAGCCGCGATGAATTTTCAGTCGGCGCCGACACTGGCACACCTGGATTTGCCCGGTGCGGCGCTGGACGGCGCGGCCTTTTGTCTGGGTGACGACCGCTGTGTACAGATTGAAAGCCTGCGCACCGGCGATACCTTCCAGCTCGACTACCGGCGTGAACACTTTCGCGCGGACCTGAACCAATTGGCACTGGCGCGCCTGTCATTGACCGGAGGAGAAGGGGACTTTACCGCGGAAGTGCGCGACCTGGCCGGACTCTCCATGCAGGTTGATCTACCGCGGAGTGCCCCGGCAAGTGCCGACTGGCAGCTGGATACACTGCAGGCCAGCCGACTGGATATGTGCTGGCCGCAGCGGGGAGATACCGATTCCATGCTGCCCCGCTGCTTGCGCGGCCGCGACTTGCGCTCGGATGGCGAGGGCGTGGCGATTCAGAAGCTGGCGTTATACCGCTTGCTGCCTAGCGAAAATACCCCTGTTGATTCCGCTGCGCCGGCGCAGTTAGAGCTGGGGCAATTGCGCATTGCCGGTATCGGTATGGAGCAGCCAGTCGGTGACCATCCGGTGGTGATAAACGTGCGGGATATCCGGCTTGATTCGGCGCGAGGATGCGGACCAGAGGACTGGTTAACCGCCGCCCGCTTGCGCGGTGAGAGCAGTGGCCGCTGGGGTGGCTGCCTGGCACTGGGAGCACTGCGTCTCGCCGGCGACAACCGGATTGCACTGGGACGAGGTGAAAAAACGGCAACCACCGATATTCTCGACCTTGGGCCGCTGTGGCTAGAGAACCTGGAACTGCGCTCCGCCGCCGATCAATCATCGAAGTTTCATCTTGCAGAGTTGCGTTGGCAACATCTGCGCTGGCCCGGTGGTAAGCGGGTACACGTGCGGGACCTGATCGCACAGGACTTCACCGGTTGCATGCCGGACAAACAGGGCCGGGTGAACCGCGGGTTGGGAATTCCGTGTGTCGCCGTCGGCAAGATCCAGATCTCCGGCAATCAACGGCTCGAACTGGAGGCCGGAGCAGAGGGTGAGAGCGAACAAGATTTTCGGTCCACCGGACGTATTGTTGTCGAAGATTTCGTGTTTCTTGAGGGAAACCGTGCGCGCATGGGGTTTGCCAGTCTCGATGTTCGCGATCTGGTCTTTTCGCCGGGCGTCCTGTCTCTGAGGGACGGCAAGATGAGAGGCATTCGCGGTTGTCTGAAGCCGGTACGCTGGGATGAAAATCCGCTGACTCCCTGTTTTCATGTGGGAAAAGTCACCGTGACCAGCGAGCATCGGGTGATCCTGAGTCAGTTCGGCAGCGGTATACCCCAGCGCTACTTTCGCAATATCCAGGTCGATGGATTGCGCATTTTTCACGGCAGCGGGAATGGGGAGCCAGCGGGTGAATCGACCCCCTATTTGCAGGTGGAATCCCTGCGGGCCGACGAACTGGGATTCGGCAGCCGGCAGATTGTGGGCAAAAAACTGTTGCTCAGTAATATCCAGGGTTGTGTCCCGCGAGGGTATGTCCCCGGTGTGCGCTATTGCTTGGACCTGCAGAACCTGGAGGCTACCGGTCTGCTCAATTTCGGAGATCGCAGTCTGCAGCTGAATATGGCGCAGTTATATCGACTGGCTCTCAACGACACTGACGGAGATCAGCTACTGGAAACCGAGTTCGCCGAGGCGCGTGGATTAACATTTACCCGTGAACTTGTGCGGCTACTGCATGCCGAAGTGGCCAATAGCAAACTGTTTCGGCGGGATCCGCGCGCCCAGGAATTCGCTAATCACCCGTGGAATACCGAAATCAAACTGTTCAGGGTGTCCCAGTTCGATTATCTGCCCAAGGAAAAATCACTCAATGTCGACACCATTGATTTACTGAAACCGCGCAGTGTTCTCGCCCGTGGACAGGAGGATGATTTTGGTGCCTGGGAGCGCTTCCGCGATGAAACACCCGCCCCCCAGCGTTATCACTATCAGCGCGGCGACCTGGCGCGGGAGGCCAACCGGTTCCGCTATCGGGTGCGCCAGTTGACGGTGGATCAAGGTCACTTCCTGTGGTTCGACGATACACAAGTATACGAGGCTAAATTGCCAGTGCGACGCATCAATCTGCTGCTGCAGGGTATGAGTAATTACCCGGAAGATCCGCCGGCGGTACTGGTGTTCAACGCCCGCCCGGGCGGCTTTAGTGAAATGCACCTGGCAGGTCATGTGAATCTTCTGGAGAGTAATCACTGGGATGCCAGCCTGTTGGGCTATGTGGAAGGCGCCAACCTGATTCCTGCGACCCCCTACATTGCGCGGCTGCTCGGCTACAAAATTTTACAGGGGCAGCTGGATGCGGAAGTGAATATTGCCGTTGACGACAATCAGGTGGATGCACTTGCAAAAATGGAGTTGCAGAAGATCAAGGTGCGCAGGGTTCGGGATACCGATCATCTGGCGGTGAAAAAAAGTTTTATTCCTCTGAGCCTGGCGTTGGCGCTGCTGAAAGACGGCGATGGTGATGTGCGTTTCGACATGCCGGTAACCGGGCAACTTTACGACCCCAAATTCAATTTCAGCTTTATCTTCAGCGATCTGTTGCAGCGAGCCATTCTCGAGTCGCTGTTTGCCTATTTCACCCCGATAGGCTTTTACAGCCTGGCCAAGCTGGCGTGGGCTCGCTTCCGCGCGGAACGCTTTGATGATCTTGAGTTTGCGCCCGGGTACGACACCCTCAGTGAGCAAGCCAAAGTGTCGCTGAACGGCATGATCGAAGATATGCGCGATAACCCCAAAGCCCGTCCTGGAATCTGTGGTGTTTCGACAGCACAGGACTTGACGGTGCTATTTCCCCATGAAGCCCGGGCCGTGGGTGGCGACAGAACTCAGTGGAAAGCGTTTTTCCGCGACCCGCCAAGAGGCATGCGTGAGGAGTTACTGCGTCTGGCCAATCGCCGCGCACGACATGTACAGAAGTTCCTGATCGAGGCGGGGCTGGATCAAAAAGACTTTATCCAGTGTGCCCCCGACTATATCGGTACCGATAAAGGTGCCCCGCGTGTGGAGTTTTCAAACTGACCGTTAAATGAAAAATCGAAGGAGCAGGTAATGAGAGCGAAAAAGAACCTCGCCCATCAGTTGATCGAGCAGCACCTGGTGAGTGGCAAAATGCAGCCCGGTGAAGAAGTGCAGTTGAAAATTGACCAGACCCTGTGTCAAGACGCGACCGGCACCATGGTCATGCTGGAGTTTGAAGCGCTGGGGTTGCCGCGGGTAAAAACCGAGGTCTCCGCCCAGTATGTGGATCACAACCTGATCCAGGCGGATTTCAAGAATGCGGACGATCACCTGTTCCTGCGCAGCGCCAGTCGCAAGTGGGGCATCTGGTTTTCCCGCCCCGGAAACGGCATCAGCCACGCGGTGCATATGGCGTGCTTCGGAATCCCGGGGAAAACCCTGCTGGGCTCCGACAGTCATACCTGTGCCGGTGGTGCCATGGGCATGCTCGCCATGGGGGCGGGTGGCCTGCAGGTGGCATTGGCCATGGCCGGAATTCCATTCTCCCTGGTCATGCCGGAAGTCATCGGCGTGGAGGTGACCGGCAAATTGCCCCCCTGGGTAAGTGCCAAAGACGTGATACTGGAAATGTTGCGCCGCTACGATGTGAAAGGCGGTGTGAACAAGATATTTGAATATTACGGCCCGGGGCTGGACAACCTCACCGCCATGGATCGCCATGTAATTGCCAATATGGGACAGGAAATGGGGGCTACCGCCAGTGTTTTTCCGGCGGATGAACAGGTGCGCGTGTTTCTGAAGCAGCAGGGGCGCGAGCAGGATTTTGTGCCGATGCAGGCGGAAGAGGGTGCAGAGTATGATCATCGCGATACCCTCGATCTGTCCCGGCTGGAGCCGATGATTGCCTGTCCCTCCAGCCCCGGCAAAGTAGTGACGGTGCGCGAGGTCGCGGGGAAACCGATTTATCAGAGTTACATTGGCTCCTCTGCCAACCCGGGGCTGAGAGATTTCGTGGTGCCGGCACGAATGGTCGAGGGACAGCAGGTTCCCGAAGAAATATCCCTGGACATAAACCCTACCAGTCGTCAGGTACTGGAAGAACTGAGTCGCAGTGGCGACCTCAACCGGCTGTTGCTTGCAGGCGCGCGCCTGCACCAGACCGGTTGCAACGGTTGTATCGGTATGGGCCAGGCACCAGCCACCGGACGTATCAGTCTGCGCACGGTACCGCGCAATTTCCCCGGACGCTCCGGCACCAAAGAAGACCAGGTGTACCTGTGTAGCCCGGAAACTGCGACCGCCAGTGCACTATCCGGAAAGATAACCGATCCCCGCGACATGGAGATGGAATACCCTGAATTTTCCGAGCCGGAAACACTCGGCGATATGCGCCCATTGATGCTGGCGCCGGAGGACCGCTCAAACGAAATTCCGGTTGAACTGGAAAAAGGCCCCAATATTCAACCATTGCCGGACTTTGACCCGCTGCCGGAAAAACTGACGGGCCCGATACTACTCAAGGCTGGTGACAATGTCTCCACGGATGAAATCCTGCCAGCGGGCACCGATATCCTGCCGCTGCGTTCAAATATTCCGGCCATTAGTCACTACACCTTTTCCCGCATCGACGAAACCTTTTACGCGCGAGCCAAGAAGCACGCCGGCGACTGCTTTGTCATCGGAGGTGAAAATTATGGCCAGGGGTCCAGCCGCGAACACGCGGCGATCGCACCGCGCTTTCTCGGCGTGCGCGCAGTGATTGCCGTCTCCATGGCCCGTATCCACCGCCGCAACCTGATCAATTTTGGTGTGGTACCACTGTTGTTCGCCAAACCCAGTGACCTCGCGAAACTGAAACAGGGCAGCCCATTGACCTTCAGCGATCTGGCCGGACAGTTACAGTCGGGGGATGTGGTGAACATTGAACTGGAAGACGGGAAGCAGCTCTCGGTCACCCACAATATGAGTGAAGACGAGGTGGCAACCGTGCTGGCGGGAGGGTTGATCAATCAGGTGCGGGACAGCCACTGATTTTCCTCTTGCCCGCTGACTGCGCTTCCAGCCTCCCTGACCTCACCGTTTGGGTTTAATGGTCGGTTCTGGTATTTGCGGGCTAGTGCGAACTTCTGGTTCGTAATTAACCCTGATCTTTAAATGAGGCCACCCTTTGCGGTGGCCTTTTTTTAGGGCTGATTTTACTGACAACGTTAGCCCTATAGAGCTAAGGCGGCCGATTAATCAGGCGCTGTAATTGCGTGTAATGGGTTTTCGGGGCTGAAAGCGTGACGTATTTATCATTTTGTGGCTAGATAGCGGTTTATATCCAGATATGGGCACTTCACGGGCTTTGGTACATATGTGGATACTTTGTGGGCAGATATAGGCATTTCGGTGTGTCCATATATGCACACGCCCACGAACAAACTGTTAAGCCTACAAAGGAATATCAACCGTTGAGTAAGTATGTCAGCTGTATTATTAATGAACTCGACGAGTCAGATTTAGTTGACGGCGATTTTGAATTATTCTTGATTTCTTTGAACATGGATGATTCTGGTGAAATTACATCAACTGAATCTATAGAGCCAATTAGTAAAGTTGGTTTTGATATCGAGAATGAAGAGTGTCTTTTGCATGTGAAGCCCGGGAAAAAGGCCGCAAAGATCTCCGATGCGTACGCGGAAATAGAAACGATGGATTCAGGTTTTTCACTTGTTTCTGCACTAGAGAAAAAATGTCAAGGATCATGGGTAAGGATAGATAATCCAGTGATAGGCTTTGGGGAAAATATCGATGAAAAGCGGTTCTTCATCGTCTGCAGGGCTTAACAAGAAGCGGCAGAGCGACAGCCAACGCTACGCACCTTTTGTGTTACTCGCTGGCGCTCAAACATTAACACAAAATGCGCTCCGCGCTGGCTGCGCCTGCGCTGGGCGTTTTTGGCAACCAAGTTCCCCCAAAAAAGTAGGCATATGAGCATCGAAGAAATTGAAAAAATAGTTACCATTGTTGGAAGCTTCGGTGTTGGAGCGATTCTAGGTGCTGGTGTTTTATTTTACTTCTTAAAGTCATACATTCCTGCGTATCTCTCTGAAAAAGGAAAAAACCTTGCTACAAAAGAAGATGTGGGAGCAATAACTGAAGAGGTAGAATCTGTAAAATCAGGTTATGCAGAGGTGCTAGAAGAAGTCAAAGTTGGTAACCAGCTTAAGATATCTGCGATCGAGCGCGAGCAAAATATAAAGAAAGAAGTTTATATGGAAGCTGTGGAAGCAATAACAAAAAGTCAAAATATGATTGCCAGCTTCTCAAACCTAAATATATCGGAAGAGAAAATCACTTCTGAATTTTCTGAGCAAGCGGGGAAAATAGCTAAGGTTCAAATGGTTGGTACTGCGGAGACTGTTCAAGCTGTAACTACGTTTATGGGGGAAATCGGAACCGCAACTCTTCATTTAATGCTAGAGCGCATGAGCTTAATTAATAGAAAGAATGATATTCAGATTTCAGTCGACCTTCGAGATAAGTACCAGAGTGAAGTGGAACGTTACCTTTCAATAATGAAAAATATGAATCTCGCAGGTAATCAAGACCAAGGCACATGGGATTATGTAAACAAGAGCTTTGAATTTGAGTGTGAGCGGCGAGACAAGCACAATAAAGATATAGACGAGCTTTGGGCTCTGCAAAATAAAGAACATTTAGTATATGTAAGGAAGTGCATGGCTACATTCTTTAAAATATCTGATTTTCTTCCTCAAGCTGTTCTCTCAGTTAGAAACGAACTAGGGTTAGAAATATCACCTGATGAATATTTTAATATATTCAATGAAAATATAGAGAAAGGAAAATCTGTGTTCGGTGAGTTTCTTTCTAAATTGGAGCCTGAAAATTCCTAACAATTTGCTCTAGCTGATGCAGCGGTCTTCGTTTCTTTTTTGTGCATTCGCTGCGCTCATTATCGCACAAAAGTCCACCTCAAACGCTACGCAATTGAGTAAGTCGTTAGGTATCAGTGTTACCCACAGAAAGTTGACGCTATGACAGCAATCGAATGTTTTCGGCCAGTAGGGCAGAAAGAGCTGGATCTGGTAAAAGAGTCCGGCTACAAAGTGTGGCCACCAAGACTGCCAGAGCAGCCAATCTTCTACCCAGTTACCAATGAAGAATACGCGATAGCCCTCACCCAATGGAACGTTACCGATTTTGGCAAGGGGTATGTCACTCGATTCTATGTCAATAAAGAATTTATGGACCGATACCCGATCAAGTGTGTCGGCGCTGCTGGTCATACGGAGTGGTGGATTCCCGCCGAAGATCTGGATGAGCTCAATATAAATATCGTGGGGAAGATCGAAGTGATCCGCGAGTACGGGCCATAGAGATAGTGATCTTACCCCCGCCTTAGCGGACACCCACTGTGGCAGCGACGCATTGCTGCTCACTAGGGCAGTTCCAGAAAATCGGCTTCAGAAATACAGCGTTCAAGATGAGCAACTGTAGTGTGATACGCCACCCGCATTGAAATACTCTTGGGGTCTCAAACGGTAGTACTTCTCTTCGATCTCTTTTGATTGTTCATCATATGGGTGGCTAAGGACCTCCTGCAGCTCCCTGATCAGGCTGTAATCACCCAGTGTGGCCTGTTGATAGGCTGGGACGATCAGCCATTCACGCCACGCATACTTCGGGTTGACGCGTTTCATCTTCTCCGCTGCCGTCGATAGGTCATGACCGGTCAACACGAGATCGCGCCAGCTAATCAACCAGGACTGCCATTTTTCGTCGATGTCAGCGGATGTTTTGACATAGAAACTCTTTTTCAATGGGGCAATATCTTCAGGTATTTGGGATAGCTCGCGAAAGAACATGGTGTAATCCACCTCGGAGCGACGCATGAGCGTAACCAGTTCCTTAAACAGATCCAGGTTAAACTCGGTGAGACCGAGCTTGGCGGCCCACATGCGATGCAACTGGTCCTGCATTACTTCCTGAAAATCACGGCGTATTTGATCCAGCCGTTCTAGCGCTTCATTGTCGTCCGCGAGCAGTGGGCGGATGGCTGTCCAGAACATGTGGAAGTTCGCCTCGGCGGCGGTTGGCTGGTTGAAGAATGAAAAATGCTGCCCGCCGCCGGTCCAGGGCTGGAACTCGGAGTCGAAAACTTCACAAAAACCAAATGGACCATAATCCAGCGTAAAGCCGCCAGCGGCGCAGTTGTCGCTGTTGAAATTTCCCTGGCAGTAACCGACGCGCAGCCAGTTGGCGACCAATACGCTAAGGCGCTGGCAAAATAATCTCGCTAACTCAATCAATTGATCTGAAAAGTTGAGGCTGGGGTCGATTTCGTCTTGGTATTCTCTGGCAATCAAATGCATAACGATCATACGCAGTTCTTCAAGCGCATTGTCATACGCATGGCTGCGGGCGCGGCGGGCAAATAATTCAATTTGTCCGACACGCAGGAACGAAGGCGCTACCCGTGTGGATATCGCGACCGGGTTCTCGGTGATGATGTCTGGATCAAATGCGTTGGAATGATCGGAATACCAGGGGCGGGAAACCGTATCGGTCTTTGATACATACAGGGTTAATGAGCGCGAGGTGGGCACACCCAGCGCGTGCATATACTCCTGTGCGAGAAATTCACGTACGCTTGAGCGCAATACCGCGCGCCCATCGGCTCCGCGGCAGTAGGGCGTGGGGCCGCCTCCTTTTAATTGCATTTCCCAGCGCTGTCCGTTAAATACCCCTTCGAACACGGAGATGGCCCGTCCATCACCATACCCATTGCCGGTGCCAAATGGGCATTGTCGGACATATTCAGTACCGTAAATTGATAGCGCATAACCGGTTGCCCAGCCGAAGTTGCGCATTGGGGCGCGGGCTGCGGAGATATCTCCAGAGAATAGCTGGGTAAATTCGGGGTCTTGGGCAAGTTCGTTGCTGAGCCCTAGCTCTTGAAAGAGACTGCGGCTATGGGCGACATATTCTGGCTGTCCAATCGGTGTTGGTGTTACCGGTACAAAGTGCCCGGAGAATACCTGGCGCGCACGGTGATCATCGCCATCCGTGGTGGCCTCTGGGTCGGCATTCAGGCTATCCATCAACGAATAATCTACCTGCTGGACAAATTCATCGTAGGTGGTCACCTTGGTTTTGTCCGCTGATGTGGATGGCTGAGTCATTGTTGTCAAAACCTATGGTTGTGCAGGCATATGGCTATGCGGGTATTTCGGTTAAATCGGCTTATGGGAAACTTGCTTCAGGCGAGCCTGCTTCATTGTTTTCACATTATATTGAAGTATTTCGCCATCGGCGGCACCCCCTGTCTCGGGAAATCGCGCCTGTATTTTAGGTGGCGATAGGAGGGTTCCGCCTAAAACGCATCCGGGTCGCGAATGATCTGCTGGGCACGGGCACGCAGGGCCCGCTTGTCCTCTTCGGGCATTTTGTCGAGCTGATGCAGCATCATGGACATGCGCGGGTTGTTCTGAAAGGCCTCGCGCTTTTCCATTAAAAAATGCCAGTAGAGGCTGTTGAACGGGCAGGCGTCGTCACTGGTGCGCTCCTGCACCTTATATCGACAAGCGTCGCAGTAGTTGCTCATTTTGTGAATGTAGCTGCCGCTGCTGATATAGGGCTTGGTGGCCACAAGTCCACCGTCGGCAAACTGGCTCATCCCCCGGGTGTTGGGCATTTCCACCCACTCGATGGCGTCGATGTAAATTCCCAGGTACCACCCGTCGACCTGGTCCGGGTGTACCTGGGCCAGTAGGGCAAAATTGCCGGTGATCATCAGCCGCTGGATATGGTGGGCGTAGGCATGCTCGAGACTGTTTTTTATCGCGTGATGCAGGCAGTTCATGTCTGTTTCGCCGGTCCAGTAGAAACCTGGCAGGTCCCGCTGGTTGCGCAGGCGATTATTGCGGCGGTAGCCGGGCATCTCTTTCCAGTAGATGCCGCGCATATATTCTCGCCAGCCCAGAATCTGGCGAACAAAGCCTTCTATCTGACTGACATCGATGGATTCCTGCTTCTCCTGCCAGGTCTCGACTGACTTTTCGATCACTTCCATCGGATGCAGCAGCTTGCAGTTCATGGCAAAGCTGAGTCGGCTGTGGAACAGGTACACCTCGTCCGGATCCATGGCATCCTGGTAGTCGCCGAAGTGCGGTAGCAGTACCTCACAGAAATGCCGGAGCATGGCCAGCGCATCGGTGCGGGTGGTCGGCCAGTTGAACTGCTCGGGGGAGATCGCCCCAAACGTGTTCATCCCGGCGCGCTCTATCCGCTTGAGGGTTTCCACAACCTGTTTGCGAAAGCCACGTTGTGGCGGGATCTTCGGCTCCCCCTTCCACTTGTTGCGATTGTTTTGATCGTAATTCCATTGGCCTCCCACCGGGCTGCCGTCTTTATTGAGCAGTATCCGGTGCTGCTTTCGCATATGCCGGTAAAAGCTCTCCATCAACAGCGACTTCTTACCGTCAAAAAATGTACTGAGTGACTGCCGGTCGGTGAGGAAGTGCTCGCTGTCGAAAGGTTCGCTCGGAATGCTGAGGTCATCTGCGAGCAACTTCAGCTGTTGATCCAGCCGGTATTCGTCTGGCAGTTGATACTGAAATCGTTCGAACTGGTGTTCAGAAACAAGCCGGGCGATATTGCTGCCCAGTTTCTGGGTGTTTTCCGGGGTATCCAGGGTGTAGTAAATGACGTTTTTGCCCCGGTCTTCCAGCCACTGCGCGAATTCGGCCATGGCCTCGAAAAAGGCCACCACTTTCTGAATATGGTGTTTGACGTAATCCGTTTCCTGGCGCATTTCGGCAATGAAGTACCAGGTGTCTTCATCGTCATCACTGAACCACGAGTGTTTGTGGTTGAGCTGGTCGCCCAGTATCAGTCGCAGAGTTTTCACACCGACCCCATCGTTGGCATCTAATAAGAGAATAGTCTCCAGAGGCCTTTGGTACGCGGTTGCAGGCGTTTGGATGACCTGCGCCGGGGACACTCGATAGAAGTGGGCTCTCGAAAGCTGCGGGCGCGCCGTTGTTTTTCCCCGGTCGACAGGCGGGTAACGGGCCTGTCCATGTATTATGCCGGCAGGCGCAGCGCCTCCGGAACGACCGAAACTTCGGGAAAGTGCGCCCCAAAGGTCTCTTCCCGCCAGACGCTTTCCGCCGGTACTAGCATCAACCGGGCAGTTTTTCACTGGCGGTGTCGCCAAGGGTGACATCTCCCCGGTTGTGCTCCAGGTAGACAATGGCGACCTGTTTCAATACAAGGCGGTGTGCTTCGTTCAATGAATTTCGTTTCACTCAGCCAAAGTAGCCGATGCCTTTGGCCATCAGTGCGGCGCACAGGGCCATGGCGAGGATGGCGGTCAACTCGGCGTGCACAATAATGCGCATCCAGCGGCGCTGACGGTCACTGACCACCGGCACTGTGCCCTGCTTGAGGGAGTTCCCCCAGCGCAGAAACTGGATGGTGGGGTAAATGGAAAGCAGTGCTGCGATCACAAACAGAGTCAGTTTTGCGTGGAAGGCACCGTTCTGAAAATAGTAACTGGCACCCTTTTCGAAATAGAAAACCCGTAAAAAACCCACCACCAGAAGCAGTGCCGCGGATCCGCCGAGGATGCGGTCGACAATACGGATCTTGCGCGCATTCTGCAGGGTGAATGCCTGATTCAGCAGCACCAGTTGCATGGTGAGCACGGCGGTCATCGAGAGGAACAGCAGGTGGTGGAGAAAGGCAAAGAGTGCGGGCATCGCTAACGTCCTGTCGTGATACAGACTGAGAAAGGCAACATTATCACAGGCTCGAGAAAGGTTCGTTGCCTGTATCCCACTGGCCCCATGCGGTGGGTGATATTGAGGATTGTCTGAAATACGTACAGCGGCGCAGGGTCGAATCGTGAGGGCAACCTTTGAACCGGCTGCGGCAGTCCGCCATAATCCCCCTCCTGTATCTCTCTTATCTGTCCAAATACCGATCAAAATAACGAGACTCTCGCAGTATGACCGAGCCCTCCGTGTTTGAAGCCTCCGAACGCCAGCACCTGGCGGACTACACCGAGAAGGCGTACCTGGACTACTCCATGTACGTGATCCTCGACCGCGCCCTGCCCAATATTGGCGACGGCCTGAAGCCGGTGCAGCGCCGTATTGTCTACGCCATGAGCGAGCTGGGGCTGAAGGCCAGCGCCAAGTACAAGAAGTCCGCGCGTACCGTGGGCGACGTGATTGGTAAGTACCACCCGCACGGCGACAGCGCCGTGTACGAGGCCATGGTGTTGATGGCGCAGCCATTCAGCTACCGCTACCCGCTGGTGGATGGCCAGGGCAACTGGGGCTCGCCGGACGATCCCAAGTCCTTCGCCGCCATGCGTTACACCGAATCCCGTATGGGCAAGTACTCCGAGGTACTGCTGTCCGAGCTGGGCCAGGGCACCGTGGACTGGCAGCCGAACTTCGACGGCACCATGGACGAACCGGCGGTGCTGCCCGCGCGGGTCCCCAATATCCTGCTGAACGGTACCACGGGTATCGCCGTGGGTATGGCCACGGATATCCCCCCGCATAACCTGCGCGAAGTGGTGGACGCCACCGTGCATATGCTGGAGAACCCCAAGGCCACCGTCAGTGAGCTGTGCGAATTTATCCAGGGCCCGGATATGCCCACCGAGGCCGAGATCATCTCGCCGCGGGCGGACCTGCAGAAAATGTACGAGACCGGCAAGGGCTCGGTAAAAATGCGCGCGGTGTGGACCAAGGAAGATGGCGATATCGTCATTACCGCGCTGCCGTATCAGGCCAGTGGCTCCAAGGTGCTGGAGCAGATTGCCGCGCAGATGCAGGCGAAGAAACTGCCCATGGTCAGCGACCTGCGGGACGAATCGGACCACGAGAACCCCACCCGCCTGGTCATCGTGCCCAAGTCCAACCGCGTGGACCTGGAGCAGGTGATGAATCACCTGTTTGCCACCACCGACCTGGAGAAGAGTTACCGGGTCAACCTGAATATGATCGGCGTCGACGGCCGCCCGCAGGTGAAATCCCTCGACAAGATCCTCACTGAGTGGCTGAGCTTCCGCACCGTTACCACACGGCGGCGCCTGCAATTCCGCCTCGACAAGGTGGAGAAGCGCCTGCACCTGTTGGACGGCTTGTTGATCGCCTTCCTGAATATCGATGAAGTGATCGAGATTATCCGCACCCACGAAGAGCCAAAGCAGGAGCTGATGCGCCGCTTCGAGCTGTCGGACGTGCAGGCGGAATATGTCCTCGACACCAAGTTGCGCCAGTTGGCCCGCCTGGAAGAAATGAAGATCCGCGGCGAGCAGGCGGAGCTGGAAAAAGAGCGCGATACCCTGAGCAAGACCCTGGGCAGCGAGCGTCGCCTCAAAACCCTGATCAAGAAAGAACTGCTGGCCGCCGCCGACGAATTCGGGGACGAGCGCCGCTCGCCCATCGTGCAGCGCGAAGAAGCCAAAGCGTTCAGCGAAACCGAACTGTTGAGCAGCGACCCGATCACCGTCGTGCTGTCCGCCAAGGGTTGGATCCGCCAGGCCAAGGGCCATGATATCGATCCGGAGTCCCTCAGTTACAAAGCCGGCGACGGCTTCAAATACGCCGCCCGCGGCAAGAGCAACCAGCCGGCGCTGTTACTGGACAGCACCGGCCGCAGCTACGCCATAGCCGCCCATTCCCTGCCTTCCGCGCGGGGCCAGGGCGAGCCATTGTCCGGCCGTATCAATCCACCTTCCGGTGCCACCTTTGAAGGTCTGTTGATGGGGGGGGATGACCAGAAGGTATTGCTGGCCAGTGATGCGGGCTACGGCTTTATCGCCAAATACGCCGACCTGCAGTCTCGCAACAAGGCCGGTAAAGCGATGCTGAGCCTGCCGAAAGGTGCACAGGTACTGCCGCCCCGGGAAATCGAAAACCCGGAAACTGCAGTACTTGCGGCGGTGACCAGTGAGGGACGTATGCTGGTGTTCCCGGTGTCCGAACTGCCGGAGCTTTCCAAGGGCAAGGGCAACAAAATCATCAATATCCCTGCAGCCCGCGCTGCGAGCCGCGAGGAAATTGTGGTGGGTATTGCAGTGCTGGAAGGTAAAGATCAGCTGATCATCCATGCAGGCAAGCGCCACACGAAGATCAAGCTCTCAGAGCTGGAACACTACGAAGGAGAGCGTGGACGGCGTGGCAACAAGCTGCCCCGTGGCTTCCAGAAGGTGGATAAGGTAGAGGTTGAAAGCAAGTAGAGCCGCTTTCAACCAGAGCTAAAATAAGAGGGCGTTATGCCCTCTTATTGGCTTATTTCGCCGGGTACCAGGTCTGGGTGCGGTAGAAGAAGCCCAGATAGCCGCGAACCTTCAGGTTGCCGCCTTCCTCCCACATCTTGCAGTCATAGACTTTGCCCTTGACCGGGTCGAGAATCTGACCGCCTTCGTACACATTGCCTTTTTTCACCATATCGGTGATCACATTCATGCCGACAATTTTCTTGCCCTTGTTGGAGCCAGGGCAGGCTTCACAGACGGTGTCATCCGGCTTCATCAGCAGGTCCACCACCTTGCCGTAATATTTGCCACCCTGTTCGTAGATTTCCACCACCGACTTTTTCTGGCCGGTTTCATCGTCAATGGTGGTCCAGCGACCGACCACATCGGCAAAGGCCAGCTGGGTGGAGAGAAGCAGGGCGCTCACAGCAGTAATCAGTGTTTTCATGGGGAGATCCATCGCTATTGGTCAGGGTGTGACCATAACATTTTTTATGGTCACAACAGCATTGGGACTTCAATATTAGTGTAGATGTTCCCGCTTTCCATGGGCGGTGAGTATCTGCTACCCGTGGAGTGGCAGTTAGTGGCAAAACTACGTAAACACAGGACTCACGATGAGCAGCTGATTGGCAGGTGCTTTCCTGCCTCCGGAGGTGCGGCTGCCCACTGCGCGTGTTGCCGGTGCTCGTCGAATGGCGACTGCAGCAAGTCAAACAGGGTCGCCAGGGGCTGGTAGTCCCCGGCCTCCGCCGCCTCGATTACCTGTTGCGCCAGATAGTTGCGCAATACGAATTTGGGATTGGTCAGCAGCATGTCCCGGCTGCGGGCTTCCGCGGTGCGGGTCTCCTTTTGCAGCCGTCGGTCATAGTGCGAGAGCCAGCTGGCGAGTGCTCCCTGTTCCGCCGGTTGTATCAACAGTTCCAGCGAGGCGGCGGGGCGCTCACCTTTGTAGTGGGAGAGGGTGCGGAAAAACAGTGGGTAATCGACGCGCCCCGCTTCCAGTACTTGCAGCAGGTCGGCACACAGTTGCTGGTCGCCATCATCTGCAATGGCGAGCCCAAGCTTTTGTCGCATACGCGCCGCGTAACATTCGATTAACAGCGGTTGGTACTGCCCCAGGCAATCTTTCAGTGTTTCCGTATCCAGCAGGCTGGAAAATGCGTGGGCCAGTGCATTGAGATTCCACAATACAACACCGGGCTGTGCGTCGAAGGCGTAGCGGCCGGTATGATCCGAGTGATTACAGATAAACCCCGGCTCGTAGTCATCCAGGAAGCCGTAAGGACCGAAGTCGAAGGTGTCGCCAATGATCGACATGTTGTCGGTATTCAGTACTCCGTGCGCAAATCCCACCGATTGCCAGCCGGCGACCAGCTCTGCACTGCGCTGAACGGTAAAGCGCAGCAGCGCTTCGGCCTGTTTCTGTATCGATTCGCCGGCGGACTCTGGCAGAAATTGCGCTGTTACAAACTCTACCAGCTTTTGCTGCGCTTCCAGCTGACGGGTGTAAAACAGGTATTCAAAATGCCCGAAACGGATATGGCTCTGGGCCACTCGGATCAGCGCTGCTCCGGTTTCCATTGTTTCGCGGGCGACCGGCTCGCTACTGCCGGCGATACTGAGGGCGCGGGTGCTGCGAATACCGAGGCCGGTCAGCGCCTCGCCCGCCAGATATTCGCGGATGGTCGAGCGCAGTACCGCGCGGCCGTCGCCAAAGCGGGAGTAGGGCGTTTTGCCGGCGCCTTTCAGGTGCAGGTCCCAGCGCTTTCCGCTGTGCTCGACTTCGCCCAGGAGCAGGGCGCGGCCATCCCCCAGCTCCGGGTTATAGCTGCCGAACTGGTGGCCGGTGTACTTCATCGCGAATGGCACACTGCCCGGGAAAAGCTTTGCGCCGCTGGTCAATTGCGCCCAGTCCGGGTGTTGCCGATCATCGGCGTTCAGCCCGAGATCTTCCATCACCGCCGGATTGACGTGAATGGTATGTGGATTCTGTAGCGGGGCAGGCTGCGTGGGGGTGCCAAACACGGCGCCAAGGTCGGCGTAGCGATGCTGCAGGTGCAGTTTGTTCAGGGGTGTTTTTGAACTCACGGGGACGATAATGCCAGCTTGATGCTTTTGTCTTCCCAGCAGTCCACTTCCATGTAGAGAAGGTCTTCGATCGCCGGGAACTGATACAGCCAATTAGCGGGCGCCTGTAAGTGGTAGCCCGGGCCTTCCGCGGATAGCTGCAGGCCATCGATTGCGCGATCCACATGGTCTCTATGCACAATGCAGGCGAGGCGCAGGCACAGCAGCAGGTCGTTGTTGGGATGGAAACCGTAGTGTTCCTGGACCGCCTTGATATCGCCGCGCTGGTTGCGCACCAGATAGGCGAGGTTTTCCTGCTCACTTTTACTGAAGCCTGCCATATCCGCGTGCTCAATCATGTAGGCGCCCAGCTTGCGGACACTGCTGTGGGACAGGGATAGCCCGAGCTCGTGTAGGTCCGCTGCCCAGTGCAACAATCGCCGTTGGCTCAGCATGGAGTGGGGATTGAGCTGGCCAAAAAACTGCAGCGCCGTATTGGCGACGCGTTTAGCCTGCCCCCGGTCAATTTCCCCTCGCTCCATGAGATTGGCGACGGTATCTGCGCGGCGGTCGCCGCCTGATGCGCGTCCGGCGAGATCGTGAACGATCCCTTCGCGAATGGCATAGGGGGAAATGTGCATCTCCTGGATATCCAGCTCGCGGAAAATACCGTGCAAAATAGCGAGGCCCGCCGCGAACACCGGTCGCCGCTCCGGGTCGAGATGCGGAAGTTCAATGGCATCAACGGTTTTGAACCTGGCCACTTTCTCTGCCAGGGCATCGATATCTTCGCGCAGGATTGGCAGCAGCTCGCCATCGTTGAGTACCCGGGCCACCGACTTGACGGTGCCGGAAGCGCCCATTACCAGTGCGTCATCCGCCATATGCTGCAACTCCTGCAGCTCGGCCTGGGCCGCGCGACGGGCGCGGACAAAGTTATTGTGCTTGCCATTTTCGATCTTGCCGCTGTCGAAAAAGCGTCGGTTAAATGCCACGCAACCCATGCTGATACTCTGCAGCTGGCGGGGCGCTTCCATGCCTCGTACCAGCTCCGTGGAGCCACCGCCGATATCAATGACGCACCGCAGGCGGGTCGGGCCCTCGGCGGCCGCCATGACACCGGAATAAATCAGACGCGCTTCTTCTATTCCGGAAATGATTTCGATGGGCGCGCCGAGAATTGCCTCCGCGGATTCCAGGAAACCATCGGCGCGTGTGCTGGCTGCACGCAGGGTGTTGGTGCCGACGACGCGCACACTGTCCAGTGGCAGGTCCTGTATGACTGGCGCAAAACGCCGCAGCGCTTCCAGTGCCCGTTCGGCTACCATGGGGTCGAGATTGCGGGCTGCATCCAGGCCCTCCGCCAGGCGCACCATGGCGCGATCAGTGTGCAGGCGCACCATGCGCTGATCGCGGAACTCTGCCAGCAGCAGGTGGAAGCTGTTGGAGCCGAGATCCAGTGCCGCGTAGCGTTCGTGGAGCTCTTCCTGCGGGGTGGCTGTCGAGGACTCTGTTGTCATGTTTTTCGCTGTCAAATCGCTGTAACAAAAATGTAGCAAACTGTGTCGCAATGAACTATGGCTTCAATGGAAGTTCACACACTTGAAACCGAATAATTTGGCGCAGCCAACGGGGCTGATACCCTCGGAAGACACCGGCGCCGCAACGCCTTCCACCGTAACTGCAGTAGAGAGTATGGCAAACGACATCCCCATCTATCCCAAAGAGCTCAGCTGGCTGTCTTTCAATGCCCGCGTATTGCAGGAAGTGGAAGACGAAAGTGTACCGATGATTGAGCGGGTGCGTTTTCTGGGTATCTTCTCCAACAACCTGGACGAATTCTACCGGGTTCGCGTAGCGGATGTGCGCCGCCTGGCCACTTTTACCAAAGGCAGCAAGAAGAAAGATGATTTTTCTGAACTGCTGGGCAATATCAATGAGAAGGTATTGCGTCTGCAGGCACGCTTCGGGAATGCCTACACCAAGGTGCTGGAGGATCTTGGCAAGAACAACATCCACCTGATCAATGAGCGCCAGCTCACCGAGGGCCAGCGGGAATATGTCGAAGAGTATTTCCACCGGGAAGTTCTGCCGGAGCTCGAACCCTTTTTCATAGACGATCGCGACACCATGCCGCTACTGAACGAAGCGAGCATTTACTTCGGTATTTATCTGGAACTTGAGGACGGCAGTCTGCGTTTTGCCGCATTGGAGATCCCCACGGATATCCTGCCGCGCTTTATCGCCATTCCCCACCGGGAGCAGAAGCACGAGAAGGTCTATATTGTGCTCGACAATGTGATCCGCGCCTGTCTGGTGGAAGTGTTCCGCTATGTGTTGCCCATTGAAAAAGCGGCGGCGTTTACTTTCAAAATCAGCCGCGACGCAGAGCTGGAGCTGGGGGAGCACGTTACCCAGAATATCGTCGACCGGGTGGCGAAGTCCCTGAAGAAGCGCAAGCAGGCGGAACCGGTGCGTTTGGTGTACGACTCCACCATGCCGGAAGCGCTGCTGCAGCTGATCAAGAAAAAACTGAAGATGGGGCGCTACGACAGCTACACCCCGGGTGGCCGCTATCACAACTCGAAAGACTTCATGAGCTTCCCGGCGGATATCAAGCAGCACACCTACCGCGCCATCAAACCCCTGCCAACACTGCCGGATAGCGCGAATATTTTTGACTGGCTCGACGCCAAAGAACGGCTTTGCTATTACCCGTATCACGACTTTCGCGTGATAACCAAACTGCTGGCCTCGGCTGCCATTGACCCCAAGGTACGGGAAATCCGTATCAACCTGTATCGGGTGGCGAAAAACTCCCGGGTGGTGGCTGCATTGGTAAACGCGGTGCGCAACCAGAAGCAGGTGACGGCTGTGGTGGAGTTGCAGGCGCGTTTTGACGAGCAGGCGAACATCCACTGGTCCAACGAGCTGAGCGATGCCGGCGTGGACGTTATTTACGGTGTGCCAGGCCTGAAGGTGCACTGCAAGTTGATTTCCATCGTGCGTGAAGAAAACGGCCGCGACCGCTATTACAGCCACTTTGGTACCGGAAACTTCAACGAGAGTACCGCGCGTTTTTACTGTGACTTCAGTCTGCTCTCCAGCGATACCAAGCTGGGGCAGGATGCCTACCGGGTGTTCGATTTTATCAAGCAGCCGCACCTGCAGCCCGAGTATCACCACATCTGGAGCTCGCCCCACAGCAACCGGCCCAATATCCTGGCAGCCATTGAGCGGGAGATTGACGCGGCCGCCGCAGGGCAAGCGGCGGAAATATTCATCAAGTGCAACAATCTAGTGGATCGCGAGATAATTGAATATCTATACCGCGCCAATGTGGCGGGCGTGCGAGTGCGGATTATAGTGCGCAGCATGTGTGCGCTGCAGTGTCAGGAAAAGGGGCTCTCGGACAATATCAAGGTGATCAGCCTGGTGGACAAGTTCCTGGAACACGCGCGGGTGTATGCTTTCCACAACGGCGGTGATCAGCGGGTGTACCTGTCCTCTGCAGACTTGATGACACGCAATCTGGACCATCGCGTTGAGGTCACCTTTCCGCTGCTGGCCGAGGAGCACCGCGAGACGGTGATGCATATTCTGGAGTTGCAGTGGCAGGATAATCAGAAAGCGCGAATACTGGATGCGGAACAGACCAACAGTCGTATCGCCAATCGCGCGAGTAAACGCAATGTGCGTTCGCAGGATGCCATTTACCGGTATCTGAAAAAACGCGAAATTTAGTTTTTGCTGAACCCCACCAACTTTCCGTTTTCGAATGAAAAGCGGTAGCGCTCACCCACTTTCAGGTGTGCTTTGCAGCGGGATTCTATGGTAATTCGTGGAAACTGGGGGGTGACAACCCAGGTGGAGAAGTCACCCTCGGGGCCACGGCCAATCAGCCAGTAGTGGTCGCCGTGGGCACAGTTGCCCTTCGCCATACAGTTGTCGTATCCCCATACGAAGGCGCGCACGTCGTATTTTGCGGGTGCATTTCCGGCGGGTCGGAAGGGATCTCTGGGATCGCCGGTGATCTCGTAGAGGTCGCCAAAGGTCACTACGTCATAGCCTTTGGCGCGAGTGTCGCAGCTGGCGGCGTGAACATTCACCCCCGCAGCAGTCTCCGGGGCTTTTGATGCGGTGGCCTTGGGTTTCGGCGCCATTTCACTGGGGAGATATCCACAGCCAGTCATTGCCATGCTCCACAGCGCCAAGCCTGTGCACAGTGTGCTACCACCGAAAAACCGCACTTTCTACCTCCTCGGTATCAATCCGCTCATTTAACTATAGCCGTAGTTGCCCGCCGTCCAGCCGCGCAAATGTGGATTTCAAGTCATGTACTTACTGGCGTGGCGTTTTGCTGCGCTTGAAGCGTACCTTGCGGCGATACGGGAAGGTGCTCTCCACGCGCCCGGCACGGATACGCTCCTGCAGTTTCTGCCAGTAGCGATAATCGTACAGATCACTGTGCTGGTCTGCGAAGGCCTTGCGCGCCACCGGGTTGCCGGAAAAAAACAGACGGAACTCTTCCGGGAATACATCGGCTTCGGCCACGGTGTACCAGGGCCTGTCCGCCAGTTCCTGTTCGCTGGTTTGGGGTTCGGGAATCTTGCGAAAATTGCACTCGGTGAGAGGGCAGAGCTCGTCGTAATCGTAAAACACCACGCGGCCATGTCGGGTCACACCGAAGTTTTTCAGCAGCATATCGCCGGGGAAGATATTCGCCGCCGCCAATTGTTTGATCGCATTCCCGTATTCTTCCATGGCCTCAATGGTCTGCTGTTCATCAGCCTGGTCGAGATACAGGTTGAGGGGCTCCATGCGCCGCTCTACATACAGGTGCTTGATGATCACCCACTTGTCGTCCACATGCAGCTTGGAGGGCGCCAGTGCCTGCAGCTCGCTCAGCAGCTCTTCACTGAAGCGGTTGCGGTAGAAAATAAAGTTGGTGTACTCCTGGGTATCCGCCATGCGTCCTACCCGATCGGCGCGGGATACAAACTTGTACTTCTCCTTGACGATTTCCTCGGTGACCGTCTTGGGATTGTCGAACTTGTCCTTGATGACCTTGAATACCACTGGGTATGAGGGCAGGGTAAACACGCTCATCACCATCCCCTTGATCCCCGGGGCGATCACGAACTTGTCGTTGCTCACCTTCATATGCGCGAGGATATGGCGGTAGAACTCGGTCTTGCCGTGCTTGTGGAAGCCGATGGAGTTGTACAGCTCGGACTTTTCCTTGAGCGGCATGATGGTGGACAGGAAGCGCACAAACCGCGAGGGAATGGGTGCATCCACCATAAAGTAGGAGCGGGTAAAACTGAAAATGATACTGGTCGAATCGTTGTCGTGGATCAGGGTATCCACAAACACATGGCCGCGACCGTTGTTGAGGCAGGGCAGGATCAGCGGGATGACCTCGCCGGCAAACATCAGGCGGCCCACCAGGTACGCCGCCTTGTTGCGGTAAAACACCGACTCCAGCATATCCACCCGCAGCCGCTGCTCGTCTTCCTCATCCTCCAGCTTGCCGGCGAGCGGACCCGCGCGCAGGGCCTCGCAGATGTTGTTCACATCCCGCGCCATGTCTTCCCAGGGAATTGAGAAACTGTAGTCGGCGAGGATATCCTCAATCATCGCCGTCAGGCCATCGCGCCCGCTGTAGCTGATATAGATGGAGTAGTCCCGCAGCGGCTTCTCGTCCGGTGCGCGGGACGGCTTTACGAAGATGTGGCTGTCGTGAATATGTGCGTGCTGGAACTGGCTGCAGAACACCGAATTGAAAAACGTCTCGGCAATCTCGTAGTTGTTGTGATTGGCAATCAACTGGCTGTAGGTGGACTTGGCCTGCCCCCAGAGCTCCAGCTGGGTGGTGTCCTTGCTGGTCACCGAGTGCACCAGTTTCAGCACCTGATTGACCTTGATCTTGTAGAGATCGATGCGCTCCTTGTTGGTCTCATGCACCGCAGGCCATGCGGCAGTCTCAAAGCGCGCCTTTGCCCCTAGTGTCATGTTCTGAAAATCCGCAAAATACGCATCGAACCCATTGAGGATGGTTTTGGCGATTCTGCGCGCTGTCGGGGAATGGTTTGTCATGCACTAGACTCTTATGGAATCATGTCCTCTATTTCTTCGATACTAGCACGGGCGAACGGGCAACCACTTGAACGATTGGATCAGCAGCTTTGTCTTTTTCTTTGCCGTCATTGACCCGGTGGGCACACTGCCGGTGTTTATTGCGGTCACGTCCCGCCATACCGAGTGGCAGCGGCGCAAAATTGCGCTGCTCGCGGTCGCGGTAGCAACCGGCATCCTGACGTTTTTCCTGTTGCTGGGGCAATACCTGCTGGAGGCCATTGGTGTGCCGCTGTCTGCGTTCCAGGTGGCGGGCGGCATCGTACTGTTCCTGTTTGCCCTGACCATGATCTTCGGCGAGGGCAAGCCGGAAAGTGAAGTGGAGATCATTCGCGATGGTCGTGAAACCGCTATTTTCCCCCTTGCCGTGCCCTCCATTGCCTCACCCGGTGCCATGCTGGCTGCGGTAGTGCTGACGGATAACCACCGTTTTGATCCCATCCACCAGGTAAAGTCCGCCACCGCCATGTTCGCGGTGCTGGGTATTGTGCTGGTATTGCTGCTGGCGGCGAACTGGATCTATCGCTGGATTGGCGATTCCGGAGCCAGTATTGTCAGCCGCGTAATGGGGTTGATTCTCGCCTCTGTCGCCACAACCAATGTACTGGTTGGGCTGCAACAGTTCTTTATGACCTGATCTTCCCTGGCAGCTAAACTGCCGCACAATTCTAAAACGCCGAACAATGGACGGTGCGCTTTGTGGTGCCCGTAAAAAAGAGTTCTCAGGAGGGGATTTGCACCACGATATCGCACTGATCACAACCATTTCTGTCGCCCTGGGCCTGGCGCTGATTCTGGGATTTGTCGCCGTGCGCCTGCGTATGCCGGCCCTGCTGGGCTACATGATCGCCGGTGTCCTGATTGGCCCGGCAACCCCGGGATTCGTGGCGGATGTGACGCTGTCGCAGCAGCTGGCGGAAATTGGCGTCATTCTGCTGATGTTCGGTGTGGGCCTGCACTTTTCTCTCAAGGACCTGATGGCGGTGCGTCGCATTGCCATCTTCGGCGCCATCGCCCAGATACTGGTGGCGACCGCCCTCGGTGCCGCGGTTGCACATTGGTGGGGGTGGAGCATTGGTGCCAGTGTGGTGTTCGGCCTGGCGTTATCGGTGGCGAGCACCGTAGTGCTGTTGCGGGGGCTGGAGTCGAGAGGCCTGCTGGACAGCCAGAACGGACGCATCGCGGTGGGGTGGTTGATCGTAGAAGACCTGGTCATGGTGTTTGCCCTGGTTCTGCTGCCGGCACTGGCGGGTTGGCTCGGGGGTGCGGTGGGCGCTCAGGACGCCGGCGCGCACGCCGGGACTGGTGGCGAGGCAACACTGCTGGTTACCGTTGCCCTGACCCTGGGCAAGGTGGCGATATTCATTGCGCTGATGCTGCTCGGCGGCAAGCGATTTTTTCCCTGGCTGTTGTGGCAGGTGGCGCGCACCGGCTCCCGCGAGCTGTTTACCCTTGGGGTGATCGCCATTGCCATGGGAATCGCCTATTTCTCCTCGATTATCTTCGGCGTGTCTTTCGCGCTGGGTGCGTTCTTCGCCGGCATGGTGTTGCGGGAGTCCGCTCTCAGCCATCGCGCGGCGGAAGAGTCGCTGCCCCTGCGCGATGCCTTTGCGGTGCTGTTCTTTGTATCGGTGGGAATGCTGTTCGACCCGGCCATGCTGGTCGAGGAGCCCCTGCGGGTCCTGACTGTGGTGGCGATCATTGTTTTCGGTAAGACCCTCGCGGCCTTTGTGCTGGTACTGCTGTTCCGCTACCCGCTGAATACGGCGTTTACGGTATCGGCGAGTCTGGCCCAGATCGGTGAGTTTTCTTTTATTCTCGCGGCGCTCGGGGCCTCTCTCGGGCTGCTGCCGGTTCAAGGGCAGAACCTGATCGTTGCCGGTGCGCTGATTTCAATTGCGCTCAATCCATTGCTGTTTAATCTGATTGAACCTGCCCAGCGCTGGGTGCGCAGCCGCTCCAGGCTCGCGCGGTTTATGGAGCGTACCGACGACCCGCTGGCGGAGCTGCCGATGACTACCGACCTGCGCTCCCTGACCGGGCATGCGCTGATTGTGGGATATGGAGGACTTGGCAGTCATATCGGTGCGCAATTGCGCAACACCGGGATGTCCGTGGTGGTGGCAGATATTCAACGGGAGCGGGTGGAACAGCTGCGCGCGCAGGGAATTCCTGCGGTCTGCGGCGATGGTGCTGACGAGGAAGTGCTGATTCAGGCGCATGTGGCCCGTGCGCGCATGCTCATCATTACGGTGGCGGATACGGTGCGCACCCAGAAGATGATGGCGACGGCGAAGCTGCTGCGACCGGAGATCAGTATCCTGGTGTGCGCGGAAAACGAAGAGGTGGAGCCGCTGCTGCGCAAGGAAGGGGCCACCGCGGTATTCGTCGGCGAGCGGGAGCTCGCGAACAATATGGGGGATTTCGCGGTCCAACGTCTGGCGGCGGAGGCCTGAGTACTTCCGTGGCGGCCGCTGAACGCCTCCCGAAAGCGTGTAAGAATCGGCCCGCAATGACGACCAACTCTCAATAGCGGCTTTAATTTCAGGAGAATACCGTGCTGATCAAATCGCCCCCTCGCCATCAGCTGTCTGAACAGCAGACCACTCCTGAATCCGCCTATGTTTCCCGGCGCCGTGTGATCTCGGGCCTCGGCGCCGGAATCGGCAGCCTGCTGCTCGCCGGTAACGCCCGCGCCCTGGATCTGTTCGGCGGCGAGCCGGAAAAGGCCGCCCCGCGCAAACCGCTCGCCTTCACGCCGCAGAAACCCGTCCCGGACCTGGTCCTCACCCCGCAGGCGAAGGTCATCAGCCACAACAATTTCTACGAGTTCGGGACCGGCAAAACCGATCCCGCGGAAAACAGCCAGGGGCTGAAAACCGAACCCTGGACGCTTACCGTGGAAGGGGAAGTGGAAAAGCCAGGCACCGTAGATGTGTGGAAGCTGATGGGGGAGATTGGCCTGGAAGAGCGCATTTACCGCATGCGCTGTGTGGAGGCCTGGTCCATGAATATTCCCTGGGTGGGCTTCGAGCTTGGCAAGTTCCTCAAGCGCTTTGCGCCGACAAGCCGCGCCAGGTATGTCGCCTTCGAAACACTGTACGATCCGCAACAGATGCCTGGGCAGCGCAACCGCTACATCGGTGGTGGCGTGGACTATCCCTACGTGGAGGGCCTGCGGATTGATGAGGCCACGCACCCGCTCACCATTCTTTCGGTGGGGCTTTATGGAAAAACCCTGCCGCCCCAGAACGGCGCCCCCATTCGTCTTGTGGTTCCGTGGAAATACGGCTTCAAGGGTATCAAGTCCATCGTCAAAATCAGACTGCTTGAACAGATGCCACCCACCAGCTGGAACAAGCTGGCGCCACAGGAATATGGCTTCTATGCCAATGTGAACCCGAAGGTAGATCACCCGCGCTGGTCCCAGGCCAGCGAGCGATTTATTGGCCCCGGCGGTTTATTCTCGGTGAAGCGACAGCCGACCCTGCCATTTAATGGCTACGCAGAAGAGGTCGCATCCCTGTACAGCACTATGGATCTGAGGAAGTTTTACTAGTGACGGGGCAGTGGAAAAAGCCCGTTGCCACCGGCCTGCAGGTCGCTGTGCATATCGGCGCTTTGCTACCGCTGCTGTGGCTGTTTGTCGCCATCAATCAGGGGCGTCTCGGCGGCGATCCGGTCAAGGAGCTGATTCACTACCTGGGTATGGGCACCATTCGCCTGCTGCTGCTCACCCTGCTGGTCTCGCCACTGGCAAAAACGCTGCACTTCGGCCAGCTTAATCGGTTGCGCCGGCCCCTGGGACTCTGGTGTTTTGCCTGGGCCAGCCTGCACTTTACCGCGTGGCTGGCACTGGATCTCGGCCTCGACTGGTCACTGATCGGTGCGGAGCTGATCAAGCGCAGCTATATTTTGCTGGGCTTTTTTGCCTGGCTGATTCTGCTGGCACTGGCGGTGACTTCCGTTCCCGCGCTGCTCAAAAAAATGGGGCGCAACTGGAAGAAGCTGCACGGCCTGCTCTACCTTGTGGTGCTGCTGGCCTGCTGGCATTTCTGGTGGGCGGTAAAAAGTGGCTGGATCGAGCCGGCCATCTACGCGGCGGTGGCACTGGCGCTCATGGCCTGGCGACGCCAGGCCGTGGTGCGGTGGGTGAAAAGCTTCCGCTAATCACACGTCAGCTGAATTCGCCAGAGATATATTCCTTGGTCAGGGTCTGCTGCGGATTCTCAAATACCTGCTCGGTATTGCCCATTTCTACCAGGTAGCCGGTGCGCCCGCCCTGGGAGATATCCACAGAGAAAAATGCCGTGTTGTCCGCCACGCGCATGGCCTGCTGCATATTGTGGGTAACAATGGCGACGGTGTAGCGGTTTTTCAGTTCGAGCATCAGCTCTTCGATCTGGCGGGTAGCGATGGGGTCGAGGGCGGAGCAGGGTTCGTCCATCAGCAGCACTTCGGGTTCCGAGGCAATGGCGCGGGCAATGCACAGGCGCTGTTGCTGTCCACCGGACAGCGATAGACCGCTGGCCTTCAGTTTGTCCTTCACCTCGTCCCACAGGGCCGCGCGCTTCAGTGCCTTCTCGACCTTCTTGTCCATGTCCCCTTTGAACTTATTCAGCTTGAGACCGAAGGCCACATTCTCGTAAATGCTCATGGAGAAAGGGTTGGGTTGCTGAAACACCATGCCGATATAGCGGCGTACCACCACCGGGTCTACATCCTTGGCATAGATATCCTGGCCGTGATAGTGCACCTGACCTTCAAAGCGAAATGTCTGGATCAGATCATTCATTCGGTTCAGACAGCGCAATACGGTACTTTTACCGCAGCCGGACGGCCCGATAAATCCGGTTATCTTTTTTTGCTCGATGGGAATCTTGCTGTCCCGCACGGCGAGAAAATCACCGTAGTGGATTTTGTCGATCTGACAATCGATAACGGTTTCTGACGGCGCCGTGTCGGCGGCTTGACTGCGAGGTAGGCTCATTTCCGTGCTCAGTTTTTCTTGCGGCTGATTGCGCGGGCAAACAAATTGAAGATCAATACGATGATCACCAGAACCAGTGACGCGGTCCACGCCAGCTCGATCTGGTTGTCAAAGGGCATTCCCGAAAAGTTGTAGATCAGCACCGACAGCGAGGCAGTGGGCTCGTTCATATGGGAAAGGTAATAGTTGCTGAACAGCGCGGTGAATAACAGCGGCGCGGACTCGCCGGCTGCACCGGCCACCGCCAGCATGACCCCGGTCATGATACCGGGCAGTGCCGTGGGCAGGGTGATTTTCCACATCACCTGGGTGGGCGTGCAGCCCATACCATAGGCGGCGTCGGTCATGCGTTTGGGTACCTGGCCGAGCGCTTCTTCCGCAGCGATGATAATGGTGGGCAGCATCAGTACCGCGAGCGCTACACCACCGGCCAGCGCCGAGTAACCGAATTTGATGACCAGCACCGCGTACACGAACACCCCGGACAAGATCGAGGGGAAGCCGGTAAGTACCTTGGCGGTAAAGTGGGCCCCATGAGCGAGCTTGCTTTCTCTTCCCAGTATTTTGATCGAGATGGCGGTGAGAATTCCCATGGGTACCGCGATGGTACTGGCGATAGCCACCATGACCAGAGTGCCGATAATCGCGGGGCCGATACCTCCGCCCATTTCAAATCCCGCAGGCGGCAGCTCGGTAAGTACCGGAACAAACTCACTGAACAGTCGCGCACCGCCGTGTTTCAGCAGCATGTAGATAATGGACAGCAGCGGAATGGCGGCGATCAGGGCCAGCAGCCACACCATACCGCTGAACACGCTGTTGCCGAGGGAGCGGCTCTCGAAGGGTTCGCGCTTGAGGTTGAGGCCTTTCCAGCCTTCCTTGCGCAGCTGCTTCGGCGTTTTCAGGTCCTTCACTTGCTGCCCTCGAATTTACGCATGGTGAGCTGCTGGATATACAGGCCTCCGAGGTTTACCAGGAAAGTGATCAGCAGCAGCACCAGTGCGGCGTACATCAGTGCCTGCACTTCCACACCGCCCGCTTCGGGGAAGCTGGAAGCCATCAAGGATGCCAGGGTGTTGGCAGGAGAAAACCACGACAGGCTGATCTGGTTGCTGTTACCAATCAGCATGGCCAGGGCCATGGTTTCGCCGAGGGCGCGGCCAAAACCAAGTACCAGGGCTGCAAGTAACCCGGAAGACGCGGTTGGCAGCAGCACCTTGAAGATCGCTTCCGCACGGGTAGTGCCCATACCGTAAGTGGCTTCTTTGACTTTTGCCGGGATCTGGCGGAAGGCATCCACAGAGATGGCGGCGACGGTGGGCAGAATCATTACTGCCAGGACCAGCGCCGCCGGCGCCATGCCGGGGCCACTCAGTTCCGTGCCGAAAAACGGGAACCAGTCAAAGTGTTCATGCAGCCAGTGCGCCACCGGGCGCAGCAGGGGAATCAGCACATAAATACCCCACAGGCCGTACACCACCGATGGGATTGCCGCGAGTAATTCCACGGTGAGGCGAAAGACACTGGCAATCTTGGCGTGAATGAAATCCTGGGTAAGAAAAATGGCAATAGTCACGCCGAGGATACCGCCCCAGATCAATGCCAGGATCGAGCTGTACAGGGTGCCCCAGATTTCGGGTAAAACGGCAAACTGCTGTTTATTCACATCCCAGGTGGTACCGGTAAGAAATCCGAAGCCATATTTTTCCATGGCGGGGATAGCCTGTTTGCCGATCATCCACAGGATAAACAGGATCAGCAGAATGATGGACCAGGCGCAGGCAATGGAGAAAAAGCGAAAACCCACATCCCCATAAATTTCACTGTTTCCCGGGGGGCGCGTAATACCTTTGCCGATTTTTTCTTTGAATAATGCTCTGGACATGCCCGGCTTCTGAATTTCTAAATTGCTGGTCAATAAACAGAATGCCCCGACTGGATTTTCCGGGTCGGGGCATTATCTGAATCTAATGGTGGCCGATATCTGTGTTGCCACATTTACTGGATATGTTTTGCAGCCTCGCGCACCTTCGCGCGCACATTCTGTGGCAGGGGGATGTAGCCCAGGCTATCCGCCTGATTCTGCGCCTCATCGCTCAGCATATATTCCACCAGCTTCTGCATCGCCGCGGCTTTCTGGTCGTCTTGGTCGGCGTACACCAGCAGCCAAGTAAAGCTGGCGATCGGGTAGGCGTTTGCACCGGCCGGGTCAGTGACCCACACGATCAGATTTGGAATCTCGGTGCCTGGAAGATTGCCTTGCGGAAATTCGGCACTGGCGAGTGCGGCAATACCCGCTTCCGGTCCTGGCGATACGAATTCACCGGCTTTGTTCTCGAGCTGCGCGACGGGCAGGCCGGTCAGCTTGGCAAAACCGTACTCCACATAGCCGATAGCGCCTGGAGTCTGTTTGATTTGCGCGGCAATACCGTCGTTTTTAGGAGCCTTGACGAAATTGGCACTATTCGGCCAATTGGGTGCCTTGGCCTGGCCTACAGCGGACTTGAAGTCGGCGTTGACAGCGCTCAGATGACCGGTAAATACGTAAGAGGTACCGGAGGAGTCCGAGCGGGTGACTACCGTGATTTTTGTGTCAGGGAGTTCGATGCCCGGGTTGGCGGCAGTGATCTTCGGGTCGTTCCAGCGGTCGATCTTGCCCAGGAATATTTCCGGATATACATCCCGGGGCAGTTTGAGCGCTTTCACACCTTCGAGGTTGTATGCCAGTACTACTTCACCTGCGGTCATCGGCAGTAGCACTGCACCTTTTTGTACCTTGGCGATTTCATCTTCTTTCATAGCGGCATCGGATGCGGCGAAATCCACTACGCCGTTGATGAAGTCCTGAATACCTGCACCGCTTCCCTTGGCCTGGTAGTCCACACGGATTCCGCTCTCGTTGCGAGAGAAGTCCTTGAACCACTTGGAGTAAATGGGAAAGGGAAAGCTGGCGCCGGAACCATTCAGCTGCACGCTGCCACTATCACCTGGTGTGTTCCCACCTGTGGCGTCGGAGCTGCTTTTTCCGTCGGATGAACCGCCGGAACAGGCAGTAATCATCGTCGCGGTAAGTAGAATCCCGGTGCCGGCGCAAAGCGCGCGATTGAATCGTTTCAGAATTGACAGCGTGAACATCATGCTAGGCCTTTTGATGAATGTGGAAAGCATCCGTGAGCAAAGCCACGTCAGGTAGTTAAGTGCGGCAAGCAGCCGTTAGGTACGCACTTCCGTAGATACTAGTTAAGCCAGTGCGCAAGGTGCACAAAGATTGTTGCAATTATGTGAACTTGTACAGGTATGCCAATTTAACCGTCAATTGTTACCCTGGTGTGACCGAATTGTTGCGATCAGTTGATTTTCCCGGGCAATCGCATTGCATCTGCCGGGTTCCTCGCGAGCCTTTGCTATACAAAGATCTAGTGATCCTTTTCTTCGTGGTGAAGTGCTGCACAAAAGGAATTTAATAAGCATGGTACTCGGATGAACCGGCGCAGAAATATAGCTCCCAATCGATCGCTACAGCTGATACTGCTGTTGGCGCTTATCGCCGTGCTCGTGGCGGTGGGTATCTCTCTGTTCAAGGATATCTCGCAAAGCCGGCACGACGATAATATCGACGGCCGTGCGCGCATACTTGGCGCTGGCGCCAGTTTCCCGGCACCACTGTATCTGCGCTGGTTCAGGGACCTGTACAAGAAAGAACAGCAATTCCAGGTGGACTACCAGAGTATTGGTAGTGGCGCCGGAATCACCAACTTTATGCAGGGGCGAATCGATTTTGCCGGTTCCGATTACCCACTGGATGACGAACGCATACAGCGGGTGGAGGGCGGCGTCCTACAGTTGCCGATGGCCGCCGGCGCTATTGTGTTTATCTACAACCTTGAGGGCGTGGAGCAGCTGAAGCTGTCTCGCGAGGTGTTGGCGAAAATTCTGCTCGGGGATATCCGTCAGTGGAACGATCCACTGGTGCAAAAAAGCAACCCGGGTGAAGACCTGCCAGACCGGAAAATAACGTTTGTGGCGCGCGCCGAGGCCAGTGGTACGACGCTGCATATGAGCCGGCATATCGAAGCGTATAGTCAGCACTTTGCCGAAAAAATCGGCGCTTCAAAAGACCCTCAGTGGCCATCCGAGCTGAAGGACAGTGGCAGTCTGATACGCGCTCGGGGCAACGCCGGTATCGCCAGAATGGTCGGCTCGGTGCCCGGTGCGATTGGCTACGTGCAATACGCCTACGCAGACAATGCGAAACTTGCCATGGCATCGCTGGAAAATCGTGCGGGCAATATGGTTGCACCAGGACCGGCGAGCTTCCAGTCTGCACTGAGCAGTTTTGAGGGACATCTGACCCGGCAAAACATTGCCGACCCCGGCGGCGAAAACGGGTATCCGATAATCAGCTTTTCCTGGCTGATCATGCGTAAATCCTATCGCAATCCGGATGTGTTTCCGGCGATGAATGCGATGGTGCACTACGGCCTGGGTGAGGGTCAGGAAGTTGTGGAAGAAATGGGTTATATCCCCTTTCCGGAAAGTGGCCGTAGGAAACTTCTCGAATATTTCGATTCCCGCGGCGCCAGCGGGCCGCTACCACAGCCGCAATAATGTACCGCAGCGGTAACGGCCCGTGAGCTGACTGCGCATGCGCGGTCAGCTGCCGACACTGCCCCCGTCGTTGCGGCGGATCGCAAGCACCGACGGACGCGGCGGCAGTTTGGGATCGTTGTCCGGCCAGCGGTGCAGGGGGTTGTCGAAGGTGGAGTTATCCGCATCCGCCGGGTGTTGCACCGCGACGAACAGGGTTTTACCGTCCGGAGTGAATTCAGGGCCGCAGATTTCGCCACCTACCGGGCAGCCGAAAAAGTGCTTGGGTGCTGCGCGAAGCTCACCCTCGGTCGCCATGGCCCAGAGGCCATCGTGAAAACCGAAATCTTCGCAGCCATCCGTTGCGATCCACATATTCCCCAGTTGATCGAAGGCCACATTGTCCGGGTTGGCGAACCAACCGTGGGCGGAAATATTGCCTGCTTGCTGTTGGCCGTAAGCACCGCGTTCGGCCGGGTCTTCCGCATTGGGGTTACCGCCGAGTAGAAAGGTATTCCACTGAAAGGTGTCACTGGCGTGGTCGCGCAGCCCGCTGCGCCCGGGCGGCACGATTTCCAGTACGTGGCCGGCGGTATTGCGCGCACGGGGGTTGGCCGGGTTTTCATCCCCGGGTTTGCGCCTTTTGTTTTTTGTGAGCATCACATAGGTGCAGTCATTCACCGGGTTGGTTTCGACATCTTCCGGGCGGTCCATGGGGGTGGCCCCCATCAACCTGGCCGCGCGGCGGCAGTCGATCAGTACGTCCGCCTGGTTGCGGAAGCCATTCTCCGGTGTGAGTGGGCCCTGTCCAAAAACCAGTGGCAGCCAGGTGCCGGCGCCACCTTCCCTGAATTGGCCGGCGTACAGTGTGCCCTCGGTCATCAGTTTACGGTTGTGGGTGTTTTCGCCGGGTCGATAAACATCGCTTGAGACAAACCGGTACACAAACTGGTGTTCGTCGTCGTCGCCGCCGTACGCCACGATAGGTTCCCCGGGTTTGCTGACCACGGTAAAACCTTCGTGCTCAAAACGGCCGAGGCTGGTCAACTTGCGGGGCTTGGAATCCGGGTCGTAGGGGTCGAATTCCACCATCCAGCCGAAGCGATTGGGCTCATTGGGCTCGACGGTGATGTCAAATCGGCGGTCGTAGTCTCCCCAGTTGCGGTTGCCTTCCTCGATGCCAAAGGCGTGGTGATTACGCGCTTCCACCTCGTCCGCCACGTTGTCCGGGTCGCCCTGAAAGGCGCCGCCAAAACCTTCCTCGGCGATCAGTACCGTGCCCCAGGGCGTTTTGCCGCCTGCGCAGTTGCCCACGGTGCCAAATACCTGGGTACCACTTGGGTCTTCACTGGTTTGCAGGCGCTTGTCGCCGGCGGCGGCGCCGACGATGTCCATCGCGGTGCTCAGGGTAATACGCCGGTTATACGGGCTGCCCAGTACCGGCTGCCAGCCGTCCTCGGTCAACTCGATCTCTACCACGCTGTGGCCGCAGGCCTGCTGTTCCACTGCGACATGCGCGTCACTGGTGCCGCGCACCGAACTGGCCTCGGTGTATCCCGCAAACATCAGATGCGGCTGTGTGTACTCGTGATTGACACACAGCAGCCCCCGCGCGCTGTTGTTACTCCGGCTGTGCGCGTCGCGATCGCCGGGGGCGGCTTCGGGATCCAGTGGCATAAACGCAATGAAGTCGTTGTTGTAGCCGAAGCGGCGGGACTGCTCCCTGGCGTCGAGCTTGTGCGGAGAAAAGGATTCGGCGAAGGCATCCAGTGGATCGCCCCAGCGCAGTAACAGGTCGGCGCTGTAGTCCTCCGGAAGGTGGTGTTTAAAGTCGAGCTTGTGGGGAATTTCTGAAAATCCCAGATTCTGTGTGGATGCCTTCTTCTGCTCACCGCAACCAGGCAGCAGGGCGGCACCCGTTGTTGCTGCGGTGGCAGCGCCGATGGCTTTGAACAGGGTGCGGCGGGTCAGGCTGGCGGGCTGCTCGTTGCTGGCGACGTCATCTGTGGGGCTTGTCATAAATTATTCACCATTTGGTTCACTTCCCTTTCAGGTGGCAGCAATAGGCCGGAAACGTTCGCTGCGCCTGTGTTGTCGGGAATTGGTTCGCGAATTCGAGAGCAAGATTACAGGCGCAATATGACAAATTTAAAAAAACGGTAACGCAAATTTCACATGCCAAGTCTAGCCTGCGCGCACAAATCAACAGGCCGGGCATGGTTTTTCACGTCATAGCGCCGGTCGTGCAACTGCTTCTTGTATTACAGCCAATTCCATAATGGGGACGGGGAACTATGACTAAGCCTGTATTTAATTTGAAGATGGTGGCGCCTCTTGCCGCAGCTATCATCAGTGTCAATGCTACCGCCCAGAGTGCGGCCAATGAATCTGTCGCAATGAGCGCGAGCTCCGGAGTTGAGGAGATCGTTGTCACCGGTACTAACGTGTACCGCGATCGCACCGACGACATTAACCCGACACTGTCTTTCGACCTGGACTTCTTTCAGCGCTTCGAGCCCCTGACCGTTGGTGAAATGCTCAAGCGCACCCCGGGTGTTGCCTTCACTTCTGATGTTCTTGAGTACGACGCGGTACAGCTGCGTGGTATGAACGCCGAGTACACTGAAGTTCTGATCAATGGCCGTCCGATCCCGGGCCAGGGCGCAGACCGCACCTTCTTTGTTGATCGCATCCCCTCCGAGCTGGTTGAGCGTATCGAAATCATCCGCTCTCCGTCTGCGGACATGACTTCTCAGGGCGTCGCTGGCTCTCTGAACGTGATCCTGAAAGATGGCGCCAAACTGGAAGGTATTACTACCCGCCTGGGTAGCACTTACTACGCCGACTCTGAAGATTTCCGCACCATTGGCTCCGCCGCCATCGCGCATGCCGGTGAGAGTTATGACTTCTGGCTGGGTGCGAACATTCAGGAGCGCTTTAACCCCAAGCGCAAGACCGAAGCCTACTTCGATGAGGAAGTTCTGGAAGGTTATGCCTTCGAAGAGGACACCCGCGATGGTAACGATAACTCTCTGAACGGTTCTCTCGGCTTCCAGCTGGACGACACCTCCGAGGTGCGTTTCAACGCCTACTACGTATTTACCGACCGCACCGAAAACGAGCTGGTTACCGAATACGAAGGTGATGTGATCAGCCGCACCGAGGGTGATCTGGTGGCAATCGCTACTCAGGAAGAGCAGATTGATCAGACCAGCTGGGGTATCGACGGTGTGTACGTCACCGCACTGGGTTCCGGTGAGCTGGAGCTTTCTGCGGCTCTTTCCCAATTCAAGGAAGACACCGTCAACTTCGAAACTGAAGAAGAGTTTGACGACGGAGTTTCCGAAGGTGTGGAAGAGGGCGATGAAGTCCTGTTTATCGAAGACAAGAACTACTCCCTGGAAGGCAGCTATAAAATCGCCCTGGGTGCGACCGAGCTGAAAACCGGTCTCTCCTATGGCGCCAGCGAGCGCACCGGTCTGCAAGCGGGCTTCTTCGATGTGGATGCCGATATCGAGGAAACGCGCGTTGCGCCATACGCCAAGCTGACCTTTGATATGGCGGAGAACCTGAGCCTGGAAGGTGGTCTGCGCTATGACATTTACGAGCGCGAAGTTTCCAACGAAGATGGCAGCGCGAAAAGCGATAGCAATGAACTGCTGCCATCCATGAGCTTGCGCTGGGACATGGATGACGACAACCGTGTGACCGCCTCTGTTGCGCGCACCCTGCGTCGCCCTGAGTTCGACCTGGTATCCCCGTTTGAAGAAGACGAGACGCCGGACGATGAAGACGTAACCGTGGGTAACCCGGATCTGGCTTCCGAGCTGGCCTGGGGCTTCGACCTCGGCTTTGAACACCGCCTGCCCGGTCGCGGCATTCTGGGGGTAAACTTCTTCTACCGCGATATCGACGACGTCATCGAACTGACCGACACCGGTGTTGAAACCGAAGCCGGCGGTGCACTGTTTACCCCGATGAATGTGGGTAACGGTACTTCCCGCGGCGTCGAATTTGATATCTCCATGCCGCTGGCCTTCGTCGGACTGGAAAACACCGGTTTCTACGCCAACTACGCCTACCTCGATTCCGAGATCAAAGATCCGTTCACTGGCGAAATGCGCACCTTCCGCAACCAGCCGGATTCCGTGTACAACATCAGCCTGACCCAGGACCTGCCGGGCTTTGGTGGCGCCGGTATCTCTTACCAGAAGCGCAGCGAATCCCTCGAGACCGAATTCGAGGAATACGTCATCACCGAATACGACGGCAACCTGGAAATGTTCGTCGAATGGAATGTTTCCGAGCAATCGGTACTGCGTTTCAGCGGCACCAACCTGCTGGATCAGGAGAAGGTTGAGTACATTCGCGACTACGGTGAGCCGGTCAACGAAATTCAGTATGAAGACAGCACGCCGACTTACAGTCTGACCTGGCGTTCTGCTTTCTAAGGTTGGATTTATTTCACAAAAGCCCGGTACCGGTGGAAGTCGGTACCGGGCTTTTTGCTATTTTTTATATATCGAACAGATGCGTCATCTGTTTGCCACTTTACTGTAATGCTGTGGGTGTAAATTGCTGCCCACAATATTCACCCTGCCAGGGAAACCCGGATAGTCGAAAAATCATGTCATCAAATACCTTCAAAATTGCCGGTTTACTGGCCTTTACCGGTCTGCTCGGTGCCTGCCAACCTCAAGATGATGTTACCGCAGAGGCGCCTCAGCCCATCCAGTCTCAATCAGCCCTTGTTCTTACGGACGTGGTGTCCAGTCAACTCGCGCCGGTAAGTCTGGCGGGAGAGGATTACTTGCTGCTGGCCAGTGAAAAGCGCGGACTGGTTCTGGTGAGTGCGCGCGGTGAGGAGAAGCTCGCGCTGGATGGCGGTACCGTGGAGCGCTTCGCTCTGCAGAAGCTGGCTGATGATCGCTGGCTGGTTGCGATGTATAACGAAGACAGTGCCGAATTGCAGCTGCGTCTTCTGGATATGGAGGATGGGAGCCCGCGAATTCGCTATCTGGCAGCAATGGCGACCAGCGCTCCGCAGGTGGCCATGTGTTTCTCTCGCCAGGCAGGGCGCACGCACCTGTTTGCCATTGATGAAAACGGCCTGGGGCATGAATACGTGGTGCACCCGCGCGAGCAGGCGTGGGAATTTACCGGCGTGCGCCCTGTTTATTTCGGTGAACAGGTTTCTTCCTGTGCAGTGGACGATCGCAATGGCAAATTGCTGGTGGCGCAACCGCCACTGGGCATCTGGAGCCTGAATGCCGATGCAGAAATGGATGAGGGCCGCGAAGTATTCGCCGCCTCCGCCGACCTGCCTGAAGGTGAATTTGGTGGTATGTGGCTGGATGATGCCAGTGGCAACCTCTGGCTAACCGCTGGCGAGCGGGTGCTGGCATTCAATATCAACACTCCGCGCCAGGCGCCGCGTTTTGTCGAGACTCTGGCAGAGATCGAGCCGGTTTCCGCCGCGATACAGCAGGGCGCTTTACTGGCGCTGGCGGAGGAGAGTGATCAGGTGCATCGCTTTGCCGTCACGCTGCCGGAGCCGGCTGCAGAGATGCAGGCATTCCGCGGGCCAGTGGAAATCCCACGGGTGCGTGCCAGCGGCCAGACCGCGCCGGTGGCCTCTGGTGGCGACGCTGCAGATGACCCCGCCATTTGGGTCAATCCAGTGAACCCGTCTGCCAGTCTGATTCTGGGCACCGACAAAAAGAGCGGTCTCACTGTGTACGACCTGAACGGCAAGCTGCTGGAGCACTTTGCTGTCGGGCGGGTCAACAACGTCGACCTGCGCCCCATGCAGCACGGCAAGTTTGTCGCCATCGCCGCGGCCAGCAACCGTACCGACCCCGGTGTCAGTCTGTTCGGTATCACCGCCGAGGGTGTGGTGGAACACCTGGGCCTGCGCAACCTGAAAATGGACGACCCTTACGGTCTGTGCGTATATCGCAAGGGCGCGGACCTGATGGCATGGGTTTCCGATAAAGAGGGCCCCTTGCAGCTTCTGCAAATAGTGCCCGGCACCGGCGATGTGGACTGGAGTCTCAAAAAGATTGCCGCGTTACCGGTGGCCAGTCAGGTGGAAGGTTGTGTCGTGGATGACGAGCAGCAGATGCTGTTCTTCGGTGAGGAAGACGGCGGCATCTGGCGCCTGGATATCGCGGCCTTTACTGCCGGCGAAGCTAAACCGCAGCTGATTGCACCGGTAGACGGTGAGCGTCTGGCGGCAGATGTGGAAGGTATGGGCTTCTACCACGCCGGCGACAAGAGCTATCTGGTGGTGTCCAGCCAGGGTAATAACAGCTACGCACTGTTCTCGCGTGACGGCAGCCAGTTTGTGGGCCACTTCAAGGTGGATATCAATCTGGATAAAAATCTCGATGGCAGCTCTGAAACCGATGGTCTGGAAGTCTCCAGTGCGGCTCTAGGCAGCCAGTACCCGCAGGGGCTGCTGGTGGTGCAGGATGGCCGCAACCGTATGCCCAGTCAGAGCCAGAACTTCAAGCTTGTTTCCTGGGCGGATATCGCTGAAACGCTGAAACTGCAGTAAGCCTGTGCGGGGGGAGGAACAAGCCTCCTCCCATATGTGCGAGAATCCGCCGGACTCTTCTGATCCGGCGGATTTTTTATGCAGCGCACATCTTCCTCTCTCGCACCCGATCTTTCTTTTTCCCGCATCGCTTTTGGCCTATGGCGCCTGACCGACTGGGGCTATTCCCCGGCCGAGCGTGTGTCGCTGTTTGAGCAGATGCTGGACCTGGGTGTGACAACCTTTGATCTTGCGGATATCTACGGGGACTATCGCTGCGAGCAGTTTTTTGGCGAGGCACTGAAGCTGCAACCACAATTGCGCGAGCGCATGGAGATTGTCAGCAAGTGCAGTATTCGCCTTGCGGGCGAGGCATCCGGTGCGCGGATCAATCACTACGATACCAGTGCGGGGCATATCCGCTCGGCGGTAGAAACCAGCCTGCGGGATATGGGCGTCGAGCAGATGGATCTGTTACTGCTACACCGCCCCGATCCGTTGATGGATGCGGACGCGCTGGCCGGCGTTCTCGAGACCCTGGTGCAGGAAGGCAAGGTAAAACACCTCGGGGTTTCCAATTTCCTTCCGCACCAGTTCGACCTGTTGCAGTCCCGCCTGTCTCTACCCTTGGTTGCCAACCAGATCGAAGTGTCACTATTGCATTCTCAGTCTATGTTTGACGGCCAGCTGGATCACTGCCAGCAACACAAGGTAATCCCCATGGCCTGGTCACCATTTGCGGGCGGACGCTTGTTCAGTGGCGACGACACAGATGCGACGCGAGTACACCAGGAGTTGGCTCGCTTGAGTAAATCACTCGGGTTAGATGCGGAAAACGGCCCCATGCAATTGGCGCTGGCGTGGTTGCTGAAACATCCCTCACACATGGTTCCGGTGCTGGGGAGTGGTAATCCCAAGCGTCTGGTTGCAGCGCTGGCCGCGTTGGAAATGGAACTGGATCGAGAAGTGTGGTTTGAGTTGTTGCGTGCTGGGCGTGGCAGAGATGTGGATTAGTTTGGGTTTGGTGGTATTTCTTCTTGCGGCCCTCCGGTGGCGCCGGAGCACTGGGGTGTTGTATTTGGAACCGAGCTGGGCGCCCCCCTGTGGATACATCCCTGTACGCTGCGTCGCAAACGTCCCTGTTTGCGACGCTTCCAAATACAACACCCCAGCACTCCAGCTTCAATTTGAACGAGTGTGCTTCGTAAGCAAATGTTGAATCGGGGTAGTTTAGCCAGATGTGAAGGTGCCGACGGTGGGGGAAGTTCGCGAGACCTTCAAAAACAGGATGTTTTTGCAGAGCCCCCAGGGATGGGTTCACGGCGTGTCTCGCGAACTTTCACCACTGGCGGCGCCGCCAGTGGAAGTGCTACGAAGTACCGTAGCAAAAACCACAGAGGTTTAAATTACCCTGCGTAAGCGTTATCCGGCACCAGATCGTAATTCACATCCCCGAGGTCAAACTGCTCAAGAGGAGCAAGGTGCATGGGGACGCGGTAGCAGCGAAGCAGTTCGTCACCGCGGCGATCCATCACTTCCAGTTGTTCACCGGAAATGCTGTGCAGCAGACGATCGAACTCGGTAACGGCAGAGGCAATTGCCATCTTGTATTCCAGCTCGTCGCCCAGCTTGATATAGCGCGCATCGCCATCCACCAGCTCGATTCGCAGCCAGCCCGGTCCGCGCTCGGCGCCGGCGACGCCCAGAACCAGCGGGCCCTGTTGATCCTGGCAAATAGGGGCGAGCTCGTAAGTGGAAGGCTCCGCATCCGCCTCCTGGCCAACCCACACCCATCCAGGCAAGCCGATACGAGTGAGGTGCCATTCCGAGAGCCACACCGTCTGGTCGTCATCCACGCGGAACTCGCTGTACTCCCGCTGGCCGCTGCCCGGCGCCAGGCTCACATTGGCCTCAGGGTTTTGCTTGCGGAAATTGTGCAGTTGCTGGGTCATCTCATAATTGACTTCCCACTGCTTTTGCAGGCGCCACTGCATGGGGTATTCACCCCATTCCACCAGATATTCCTCGCGCTCGCGCAGAGTTTCCGCTACGCGCCAGAAGGCTCCGTCGATCAGAATGCAGGTATCGCCGGGCTTGCTACCGGGGGCAATAATGCTGTGCTCGGGGGAGGCCTCTGAGGCGTTGACCACGTGTTCGCTGCGGCCCTCAATCACCTCGTACCAGGGGAAACCGTGGCGCAGGGGTGGCGGGAAAGCCAGGGGCGGACGGCCGGCGAGAAGGCGACGGAAAAGGACGGATTTCTCGATTTCCAGGTCAGACAGGGTATAGCCTTCTTTCTGGGTGATCTGGCCCCAGGCAAAGGCTGCCCGTACCAGTTGTTTTTCTCTGTCTGAAAAGCTCATCTCGGCGGGTTCGTTGCTTATTCTGTAGTCAAACGACGGCAAACCATACCACTCGGCGCCGACGGACGCTACGGCAATCTCCTGTATCCCCGGAGGTTTGCCGGAGTGCGGTGAATGGAGAGCACAGCGGTGGCGGGAAAACTTCGGTAGACTGCGGAAGCGACAAATAATGCGCGGGTATCCGATGTTGAAGCAAAAAAGAATGATAAACGGCAGCAAGCGACTGTTTTTGGCGACAGCCCTGGGGTTATCGGGTGTGTGTGCCATGGCTGAGCCGACGCCGGTGACACAGCCTCTTGAATCGAAGCCTTGCTACGGCAGTGGCTGGTCCGATGCGCTGCGCTGTTACCGGGTGCCGGTCACTGGCCCGCAAGCCGGGCAGGGAGCAGAGCTTGCGGTACTGGTGGCGCCGGCATTGAACGGCGGCCAGCAGGAGCCGCTTTATATGCTGGCGGGGGGGCCGGGGCAGGCGGCATCGGATCTGGTGCAATTGCTCAATCCGCTGCGCAAAATCAATCGTGAGCGCGATGTGGTGTTTGTGGACCGCCGCGGTGCCGGATTGTCAGATATGTTCGACTGTGGCGTAAGCACCGCGCCGCCCTCTGACCTGGAGCGGTTTGCCGCGCTGATTGCCCAGTGCTATGCGCGCGCCGCCGACCGGCCAATGACCCTCAATAGCCGCCAGACAGTGGAAGACCTCGAGCAGGTACGCAAGGCGTTGGGGCACGACAAGATCAGTCTATGGGGCGGCTCCTGGGGCACGCGGACGGCACTGCTGTACCAGCAGTGGTACCCGGATTCCCTGCGCAGCCTGGTACTCGACGGCGTGGCCCCCATTGAAAGTAAAGTATTCCTGACCGCTCAGGAGGCGGAATCCGCGCTGCAGCAGTTGCAGCGCGACTGCGCGGAAGACCCCGTATGTCGAGAGTTTGGCGACTGGCGCGCGGCGCTGGATCAGATGCTCGCAAGCTGGGACCGGGCGCGTGCGGTAAGTTTCCCGGATCCGTTTACCGGTTTCCCTGCGGAAGAGCCGGTGGAGGGGTGGATGTTGGCCAATGCGGTGCGCACGGCTCTATATGATCCCGGTGCCGCGGCGCAATTGCCGTTTGCTGTGGATCAGGCCGCCAAGGGGAACCTGATGCCGCTGGCCGGTATTGTGGGCCTGTTTTCCGCAATGGAAGGCAGCATGGCCATGGGACTGACCTTCTCCGTCGCCTGTGCGGAGGAGATACAGCGTATCAGCGCGGACGAAATGGCCGCGGACAGCGCGGGCACATTTCTGGGGAATGCATTCCTGCAACCGTTTGTGCGCGGCTGCGAGAATTGGCCTGTGCCCCCACGCGGCTATGCGCCGAGTGAATCCCGCGCGCATCCTGTATTGCTGATCTCTGGAAGTGCGGATCCGATCACCCCACCGCATTACGCAGAGGAATCACTGGGTTATCTGCAAAACAGCCAGCACCTGATCGTGCAGGGCGGGGGGCACATCAATAGCGCCCGCGGCTGTATTCCCGATCTGATCCTGGAATTCCTGGACGGTGAAAGTGCCGAGCTGGATCAAAGCTGTGTGGCGGATATCAAGCGTCCACCCTTTATGGCGGCGGCCTTTGGGCCTGAATTTGCGCCGGAGCAGGTGCCGGGCGCATCGATGGAAGGTGCGGCTATGACCGCCAGCGAACAAGATGGAGGCCAGCCGTGATTCGAGTACAGGGAATCAGCAAGTCGTTTGCTGGCCAGCCGGTTTTGCGCGAGCTCAGCTTCGAGGTCCCGGATGGGCGTATTACCGCATTGCTCGGTGCCAATGGTGCCGGTAAAACCAGTTGCCTGCGGATTGTCTGTGGATTACTGGGTGCCGAAAGTGGTCAGGTGCTGGTGGGAGGCCTGGATCCGGCCGTGGACCCGCAGGGCGTGCGCAGGCAGCTCGGTGTGGTCGGTGATCGGGAGGGGCTGTACGAGCGCCTGACCGTTGACGAATACCTCAACATTTTTGCGCGTATGCAGGGACTGTCCGGCAGCGAGCTGAAACGGGCGCTGGAATCCATTTGTGAAGAACTGGAGCTCCATGCACTGTGGCGGCGTCGCATGGGGGGCTTTTCTCAGGGGGAGCGCATGAAGGTTTCTCTGGCCCGCGCCCTGGTGCACCGCCCTCAGCATCTGATCCTCGATGAGCCAACCCGCGGCCTGGATGTGCTGGCGGTGAGGCTGTTGCGCCGCACGCTATTGCGCCTGCGCGAATCGGGTACTTCAATCCTGTTCTCAAGCCATGTCATGCCGGAAGTGGCAGAGCTCTCCGATCGCGTGCTGGTAATGTCCCGGGGGCAAATTGTTGGGCGCGGTACCCCCGGAGAGTTGTTGCAGCACACAGGTTGCGACAATCTCGAAGACAGTTTTGTGGCGCTCGCCTACGGTGAGCGCTCAGCGCAGGTAAAAGAGGCGCTGGTATGAGTGGAGCAGGTAAATTCGTGTTGCGATATGAACCGTTGAAATTGATGTGGCCGCTACTGCGCAAAGAATTTCTCGAGGCCTGGCGCGACCGCCGCGCATTGATCATGGCCGTGAGCTTCGCTTTGATGTTCCCGGCAATGATGGCTGGTGGCTCGATGTTTATGATCAAGAAGAAATCCGAGGAGGTGACGCGGGTCGCGATACTTGGCGGAGAGTATGCGCCATTGCTGGCAGAGCGGCTGCGCGGTCCAGGGGTTGAGATTGATAACCTGGTCGGCGGTGAGCCCCGCGCGTTGCTTGCGGCGGACTATCATCTGGTATTGGAATTTGGCGAAGACTTCGCTCAGCGCTACCGGGATTTTCGTGCGCCGCCCCTGTATCTGTATGTCGATACCTCCAGCACCGATGCCGGCCGCACCCAGCGCCAGCTACAGGAGCGGTTGGGGGGCTTGCAGCAGATGGTGGTGACCCAGCGGCTGGCTGCGCGTGGTGTTGCGCCGCAATTACTGTCCCCGTGGAAGCTGGAAACCCGCGATGTGAGTACCCCCTCTGCACGCGGTGCGCTGCTGCTGGCCATGGTACCGGGGCTGCTGATTCTCACCCTGTTTGTGGCGAGCCTGGCAACATCGGTGGATACGTCCGCGGGAGAGCGAGAGCGGCTCAGTATGGAGACGCTACTGCTGCAGCCGCTGCCGGCGTGGCAGATTATTACCGCCAAAATGCTCGCAGTGGCGAGCCTTGGTTGGCTGGGGGCGCTGTTGGCCATCGGTGCGCTTGTGGCCCTGATGCCGGTGATGCCGCTCGCCGAGCTGGGTATTCAGCAGGCCACCACCGTATCCGGTGTCATTAGTATGGGGCTTTTACTGCTGCCGCTGGCGCTGTTGGTTGCGGTGCTGCAGATCTTGCTGGCGCTGCGTTCGCAGTCGTTCAAGGATGCCCAGACCCAGCTGAGTATCCTGCAGATTGCGCCGCTAGTTTTGTTGATGGGGTTGGATATGGCCCAGGTCAGCCTCGTTGATTCCTGGCAATTGCTGCCGCTGATCGGGCATCAGCAGTGGTTAAAAGGTTTGCTTGTGGGTGAAGAGGTTTCACTGGCCTGGATGCTTGCCGGGTCTGTGGTCACTCTACTCTTTGTTGCTGCTGCCGTGGTGACGGGCGCCCGCGCCCTGCGCCGGGAATCCCTCCTCTCTGCCGGTTAAATGAGGTAAAGGTGTCAATAACGGAATCCGAACGCGAAGGACTGCTGAGCATTGATCGGGGGGCGATTGTCGCAAACTACCAGCGCTTGTGCTCAATGCTCTCTGAGCCCGGCCAGTGCGCGGCAGTGGTCAAGGCTGATGCCTACGGCCTGGGCATGGCGCAGGTGGTGGTACCCCTGTATCGCGCCGGCTGTCGGGAATTTTTTGTCGCCACTCTCGCCGAGGGGCTTGAACTGCGCGAGGTGTTTCGCGGTGAGTTTGGCAGCGAGGCTGAAAGTGATCGCGTGGAAATCTACCTGCTCACCGGTGTGCGCCAGGGCTGTGAGTTGGCGTGTGCGGCCGCCGGTCTGACCCCGGTACTGGTGACGCTCGACCAGGTGCAGCAGTGGTGTGCGGCAACGGCCAAGAGAGGGTCGGCCGCACCCTGTGCGCTCAAGGTGGACACGGGTATGACCCGGCTCGGCATGAGTGCCGAAGAGTTCGATCAGTTACTGGCAGACTTGCCCCTTCTGGCGCGCAGCAATATCCAGCTACTGATCAGCCACCTGGCGTGTGCCGAAGAGGTCGGGCACCCGCAAAACCGCTGGCAGCTGGATGCGTTTACCGAATTTCTCAAGCGACTGCGGGTGCACCGCCCCGAGACGCGCGCGAGCCTCGCCAATTCCTCCGGCATTTATCTTGGGCCGGAATATCATTTTGACCTGGTGCGTCCGGGATCAGCCCTTTACGGCATCAATCCAGTGCCGGGGTCAGAAAACCCTATGAACGCAGTGGTAAACCTTCGCTTGCCGGTACTGCAGCAGCGGAAAATAACTGATCACCGCGCGGTGGGGTATGGGGCTACGCAATCGGTTTCAGCCGGTAGCTGGCTGGCAGTGGTGAGGGGGGGCTATGCGGACGGTATACTGCGCACCCAAAGTGGCCGGGGGCGTGGCTGTGCTGTGATCGGGGAGCGCCGTGTGCCGGTGCCTATGGTGGGGCGGGTATCCATGGATACATCGGTGTTTGATATCAGCGCACTGAGCGAAACGGAGCGTCAGCAGCTTGAGATTATTGAGGTGCTGAATGACATCCTCACCGTCGATCACATGGGTGCCGCCGCGGGAACCATTGGCTATGAAATTCTTACCGCTCTCGGCCCGCGTTACCGTCGTCGCTATTTGTAGAGAGGATGTGACAAGTGGGCATTGAAATGAGTAGTCACCAGAATAAGTTTGGCGCGCGGGAGAGCTCGCTTTGAGCGTGCAGACAAGCGCTACCCTTGGAGCCTTGCGTCCGTTGCTGTCGCAGTTGGCGGACGGCAATGTCCATTCTGGTGAGGCCCTCGGGGAGGTGCTGGGGGTGAGTCGTGCGGCGGTTTGGAAGCAGCTGCAAAAGCTCGAGGCATTTGGGTTGCAGGTGGAATCGGTAAAAGGGCGGGGCTACCGCCTGCCCGGTGGCCTGGATCTGCTGGATGGCGCGCGTATTCGCGCGGCGATGGATTCCGATGCTGCACGGCAGCTCGCCGAGCTTCAGGTGTTCGACCTGGTGGACTCCACCAATGCGCAGGTGCTTTCTGCTCTGGATGCCGGGCGCGGACATGGGCTGGTCACTCTGGCCGAGCAGCAAACCGCTGGCCGCGGACGTCGCGGCCGCCAGTGGCAGAGCCCGTTTGCCGCCGGTATCAGTCTCTCTATCGGTTGGCAGTTTAATGGTGGTGTGCAGTTACTCGAAGGTTTGAGCCTTGCTGTGGGCGTAGCCCTCGAGCGCGCGCTCGCGCGATTTGACGTGCCGGATATCCGCCTCAAGTGGCCCAATGATGTGTGGTGTCGCGGACGTAAACTGGCCGGTGTTTTGCTGGAACTGAACGGCGACCTTACCGATCGGTGCGGCGTGGTAGTGGGCATCGGCCTGAATATGCACCTGCCGGAATCTGTGTCGGAAGCCATCGGCCAACCTTGGATCGATCTCGAGGCGGTACACCCGGGTATTTCCCGCAACGAGCTGGTTGCGGCGATGCTGGATGAATTGCTGCCAATGCTCGCGGAGTATCCGGAAACGGGCTTCACTCCCTGGCGTCAGTCCTGGATGTCTCTCGACCAGTTTGCCGGCGCCGAGGTATGTGTGCAGTCGGCGCAACAGCGCTGGTGTGGCATTGCCTGCGGGGTCGACAGCAGTGGCGCCCTGCTGCTGGAAATAGACGGGCAGCAAAAGGTATTTCACGGAGGGGAGGTCTCTCTCCGCCCCGCCACTGGCTCAGCGGGCGAATATCGTGAGTGACATTTTTCTCGAGCTGGATCAGGGGAATACCCGCGGTAAGTGGCGATTAGTGCGCAGCACCCAGGCCGGAAGTGTGGATATCATTGCCCGCGGTGCTTTTGCGCCCGGGCCCTGGTGGCAAGACGGGCGTTTGCCTCCGAGCTGGTCGCAATATCGGCTGGCAGGGGTCCGCTGTGCGAATGTTGCCGGTGCAAAGGTCTCCCTCGCGATTGATGCGAGACTCCAGCGGGAATTGGGTATCTCCGTGGCATTTGCCCGGGTAACAGCCGAAAGTGCCGGGGTGTCTTGTGCGTACGAGGATGTATCCCGCCTGGGAGTGGATCGGTGGTTGGCGGTGCTTGCGGCACACGGGCGGGCAAAAACGCCGGCACTGATCGTGGATTGCGGTAGTGCGGTCACTCTGGATCTGCTGGCGGAAAGTGGGCAGCATCTGGGCGGGTATATCGTTCCAGGCCTCGGGCTAATGCGCCGAGCCCTGTACAGCGACACAGATGCGGTGAAAGTTGCTGAGTCGTTTGCCGGAGGGATGTCTCTGGCGCCGGGCTGCAATACAGAGGATGCGGTCAATCGGGGGTTGCCGCTGATGGTGTTGGGGGCGGTTGAAGGAGCGCGTGAGGCTTTGCTGGGACGATTGTCGGGCGGTAAAGGCATGCAGCCCCGGGAGTCGGCCTCGGCGATGCGGCTGTTGTTCACTGGTGGTGACGGTGCCCTGATCGCCGCACTCTGCCCGCATCCGGCGGAGGTGGTGGAGGATCTTGTCATGGAGGGGTTGGCGTACGCCGCCCTTGCTGGGCCCAGCGTGTGATGCGTGGCTGCAGCGCACAATCTTCGATGACGCACTTACTTTGATGAATGGTGCCGTGCGCGCACAACTTATTAACTGATGAATCAATAAACTTGTATGCGCTGGATATTTTTCTTGTTGTTGACTGTAAACCTCGGGTTGCTCGGGTGGTTTTTGAGCGCAGACCGCACACCTGCGGCCAAGGCAGTTGCGGTGGCGACGGACACCGGGGTGAATACTATCTCGCTGCTGAATGAGGTGGACCCCGATCAGCTGGTGCGAGAGCGGCCGGCGCCTGCGGTTAAGCCTGGGCAGGCGGAAGCTGGGGAGTCTGTTGTTGAGGCTGCACCCTTGTGTACTTTGGTGGGTCCATTTGAGGAGGCCTATCAGGGCGAGGATGTGGTGCGGCGTTTGCAGGCACTCCAGGTCGACGCGGCGCTAAGAGATGTCGAGATGCAGGGGCAAATGCGCTACTGGGTCTATCTGGCACCGTTGAACTCCACCAGGGAGGCTTTCCGCAAGTTGCGTGAGCTCCAGGCGGCGGGTGTCGATAGTTATGTGATTCCAAAGGGATCGCTGGAAAATGGTATCTCCTTCGGTATTTTTTCCGAATTGGAGCGAGCCGAAGCTCTGGCCAGGGAGTTGCAGGGGCGTGGATTTGCCGCGGAGTTCCGCGAAGAGCCGCAGACCTATCTCGAGCGCTGGGTTGTCTTGTCGGGAGCGTCTGGTGTGAAAGGTACTGAGGAGGGCGCGGTTCTGGGGGAAGAGTTTTGGCAGCAGTTGCAGCTCGACTACCCGGATATTGGGCGCCGGCAAAACCTGTGCAGCGAGATTCAGCAGGGCAGCAAAGAGTTGTAGCCGAAGAGGAAAAGCAATTTGCCTGCCGGGGTTAAGAAAAGCGACAACAGGCTGTTGCTTGTCGAGATCACTTCCCCTAGAATCCCGCCTCCACTTCAGGGGGTGTCAACAGTCGCTGAAGTGTGCGGAGCTTTCGGGCTTCAAATTTAGAGATGCTGGCGTAGCTCAGTTGGTAGAGCAGCTGACTTGTAATCAGCCGGTCGGGGGTTCGACTCCTCTCGCCAGCTCCATCTCTTTTCCGTTTCGCGGGCTGCTGAAGAAGATCAGTTAAGTGTGTGAAATTTAAGGAAAAACTTGTTGACATAGAAGAGGTCGCTGTAGAAAATACGCACCGCTTTCGAGCAGGGGTTCCCGAGTGGCCAAAGGGATCAGACTGTAAATCTGACGCGCAAGCTTCGGTGGTTCGAATCCACCCCCCTGCACCATTATTTCGAACAGTTTGCCCTATGGGTGGCAGGCAGTTCAGCGTAGCCCCTGAGGGGTGGGTGAGAACCGCCGCGGTTCGACCCCGACTGCGCAGCAGGCGGTGAGCGTCGCATAGCGACGACCCGAAGGGTGAGGCCGAAGGCCGAATAATCCACCCCCCCTGCACCATTATTCAGATGCCTGTGTGCTGGCATCGAAGGTAGAAGAGGATTTTTGGTCTTCTATCTGGAGGTTATCGCACGCGATAGCGCGGGCATAGTTCAATGGTAGAACCTCAGCCTTCCAAGCTGATGATGCGGGTTCGATTCCCGCTGCCCGCTCCATTTCATTGTGCGGAGCCTGGTTGGCAAGCTTGAATGAGCTTGGTTCTAAAGTCGTCCAGCTTGTTGGGTTGGGCGCATGCAGGCAGCCCCGCCTGCGCCGGCAGGATTGCTGGCTTCTGGAGTAAGCTCATGTAGCTCAGGGGTAGAGCACACCCTTGGTAAGGGTGAGGTCGGCGGTTCAAATCCGCCCATGAGCTCCATTATTCGTAGCCGCGGTGACCTGTGTCTCCGCGGCTATTTGTATCCGGGTTTTTTGTCGTTAGGCGCCCCGGGTGCGCAGGCTCCCGAACGGACTCTTGTCTGTGGCTATATGGGAGCCGTTCTTGGTAATAGTCGCTAGTTCGGCTCACGCTTATATTGGGAGGCCCGCAATGGGAAAAGAAAAGTTTGAACGTTCCAAGCCCCACGTAAACGTGGGCACCATCGGTCACGTTGACCACGGTAAAACCACCCTGACCGCTGCGCTGACTCGCGTATGTGCCGAAGTGTGGGGCGGCGCTGCCGTTGCCTTCGACGGTATCGACAACGCTCCGGAAGAGCGTGAGCGCGGTATCACCATCGCGACCTCTCACGTTGAATACGAGTCCCCGACCCGCCACTACGCGCACGTAGACTGCCCGGGACACGCCGACTACGTTAAGAACATGATCACCGGTGCTGCTCAGATGGACGGCGCTATCCTGGTATGTGGCGCGACTGACGGCCCTATGCCGCAGACCCGTGAGCACATCCTGCTGTCTCGTCAGGTAGGTGTACCTTACATCGTTGTATTCCTGAACAAAGCAGACCTGCTGGCAGAAGACTGTGGCGGCGTAGGCTCTGAAGAATACGCAGAGATGCTGGAACTGGTAGAGATGGAGCTGCGCGAGCTGCTGGATCAATACGAATTCCCAGGTGACGACACTCCGATCATCGCTGGTTCTGCCCTGATGGCCCTGAACGGCGAAGACGACAACGAGCTGGGCACCAGCGCTGTTAAGAAGCTGGTAGAAACTCTGGACGAGTACATCCCGGAGCCAGAGCGCGCTGTAGACCAGCCGTTCCTGATGCCGATCGAAGACGTATTCTCCATCTCTGGTCGCGGTACCGTAGTAACTGGCCGTGTAGAGCGTGGCATCATCAACACTGGTGACGAAATCCAGATCGTTGGTATCAAAGAAACCACTTCTACCACCTGTACCGGTGTTGAAATGTTCCGCAAGCTGCTCGACGAAGGTCGTGCGGGTGAGAACATCGGCGCCCTGCTGCGTGGCACCAAGCGTGACGAAGTTGAGCGTGGTCAGGTACTGGCGAAGCCGGGCTCCATCACCCCGCACACCAAGTTCGAAGGTGAGGTTTACATCCTGTCCAAGGACGAAGGTGGCCGTCACACCCCGTTCTTCAAAGGCTACCGTCCGCAGTTCTACTTCCGTACCACCGACGTAACTGGTGCGGTTGAGCTGCCGGAAGGCACCGAAATGGTAATGCCGGGCGACAACATTCAGATGTCTGTGACTCTGATCTGCCCGATCGCCATGGAAGAAGGTCTGCGCTTCGCGATCCGTGAAGGTGGCCGTACCGTTGGTGCTGGCGTGGTAGCCAAGATCATCGAGTAAGCGATGTATTGTGTGGCCGTCAAATGAATTGGCGGTCGCGCTTGCAAATGTGGGGTTGGATGGTATGATCCGCCCCTCATTTTTTCCGGGGTGGCGCTGTCTGCTTCCGGGAGTGTTCCAGGCCAGTAGTTCAATTGGTAGAGCACCGGTCTCCAAAACCGGCTGTTGGGGGTTCGAGTCCCTCCTGGCCTGCCAACTTTCAGATGCCCGCAAGGGGCCTGCAGTTGGGCTATCCTGTACTGCTGTCGCTCTTTGTGGTCGTTGGCAATAAAGGCGCCTTGCGGTATTGGGGCGCGCTAAAGGCTTCTTTGTATGAACGCTAAAGTAGAGGCGAAAACCTTTCGTCTTGACGGCCTCAAGTGGCTGCTGGTGGCGCTGTTGGTAGGCGCTGCGGTTGCCGGCAATTCCTACTACGCCGAAATTCCCCTGCTGTATCGTGTGCTGGCAATTGTTGTGCTTTGTCTGGCGGCAGTATTTGTTGCGGTGCAGACCGAGAAGGGTAGTGCCTTCTGGAATCTGCTTCGGGAAGCACAGAATGAGGTGCGCCGCGTAGTATGGCCGACCCGCCAGGAAGCGACCCAGACCACTCTGATTGTGGTGGTGTTTGTGCTGCTGATGGCAGTCATTCTGTGGGCATTGGATTCCGGTCTCGGCTGGATTGCTTCCAAGATCATTGGCTAAAGGTTAATCCATGGCAAAGCATTGGTATGTGGTTCAGGCCTACTCCGGCTATGAAAAGCGTGTAAAAAACACGCTCAAGGAGCGCATTGAGCTGCACGAGATGGATCACCTCTTCGGTGAGGTTCTGGTTCCCACCGAGGAAGTGGTGGAAATGCGTGCCGGCCAGAAGCGCAAAAGTGAGCGCAAGTTTTTCCCCGGTTACGTGCTGGTGGAAATGGAGCTGAACGACGACACCTGGCACCTGGTCAAAGAGACCCCGCGTGTGCTGGGCTTTATCGGTGGCAAGGCGGATAAGCCGGCCCCGATTACCGACCGCGAAGCGCAGGCGATCCTGAATCGCATCGACGACTCTGTCGACAAGCCCAAGCCCAAGACGCTGTTCGAGCCGGGCGAAATGGTGCGCGTTATCGATGGTCCGTTTAATGACTTCAACGGTGTGGTTGAAGAGGTCAACTACGAGAAGAGTCGCCTGCGGGTGGCGGTGTTGATCTTCGGACGCTCCACACCGGTAGAGCTGGAATTCGGCCAGGTAGAAAAGAGCTGAGTTCGAGCTGAAAGGATTCGGCCCTCTTTCGCTGTGTGCGGAAGGGGGCTTTCGCGTCCCTGAAATCCCGGTATGCCTGTTTCGGCTGTCTGGTTCAGGGCAAACAGGGGAGCTGAGCGTTGCACGTTTGTATAAGTGTACAGCGCAGGCGCTAGTACCCAGTTAAAGAGGAAGCTGTAATGGCTAAGAAAATCGAAGCTTACATCAAGCTGCAAGTAAAGGCCGGTCAGGCCAACCCGAGCCCCCCCGTCGGCCCTGCACTGGGTCAGCACGGTGTGAACATCATGGAGTTCTGTAAAGCGTTCAACGCGCAGACTCAAGGTCTGGAGCCGGGCCTGCCGGTGCCGGTTGTGATCTCTGTATACAGCGATCGCTCCTTCACCTTCATCATGAAGTCTCCGCCCGCCGCAGTACTGCTGCGCAAGGCTGCCAAGATCAAGAGCGGTTCCGGCCGTCCGAACACCGACAAAGTTGGTAAAGTGACCCGCGCTCAGATCGAAGAAATCGTGGAAATGAAAAAAGCTGACCTGACTGCTTCCGATATGGACGCAGCGGTGCGCACCATCGCGGGTTCTGCGCGCAGTGCCGGTATCGAAGTGGAGGGTCTGTAAGTGGCTAAATTGACCAAGCGTCAGCGCGCAATGGCTGAAAAACTGGAAGCTGGCAAGGCTTACGGTATTGAAGAAGCAGTCGCGCTGCTGAAAGAGTTCTCCAACGTTAAATTCGCCGAAACCGTTGATGCTGCCATCAATCTGGGTATCGATCCGCGTAAATCCGACCAAGCTGTTCGCGGTGCGACCACCCTGCCGCACGGTACCGGTAAAGAAGTACGCGTTGCCGTATTCACCCAGGGTGCCAATGCCGACGCCGCTAAAGAAGCTGGCGCCGACATCGTAGGCATGGACGAGCTGGCTGCAGAAGTGAAAGCTGGCAAGATGGATTTCGACGTGGTTGTGGCTTCCCCGGACGCCATGCGCGTTGTGGGTCAGCTGGGCCAGATCCTCGGCCCGCGCGGCCTGATGCCGAACCCGAAAACCGGCACCGTAACTCCAGACGTTGCGACTGCGGTTAAGAATGCCAAAGCTGGTCAGGTGCGTTTCCGCGCTGACAAAGGCGGCATCATCCACGGCGGTATCGGTAAAGTGAGTTTTGACGCCCAGTCTCTGAAAGAGAACCTGGAAGCGCTGGTTGCTGACCTGAAAAAGGCCAAGCCGGCTTCCGCGAAAGGCGTGTACCTGAAAAAGATCACCCTGAGCACCACCATGGGCCCGGGTCTGACTCTGGATCAGGCATCTCTGGACGTTAAGTAATTCCTGCGGGATTCACTGCGTTCAGTAAAAAGAACTTTGGGGTCCGCTGATTGCTTTGGCATGAGCGCGGGCCGTCAAAGACCGTAGGTGCGGCGGGTGTTTGAGGTTTAAATGCCCCCGCTTAATCCACTCTCTGGCCAGGTTTGGCCGCTAGGTGTTAATAACCGAAGAGAGTGAGCCTACGCAGACGGTGTGCCCAAACCAGTATTTTTACTGGATTTGAGCTTGAGCGAAGTTAACCGCTTCGCTCGTACACCGGGAACGGATCGGGTTCATGATGTCCCGATCTTTTTTCAAATCCAGGAGTGACACTATGGCTATTGGACTCGTAGACAAGAAAGCGATTGTCGCGGAAGTCCAGCAGGCTGCTGAGGGTGCTCTGTCTGCGGTTGTTGCGGATTCCCGTGGCGTAACCGTGAATGACATGACTGCCCTGCGTAAAGAGGCTCGCGAGAACGGCGTTTGGTTGAAGGTCGTCCGCAATACTCTGGCGCGTCGCGCTCTGGCCGGTACCGAATTCGAATGTCTCATTGAGAACTTCGTCGGTCCCAGCATCATTGCTTTCTCCAACGAACACCCGGGTGCCGGCGCGCGCATCCTGAAGGCGTTCGCGAAAGACAATGAAAAGCTGGAACTGAAAGGTGCCGCCTTCGAAGGCGTAGCGACTGACATCGCACTGTTGGCAAGCCTGCCGACTTACGATGAAGCAATCGCTAAGCTGATGAGCTGCATGAAAGAAGCGTCTGCTGGCAAACTGGTTCGCACTATTGCGGCCGTTCGCGACCAGAAAGAGCAGGAAGCTGCGTAATTATTTCGCAAGAGCGAAATGGCAGTTTTCCACTTTTAAAGAAATTACGAGCAGTTTCCTGCTCACACGAAATCAGGTACTAACTCATGTCTCTGACTAAAGAAGATATCATCAATGCGATCGCCGAAATGTCTGTTAAGGACGTTGTTGAGCTGATCGAAGCTATGGAAGAGAAATTCGGCGTAACCGCAGCTGCTGCTGTTGTTGCTGGTGGCGCTGCTGGCGGCGAAGCTGCTGCAGAAGAGAAAGACTCTTTCGACGTAGTTCTGGCAAGCGCTGGCGACAAGAAAGTAAACGTGATCAAGGCTGTTCGCGGCATCACCGGTCTGGGCCTGAAAGAAGCCAAGGCACTGGTAGACGGCGCTCCGAGCCCGATCAAAGAAGGCGCTACCAAGGACGAAGCCGAGGAAGCGAAGAAGCAGCTGGAAGAAGCCGGCGCTACTGTAGAACTGAAGTAATTCGGTTTTACACATTACCGCCAGTGGCTGCTTGAATTAGCGGTGGCTGGCGGAAAGGCTGGTGGACTTTTGTCCGCCGGCCTTTTTGCCGTTTGCGGCATGGGCGTTTTATCCGCCATTTCGCAACGGAATTTCGAGAGGTTTGTGCACAGGGCAGCTTGTTTTTTGAGCGCCTGTTTTGAAAGCATAGTGCAACGGCTGCTGCATTGTGCAGAGACTTCTCGCCCGGATGGACTGCGTATCGTCAGAAATCTGACCGCAGTTCTGATGAAGTCTTGTCACCGATCAAGCTGGGGAATATGAATGGCTTACTCATACACTGAGAAAAAACGTATCCGCAAGGATTTTGGCAAACTGCCTAAGGTCATGGACGTGCCTTTCCTGCTTGCGATACAGCTGGACTCGTATCGCAAATTTACTCAGGCCGACACGCGCCCGGATGAGCGCCTGGATATCGGCCTGCAGGCTGCGTTCAAGTCTGTATTTCCGATTGTCAGCTACTCTGGCAACGCTGCTCTGGAGTATGTGAGCTACACACTCGGCAAACCTGCCTTTGATGTCAAGGAATGTACCCTGCGCGGCGTGACCTACGCCTGCCCGCTGCGTGTACGTGTTCGCCTGATTATTTACGATAAGGAATCCGCGAATAAGTCCATCAAGGACATCAAGGAACAAGAAGTGTACATGGGCGAAATTCCGCTCATGACTGAAAACGGTACCTTCGTTATTAACGGTACCGAGCGCGTAATCGTGTCCCAGCTGCACCGCTCCCCGGGTGTATTCTTCGATCACGACAAAGGCAAGACCCACTCCTCCGGTAAACTGTTGTACGCCGCGCGAGTAATTCCTTACCGTGGTTCCTGGCTGGATTTCGAATTCGATCCGAAAGACCTGGTCTACGTACGTATCGACCGTCGTCGTAAGCTGCCGGCCACCATTCTGCTGCGCGCCCTGGGGTACAGCTCCCAGGAAATGCTGGAAATGTTCTTCGAAACCAGCAAGTTCACCCTGGAAGACGAAACCGTCAGCCTCGACCTTATCCCGTCCCGCCTGCGCGGTGACGTTGCCTCCTTTGATATTAAGGACGGCAAGGGCAAGGTGATCGTAGAGGAAGGCCGTCGTGTTACCCCGCGCCATATTCGCCAGCTGGAAAAAGCCGGTGTGGAGAAGCTGGAGGCGCCGATCTCTTACTTGTACGGCCGCGTACTTGCACACGATGTGATCGATGACTCCACCGGTGAAGTGGTTGTAGAGGCGAACGCGGAGATCACCGAAGAAGTGATCACTAAGCTGCGCGTCCTCAACGTCAAGAATATCGAGACGCTGTACACCAATGACCTGGACTGTGGTCCGTTCATCTCCGATACCCTGCGTGCCGATCCTTCCCGCACCGAGCTGGAAGCGCTGGTAGAAATCTACCGCATGATGCGCCCGGGCGAGCCGCCTACCAAAGAGTCTGCTGAGTCTCTGTTCGAGAACCTGTTCTTCTCCGACGAGCGCTATGACCTGTCTGCAGTTGGCCGCATGAAGTTCAACCGCCGCCTGAACCGCGAAGACGAGACTGGCCAGGGTACCCTGAGCAAAGACGACATCGTCGATGTTCTGAAAACCCTGATCGAGATCCGCAACGGCCGCGGCATGGTGGACGATATCGATCACCTGGGTAACCGTCGTGTGCGCTCCGTGGGCGAGATGGCCGAGAACCAGTTCCGCGTGGGTCTGGTACGTGTAGAGCGCGCGGTAAAAGAGCGTCTGTCCATGGCGGAGTCCGAAGGACTGATGCCGCAGGACCTGATCAATGCCAAGCCGGTGGCCGCTGCGGTGAAGGAATTCTTCGGTTCCTCCCAGTTGTCCCAGTTTATGGACCAGAACAACCCGCTGTCGGAAGTTACCCACAAGCGTCGTGTATCCGCGCTTGGTCCGGGTGGTCTGACCCGCGAGCGCGCGGGCTTCGAGGTGCGAGACGTGCACCCGACCCACTACGGCCGCGTATGTCCGATCGAAACGCCGGAAGGTCCGAACATTGGTCTGATCAACTCCCTGGCGACCTATGCCCGCGCCAACCACTACGGCTTCCTGGAAAGCCCGTACCGCAAGGTTGTCGACGGCCAGGTAACCGACCAGATCGAATACCTGTCTGCCATTAACGAAGCCAACTACGTGGTTGCACAGGCTTCTGCAGCGGTCGACGAAAACGGTCGCTTTACCGATGACCTGGTGAGCGTGCGTCACCAGTACGAATTTACCCTGAAGACCCCGGACGAAATCCAGTACATGGACGTGTCCGCCCGTCAGGTAGTGTCTGTTGCTGCGGCAATGATTCCGTTCCTGGAACACGATGACGCCAACCGCGCATTGATGGGATCGAACATGCAGCGTCAGGCGGTTCCGACCCTGCGCGCTGAAAAGCCGCTGGTAGGTACTGGCATGGAGCGCACCGTAGCGCGCGACTCCGGTGTCTGTATCGTGGCCAAGCGTGGCGGTGTGATCGAGCGTGTTGACGCCAGCCGTGTGGTTGTACGCGTACGCGACGAAGAAGTGGAAGCCGGTGATGCGGGTGTGGATCTGTACGGTCTCACCAAGTACACCCGTTCCAACCAGAACACCTGTATCAACCAGCGCCCGATCGTGAAGACCGGCGACGTGGTTGCCCGCGGTGACATTCTGGCCGACGGCCCGTCCGTTGACCTGGGTGAGCTGGCTCTGGGTCAGAACATGCGCATCGCGTTCATGCCGTGGAACGGCTACAACTTCGAGGACTCCATCCTCGTATCCGAGCGTGTGGTTCAGGAAGACCGCTTCACCACCATCCACATTCAGGAACTGACCTGTATTGCCCGTGACACCAAACTGGGCAGTGAAGAAATCACCGCGGATATCCCCAACGTGGGCGAATCTGCGCTGAACAAGCTGGACGAGTCCGGCATCGTGTACATCGGTGCAGAAGTGGGCGCTGGCGACATCCTGGTTGGTAAGGTGACTCCGAAAGGCGAAGCCCAGCTGACGCCGGAAGAAAAACTGCTGCGTGCGATCTTCGGTGAGAAGGCCTCTGACGTTAAAGACACTTCCCTGCGTGCGCCTTCCGGCACCCGCGGTACCGTGATCGACGTACAGGTCTTCACCCGCGACGGTCTGCAGAAAGACCAGCGCTCTCTCGCCATCGAGAAGGCCCAGCTGGACGAAGTGCGCAAGGACCTGAACGAAGAGTACCGCATCGTTGAAGGTGCAACCTTCGAGCGTCTGGCGGCTGCACTGGACGGACAATCCGTTGCCGGTGGTAAGGGCGTCAAGAAAGGCGACGTACTGAACGCTGAAATCCTCGCCGGCCTGCCGCGCGAAGACTGGTTCAAGCTGCGCATGAGCGAAGACAGCCTGAACGAGCAGCTGGAAAAAGCCGAAGCCCAGCTGAAAGAGCGTCGCAAGCTGCTCGACGAGCAGTTTGAAGACAAGAAGAAAAAACTGGAATCCGGCGACGACCTGGCGCCGGGCGTGCTGAAAATCGTCAAGGTTTACCTGGCGATCAAGCGTCGCATCCAGCCTGGTGACAAGATGGCCGGCCGTCACGGTAACAAAGGTGTTATCTCCGTGATCAAGCCTGTCGAAGACATGCCGTACGACGAAAACGGCGAGCCGGTCGACGTGGTTCTGAACCCGCTGGGTGTACCGTCTCGTATGAACGTTGGTCAGGTTCTGGAAATGCACCTGGGTATGGCGGCGAAAGGTCTCGGTGTGAAGATCGATCGCATGGTCAAGGAGAAGCAGGAAGCGGCGAAGATTCGCGGATTCCTGGAAGAGGTCTACAACTCCACCGGCGGTCGTTTCGAAGATCTGAACGAGCTGTCTGATGAAGAAGTTCTGGCCATGTCCGAAAACCTGCGTCGCGGTGTACCCATGGCGACTCCGGTATTCGACGGTGCCGCTGAGCCTGAAATCAAGAAGCTGCTGCGTCTGGCGGACATCCCGGATTCCGGCCAGATCACGCTGTACGACGGCCGTACCGGTGACTCTTTCGAGCGTCCGGTAACCGTGGGCTACATGTACATGCTGAAGCTGAACCACCTGGTAGACGACAAGATGCACGCGCGTTCTACTGGTTCCTACAGCCTGGTTACCCAGCAGCCGCTGGGTGGTAAGGCGCAGTTCGGTGGTCAGCGCTTCGGTGAGATGGAGGTGTGGGCACTGGAAGCTTACGGTGCCGCTTACACCCTGCAGGAAATGCTCACGGTCAAATCCGATGACGTGGAAGGTCGTACCAAGATGTACAAAAACATCGTGGATGGCGACCACCGCATGGAGCCGGGCATGCCCGAATCCTTCAACGTACTGGTCAAGGAAATCCGCTCGCTGGGTATGAACTTCGAGCTGGAAAACGAGTAACACTGGTATTAATCGGATTTAGTAGACAGAGGCCGGTGGCGGCGATCGGGAATCACCACCACCGGCACTTCCGGCCCCAGAGGCAGTTGGCCGGAATGACTACCCCCTAGTGGAGGAAAGGCCTTGAAAGATTTGTTAAACCTGGTGAAAGCCCAGGATCAGCTCGAAGAATTTGACGCTATCCGTATCGGTCTGGCTTCGCCGGACATGATTCGCTCCTGGTCCTACGGCGAAGTGAAAAAGCCGGAGACCATCAACTACCGTACCTTCAAGCCGGAGCGCGAAGGCCTGTTCTGTGCCAAGATTTTTGGCCCGGTAAAGGACTACGAGTGCCTGTGCGGTAAGTACAAGCGCATGAAGCACCGCGGCATCATCTGTGAAAAGTGCGGCGTTGAAGTCACCAAGGCGAAAGTGCGCCGTGAGCGCATGGGCCACATCGAACTGGCGAGCCCGGTTGCGCACATCTGGTTCCTGAAATCCCTGCCGTCCCGTATCGGCCTGCTGCTGGATATGACCCTGCGTGATATCGAGCGCGTGCTGTACTTCGAATCCTACGTGGTGACCGACCCGGGTATGACTACCCTGGAGCGCGGCCAGCTGCTGAACGACGAGCAGTACTTCGAGGCGATGGAAGAGTTCGCCGATGAGTTCGAAGCGAAAATGGGTGCAGAAGCCATCCAGGAGCTGATGAATGACATCGAGCTGCCGTCCGAGATCCAGCGTCTGCGCGAAGAGATCCCGGCGACCAACTCCGAAACCAAGATCAAGAAGCTGTCCAAGCGCCTGAAGCTGCTGGAAGCCTTCTACAAGTCCGGCAACAAGCCGGAGTGGATGATCATGCAGGCACTGCCGGTACTGCCGCCGGATCTGCGCCCGCTGGTACCCCTAGACGGTGGCCGCTTCGCGACCTCCGACCTGAACGACCTGTACCGTCGCGTGATCAACCGTAACAACCGTCTGAAGCGCCTGCTCGAGCTGAACGCGCCGGACATCATCGTGCGCAACGAAAAGCGCATGCTGCAGGAGTCTGTGGACGCACTGCTGGATAACGGCCGTCGCGGTCGCGCCATCACCGGTTCCAACAAGCGCCCGCTGAAATCCCTGGCCGACATGATCAAGGGTAAGCAGGGTCGTTTCCGTCAGAACCTGCTGGGTAAGCGTGTGGACTACTCCGGTCGTTCCGTGATCGTGGTTGGTCCGACCCTGCGTCTGCACCAGTGTGGTCTGCCGAAGAAAATGGCCCTCGAGCTGTTCAAGCCGTTCATTTTCGGCAAGCTGGAAGCCCGCGGCCTGGCCACCACCATCAAGGCGGCCAAGAAAATGGTCGAGCGCGAAGAGGCGGTGGTATGGGACATCCTCGACGAAGTGATTCGCGAGCACCCGGTACTGCTGAACCGTGCACCGACCCTGCACCGTCTGGGTATCCAGGCGTTCGAACCGGTACTGATTGAAGGTAAAGCGATCCAGCTGCACCCGCTGGTGTGTGCGGCGTACAACGCCGACTTCGACGGTGACCAGATGGCGGTACACGTACCGCTGACCATCGAAGCGCAGCTGGAATCCCGCGCGCTGATGATGTCCACCAACAACATCCTGTCGCCCGCCAACGGTGAGCCGATTATCGTACCGTCTCAGGACGTGGTACTGGGTCTGTACTGGATGACCCGTGAGCGTGTGAACGATAAAGGCGAAGGCATGTTCTTCTCCGATATCAAGGAAGTGAGTCGCGCCTTCTACGCCAAGCAGGTTGGCCTGCAGGCGAAGATCAAGGTGCGTATCGACGAGACTTCCATCGGTGAAGACGGCGAGAAGCAGGTTACCCGCACTGTGTACGACACAACCGTTGGTCGCGCACTGCTGTGGAACATCGTGCCGGAAGGGCTGCCCTTCGAACACGTGAACCAGCCGATGAAGAAGAAGGCGATCTCCCGCGTTCTGAACGAGTGCTACCGCAACGTGGGCCTGAAGGCGACCGTCATCTTTGCTGACCAGCTGATGTACACCGGTTTCGATTTCTCCACCAAGTCCGGTTCCTCCATCGGTGTGAACGACTTCGAGATCCCGGCGGCCAAGGCCGACCTGATCGCTTCTGCGGAAGAGGAAGTGAAAGAGATCGAAACCCAGTTCGCGTCCGGTCTGGTAACCGCGGGCGAGAAATACAACAAGGTCATCGACGTTTGGTCCCGTACCAACGACAAGGTGACCCAGGCGATGATGGCCGGTATCAAGAAAGAGCCAGTCATCGATCGCGAAGGTAATGAGACCGAGCAGGATTCCTTCAACTCCGTATACATGTACGCCGACTCTGGCGCACGGGGTAGTGAGGCGCAGATTCGTCAGCTCGCCGGTATGCGTGGTCTGATGGCGCGTCCGGACGGTTCCATTATCGAGAACGCCATTACCGCGAACTTCCGCGAAGGTCTGAGCGTACTGCAGTACTTCATCTCGACCCACGGTGCGCGTAAAGGTCTGGCGGATACCGCACTGAAAACCGCGAACTCCGGTTACCTGACCCGTCGTCTGGTAAACGTGGCCCAGGACGTGGTAATCACCGAAATCGATTGTGGTACCGACGATGGTCTGACCATGGCACCGGTGATCGAAGGCGGTGACGTCATCGAATCCCTGGGTGACCGTATCCTCGGTCGTGTGGTTGCGCGTGATGTGATCAAGCCTGGCAGTGAAGAAATCGCGGTTCCGGCTGGCACCATGATCGACGAAGCCTGGGTTGAGCGTATCGAAGGTATGGGGATCGACGAAGTAATCGTGCGCTCCGCGATTACCTGTGAGACCGCACACGGCATCTGTGCCCAGTGTTACGGTCGTGATCTGGCCCGTGGTCACCGCGCCAACCCAGGTGAGTCCGTGGGTGTTGTGGCGGCCCAGTCCATCGGTGAGCCGGGCACCCAGCTGACCATGCGTACCTTCCACATCGGTGGTGCGGCGAGCCGTGCCTCTGCGGCGGACAGTATTCAGGTCAAGCAGCCAGGCACCGTGCGTCTGCACAATCTGAAGACTGTGAAAACCGAAGGTGGCAACCTGGTGGCGGTTTCCCGTTCCGGTGAGCTGGCCGTGGCAGATCCCGCTGGTCGCGAGCGCGAGCGTTACAAGCTGCCGTACGGTGCTGTAATCACCGTTGACGAAGGCTCCAGCATTGATGGTGGCCAGATCGTGGCCAAGTGGGATCCGCACACCCACCCGATCATCACCGAGGTTGCCGGTTGGGTGAAACTGTCCGGTATGGAAGATGGCCTGTCCATTCGCAAGCAGACCGACGAAATCACCGGTTTGTCTTCAATCGAAGTGATTGACCCGGCAGAGCGTCCGGCAGCGGGTAAAGACCTGCGTCCGGCGGTGACGCTGGTTGATGAAAATGGTGAAGAGCTGACCCTGGCCAACTCCAACGCGCCGGCGCACTACGCGCTGCCGCCGCGGGCGATTTTGAGCCTGAAGGACAGCGACAAGGTAAACGTGGGCGATATCGTTGCACGTATCCCGCAGGAATCTGGCGGTACCAAGGACATCACCGGTGGTCTGCCGCGAGTTGCCGACCTGTTCGAAGCCCGTAAGCCGAAAGAGCCGTCCATCCTGGCGGAGATCTCCGGTACTGTTTCCTTCGGTAAAGAGACCAAAGGCAAGGTACGTCTGCAGATCACCCCGAAAGACGGCAAGCCGCTGGCCAACGGCAAGGATCACTACGAAGTACTGATTCCGAAGCACCGTCAGCTGACCGTGTTCGAAGGTGAAACCGTAGAGAAGGGCGAGGTTATCTCCGATGGCCCGTCCAACCCGCACGACATTCTGCGCTTGAAGGGCGTGGAAGAGCTGGCGCGCTACATCACTAACGAGATCCAGGAGGTTTACCGCCTCCAGGGTGTAGGCATCAACGATAAGCACATCGAGACCATCGTGCGTCAGATGCTGCGTAAAGTTGAAATCCTCGAGATGGGCGACTCCGAGTTCATCAAGGGCGACCAGGTGGAATACCAGCGCGTGGTGGAAGAGAACGAGCGTCTGCGTGCCGAAGGCAAGCAGCCGGCTCAGTTCGAGCGTCTGCTGCTGGGTATCACCAAAGCGTCCCTGGCCACCGAGTCCTTCCTGTCTGCGGCCTCCTTCCAGGAGACCACCCGCGTACTGACCGAAGCGGCAGTTACCGGCAAGGAAGACAGTCTGCGCGGCCTGAAAGAAAACGTGGTAGTTGGGCGTCTGATCCCGGCCGGTACCGGTCTTGCCTACCACACCGAGCGCAAGCGCCGCCGCACCCAGCAGTTGACCACCGGCTTTGCCGAAGGTCCTTCTGCAGAAGAGGTGGAAGCCGCGCTGACCGAAGCCCTGAAATCTTCCGGGGAATAAGGTCTACAGAACGGAGTAGTCTGACCGGTTGGTTCGCTGTTTCAGCAGCTGACCGGTCTGTTCCGGATCGCAGTCGCCTGCCGATGTGAGTGTTTACTTCGGCAGGTGGTTGACTCGGGGTGGCCACGTTTATAGAATGCGGCCCCCGCTAATGGGGTGCGATTGTTTGTTGAACGTGAAGGGCGACCTTCGGTTCGGCGGCATATCGCGCACTGACGATAGGCCCTCACTGCTGTTCATGGTGGGGGCGTTTTATTTTTGGAGTGATTTTTAATGGCAACGATCAACCAGTTGGTTCGTAAGCCGAGAAAACGCAAAGTTGAAAAAAGCGACGTGCCTGCACTGCAAGCTTGCCCGCAGCGCCGTGGAGTTTGTACTCGTGTGTATACCACTACACCGAAGAAGCCGAACTCCGCACTGCGTAAAGTTTGTCGTGTGCGCCTGACCAACGGTTTCGAAGTAACTTCGTACATCGGCGGTGAAGGCCACAACCTGCAGGAGCACAGCGTGGTACTGATTCGCGGCGGTCGTGTAAAAGACTTGCCGGGTGTGCGCTATCACACTGTACGCGGTGCACTTGACTGTGCCGGCGTAAACGATCGCAAGCAGGGCCGTTCCAAGTACGGTGCCAAGCGTCCTAAGGCTTAATTGCCCTAGACAACATTGCGTTTCGGTTTAACGAATAACCGGAGTAAGGCTGAGCTCGCCGAGTTGTATTTACTATTTGTTAGTTAGTGCGGCGGCATCTCAGAGTAACCCTGAAGAGAGGCAATCCCATGCCAAGAAGACGAGTAGTCGCCAAGCGCGAAGTGCTGCCCGATCCCAAGTTTGGGAACGTGACCCTGGCCAAGTTCATGAACCATGTCATGATCTCTGGTAAGAAGTCCGTGGCAGAGAGCATCGTTTACGGTGCACTGGATCTGGTTTCAGAAAAGCTGAACAAAGATCCGATTGAAATTTTTGAAGAGTCCCTGGAAAACATCGCCCCGATGGTGGAAGTAAAGTCCCGTCGTGTTGGTGGTGCTACCTACCAGGTACCGGTAGAAGTGCGTCCGGCACGTCGTACCGCGCTGGCAATGCGCTGGCTGGTAGATTTCTCCCGTAAGCGCGGTGAGAAGTCTATGGCCCAGCGTCTGGCCAATGAAATGATCGATGCTTCCCAGAACAAGGGCGGCGCGGTCAAGAAGCGTGAAGACGTGCACCGTATGGCGGAAGCCAACAAAGCGTTCTCCCACTATCGTTTCTAAGATAGTGACGCTTCTAAGTCTGATGATTATTTCCATCGGAAATTAAAACCGAAAGGCAGCAAGGAAGGTAAAACTCCGCGCTGCCTTTTGCCGTTATATCGAGGATACAACTGTGGCACGTAAAACGCCTATCGAACGCTATCGCAATATCGGTATCTGCGCCCACGTAGACGCCGGTAAAACCACGACTACCGAGCGCGTACTGTTCTACACCGGTCTGTCCCACAAAATTGGTGAGGTGCACGAAGGCGCAGCCACCATGGACTGGATGGAGCAGGAACAAGAGCGCGGTATCACCATTACCTCCGCCGCAACCACCTGTTTCTGGGCTGGCATGCAGCAGCAGTTTCCGCAGCACCGCGTAAACATCATCGACACTCCCGGACACGTTGACTTCACCATTGAAGTAGAGCGTTCCCTGCGTGTTCTCGACGGTGCCGTGGTTGTACTGTGTGGTTCCTCCGGCGTTCAGCCGCAGACCGAAACTGTATGGCGCCAGGCCAACAAGTACGAAGTACCGCGCATGGTATTCGTCAACAAAATGGACCGCGCCGGTGCAGACTTCCGCAAGGTTGTAGGCCAGCTGAAAACCCGTCTGAACGCCACTGCAGTACCGCTGCAGATGACCATTGGCTCCGAAGATGAGTTCAAGGGCGTTGTCGACCTGGTAAAAATGAAAGCCATCCTGTGGAACGAAGAAGACATGGGTATGACTTTCGACTACGCCGACATCCCGGCTGACATGCAGGACGAGTGCGAAGAGATGCGCGAATTCCTGGTCGAAGCGGCTGCGGAAGCGACCGACGAACTGATGGAAAAGTACCTGGAAGAAGGTGAGCTGTCCGAAGAAGAAATCAAGGCAGCTATCCGTCAGCGTACCCTGGCCAATGAAATCGTACCGGTTCTGGGCGGCTCTGCGTTCAAGAACAAGGGCGTGCAGGCCATGCTGGACGCGGTAATCGAATACCTGCCGGCGCCGAACCAGGTGAAAGCGATCGAAGGTACTCTGCTGGACAAGGCCGAGACCGTTGAGACCCGTGAAGCGAACGACGACGCGCCTTTCGCTGCTCTGGCATTCAAAATTGCGACCGACCCCTTCGTTGGTACCCTGACTTTCTTCCGTGTGTACTCCGGTAAGCTGGAAAGCGGCACCGCGGTATACAACTCCGTGAAGGAGAAGAAAGAGCGTGTCGGCCGTATGGTGCAGATGCACTCCAACGACCGTAAAGAGATCAAAGAAGTACTGGCTGGTGACATCGCCGCGGCTATCGGCCTGAAAGATGTGACCACTGGTGACACCCTGTGTGCTGAAGATGCGAAGATCGTTCTCGAGCGTATGGAGTTCCCGGAGCCGGTAATCTCTGTAGCGGTTGAGCCGAAGTCCAAGCCGGACCAGGAAAAAATGGGTATCGCTCTGGGCAAGCTGGCTCAGGAAGACCCGTCTTTCCGCGTGAAGACCGACGAAGAGACTGGCCAGACCATCATCTCCGGTATGGGTGAGCTGCACCTGGATATCATCGTTGACCGTATGCGTCGCGAATTCAACGTGGAAGCCAACATCGGTAAGCCGCAGGTGGCCTATCGTGAAACTATCCGCAACACCTCTGAGATCGAAGGCAAGTTCGTTCGTCAGTCCGGTGGTCGCGGTCAGTACGGTCACGTTTGGGTGAAATTCGAGCCGGCAGAAGACGAGTCCCAGGAAGGTCTGGAATTCGAAAACGCCATCGTTGGTGGTGTGGTACCGAAGGAATACATCCCGGCGGTACAGAAAGGTATCGAAGAGCAGATGCAGAACGGTGTTCTGGCTGGCTACCCGCTGCTGGGCCTGAAGGCTACCCTGTACGACGGCTCCTTCCACGATGTGGACTCCAACGAAATGGCGTTCAAAATCGCCGGTTCTATGGCAACCAAGAAGCTGGCACAAGTTGGCGGTGCGGTACTGCTCGAGCCGATGATGAAAGTGGAAGTGGTTACTCCGGAAGAAAACATGGGTGACGTTGTTGGCGACCTGAACCGTCGTCGCGGTCTGATCCAGGGTATGGAAGACAGCACCTCCGGTAAAGTTGTAAACGCGGAAGTGCCGCTGGCCGAAATGTTCGGTTACGCCACTGACCTGCGTTCTGCAACCCAGGGCCGTGCTACCTACACCATGGAATTCCTGAAGTACGCGGAAGCGCCGAAAAACGTCGCTGACGAAATTATTGCCAAGAACAAAGCTTAAGCTTTAGTCCCTTTAAAACTTTTAAGTTAGAGGATCCTGAAAATGGGAAAAGAAAAGTTTGAACGTTCCAAGCCCCACGTAAACGTGGGCACCATCGGTCACGTTGACCACGGTAAAACCACCCTGACCGCTGCGCTGACTCGCGTATGTGCCGAAGTATGGGGCGGCGCTGCCGTTGCCTTCGACGGTATCGACAACGCTCCGGAAGAGCGTGAGCGCGGTATCACCATCGCGACCTCTCACGTTGAATACGAGTCCCCGACCCGCCACTACGCGCACGTAGACTGCCCGGGACACGCCGACTACGTTAAGAACATGATCACCGGTGCTGCTCAGATGGACGGCGCTATCCTGGTATGTGGCGCGACTGACGGCCCGATGCCGCAGACCCGTGAGCACATCCTGCTGTCTCGTCAGGTAGGTGTACCTTACATCGTTGTATTCCTGAACAAAGCAGACCTGCTGGCAGAAGACTGTGGCGGCGTAGGCTCTGAAGAATACGCAGAGATGCTGGAACTGGTAGAGATGGAGCTGCGCGAGCTGCTGGATCAATACGAATTCCCAGGTGACGACACTCCGATCATCGCTGGTTCTGCCCTGATGGCCCTGAACGGCGAAGACGACAACGAGCTGGGCACCAGCGCTGTTAAGAAGCTGGTAGAAACCCTGGACGAGTACATCCCGGAGCCAGAGCGCGCTGTAGACCAGCCGTTCCTGATGCCGATCGAAGACGTATTCTCCATCTCTGGTCGCGGTACCGTAGTAACTGGCCGTGTAGAGCGTGGCATCATCAACACTGGTGACGAAATCCAGATCGTTGGTATCAAAGAAACCACTTCTACCACCTGTACCGGTGTTGAAATGTTCCGCAAGCTGCTCGACGAAGGTCGTGCGGGTGAGAACATCGGCGCCCTGCTGCGTGGCACCAAGCGTGACGAAGTTGAGCGTGGTCAGGTACTGGCTAAGCCGGGCTCCATCACCCCGCACACCAAGTTCGAAGGTGAGGTTTACATCCTGTCCAAGGACGAAGGTGGCCGTCACACCCCGTTCTTCAAAGGCTACCGTCCGCAGTTCTACTTCCGTACCACCGACGTAACTGGTGCGGTTGAGCTGCCGGAAGGCACCGAAATGGTAATGCCGGGCGACAACATTCAGATGTCTGTGACTCTGATCTGCCCGATCGCCATGGAAGAAGGTCTGCGCTTCGCGATCCGTGAAGGTGGCCGTACCGTTGGTGCTGGTGTTGTAGCCAAGATCATCGAGTAATCTTTACTCCTGATCTGAAGCATCAAAAAAGCCGCAGTGGAAACACTGCGGCTTTTTTTGTGTCTGGGCCAGATCGGTCTGAAGGGCTGTTAAATCTGGTGTTTTAGTTCTTTGAGTAATGAATGGTAATACCCGATCACCGGCGCATCTTCCGGGAATATTTCCTCATAAGTGCGTGCCAGAAATTCGCAGCGTTCAATCGCTTTACCGATTTCCCCGGACTGTTGGTAAATCTCGATTTCCAGTGCATCGTTCTTCAGTACGATTGGGTGGTTCCGCTCAAAGGTTTTCAGCCGAATGGAGCGAGAGAGCGCGTTCAGGCGTAGCGCTTCGTTGAAATCCTTATCGTGCAGGGCGATACGTGAAAATCGCATATAAAAGCTCCCGACACCGTAATCCTCCGCACCATACCTGTCGATATTGTCCTGAAGTGCCTCATTTAGGATATGCATGCCGGCTTCTCGCTCACCAGTCAGTGCCATAATCTCGCCGAGATTCGTACGGGGCATGAGCGTCGAGCCAGAGCCGCTTGGGTAGAGTTCGGCGTAAATGGCTACTGCGCGGGCAAAGTCACTTTCCGCCTCGTCAATACGGCCCAGTTTGAAGTAAAACTCCCCGCGCTGGTTGTGCAGTTCTGCGCTTCCCTCTAGTGCAACTAGGTCTTCTTGTAGAAATTCACTAATAATTTCCAGCGCCTTTTCATGATCGCCAAAAGCGCTTAGCAGGCGGACATAAGTGAGGACGCAGTGGCGATAAATCTTACTGTCGGTTGAAAACAGGCTCTGGCTACTATGGTAGGCTTTTTCGGCGAGAACCCTCGCTTCATCCCAGCGACCAATTCGCATATAGCTCCTGGCAGTGAAGCGGTAGCTATTCAGTGTATCCGGGTGTGTATCCCCAAGTAATTGTATTCTCCGTGCCAGCACCTCTGATTCCGATTTCGCCGCCATTGGGAAGTCGGGTTTGTTGTAATAGGCGCTGGATAGACTGTGCCCGGTTGCGAGACCGAGCTCGCCTCCCTTATCGGGCATTTTTTCCCAGATTTGCTGCGCCTTAGTGAGTGTTGTAATGGCATCGTCGGGACTGCCTACACGTGAAATCAATTGCCCTTTTCGGTGTAGTGCTTGTGCCAGCAGAAAGTCATTTGGGTAAACACCCAAAATCCCGATCGCTTTTTCGAGGACGCTTTGTGCTTCGTTTGTCGCGCCGATTTCCCGCTGGTAGCGGCCTTGCTGTATAAGCTGTTCCGCTACATTGTGGGCTAGATCTTTGGGGAAATTTCGGGAAGTCAAATCGCCAAAACTCTCGAAATAGTTCAGCGACTCCTGTTGCAGCGATGCTGCATCATGATATTTGCCCAGGTTGTAATGTACGCGGGCGAGAGCGCTTAGTAATTGCGATTTAACTGCGGGCTCTTCATTGAGGGAGTCGCGAGTTTTGTTGGTGGCAATGTCTATCAATTCATCCACATTTACGGATCTCCCTTGCGCATGGGCAGGGGATGCAGCATCGAACATGTCGACGAGCAAGTCACTGGTTCTTCGTGCTGTACTGACCTGTCTCTTTATTTCTTCCTGTGCGGCCAAGAGGCTATCGCGCTCTCCTCGCAGCTGGTTTGCCAGATGCAAAGACGCGCCGAGCCCGGCAGTAATTGCCAGCACTACCGACGCCGATAGCGCACAGGCCAGCGGGTATCGCGAAATCAGCCTGCCGGTGCGATAAAAAAAACTTGGCGGTGTTGCCAGCACCGGTTCACTGCGTAAGTAGCGCTCGATATCCCGTTGCAATTCGCTGGCACTGGCATAGCGTTGTTCCGGCTCCTTGCGCAACGCTTTACCTGCAATATTGTCCAGATCTCCTCGCAGGGCTCGGCGTTCGGCAAAGGCCGCCGATTTGGCCAGCGCGCGGCTGGGCAGTGTGGGTTCCGTGCGACAAATCGCATCGATTACCTTCTCGGCACTGCTGTCACCTACATCGTGGGGAGACTGCTCGGCCAGCAAGCAGTAGAGCAGGGCGCCCAGTCCGTACACATCTGTTGCGGTTGTGGTGCGCAGTCCTCGCACCTGTTCCGGACTGGCGTAGGCCAGGGTCATGCCCTTGAGTGCGGTGGCATGGGTGCGATCGCCTTCCGCCTGCAGTGCTTTGCCGATACCGAAGTCCAGGAGTTTTACCTGACCGTTTTCAGTCACCAGCACATTTTCCGGTTTGATATCCCGGTGAATGATCAGGTGGCTGTGGGCATAGCTGACCGCTTCGCACACATCCGCAAACAGGCGCAGCCGGGCTTTCAGATCCAGGTTGTTATTGCGGCAATGCTCGTGAATCGGGCTCCCCGCCACATATTCCATGACCAGATAGGGGCGACTGTCATCGGTGGTGCCGCCGTCCAGCAGGGTGGCGATATTGGGGTGCTGCAGTTTCGCCAGTATCTGGCGTTCCTGGTGGAAGTGTTTCAGTTCCTCGCTGCTGGCAAAGCTCGGTGCAATCTTGATGGCGACCTGCTGTTCATAGTTGCCATCTGCCCGTCGCGCGCGAAATACGATTCCCATACCGCCGCGGCCAATTTCTTCTTCGATGGCAAAGGCGCCTAACATCTGCCCTTGCGGCAGGCTCTGGCTCAGGGTTTTCAGTTGCTGGCCGATGATACTGGTCTGGCTGCCATTTGTTGCTGCGGTGTCGTGAAAGGCCAGTAGGCGCTCCACCTCCTGAATTTCTGCAGGGGTGGCATTGCTCATATTCAGTAGCGCTTCGCGTTCGCTGCGGGGGGTGTCAGCGCAGCGGTCGAACAGCGCTTTGACGACTTTCAGTCGCTTGTCGGTCAGTCGCTTGTCAGTGATGGACATATTCGTAGGGGGCCGTTCAGGCGCTTGCCGGGTGGTGGAGTTCCTGGAGGCGGTCGGTAAGGAAAGCGCGTGCGAATTTCAGCTCCCTTTCCACCGTTGCCACGCTGACTTCAAGTACCTCTGCCACCTTGGCCTGTGTGAATCCAGCGAGATAGTGCAGCTCGGCGATACTCTCTAGCCGATCACTGATCTGCGACATCTCGGTCAGAGTCTGATCAATGGTCAGCAGGCCCAGGTTTACATCGATATCTCCCAGCAGACTATCCATCCAAACGGTACGCATGTGTTGCCCGCTGCGCTTCTGGGCTGATTTCGCGCGCGCGTGATCCACCAGCAAGTGGCGCATGGCTTTGGCGGCGCAACGGTACAGATGGGTGCGGCTTTCAAACTGGGTAGGGGACTCCATTAAGCGCAAACAGGCTTCGTGCACTACATCGGTTGTTTGCAGGGTCAACCCTTCCGACTGGTTTGAGAGGATACGGCGGGCACAGCGCCTCAGCTCCTCATAGAGCTGCCCGGTAAGTTCTGGCAAATGTACTTGCTGAGACATGGTGTCGCTATCTTCGGCTTGCTGTTTCGTTGTTCTTGTGAGCGCGGGCCTGATGCTTTTGGGCCCGCTGCTGTTTTAGAGGTTGTTGCAAAATTGATCAATAGAAAATCGCAAAAATAATTTTCCTCAATCATGAGGGAAAGTTCTGCTCAGTTACGTAACTACTTCTAAGGATTCTCATTTGCCATGAATGGCCAACGAATCAGTACCCGAAACGCCCTGACGGCGGGAGGCACACACATGCTCAAACAATTTCTGGTAGGACTTTCCCTGGGGGCTTCCGTGTTTTCATTTGTGGTGCTGAGCGCCCGATCAGAAGTGGGCGACCGTCTAATTTTACGCGGCGCTTCAATAAAAGAGGCCGAAGGCGCTGCTACGAGCAAGTTACCGGATTTCGGGCAGCTCTATTCATTGCCACACAACCTTTACTTACGTGACTTAACTGTAGAAATGTGAATGATACCGGAATTAATTCTAACTTCGTCACGAGAAAGTCGTTAAATTTATCACATTATTCTGTTCCCGCGGGCCTTTTGTAAGGGGCCGATTTATGAAGGGAATCATACAAAAAAATATATATCTAGATTTTTACGGAATAAGAAAATGCGCGAATTACTGTTCTATTCAAAACCTGTTGCCCTGAACCGGGAAAATCACCGCAATCTGAAATTTTCTCCCAGTGACAGATTTCGTTTCTCTAGCGAAATCAATTCAGTGCCCCTCACCGGTATTGAATTCTTCGAAGCCAGTCGCGATCTGCCCATCTTTTTCAGCCGCAATGAAGCCGGCGAGTACTTCCCTCTGGCACTACTTTCCCTGCGTAACAATCAGCACACCCAGGTGGATGAGGAGGGTATATGGCAGGGCAATTACGTACCCGCGTTTATTCGTCGCTATCCCTTCGCAATGACCGATAGCCAGACGGTCTGCTTCGACGAAGAGAGCGGCCAGTTCTCCGAGCAAGATGGTCAGCCGCTTTTTGACGAGAACGGTGAAAACAGCGAGACGCTAAACAATGTGCTGCAGTTTCTTACCAACTTCGACAAGTCTTTCAGGGTAACCCGTGAATTCTGCGCTGCGCTTGCCGAGCAGGACCTGTTCAAATCCTTTGATATCCAGGTGATGGCAGGAGACGGCAAGCCGGTACGCCTCGAGGGGCTGCACGTGGTTGATGAGGCCAAACTAATCGACGTCGATGCCGGCAAGGTGCAGGCCTGGTTCAAGACCGGCCAACTGGCTTGGGTTTATGCGCATCTGCACTCTCTGGGGGCGCTGCGTCAGATGTCCAAAAAGCAGCTGCAGGCAAATGCCGTGGCGGAGGCGCACGAGAAAGCCGAAGCCGGCGCACTGAACTAGCGCCAATTCACTGTGCCGGTCGACCGGCAGAAAGCCGGGCCTGTTGAAGTAGTCTGGTCCAAAGCAGTCGCAATCCGGAAAAACGGTGCGGCTGCTTTGCTGTTTTAGCAAATACTGAAATGGCGCCGCTTGCGCGCACGAAAAATTACAACGACGAAAACCATCCCAGCCGTTTTCAAGGATCCTGAGCATGAAGCCCTTCCGTCACCACCTGCTTGCCCGCGCTATTCGCTTTGCTACTCGCAGCAGCCAAAGTGCACAGCCGAGCCGGAATAAGCGTCCACATACCGGCAAGGCCGTCACCCTCGGTGCGGTGCTGTCCGGTGGCGCGGTGAATCTGTTGGCGGCGACCCATAATATTGATGCGGTGGATGCATTTACCGAGGTCGAGGACCTGGGTAATAACGTCGAAAAAGTTACCAGCAAATACAAAAACGGCAGCGTTGGGGTCAACGTCTTCAACGATTTTGTGGTTGGGGATCTGAACACGGTCAACCTGGAGCTGGATAGCGATATCGACCAGCTGGTAAATATCGTGCGCGACAGTCGCCCGGAAGTGCACGGAGTACTGAACAGCTACCAGGATGGCAGTCTCGGCGGCAACGTGGTGTTTGCCAGTTCCTACGGATTTCTCGTGGGTCCGTCCGGCATCATCAATGTCGGACAGCTCTCGGTAAAAACCCCTTCCCAGAGTGAACTGGACAGCTGGCTGGATCTCGGTGCGACGTCTTTCTCCGAGGATGGACTCGTCGCGCTCGACGACAATTCCTATACCGTTTCCAGCAGCGGCCTGGTAACTGTGTCCGGCAAGATCAATACCGCTACCGGCATCGATATCCAGGGCAATCAGGTGGTGGTGGATGCCGGCGCGGTGATGACCGCGGGCAACGCCATCCAGGCGATTTACGTGGATGCGGCGATGGTGAATGTGGGCGATGCCAGCGCCCCAACCGAGCTGCAACAGGACGGCGGGGGTATCTATATCAGCGCTGCTGGCGGAGGTGTGAATGGTGATCATGTGGCCATCAATGGCGACCTGTTTGCCGATGGCGGCATCACCATCAGTGCCGACAGTATCAATGTTTCCAGCACCGCCACCGTGGATACCCGAGATGCGGTAACGGCAAATGACATTGACTCGATTGCTACCTTTCTCGGGGATACCGTTAATCTCGCCGGTGAAGTAATGGCGAGCAACGTCAATATCACCGCGGATACCGAAGTCACCATCAGTGGCAATATCACCGCGCTGGGTACCGACGACGGCGATACCGTGACCATTGGACTGATCGATATTGACGGCGCTACCGCGACCATCGATGGCGGAGCCAATGCTGTGGTTCTGGCGGATACCGCCGGTGATGCCGAGGCGCTGTCCGCGAGTGCTGGTGATCTGGTACTCGTGGGTAATATCGATGCCTACGACCAGCTGGATATTACCGGCAACCGCGTGGTGATTACCGCGGGTAACAGCGTTTCTGCTTCTGACGCCAGCCTGCACAGCAGCGATATCAATATCGACGGCAGCCTGATTGCAGACGCGACTGCCGCCGACAGTAGTGGACGCATTACCCTGGACGGTGATGCGGACTACGGCGATCTCGATAATATCAGCGCGACTGTTGTGCGCGTCGATACCAGCGGTGACTTCACCATCACCGCCGACGCGACGGGTGTATCTGCCAGTGCCGGCGATATTGTGTGGGAGGAAACCGGTGGTGCGGTCGACCTGGGTTTTGCCCTGGAAGTGGATGCGGACAATGTCACCACGGAAATCGATGTCACCGCTGTGGATATCAGTCTCGCCGCAACCAATGGGGTGCAGGCAGATGGCTGGCTGAATGCTGCCGGCGATGGCACAACCCTCGGTCAGATCGGATTGTCTGGCGGTACCCTGGCTTTCGATTTCGCCAAGCTTTCCGCCGATGGGCTCTCGCTCACCACATCTAACAATATGGTGTTTGCGGCCAGTGCTAGTGACACCGCCTACACCGGCGCGGGTGCTAGTGACTTTAAACACCTTGGCAATGTGGATTTCGATGGTGACCTGACCCTCAACGCCGCCGCGGTAACGGTCACCAGTGGAGCGGATATCAGTGCGCGCAATATTGCCGTGCAGTCTTCCGCGACAGCGGTTGATGGCTCCCTCACCGCAGATTCCGGCAGTGGTAGCATCCGACTGATCGACGATGCGGATTACAGTATTCTCGACAATCTGAGTTTCGGCACCCTTGCCATAGAAACCGACAACGCCATCGTGCTCGCCAATAGCAGCAGTGATGGTGCCGTGACCGGCGCCGGTAGCGATGACATTGTCTGGGTCGACACTGGAAATTTCGATTTCAGCGGCAGCGATATCATTTTCGATGGCGGCGATCTGACCCTCGTAACCGACACCAGCTTTACCGCCGATAATATCGAACTGGATGTCGACAGCTTTACCAATAACGGCACTATGGCAGCGAGCGAAAGTATTCTGCTGCGCTCCAGTATCACCGACAGCCTCGATCTTTCCAGCCTGACCGCAACCAAACTTACCCTGGAATCCGACAGCCTCGTCTGGACCAAGGCGTTGATTTATGCCGGTGAACTGGCCTTTATCGCCGACGATATCACCATCGAATCTACTGCCGATATTTCTGCCGCGGCCATTTCCATGGAGGCGGATAGTATCGATGTAGCTGGCACCCTGCGCACCAGTGCAGGCACCGGCGATACGGTGGGCAATATCGAGTTGGATGCCGCCACCATTAACCTGGCCAGCACCAGTGTACTGGATACCGCTGACGGCGATACTGACACGACCGACGGCGATGTGATCCTTACCGCCACGCAAAAGGATTCTGTTGGCTACGCGTCTGCCAGTGCCGAAACCGGTATCACCATCGCCGGCGCCATCGACGCGAACAATGTCACTGCAACTGCATTCAGTTCTGCCATCAGTTCCATGTACGAAGAGATCGGTATGACCCTGGGGTTGAAAGCGGTGTCCGCACTGGGTGGTGTCGATTTCAACTATATGGAGGCTGATGCCGACGCAACGGTAACCGTGGAATCCTCCGCGGACATTACCGCTTCCGGCGACGTCAACCTGTCGGCCACGTCTCACGCTGTAGCCGAGGCGATGGCGTTGGTGATGGGGGGCGATCTGTTAACTGCATCACTTGCTGGCATCTATGTTGGCGGTAGTGCCACCAGCACTGCAAAAGTGAAGTCCGGCGCGACCATTTCTGCCGGTGGGGACTTGTCGGTTACCGCGCACAACGAGGCTTACGTATCTTCCAGTGCCTTTGTGTTACAGGCGGACGATGCCAATAAGGTGGTGGCTGCGGTCGCGGTGGGCGAAGCGGACGTCGACGCGAATGCAATTATCGAAACCGGCGCGAACCTGGAAGCCGATAACCTCCTGGTGGCCGCAGAAAACCTGAATCGCTTTTATGCCTCGGCGTCGGTCTATGGTTTGGCCAACACGCGCTATGGCATCGCCGTGGCAATTGGAGATTTTGATACCAGTGCCACCGCGGAAATGGGGGCGGACCTCGGAACTGATCTGGCGCAAGTGGGTGATGTCTCCGTGGTCGCCCTGGACCGCACCGTGGAGCAGCGTGTGCACTCGGGTGTAACTGTTGGCAGCAGTATTCTCGCGCGCACCATCGGCTCAAAGCTGGTCAAAGGGATGGGTAAGGTTCAGGGAGGTGTTTCTACCCTGGTAAGCAAGTTCATGCCGGACGGCGTCGAACTTAGTGAGTCGGATGACTCTGCCGATTCTAGTGACGACGCCGGTGATGATGCCGGGGATGAAGCAGAAGATAGCGCAGAAACGTCAGGCACCGTTACGTGGAAGGGAGGCCTCGCCTTCTCACTGAACCTCTCGGACAAAGAAGCCTACGCCTATCTCGGAAACAACGTTGGTGGTGCAGAAGATGCGCCGACCATCAACGCCAGCGGCAATGTGCTGGTGGCCGCTGCCACGGATCTTGGAACCGACAACGACGAAGTGATCGGCGGCGATGGTCGTGGAGCTGTTGGTGGTGACCAGGGTGGTTACCGCACCTCCGCGGAAGCGGTGGTAACTTCGCCGAAGGAAGGTACGGTCGGCGCACAGCAGACCAGTGCCGCAGAAAAGAGTGCCGCATTCGCGCTCAACTTTGCCATTCACGAAGGCGATGCGGTGGCGGAGATCGGCGATTACACCACGATAATTTCACAGAACCTCGGCGTGGTGGCAGAGCAGAAAATGCCCATCGTCTCCACCTATGACCGCTGGGAATCACTTTCCGATGTCATAGGCAAGTTCAACGGCACCGGTGGCCTGCAAAATAATATTCTTACCAGCTTCGCCAATGCCGGTGCGGGTGCCGACAAGGAAGCCTACGGTGGCAGTGTCGATGTTCAGTGGAACGAGATCGGTACAAAAGCGTGGATTGGCGACGGAGTACAAGTCACTACCACTGGTACAAGCGACTGGAGTGTTTCTTACGATCTCGATTCGGAACTGGCCAGCCCGGGTATCTTCAGTGATTTTGAACCTTTCAAGGACGTCACCTACAGTTACGACTTTGACAGCTCGGTGGCGGTGCGTGCCTATAACCTGATTGAAAGTGCCCATGTGGCCGGCAATATCGGTACTCTCGGTATCCTGCCAAATGGCAACGGCACCAACGACGAAGGTAAATCGGTCGGTGGTACCATCGCCTATGTCCAGCAGAATGCGCAGGCGGTAGCGGGGGTTGGTGATGCCAGTATTACCGCCGCCGACGATGTGGAGATTACCGCGGAAACCGACGAGCGCCATTTTGTTATTACCCCGTCTTCCGGCATGGGTACCGGTACCGGATTCAACGGGGTGATCGCGATTCTAAATAGTGAATCCCTCACCCACGCTTCCCTATCCAACAGCGCCTATGTCAGCGCGGATGACCTGGTTGTTGTCGCCGACCATCAGATGGGCAACTGGACCGGTGCCGGTGCAGTGAACTGGACTGCCGGTGAAAGCGCGGTGGGCATCGCCATCGCTACCAATATTACCCAGGGCGATACAAAAGCCTTTATCGGTGATAACAGCGAAGAAGCGGAAAAAGTCGATTTCAAAAACGGCACGCAGCCGGCCCCTACTGCTCCGACCAACCCCGAGCAACCGAGTTCGCCGGTGATTATTGCGCGTAACGTCGAAGTGCGAGGTAAATCCAGCGGCACCAACGGCAGTGTTGCCGCTGCCGGTGCTTTGCTGACAGAAGATACCGGTGAGCCTGGTGTCGGTCAGAAATTTGAAGACTGGTACGGTAGCAAATTCGGCAATTACTCGGCCGATCTTTCCAGCAATACTTCGGACAGCGCCAACAGCGCCAACAGCGCAAACAGCAGCTCGGGTGACAGCTCTATTGGTAAATCGTCCGAGAGCGGTTCCAACGATAGCGACAGCGCCAGCAGTGAGGAAAGTGTCGCGCAAGTAGACTCCGATGCGACCAGTTTCGCCGGCGCTGGTAGTGTCACTATTGTGGTGCAGAACCTGGATGCCAAGGCCATAGTGGATGGTGTCACCATCAAGGGACACACCGGTGAAGAGGTCACCCTGGATATCCAGGCGCTGCAAAAAATTGTTTCTGCTTCCGCCTCTGGCTCTGCCGCCTTCAACCTGTCTACATCGACCAAAACACCTACCAGCAGTGCCATGGCGGGTGCCATTGCCTACCAGATCAGCTTTAACGATGCTTTGGCGTGGTTAATTGATTCCGATGTGCGCAACCTGGATGACCTCTCGATTCAGGCGCTGCACGGTGGTGAACTGACTTCGGTTGGCCTGGCATTGGCTGTGGATAAACCCTCGCAGGGCGGAAAGTCTACATCTGCGGGTCTCTCTATTTCCGGTGCCCAAGTGCGCGATGGCACCTCCGCGCGTATGGAAGGCACTGTGGTCAGCGCCAGTGGTGTTGGCGACAACGATTTTGAAGTTTCCGCCTACAACAATACCGATATCGGTGTGGGTGGTGGCACCCTGTATGGTGGTGGCCAGCAGGGTTACGGCCTGGCAATTACCTTTGCGGATATCGACGATCCGGGCAACCTGATCGGCGACAGTAACCCCGATGGTAACAATGTTCTGTCTTCGGCTTACAACGAGGACGTATTCAGCGGCAAGGCCGTTGAGGCCATCGTTACCGATTACGAGAAGGGGGGCTTTTTCTACAACAGTCAGATATATAACTTTGACAACATTGATATCAGTGCGCGTGGATTACAGCGCATTGGTATTGGTGCGGCCGGGGTCGGTTATAACGATAACGCTGAAAACTCCATGGGCTACATGGGCAGCTTTGCTATCGGCTCGATCAAGGGCGACACCAAAGCGTTGCTTGAATACGTCACTATCAATGGAGCAGATAGCGTTGCAGTCAATGTGGCTGGCGCCAAAGTAGGTAGTCTCGACAGTATTCTCGATGGACTGGGCAACAGCGAAGTCAACAAGGATTATGATTTTACCGGTGCTGCGGCCATCGACAATACCGAAGTGCATACCAGTGACGACGGCACCGGATCTGCTTATGACTACAGCTCTGAAGGGGAGCGGATTATCGCGGTCGCCGGTGTGGTGCAGGTGGGTAAATCCAACCTGGGCCTTTCCTACGCCCATGCGGATGTACAGACCGAAAAAACTGCGCGTATTCAGTACTCCGATATCAATAGCGGCGATACTGCTGCAAGTAGTGTTGATGTATCAGCGCGCAACGAAGCACTGCTGTACAGCGTTGCCGCGGGTGTCGGTGTCGCCACTGGCAAGTGGTCCGGTATCGGTTCTGTTGCGGTAAACAGTGTCAACAATACTGTAAAAGCGGAAATAGGTGATTGGAACGGCTACGACTACGGCACCATTAATACGGATGACGTCTCGGTGCTGGCTCAGAACGATATGGATCTGGTGAACGTTGCCGGCGCGATTGGTGTTTCCACCGGCAGCGGCGCAGCGGTGGGCCTGGCGGTTGCCATGAACCTGATCGGCGATAGCGGCCACGAAACCCGCGCGCGTATCGGCAACGTGGATCTGCAGGCGTCCGGCGACGTAACCGTTAAAGCCGCCAGTGGTGCAGATGACGATCACAACCTGCTGGTGGGCAATGCCATTGCGATTGGCGCGTCTACCGGTAGCGGCGGCCTCGGCTTCGCCGGCGCGCTCAGCGTGACCGATCTGGATCAGACGGTGCAGGCGGGGATCAAGAATACCGGCGATAATTCCGCAGGCTCCGCGAGCAGTACCGGTGGCAATATCAATGTCCTGTCCGGGGACTTCACCGACAGCGTATCCACTGCGTGGATGGGCGCCGGCTCTTCCAGCGGTTCTGCTGGTGGTATTGCTGCGGCGGTGAATCGAGTTGACTCCGATGTGACCAGTGAAATTCTCGGCAACGGCAGCAGTGACACCAGTGCCAAGTTCAAGGCAAAAAATGTCCATGTGATTGCCGAGCGGGACAACTGGCTGCTGACCATCGATGCCGGTGTCGCAGCGGCGAAACAGGTGGGCATTGCCCCGTCGATTGGTACCGGCGTAGTGGATGGCAATGTCACCGCGCGCATCGCCGATAACGCCCATATCAATGCCTATGGCAATGTCACTGTGGAGGCGGAAGCCAATACGGAAAATCTGGTGGGCAGTGGTGCCGTGGGCGTGGGCCTGAGCGGCGGTGCCGGTGCGGTGGCAATTTCCACCGCGGCGGAGTACGGAAAAACCCAGGCGTATATCGAAAACGCCACGGTGAAAGCCCTGGGCAATGCGGGCGACTACGCCATCAACAGTGGCGAACTGGTGGGCACAACCGATCTGCCGGATCTGTCCGCCACCGAAGAAGACGGCGACGGCAATTCCAATGCGGTGGGTAACTCCGATGTCAGCATGGATGATCTCACCACCGCGTTTGGCTCACAGAACCTGAGCGAGCGCACCGAGCGGGTTACCGGTGTGGTGGTCAATGCCACCAGCTATGTCAAACAGCAGGCGATTACCGTTGGCGGTTCCGGCGGCAAGAATGTGGCGATTACCGCAAACGTCGCCACCAACGTGTTTGAATCCAGCACCGATGCCTACATCAAGAATTCCACCATCAACAGCGGTGTGTCCGGCGAAGACAATGCAGATGTGGTGGTGCGTGGCTCCAGTCACGATTACGGCCTCAGTGTGTCTGCCGGTATTGCCCTGTCCACCGGTGGTGCCGGTGTGGGTGGCTTTGCCAGCAACCATATGGGCAAATCCGCAAGCGCCGAGATCAACGGCTCTAGCATCAAGGCGGACGAACTGACCCTGGACGCAAACTCCACCCAGCTGGCGCAGGCGGTTTCTGCCGGTATTGCCGCGGGCGTAGGCGCCGAGGGTGGCATCGGCGGCACCGCTTCGGTCACCATCAACAACATGCTCGGCGGTACCAAAGCCTGGCTGCACGACAGCACCGTCACCGCTTCCGATGTGGTGGTAAATGCGGAGCGCCGTCAGGACGTTAATTCCGCAGCGGGCTCGGCCGGTATCGGCACTTCCGTGGGGGTGGGGGTTGGCCTCGCGGTGAATGTGATCGGCGGTAACAGCACCGCATTGATCGGCAACGACCTGGACGATTCCGGCGATGCGGATAGCACCGTAATCAAAGCCGACAACGTCACCGTGGATGCGGATCGCCTGGAAAGCGTGAACAGCTATTCCCTGGGTGCTGGTGTGAGCACCGGCTTTGGCATCGCGGCGATGATCAACGTCACCGAATTCCGCGGTGAGACCCGCGCCGGGGTGCACGGCCTGCTGCACGACAACGGCACCAGTGGCGATAGCGCCGACGATTACTTCACTACGCAGATTCTCGGTAAAGACGGCGCCTCCGATGCCACCAGTGTAACCGTCAATGCGCAGGAAATTCTCGACGTCGACCAGGAAACCCTGGGTATCGGTGCGGGTAATACCGTGGGCGTGGGTGCTGTGGCCAACGTGGTACTCGGCCGCAGCCAGGTGTACTCGGAAGTGGTGGGTTCCGATATCGACGCGACCCTGCTCGATATCGACGCCACCGCACAGCGCGAAGCCTGGATGATTTCCATGGCCGGTGGTGCATCCACCAATGTGGGCGCGGCGGTGAGTATCGGTGTGGCCCTGTTCGGCCAGGGCAATACCACCACCGAAGACGGCACCAACGCGGAAAACGAATTCGATCCTTCCCGCCAGGCCGCCAACAATGTGATGTCGGAAGACACTGCGGCCTACAACCCGCATCTTTCTGACGATGATATTGCGGCGATCGAAGAAGAGAGTGGCGTAACCATTGAGGCAAGCGCCGTACCCTCTACGGCCACCAGTACCGAATCCGGCGAGTCACTGAAAATCGGTGGCGAAAGCGTGGTGGCTGCGCGTATTTCCGGCGGCGATATCGATGTGGACACCCTGGATGTGGACGCGCAGACCATGCTGTTCACTTATCAGGGCCTGGGTGCAGTCTCCCTCGGCAGCATTGCCATCTCTGGTGCTGTGGGGGTTACCCGCCTGTATGACATGACCATCGCCACGGTGGACACGGATCTTACCGCCAACGACGTCACCGTCGATGCGCAGGTGATGAATGTGTCCGACGACGATGCGGCCGGTGAAATGAAATCCTGGGTGGTCAGCGGCGGCGGCACCGGCGTGACCGTCAATTACAACGATGTGCGCAGTGAATTGCGCACCGTGGCCGGTGTGACTTCTGCAACCGGTGACGACACCGGGGATATTTCCGTATCCGCCCGCGATACCACCGAACTGCGTGTGGGCGACCTGGACAGTGGCAAACCGGATGACCCAACCGAAGGCTCTCTGAGCGTTACCGTCGGTGCCGGTGCCATCGGCGTTTCCATTGGCTTTGCGGAAAAGAATAGCGATGTGGATGCCTGGCTGGGTGAAGCGGGCCAGGCCATCAGCGGATTCAATAATGTCGAGCTGGAGGCATTCTCCGGAGGTTTGGTAACAACCAGTGCCTTTGCGTTAGCCGGCGGTTTGCTGGTTGGTGTTCAGGGCGTGATTACCGATGCCCGTGACGAGTCCAATGTCAATGCCACGGTACACGGCACCATTGATGCGGATGGTGTGGTGAATATCGATGCCCAGGCGACTCCGGAAGTTTTCTCCCGCGCATACGGCGTTACCGTAGGCGGCGGTGGAGCCATGGGTGGCTCCTTCTCCTATGCCATCGCCGATACCAAAGCACAGGCGGAAGCCGGTGACGGTACCTATTTCACCGGTACCGCGGATGTAAATATCCGCGCGGAAACCGGCGATGGTTCCGATGACGATTATGTCAGCGCCGATGCCAATGCGTTCGCCGCATCCGGCGGTTTGCTGGCCGGTGTTGCCGGCTCCGAAGCATTGGCAGAAAACAGTTCCCAGGCTGTAGCCAAAGTCGGCGACGGTGTGCGTATTCCGGATAACGATTTCGGTGTTTACGCGCGCAATACCGCGGTGCAGTACGCGGATGCCAATGGCTACTTTGTTGGCCTGTATGCGGGCGGCTTCAACTGGTCCACCGCGGAATCCAGTACCTCTGCGCGGGTGGAATACGGCAGCAACCCGATTTCCAACGCGGTGCTGCGTACCGGTGATTTTATTCTTGACGCCTACAACTACGACGAAAACCAGAGCTTCACCACCGCGGGAGGTGGCGGTTACTACTCCGGTTCCGCCGCCGTCTCCAATGCCAACAGCTACAACAATTCCAGTTCCAATAAGGCGGCCAGTGTAGAAATCGCCGATTGGGCCTCAGGCTATACCGCCGTCCCGATCATGGGTGGCGAAGTGCGACTTTCTGCGGCACACGAAAGTCAGTTCTTTGCCGGTACCGATTCCACCACGGTTTCCGTGGTTGGTGGTTCCGGTGCGGTATCCAATTCCGATATCGATAACGATGCGGAAGTCATCCTCGGCAACAACGTCAGCTTTGAAGCGCTGCAAATCGAAATTGAAGCGGACAACGCGGCGCTGCAAATCCAGAATGCCGCCAAGTCCGGTTTCGAAACCAGTATCAATGCCGGTGCCGGCGGCGCAGCCAATGGCTCTGCGGGTCTGTCCTATCAAGATCTCACTGGTGTCGATGCGGCGGTGGAAATTGGCAACAACGCCGTGCTGGCCATCAGCGACCTGGCTTGGGTCGACAGCACATACGATCACGGCATCTTTATCGATGCTCACACCCGTTTCTATGTGTATGACGCTGCCGTTCTGAAAGTGGGTGGCGCTTTGCAAGGAGCCGGTTCCGAATCCGATGTGGATGCCAAGTCCAGCAATACGGTCACCATCGGCGACGGCGCATTGTTGTACAACCCGGTAGGTGAAATTGGAATTGGTACTTACACAATTGGCTCGGCCACCGCGCAGGCGGAAACCAGTGTATGGGCGATTGCCGGCGTCGCCGGTGGCGTTTCCGATGTAAATGTCACCGTCAATAACAAGGTGGATATCGGGGAAGACGTAATCATCAATGCCCTGGAAAATGTCGGCATCTACGCCGGCCGCGGTTCCCGTTATCTGTTTGAAAACCAGCTGGTGGCAGACGCGCGCACCAATGTATACAACTGGACCGCGGTACCTATCCCCGCGGGCAACAAAGCTGACGCGGACGTAAATGTTACCAACAAGGTTGTTTTTGGAGATGACATCGATATTGGCAGCGACAGTCATGTCACCATTGAAGCCAATGAGGGTTCTGTGTATGCCAACGCGGACGGTGTAGAACGCAACCCGTACCTGGAACTTTTCTCTACCGAAACCACTTTCGGTTCCAACGATACCGACAGTGAAAATACCCTGGTATTTGAAGGCTCCGGTTCCGTGGTTGCGGGGCAGAATGCCTATCAGTGGGTTGATGTGGATGACGAAGGCAATATTACTTCCGACCTCGCCGGGTACGGTACTGCGGAACAGTTAAGTGATAAGTTCTCTTCCCGTGCGAGCTTGCAGGCCTATATCGATGAATTGCAGACCCTGGTAGATGAGTACGAAGCCTGGACCGATGCTGGTACCAGTAATGACGGTAGCAAGGCGGATGGCAATGAGGACACTGGTGATACCGGCAGCGGTGGATCCAGTACTGAAACCAGCACCGGTAGCTCCGGTGAGAACCCTTACACCGACGAAATCAATGAGCTGAACACAGAAATTGCCGCTCTATCAGTAATCCTCGATACCTTGTCGGCAGAAGAAAACAATGTGATTTCTGTGACCGATATCTATGCCTCTGCCGGTAACGTGAGTCTGGTGGCGGACAGTATTGACCTTGAAGGTGGAAGCAGTAATCACCCGGAAATTATTGCCCGTGGTGACGCTTACATTGATGTTAGTAATCGCGATGACCAGCATCTTCTGGTTGGTAATTTATACATTGCTAATCAGACCGGCGGTAATGTCTATGTCACCGGCGGTGCGTCACTGGATGCGGCGTATATCACTGAAGAAGACAGCACGACGACCGGTGTAAGCTCCGGTATTCATATTAATCACAACCCGGCGGGTGACGATAAGCTGAATTCCGATGTGATTGTGGATGGTGCTATTACAAATTTGCTCTCTACGGTAAATATCACCCTGGAAGAGGGTGACCTACTCCAGCAAGCTACTATCGAAGCCAACACCATTAATTTAACGGTGGAAAATGGCAGCTTGGTGGTGAACGCAGGCAACAGTGATGTTTACTACGGCCGCTCGCCGTCTTCGCTGGTTAACTTTGTCGACAAGTGGAAGCCTACGGATGCGCAAGATTTTGTTCAGTACTGGATCAACTACACCTACGAAGATGATATTGATGCGACCGGTATAGATGAGTTTAACAACTGGTTTTATTCCTGCGCTACTGCCAAAGACTGTTACATTAGGGGTGTTGAAGACAACAGCGAAGACCCCTACTACGCCGGCGATTATGACACCGTCCATGTTTTCTTTAACTGGGGCTTCAGTGATTCACAGGAGTATGAAGGTGCCGATCAGATTCGACTGAAGTTTAAAATCGACAGTAGCAGCCGCGGTGGTAGGAACTGGCGCTTCAAACCAGTGGAGGACAAGCAGAGTAACCTGATCCGCACCGCGAATTATTCGAGCGTGAAGAGTGATATCGGAGCGCCCGGATCCACGATCGTGGGTGAAAAGGTCGTTATCAATGCGCGCCGCGTCGACCTGAATGGCACCATTGAGGTAGGCACCGACAACAACTGGTCGGTTAGCGTGGGTAGTGGCTTTGATGCGGCGATTGCCGAATACATCGATAGGATGGGGCTATCCAGCGGAGACCAGATTGAGCTGGAACCCGGAGAGACACTGCGGGTAGAAAACCCGGCGTACGTGAATGATTTTATCACTCCGTTTGAACAAGAATACATCTACATAGATCCGCAGATTTCCAAGGTCAGTGGTGCAGAGAGTATTACATTGACCTATGACGTTGCCTCCGGTCAGTTGCTGGTGGATGACGTGCCGGTCTCCGGCGGCGGTTACCTGTCTATCAATGCCAAAATTTCCTCTACCAGTGAAGATGGAAAAATTCTGGTGCGCGATGGCCTCGGTCAGATTGATATTGACAATGCGTCAAGCACCGAACTGGTGATTAACAGTCTGGATGCCGGTGATGATGCGGTGGGTATCGTGCGGATCACCGATTACAACTTCACCAAAAATATGAATGACGGTGGCAGTACCAGTGATTACTTTAGTCACTGGTATGTACACAGCCCCGGCGGCAAGATTCAGGAGTACGAAACCACTTCATACGCCACCAGCTATGAAGACGGCACCTTTATCGGGACCTCTGGTGGTACCGGTACTACGTCGAGTACGACATATACCCCGCTGACCGGGCAGCTGTATTACATCCGTGAAGACGCCTCGGTTAGCCGGACCTATACCGACTTCGAAGATGGATATCTGGCGAAATACCCCAATACAGTGGGCGAGTGGCAGGGGACCGGTGCCGGCGGTGCGCTGGAGTGGAATGTGGAGGCCAATTACTACACTACCTGTGCAGCAAACCCGGATGTGTGTACCAATGGCACTGCGACGGATTATATTCGCCACGAATTCGATGCAGATACCATTCGTCGCTATTGGTGGGCGATTGGCTACAGCTACGACAAATACTACGGCTCCAATTGGACCGATACTGACCCCAGTGTGTATATCCCGTATTACCTCAATATGGAAACGCACACCTATGTAAAGGCGGATCACAGTATCGGCATTTCTTTTACCGGTTTGGCTACCGGTAGTATCGATATCGACTCTACAGCCAATGTCACGATCAACGGTAATATCTATAACCCACTGGGTACCACTGACATCAATACCCTGGGTGCCCTAAATGTGGGGACAGGCTCCTCGTTCGATGCAGAAACCCTGCGGCTGTATGCCGGGCAGGGCGATCTGGGTACGCTGGACGACCCGCTGAATATTGCTACCAATACGGTATCTCTGGATGCAGATAACGGCTCTCTGTACTTCGATATCACCGGTAAATCCGGTGCGGTGCAGCTGGAGAAATTCCGTGCGCGATATGACATCGTCGGGACCGTAGACAAAGGTCTGGAAGGGGTGGGCAGTGGCACCCATATCCAGGGTGATACTCTGGACCTGGTGAGTTACTCCGGCAGTATCGGTTCCGCGGGCACTATTGGTGAAACCTCCACTTACGACTACATCAACCTCGATGTAAACGAAGTGACACTGGAAGCGGCAGATGACATTGTGATCTCCCAGGCCTCCGGTGATCTCGCGGTTAATACCATTACTGCCAGCGAAGATGTGGTAATCAGACTCGGCAGCGGTAGCCTGATTAACGGCATCGGTCAGAATGAAAAGACCGATGAAGAACTGGCCTACTTGCAGACCGTATGGGATCGCCTGGGTCTTCAGGATGATGATGCCGGCGAGGTCGCGGTCACCGGTTATGAAAACCAGTTCACTAGTAAGTATCACAGTTACTGGTTGATCAAGCAGCGCCTGAGTGATTCTTCTGAAGCGGGTTTCACCATCGACAGTGCCTTCGAAGAAACCTTTATGAGCCGCTACGGCGTTTCAACCGTGGCGGAAGCCACCGCGCTGGCGAAAGAGGAATTCCTCGGTCTGGAAGACTGGTTTGCCGACCAGGTCGCGGCGCCAGATGTCTATGCCAATGAGGAAGACGCCATCGGCGTAGAGCAGAAGGGGACTCTCGAAGGTTACGACTACGGTGACCTGCTCTCCAGCAGCTACAACAGTGACTATGCCCTGGTGATTGATGAAGCCAGCGGCTGGTACGCCAGCCTGGTAGACGGCGCCCAGTGGAGCCAGAGCCAGCTGGATATCAGTATCAATGCCGCAGCACTGAATGCCGATGCCCAGGCGACGTTGACCAACCGCGAAGCCAATGTTGTCGCGCCGAACCTGGACATCAGTGTCAGCGGCGGCAGCGTGGGCGAAGACCTGGCAGACCTGGTCTTCGCTATTGATCGCAACAACCCGACCATAACCGACGCGCAGAAAATTGCCCTGCTGGAAGCGGGCCCCGGAGATATCGAAACCACGGAATCCGGCTCACTGGTGATCTTCAACGTATCTCAGGTGGACCCGATCAAGATCGACACCACCGGCGTGCTGAATATTACCGCCAGTGAAGAAATTTATGCGGAATCTGCCAGCGGTCTGACCCTGGGCAGCATTGTTTCCAGCAACGGGGATGTGCGCCTTGCGGTTAACGGTGCGATCGATTCGATCAGCGGCACCAATATCTCCGCGAACGATCTGTATCTCGCCAATACCCAGGGAGATATCGGCAGCGAATCCCATTACGTACAGGTGGATTTGAGCGGCGTGCTGCGTCAGGCCGGTGCCGCCAATAACCTGTACCTCTCCCAGGTGGGTGGTGATCTGGTGGTGGATGCCGTCAGTGCCGGGGGTATCGCCAACCTGCTGAGTGGTGGCGGTGTTTATGGCCTGGACAGCGACAGCGTCATCTCCGGTGATGGGATTCAACTGGAAGCCAGTGATGATCTGGGAAGCGTATCGCAGGCACTGAATTTGCGTATGTCCGGCGGTGGTGACCTGAGTGTTGAAGCAGTTAATGCATGGCTGAATATTGCCGGTACTTCGGAAGCACGCCTTGCGGCCGAAGTTAACAGTGTGTTGAGTGTCAATGCCAGTGGCAATCTGGTGATTGACGGTGATATCAGTGCAGCCGAATTGGATCTCTACGCCGCTGGCGACATTCGCGATAGCGATGCGTTCACGGTCACCGTAACCAACCAGGCAAAGCTTTCTGCAGATAATATCGATGTCGATGCGGTCAGCTTCAACATTGGCAGTGGCGATTTCGATGCAACTGCCGGTAGCATGATCCTCGGAGATATCACTACTCGCGGAGACCTGGATCTGTTGGCGACAGGTCAGTTGCAACTGAATGGCAATCTGGATATCGCTTACACCAGTGCTTCCAGTGGCGGTGACGCCGGTCTTCTGGCGGATGCCCAATCTATTGCCATGGCTTCCGGTAAAAAGATTCAGAGCGAAGGCGATATACAGCTTCTCGCGATCGACAGCTTAAACCTGCAGACGTTGATTGCCGGTGGCGATATTAATCTCACAGCCCTGAATAATCTGGACAGCGCCATTGGCGGTATCGACGCCGTGTACCTGCAGGCGAGAAATGTCTTTGCGGATGCGCAGGCGGGATTGCAGATCGGCGATGTCGATGTCAGCGCCTCTCCATTGGGTGTGGTCGACCTAGAGGGGGAGACTCTGCTCGTTACAGGCGATCTGCTTGGTAGTGGACAAGTCAGTCTGACCGCGGAAAATGGCCTTGAGGTGCAGGGAAATATCGGCAGCGCGACGAGCAAAGTCGCTTCGATTTCGTTGCAATCCGGTATCGGCGTCATGAACCTCGGAGGGGATGCCTATACATCTGGGCAGTTCACCGCAAATGCGGGCGGCCTCTTCACACTTTCCGGCGGCAGCCTGGTGGATGCCATGGGTATCAACATTAACGCTGACGGTGTTTCTGCGGCGGCCACCAGTAACTTCGATGCCATTGTCTCGGCATCTTTTGCTCTCGGCGATTCCGACAGCACCTTCGGCAGTATCAACGGCGGCTCTGCCCTGCAAATTGATAGCGGCAGCGATATTACCTTCGGCAATACGGTGATCACTTCGGGCCACCTCAGCCTTGAAACCCTTGGTGATGTGTTTGTCTCTGACGGTGTGACACTGGATGTCTCGGGTAACTTGCGCGGCATCAACGGCAGTCCTCTGCTGGCGCAAAGCTGGCAGATGGCCAGTGGCAGCCAACTGTTGGTCGGCAACAATGCCGAAATTGAAACCACCGCGGGGCAGCAATTTGAAGCACTGACCGTTAGCCGAAACCTGACTCTGCGCGCCGGTGACGATATTGCGTTTAATGGCAATACGAATATCGGTCGCAGCTTTCACCTGACCACTAGTGGCGAACTGTCTCTGACCGGCGACCTCGCCGTTGGTACCGCGGCGACGTCCGCAATGACCTTGCTGGTAGATGGCACTGTGACACAGGCCGCCAACCAATCGAGCAGCGCCAGCGGCGCGGTAAATGTAACCGCAGGCGCCTGGCTTGCGGATGCCAGTAGCCTGCTGGAAAGTGGTACTGCAGCCACACTCGATTTCGCATCGGCGAGCCAGTTCGGTTCACTAACGAGCGGCGGCAATCTCACGATCGACAGCGATAGTGACATTACATTCCTGAACGATGTCATGGTCGGCTCTGCTGCCTCCCCGGCAAATGCGAATCTTGATTTGAGTGGTTCGGTAACCCAAACAGCGGCAACCACGTTTGATGTTTCTGGAGCGCTCACTGCTTCCGCCTATCGTTGGAACATGGGTAGCGATGCATTGCTCAAAACGGGCGATGCACTGGGTATTTCCTCTGCAGCGGGTATGGACCTGGCGCAACTGGATAGTGCTTCCAGTGTCACGCTGAATAGTGGTACAGAAATCGCCTTGCGTGAGTCTCTTGTGGCAACCGGCGTTGTAACTCTGACTGCAGCCGACGCGATCGCCATGAGCGAGAATGCCTTGCTGCAAAGCGGTAGCGATCTTTCCATTACCGGCAACAGCTTTGCCATGGGCAGTAATGCGCTGCTGGATATTACCGGTGGCTTTATTGCTGGCACCGATGCTGAGCAGTTCTACGCAAAGGTGCAGATTGACGGTGATTCCGAACTCACAGTCGGCGGTAATATTACCTTCAGTGAAGCAGCGGATTTTGGCGGTGTACTTACTGTTATTGACGGCAATAACCTGAAACTGGTGGGTGATGTTACGGTCGGATCAGCTGGCGCTGGTTCTGCCAACCTGACGCTGCGTGGCAATGTTACGCAGTCCGCTGCACAAACCTTCGATATTGCGAGTGATCTAACTACATCTGTAAACAGCTGGAGCATGGGCGACGGCGCGCTGCTGAAAACCGGCGGGGCTGTGGATATCTCCACTGCTGCGGGCATGGATCTGGCGCAGCTGAACAGCGCTTCGAGCGTAACGCTAAATAGCGGTGCAGAAATCAAATTGCGTGAGTCCCTGATTGCGACCGGCGCGGTTACTCTGACAGCCGCCGACGCGATTGCCATGAGCGAAAACGCCTTGCTGCAAAGCGGTAGCGATCTTTCCATCTCCGGCAACAGCTTCACCATGGGTAGCAATGCTCTGCTCGATATCGCTGGCGGCTTCACCGTGGGTACCGATGCTGAGCAGTACTACGCACAGGTGCAGATCGGAGGTGATTCTAAACTGACGGCCGGCGGCGATATCAGCTTCAGCGAAACTGCCGACTTCGGCGGTGCGCTTACTGTCATTGACGGTAATAGCCTGAACTTGGTTGGCGACGTAACTGTTGGTTCCACAGGTACTGGCGCTGCCAATCTGAACCTGCGCGGAGACGTCACTCAGTCCGCAGCGCAAACCATCGAAATAGCCGGTGCCCTGACCGCATCCGCCAACAGCTGGACCATGGGCGACGGCGCGTTACTTAAAGCCGGCGGCGCGATGAATATATCCACCGTTGCGGGCATAGATCTGGCGCAGCTGTTCAGCGCTTCGAGCGTAACGCTGAACAGCGGTGCAGAAATCAAATTGCGTGAGTCCCTGATTGCGACCGGCGCGGTTACTCTGACAGCCGCTGGCGCGATTGCCATGAGCGAAAACGCCTTGCTGCAAGGCGGCAGTGACGTTTCTATTTCCGGCAACAGCTTCTCCATGGGCAGTAACGCCCTGCTCGACATCGCTGGTGGCTTCACTGCGGATACCGATGTTGAGCAGTACTATGCACAGTTGCAGATCGGCGGTGATTCAGTGCTCGCCGCTGGTGGTGATATCAGCTTCAGCGAAGCGACCGATTTTGGTAGTGCGCTGACAATCGTTGATGGCGACAATCTGAATCTGGTCGGCGATGTAATAGTAGGTTCCGCAGGCACCGGTTCTGCCAACCTGACGCTGCGTGGAGCCGTCACTCAGTCCGCAGCACAAACCTTCGATATTGCTGGTGATCTAATTGCATCTGCTAACAGCTGGAGCATGGGCGATAGTGCGCTTTTGAAAACCGGCGGTGTGATGGATATTTCCACCATCGCAGGTATGGATCTGGCTCTGCTGAACAGTGCATCCAGCGTAACGCTCAGCAGCGGTGCAGAACTCAATCTGCGTGAGTCCATGGTCGCGACTGGGACGGTTACTCTGACAGCAGTCGATGCGATCGCCATGAGCGAACACGCGTTGCTGCAAAGCGGTAGCGATCTTTCCATCACTGGCAACAGCTTTACCATGGGCAGCAATGCGCTGCTCGATATCGCGGGTAGCTTCACCGCGGGTACCGATGCTGAGCAGTACTACGCACAGGTGCAAGTTGACGGCGATTCTGAACTCACCGCCGGTGGTGATATCAGCTTCAGTGAATCAGCCGATTTCGGTGGTGCGCTCACTATCATTGACGGTAATAACCTGAACTTGGTTGGCGACGTAACTGTTGGCTCTACTGGAGCAGGCTCTGCCAGCCTGACTCTGCGCGGTGATGTTACCCAGTCTGCGGCACAAACCTTCGATATTGCTGGTGATCTGATCGCATCCGCCAACAGCTGGAGCATGGGCGACAGTGCGCTATTGAAAACCGGCGGCGTGATGGATATTTCCACTGTTGCGGGCATGGATCTGACTCAGCTGGACAGCGCTTTCAGCGTAACGCTGAGCAGCGGTGCAGAACTCAATCTGCGTGAGTCCCTGATCGCAACCGGTGAGGTTACTCTGACAGCAGCCGATGCGATCGCCATGAGCGAAAACGCTTTGCTGCAAAGCGGTAGCGATGTTTCTGTGACCGGCAACAGCTTCACCATGGGCAGCAATGCTCTGCTCGATATCGCAGGTAGCTTCACCGTGGGTACCGATGTCGAGCAATACTACGCGCAAGTGCAGATCGGCGGTGATTCTGAGTTGACTGCCGGCGGTGATATCACCCTCAGCGAAGCGACCGACTTTGGTGGTGCGCTGACAATCGTTGACGGCAATAACCTGAACTTGGTTGGCGACGTAACTGTTGGCTCTACTGGAGCAGGCTCTGCCAACCTGACTCTGCGTGGAGCCGTCACTCTGTCCGCAGCACAAACCTTCGATATAGCCGGCGACCTGACCGCGTCTGCCAACAGCTGGAGCATGGGTGACGGCGCGTTGCTTAAGACCGGCGGTGCGATGGATATTTCCTCCATCGCGGGTATGGATCTGGCTCAGCTGGACAGCGCATCCAGCGTAACGCTGAACAGCGGTGCAGAGATCGCTTTGCATGAGTCTCTTGTGGCAACCGGCACTGTAACTCTGGCTGCAGCCGACGCGATCGCCTTGAGCGAAAACGCGTTGCTGCGAAGCGGCAGTGACCTTTCCATTACCGGCAACAGCTTCACCATGGGCAGCAATGCTCTGCTCGACATCGCCGGTAACTTCACCGCAGGTACCGATACAGAACAGCTCTACGCACAAGTCAAAATCGGCGGTGAAACAGAACTGACAGCCGGCGGTGATATCAGCTTTACCGAAACAGCCGACTTCGGCGGATCCCTGACGATCGTAGATGGTAATAGCCTCAACCTGATCGGTGATGTCGCGGTTGGTACAGCGAGCCCAGCCAATGCAAACCTGAGCCTGCGCGGTGCTGTGATGCAGGCGGCCGGTGAGCGTTTCACCATCAGTGGTGATCTGGTGGCCAGCGCGCACTCCTGGACAATGGGCGATGCCGCGCTGCTGCAGGTAGGCGGCCTGATGGATCTCAATATCGCGAGCGATCTGGATCTGGCGCAGCTGGAAGTTGGCGGCGACTTTAATCTGCTGAGCAGCGGCGATTTCTCGATTCGTGAATCCCTGATCGCCGGCGGCGCTATTTCCATCGATGCTGACGGTGCTGTCAGCCTTAGCGATAGTGCGCTGCTGCAAAGTGGTGGTGACCTGACGTTGGCCGCTGCCCAGTTCACTATGGGTACCGATGCTGAGCTGATGGTTGCGGGAGATCTGGATGTACTGACTTCCGGTCTGCAGCGCTACGCACTGGTGGATGTGGAAGGGAACGCGTTGCTGGCAGCCGAACGCGGTCTGGGGAATCTTGTTTTTAATCAGCAGGCAAACTTCGGTGCAGACCTCACTATTAATGAGTTCTGGAACCTGGAGATGAACGGTGATGTTGCCGTGGGCTCCAACACCATAGGCGATGCGACGATCACGGTACTAAATCGTCTGACTCAGGCTGCAGGCCAGAGCTTTACCAGCAGTGGTGCGATCTACGCCGGTGCGGGAAGCTGGACCATGGGTGACGACAGCCTGATCCAGAGTGGTAACTTTGCGACCCTGTACGCGTGGCGCGAAATGGACATGGCTCGCATTGACAGTGGCAGTGTGCTGTCCCTGAAGAGCTTCACTTCCGATATTACGTTGCGCGATCACCTCACTGCCGCAGGCCCGATTTATTTGTCTGCTGCTGGCGGAGTGCATGTTGATCCGAATGTAGAACTGCATAGTGGTGGCGCTTTCGCGCTGGAAGCCGATCACTTCGAAATGGGAGCAGGCAGCCTGCTAGACGTGGCTGGTGCAACCGATATCGATAGCGCCCGTGATGTAGTGTTGGCGCAGTTTATCGGCCAGGGCAATACCACCATTAATACGGGCGGTATGCTCCAGTTTAATGAGCGCGCAGAATCCTTCGGCAGTATGCAGCTGGATGTCGTCGCTGACCTGTTGCAGGCAGAAGGCCAGCATCTGGTGGTACACGGTGATTTGGCAGCGTCCGCTGGCAGTTGGCAGATGGCTGCTGACGCACGTCTGCAGGTACTCGGCGACGGCAGCCTTGACCTGCAAGGCGATGCGGATCTGCAGCTACTGAACCTCGGGGGTGCACTTGCGCTCGCCAGTGCCGGTAACGTTGCCTTGCGCCGCAATGTCTACACCGGTGGCGCGCTGACGATGCAGGCTGCCGGCGACATTACCCAGTCAGCCAATACGCTGGTGAAAGCCGGCGACACTGTGGCCATAGAGACCAATCGCTGGACCATGGGTGCCGGTACCCGACTCGAGTCTCTGGGCGGTATTCGCGTGCACAGTAGCGAAACCATGTTGCTGTCCGAACTGAGTAGCAGCTGGAGCGGTGACTACGCGTTTGACCTGCGCAGTGGTGGTCGCATCGACGGCCGCAGCGATGCCGAGCTGCATCTCGAAGCCGCCGCCGGAAGTCGCAGCTACCTCAGCGCCGCCACCGGTATTGGCGATGCGCTGGTCATGGACCTTCCCTGGTTCTCCGCAACAACCGATGACGGTGATATCAACCTTGTATTGCTGAACGACGCCCACGCGGAATTGCTGTCCGCCCGCAATGGCGATGTGCGTATGCGCGCGTTCGGTGATCTGGATATCGCTGAGCTGGTAGGTACACCGCACCTGTGGATTGACGGATTCCTGCTGGCCAATCAACTGACGATTCCGGAAGGTTCGTTTATTGCCAATGATGGTATCCAGCTGGATCAGGTGTTTATGACTGCTTCCGGTGAGCTGGAGCTGCGTGGCCCAACCATCGATATCAATGTCGACAGTCAGGGACATGACGAATTGTTCCTGACCCTGACCGATATCGGCGGTGCCGCGGCGCAGTGGGTGGGTGTGAATGTGGATAATTCCGCGCGACTCACCATCGATCGCCTGATGACGGATTACGGTGCCATCCGCACCAGTGGTGATTTGCGTATCGAGAGCGCGGAAGTGATTACCGAGCTGGATATGCAAACCGGCACCTTGAGTATGGCGCTGGACAATGCGGACATGTCGCCGCAGGACGTCAGTGGCCAGCTGGTAACACCCTACGGTGAATTCTGGCTGGATACCCAGGGCAACCTGTTGCTGACCAATGCGCAGGTGACCCGCTACCGCAACCCGCTGGTCTTGACCTATCAGGGCAAGGACGGCGAGTACACCCTTGGCGAACCGGGCTTCACCCGACTGTCTATCGAACATCAGCTGGAGAATGCCGTAGACGGTGAGCGCGCCGAAGGCGAAGACCTGTGGCGCCTGTGGTACAGCCGTCCGCTGGATTACCTCAATGCCGACGAGTACTTCTGGAACCCGGTCGATTGGCTGGACCCAGACGAGTACAGCGAGCTGGACCCGGAGACAGATGAACCCGGCTATGCGGAAATCAATTTGGACGAAGCGTTGGCCATGCGGGACTGAGAGTGAGGTCCTTGTGGCCATCGAACAGAAAAATGAACTGGTGTGCTCTCTAAAAAGTAAAACAACCGGCCCGATGCCATGGTGCAGGGGCTGGTCACTGATAAAAGTGGTGATTGGGGTGGTAAACAGAATCGCAAATCGAATAGCGCAGTTTTGTCGGGGGGGAATGGCCCTGGTAACGGTGGCTGCACTCACCGTGGTGGCAGCTGGCGCACGGGCTCAGGATGAGGGCGCTGTCCCTGCCTATATCCCGGGTGCGGATGCCGGCGCTCAGGCGACGGAGCTACGCCGCCGCGAGCAGCAGTTTATGGATCGCCCGATGCAGCTTGCGCCGGCGCCGATCAATGAAATTGAGGTGGAGGGAGACCCTGCTGATCTGGAAGGCCCGGTATTTGAGTTGCGCAGTGTGCGCTTCAGTGCGTCTGAGTTGCTGAGTGAGCAACAACTCCGGGACATCGTATTGCCATACCTGGGGCAGCAGGTGGCGCATAGCCAGCTGATGGAAATTGTTGAGGCGGTAAACCGTACCTATCGCGAGGCTGGGGTTTACACCGCGGTTGCGGTCTTGCCGCAGCAGGAAGTACGCGAAGGTGTGGTCGTGATCCGGTTAATCGAAGGCAAACTCGGACAAATTCGATTCGAGGGCAACGAATATACCTCTGAGGCGTTCCTTTCCCAGTGGATGGCCCGGCACCAGGGGCAGGAAACCGTCGATATGCCGCGCCTGCAGGCGGATATCCTCGAGTTTAACCGGGTTCACGATGAGCGCATCCGCGCCGAGCTGCGCCGGGGAGAGTCCTTCGGATTGACCGATATTGTGGTGACCGTTCAGGAGCCGGAGCGCGGATTTTTTCAAACGTTCGCAGACAACTATGGCTACCAGAGCTCCGGTCGCGAGTCCCTCGGATTTATGTACCGTCGTCAGAATTTGCTGAGCGACGGTGACCGCTCAATCGCCTACCTGTCTGGCAGTGAGGGCGCCCAGTCTCTCAGCCTGAGTTACAACCGCCCAATGGCTGGATCCCGCTGGCGCCTCGGCGGCAGTGCATCCGTGACACGCACGGATTTGACCGAAGGCGATTTTGCCACTTCGAATGTTCAGGGTGATTCTCACCGCCTGGGTCTGGAGTCCTCCTGGCTCGCCTGGTCTGGCGAGCGTGTGTGGCTGAACCTGCTGGGAGCGGCAGGCTACACCCGCTCGACTACCGAGATTGCCGGTGTGGTGTTCAGTGATGACGCGATTCTGCAGGGGCAGCTGGGTGCCGACCTGAACTGGGTGGGGAGAAACTGGCAGGTTACCGGTCGCCAGATGCTCGCCTATACCGACTTTAATGATAAATCCGATGTGGGCGATGCGCGCCAGAGTACCGAGGAAACCTTGTATAACGGCAGCCTAACCGGCTACGTTCGGGCGGGTAACAGCGGTTTCTATGGATTGTTCATTTCCGCCTGGCAATTCAGTGACGATGCTCAGCTACCCGGTTCCCTGTCGTTTTCGCTCGGCGGTCCTGCCAGTGTCCGCGGGTATCTCCCCAGCGCGGTGAGTGGTGACCGCGGCTGGTATGGGCAGACAGAAATCCATTACGACGGCTGGCGCCCCTGGGATGTGACCGTCGAGCCGTATCTGTTTTACGACTACGGTGAAACCAAATCCCTGGATCGCCGCCAGGACGGCGCGGAAGATATTCATGTGAAAACTGCGCTGGGTGCTGTAGGGGTTGGCCTCGCCCTGTCCGGGCGTCTCTGGTCTCTGTCCATGAACTACGCGGAGCCCTCCAAAGAGGCCATTCCCGAGCAGGACACTGCGGTGTTCTATGCCCGGGTCAGTATTCGTTACTAACGCTCTTTAAAAGCACCAGGACGAAAAAAGCCGCAGCGAGTACGCTGCGGCTTTTGCGTTTATGGTACAGCACCGGAGGTGCATGGCTCGTTACAGCGCGCCTTTATGCCATGGGCCGCGAATAGCAAAGGTCACGCCGGGGGACTGCACATTGGCAAACAGCCAGTCACCATAAAAGGTGGCGCCGGCCCATTCCCGTGAACGGAAATCGCCGGTGTGACTGTCGTGGAAGTGCTCCCGGGTGCCGGGATAAATTGCATCGATTTTGTCCAGGTCGCCGTCTGCCAGCTGAATACGGTTCTCTGCAAAAGGAAAGGTCTCACCACCGCGGCTGAGGCCGATCAGCCGCTTGGGGTCCGAGCGCCCATCTTCACACAGAATAATGCCGCCCCGGGGGCTGATGGCGATATTGTCCGGGCCGTCCACATCCGATGCATCGGTCGATTCATAAGCCAGCGTGAGGGTCTCCCGGCGCGGGCTGTACATCCACACCTGCCCGAGTCCGGCGGTACCGCCGTCGGTGGATACGAAGTAAATATTGCCGCTGTCCTCCCAGCAGCCCTCGCCGCGGGAAAAAATGGCTGCGTTGGGGGCCGAATCAAAAGCGCGGCCGTGGATGCCTTCCGGGTCTGTCACCAGCTCCCAGGTCACATCAAAAGTGTCGCCGAGGGTGAACCCGCCGCGGAAATTTTTGGAGGGAGCATTCTTGGCCACCAGGGCGTACAGGGCTCCGCCGTCGCGTAGTCCTTCACCGCGGCGGTGGCGGCTGCGCCAGTTACGGTGTCCTGCGCCGGGCTGCACGTACTTATAGAAGGCGCTGCTGCCCGCGTCTTCGGTTTCGTACACGATACCGGTACGGGGATCCACGGCGACGGCTTCGTGGGAGAAGCGCCCGGCCGCGCGGATGGGTTGACCGTTACTGATGCCGAATGCGGGGACATCGAAGATGTAGCCGTGGTTGTATCCGTCGGGGCGCCAGGTGTGGAAGGTCTCTTCACAGGAAATCCAGGAGTCCCACGGGGTCGGGCCGCCGGAACAATTGCGGATTGTGCCGCCGAGACTGGTATAGCTGTGGGTGAACTGACCGCGCACCAGGTCAAACTCGGGAGTGGTGGTACCGCCATATTCGGCCGGGTTATACATGCCACCATCGACCAGGCATTGATTGCTTTCACCCGCAGACAGTTCATGGTTGCGGACCATGGCAATGGTGCGGCCCCGGCGACCGCAAACGGCCATTCCGTCATGATCCGTGGGGGTGGGCCGTCCGTCGTCCATCAACTGTCCGGTCCAGCCGAATGACAGATACTCGAAGCCGACTGGCAGGGCCAGCAGGGTGAGCCCTGTCGACTGACAGGTCGCAGGCTTCAGCGGGCCGTAATCGGGGGAGTGTGGCTTGCGGTAGCGTTCGCGCTCTCCGCGCCCGCGATCGTGGTGGTTGCGCGCCTCCGCGGAGAGGGCGCCAAAGGCGAGACTGGCTGCGCCGCCGATAAGGCTGCTGCGAACAAAGCCCCGTCGGCTGAGGGTGTTGGTTTCTTTGCGAGCCTGGTTGTCTGCTTGCAGCTCCGCCATTTCATTTGGGTCGAAAGTCTCCATACGATCTTCCTTATTTGTTACGCCTGTTGAGATTGTGTGTTGGTGGTTCGAGGTGGTCCTCGCGGTGCAGGCTGCGAGACGTCTGTGACCGCCAGCGGGGCGTCGTGTGAAGCTTTTGCGACCGGAGAGGAATAGGGCAAGGGATCATAGGATCAAGGGGATACAGGCGCCCCAGGGAGCGCGACTGACTGTTTGGTTATGTCCGTGCTTGTTTCTTTATATATAGATACGGAAAAGCCGGAGGGCGCTGGCTCGCGAGCGATAGGGCACCACTGGAAACTATCCGGATAACTGGTTGACAGGCCAAAAATTCACCCGTAGACTTCGCGCTCCTTTTCGCCCGCCCTCGGGGCTGCGTAAAAGGACGTTCTTTAGATTTACAACTGGAGTTTGATTCCATGCAGGGTCAACGCATCCGAATTCGCCTGAAGGCGTTCGATCACAAGCTGATCGACGCGTCTACTCAGGAGATCGTAGAGACGGCCAAGCGCACTGGCGCACAAGTACGCGGTCCCATCCCGCTGCCGACTCGCAAAGAGAAGTACACCGTACTGATTTCTCCGCACGTCAACAAGGACGCGCGTGACCAGTACGAAATCCGTACTCACAAGCGTTTGCTAGACATCGTAGAGCCTACCGAGAAAACCGTTGACGCGCTGATGAAGCTCGATCTGGCGGCCGGTGTAGAGGTTCAGATTAGTCTCGGCTAACACTTCAAATTAACTACCGAATCCCAGGCGAAAAAGGTCTGGGTAGTGTAACGCTCTGAAATTGGGCGGCCGCAGTGGGTTAAAGCCCCGTGCACTGAGAGGTTGAAAAGATGACTATAGGTATTGTCGGCCGCAAGAGCGGCATGACTCGCATCTTCACTGAAGATGGCGCTTCTATCCCGGTAACTGTTATCGAGGTAGCTCCGAATCGCGTCACCCAGGTGAAAACCGTGGAAACTGATGGCTACTCCGCAGTTCAAGTGACTGTGGGTGCTCGTAAGGCTTCCCGTGTCTCCAAGCCCGAAGCGGGCCACTTCGCCAAAGCCAATACTGAGGCTGGCACTGCTCTTTACGAACTGCGCACTGACGGTTCTGAAGAGTCCTTCGACATCGGTTCTGAAATCACTGTATCTGGCTTTGAAGCCGGTCAGAAGATTGACGTAACCGGTACTTCCAAAGGTAAAGGTTTCCAAGGCGGCGTTAAGCGCTGGAACTTCCGTACCCAAGACGCTACTCACGGTAACTCTCTGTCTCACCGCGCTCCCGGTTCTATCGGTCAGTGCCAGACTCCTGGCCGCGTGTGGAAAGGCAAGAAGATGGCCGGTCACATGGGTGCCGAGCGTGTTACCACGCAAAACCTGGAAGTAGTTCGTGTGGACGCCGAGCGCAACTTGCTGCTGGTCAAGGGTGCCGTACCTGGCGCACCTGGCGGTAACGTTATCGTTCGTCCGGCAGTTAAAGCCTAAGTCTGAGGGGAAATAGATATGGAACTGAATATCGCAACTCCCGAAGGCGCTAAAGGCACTGTTGCAGTCTCTGAAGTGGCTTTCGGTCGTGAATTCAATCAGGACCTGGTACACCAGGCAGTCGTCGCCTATATGGCTGGCGCTCGTCAGGGCACCAAGGCTCAGAAAAACCGCGCTGCGGTTTCCGGCGGCGGCAAAAAGCCGTGGCGTCAAAAAGGTACTGGCCGTGCTCGTGCCGGTACTATCCGCAGCCCGCTGTGGCGTTCTGGTGGCGTAACCTTCGCCGCTGAGCCGCGTGATCACAGTGTTAAGCTGAACAAGAAAATGTACCGCGCTGCACTGCGCTGCATTCTCTCCGAGCTGGCTCGTCAGGAGCGCCTGGTTGTGGTTGAGTCCTTCGACGTTGAAGCGCCGAAGACCAAGCAGCTGGTAACCAAGCTGGCACAGTTCGATCTGTCTGAAGCGTTGATCGTGACCGAAGAGGTAAATGAAAACCTCTACCTGGCCGCGCGCAACCTGCACAAGATCGACGTTCGCGACGTACAGGGTATCGATCCGGTAAGCCTGATTCGTTTTGACAAGGTCGTGGTTACCGTTTCTGCACTGAAGAAAATTGATGAGGTGCTGGGATGAACCAAGAGCGAATCTACAAAGTATTGCTGGGTCCGGTAATTTCCGAGAAAGCTGCTGTGCTGGCGGATGCCGCCAACCAGGTAGTGTTCAAGGTGACCACCGATGCCACCAAGGCTGAAGTAAAAGCTGCGGTAGAAAAGCTGTTCAACGTAACTGTTGAACAAGTTCGCACCGTAAACGTTAAAGGCAAGACCAAGCGCACCCGCTACGGCATGGGCGTGCGCAATGATTGGAAAAAAGCCTACGTTCGTCTGGCCGAAGGCAGCGACATCAACTTCGAAGCCGCTGAGTAAAGGGGAAATTTGCAATGGCTATTGTAAAAACAAAACCGACCTCTGCCGGCCGTCGTCACCTGGTCAAGGTTGTTAATTCCGACCTGCACAAAGGTGCGCCTTACGCTCCGCTGGTTGAGAAGAAATCCAAGACCGGTGGCCGTAACAACAACGGTCGCATTACCACCCGTCACATCGGTGGTGGTCACAAGCATCACTACCGTATGGTGGATTTCAAGCGCAATAAGGATGGCATTCCGGCCACCGTTGAGCGTCTGGAATACGATCCTAACCGTACCGCGCATATCGCTCTGGTGTGCTATGCCGACGGTGAGCGTCGTTACATCATTGCACCGAAAGGCCTGAAGGCCGGTGCCAAGATCCAGTCTGGCGACGCTGCGCCTATCGCTGTAGGTAACACCCTGCCGCTGCGCAACATCCCGGTTGGTTCCGTGATTCACGCTATCGAGCTGAAGCCTGGTAAAGGTGCTCAGCTGGCCCGCTCTGCCGGTGCCTCTGTTCAGCTGGTTGCCCGTGAAGGTCAGTACGCGACTATCCGTCTGCGCTCTGGCGAAATGCGTAAAGTGTTGTCTGAGTGCCGCGCCACCCTGGGTGAAGTGAGCAACTCTGAGCACAGCCTGCGCAAACTGGGTAAGGCTGGTGCCAAGCGCTGGCGTGGTGTTCGTCCTACCGTTCGCGGTGTGGCGATGAACCCGGTAGACCACCCGCACGGCGGTGGTGAAGGTCGTACCTCCGGTGGCCGTCACCCTGTGACGCCTTGGGGTGTTCCGACCAAGGGTAAGAAAACGCGTAAGAACAAGCGCACCGACAACATGATTGTACGTCGTCGCGGCAAGTAATTCTCAATAGAGAGTTAGTCGCGCACGATGTGTGAGCATCTAAAGAGGAATCTAAAGTGCCACGCTCATTAAAGAAAGGTCCCTTTATTGATCTGCATCTGATCAAAAAGGTGGAGGCAGCGATCGAAGCCAATGATCGCCGGCCGATTAAAACCTGGTCCCGCCGTTCCATGATTATGCCGGAAATGGTGGGCCTGACGATTGCTGTTCACAACGGTCGTCAACACGTACCGGTACTGGTCAACGAAGAAATGGTTGGCCACAAGCTGGGTGAATTCGCTGCTACCCGCACTTACCGTGGCCACGCCGCGGACAAGAAAGCGAAGAAGCGCTAAGCCGAGGTTATAGAGATGGAAGTACAAGCAAAATTACGCGGTGCTCGTCTGTCGGCACAGAAAGCGCGTCTGGTAGCTGATCAGATTCGCGGCAAAGGTGTCGAGGAAGCCCTGGACATCCTGGCTTTCAGTCACAAGAAAGGTGCTGCGATCGTCAAGAAGGTTCTGGAATCTGCAATCGCCAACGCTGAGCACAACGACGGTGCTGACGTTGACGAGCTGAAGGTTTCCACCATCTTCGTGGATGAGGGTATGACCATGAAGCGCATTAAGCCGCGTGCCAAGGGTCGTGCCGATCGTATTCTTAAGCGTACTTGTCACATTACTGTGAAAGTAGCCGAGAAATAAGAGAGCAGGCGAGAAAACCATGGGACAAAAAGTACATCCTACCGGCATTCGTCTGGGTATCGTTAAAAAGCATACCTCTGTTTGGTATGCCGGCAGCGACGAGTACGCAGACAAGCTGTACACGGATCTGAAAGTTCGCGAATTCATTCGCAAAAAACTGGCCCACGCTTCCGTGAGCCGCATCGAGATCGAACGTCCGGCCAACACCGCTCGTGTGACCATTCACACTGCGCGTCCGGGCATCGTGATCGGTAAGAAAGGTGAAGACGTAGAGCGTCTGCGCAACGAGGTGAGCAAGCAGATGGGTGTGCCTGTGCACATCGACATCGAAGAAGTGCGCAAGCCTGATCTGGACGCAACCCTGGTTGCCCAGAACGTTGCTCAGCAGCTGGAGCGTCGCGTTATGTTCCGTCGTGCTATGAAGCGCGCCGTACAGAACGCTATGCGCCAGGGCGCTGAAGGTATCAAGATTCAGGTTGGTGGTCGTCTTGGCGGTGCCGAGATTGCCCGTACCGAATGGTACCGTGAAGGCCGTGTGCCGCTGCACACTCTGCGTGCCAACATCGACTACGGCACTTATGAAGCCAGCACTACCTACGGCATCATCGGTGTGAAAGTTTGGATCTTCAAAGGCGAAGTCATCGGTGACGAAATCCCCGAAGAGAAGCCAGCGAAGACTCGCAAGAAAGCTGCTAAGTAAGGGGTGCGCAGATGCTACAACCGAAGCGTACAAAATTCCGCAAGGTACAGAAGGGTCGCAACCGCGGTCTTTCGCAGCGCGGCTCTAAAGTGAGCTTTGGCGAGTTCGGCCTTAAGGCCATCGGTCGTGGACGCATTACTGCGCGTCAGATCGAAGCGGCTCGTCGCGCAATGACTCGTCACGTTAAACGTGGCGGTAAGATCTGGATTCGTGTGTTTCCGGACAAGCCCATCACCAACAAGCCTCTCGAGGTTCGGATGGGTAAAGGTAAGGGTGGCGTTGAGTACTGGGTTGCCCAGATTCAACCAGGAAAGGTCCTCTATGAAATGGAAGGCGTTTCTGAAGAATTGGCTCGCGAAGCTTTCGAGCTCGCCGCAGCCAAGCTGCCTGTAAAGACAACTTTCGTTAAGCGTTCGGTGATGTAATGAAGACTGCAGATCTACGCTCAAAGTCAGTTGAGGAGCTGAACCAGGAACTGCTGAGCCAACTTGAAGCACAGTTCAAGCTGCGCATGCAGAAATCCACTGGTCAGCTGACTCAGACTCATCTGCTGAAGCAGACTCGTCGCGACATTGCTCGCATTAAGACTGTGTTGACCGAGAAGGCAGGTAATTAATCATGGCTGAAGCAAAACTGAAGCGTACTCTGACCGGTAAGGTCGTGAGTGACAAGATGGATAAAACCATCACCGTTTTGATCGAGCGCCGTGTTAAGCACCCGATCTACGGCAAAATCGTGAGCAAGTCCACCAAGCTCAAGGCACACGACGAAAACAATGAGTGCGGCATCGGTGATGTTGTGACCATTGAAGAATCTCGTCCGCTGTCCAAGAGCAAGTCCTGGTCCTTGCAGACTATTGTAGAGCGTGCGGCGAAGGTTTAATCCTGGCCCATTGACTGTGAAGACCTAAACAGGTTTTCGGAGAGGAACAATGATTCAAGCAGAATCCTACTTAGAAGTAGCTGATAACAGTGGGGCTCGCCGTGTCATGTGCATCAAGGTGCTGGGCGGCTCCCACCGTCGCTACGCTGGCGTTGGCGACATCATCAAGGTAACCGTTAAGGAAGCAATTCCCCGCGGTAAAGTGAAGAAAGGTCAGGTGATGAACGCGGTTGTGGTTCGCACCAAGAAAGGTGTGCGTCGCCCGGACGGCTCCCTGATCAAATTCGACGATAACGCAGCGGTGTTGCTGAACCAGAACCATGCTCCGGTTGGCACCCGTATTTTTGGCCCGGTAACTCGCGAGCTGCGCGGTGAGAAGTTCATGAAGATCATCTCCCTCGCTCCCGAAGTTATCTAAGCCACGAGCGGAGAAGAGTAATGCGCAAGATCAAGCGTGACGATGAAGTGATCGTTATCGCCGGTCGCGACAAGGGCAAGCGTGGCACCGTACGTAAGGTGTTGAACGATGGCCGTCTGATCGTATCCGGTGTCCAGATGATCAAAAAACACCAGAAGCCGAACCCCCAGCTGGGCGTTGCCGGTGGAATCGTTGAAAAAGAAGCCGCTATCCAGGCTTCCAACGTTGCCATCTTCAACCCGAATACCCAAAAAGCTGACCGGGTAGGCTTCAAAGTACTGGAAGATGGCACTAAGATCCGCGTCTTCAAATCCAGCGGCGAAGCCGTTGACGCATAAGTCAGGTGGAAAAAATGGCAAGGCTTAAAGAGCTCTACACCAAAGAACTCGCGTCCAAGCTGAAAGAAGAGCTGGGACTTGAGAACGTAATGTCCGTGCCGCGCATCACCAAAATCACCGTCAACATGGGTGTCGGTGAAGCCATTGGTGATAAGAAGGTACTGGAACACGCAGTCAGTGACATGACTGCTATTACTGGTCAAAAACCTATTGTGACCAAAGCGCGTAAGTCAATCGCGGGCTTCAAAATCCGTGAAGACTGGCCGATCGGCTGCAAGGTAACTCTGCGCGGTGAGCGTATGTATGAGTTCCTGGAGCGACTGATTGGTATCGCGATCCCACGTATCCGCGACTTCCGTGGCATTAGCCCGAAGCAGTTCGACGGTCGTGGTAACTTCTCAATGGGTGTAACCGAACAAATCATCTTCCCGGAAATTGACTACGACAAAGTAGACAAGATCCGCGGTCTGGATATTTGTATCACTACTACAGCAGCTAACGACGACCAAGGTCGCGCACTGCTGAAAGCATTCAACTTCCCTTTCAAGGGTTAAGAGGATTCCATGGCGAAGAAATCCATGATTGCGCGTGAGAACAAGCGCGCTCGAACCGCAGCTAAGTACGCTGAAAAGCGTCAAGAGCTGAAGGCGATCATCGCCAGTGCCAACGCTTCCGATGAGGAGCGTTGGGAGGCTCAACTCAAGCTGCAACAACTGCCGCGCGATGCAAGCCCGGTACGTCAGCAACGTCGCTGTCGTATCACTGGTCGCCCCCACGCTGTATACCGCAAGTTCGGCCTGTGCCGTAACAAACTGCGTGAAGCCGCTATGCGTGGTGATGTCCCCGGTCTGGTTAAGTCCAGCTGGTAAAACGGCAGACTTGAGGAGTCTTAAGTAATGAGTATGCAAGATCCGTTGGCAGATATGCTGACCCGCGTCCGCAACGCTTTGGCGCGCGGCAAGGGCAGTGTTTCTATGCCTTCTTCAAAACTGAAAGTAGCCGTAGCCAACGTACTGAAAGACGAAGGTTACGTTACTGGCGTAGCGGTCGGCGAAGGTGCCAAGCCTGAGCTGACTATTGAACTGAAATACTTCCAGGGCAAGCCGGTAATTGCTGAGCTGGACCGGGTTTCCCGTCCAGGCCTGCGTAACTACGCAGGTAAAAAAGCATTGCCATCCGTTCGCGGCGGCCTGGGCATCGCTATCGTCTCCACCTCTCGTGGTGTGATGACTGATCGCGCAGCCCGTCAGGCTGGTGTCGGCGGCGAAGTGCTCTGCACCGTATTCTAAGCGGGGGTTAATATGTCTCGAGTAGCTAATAGTCCCGTAAGTATCCCCGCTGGCGTGTCCGTTGACCTGAAAGGTCAGGACATCGCTGTTAAAGGTGGTAATGGTAACCTGAACTTCAACATCCACTCTGACGTGGAAGTGAAGCAGGAAGAAAACCAGCTGACCTTTGCTGCACGCAACGGTTCCAAGCAGGCACGTGCCCTCGCCGGCACCACCCGCGCGCTGGTTAACAATATGGTGGTCGGCGTCAGTCAGGGTTTCGAAAAGAAACTGCAGCTGAACGGTGTAGGTTACCGTGCGAAAGCATCTGGTAAATCCGTGAACCTGACTCTGGGCTTCTCCCACCCGGTAGATTACGACCTGCCGGAAGGTGTTACCGCAGAAACCCCGAGCCAGACTGAAGTTGTACTGAAGAGCAGCGATAAGCAGCTGTTAGGTCAAGTGGCCGCAGAGATCCGCGCATTCCGTCCGCCGGAGCCCTACAAAGGTAAGGGTGTCCGTTACGCCGATGAGCGCGTGTATCGCAAAGAGGCCAAGAAGAAGTAAGGCATAGATATGAACGTTAAGAAGCAATCCCGCTTGCGTCGTGCACGTCGTGCCCGCGCCAAGTTCCGTGAGCTGGGCGCCGTTCGCCTGACAGTGAACCGCACTCCCCGCCACATTTACGCACAGATCCTGTCTGCCGACGGCGACAAGGTATTGGCCACTGCCTCTACTCTGGACAAGGACCTGCGTGAAAGCAAAACCGGTAACGTCGACGCTGCTACAGCTGTTGGTACCCTGATCGCTGAGCGTGCGAAAGCCGCTGGTGTAGAAACGGTAGCCTTCGATCGTAGCGGCTTCAAATACCATGGCCGTGTTAAGGCCCTGGCAGACGCTGCCCGTGAAGCCGGTCTGAAATTCTAAGGGTTGAGTTATGGCTAGAGATAAAGTCGAGAAGAGCAACGACGAAGGCCTCCAGGAGAAACTGGTCCAGGTCAACCGTGTTGCCAAAACCGTAAAAGGTGGTCGTATCTTCGCGTTCACCGCTCTGACCGTAGTTGGCGATGGCAATGGCCGCGTTGGCTTTGGTCGTGGTAAAGCGCGCGAAGTGCCAGTTGCCATCCAGAAAGCTATGGAAGCTGCACGTCGCAACATGATCCAGGTAGACCTGAACGGTGACACCCTTCAGTATGCTACCAACGGTCGCCACGGCGGTTCCAAGGTATACATGCAGCCCGCTTCCCAGGGTACCGGTGTAATTGCCGGCGGTGCCATGCGCTCCGTACTGGAAATGGCTGGCGTCCACAACGTACTGGCAAAGTGCTACGGCTCTACCAATCCGGTAAACGTCGTCCGCGCTACCTTCAGTGCTCTGGGCAAAATGAGCAGCCCGGAAGACGTTGCCGCCAAGCGTGGCAAGTCTGTGGAAGAAATCCTGAACTGATTCGGTTTGGGTCGCAGCCGCTCTATCGCTGCGACCCACTCTGAACTTGCTTTGAGTGAATGAGTCATGGCTAAGAAGACCATCAAAGTAACCCAGGTCAAAAGCATCAACGGTCGTCTGAAGAATCATCAGGCGTGTGTTGCTGGTCTGGGTTTGCGCCGCATTGGTCACACTGTGGAAGTGGAAGACACTCCCTCTGTGCGCGGCATGATCAACAAAGTGAATTACCTCGTAAAAGTAGAGGAGGCGTAACATGCGTTTGAATGAACTGTCTCCCGCTGAGGGTCACAAGCACAGCGCCAAGCGCGTTGGTCGCGGCATCGGTAGCGGCCTGGGTAAAACCGGTGGCCGTGGCCACAAAGGTCAAAAATCCCGTTCCGGCGGTAGTGTTCGTCCGGGCTTCGAAGGCGGTCAGATGCCTTTGCAGAAGCGCCTGCCGAAGTACGGTTTCTCCTCTCGCGTCGGCCGCTTTGTTGCGGAAGTGCGTCTGGCGGAGCTGGCCAAGGTTAAAGGGGACACGATTGATTTGGCAGCGCTGAAGAATGCCGATATTATCGGCAACCACATTAAGCGCGCCAAAGTGTTCCTGTCTGGTGAACTGACCAAAGCGGTTACCGTGAAAGGTCTGGGTGTCACCAAAGGTGCTAAAGCGGCCATCGAAGCTGCTGGCGGAAAAGTAGAAGACTAAATCGAGGCCCCAATGGCACGACCAGGATCTGGTGTTAACTCCCTGGGCAACGGCAAGGGATTAGGCGAGCTTTGGGCTCGCCTTCGTTTTCTGTTTCTCGCGATTCTTGTTTATCGCATAGGGACCCATATTCCGGTGCCCGGTATTGATCCGGAAAAGCTGGCGAACCTGTTTAACCAGAACCAGGGAACCATCCTTGGTCTGTTCAACATGTTCTCCGGTGGTGCACTGGAGCGGATGAGTATTCTGGCGCTCGGCATCATGCCTTACATCTCCGCGTCCATCATCATGCAGTTGATGACCGCGGTAACGCCTTCACTGGAGGCGTTGAAGAAGGAAGGTGATGCAGGCCGGCGCAAGATCAACCAGTACACCCGTTATCTGACGGTTTTGCTGGCCCTGATCCAGGGTATCGGTATGACCTTTGGTCTCGCCGGTCAGAACCTGGCTTACTCCGCGGAACCGGCATTCGGATTTTACTTTGTGGCCGTAGTGTCACTGGTTACCGGTGCAGTGTTCATGATGTGGCTGGGTGAGCAGATCACCGAGCGCGGCGTCGGCAACGGCATTTCCATGCTGATCTTTGCCGGTATCGTTGCGGGTCTGCCCAGTGCCATCGGTCAGGCTTTCGAGCAGGCGCGTCAGGGTGAGTTACACATCCTGATGCTGCTGGCCATCGGCTTTGTTGCACTGGCGGTTGTCTACTTCGTTGTAGTGATGGAACGCGGCCAACGTCGCATCACCATCAACCACGCCCGCCGTCAGGCTGGTCGTTACTCTCAGGCGCCGGCGGCTCAATCCAGCCACCTGCCTCTGAAGGTCAACATGGCCGGTGTGATCCCGGTGATCTTCGCCAGCAGTATCCTGCTGTTCCCTGCGACTCTGGCGCAGTGGTTCGGCCAGGGCGGCGAGGGCATCGGTGCACAGATTCTGCAGTGGATGGCGCTGCAGTTGGGCCCGGGTCAGCCGCTGAACATTATCCTGTTCGCACTGCTGATCGGCTTCTTCTGCTTCTTCTATACGGCGTTGATGTTCAACCCGAATGAAGTGGCAGATAACCTGAAAAAATCCGGTGCATATGTGCCCGGTATTCGCCCCGGCGAACAGACCGCTCGTTACATCGACAGCGTGCTGACTCGTCTGACTCTGGTGGGTGCCTGTTACATCGCATTGGTATCCCTGCTGCCGCAGTTCCTGGTAGTTGGGCTGAACATTCCTTTCTATCTGGGAGGTACCTCGCTGCTGATCGTTGTGGTCGTAGTGATGGACTTCATGGCGCAAGTGCAGTCGCACCTGCTGTCCCACCAGTACGATGGGTTGATGAAGAAGGCAAATCTGCAAGGTTACGGCCGCCGTTGATCGGCAGCCGTCGCAGCAGGATTGAATTGAGGTAAGGTCATGAAAGTACGCGCTTCTGTTAAAAAGATCTGCCGTAACTGCAAAATCGTACGTCGCAAAGGTGTTCTGCGGGTTATCTGCAGCGCCGAGCCCCGTCACAAGCAGCGGCAGGGCTAATCGACGCTCCGGCGTCGATTAGCGCGACTCACCAGGGACGGTGAGTCCGGTGACCATATCAGGGATAGGGCTGGTCACCAATTGATCGTGAAAGTATTTGCCTCTTTGCACCGCCCCGTGTAAAAAGGCGCACCGCAGAGCGATATGCCTGCGGCGAAACTGGAAAGTCACCTTCGGGTGGTATGAAAGTTTCAAAAAAGGGGGCGTTGACTGTCGTCCGTTTTACCTTGGGTTCAGGCCCTGGGAAGGCGGGCTATTGCAATTTGGTGTATGAAAAGCTATTCTTGCGCGCCTTTTTGGTGGTGTTGATGGCTTTTTATTCGCTGTCAGCGCCGAAATGAGAAATGAGCTGCGCCATTACCAAGTTGCGCTGTTCACAATACGTGGAGTACGCCTCTATGGCACGTATTGCTGGTGTAAACGTACCAGACCACAAGCACGCCGTGATCTCCCTGACCCATATCTTTGGTGTCGGACGCACTACGGCCAAGTCTATTCTGGCAGCGGTAGGTATCGCTGAATCCACCAAACTTCGTGATCTGTCCGAAGACCAGATCGAAACCATCCGCGGTGAAGTTGCAAAACTGACCGTTGAAGGTGATCTGCGTCGTGAAGTTTCCATGAACATCAAACGTCTGATGGACCTGGGTTGCTTCCGCGGTCTGCGTCACCGTCGCAGCCTGCCGCTTCGCGGTCAGCGCACCAAGACTAACGCCCGTACCCGTAAGGGTCCGCGCAAGCCGATCCGTAAGTAACTCTTTGTTACTGCGTCGCGCAAGTCTTCACAAGTACAGGATTTAGGATACAGGTATGGCTAAGCCAAAAACTACTGTTCGCAAAAAGGTCAAAAAGACCGTTGTCGACGGTGTTGCCCACATCCACGCATCGTTCAACAACACGATCGTGACGATCACTGACCGTCAGGGCAATACTCTGAGCTGGGCTACCGCTGGTGGCTCCGGTTTCCGCGGTTCTCGTAAGAGCACCCCTTTCGCAGCCCAGGTTGCCGCTGAGCGCGCAGGTACTGCCGCTCAAGAGTACGGCCTGAAAAACCTTGATGTCGAAGTTAAGGGCCCCGGCCCTGGCCGTGAATCTGCCGTTCGCGCCCTGAACAACTGCGGCTACAAGATCACCAACATCACCGACGTGACGCCGATCCCGCATAATGGTTGTCGTCCGCCCAAGAAACGTCGCGTGTAAGAGGGGGTTGACGAAATGGCACGTTATATTGGACCAAAATGTAAGCTTTCCCGTCGGGAAGGTACCGATCTTCAGCTGAAAAGTGGCGTTCGCCCGCACGACTCCAAGTGTCGTGCAGAAACCAAGCCGGGTGTTCACGGCGCTGGTCGCGGCCGTCTGTCCGACTACGGTATTCAGCTGCGTGAAAAACAAAAAGTACGTCGTATCTACGGTGTGCTGGAAAAGCAGTTCCGCAACTACTATAAGGAAGCGGCGCGTCTGAAAGGTGCAACCGGTGAAAACCTGCTGCAACTTCTGGAAAAACGCCTGGACAACGTGGTTTACCGCATGGGCTTCGGCTCTACTCGTGCTGAAGCACGTCAGCTGGTATCTCACAAGGCGATTCTGGTGAATGGCGCTACCGTAAACATCCCTTCTTACTCTGTTAAAGAAGGCGACGTTATCTCCATTCGTGAGAAGTCCAAAAAGCAGATGCGTATCCAGAACTCCGTTTCCCTCGCTGCACAGCGCGGTGACGTTGAGTGGGTAGACGTGAACGCGACCAAGCTCGAAGGTACCTTCAAGCGTGTTCCGGATCGCGTGGATCTGCCGGCAGAGATCAATGAAAACCTTATCGTGGAACTCTACTCCAAGTAAGGCTCTGTTCCATTTAAGGAATAAAACTGTAATACAGGTATGGCTATGCAGACTGCTGTCAACGAGTTTTTGACACCTCGTCGTATTGACGTCACCGAGTACAACCAGAACCACGCCAAAGTGGTTCTGGAACCGCTGGAGCGTGGTTTCGGCCACACTCTCGGCAACGCACTGCGCCGCATCCTGCTGTCCTCCATGCCAGGCTGCGCCGTCACTGAAGTTGAGATCGACGGTGTTGAGCACGAGTACAGCGCAATCGAGGGTGTGCAGGAAGACGTTATCGAAATCCTGCTCAACCTGAAGGAAATTGCGGTGGTGATGCACGGCAAGGACCAGGCAGTGCTGAGCCTGAGCAAGAAAGGCCCAGGCGCGGTTACCGCTGGCGATATTCAGGTGGACCACGACATTGAAATCGTGAACCCTGAGCACGTTATCGCCAACATCACTGGCGACGTGGAACTCAACCTGCGTCTGACCGTCGCACGTGGTCGTGGCTACCAGCCCGCCGACGCGCGTCGCGAAGACGAAGAAGAGACCCGCGCTATTGGCCGTCTGCAACTGGACGCCTCTTTCGGCCCGGTTCGCCGTGTTTCCTACAGCGTGGAATCCGCGCGTGTAGAACAGCGCACCGACCTGGACAAGCTCGTTCTGGACCTGGAGACCAACGGTACTCTGGATCCGGAAGAAGCCATCCGTCGTGCCGCCACCATCCTGCAGCAACAGCTGGCAGTGTTTGTGGACCTGGAAGGCGAGAAGGATGCAGCGCCAGAAGCCAAGGAAGAGGAAGTTGATCCGGTGCTGCTGCGCCCGGTTGATGACCTGGAGCTGACCGTACGTTCGGCAAACTGTCTGAAAGCAGAAAACATCTACTACATCGGCGACCTGATTCAGCGTACCGAAGTAGAACTGCTGAAGACCCCGAACCTGGGTAAGAAGTCCCTGACCGAGATCAAGGACGTTCTGGCCTCCCGCGGTCTGTCCCTGGGCATGCGCCTCGAGAACTGGCCGCCGGCCAGCCTCAAGGGCGACAGCAAGCTGAGCCCCCTGTAAAGCGTTTGTGGCGCGGGTGATTCACCCACGCCATGTGAGAAACCCGAGTGGTGTGTGTCGTTAGCAGATACCACTCACAGACGACTTGCTGAGAAAGCAATTGAAGTCGTGAGGAATTGAGTTATGCGTCATCGCTATAGTGGCCGTAAATTCAGTCGTACCAGCTCTCACCGCAAGGCCATGTTCAAGAACATGACCGCTTCTCTGGTAGAGCACGAACTGATCAAAACCACACTGCCGAAAGCCAAAGAACTGCGCCGCGTTGCCGAGCCGCTGATCACCCTGGCCAAGAAAGACAGTGTTGCTAACCGCCGTCTGGCTTTCGCCCGTATCCGTGATAAGGATGCTGTGCGCAAGCTGTTCGACGAACTGGGTCCCCGTTACGAAGCCCGCCCGGGCGGATACATCCGCATTCTGAAATGCGGTTTCCGTGCTGGCGACAAGGCTCCAATGGCCTACGTTGAGCTGGTGGATCGTCCGGTTGCGGACGAGACTGCAGAAGCTGCAGAAGCCTAAAGCATTTTGTTTTAGGTTTTCGGAACTCGCATCAGCGGTTTCCGGACATGGAAAAGCCGGTCATTGACCGGCTTTTCTTTTATCCGCCCCATGTTTTTCTGAAAAGAGATTAGCCTCAGATGTTCCAGTCTCTCGATGATTTATTGAAAGTGCTCAATCCGCAGATTGTTGGCAGCCTCAAGCGTGCCATCGAATTGGGTAAGTGGCCGAATGGTGTCGCGCTGACTGCAGAACAGAAAATACTGTGCGGTGAGGCGATCGCCTACTGGGAGCAGCAACACGCGGCACCCACCGAGCGAGTTGGTTATGTGCCTCCCAAAGCGACCCCTTGTGCGGATAAGTCAGACGTAGAGGAAACGGTCACCTGGGTGAAATCCTAGGCTCTCTTCATTTTTTGCCTGAGGCATGGTGTACCCGCTGCGTAGGGACTTACAGCAGGTCAGGTAATTTCATCAGTAGACTGGCTTTCTCGCGCTGGATCTGCCGTGCTACCTCTGCATCGATCGTTTCCAGGTTCAGCGGTGTTCCAGCCGTCAACTGACCAAGCCGGTGGACGTCGGCACTGATGACATGTGCGATACGTGGGTAGCCGCCGATCGTCTGACCTTCCACAAAGCTGATAATGGGCAATCCATTCGGCGGTACCTGGATTGTGCCTGGGCACAAAGCGGAAGACACCTGCTGCGGCGCGCGCTCCTGGGGTAGGGGTTGGCCGTTCAGGCGGATGCCCATGCGGTTGCTCTGGGGGGAGACGGTAAAGTTCCCCGCACACAGTTGCTGCCGGGCGCCCTCTGAAAAGTAGTGTGCCTCGACACCGTCGACAGTGCGTAGCAGCGGTCGGCTCCCATAGTCCAGGCGGTACGGACCCGGAAGGCTGTGTGTCTTTTCTATTCGGCAATTGCGCAGGGGCAGCTGATCGCCAGCTTGCAGCGCGCGTCCCGCGAATCCGCCAAATCCGGCAATCACATTTGTGGAAAGGCTTCCCATACGGGGGGCGATGGCAAGCTCTGCTGCCAGAGCAATATACGCACGGGCCCCCGATCGGAGTGCGCCGAAGCGGAGGATGTCGCCGGGGCGCATCTGAAGTACCTGGTCGTTGCCCACCGGCGTGCCGTTGTGTAGGAGATCGAATTCTGCGCCGCAAATGACGATGGATAGCTCGCAGGTAAATTCCAGCTCCGGGCCGGTAAGGGCGACCTCAAGGCAGGGATGCGATAACGGGTTTGCGAGCAGCAGATTAGCCAGGGCCATGGCAAAAGTATCCGCCGCGCCACCTCGCGCCACCCCCCATTGCAGGTTGCCGGGGCGCCCCGCATCCTGAACAGTGGTCTGTAGGCCTGGTTTCAAAACGCGCAGGGTCACTGCTGTACTCCCCTTGTGGAAAGCGCGCAGAGTGGCATTTTTTCTGGCTCGGAATGCGGGTCGAATTGCGCAAATTCTTGCATGCTTATCTGCACAAATTTGACTCGGTCCAGGGGGCGGGCAATAAACGGCTGCGCCTGATCTGGCCGAAACAATGCCAGGGGCGTGCGGCCGATAATCTGCCAGCCACCGGGAGTGGCCTGGGGGTAAATACCAGTCTGCTTGCCACCGATCCCCACAGAGCCAGCTGGCACACTGAGTGCCGGTCGCGCCTTGCGTGGGCTGTGCAGCGAGGTATCCAGTCCGCCGAGGTAAAGGAACCCCGGGGTGAACCCGAGCATATGCACCAGGTATTGCGGTGCAGTGTGACGGGCGACGATTTCCGAAGCGGTCAGCCGGGACTGCGCACACAGTGCGGGCAAATCCGGTGCGAATTCGTCGTCGTAACACACGGGAATGCGGATCAGTTTGCGGGTGCCGGAAATCGACGTCGGGTGTGCAAGCGTCGTTTGGGTCAGCGACATCAGCGCGTCCAGCAATCTGGTGGTTTCTGTCACATGCAGCGGATCGAAGCATACAGTGAGACATTGGTAGGCTGGGACCAGCTCGGTGACGGCATCCAGGGAGGCCGTTTCGATAGCCTCGGCGAGGGCAATGATGGTCTCACTCAGCTGTTCACTGGGCTCGGCTGAAAAACGGATATCGAAGGCCGCGTCGCCATTTGGTAGTACCTCAAACCCCCTTGCTAACGGCATAGTCTGTACCCGGCGCGCTGCAGAGCCTGCTGGAGGTTTTGTGCAATCAATTCCGCCTGGGGGTTATCCCCGTGCAGGCAGATACTATCGACGGTAAATCGCAGCGGCTTTTTATCGATCGAGGAAAAGGTGGTGCCCGCGGTGAGCGCCAGTACCTGCCCGAGGCATTGATCAAAATCTTCGATAACGGCTTCGGACATGCTGCGGGGCGACAGCTGATGGTCGTTCAGGTAGCGGCGATCCATAAAACCTTCACGCAGCACAGGGTAACCGTGTCTGCGCGCCGCCCGTTCAACGGCTGCATTGGCGAGGGCAAGTATGTTCAACGTGGGAAAAGCCCGGCTAAACATGCGCACAAGGTCGTCGGCGAGGGTGTCATCGGCTTCGGCGTCGTTATACAGGGCGCCGTGCAGTTTGATATGGGTAAGCGCAAACTGTTCCTGAAGTGCCAGGCTTTGCAGCGCCTGAATCTGCTCCTGTACCGAAGCCAGTAGTGCCTGCCGTGGCATCGTCAGGGAGATGCGGCCGAAGTTTTTCCTGTCCGGATAGCCCGGGTGCGCTCCGGCGGCGATCTGGTGTCTGTGCGCATTGATCAGTGAAAGCCGCATGGTTTCGGCGTTGCCGGCGTGACCACCACAGGCGATATTGCAGCGGGAGATATACCGCATGATGCGCGCATCCCGCGCGCAATGCAGCTGGTCTTCTCCCTCGCCAAGATCGCAATTGATGTCTATGGTTTTCACAGTTTGCGTTCCGTGCCGTTGTCGTGGTGCCGATGTCGTGGTGTGGTGTAGTTCTACTTTTTCAGCATGGGCTTCAGGAAGCGCCCTGTATGTGAACCTTTTACCTTCGCCACCTGCTCCGGTGTACCGGTGGCAATGATTTCACCACCGCCGGATCCGCCCTCCGGGCCCAGGTCTACGATCCAATCAGCAGTCTTAACCACATCCAGATTGTGCTCGATCACCACAATGGTGTTGCCGTGATCGCGCAGCCGGTGCAGTACGTCAAGCAGCAATTGAATATCGGCAAAGTGCAGGCCGGTGGTAGGTTCGTCGAGAATATACAGGGTTTGCCCGGTATCCCGTTTCGACAGCTCGCGGGACAGCTTAACCCGTTGCGCCTCACCACCGGACAGCGTGGTCGCAGCCTGGCCCAGTTTGATATAGGACAGGCCCACGTCCATCAGCGTCTGCAGTTTTTTGGCGATCGAGGGAACCGGGTCGAAGAATTCCCGTGCGTCCTCTACTGTCATCTCCAACACCTCGTGGATGCTCTTGCCCTTGTACTGAACCTCGAGCGTCTCGCGGTTGTAGCGTTTGCCTTTACAGGTATCGCAGGGCACGTAGATATCCGGCAGGAAGTGCATTTCCACCTTGATCACGCCATCACCCTGGCAGGCCTCGCAGCGGCCGCCTTTGACGTTGAAACTGAAACGGCCGGGCTTGTAGCCGCGGGAGCGGGCTTCCTGGGTGCCGGAAAACAGTTCGCGAATCGGAGTGAAAATACCCGTGTAGGTGGCGGGGTTCGAGCGCGGCGTACGGCCGATGGGGCTCTGGTCGATGTCCACGCACTTGTCGAAATGATCCAGTCCCTCGATCGCTTTGTGCGGTGACGCTTTCAGTGTGGTGGCCTTGTTCAGTGCGGTGGCCGCCAGCGGATACAGGGTGGTGTTGATCAGGGTGGATTTGCCGGAGCCGGACACGCCGGTGATACAGGTGAACAGGCCCACCGGAATTTCCAGGTCCACATTTTTCAGGTTGTTACCAGTGGCGCCTTTGATGCGCAGAAATTCGTCACCGACGGGGTTGCGCTTTTTCGGTACCGCAATCTGTTTGGTGCCGGAAAGGTATTGGCCGGTCAGCGAGCGCTCACAGGCAGCAATCTCGTCGTGGGTACCGGCGGCGACCACCTCGCCCCCGTGTACACCGGCACCGGGGCCGATATCCACAATAAAATCTGCCGCGCGGATGGCATCCTCGTCGTGCTCGACCACGATCACGGTGTTGCCGATGTCCCGCAGGTGGGTGAGGGTATTCAGCAGACGCTCGTTGTCCCGCTGGTGCAGACCGATGGAGGGCTCATCGAGAATATACATTACGCCCACCAGGCCGGCGCCGATCTGGCTGGCCAGGCGGATGCGCTGGGCCTCACCGCCGGACAGGGTTTCCGCGCTGCGGTTGAGGGTCAGGTAATTCAGTCCCACATCCACCAGGAAGCGGAAGCGGTCGCGCAGTTCCTTGAGAATCTTGTCCGCGATTTCTTTCTGCGCGCCCTTGAACTTGAGCTGGTTGGCAAAGTACTCAAATGCATCGCCCACCGGCAGCTCAGTAATCTGTGCCAGTGTTTGGTTGTCCACAAAGACGTTGCGCGCTTCGCGCCGCAGGCGGGTGCCGTGGCATTCCGGGCACTTCTGCGAGCTCAGGTATTTGGCCAGTTCCTCGCGCACCGACTGGGATTCGGTATCCCGGTAGCGGCGCTGGAAGTTGGGAATGATGCCCTCGAAGGTGTGGCGACGCACGGTGATATCGCCGCGGTCGTTGACGTAACTGAAATCAATCGGGGTGTCGCCGCTGCCGTGCAGGATCACAGCGCGATATTTCTTGGCGAGTTTTTTCCACGGTTTGTCCAGGTCGAAGCCGTAATGCTCGGAGAGAGAGTCGAGCATGTGGTAGTAGTAGATATTGCGTCTGTCCCAGCCGCGGATAGCGCCTTCTGAAATGCTGCTCTCGGGGTCGAGGATCACCTTGTCCTCGTCGAAGAACTGGTTGACGCCGAGGCCGTCACAGCTGGGGCAGGCACCGGCCGGGTTGTTAAAGGAAAACAGGCGCGGTTCCAGTTCGTCCAGTGAGTAATCACATACAGGGCAGGCGTGGCGTGCGGAGAACAGGTGATCATCGCGGTCGCCGTCCATAAAGCTGATGGACGCGATACCGTCGGTGAGGTTCAGGGCGGTCTCGAAGGATTCCGCCAGGCGCAGCTGCAGGTCGTCGCGGACCTTGAAGCGGTCCACCACCACCTCGAGGGTGTGTTTTTTGCGCTTGTCCAGCTTGGGTGTGTCGTCGAGATCGCACACGGTGCCATTGATGCGCGCGCGCACGAATCCGTCCCGCCGCAATTGTTCGAACACATGCAGGTGTTCACCTTTGCGGTCGCGTACCACCGGCGCCAGCAGCATCACCTTGGTGCCCTCCGGCAGCGCCAGTACATGGTCCACCATTTGGCTGATGGTCTGGGCCTGGAGCGGTACGTGGTGATCCGGGCAGCGGGGCTCGCCGACGCGGGCAAACAGCAGGCGCAGGTAATCGTAAATCTCGGTGATGGTGCCCACGGTGGAGCGCGGGTTGTGGGAGGTGGACTTCTGCTCAATGGAGATGGCCGGAGACAGACCCTCTACCGTGTCCACATCCGGCTTTTCCATCATCGACAGGAACTGGCGCGCGTAGGTGGAGAGCGACTCCACATAACGGCGTTGGCCCTCGGCGTACAGGGTGTCAAAGGCGAGTGAGGACTTACCAGAACCGGACAGGCCGGTAATCACAATAAGCTTGTCGCGGGGAATATCCAGGTCGATATTCTTCAGATTGTGGGTGCGGGCACCCCTGACGTAAATCGTGTCCACTCGGATTCCTGTTTCGGTATTTGGTGTGACTCGCGCGTCGGGTTAGGCGGGACCCGGCGGAAGCAAACGGTCAAGTATAATGTGCTGCGCCGTTGTGCCAAAATCCCCGGCCATCCGAACGTGAATAATTCTGCAGTGGATACGGCAATCATGATCCCCGTTATTTTGTGTGGTGGCACCGGTTCGCGCCTGTGGCCGCTTTCCCGCGAGGCCTACCCGAAACAATTTCTTTCCCTGGTCGGTAGCGAGACCATGCTGCAGGCCACTGCCCTGAGGCTGGAGGGGCTGGCCGAGGTGCAGGCGCCGATACTGGTGTGTAACGAATCCCACCGCTTTGCCGCCGCCGAGCAGCTGCAGGAAGTGGGCCGTGCCGCCCAGTCGATTTTGCTGGAGCCCTGTGCACGCAATACCGCGCCGGCCATTGCCCTGGCTGCGCTGGCGTCGCTGGAAAGCGGTCAGGATCCGCTGCTGCTGGTGTTACCGGCGGATCATGTGGTCGCCGACAAGACCGCTTTTCAGGCGGCGGTGTCTGCGGCAACCCCGCTTGCCGAGTCCGGTCGCCTGGTGACCTTTGGCATCGTGCCCACCTCTGCGGAGACTGGGTATGGCTATATCCGTAGCGGCGGCCGCCTTGAGGGCGGATGGGAAGTGGCCGAATTTGTGGAAAAGCCGGACCTTGCCACCGCGGAAAAATATCTCGCCAGCGGTGATTACAACTGGAACAGCGGTATGTTCCTGTTCCGTGCGTCCCGTTTTCTTGAGGAGCTTGCTCAGTTCCAGCCGGAAATTCTGGAAAGCTGCCGCGCCGCCATTGCCGGTGCAGTGCGCGACCTGGACTTCACGCGGGTGGATGCCAAGGTGTTCGCCCACTGTCCATCGGACTCGGTGGACTATGCGGTAATGGAGAAAACCGAGTCTGCCGCAGTGGTACCCATGGATGCCGGCTGGAGTGATGTGGGCTCCTGGTCGGCACTTTGGGAGCTGGCGCAAAAGGACGAATACGGAAACCTGTTGCAGGGCGATGTGCTGACCGAAGATGCCAGCGGCTGTCTGATACACGGCGGCGACCGGCTGATCGGTGTGCTCGGCGTCAGGGATCTGGTGGTGGTGGATACCGACGATGCATTGATGGTCGCGGACAAGAGCCGGGTACAGGACGTCAAAAAACTGGTTGCGCAGCTTAAACACAGCGAGCGCAGGGAAGCAGAGAATCACCGCAAGGTGTTCCGTCCCTGGGGTTATTACGACTCCATCGATGCCGGCCCCCGCTTCCAGGTGAAGCGCATCGTGGTCAAACCCGGCTGCCAATTGTCCTTGCAGATGCATCACCATCGCGCCGAGCACTGGATCGTGGTGCGCGGCACCGCAAAAGTGACCCGCGGCGACGATCAGCTGCTGCTGACCGAAAACGAATCCACCTTTATCCCTCTCGGGGTGGTGCACCGTCTGGAAAACCCGGGAGCTATCCCCCTGGAACTGATCGAGGTCCAGTCCGGCAGCTATCTCGGCGAAGACGATATTGTGCGCTTTGAGGATCAATACGGGCGCGACTGAACGGCCGCCCCGCCATAGCTTTGAACTATGTTGCTGTTTGGCCGCAGGGGGATCATTCCCCGCGGCCAGCACTGGTACAATGCCCGCCGTTATTCCCTGTGTCCGGATCTTTTGAATGAACTCCACCGAACGCCGCGCGCTCGCCGGTCTCGCTTCCCTCTACGTCTTCCGCATGCTCGGCCTGTTTATGGTGCTGCCGGTACTGTCCCTGTATGGCAGTGATTATGCGGGTAGCACGCCGGCTTTGCTGGGGCTGGCGCTGGGTGCTTACGGCCTGAGTCAGGCGATTCTGCAGATCCCTCTGGGGGTGTTGAGCGACCGGTGGGGCCGCAAACCGGTCATCTTCCTGGGGCTTATCGTGTTTGCCCTGGGGAGCGTGGTGGCGGCGACCACCGACTCTGTATACGGGCTGATCGCCGGGCGAATCCTGCAGGGGGCCGGCGCTATCGCCGCTGCGACTATGGCCCTCGCCGCCGACCTGACGCGGGACGAAAACCGCGGTAAGGCGATGGCGGTCATCGGCGCCTCCATCGGAGTGGCGTTTGTGCTGGCCGTGGTTCTGGGGCCGCTGGTCGCGGGGCTGGGTGGCCTGTCGGCCATTTTCTGGCTGACCGCGGTGCTGGCCCTGTTGGGGATGCTGCTGGTGTGGCGGTTGGTACCGAATCCGGAACGCACTGAACGCCGCGGCCCCCAATCCGGTGACTTCTCGAAATTGCTTGCCGACGGCTCCGTGTGGCGCCTGGTGTGCGGGGTGTTCTTCCTGCACTTGCTGCTCACCGCCCTGTTTGTCCCGCTGCCGCTGATGCTGGTCGAACAGCTGCAATTGCCCAGTGAGCAACACTGGAAGCTCTATGCACCGCTAATGCTGGGTGCCTTTGTGGTCATGCTGCCATTGATGCGCATGGCGGAAAAGCGCCAGCAGGTACCTGCGGCCATGCGCCTCGCCTTGCTGGGACTGGTATTTGGCGGTGTGGCTCTGATGCCCTCGGTGCAGGGAAGCTGGATTGTGGTCTGCCTGGGGTTGTTCTTCCTCGCCTTCAATCTGCTGGAAGCCTTGCTGCCGGCGCAGCTTACCCGGGTGGCTCCGGCGGAGTGTCGCGGTGCGGCAACCGGTCTCTACGCCACCGCCCAGTTCCTCGGCGCGTTTGTCGGTGGCAGTGTGGCCGGAACCCTGTTTGGGCTGGGGGGCGCGGGCCCGGTCGCGACCTTCGTTCTGGGCGTGCTGGTGCTCTGGTCCATCAGTTGGCGGCAACTGCGCGGTACCCGCGTGCCGGTTGTCAGCAGCTGATTCGGCGATTTCTGCAAATCTTCCATCGAGTCGGGCAGGTCGGCTGCGGCGGCGGTGACGGCGCCCCGCCGAGTGTTGTATCCTGCTGGATATAAATACACTGCTGGCTGCGCTCAGAGCCCCGGACGAGGGTTCCGAAAGAGGGGGCTTATTGAAAGTCCTGAGAGCGCTGATTTTCCGTCAGAATTTTTAACTTTATCTTGAACATGAGAGCTCCCGTGATTTCGGGAGCGGCAGAGAGGAGAGGCACATGGCTTCCAGAGGCGTGAACAAAGTAATCCTGGTGGGCAACCTGGGTGGTGATCCGGAGACCCGCTACATGCCGAGCGGCGGAGCCGTAACCAATATCACGGTAGCCACTTCCGAGACCTGGAAGGACAAACAGAGTGGCCAGCAGCAGGAGCGCACCGAATGGCACCGCGTGGTGTTTTTCAACCGCCTTGCGGAAATTGCCGGTGAATACCTGCGTAAAGGCAGCAAAGTGTATCTGGAAGGCTCTCTGCGTACCCGCAAATGGCAGGACAAGAACTCCGGCCAGGATCGTTACACCACCGAGATTGTTGCCGCTGAAATGCAGATGCTCGACAGCCGTGGCGAAGGTGGTTACCAGCAGAATCAGGGTGGTGGTTACCAGCAGCAACAAAACCAGGGTGGCTACGGTCAGGATCAGGGTGGCTACCAGGACGACTACTCCCAGGGCCGCTCCTCACCGTCTCCCATGGCCCCGGCGCAGCAAGGCGGCCAGCCGCAGAACAAGCCTTCCAATCAGCCGCCAGCCGGTGGTTTTGACAACAGCTTCGACGATGATATTCCGTTCTAATCGAGGCTGAGTTTCGATGCAGCATACGGGCTACAAACCGGATACGGTGGCGGTTATCGGAGCCGGTAACGCACTGGATAGCGCCCTGCAGAAAGGTCTGCAGAAGGTGGGGTTTCGGGTGCAGCTGCTGGGGGCGGAACAGTTTGCTTCGGGCGGTCTTACCGCCGGCGCCAAGCCGATTGTGCTGAATGCCGCCAGCTGTGCTGGCGGTGCCCGCATGGGCGAAGCCAAGGCGGTGTGTGAAGCTCTGTTGGATCAGCCCTGTCATGCGGTGCTGCATCTTTCTTCCTACGGTGTTTTTGGTCGCGTTCGCGGCAAAAAAATTGATGAGGAGTCTGAGCCCGGCCCTCTGTCCGAGCGCGGTAAAGACTGGCTCGCTTGCGAGCAGATCCTGTCCGGCGTGGATAATGCCAGTGTGCTGCGCCTTGGCTGGCAGGTGGATCGCAGTGAGGATGCGCTGCTCGGACGGATACTGCGCAGTCTGCTGGATGGGCGCGCGGTATCACTAGACGATGTGAGTCGCGGTAACCCGGTGACTGTGTCGGATCTGGTGCGGGTTGCCGTCGCGGTTACCCAGCAGCTGGCCAGCGGCGCCCCTAAATCCGGTTTGTATCACTACGGCTCCGCCGATACCTGCACCGCCATGGATTTCGGCCGTGAGGTGGTGGACCGGGTGCGCTCCCTGTACGGGGAGGACTTTGCCGCGGAACTGGTTACTCTGGAGCCAGATGAGGAAGACCGCTCGTCGGTACTTTCCTGCGAGCGACTGCGCGATGTGTTCGGCATCCAGCAGCGCAGCTGGCGCCAGGGGCTGACCCGTCAGGTGGAGTTGTGGCTCGAGCGGTTGCAGAAGAGCGCGATCTGACCGGACTGATTGCTGAGTTTCAACACGAAAAAGGGCGAATCCCACGGGATTCGCCCTTTTTCGTTCTGCTTGCCGGACAGTGCCCGGCAGCGCAATCAGATCTTGTCGAAGATCAGGCTGGCGTTGGTGCCGCCAAAGCCGAAAGAGTTCGACAGCGCGCGATCGACTTTGGTCTCCCGCAGCTCGGTCACCAGATCCAGGCCTTCCGCCGCTTCATCCACAGTCTCCACATTGGCGGAGGCGGCGATAAAGTCGTTCTGCATCATCAGCAGGGAGTAGATGGCTTCCTGTACGCCAGCGGCGCCCAGGGAGTGGCCGGTCAGGGACTTGGTGGAGGCAAATGCCGGTACCTTGTCACCGAATACTTCCTTCATCGCGCGCAACTCGGCCACGTCGCCCACCGGGGTGGAAGTGCCGTGGGTGTTGATGTAGTCCACATCGCCTTCCAGGCCCTTGCCGTCCATACCCGCCAGTGCCTGCTGCATGCAGCGCGCCGCGCCCTCACCGCTCGGTGCGACCATGTCGTAACCGTCAGAAGTGGCGCCGTAGCCCACCAGCTCAGCGATGATGTTGGCACCGCGGGCCTTGGCGTGTTCGTACTCTTCCAGCACCACACAGCCGCCGCCGCCGGCGATGACAAAGCCGTCGCGATTGGCGTCGTAGGGGCGGGATGCGGTAGTGGGGGCATCGTTGTACTTGGAGGACAGGGCGCCCATGGCATCGAACAGATGGGTCAGGCTCCAGGCCAGCTCCTCACCGCCACCGGCAAAGACCACGTCCTGCTTGCCCATCTGGATCAGCTCCGCACCGTTGCCGATACAGTGTGCGGAGGTAGCACAGGCGGAGGAGATGGAGTAGTTGACGCCTTTGATCTTGAAGGGGGTGGCCAGACACGCGGACACGGTACTGCCCATCACCTGAGGTACCCGGTAGGCACCTACGCGGCGCACACCCTTGGTTTTCAGGATGTTGGCGGATTCGATAATGGCAGCGGTGGAAGTACCACCGGAGCCCATCACTAGACCGGTGCGCGGATTGGAAACGTCGGATTCTTCCAGACCGGACATTGCGATGGCTTCCGCCATGGAAATGTACGCATAGGCGGCGGAATCGCCCATAAACCGCAGGTGCTTGCGGTCGATATGCTCTTTGAAGTCGATATCGACCACACCGGCGATCTGGCTGCGCAGACCCAGCTCGGCGTACTCATCCATGGTGCGGATGCCGCTGCGGCCGGCTTTCAGGGAGGCCAGCACTTCTGTCGTGTTGTTACCGATGCAGGAAGTGATGCCCATTCCGGTAATGACTACCCGGCGCATAGTGATCTCCAGTAAAACTTGTTGTGTAAATTGTTATTGTTTTATGTGACAGGCGGTCGTTTGACCGCCGATCGGATCAGAAGTTGTCGGTGCGGGTGAACAGGCCCACACGCAGGTCTTTGGCGGTGTAAATCTCACGGCCATCGACGGAAACGGAGCCGTTGCCGATACCCATCACCAGCTTGCGTTCAACCAGGCGGCTCATCTGGATATGGTAAGTCACTTTTTTGTTGGTCGGCAGGATCTGGCCGGTGAACTTCACCTCGCCACAGCCCAGGGCGCGTCCGCGGCCGGGGTTGCCTTTCCAGGCCAAAAAGTAACCGAGCAGCTGCCACATGGCATCGAGGCCGAGGCAGCCGGGCATGACCGGGTCGCCGGGGAAGTGGCAGTCAAAGAACCACAGGTCCGGCGTGATATCCAGTTCGGCGATCAGCTCCCCTTTGCCGAATTCACCGCCGTCTTTGGCAATGTGCGTAATGCGATCCAGCATCAGCATGTTGGGAGCTGGCAGCTGGGCGTTGCCCGGGCCGAACATTTCGCCCCGGCCACAGGCCAGGAGTTCTTCACGGGTGTAGCTGCTTTTTTGAACGAAATTACTCATTGGGTCCCCGATTCTGGGTATTTCTTACACGAGCCGGCATTCTAAGCGCTAAGGCGTCCTTGTCCAGTCGGTCATAACCCTTTTTGTGACCGGAACTGTCCCAATTAGCCCTTGACCAGCCATCTGTGGCTTGAAACTCCGGACATCTTGCCAGATTGCCCGGCCACGCTGCCGGATGCGAGCTGGCGGGATATTGCACCTGAATGTTGCAACAGAATTGTGATAACTTTCGGCGTTTCGGGAAATGGCCAGATGCTGCCACAGGTTCCCAGGCACGAATATTAATGAAGGGAGTGTCATGCTCAAAAAATGTCTTTTCCCGGTTGCCGGCTACGGTACCCGCTTTTTACCCGCCACCAAGGCCATGCCCAAGGAAATGTTGCCTCTGGTCAACAAGCCCCTGGTGCAATACGGAGTAGAGGAAGCCATTGAGGCGGGGTTGACCGAAATCGGCTTTGTGACCGGTCGCGGCAAGCGCGCCATCGAAGACCATTTCGATACCAACTTTGAGCTGGAACACCAGATTGCCGGAACCGGTAAAGAGCGCTATCTGGATTGTGTGCGCCAGGTGATCGACAGCGCCAGCTTCTCCTACACCCGCCAGGGCGAAATGCGCGGCCTCGGGGACGCCATCCTGCAGGGGCAGCGGCTGATTGGCGATGAGCCCTTCGGCGTGGTGCTGGCAGATGACCTGTGCCTGAATGAGGAGCTCGGTGTACTGGGCCAGATGGTGCAGCTGTACAAGCAGTTCCGTTGCAGTATCGTAGCGGTCGAGGAAGTGCCCAAGGAGCATATCCACAAGTTCGGTGTGATTGCCGGCAACGAAATCAAGCCCGGCCTCTACCAGGTCACCGACATGGTGGAAAAACCCAAGGCCGAAGATGCGCCGAGCAATATGGCGATTATTGGCCGCTATGTGCTGACCCCGGATATCTTCGATCTGATTCGTGAAACGCCGCCGGGCAAAAACGGCGAGGTGCAGATCACCGATGCGCTGCTGACGCAGGCCAAACGTGGTTGCGTTCTTGCATACCGTTTTAAAGGCCGCCGTTTTGACTGCGGCTCGGTGGATGGCTTTATCGAAGCCACCAACCATGTATACCAAAATATTTATCTGCCAGGGGAGAGTGGCTGAATGTCTGAGTTAACCTGTTTTAAAGCCTATGACCTGCGCGGCCGCGTGCCGGATGAGCTGAACACGGATGTCGCTTATCGAGTAGGTCGCGCCTTCGCGCAATTCCTCGGCGCCCGCCGCGTGGTGGTTGGTCACGATATCCGTCTGACCAGTAGCGAACTGACCGATGCCCTGGCCAATGGCCTGCGCGATGCCGGCGCCGACGTTTACCACATCGGTGAATGCGGTACCGAAGAGATTTATTTTTCTACCTTCCATGGCGACTTTGATGGCGGCATCTGCGTGACCGCCAGCCACAACCCCATGGACTACAACGGCATGAAGTTCGTGCGCGCCGGCTCCCGCCCGATCAGTGGTGATACCGGCCTGCTGGATATCAAAAAGCTCGCCGAAGAGAACAACTTTGGCGAGGTGGAAAAGCGCGGAGAAATGCACACCTTTGCGCACCGCGACGATTTCGTAAAACACCTGCTGGGTTACGTGAACGTTTCCGAACTGAAGCCGCTGAAACTGGTGGTCAACGCCGGCAACGGCGGTGCCGGTAGCGTGGTCGATGCACTGGCTCCACACCTGCCGTTTGAGTTTGTGCGGGTACACCACGAGCCCGATGGCAATTTCCCCAACGGTATCCCCAACCCGATCCTGCCGGAAAACCGCGAGTCCACTGCGGCCGCGGTGCGTGAAAGCGGTGCGGATTTCGGTATCGCCTGGGACGGCGACTTCGACCGTTGTTTCTTCTTTGATGAAAGCGGCAACTTTATCGAGGGTTACTACGTTGTTGGCCTGCTCGCTGAGGCCTTCCTGAGCAAGCACCCGGGTGCGAACGTGGTACACGATCCGCGTCTGACCTGGAATACCGAAGACATCGTAAAGGCGGCCGGCGGCGAGCCGGTGCAGAGTAAAACTGGTCACGCGTTTATTAAGGAGCGCATGCGCAAGGAAGACGCTATTTACGGCGGCGAGATGAGCGCACACCACTATTTTCGCGACTTTGCCTACTGCGACAGCGGTATGATCCCGTGGTTGCTGGTGGCCGAACTGGTAAGCCGCAGCGGCAAGTCCCTGTCCCAGCTGGTGGGTGAGCGCATGGCTGCTTTCCCTTGCAGTGGCGAGATCAATTCCAAAGTGGAAGATCCCAAAGCGCTGCTGAAAGCGGCGGAAGAAAAATACGCGGGCGGCGCCAATAGCGTCGAACACGTGGACGGCCTGAGCGTTGCATTCGACGATTGGCGATTCAACCTGCGTATGTCCAACACTGAGCCGGTTGTGCGTCTGAACGTTGAATCCCGTGGGGATGAGGCGTTGATGAAGGCCAAGACCGAGGAGTTACTCGGCCTGATTCGCGGGTAGTTATTTGCTTCGTAGAGATGTGTTTTCGGCGCTCGTCGTTGGGTTCTATCGAGCTCCGTAGTTGAGGCTAGTGGCGGCTCTGCTACCGGGTACGACTTTGCGAGACACGCCGTGAACCCATCCCTGGGGGCTCTTCCGCGAGGTCCCTCTCGCGGAAGGTCTCGCAAAGTCGTACCCGGTATCAGAGCCTTAGCGTGAAATCTTTTACTTCGTTTCGTATAGAGCAAAGGAATCGAAGCGCAACAGTTAAGTGCGAAGGCGGGGTGCCGGGGGAAAGGTTTCGAAAGCGTCGGCGACAGGGATGTATTCACAGGGGGGCGCCTAGCTCGGTTTCGAAACCTTTACCCCGGTGCCCCGCCGCCACCTCAAGAAATTAAAGCCTCTAAAACCAAGAAAGCCCCGGAATAACTCAGGGGCTTTTTGTTAAGTGGTCCGCTGAATCGAAAACTCTGCCAGCTGCCGAAGCGCAGTCTTGTATTCACCGTCCGGCAAAAACTCCAGCTTCTCCAGAGCAAGCGCGACTTCGTTCTTCGCGCGATCAAAGGTGTAATCCAGGGCGCCGCAGCTCTCGATGGCGGCAACGATCTCGGTGAGCTTCTCTGAACTCTTCTGTTCAATGGCTTCCCTTACCAGTGCCGCCTGTTCCGCAGAGCCATTGGCCATCGCGTAGATCAGCGGCAGAGTCGGTTTGCCCTCGGCCAGGTCATCGCCCACATTCTTGCCCAGCTCCTCGGAATTGCCCCGGTAATCCAGCGCATCGTCCACCAGCTGGAACGCGGAACCCAGGTGGCGGCCGTACAGTTTCAGGGATTCCCGTTCGTCGTCAGTACAGCCGGCCAGTACTGCCGCGGTCTCACAGGCGGCCTCGAACAGGGCGCCGGTCTTCTTGTGGATAACCGTCAGGTAGTTTTCTTCGCTGACCGCGGGATCGCCAGCGTTCACCAGTTGCTGCACCTCACCCTCGGCGATGGTGTTGGTGGTGTCGGATAGGATGGACATGATGTCCATATCCTTTAACGCCACCATCATCTGGAAGGCGCGAGAGTAGAGGAAGTCCCCCACCAGCACCGCCGGCGCATTGCCCCACTGGGCATTAGCGGTGATGCGGCCGCGGCGCATGTCCGAGGTGTCCACCACATCGTCGTGGAGCAGGGTCGCGGTGTGGATAAACTCGATGATCGCGGCCAGGGTGATATGGCTGCTGCCCTGGTAGCCCGCCGCGCGGCTGCACAGCAGAACTAATAGAGGCCGCAGGCGCTTGCCGCCCGCCTCGACCAGATAGTGTCCGATGCTCTCCACCAGAGGAACGTCGGAGTGCAGCTGGTCAATGATATGTTGGTTGACGGCCGCAAAATCGTCGGCGGCTACCTGGTGGAAGGGCAACATGCAGGGGTCCTTACTAGGGTACTTATCGATTACTTATCTATGCGCTGATCATTTCTCTCGGCGGCAAGACTAGCCGTTTTGGCCGCGGTCGGAAAGGCAGGTTGTTCGCTTGGGGACTGCGAGCTTGAACGAGGGCCACAAAGCCCGCCTGTCCGAAAAACGCACTATTGTATCAATCGGACGAATTGATTAGAATCTGCGCCCCGCTCGAACCGGGTGCCTTGTCTGTGGATACAGGCTATGGGTACCGGGCGAAGGGAAAAGAAGTTTTCAACATCAACGGCGCAAGCTCCCAAAATGCTGGCTGACCGGTCATTTTTAACCTGACCAGGCCGCTGCTTCGTGTCGTCCATTTTGGAGCATAGAAATATGTACGCTGTTATCGAAAGCGGTGGCAAACAACACCGTGTAGAAGAAGGCGAAGTACTGCGCCTGGAAAAAATTGAAGTCGCTACTGGCGAATCTGTCGATTTCGACAAGGTTCTGATGGTAGTGAACGGTGACACCATCAACATCGGTGCGCCGGTAGTGGAAGGTGCCAAGGTGACTGCAGAAGTGCTGAGCCACGGCCGCGGCGAAAAAGTACGGATCATCAAGTTCCGTCGTCGTAAGCATTCCATGAAGCGTCAGGGCCACCGTCAGTGGTACACCGAAGTTAAAATCACTGGCATCAAAGGCTAATCACCAGGTAATAGAAGAGGAGTAACTACTCATGGCACATAAGAAAGCTGGCGGTAGTACGCGCAACGGTCGCGATTCCGAAAGTAAACGCCTGGGCGTTAAGCGCTTTGGCGGCCAAGCGGTTTCCGCAGGCAGCATCATCGTTCGTCAACGCGGCACCAAGTTCCACGCTGGCGTAAACGTTGGTATGGGCAAAGATCACACCCTGTTCGCAACTGCCGATGGCGTTGTGAAGTTTGAGGTGAAAGGCGCCAACAACCGCAAGTTTGTTTCCATCGAAACAGCCTAAGCGGTCATAACGCCCGATCGAAAAGCCCCGCATTCGCGGGGCTTTTTTGTATTGATCAGCCGCAAATTACACTGAAGACCGGACAACCCGGTAAGTAGAGACATGAAATTTGTAGATGAGGCGCCGATTACGGTGCAGGCCGGCAACGGCGGTAAAGGGTGCTTGAGCTTCCGTCGTGAGAAGTTTGTCGCCAAAGGCGGCCCCGATGGGGGTGACGGCGGCGACGGCGGCTCCGTATATCTGGTGGCCGATGAGTCACTGAATACTCTGGTGGATTACCGCTACCAGCCCAACTATCAGGCCCAGAACGGCGAGGCCGGTCGCGGCCGCAACTGTACCGGTGCCAAGGGCGAAGAGCTGGTGCTCAAGGTGCCTGTGGGCACTACCGCCATCGACGTGGACACCGGCGAGACCCTCGGCGACCTGCTGGAACCCGGTGAGAAGCTGCTGGTGGCCCAGGGCGGCTGGCACGGCCTCGGCAACACCCGCTTCAAATCCAGTACCAACCGCGCCCCGCGCCAGACCACGCCGGGCAGCGAAGGTGAGCGCCGCAATATCAAGCTGGAGCTGAAGGTGCTGGCGGATGTGGGCATGCTCGGTTTGCCTAATGCGGGCAAGTCCACCTTTATTCGCGCGGTGTCTGCGGCCAAGCCCAAGGTTGCCAACTACCCGTTTACTACTCTGGTGCCGAATCTGGGCGTGGTGAAGGTGCAGAAATACCGCAGCTTTGTGATTGCCGATATTCCCGGTCTGATCGAGGGGGCCGCGGAAGGTGCCGGCCTCGGTATCCGCTTCCTCAAGCATTTGACCCGCTGTCGCGTGCTGCTGCACCTGGTGGATCTGGCGCCGTTCGACGGCTCCGATCCCGTGCAGAACGCCCTGGCGATCGAGCGCGAGCTGGAAGCTTTCAGTCCGACCCTGGCCGGGCGCGAGCGCTGGCTGGTGCTGAACAAGACCGACCTGGTGCCGGCGGATGAGCTGGAAGAGCGCTGCCAGTCGGTCGTCAATGCGCTGGGCTGGCAGGGTCCGGTATTCCGTGTGGCGGCGATTCGCGGCGAAGGTACCGATGTGCTGTCCGGTCAGCTGATGGACTACCTGGAAGATATCAAGGAGCAGGAGGAGCGCGATGGCGAGCTGTTCGAGGCCGAGCAGGAAGCCCAGCGCCAGATGCAGCGGGAAGCCCGCGAGCGCATCGACCACCTGCGCGAGGCCCAGCGTGCCAAGCGCAAAGCGGCGAAAGAATCTGGTGAGGATGACGAAGATTGGGACGACGATGACTACGACGTCGATGTAGAATATCGTCCCTAAGTAGTCTGCCCCTGCAGCGCAAAATCCTGTGTGAGGATTTGACCGCAGGGGCATATCCCCACACGAGGAAGAAATGGACTCCATCTCGCCGCGCCAGCAGCTTGCCGCCAGCAAGCGCTGGGTCGTAAAAATTGGCAGTGCCCTGTTGACCGACAACGGCCGCGGCGTAAACCGCGCGGCCATCCAGAACTGGGCCGGCCAGATCAGCGCCCTGCGTCGTCAGGGCATCGAAGTATTGCTGGTTTCCTCCGGGGCTGTGGCGGCGGGGATGGATCGATTGGGTTGGCGCAAGCGCCCGGAGTCCATTCATCAATTGCAGGCGGCGGCTGCCGTCGGTCAGAGCCATCTGGTGCAGGTCTACGAGCACGCCTTTGGCCAGTTCGACTGCCGCACCGCACAGATCCTGCTGGATCACGACGACCTCTCAAATCGCACCCGTTACCTGAATGCCCGCAGCACCATCAAGACACTGCTGTCTCTCGGCGCGGTGCCAATCATCAATGAAAACGACACAGTGGTGACCGACGAGATCCGCTTTGGCGACAACGACACCCTGGGTGCGCTGGTGGCCAATCTGGTGGAGGCGGACGTGCTGTTAATTCTCACCGATGCCGATGGTCTGTTTACCGAAGATCCTCGCGATAACCCCGCTGCTGAGCTGGTGCGTGAGGCGACAGCGACGGATCCGCGCCTGGTGGCCATGGCGGGCGATTCCCGCAGCGGCCTGGGGCGCGGAGGGATGGCGACCAAGGTGCGCGCGGCGCAGCTGGCGGCGCGCTCCGGTGCGCGGACAGTGATTGTGGGTGGCGCCGAAGATTCGGTGATCGAGCGTGTGGCGGCGGGGGAGGATCTGGGCACGCTGCTGCTGCCGGAGGCCGATCTGCTGACAGCGCGCAAGCGCTGGCTGGCGGGGCAGTTGCAGGTGCGCGGCAAGCTGGTGCTGGATGCGGGTGCCGAGCGGGCGCTGCGCGATCAGGGTAAGAGTCTGCTGCCGGTGGGTGTTGTGGAGCTTGAAGGCCGCTTCCACCGCGGTGAGCTGGTCAGCTGTGTGAATAGTGCAGGGGAAGAGATTGCCCGCGGGCTGGTGAATTACGACAGTTCCGAGGCGGTAAAAATCTGTGGTCAACCCTCTGACCGCATCGTCGAGCTGCTCGGCTATCGCGACGACGACGAGCTGATCCACCGCGACAACCTGATTCTTCTTTAGGTTTTCTTCTGGATATTTTGGCGGTTCCGCTACCGGTTAAAGCCTTGCGAGACACGCCGTGCACCCATCCCTGGGGGCTCTGCGAAAACATCCCTGTTTTCGAAGGTCTCGCAAGGCTTTAACCGGTATCGAAACCTTCTCGTCGGCTGCTGGTAGTTTCTTTCCGGCAATAAAAAACCCCGCATTAGCGGGGTTTTTTGTGCTCAAAAAGCGGCGGCTTAGGCAGCCAGCTTCTTGATCTGGGCATTCAGGCGGCTCTTATGGCGAGCGGCCTTGTTCTTGTGAATAATGCCCTTGTCAGCCATGCGGTCGATAACCGGCACAGCAGCCTCGTAGGCAGTCTTGGCTTTTTCCGCATCACCTGCATCAATGGCCGCAACTACCTTTTTGATGTAGGTGCGCACCATGGAGCGCAGGCTGGCGTTGTGATTGCGGCGCTTTTCGTTCTGGCGCGCGCGTTTCTTCGCTTGGGGTGAGTTGGCCACCGGTTGCTCCTGTCTGGAATCTGTAAAATCTCGAACAATCGGGCCGGGGGCCCGTTTGGGACGCGACATTATCCCCAGCGTTGGTTGTTTGTCAACCGCTTGGGGTGTCAGTTTGTGACCACCTAGGCGGGGGTGGATACGCCTCGATGGTTTGCCTGATGTAAAACCCCGTCATGCCGGACTTGATCCGGCATCCAGCGTCGTGGCACTGGATTCCGGGTCAAGCCCGGAATGACGAGTTGGTGTCTGATCGTAGGGTGGATAAGCGCAGCGAATCCACCTGAATTATCCGGGGAGTATTAACGGGGCATTAAAAGCGTAAACACGACGCCGCGCCCGTCTTCCCGGTTGGCCGCCTTAAGCTCCCCCTGGTGGAAATCCGCAATCAACCGCGCGATATGTAACCCCAGCCCCAGATGCCCCGCCTTGCCGCCGTCATTGCGCACCGATACCAGTGAGTCAAACAGCTTTTGCCCGAAGCCTTCCGGTAGCAGAGGCCCATCATTGCTGACACTGAGCAGATACGCCTTGGTTGTTGCCTCCAGTGCAAACCGGATTTCGGTGTTTTCTGGGGCGAAACTCACCGCGTTGTCGGCGAGCTTGTCCAGCAGCTGTGCCAGCAGCTCCGGGGCGCCGTAATAGAGCTGGGGGCCGTCCGGGCTGTGCAGGGTAAACCGGTGTTGCGGGTGTGCGTCGGCGTAGCTCTGGGTGAGCAGCTGCAACAGGTCGTGCAGGTCAAACTCCTCACGCTCCGCCTGACTGATACTGGCCTCCAGATGATTGGCGGCAGACAGCGCGTTGAGGATGGAGGACAGGCGCGCGCCCCCTTCCGCAGCGCGCTCCGCGTAGCGCCGGCTGTCGCTATCCAGTTCACCGGCGGCGAGGTTGTCGAGGGAGGAACGCATGACCGCCAGGGGCGTGCGCAGCTCGTGGGAGAGCTTGCTGGCCAGGCTGCGCAGATACTGGTGGTAGTGATCCAGCTCATTCAGCAGGCTGGCGAAGGCCCGGTTCAGGGCGCCGAGCTCGTCGTTGAGAATCGGCCGTGGAAAGTCGCCGCGCAATCGCCCGCTGGCGTCCACGGCGGTTTGCGCCGCCTTGTGCAGTTTGCGAATGCGCCAGGACAGCCAGCTGGCGTAGCCCAGCAGCAGTAGTAAAACCAGGCCGGCAGCGCCGGCGGTGGTCAGCCACAGGCGGCGTGCGGCGGATTCGGTCAGCGATTGTAGGGCGCTGGTGGACTGGGCGGTGATGACCCGCCCCAGCAGCGGGCGCTCGATAATATTGTCTGCGCGCGTGACGACCGGCACGCTCACCGCGCCGATGCGTTCGTCGCTGGCCGCGTTTCTGTATTCGGATGGCGCGCCAAACCACTGGCTGGCGGTGTCCCGGTTCTGTGTCAGCGCATTCGGGAAATGGTGGTCCGGCAGTGGCGGCAATTGGTCGGTAGCGAGCACCTGCCGGTAGAACCAGTCTCTCAACCAGTTGCGCCCCCCGCTCGTGTTGTCCTCGGATTCGCGGGTGTGCCAGTCGCGGCCAGTGCGCGCCAGTACAAATCCTTCCTGATCCACAATCGTCAGTTGTAGTTCCGGGCGCGCAAAGTGCTCCAGTTCCTGTTGCAGCGCCGGCAGAGGCTCTACCAGCGCGCCCGGCCTGCCATCGGCGGGGAGTGTGCTGGCAATGCGCGCTGGCTGACCGCCGTCGCTGCGCTCGCGGTCCAGTATGCGCACCGCCAGTTCGCCACCGGTAAGGGCAAAGGGCATGCGCAACTCCAGCTGGTAGCCGCGCGGGGAGGCGGTCCAGCGGCCGCGGATACGCAGCTCCCGTTCGTACTGCCCGCGCCGCGGGTTGTACCACATGGCCTGCACCGGGCCCTGGCTGGCCACCGGCAGAGTGTATTGCTGGCGGGCGGTAAACAGTTCGACGGTATCGCCGTTGGATACCCCGGCAATGCGCGGGTCCCGGTAGCTGGGGGATTTATCTTTGGCGGTAAGCAGCAGGTAGATCTGGCTGCCGTGCCTGCCGAGGGTGATGCGCGCCTGTGTCTCGCCCTCCTGATCTTGCAGCACTCTGGGGCTCAGTCCGCGGGCGCGCCATTCTTCGCCATAGCCGTCCAGCACAGGTGTCTGCTCAAGTGGGTTCAGGTACAGCTGAGCGCCCGGTGGTCGCCCGGTGCGTTTGGCGTCTGGCGCAATCAGTTCCGGGGCGCTGGCGAGGCGCGCGGCAATGGCGTTGCCCGTTGCCTCTAAAGTCTGCATCTGTCCCTGGCTCAGGGCGTCGTCCACCTGACGCAGGTACTGGCAGCCGGCCCAGGGCAGGGCGAGTGTACAGAGGCTCAGTAAAACCAGTTGGCTGCGAAGCTTCATAAAAAGGCGTTACACCTGCCAGCGATAGCCCATGCCATAGGCGGTGCCAATGGCATCAAAGTGGCTGTCGATGGTCTGGAACTTGCGGCGGATGCGCTTGACGTGGGAGGTGATGGTGTTGTCGTCCAGTACCACCCGCGCGGCTTCCATCAACTGACTGCGGGATTTCACGTGGCCGGGGCGCTTGGCCAGGGCGTGCACGATCCAGAACTCGGTGACAGTGAGGTCAACCAGCTCGCCTTTCCAGTGGCAGTGCAGTCGCGAGACGTCCAGTTCCAGATCGCCCTGGGTGATGACTTCCTCATCGCCACCTTTCGACTGCATGACGCTCACCCGGCGCAACAGGGCGCTGATGCGCGCCTGCATATGGGGCAGGGAAATGTCTTTGGTGAGGTAGTCGTCGGCGCCGAGACGCAGGCCGGAGATGATATCCAGCTCCGAATCCCGTGCGGTGAGAAACAGAATCGGCAGCGTCGGCGCCATCGCACGCAGCTCCCGGCACAGCTCGAAGCCCCCTTCGATTTCCGCGCCCAGCCCCACATCGATCACCGCCAGGTCCGGCAGGCGTTGCTGAAAGGCGGCCAGGGCATCCGGGCGGGTGTGGTAGAGGTTGACCTGGTAACCGCTGCGGCGCAGGGCGTCGCGGTAATTTTCTGCGATGGCGATTTCGTCTTCGACGATGGCAATGGTGGGGCTGCTCATGGGGCTTTATTCTGATTTCCGGCGGAGAAAAACGGTTATTCGTATGGGATGCGGAAAATCATGCCCGAAGTGCGTGGAGCAGGCAAAAGTAACTGGAGGTCCGTTGCTTGATCGTCGCGGGTTCAACACAAAAAAGCGCGCAGCCAGTGGCGCTGCGCGCAAGGTTACTGCTTACAGGGTTGCACTTGAGTTGCTCGGTGAGCCGGTTACCGCTTTTGTAGAGCGGTAACCGGCGACTATTCAAGGGACCGAGAGGTCGAATGGTCGGTTCGGGGGGGGTTAGAATGAGCCGGCTACAGCCTCTGGCATTCCGAAGTGGATGTCGACACGACGCTCCATCGCGTAGGCGTCGAGATCACCTTTGCCGGCTTTGGACTGGCTGGCGCCAAGGGCGCGGCGTTCGATGCGCTCGGGAGCGACGCCATAGGCTTCCAGGGTGCGCTGGACGCTCAGGGCGCGCTGGTCTGAAAGTACATTGTTGTAGCCGTCGCTGCCGCGCGGGTCGGAATGACCTTCCAGGTATACCTGCAGCTGCGGGTTGCGATTGAGGAAGTCTGCCATGGCGGCCACCTGCTGCTCCTGCGCCTCCTGCAGCTCGTCGTCACCGGTAGTGAACAGCATCTGGAATTCCAGGCTCTCCAGTGCCAGCTCCCGGGCGTCGTTGGCGGACAGTCGCGCCGCATCCAGCTGTTGTGCGAGGTTACCCAGTTCGGTACGGCTATCTGTGAGTTGAGTTGCGAGCATGTCTGCCTCTTCTGCTTGCTTGATCTGTTCGCCCAGCCAGGCTCCACCGAGGGCGCCGGCAATGAAGCCGATCGGGCCACCCACGGCGGCGCCCGCAACTGCGGCGCCGGTAAATACTGTGGCCTGCTTGGCCGGAGTCAGGGCAGAGCCCTGTAATTCTTTCTCGGTGTCAGTAGCGGCCTCGGCGGAAGCAATAGCATTCAGGGTCAGAGTGCTTACGGTTACTGCCATCAACAACTTTTTCATGATCGTGTTCCTTGCGATTGGATAGAAATGACTGCTCTTTGTTTCCGACCGGGTGTGTATCCCGCTTCGGTTGAGTGTCATTTAAATCCCGCAAGGAGGCACTGACGTGGCGCCTCTGGGGCAAATTCCGCAGCAATTATGGCGAAATGTGGCAATGCCCCCCGTGACTCAGTTCAGCGTCTGGATTTGAGGGCTGTCTCAGTCTCCGCGTCGCCGGTAGCGCCGATCCCGTGGCTGGTCGATGCGCACCCGTACCCGCTGGGGGCGAGGGCCCATGGCGACTGCGGCGTACAGTAGTACCGCCAGGATCAGTGCGATAATTAACGCGTTGATGGTCATTCCGTCTCTCCTTTGTTGCTACCGCTCCCTGTAGCGCGCCAACTGCTTAACCTGAGTATAGTTCCCCCTCGCGCCAAACGTAGGGCGCCTTTTGGAATGAAAGAGGGGTTACCGTCTCAGACCAGATGGCCGAGAAAGTGGATTGCGGTAGACTTGCCGGCCATTATGTAGCGATCACAAATCAGGAATCAGGGAAGTGGCAGGAACTTCGCCAAACCAGACGCCTAATCCGCAGCCGGAATCTTCCGAGCAGGCACCGCAGGCTCCAAAAGATAGTCCGCAACGGGGATTGTTGCGCGGAACCTCGGTAGTGGGTGGTGCCACTTTATTGTCGCGGGTAATGGGGCTGGCGCGAGATATCGTCTTTGCACGACTCACCGGTGCCAGTGATGCCGCGGACGCATTTTTCGTGGCGTTTAAAATCCCCAATTTCTTCCGCCGATTATTTGCCGAGGGTGCCTTCTCGCAGGCCTTCGTTCCTGTGCTGGCGGAATATCGTACAAAGGGTGGCATTGCCGCGGTGCGCGAACTGAATGACCGGGTGGCCGGTGCCCTCGGTGGTACCCTGTTGCTGGTGACTCTGTTCGGCGTGCTGTGTGCGCCACTGGTGGCCGGGCTCTTTGCCTTTGGCTGGTGGTGGGGCGGCAGCGAGCCGGCAAAGTTTGCCCTGGCCACCGAGATGCTGCGCATCACCTTCCCCTACCTAATGCTGATTTCGCTGACCGGCTTTGCCGGCGCCATGTTGAACAGTTTCGACCGCTTCGCGATTCCCGCATTGACCCCAATACTGCTGAATCTGGTGTTGATTGGTGCGGCCACCATCGCTGCGGGCTGGTTTGAGCCCGAGGTGATGGCGCTCGCTTGGGGGGTGCTGGTTGCCGGGGTGGTGCAACTGCTGTTTCAGATTCCGTTCCTGATGCAGCAGGGGTTACTGCCGCGGCCCAAGTGGGACTGGCAGTTTCCGGGGGTGCGCAAAATCTTGCGCTTGATGGCGCCTGCGATCTTCGGTGTGTCCGTGACTCAGATCAGTCTGGTGCTGGATACGGTGCTGGCTTCCTTCCTGCCCACCGGCTCCGTAACCTGGCTCTATTTCTCCGATCGCCTGGTCGAGTTGCCCCTGGGGGTGTTCGGGGTGGCGGTCGCCACTGTGATATTGCCCAACCTGTCCCGCCAGCACGCCGGCGGCGACCCGAAAAAATTCCGCCACACCATCGACTGGGCCCTGCGCAGCGTCACTCTGATTGCCTTGCCCGCAGCTGTCGCTCTGTTTGTGCTGGCGGAGCCGCTACTCACAGTGTTGTTCCAGCACGGCAATATGACTCCGTGGGATATGGATATGGCTGCCTGGTCACTGCGCGCCTATACCTTCGGCTTGCTGTTTTTCATGCTGATCAAGGTGCTCGCACCGGGCTATTTCGCCCGCCAGGACACGGTAACTCCGGTGAAATTTGGTCTGATCGCCATTGCCTCAAAAATGGTGCTGAGCCTGTTGTTCGTGATCCCTCTGCATATTTACTTCAAGCTCGGCCATATGGGCCTTGCCGCGGCCACTGCCGGCCAGGCTGCCATCAATGCCTTCCTGCTCTATCGCGGTCTCCGCCAGGGTGGTGTGTATACGCCGGAAGCCGGTTGGCGCGGGTTTCTGGTTCGCCTGTTGCTGGCCAATCTGGCCATGGCTGGTGTGTTGCTGGGCATTTTGCATTACTGGCCGGATTGGCATCTTTGGGTCTGGTGGGAGCGTGCCTGGCGCATGGGCGTGGTGGTGGCCGCTGGCGGCGCCACCTACGGGTTGATCTTGCTGGCCAGTGGCCTGCGACCGCGGCATTTCCGGGCGACGTCGTGAGTGCGGGCGGTGCCCAGATGCCATGGAAATCCGGTATACTGCGCCGCTTGATTTTGCAATGGCGACTTAAGGTGGTGGAAGCACTGTGACCGAGCAACGGGAGCTGATACGCGGGCTGCACAACCTGCGGCCGCACCATCGGGGCTGCGTGGCCACCATCGGTTCATTCGACGGGGTGCATCTGGGCCATCAGGCCATTATTACCCAGCTGCGCGCGCGGGCGGCTGAACACAGGCTGCCCTCAGTGGCCATCGTTTTTGAGCCGCAGCCCCACGAGTACTTCTCCGGAGAAAAAGCGCCGGCGCGGCTGATGCGCTTCAAAGAGAAGGTGCTGGCCCTGTTCGATGCCGGCGTGGACCGGGTATTGTGCCTGCAATTTAACGAGCGCCTGCGCAGCCTGAGTGCCGAAGCGTTTATCCAGCAGGTGCTGGTTGATGGCCTCGGCGTGCGCCATCTTGTGGTGGGCGACGATTTTCGTTTTGGCTGCGATCGCAGTGGTGACTATACGCAGCTGCACAAGGCGGGTGCGAAAGCGGGCTTTACCGTCGAAGACACCGCGACCCTGGAAATCGCCGGCGAGCGGGTAAGCAGTACGCGTATCCGCGAGGCGCTGCAAAACGCAGATTTTGAACTGGCCGAGCAGCTGCTGGGCAAGCCCTACCGGATCACCGGCCTGGTCGCCCGCGGCCGCGCCCTCGGCCGGCAACTGGGTGCACCTACCGCCAATGTGCGGCTGCATCGCTACCGTTCGCCGCTGGTGGGGGTGTATACCGTCACCGCCAAGCGCACTAACGGCAGCCCCATGAGTGGTAGCTGCATGGAGGTCGCCGGTGTTGCCAATGTGGGTTTTCGCCCAACGGTAGAGGGCGAGGGTGCTAAACCATTGTTGGAAGTGCACCTGTTTGATTTCAGTGGCGACCTGTATGGCCGTGAAATTGCCGTGACCTTCTGCCACAAACTGCGCGATGAAGAAAAGTTTGAGTCTCTAGACATTCTTAAACAGAAAATCGCCGAAGATATCGAAAACGCGAAAGACTGGTTTGCGCACCGCCCAGCAATTTAAACCTGGGCGAATCAGAACCAGCGAAACAATTGACCCTTCGCATCTGTCGCAATCTGACGATGCAAAACTCCTGAGCTACAACTGAAGTAGATAGCCAATGACCGACTACAAAGCGACCCTGAATCTTCCTCAAACCGACTTCCCCATGCGTGGCAATCTGCCCAATCGGGAGCCGGAGATTCTGAAAAAATGGCAGGAAGGAAAGCTCTACGAAAAAATTCGTGAAGCCCGTGCCGGTCGTGAACAATTTATCCTGCACGATGGCCCTCCCTACGCCAACGGGGATATTCATATCGGGCACTCGGTCAACAAAATTCTCAAAGACATCATCGTCAAATCGAAAACTCTGAGCGGCTTCGACGCTCCCTACGTGCCCGGCTGGGACTGCCACGGCCTGCCTATCGAACACAAAGTCGAGCAGAAAGTCGGCAAAGCCGGCGTCAAGGTGGACCACAAAACTTTCCGCCAGAAATGTCGGGAGTACGCCGCCAAACAGGTGGAAGGTCAGAAGAAAGACTTTATTCGCCTGGGCGTGTTCGGCGAGTGGGACAACCCCTACCGCACCATGGATTTCGAGTTTGAAGCGGACATCATCCGCGCCCTCGGCGGCGTGGTGAAAAATGGTCATCTGTCCCGCGGCTTCAAGCCGGTGTACTGGAGTGTGGTGGGCGGCTCAGCGCTGGCGGAAGCGGAAGTGGAGTATCAGGACAAGACCTCCTTCTCCATCTACGTGAAATACCCGGCCACCGATGAAACTGCGCTGGCCATTGCCGATGCGGCCGGTGGCCACGCCGGTGACGGCAAGCTCTCTGTGGTGATCTGGACCACTACTCCCTGGACCCTGCCGTCCTCCCAGGCGGTTTCCGTCAATGCGGATCTTGAGTACGTCGTGGTGCAGGTGGGCGACGAGCGTCTGCTGGTTGCGACAGAGCTGAAAGATGCGGTATTGGAAGCGGCAGGCCTGAGCGGCGACGTTGTCGGCCGTATTCAGGGCGCTGCGCTTGAGCACCTGAAGGTCAAACACCCCTTCTACGACAAGCAGCTGCCCATCATCCTCGGCGACCACGTTACCACCGACGCCGGTACCGGCTGTGTACACACCGCGCCGGACCACGGCCCCGATGACTTCAACGTGGGCAAGCGCTACGGCATTGAGACCCTGAACTATGTCGATGACAACGGTCTGTTCCGGGATAACGTACCGGTCTTCGCCGGCGAGCACGTGTACAAGGTGGACGGCAAGATTGTCGAGCTGCTGAAAGAAAAAAGCGTGCTGTTGCATGAAGACAAACTGGTGCACAGCTACCCGCACTGCTGGCGAACCAAAACGCCGTTGATCTACCGCGCCACCCCTCAGTGGTTTGTGAGCATGCAGCAGAATGACCTGCTGGAGCACGCGCAAAAGGCCGCGGACGAAGTACAGTGGATCCCCGGCTGGGGCAAGGCCCGCATCGACTCCATGCTGGACGCCAGCCCGGACTGGTGTATCTCCCGTCAGCGGACCTGGGGTGTGCCCATCGCGCTGTTCGTCCATAAAGAGACCCAGGAAATCCACCCGGATACGCCGGCGCTGATGGAGAAAGTCGCGCAGAAAGTGGAGCAGGGGGGGATGGACGTCTGGTTCGAGCTGGACGCCAAAGAGCTGCTGGGTGACGACGCGGACAACTACCAGAAAGTCACCGACACCCTGGACGTGTGGTTCGATTCCGGTGTAACCCACCACGCGGTGCTTGAGCGTCGTGAAGGCCTGCGTTTCCCCGCGGACCTGTATCTGGAAGGCTCCGACCAGCATCGCGGCTGGTTCCAGTCATCCCTGAAAACCTCCATTGCCATCAACGACTGCGCGCCGTACCGGCAGGTGCTGACCCACGGTTTCACCGTGGATGCCCAAGGCCGCAAAATGTCCAAGTCCATCGGCAATACCGTGGCGCCCCAGGACGTGATCAACAAACTGGGTGCGGACGTGCTGCGCCTGTGGGTTTCCGCCACCGACTTCAGTGGCGAGATGGCGGTATCCGACGAGATCCTGAAGCGCACCGCGGATTCTTACCGACGCCTGCGCAACACCGCGCGTTTCTTCCTGTCCAACCTGGCCGGCTTCGATCCCGCCAAAGACCTGTTGCCGGTAGACGAACTGCTGGCACTGGACCGCTGGGCCATCGAGCAGGCGGCCAAACTGCAGGAAGAAATCATTGCGGCCTACGATCGCTACCAGTTCCACCAGATCTACCAGAAGTTGCACAACTTCTGTGTGGTAGAAATGGGCGGTTTCTATCTGGATATCATCAAGGACCGCCAGTACACCACCAAGGCGGACAGTGTTGCGCGCCGCTCCGCGCAGACTGCGCTGTTCCACATCATGCACGGGTTCGTGCGCTGGGTCGCTCCGATCCTCAGCTTCACCGCCGAAGAGCTGTGGCAGTTCGTGCCCGGTAAAAAAGAAGACAGTGTACTGCTGGCCGAATGGCACGAATTCCCCGAATTGCCGCAGAACGCGGAAATGGACAGCGAGTTCTGGGATGCCATCGCCGATGTGAAAACCGCGGTGAACAAGGTGCTCGAAGAACAGCGCGGTGCTGGCAATATTGGTGGCTCTCTGCAAGCCTCCGTCACCCTGTTCGCGGATCCGGCCCTGCAACAGAAACTGGATGCACTGAAGGACGAGCTGCGCTTTGTATTGATCTGCTCTTCCACTTCCGTGCAGCCGCTGTCGGACGCCGCCGGCGCAGAGGAAACCGAGCTGGCCGGACTGCGCGTTGCAGTGCACAAGGTAGATGCACCCAAGTGCGGCCGTTGCTGGCACTACCGTGAAGACGTGGGCAGTAACAGCGAACATCCAGAACTGTGTGGCCGCTGTGTGGAAAACGTCAGCGGTGATGGCGAGGTGCGTCACTATGCTTAAGGCTCTGCGCTCCCCATGGCGCTGGTACCTGCTGGCGCTGGTGGTGATTGTGATCGATATCGCCACCAAGGTGTGGGCGGTAGAGCGCTTTATGTACGGCCCGGCGATGCAGATCATTCCAGGCCTGCTGCAATTCACCTACGCCGAAAACTACGGTGCTGCGTTCAGCTTCCTCGCCGATGCGGGCGGCTGGCAGCGCTGGTTCTTTGGCGCTGTAGCGCTGATCTTCAGCGTGGTAGTTATTGTCTGGATCAAGAAGTTACCCCTGGCCAAGCGCTGGGAGCCCACTGCATTGGCACTGATCCTCGGCGGCGCCCTCGGTAATCTGTGGGATCGCATGCTACTGGGCTATGTGCGTGACTTTATTTCCGTCTACTACGGCAACTGGCATTTCCCTGTATTTAACGTGGCGGATATGGCCATTTCCGTCGGCGCTGCCATGCTCGTGATTGAATTGCTGTTCTTCAAAGACAAAAGCGAAGAGCCCGGCAAAAGCAGCGCAGAAGTGTAAAAAATTAGAGAAGTACGATGAGCAATAATGTAATCGGTGAACACAGCCGGGTAACCCTGCACTTTGCCCTCAAGCTCGACGATGGATCAGAGATCGACTCCAATTTCGAAGGGGATCCGGCCACGTTTATCGTTGGCGATGGCAACCTGCTGCCGGGATTCGAGCAGTCCCTGTTCGGTCTCAAGGCCGGTGACGAAGCAGAAATTGAAATTCCCCCGGAAGCGGGCTTCGGCCAGCGCAACCCGTCCAATGTCCAGAAAGTGAAGAAGGGCCACTTTTCACCGGATATGGAACTGGAAGAGGGGCTGGTCGTGTCTTTCGATAACGGCGATGGCGAGCTTCCCGGCGTTATCCGGGAGATCGGCGAAGACGATGTGGAAGTGGACTTCAACCACCCCCTCGCCGGCCAGACTGTATTTTTCCACGTTAAAATTCTTGAAGTGGCCTCAGTAAACTAATTTGTTGGTTCAGAAGGTCAAGGACAGAACAAGCATGCAGATTCGTCTCGCTAACCCCCGCGGCTTCTGTGCCGGTGTCGACCGCGCGATCGATATCGTCAACCGCGCCCTCGACGTGTTCGGCGCGCCTATCTATGTGCGCCACGAAGTGGTTCACAACAAGTTCGTGGTGGACACACTGCGTGAACGCGGTGCGGTGTTTGTGGACGAGCTGGATGAAGTGCCTGACGATGTCATCGTCATCTTCAGTGCCCACGGCGTCTCCAAGGCGGTACAGCAGGAGGCCGAAAACCGCGGCCTGAAAGTCTTCGATGCTACCTGCCCGCTGGTGACCAAGGTGCATATGGAAGTGAGCAAATTCAGCAGCGATGGCAGTGAGTGCATTCTGATCGGCCATGAAGGTCACCCGGAAGTCGAGGGCACCATGGGCCAGTACGACAGGAGTAATGGTGGCGCCATCTATCTGGTGGAAGACGAACAGGATGTTGCTGAACTGGAAGTGAAAGACCCAGACAACCTGACCTTCGTCACCCAGACAACCCTGTCTGTGGATGATACCTCCCGGGTTATCGACGCCCTACGAGCCAAGTTTCCCAATATCCGCGGCCCGCGCAAGGACGATATATGCTATGCGACGCAGAATCGTCAGGATGCGGTGCGTCAACTCGCGCTGGAGTGTGATCTTGTACTGGTCGTGGGGAGCCCGAACAGCTCCAATTCCAATCGACTACGCGAGTTGGCGGAGCGCTGTGGTACAGATGCTTTCCTCGTCGACGGCCCAGATTGTGTCGACTCATCGTGGCTGGCGGGCAAAAGTGTTGTAGGTATCACCGCAGGAGCATCCGCACCAGAGGTGTTGGTTGAGAGAGTCATCCAGAAGCTGCGGGACCTCGGGGCAAATGTTCCCGATGAAGTGGACGGTATCCCGGAAAACATTAGTTTCAGCTTACCCCGAGAGTTGCGTTGAATTTTTGAGCTCCCGCACAGTGGGAGCTACCCCGCTTTGATCCGCTTGTCGGCCTCCCATTACCGCCTGTCAGGTCCGCGGAGAAGAGTCGACGCCTTCACTTCCTTTCCCTCCTTGAACTGATATAAAGCCATAACATTCGTGTATTGGGCTGAAACTCAGCCCTCCCGTGATTCAGGTTGAACAAACAATGAACAACACTCCAAGTCAGAGGGGCTTTACACTCGTAGAGCTTATGGTCGTGATTAGCGTGCTTGGCATAATCGCGGCTGTAGGGGTGCCCTCCTTCCGCTCATTGATTCAGGACTACCGGATCGTGACCAAAACTGATGACATCAATGCGGTTCTTCAATTCGCGCGCGCCGAAGCGGTACGCTCAAGTGGCGGCGTCGGTGTGAGCGCTGTGGGCGGTGATGTGGGCAACGGGCTCAGAGTTTACGTGGACGACAATGGTAATGACAGTTTCGATAATAGCGACACTGTGTTGCGCGTTTTCGATATCGAGAATGCGAGCCTTGCCGTGACAGCTGATGTTGGTGGTACCGATACTGCCAATCTGCAATTTATGTTTAATGCTCGTGGTGAGTCAGATTTGACTGACAAGCTTACTCTGGGTGTCTGCGACAGTCGTGCTGGCAATCACGGGCGCCAGCTGGAAGTGCTGGTGTCGGGAGCCGTACGCCTTCTTACCAATACCGCCTGTAGTGGCTAGGGGTCAGGGAAATGAAACATAAAGTGAAGCGCGGGATGTTAAAGCAGCAGGGTGCCACCTTGATAGAGGTGCTGATTTCCGTTCTGGTTCTTGCCGTTGGGTTGTTAGGTGTTGCTGCAACGCAGACGCTGAGTTTGAAAAATGGTAATGGGGCCAATCAAAGGTATATGGCTGCATTGGCTGCTCAGGATATCGTCGAGCGCATGCGCGCGAACCCCAGTGGGTTGGAACAGGGGAGTTACGACGGAACGGTAGATGGAAGCGAAACTCGCGGTAATAGCTGTAATTCTGCTTGTACGGTAAATGAATTGGCCAGCCTGGATCTATACGAATGGGGGCAGGTGATTAAATCTAACTTACCCTCGGCGTCTGGCACCATCGGCCGAAATGGTGATGAAGTTACCGTGACACTGTCATGGCAGCAGCAGCACACCGGTGAAAATTACGGTAGCTCTGAAGGTGGAGCGGAAGACACCAGTTTTGTTATGACGGTGGAGCTTTGATATGCGACTGATTGCCCGACAGCGAGGTTTGTCATTAGTGGAGTTGATGGTGGGTATCGTTCTGAGCTCACTTTTGCTGCTCGGTGTGTTACAGGTATTTCAGAGCAACACGAGCACCTCCCGCACTCAGACGGCATTCTCTCGTATACAGGAGAGTGGTCGATTTGCACTGGATATGCTGAGCAAGGAAATTCGTGCTGCCGATTACTGGGGATGCGCACCAGATCGAGACAGCATTGTAAACAACCTCAGTTCGCCGACCGGTTTTTTCGCGGCGATAGGTGCTGATGGAATTCAGGGAATAGACAACGCAGGGGCAGGCCAAAAAGTCGGCAGTATGGATGTGATCGCAGGTAGCGACATTTTGGTTATCGGAAGTTCGGCGGACGCGTGCGCAGGCGTGGGAAGAATGGCCAATGGCGGAAATCAGGTGACTGCTAATTGCCCCATTGCAGCGGGCGATGTCGTCTTGATTTCAAACTGCCGGGTTGGCGATGTGGTCTCAATTACGGGTGTTACAGGTGATATTGGCGCGGGAAACCGGACCTTTGCTCATGGCGCGACGCTACAAGAGGTGTATGGAGCTGAAGCCAAAATTTTAGCGCCATACCAGCGCACGTACTTTATTGCCGAAAGTACTGCGGGAGATAACTCTCTCTTCGTCCGGAATGAGAACGGAAATTCCCAGGAGCTGGTTCCTGGAATTGAAGACATGCAAATTGCGTATGGCCGTGATACCTCCGGTGATGGCGTGGTAGATGTCTGGCAGGGTGCGGATGGCAACCTGGATAATATGGCTGAGGTAACTTCGATTAAATTGCAGTTGCTGGTGACTAGTGACACGGCTGCGGGTGTCGATACGCAAACGATTACTGAGCTTGATGGAACTGAAACGACGTATACGGACGGTCGATTGAGAAAGCTCTATGTTGCCACCGTCAAGGTGCGTAACCGGGGGAGTATGTAATGCAAAAGGTTCACGCCCAAAAAGGGGCGGTTCTCATAGTAAGCCTGATCTTGCTGATGGTTTTGACACTGATAGGCGTTTCCGGAGCGCAGAGCGTGATAATGGGGGAGCGTATGACGTTTGCCTCACGAGACGCTAAAGTCGCCCTGGAAGTCGCCGAATCAATGGCTCGGAGAGGTGAGCTGGTTATTGACGGATTGGCGGATACTAGTGGTTTTGGGACAACCGGCTGGATGCGAACTGCCGGGGATGGACCGGACGATCTTTTTGCCGGCGCGACCTGGACCGATACAAATACCACGGAAATAGACGTAGGTATGACTGATCATCAAGGCAACGCATTGAAAGGGCGTATGTACATTGAAATGTCAGGGTTGGCGTCTGATGACTCGAATGCATCTGATGTAGACCTGAGTACGGGAAACACCGGACAGGATTATGAAGATATTCAAGTATTTAAGATCGTTACCCGAGGCGTAGGTGTTGGTGGCACAGAAAGAATAATTGTGACTTTTTACGGGCGATCTATGTAGGGCGATTTGCCGGCATAGTTTTCGAATAGAGACCGAACAATGAAATGGAATAACAGAATGAAAGCGAGACTATCTTTCTGGACGATATCTTCGTCATTCTTGCTGACGCTAGCAACCAGTGCCTCTGCTGCCCCGGGAAATTTGTCTGATGTACCGCTCTATACCCGAGGCTCTGCAGAGCCAAATATTATGTTTGTTCTCGATTCGTCGGGATCTATGGAAACAATGGTTTTACCACCTTCTGGATACGATGAAGATACAGATTATGCCAGTTGTGCGAGCCCCTTACCTGCGACTTACAGGTACTACGACTACGATAGTGAACGTTGGCGAACTGGGACTTATGAAATTGACTTTCGTGTCGATTCGGATGGTATGAACAAGGGGGAGGTTGAGTTTCGCCTGGATAATGATGGTGAGGGCTGGCGAACCTGGAACTCCAGTAGTAACTGTTTTGACAATGATACTGATTACCGAGCCTGGCTTTACGCTGAAGGTAATGACGGTGACTACTACATGTCAAACTCCGATAGTGGGAACTATCGGAAAAACTCTGTTAGTGGGCATTTGTTGAACTGGTATTTTTCTGAAGAAAGCGGAGGCTCTTATATCGCCGCTGACTTTGTGGATGCAAATGGCGATGCTCGTCGTTCTAAAATTGATATTCGCCGTACTGATATCATGAAAACCGCTGCAGCGGAATTGATTTCTGGCCTGGAGGATGTTCGCGTAGGGCTGATGCAGTTTGATGGCAGTGACGGTGGTAGAGCATTGCAAGGTCTAACGAGTATTGATGACAGCAGCAGGGCGGATTTGTTAAGTATTGTTTCCGGGGTCAGTGCTGGTGGTAATACTCCTTTGGGTGAGACATTCGAGGATGTTGGCCGTTACTTTATTAGTGGCCATGAAACTCAGCAGTTGACGTACGTTGATGACACGGGGACGGAAGTCAGTACTGCAGGACAAAATATATTTGCGAGCTCTCCGGATTGGAATGATGTTGATCCTGAAGTTCCTGTGCCTACAGCTTCAGGTGAGGGCGCGGCAATACAATACTACTGTCAGAAAAGCTTCATGGTTGCACTTACGGATGGTGCTCCAACGAGCGATAGCAGTGTTAGCGATATATTAGATGATTACGACTACGCGTGCAGCGGCCCCAAAGGTTGCACCTCAGGAAACAATGACTCAATGGATGATGTCATCAAGGCGTTGTATGACATAGATTTACGACCTGACCTAAAAGAGCCGGATGGGACCTCAGTAAAAAACAATATCATTAGTTACCTGATTGGATTTGCTAATCAGGGACTCTCCGACAGCAACGTAATGGTGAACGCTGGCCACCATGGTGGTGGCGGAGTTTATTCTGCCGATAATGCTGCCGAACTTAGTGTGACGTTTAATCAAATTATCAGCAAAGTACACGCAATTGTAGGTAGTTCCAGCTCAGTTGCATTTAATTCCACTTCGTTAGAGGCGAACTCTGCGCTGTATGCCGCTAAATTTGACAGTGGTGACTGGAGTGGTGAGTTGTCCGCGCTTTCGATCAATAGTGACGGAAGCATATCATCCACTTCTTCCTGGGAGGCGGGGAGCATCCTGGATCAGGCTGATATTACCCAGCGAGTGGTATTGACCCATAACGGGAGCAGCGGTGTTCCATATACTGAGGCCGGCCTCGATTTCACTGGTGCTGATGGTGGCACGGAGCTGGACCTGAATATCAACACTTCTTCAGGTGTTGCTGTTCAAGATGGTCGTGCTGCAGAGCGAATTGCTTATCAGCGTGGAGATCGAAGTAATGAAGGCAATGCCAGCGACGAGTTCCGTCAACGGGGTAGTCGGCTGGGCGACATTGTTAATTCTACCCCTGTGTATCTCGGTGCTCCCTCATCGAGTTGGGATAGTGCTGAATTTCCTGAGGCGAGTAGTTATGCAGCCTTTAAAAGTAGTAAGGCAAACAGAACCCCTATGGTTTATGTAGGGGCGAATGATGGTTTTCTACACGGATTTAATGCGTCAATGTCAGGAGCGAATGCTGGCAAGGAATTGATCGCGTATGCACCAGCTGCTTTGGCGAGCACTACTGCTGATGAGGGGGTCCACTCCCTGAGCTCGCAGAATTATCTTCACAAGTACTATGTTGATGGTACACCCACCGTTGGTGATGCTTATGTCGGAAGTGCGTGGAAAACCGTTCTTGTGGGCGGGCTCGCCGGAGGCGGCAAGGGGTATTTTGCTCTGGATGTGACAGACCCGGGGAATTTTTCCGAGACAAATGCTGCGTCGCTGGTCCTGTGGGAGTTCTCTGACAATGACAATAGCAACCTCGGGTACTCATTTAGTCGCCCTCAAATTGGTCGTATGTCAAATGGAAAGTGGGCCGCGATTTTTGGTAATGGCTATAACAGTCATACAGGAGATGCTGGCTTGTTTATCGTGTATCTCGACGGAAGCGGGCATGTGTATATCTCTACCGCGACCGGAAGCCAGGGAAATCCTAACGGCTTGTCCACACCGGCAATTGTCGACTCGGATCTCGATGGCACTATCGACCGCATTTACGCGGGTGACCTGCGCGGCAATATGTGGGCCTTTGATGTGGAGAGCACCGGTCAGTGGACATTGGAAAGTAACGGGGGCTCCCCTGCACCACTGTTTTCTGCGACGGGAGAACCAATTACAGCGGCGCCCCTCGTTGCACGAAATACAGCATATGAGAGTGGCTCGGGCCCCAATCTGCTTGTCACATTTGGAACTGGTCAGTATTTAACTGCGACCGATACCGCAGATACTTCTGCAGGTGGCTTTTATGCAGTATCCGATAATGGCGTATACGGACTGGATAAGAGCGATCTGGTTTCCCGGTCTATTGGTGAACAAGATGTGCCCCAAGAAGGTGGTGGCACTGTCACTCATCGGACATTGAGCGGTGATGAGTTGAGCTGGACGGAAGATTCCGGATGGTATATTCCTCTGGAGGCTGGAACCTCGCCAGACGGTGGGGAGCGGGTTACTACACGGCCAGATCTGCTTCGCAATGTCCTTTTCTTCAATACGCTGATTCCGACCGGCCAGGTGTGCTCTGCGGGAGGCTACGGTTGGCTGATGTCCGTAGATATTCGTACCGGGTTGCCGCCGACTAAATTCGCTGTGTATGACGCAAATGGCGATGGGGTGATTGATAGTGCCGATATGGATTACGTAGGTGAGCTGGTTGATGAAGGGATTCCAAACAAGCCAGGATTTCTGGGGGCAAAGAGACAGTATACGTCGACCAGTGCGGGCACAATTAACGACCGGGATGTTAACGTTGGCGGTGGGGCGCGCGAAGGACGACTGTCCTGGGAGGAAGTTACTCCTGATTAACCCGGTATTATCGAATAAATATTCTTGTTTAGAACATTTTGAGTGACACTATGAAATTACAGCGCGGTTTTTCACTTATCGAGCTAATGATTGCTGTGGCGATAATCGCCATTATTGCCGGTATCGCGATGCCTTCATATCAGGAGTATGTGAAGAGCTCTCGACGTGCGGATGCACAGGGGGCATTAATGGGGTTGGCCCAGGCAATGGAGCAACATTTTACTCAGAATGGCAGTTACAATGGCTCTGAAGCAAGTAACGTGCCTCTGATTTTTGCGACTGAGGCGCCGCTCGACGGCGGCACCAAATACTACAATTTGCGAATTACCCTGAGTAATGGTGGCAGTAGCTACGAGTTGCAGGCTCAGGCCAAAGGTGCACAAGCAGATAATGGTAATCTGCTGTTGCGCTCCAATGGCGAGAAAGGTTGGGACAGGGGGCGGGACGGTTTCGGCGCAGGTGATATGTGCTGGGATAAAACCTGCAGCTAAGTAAATAAACTGGCAGCCTAAGAGATGCTGGCTCAAGTGCCACAGCTGAGGTTTTTCCCGCTACCGGTTTCTGCGACGCCATCGCCGTCCTTATCTTTTCCAAGATATGGGCGGCCAATTGTGTTCAGTATTATTATCCAGCCGTCTTTTGCGTATCCACTGGGAGGGCAATATGAAAAATTTCCGCTTTGCGCTGGTGTTGTCCCGTTGGGGCGGAACATAATATAGCCCTTATTGTTGAAGGCATTCCAACTTAAAGCCCCCCCGGACTCTGCTCCCGAAAACAGTTTTTCGACCTGCTCTCCTGAGTCTTTATCTCCATCTCCATCGAGATCTGCAAAAAGTATAGCGCCCGCTGACCAGTCGCCACCGCAGTTGGTATTGTCGCTACTCGGGCAAAGTGTGTATTTTTCCTGTCTGTTGTAAGCTTTGCTTCGCATCAGGATTAGCAGGTTGAACAGTTCCCTGGCTTTCATGTGCGTTCGATAGCGATCGACCAGATCGCCCATAGCGGGCAACGCGATTGTTGCGATGATCGATAGAATTGCGAGAGTGACGACAAGCTCTATTAGTGTCGTGCCATGGTGCCGTTGCATCAGCAGTATCCTCATCCTTGAGTGTGCATAGCAGCATACCAAGGCCCAAGAAAATGCCAATCACAGGCTATTACAGTACGGGCGTGCTAACTTAGTCGTCCAGATTGAGCTTCTTCAATCGGTACCTCAATGAGCGAAAGCTAATTCCAAGTTTTTCCGCCGCTGCAGTCTTGTTCCAGCGAGTTTCATTTAGCGCGGCTTCAATCGCCTCTCGCTCAATTACTTCCAGAAAATCATCCAGTGTCTCGAAACCTGCGGCGGTAAATTGCCCCGGATAAACTGATCGGGGGTGTTCAGCTGGCTCGCTGGTTTCCGGGGCACGTGCTTCGGTCTCCGGCACCGGAGGTTCATCCGTAAGATCGAGATCTACGGCTCGAATGGTATTGGACTCGCACCGTGCAAGTGCTCTCTCTAGCACATTTTCCAATTCCCGCAGGTTGCCGGGAAATGAGTGCGCCTGCAGGGCCTGGGTGGCGTCCTGGCCTGCTCGGGGAGGGCTGCCGGGGGTGCTTTCTGTTAGCCTGCGGAGCAGGAAGCGCGTCAACAGCGGGATGTCTTCCTGCCTTTCTCGCAGGGCGGGGGCAGTCACCTCGATGACGTTAATGCGGAAATACAGGTCGCTGCGGAATTCACCGCGACGGGTTTCACTGGCAAGGTTTTTCCGGCTGCTGCTGATCACACGGATATCGAGGGATTGAGATACCTCACCGCCAATAGGCTGGAACCGCTTTTCCTCAATGACTTGCAGAAGTTTGACCTGAATTTCTTTAGGAAGCGCGGTGATTTCGTCAAGAAACAGGGTTCCGCCATTGGCAGACTGCAGTAGTCCCTGGACTTCTTTGCCGGCCGTCTGATTTCCGAACAGCAGCTGCTCAAAAAATTCGGCAGGGATGCTGGAGCAGTGCAGGGGCACAAACGGGCTTTCCGCACGTGGCCCCAGATCGTGAATACAGCGCGCCGCCAGTTCCTTCCCTGCACCAGGCTCGCCGCTCAAGTGCACCGGCGCGTCGCTGCGTGCTGCTTTGCTCAATGCGTCGCGTAGCGCCTGAATAGCAGATGACTGTCCTTGCAGTAATGGTGGAAACTCCTGGGCCTTGAGAAATCGGTCTTCACCCAAACGCAGTGCGAGTTGCACCAATGTACGCAAGCGCTCAAGGTTTACCGGCTTACTGACAAAGTCAAACGCTCCGAGCTTTAGCGCTGAAATTGCTGTGTCCATATTGCCGTGCGCGGTGATGACGGCGACAGGGATCGCTTGGTCGAACGGGCGGTCCTGGATGGTTTCTACCAGGTCCAGTCCATCCCCATCGGGGAGGCGCATGTCAGTCAGGCAGAAATCGTATTGTTTTTCCTGCAGGCGGCGGCGGGCTTCTGTGACTGACATGGCAATATCCGCGCGAACGCTCATGCGCTGCAGGGTCATGGAAATCAGTTCGCAGATGTCTGGTTCGTCGTCCACAACCAGGGCGATGGGTTGACGGTCGCTCATATTCTTCAGCGTTATTATTGATCGACAATCAGAAGCTCGTTAGAAAATCTGTTCGGCGTTGGCGAACTCTATTCGGAAACAGCTGCGCATTTTTTGGTCTTTGCAGTAATAAAGATTCGCTCTGGTAGATTCGCATATTTCCCGGGCAATATACAGTCCCAAACCGGCACCGGTGGCTTCGGTTGTGAAAAAAGGCTCAAAGATTTTGTCTTTGTGGTCTTCATCCACCCCGGTGCCTATATCTACAAAATCGAGCTGGGCACGTTCGCGCTCCGGGTGTAACCGAATGATCACTTCCGCATAGTAGTGGCCGGTTGCATCGTGGGAGTGTCGCACAGCGTTGTTACATAAATTTGTCGCGACCTGTGCCATTTGATGCGGGTCGAATCGCGCATAGATGGGAGTTTCCGGGCACCGTACGATGACTTTGTATCTGGTGTCTGTTTCCCGCTGGTAGTCGCCCAAAAATTGCTTGGTCCAATGGCAAAGATCGAGAAGTTGTGTCCGTGCAGGCTGTCGCCGAGACAGTTGCATCACGTTCTCAATGATCTGGTTTACGCGCTGGCTATGCCGACCTATGATTTCGGTGAGTTTCCGGTCTTCCTCGGAGATGGTGCTGGATTCCCCGAGCAGTTCTGCCGCGTGATTGATCGCGCTGAGCGGGTTGCGCACTTCATGGGCGATGGACCCGGTGAGGCGGCCCAGTGAGGCGAGTTTTAGCTGCTGAGCCTGTTGGGTCAGCTTGCGATGGTCTTCGAGAAACACGAGGCTGCTATCACTTGCCTCATTACCCAAGGCCGTGACGCTCGCGCGGATTTCGCTGTGCTCGCCACCCTGAAAAATGCCGCTTGAAGTTTCCGACTGCTGCCTGAGTTCTGTCAGGTTCCGGTGCAATTCTTCACTGAGAGTTCTTCCTTCGAATTCCTGTGGCCCGAGAAGTTGCCGGGCGGCGCGGTTGATCAGCTCTACTTCCCCTTCGCCGTTCAACACCATCACACCGGTGCGCATCTGCGCCACAATTTGCTGGGTCAGTCTCTGTAGCCGTGCTGCCTGCCGGCGTTCTTTCTCAGCTTTTTCGTTCGCGAGTCGAATATGTGTCGATAGGTACTGGAGGGCGGTTACACAGGTAAACAGCAGAATGCCAAGACTGCCAGCCGAGACAATATCCTGGGTATCAGCCTGCCCATATAAAATGCCAATCAATTGCTGGGCGATGACCGCGATACTGGTGATTGCTGCGAGGAACGCGCCCATGCGTCGGTCGAGGAGCAAGGAACCTACGGCACACGTGGTCAGTAGCAGGTAGCCGACGCCAGAGTCGAGACCGCCACTTGCCTGGATAAGCAGCAGGAAGGCGGTGATGTCGCAACCCAGAATACTGCCGATGCGCAGAGGCGTGGTGCGAAAGCCGCTGGGGTAAAGAAACATCAGCCAGGCAACATTGAGTACCGCATAGGTTATCGCGGTATTCAGGTAAAGCGCGGGAAGCAGTGTGCCAACCGCGCCGCGGCTGAGGCCTGAGGCGAATAGTCCGAGCAGGACTAGCCCAATGACCACCCGGTACCAGGCGTATATTTTAAGGAGATCTCGTTGCCGTAAATTCCACTGGAACCCGGCAGCCGGTCGCTGGGTTTCGGTGTGGGTCGTTGAATGGTCACTTGTTGGTGCGGTGAGTGGCTGACTGCTCACTTTTTATTCTCATCGTGTGCGAAGTTTCGGCGTCAGGGGCCCCAGGCCCCTGCAGATATTGTGCGCTCAGGCTGCGCGGCTACAATAGCCGCCTCAGTTTAACGGGGTTATGAGATGTCTACTTTGCAGCTAGTGCTGGCGCAAATCAATCTGCTGGTGGGGGATATTCCCGGCAATACCGACCAGGTAGTCGAGGTCGCCCGCCGCGCGCACCGAGAGCACGGCGCGGATCTGGTGCTTTTTCCGGAGCTGACTCTGTGTGGTTATCCGCCGGAAGATCTCTTGTTGCGCCCAAGCATGCAGAAACGTATCGACGATGCGCTGAATAAGTTGCTGAAGGCCGAATTACCCTGTGCGGTACTGATTGGCTACCCGCGAGTGGTGGCCGGTGCGGTACTGAATATGGCCGGGCTGATTCAGGACGGCGAACTGGTCGCTGAGTACGCCAAGCAGAAGCTGCCTAATTACCAGGTGTTCGACGAGCTGCGCTACTTCATTCCCGGCGATCAGCCCTGTGTGGTCGACATTAAGGGCGTGCCCACGGCCATCAGTATTTGTGAAGATATCTGGCACCCGGAGCCGGTGGCTCAGGCGGAGCGCGCCGGGGCGAAGCTGATGCTGAATATCAATGCCTCGCCTTTCCATCGCGGAAAGGCCCAGGAGCGCCTGGCGCTGCTGGGGCGGCAGGCCCAGGCGGGAAAGATGCCGATCGTCTATGTCAATTCTGTGGGCGGGCAGGACGAGCTTGTGTTTGACGGCGGCTCCTTTGCGGTGGACAAGGACGGCAGCCTGCGCGGCCGCGCTCCGGAGTTCGTCGAGAGCCTGCTACCGGTCACTGTACAGGCCGATGGTGAGGAAGTAAGCGTCGCTGCGGGCAATGATGCCAAGCCACTGGAAGATCTGGCGTCGGTATACCAGGCGCTGGTGCTCGGCGTGCGGGATTACGTGAACAAGAACGGCTTTAAAGGCGTGGTGCTGGGGCTGTCCGGCGGTATTGATTCCGCCCTGACCCTGGCGATCGCGGTGGACGCCCTCGGCCCGGATCGCGTGGAAGCGGTGATGATGCCGTTCCGCTATACCTCGGATTTGTCCAAGAACGATGCGGCGGACCAGGCGAAGCGCCTCGGTATTCACTACCGGGTGATCGGCATCGAGGGCATCTTCGATGCCGCTATGGGCGCCCTGGCCCAAGAGTTTGAGGGTAGCGAGCGGGATACCACCGAGGAAAACCTGCAGGCTCGCGCCCGCGGTATGCTGCTGATGGCCATCTCCAACAAAAAGGGCTACATGGTCCTGACCACCGGAAACAAGAGTGAGATGGCCGTGGGCTATGCCACCCTTTACGGCGATATGGTGGGTGGCTACAACGCCCTGAAGGATGTGCCCAAGATCCTGGTGTACGCGCTGTCCCGCTACCGCAATACGGTGTCCCAAGTCATCCCGGAAACGGTGATCACCCGTGAACCCAGCGCGGAACTGGCGCCGGATCAGGTGGATTCCGACAGCCTGCCTCCCTACGAGGTTCTCGATGAGATTTTGCGGCTGTATATCGACCTCGACCACAGCGCCGCGGCCATTATCGCCAAGGGCTTTGACGAGGAGACGGTAATGCGGGTGGTGCGTCTGGTAGACCGCAATGAGTACAAGCGCCGCCAGGCGGCAGTTGGGGTGCGGGTTTCCGAGCGTGGTTTCGGTCGCGACCGGCGTTACCCGATCACCAATGGCTGGAAGGCTGGGGAATAAACTCCGCCTGTATACGGCACAAAAAAGCCCCCGGTACCTTGGGTAACGGGGGCTTTTTTTATTTGGCTGCTGTAACCGGATCAGTTCAGCTCGGGAGGCAGCGGCGCCTGCTCCGGCCGGAACTCGGCATTGTACAGCTCGCGGCTGTCAAACCCGCGGGGGTCCGATTTCTCGAACAGCCCCAGGGTGAGGCGATGGGCAATATTGCGGCCCTTGGCACCAGCGTAGTACTTGTAGTTGAAGGAGCCGTCCTTGCGGAACGCCGGGTGATCCGGGTAGTTGGTGCGCAGTACCGCCAGGGAGCTGGCTTCCAGCTGTGGCATTTCCAACAGGTGGTAGGACTGTACCATCACCGCCAGGGCGTCCGGCACGGCCGGGGTCTGCTGGAAGTTTTCCACAACATAGCGGCCGCGGTTGGCGGAGGCCAGGTAGGCATTGCGCTTGAAGTAGTAGTTGGCCACGTGAATTTCGTAGCGCGCCAGCAGGTTGCGCAGGTGGATCATGCGCTTCTGCGCATCCGGCGCATAGCGGCTCTCCGGATAGCGCGCCATCAGCTGGGCGAAATAGGCGAAGGATTCCCGTGCGGAGCCCGGGTCACGACGGGTCATGTCGGTGGGCAGGAAACGCTCAAACAGGCCGCTGCCTTCGGTGAAGGAGGCCAGGCCCTTCATATAATAGGCGTAGTCCACATTGCGATGCTGCGGGTGCAGGCGGATAAAACGGTCCGCAGCGGAGATGGCCGCATCGTTCTGGTAGTCGCGATAGTAGGCGTAGATCAGCTCCAGCTGCGCCTGTTCGGCGTAGTTGCCGAAGGGGAAGTTGTCTTCCAGTGCACGCAGGTTCTTGATCGCCAGTTCCCACTGGCTGGACTTCAGCTGCCGCTGAGCGGCCTCATAAAAGGCCTGTTCGGTACGGTTACCGGTGGGCAGGCCCTCTTCTTCCTCGTCCGTACTGGCACAGGAGGCTACCAAAACAGCCAAAAATGCGACACACAGGGTTTTCCAGGACTGTCTATTCCAAGACCGCATTGCCCCTCGCTCTATCATTATTCGTCTCAACCTTATTAAACTAGCCGCCCAAAATTCACCGGGGGCCGAAGGGCAGCTATTTAACCACAGCGCCCCGCCAGCCCAAAGTACAAGCAACCTGCTGGCAACCACATTTATTGCGTTACAGGACACTAGACCCTCTCGGATGAGCAATCAAATACAACTCGAAATTGAAGTGCCCGCGGAGTACGCCGGGCAGAGGTTTGACCAGATCGCAGCGGATTTGATCCCTGATTATTCCCGAGCGCGCCTGCAAACCTGGATAAAAGGTGGCCAACTTACCGTAGATGGCCGTACCGGCAAGCCTAAAGATAAGCTGTTTGGCGGAGAACTGCTGACTCTGAGTGCGGAATTAGAGGCTCAGGGGGAGTGGTTGGCGCAGGAAATGCCCCTGGATATCGTTTATGAGGACGATGCCATTCTTGTGATCAACAAGCCCGCCGGGCTGGTGGTACATCCGGCCGCCGGCAATCCGGACGGGACCCTGCTGAACGGCCTGCTGGCCCACTGCGCGGGCCAGCAGAATATTCCCCGCGCTGGTATCGTGCATCGACTGGACAAGGATACCAGTGGCCTGATGGTGGTTGCCAAGACCCTGCCGGCGCAGACGGATCTGGTGGATCAGCTCAAGGAACGCAGCGTCAGCCGCCTCTACGACGCTGTGGTGCAGGGCACGCTGAGTGGTGGGGGTACCGTGGATGCACCCATGGGCCGTCACAAAACCCATCGCCTGAAAATGGCGGTATTGCAGATCGCAGGAATGGGGGGCGCCAAGGAAGCGATTACTCACTATCGCTTACAAGAGCGGTTCCGCGCGCATACCCTGGTGCGCTGCCAGCTGGAAACCGGTCGCACCCACCAGATCCGCGTGCATATGGCGCATATCCGCCATCCGCTGATTGGCGATCCGCTCTACGGCGGGCGCAGCAAGCTGCCCGCTGGCGCCAGTCAGGAGTTGATCCATGCACTGCAGCAGTTCCCGCGGCAGGCTTTGCACGCTGCAGAGTTAGCGCTTATTCACCCGGAAACTGGCGAGCCAATGCACTGGCAGGCACCAATGCCGGAAGATATGCTGCAACTGCTCGAATTGTTGCGCGCGGACAATTTCTGATCCGCGGGCGCGTTGTCCCCGGTTTAACCTCACAGGACCTTTCCCATGTCAGCCGACCATTACCTCAAGCCCGACTGGCCCGCGCCCGCCAATGTGCGCGCCGCAGTTACTCTGCGCCACGACGGGCACAGTGAGGGGGATTACTCTGCGTTCAATCTCGCGGACCATGTGGGGGATGCCCCCGAAGCGGTGCAGGCGAACCGGGATCGGCTGCAGCGGGAATTGAATTTGCCGAATCCGCCCCAGTGGCTGGAGCAGATTCACAGCGATAAGGCGGTAGTGGCGCATTCAGATGGCAAGATTCTGACCGCCGACGCCAGCTATACCGGTGAGCCCGGAATAGTGTGTGCGGTGCTGACCGCCGATTGCCTGCCGCTGTTGATTTGTAATCGCGATGGCAGCGAAGTCGCCGCCATTCATGCGGGCTGGCGTGGCCTCACCGGTGGCGTGATTCGCGAAACCATCTACGCGATGAATAGCGAGCCGGAAGATCTGCTGGTGTGGCTCGGCCCGGCCATTGGTCCGGAGGCGTTCGAGTGCGGTGTGGATGTACTTGAAGCCGCTTTCGAATCCTCCCTGAGCGAATCCCATGCGGAAGCCATCGCCCAGTGCTTTGTGCCTCATTCCCAAAAACCGCTGCACTTTCTGGCAGACATTTACGCCCTCGGCCGCGCCGAGCTCGCCGAACTGGGTGTCGCGGAAGTTTATGGCGGAGACCGCTGTACCGTTTCCGAGGCCAGTGAATTCTTTTCCTACCGTCGGGATGGCAATACCGGCCGCATGGCTTCTCTTATTTGGTTTGAGTAAGTAACTTTTTGGTGGATGCGCTGCGCTTATCCACCTTACGGGTTTCCCATTCTCAGCGTCATTCCGGGCTTGACCCGGAATCCAGTGCTACGAAGCTGGATGCCGGATCAGGTCCGGCATGACGTGAAATCTATTTCTCGCCGTACTTCCCCCTTTAAAACCCGCCTCCTGCCCGCAAATTACTGATCAGCACTAGACTGTATTCGTCATTGCGTTTCCGCGCGTCGCCTGCCTTTGTGTCCGGCGCGTTTTATATCAGGAAGAGGATCACAAGAGGTTATTAACACATGCGCATCGACCGGATGACCAACCCATTGCAGGCCGCCATTGCGGACGCGCAATCCATTGCCGTTGGTCGCGATCACAATCAGATTCTTCCCGAACACCTTATTCAGGCTCTGCTGGATCAATCCAATGGCAGCGCCACCGCATTTCTGAATCAGGCCGGTTTTAATATCAACGGCCTGCGCAATGACCTCGCCAAGCGCCTGGATAGCCTGCCCACCGTTGGCACGCCCACCGGCGACGTCGGCATGTCTCAGGAGCTGATGCGCCTGTTCAATCTGGCGGATAAAAAAGCCCAGAAAAATGGCGACAGCTTTATCGCCAGCGAAACGGTATTGCTTGCAGCCTTTGACCCCGCTGCCGGTGCAGTGTCGAAAATCCTGAACGCCCACGGTGATCTGAAGCATCTTCAAGATGCGATTACCAAAATACGCGGCGACGAAAAGGTCAACGATCCCCAGGCGGAAGAAGCCCGCCAAGCGCTCGATAAGTACACCATGGATCTCACGGCGCGCGCCGAAGCGGGCAAGCTGGATCCAGTAATTGGTCGCGACGACGAAATTCGCCGCACCATTCAGGTTCTGCAGCGCCGGACCAAAAACAACCCGGTACTGATTGGCGAGCCCGGCGTGGGCAAAACCGCCATTGTCGAAGGCCTGGCTCAGCGCATCGTCAATGGCGAGGTGCCGGAAGGATTGAAAGACAAGCGACTGTTGTCTCTGGATCTCGGATCGCTGCTCGCCGGAGCCAAATTCCGCGGTGAGTTCGAAGAGCGCCTGAAAGCGGTACTGAACGAACTTTCCAAACAGGAAGGCCGCGTCATCCTGTTTATCGATGAACTGCATACCATGGTGGGCGCGGGCAAGGCCGAGGGCGCCATGGATGCGGGCAATATGCTGAAGCCCGCGCTGGCTCGCGGTGAATTGCACTGCGTTGGCGCCACCACTCTGGACGAATACCGCCAGTACATTGAAAAAGACGCCGCGCTGGAACGCCGCTTCCAGAAAGTGCTGGTGGACGAACCTTCGGAAGAAGACACCATCGCCATTCTGCGTGGACTGAAAGAGCGCTACGAAGTGCACCACGGTGTCGATATCACCGACTCCGCCATTATTGCCGCCACCAAGCTGTCCCAGCGCTATATCACCGATCGCCAGCTACCGGATAAGGCGATCGACCTGATCGATGAAGCAGCCAGCCGTATCCGTATGGAAATCGACTCTAAGCCAGAGGAAATGGACAAACTGGAGCGCCGCCTGATTCAGCTCAAGATCGAGCGCGAGGCAGTAAAGAAAGACAAGGACGACGAGGCCGCGAAGAAGCGTCTGGCGAAGCTGGAAGAGGATATCGACAAGATTGAAAAAGAGTACGCCGACCTGGAAGAAATCTGGAAAGCGGAAAAAGCCAAACTGGCCGGCAGCGCCGACATCAAAAACAAGCTGGAGCAGGCCAAACTGGATATGGACGCCGCGCGCCGCGCCGGCGACCTCACCCGCATGTCGGAAATCCAATACGGCGTAATCCCGCAACTGGAGCAGCAACTGAAACTGGCATCGGACAACAGCGATACCAGCGAAAACCAGCTGCTGCGCAACCGGGTTACCGACGAGGAAGTCGCGGAAGTCGTATCCCGCTGGACCGGGATCCCGGTCTCCAAAATGCTCGAGGGCGAGCGTGAAAAACTCTTGCGCATGGAAGAATCCTTGCACGATCGGGTGATCGGCCAGGACGAAGCCGTGGAGGCGGTGTCCAACGCGGTACGCCGGTCTCGCGCCGGCCTTGCGGATCCGAATCGGCCTAACGGTTCCTTCCTGTTCCTCGGCCCTACCGGTGTGGGTAAAACCGAGTTGTGCAAGGCATTGGCGCAATTTCTGTTCGACACCGAAGACGCCATGGTGCGTGTGGATATGTCGGAATTTATGGAGAAGCACTCCGTCGCCCGGCTGATCGGCGCGCCTCCTGGTTATGTTGGCTACGAAGAGGGTGGTTACCTCACCGAAGCCGTGCGCCGCAAACCCTACTCGGTACTGCTGCTGGATGAGGTGGAAAAAGCCCACCCGGACGTATTCAATATTTTGCTGCAGGTACTCGAGGACGGTCGCCTTACCGACGGCCAGGGTCGCACCGTCGACTTCCGCAACACCGTGGTCGTGATGACGTCTAACCTCGGTTCGGACCTGATCCAGAAATACGCCAGTGCCCGCGACGACGATGAAATCGATTCGGAGATTCACTACCGGCAGATGAAAGCGGCGGTGATGGACGTGGTTGGCGAACACTTCCGCCCGGAGTTCATCAACCGTATCGACGAGGTCGTGGTATTCCATCCCCTGGATCGCGCAGAAGTGCGCTCCATTGCCGAGATACAGCTGCAGAACCTGCGCAAGCGTTTGCTCGACCGGGATCTGAAAATGGAGATTTCCGACGAGCTGCTGGGCAAACTTGCCGATGTCGGGTTTGACCCGGTGTATGGCGCGCGTCCACTTAAACGTGCTATTCAGATGTGGATCGAAAACCCGCTGGCTCAGGATGTGCTGTCCGGGAAGTTTGTACCTGGGGACACCATTCATGCGACTTTGGAAGGGGATAAGGCGGTTTTTGAAAAGTAGCTCAAAGGTATTTGGGAAGGTGGCGGGGCCGGGTAGCAACTTGTGAGACCTTCAAAAACAGGATGTTTTTGCAGAGCCCCCAAGGATGGGTTTACGGCGTGTCTCACAAGTTGCTACCCGGTTGCGCCGCCGCCACCTGCGAGGAATCGAAGTGCTTACGCTTCAATGGATCTGATGTATGACACTGGCAAGGCAGCTATTTAACCGGCGCATGTTGTGGATGCTGCTGGCCTGCCTTGTCGTGTTCGGCGGTATCTTCGGTTTCAAATTTTTCGGCAATTACATGATGAACCAGTTTATGGACAACATGTCATTGCCCCCCGCCACGATAACCACCTCGCAAGTGCAGTCACAACGTTGGCAAACCCGCTTGAATGCGGTAGGTAGCCTGCGCGCCATTAATGGCGTCGACGTCACCACGCGCGCGCAGGGTGAAGTTAAAGCCATTTACTTTGAGTCCGGCCAGGCGGTCGATAAAGGCGCACTGCTGGCTGAACTCACCGCCGATCCGGAAACAGCACAGATTGAAGTACTGGAAGCCGAACGCAGATTGGCGGAGCGAGACTTTAAACGGATATCGCAGCTTTACACGAAAGGTGTCGCCACCCTTCGTGAATTGGATCAGGCCCAGGCCACCCTGGATCAGGTACTGGCAAACCTGCTTGTGCAGCGTGCCACGATTAGTGAGCGCACGATTATCGCCCCGTTCTCCGGTCAGCTCGGTATTCGCCAGGTTGATCTTGGACAAAACGTTTCACCAGGTGATGCTGTGGTATCACTGCAGCAGCTACATCCGATCTATGTGGACTTTTCCCTGTCCGAGCGGGACTTTACCCGGGTTACGGAAGGCCAAAGTGTCGAACTCACCGCGGCCGCGCTTCCGGCGCGTAAGTTCCAGGGGCGTATTACGGCCATTGACCCGGCGATCGACCCGCGCAACCGCACCTTTCTGCTGCAGGCCACACTCGAAAACCCGCAGCGGCAATTGCGCCCGGGTATGTTTGCCGATGTCGCCGTGAAGGTGGAAAAATTTCGCAATGTACTCGTGGTACCGCGTACAGCCATCAGCTATGCGCCCTACGGAAATGCGGTATTTGTTATTCGCAAGTCGAAGAGTAAAGCGGCAGCCAGTACCAACGACAAGCAGTTGATGGGACGTGAAAGTGGGAAGCCCGCCGAGTGGATTGCGATCAAGCGATTTGTGAAGACCGGCGAGGAGCGCGGTGACCTGATCGAAATAACCGAGGGGGTAGAGGCTGGTGACCAGGTTGCCACCAGCGGGCTGCTGAAATTGCGCAACGAGGGTGGGGTGATCATCAACAACGACAACCCGCCGCCCGAGCAGATCGCTCCGGACCCGGAAAACAGCTAGCGGGCGGCGCCTGCCGGCAAGGACGCCGAGTGCATTTTACCGACATCTTTATTCGCAAACCGGTACTGGCCTGTGTAGTCAGCCTGTTTATATTCCTGTTGGGGCTGCGTTCGACCTCCGAACTCAATGTGCGTCAGTATCCGGAACTGGAAAATGCCGTCATTACCATCAGTACCGTCTATGTGGGCGCGGATGCGGATTTGGTTCAGGGGTTTATCACTACCCCCCTTGAGCAAGAGATCGCCAGCGCCGATGGCCTGGACTATATCGTCTCCACCAGTATCCAGGGTATCTCGGTTATTCAGGCATATGTGCGGCTCGACTACGACCCCAGCGAAGTGCTCACCCAGGTTGCCGCCAAGGTAAACAAGCTGCGCGACGAGCTTCCGGATGAGTCGGAAGACCCGACGGTAGACCTCGCTGTCGGTGAAACCATCGCCGCCATGTACCTCTCATTTTCGTCTGAAATCCTCGACAACAATCAGATCACCGATTACATCACGCGAGTGGTGCAGCCCAAGTTGTCTACGATCGCCGGTGTGCAGCGTGCGGCACTGCTGGGAAACCGCACCTTCGCCATGCGCATATGGCTTAAACCCGCGGAAATGGCCGCGCAGGGTGTGACCCCGGGGGATGTCAGCAGTGCGCTGCGTCTGAACAATGTACTGGCCGCAGTGGGCAGTACCAAGGGATCGCGGGTTGCCATGGATATCCGTGCGGATACGGATATCGCCTCCGAGCAGGCATTTCGTCGCCTGGTAGTGCGCGCCGATGATGATCAGTTGGTGCGCCTTGAAGATGTTGCCGATGTCGAACTGGGATCTGAATCCTACGAAACCTCGGTGACCTTTAATGGGCGCTCGGCGACCTTCGTCGCAGTTGAGGTGGCACCGGATGCGAACGCCCTGGAGGTGATCGCTGAGGTTCGGGACAAGCTGCACAAGGAGATTTTTCCTCAATTGCCTGAGGGGATGTTGGGGGAGGTTCCCTATGACAGTACCGAATACATTCAGGACTCCATCAATGAGGTTGTTAAAACCATTGTTGAAGCGGTGCTGATAGTCATTGTTGTGATCTACCTGTTTCTTGGCTCTATTCGCAGCGTCATTATTCCGGCGGTGGCGGTGCCGCTTTCTATGGTGGGAGCGCTGTTCCTGATGCTGCTGATGGGCTTCTCCATCAATCTGCTTACCCTTTTGGCCATGGTGCTCGCCATTGGCATTGTGGTGGATGACGCGATCATAGTGCTGGAAAATGTGCATCGACACATTGAAGAAGGTATGGCGCCAGAGGATGCAGCAGTGCAGGGCGCCCGCGAGCTTGCCTGGCCGATCATTGCCATGACCACCACGCTGATAGCGGTATACCTGCCGATTGGTTTTCTCGGCGGGCTCACTGGCACGCTGTTTGTGGAGTTTGCTTTTTCCCTCGCCGGGGCTGTACTGCTGTCCGGTGTAGTTGCGCTTACCCTGTCGCCCATGATGGCGGCGAAGGTATTGCGGGCGGAGGATGGTCAACGCAGTAATCGCTTTGAGGCATGGCTCGAGCGGCGACTGGAAGGGCTTGAATCCGGTTACCGGCGACGGTTGCACGGTGCCCTGAACGAGCGGCTGGTCATTCTGGTTTTTGGGCTCATTGTTCTTGGCAGTTGCTATTTTCTGTTTGTCACGTCCCCCAGTGAGCTGGAGCCAAAGGAGGATCGCGGATTTGTATTGGGTATTGCCAGTGGTGACTCCTTCGCCACCCTGGATTACATGGAGCAGTACACCCGTCAGATCAATTCCGTGCGCGATCGACACCCGGAAGTCGAAAACCTTTTCCTGCTCAACGGTGTCGGTGGTGCGGGCAACAGTACCAATAGTGCGATCGCCGGTTTCGTATTGTCTTCCTGGAACAAGCGCGACAAAAACACCCAGGAAATGCAGGAAGTCATTAGCGGTGAGGTATCGGAGATCGCGGGTCTCAAGGTCGCGACCTTTGTGCCTCCCAGCCTGCCCACCGCCGGCGGTACCTTGCCGGTGGAGTTTGTAATTGGCACTACCGAGCCCATTTCCACGCTGGCCAGCTTTGCCGATGAAATTATGGAGCGCGCACTGGCCAGCCGACGTTTTATCTTCCTCGATGCAGACCTGAAGCTGGACAAGCCGCGACTGTCGGTGGTCATAGACCGGGATAAGGCGGCCTCAATTGGCATCACCATGGCAGATCTGGCGCGGGAGCTGGGGGCAATGATGTCCGGCGCCTACACCAACCGCTTCTCTCTGGAGAACCGCAGCTACAAGGTGATACCGCAGGTGGTGCGAGTGGATCGTCTGACTGGTGAGCAGTTAAAGCAGTATTACATTCGCGCCGGCGATGGCAGCCTGGTGCCGCTCTCCACACTGGTGCGGCTTGAGGAAACCGTAGAGCCGCAGCAGCTGAAGCGCTTTCAGCAGTTGAATGCGGTGACTATTTCCGGGGTTCCACGCCCCGGGGTGCCACTGGGGGAAGCACTGGGGGTTCTCGAGACTGCCGCCCAGGAGATTTTGCCGCGGGAATACTCTACCGATTACTCCGGGCAGTCGCGGCAGTACAAGAATGAAGGGTCTGACCTAGTGCTCACTTTCTTCTTCGCACTGGTCGTGATTTATCTGGTGCTGGCGGCGCAGTTTGAGTCCTGGCGGGATCCGCTCATCATGCTGATGACCGTGCCCATGAGTGTGTGTGGGGCAATGATTTTTGTCAGCCTCGGGCTCACCACTCTGAACATCTACACCCAGGTGGGGCTGGTTACCCTGATTGGTGTGATCTCCAAGCACGGGATTTTGATCGTCGAATTTGCCAATCAGTTGCAGCTGCAGGGGCGCAGTCGGCGCGAGGCTATTGAAGAGGCGGCGACTATCCGATTGCGGCCGATTCTGATGACCACGGCTTCGCTGGTTCTGGCCATGGTGCCGCTGCTGATTGCGGCAGGGCCCGGAGGTGGTGCGCGATTCGCCATGGGATTGGTGGTGGCTTCGGGTATGACCATTGGCACCCTGTTCACATTATTTGTGGTGCCGGCGATGTACCTGATGTTGGGGCGGGACTTCGGGAATAGCGGGAGCGTGTTGCGTCAGCAAAGCGACAGTGCGCGGTAAGCCCGCCTGGTCAGTGCCCGGCGGATTGGGCTCCGCCGACTCCGTGAATACTCAGCAGTTGTTTTGCAGAGCCTGGCGGGCTTGCTGGATTCGCTGCTGGCGCTCTTCCTCCGGCAGTACCCGGTAATTCCCGGAGGCATCCACTTCGCGTACGCGCGCATGGGCTTCCAGCTGCTGCAGTCGCTGCCGGGCACTCTGGCAGCGCTGCGCGCGGGCAGCCATTTCTGCCTGATTTACTGCTTGCGGCTCCTGCTGTTCATCATGGCCGGACTGTGTCGGCGCCGCCGTGGGCTGAGCCTTGTCATCCGGTTTGGCTGCGGTGGTGAGCTGCTGTTTCGCCTGCAGCGCCTGTTGCTCGCTCTGCCACTGACGGTATCGTTCCGACTTTGGCGCCTTGACCACTTCCACCTGCTCCTTTTTGGGGGGCTGGGATCCGAAGTGAACTACGCCGTTCTCATCCACCCACTTATAAATGCCATCAGCGTGTGCGGTTGCCATCAGGCCCAGAGAAAGAGTGAGGGTTGCCATCAGTGTGCGCATGGGGGGTCGCCTTTGTACTGTCTTGTTTTCGCAGGTCATTATTGTCGCATTGTAACGGGCGTCACCGGGTATCTCGCAACCCAGTTAACAATTTATAGGCGGAGGGCGCTTTGCTGGTGGGGCGGCAGTCGCGGCACAGTTGGCGAATTTGTGAATGGCGGTCACGCTCTGGTTGACACTGGCAATTCAAACTGGACAATTTGCGGTTCACTCGGCGAAGTAGATGTCACCGCAACACCCCGCGGCCCGCACTCTCTCCCCAGTGGGTTAAGCACCCACTACCTCCTGCCGAGGAGGCCCTCCCCATCTGGAGGCCTTGGGGCCCGCACCCCGGTTCCGCGACCGGTCGGGTTCCGCGCAGTTTTGGCATTGCCGTGAAGTTATCCTAAAAAACGGGCTAATTCTGCGTTTAAGGCTGATATTTATCACGCTTTTCCTTTAGAATCGCCGTCTGGCTTTCGCGCCACCCGGCTATTCTGTGGTTTGTGGATGATGCGGATCCTAACAAATGGGAATTATTGAGGGGGCTCAAGTGGAATTACTCTCCGGCGGCGATATGTTGGTTCGCGCGCTGCAGGATGAAGGGGTAGACCTGATATTCGGTTACCCCGGCGGTTCGGCGCTGCATATATACGATGCCATCTTCCGACAGAAAGGCATCAAGCACCTGCTGGTGCGTCACGAACAGGGTGCAACACACTCTGCAGACGGTTATGCCCGGGCAACCGGCAAGACCGGTGTGGTGCTAGTGACTTCCGGCCCCGGTGCCACCAATGCCATCACAGGTATTGCCACCGCCTATATGGACTCCATTCCGATGGTGGTGATCTCTGGTCAGGTGCCGTCGGACAAAATCGGTGAAGACGCTTTCCAGGAAACCGACATGGTCGGCTGTTCACGCCCGATCGTGAAGCACAGTTTCCTGGTGAAAAAGGCGGAAGAAATCCCCGAGGTGGTTAAAAAGGCGTTTTACATCGCCTCCACTGGCCGTCCTGGTCCCGTCGTAATCGATATTCCCAAAGACGTCACCAACCCCGTTGATCGTTATCCTTACGCCTATCCGGAAAAACTGCGCATGCGCTCTTATACGCCTGCGGGTAAAGGCCATACCGGCCAGATCCGCAAGGCGGTTGCATTGCTGCTGGCCGCCAAGCGCCCGGTAATTTATGCCGGCGGTGGTGTGGTGCAGGGGGATGGCTCCGAGCTGTTGACGGAACTGGCGCAGCGGCTGAATTTCCCGGTGACCAATACGCTGATGGGGCTGGGTGCATTTCCGGGTAGCGATAAGCGGTTCCTTGGCATGCTGGGTATGCACGGTACCTTTGAGGCCAACACCGCGATGCACCATGCGGATGTCATTCTCGCGGTGGGCGCTCGTTTCGACGATCGGGTGACCAATACTCCTAACAAGTTTTGCCCGGGTGCCAAGGTGATCCATATCGATGTGGATCCTGCCTCCATTTCCAAAACTATCACTGCCGATGTGCCGATCGTGGGCACCGTGCAGTCGGTATTGAAAGAAATGCTGGAGATGTTGAAAGCCTCCAAGGATATGCCGGATCAATCCGCGATCGTGGACTGGTGGCGGCAGATCGACGACTGGCGCGAGCGCCATGGACTTTACACGGCGCCGCGCTACCGTACAGATGGCGATATGCTGATGCCGCAGGAAGTGATCAGTGCGGTGCACCAGATTACCAATGGTGATGCCTATGTCACTTCCGATGTTGGTCAGCACCAGATGTTTGCTGCGCAGTACTATCTGTTCGACAAGCCCCGTCGCTGGATCAATTCCGGTGGTCTCGGCACCATGGGCTTCGGCCTGCCGGCGGCCCTGGGGGTGAAGGCGGCACATCCGGATGCGGAGGTCGTCTGCGTGACCGGGGAAGGCAGTATCCAGATGTGTATTCAGGAGCTGTCTACAGCAACCCAGTACAACCTTCCGGTAAAAATCCTGTGTCTGAATAACCAGGCCCTGGGCATGGTTAAACAGTGGCAGGAAATGCAGTACGAAGGGCGTCTGTCCAACAGCGTGTATGAAGAGTCCCTGCCGGACTTTATCAAGCTGGCGGAAGCCTACGGGCATCTTGGAATGAAGATCGAGCATCGCGACGAGCTCCACGGCAAGTTGGCCGAGGCCTTCGCGATCAAAGATCGCACCGTGTTTATCGATGTTTATGTCGACCCGTCTGAGCACGTCTACCCCATGCAGGTCATGCCAAATGGCTCCATGCGGGATATGTGGCTCAGCAAGACGGAACGGACATAAAGGGAGGTAAACAGGATGCGCAGAATCATTTCAGTTCTGATGGAGAACGAACCCGGTGCACTGTCGCGGGTGGTTGGCCTGTTTTCCCAGCGAGGCTACAACATTGAGAGCCTGACGGTAGCGCCAACCGAGGATGCGACCCTGTCGCGTCTTACCCTGACAACGATCGGGGACGACCACAAGATTGAACAGATCACCAAGAATCTGAACAAATTGATCGATGTGGTAAAGCTGGTGGATCTGACAGAAGGGTCCCACATCGAGCGCGAGCTTCTGCTGGTAAAGGTCCGTGCGACCGGTGCGCAGCGCGATGAAGTCAAGCGCAGCGTGGATATATTTCGCGGCCAGATAGTCGATGTCACCAGCAACATGTACACGGTACAGGTGTCAGGTACCAGTGAAAAACTCGACGCTTTCTTACAGGCGCTGGGCGAGCACACCATTATGGAAGTGGTCCGTTCCGGGGTGAGCGGGATTGCCCGCGGTGAGAAAATTCTCAGTATTTGAGCGTCAAACATTGAAACAGGAATTTCCGGGGTCTGATCCCGGGCTGAAATTCAAAGCACACTAAGCAGGAAGTAAGTTATGCAAGTTTACTACGATAAAGATTGTGACCTCTCTTTGATCAAGTCCAAGACCGTTGCCATCATCGGTTACGGTTCTCAGGGCCACGCCCACGCCAACAACCTGAAAGACTCCGGTGTGAGCAACGTTGTGGTTGGTCTGCGCAAAGGTTCTGCTTCCTGGGCGAAGGCAGAGAAAGCGGGCCTGCGCGTAGCGGAAGTTGCCGATGCAGTGAAAGACGCTGACGTAGTGATGATCCTGACTCCGGACGAGTACCAGGCTGGCGTATACCGGGAGCAGGTTGCGCCGAACCTGAAAGCTGGTGCCGCCCTGGCATTTGCCCACGGATTCAACGTGCACTTTGAGCTGATCGAGCCGCCGAAAGAGGTCGACGTTATCATGATTGCCCCGAAAGGCCCGGGCCACACTGTGCGTTCTACCTACCTGGAAGGCGGCGGTGTTCCGACCCTGATCGCGATCTACCAGAATGCTTCTGGTAACGCCAAAGAGCTGGCTCTGTCCTACGCCTCTGCCAATGGCGGCGGTCGCTCCGGTATTATTGAAACCAACTTCCGCGAAGAGACCGAGACCGACCTGTTCGGCGAGCAGGCGGTACTGTGTGGTGGTGTATCCGCACTGGTGCAGGCTGGCTTTGAAACCCTGACCGAAGCGGGTTACGCGCCGGAAATGGCTTACTTTGAGTGTCTGCACGAACTGAAGCTGATCGTCGACCTGATGTACCAGGGCGGCATCGCCGACATGCGCTACTCTATCTCCAACACTGCAGAGTACGGTGACTACGTAACCGGCCCGCGTATTGTGACCGAAGAGACCAAAGCGGAAATGAAGCGTGTGCTGAAAGATATTCAGACCGGTAAGTTCGCTAAAGACTTCA
>NZ_CM149983.1:347500-350000 GCF_056312215.1 Microbulbifer sp. ABF4_107
CTCCGAATACCGTGGAGTGCAATCGCGGGAGACACACGGCGGGTGCTAACGTCCGTCGTGAAAAGGGAAACAACCCAGACCGCCAGCTAAGGTCCCAAATATCAGTTAAGTGGGAAACGATGTGGGAAGGCCCAGACAGCTAGGAGGTTGGCTTAGAAGCAGCCATCCTTTAAAGAAAGCGTAATAGCTCACTAGTCGAGTCGGCCCGCGCGGAAGATATACCGGGGCTCAAACTGATAACCGAAGCTGCGGATGCTCTTTGAGCATGGTAGAGGAGCGTTGTGTAAGCCGCTGAAGGTGAACTGTGAGGTTTGCTGGAGGTATCACAAGTGCGAATGCTGACATGAGTAACGACAAGGGGGGTGAAAAACCTCCCCGCCGGAAGACCAAGGGTTCCTGTCCAACGCTAATCGGGACAGGGTTAGTCGGCCCCTAAGGCGAGGGCGAAAGCCGTAGTCGATGGGAAACAGGTTAATATTCCTGTACTTGCAATTGCTGCGATGGAGTGACGGAGAAGGCTAGGCCAGCATGGCGATTGGTTGTCCATGTTTAAGGTTGTAGGCTGGGGACTTAGGCAAATCCGGGTCCCTAAGGCTGAGAATTGATGACGAAGCTTACCTCGGTAAGTGAAGTGGTTGATGCCCTGCTTCCAGGAAAAACTTCTAAGCTTCAGGCAATTGCGAACCGTACTCTAAACCGACACAGGTGGTCAGGTAGAGAATACCAAGGCGCTTGAGAGAACTCTGGTGAAGGAACTAGGCAAAATGGTACCGTAACTTCGGGAGAAGGTACGCCGGTTTTGGTGATGGGACTTGCTCCCTAAGCTGAGGCCGGTCGAAGTGACCAGGTGGCTGCGACTGTTTATTAAAAACATAGCACTCTGCAAACACGTAAGTGGACGTATAGGGTGTGACGCCTGCCCGGTGCCGGAAGGTTAATTGATGGGGTTAGCTTATGCGAAGCTCTTGATCGAAGCCCCGGTAAACGGCGGCCGTAACTATAACGGTCCTAAGGTAGCGAAATTCCTTGTCGGGTAAGTTCCGACCTGCACGAATGGCGTAACGATGGCCACGCTGTCTCCACCAGAGACTCAGTGAAATTGAAATCGCTGTTAAGATGCAGTGTACCCGCGGCTAGACGGAAAGACCCCGTGAACCTTTACTACAGCTTTGCACTGAACTTTGAGCCTATTTGTGTAGGATAGGTGGGAGGCTTTGAAACTGTGACGCCAGTTGCAGTGGAGCCATCCTTGAAATACCACCCTGGTATGTTTGAGGTTCTAACTCTGGTCCATTATCTGGATCGAGGACAGTGTATGGTGGGTAGTTTGACTGGGGCGGTCTCCTCCCAAAGAGTAACGGAGGAGTACGAAGGTGCACTCAGCATGGTCGGAAATCATGCAATGAGCATAATGGTATAAGTGCGCTTGACTGCGAGTCAGACATGACGAGCAGGTACGAAAGTAGGTCATAGTGATCCGGTGGTTCTGTATGGAAGGGCCATCGCTCAACGGATAAAAGGTACTCCGGGGATAACAGGCTGATACCGCCCAAGAGTTCACATCGACGGCGGTGTTTGGCACCTCGATGTCGGCTCATCACATCCTGGGGCTGAAGCCGGTCCCAAGGGTATGGCTGTTCGCCATTTAAAGTGGTACGCGAGCTGGGTTTAGAACGTCGTGAGACAGTTCGGTCCCTATCTGCCGTGGGCGTTGGAGATTTGAGAAGAGTTGCTCCTAGTACGAGAGGACCGGAGTGAACGAACCTCTGGTGTTCGGGTTGTCACGCCAGTGGCATTGCCCGGTAGCTATGTTCGGACGGGATAACCGCTGAAAGCATCTAAGCGGGAAGCCTCCTTCAAGATGAGATCTCCCTGACTCCTTGAGAGTCCTGAAGGGCCGTGGAAGACTACCACGTTGATAGGCTGGGTGTGGAAGCGTTGTGAGGCGTTGAGCTAACCAGTACTAATTGCCCGTGCGGCTTGACCATACAACAGAGATGGTTACTAACGAACGGATTGTGTTCGATCGAGAGACGCGCAAAGCTCGAAACGTTTAAAGCGTAGAGAGTATCGACTTGCGGTGTATTACTACAGAATGTTTTACCGACTTATTTGGGGTTATCGCCGATTGGGAAGCTGATCGAGGCAAACAGCGATAACAGGCAGCGCAGGACTAGAAAAGTCCATAAGACCGAGCCAACCCAAGCCAGTTTGCCTGACGACAATAGAGTTGTGGAACCACCTGATCCCTTGCCGAACTCAGAAGTGAAACGCAACATCGCCGATGGTAGTGTGGGGATTCCCCATGTGAGAGTAGGTCATCGTCAGGTTTTAATTCAAAAGGCCCAGTCGCTTACGCGGCTGGGCCTTTTACTTATAAGTGAGAGCGTTCATTTTGTAACGCCGCCCAGGGCTCCAGGCAGTCCTCCAGTGCTGAGAATCAGGTCGATCAATCGCCGATTCCCAGCCCTGAAAAAGCTTTGAGAAACAGCTTGCCAAA
>NZ_CM149983.1:352500-2355000 GCF_056312215.1 Microbulbifer sp. ABF4_107
AACCTGATTTCTTGTCAAACGATAAGAGTTCAGCTTTCTGATTTTTACATCAGATGTTCTTTAACAAGGTAAAACATTTTGTAGTAATACACTGCAAGGCGAGGTTGAGTACTAACAATACTCAACATCAATAGAAATGTGTGTCTCTCAAGCACACAAATCCGGAAACCTTATTGAATACCCTTCGATAAGGTTGTGCGAAGCCAAATTGTCTTAGGCAAGGCGCGCGACGAACGAAGAAGGGAGCGTACATTAGTATGTGACCGACTGAGTAAGGAGCAGCAACGCCGCATAAGGCGATTTGGGGAAGCACAAAGTCGTTAGTAGTCGTTTGTGTTGTATGGTCAAGCGACTAAGCGTATACGGTGGATGCCTTGGCAGCTGGAGGCGATGAAGGACGTAGGAGCCTGCGAAAAGTCTAGGGGAGCTGGCACACAAGCTTTGATCCTAGGATGTCCGAATGGGGAAACCCACTCCTTTTAGGAGTATCCCTAACTGAATACATAGGTTAGGGAGGCGAACCCGGGGAACTGAAACATCTAAGTACCCGGAGGAAAAGAAATCAACCGAGATTCCCTGAGTAGCGGCGAGCGAAAGGGGATTAGCCCTTAAGGTCTTTATGTCTTAGTGGAAGGATCTGGAAAGTTCCGCGATACAGGGTGATAGCCCCGTACACGAAAAGGCACATTGATTGAAATCGAGTAGGTCGGGACACGTGTTATCTTGACTGAACATGGGGGGACCATCCTCCAAGGCTAAATACTCCCAGCTGACCGATAGTGAACCAGTACCGTGAGGGAAAGGCGAAAAGAACCCCGGAGAGGGGAGTGAAATAGAACCTGAAACCGTATACGTACAAGCAGTAGGAGCCCTTCGGGGTGACTGCGTACCTTTTGTATAATGGGTCAGCGACTTATTGTCTGTAGCAAGGTTAACCGCATAGGGGAGCCGTAGAGAAATCGAGTCTTAATAGGGCGTTCAGTTGCAGGCAATAGACCCGAAACCCGGCGATCTATCCATGGGCAGGTTGAAGATTGAGTAACATCAATTGGAGGACCGAACTCACTAATGTTGAAAAATTAGGAGATGACCTGTGGATCGGAGTGAAAGGCTAATCAAGCCGGGAGATAGCTGGTTCTCCTCGAAAGCTATTTAGGTAGCGCCTCGCGTCTCACCCACGGGGGTAGAGCACTGTTTGGGCTAGGGGGTCATCCCGACTTACCAACCCCATGCAAACTCCGAATACCGTGGAGTGCAATCGCGGGAGACACACGGCGGGTGCTAACGTCCGTCGTGAAAAGGGAAACAACCCAGACCGCCAGCTAAGGTCCCAAATATCAGTTAAGTGGGAAACGATGTGGGAAGGCCCAGACAGCTAGGAGGTTGGCTTAGAAGCAGCCATCCTTTAAAGAAAGCGTAATAGCTCACTAGTCGAGTCGGCCCGCGCGGAAGATATACCGGGGCTCAAACTGATAACCGAAGCTGCGGATGCTCTTTGAGCATGGTAGAGGAGCGTTGTGTAAGCCGCTGAAGGTGAACTGTGAGGTTTGCTGGAGGTATCACAAGTGCGAATGCTGACATGAGTAACGACAAGGGGGGTGAAAAACCTCCCCGCCGGAAGACCAAGGGTTCCTGTCCAACGCTAATCGGGACAGGGTTAGTCGGCCCCTAAGGCGAGGGCGAAAGCCGTAGTCGATGGGAAACAGGTTAATATTCCTGTACTTGCAATTGCTGCGATGGAGTGACGGAGAAGGCTAGGCCAGCATGGCGATTGGTTGTCCATGTTTAAGGTTGTAGGCTGGGGACTTAGGCAAATCCGGGTCCCTAAGGCTGAGAATTGATGACGAAGCTTACCTCGGTAAGTGAAGTGGTTGATGCCCTGCTTCCAGGAAAAACTTCTAAGCTTCAGGCAATTGCGAACCGTACTCTAAACCGACACAGGTGGTCAGGTAGAGAATACCAAGGCGCTTGAGAGAACTCTGGTGAAGGAACTAGGCAAAATGGTACCGTAACTTCGGGAGAAGGTACGCCGGTTTTGGTGATGGGACTTGCTCCCTAAGCTGAGGCCGGTCGAAGTGACCAGGTGGCTGCGACTGTTTATTAAAAACATAGCACTCTGCAAACACGTAAGTGGACGTATAGGGTGTGACGCCTGCCCGGTGCCGGAAGGTTAATTGATGGGGTTAGCTTATGCGAAGCTCTTGATCGAAGCCCCGGTAAACGGCGGCCGTAACTATAACGGTCCTAAGGTAGCGAAATTCCTTGTCGGGTAAGTTCCGACCTGCACGAATGGCGTAACGATGGCCACGCTGTCTCCACCAGAGACTCAGTGAAATTGAAATCGCTGTTAAGATGCAGTGTACCCGCGGCTAGACGGAAAGACCCCGTGAACCTTTACTACAGCTTTGCACTGAACTTTGAGCCTATTTGTGTAGGATAGGTGGGAGGCTTTGAAACTGTGACGCCAGTTGCAGTGGAGCCATCCTTGAAATACCACCCTGGTATGTTTGAGGTTCTAACTCTGGTCCATTATCTGGATCGAGGACAGTGTATGGTGGGTAGTTTGACTGGGGCGGTCTCCTCCCAAAGAGTAACGGAGGAGTACGAAGGTGCACTCAGCATGGTCGGAAATCATGCAATGAGCATAATGGTATAAGTGCGCTTGACTGCGAGTCAGACATGACGAGCAGGTACGAAAGTAGGTCATAGTGATCCGGTGGTTCTGTATGGAAGGGCCATCGCTCAACGGATAAAAGGTACTCCGGGGATAACAGGCTGATACCGCCCAAGAGTTCACATCGACGGCGGTGTTTGGCACCTCGATGTCGGCTCATCACATCCTGGGGCTGAAGCCGGTCCCAAGGGTATGGCTGTTCGCCATTTAAAGTGGTACGCGAGCTGGGTTTAGAACGTCGTGAGACAGTTCGGTCCCTATCTGCCGTGGGCGTTGGAGATTTGAGAAGAGTTGCTCCTAGTACGAGAGGACCGGAGTGAACGAACCTCTGGTGTTCGGGTTGTCACGCCAGTGGCATTGCCCGGTAGCTATGTTCGGACGGGATAACCGCTGAAAGCATCTAAGCGGGAAGCCTCCTTCAAGATGAGATCTCCCTGACTCCTTGAGAGTCCTGAAGGGCCGTGGAAGACTACCACGTTGATAGGCTGGGTGTGGAAGCGTTGTGAGGCGTTGAGCTAACCAGTACTAATTGCCCGTGCGGCTTGACCATACAACAGAGATGGTTACTAACGAACGGATTGTGTTCGATCGAGAGACGCGCAAAGCTCGAAACGTTTAAAGCGTAGAGAGTATCGACTTGCGGTGTATTACTACAGAATGTTTTACCGACTTATTTGGGGTTATCGCCGATCACGAAACTGATCGAGGCAAACAGCGATAACAGGCAGCGCAGGACTAGAAGAAAGTCCATAAGACCAAGCCAACCCAAGCCAGTTTGCCTGACGACAATAGAGTTGTGGAACCACCTGATCCCTTGCCGAACTCAGAAGTGAAACGCAACATCGCCGATGGTAGTGTGGGGATTCCCCATGTGAGAGTAGGTCATCGTCAGGTTTTAATTCAAAAGGCCGTACAGGAAACTGTACGGCCTTTTTTCTTTCTTGCAGCGCGAAATTCTGCCTGAATTTGCTGAGTAATCAGTTATTTTCGTGAAACTTTGGTGACGTTTTTTTAGACGCTTTCCGAACCCCAGTAACCACGCCACTCACACCTAATATCCCACACTTACCCACAAGTCTGTCCAAGGTTTCTGTGCGTAACCGCCCTGTGCATAAGTTTTAATTTGTTCTCTAAATCAAATGGTAAGGATATGCACAGGTAATCCCGGTTTTCCTGTGCAACTTGAGCAGGCCTGTGAATTACCTTGCGCTGGTGGACGCGTACGATATATTCGGATGTTAAATTGACCGTAATATTTCAAGGAGTCAGCCCATGTCCGATATCTTCACTATCCCGGTTCAAACCAGTGAAGGGAAAAGGGGAACACTGGATGAGTTCAAAGGGAAGGTCCTGCTCGTGGTAAATACTGCGAGTAAGTGCGGGTTTACCCCGCAGTATCAGGGGTTGGAAGACCTGTACCGAAAGTACAAGGACCAGGGGCTGGTTGTACTGGGATTCCCCTGTAACCAGTTTGGTCAGCAGGAGCCTGGCAGCGATAGCGAAATTCAGGAGTTCTGCACACTTAACTACGGAGTGAGCTTCCCAATCTATGCAAAGGTGGACGTGAACGGATCTGATGCACACCCACTATTCTCACACCTGAAGAAACTGGCGCCTGGGATTCTCGGGACTGAAGGTATCAAATGGAATTTCACCAAATTCCTGGTGGGCCGTGAGGGCGATGTGGTGAAGCGGTATGCGCCGAAAGACAAGCCAGAACAGCTTGCGGCAGATATTGAGGCCTTACTGTAGATGCCCAGCCTGCTCGAACGGGGAATCTCGCCGGGGACTGGCAGCTGACACTTGCTCCGCTAAGTTGTTTTATCCTAATTTGTTTATATTGTTTGATCTATTTTTTGCTTTGGCTGCTATTTCTAACCGGTCAAATAGGATGAGTATTGATGTGTCGGGGGTGATCGGACTATAGTTTGCGACGCCAGTGCAGGGGCTAGCGTTGGACTCTGCTACTGGCGAGCAGTGAACTAATCAATCAGAAAACGGATACAGACATGAAACCCAGTCAATCCGCCGGCAAATGGTTGCCGGGTGTGCGGCGTCGGGTCTCCTGCGTTTTCGCGGAGACGTCATTTACCACCTATTCACGCTATCCCGCTGCGAGCTTCACTGCCCTCCTACTACTAGCACGCCTGCTACGACTGCCGCGCCGCGGCATATAATTTTACTCCCATACCTCTCTACAGAATTCCGTACTTAATTCGAGCAGTGCGTAGACAGCGGCGTTACCGCTGTTTAGCCTCGGGCCAGACTAGGAGAAGAGCCCTGATGAACGCTAAAAAAGATAAATTAGTCATTTTCGATACCACCTTGCGCGACGGCGAGCAAAGCCCCGGCGCTTCCATGACCAAGGACGAAAAAATCCGTATCGCCTCCATGCTGGAGCGCATGCGGGTCGACGTCATCGAGGCCGGCTTCGCTATTGCCAGTCAGGGCGATTTTGAAGCTGTGCAGGCGGTGGCAGAAACCGTAAAAGATTCCCGTGTATGTAGCCTTGCCCGTGCCGTCGGGCCCGATATTCTGCGTGCCGGCGAAGCGCTCAAAAAGGCCAATGCTTCCCGCATTCACACCTTTATTGCCACCTCACCCATCCATATGAAGTACAAGCTTCAGATGGAGCCGGAAGATGTGTTGCGTCAGGCGGTAGAGGCGGTAAAAACTGCGCGCCAGTTTACCGATGATGTCGAGTTTTCCCTGGAGGACGGCAGCCGCTCTGAACCGGAATTTATGTACCGGATTATCGAAGCGGTCATCAAGGCCGGTGCCGGCACCATCAATATCCCCGATACCGTCGGTTACGGTGAACCGGGAGAGTATGGTGCCATGTTCAAGCGGGTCATTGAGAATGTACCCAATTCCGACCTGGCGATTTTCTCTACTCACTGTCATAACGACTTGGGCCTGGCCGTGGCCAACTCCCTTTCTGCGGTGATGAATGGTGTTCGCCAAGTAGAGTGCACCATCAATGGTCTGGGCGAGCGTGCGGGTAATGCATCGCTGGAAGAAATCGTAATGGCCGTGCGTACCCGTCAGGATCTGTATCCGGTAGAGACCGGTATCGATGCCTCGCATATCGTGCCCACTTCGCGTCTGGTTTCCTCTATTACCGGCTTCCCGGTACAGCCAAACAAAGCGATCGTGGGGGCTAATGCCTTTGCGCACGAATCTGGTATTCACCAGGATGGCGTGCTCAAGCACCGCGAGACCTATGAAATCATGCGCGCAGAGGATGTCGGCTGGGGGCAGAACCGTCTGGTCCTTGGCAAGCACTCCGGTCGCGCGGCGGTAAAGGCGCGCTACGAGGAGCTGGGAGTTACCTTTGCCGACCCAGCGGAGTTCAATGTGCTGTTCCAGCGGTTCAAGGATCTCGCGGATAAAAAGCATGAGATCTTCGATGAAGACTTGCAGTCCCTGATCTCCGGTGCGGCAGACCCGGTGGAACACTATCAGCTGGCCGATCTCGAGGTGCGCAGCAAAAGTGGCAGCAATCCACAGGCGCAGCTGGAACTGGTGATCGATGGCGAGCGGAAAACCTGCAGTGCTGAGGGCAGTGGTCCGGTGGATGCAACTTTCAAGGCCATTGAGTCTGTGGTGGGAAGCCAGGCGGACCTGCAGCTTTATTCCGTCAACGCGGTTACACAGGGTACCGACTCCCAAGGCAGCGTAACGGTCCGACTGGAGCGCGACGGAAAACTGGTCAATGGCGTTGGGGCCGATACCGATATTCTTGTAGCGTCCGCAAAAGCCTATCTGGATGCGTTAAACTTGCTCGCCAGTAAAAGCAGCAAGCCAACCGGCGTCTGAGGCAAGACGCCAGCGGGGAACAGAGTGAACGAACTACAGCGGACGGAATACCTGGCGGCACTGGGCGTGACCAGTTATATGCCGAGATTCCGTCTGCCACTCGCTGCAGAACCTACCCAGGCGCTGCTGCCCCCGCCCACTCAGTCAACGCCAGCCGAGTCTGAAACACGACCTGCTTCAGCAGCTGCATTGATGCACTCGGTGGGTGCATCAGTGCCGGAGCCCGCGAACTCACCGCCTGCGCCTGCTGAGTCCCGGCCCGATACTCCGCTTGAGGTGGAGCGTGTTGTAGGCAGCCTGACGGCGGATGCGAAGGTTTCCATACCGGCCAAAGCAGTGCCGGTGGCAGCCCCGGAAAAACCGGTGCAGCCGTTTGTACTCAGTTGCTGGTGGTTGGGAGAAGAGCTGCTGGCGGTGGATAGTCGGGAGCCTGGAGCGGCGCTGCCGGTGGAGTCGCTGTTCGGCAATATCGTGCGTGCCCTTGACTGGCATCAGTTGCCAGCCGAGCGCGACAAGCTGAAATGGCCTCTGGCTGAAAACCCTTTCGCTACCGCTGCCGGCGCCAGTGATGCCCGGGAGACCTGTGGAAGCTGGCTGGAAGCCGCCTGCGGACGCAAATCGGTGAAGTCTATCTGGCTGATGGGCTCTCAGGCCCAGGAGTACTGCTCCCCGGTACCGCTGGAGTCTGCGGTCAGTGAGTGGCAGGGGATTCCAGTGCTGGCGATGCCAAGCCTGACCGAGTTATTGAATGATCCATCGCGCAAACGGGAAGTCTGGCAACTGCTTCGCAAGCACTATCCCGAACAAACTCGCAGTAAATAGTGCTACTGGATCTCTCACTATGGCCGATCAGGGAAGTCGCCCTTGAATCCACCGTCTTCACCCCCGCCTGCTTCAAATCCAACGTCCGCACAGTCTTCGCCGGACAAGCTGCGTTTTGAACGCGCCAATCTACTGGATTGCGATGAACTGGCAGCGCTCGCCCGCAGCGCCCACAGCCATCCGTGGAATGCGGGTCAGTACCGGGACAGCCTGACCACAGGTCACCACTGCTGGGTATTGCGCAACCCTCAATCGGATACCGGTACCCAGAATACGATCGTAGCCTGCTGCGTGGTCAGCCGTCTGTTCGACGAGATCGAAGTTCTGGATGTGGCCGTGGCGCCGGACTGGCGGAACCAGGGCCTCGGGGCTCAATTACTACAGCAGATTTTTGCTCAGTTCCCCGAAGATGTGGCGCGGGTGCTGCTGGAAGTGCGCGCATCCAACCGCCCGGCGCGGGCGCTCTACCACAAGCTCGGATTTTCCGAAGATGGGCGACGCAAGAATTACTACCCAAAATCCGACGGCAGTCGAGAAGACGCGCTGCTGATGAGTCTGATATTGTAAGCGGCCAATTTGCGCCCCATATATGGCCGCGCATCATCTAAGTCCGGAATCACCATGCCATCCCATCAATCACAACCTTCGCTGTTGGAAGGGTCTGTTGCCGCGCACTTGCAGCGGCTCGCACTGCCGATGGTGTGGGGTATTCTCGCCACCATGTCGTTCAATGTTGTGGATACCTATTTTGTATCCAAACTGGGCGACGGCCCGCTGGCGGCAATGAGCTTCACCTTTCCCGTAGTGATGGTGATCAACGCCCTGGCGATTGGGCTGGGCGCTGGGACTTCCTCGGCCGTAGCGCGAGCCTATGGCGCTGGTGATATGGGGCGGGTTCGCCGCCTGGTCACCGATGCCACTTTACTGGCAACACTGTTGGCTGTGATTGTCAGTGTGCTAGGGCTTGCTACGATCGAACCGCTGTTCCGCCTGCTCGGCGCAGAAGAGCGGCTGCTGCCAATGATTACCGAGTATATGGTGACCTGGTATTACGGTGCGGTATTTGCGGTGGTACCCATGGTTTCCCTGTCTGCCTTGCGGGCTATCGGGAATAGTGCCCTGACCGGGCGTATCATGATGGCGGTTGCCTTCTTCAATCTGATCCTGGATCCCTTGCTGATTTTCGGTTTGCTCGGTTTTCCCCGTCTTGAACTGCAGGGCGCGGCGCTGGCTACCGTGATTGCCCGCGGTATCAGTTTCTTTATCGCCCTGTATGTTCTGGCGTGGCGCGAGCAGCTGCTGTCTCTTCCTACCACAGACTGGGGTGCGCTTAGAGAGTCCTGGTCGAGCCTGTTAAAAGTAGGTCTCCCCGCCATCGCAACGAATGTGATTATTCCCATGTCTGGCGGCGTGGTGGTGGCGCTGGTTGCGGCGCACGGCGCCGATGCTGTGGCCGGTCTCGGTATTGCCCTGCGCATTGAGCCACTCGCGCTGATTGTGTTCTATGCGCTGTCTTCGGTAGTGGGGCCGTTTATGGGGCAGAACGCGGGCGCGGGCAAACTGCAGCGGCTCGATGAAACCATTTCCGTGCTCGGTCGCTTTTGTATTCTGTTTGGTATTGGTCTGGCTTTGTTGCTTTGGCTGGTCGGTGGATCCATAGCGGGGTTGTTCAGTGATTCCCCGCAGGTTCTCGATGTCGCGATCGCCTATTTGTGCCTGGTGCCATTCAGCTACGCGGGCTACGGCTTTGTGATGTCCGCCAATGCGGCGTTCAATGGCCTGGGGCACCCGTTACCAGCGACGATGATTTCTTTCTTGCGGGTGCTGGGGATTTATTTGCCTCTTGCCTGGCTGGGGAATCACTTCTGGGGCATTACCGGCCTGTTTCTGGCAACGTTGGTTTCGAATCTGTTGCTGGGGCTGTTGGCCTGGTGGTGGTTGCGCAAATATTTGAAAAAATACGCGAGCAAAGTTTCCGTTGCGGCGCCCGGTTAACGGGCGCCCTGCCATTCAGAAGCTGAGCCGCTATCGAGTGATTGGCGCAGTTGCTGCTTCGAGCCACGCGCGCGTAGATTCATTCACAAGAGGGCTCAGGGTTGCACAGACTTTTTCGTGATAACTATTGAGCCACTGCAATTCGGTATCGCTGAGTAGTTCTGGGTTGATCAGCGCGCGGTCGATGGGCGCCAGTGTCAGATCCTCAAACTCAAGAAAGCCAGCAAATTCCGTGCTTTCCCTTACGAAGATCAGGTTTTCAATTCGGATGCCGTATTCGCCTGTCAGGTAAAACCCTGGCTCGTTAGATACGATCATTCCGGCTTCCAGTGCCACATTGGTATTGGCCTTGCCGATACGCTGTGGCCCCTCATGCACGCTCAAAAAGCTACCCACGCCATGGCCGGTGCCGTGGGCATAATCCAGACCTGCATCCCAGAGTGATTTGCGCGCGAAGGCGTCGATCTGCTCGCCGCAGGTACCGGTGGGAAAGCGCAGGGTGGCGATGCCGATATGGCCTTTCAGGACACGGGTGAAATGATCCCGAGCTGCTTCGGGAATTTCGCCCAGTGCTACCGTGCGGGTCACGTCGGTGGTGCCGTCCGGATACTGGCCGCCAGAGTCGATCAGGTAAATCCCTTCCGCCCCCAAGGGCAGGCTGGATTCCGGGGTAACCCGGTAGTGCACGATGGCGCCATTCCCGCGATAGCCGGAGATGGAGTCAAAGCTGTCGTCGGTAAACCCCTCGCGCTGTTCCCGTTTGCTGCGCAGCAGTTTGACCGCTTCCAGTTCGCCAAAATTGTCGCCTTGCACCGCGCCCGGTAGCTCGGCCAGGAATTCACACAGAGCGGCCCCGTCGCGGATGTGCGCGGCGCGACTGCCCTCCAGCTCGGTGGCATTTTTGCGTGCCTTGGCGCTGGTGATCGGGTCCCTTTCCAGCAGTACCTGAATATCCCGGTCGCGCAGTTGCTGCAGGCTCCAGCAGTTGCTGAGCAACGGGTCTGCCCACACGCTCTGCACGTGCCGGCGCTCGGCAGCCTGGAAGAGTTCCGCTTTGTCGTGTACCAGCTCTACCTCCGGTCCCAGATGAGTGCGCAGGGCATCACTGGCGGCGTTTTCGGCCAAATACAGAGTGGCGCTGCCATCGGAGTACAGAAAACCCATGGATAGGGCGACAGGAAGATGGGGGATGTCGCTACCGCGGATATTGAACAGCCAGGCGCAGACCTCCGGGTTTGTCAGCAACAGCGCGTCCTGTTTTTTGCCGGCAATCAGCTGCGCGATTCGTCGGCGTTTGCTGGCGGACTCTTCGCCGGTAAACGTCTGCGGGTGGGGCCGAGCCGGACCATCGGGCGCCGCGGGGCGGTCCTGCCAGATACAATCGATGGGGTTGGCGTCCAGCGGCTGGAGCCGTATTCCCTGTTCTTCAAGTCGTTTCCGGAGCGGAGCCAGGCCAGGCTCCGTGTGCAGGCGCGGGTCGTAACCCAAAGTATCCCCTTCATTCAGGGCATCACCGAGCCATTCTGCGATTTCATTGGCTGTGAGGTTTTGTTGCTCGATGGCCTGATTGCCAATCTGCTGCTTGGCCTGAATGGTGTAGCGGCCATCAACGAACAGGGCAGTGCGACTGTGGGCGAGGGCAGCGAGGCCGGCGGAGCCGTCAAAGCCGGTGAGCCAGGCGAGACGCTCGTCACATGCGGGTACATACTCGTTCTGGTACTCGTCGCAACGAGGCACCAGAAAGCCCTGTACCCGTTGTGCCTGCAGAGCCTGTTGCAGCGCTTCCAAACGTTCCTGACTCATTATCCACCTCTATAACTAAAATACTTTTTGCAGTCTAACAGCCCCCAGAGAACTGCGCCGACGTGTATAATGCGCGCCTGTTTTTTATCCACCTCGATTGTTTGCACTATGGGTCAATCCTCCTCTCTGGCGGGCATCAACGGCCGCCGCACCTTTGCCATCATTTCCCACCCGGACGCCGGTAAAACCACGGTGACCGAGAAGTTGCTGCTGTTCGGAAATGCCATTCAGCTGGCGGGTTCGGTGAAGGGTAAAAAGGGGCCGCACGCGCGCTCTGACTGGATGACCATGGAGCAGGAACGGGGTATCTCGGTAACCTCCTCGGTAATGCAGTTCCCCTACAAACAGCGGGTTGTGAACCTGCTGGATACTCCGGGGCACGAAGACTTCTCCGAAGATACCTATCGGGTACTGACCGCGGTGGATTCCGCGCTGATGGTGATCGATGGCGCCAAGGGTGTCGAGGACCGCACCATCAAGCTGATGAACGTATGTCGTCTGCGTACCACGCCGATTCTGTCGTTTATCAACAAGCTAGACCGCGACATCCGCGACCCCATCGAGGTGATGGACGAGATTGAGGAGGTACTGAATATCCAGGCGGCGCCGATCAACTGGCCGCTGGGTTCGGGCAAGCTCTTCAAAGGGGTGTACAACCTCTACACCGACACCATCCACGTATTCAAGCAGGGCCAGGGCCACACGATTCCGGAAGATATCCAGATCAAAGGCCTGGATAGCGATGAGGCAACGGCCCTGTTGGGTGAGGATGCCGAGGAAATCCGCGAGGAAATCGATCTGGTGCGCGGCGCCACCCATGAGTTTGATCTGGAAGCCTATCGCGCCGGCAAGCTGACACCGGTGTTTTTTGGCACCGCGCTGGGCAACTTTGGTGTACGCGAAATGCTGGATGGCTTCGTGGAATGGGCACCGGGTCCGCAGTCGCGGGAGACCAATGAGCGGGAAGTGCAGCCGGGTGAAGACAAGTTCTCCGGTTTCGTCTTCAAGATCCAGGCAAATATGGATCCCAAGCACCGTGACCGTATTGCGTTTATGCGCGTCTGCTCCGGCACTTACAGCCGCGGCATGAAAATGAAACACGTGCGTATCGGCAAGGACGTGAAAATTGCCGATGCAGTGACTTTTATGGCCGGCGACCGCACCCACGTGGAAGAGGCAATTGCGGGCGATATTATCGGCCTGCACAACCACGGCACCATCCAGATTGGCGACACCTTCACCGAGGGAGAGAGCCTGAAATTTACCGGTATTCCCAACTTTGCCCCGGAGCTGTTCCGCCGGATTCGCCTGAAGGACCCGCTGAAGCTGAAGCAACTGCAAAAAGGACTGCAGCAGTTGTCCGAAGAGGGCTCCACGCAGGTGTTTTTCCCACTGGATAACAACGACATTATTGTCGGCGCGGTGGGGGTGCTGCAGTTTGAGGTGGTGGCGTACCGTCTGAAAGACGAGTACAAGGTGGAAGCCATTTACGAAAATGTGAATGTGAATACCGCGCGCTGGGTGGATAGCGAAAGCAATAAAGAGCTGGAGAACTTCAAGCGCAAGGCCAGTATCAATCTTGCGCTGGATGGCTCCGGGCACCTGACCTATCTGGCGCCGACGCGGGTCAATCTGCAGCTGGCGGAAGAGCGTTACCCGGATGTACGCTTCTATGCGACCCGTGAACACTGATTTGAATATTGCATTCGCGCAAACCTGACTCCGCAGAAAATTGAAGAGATTGTTGCAGTGACAGCCGTAAAAAACACAACGATTCCCGCACAACTGCCCGAAGAAATGCCGCGGACGGGCAACTGGCTTACCCAGCGTATCGGTCTGTTGATCGTGAAAGTATTGGGCTGGCGTTTTGACGGCGAGTTTCCCGCGGAGAAAAAATTGATGGTGGCGCTGGCTCCACACACTTCCAACTGGGATTTTGTGGTGGCAATGCCGTTTATTATGGCACTGAAGCTGAAAGCATCCTGGTTGATGAAAAAGGAGGCTTTCTTTTTTCCTTTCAAGGGGCTCTTCATGTGGTTGGGGGGTATCCCTACCGACCGGCGCGCCGCGGGTGGTATGGCCAAGCAGGTAGCGAGCCAGTTCAAAAACCACGAGAAAATGTGGGTGGCCATCACCCCGGAAGGCACCCGAAAAAAAGCAGCCAAGTGGAAAAACGGCTTTCTGCGCATCGCCCACGCGGCGAATGTGCCAGTACTGCTGGTTGCCTGGGACTTCCCCACCAAGCGAATCTGTATCGACTCGGTGTATAAAACCACCGGAAATTTCGATGAAGATATGCAGGAAATCCAACGCCGGTTTAGCAAGTACCGCGGGCGTAACCCTGAAAATCAGACCGACTTTGTGGATGCGGGGTAACTGTTGACGATCGTCATAACGCTAGTTGTTTCCTTTGCGGTGTTTGCCCTCATCATCTGGGGGCTGATGCATATGCGCACGCCGCGTTTTCGGATGGAGCGCGCGCAGTTTCAGCAGGGGCTGGAAGATGTGATTGCCGGGCAGGCGGATGACAATGAATGGCGTGTGCTGATTGGCTACCCCATGCGGCACGATCCGCCGCTGGAGGCGCTGCGCCTGGAATGCCTGCAAATCGAAGAAAACGAGTACACCGGCAAGATGCCTTACCTGTTTTCTGATACCGGGCTTGAGCAGCTGCGCGCAGTGCGAGAGCGATTACTCGCCCTTCCCGCCGAGGGCTGACCGATGTTCATGCCGGCAGCGTGTGCCGTTAATACCGAATTCTGACCAATAAAATAATTTCCACGAGTTGTAACTGGAGAAGCCAATGTTGAACCGAGTGTTGAAACCTCTTACTGCCATTACCGGAGGCTTTGCCGCTGCGCTACTGGTTGCTACCGCGCAAGCCGTACCACTGAAGCAGGAGGATTTGTCCGTGGCGGAAGTGCTGCGGGATCGCGCGCTGGAATCCTCCGACGCATACAGCCTGGTGGAATCTCTCACCGTGGAGGTCGGCCCCCGTCGCGCCGGTACCAAAGGTGACGAGCGCGCGGTGGCATGGGCGCAACAGAAAATGAAAGACCTCGGTTTCGACCGTGTGTACACCGAGCAGATCGACGTGAAGCGCTGGGCGCGCGGTCATGCACATGCGGAAGTTACCGCTCCTTTCCCGCAGCCACTGGTGGTTTCCTCTCTAGGCTACGGTGCGTCAACCCCAGAGGGCGGCCTCACCGCGGAGATCGTGGAGTTCGCGGATGTGGAAGCGCTGATGAAGGCGCCGGCGCGCAAGGTGAAAGGCAAGATCGCCTTCATTAACAAGCGCATGGAGCGCGCCCGCACCGGAGAGGGCTACGGCCCGGCAGTACAGGGGCGCAGCAAGGGGATGCGCGCCGCAGCGGAAAAAGGCGCTGCAGCAATGTTGCTGCGTTCAGTGGGCACCGACTCCGACCGCTTTGCACACACCGGTATGATGTCCATCGACGGTGTTGAAAACCCGGTACCGGCGCTGGCGTTGTCCGCTCCGGATGCGAACCTGCTGGAAGCCATGCTCGAGCGTGGTAAGCCGGTGGAAGTAAAACTGGATGTACATAACGAGCCACTGGCCGATGGCCCCTCCTTCAACGTGATCGGCGAAGTCGTTGGCCGCGAGAAGCCGGAAGAAGTGGTGCTGATCGGCGCACACCTGGACAGCTGGGACGAGGGCACCGGCGCCCTGGACGATGGGGCTGGCGTAGCCATCGTAATGGAAACCGCGCGACTGATCTCGGAGCTGCCCCAGCGCCCGCGCCGTACCCTGCGTGTTGTGCTGTTCGGTGCCGAGGAGATTGGCCTCGTGGGCGCCAAGCAGTATGTGGATGCCCACCAGAACGAACTGGACAAGATCATCATGGTGTCCGAATCGGATTTCGGCGCCGGTAAGGTCTGGCGATTTGATACCCGCATTCCGGAGAGCAAGTTCGCCATCGCGGATCAGATGATGCAACTGCTGGCGCCGCTGGGTATCGAGCGTGGTAACAATAAATCTTCCGGTGGCCCGGACAGCAGTGTATTCGTTGCCCGCGGCGTGCCGGCCATGGGGCTGTACCAGGATGGTAGCGATTACTTCGATTACCACCACACGCCCAACGACACCCTGGACAAGGTAGACCCGGAAAACCTCAAGCAGAATGTGGCGGCCTGGGTCGTGATGTCATTCCTGGCGGCGGAAATGGAAGGGGATTTCGGTCGCGTGCCGACCGAGCACTGATTCTCATGCTTTCCTAGGGCTCAAAGCCTTGCAAAAGCCCCGCATTTTGTGGGGCTTTTTTGTGTCCTGAAATTACCTGCCGCTTGATTGACATTGCTATAGGGCGTCGTCATGCTGCCTCCACTTTCAACAGGCAAGTCAAGGAATACGCACATGGCCAATATCACTCTGAAAGGAAACCCCATTACCACCGTTGGCGACCTCCCGGCAGTTGGCAGCCAGGCGCCGGCTTTCACCCTGGTGCAAGGTGATCTCTCCGAAATTACCCTGCAGGACCTCGCCGGAAAGCGTGTGGTACTGAATATTTTCCCATCCGTAGACACCCCGACCTGTGCCACTTCTGTGCGCACATTCAATGAAAAGGTATCTTCCCTGGAGAACACCGTGGTTGTGTGTGTGTCTGCAGATCTGCCTTTTGCCATGACCCGCTTCTGTGGCGCCGAGGGCCTCGACGATGTGAAACTGGGCTCTGCATTCCGTTCAGGCTTTGGTAGTGATTACGGGGTGGCATTCGAGACCGGCCCGCTGAAAGGTCTGCTGTCCCGCGCGGTGGTAGTGATCGATGAGAGCGGTAAAGTGATTTACACCGAGCAGGTTGCCGAAACCGCCGACGAGCCGAGCTACGAAGGTGCCATCGGCGCCCTGTAACCGTTACTCGACAATTGTTCGATTACCGTTTGGTCTTCGTAACAAACAAAAACGCCGCGGTCGTTGCCGCGGCGTTTTTGTTTGTATTGCGTAAACTTTTCGAGTCAGTGGGGTTATCGGGCCTCTCCACGCAAATCCAGAACCGTTTCCTGCAGTGCCTCCGCTTTCACTTCCGCCGCAGCCACCGGATTCCCCGCCACCACGCTGACGCGCGACCAGAAACGTCGCGGCAGGGTGCTGAATGCGCTGCCGTCCTTGTGGCTGAAGAAGCTGCCCCACAAACCGCGCAGTGCCATGGGAATGACCGGCACCGGTGTGCGTTGCAGGATCTTTTCAATCCCGGCTTTGAAGGGTTGCAGTTCGCCATCTTTGGTCAGCTGACCTTCGGGGAAGATACACAGCAGGTCGCCGTCTTTCAGTCCCTGCTCGATATCCGCAAACGCCTGGGCATAGCCCTCCGGATCCTGCTGTTTGGAGCAGATGGGAATGGCGCGGCTGGTTTTGAAAATAAAGTGCAGCACCGGGATCTGGTAGATCGGTTTGTACATAATAAAACGGATGGGGCGCCGCACAGCGCCTGCAAGTAGCAGCGCATCCACATAGCTCACATGGTTACAGGCGATAATGGCCGGCCCCTCGGCGGGAATACGCTCCAGGCCCTCGTGTTTTACCCGGTACATGGTGTGGGACAGCAGCCAGATCAACAGGCGCATGGCGAATTCCGGCACCTTGGTGAAAACAAAGATGGCCACCGCCGCGTTCATCAGCGCAATGATCAGGAAAAACTGCGGAATACTTGCGCCCAGCACATTCAGGAATACGATCCCCATTACCGCCGCGACCACCATAAACAGCGCGTTCATCACATTGTTGACCGCAATAATCCGCGCGCGAATGGTGGCCTCGGAGCGCTCCTGCATCATGGAATACAGCGGCACGATAAAGAATCCGCCGAAAATGCCGATCAGCGTCAGGTTTACCAGAATTCCCAGCGAGCCCTCATTGGCCCAGAAAGCGGCAACCGTTGCCTCCGCCGGCGGCTGATAACTGCCGGTTGCCGAGGCCAGTAATACACCGACCACGGTCAATCCTGCCGCACCGATGGGAACCAGGCCGAGTTCCACCCGCCCTCCGGACAGGCGCCCGCACAATAGCGAGCCGATGGCGACACCGATGGTGAAACAGCACAGTAGCAGGGTAACCAGCGACTCACTGCCGCCGAGCACGTTGCGGGTCAGGCTGGGAATCTGGGTGAGATAGGCCGCGCCCAAAAGCCAGAACCAGGAAATCCCGATAATCGCGTAAAACACCGCAGGTGTTTTCGCCGCTTCTTTCAAAATACGGCCGGTCTGGGTCACCGGGTTATAGTTGATCTTCAGATCCGGCGCCGGTGGCACCGCCTGGGGAATTGCCCGGCTCACCAGATAACCGGTAATCGCTGTCACCAGGATCACCGCGGAAATCCACAGCAGCCCCGATTGTCCCTCACCGGTAAAGCCCGCCAGCAGGCCGCCAACAATGGTGCCGGTCAGGATGGAAACAAACGTGCCCATTTCCACCAGCGCATTGCCGCCCACCAGCTCTGTTTTCTGCAAATGCTGCGGCAGGATCGCATACTTCACCGGCCCGAAGAAGGTGGACTGGGCGCCCAGTAAAAACAACACCATCAGGCACAGGTAATTATTGCCGCTGTACAGAGCGCCGATACCAAATAGCACAATGCCAATTTCCGCCAGCTTGATCCGGCGTATCAGAGTGCTCTTGTCGATCTTGTCTGCCACCTGACCGGCAGTAGCTGAAAACAGAAAAAACGGCAGGATAAACAGGCCCGCGGCCAGATTGATTAGAAAGTTCGCCTCATCCGTGGCCAGGCGAAACGCGATCATCACGATCAATGCATTCTTGAATACATTGTCATTGAAGGCGCCCAGAGACTGGGTGCAAAAGAAGGGTAGAAAGCGACGGCTGCCGAGCAGCTGGAACTGGTTCTTGTGGGCCATTTTGGTCTCCCCAAAGTCCTTTGAGAACTATGGTAAGCCATTCAACCGGAGAGGGGCAGGTCGTACCTAAAGAAAAAAGCCCCGCAAAGCGGGGCTTCGAAAGAGGCGAAGGTGGTACTGATTACCAGATAACCACACGCTCTTCTTCCGGCAGATACATACCGTCGCCTTCCTTCACGTCAAACGCGGAGTAGAAAGCTTCGATATTGGGCAGTACGCCCTGTACACGGTACTCGGCAGGGGAGTGCGGGTCGGTCTTCAGGCGCTCGCTCAGAGCCTCGTCGCGCATCTTGCTGCGCCACACCTGTGCCCAGCCCAGGAATACACGCTGATCACCTGTGAAACCGTCAATCTTCGGCGCTTCCTCGCCGTTCAGAGACATCTTGTAAGCCTTGTAGGCGATACCCAGGCCGGACAGGTCGCCGATGTTCTCACCCAGGGTCAGCTCACCGTTAACGTGCTCGCCTTCCAGCGGCTCAAAACCGTTGTACTGGGCAACCAGCTTGCCGGTCAATTGCTCAAAGTTCTCCAGGTCGGAATCGGTCCACCAGTTGTTCAGGTAGCCCTTGCCGTCAAACTTGGAGCCCTTGTCGTCGAAGCCGTGACCGATTTCGTGGCCGATCACACCGCCGATACCGCCGTAGTTCACTGCGTCGTCCGCGTTCATATTAAAGAACGGCGGCTGCAAGATGGCTGCGGGGAATACGATCTCGTTCATTGCCGGGTTGTAATAGGCATTGACGGTCTGTGGGCTCATGCCCCACTCACCGCGATCCAGTGGTTTGCCCAGCTTGTCGCGCTCGTGCAGGGTTTCAAACAGGGTCGCGGCGATGGCGTTGCCCACCAGGTCGTCCGCCTTCACCTGCAGCGCGCTGTAATCGCGCCAGGAATCGGGGTAGCCGATTTTGGTGGTGAAGTTGGCCAGCTTGGTCAGGGCTTCTTTCTTGGTGTCTTCGCTCATCCAGGTCAGGGACTCGATAGACTCTTTGTAAGCGGCCTTCAGGTTGTCCACCAGTTTGACCATGCGCGCCTTGGCTTCCGGCGGGAAGTATTTTTCCACATAGCGCTGGCCAACCAGTTCACCCACGGAGCCGTTTACAAACTGCACCGCGCGCTTCCAGCGGGGTTCCATCTGTTCAACACCGCGAATGGTGGTGCTGTAGAAATCGAAGTTGGTCTGGGCGATTTCGCTGTTCAGGTAGGGCGCGGCTGCGGAAAGCACTTTCAGTTTCAGGTAGCGCTTCCAGGTTTCCAGATCGGTGTCGGCAATGATCTGGTTCGCGGCTTTCAGATACTCCGGCTGGCCAACCATAAAGCTCTCGGCTTTTTCCAGGTGTGCCTTGCTCAGGTAGCTTTCCAGATCGACGGCCGGCATTAATGCCTGTAGTTCCGCAACACTCAACTTGTTGTAGTACTTGTCCGGATCACGGTTTTCCACTCGGGAGCGGTGGTGTTCTGCCAGGCTTTTTTCCAGTTGGAAAATGGCATCAGCACTCTGCTCCGGGTTGTCCAGACCGGCGATTTTCTGCATCTTGATCAGGTATTCGCGGTAGGCCTGCTGCAGCTTCTGACCTTTTTCAGACTCATCGAAGTAATAGTCGCGGTCGGGGAGGCCGAGGCCTGCCTGCCAGATGACAGTGATGTAGTTTTCAACCTGCTTCAGATCTTGCCAAATACCGGCGCCGAACGGGGTGTTGTAGCCAACGGTGTCCGCGTAGGCGAAAAAATCGCTCAGGTCTTTGCGAGACTGAATAGCGTCAACCTTGGCCAGCTCGCCCTCGATTGCACTCAGACCTTTTTCCTCAATCAGCTCTTCATTCATATAGCTGTTGTAGAGATCGCCAATCTGCTTGGCGCCGGCACTGCTGGCATGCTCACCGGCTTCCATGATCAGGGCTTTTACTTCTTCGGTGGCCTTGTCGCGCAGGATACTGAAACCGCCCCAGCGGGATTTGTCCGCGGGAATCTCGGTGTTCTTCATCCAGTTGCCGTTTACGTAGGCATAGAAGTCGTCCTGTGGGCGCACGGTGGTGTCCATTGCGCTGAGGTCGATACCGGAGCTGAGAGCGCCGGCGGTGCCTTGTTCGGCTACGGGCTTGGCGTCGACGCCCGCGCTGGAAGTGTTGTCAGATTTGGTGCAGCCGCCAGCGGCGGTGATGGCCGTGGCAATTGCCAGAGGTAAAAGCAGCTTTTTCATAGTTGGCCTTTTGGGCTTTTATTGGATGTGGTCCGGTTGATCGGCCGGACGAAGTTTGGGTGGCTCTCATAGTATGCGTGGGCGGGAGATGTCGGCAAGCACTGCTGCGGCGAGTGGTTGCTGCCGGGCGACGGAAATGCAGGCATAAAAAAGCCCCGCGGAGCGGGGCTTCTGGGTGAATCGGCTGCAGGTCAGTCCGGGAGGCGGAAGGTGATCGGTACCGAGAAGCGGTACTCTTCCATCTTCAGCTGTGCCGGAGTGGCGGGGTAGGGGCCCGCGCGATCCACGGCTTCAAGGGCTTCGCGGTTCAGGCTGGAGTAGCGGGACTCCTGCAATGTGCTGACGTTGGTAACATTGCCCCTGTTGTCGATGGTCACGTTCAGGCGAACACTGCCTTCCTGGCCGCGCTCCTGGGCGCGTTTCGGGTAGCGAATGTGCTTGAAGGTGTGCCGCAGAAGCATTGAGTGGTAGATCTGGCGTGCCAGGATCATGTCCGCGGTCAGTGGTGCCTCTTCCTCTTCTTCCAGCTCTTCCTCTTCTTCCATCGGCGGGCTTGTCGGGCGCGTGGTGGTTGGGTTCAGAGGTTTTGGCTGGGTAGACGGGGCGGTGGCTGCTACGGCCGGTTTGGGGTCGGCGCGCGAAGGCTCTGGTTTGTCTGCTGCGGGCTGTTCAGCATTTGCCGACGGCTTCTGAATCGCGGCAGTGCCAATGGCGGCCAGGGTAGGCGGCGGAATGTCTGCGGTCAGCTTCGGCTTGGCAGTTGCTACCTGTACCGGCTTGGCCGGTTCGGGTTTGGCCGCAGCTGCGGGCTCCTGTTCCGCTTCTTGCTCGTCCGCCATGGCGGCGACCTGTGCCACACGGTCTGCCCCCGGCTGCAGGGATTCGTAGGTGGCCAGCAGGCCGGAGTCGACCTGTCCTGCGGCGAGCAGGTTGTCACGGAATTCGGTTGACGGAGGGACCGGGCCCACCCAGGCGCGCAGCAGGGTATTGAAGAACTCGCGGTCTTCGATCATACCCAGCATGATGTCATTCAGAGAGACGGAGGTGATGCCGGTATCCGCGGCGTAATCAATTCGCAGATGGTCTCCAGCCATCAGGCGGCCTTTAAACAGGTTGGCGAAAGTCACCATGTTGTCGGCCTGCCCGGCGAGGGTGTCGCCGGCATTGTTGATCGCGATACCTTCCATCCACTGGTTGCGGAAACGGCGCGCCGAGAGGCGGTCAGCAATGACGCGAACCTGCATGCTGCGCGGCATATCACTATCCAGCAGTGTGCTGGCGCTGTCGGAAAGCTGTTCCGAATAAACGGCGACGATATAGCGGTCTTTATTGAATTGCTGCTCCAGGGCCAGCCCGTTCAGGAGTGGTGCCGCTTTGGCTGTCAGGGCCGAAGCGAACAGCAGCAGGGCAATGACGAGTTTTATCGATTTCATTTTTCGTTGGTATCTTCTTGTCGCCGGATGGGCAGAAACCGGCAGGTAAAGCGCTGAGTCCCCTTCCATATACCCCTGGGGATGATCAGTTGCTTCGGTCGCACCTTCCCCCCGAAAGGCGCGGCCCGGATAAAATACGCACTGGTGAGGGGCTGGAATTCGCACCAAAGACGCTGGTTAAAAATTCCCCATCAATAGCGTGTTTTTGATCCAGGGTCTGCTCAACTCTACTGCAACTGCAATGGAGTTCAACCCTGAAATGGGTAAAATGTCTCGTTTTTTCAATTTCTCGGATTCCCGGGGCAGACACCTGTCACTTTGCACATAGAATGCGTGATTGAATGGTGCACTAGAATGCCCATTGTGCGCAGGGGCGGTGCTGGAAAGCTCCCACCGCAGCCAGTTGAACGCCGACGCAACAGTCAAGATTTACATGGATTACAAGCTGCTCAGCGATTACCCGCGTGATGCCGTGGATCGCCTACTTAATGTCATTCACCTGTTTCGCGATATCCGTGCCACCAGCGAGTGGCAGTACGATGTATTGCTGAAGCGCTCGCGCCTGGTCTCCCTGAGCCCGGGCGAGGCATTGCTGCACGCGGGGGATGTGGACCAGTGGGTGTACTTTTTATTGCGCGGGGAACTGCAGGTACATGTGGATGACACCACGGCTTCCCGGGATGAGCGCCCACTGGCGGTAATCCGTCCGGGAGAAGTCTTTGGAGATCTCTCCATGTTATTGGCAGAGCCACGCAGCGCCACTATTGTGGCGGCGGCCGGTCAGGAAATACAGGTGCTCGCGGTAGACTGCACCCTGTTTGGCGACCTGGAAGACTTCTCGTTGCTGCACCTGCCCACGAAACTGGTGTTCTACCGGAATATGGTCCACTCCCTGCGCTGGAAGCTGGAGGTGTACCGCTCCAAATACCCTACGCACGACCTGGCAAACAGCCACCGCCGGCTGAAGCTCTATACCGGTCCAAAAAACTGTAAGGAAGAGCTGGTTGCTCTCGCCGACCAGGCTCGCGATCTTGCGCGGATCCTGCTGGACTGGAATGCCGAATTCGGTGCTGGTCAGCTGGCGACGGAGGAGTCGGATATGTCCGATTTCCTGGAGTCCATCCTCTCCTGATTTTCAGTACATTCGGTACTCTTGCCTGTTCTCTGTGAACCTTATCCCCTGGCCCGGCGTATAGCGTCGGGCTGCCTCCCCGCGATAGTTCGATCGAAGCTATTTCCATCTGCTTGCTCCGTTTTTCTCGGCCGCACATGCCGTCAATTGGCCTGAATTGACGAGGTGCCACGATTATTCCCTGTGGATTTCGTAATTCGGTAGCTTTGGGCACTGCAGGTGTCATCGATTGTGCATAAAATCCACACTCATCAATCTTAAACATTGCAGGCAGGAATGCGGGTATGAATTTTCTGTTGGGCCTCTGGCGGCAACGCAACTATCGCGCGGCGACCATAGTGGGTGGACTGGCAGCGATATGGCTGTTGAGTGGTCTTTTGGTTGAAGAGGAAAAGACGGAGGCCGAGCGCGAGCGCGCGCAGAGCGTTTCCGCGATGCCGGTCGAGCGGGCCAAAATCCGCGGTCAGTATATAGAAGCGCAGCCGTACACCACGCGCGTGGTGGTCAACAGCCGTACCGAGGCCAATCGCAGTGTGCAATTGCGAGCGGAGCTCGATGGGATGGTGGCCGGTCTACCGGTGGAGGAAGGGCAGACGGTAAGCAGGGGTGACGTTATCTGCGAGCTGGCTGCCGAAGACCGGCCGGAGAAGCTGGCGCGCGCGCGCGCAGCACTGCAAAAAGCCGAGCTCGACTTTGCCGGCGCGCAGAAATTGAAAGGGCGCGGCCTGCAGTCGGATTCTGCCATGGCGCAGCAGGCCGTGGCGCTGTCCAGTGCGCGGGCAGATCTGAAGCGCGCGGAGCTGGATGTCGAGAATCTCAAAATTCGTGCACCTTTCGATGGGGTGGTCAACAGCCGCGCGGTGGAACTGGGGGATTTTGTTCGCCGCGGGGAGGAGTGTGCGACCATTCTGGACCTGGATCCCATGCTGATTGTGGGAGAAGTTTCCGAGGCACAGGTGGGTAGCCTGTTGCCGGGCGCCTCCGCCAGTGCGCAATTGCAGCGGGGGGCCGTGATCGAGGGGGAGCTTCGCTACGTGAGCCAGCAGGCGCACCCGGTAACCCGTGCCTACCGGGTCGAGGTGGCCGTTTCCAACCGTGAAGGCAAACTGCGCAGCGGAGTGAGTGCGCGTATGGCCCTGCCTACCGGGGAGCTGATGGCGCACCGGATCAATTCTTCTCTGCTGACGCTGGATGACGCCGGCTTGTTGGGGGTGAAAATCCTCGACAGCGATCAGCGCGTGGTATTTCGCAATGTTCAGTTGGTTAGCGATGAAAACGAAGGGGTGTGGATTGCCGGGTTGCCGTCGCGGACTCTCCTGATCACCGTGGGGCAGGAATATGTCAGTGTCGGAGAGCGGGTCGAAGTGGAGCTGGAAGACTCAGCCGGTGATTTGCCTGCGCCACTCTCTGCGAGTGGCGCGGAAAAGGGCGGGCCCGTCCCGGTTTCTGTACAGGGCGACCCGCAAATTGGGGCTAGCGCCGGGGAGCCACAGCAATGAGGTTGTTGGAAGGCGCGGTCGACCGCTTCCGAAGCAGCATCAGTTTGATGTTGCTCATCGTCATTATGGGAATCGCCGCCCGTGGTGCCATGACGGTGGAATCCAGCCCGGAAGTGAATCCGCCGATTGTGATTGTGCAGGTAATGCATGAGGGGATATCCCCGGAAGATGGCGTGCGTCTGCTGATCCGCCCACTCGAGCAGGAAATTCGCGCGCTCGAAGGGGTTGAAGAGGTGATGGCCACTGCCCGGGAATCACTGGTTTATCTGGTAATCGAGTTCGATTCGGCCCTGGATATTGATGCGGCGGTGGATGAGGTGCGCAATGCGGTAGACCGGGCCAAGGCCGAGTTGCCGAGGGATGCTGAAGAGCCCATCGTGGAAGAGGCGTCCGCGCAACCCTTTCCCGCGATTGTGGTAACCCTTGCGGGTAACGGGGCGAGCGAACGGGAACTGTTGCGTAGTGCACAGACGCTCAAGCGCAAGATTGAAAATGTCAGCGAGGTGTTGAGTGCCGATATCAGTGGTAATCGGGAAGAGGTGGTCGAGGCAATAATCGACCCGGTACGTCTCGAGCACTACCAGATCACCAGCGGCGAACTGATCAACGCCGTGCTCGGTAACAATCTGTTGATTCCCGCCGGTGAAATGGATGTCAGCAAGGGTCGCTTCTCGGTAAAGGTACCCGGGTTGATCGAGTCTGCCGACGATGTGTACCAAATCCCGCTCAAGCAGTCCGATCACGGTGTTGTGACCCTTGGGCAGGTGACGGATATCCGCCGCACCTTCAAAGACGCCACAAGTTATACCAGCGTGAATGGCCGCCAGGGGTTGTCCATCAATGTGGAAAAGCGCACCGGCGCCAGCGCGGTAGATCTCGCCGATAAAGTGCGTGCGGTGGTCAATGCCGAGCGCGACTATCTCCCCCGCGGAGTGGACGTGGATTTTGTGTTTGACCAGTCCGACTGGGCGCGGGATATGGTCAGCGAGATGGAGGGCAATATTCTCACCGCCATGCTGCTGGTGATGATTATTGTGGTTTCTGCCCTCGGCTTTCGCTCCGGACTGCTGGTTGGGCTGGGTATTCCATTCTCTCTGCTGTTTGGTTCCATCATCACCTGGTTTCTCGGCTACTCGTTCAACTTCATGGTGATGTTCGGCATGCTGCTGGCGCTGGGGATGCTGATTGACGGTTCCATTGTGATTACCGAGTTTGCCGACCGCAAAATGGCAGAAGGCTTGAGTGCACGAGCGGCATACTCGATCGCGGTACGGCGGATGTTCTGGCCGGTGGTCGCCTCTACCGGCACCACACTTGCGGCTTTCCTGCCCATTATTTTCTGGCCCGGGGTCGTGGGTGACTTCATGCGCTACCTGCCGGTGACCGTGTTTGCGGTACTGGCGGGGTCACTGGTTTACGCATTGTTTTTCGCCCCGGTGCTGGGTTCGGTCTTCGGCAAAAGCGATATGGATTTGCCGACACAGCAGTACCTGAAGCAACTGGAGAATGGCAACCCCACCGAGTTGCGTGGGATTACCGGGTTTTATGCCCGCGCGCTGGCGCCGGTGGTGCGGCATCCTCTGATCTCGTTTGCCAGTACCATCGGGGTGTTGATCGCAATCTTTATTGCCTTCGGCAAGTTCAATCCGGGGGTCGAGTTCTTTACCGAAACGGAGGAGCAGTACGGCAACGTGGAAGTGCGCGCGCAGGGCAACCTTTCCCTGGAAGAAAAGCGCGCGCTGGTAACCCAGGTCGAAGCTACAGTGATGAATGTGCCTGAGGTGCGGGTGGTATATACCGCAATTGGCTCCGGTGGAATTTCCGGAAACCAGGAAAAGGCGCCGGACCAGATCGCCAACCTCCTGGTGGAACTGCACTCCACGGACATGCGTGAGCGAAAAAGCCGGGAAATCTTCGCCGATATTCGCGAGCGCACCGCCCACTTCCCCGGCATCAAGACCAGCGCCAAGGCATTCGAAGGGGGGCCCCCGGTCGGGAAAGATATCGTTCTGGAATTGCGCAGCCGGGATTACGACGCACTGCTGGCTGAAACCTGGCGACTGCACCGGGCGCTGGAGAGTGAGTTCGACGGTGTGCGGGATATCGTCAATACCGCGCCCCTGCCGGGTATCGAGTGGGAGGTGAAAGTGGATCGTGCCAAGGCGGCGCTCTACGGTGCGGATCTTACCGGCGTGGGCCGGGCGGTGCAGCTGGTCACCAACGGTGTGCTGATGGCGGAGTACCGCCCGGATGACTCTGATGAAGAGGTGGATATCCGGATTCGCTACCCGGATTACGCGCGCGGCATTACCGCTCTGGATGCACTGAAGGTAAATATCGCTGGTGGCGCGGTACCGGTGAGCAGCTTTGTGTCCACAGAGGCTGGCCCCAAAGTGGACAAGATTGAACGCATCGATGGTATTACCCGGATGCAAGTAAAGGCAGATGTGGAAGACGGTGTGCTGGCTGACGACAAAGTGCGAGAGATTCGCCAGTGGCTGGATGTACACCCGCTGAATGATCAGGTGGAGCTGCTATATCGCGGTGCGGATGAAGAGCAGAGTGAGTCCCTGGTGTTTTTACAGGTGGCCTTCTCGCTTTCTCTGTTCCTGATGTTCATTCTGCTGGTGACGCAGTTCAACAGCTTTTATCAGTCTGCGCTAATTCTGTCGTCGGTCATTATGTCTACCGCGGGCGTTATGCTCGGGCTGACGGTCACTCAGAGTACCTTTAGCGTCATCATGACCGGGGTTGGCATTGTGGCTTTGGCCGGGATTGTGGTGAACAACAACATCGTTCTGATCGACACCTACAACTATGTGCGCAAGTCCGAGCCCGAACTGAGCGCCGCGACTGCAGCGGTCAAAGCGGCCGCTCAGCGGCTGCGGCCGGTATTCCTGACGACCGCCACAACCATTCTGGGGCTCTTGCCGCTGGCACTGGGGGTAAGTGTGGATATGGTGGGGCGCGATGTCGTGGTGAATGGGGTGATCGCTTCTTTCTGGGTCAAACTGGCCAGCGCTATTGTGTACGGCCTCAGTTTCTCTACATTGCTGACCCTGATCGTCACTCCGGTAATGTTGGCATTGCCCTCGGCGCTCAGGGACCTGGTCAAGGGGCTGCTGGATGCCCCTCGATTGTCCTGGCTCAAGGGGTGGCGGAGTTAATCCGAGATTCCCTTAACCAAAAATGAAAAAACCCCGGCGAGCCGGGGTTTTTTCATTCTGTCTGCCAGGATTGGCCAAATCAGGATTTGGCTTTTGGCGGACGACCGCGGCGGGCGGGTGCTTTCTTGGCAGCGGCAGACTTGGCGGGACGGCCGGGCTTTTTCTTGGCCGCAGGCTTCTTGGCTGCGCTCTTGGCCGGACGGCCTGGCTTCTTGGCTGCAGGCTTTTTCGCTGCGCTTTTCGCTGGGCGACCGGGCTTCTTCTTGGTAGCAGCCTTGGTCTTGGCTTTCGCTTTTGCAGCAGCTTTCTTGGCTGCAGCGGAAGCTTTCTTCTTGGCAGCAGCGGCCTTTTTCTTCTCAGCAGCGGCTTTCTTCTTGGCGGCAGCGGCGGCTTTCTTCTTCGCAGCAGCGGCTTTCTTCTTGGCAGCGGCAGCAGCTTTCTTGGCAGCAGCGGCGGCTTTCTTCTTGTCTGCAGCGGCTTTCTTCTTCGCAGCAGCATCGGCTTTCTTCTTGGCGGCGGCAGCGGCTTTCTTCTCAACAGCAGCCAGCTTCTTGGTGATGGCTGACTCTTCTTTGGCTACAGCCTTGGCAACCTTGGTTGCCAGCTTGTTGTCGGCGGCGATGGTTGCCAGCTTGGCTTTCGCGTCGGTAGCAACGGCTTTGGCAGCGGTTGCGGCTTTCTTGGCCGTCGCGGCAGCGGCTTGAGCGCTCTTCAGTTGCTTTTGCTGGGCTGCAGACTTCTTCTTGGCACGTACTGCTTTTACCTTGGCGGCGGCAGCTTGTGCTTTTTTGGCAGCTTTGTCAGCTTCTTTGCTGGCTTTGTCAGCTTCTTTCTTTGCGTCAGCTTCCTGGCTGCTACGCGCCTTTTCCAGCTGAGCTTTCAAAGAAGCGAGTTCTGCTTCCAGTTTTGCTACCGCGCTTACCTTGGCAGCAGGAGCTTTTTTACGTCCGGCCATAAAATATCCCTGTGTCTAAATTTAGTATTTAGGTGTTATTTTGGATGAGTGGAATTCATCGCGCTAATTGCAGCTTATTTATATACTTGAATGCAAGTGTTTTCAGGGCGTTTTTACTCCGTAATGAATAAATTTAAGGCTTTTTTTACTTTTTTCGCCTTCACATGGCTAATGGTCTGCGGATTCGGCGCTTTAATTCCATTAATAGGAAGCGCCGCAACCACAGAAAAGATTGCCTGGCTGGGGGTGATTTTGAATGCGCTGGCGTTGCCCGCGTGGATGTTTTTGCGATTTTTTCGACCGCAGAAATTTCGCGGCGACCTCCGTGAGTCCGGTGCTTTTTTGGGGGTGCTGTTCGGGCTTGCCCTTACATTGCTTGCGGATACCCAGCGTGGATTGCCAATTTACCTGGTGCTCATCAACCTGTTTGTATTTCTGGTCTATCTATATCACCTGAGTGGTGTAGCGCATCCGCTTATGCCTGCGGTACATGATGATTTCCCGGAGCTGGTCGATAATGAGGGGCAAAAATGGAGCGTTGCTGATTGCTGCGCGGCCAAACGTTTGTCCGGAGCCTATGTGATCTTCCTGCGCGGCAGCTATTGTGCGGATAGTCGCGCTCAGTTGGATCAGTTGCGGCAACTGCGACCTGAGCTCGAGCGGAGGAACATCGGGGTGTTCCTGTGGAGTGCGCAGCCAACCTCGGTATGGCCCGAACGGCTTTTACAGCCGCTGTCAGACTCCCGTGTATTTACGCCTTCGGTGTTGCAGTTGTCTTCTCGCTCGCCATTTGTCGCCGGTCAGGCGGCGCCACTGCTGATTTACCCCTGGTTTGCTGATGCTGCGCGCCCGAGTGCCTGGTTGGTGGATGAATCGGGCACAATTCTCTGGCGCGAGCTGTCCGCAAACTATCGTACGCCAGCCGGGGCGGATTTATTGCGCGCGCAATGGTTTCGGTTGCTCGACTGACAGTGGTGGCCTGCTTGTATTGACCGTGTCAAAAAACAAAAAGGGCGTATCGATGAATTCGATATGCCCTTTTTTATGGGGAAAGTTTACAGGGAAAGTTTATAGGGACCGTCTGTTGTGGGATGGATCGCTAAAGCTTCTGGCTCTTTCGAGTCTCCCCTCAGGGTTTGCTCTGTCAGAGCGGACCATAGGGTAAATAGCGGTTATCGGAGTGCTCGCGTATCCACAGCAGTTGATCCCGGTTCAGTGGTGTCTTGCGCTGGCGCAATGATTTCGCCAGGGGAATAACCGGGGATTCGGCTCCGCCGGGCCAATCCAACCGGGACTCCGCCAGGGTGAAAAAGCGGATTAATCCCCAAATCTGTTCCGGCTGCCATTGCCGGGCTTCCTCCAGCCACTGGCTGGCGGGTAAGCCTGCGAGCCAGTGCGCCGGCTTCAGCGCTGGGGGTAATTCAGTCAGGTCGACAGATACCGGGCTTGTTGTGATTTGCGGCTCTGGTAATTCACCGGTAGTTGCTGCATTTGGGGTCGTCGCGCATCCCATTACTTCGAGAATCTGCACCAGCAGTGCGCGGTCAATTTCCTGGCGGGACTGATCATTGGAAGCCTGATTGGCAGGTTCCCAGGCGCCGACACTCATATTCACTCCTATATAAAAGCAGGCCCGGTCAAACGACCTCCGGGCAATTCAGGCGCGGATTATACATTGACTCGGCACCGCGGGCTGCGGGGTATCCCGAAGAGGTGACAGCAGGAGAATGGATGCAGGGCGGGGAATTCTGCATAATTCGGGTATCTGTTGCCTGCGCCCATCTCTGGAGATGGGGTGGCAGTTTATTTTGACCACTTCCTAGCTGAGAGCCACATGAACACAATCGACAAGCCGATCGCTGCGAAAAAGCGTATTGCGCTGGTTGCCCATGACAATCGCAAGCAGGGGTTGATCGCCTGGTGTGAGAGGCACAGGGCGATACTGGAGCAGCACCAGCTGCTGGGTACCGGCACCACCGGGACCCAGATTGAGGCCTCTACTGGCATGCCGGTAGAAAAGCTGTTCAGCGGCCCAATGGGAGGCGACCAGCAGCTGGGGGCCAAGATCTGCCAGGGGGATGTGGATATCCTGATTTTCTTCTGGGACCCTTTCGAGCCCATGCCCCACGACCCGGATGTCAAAGCCCTGCTGCGTATCGCCGCGGTGTGGAATATCCCGGTGGCGTGTAACGCGAGCAGCGCGGATATGATGATCCATTCCGCCCTGATGTCGCAGAGTTTTTCCCGAGAAGTACCTGACTATCAGGGCTATCTGGCAGTCAGAACCGGTGAAATAGCTGGTTAAATTGTAATCTTATTGTGCCTGGCATGTCTGTAAGTTATTGATTTATATAAGGTATGTGCCAGCAGGATAGGTTGCACTTGCATTGATGGCCATTTCCCGGCAATCTTCCCCACCTGATTAGACCGGTGAATCCGGCGAATTCGAATCAAAAACTGTACGGTGTTTTATGAGTAGACGACGCGGTAAGGCCGTAGAAGAAGAAAAAGCGGACATCGACCTGACGCCCATGTTGGACGTCGTGTTCATCATGTTGATCTTCTTCATCGTGACGGCATCCTTCGTAAAAGAGAAGGCGCTGGACGTGAATGTTCCGGATCCGGATCAGACCGAGCAGACTCCGCCGGATCCCGACAAGCAGAATATCCTGATCAGCGTCAACTCTGCTGACGAGATCTGGATGGGCCCCACCCGTGTAGACAGCCGCGCCGTACGTGCCCGTATCGCTCAGCTCTTCGCGGAGAACCCGCAGGCCATCGTGATCATTCGTGCGCACAACAAGTCCAGTGCCGACACTTATGTGACCATTGCCGATGCGGCGAAAGAGGTGAACCCGAATATTCAGGTTTCCCTCGTACCCTACGAAGATTAATCCCTGTCGGTGGATCTTCGTTGAGAGCGAGGCTCTCACAGGATGAAAAAAAGCCAGCTTATGCTGGCTTTTTTTATGTCTGTCATTTTCTCCCGGCCCATGGCCGTGACGCTGCGGTTTAGAATTCCGCGCGGATTGCCCACAGATCAGGGAATACCGGTTTGAACAGGGTGCTCTGCAGGTAACCGACGCCGCTGGAGCCACCGGTCCCCATCTTGCTGCCAATGGTGCGCTCCACCATCTTCACATGGCGGTAGCGCCACTGCTGCAGGGATGTATCGATATCCACCAGGGCTTCACAGATGTCGCTGACCAGAGGGTCGTTGCGGTATACATCAATCAGCACCTTCTGCACCGCGGTGGAGGGGGCTGCTACCAGGCTGAAGTCCCGCTTCAGCTCATTTTCCGGAATCTCGTGGCCCTCGTGGGCGAGAAACTGCAGAAAGGCATCCCACAGGGTCGGTGCCTCCAGTCGTTTCTGAAGACGCAGATAGTGATTGGATCCCGGTGCATAGTTGTCTAGCTTGCGCGCATCCTTGGCACCGTAAAGAAATTCCAGCTCGCGGAACTGGTAGGACTGGAAACCGCTGGCGGTCGACAGGCGATCGCGAAAAGAGTTGAACTCCAGAGGTGTCAGGGTTTCCAGGATGTCTACCTGCTGGATCAGGGTGCGGTAGATGGCGTCTACCCGTTTCAGGGTGTGCAGGGCCCGGTTGCGCTCCCCCGCATTGAACAGGCGCACCAGAAAGTCCAGCTCGTGTAGCAGCTGTTTGAACCACAGTTCATAGCTCTGGTGTATCACGATAAACAGAAGTTCGTCGTGTTCCGGACCTTCCGAAAGTGGCTGCTGGCATTCCAGCAATTCGTCGACTTTGAGGTAGGAGCTGTACGTCACCGTCATATCTGAAAATTCTCTCTCACCGAATCCCGCTCTTTACCGGTTCTTGCGCAATAAAATTAACGAGGTTTGGCTTATTGTAAGTGGATTGTTGCGCAATAGCGTTACATATTGGCCGTATTATAAGGTGGTGGGGCGTAATTGTGGAAAATTCCTATAGGGGTAATCGCTCTCACGCTCTCCTAAATTCAGAATCGGAATCGGTAACCCAAACTGGTCGAATTGGACCTCGTGCGCGGGCGTTGAGTGACTAAACTAGCGCTAATTGTCCAAATTCATAATGAAACCAGAATCATCGGAGCCAACAATGCCCAGCCCGTTCCAGAGCCCCTGTGCTGAAATCGATGCCCGCTTAACCGACCGGGTGTTGGAAATCACCATCAACCGCCCGGAGCGCAAAAACGCGCTGACCCGGGCCATGTATGCCGCCATGGCTGAGCTGTTGACGGCGGCCGCGACAGCCCCTGAGGTCCGGGTGGTGATTCTTACCGGAGCTGGTGGAGCTTTTACCAGTGGCAACGATCTGGCGGACTTTCTCGGTGGTTCCGCCAGCAGCGAAGATTCTCCCGTGTTCCAGTTTATGCTGGCGCTGTACCAGTTCCCGAAGCCGGTTGTCGCTGCGGTCAGCGGTGTAGCCGTGGGCATTGGCACTACGCTGTTGCTGCACTGCGATCTGTCCATTGCCGAGGACAATGCGATTTTTCAGATGCCATTTGTGAACCTGGGCCTCTGTCCGGAGTATGCGTCCAGCTTGTTGTTGCCAAGAATCATGGGGCAGGCCAAGGCCTCTGAGCTTTTGCTGTTGGGCAACAAGTTCGATGCTCAAACCGCGGCAGACGTGAATATCTGCAATGAGGTGGTGTATTCAGGGGAAGGGCTGAGTCGGGCCAGGAAGTATGCGGCGGACCTGGCTCAAAAAGCACCAGAGGCGGTACGCTTGAGTAAAAAATTACTGCGCCAGGGTACTTATGAGTCTGGACTCGCGGCAATACGCGAAGAGGCCGGGCACTTTCAGGAACGGCTGCAATCTGATGAGTTCCGCGAGGCTGCAACCGCTTTTATGGAAAAGCGCGCAGCGGATTTCTCCCGATTTGACTGATTTCACCACCCGCTGTGGTTTCCTGATCTCGAGATAAACTCCCGTGGTCACAGGCCCGCGGGAAATTATTGCTGGATCTATTTTGCTCTTGCGGCTGCCATTGGCGGCCATTTTTCTATCATTTGAATTTATTTTGGGTGCATGTTTCTGATTGCGCTTCTCGCCATGGCTCTTTCGAGTCAGCACCGTGGGGCTTCAGGGAGGTAATACCCGCTGTTCCGTATATTGCGCCGTGGATCCCCAAGTGATTCTCGCCTCCGGAGCCGGTAAACTCCGGCCCCAGATACGGCTCATTTCCGCGATTTTCGGTGAATATCGGCTGAGCCCTAATAAAACTCCTGTCCCGGTTTTTACAATAATGCACTCCGGGCATAGTAATCAGGCGCTTCATGACAGCCTCACAATTGTTCAATGCGGTATCTGAGCTGGTCCGTACCCAGTGGTTTAGCTGGCCGTGGCGGCGAGTGTTTTTGCTCGCCCTGCTCGCGCTGCTGACTGTATTCGGGAGTGCCGTGCGCGCGACAGAGGCCGTCACCGTAGGCACCACAGAACTTGGCACCCAGCGTACGGGACAGCAAGCGGTCTGGCACGACCCCTCTGGAGACGCCGGTTTGCCGGATGCTGTGCAGGCGTTGCGGACCGGTAAATTTGTGCCATTGGCGAGTGCTGGATCCACCGGATTGCAGAAGGGGAGTTACTGGTCGTATTTTGAGCTGCACAATTCCGCGCAGCAAGCGACAGCCCTGCGTCTGGAATACGTGGATCACCAGCTGATCCGACTGCGCGCATACACCCGTACGGCATTATCCGGGCCCTCGTTTCAGGAGATCGCAAATCAGGCGATGGGAGAGCCTTTTGCTCTTCGACCGGTATTCCACAACCGCTTCGTAGTACCCGTCGAGCTGGCCGCCGGAGAAACTGCCGGTTTTCTCGTGCGCTTTGACTCGGAGGAAGCGGGCTTTGTGTTTCCCTCCATGCGCATTTGGAGCCCCGATGCGCTGAGTAAATCCCATACCGGTGAAACGGCCGTACTGGCGTTTCTGTTTGGGGGGATTGCGCTGATCTCGCTGTTTTCACTGATTGTGGGGATCACCACAGGTGACTCCAGTTTTTATGCGTACTTTGTATACGGTATCTCCAAGATTATTGCCTGGGGTACCATTCTCGGTTTTACCCACCAGTACGTGGTGCAGAATCACTTCCACTGGAGCTACATGTCTGCGGCGGGTGCCATTAGTATTTTTTGCGGTGTAGTGTTCGACCGCCTGTTTTTACAAACTCGAAAGTACACGCCACGCCTCGATTACATTCTGATTCTCATGATGTGCAACGCCGGTGTTTTGCTGGCCAGCGCGCTGTTACAAATCAAGCCTGTTGCGCTAATCAGTATCACTCTGGCACTGCTTTTCTACCCGGTCATGACTTTTGTTGCGCTGGTTCGCTGGCGGCAGGGATCGAGTGAAGCGGCGGTATTCGCCATTGGCTGGAGCTTGTTGCTCACAGGACTTTTCTATCAGGCGTTGCGTGACCTGGGACTTGTGGAACATAACCTGCTGAACTATTACCTGCCGCCACTCAGTTCGTTTGTGGAGATGGTTACCATCATGGCAGCCATGGGGATCAAGCTGCGCCGGGTGCGTTTGCAGGGACTGGAATCGGAACGACAATACCGCCGGCACCTGGAACAGTCCAAAGTGAAACTGGAAGGCCTGGTGCGCGCCCGTACCGAAGAGTTGGAAAAAGCGAAACAACAGGCAGAGCTGGAAGCCCGTACAGATCCGCTCACCGGTATCCGCAATCGTCGCAGTTTCCTCGCCGAGGCCGAGCTGTGTATCAAGCGCGCCTATCGCAAAGGTGAGCCGGTCAGTCTATTGATGTTTGATATCGACCACTTTAAAGCCATCAACGACAACCACGGTCACGGTATTGGTGATGAAGCTCTGCGCCAGTTCAGTCATACCATTCAGGCCAAAATCCGTGAAACCGATATTTTTGGACGCCTGGGCGGCGAAGAGTTCGCTTTGCTGATCACCGAGACCAAGCCGGACTCCCTGCATACTGCCGAGCGGCTGCGGGACAATATCGCGGGAATTCGCCTCCCGTGCCCAGATGGATTTGTGCAATTCACCTCCAGTATTGGTGTCGCCTGTGCGCATCAGACGCAGACACTCGAGCAACTGATGCGTGAGGCGGATGAAGCCCTGTACAGTGCGAAACAGCGCGGCAGAGACCAGGTGGTGGATTACCTGGAACCTGCAACCGGCGAGCTTGCGGATACCTCAGTCACTGCGGCCAAGGAACTGGAGCCCGCCTGAGGGGGCTACCTTTCCTCGCGGCGTTCGATACGCTGCCGTACTGCCGACACCCTATCCGGGTGGTCAGTAAATACGCCATCGACCTTCACCGTCTCCAGGTAAAACGTCAAGAATGCCTCGAAGCTGTTAAATCCTTCCGGGAGCTGATCCGGGTCTGCGCGGAAGGTGTATGGGTGTACCGCCAACCCCAGGCGGTGCGCATCTGACACCAGTGTGTTCACCTTGCCATGGGCATCCAGCAGCATCGGGTGCCAGGGGCCGATGCCTTGAGCGTATTCAGCAATTTTTTTGAGCCCCTGTGGCGTGCGCATCCATGCATAGTCGTAAGGGACCCATTTGCCCGCGTGGGGCACCAGCTTTTCTTCCCAGTCTGATTCTGCAACCAGCTGCACCAGCGGAAGATCCATCTCCAGTTCTGGCATCAATGTGGCGTGAATCCTCTGCAGCTCTTCCGCATCAAACGCTTGCAAATATATTTTGCTCGCGCGGTCGGTATAGCCGTACCGCTTGAGGGTTTCGAGTACCATGCGAGAGATATCCTTACCTTCCCGCAAATGAAACCAGGGCTTCTTGATCTCCGGGTAAATTCCAACGTCATACCCCAGTGACTGGTTCAACCCCTGAATGAGTTCCAGTTCTTCCTCAAATGTGGCCAGTTCAAAGCGCGATTTCCAGAGCGGGAAGCGGCCTTTGTACTGAGGATATTCCTGGCCAAGAACGGCAGAAAATGGCCCGGCGACCTGCAATTGTTTCAGCTCTGACAGTGTGAAATCGATCGTGTAGAAGTGTCCGTCCGCCCGCGCTCGACGGGGGAAAACATCGCGAACGTCCGTGACATTATCCAGGTAGATATCGTGCATTACGATGAGATGGTCGTCCTTGCTCAGAACCAGGTCCTGCTCGATGTAGTCCGCTCGCATGCCGTACGCCAGGGCCTTGGCTTCCAGAGTATGTTCCGGCAAATAGCCTGAGGCACCTCTGTGGGCAATGACGATGGGGGAGGAGGCCTGGCTTGCAGACAGGTCCGATGACGCGAATAGCAGTTGCGCTAATAAGAAGAAAAGGATTGATCGCATGGCAAATTCTATGACGGGAAATTTGCCTAAACATAACCGGAAATGGAGTGGGTAAAAAATTTTCTTCCGGAAAAAAGAGAAATATGACAGTGACGTTTCAGTTCAGTGTCCGGAATCTGAATGAAAAGGTACCACTAATCGTTAGTGGTACCTCCGAATGATCAGAAATTACTGAACAATCTTGATCCATTCCCCGGCCTTTGGTTCACCCCTGGGGTAATACCCGTTCAGCAAGCGAAGCTGCTCCTCTGCGTACTCGCCAATCTCCATATGCCGTGCAAGTGAAGAAAAGGTCGTCTTGTCATTCGCCTGAACATAGCGGACGCGCTTGATGTCCGGTTTCACTACATCGGTCTTACGCAGTGGGCGGAAACTGCGGATGCTGGTCATAAACAAGTCATCGTATTCTGCAGCAGACTTTTCGTCCCCGGCAGCGGTGGTAATCTTGCCTTCGAGAATGTATTGGCGGCTACCATAGAACAGCACTGCTACGCGATCTGGTGATTCCGAGTTGCGTTCTGGTAGCTTGCCCGTATGGCCTTCGAGACGGTATTGGCTCAAGGCCTCATCCTGTTCCAGGCTGCGGACATCGTATACTCCGCGCAATGCCATATCGGCTGGCTGGTTGCCGTCCCGCTTCGCCACCTTGATGGTGATTGATGCGGAGTTGTCGGGCGCCGTTCCCACAATCGCGCTGCGTTGATTTTCGACATTCCAGCCCTCGGGGAAGAGCAGCGAAAACCCGAGGCTCTGGTGATTGAAGCGGTTTTTCTCGCTTTCTTGCGCATTTTGCCCGTACACAATCCCTTCGGTTTTCTCGCGGTAATACTCCACCTTGGTAATTTTCTTGTCCTCGGGCAATTTACCGGCGGCATCAACGACTTCGCGCAAGCGGATATCATTACGTGGGTGTGATGAGAAAACACCGTGGTAGGTCTGCTGCTTCTTGCCCTCTACCCGCGCGCGCCGCCGCGCAAAGGTCTCCTGGTCTTTCAGCAGTGCTATGACGTTGATCATTGACTGAGGGTCGTATCCCGCGTTGTACATGTACTGGGCACCGAAACGGTCTGCCTCTAGCTCCATATCGCGGCCGTAGCCTTTTACCGCTGCGGTACTCCAGAGATTTGCCACGTCTCCCACCACGCCGCTACCGGTCACCAGGACTGAGAGTACCGAGGCGACACCCGCGCCCGTGGCTGCCGTCTTCTGACGCACGGCATGCCGGGCCGTAATATGCCCAACCTCATGCGCCAGTACCGCTGCCATTTCTGCTTCCGACTGTAAATAGGTCAAAAGCCCGCGGTTAATGTACACATAGCCACCGGGCAGGGCGAATGCGTTGATATCCTGACTGTCGATAATAGTGAAGTAATAGGTAAGGTCGGGACGGTCACTGGCTTTGGCAACCTTTTGACCAACGTGCTCCACATAGGCATTCAGGATAGGGTCGTTGTACACCGGCGTGCTGGCGATCAGTTTTTCATGCATTTCGCGACCGATCTTGATTTCTTTTTCTTCCGACATCAATACCAGGTCGGGCCGGTTCGTGGCTGGGTTGAAGGCGCAGCCTGCAGCGGTTACCAATAAAATGGCCGCCATGATTTTGTTGAGCGTTTGCATGAGGGGCTCCTGTTTTATTCTCTCCAGTCGGTGTGATTGCCAGTCGATAACCCTCAGCGGCTGGCGGATTGCGGGGGTAACAAAAACTCTTTCAACTGTGCAGCCATTCCTTTGCAGGCATTATTCTGGACGCGCGCAATCAGGGGAATGGGAACAACGATGGCAGGCATATATGACGTACCCTGCGCATCGGCGCTGATTTTTCCCGATAGCTCTTGATCGCGGAAATCCCACACCGAGGCTTCGTAGTCGGACTCTTTGTCCCAGGTACCAAAACCAAAGCAGCCGGCACCGGCAGTGCCAATGGAGCATCCGATGGAACCCGCGCTGGAAGTCGTCTCGGTGGAGCCATCAATCCACACGATGTACTTGACCCCATACTGTTCCATGCGGTTGCGCACATCGGGAATATCCATCAGTTTGCTCAGGGACTTGATATGCATGGGTGCCTTGCGTGGCTCGAACCATGGATAGAGCGCATCGACAAACTGTTGCTCTGGAATGACGTTTACCCCGGACTCCGGACTATGCAGGGTATCCCCGACGCAATTGATCAAATCGGGTTCGGTCTCGTATTCACTGGAATGACGGCGGCCAAGAATGACCACCGAATCCCCGACGGCCAGCTCGCCAGTGCTGCGACGGTACTCGTCGATTACCACAGTAGTGCAGCCAGCGCTGCCCAGGGCGATGGCTGCCAGAGCCAGCGTAGAAACGTATGTGCTCAGTTTTTTCACCGAACCTTCCTCCTTGATTGGCGCGCTCAGATATCGGCGTAGCCGGAATCCTTAAACTTCAAGCCAGCCCGCCGTCGGCGAGACCTCACTCGTTTTCCCCGGTCGTTTTCATCGTCAGCGCACGCTGCTTGTTGGCGATAAATGCCTGTAGTTCCGGTACCCGATCGAAACCTGTGTACAGGGTTGCACCGGCATCGCGCAGTGCGACGTTGATTGCCTGCGCGAGAGCGGCCTCCTGGGACTTGAGAAACGCAGTGGGTGTTTTTCCATAGGCTGTGATCACCCACTCCGCGACCGAATCACCCTGCTGGTTGTAGGCGTGCATGTCGTACTTGATCCACACCTCAAAAATGTTCACCCGGGTTTCCCGAGGCATGGTGAATTGCAGTTCGCGCACCTCGGGCACAATGACCAGGTCAAGCCCCTGTGGCAGGTTGCTGGGATATTGGGCGAGGCTGATGGTTTCGCGGAACATGGAGCCCAGCACCGTTTCGAACAGGTTTTTCTGGGCTCGGCCGGTATTGATATTCCACTCGTCCCGGTCATCGCGATTCTCGCTGTAGGTAAACTTTCGGAAGTCGTCGCTGAGATAGACTCCCACCGTGAGTGGATGTTGATTACCGACAGGCTTGGGAAATTCGCCATCAACGGAAACCGTATGTGCGCAGGCGGTGAGCAGGGTAACGGCCGCCAGTGCGCCCATTTTCCCCAGTGACCGAAATCCATTTTGCCAGATACTCATGTTCTGCTCCCGGGCTTTCCCTGCCCCTCATAAAATCTCAATTCAAATGTTGTTCGCGAAATTGCTTAACTTGACCGCTTAGCGGAAGTCATTCAGTCCTACAAAGGTACCGCCGTTGCGGTAAGTCAGTTCTCGCATCAATGCCGCAAAGCGCAGCCCGGTGGTTTGCAGGTGTAACGGGCGCGAGAATTGAATCGGGAAGCCAATGGCATGAATGCGCACCATTCTCTGGTCTTCCCCGCGCTGTGCGTTCACCCGGTCCACCGCCATCATTACGTTGCGGATGGACTTTCCTGTGAATTCATCACCCAGCACGTAGATGCTGATCTTCTTGTTGGGATCGTAGAAGGTACGCACGGCCTTCTGGATACCCTCTACCGGGCTGGAGTTACTGAACGGGTTCCAGGAGCGCAGGCGGTCGAGAACCGCTTTGCGACGCCCGGGTGTATCCGGGATCCAGCGGTTGCGATAGTTGGAGAACATGTAGTCCCCCATGTCATTCATGACCTGGATACCCTTTACGTTGGGGTAAAGATTGAGGGTATTTACCATTTCACCGATCATGCGGTCCCAGCCGTAATTGAACATACTGCCGGAGGTATCAATGATGAACAGGATATACTCGCTGTCGACGGGGATGCCGCCAATCACGTTGTTCTTGCGCTGGTAGTTCTCGCCGAGCAGGCGTTTCATCTCGTCGGTCATGCTCTGCAGGGCGATGGTCAACTCACCCTTGAGCTTGCCCTCTTCTGACTCGCCCTCGGTCTTACGTGCAAACATTGCCTGCAGGGTATCCAGCTCGCCCTTCAGTTTTGCGATCCGTTTGGTTTCGATATCAAGCTGTTCTTTTTTTGCGTTCAGGTCGCGGTTGAGAATGGTCGTTTCCCCGCGAATTTCCGCCAGTTGTTCCTGCAGCTCCTGTACCTGGCCATCGAGATCCAGCTCTGCTTCTTCCAGCACAATCGGTTCCACGGTTTTGGCGATCATCAGCAGTAATACGATCGCGCCAAAGCCACAGCAGATCACATCCAGAAACGAAATGCTGAACTCTTCCTGTTGCCGTTTAGTTCGCTTGCTCATGGCCAATCCTTTGATGGTGCGAGGAAAGAACCCTGGGTCTCCATAGCCAGTTTCCAGAATTCACTGGCGGCAAAGGGATCGCCTTCCATAGGAGCCAGGACCACGTTGACCGGGATACTTTTTGGCAGAGCATCCACTGCTTTGCGGAATAGCTTGATACGCTCCTTGCCGGAAACGGTATTGCCGCGAGGGGCTTTCATGCCCTGAGTGGGCAGGCCGTCGGTAATCAGAATAATGTTGTCCGGTAACGGCGACATGCTGTTTACCGCATTGAAGATGCGCTCCAGGCTGGTACCGTTTTCGGGTACCACTTTGTTGAGGGCCTTCATTGCAACATCCATCTGGTCACGGTCATCCACATTCAGCCAGCGGTCCTCGGTGCCTACAATGGCAGCCTGAAAACCCGTGTTGAACGTGTAGATCTGGTACTGACTGTCCTGGGGAAACTGCGACACCAGCCAGCTCACGGTCTGCTTGGCGCGGCGCCACTTTTCGGTGTCGCGCTTCACTGAATCGGACATGTTGCGGGTTCGGATTACCTTGATCAGCTCATCCCCCAGCATGCTGGCAGAGGAATCCAGCAAGATCAGAATGCGATCTCCGCCGAGGCGCAGGCCGGTGAGATACTGGCGGTCGCCGTCACCGACAAATTTGCGCACGTTATTACCGAGTTTTTGGTTTTCCTCTTCGAGTTTCTTCTTGGCCTGCTCGAGCTTTTTCAGCTTTTCCTGCAGGCGGGCAATATCCATTTCGTCGGTACTGCTGTCGACCTCGGCGATATTGCCTTTCACTTCCTCGATCTGCTCCATGATACGTCGCGCCAGGCCCTGGGCCGTTGCCAGATCATCGCTGGTGGTATCCAGGGTATTGCGCGCCAGCACCATGTGCTCACGTCCGAATTGAACCTCTTCCTGCAGCAGGTTGACTTCCGCTTTCAGGTCCAGGTTTTCCGCCTCTATGTCGTGATCGGAGCCGTGCTTGATGATCAGAAAGATCAGAGCCACGGCGCCGAAGCCACAGGACATGATGTCCAGGAACGACAGGCTGAAAGTGGTAAACCGCCGGTTTTTACGCGCCATATTGCTCCACACTGATCGCAGTAATTACGCCATCGAAATCTGCCACGCCGATGCGGTCACCGGCAGTCAGATTCACCGGGGCAGAAATGGATTCGCCGTTCAACATCAGTTCTGCACCCGCGTCCACACGCAGTGCCAGGCGGCCGGCGTGGTTAGTGATTGTGGCTGCAGGGTGGGTGGGGGGCGTCGGTGTGACGTCCAGCTTGCCATTCAGCCAGCTCACAAACAGCGGCTGATGTGCAGCCAGTGCCCGGTGTCCATATAGCAGGTGCGTGGCGCCGGCCTCTGCGGCCGCATTCACTTGCACCGCGACTTCAGTGGCCGGCGCCGCGCTGAGTGATGTGATCAGGCGCAGGTTTCCATTTTCGCTGTGGATTTCCTGCCAGTGCTTTTCCACTGCCTGTGCCACGGCATTGTGTGGCAGCAGATGAATACGTTCCGCCAGCTGAGCACCGCCGGGAATTTCGGCCCAGCGATGGGACACAAAGACCACGCTGTTGGTATCGCTCAGGTTTTCAATCATGGCGCGCACCCGCGAGAGAATCGGTGTGCTGGCATCCTGAAGCTGGCGCAGGCTGACCTTGGCGGTACGGTCGTCGAGCTCCGCCATTACTTCGCCCTGTCGCATAGCGCGTGCGATCCACTGGGGGAGCAGGTCGTAGAGCTGCTGTTCCGCTTCTGCGGAATGGAAAGGGTCGAACCGGCACTGCATGATGAAGGCATCGGTAAAAATTCGCGCCCAGGCTTCCTGAAAGTGCTGCAGGCCTGCATCATTTACGGTTTCGGCGATATCCAGTTCTGTTTGTTCGTGCACGGCGACACGACTGACCAGCGTCTGGTGCCTGTGCAGTTCGACATGCAGATGTACGCCGCGCGGGGCACAGCTACTGATACTGGCACTGGCTGTGTCCACCAGTGCTACCGTGTTGAACGGGCTCTCCTTGACGACTCCCAGTAACAGCGCCAGTTGCTCATGGGTGAAATTTCCCGGAACGGCGAGGGCGACTTCATCGGGCAGGTCGCACAGCCCGGCAATTTCCTTGAGCTGGCAGAAGGCCAGGTCTGCGTGGTGACGGCAGCCGGGGTTGTCGGACTTTACCGACTCCAGACTGAGGCGACGCCAGAACTGGTGATTGACTTGTGTCGGGTGGCTGCGTGCGCGCATCAGTGCGGCGGTGCCTGTCACAATTTCCCGGCTGTTGATGATCGCCACTCCGGGACTTTCAATTATCTCATTGGTGCTGTCGAATACGCGCAGGCCGCAGTCGTTGATTTCCAGTACACCTTTGCTCATGGTCTTTCCTGTTTATTTCGAGGGTAACCCAGTCCCTGATTACCCGATGTTTTCGGATTAAATAGCTGATCAGGCCTTGCTCAACTCACTTTCAGGAAACGCAGCAACTTGTTGTCGCAGTAATTTTGCGCGTCCAGTACCAGCCGTTCCTGCATCAACTGCAGCTGGTGGGTGAAAAACATGATGACGATACTGATTACCAGTGCGACGAAGGTGGAGTTGAATGCCACACCCAGGCTCACGGTCACCCCGGCGATATCGCCTTCTACCGCGCGATGCGCCTGTGCAAGGGCTTCACCAATACCGCGCACCGTGCCTATAAACCCGATGGAGGGAATGGCCCAGGTGATGTAGCGCACCATGGCCAGTTCGCTGTCCAGTCGATCGCCTTCGGTTTCACACACTTCTTTTACCGAGTTGGATACCGCTGCCACATTGCGGGTGGAGCCAAATCGCTGCAGGGCAGTAAGCAGTGCACGTGGTAACAGGAAATTGCGTTCGTCTTCCGGAAGTGCCTGAATCGGCCGAGAAAGGTCACGTGCATCTTCTGGGAGAATGGGAGTACCTTCGCTGACGTTGAGCAGGGCCTGGTCCAGCAACTTGCGCTCGCGCATGGAGCGGCGCGCTTTGAGGCCCATGATCGCCATTGCCCACAGCATCAGTACGAAACAGGCTTCCTGCTCATAGTCACGCATTACGATGTAGAGGGATCGCTGCTGCGCGTAGGTTTCACCGGCTTCTTCCCGTGCCATCTGCTCCTGAATCAGTGCGTCTGCATTGGGCCGGATGATGGCCACGTATATCGCGTGAACCAGGATGATGGCGCCGAGTAGGGCGAACAGCTGGAACATAAAATCTGAAGACTTGAATTTCATGGGTTTTCCCGCTTTTTTGTGGGGCCATTCCGTTGGCTTCCGGCCCGGTATTACTATTGCTGCGTTTGGTGTTACGCGTTGGTCTTTCTAACGCTTAAATATCTACTGGATAGGAGACAGAGAGATCTTCGGAGATTTCCTCGGTTGCCTCATAGTTGTCGGCGCTTTGTGCACTCTGCGCTTTGATGCTGGGTGGTGATTTTTTCACGGGCCTGGCTGTGTCCTTCTCGACTGAAACGGGGGCGGCGCTTGCGGCTTCGCTTTCCGATTTCGATGCGTCTGCCTGTTTGCTTTGGGCGTCTTCCACGGAAGACTGCGCCTGCGTACTCAGCGCCTGGACACAGAGTGCTGCGGCAAAACCCAGGGACAGAGTGGCGATGACAAACCGGCGACCGAACAGGGGGGCAGCCGGTAACGCCTGCGCCTTTATCTCGCGTTGTGTGGGTGAATGTTGCTTTTGCATTTTCAGTTCCTCAGTTCACCCAGCGGGCGATGCGGAAGCCGATATCATCCCGCGGCTCTGCACCGTAATCCCGATAGGAAAGGCGCAGTTCGGTGAGACCCGCATGTTTCCAGCTGGAACCACGTACCACGTGATAATCCCCTTCCTGCGGCCCAACCGGGTTTTCCTCCCGTTTCAGGGACAAGCCGGTGCCGATGGTGTACAGATCGTGAATCCACTCGGAGACGTTGCCGCCCATGTCGTACAGGCCGAGATGATTGGCAGAGAAGCTGGCGACTGGCGCTGTGGCAGCGTAGCGGTCGTTGTATGTGCGCAGCACCGCGGGAACAATCTGGCCCGCACTGGTATCGGCGTAATTACCGGAGTTTTTGCCCACCGGCAGGGAGTCGCCCCAGGGGAATTTACGCATTGCGCCGCGTTCAAAGCGCGATGCCCAAGCCCATTCCGCTTCGGTGGGCATACGATAGCCGTTCGCACTGCCATCGAACCCGACCACGCGGCCGCGCTCGGTACGGTAGACCTCTTTCAGTCCATCGCGAGCACTAAGCCAGTTGCAGAAAAGAGCTGCGTCGTTCCAGCTGATGTTCACCACGGGCAGGCTATCGTTGTCCAGGCTGACACCGTTGGTATGGCTGGAGCTGTGCATACGCTGGTAGCGGCGGTACTCGCGATTGGTAACCTCTGTACTGCCGATGTAGAAGGGGCGATCGAGTGCAATCTTTCGCAGCACTTCGTTGGCGCGGCGACCCTGTTCGCGGCGGGAAGAGCCCATCGTGAATTCTGCATCTGGGCGCATCAGTAACATCTTGCCGCCGGCGCCATGGGTGATTTCCGCAGGTACGTTGCTCCAGCGGGCCTGCTCACCGGTTAACAGCACTGCGCGTACAGACTGTTTCAGCTTGCTGGAGGGAACAATGGTGGTCTGGTAATCCTCAAAGCCAGCCTTGCGTACCACGATACTGTGGCTACGGGTAGGCAGAGTGAAGGTCTGGCCTGCAGTGCCCGCAAGTTTGCCGTCGATAAATACCTGCGCATCGGCAGGGCTGCTGGTAATGGAGACTTTGCCGAACACCGGTGTGAGTTCCACGTTCATATCCCGCAGGTCACCGGCGCGAACGTCCACTGCGCGCTCCACGGTGCTGTAGCCGTCCAGAAAGAATCGTAGCTGGTGGCGACTGTTGGATGCCAGCTCCAAATCCATCGGTGTCTGGCCGCGGTATTCACCATCCACCGTGATACTGGCGCCAGGGGGATTGCTCACGACGCGCAATGTGCCGTCGGCGGCGGAGAGGTCAACGGTTTGTAATGTTTGATCGACGCCGGCGGTTACCGGGACCGGCACCTGCACGGTTTTGTACTGGGGCAGGGATATATCCACCAGGCGATCGCCCTGTACCAGTTCCGCGGTGAGCGGGGTGGTCCCGAGCACCTTGCCTTCCACGCTGACAGTCGCACCGGCGGGAGTACTGGTGATGTGCACGTTGGCCCATGCCGGGCGCAGGCTGGCTTTGAGTGTCTGGGTATTGTCCAGTCCCTCGATTTCCACTTCCTTGCTGAATGGCAGGTAGCGCTCGGTCAATACGGTAATCCGCTTGCGACCTGCGGGAATGGCGGGCGCGAGTCCGCCGTTGCTTTCAACCTCGGCACCGTTCACAAGAATGCGTACCGGTACATTTGGTTCAGTCACGACCTGCAGGTGCCCGGGCAGGCGCTGAAGATTTACCGCGTGGCGGCTGTTGCGGTCGCTGCTGACCTCCACCTCGCCACTTTGCGGCAGGTAGCCTGTGGCGCTCACGGTGTAGCTGTAGTGGCCGGGCAGTACCAGGTGGCCGTCACCCAGAGGCAGAGCCAGCCCGCTCACAGTAACTTTTGCATCACCGGGTTGGGTTTCGAAGATCAGCGAGCGCGCAACCAGCAGATAAACCAGCATCAGCGCGCCGATCAGCAGGCAGCTGACGACGGCAATCGCCTTGGGGGAGAGCAGCAGTTTCCTACCGCCGGAGGTCACCGGAGCGGGAGTGAAGCCTATTGGCTGAATAACGGATACATCTTCGTTGGCCGGCTCGCTGTCGCGTGCGGGTACCGCTTCCTTGGCTGTCATTAGTGATTCCCTGTTACTGCGCACTTATTGATTTTTCCGTCGCGGCGATCGTCGTTATATCCGCATTCAGGTCGGCGGGGTCATCCTTGGAGGAGAGATACAGAGCCGCGCATTTCAGCTTAGTCTGCTCTCGCCATTGCGGCCTGAGTCGCCGGATGATTGGCGCAGGTTTCCCTGTTTTGGCGATACTGAGGCGACAATTTTGTCCACGGCTCCCTACCGGCGAAAGGCGTAGGAAATTACGTCCAAAGGGTCAATTTCGTAAGGCAGGAGATACCGGCGAATCGGTTGTACAACATGAAAAATCTGTACATTTTGATCCGATCGCCGGGGGAGGGTTTCCGGTTTCAGGAATTATTGGCGCTGTTGATCTTCTCGGCGCACTGAATGGTAACCACCGGGGATTCTGACTGGGGTTCCACAACAAATTCGTGGCGCACATCCCGGTATCCCTGGCGGGTACCTACCGCGGTGTAGCGCCCGGGTTTCAGTGCGATCTGGCGCTGAGAGAAGTTGCCCAGCTTGCCCACGTGGTAGATGGTGACCTGGGTGCTGGCGTCGGACTGCAAAACGACGGTAACCGGAATCAGCGATTGGGTCAGCGCTGTTTCCAGGGCTTCGACCTGTCCGTTTAACCGGGGTGTGTCGGCCTTGAGCGCGCGCGCATCGGACAGCACCTTGCGCGCGTATTGATTGCGCTTGGCCTGGCTCAGTTTGAGCGGGTCGTCCAGTAGCTCCTGGAGTTGATCATCGAGCTTGGCGCGCGCCAGACTACGCGCCTGCCCGGTAACGGCTTCCACCAGACTGCTGTCGGTTTTGAGTAGCTCTGCGTATTGTTTTGCGGCTTTGTGCCACTGCTCAGCGCGTTCGTTTTCCGAGGCGCTGGCAAACAGCCGGTCTATGCGCCCTTGTGCCACACCGTTGGTGGCCTGGCGAAGGCCTGTATCCGGGTCGGCGGCATTGGGTTTGAGTTTCTTGGCGGTGCCAAAGTGAGACTTGGCCTTGTCGAAATCAGCGTTGGCGATGGCCGCGTAACCTGCTGACATTGCTTCGCTGTAGTCTCGCTCAAGAATTGCGGCAGTCACTTCAGTTAGCAGTGCTTTGGCTGGCTCCGTTTCCGTATCCAGCGACAGCGCCTGTTCCAGCTCCGCCTTTGCTTTGTCTAGGTCGTTTTCTGAAAATGCGTCTTTACCGGCGGTAACGTGAGGCCAAACCTCTGGTAATAAATCTGCGCGGGATTTTCCCTTTACTCCGCGAGGGTGGTCTTCAGAAATTGTCAGTACGAGATCAAACGCTTTTTGCGCTGCCTGATGATCGCCCAGGTTTAAAGCCGCATGACCTGCAGCGAGGTACGTCTCGATGCGCTCGGGAATACTGTCGCGCAGGGCCTGCATACCAGACAGAGCTTCGCGGTATTGTTCGAGCGCCTGCATAAATTTGCGCTGCCGATAGATGCCATCGGCACCTTCAGCGAGCGTGCGTGCGGCAAAGTACTCTTCCGCTGCCCAGGTTTCCACCCGTCTTTCCAGTAACTCTTCCTGTAATTGCAAAATGTCCTGCAGTACCTTTTGTACATCCCGGCGCTGCTGCATGATCTCCGCTTCGGTATACGGGGATTCCTCTACGCGGGGTTTGGTATTCTGTGCGCCTGAATCGGTCGTGGCCTTGCTGGCTATTACCGGTGGTGCCGGCGGTTCTACCATTTGAGGAAGCACCCAGAACACGCCGACAAGCGCACTGAGCATTCCGGTGCCGAGAACCAGGGGCATCCATTTAACTGGGGTTTTTCCACTGCGATCGGCGGTAGGCGATACCTGGCTTTTGGTGTGCGCTTCTGTATCGCCGGCACCATTTCCGTTTCCGAAAGTAAATTCGGCAGGCTGAATGAATGATGGATCTCTGGATTCTGAATCGCGGTGTTGCATGGTATTTCCGCTTTGCTCGCTGTTATTGTCTGGAGGCCGATACGCGAAAACATTTCCGGCAGCGGCCTTCCCTCTCTACCTCGGTTACCTCAGTGATCTGGCTTGGCTTCAGATATCCTGCAACCCGCCGGTTTCTGCCTGGTAGATTTCTTTTAGCAGTTCACGCCACTGTTGGTACTGGTTTTCTACTGAGCCAGACAAGGTGACTGTGCGATCTTCCAGCTCCACGATCTGTGGTTCCACCTCAGCTTCGATTGAATCACCCAGTTCCTGCAGTGCCTCTATGTGCATTTTGGCCTCTGAGCGACGGTCGAAACCACTTTTCACCAGATAACCGCCACCGGCTACGGCGACATTGGCGGCTTGACGTGCGGCACCGCCACCAGCCCCCGCGGTTGCGATACCACCGACGATGGCGGCCACACCCATGATGGTGTTATTCCGCGCTTTGCGTTTCATCTCTCGCATCTGCTTCACTTCTTCGTAACTCATGGCTCGCCATTCCTGGTAGGGCGTTTCCATGGTCTTGACGAAGGTGTCGTAGTAACCCTGCAGGGTGTCTACAAACAGATAATCACGCTCCCGAATCTGGCGGACGCGCATCAACATGGGGTCGTTGTCCGCGGGCAGGGACGTCAGTTGATAAAGTCCTTCCTCGTCCTGAACCAGGTAGCGCTCGAATGCACTGGGGGAGAAACTCTGGGCGAACTTTATTTCGGAAATAGTGCGCAGCTCCGCGATGTACTGGTCTGACAGACGCTGGCGGTACATTAACATGTCATTGGAAACACGATTGTAGATACCCTGGAACGCATCGCCTTCTGTGGGGTGTTTTCGGTCGTACGCGTAGTGAGAGGCCTGCTCGGTATACTCTTTGGTAAACCACAGCTGGCCACGGGAGTCGCGCACGGTTACGGAAACGGTTAGCGTTTCTCCGTCGGACTGCACAATGGTGCCGGTCACCGTCACATCGATATTGGTCCGCTCACTGGGAATAACCCGTACCGCACCCCAACCCTGGCTGGATTGCAGTGCATCGGCGAGGGTCACGGCGATGTAGCGGGACTCCGCGCGGCGCAGTTCCGGAAAGACCAGCTCGTCCTCTTCCAGCTCCTCTTCCTGATCAAGGCCCGCATTGAACTGAACAATACCCACATCCAGCAAACGGTTTTCCGCGATGGTTCTGTCTTCGACCGTAAGCGGTGTGTAGGCGGTGGTGCGCACCTCGGTGGTGGTACAGCCGGCAATGATCAAAAGACCTGATGCCAGGCTGGCCAGGGCGCTGCGTGCGTGCGAGAAAAACATATCAGTACTCTCTCCCTAGTGTCCGTATATTCCGTGATGAATATTCATCGTTATTTCTGTGATTTTTTATATTTCCGGTACTCTTCCCAGAGTCTTTCACGCAATTCCGGGTCCGACTCACGTGTGGCGGCCTCGCGAATCTGCCGCGCTACGACATCGTCATCGTCACCGGAGGGCACGTTGGCGGGCACCACTGTCGCACTGCCGCTGTGATCGAACTCGCCCTGGCGTCCTTTGGTGGGCAGCCCGGGACCGGTGGCCTGGCCGCTGGAATTGCTCTGCTCTGGCCCGGGGCCACCTTCACCCTGGCCCCCCGGTGGAGGTGGCGCGGGCAGTTCGGCCTCTGCGGACTGAATCAGGTCTTCGAGAGACTCCCCTGCAGGGACTTCGTCTTCCATGGCTTCCTGCTCTTCGGCGGAAGCCGGGCGGTTGCGGACGTAATCCCGTTCCCGCAGGATCATGCCGTCGTAGCTGGCCATGGTGGATTCAAACTGGCCCTCCAGTTCCGCAACGCGCTCTGCGCTACTCATCGGCGCTTCATTCGGTGCGCTGCTACCGCCTGCGGGGCCCCCGGCACTGGCGGTGGCGCTGGATTGCTGCCCACCACTTTGTCCGCTTTGGCCGCCACTCTGTGCACTGCTTTGCCCGCCATTCTGTGCGGAAGCGGGAGAGCTGCTGGACGCACTGCTCGGTGCGCCAGAGGCACTGGCGCTGGCACTTGCAGAGCTGCTGCTAGATGCGCTCGACGATGAACTGGAGGAAGCGCTGGCGGAAGAGCTCGACGAGGAGCTACTGGAAGAGCTGCTCGCGGTTTCCTGCTCTTCAGAAAAGTCGATTTCATCCGGTGGCTCGCTCTCGCTATTTTTTGAGGACGGATCCGGCGGCATGCGGGATTCGTCCGGGTGCTGGTCTGAGTCGCTATACACCGGTGTGGATGGATTGCGACTCGCCGTCGGGTCGGAATCGCTGCTGCTACGCGAGCGGGAACGCCGCTGCGACTCTTGTCCCTGGTCCGATGCGGTGGTTGCCTGTTCACTGGAGCGGTCGCCGGACTCGATACTCGGGAGCGAGGTATTTGGCTGCGCCTGGCTGCTCGATGTCGACACGCTCGGGCTGCTGCGGCTGCTACTGGGCGAGCTCGGCGAAGGCATACTGCTCGCTGTGGATGGGCTCGACTGTGAAGACTGGCTGCTCGACGAACTGGACGACTGCGATTGGGATTGTGATTGCGAGGAGCTGGATGAGCTCGACTGGGACTGTTGCGGCTGTGCGGGCGGCTGTTGTTGCGTCTGCTGGTTTTTACAGCCGCTCACTACGGCCGCGAGCACTACCACGGAGGCGAGTGCTTTCCAGTTGACACGGTGCAATTCATCGGTGGCCGGATTAAAACGGCGCGCAAACTTCCGTAACGTCATTGGCTATCTCCTGATGCGTTCACGGGCCGCAACGAAATCGTTGTGGCCCGCTGGTTCCCTATCTGTTCGACAGTTTTCCTTTCCGGGGGTTTTGGGATTCAGGCGTTATTCGCTGCCAGTTTTCATCCCGCTGCGCCCCTCAGGTCAACTTACCTCGATACATCAGTCGAACACTGCCTTAATCATAGGTGGCTTTAATCAAATACAAATCGTTGAACGATACCGGTGGTTTCCACCGGTTCGCCGTTCTCAAAGCGCGGGCGGAATTTTGCGCGTTTGAGTACGTTGCGCACTCGCGAGCGGATGCTCACTTTGTCTTCCGGTTGCGCGCTGATAATGCGGATATTACGCGCCTTGCCGAACGCGGTAACGTCGTAGGAAACAGTGACGTAAGAATTTGCCAGCGCTTCCCGGTCTTCGTCGAGCAGTGGCAGGCTGGGCAACGCTGCCGGGTGGCCGAAGATCTCATCGATTTCCTGGTTGGTGGCGCCGTTGTCCCAGAGCGCGCGGTAGGCTTCGCCATAAGTTTCCCGCGCGGAATGCCACTTGTTGAACAGCATGTACCAGTCGCCCAGCTCCACCTTCGCTTTTGCCGAAGCGGCCGGCGGTGATGCCGGGTTTTTCTGGTAAACATCCATGATCTTTGTGATCGCGGTTTTACCCGAACTGAAGCTGTTCATCCGGTAGTGATCCAGTTGCGCGCGTCGTTCGTTGGGCAAATTGCCACCGCCAAAACTGGTATTGATGACTACCGCTTCCTGGGGTTCACCAGAGTAGGTGGCCAGGTAATAGTTGGTGGCTTTCAGGCCACGCAGGGCCTCCACCAGGCGCAGGTCGTTGGCGCCAAAATTTTGCGAAATAATATCCACCGCCAGTGCGTAAAGATTGGTGGCATTGATCAGGTGCTCAAACAGTGTCGCACCTTTTTCATCGATGTAAGCCTGCAGATGCCAGCTGCTCAGCTGATCAATGATGGGCAGCATGCGCGGGTCTTTCTCACCGTAATTTTTTGCATGCAGCCAGAATAGATATTCGTGGTTATCGTTGGCATCTTCCCAGTCGTTGAGCGCAATTTGGCTCTCGATCATACGCTCGATCATCGGTACCTGGTTGAGGGAGTAGAGCCCCTCATTCACACGGTTGATCAACATGGCGCGGCGAAACTGGGAGATTGCCTCTTCGTGTGCACCACGTCGCTGCAATGCATGCCCGAGACCCAGAAGCTGCTCATCAATGCCGGCTCCGTAGGCGCCGTGCTCGGCTTCCATATCCTCGATACGCTGGCGATATTCGTCGATCGCCACGGATGGACGAAGCCGTCGTTTTGGCTTCTCCAGTGGTTTTGAGGCAGCTTCTATATACGCCGCCGGTGGAGCCTTGGCATTGTCGAGGGCGGATATCTCTTCCGCCGCAACAGAGCCACACAGCAGAGCTGAGGCTGTAAACATCAAGCCGATAGCAATTGCGTTGCTGGTTTCTGTCTGTGTCACGATTGAACCACTTCCATTTCATGTTTTGCGTGACCTGCCAAATTTCGTGATTCACGAATTTCGACAAGCTCGATGTCCGCGCGGCTACTTGTATTTGCTGCAGTTACACGGGTAGCTGCGGCTGCGTAGTTAGCGCGGGACCTCTCTCCCTGAAGTGTGGTTCGTTCAATTTCCTGCCGGTTGCCCGGTGTGTTGTCGATATCGACACTGGACTCTGGTGTCGCCGGAAAGTCTCTGGCCTCGAAATTGGCACTTGCTTCCCTTGCAATAGGCGTTCGCCGTCCATGTATTTTGAGTATAGCCAACGATATTTCGCGCTTTGCCTCCTCGCGTAGGGAGGCGCGCCACTGACTATCGGGGTACATCTGTTCAGTGCAGCTAAGCGCGGATTCCGGTTGAGATTGACGCGCTTTTACTTGAGGTGGTAGGGGCTTGCTCCCGGCTACCTGTGGGTCGTGGTTTGTGATGACTCTGCCCGCTGGGTTGTTCGTAATCGTGGTTTGCACTTTGGTTCCAACAGTCTGGCAGCCCGTGAAGCGGTGGGGGGGAACTCTCAATTATCCCGGTGCCAAAAAATGGCCCGAGAGACGGGATTCTGACGGCTCTGTACACCTCTGCTGCCGTCGGCGGACTAGCTTGTCGAAGTGGACTATCGGTAGGAGTCCGCGGTGAACTCCTGCATTCGGCCGTGTGCCTTGGGTAGTGCAGGGAACGGTTCATCCTAATAAAATGGCGTTTGATCTTTGTCTTTTGCTTGAATTTGTCACCTGTTGTTCTGTGGGTTTGGAAAAACGTTTCATTCCAGCCATAATTCGCTGGATTGACCGCATCAGATATCAGTGGGAGAGCTCTGTGACGATAAAAATACAACCGGAAGCCATCGCCAGCCTGCGCGGATTCGAGGTTCCCGAACGGCTGGGATTTGGCACCGTCATGGCTCCGGTCATGTTTCGTGCCCGCTATCAGGACGGTCGCTGGAGCGACGGAGAGCTGATGCCATACGGCCCGCTGGCGATGGATCCCGCGGCCAAAGTGCTGCACTACGCGCAATCCTGTTTTGAAGGCATGAAGGCCTACCGCTGCGGCAGTGGTGTGGGCCTGTTCCGCCCGGAGCGAAACGCTCAGCGCATGGAGCATTCCGCCCGCCGCCTGTGTATGCCCCCGGTACCGGAATCCCTGTTTCTGGATGCGGTGCGGACCGTGGTGGCGCACTGCGCCAACCTGATTCCTGGCAGCAGTGGTGAGTCCCTGTATATCCGCCCGTTTCTTATGGGTACCCAGCCAGACCTCGCGGTAACGGCGAGCAAGGCCTATGAGTTTTATGTAATTGCCAGCCCTTCCGAGGCCTATCACGCGGGCAATATGCGCCTGTGGGTAGAGCGCGAGGACAGCCGCGCCGCGGTCGGGGGGACCGGCGATGCGAAAGTCGGCGGAAATTATGCTGCGTCGCTGCTCAGTATTGCGCAGCTCAAGGAGCGCGGGTACGACCAGTCTCTGTGGTTGAATCCCGGAAACCGCCGCACTGTGGATGAACTGTCTGGCATGAACTTCTTTGCGGTTATGGATGGGGCCCTGCATACCCCGGCTCTGAATGGCTCGATTCTCGAGGGCATTACACGAGACTCCATGCTCGCCCTGGCGCGGGATCAGGGCATTGAAGTGCATGAGCGGGAAATCGATATCGATGATTTGCTGGCCCTGGTGGCTTCAGGCACCTGTAGCGAAGCGTTTGCCTGCGGTACTGCGGCCATCGTTAGCCCGATCAGCGAGCTCGGTGACGGCGCGCAGCGTTACCGCCTCGCGAAAGCTCCTGGTCCGGTGGCCGAGAAATTGCGCGCAGCGTTACTTGATATACAGGAGGGCCGTGCGGAAGACCGGTTTGGTTGGATGCATATGGTGCAAGTTGCGAATACCTGACGGTTTTACACTCTTTTCCGGATTTTTGTTGGCGCAATTTTTTGCGGCTGCGCCTGGATAAGTGCCGAGAAAGCGCCGAAAAAGAGAGTTGGCCAATTTTCGAGTGCTTCCGTAGCACTCCTGTGAATGCGGTTGTTTCCTGGGGAAACGACCGCATTTTTATTTCCGCCAATTGATCCACCCACGTTGACTTGCATGACGAAGGTGTTACAAATCTAGGGTGTCCCACACTTTCGGGCACAGGCAATCCATCGAGAGCCTCCCCAACCGGGAAGGCGCTAGATGAGACACATAAGAAACTGGAACTTTTGGGAAAAGCCTTTGGCGGTATCCCTCACTTTGACAAGTCGTATCCAGATCAAATTGAGACAGAAGAGTCGATTTACGGCTGTGGCTCATTAAAAGGTTTTCCCCGCGGTTACAAGCCGTGTGGTTCCTCGCGAGTGAGGAGAACGGGAATGCTGAATCATCTCTACGGCCTGATGGTACAACCGCGCAGGCAGTGGCAGGAAATTGCCGGTTTGTCGGAAAAGGGCGTAAACCGTCAGATCCCCTACGTTATCATCCTGGCGCTGGTGCCGGCGCTGTGTTGGTATTTCGGCACTACAGAGATCGGTTGGAATATCGGTCGGGGAGGCCAGGTCCGCACGCTGACCAACAACAGTGCGCTCTCTCTGGTAGCGGTGTTCTATGTCACCATGATTCTCGCGGTGGTCGCGGTGGGTTACTTTATTCACTGGATGGCAAAAACCTACGGTGCGAAAACCCATCCGATGAAAGGCATCGTGATTGCCGGGTTTACCGCAACCCCCATCTTTATTGCCGGAGCTGCCGGACTTTACCCCATCTTATGGCTGGATATCCTGCTCGCGACTGTTGCAGTCGCCTACGCGGTATACCTGCTGTATGTGGGAATTCCCATAGTGATGAATGTTTCTGAGGAGCGAGGCTTTCTGTTTGCCAGTGCCGTGGTCACGGTGTGCCTGGTAATGGCTGTGGTGGTCATGGTGGGCACGGTCCTGTTCTGGAGCTTTGTCGCCGGGCCGGTTTTCCAGCACTAGACCTCACCGCTCGCTCTTGTTGTATGGTATCCCGAGCCCGCCGTGGCGCGGGATACTACTGTCCGCTTAATCTCCTGCCTCACCTGCAGCCTCGTTGTGAGGTTCGAGCCCCGCTTGCACTCTTCTTCTCTGGTCTATTTGACTCCTCGGTCGGCCCGTATCTGGTTAAATTGAGTAAAAGTTCCATCTGATGAATTGATCAGGCTCCGACGAGGGGATAGTATCCGACCACTGGCAGTCACGTATTTTGCCCGCCCTAATTGGTACATGCGTACCAGTTAAGAATGGGCGGGCAACTCTGGTCACGACCTGGGGCCTTTCGGACCGGAAGCGCTGCCGCGAAAGTGTGGATATCACCTCAAATACCAATAAGAAATTTGGAGACAAAATGAAGACATCGGCTAAATTGGGCGCGCTCCTGCTGGCAGCACTGGCCACAGCCTGTTCTCAGAAAGAAGAAGCCACTACCGCAAACAGCGCCGGTAGTGCTGAAACCGCGGAGTTCCAGAAGCAGTTACTCAAGCAGCTGATCCAGGCGCAACCGGGCGATGTCATTGAAATTCCGGAAGGCCGTTTCCAGCTCAACCGCAGTCTGTCCCTCAACGTCGATGGCGTAACCATCCGCGGTGCGGGAATGGATAAGACCATTCTCTCCTTCAAGGACCAGATTCAGGGGGCTGAAGGTTTGTTGGTAAATGCCAGCGACTTCACCATCGAAGATCTGGCCATTGAAGACACGATTGGTGACGCACTCAAAGTCAACGAAGGTAAAAACATCGTCATTCGCGATATCCGCGTTGAGTGGACTAATGGCCCGGCGACCGAGAACGGCGCCTACGGTATCTACCCGGTACAGACCGAAAACACCCTGGTGGAAGGTACTGTTGCCATCGGCGCATCCGATGCCGGTATCTATGTGGGGCAGTCGCGCAACGTCATCGTGCGCAACAACCGCGCCGAGTTTAATGTTGCCGGTATCGAAATCGAAAATACCATCGGCGCCGACGTATACGACAACGTTGCCACCAATAACACCGGCGGTATTCTGGTTTTCAATATGCCGAACCTGCCGCAGCCGGGTCACAGCACTCGCGTGTACAACAACAAGGTGTTTAAAAACAATTACGAGAACTTTGGTCACGAAGGCACCCCGGTAGCTGCAGTACCTGCAGGTTCTGGTGTGGTGATCAACTCCAACGATTTTGTCGAAATTTTCAATAACGAAATTTCCGATAACGACACCGCCAATGTCATCGTGAGCAGCTATTTCGCCGCGGGTTACTACAGTGACAAGTCCACCCAGGAGAACTTCGACCCCTACCCGGAAGGTATTTACATTTACGACAACACCTTCACTGGTGGTGGCGAGTCCCCAGACGACCTGGAACTCAAGGCACTGAAGATTGCCAAATTCGGCCTTACCGGTAGCCTGCCAGACGTACTGTGGGATGGTGCGGTCGACAAGGAAAAAATGGTTGATGGCAAGCTGCCGGAAAACCTGAAGTTGTGTATTCAGAACGAAGGTGTGGGCATCATCAATGTCGACCTTCAAGGTGGTTACAAGAACATCACTACCGATATCACGGAGCACAGCTGCAACCTGAAAAAGCTGCCGCAAGTGGTTCTCGATTTCGACAGCAAACAGGAAAAACCTCAGGAAGAGCAACACGCAATCAATGAGGTAACCGATGCGTAAGCTTGCTTCAGCCAGATGGTTCGGGGGCGCGGTACTGGCCCTGCTGCTCGCCGGGTGCGAAGCACCCCGTGAGCAGGTGACGGTACACGAGCGTAGTGCTGTCCCGGACAATCTGAGTCAATGGCACGTGGTCGAAGCCATTGACGGAAAACTGTCACTGAATGATCGGGTGGTACCGTTTGACTTGAATACCGCACTGTTCACCGACTATGCGCACAAGTTGCGCACAGTCTGGATGCCGGATGGTGCCAGTGCGGCTTACGGTGAGTCTGATTTTGAATACCCGGAGGGTACTATCATCAGCAAAACCTTCTATTACCCCCTGGGGAAAGAGGGCGCTGTGGTGCGTACCGATGATTACAGTGGAGACTTTGCCGGCTCAGGTCTCGACCTGTCCAAGGTGAAGTTGATCGAGACCCGGTTGCTGGTGAAGCGTGCCGACGGTTGGCAGGCACTGCCCTACGTGTGGAATGACGCACAGACGGACGCAGTGCTGGAAATCGCCGGAGATGCCAAGCGCCTGCAGCTGGTCAGTGCCGATGGCAGTACAGAGGCTTTCACCTATGTAGTGCCGGACTCGAATCAGTGTGCCGGCTGTCATGCGGATAACCACGCTAAGAAAGCGGTGCGCCCGATTGGTCCCCGCGCACGCCACCTGAACAAGGATTACGACTATCGCGATAGCGGTGTTCAGGATGGTACGCAAAATCAGCTGTTGTTCTGGCAGCAGGTGGGCTACCTGACCGGTGTACCGGACCTCGCGGAAGTCCCGCGCAATGTCGCCTATGAGGATGCCACCGCGTCCCTGGAAGAGCGTGCCCGTTCCTACCTGGATATCAACTGTGGCCATTGCCACAACCCCAGTGGGCCGGCGGACACTTCCGGACTGATGTTGTATGGCGCCGAACAGGATCGACGCAAGCTGGGTGTGTGCAAACCGCCCGTTGCAGCGGGCACCGGCTCTGGCGACCGGTTGTTTGCGATTGTGCCCGGAAGTCCGGATGAATCCATCCTCAACTTCCGCGTAGAGTCCACTGATCCCGGGGCTATGATGCCCGAGCTTGGGCGCAGCCTGTCCCATGATGAAGGCGCTGAGCTGTTAAAAGAATGGATTGCCTCATTGCCGGGTAACTGTTCCTGAAAACGCCGGCAGGCGGACGTCAACGACTTCCGCCTGCCGTGCTCTAATGGGAAGCGTTGACCAGCGGTGCGCCCAGGGGGCCACTTTGAGGTCTCGTTTTTGCCAGTTCTTCTGTGGTCAGGTATTGCGGATAGAGAAAGTCCAGAAGACGACCTGTCTCATTGTTTTTGCGCTCATAATCTTCAATTAACGCAACATAGGTACGGAAGCGCTCCTGAATCTTGCGCACATAATCGTACGGTTCCTGCCCGCGCGCGTAACCGTAGCGCGCTTTCTCGTAATATTTTTTATCTGAGAGAAGCAGCATTGCGTTCTCGACATTGTTGAACCAAACATTCCGGTTCCAGCCTTTTTCTTCAGCGAGATCCTGCGCGTCGTACACGTGGCCGAGCCCGGCATTGTAGGAAGCGAGAGTAAACCACATCATGTTTTCCGGGCTGATCCCCTTGTCTTCAAATTTACGGTGCAGCCACTCCAGATATTTAAGTCCTGCCCGTACGCTGCTCTCCGGGTCAAACAGGTTTTTTTCCCCGACCTGTTTCCCCGTGTCCGGCATAACCTGCATCAGCCCTCGCGCACCTACCCAGGACTTGGCCTTGGGGTTGAATGTGCTCTCCTGGAACATCTGCGCTACGACGAGTCTCCAGTCAAAGTTATACTCGTCGGCATATTTTTTTACGTACTCGTCATAGGGAGAGATGGTCCCGTTTGCATTGAGTTCATCAATCTCCGGACGGGTGCGCTTCGGAGAGTCGAAGTACTTTGTGTACAGAATACGCATTTTCTTCTGCGTACTTTTTTTGGCAAAAAACTTGTTAATTGCCTTGAGGAGTTCCGGGTTGTTTTCACGGACCATCCAACCATAAACATTGTCCTCGATTCCAAGGTCGAGCAGTACGTCGACATTGGTGCGCCAGGCGTGCTCGAGTTTTACCGACAGGCGATCTGCGATCGTGAGGTCGTACTCGCCATCGGCAACCCGGTCGATAATCTCCTGGATGTTCAGTTCTTCCGGTGCCAGTTCAATCTTGACTCCCGGTACCTTCTTCTTGAGCTGCTTGGCAACATCATAGTGATTGCTCGACTTGCGCACGTGAATTGTGCGCCCGTCGAGTGCCTCCAGTGATTCAATGGTGTCGCTGTCTTCGCCCACCAGTACTACGCGTTCATTCATGTAGGGAGTGGAGAAATCCATGCCGCTATTATCGCGTTTCTCTGTAGCCGAGAGCAGCGCGGCCGCGATGTCGGCCTTGCCATCCCGCAGCATGGTGAGCAGGTCCGCGTGCGTCGGTGCAACGATAATTTCCAGGCGCAACTTGAGCTTTTTCGCGAACGCCTGGGCCAATTCGAATTCGTAGCCCATGATTCGGCCCTTCCACATATAGTAGGTGCCGGGGTGGTTGCGTGTCAGTATGCGGATATAACCCCGCTCCCGAATTTCCTCCAGGTCACCGATGGATCGATTCACGGTTCGTGTGAGCTTGCTGTGGCGGATGAAATCATCCATGGCTTGCAACAATTCCGGGGAGTTTTTGCGAATGGCCCAACCCACCTCGTACTCGTCCGGGAAGGTGTGGTTCTCAACAATGTTGTCCTTGAACTGGGAAACCTGGTTGAAAATATGGTTTTCCGCAATGGTGAGATCGATATGGCTCTCCGCAACATCGATCACTAGCTCCACATAATTTCGCTGTGAGACTTTCAGTTTCAGGCCGGGGTGTTTTTTGATGAATTCTCGAGCGGCGGTTTCAAAAACCGTGCCCTTGGTTACTACCAGTGTTTTCCCCGAAAGGTCGGTGGATTCCGAGACTGGTTTTACATTGTCACGCGAAATCAGAACTAGCTGCGTACTCGCCGTGGGTATCGAGAAGTCGACCTTCTCTTTGCGTTCCTTGTTGATCACCATGTAATTGGCGATTATGTCGCCTTTACCTTCATTCAGAAGTGGAATCAGCTGGTCAAAGTTGTTGGCGTAAAGCACTACCGGTTCCAGGCCGAGGCGGGTAGCAAAGCGTTTCGCTTCGCTCAGTTCCAGATCCTGAATGGTCGCTTCCCGGTGCAATGAGTCACTATTGGAGATATCAACGAGGATGCGCAGCTTTCCCTGTTTTAACAGGCCGGGAAGGTCACCGGTCTCGGTGTAATTGTCGTAGGCGTGGATCGGATATTCGCCGCTGGTTTCCTGTGGCCATTCGGCCTCTCGACGCAGTTCCTCCCGGGAGGCGGGGTGCATATGAGGATCGTCATCGCCCGATTCAGGCGTCGCGCCATCGGCGGCGGAGTTGTTGTCTTCGGCGTCTTCCTGGTCATCTGTCTCCAGGTCAGCCGCGCCAGAAACGGGAGGTGGCGAGGTCTCCGGGGTGGTCCCTTCGTCCTCGCGCTGACAGGCGAAGACCGCGAGAAGGACGATGAAAAGACAGAAAAACTTACGCCCAAGCACAAACAATCCCATGGTACTTCTGCAGATACATCCGGTGTAGTTCTTAAAATTCTAGCTTGCGCAGGACGTGTGTGTAGCTCGATTCCCTTTGATGAAGTGAATCGGTGAGGTGAATAGGTGAGGTAAATCGGTGAGGAGGCAGGAAAGTCTACCAAACTGTACTGCAGCAAAGGCGCGCGCGACAATCGCATTTTCTGCTGTTGTGGAGAGGAGGGTGCCGAGAAGCGGAGTAGTGATGTAGACGCCCCGACGAGTTGCTTGTCGGGGCAGTACAATTGATTGAGTGAGCGGGTCGATCTATGCGCTGTGAGTTTCGAGGTTAATAGCCAGCGCAGGTGCGTCAGACTCAGGAATAACGCCTTTTACCATCATCGTCACGGTGCGCTCGAGCAGTGGAGAGTCCACCGAAATGGCGCCACTGAGAATCTGAAATTCCAGGTTCAGGATAGTGCCGTGCACGATCTGCGCCGCGGCCAGCGGATCAGCCAGTTGTAAAAGCTCAAAGAAATCAACAATCAGGTTCTCGGTCGATTGGTTGGCCATGCGCACGGCGCGAGTCAGCTGCGGGTTTCTCAGTGCTTCATTTTTGAATGCCAGCTCAATAATCCGGTTGTTGCGGCTATTGGCCTGAGAGCGAATGTGATTTAGCACAAAGCGGGTCAGCTGCTGAAGGAGCTGTCGGCGGCCCGTGGGCGAGTGCATCTGCTCCGGGGTAAGCTGGCGCACGGCGGAAAAGCTTGCTTCCTGGAGGTTGCGGGTATGATCGATATTTTGTTCTACAAAATAAGTGAATGCATCGCTGATGAGGTCATCGAGCTGTTTGAAGTAGTAAGTAGTGGCAGCCAGTGGAACGGCAGCCTCTTTGGCAACAGCGCGGTGACGGATACCGCGGATGCCATCTTTTACAATCAGGCGAAGTGTGGCTTCTAAAATCGCTTTGCGACGTTGACGGCTGTCGGCACGTAGCGCGCGACGACCTTGATAGACCAGTTCAGACTTTCCATTGTCTAAAGTCATGGTTGCGAGAGTTCCTTTGCGATATGGGGCAGACAGCTATCGGGTATCGGGCAGTACTTGATCCAGATGAAAATAGCGCGGTTTGTTGGCTGTAGGCGGCGTTGCCTGTTCACGTTGTTTCCGCTCCCGTGCTGTCTTGACCTTATCGTTATGCGATCAGTCTAACGAAAGTCACAGGGTCATTGCCATGAATAGATTTGACCGGCAAGACAGTTTGGGACGGCCGCGCTATTTTATCGATATGAGTCAGGTTAGCCACCGTGGAAGTGAGGTTTGTGAAGCAATTCCCATTACGTTTTATTACAGATGGGGTTAATTGAAGAATATTTCGGGAAATGGGTGAATTCACAGTCGGAATATCTGGAATTGGTATGTGTGCTGTATGTAAATTGGCTTGAACCGTTTCTTATTATTGGTCAATAAATCACGTTTAAAAAAATACCGGCGCTTGGCCGGTATTTCGGGGGCGCCGGTAATCCTCTATCGGCATTTATCGAGCCCGACTTGCTCCTGCGTACTCGATCTGAGAATAAAAGCTCGCTAGGAAATTTTTCCGGTGGTGCGCACCCGTTTGCTGCCGGTGACAACGCTGACATCGGCTTTGCGGCGGCGCTCGATTCCGGCATCAATAGCATTCTTGGCCGCGATCAGCAGCCCTGCCACCAGAAATGCGCCCGGCGGCAGTACCGCCACCAGGAAACCGGAATAATCCTGCCCCAGCACGGGGAGCGTCCAGTTGGCGGCCACGGGGCCGAGCAGCAGGTCCATATCGCTGAACAGAGTGCCGCGGCCGATCACTTCGCGTATCGCGCCGATCACGATCAATACTGCACTGAAACCCACGCCCATCATCAGCCCGTCCAGCAGTGAGGGCAGTACCGGATTTTTACTGGCGAAGGCGTCAGCGCGGCCAAGGATCGCGCAATTGGTCACGATCAGCGGGATAAAAATACCCAGCACCAGATACAGCTCGTAAGTGAACGCTTTCATCAGCAGTTCGGCACAGGTCACGAAGGTAGCAATAATCATCACCGACGCCGGCAGGCGCACGGTCTCCGGCATCTGGTGGCGCACCAGGGACACTGCGAGGTTGGAGCAGGCGAGTACCGCGGTGGTTGCGAGACCGAGACCAATGGCGTTGACCACGGAGCCGGTGACCGCCAGTAGCGGGCACAGACCGAGTAATTGCACCAGCGCGGGATTGTTCTTCCACAGGCCGTTGTGGGTAATCTCGCCATAGTTGTGCGAAGAGTCAGGTGTGGCCATCAGTTGTTCTCCCCCTGGTTGTCCTGGGGCTGTTCTATTTCTACCGCGCGCTTGGACACCGGCGCACTGAAGATTTCCTGTTGGTGCTCGGCGACAAAATCGAGCACCGTGCGCACCTGATTTACCACTGCCCGCGGGGTAATGGTGGCACCGGTGAACTGGTCGAAGGCACCGCCGTCTTTTTCCACTTTCCACTGGTCGCGGCCCGGGTCTTGAAGGGAAGTACCGTCAAAGGAAAGTATCCAGTCGCTCTTCTTCACTTCCACCTTGTCGCCGAGACCGGGAGTTTCCGCATGGCTGGTCACCCGCACGCCGGCCACGGTGCCGTCGCGGTTCACACCTACGAGCATCTGGATCGGCCCGGAGTAACCGTCCGGCGCCACGGTGGGGATGATTACGGCATCGATGGTGCCGTCACCTTCCCGCGCCAGGTTGATATTGCCCCCCTGCTTCAGCCCGAGCATGGCCCAGTACTGTTTGGGGATGGGGTAGGTGTCCACCAGCAGGTCGTTGCTGTGGCGCTCGATGGGGATGATCTCCAGCAGGGCCTTGGCGGCGGCCTCGCGAATGGCCCGCTCGATGGGCTCGCGGGTGGTGATCTGGGTAACCGCAAGGGTGCCGGCGGTCACCAGGGCGAACAGGGCCAGGATGGTCGCATTCTTACCGATGGAGCGTTTCAGCATTACTGTTCCTCCAGGTCGGTGGCCTTGCGCGCGGCCTTGTGGCCGTAGGTGCGCGGCAGTGTGTAGTTGTCGATAAAGGGCGCGGCAAAGTTCATCAGCAGTACCGCAAAGGCTACCGCATCCGGATAGGCGCCCCAGGCGCGGATCACAAACACCAGCAGGCCGACGCCGGCGCCAAAGATCAGCCGGCCCCGGTTGCTGGTGCAGCCGCTCACCGGGTCGGTGACGATAAAGAAGGCGCCGAGCATGGTGGCGCCGGAGAACAGGTGCAGCAGGGGTGAGCCTTCACTAAGGGAGCTGCCGCCATCGTAGAAGATGATGGAGAGTACCGTCAGGGTGGCGAGCATGGCCACCGGGCCGTGCCAGGTAATCAGGCCGCGAAACAGCAGAAACAGGCCGCCCAGCAGGAAGCCGAAGTTGGCCATTTCCCAGCCGAGCCCGGCAACAGAGCCTTTATTGAACACCGGCTCCATCTGGTACAGCTGGGCGAGGATGGTGGACTCGTTGTGGCGCACGATTTCCAGCGGGGTGGCGCGGGTGAAGCCGTCCACATTCATATTGCCGAAAATCAGCGATGCGGTCTCACCGAGCCCCGGCGCGCCGTGGATCAGGTCCGCGGCGCCGGCCCAGCGGGTCATTTCCACCGGGAAACTGATCAGCAGCACCACATAACCCACCATGGCGGGGTTGAACGGGTTGTAACCCATACCGCCGTAGAGCTGTTTGGCCAGCAGAATCGCGCTGACACTGCCGATCACCGGAATCCACCAGGGGCAGTAGGGCGGCAGGGCGATGCCCAGCAGCAGGGCGGTGACCAGGGCGCTGTAGTCTTTCAGATAGAAGGCAACCGGGCGATTGCGCAGTTTCATCACCGCGGCCTCGGTGGCCAGCGCGGTGGCGATACACAGGGCGATATTGATCAGGACGCCGGGGCCAAAGTAGACCACCAGCGCGAGTACACCGGGGACGGTGGCCGCGGCCACCTGCAGCATCACTTTGGAAGTGCTCTGGCCGGAGTGGGCGTGGGGGGAGGTGATTCGCATCAGGGACATGGGGTTACTCTCCGCTCCCGTTCTGGCCTTGGTTTTGATCTTGCTGTTGCGCCAGTTTTTCCTGCAGCTTGCCCTGCATTTTTTCCAGTGCGGTCTCGAAAGCGCCGGTGTTCGGGTCGTCTTCTTCTCTCGCCTTGCTCAGGCGCGCCTCGGCTTTCTCGACACGTTTTTTCAGCGCGTCGATTTCCGTGGCGAGTTTCTCTTGCGGGCTCATGCTGGCTCGGGCAGCCGCGGCGGCCTTGGCCTTTTCGATGGCTGCGCCCGCGGCAGACGAAGACGCCCCCGCTACGGTCAGCTTGTCCTGGGTAAGGGTCGGCTCCGGTTTTTCAGCGCTGGGCGTTTCTTGCGCCTGTGCTGATGCGGCCAACTTTTCCGCGTCCGCCAGCTTTTCCCGCGCTTCCTTCAGCTTCAGCTCGGCGGTTTTCAGCTGGGCTTCCAACTGCGGCTTCTGCGCCTCTTCGGCCTCGTTCAGTTTGCTCTGCATCCGCTCCACCCGGTGCTCGGCACTGGTGAGGGTGCGTTGGGCGCGGGCCAGTTGCTGTTCCGGGGTGGCCTGCTTGGCTTTCACCCGGGCGAGGGCCGCGGCCACCACGTCGGACTCTTCCTTGGCGGCCTTGGCTTCCGGAGTATCGGCGTTCTGCTCGCGCTGCTTGCGCGCCTCTTCGGCGGCTTTCTTGCGGGCCAGGCGCTTGGCTTCTTTTTCCTGCTCTGCCTTTTCCAGTCGCAGCTTGCGGTATTCGAAGCGCTCGCGGGCGCGGTCCGCCTTTTCTTTTTCCAGCCGTGCCTCGCGAATATCGCCCTTGGCGGCGCGGTAGTACTGCACCAGGGGAATGCTGGACGGGCACACATAGGAGCAGGCGCCGCACTCGATGCAGTCGAACAGGTTGTAAGCCTGCAGCTTCTCGCGGTCTTCCGCGCGCGCGTACCAGTACAGTTGCTGCGGCAGCAGGCTCGCCGGGCAGGCCTCGGCGCACAAGCCGCAGCGGATACAGGCCTGGGCCGGCGGCGGAGGCGGCAGCTCTTTATTGGTGGGGGCGAGGATGCAGTTGGTGGTTTTCACCACCGGCGCGTTTTCGTCCTCGATGGTGTAACCCATCATCGGCCCGCCAATCACGATCCGCTGCAATTGCTTGCGGTCGAGACCGTGGCTTTCCAGGATATGGCGGATGGGGGTGCCCAGCGGCACTTCGATATTGCGCTGGCGCTCGAGGGATTCGCCCACCACGGTGGTGACGCGGCTGATCAGCGGCTCGCCCAGGGTGACCGCGCGGAACACGGCGCGCGCGGTGCCCACGTTCTGGCACACAATGCCCACATTGGCCGGCAGTCCTTCGTTGGGGACTTCGCGCCCGGTGAGAATTTCGATCAGCTGTTTTTCGCCACCGGAGGGGTATTTGGTGGGGAAGACCACCACATGGAAGCGGGTGCCCTCGGCGGCCTGCTTCATGGCCTTTATGGCTTCCGGTTTGTTGTCCTCGATGCCGATCAGCACCCGCTCCGGCTGGTCCAGCAGGTGAGCAAGTATTTCGACACCGCCGATGATCTCGTCCGCGCGCTCGCGCATCAGCATATCGTCGGCGGTGATATAGGGTTCGCACTCGGTACCATTGATGATCAGGGTGTCTATCTCGGCGCCGCCGCGGGGGTTCAGCTTTACCGCGGTGGGGAAGCCGGCTCCGCCCATTCCGGAGATACCGCAGTCGCGGATCTGCTCCAGCACCTCGTCGATATCGCGGTTTGCGTAGTCTTCCAGCGGAGTGAGTGCACACCACTCGTCGCGGCCGTCGGTGCGGATCTGGATACAGTCCGCCACCATGCCGGAGGGGTGGGGCACGGAGAAAGGTTCGATGGCGACCACTTTGCCGGAAGAGGGCGCGTGTACCGGGCAGCTCACCGGGCCGTCGGCCTCGGCGATTTTCTGGCCCTTCAGTACCAGGTCACCGAGCTTCACCAGGGGAATGGCGGTGCCGCCGATATGCTGGTTCAGCGGTACGATCAGGTCTTCCGCCAGGGGAATGGTGCCGATGGGCTCGCCGGTAGACTGGTGCTTGTTCTCCGGCGGGTGGATACCGCCGTGGAAGTCGTTGATCTTCAGCTCCCGGGACAGATCCCGGGCCTTTTCGCTGGCAATCAGATGGGCCTCGCGGGCCGCGCGGCGCTCGCTGGCGCTCTGTCGTTCGTCTACCTGGCTCATGCGGCACTCCGGTCATCGGTGTGCAGATCGGGGCGGTCACTGGCGATCAATTGAATTCCGTCTTTGGGTTTATTCGGGTGCCACTGTTGCAGGCTGGTTTCCAGCGGCACCATATCGATACAGTCCACCGGGCAGGGCTCCACGCACAGGTCGCAGCCGGTGCACTCGTCCACGATCACAGTGTGCATCTGCTTGGCGGCGCCGACAATGGCATCCACCGGGCAGGCCTGGATGCACTTGGTGCAGCCGATGCATTCCGCCTCGCGGATAAACGCCACCTTTTTGACGTCTTCCACCCCGTGCTCCGCATCCAGTGGTGTGGCTTCCACATCCAGCAGGTTGGCAAGTTCGTTGATGGTGGCCTGGCCGCCGGGCGGGCATTTGTTGATGGCCTCGCCGTTGGCGATGGCCTCGGCGTAGGGGCGGCAACCGGGGTGGCCGCACTGGCCGCACTGGGTCTGTGGCAGCAGGGAGTCGATCTGATCCACAATCGGATCACCCTCGACCTTAAAGCGCACCGCGGCAAAGCCCAGCAGGGCGCCGAACACGAGGGCCATACCGCCGAGAATCAGCAGGGGCGTGGATACTTCAGACAACCATTCCATCGTCGCTCCTCCTCTTATACCAACCCGCTGAAGCCCATAAAGGCCAGGGACATCAGGCCCGCAGTCATCATGCCAATGGCCGCGCCCTTGAAAGGTTTGGGCACATCGGCCACAGCGAGGCGCTCGCGCATGGCGGAGAACAGGATCAGTACCAGGGAAAAGCCCACCGCCGCGCCAAAGCCGTACAGGGTGGACTGGATAAAGTTGTTCGCCTTGAGGGTGTTCTGCAGGGCCACACCCAGCACCGCGCAGTTGGTAGTAATAAGAGGCAGGAAGACCCCGAGCACCCGGTGCAGCAGCGGGCTGGTCTTCTCGATAAACATGCGCGCAAACTGCACCACCACCGCGATCACCAGAATGAAGGAGATGGTGCGCAGGTACTCCATACCGAAGGGTTCGAGTAAGTAGGTATTCACCAGGTAGGAGCAGATGGCCGCCAGGGTCAGCACAAAGGTGGTGGCGCCGGCCATACCGATGGCGGTCTCCAGCTTGTTGGAAACCCCCATAAATGGGCACAGGCCGAGGAACTGCACCAGCACGTAGTTGTTCACCAGGATGGTGCTGAGAAGAATGACGGTAAATTCGGTCATAGAGATTCCATTCTGCCCACTGCGCCGGGCCGCGGTTAATGCAACAGGTTCGCGCAGAAATGATGTGCAGGACGGGAGCGTGCCCGCTTCGTCAGCGGTGGCTTGTCCGCCCGGCTGGCGTCGAATTTGCTGTGCTGGCGCAATGTTTGCAGGCTATTGGTTGTGCGCTGCAGGCCAGTGCACGAGTCTGTGTTGCCTGATCAGGGGGCGGTATTATGGGCGAGAGGGTAGGGGCGTTCAACTTGCCACACCTCTATTGTCGCACCTCTATTGCCACATCTCTGCTGCCCCTTCCGCCCAGGGGAAATCAAGCGCACCAGAGTTCGGGCTTCCGCCAAAGCCGCAACCATGACGAAGTACTACAAATGAGAATAGCGATCGACGATCTCTCCGGTGCCGCCATAGCGGCCTTTCTGCAGGATCATATTGATGATATGCGCGCCACATCGCCTCCGGAGAGTGTGCACGCCCTGGATCTCGACGGCTTGCGCCAGCCGGGCATCACCTTCTGGACCCTGTGTGATGGTGACCAGCTACTTGGATGTGGCGCACTCAAAGAGCTTGCGCCGGGTCACGGTGAGATCAAATCCATGCGCACCGGCGCCTCCGCGCGGGGCCAAGGGGTTGGCAGCGCAATGTTGGCGCATATAATTGATGAATCGCGCGCCAGGGGCTACACCCGCCTCAGCCTGGAAACCGGTTCCATGGCCTTCTTCCTGCCCGCCCGGCGGCTGTACCGGCGCCACGGGTTCACAGAGTGTCCTCCCTTCGCCGCATATACAGATGACCCCAATAGCGTTTATATGAGGCTGGACCTCTGACTCGCCTTTAAAAATAACGACCCGAGCATGCAAGCGTACCTACAAGCGACCCCAATCATCGACTGGCAGCACCCGGATATCCTCGACGCTGCCGCCGACCTCAAATGCCGTTCCGGAGCCAAATTTGGCACCGCCCGCAATACTTTTGAATTTGTGCGCGATGAAATTCGCCACAGCGGCGACTTCGCCCTGAATCCGGTCACCTGCAAAGCTTCCGAAGTGCTGATCGCCGGCACTGGCTTCTGCTTTGCCAAGAGCCACTTGCTGGCGGCACTATTGCGTGCCAACGACATCCCCGCCGGATTCAGCTATCAACGCCTGTTGTTGGACCAAGCCCGTGGCCGCTACTGCCTGCATGGCTTCAACAGTCTTTACCTGGAACGCTACGGCTGGTTCCGTATCGACGCCCGCGGCAATAATCCCGACGCGGGCATCATCGCCGAATTTATTCCACCCCAGGAACGACTCGCCTACACCCCGACCGGAGAGGGCGAACGCGACCTGCCCGAGAACTACGCAGAACCGCTGCCGCAGGTTATTCAGGTATTGGAAAACTGCGACAGCTATCAGGCGGTAATCGAAAACCTGCCAGACGTTTGAAATTAACCGCCACAGGCTTACTCTTACGCATCAAATACAATGCGATAAAGGAGCCTTCATGTCGGACGCAAGCTACACCCCACCTGCCGTGTGGAAATGGGATTCCGAAAGCGGCGGCCAGTTCGCCAACATCAACCGCCCCATCGCCGGCGCCACCCACGACAAAGATCTGCCCGTGGGCAAACACCCCATGCAGCTCTACTCCCTCGCCACACCCAACGGCGTCAAGGCCACCATCATGCTCGAAGAGCTGCTGGCGCTGGGCCATGAAGGCGCCGAGTACGACGCCCACCTGATCCGCATCACCGAAGGCGACCAGTTCAGCAGCGGCTTCGTCGACATCAACCCCAACTCCAAAATCCCCGCCCTCGTCGACCACAGCACCACCCCGCCCATTCGAGTATTCGAATCCGGCTCCATACTGCTGTACCTCGCAGAAAAATTCGGCGCCTTCCTCCCGCATACCCCCGAGCAGCGCACCGAAACCCTCAACTGGCTCTTCTGGCAAATGGGCGCCGCCCCCTTCCTCGGCGGCGGCTTCGGTCACTTCTATGCCTACGCCCCGGAAAAATACGAATACCCCATCAACCGCTACACCATGGAAGTCAAACGCCAGCTCGACGTCCTCGACCGCCAATTGGCCGAGCACGAATTTATCGCCGGTAAGGAATACACCATCGCCGACATGGCCATCTGGCCCTGGTACGGCGCGGTGGTAAAAAACAAAGCCTACGATGCTGCGGAATTTCTCGAAGCCCACACCTACAAAAACGTAAACCGCTGGGTGGATGAGATCGGTGAGCGGCCGGCGGTAAAACGCGGAAGTATGGTCAACCGTACCTGGGGCGAGCCGGAAGAACAGTTGCACGAGCGGCACGATGCCAGTGACTTTGAATTGCGTACGCAAGATAAAATTGGAGATAAGAAAACCGACTAATGGCCGGTAAATTGTGAAATTTCGAATTGAAGGGCGAGTGCAGGGTGGAGCATTTCGAAACCGTCGGTGCCATGGATGGCACCGCCGGAGCGTACAGGGATGTATCTACAGCGATTTCGAAATGCTCCACCCTGTGCTCGGCCGCCACGCAGCGGCCTAACGAAGCTTGCTAGGGTTTGAGATAATTACGAAAGTAATTCCAGTGTACGCTGCAGTGTTTCCCCAATCCCCGCATTCAATTTCAGATCAATCAAATCATCGGCCCGGGTCTTCCCCAGATTCAGCGCCGCCATCGGCTTGCCCCATTCCTTCGCATAACGACAGAAACGAAACCCCGAATACACCATCAACGAAGAACCCACCACCAGCAGAGCGTCGCTCTCCCGCAACGTATCCATCGCCAACTGCACCCGTTCCCGCGGCACATTATCCCCAAAGAACACCACATCCGGCTTCAGAATCCCCGCACAGTCCGGACAATCCGCCACCTGAAAACCGGAAAAATCCACCTCCAGATCCGCATCCCCATCCGGCGCCGTTTCAGCCGTGTAATGGCGGAAGGTCGGGTTAAGCGCGTAACTCCGATCGTGCACCAGTTGTCGCATAGCCCGGTAGTCACAACCCATACAGCGAATCTCATCCGCCCGCCCGTGCAAATCCATCACCCGCTCGCTGCCAGCGCGCTGGTGCAGTCGATCCACATTCTGGGTAATCAACAGATTGATATGCCCGCGACGCTCCAGCTCCGCCAGATGAAAATGCGCCGGGTTCGGCGCCGAATTGCGGATTACCGGCCAGCCGATCAACGCCCGCCCCCAGTAACGCTGTCTCGTCGCCGCACACTTCATAAATTCGCGATGGTCCACCGGCGGCTTGCGCTTCCACTGGCCGTTGCGGTCGCGATAGTCGGGAATACCCGAATCCGTACTCACCCCGGCACCGGTCAGCACCGTCAAACGCGGATGGCGACGAATAAACGCCGCCAGCTGCTCCGCCGCCTCCGCACTCGCTAACGGCAATTCCGCAACAACGTCGCTATCGGAAAGGGAATGGGAGGAAAGTGTGCTCAAACTCATGGCGCAGGTCGCTTGGGCTCGCAAAGAATGGGATCGGAATCGCTATTGTAACGAGTCTGGCAGCAGAAGGTTGCACCGGGATTACGCTGGCGGGACTGTTCCCGCCAGCGTAGTGATTCAGGCAGAGTAAATCAGTAAGTCTTGTAGGGCAGAAACTTGCCGGACATCACCATATTCACCCGGTCGCCCTTTGGGTCTTCCTCCCGCTGGATATCCATGGAAAAGTCGATGGCACTCATGATGCCATCGCCGAACTCCTCGTGGATTAGCTCCTTGATGGTGGTGCCGTACACACTCACCAGCTCGTACAGGCGGTAAATCAGTGGGTCTGTCGGCACCGCCGTGGGCAGGGAGCCCTTGTAAGGGGCAATCTGCAGCCAGGCTACCGCCTCGTCGCTGAGGTCAAATAGTTCGCCCACTACGGCCGCCTGTTGTTTGGTAAACGTCATCTGGCCAAGACAGGCCGCGGTGGTCCACTCCTTCGATTGGCCGATGGCATCCGCCACCTGCGCCCATTTCAAATCTTTCTGTACCTTGGCCACTAAAATGAGGTTGGTAACCTGCTGGCGGTTGCTGATCATGTTTGCTCTCCATTTGCGATGGTTGGGTCGATTTGATAGTCAGGTTGCCTGGGAAATCAGGCTCAATAGGTAAAAAACAACAAGCAGCAGAACACCGCTCACCGACTGCCAGAAACGCACCGGATAGCGCTCCATCAGTGGCGGCCGAGTACTGATAACGTAATCCGGATTGGGGTGGCGCAACTCATAAATAAATTCCGACAGCGCCTCGTGGCGGCGCAATGGATTGGGCTGCAGCGCTTTTCTCAGGGTGGCGTCAATCCATGCGGGAATGGCACGGGACTCACTCAATACACTGCGAAAGCGCAACTTGTGTTGCGCCGCTACCGTATTACTGCGCGCGACCTGTGCGCCGTAGGGAAACTCGCCGGATAGAAGGTGGTAGGTGAGAACCGCCAGAGAAAAAAGATCCGAGCGCGGCGTGCCGCCGTCGCCGAGAAAATATTCCGGTGCGCTGTACAGCGCGGTGCCCAGGATCAACTGGCCATTTTCCTGCGCGGTTTCCGCAATCCCCGCCACTTTCGCCGAGCCCAGATCAATCAGCGTAACGGTACCCGCATCGCTGATCATGATATTTTCCGGGCGCAGATCCTGGTGCAGTATTTCAGCGCGGTGCAGGGCCTGCAGTCCGCGCGCGATTTGCTCGACGATGCCGCGTACGGTTTCAAGACTCGGCGCGGGGTTGTCGGTCATCCACTGGCGCAATGTCTGCCCCTCCACCACTTCCAGCGTGGTGTAGAGATAATTGCGCGGGCGATGGGTTGCCGCTGCTCGCACCACGTGGGCGCTGTCCACCCGTCGCGCCAGCCATTCCTCCATTAAAAGCCGCTCCAGATGTGCGGGATCTTCACTCTGGTCGACGGAGGGCGCCTTGAGGATTATCCGATTGCCGCTAGCCTGGTCGGTAGCCAGATAGACATGGCTGCGGTGGCTCGCATGTATATCCCGCTCGATGGTAAAGCCGTCGAAGCTGTCGCCGGATTTGAGAATCGGGGGCAATGGTAATTTACCGGCCTGATCAATCAGTGCCGGGGTTGTGTGGGGGAGTTTGTCCACCCGCACCAGTTGCACCGTAAGATTGTCGCTACTGCCGTTAGCCAGTGCCGCGGCCACCAGGGTTTTTGCTGTGCGATCGAGACACGCGCCTTTCTGTTGCAGGTGTTCGATCAGCGTGCGTTGCGACAGGGAATCGTGCACCCCATCGGTACTCAGAATAAACAGATCGCCGGCCTGCAGGGAAAGCCGGCGGTAATCAATTTCCGTTTGCGCGTCCGCGCCCAGCGCGCGACTCAAGTAGCTGTGGTGCTCCCCTTGCCACAGACGGTGGTCGTGGGTGAGTTGCTCCAGAGAGTCACCGCGCAGGCGGTAGATACGGGAGTCGCCGAGGTGAAACAGGTGCACCTCGCTACCTCTGAAAATGGCGGCGCTGAAGGTACACACATACCCCTTGTCTTTATCGAAGCGGTAGGGGCTCTGGCGGGTCTGCTCAAACAGCCAGGCGTTGGTGGCCTTGATTACCTGTTCGGCAGCGTTCTGTACACTCCAGCCATCGGACGTGCAGTAGTAATCGTCGAGGAAACTTTTCACCGCCGTTTCACTGGCCACCGCACTGACCGTACTGGAGCTGATGCCATCGGCGATGGCAAAGGCGGCGCCCTTGATGGCTAGCTGCGGTTCCGCCGGCAAAAAGGCGCCGCAACTGTCCTGGTTTTCCGGTTTGAGGCCGGCGCTCGTGTGCTGACCCGCTGCCAATAGGAGAGAACCACTGATAGAACTGGGTATAGAACTGGGTATAGAGCTGGGTATAGAGCTGGGTATAGAACTCGGCATAGAACTGGTCATAGAAATAGCCATAAAAAAATAGCCCCGCGGAGTGCGGGGCTGTATTGCGATCAGGCCAGTGCTTCTTTGCCGGCAGTGCCGTTTTCCGCTTTCAACTGACGCTTGGGTGCCGTTTTGTAGTGGGTGCTGTAGAGGGTGAGGCCGGTAAAGGCGAGGCCGCCTACCAGGTTGCCCAGCGCGGTGGGGATTTCGTTCCAGATCAGGTAATCCATCACCGAGAAGTCACCACCCATCATGATCGCGGTGGGGAACAGGAACATGTTTACCACCGAGTGCTCGAACGCCATAAAGAAGAACAACATGATCGGCATCCACATGGCGATGACCTTGCCGCTCACGTTGGTGGAAATCATCGCGCCGACAACGCCCATGGAAACCATCCAATTACACAGCATGCCGCGGATAAAAATGGTAAACCAACCCGCCGCGCCGTATTCCGCGTAGCCCAGGGTGCGCGCTTCGCCGATGGACGACAGTTTGGCGCCGACAGCGCCCGGCTCGGTGTTAAAGCCCATGGTAAACACAAACGCCATCATTGCCGCGACGGTGAGGGCGCCGGCAAAGTTGCCCACAAATACCAGGCCCCAGTTGCGCAAGATCCCGCCCCAGGTCACACCCGGGCGGCGATCCAGCCACGCCAGTGGCGCCAAGACAAATACACCGGTCAACAGGTCAAAGCCCATCAGGTAGAGCATACAGAAGCCTACCGGGAACAGGATGGAGCCGATCAGATGGGAACCAGTCATAGTGCCGACCGTCACCGCGAATACCGCAGCCAGTGCGAGAATGGCACCCGCCATATACGCCCGTACCAGCGTGTCGCGGGTGGACATGAAAATTTTTGATTCCCCCGCGTCGACCATTTTGGTCACAAATTCTGTAGGAGCGAGATAAGCCATAGTCGTTTCCTTTATTTAGTGCTGGAGGCCTTGCCACTTCTGTTGCCACCCGTGATCGATTGCAGAACCGGAGCGCGGATTTTCGGGCACAAAAAAAGGCGCCCACACAGACAGACATAAGTCGGAAAGTGGTGGACGCCTTTATCCAGAGTGTTCAGATTGGTTGGGCTGAGCCCGGTCGCGCTGCATTGCACGAGCTTGCGCTCATAATCTAAAGCAAACTCGATGCCAAAGTTTTTGCTGGGCTTTTGGTCGTTGCTCCCTGCGTGCATTCGCTCAAGCAGGTAAAAAAATGTGATGTGAATCTTGTTCTATCGTTGCAGACTGATTTCTTCTTGCACTGGGTTGGTGCGGCGGCGCCAAAAGGGGCGAAACTGGTGCAATGGCGGAAGGCGGGTCAGGTAGTTTTCCGGCCGCGATAGCGTGAACTCCGCCTGTTGTGGAATGCAAATTGCTGGGATAAGCCGTATTCATTGACTGGATTGCTCAGATGCAAGGAGTCGCGTGCGGAGACACCACCATGCAGAACCACAGTGAAGATGCTGAAAAATTTCTGCTCGCTGCCAAGCGCGCGGAAATTCAGACGTTGGATCGCCTGGCCGGCAGTTGCGAACTGGTAACTACGGTATCGGACCTGGTGCATCAACTGCAGCGGGAGCGTGGCATCTGCAATATTTATCTGGTGTCGGCGGGTTTTCGGTTTGAAGAGCAGCGCAACGCACAAATCCAGAATTGCCAGCTCAGTGAAGGCCAGTTTCGCGCATTGTTGCACAATCGATACTTACACGGTGGTCGCTGCGATGGCGCTGCCGACATGCGCCTGTTAAACAGCATTGCATACTCCCTGCACGGGCTGGATGAGCTGGCGGAGCTACGTCGGCACATCGATGCGTTTGAGGTGAGTGCTCTGGAATCTACCGATGCCTACTGCCGGCTGATTGCCGGGTTGCTGAGCGTGGTATTCGAAGCTGCGGACGTTGCCGACGACCCGGAAGTGACCCGCCTGCTGGTCGCACTGTTTAACTTTATGCAGGCCAAGGAGTTTTCCGGCCAGGAGCGGGCCTGGGGCGCTATTGGCTTTGCCAGCAGCCACTTTGATGCAAGCTTGCATGAGCGCCTGCAGCAGCTGCAGGATTGCCAGCGACGCAGCCTGGACGTGTTTGCTGAATATGCTGGCGAGAACGAGACCGCGCGCTGGAAATCGATTGAAGACAGTCAGGAATCGCGGGATTTACAGCGGCTGCGGCTGGTGATCGCCGGGCTCAAAAATGGCGAGCCGATTGCCTCGGAAATCAGCGAGGTCTGGTATCAGTTGGCAACGGCACGTATTGATGCGATGCATCGACTGGAGGATGCCATGGCCGCGCGCCTGCTGCGGGTGAGCCGCCAGCGGGTATCCGATGCGCAGTCTGAGCTCGGCCATCACTATACGCAGTTACAACAGATGAAATCTGCAGACTGGAATAACCTACCGGCACTGGCAGTGCTATTCGACCCCGAAGTTCCCGGCTTGTATGGCAGCGTAGCGGCCAGCGGTATCGGCACCTTGCACGGCCAGCCTTTGGCGCACTCCCTTTACGATCTGATCAGGTCCCAGGTGGCGCATATTCAGCGAGTAAGTACCGAGCTGGAAGAAACCCGCAAGACACTTGCAGAGCGCAAGCTGGTAGAGCGGGCGAAAGGGCTTCTGATCAAAAGTCTGCGCATGAGCGAAGACGACGCCTATCGCACCATGCAACAGAGAGCGATGGAAATGAACCTGAAGCTGGTGGAAGTTGCCGAGCGTATAATCAATGCCGGGGCCGAGCAGCGCCTGCCCCGCTGAAAACACCGGCGCGACAGGTGTTAAAACGCTCGCAGAGTCAGGTACCAGTTCACCAGGGTGTGGGTTGCGGGGCGATTAAACAATCGCTGGATAGCGAAGCCACCGGCGAAGGCGCCCAGCATCGCGAGCGGTAGCGGAACACGCTGGGCCTGGACTAGAGCATGGGCCTGCTGCTGTTGCATCAGGGTTAGCGCGCAGCGACGTTGCTTTACCATCGCCTGCCGGCGCTGTTCAATCTGCTTGTTTAAAGAGCGCAGTGACATCGTCCAGAGCCTCTTTTGCCTGCCTGCGGGATTCGTCAAATCCCAGGAAGTTCTTCAAGCGATTCATTGCCAGCAGCAGTCCGCCAACAACAACAAACTGGGACACCATGAAGATGCCGAAACCCAGGTATATGGATTGGAAATAGTAGTAGCCCATCAGGCCAAGCCCGGCACACAGGCTGACGATCAGGGATATCGCGAGAAAGAAAAGAATCAGCAGCATCACGACAATACGTGTGCCGGCTTGCAGGGTGCGTTTGAATTCGAGCTGGACCAGGCTGGTAAAGTTCTCAGCCCAGGCCGAGGCGAGGGTCATGGTTGCTTCTGCCCGCTCTCGCAGTGCATTGAATTCCTGTGACAGGCTTTCCGCCTCAGCAGAACCTGACCGAGAAGAATGTTCCGCGTGCTCCCGCGCGTAAACCGGTTCTGATGCCTGCCGGTTCGGCTGTTCCGAATCCTGAGGGTCCGCCATGAAGTTGTCCCCAATGTCTGTGTGCAACAGGAAACACCCGGCAGCATCACCGGGTATTTTTCCGAGCATTTAGCGCAGCAAAAACCTTATTTCAGAATCTTTGCGATCAACCAGCCCGCCGCAAACGCGCAACCCACGCTGACCAGAGGATGGGCTTTGATGGAATTTTCCGCCTTCTCAGCCACGTCCTGCGCGCGCTGTTTTCCTTTCTCCATACCGTCGCGGGTACGCGCCTTGACGGTGTCGGCAGTTTCTCGTGCACGCATTTTTACCTGCGACGCAGTATCGTGTGCCGCTTCACCGGCGAGGTTGTACGCCTGGTGCAGCTTGTCACGCGTACTGCCTGTGGCGGCGCCTGAATTCGGGGCTTTTGCAGTTGCCATGGTATTACCCTCCGATAGCAATCAAGGTGAGCGCGAAGGATAAGACGGAGAAGAGTGACTACGAAGGATTAACCGCGCTTTGGAAAGAATTGGTATGAGCAGCGCGGGCTAAATATCGGATTGGCCTTAAGGTCGGTCAGGTTGCGAATGTGTCGGTGATGTTACTGACCACACCGTCGAGCAAGCGCTGGCGGCTCTCGCGGCTGATCCAGGCATTGTGCGGCGTGATAATAAGGTTGGGAATGTCATCAGCAAGTAACGGATGATCCGCGGGCGGTGGTTCCACACTCAAAACATCCAGCGCAGCACCGGCAATCTCACCACCAATAAGTGCCTGCACCAGAGCGTCTTCATCCACCAGCCCGCCGCGGGCAGTATTGATAAGAAACGCCGAGTTCTTCATGGCTGCAAGAAACTCACTATTTACCAGTTGATCCGTCTGCTCCGTCAGCGGGCAGTGCAAACTGACAACATCAGATTCCGCCAGCAACTGATCCAGTGGCACACGGCCAGGCTTGGCTTCACCGGTAAACGAATCCGCCACCAGAACACGCATCCCCAGCGCCTCACCCAGCCGCGCGACTTTCTTACCCAGATCGCCGTAACCGATGATTCCCAGAGACTTTCCCTCCAGTTCCATCACCGGGTAGTCCAGGCGACAGAAAATCGGCGACTGGCTCCAGTGGCCATCGCGCACATCATCGTTGTATTGGTGCCAGCGGGTGGCCAGGGCGAGAATCAGCGCGAGAGTGTGCTGCGCGAGAGAAGTACCGGTATAACCGGCTACATTTTTTACCGGGATATTTCGAGCGGCTGCCGCATCCAGATCAATATTATTGGTGCCGGTAGCACACACACAAATCAGCTTCAGATTGGTGGCGCCCTCAATCAAACCCCGATCGAGCACCACCTTATTGGTAATCACCACATCCGCTTCAGCGATACGCTCTGCTGTCTGTTCCGGCGAAGTCGTTTCAAAAAACGCCCACTGATCCAGCGAACTTTCCAGCGCGGACGTATCCAGTTCGCCCAACTTCATCGTCAACGCATCAAGAAAAACCCCACGCATAACAAAGTCCTTTTAAACCCAATGAAGTCGAAGATAAGGCCCTCAGGGGCCATTTCCTGTGGAGCGATTGCCGATGAGGTTGCGGAGCAGGGAATGGCCCCTGAGGGCCGCCCGGGAATTAGACCCGGGACTTAAATAAGCCCCGGGAGAAAGTGGAATTACATCACCCGCATACCAGGCTGGGCGCCCTCGTGGGGTTCAAGAATCCAAAGGTCCTTGCCGCCAGGGCCCGCCGCCAGCACCATGCCTTCACTAACACCAAAACGCATCTTGCGCGGCGCCAGGTTGGCCACCATCACCGTATGCTTGCCGATCAGATCTTCCGGACTGTAAGCGCTCTTGATACCCGCAAACACATTGCGCGTCTCACCACCCAGGTCCAGAGTCAGGCGCAACAGCTTGCCAGCACCTTCCACATGTTCCGCATTGGCAATCAACGCAATACGCAGATCCACCTTGGCAAAATCATCAAATTCAATCTGCTCCGCCAGCGGATCGTCTGCGAGTGGGCCAGAGGCAGCCTTGGTCTCCGCCTGCAGTTGCGCCAGAGATTCCTTCGCCGCCTCCTGCATTGCTTCCACCTGAGTCTTCTCAACACGCTGCATCAGCGGCTTGAACTTGTTAATGGTGTGGCCCGCCAGCGGTACCGTCGCCGACTTCCAGTACAGCGTCACACCCAGGAAATCCTCGGCTTTTTTCGCGGTTTCCGGCAGTACCGGAGCCAGCCAGGTAATCAGTGCGCGGAACATATTCACGCCCTGAGAACAGATCGCCAGCACTTCGTCTTCCTTGCCATCTTCCTTCGCCAGAGACCAGGGCGCCTTTTCCGCAATCCACGCATTGGCCGCATCCGCCAGCGCCATGATCTCGCGTGTCGCGCGGCTGTATTCGCGCGCTTCAAAACATTCGGTAATACGCGGCGCCGCTTCCACAAACTGGTTCCACAGGGCCTCGTCGGCGAGCTCGCTGGCCAGTGCGCCGCCGGACTTGCTCACAAACTTGGCGGTGCGGGAAGCGATGTTCACCACCTTACCCACCAGGTCTGAATTCACCTTGGCAATAAAGTCGTCCAGGTTCAGATCCAGATCGTCCACACCTGCGGTCAGCTTGGCCGCGAAGTAGTAGCGCAGATATTCCGGGTTCAGGTTGTCCAGGTAGTTACGCGCATTGATAAACGTACCGCGGGACTTGGACATCTTCTTGCCGTTGACGGTGAGGAAGCCGTGCACGCACACCTTGGTGGGGGTGCGGAACTCCGCGGAGTCCAGCATCGCCGGCCAGAACAGCGCGTGGAAGTTGACGATATCCTTGCCGATAAAGTGATACACCTCGGCGGTACTGTCTTTCTTCCAGTACTCCAGCCATTCCTGGCTGTTTTGATCGCTCTTCTTGTCAAAATAGTTTTTCAGGCTGGCCATGTAGCCGATAGGGGCATCCAGCCATACATAGAAATACTTGCCCGGTGCATCGGGAATCTCGAAGCCAAAGTAGGGCGCATCGCGGGAGATATCCCATTCCTGCAGACCTTCGTCCAGCCACTCGGACAGCTTGTTCGCCACCTCGCTCTGCAGGGTACCTGAGCGGGTCCACTGCTTCAGAAAATCGGTGAATGCCGGCAGGGTAAAGAAGAAGTGCTCGGACTCTTTCTCGACCGGCGTTGCGCCGGAGATGGCGGAGACCGGATTGATCAGCTCGGTGGGGCTGTAGGTTGCGCCGCAGACTTCACAGTTATCACCGTACTGATCCTCGGCTTTACATTTCGGGCAGGTGCCCTTGATGTAGCGGTCTGCCAGAAACAGTTCTTTCTCCGGGTCAAACGCCTGGGTGATGGTACGTGAGGCGATATGGCCATTTTCACGCAGGCGCTTGTAAATCATCGCCGACAGTTCGCGGTTCTCGGCGGAATGGGTGGAGTGATAGTTGTCCACACCGATCAGGAAGCCGTCGAAGTCTCGCTCGTGCTCCGCCTGCATATTGGCGATGTGCTGCTCCGGAGTCAGGCCCAGCTGTTCGGCTTTCAGCATGATGGCGGTGCCGTGGGCATCGTCGGCGCACATGTACAGGCACTGGTTGCCACGGGCGCGCTGGAAGCGGGCCCAGATATCCGTCTGGATGTACTCGAGAATATGACCCAGGTGCAGGGAGCCGTTGGCGTAGGGCAGGGCACTGGTGACGAGGATGTTTCTGGGCTGACTGTCGGTGTGAGACATCATGGGTTCCAAAAGCTGCGAGATTAGTCTGTGTGGATTGTTTGAATGGTGCGGCGCCGGGGCCGGAAAAGTGCGCGGAATATAGCAGAAATGGGGGCTGTAAGGCACCCGGCAGCATCAGGGAACCGATAGGTCGGACGCTTGTCATCCGCGCACAGCTTGACCACAATGCCGCCCCAATTCCCCATTGCACATCTGTTCTAGCGAGGACACCACCGTGACCGATCACCATCAAGACCACAGCGACCTTTCTCCTGAAATCCAGGCGGGGCTCGAGCGGATCGCGGAGACCGTTGGCGCTCTGGAAGACCCGTTTACCGGCGAGGTCCTCGATGCCCTGGATGCGGACATTGAGGTGGGTTTTGACGACAGCACCGTGTATGTCGGTGTGACCCTTGGGTACCCCTGTGCCAGCCAGCAGCCCCATTGGGCACAGCGGGTGCAGGCGGCCTGCGAGCCGCTGCTACAGGGGGCACTGGCGGGCAGTGAAATTCAGTTTGATCTGTTTTCTGATATCCAGCGTACAGACGCAGGAGAGGTGCCGGACTCCCTGAGGGCGGTGAAGAACATTATCGCCGTGGCGTCAGGAAAGGGCGGAGTGGGCAAGTCCACCACTGCGGTGAACCTGGCGCTCGCGCTGGCCGCCGAGGGCGCTGCGGTGGGGTTACTGGATGCGGATATTTACGGTCCCAGCCTGCCCACCATGCTCGGCACTGAAGGGTTGCGGCCGGAGGTACAGGGCGGCAAGTTTTTTGTACCCATTCCGGCGCAGGGCCTGCAGACCATGTCGCTGGGGTACCTGCTGACTGAAGATACCCCGGCCGTGTGGCGGGGCCCCATGGCCAGCGGCGCCCTGAACCAGATGCTGACCCAGACCCTGTGGGGCGCTGGCAGCGAACATGGTGAGCTGGATTATCTGGTGGTGGATATGCCTCCCGGCACCGGTGACATCCAGTTGACCCTGTCGCAGAAGGTGGCTCTGGCCGGTGCGGTCATTGTGACTACACCCCAGGATCTGGCATTGGTCGATGCCATCAAGGGCGTAGAGATGTTCCGCAAGGTTTCTGTACCGGTGCTGGGAATTGTGGAAAACATGGCGCTGCATACCTGCTCCAAGTGTGGTCATGAGGAGCCTATTTTCGGCGCCGGTGGTGGCGACAGAATGGCGGCAGACTACGACACCCGTATGCTGGGGCAGCTGCCGCTGGCGATGTCGATCCGCCAGCAGACCGATGGTGGAAGCCCTACCGTGGCCGCGGAGCCCGAGGGCAAGGTAGCAGCGCTGTACCGTGAAATTGCTCGCGCAGCAGCGGCGCAAGTGTGGCTTGGTGCCAGCGACGATGGTATGCCGGAGATTGAACTGGATTGATCGCGTCAACAGGCGCCAGTACGAGGATCAGCCGGACCAATCCCAGCGTGGGGCTATACTCAGTGGCCGCAAATTACCGGTAGACACTGGGATACCCGACCTGAGGTCGGGGAGACGGCGGTGGAGCGTGTTTCTTCGTGAGACGCGCCTCCGCCCTGAATATATTGGCTCAGGAGAATGCAGTTGGGCTTTCAGGTTCGATTTAACGCAACGACGCGTGTGGTCAGTGCCATCTTTTTCGACCGTGTGGATGCGGCGGAAAAACGTGCGGCAGCCCGCCAGATGGCGGAAAAGTACGGGCACCTGCATCCACTGAATGTGCTGGTGGATGTGCGCCAGGCGGATATCGACATGTCCGTGGCCGAGCGCGAGGCGTTTGGCACCTACGTGGCCCATCTGCAGGGCGTGAAACACGGGCGCATCGCAGTGCTGCATGCGCCGGATTACAATGCCAATGTGGTGATTGACGGCGTAGCCCGTGCGGAAGGGTTGAACGTACTGGAATTTGTTACCGAGCAGGCGGCGCTGCAGTGGCTGGCGGAAGGCGAAAAGTCGCGCTCCACCGCGGGAGAAGTGCTGCGCTGATATCTGGGGGGATATTTCACCTGATCCCTCTGTCCCTCTCTGCGCGGACTCGTTCTCTGTATCGCCGCGAACTTAGTCCTATTCCCGGACTGGATCCTACTCCCTGAGCCAGACTTGGTACGCGCTGTGCACTAATTTTTCATACGCCGGTAGTACCTTTTGGTTATCGTTATTTCTCTCACGCATACTCCGGTGGGCGGTAGATCTCGGCAGCATTTGGACCAGTTTCACAAATATTAAGTGCAGTTTGGTTTTTTGTGCCAATTGAGAATCACTGGTCGTAATATTCGACCATGCTTGGTTCTGACATAAGAATGTTGTGGTTTTTGCTGTGGCGCTTCGCCGCGCGGGCAGATACGAGTAGTAGTTGTGAGTTTTCAGATCCGATACGACAAACAGAATCGTGTGGTTTCTCTAGTACTTTATGGAGAGGCCACCTTTGACAACCGCGTGCAGGCTGCGCGCCAACTTGTGGCGAAGTACGGGCATCTCAAACCGCTGCGGATTCTCGCGGATGCACGCAAAGTCACCAAGCTGTCCCTGACACTGAGCGAGCAGCGGCGCTACGGCAGTTTTGTTGCCAGTGTTCCGGAGCTGCGCGCGGCGCGCATCGCGGTGCTCAATAATGCTCAGCTGAATACCACGGCTGTCATGCGCAATCAGGCGCGGCAGGACGGCCTGGAGCTGTTCTCCTTTCTGACCGAGGCGGAAGCGCTGCAGTGGCTGGTCAGCACCGCCGAAGTCCCCAGTTGACTCCGGCAGTGAAGTTTATCGGGCGGTAATTCAGGCCTTGCGCGCTTGCTCTGCTTGCTGGCGGCGCAATGCCTGTTTGTGCTGGCGGCGGTTGAGTGTGGTGGCCTTGGCGTCTTCACCCAGGTGTTGCTCACCGCGAACTTTTGCCAGCTGGATCTGTTTTTCCCGCTCGCGGAATCGCGATTTGTCCGCCTCGGAAACCGTGTCGTGGCAGTGCGGGCAGCTTACCCCCTGCTCAAACAGTTCCGAAGCCATTTCCTCTTCGGTCACGGGCATGCGACAGGCGTTACACTGCGCGTAGGAGCCGCGCTCCAGATCGTGATTGACGGTTACCCGGTCGTCGAAAACGAAGCACTCCCCTTGCCACAGAGTCTCTTCCTTGGGCACTTCTTCCAGGTACTTCAGGATACCGCCCTGCAGGTGATAGACCTCGTCAAATCCCTGCTCCTTCATATACGCCGTAGACTTTTCACAGCGAATTCCGCCGGTGCAGAACATGGCCACCTTTTTATGCTTCTGCGGATCGAGGTGCTGTTTGACGTAGTCGGGAAACTCGCGGAAAGACGTCGTGTTGGGGTTTACCGCGTGCTCAAAGGTGCCGACCTGGTACTCGTAGTCATTGCGGGTGTCGATCAGCAGCACCTCCGGATCGGAAATCAGCGCGTTCCAGTCCGCGGGTTTCACATAGGTACCCACGGTGCGACGCGGGTCAATGCCCTCGACACCCATGGTCACAATCTCACGCTTCAGTTTGACCTTGCTGCGCAGGAATGGCATTTCCCGGGTATAGGACTCTTTGTAATCCAGTGTGGCGAGGCGCGGGTCGCTCCTGAGGTGGTCGAGCAGCGTGTCGATACCGGTGCGGGTGCCGGCTACGGTGCCATTGATCCCTTCGATAGCCAGCAAAAGGGTGCCGCGCACCTCGTTGTCGAGCATTACCTTGAGCAGGGGCTCGCGCAGGGATTCGAAGTCTTCGAGGCTGACAAATTTGTAAAGCGCACATACCACAACGGGCGTGCTTTCGGCGGCGGAAGCGGTCATTCTGGTGTCCTTTTGCAGGCCGGAGCGTAAATCCGGGGCATTCAGGGAAAGAGTGGTGAAAATTCGCCGCGCATTTTAACAAATTTCTCCCAGTGGGTCGTACACTTTTTCGACAGTGCAGGACGCTGCTTGACCACGGCTCGCCAGGACGGGTGCCGCGTTCAACCGGTTACTCACTTTTACTCCCCCTAGCCAGCGAGGTTACCCCCATGGCCGAAGACTTCACTTCCCAGGACTCCCCCCTGAGCCGTGCTTACAGTGACGGAAACCATACGGTCAGTATTGACATCTATGAGGATGGCGAGGGCGGCTGGCTTCTCGAAATTGTCGACGAGCACAACAACTCCACGGTGTGGGAGGATGTGTTTGAGTCGGACGACGACGCATTGCAGGAAGCGCTGGATGCACTGAAGGAAGAGGGTGTGGGCGCCTTCATTGGCCCTGCCGAAGAGAGTGGCAGCTGGGAAGCACCGTGACAGCACACTGATGGCGTGCGGCGGGGTTTAACCTGAGTGACCTCCGGTCACCAGAGCGTTTACAAATAAAAAAGCGCCGGGGCCAGCAGGAATGTGATGGCCTGCTATGGTTATACATAGAAGGGAATCGCGACAGTGTAACAGCACTACCCAATCGCGGCGCCGCCAAGGGCAGCAAGGAAAGTTGCCCTGGCGGTGCCAACTGGTCGCGGTCTGCAGATGTATTAAGTGTGGTTGCTCTGCGTGAAAATATTCCCTTACTGTCTATTACTTCCCCTGCTCTGTTTTTCATCCGCGATGCCGGCGTTTTCCGGTATCGAGCTGAAGTTGTCCGATGACCGGGTCATCGATGTGAACCTCGCGGAAGCGGAACTGATTTCAGAGCTCAAGGGCTACGCCATTATTGCCGGTCGCACGTGTGTCGACTGCGATGAGAATACGGCGATCTTTCTTGAAAAAATTGACGGCCCTGGTGATGAACGTCCGCTTCGTGATCAAGACAGTGACGATCCACCGGAGCCGGAGAAATTTTCCGCACCCGAAGATCGAAACCTTCCTCCCGCCGAGCGGCGTGATCGCTCCCAGGCGCAGCTGGAAGGCAATGAGGATGGCGTACTGAATGCCGACCTGTCGGGGGAGCGCTTTACGTATCCCGGTCAGTATCGCGATTACCTCACCAAGCGGCTGGTAGAAAAAACGCGTATGTTTTACGGCAAATGCCACGAAGATGGCCCGGCACTCCTGTGGTTGAGTGAATATCTCACGGACAAGGGCTGGGTTAAGGAGGAGTACCTTCTGGTGTTTCGCGATGAGGGTATAGAGCATCGTTACAACCAGACGTACCAGCCGAGTTCCTACTACATCAAAAACGAGGGTTGCCGCGAGGTGCCAGGTGTGGAAGTAACCACAGAGCCCTGATCGCCCCTGAAGCAACAAAAAAACCCCGCATAAGCGGGGTTCTTCTTGAACAGTGCTGGCAATGCCCTGTGTCGTTCAACGGATCGCGTTGAATTACTTCTTGTGATCCCAGATGATTTTCAGTTTTTTCTTACCCCACTTACGTGCTTTCTTGATGTCTTCTTCCATCCACACGTCGATGCGGTTTTTGTAACGCTTGTTCATCCGGTCGCGCACGGTGTAGGTACCGGGCAGGCCTTCGATTCGCACTTTGGCACCGTTCGTCAGACCGTGCTTCTCCAGGTCGCGGGACACCGCAATGATCTTGTCACCGGGGCGCAGACGGTTGTTCCAGGCCGCAGTCCAAGGGTCGTCATCGGTCTGGCCTTCAACGGAGTTGTAGGCGGTTGCGGTAACGGTCATGGATTTCTTGTTCTTCTCCGGGGATTTGATGGCGGCAAAGGCGTCGCTACCGGCCAGGGCCGCAAGGGAAGCTGCGAGTACGATGATGTACTGTTTAAGACTCTGTCGCATGTTTTCTATACCTCCGGAAGCGCTTTGGTCACAAACACTAGGTGTCCGTGTGGCTCCAAGTTGATTTCTTCATAAGTGATCAATGTTTGATCAGGGTGGGCAATATGACGGGGCTGAGGATTTGACGCAAGCGTGCCCAGAGAACCGTGAGGTCTTCGGAAAGATTCTCGTATTCCTGCGCTCGAATAGTCCAAAAGGTGTGTGGTAGGTGTAAATTTTGGGGCAATATCCCTGCCTGTGACCGCTTGATGACGAGCATCGAAACAATCGTTTGAATTTATTGGCATGTAATTCCTGACCATTAGATCAGGTTGACAGCGATGTCATCTAGGTTTGGTGAAAAAATCGACGATTTGGGCGCGGCGACCGGGAGTCCGCTGGAACAAAATTTTTTTACGCTTATTTGTGACTGATTGTCCGAAAAAGGGTGAAAAGTTTTGGTGACAGCGCTATAGAGGGGGGAATCACATGAAATTCCCCAAGTGCAGGCAAGGTCTAGCCTATTTACCTGATAGAAAACCCGGCGTTTTAGGCTGGGCAGCTCGTGGAACAGGCCGAACCACCGGGGAAAGTTGTACTATCGTCCAAGAATTTGGTTGCCATCGATGGAGTCCTATGGGGCGTGGTGCGGTCTCAAGAGGTGACTGATGATCAAATCGCAGTGCTGCCTGCTGGCTGCTGCGGATTGACCAGTTCGCGAAGTGCGGTCAGGTAGGCCTGGTCCTCTTCCAGGTCCGGAAAACCGTGTTTGCGATCCAGCGCCACGGCGCGCTCCAGCCACTGGATGGCTTCCTCCAGATTCCCCTGCCATTCGCACACCTGCCCGATGTTGAACGAAGTAATGGCGAGGTTTTGCCAGTCGCCTTCAGCGCGCAGTTCCTCGATAGCACCGGAGTACAGCTGGTAGGCGTTGCGCAGCATGACCGCGCGGTGAGTGGGGTTTTCCTGCAGTGCGGATTGCTGGTGGAAGGTGTGTGCAATGGCCGAACGCACCCGCGCTGCGGAGTGCTCAAATGGAATCCCCGGTGCGGACTCGATGTACTGGAGAACCGCTTCAAATTGACCGCGCGCCAGCGGGTACAGATCCGGCCGCTGACCGCCCAGGGCATTCAGGATGATGCCATAGCGGTAGCGCAGCTGATTCTGGCGGTGGGGCTGGGATGCCAGTTCCGAGATGGCGCGCTCATAGAGCGGGAGTGCCAGATCGTAATTGCCCTCCAGTGCGTACTCTTCCGCCTCCATGATCAATGGGGCGACTTCCCCGGGGCTGATTTCTGTCTGCGCCACTACCAGGGTCGGGAGAGGCGCGCAGAGAGCACCGAGCAGAAGGGCGAGGCGAATACATTGTGCGGGGCGGTATTGGCGCGAGCGCAGCATGGTCAGTCCATCTGAGTCGTTGCTTGCGACGCCGGGGTAGCGCCGCATGCAAGTTAGTGATTACTGACAGTAAACCCTGAATCTTCGATCTGCGCCAGTAGCGCCTGCAACGGATGGCGCAAATTTTTGTCCGCGAAACGCTTGCTCTGGCAGCGGCACGAGTATCCGGTGGCGAGTATCGCGCGGGAATCCCCTTGTAGTTTCGGGGCCCAGGACTGCTGGAAAATGGTACGGGAGGTTTCCCGGTTCGCCATTTCGTGGCCGTAGGTTCCCGCCATGCCACAACAGCCGGCGGCCTGGCTTTGGAGTTCTATACCCAGGGCGCTAAACACCTGTTGCCACTGCCGGGTGGAGCCGGCGGCGTTGGACTGCTCGGTACAGTGGGGCAGCAGGGTAAAACTACCCGACTGCAGGCGGTTCCTGTTCGTTGCCAGATGTTCGGTGTGCTGGGATAACCACTCCTGCAGCAACTGGACCTTGGGCGCCTTGTCCCCGAGCAGCTTCTGGTACTCCGCGCGGTAGGTCATGGTCATGGAGGGATCTACCCCGACCAGAGGTACACCGCTTTGTGCCAGGCTGTTGAGCATCGCGCTGTTACTGGCGGCGGTCTGGGCAAACTGGCGCAGGAAGCCGTGCACATGCAGCGGTTTGCCGTTGGCGCGAAATGGCGCCACCAGTGGATTGAAGTCCAGCAGTTTGAGCAGGCGCAGGGTGTCGGCCACCACATCCGCATCGAAGTAGCTGGTGAATGCATCCTGCACGATCACCACAGATTTGGCCCGCTGGGCGGGGCCCATGGCGCGCAGGTTCTCGCGGCTGGCGTAGGGCACGCCCAGCTCGCGCATCACCCTGTTCAGGCGAGTGCCTGAGATGCTCGGTGAGTCGGCAAGCCCGAGGCCGCGCTCCATGATCCAGCGCACCGGCTTGAGTTTCAGGGGCAGGTTGTACAGCAGCGGCACCCGCGCCAGGTGCGGCATGACAAATTCGAGGCCGCCGACAAAGTAATCCTTTACCGGGCGCAGGTAGCGGCTGTAGTAGAGTTCGAGGAACTTGGCGCGGAAGGTGGGCACATCCACCTTTATCGGGCACTGACCGGCGCAGGACTTGCACGCCAGGCAGGCCTGCATGGAGTCGTTTACCTCGTGGCTGAAGTCGTATTCGCCACGGGCGCGGGCCAGGGAGTTCTTGATACGGCTTGGCAGGCTAATAAGGAAAGACTGTTCGCGACTTTTTCGCGCTACCGCTTCCGGGTCCACGGAGCGGTCTGCCAGCAGGCGCAGCCATTCGCGTATCAGGGAGGCGCGGCCTTTGGGGGAGTGGATGCGATTGCGGGTGCCCTTGTAGGAGGGACACATGGCATCGTCCGGATTCCAGTTAAAGCAGGCGCCGTTGCCGTTGCAGTAAACCCCTTCGGAATAGCCTTCCCACACCTGCGCCGGAATCTGACGGTCGTGCTCGCCGCGGGTGGGCACCTCGTCGATCTTGAGCAGGCCGGAGGCGGCGCTGGGGGTGGCAATCTTGCCCGGATTCAGCTGATTGCGCGGGTCGAAGGCGGCCTTGATCTTCTGCAGTTCCGGATACAGTTCGCCGAAGAACTCCGGCGCGAATTCGGAGCGCACGCCCTTGCCGTGTTCCCCCCACAGCAGGCCGTTGTATTTTTTCGCCAGGCCCACCACTTTTTCCGTGATGATGCGCACCTGTTTGGCCTGCTCCGGGTCCTTCATATCGATGGCCGGGCGCACGTGCAACACACCGGCGTCCACATGGCCGAACATACCGTAGGCAAAGCCGGCCTCGTCGAGGGCAGCGCGGAACTCGGCGATAAACTCCGCGAGGTTTTCCGGCGGTACCGCGCAGTCTTCCACAAACGGAATCGGGCGCTGCTCGCCCTTGGCGTTGCCCAGCAGGCCCACGGCGCGCTTACGCATGCCCCAGATTTTGTTCACCTGGGCGTGGCCGCGGGCAATGGTGTAGCCAAAGCTCTTGCCCGGTTGGCCAATCAGGCTGTCCACGTGGGCGGTGAACTTGTTGAGCGCAGCGTCCAGCTCCTCTTCGGAATCCGCGGTGTATTCCACCAGGTTGATGCCCCGCACCGGCCTGTCATCCTGGGGGAAAAATTCGCTGACGTTCTCCCACACGATATCGCCCATGGCCAGCTGCAGCACCTTGCTGTCCACGGTCTCGATCGATGTGGGCCCGGCCGTCATCAGGTCGGTGGCGTCCTTGAGCGCATCCTGGAAGTGGTCGTAATTCAGGTTCACCAGTGCCGCGCACTTGGGGATCTTGAGCAGGTTGAGCTTGGCCTCGGCGATAAAGCCGAGGGTGCCCTCGGAGCCGCACAGGATATTGTTGAGGTTGAACTTGCCGTCCTTGCCTTTTTCCGTGTCCCTGATGTGTGCCAGGTCATAACCCGTCAGGCAGCGGTTCAGTTTGGGGAACCTGGCCTCGATCAGATCGCGCTTGTCGCGCTCCACGCTGTCGACGGTCTGGTGAACCCTGCCAGCGCGCGTGCCGCTGCTGGCGACCTCTGCCAGCTTCTCATCGTCGATCGCGTGGGAGTGCCAGAGCTCACCGCCCATCAGCACGGTTTTCAACTCCAGTACATGGTCGCGGGTCTTGCCGTACAGGCAGGAACCCTGGCCGGAGGCATCGGTATTGATCATGCCGCCGATGGTGGCGCGGTTGCTGGTGGACAGTTCCGGGGCAAAGAACAGTCCGTGAGGTTTCAGTGCCGCGTTCAGCTGGTCTTTGACCACCCCGGTCTGCACTCGCACCCAGCCTTCCTCGGCGTTGATCTCGAGGATGCGATTCATATGCCGGGAAATGTCCACCACGATGCCGTCGGTCAGGGACTGGCCATTGGTGCCGGTACCGCCGCCGCGGGGGGACAGCACCACCTTGTGGAATTCTTCCCGGTCCGCCAGTTCCATCAGCAGTTGCAGATCGTGAATATCTCGCGGGTACACCACCGCCTGGGGCAGTACCTGATAGATGGAGTTATCCGTGGAGAGCACCGTGCGGCTGGCGTAACTGGGGCTCGCATCGCCATGGAAGCCCTCCTGCTTGAGTGCTTTGAGAAACTGCAGGTAGAGCGCCTGTACATCGTTGATTTCGCGCAGTGCTGGAATCATTCCGGGCCCCGGGATCTGGTAAGACTGGTATATATAAGAAGGACTGGCATTTTAGCGGCGGTGGCGGGCCGCGCAACAATTACCGGGAATTTCGCCGGTTTGCGTTGGATTATTGCGGTGGGGCATGTGCATCGCCGGGTCATCCACTGTGCGGCCGGGGACGTAGAGTAGACTTAGAGAAGACGGAGAAAGCTGTCCGGGTGAGAAGACTGATGAAAATACAGCAGCAAGGTCGAAAAATCCCCATTGGCATCAGCCAGTGCGCCATGGGTGACCCGGTGCGCTACAACGGTGGTCACAAACACAGCAAGGTGTGTACCGAGCTGCTGAGTCAGTGTTTTGAGTATGTGCCCCTGTGCCCGGAGGTGGCCATCGGCATGGGCGTGCCGCGCAAACCCATCCACCTGCTGGTAGAGAAGGCCAGTGCGCCGGTGGATGCGGTGCGTGTTGTGGGGGTGGAAGATCCGGACGTGGATGTGACCGCGCCGCTGCGGGAGTACGCGGACTCGGTGGTACCCCAGTTGGAAAAGGTCCGCGGTTATATCTTTATGCAGAATTCTCCCAGCTGTGGCCTGCGCGGTGTGCGCCGCTACCTGGACAATGGTCACGGTATCGACAGTGAAGGGGTCGGCGTCTTTGCCCGGCGCCTACAGCAACAGTACCCCCACCTGCCTATGGAAGAGGTCGGACGGCTGAACAACAGTGAGCTGCGGGAGAATTTCCTCACCAGAGTGTTCGCATACGATGCCTGGTTCCGCTACGTCGAGCTCGATGAGAGCGACCCGCTCGAAGACACCACAAAAAACGCCTCCGGCCCTGCAACCGCGGCCTCCTACCTGGCGCGTATTATCGAATTTTATACCGCTTATAAATACCTACTATTGGCACACCATCAAGATAAAACGCGCGAATTGGGTCGACTGCTGGCGCATGCAAAGTCCATGGCAGAAGACGATCTGGCGTTCGAGGTGCGCGGGCGCATTATGGATATTCTCTCCCGTCCTGCTTCGCGTAAAGACCGTACCAACGCGCTGATGCACAGTGCCGGCCATCTGAGCGAATTCCTTGATAAGCGCGAGAAAGCAGAGCTCAGTGCGCTGATCGAGGAATACCGGTTGGGGCGCAAGCCCTTGTCGGCGGTGCTTACGCTACTTCGCCACTTTCTGCCACGCAGTCCACACAGCTTCATTCACAACCAGGTGCTGCTTGCAGCCGAGCCTGCAGAGCTGGGACTCTGCGATTTCCAGTAATCGAGCACCAGCAGAACGCATTTTATGGCTGAAAAAACGTATCAACGAGGTTTGGTGTGGTTTCGCAATGATTTGCGTGTTGCGGATAACACCGCGCTGTATCGCGCGGCGAAAGGCTGTGAACGTTTGGCCGCCATCTTCATCGCCTGCCCGGAAACCTGGCGCAGCCACGGTGATGGCGACAATGTGATTGCCATGCGATTGCGCAGCCTGGTGCAGTTGCAAGCTGCTCTCGGGAAAAAGCACATCCCGCTGTATTTCCTGGAATTGCCGGCATTCTCTGATGTGCCAGCGGCAATGGCGCAGATTGTGGAGAAGCTCGAAGTGGATGCGCTGTTTGCCAATGCAGAGTACCCCGTCAATGAAATGGCGCGCGATCAGGCGGCGCGCGCGCAATTGAAAAAGCGGCAGGTTCCGCTCGAGCTGTGTACGGATCGCACCCTGATTCCTCCGGGCAGTCTTACCACCGGCAGCGGGGATGGCTTCAAGGTATTCACACCGTTCAAGCGGGCATTTATCGCCGCCCATGACAATAGTGGGGAGGCCTTTGCCCCTCTGCCCCCACCGCGTGCGCGCACACCCGAGCAGTGGACGAGTTGGCCTGACTGGATTGCGGTCGATGGCGACAACAACCTGGTACGACGGATTCCCGACACGGTGAGGGATTACGCGGTGGCCGATGGTGGTGCGAAGCGTGTGCTGGACTGGCCGGCCGGCGAAGCCGCCGGAATGCGGGCGCTCAACGCCTTCGCGGAAATTATTGATGATTACGACCGCTGGCGAGACTTCCCCGCTCGCGACAATACGTCGCGAATCTCCCCGTACCTGAATTGTGGCGCTGTCTCCATTCGTCAATGTGTGAGTATGGCGGTAGAAGCGAACGGCGGTTGTTGGGCTGGGCGCAGTGAGGGGGCAGGTACCTGGCTGAGCGAACTGCTGTGGCGGGAGTTTTACCAGCACCTGGTGGTCAATTTTCCTCGGGTCTGCCGCAACAAACCTTTCAAGCCGGAAACAGAGCAGGTGCCCTGGTCCACCCGGGCACGGGATTTTGAGGACTGGTGCGAGGGGAAAACCGGTGTCCCCATTGTCGATGCGGCAATGAGGCAATTGAATCAAACCGGATGGATGCACAACCGGTTGCGCATGGTGGTGGCCTCCTTCCTCACCAAAAACCTGCTCACCGATTGGCGCAAAGGGGAGCAATATTTTATGCAGCAGCTGGTGGATGCGGACTTTGCGGCCAACAACGGCGGTTGGCAGTGGGCGGCGTCTACCGGAACCGATGCAGCACCATACTTTCGCGTGTTTAATCCCTACAGTCAGTCCCGGCGCTTTGATCCAGAGGGCAACTTTATCCGGACTTTTATCCCGGAGCTTGCAGAACTGTCGGATCGCGATATCCACTGCCCGCCCCGGGACCTGTTCTCCGAACACGGTTACCCACCGCCCATATGCGATGTGACTGAATCCCGCAAAACTGCAATTGAGGTCTTCGCAAACTTGAAGAAATAGCAATCCTCTGATTTATTTCCTGTATCAATCCGGAAAATTGCCGGGGATATTGCGCTCGCGGTACAGAATGCTTCTGATGAATGAGTCGCCCAATGCATTATAAAAAACTGGCCAACTTCGCCCTGTTTGTCGTCGGGTGGTGGATGGCTCTACTCTTTGGCAATGCCATGGCGTTGATTGCCCTGTTTGTGGTGTTAATGCTGCATTTTGTGGTGTGGCGGGATATCCGAGATATTTTCGTAGTCCTCGGATTTATTTTTTGTGGATTTGGGGTCGAGTGGGCCTTTATGGCCAGTGGTGTTCTGGATTACGGCACCAACCTGCCCCCTGCCTGGTCTATCTGCATCTGGGCAATGCTGTCGATCACGATTCGTCACTCGCTAGCCTGGCTGGTCAGCAATCATCTGTGTTGTTTTTTGACCGGGCTCTTGGCAGCGCCTGTGTTCTATGCAAACAGTATACATATGGGCCCAGCGAGCTGGGGGCGTCCCGAATGGCAGTGCCTGCTGATCATCTCTATGGTGTGGGGCTTGCTGGCCACGGTAATCAGCAGGCTGCTGGTGCCATTGGTCGATCAGATGGATTCTGCGGAAAGCCGCGCCTGATGATCCCCTTTCATTAAAATTTCATGCTCGTGACTGACCTATACTTGCCACAAAATTTCGCGTAGGCAAGGAGAGCCCAGTGCTGCGAGACACGCTAGGACGCAACAAAGTATCGAAAAGAGTGGCGGGATTGCCGGCGGCGATTGCGCTGGCGGTGTTGGCCGGACTGCATGTGCCTGCCGGTATGGCAGAAGAGCCCCTGTACGGCTCGCTGGTGGTGTTTGGCGATAGTCTCTCGGACAACGGCAATGCCGGTGTGTTTACTTCTTCCGACCCGGATGGCGTCTATCCCCGGCAGCCGGCGGTCTCCTTTCTGGCCGACAGCCTCGGCCTGCCGAAACTGAACTCCTGCTATGGCCTTGGGCCCGCGTTTGGCGGAGCCATTCCCTGTGCGCCCGCTGGCGGTTCGCTGGAGCAGCAGCTGCAACAGATCACCAACTCGGTTCTGACCAATGGCCCGAACTGGGCAGTGGGAGGCAACCGCACCGCAGATGTGTTGCTGGACCTGGTTGGTCCCCAGCGTTTCCGTCAGCTGTTCCCTAACACGACCGTGGCCGATCACAACACCCTGACCACCATCCTGCCGGATTCCAGCCGCTGCGGCCCTGATGGTGTCTGCGATCCAGCGATGGGGGAAAGTCCGTACCTGAGCGAGGCGGAAGTCATTGCCGCCACCAGCGCATTTAACGACCCCGAGGCCCTGCAGGCGCTGGTGGATGACCCGAACAACAATATCACTCTGACCGGCGTACCCTTTGCCACCGGGCAAGGCTACCTGCCGCAGAACAGTGTTCGCTCCAACGATCTCTTTTTTCTCAATGGCGGCGGTAACAATATTCTCGACGGAGTGCGTAGCGGTACCATCAATCGGGACTCTATGGCGCGAGCAGCAAGATTTTTGTCCACTGCCGGACAGGAATTGCGCTTTGCCGGAGCCAAATACATTGCCATGACAAACGCGCCGCGAATTGGCGCCACGCCCGCGATTTATGCGCAGGGGCAGGCGGCAATCAACTACGCCAATATGGGCACCGAGTATTTCAACAACCAGTTGCGTCGGCAGGTCAATGACATCGGCAATATCCTGCTGCTGGATATGGAAGGGCTGCTGGAGCTGGCGATAAACGACCCGGCCGCATTTGGCTTTGCTCCCATCAATCAAAGCGCAACCTGCTACATCAACTGCGCCAATCCACACCCGGTTTACGGTGCCAATGGCACCAACCCCAATGCGGACATGCTGATTTTTTACGACAGCATTCACCCCACGCTGGCCGGTCAGCAACTGCTGGCAGATTACTATTATGAAACGCTCACCGCGGCGGTGAACTTTGGTGTACTACCGGACCTCGGATATGAAAACACGCGCCAGCACCGTATCAATATCGATCATCACCTGATCTCTCAGCGGTACAGTGACCCCTATACCACCGTATTTTTTGGTGCCAGCGTGGGCCACACGGAACTGGGTGTCACACCTGCCATCAACGACGAATATCCAGCCTGGGACGGGTTCTTCGGTATGAGCTTCGCCGGCTTTGAGCATCTTGAATGGGGCCTGGGAATGTCCTACGGCGGCAGTGAATACGAGCCCACCGACATTTTTTTCAAGGCGCGTAATTTCAACCTGAGTGCCTTTGCGCGCTGGGATGATGATTTCTGGTTTCTGGATGGGGCGTTAACTTTTTCCGATATCCAGTACGACGATATTCAGCGTACCCTCTATCTCGGCGATCATTTCAGCCATCGCCTGGACGGCAGCACCGATGGTGACGGATACAGTGCTTTTATACGCGGCGGCTATGATGCTACGCCCAATCTGAGCAGCCGTATGGGACCTTTTGCCGCCATCGAATGGACACGTGTCGACGTTAACGGCTTCCACGAGAAAACGGCCGATCGCTATACCTACACAGGAGCCTGGGGCCAGCGACTTGATCCCCTGGGGCTTTGGGTACACGGGCAGGACCGGGATTACCGGCGCTGCAAGGCGGGCTTTTTCTACAACAGTCCGGAAGATGTCGAGCGCCGTTGGTTTGGTGAGTTCTGGCTTGAACACACCGCCGGGGATGACTATCAGGATCTGGGAATCGGGGTGAACTCCATCTACCTCAACTGGGCGCGCCTGCCGTCCTATCGCAGTAAGAATGCGGGTGTTTTCCAGAATGGGGTGGGCGCCATGGTCGGGGTGAACATTAACGAGAAGTTGCGGGTTGCAGCGGATGTGCTTATCCGGCCGGAGGATACGGTTGGCGGGCTAAGCCTGAATTACCGCTTCTGACGGGCGCGCCAGCCGCCGAATTTTCTGCGGTAAACCCCGCGAAATAATCGGCCTGCTGCGAAAACCTCTGGGTCTAAGCGACATGGATTGCTCCCCCGGTTGTTACCTTATGGAGAGGCAAAACACCTCCATAACAACCACCAATGACGGATCCGAAGATGTACACCCCGCGATTTAGCAAGCAGAGCCAGGCCCTCCATTCCGCCGACGCCGACGTCTGGGCCGTCAGCGACCGCGCCCATGCACTGGCGGACAAGGGCGAAGATGTCATCTTCCTGTGTGTGGGTGACCCGAACTTCGACACCCCGGAGCCTATCCTCGATTTCGCCCGCGCGCGTCTGGGTGTCGGCCGCACGCACTATTCACCGGCGGCCGGCGAGTTGATGTTGCGGCGAGCCATTGCGGATATCGAAAGCAAGGTCAGCCCGCACCCCTGTGACCCGAATGACGTGGTGGTTTTCCCCGGTGGTACCAACGCGATTTATGCGGTTCTGTCTTGCCTGCTCAATCCCGGCGAGCAGGTCGTCATTCCCGAGCCCATGTATATTGGTTATGTGCCGATTACCGACGCCTTGCAGCTGGACGTCAAGAAAGTCTCCTGCCCCGCAGATCAGGGGTTCGCGTTCGAGATTGAGTCCATCAAGCGGGCCATTTCTGACGAAACCCGGGCGGTGATGATCAACACCCCTGTGAACCCCACCGGCGCCATGGCGACGCCGGAGCAGTTGCGTGAACTTGCGGCATACTGCCGGGCACGCAACATCTGGCTGATCTCCGATGAGATGTACTCCATGATCACCTTTGCCCGCCGCCACACTTCGCTGCGGACCGCCGCGGAGCATCTCGACAATGTGATCGTCATTGATGGCTTGTCCAAGTCCCACGCCATGAGCGGTTGGCGTCTGGGGTGGGCCGTCGCGCAGGGCGAGCTGGTAGAGCGCCTGATCGAATATGCCGGCGCCACCATTTTCGGCGTGCCGCAGTTTATTCAGGAGGCCGCCGCCTTTGCCCTGGAGTTTGATACCTACTTTGTGAAGCAGATGCGCGACGCCTATGAAAAACGCCGTGACCTGATTGTCGAGCGTGTCGGGAAAATTCCCGGGCTCAATTGTTACTCCCCGGAAGCGGGGATGTTTGTGATGGTGGATGTGTCTGCGGTGGCAGAAGATGGTGAGGCCTTTGCTGGCGCACTGCTCGATGCGGAACTGGTATCGGTGCTACCCGGCAAGCCGTTCGGCCCAAGTGCCGTCAACCATGTGCGACTGACCCTCGCCGCCGACGACGTGGAGCTTACCCGCGCGCTCGATCGAATCGAACGGTTTGTGGTGGGCGGTTGCCGGAAGGCGGGGTAGAGCGGCAAGGAGATACAAATAGATCTGCGTGTTCCCGCGCGGCGGGTTTCCCGCTATGCTGTTCGAAAATTGACCCCAAAATATTATTCAGTCGATAAAAATTAGCCGTGAAAATAGATCGCCATAACCTGAAGATCCTGGAAGTCCTGCAGACGAATGCACGCATCAGCAATTTGAACCTGGCGGATCAGATTGGCCTGTCGGAAAGTGCCTGCTTGGCGCGGGTGAAAAAACTGACCAGCGAAAAGTTTATTCGCGAATATCAGGCGGAAGTGAATCTGGACAAGGTCCGACACGCGGAGTTTTACGTGAACGTGGCCCTGAAGCGACAGGACGCCCGCACCAGTGAAAGCTTTCGGCGTGCAATCAACAAGATCGAGCAGATCGTGTCCTGTGTGAAGATGTCCGGAGAGTTTGACTATATGTTGCGCTTTGTATGTCCGGATGCGGGTGATTTTAACCGCGTATCCGAGCAATTGCTGGCGGACGAAGATGCGGCGATCACCCGCATGACCTCGCACCTTGTCATCGAGAAAACCAAGCCGTTCAACGGCTATCCTCTGGAATTATTGTTTCAGGATTAGAATGAGGCCCCGGCCCAGCCGCGCAGCCCACAGTGGAGAACTTCACACTACCAGAGCGATTGTCCTGTCTACCAGCCACAGTGCGGCAACGCCGCCGACCAGGTAGGCAACCGGCAGCGCGCTGGCTACTGTCGCAGTGTGGCCGGTGCGCAGCTCCCACTGATGCACTCCGGGTAACTTTCTTAGTGCCAGCATCACCAGGCTGACCGCCGCAATAAACGCCAGTTGCCCGGCTTCTATTCCTAGGTTGAACACCGCCAGTGACAGCGGAACCTCGTGTGTGGGTGCACCCATATCTGACAGGGCACCGGCAAAGCCAAATCCGTGTAGAAGGCCAAACCCGAATGCCATCAGCCAGGGTTTGCGAATGGCCAGTGTTGAGCGGCCTTCAAGTTTGTGCAGTATTTCCACCGCGATAAACACAATACTGAGCGCAATCACGGCTTCAAGCGGACCCTGCGGTAGCTTCAAGGTACCCAGAACCGCTGCCGCCAGGGTGATGCTGTGCGCAAGGGTAAACGCGGTGATTGTTGTCACCAGCTGCCGCGTGCCGCTGGCCAGGACCATCAGGGCCAGCACAAACAGCAGGTGGTCGATCCCGAGCAGGATTTGTTCAACCCCCAAAACAAAGTACACGTTGGCAATCTCCTTTTTGCCTGCTTTGCTTTCTATCCGTACCTGCGGAAGGCTGGCTTTCCAGCGTTCCACATTATATTCGCCCGCAATCATCGAGTTCGGTTCGGATAGTGACCGGGCGCTCTCTTCCGGGAAGAGGGCCGCGGGGCGCTGTTCATTTGCCTGTGCGACACAGGAAAGAAGCAGGGCAAGTACCAGCAACAGCCGTTTCACGGGCGGACGACCTCCTGTGACACTGCCGGTGATCCGTCTGCTACTCTGGTCACTGGTTTGACGCTGTCGGCAAGTGGTAGTTCAACGATTGAGATATCGTATTTGCGGCGCAAGGTCTCGTATTGGGTCTGTAAAGCGTTGCGGCGCTCTTCCTCCTGCCAGTCACGCAATACTTCCGCACGCACTTCAGCAAACTCCGGCTGCAGTTGCGGATCCCGCTGGCGGATACGCACCAGGTGCTCGCCATACGCCGAGGTCAATGGGCCGGTCCATTCATTGATGGGAATGTCGGTTAGCTGCAGGGAGAAGTCGCTGCCAAATACGCGGTCAATGCGGGCCGGTGTGATGGACTCGAATTGGTAATCAAGCAGTGAGCGGTCGCCCAGATCCCGTGGATCTCTGCCAGCGGTCAAGCGGGTCAATACTATGCGGGCATCTTCCGCGACTTCCGCGCGTTTATTGCTGTCGAGAAATATCTGCGAAAAGCTGTAGCGGGCGGGGCGGGTGTATCTGTTCAGGTTGTTCTGGTGGTACTGTTTGAGCACTGGCTCGGCGGGCTCAATGGCGTCAGCCAGGTCTTCCGCCAAACGTTCAACTTTTGTGCGCAGGCGCTGGCGAATCACCGCATCGTCCTGATCGAGCCCCATGTTCAGTGCCGCCCGGTACAACACCTCTTCCCGCACATAGTCGCCGATGAGACTTCGCAGCTCCTCGGTAGTGGGTGGGCGCTGCCAGTTCCGCTCAAAGATTGCAGAGATGTGCTGAACCCGGGCTTCAGAAACGAAGATGTCGTCGGAGCTGGCGGATTGTCTATCCTGAAAAAGACTATTGATGCCAAAGAGTAGTGCTCCGATCAGGGCAAACTGGACACTGGGGTCTTTGATCCAATGCTGCTTCATCTGTGCGCTCCGGCTTATGGGTGTTATTGCTGGGAACAGTCAAAGCGTATGAGAAGACCTTCTCATGCTAGTGAGGATAGTTCATGTTCAGGGAGTCGGCTGGCATTGCGGAAACCCGGCCTGCCCGACAGCCAATATAGTTGGGCTGTCAAAGTGCCGTGCGCCAGTTCGGGTAACGAATGTAGTAATTCGCGGCAAGTTGAAACTACACTTCCCCGTGGATTTTTAGATGGCAGGGAATCGATAAACCAATTGGGTGTGTACTATGAAAACGTCAATGATTTGCATGGTTGGCATTGCCAGTTTCCTGGCATGCAGTGTCGCACTGGCTGACGCCGTAGAAGAAAAGTACCAGAAATCCTGTCATATCTGCCACGACACCGGCGTAGCCAACGCGCCCAAGGTGCACGATGTGGAGGCCTGGAAGCCGCATCTCGACAAGGGAATGGATACATTGCTGAGTTCTGTGAAAAATGGACTCAACGCCATGCCGCCCGGGGGTATGTGTTCTGACTGTAGTGATGAGGACTACAAGGCGCTGATCAAATATATGTCTTCGCCCAAGCCATAGAGCACTGACGATGGTGCGCGATGATTTGTGTGCGGAGATCAGGTTTGCAGGAGCCTGAACTACAGGCGAGGTGGTGACTGGGCTAATTGCCTGCAGAGCAGGTCCTGCAAGAATTATTGTGGCCTACAAGGCGCCAATTGGCTCGCGGCTTTACAATAATTATGTCGGTGTTTTCCACCCGTAATACCATTGAATTTTTGTGCAGTGCACACTACGGCATGGATGGGTGTCGAGCGCTCTCTTTTTCGGGGTGCTCGTTTGTATCGCTGAACTTCCCATCAACAGCCTGTCTGAACACGTCTTTGTAGTTCGAAAATTCTGTGCCCATCCAGCGATCCCACCAGGTAAAGTAAAACCCGTAGTTCCCCTGAAAACGCTGATGGTGCAGGTCGTGGTGGGTAGTTGTGGTCAGCATATCTAGCGGCCCGTCAACCCATCCCCTGGGATGGAATTCACACCCGGCGTGCAGCATGGTATTGCGAAAGATCATAATAAAAATAAAGGCCAGCCAGACCAGCGCATGCAGCGGAATCAGCATCAGAATCAACGGGGAGAAAACTGCCATAAGTAGCCCTTCACCCACCGAGAAGCTGTAGGCCGCCCAGGGCGTCGGGGTTCGGGAAAGGTGGTGCACCCGATGGAAATGCTTGAACAGCCGGGGGTGGTGCATGGTGCGATGGGTCCAATAAAAGTAGGCATCATGAATCAGGATCAGCACGGGTAAACTGGCCAGATTCCACCACAGAGGATAGGCCTGCCACTGCCAGTAAATGTGGATCAAATCCCAGCTGCGCAGGACACTGGTAACAAATCCGACAGTGGCGAAAATGCCCAGAGTGAGCATGGAAAAGCGGATCTCCCGGCGAATATCCTTCCAGCTCGCACGCCGCCGCTGCAGCCGGCGTCGATTCATCCAGCCACGAAAAAGAAAGCTGACGGATAGACTCATCAGGGTGGCTGCCAGTAGGTAGCGGAACAGATCCTGCTGAAAGTGCCGGCCCCAATTTTGCACAACTTCCCACGAATATGCCCCCAGTAACTCCATGTCGAGCTCCTCATTGTCATTTGTTATGGTTATTGTTTCGCGCCAACCCCATATGGGCGAGGTGCGTGTAGTGTGCAGTATTTGCGGGTACGGGGCTTGCGGGAATCGAACAAAAGCTGACGGATTCCGCAGGAAATCCCATTCAGGCGGGCAAGAACTCTTTGCGGAATTCGGTCGGTGTGCAATTGTGCCGGCGTTTGAATGCGGCGTTGAACGGGCTGAGTGAGCGGTAGCCAATATCCAGTGCAATGCTCAGCACCGGCAGGTGCGCTTCATTCGGGTCCACCAGGCGGCGGCTCGCTTCATCGATACGGTACTGGTTCAGGTACTCGTTAAAATTGCGAAACCCCAGGTGTTTGTTGATGAGTGCGCGAAGTATGTGTTCCCGCGTGTCCAGCTGCTCGGCCAGCTCGCGAATGGTCAGACCGGTATGTCGGTAGCCGCCGCTTTCCATGTGACCCTGTAATTTTTCCAAGAGGGCTCTCTGGTTCGGGTCCAGAGGTCCACTGGCCGGTGCCTCTGGATTTTCCGGGTCCGCAGATTGTTCGGAGGAGGGCGTATCCTGCTTGAGAGGCAGGGACTCCGCCAGCGCCTTTGGCGACAGCGCAAGGAGCCACAGGCAGGCGCCGAATGCCAGCAGCGCAGCCATGATGGCGTGCAGGGTGGGAATACCCACCGGGGTGGGGAGGTACGAAAACAGAAATTCCGCACACACCACGATTACCATGTAGCCACCTATGGCGATGAGCAGAGCGACGCGCAGTTGCCGGCGCTCAGCTACCAGGTCGGACTGGAATTGCTGAAACAAGGTGACAATGCCGGCGACAATCAGCGCGAGTTTGAGTGGCTGTGCCAGCCAGTAGAAAAGCGGGTGGATAGCGAACTGGCTGGCTAAATCAATGGCAAGTTCCAGCGCGATTAGCCCCCATCCCCAGTGAGGAAATGCCTCGCTCTCGGCGCACAGCTGGTGGGCAAACAGCCAGAATGCCGCGGGAATGACGATGGTGGGTAAGTCAATCAGCAAGTTGATGGCCGGATCCTGATGCTCCAGAATCGGCCTGAGCAGGTACACAAGAATACCGGTGAGAAGCACCAGTAACCAGCGGCTGTCGCGGCGTCTGTGGCCAAACGCGATCCGCGCCGTTGCAAGCAGCAGCAGGCTACAGGCGGCGCCGGTAAAAAATACGTATGTCACCGAAACCCTCTCTGGTTGCCGCTATTTTTTATTGCTGGCTAGCGCCAGCGCTCCACCCAGGCGTCCAGCACTTTGCGGCTATAGGTGTGCCGCCCGTAGCTACCGTTGTAGTAGGCCAGTGCATTCGGCATATTGCCCTTGGCCTTTTTGATGTAGTGCTTGAGGATGGTACAGCCGTAACGGAGGTTGGTTTCCATATCGATGAGATTGTCCTCCGGGCGGCCAATTTCATTTTTCCAGAACGGCATCACCTGCATCATGCCCTGGGCGCCCACGCGGGAAACGGCGTAGGGGTCAAATGCACTTTCAATCTGAATCACCGCCAGCACAATTTCCGGCTGCAATCCGGCGCGGGTCGCTTCGCGGTGGATCGCCTTGAGCACGGTCATGCGTTCCTCAGGATCTTTGATGTAGCGTGCCAGTGGTTGGGATTTGGCCATCAACCACACTTCCGCATCAAAGCGATCCGCAAAGGAATCCGCCTCGGTGACGGCGCCCTTCAATGCCAGCAACAGCTGTGGATCCACCTCTTTGACCTGGGCGGATACCGCACTGCTGAGTAGCGTCAGCAGAAATGTGGCAATGGCTGCACGGATCAATGTGGGATTTTCTCGAGCAGGATGTCGAGGATCTGGTCCGCGGAGAACTCCTGGTTCTGGGAATCCCGGCGCCCTTTGTACTCGATGTTGCCTTTTTCCAGGCCGCGGTCACCCACCACGATACGGTGCGGAATCCCCATCAGCTCGGTATCCGCCAGCATGCCGCCCAGGCGTGCCTTGGGCTCGTCCATCAGCAGGACATCGATGCCTTTTGCAGTAAGGGCCTCGTAGATGTGCTCGCATTTCTGCTGCACCGCTTCACTCTTCTGCATGTTGATTGGCACGATGGCCAGCTGGAAAGGCGCGATCGCTTCCGGCCAGATGATGCCTGCGTCATCGTGATTCTGTTCAATCGCCGCTGCTACCACGCGGGAAACACCGATGCCGTAGCAGCCCATGGTCATGACCTGCTCTTTGCCGTTTTCGTCCAGTACAGTGGCCTTCATCGCCTCACTGTACTTGGTGCCCAGCTGGAAAATGTGGCCGACTTCGATGCCGCGCTTGATTTCCAGCGTGCCCTGGCCGTCGGGGCTGGCATCACCGGGCACTACATTGCGCAGGTCTTCGATGCGGGAAATGGCCGCATCGCGCTCCCAGTTCACGCCGGTGAGGTGGTAGTCGTCTTTGTTGGCGCCGCACACGAAGTCCGCCAGGTGCGCGGCGGCGCGATCGACGATTACATCGATCTTCATGCCCACCGGGCCGAGGGAGCCGATACCGCAACCGAGTTCTTCGGCGATGCGTGCTTCCGGGGCAAACTGCAGCGGGCTGGCTACGCCGGCCAGCTTCTCGGCTTTCAGTTCGTTCAGGTCGTGATCGCCGCGCAGCACCAGTGCCACCAGCGGCGCGGTCTCGCCCTCTTCTTCGGTCTCGCCCAGCACGATCAGGGTTTTCACCGAAGTGTTTGCGGCGATGCCGAAAGTCTCTTCAAGAGCAGCAATGGTCTTCTGGCCGGGAGTGTGCAGCTCGGCCATTTCTTTGGCCGGGGCTGGGCGCTCGCCTGCCGGAGCGACTGCTTCTGCCAGCTCCACGTTTGCCGCGTAACGGCTCTCGGTAGAGAAGGCGATATCATCCTCTCCACTCTGGGCCAGTACGTGGAATTCGTGGGAGTGGGAGCCGCCGATGGAGCCGGTGTCCGCCAGTACCGGGCGGTAGTCCAGGCCGATGCGGTCGAAGATGCGACAGTAGGCGCCGTGCATGACGTCGTAGGTTTCCTGCAGGGAGTCTGCGCCCAGGTGAAAGGAGTAGGCGTCCTTCATGGTGAACTCGCGCGCGCGCATCACGCCGAAGCGCGGGCGAATCTCATCGCGGAATTTGGTCTGGATCTGGTAGAAGTTCGCCGGCAGCTGCTTATAGCTGTTGACCTCGGTGCGAATCAGATCTGTGATCACTTCCTCGTGGGTCGGGCCCAGGCAGAAAGGATTGTCGTGGCGATCCTGGATACGCAGCAGCTCCGGACCGTACTGTTGCCAGCGGCCAGATTCTTCCCACAGGTCCGCCGGTTGCACTACCGGCATCAGCACTTCCAGGGCGCCGGCGCTGTTCATTTCCTCGCGCACAATGCGCTCCACCTTGCGCAGTACGCGCAGGCCGGTGGGCAGCCAAGTGTAGAGTCCGGAGGACAGGCGGCGGATCATGCCCGCGCGCAGCATCAGCTGATGGCTGATGACCACTGCGTCATTGGGGGTTTCTTTCTGGGTGGCAATCAGGTAGCGGGATGCGCGCATAGTGGTTTCTTAGCTTTTTCCGGGAAAATTTCAGGACGGCCATTTTACGCTGCCGGAGGCCTGTTTTGGTAGAGCAGCTGATTGGCGTTGATAGTGGCTGAGAGAAGAGACAGGCAGGAGAGGCCCTGTAACGAGGCGCCCATAAACAGAAAACCCCGCAAAAGCGGGGTTTTCGGGACTAAAGGCGGCGAGACTCAGGACTCGGCCATTTCCTTCAGCTTCTTCAGCGGGCGGATTTTCACCTGGATGCTCGCAGGCTTGGCCTTGAACATGGTCTCTTCGCCGGTGAAGGGGTTGATGCCTTTGCGGGCTTTTTTGGCCGGCTTCTTCACGGTGGTGATCTTCAGCAGGCCCGGCAGGGCGAATTCGCCCACGCCGCGCTTCTTCACGTGACCTTCGATCACATCGGTCAGCTCGTCCAGGACAGACTGAACCTGTTTGCGGGACAGTTCGGTCTTCTCGGCGATCTGGTTCAGGATCTGGGTTTTGGTGTACTTCTCTTTGATTGCAGTCACTTTCTTGGCCGGAGCGGCCTTGGCTGCTGCTTTCTTGGCTGGAGCCTTTTTGGCTGCAGTCTTCTTGGCGGGGGCTTTCTTAGCTGCGACTTTCTTCTTTGCGGCCATGTTAGCTTCCTTCCTTATGTAAGTGTTTTTTCCAGTGAAAGTGGGCGTACATCAAGGTTTGCCCAGTGGCGTACCCAAGTACTGAGCTGAAGTATATCCAGTTTTTTTCCGCGCGCACGGGCTTAAATCAGAAAAAAAGTGCTTTTTTTTAGGGTTTTGGCCGAAAAATGGCCCGTGAAACGCTGGCCCGAGGCTACCTGCGAGCACCGGGTTGCTCCAGTGAACAGGCTCCTTCTTCCCTCGCAAGTGCTCATGTATAATCTGCGCCCCTTTATATTCCGGGTATTAGCCATGCCTATTTACGAATACCAATGCAAGGCCTGTGGGCACCAGATGGAAGCCCTGCAGCGTATGAGCGACGCTCCGCTGACCGACTGCCCCGCGTGCAACCAGGCGGAATTGAGCAAAAAAATCAGTGCCGCCGGATTCCGCCTCAAGGGTGGCGGTTGGTATGAAACCGACTTCAAAACCGGCAGTAAGAAGAATCTTGCCGGTGATACTGCCAAGCCCGCCGGCAAATCCGGTGGCTCGGAAGCGAAAGCCAGCTAAGCTGCAAAACTGAGCACCTGAAGCTAAGAAAGCTGAACAAAGACGATACTACTAAGGGAATAAGACTCCATGCGCACCGACTACTGTGGCGCCCTGCGATCCGCCGATATTGACCGCGAAGTAACCCTGTGTGGCTGGGTAGACCGCCGCCGCGATCACGGTGGGGTGATCTTTATCGACCTGCGCGACCGCGATGGTATTGCCCAGGTGGTCTTCGATCCGGATGCCGCAGAGCACTTTGAACTCGCCGATCGCGTGCGCAGTGAATATGTCCTGAAGGTTACCGGCCGTGTGCGCGCCCGCGCCCCGGAAGCGGTAAACCCGAACATGGTCACCGGTGAAATCGAGGTTTACGGCCTGCGGCTGGAAATTCTCAACAGCGCGGAAACCCCGCCCTTCCAGCTGGACGAGCACACCGCCGTCGGCGAAGACGTGCGTCTGAAGTACCGCTACCTGGACCTGCGCCGCACCGAAATGCAGCGCAACCTGCGTTTCCGCTCCCAGATCACCAACGCCATCCGCAACTACCTGGACGGCGAAGGTTTCCTGGATATCGAAACCCCGATCCTGACCCGCGCTACCCCGGAAGGCGCCCGTGATTACCTGGTGCCGAGCCGCACCCACGCTGGCAAGTTCTTCGCGCTGCCTCAGTCCCCGCAGCTGTTCAAGCAGCTGCTGATGGTGTCCGGCTTCGATCGCTACTACCAGATCGCCAAGTGTTTCCGCGACGAAGACCTGCGCGCAGACCGTCAGCCGGAATTCACCCAGATCGACATTGAGACTGCATTCCTCGATGAGAACGCGATCATGTCCATCACCGAGGACATGATTCGCAAGCTGTTCAAGGAACTGAAGGGTGTCGAGCTGGGTGAATTCCCACGCATGCCGTTCAGTGAGGCGATGGCGAAATTCGGTTCCGACAAGCCGGACCTGCGCATCCCGCTGGAGCTGGTGGATATCAAGGACCTGATGACACAAGTGGACTTCAAGGTGTTTTCCGGCCCGGCCAACGACCCGAAAGGTCGCGTGACCGCGCTGAAAGTCCCCGGCGGCAACGACAAGCTGACCCGCAAGCAGATCGACGACTACACCAAGTACGTGTCCATCTACGGCGCCAAGGGCCTGGCCTACATCAAGGTCAACGACAAGTCCGACCTGGAAGGCGGCCTGCAGTCCCCGATCGTCAAATTCCTGCCCACCGACGTGCGTGCGGCCATTCTTGACCGCGTACAGGCTGAGAACGGCGACCTGATCTTCTTCGGTTCCGACAAGGCCAAGGTGGTTTCCGAAGCGCTCGGCGCACTGCGCTGCAAGCTGGGTGAAGACCTGGATCTGTACGTGTCCGAGTGGGCGCCGCTGTGGGTGGTGGACTTCCCGATGTTCGAAGAGAACGACGACGGCAGCGTTACCGCACTGCACCACCCGTTCACCGCGCCGTCCTGTTCCGCAGAAGAGCTGGAAGAAAATCCGCTGGAAGCCCTGTCCCGCGCCTACGACATGGTGCTGAACGGCACCGAGCTGGGTGGTGGTTCCATCCGTATCCACAACCAGGATATGCAGCAGACCGTATTCCGCGCCCTCGGCATCGAGGCCGAGGAGCAGCGCGAGAAGTTTGGCTTCCTGCTGGACGCATTGAAGTACGGCGCACCGCCCCACGGCGGCCTGGCCTTTGGCCTCGACCGCCTGGTGATGCTGATGACCGACAGCGACTCCATCCGCGACGTCATTGCTTTCCCGAAAACCCAGAGCGCGGCCTGTGTAATGACCGACGCCCCGGGAGCGGTAGATGCCAAGCAGCTGCGCGAACTGAGTATCCGCCTGCGCCAGAAAGAAGAGCAGGTAGGTTAAAGGCAGCATTTTAATCGTCATTCCGGCGCAGGCCGGAATCCAGATAGCTGGACCCCGGCCTGCGCCGGGGAGACGAAAAGCATGAGTGCGCCAGACCCAGATTTAGATATAGAACAAAGACCGGAGATTTATCGATGGCAGGACACAGTAAATGGGCCAATATCAAACACCGCAAGGCCGCCCAGGACGCCAAGCGGGGTAAGGTTTTCACCAAGATCATTCGCGAGCTCACCGTAGCCGCGAAAGGCGGTGCCAACCCGGATGACAACCCCACACTGCGCGCCACCATCGATAAAGCCCTCGGCGCGAACATGAAGCGCGACACCATCGACAAGGCCATCGCCCGCGGCGCCGGCAATGCCGATGGAGAAAACTACGAAGCGGTTACCTATGAAGGATACGGCGTTGGTGGTGTAGCGGTACTGGTGGAATGCCTCACCGACAACCGCAATCGCACCGTAGCCGAAATCCGCCACGCGTTTACCAAGCGGGGTGGCAACCTGGGTACCGACGGCTCCGTTGCCTACCTGTTCGCCCGCAAGGGCCAGATGTATTTCGAACCCGGCGTTGATGAAGATGCGCTGATGGAAGCGGCTCTGGAAGCCGGCGCCGAAGATATCGAAACCAACGATGACGGCAGCATCGAAGTCACCACCGAGTTCACCGATTACATGTCGGTAAAAGATGCGCTCACCGAAGCGGGCTTCAAGCCGGACAATGCCGAAATCGCCATGATCCCATCCACCACCGTCCCCATGGATAAAGACGGGGCGGAAAAGGTAATGGCGCTGGTGGATATGCTGGAAGACCTGGACGATGTGCAGAATGTCTACTCCAACGCCGATATCCCCGAAGAAGTGATGGCGGAACTAGGTTGATCCTTGTCCGCTACACGGCTTCGAAAATGCCCCGCAATCGCGGGGCATTTTTGTAACTGACCGTGCAGATCTGCTTCCCGCCTTGACGCCCAGTCCTCACCTTGGGAAACTTCCCGTCAACAATTGTATAAATGTACAGGGGGCAGCCTGCCGTGACCCGAATTCTGGGCATCGACCCCGGCTCACGCAAAACCGGTTACGGCCTGATTGACGTCGAGCGCTCCAATGCCCGCTACGTCGCCAGCGGTGTGATCAAGCTCCCCGACGGCCCGCTGCCCGAGCGCCTGAAGCTCATATTTGACGCCGTCAGCCAGATTGCCCAGCAGTACCAGCCGCAGCAGATGGCGATCGAAAACGTGTTTATGTCGAAAAGCGCCGGCTCTGCGCTAAAGCTCGGCCAGGCCAGAGGCGCCGCCATCGTCGCCGCCACCCACGCGGATCTGCCGGTCTCGGAATACGAAGCGCGCAAGGTGAAACAGGCCGTGGTAGGCAACGGTGGTGCGGACAAGCTGCAGGTGCAGCACATGGTCAAAACCCTTTTGAAGCTGCCGGCTTCCCCGCAGGAAGATGCGGCGGATGCTTTGGCCGTTGCCCTGTGTCATATGCATACGATGCAGACGTTGATTCAAACCTCTGCCGGGAGTCGCACTCGGTTTCGTCGTGGCCGGCTTAGTGTTACTTGAGTTTGGCTTCGGGGGTGCGATGGGTTTCGTGGTACGCAGTCGGGACGTTGGGTGGCGGCTCCGCTACCGGTGACACCTTCGCGGGACACGGGCTAGGCGCCCCCCCGTAAACCCATCCCTGGGGGCTCGGCTGCGGCCATCCAGGCCGCAGACGGTCCCGCGAAGGTGTCCCCGGTATCGAAGCCTTAGCGTCTTGGCTCGAAATACTTGGGTTGCACCGGGTATACCCCGTGGTTGGATAAACAACTTCGGTGAGAATTTAAGGCGCTGCTGCCGGTAAAGGTTTGCCAGACCTTCTGCGAGAGGGACCTCGCGGAAGAGCCCCCATGGATGGGTTTACGGCGTGTCTGGCAAACCTTTACCGGCAGTAGCGGCGCCACTGAACTAGAAAAATACGGACCACCGGACTTAAAGGTTCGGAGGAAAAAGAGAACAACATGATCGGAAGACTCACCGGCAAACTGGCCGCCGTGCAGCCCCCGCAATTACTGGTAGACGTGCAGGGTGTGGGCTACGAAGTGCTGGCCCCCATGACCACCATCTTTGAACTGCCCCAGCTGGGCGGTAGTGTGCAGTTGCATACCCATCTGGCGGTATCGGAAACCTCCCAACAGCTGTTTGGTTTTATCCGCGAAACCGATCGTCAGCTGTTCCGTACCCTGATCAAGGTCAACGGCGTCGGCCCCAAAATGGCCCTGGCCATCCTGTCCGGCCTCGACGGCGCCGCACTGGCCCGTTGTGTGGCGGATGACAATGTGAGCGCATTGGTGAAGGTACCCGGCGTGGGCAAGAAAACCGCCGAGCGTCTGATTATCGAACTGCGCGGCAAACTCACCCCGCAGACCGGCGACCTCGGCGATATCCCGCTGATGTCCACCAACGCCGAACCCAAAGTCGATCACAGTGGCGAGGCCGAAAGCGCCCTCGCTGCCCTGGGCTACAAGCCCACCGACGCCACCAAAATGGTTGCCCGCGCCGCCAAAGAGCAGCCCGAAGCCGACAGCGCCACTCTTATCCGCCTGGCACTGAAAAGCATGGCTCCGGCCTGATACCGTATCCATTTGAGAATTCCCCGTGATTGAAGCCGACCGCCTGATCGCCCCCGAACCCCAGGGTCCAACTGGCCAGGAAGAGCAGTACGACCGCGCCGTGCGCCCCAAAACCCTGTCCGACTACGTGGGTCAGCCGGTGGTGCGCGAGCAGATGGAAATCTTTATCCAGGCTGCCAAGCTGCGCAAAGAAGCGCTCGACCACACCCTGGTATTCGGCCCCCCGGGCCTTGGCAAAACCACCCTCGCGAACATCATCGCTGCGGAAATGGGTGTGGCAATCAAGACCACTTCCGGCCCGGTGCTGGAGAAGGCCGGCGATCTCGCCGCCATCATGACCAACCTCGAGCCCGGGGATGTGCTGTTTATCGACGAGATTCACCGCCTCAGCCCCCACGTGGAAGAGGTGCTGTACCCCGCGATGGAAGACTATCAGCTGGACATCATGATCGGGGAAGGGCCGGCCGCGCGTTCCATCAAGCTGGATCTGCCGCCATTTACCCTGGTGGGCGCTACCACGCGTGCCGGGTTGCTGACCTCGCCGCTGCGGGATCGCTTCGGTATTGTGCAGCGCCTCGAATTTTATTCGGTGGAAGATCTCACCAGTATTGTCGCCCGCTCCGCCGGATTGATGGGCGTGGCGATGGATGAGGGCGGTGCCCACGAAGTGGCGCGCCGCGCCCGCGGTACCCCGCGTATCGCCAACCGCCTGCTGCGCCGGGTGCGGGATTACGCCGAAGTGAAAAGCGACGGTCATGTGTGTGCGGAAACCGCGGACCTGGCGCTGAATATGCTGAATGTGGATGTCCGTGGCTTCGATCAGCTCGACCGCCGCATGCTGCTCACCATGATCGAGAAGTTTGACGGCGGTCCGGTGGGGGTCGACAGCCTGGCGGCGGCAGTCAGCGAGGAACGCGATACCATCGAGGACGTGCTGGAGCCCTACCTGATCCAGCAGGGCTACCTGACCCGCACCCCCCGCGGACGGGTGGTGACTGCGCTGGCCTACGAGCATTTCGGCATTCCCAAGCCGGACCGAAGCTGACGCGCAATTGTCATTGACCACACCTGACGAAGCGGTCTAGTTGCTGTAGCATGTCCTGTTAGCGCTGGTAGAGGGCTTCAACTGCGGTTGAAATCCTCCCGACGTGCCCCAAACCGCTATCAACAAGAAAAAGTCAGTTCGCGGTCGGCGAGTTAAGGACGGTGCGTGTCAGAACCCTTCAATATTCCCATTCGCGTCTATATCGAGGATACGGACGCTGGCGGAATTGTTTATTACGTCAATTATTTAAAGTATATGGAGCGCGCGCGCACAGAATTGGTCCGTGCGCTCGGCTATGATAAACCCGCGATGCCGCAGCAGGGTTTGTTGCTCGTGGTGCATTCAGCGGCGGTTCAGTACCGCCGGTCTGCAATACTCGACGACGAACTCAGAGCCAGCGCCGAGGTCGGTAAAGTTGGTCGTGCCGGCGTCACCTTTGAGCAGAAAATCTGGCGCGGTAATGAAATTATTTGTGAGGGCGTGGTCAAAGTGGCCTGCGTGGACGACGCAAGCCGCAAACCCTGCGCGCTCCCCGAATCCATCCATCAAGCATTGAAGGCAGCGAGTCAACATTCATGAATGCCGGTGAACAACTTTCCCTGTGGGGCCTGATTTCCAGCGCCAGTCTGCTGGTGCAACTGGTTATGCTGATGCTGCTACTGGCCTCGGTCATATCCTGGGTCATGATTATCCAGCGCGGCACCTACCTGTCCCGCGCACGCAAGTCCATGATCAACTTCGAGCGCAAGTTCTGGTCCGGTTCCGACCTGAATCAGCTGTTCCGCGATGGAAACGCCGCGGCCGAAAGGGGCAGGATCGACGGCGTGGAATCCCTGTTCCGCGCGGGCTTTACCGAATTCACCCGCCTGCGCCAGCAGGGCAAGAGCAGCCCGGCGGCAGTCATGGAGGGCACCGAGCGTGCCATGCGCGTGGCCATGTCCCGTGAGCAGGAAAAGGTGGAAATGAATCTGCCGTTCCTCGCCACAGTCGGCTCCGTCAGCCCTTATATCGGCCTGTTCGGCACCGTGTGGGGGATCATGAATTCCTTCCGCGGCCTCGCCACCATGCATCAGGCCACCATCGCCACTGTTGCGCCCGGTATTTCCGAGGCCCTGGTGGCAACCGCCATGGGTCTGTTTGCCGCGATTCCCGCGGTAATGGCGTACAACCGTTACTCCGCCAAGGCGGAATGGCTGCTGTCCAGCTACGAGACCTTTGCCGAAGAGTTCTCCTCCATCCTGCACCGCAAAGTGCATGCCGCCGGCTAAGGCGCTGACCGCAACGCTGTGCAAAGAGCTGAATCATGAGCAATTTTCGCAAAGCCCCGAAGCGCAAGCTGGTCTCCGAGATCAACGTGGTGCCGTACATCGATGTGATGCTGGTGCTGCTGATCGTATTTATGGTGACCGCACCCCTGCTGATGCAGGGCGTAAAAGTGGATCTTCCGGACGCGCCATCGGCGCCCATAGACGATACCGATGATGAGCCGCTGATCGTGTCGGTGAAGGCCGATGGCACCTACTATCTGAATCTTGGTGACGAAGAAAAAGTGGCCAAGCCGCTGAAAGAGATCAAGGATACCGTGGCGAAAGTCTTGCGCCAGAAGCCCAAGACGCCAGTACTGGTGTGGGGTGATACCGACGCCAAGTACGGCCTGATCGTGGGCGCCATGACGCACCTTCAGCAGGCCGGCGCCCCCAGTGTGGGGCTGGTCACCGAGCCACCGTCGGAATGATCTGGAGCCATAAGCAAGTATGAACCGCTCCTATGGTCCGGCCATTGTTATCAGTGTTGCACTGCACGCGTTGTTGGTCGCGGTGTTGACCTTTGGCTGGGCGGCGGAACACAAGCGCGAGCTGAAGCCGATGCCAAAGTTTGTGCAGGCCAAGCTGGTGCAGCTGGAGTCCAAGTCCGATAAGCCCAAGGCGCCGCCCAAGGTCGACCTGCGCGAGAAGCGTCGCCAGCAGGAGCTCGAGCGTCAGCGCAAGGCGGAGGCCGAAAAGAAACGTAAGGCTGCTGCCGAGCGCAAGAAAAAAGAAGAGGCCGAGAAAAAGCGCAAAGCCGAAGAGGCACGCAAGGAAAAAGAGCGTAAAGAGGCCGAGCGCAAAGAGCAGTTGAAGCAGGAGCGCAAGAGCGCGTTTGAAGACGCGCTTGAGGACGAAGAAGCGCTTCAGGATGCCAGTGACGATTCCGCCGCAGTTATGTCGGTTGCCCAGGCGATCCGCCAGCGTATTGTGCAGGTGTGGAGCCGCCCACCCAGCGCCCGCAATGGCATGGTTGTCGAGGTGCAGATCAACTTCGTGCCCACCGGCCGTGTCGTGGCCTCTACCATTACTAAAGGTAGTGGCAATGCGGCAGTGGATAGATCCGTGCTGACCGCGGTCAAGAAGGTAGAAGTTTTCCCTGAAGTGGAAAAGGTGGCGCGAGAGGAGCCGTCACTGTTCGAGCGCCAGATTAGAACCACCAAACTGATATTCAGAGTCGAAGGCCTGCGCCAATGATGAAAAAAACAGTCTCTCTTCTCTTTGCCACTTTGCTTGGCTGCGTGCTGGCGGTTTCCGCCCACGCCCAGCTGGTGGTGGAAATTGATGATGGCAATGACAACCCCACCCCGGTGGCGGTCGTGCCATTTGATTGGGCCGGCAGCGGAGTACTGCCGGAAGATGTGTCTTCCATCATCTCCGCCGACCTGCGTCGCAGCGGCCTGATCGCCCCGGTTCCCAGGGAGGATATGCTGTCTTTCCCGAAGACCCCGGAGGAGGTCAGCTTCCGCGATTGGCGGATGCTGGGCACCGAATATGTGGTCACCGGCCGTATGCAGCCTCAGGCCAACGGTTACCTGCTGAGCTTTGATCTGGTGAACATCTTTGGTCAGCGCAAAATGTTTACCAAGCAGGTTACTGGTGGCGCCGAACAGCTGCGGGACATCGCCCATCGCGCCGCCGATGAGATCTTTGAAGCGATCACCGGAATTCGCGGAGCTTTCGGCACCCAGATGGTGTACGTGCAGGAAACCCAGCGCGGTGGTCAGCCCAGCTATGCGCTGATGCTGTCGGATATCGACGGTGCCCGCGCGCGTCAGATTCGTCGTTTCAGTGCGCCGGTGATGTCACCGAGCTGGTCGCCTACCGGCCAGGAAGTGGCTTATGTGTCTTTCGAGACAGGCCGTCCGGCGATCTTCCGTGAGAACATTCGCACCGGTGCTCGTCAGCAGCTGACCAACTTCAAGGGGCTGAACAGTTCTCCGACCTGGTCCCCAGATGGTTCCAAGCTGGCCATGGTGCTGTCGAAAGACGGTAACCCCGAGATCTATGTGCTTGATCTGGCATCGGGCCGCTTCACCCGTATGACCCGCCACTTCTCCATTGATACCGAACCGAACTGGATGCCGGATGGAAAATCGCTGGTTTTCACTTCCGACAGGGGAGGTAAGCCACAAATTTATCAATTGACTCTTGCCACGGGTCAAGTAGACCGCTTAACCTTCGACGGCGACTACAACGCGCGTCCGCGGGTATCTCCCGATGGCAAAACGCTGGTTATGGTGCATCGTAGCAGGGGGGTATTTACTATCGCTACGATGGACATCGTATCCGGTCAAATGCGTGTCCTTACGGAGACGCGCCTGGACGAATCCCCGAGTATTGCGCCCAATGGCGCGATGCTGATGTACGCCACCAAGCGGGGGAGCAAGGGTATTCTAGCTGCGGTGTCGCTGGATGCCGGAGTGAAATACAGCCTGCCCTCTCAGCAGGGGAATGTCCGCGAGCCGGCGTGGTCGCCTTACTTTGATTGATGCAGTACCTGGCGCATTTCTTATTTTTTTGCGGCAAGTGTGAGATCAAACAAATAAGAAGAAGCGAAACCCTGATTTAATCCCGGGTTTTACCCCTTACAGGATTTCTCGATAACACTAAAGCGGAGTTGTTTATGTTCAAATCAGTTAAAACCGGCTTGGGTCTGGCGTGCGTACTGGCAGTAATGGCCGGTTGTTCCAGCACCGACACCGATGACAGCGCAAACCAGCAAGTAGTTCAGACCCCGCCTCCGGTGGTTGAAGACACCACTGCGACCGAAACCGCAGTTCCGCTGGACAACGTCGTTTACTTCGACTTCGACCAGAGCCTGCTGAAGCCTTCTACTCGTGAGCTGCTGATCAAGCACGCTGACCGTATGCGCGGCGCCGCTGGCACCGTTCGTCTGGAAGGCCACGCTGACGAGCTGGGTACCCGTGAATACAACCTGGCACTGGGTGAGCGTCGCGCCAACGCGGTTCGCGACTTCCTGGTACTTCAGGGCGTAAACGCTGCCAACCTGGAAGTGATCAGCTACGGCGAAGAGCGCCCGGCTTCTGACGGTTCCAGCGAGAGCGCACGCGCAATGAACCGTCGCGTGGTAATCAACTAATCTAGAAGCATGCAATTGTCTTTTTTGATTAGAAGTATCGCGATAGCCGCAGCCGGTTTGGCTGCGGCTTCGTCCGTATTCGCGCAGGCTCCGGTGGTGGATCTGTCCAGTGGCAGCTCCGTTAACCAGGGCACTGCAACCCCTCCTCCCCCCAGTTATCCACAGCTGGCGGCACGTACCAATACCTCGGCAGGTAATCTGCAGGCGAATCCCCAGGCGGATGCCTACTACCAGATGCAGGTTCTGCAGCAGGAAGTTCAGGAATTGCGTGGCGCGGTGGAGGAGCTCAGGCACGAGGTCAAGCGGTTGCGCCAGCAGCGCACCGAAGACTACATGAACCTCGACCGCCGTATATCCAAGCTTGATGGCGCAGCGCCGGCGGATGGTGCTCCATCCGGGAATGAATCCGGTAACAGTGCCGCAGGCAGCGAGCCTGCCCCGATTGCTGGCGGTGGTTCAGCCCCAGAGGCGAGCGAAAGTGAGCGCGACCGCTACCAGGCGAGTTTCGGCCTGGCCCGCAACGGCGATTACGCAGGGGCCAGTAAAGCGTTCAAGAGCCTGCTGGAGGATTATCCTAACGGGCAATACGCTCCCAATGCCAACTACTGGCTGGGGGAAATCGCCCTGGTGCAGGGGAACATTGAAGAGGCCCGCACCTGGTTTGTGGCGCTTCTGGACGGTTACCCCAACTCAAGCAAAGTGTGGGATGGCCGCTACAAGCTGGGTACCGTGTACCATCAGCTGGGCGACAACGCGAAAGCTAAAGAGCTGCTGGAGCAGGTAGCAGCGAGCGATCAGCGCGCCTCCAACCTGGCCAAGCAGTACCTCAAAGAAAATTTCTAAGGCCGCTTTCTCTGTGGCCTGACAACCTCGCCGGCAGGGGAGGTTAAACCAGCGGTGCTGGTTTTGTGATCAAAAAAACTCTATGATCCCGCGCCCGGAGGGTACTAACCCTCCGGGCGTTTTTGTATGTGCCGGCGCGCGCAAATCGCCTGTCCGGACAATTTCTACGATCTGAGCGGTATATGGCCGAGTTGAAGACTGAATCAAACCGAGCTGGAAAAGCTGTGGACCTGACCGCAGAGTCTCTGCGTATCAGCGAGCTTTTTTACTCGCTGCAGGGAGAGGCCCGCGACTGTGGCCTGCCCACGGTGTTCGTGCGTCTGACCGGCTGCCCGTTGCGCTGTACCTACTGTGATTCCGAGTATGCCTTCTACGGCGGCGAGCGCATGACGCTGGCCGAGATCTTGCAGAAAGTGCAGTCTTATCCGGCGCGCCACGTGTGTGTTACCGGTGGCGAGCCACTTGCGCAACCCAACTGTATCCCGCTGATAAAGGCTCTGTGCGATGCCGGCTACCAGGTTTCTCTGGAAACAAGCGGCGCAATGCCGGTCGATCTAGTGGATGAGCGGGTATCCCGTGTGGTCGACCTGAAGACTCCGGCCTCGGGTGAGCAGGGGCGCAACCGCATGGAGAATATCCCGCTGCTGACCCGCAAGGACCAGATCAAGTTTGTGATCTGTGATCGTGGCGATTACGACTGGGCGCGCTTTACCCTGGACCAGTACCAGCTTGCCGAACGCGTGGGCGAGGTGCTGTTCTCCCCCAGTTACGAACAGCTGGCCCCGCGCCAGCTGGCGGAGTGGATTCTCGAGGACGGGCTGCCGGTACGCATGCAGATGCAGCTGCACAAGCTGTTGTGGGGCGATATCCCGGGCGTTTGATTCCAGTTTCAACTTCTTCTCTACTAAACCGAACCCAATTGGCAGAACTATGAGCAGCAAAAAAGCAGTCGTACTACTCTCCGGCGGTCTGGACTCCGCCACCGTCCTGGCCATGGCCCGGGCAGAGGGATACGAGTGTTTTGCCCTCGGGTTTGACTACGGTCAGCGTCACAGTGCCGAACTGATGGCCGCCCAGCGCGTCGCGGCCGATTTGGATGCCCGCGAGCACAAAGTGGTCAAGCTAGACCTTCGGGTCATCGGCGGCTCCGCGCTGACCGACGACAGCATCGATGTGCCGGAGGAGGAGACATCCGGTATTCCCGTCACCTACGTGCCTGCCCGCAACACCGTGTTCCTGTCCATTGCGCTGGGCTGGGCCGAAGTGCTGGGCGCGCAGGATATTTTTGTGGGTGTGAATGCGGTTGACTATTCTGGTTACCCGGATTGTCGCCCGGACTACATTGATGCCTTCGAGAAAATGGCCAATCTGGCAACCCGCGCCGGGGTCGAGGGTAACAAGCTGACTATCCATGCACCGCTGATGAAGATGAGCAAGGCGGATATCGTCAAGCGCGGCAGTGAGTTGGGTGTGGACTACAGCCTGACGGTAAGTTGCTACCAGGCACTGCCCAACGGTGCAGCCTGTGGTCGATGCGACAGTTGTCGCCTGCGCGCCGCCGGTTTTGCGGAAGCAGGCCTGCACGATCCAACAGTTTATGCCTGAACAGGTGGGTTTTCGCGGAAGGACCGGGTGCCGCAGAGCGCGCCAGTCGGGGGTCTAAGCCCTTATATTTGTTAGAAATTTTTTTGTAACCGGGACTTGTGTTTTCGGATTAGATCCGTAAGATACGCAGCTCCTCAGGTAGAGGGGTCAAGGGTCGTTAGCTCAGTTGGTAGAGCAGTTGGCTTTTAACCAATTGGTCGCTGGTTCGAATCCAGCACGACCCACCATCTTCCCTCCTGTACCGGCATTCCGATTCTCTGATCGAACCGGTGCTTATTAAAGAACTCGTAGCAAGTGCGGGTTATACAAGTAGTTTTGCCTTTCTCCGTATGAGATTCGGCAGTCTTAAGGGTCGTTAGCTCAGTTGGTAGAGCAGTTGGCTTTTAACCAATTGGTCGCTGGTTCGAATCCAGCACGACCCACCATTTCCTTAAGTCTCCCCCCATTTAATTTGCCTCGCACACGCGATATTGCTGCCTCCTCCTGCGTCGTTTCCCGCATCGTCTCCCGCAATAGGCCACCTTAAAATGCCTCTGAATACAGGCACTGTGCAGGGATTGCGAGCCGAAGATCGGCGAATTGCTCATGTACCGGTATAATGCCGGCCCTTTCCGTCAGTACGCAGAAACTTCACGCAAAAAACTATGACAGACAGTAGCGAAAAAATTGCTTCCAGCGCCCCCGCACCGAACGCCATCGATGCCCGCGATTTCGTGCAGGACCACCTGACACATCCGGGGATGCATGAATACAGCGCAGAGGAACTGGACTTGTGGCGCGAGCGTATCAAGCGCCTGCTGAAAGAGCAGAATGCGGTACTGGTTGCACACTACTACACCGATCCGCTGATTCAGGCACTGGCGGAAGAAACCGGTGGCTGCGTATCCGACTCCCTGGAGATGGCGCGCTTTGGCGCCCAGCATCAGGCCGAAACCCTGATCGTTGCCGGTGTGAAGTTTATGGGGGAGACGGCCAAAATCCTGACCCCACACAAGCGCGTATTGATGCCGACTCTGGAGGCAACCTGCTCTCTGGATCTAGGCTGCCCGATTGATGAGTTTTCCGCGTTCTGCGATCAGCACCCGGATCGTACCGTGGTGGTTTACGCGAACACTTCTGCTGCGGTAAAAGCCCGCGCAGACTGGGTGGTGACGTCCAGCATTGCGCTGGATGTTGTGGATCACCTGGACAGCCAGGGCGAAAAAATCCTGTGGGCGCCAGACAAGCACCTCGGTAGCTATGTACAGAAGCAGACCGGCGCCGACGTGTTGCTGTGGGATGCCGCCTGTATCGTGCATGAGGAATTCAAAGCCAAGGGCGTGGCTGATTTGAAGGCCATGTACCCGGAAGCGCTGGTGCTGGTACACCCGGAATCCCCTGCGGCGGTAGTGGAGTTAGCGGATGTGGTGGGCTCCACTTCGCAGATCATCAACGCCGCGAAAACCCGTCCCAACAAGCAGTTTATCGTCGCCACCGACCAGGGCATTTTCTACAAAATGCAGCAGCAGTGCCCGGACAAAGAACTGATTATTGCGCCTACTGCCGGCTCCGGTGCCACCTGCCGCAGCTGCGCAAATTGCCCGTGGATGGCGATGAACTCCCTGGAGAATCTGTGCGGGGTACTGGAACGCGGTGACAACGAAATTTTTGTGGATCCAGAGCTCGGCAAGCGGGCGATGATGCCACTGCAGCGGATGCTGGATTTCCGTAAGCCCTTGGATTAATTCGATTCAATGCTGAATGCTGTAAATCGAAGGTAAAGTGGCGGGGATCCGTTTTCGAAAGCGTCGGCGACAGGGATGTCGCCGGCGCAGCGTACAGGGATGTATTGAAGGGGGGCGCCTAGCCCGGTTCTGAAAACAGATACCCGGTGCTTTACCGCCACCGGGTTGGTTTCAAACCACCGTACTCAGAAGTGGAATAAAGCCTTTCTTTACAGCTCCTTAGCCTTCTCCTGCATCTTGATCACATCTTTCATGCGCTGTTCCAGAATCGCATGGGTCTGGTAATCGTTTTTCGCCAGACGTACACCGTGGCGCAGGTGTTGTAGCGCCTTGTCGAACACGCCGTTCAGGATGTAATACTCCGCACGGGCCTCGTGCACGCCAACAATATCCCCGGCCAGGCCGTGAGTTTCCGCCAGTAAATACCAAACCGCCGGATCCTTGCGGCGCACACGGCTGTGTTTCTTCAGAATGCGCTCCGCCGCCAGGTAGTTGCCCGCTTTGAAGTGCGCGTTGGCCAGGCCCATGATCAGCGCGTGGTTTTTCGGGCTGTTATCCACAGCCTGCTGCAAGCGTTTGGTGGCACTGGTGTAATCGTGACGGGCCAGGTCGATATCCGCGCGCGCCAGGATAAAGGCGTCCTTGTCAGGCTCTTTGTCCAGCAGGGGCTGCAGTGTATCGATGGCGGTGTCCGGTTTGCCGGCGGAAGTCTGGGCCAGGGCCAGGCCGTAGCGGGCGGCGTCTTCGTTGTCGTTGATGCCGCGCAGCTCCGCCTGAAAGCGTTTCACCGCCTGCTGGGGGGTGGCCTCGGCGGCGACCCGGATGCGGGCGCGCATCAGGTGGTATTCGCGGCTGTCCCGCAGGGGCACTTTTTCCATGCGGTTGGCGCGCAGCTTGGCATCGGCAATCCGTTTCTCGGTGACCGGGTGGGTCAGCAGGAACTCCGGCGGGCGGCGGTAGTAGCGGGTGGCCTTGAGCATCTGCTCGAACATCTCGCCGGCGGCCTGTGGGTCCATGCCGGCCTTGGCCAGGGTTTCGATGCCCACGCGGTCGGCTTCCTGCTCGTTCTGGCGGGAAAAGCGCAATTGATTGTCGAGGGCGGCGGCCTGGGTGGCAGTCATGGCGGCGAGGCCCGCATCGCCGCCGGCGGTGGCCGCAAGCACCAGGGCGCCGAGCATACCCGCCAGTGTCGGCAGGGTGCTATTGCGCTGGGCCTCCAGGGAGCGTGCGTAGTGGCGCTGGCTCAAGTGCGCCAGTTCGTGGGCGAGCACCGAGGCGAACTGGTCTTCGTTCTCGGCAAACAGAAACAGGCCGGTGTGTACACCGACCACACCGCCGGGTACGGCGAAGGCGTTCATGGTCTCGTTGTTGACCACCACCACGTCCAGAGACTTATCCTCTAGGGGGCTGTACTCCGCCAGGGATTTGAGCGAATTCTCCACATATTGCTGGAGCAGGGCGTCACTGGAGGTGCGCACCTGGCTGCGAAACATGCGCAGCCACATGCTGCCCAGCTCCTTCTCGCGCGCGCGGGATACCAGACCACTGCTGGTGTCCCCGAGCATAGGCAGCTGGATATGATGGTCGTCCTGGGCCGTGGCTGCGATTGGCGCGGCGGTCAATACCAGGCCGGTAGCCACGCTGGCGGCGAAACCGGCGGCGCGCCGGCGCAGTCGCGCGCAGCCGAGTCGGATTCGGTATCTGAATGCTGTGAGGTTCTCGGTCATAATCTAACTGCGCCTGCCGGGTTTCCTGCGGCTAACACTATACGTAACCCTGTGAGACTGTCGAGGTTTTGATCAATTCTGGGGCAAAAGGTTCTGCCTCATGACCCATTGACCAGACGTGGCCGTTATAATTCGCGGCATTAACGGTTCTTTACCGCATTTTTATGACCACGACTACACAACAGGCCGCACTTCGCCAGGATGTCCGTTGGGAGGATGCCTTAAGGGTAGATGCCTCCGGGCTTCCCTGCCCGCAACCGCTGCTCGCCATGCGCCGCGCATTGAAGCAACTGGCGCCGGGAGAGCTGCTGCACCTGATCACCACGGATCCCGCATCCCGGCGGGATATTCGCAGCTTTTGTGACTTGAGTGGTGTACCTTTGGCGCGTGTCGAAACGGACGGCGAGTCCTTTCATTTCTGGTTGCGGCAGATCTAATACGCTGAATCATTGGTCACGAAAGCGGGGCACAGCCTCTCTCGCTGACCGATCAAATCATCAAACACACTTCCATCGGAGTCTCGAGAGAACAGCTTTTATGTATGCGATTGTTAAGGGGTGGGTAAATCGCTATTTCGGTCAGGAAGAGGTGGTGCTGCTGGTACTGCTGTTGCTGGCCGCCATGATCGTCCTCGCCACCCTTGGTGGCGTGTTGGCGCCGGTGCTCGCAGCACTGGTGATTGCCTTCCTGATGCAGGGCATGGTGCAGCGGCTGGAGTCGTGGAAGGTCCCGCACTGGTTGTCGGTGACCATTGCCTGTCTGGTGCTGGTGGGGACCATTGTCGGCCTGTTGTTTGTGGTGATGCCGATTATATGGCGTCAGACCGCGCGCCTGTTCGCCGAACTCCCGAATATGATTGCCAGTGGCCAGGACCTGTTGATCCTGCTGCCGGAACAGTACCCGCGCCTGGTTACCGCCCAGCAGATCGACGAGATCTTCAGCACCATTGGTAGTGAACTGGGCAATTTTGGCCAGACGGTGCTGACCTTTTCCCTGGCGAATATCCCGGTACTGGCGGCGGTGCTGATCTATCTGGTGGTGGTGCCTATCCTGGTGTTCTTTTTCCTCAAGGACTCCAACAAGCTGCTGCGCTGGTGTGCCTCCTTTCTGCCCCACCAGCGTCCGATGCTGCGCCAGATCTGGTACGAAATGAACGACCAGGTGGCCAACTACGTGCGTGGCAAGGTGATTGAGATTGCCATCGTGACGGTGGCCAGCTACATCGCTTTCCTGTTGCTGGGGGTAAATTACGCCCTGTTGCTGGCGGTGGCAGTGGGACTTTCGGTGCTGATTCCCTATATCGGCGCGGCGGTGGTCACCATCCCGGTGGCGGCCATCGGCCTGTTCCAGTGGGGCTGGAGCAGCGAGTTTTTCTGGCTGATGTTTGCCTACGGCATTATCCAGCTGCTGGACGGCAATGTGCTGGTGCCTATCCTGTTTTCCGAGGCGGTCAACCTGCACCCGGTGGCGATTATCCTCGCGGTACTGGTATTTGGTGGTATCTGGGGCTTCTGGGGCGTTTTCTTTGCCATCCCCCTGGCAACCCTGGCCAAGGCTATTCTCAACGCCTGGCCCACCAGTGAGCACCAGAAGGAGTGGGCGCGGGAAGCGGCAATGACCGGTTCTGAAGAGCCCTGAACCGGTGTGTTCGTTACTGTTTCAAGAATCCGCGGTTTGCTAGAATCCCGCGCCTGAATCTCCGGCCCCGCTTTCGCGGGGCTTTTATCTACTATCTGTCTATATCCGTTTAACGGCATAGGAAAGTCCATGAGCCTTGCTGACAAAGTCCTGGCGGTGAATAACGACCTCCCCATCCGCACCGACAAGCCCGTGCACAGCGGCAAGGTCCGCTCGGTGTACTGGCTGACCGAAGCCGACAGCGCGCGCCTGATCAAACAGAAAGGCTACCCGGTAGCGGCGGATGCGCCCCTGGCGGTGATGGTGATTTCCGATCGCATGTCCGCGTTCGACTGTATCTGGAAGGGCGAGAACGGCCTGCGCGGTGTGCCCGGCAAGGGCGCGGCACTGAATGCGGTGGCCAATCACTGGTTCAAGCTGTTCAAGGAGCAGGGCCTGGCGGACAGCCATATTCTGGATATCCCGCACCCGGCGGTGTGGATCGTACAGAAAGCCCGCCCGGTGATGATCGAAGCCATCGCCCGCCAGTACATCACCGGCTCCATGTGGCGCGCCTACAGCAAGGGCGAGCGGGAATTCTGTGGTATACAGATGCCCGATGGACTGCAGAAAGACCAGAAGCTCCCCGAGCTATTGATCACCCCGTCCACCAAAGGCATTCTCAAGGATATTCCCGGTGTGCCGGAAGCGGACGATGTGAACATCACTCGCAGCAACATTGAAGAAAACTTTGCCGCATTCAATTTCAACAGCGCCGGTGACATCGATCGTTACGAGACGCTGTTGAAAGAAGGTTTCGATGTGATCTCCTCGGCGCTGGAAAAGCTGGATCAGGTTTTCGTCGACACCAAGTTCGAGTTTGGCTATGTGACCGATGCCGAAGGCAACGAGAAGCTGATCTATATGGACGAGGTGGGTACGCCGGATTCCTCCCGTATCTGGGACGGTGCCGAGTACCGCAATGGCAAGGTTGTGGAAAACTCCAAAGAGGGTTTCCGCCAGGCCCTGCTAAATCACTTCCCGGACCCGGATATCCTGCTGAACAAGGATCGTATGGACGAGCGCAGTGCGCTCGCGCGGGATAACGAACTGCCGGAATCCATGTTGATGGAAGTCTCCAATACCTACGTGGGTATCGCCGAGAAAATCATTGGCGAGAAGCTGGTGATTTCCGACAACCCGAAGGCAGAGATCGTTCAGGTGCTGCGCGACCAGTACGGCTTGATCGACTGAAGCCCGTTACTACTCGTCATTTTGAAACCGGCCTTTGCGCCGGTTTTTTATTTTTATACGGCCCTAAAATACACCCCGCCATAATTTGCCATATTTGACCCGCGATACGCCCGATTTCACCCCGGGCTCTGCCCGATTGCCTGTGTTTAATGCCTCCATCAACCAATCTGGAGGCTCCCGTGAACCGACCGTTTTTCCACGCGCCACGCATCGAGCGCGATCTGCTGATACTCCCCACCGATGAATACTACCGGCGCCGCTACCGCAAAAATCGCACCGGCAGCTGGATGTTGCTGGTGGTTACCGCACTTGCGGTGTTGCTCGCGGCGCTCGGAGCCAACGGAGCCAAGGCAGCAGAGGGCGTGAATACAGAATACGAACCGATAACGCTGGACGATGCCGGCAGCGGTGACCTTCTGTTTTCTGGCGATGTGCCGGGTCAGTATGTGCCGGCGATTCACCTGGGTACCGAAGTGGATATTCGCGTGCGTGGGCTGGTGGCCGAGGTGCATATCCAGCAGTCCTTTTCCAATACCAGCAACGACTGGCAGGAGGCGGTGTACGTGTTGCCGCTGCCGGAAAATGCCGCGGTCAACGGAATGGAAATCGTCGTCGGCGAGCGCCGCATTGTGGGCAAGGTACGGGAGCGGGAAGCCGCGAAAAAGGTCTACCGGCAGGCGAAGGCGGAGGGCAAGCGCGCCGCACTTCTGGAGCAGCAGCGGCCCAATCTGTTTACCAGCCGCGTCGCGAATATTGCACCGGGAGAGAAGGTAGCGGTGGAAATCCGCTATTTGCAGAACCTGCGTTTTGACAGCGGCCAGTTCAGCCTGCGCCTTCCCAGTACACTGACCCCGCGCTATATGCCTGGCACGCCCACGGCCTCGCAACAGGATGTGGCATTAAATGCGCACGGCTGGTCACTGCCCACATCTGAGATACCCGATGCCGAACTGATTTCTCCCACCATGATACCGATGCCCGAGTTGCAAGCGCGCGGCAGCCACCAAATGTCCATTGCCATTGATCTCGGTATGGGACTGCCGCTGGCGGATATTTTCAGTCCCTACCATGAAGTCAATTTTCGTCGCCAGAGCGACCACCAGTATCAAATCGAATTGAAAGAGGGTTCCGTTCCCATGGATCGGGACTTTGCCCTGCACTGGCGGCCACAAACATCCGTCATGCCATCTGCGGCAGTGTTTGCGGAGCAGTCTGCAGATGCTTCCGCGCAGTATCTCCAGTTGTTGCTGCTGCCTCCACACCAGTCTGCGGCCACACAAAAACTGCCGCGAGAGGTGGTTTATGTGGTGGACACCTCAGGTTCCATGAGCGGCGTTTCCATCCGGCAGGCAAAGGAGAGCCTGTTGTTGGCACTGTCTCGGCTGGACGCTGCGGATCGCTTTAATGTGATTGAATTCAACAGTCACCACCGCTCTTTTTATCCGCGCCCGGTCAGTGCAACGCCGGACAATATTCAGCGAGCGCGGGACTGGGTGGAATCCCTCGAAGCCACCGGCGGTACCGAAATGGCCCCCGCATTGAAAGAAGCGCTTTCTCAGCAGCTGGACGAACAGGCCGGCGAGCTGGTGCGGCAGGTCATTTTTATTACCGATGGCGCGGTAGGTAATGAGCGCGCGCTGTTTGAAATCGTGCGCCAGCGACTTGGTCAGGTGCGCCTGTTTACCGTGGGCATAGGTTCTGCGCCCAACAGTTTCTTTATGACCAAGGCTGCGGAGTTTGGCCGCGGCAGTTTTGTACAGATTGGCGATCTCGGTGAAGTGCAGACGAAAATGGGCCAGCTGTTTGAAAAGCTGGAAAATCCACTGGTCACCGATCTCCAGGTGGAATGGCCGCAGGGCATCAAGGTAGAAACCTATCCAAAGCAGCTGCCGGACCTGTATCGCGGTGAACCGGTGCGGCTGGTGGCACGAGTTGAGGGCCAGCAACTGGGTAATCCTTCCAGTGGTGAAGTCGTGGTTAGCGGCCGCCTGGCGGGCAAGCGATTTTACCGGACCATTTCTCTGGGCCAATTGGCGGTCGATAACGGCGGACGTGAAATTGGCAGCCTGTGGGCGCGCTCGAAAATTGGTGCGCTGCGTGATGAGCAGCAACAGCGTGGCCCGCTGACGTCGTCAACACGCGAGGGTGAAAAAGCCGAAGACCCGATCAAACAGGAAATTATAGGCCTCGCACTGGCCTATCAGCTTGCCAGCCCTTACACCAGCTTTGTTGCGGTGGAGGAAACGCCCGTGCGTCCGGCTTCAGAGCGCTTGAAGTCTCATGGTGTGCCTAACGCCGTAGCGCAGGGACAGGTGCTGCAGCGTATGACCTATCCCTCAACGGCGACCGGCGTTTACGGTCAACTGCTGACGGCACTGCTGCTACTGGGATTGGGCGGTGCGCTGCGTGTTCGCGCACAAGTGGTGCGCGTTGCTCGCCGCATACTGCGTCGGTGCATGCCGGATGTGCGCCGCTGCCGGACTCGCCTCGATCAGTTTCTGGCGCGACGCCTGACGGTTGCTGCACTGAAATACCGCGAAGCGCCTGTACGCACCGGCAATGCCCGCCCGGTGGAGGTTTGAGATGATGGCGCTGCGGATTCTGAAACACTGGCTGCCGGTTATTCTGATGGGCGCGGGTATCTGGCAACTGGGTAGCGGCGGCTGGATTCTGGCTAAAGCAGAACTGGCCCAGTACCTGATCAGCGATGCGTGGCAGCGTCAGTTGGCCAGTGGGGAAGTGCAAAAACCCTGGCCCTGGGCGGATACATGGCCGGTGGCACAAATAAAAATGGGAGAGGATAAACCGCTGATGGTATTGCGCGGTACCAGTGGACAGGCGCTGGCGTTTGGCCCGGGTATGCTGGATGGTGCGGGCGAACCCGGGAAGTTATTAGCACCGCGCACGACCGTGGTTGCGGCGCACCGGGATACCCACTTCAAAAATCTCGATAAGTTGCAGCCGGGCCATGTGATTCAACTTCAGGATCAAAGCGGACGCTGGCACAGCTTCCGAGTCAATGGGACAAAAGTGGTTGATAGCGAAAAAGAACGTTTGCCCATCGTTGCCGCGCCGGACCTGCTGCTAGTGACCTGTTATCCGTTTAACGCGATGCGCGTTGGTGGGCCTTTGCGCTATCTGGTGCACGCTGAATATGTAGAGCCGGAACCCAGGGGGCAGACGTCGACCGTACATCTGTAAAAATACACACAAAAAAAGCCCCGGCGGAAGCGCCGGGGCTTGATCGATCTGAACCGAATGAATTCAGCTCAGTTCTGTTGGTGCACTACCCAAAGGATTAGCGAATCACACGAAAACGACGAACCAGTCCGAGTATGGCAAGAAGTCCAAGCAGGAAAGTACCGGCGGAACCGCCTTTCCGTTTCTTCTTGGGTTCTTCTGGCTTAGGTTCTGGTTCCGGCTGAGGCTCCGGTTCCGGATAGGTGCAGCTGCCGTCGTCGACATTGGCATTTTCGTCGTAGTTGTCCGCTTCAATATCGGTACAACCCGGCTCTTCACCGTCGGACGCCACCGTCATCATGAACGACTGGCTCGACTTGTCGGCAGGTACCTGCTCGTCGGCAACGGTTACCGTCACTTCGGTCTCACCATACCAGTTGCTTTCCGGGGTGATGGTAATCACGGAGCCGGATGCGTGACCGGAAACCGTCGCGGAAATGTGTTCGCCGCTCACGGAGATCAGGTTTGGCGCCTGGTCCTTATCGATATAGATCACTTCAATTTCCACCGGGGTGTTTTCCGCAGTGGTCTGGTCGGCGATCTCTACCAGAGTCAGGTTGCTCGGTACCACGATGATCTGGCTCTTCACTTCCTGGGCCATACCGTCGATATCACTGACGAAGGCCAGCTCCAGATCCTGCCCGGCCGCAGTTTCCGCCACACGCACCTGGAAGCTCAGGTCAAACTGGGTGGATTCCGGACCTACGTAGTCGTAGCAGACCACGAGATCTTTCTTCAGTCTGCTGTCCAGGTCGTTGTGGGCAAAGCTCTTGCCGACTTCCTGCTTGAAGTAGAACGGATAGCCCTGAACATCCAGCGGGCCGTAGTGGCCGTGCAGGCCGATAGAACCACCACCGGGCTCGCCGGCAAAATCCAGGTCACCGTAGGCCATGGTAAATTCGTATTCACCCTCGCCGTAGCGGTAGCCTTCGTGCACGATCAGGTTGAAGTTGTAACGGTCAGACTTCTCGCTGTTCAGGGTACCCCCAGACCAGCCGATATCGAGGTTCTGGGTACGGGCGTTGACCCACTCGATAATAATATCGTTGATATTATTTTCCGGGTCCTGGGCCCAGGCCAGTGCGATACCGGAACCTTCGGTTTTATTGGCTACCTGATTCAGCGGTGTGCCGAGTGCATCGACGTTGGCACCGAACCAGCTCTGGGAATTTACCGTACCTCTCCAGAATGCCCCGACAAAAGGCGTATAGGGTGCGGAGTAGTAGGGGAATTCCCAGTGCGCGATATGCGCAGCACTATCGTACTGAGCTTCCAGCGCGACGTAGCCCTGGGGTGACACTACCAGCGAGGGATAGGAGCGGTATTCCTTGTTGTTAAACAGGTTGATACTCGCGTTCTCGCCCCAGAAGCGGCTCAGCTGAATCTGGAATTCCGGGTTCACAAAGTCGGTGGCATTACCACCAATCTCCGGAATGAAACCGTAGTTCTGGAACAGGCCAATAAAGCCACCGTTGCTGGCGCCACCGTAGTTGGGCGTGCGACACATCTGGTCCGTTTCACTGGTAGTGATTTCGTAATCGGGTTTCCAGTCGCCGGAATTTTCCTGCACGCCGTTCACGCGGATGAGATCGCCATCCACGGTGAGATTGTCGCGCATGCGCGGGTTGTTGATCTTCACCGAGCCTTCCACCAGGGTCAGGCCTTCCGGCATCTGGCTGATCAGGTCGATCTCGCGGTCGATACCGGAGTTGTTTTCCAGTACATGCACCGAGACATCGATGATGTCGCCACCGATCGCCTGGGTCTGGCTGGTGGTAATGCTGACATCGTCGGCGCCGCGGGTCAGTTTGACCGGTACGAAGCCCACACTGCCGGGAGCATTGGAGGTGCCGATATCGAAGCCTGCATAGGCTACGTCACCTTCTTTGAGATCGCTCAGGGCCCAGCTCAGATCCACACCTACGGCTTTGCTGCCGTCGGTGCTGGTCGGCCCTTCAACCTGCAGGCCTCCTGCATCGGCGGGCACAATGGCAGTGGCGACTTTGTAGGTGTCCACCAGTTCGAAGCCTTCGTACTCGGTGTTGTCTGCTGCCTTCATGCGGACGTTTTCGACCATTACCCAGTAGCTGCCGGCATCCGGATTGGTAATGCTGCAGTAGTTGAGCTCGATCTGGGTAGACGAGGCGCACAGCAGTTCAGTGTCAATATCCACTTCACCATCAGCGTCCGCATCACGGCCGATGAACACGGTGGCCCACCCGTCGAGGTAGCGTCGCTTGGCCTCGTTCCAGCCCGGTCCGCTGACATTTTCCAGTACTTCGACCACCAGGCGTGCCGTGTTTTCCGGCACCTCGAGCATGGTCACACGGGTGTGGCCCGGCCCGTGGTCTCCATCCATGTAAATGGGGTAGTGGTTGTTATCCTGGGGCAGGGTAACTTCCTCGACCTCGGCTTTTACCGGGGTATAGCCGCGGTAGGCGATGCTGTTCATCGCCGGCAGAGGCAGATCTTTCACGTGGTAGCTGCCGTTGTCGCGATGCACTTCGACATTCACCATGCTCGGCAGGCCCGCGCGGTCGAAATTGATCGAAACCGGCCAGTGGGCATCGGGGATGCTGCTATCGGTGGATTCGAAGCGCACTTCACTCCACATTTCCACTTCCGGCTGATCCTCGACGTCGAGTACGCCGTTCCATTCCCACTGCACGTCGGTGAGATCGGCGCGGAATACGATGGTCTGGGTCTCGCCCGCTTTCAGGCTGAAGCTCGACGGGAAGGCCGCGATTTTTGCGCCCTGAACCGGCCGTTCTCCCTCGCCGGAATTCCATACATCGTAGGTCCAGTCGCCGTTGCTCACGGTCCAGTTGCCGTCGCGGGTGGCGCGCACGGTACGTATCCAGGAACAGTTGCGACGGCAGTTGTTATCCACCAGTTGTGGCAGGTTCAACTGTTTTACATCGCCGCCATTTTTCGGGTTGGCGAATTCAAAGTTGGCTGCGGTTTCGTCCATCACCAGACCGGCGTCGACGGCGGCGGCCACGTCTATACGGCCACTACCGGCGCGGTAGGTATGCGCCGGGCGCGGGTCGTTATACGCATCGATGGGTTCGCGCACGGTCTGTGCCGCGGTCATCAGCAGAGCGGATTGCACTTCGGCTGCGGTCCAGTCCGGATGCGCCTGGCGCACCAGGGTCATAGCACCGGCCACATGGGGGCTGGCCATGGAGGTGCCACTGATCATGGTCCAGTCTTTGGCCAGACCACCGGTGAACGGCTGTTCGTCAGCATAGGCCGCGAGAATATTCACGCCGGGTGCGCTGATATGCGGAGCCAGGCTGCCGGTGAAGTGTGTAGCCGGGCCGCGGGAAGAAAAGCCTGCGAGCATGTCGCCGGCGCTTTCATCCAGGGTGCGGGAAATACTGCCACCGGTGATGGTTACGCTGTGGTCACTGCCACCATCGTTTACCCAGTTGACCAGTTTGGTACCCGGGTAGCTTTTGATATGCAGACCCGGCAGCGGGTAGATATCGTCGTAGACCTGGGTCTCTTCATTGCTCATACCGGGGTAGGAGTCGTTGTACAGAATAAAACCGCCGGCGCCGCCAGCCTGTACGTTGAAGGCCTTGTCGACGCGGGCGTTCTGGCCGCGTTTACAGATCACGATCTGATCGCTGGTAAAGGTATCGGCAGCAAACTCGTTCAGGCACATTTCATCGCCGAAATCCGCGGCGAGTACCGGTGTGCCGGTGACGCTGCCCTGAGAGAAGCCGGCGATGTCGTCGCTCTTGGGGTCTGTCTCGCTGACCCAGAAAGACGGGGGTGTAGTGGCGCCGCCACTCATCTCGATGCTGTTGGCAGTAACGTCCATCACGCGGTCAGTGGTGCTCGCGGCCACGACGGTGTACCAGGGTGCGGTGTGGGACAGGGTGTAGAAGCCCTTGCCCGCGTTGCCGGCGGACGCCGCTACGGAAATACCCGCTTCACGCGCGGACAGGAAGGCCATGGCCGTGGCGTCTTCCCAGGGGAAGCGATCGCCACCGCCGATGGAGAAGTTGATAACGTCAACGCCGTCCTGGATGGCCTGGTCGATTGCCTTCAGCATGACCTCGCTGGGACAGCCGCGGTGATCCGGGAAGCAGACCTGGTAGGAAATAATGTTGGCGTGGGGAGCGACACCGGCTGCCTGTTCGAATTCGAAGCCGGTGGGAATGCCGTCGCCGACACTCGGCGTGCCGCCCAGGTAGGGGACATTGTGCACCACGTTACCGGCGGCGGTACTGGCAGTGTGGCTGCCATGACCGTTGTAGTCTTCACCGCTGGCCGGGCGCACACCCTCATAGGTGTCGGTGATAAACGGCCAGCTCCACACGCCGATCAGTTTATCGTTACAGGTGGATGTGCCGGCGGCACAGTCGCCTACGTAATTGCCGCTGCCCCAGGGGTTGGTGTGGTCATAGCCGTCGTCACCCACGTCAGCGAAGGAAACGTGGTCGGTGTTGATACCGGTATCCAGGATACCGACGATCATGCCTTCGCCTTTCTGCTCCAGGCTGCTGGCACTGGTCTCACCGTTCCAGATCTTGTCCGCACCGATAAATTCCGGACCGCGGTCGGTGTGCAGTTGCAGCATATCGGAGCGTTGCACGAAGGCTACTTGCGGCAGCTTCGCCATTTCCTTCGCCTGCGCCTGGGTCATCGCCATGGTGAAGCCGTTGATGGCGTCGGTGAACTGCAGGCGCGGGGCGCGCTTCACGCCCAGGGCGCGGGCTTCCTGTACCACCACCTGCTGCTTGTCCATAAGATAATTTTTATAGCCAACGGCGCGGTTCTGCTGGACGGTCTCCAGTCCACGGGGGCCGCGCGGTACCGCGAGCAGGCCCTGCTCCGCTTCGGCGCGCAGCACGCTCTTGGAGGTAGCGGCGTAGCCCTTAACGCGACCGTCGTAGGTGGCGACCGGCTGATCCTGCAGGCGAATGATGTACACATCCTCGCCACTGCGCGGTGGTTCCTGGGCAAATTTGTCTTCGGCAGAAGCCGGGCGAATCTGCTGGTTTACGCCGCCCGGTCGACGCGGTTGCGTTAGCACGGAGTTGTGCTGCTGTTCTTGAGCGGATGGCTGGGCGAGATTGTCGAGCTGGGCGGCTCGAATCTGCTGAATCCCCGGTGGGGCGTGACTGGCGACCGCCGCCGCGACACTGCTGGCGCAGATCGCAGAGGCGATGACCGTTGTGAGGGTTTTAACTTTCAACGTGATACTCCCGATGCATGGTTGCTTATCGTTATTAGCTCCGTGACCCTGGTGGGCTGCACGGAGGGGTCAACATGAGTATCACGGTCGCTGCGTGCTATCTGTCCTAAATTGTCTCGTTTGTGCGTATATGGCCTTCGGGACTACCTGTGTCGCGAAATGATTGGTTCGTGGCGTGAAATGAAAAATGATCGGTAAACCGTTTGGATAGAATCCGGGGCTGTGGGCATTTGAGTCCGCAGTTTTTCGGGTTTTTGGATATGCGCGCTCATCGAATTCTATTGATCGAAAGCAATCAGCGGATTGCGCGGCGGATTTTTGACTGCCTGCAGGATAGGGGGTTTATCGTGTGGCACGATGAACGTGGGGAGGACATCAACCGCAGCCTTGAGCACCAGGTTTTTGATGTTGTCCTCAGCAGCGTGAATACGCCGGGCGATTTCGAGCGAGTCAGTTTGATTCGGCAGGTTTATCCCGGTCCCCTGTTGGCCATGTCCGACTTCGACGGCCTCAATACGCAGTTGCGCGCTTTTGAACTGGGGGTGGATGACTTCATTGTAAGGCCCGTCGACCTGCGAATTTTACTGGCCAGAATCGGCGCTGTCCTGCGCAGATACCTTCCGGAAACTTCCTCGGAAAAAGTCGCCAGCGCAATACGGGTTAAAAACCTGACCATTGACCGGAAAAATCAGCGTGTCCTTATCAAAGATACGCCGGTGGCCTTTTCCTCCGGTGAATTTGAACTGTTGTGGACCCTCGCTGCGCATCCGCAGCAGGCTTTATCTCGGGAGTACCTGTTCACGCACACGCTTGGGCGCCCCTATGATGGGCTGGACCGTACCATCGATCGGCGCGTGAGCCGCCTGCGTAAAAAACTCAACGCGCGCAGCGATGTGTCACTCACCGTGCGCACGGTATGGGGCAAGGGGTATATGCTCGCGGGGAAATGATCCTAACTTTCCGCCAGGTAACCGCTTTTCTTCGACGAGTGGATTAACAAGCTGCGCAATATGCGCGGGGAAACGCGGCCGAGCCAGCCCGCCAGGCTTGCCATTGGGCCGGTAGGAATATGCGCGCGCCCGGAGGTTACACCGCGCACAATATCCCGAGCCACCACCTCGGGGTCTGCGCCTGTTGCGCGGTAGTACTGCTGTAGTTTATCCAGCTGCCGGGAGGAAATGTTTTTGCCCACCGAATGGATACCACTGACGATAGCGGTGTTGATGATCCCGGGATAAACGCATTGCACCACAATGTCACTGCCGTGCTGTTCCATAGCCAGCACTTCCGTGAAATTGCGCACCGCGGCTTTTGAGGCGGCGTATGCACTCATATTGGGGGCCGGTGCCAGCGCCGCGACGGAGGCGATATTGACAATATGCCGGGGGCCACCGGCCTGCTTCATTGCCGGCAAAAATGCCTGCACGAAATGCACGACGCCCATGACGTTCACCCGGTGTATTTTTTCCCACTGATCCAGCGGATGCTCTACGACACCGGCGAGGTAAGCGATCCCGGCGTTGTTGATCAGAATATCCAGCGGGCCCTGTGCCCGGTGAATATCACCCGCAAGATTTTGGACACTATTCCAGTCAGAAACGTCGCACGGATACGTCACACAGTGCCCACCGCGAGACTCTATTATTTCACGCGCCTTTTCCAGTGCCGCCTCACTGAGATCCACCAATATGATCAGGGCACCCTGGCGGGCAAAAGCCTCGGCCGTCGCCAGACCGATACCGGCGGCACCGCCGGTTATCAAAACTTTCTTGTGCTTCAGGTTGCTGTTCGTCATGGTGGTACTTCTCGTGATGGCTCTTCATGGGGTGTTGTGCGTAAGGCCTGTGGGTTTCACGGCAACTGGTAATCCTTGAACTGCGCGCGCAGGTCGCGCTTCTGGATTTTTCCAGTGGCGGTGTGTGGCAATTGCTCGACCAGCTCCATTGCATCCGGCAGCCACCACTTGGGCACCTTGTCGCCGAGAAAGTCGTGCATGGACGCGAGCGTTGGTGGCGTCTCCGGATCCCGCGGCACGATTATCAGAAGCGGCCGCTCGGCCCATTTCTCCGAGGGCACGCCAATCACCGCGGCTTCTGCTACCAGCGGGTGAGCAATGGCGGCGTTTTCCAGGTCGATGGAGCTGATCCACTCGCCACCGGTTTTGATCACGTCTTTGGAACGATCACAAATGCGCATGTAGCCGTCTCTACTGAAGCTGGCAACATCACCGGTACGGAAGAATCCTTCGCGATCGAACTTGTCTTCGTCTGCCCCGGCATCTTCGTAATAACCACTGGTGATCCACGGGCCGCGCACCCACACCTCGCCGATGGCTTCACCGTTGTGAGGTTGGACTTCGCCGTCATCGTCCACCAGTTTCATTTCCACACCGAACACCGGCAGGCCCTGGGTGACTTGCACCGCGGAGCGCACTTCGCGGTCGCTGTCTAACAGGTGGGACTTCAGCTTGCAGATGGTGCCTACCGGAGACATTTCGGTCATGCCCCACGCGTGGATAAATTCCACTCCCTGTTGCTCCTCGAAGTACTCGATCATGGAGCGGGGTGCCGCCGAGCCGCCGACGATCATGCGCTTCAGCGATACCAGAAACAGGCTGTTATCGCGCAGGTGATTCTGTAGCGCCAGCCAGATGGTGGGTACGCCAGCGGTGACCGTGACTTCTTCCTCGGCGATTAATTTGTACAGGCTTTCACCGTCGAGTTTCGGGCCGGGTAGCACCAGCTTGGCACCGTTTAACAGTGCGCTGTAGGGAATGCCCCAGGCATTGACGTGAAACAGGGGGACCACCGGCAGTACTGCATCGTGCAGGCCGATATTCAACGCATTGGCGCCGGTCACGGCCATGGAGTGCAATACCGTGGAACGATGGCTGTAGAGGACGCCCTTTGGGTTGCCCGTGGTACCGGAGGTGTAACAGAGCGAGGAAGCCGAATTTTCATCCAGCTCCGGCCAGGTGACCTGTTTGCTGTGGCCGGCGATAAACGCTTCGTAGTGGGTTGTGTCGATTTCACTGGATTGGCGATCTTCATCGCCGAGCCAGATCAATTGCCGCAGGCTCGGTGCGCCGCCAGCAATGGGGGTAATCAGATCGGCGAACGCCGGATCGGCAAACAGCAGGACGTCGTCGGCGTGATGGACGATATATTCCATCTGCGCGGGAAACAGACGCGGATTGATGGTGTGGCAGACGGCACCGATACCGGAGATCGCGTAGTAGAGTTCCAGGTGGCGGTGGTCGTTCCAGGCCAGTGTCGCCACGCGATCACCGGGTTTTACACCGGCGGCTGTCAGCGCGTTGGCCAGCTGGCAAACCCGTTCACCAAACTCGCGGTAGCTGTAGCGGAAGTTGGGCTTGCCTGCGCAGACAGAGACGATGGTCTGCTCGCCATGAAATTGTGTGGCGTATTCAAAAATACGAGAGACCAGCAACGGCCACTGCATCATTTTGCCAAGCATGAGTGCTCCTAAAGTGAGTTGTGTGGCGATTTAACCGTTGATTCAGGCGTGGCTCAGATCTTTCGGTGCAATATCGTTGGCATGGCAGTACGCCAGGTAGCGATCCATCGCGCTTTTCCAGTTTTCAATGGCACAGACCTGGTCGTTTTCATCCAGGTACAACAGGTCACCGGTGGTGATCTGGAAGGTAATGATTTCATCGCCATAGCCCTCGACCCCGACGGGAGTGTGGGAGCTGCCGGCTGTTTCCAATACCACGTCGCCGGGTTTGGCAACCCAATCGTGCTCCAGGTACTTCCAGGCACCGGCGATGGTGTACAGCTGGACGGTGCCGGAGTGATGGTGCTTGGGTAGTTGCATGCCCACCGGTGCACGCAGCATGGTGACGGTTTCACCCTTTACCGGGTCGACGCGCAACAGTTTTACGTGCACCTCATCGGTGTAAGGGGTGAAGGGGGTCCAGGGCAGATCGTTGGGATCGATACAGGCGGTGTCGATGGTTTCAAAAAACATTTTGCTCATGGGTTTCTCCAAAAATACGTTCGCGGTCCAGGGTTTCGGATAAGTAACATCCTGGACCTGGGGTTAATTAGAAGTGGTAGCGCAAGGTGGCGCCGACAGTGCGCGGTGCGCCGAGGAAAGCTTGGTAGGAGTCGTCCCCACCCAGTGCGCTCATGACGTTGTCCGGCGCGTACTGGGTGACCACCGTTTCGTCGGTGAGGTTTTTGCCCCAGGCGGAGATATCCCAGTTTTCATTTCTCCAGCCGAGTCGCGCATTGGTCAGGGTGTAGGCGTCCTGAGTAAAACGCTTGTCCAAGGACGACGCCGGGATGTGCTCGCCCACATAGGCGAGGTCGATACGGGAGTACAGGTCACCGCTAGCGAGCGGGTGCTCGTACTGCAGGCCGGCGCTGCTTTTCCATCGCGGGGCAAAGGGCAGGGTCTTACCGCTCAGATCACAGAATCCGTTGGCTTCTGGGGCTACCCCGAATGCGCAGGACCCGCGGGTATAGGTATCGTAGTGTGCGTCCACATAGGAGCTGGCCAGATTCATGCTCAGGCGCTCGCCAAGCATGATCAGTGCATCGAATTCGATCCCCCGATTGATCACCTTCTCGGCGTTGTCCACGCTGAATTGCAGGCCCTGGAAAGCGGCGGACTGGAAGTCGTTGTACACGGTGTGGAACAGCGCGCCGTTCAGCTGCACGCGGCTGTCGAACAGGTGGCTTTTCCAGCCGAGCTCCACGGTGTCGACGGTTTCCTCGCCAAACGGGCGGGTTTCATTGGGGGCGTCGCCAAAGCCCAGGTTGAAACCACCGGCCTTGAAGCCGTGGGCGCCGGTCAGGTAGGTCATAAAGTCGTCGTTCCAGTGGTACTCCGCGGTCAGGTTGTAGGTGACGTGACTCCAGCTATCTTCCGCTTCCCAGAAATTATTGGGGGCCAGTTTGCCCGCCAGACCGAGATTATCCGGGGTGGCAAAGGGGTTATCGGGATTGCCGAGGCCGATCAGAGAAATTCCGCTACCGCTATTACTGGAATCCAGTAGCGCTGCTTTTTTCTCCCGGTTGTAACGGAGTCCCCCGGTCAGGGAGAAGTCATCGCTGATGTTCCAGGTGGCGGAGGCAAAGGCGCCAAACGTGCGGGTGTCCTGCTCATTGTAAAAATCCGCGTATTCCCCGGCCTCTCCGAGGAGGGCAGGCAGAGCGCTAAAGCGTGCGCTTTCGGGAAGACCGAGCAGCGCGCCCTGGGTCGCCGGGTCCAACTGGGCGAAGGCGATGGATTTGCCGAACTCTTCAATATCTTCGAGCATCAGGAAGTCTGTGTCGGAGCCGTCGCCACGGGTAAAGTGGTTGTCGTAGAAGAAAACCCCGGTCATCCAGTCGATGGCCTCGCCACCGGCAGATGTCAGTCGCAGCTCCTGACTGAAAGAGCGGCCGGCTGTGGTTTCATTGAAACTGGCGATTCTCAGTGGGGACTGATCCGCATCGTGCTGATTGGTGGATACGTCGTAATCGTCGTAGCTGGAGATCGAGGTCAGGGTCAGGTCGCCCATCGCATAGTCGGCAATGGCGGTGAACTCTTTGGAGTCCTGGTGGAAGGCGGTTATTCCATTGCGATCGACTGTACGGTTACCGGCTACGTTATCCTGTAAGGCGGTGGTATTGCTGATGCTGGACTGAAACAGTGACTGGGTAGTGCCGAGCAGTGCCTGCACCGGGGTGCCAAAAGACACGTCGCCAAGGGCGCTGTCGAAATCGCGGTTCACCGCACCGGCAATCAGGCGCACCGACAGATCGTCCGATGGCTCCAGCAACAGCTGGCCGCGCAGCGCGTAGCTCTGCTGGTTGTCGGCGTCGCCACCACTGCCCAGGTTGTCCACCCAGTGGTCGCGCTGGCTGCTGGAGATGGAAAGGCGGCCGCTCACCGTGTCGCTGAGGCCGCCGTTGATATAACCGCGGCCGATCACTTCGCCGTAGGAGCCTGCACTCAGCTCGCCCATGGCGTCGAACTCCTGGCTAGGAGCGAGGGTGCTGATGCTGACCAGACCGGCGGTCACGTTCTTTCCGTACAGGGTGCTCTGGGGGCCTTTGACGACTTCGATGCGCTCGATGTCCATTAGGTCACTGAGACCGGTACCGGAACGGGAGCGGAAGGCGCCGTCGATAAACAGCCCGGTATCCGGTTCGAAGGTGGGAATGTTGCCCTCGTTGCCGATGCGGCGCATGCGAAAGCTGGAGGCCCAGGGGCCGTTGTTGGTGGTGACGGTTAATGCCGGCGCGAGATAGGACACATCGGACATATCGTTGATACCGGCGTCCTGCATCAGGGAGTTGTCCATGGCGGATACCGAGGCGGAGACATCCTGCAGGCTTTCCGCGCGCTTTTGCGCAGTGACCATGACTTCCTCGATCTGCTGCGCAAGGCTACCTTGCGAGAATCCGACCGCAGCGGTTGTGACAGCGAGGCTCAGGGCGGAACGGGTCCATAGCGTTGAACGGTTTGGTTTTTGCACTTGCGCTTTCCTCATCAGCTGGACTGTTGCTAAACAGTCGCGATTTTTATCAGTCAAAACTGACGGTTTATTGTTATGGAGCACGCAGGCTAAGGCATTCGAACGGCAGTCTCTTCACCCTTTGTTATGATTTTGTATAGGAATGAATGCCGCCCCGTGTTCGTCGGGCACCGAACCTTAATTCGCCCAAATACGGAAACCCTGGAGTCAGGTGGGCGCGCGGCACACATTGCCTCACCCGTTCGGGTGAAGCGGCCTGCGGCCCTGCCTGATTAAATGCCCGGCGATGAATTGCCCGCAGTCGCCCTGAACGGAGTACCCGATGGTCTCAAGTAGTGAGAACAAATTCGGCTCCCCGACAATGATCGCCATGCGTCTGGCGCCACCTCGCCTGGCGAGCGACAGTGTCGAGCGCAAGCGCTTATTGCAAATCGTATGTGGCGAGAGTGTGCCGACCACGCCGTTGTGTCTGGTCACTGCGCCAGCGGGCTACGGCACCACCACATTTCTTGCCCAGTGCCAGCGGCAATTGATATCCCGGGGCATGGTCACCGCCTGGTTGACTCTGGATGAGGAGCACAATGAGCAGGAAGCATTTCTTTTTTACCTTTCTGCGTCCTTTGCGCAGTGGGGGCGGGCGAGCAGTGAGAGCGGAGCTGATCGTCATCTAACGTCGGTTGACTCCTCCGGGGTACGCCGTTGGATCAGCGAGCTGCTTGGTGCGTTAGATTCTTCGCAAAACTATGCATTGTTTCTCGACAACTACCACCAGGTTGAAAACCCTCAGGTGCATGGTGCTATTCAGTATTTACTGAAACAGCGGCCGGATAATCTTTACCTGTTTATTGGCTCGCGCAGCCTGCCGCCGATACCTCTGGCGCGGCTACGTGCCGCTGGTGGATTGATTCAGCTGGATAGCAGCGATCTTGGCTTTGATCAGGAGGAGACTGCAACGCTGCTGCGCGACACCAATCACCTGCAAGTGAGTACTGAAGAGGTGGCTTTGCTGCAAACACGCACGGGAGGCTGGGCTGCGGTTTTGCAGCTTGCGGCACTTTCCATGCGCGGCGCCACCGATCGACATCGCTTCGTCAGTGCTTTCTCCGCTGATCACGCGTCGGTATCTGATTTTCTTGCCGAGGAGGTATTGGCACAGATCCCTGTATCGCTGGCGGAATTTTTGCGCCGTATCGCCATTCTCGATCGATTCTGTGGACCCTTGTGTGCGGCGGTGAGTGGTGACCAGCGACATAGTAGAGAACTGTCCAGTCTGCGTGACTCACGTTTGCTTGTTCAGGCGCTCGATGAAATTGGATACTGGTATCGGCTGCACCCGCTGTTGCGAAATTTTCTATTGCGCCAGCTATCGTCTGCGGAAGGCACACTGCTGATCGAATTACATCGCCGGGCCAGCCACTGGTTCGAGGAAGAGGGGCTGATCGCAGAGGCAATCCAGCATGCCATTAGCGCCGGTGACGAAAATCGCGCGCTGGGATTACTGGACGACCACGGCGTTAGCCTGATTGCACAGGGATATCTGTCTGATTTTCTCGGGTTAATTCGCCGACTGCCGGAAGTCATGCTTCGGCAGAGTCTTGGGGTTTTGATTCAGCTCACCTGGCTGCCGGTTTTAAGTAATCAAGTGCAGCAGGGGCAGAGGATGCTGGATGAGCTGAAGGTGCGAATGGATAGCCTCGATCTCGCCCAGCAGGTGGAGGTGTATTGTATGGAGGCCACCCTCTATACCATTGATGATCAGGTTGAAAAAGCCAGGGAGCTGACGGATACCTGGATGCCACAGGCTCCGCGAGAACCGGTACATCTGCGCCCGACCTTTCGTCTGTTGCAGGGGTTTCTTTACTACCATCGCCGAGAGTTTTCCCGCGCCCAGGTCGTCGCCAAAGAATTGATCGCCGCTCCGACGGTTCCCGACCTGATGTATAACCAGACGTACGCCTGTTGTCTTGATGCCTTGATTTGTCTGGTCGGAGCAAGGCTTAAGCAGGGTGTGTACGGACTGGAACATCAGCTCCAGCAAACGCTGCGTGATGTTATGCCCGGATCACAGCTCGTCGCACTACTGGAGTCGATGTTGGGCGTACTTCAATACTATCGAGGTGATCTGGCGCAGGCGGAGAAACTCTTTCAGCGCGGGCTCGCAGCTCAGCGTGGTATAGCGACGGTTGACCTTGTGATTGCCGTTGTCCGCGCGCATGCGCAGCTGCTTTATCAGCAGAAACGCTACGACGCACTTTTCGATTACCTGCGCCAAGCCGAGCAGCTGGCAGATGCCCGGGGTTGGAAACGGCTACAGGCGTGCCTGACTCACGAGCGTGTGCGAATACTGGTGACGTCAGGTGAAGTGGCGCAGGCCCGTACGAATTTTGACGATTGGGAGAGAGCACGTAAATTGCTTGGCGAACTGCCCGAGCATACCCGGTTGAGTATCGACTACTGGACCTGCGTGGCTCACACGCGGTTACTGCTGGGGGAGGGCGATCCGGAGGGAGCGGAGCAACGACTGCGACCGGTTCTACGGGAGTTTTTGCAAAGTGAGAATCGCTTTCGAGCGATGGAATTGCAATTGTTACTTGCGCGAATTCGGCTTGCCGCGGATCGCACCATGCTGGCAAAACAGTCACTTTCCGCGGCACTTTCCCTGGATGCAGAATACTGTGCCGTACAGTTGTTTCGCGATGAAGGCCAAGCGGTGATGGATGCTCTGCGTGAAATGCGGAGAGATATTGAGAGCCCCGGAAAGACAGCGCAGCACCAGCTTAAGATTCAGCAAATCAAGGGCATCGTTGGCCTCGAGTCAGATGAAATATTACTGCAAACCGCTGGTGTCAAGTCGGAAGCCACTCAGGTCGTCAATAATGACCTTGCTGGTGATCTCACCCGGAAGGAGCTGGCCACACTGGCGCTGCTTGTTGAAGGGTATTCCAATAAGGAAATATCTGAAAAGCTATGTGTTTCCATTAATACGGTAAAAACACACTTGAAGTCCGCATATGCAAAACTGGATGTTTCGCGGCGCACACAAGCGGTGCGTACTTTGAAGCATCTTGGTATTTTCAAATGACGGCGGATTATTTTTATCCGGCTTGAAGTTATAATTTGTATTGTTTTATCACGACTGCGAAATCATGTTCTCGGTTTGGGATTGTACCTTGCCTCGTGATAATTCAGGAATGTAGAAAGGTAAGGCGATGAAAAGAATACGCCCCGGCGGTGCCGGGGCTGAAGTTATCCCGGCATTAATGACCGTCTAACGAGTGCCGTTTTTCTCGATCACCGGTGGCCACCAGCTTCCGTCCAGTACTGATGGCGGGTTTGGTTTCGGCCAATACAGACGGAACATGGGGATGAACTTCGAATCTGGTGCGGGCAGCCAGTTCGACTCTTTTTCCGGGCCCGGGTTCTCTTTCTGCAGGTACATGGTGATGGAACCATCCGAATTCTTCTTCAGTTTGTTGCGTTCGCTGAGGGTGTATCGGTTGAGTGGGTTTTCAATAAAGAAATACCCCTCGTCATACATGGTCAGGGACCAGAAGCCATTGGCCGGTGGCAAATCCTTTTCTGACTTGAAGTTAATGACGTAGTTATACTTTGAGCTATCCAGCGGGTCGCCATCGGCGTCGGTCTGACCCACAGGGTAGACGGCATCCTTGGGCGGATTGGCGGGAATCCCGAACGCCGCGAGCCAGGCGCGGGCCATATAGTCGGTACCGTAGTGGCCGACTTTCAGGTTGATCAACCAGCCGTTGTTGATTTTTCCGGAATCCTTGGTGTACGCGACAATCTGTTGCCAGGCGGTTTTGGGTGCCTGCTTGATGGCATCGGCGACTGCCGGGTCCATTTTACTCAGGTCAAATGGCTTGCCCGGTTCCAGTCCGATTTTTTTCATCTTCGCCACCATCGGTGCATCTTCCGAAATCGGTGGGTTGTTTTTCATCAGTGATGCCATCCAGCCAAAATACTCTTCGGCATTCAACGCGTTGACCTGATTGCGCACCGCGGTTTTCATGTCGATCTTCGGGTCTACCTTGCCCGCGGGCGGGTTGTATTCCTTGCCCCAGTAACTGAGCGGGTACAGTTTGTACTGGTCCTGTAGTGCCCACACTTTCTTGTAATCTTCCGGGGTTCCGGTGGAGTAGGTGCGAGCCATGATCCACACGGTAGCGGTGGGGGACTTCAGTTCTTTCACCCCGTCAGGCAGTTTTCCCCTCCAGCCGGGGCCAGTGATCGCGTAGGCCTGCGCCTTCTGACCCGTGCTCCGGGATCCCGGGCTCATAATCACAGGCACCCAGGCGTCATAAAACTCCCAGACGTAATAGCGATCGCCCATATCCGGCCAGCTGACGATCCAGGGTTCTTTGGAGACATCGACGAAGGCATTGGAATAGAGTGTGTCCGCATTGGGTGCGGTGACGTCGCGGAATTTTGCCGTAGGGTATTCCCGCAAATTGGCAAACTGCCCCATGGGCGCATGTTTCGAGGTGGGCTTGGCAACGTTGGTCATCACCTGCCGGGTCATTTCCACCGACATTAGTGAGTAGCCATAAATATAGGCGTCAATCGCAAGCTGTTTTGCTTCGGCCGGAGTCAGTTTTGACTCGGCAGCCACACTGGCTGTGGAAAAACTCACAGTGAGAGTCATTGCGGCGCTGATTAGGGTGCGCCAGATCATCGATCGACTCATAGGGGGCTCCTTAGTCGCTCATTGAGGGGGCAAGGTTAATCGATAGGGATTCTGGGAAAATGGTGGTGTGGGAAAGCCTCCACTTCTGAAAGTCTAGACGCCGAATACATTGCCGCAATAAAAAAGCCCCGACCGGTTGGACGGGGCTTGAACAACAAATATTAGATTCGTATTAGACGCAAGATCGCGTCTGGCGAATCCGTCAGATTTTCACGGACACGCGGCGCGAACGGCGCAGAACGCCGAGTGCAATCAACAGTCCAATAAGAATGGTGCCGGTAGTGCCACCTTTTCTCTTTTTCTTCTTCTCTGGTTCTGGCTGAGGCTCCGGGTAGACACAACTACCATCATCCACCGTAGCGTTTTCATCGTAGTTGTTTGCGGCCATGTCGGTACAACCTGGCTCCTCACCGTCAGAGACGACTGTCAGCATAAAGCTAGTGCTGGCTGTATCGGAGGGCACCTGCTCGTCGGCAACGGTTATGGTGACTTCCGTCTCACCGTGCCAGTTGGCGTCCGGGGTGATGGTGACAGTGGAATTGGAGGTGTGGCCGGATACTTCTGCAGTGAAATTCTCGCCGCTCACCGAAATGAGGTTGGGCGCTGCGTCTTTATCCAGGTAAATCACTTCCAGCTCCAGCGCGGTGTTCTCCGCGGTGGTCTGGTCGCCAATTTCCGTGAGTAGCAGATTGCCGGGGACAACGATGATCTGAGCCACTGCTTCCTGAGCCATACCATCGATATCGCTGACAAAAGACAGTTCCAGATCCTGACCTGCTGCGGTTTCCGCCACACGCACCTGGAAGTTCAGGGCGAACTGGGTGGATTCCGGGCCTACGTAGTCATAGCAGACCACCAGATCACGTTTCAGCTTGCTGTCCAGGTTGTCGAAGGCAAAACTCTTTCCGACTTCCTGATCGTAGTAATACGGGTAGCCGAAAATATCCTGCGGTCCGTAGTGGCCGTGGATACCGACCGAGCCCGCGCCATTTTCGCCGGCAAAGTCGAGATCGCCATAGGCCATGGTGAATTCGTATTCACCCTCGCCAAAGCGATAGCCTTTGTGCACGATGAGGTTGAAGTTGTAGCGGTCAGACTTTTCACTCATCACCGAGCCGCCAGACCAGGAAACCTCAACATTCTGGGTACGTGCGTTGTGCCACTCGACAATAATATCGTCGATATTGTTGGCGGGATCGTAGGCGTAGCCAACCACCATGCCGGAGGTCAACGCCGGATCAAAATCCAGATGGAGTGGGGTACCGAGTGCATCCACATTGGCACTGAACCAGCCGCCGGCATTGAAAATACCTTTCCAGAGCACGCCGATAAACGGTGCGTAAGGATCGGAATAGTAAGGGAACTCGCGGTGCACAATATGTTGTGACGGATCCCATTTCTGCTCGACGGTTGCGTAACCCTGCGGTGATACCACCAGGTCCTGGTAGGTTCTGAAGGCATCATTATGGAACAGGCTCATGCTTGCATCCGGACCCCAGAAACGACTGAGAGGGATCTTGAATTCCGGGTTGAGCCAGTCGGCGGCGGAGCCTCCGATATCCGGCAGCAGGCCGAACCGCTCGTACAGACCGATATAGCCACCTTCACTGGCGATACTGCCCGCGGTGTAGATCGGCGTGCGACACATCTGGTCGGTTTCGCTGCTGGTGATTTTGTAGTCCCGTTTCCAGTGCTCGGAGTTTTCCTGAATGCCACTGACCTGGATGACATCCCCGAGTACCTGCAGGTGGTCGCGCATCATCGGGTTGTTCACGCTCACAGAGCCATCTACCAGGGTGAGTCCCGCAGGGATCTGGCCCAGCAAATCGATCTGGCGGTCGATACCCGAATTGTTTTCTAACATGTGAACCGTTACATCGATGATATCGCCACCCTTGGCCTGAGTCTGGCTGGTGGTGAGGCTGATATCATTGACACCGCGGGTCAGCTTGACCGGCACAAAGCCGACGCTGCCTGGCGCATTGCCGGTGCCAATATCAAATCCGCCGTAGGCGACGTCACCTTCTGCAAAATCGCTGAGGTTCCAGTTCAGATCGACACCGACTTTTTTACCATCAGTTGTCGCCGGTCCCTCAACCTGCAGGCCATCTGCGGTTGCCGGCACCAGAGCGGTGGCCACTTTGTAGGTATCTTTCAGCTCCACACCTTCGATAACGGTGTGGTCGGTAACGTTGATACGGTGGTTGTCCACCACCACCCAGTAGCTACCCGCATCGGGGTTGGTGATGCTGCAGTAGTTCAGTTCGATCTCGGTCGTGGATGCGCAGAGCAGCTCGTTTTCGAAATCCGCCTCGCCATTGCCGTCGCTATCGCGTCCGATATAGATGGTCATCCAGCCGTGCATCGGCCCGTAAGTATCACTCCAGCCGGGGCTTTGCAGGTTTTCCAGAACCTCGACCACGAAGCGGGCGGTGTTTTCCGGCACCGTCATCAGTGTGACGCGTGCGTGACCGGGCTCGTAGTCATTGTCATTGCGCACCGGGATATGGTCGATATCCTGATTCAGCGTGACCTCCTCCACGGTCGCCTTGACCGGGCCGTAGGCGCGATACTGAACACTATTCATCGCGGGTAACGGCAGGTCTTTCAGGTGGTAGCTGCCGTTATTCCGGTGTACCTCCACGTTGACGGTGCTCGGAAGTCCGCCACGGTCGAAATTGACAGAAACCGGCCAGTGGGAATCCGGGATGGAGTCATCGTCGGCGGTGATACGCACTTCGCTCCACAGCTCCAGTTGTGGCAGGTCATCGACACCGCCGAGCATGGAATTGTGTTCGAATTGCACGTCGGTGAAATCCGCAGTGAATACGATAGTCTGGGTTTCGCCGGCTTGCAGGCTGAACGTTTTCGGGAAGGCCTCGATCTTTGCGCCGTTCACCGGTTTTTCGCCTTCGCCGGTATTCCACACATCGTAGGTCCAGTCACCGTTGGTGACTGTCCACTCGCCGCTGCGCGTGGCGCGCACGGTACGCATCCAGGAGCAGGTGCGGCGGCAGTGGTTGTTCACCAGTTGCGGCAGGTTCAGCTGCTTTACGTCGCCGCCATTATTCGGGTTGGCATACTCGAAGTTCGCGGCGGTTTCGTCCATCACCAGACCCGCATCGATCGCGGCGGCCACATCCACGCGGCCGGAACCCGCACGATAGGTGTGTGCCGGACGCGTGTCATCGCTCCAGGTATTGGGCTTTTCACGCACGGTTTGCGCCGAGGTCATCAGCAGGGCGGACTGGATTTCCGCGGCGGTCCAGTCCGGGTGGGCCTGCTTCATCAGGGTCATGGCGCCGGCCACATGGGGGCTCGCCATGGAGGTACCACTGATCATGGTCCAGTCCTGAGATGCCGCGGAGTCCGGGTGGAAGGGGTGCTCGTCGGCATAGGCCGCGAGAATATCAACCCCCGGGGCACTGATGTGTGGCGCCAGGCTGCCGACAAAGTGCTGCGCCGGTCCCCGTGAGGAGAAGTCCGCGAGCAGATCCCCTTTGTCCGGATCAATCGCGCGGCTGATTTCTGCCGCAGTAATGCTGATGCTGTGGTCGGTACCGCCATCCTGGATCCAGTCCAGTAACTGGGAGCCGCGATAGCTGCCCATATGCAGGCCGGAAATCGGGAAAATATCATCAACCAGTTTGGGGTCGGCCTCGTCACCGGCGTTGTACAGAATAAATCCGCCGGCGCCACCGGACTGCACATTGAATGCCTTTGCAACACGGGCATTTTCGCCGCGTTTACAGATGACGATATGGTGTGGCTCGAAAGTACCCGCAGCGAATTCACTCGCACACAGCTCGTCGCCGTAGTCAGCCGCACTCACGGGTGTGCCGACAATGCCCGAAGCCGAGATACCGGCGATATCGTCCCACTCGTCTTCGTGATTGACATAGAAGCTGGGTGGGGCTGTGGCGCCCCCGCTTAACTCGATGCCGTTGGTTACGGTATCCATCACGCGATCAGAAGTTGTGGCCGCCACCACCGTGTACCAGGGTGCGGTGTGCGAGAGGGTGTAAAAACCGGGACCCGCATTGCCCGCGGACGCTGCGACGGAAATGCCCGCTTCGCGCGCTGACAGAAAGGCGAGGGCCATGGCGTCGTTCCAGGGAAATTTATCGCCGCCGCCGATAGAGAAGTTGATCACGTCGACACCGTCGGCAATGGCCTGGTCGACGGCTTTCAGCATCACCTCCGAAGGACAGCCACGCTCGTCCGGGTAACACACCTGATAAGAAATAATGTTGGCATGGGGCGCTACACCGGCTGCCTGCTCGAATTCGAACCCGGTAGGAATGCCGTCGCCATCACCCAGGGATGCACCGAGTAGTGGCACATTGTGAACGACGTTACCGGCCGCGGTACTGGCAGTGTGACTGCCGTGGCCGTTGTAATCTTCACCACTGGCCGGACGTACACCTTCGTAGGTGTCGGTGATCATTGGCCAGCTCCACACACCGATCAGCTTGTCGTTACAGGTGGCGGCGCCGGTCGCGCAGTCGCCCACGTAATTGCCTTCACCCCAGGGGTTGATGTGGTCGTAGCCATCATCACCTACATCGGCAAAAGATTCGTGGTCGGTGTTGATACCGGTATCCAGGATACCCACGATCATGCCTTCACCTTTCAGATCCAGGCTGCTTGCGTCGGTATTCCCGCTCCAGATTTTATCCGCACCAATAAATTCCGGGCCGCGATCCGTATGCAGTTGCATAGTGTCGGAGCGCTGCACGAAGGCGACCTGGGGCAGCTCGGCAAGTTTTTTTGCCTGCGCCTGGGTCATCTTCATGGTGAAGCCGTTGATCGCCTCGGTAAATTGCAGGCGCGGCGCGCGCGAGACGCCGAAGGCGCGAGCCTGTTGCACCACCGCTTGATGCTTGTGCATCAGATAGTTCTTATAGCTATCGGCCCGGTTTCGCTGAACCGCCTTGAGGCCGCGGGTGCCGTGTGGTGCTGCCAGGGTGCCACTGGCGACTTCGTTGCGCAGAGCGCTTAACGCTGTGGCTTCAAATCCTTTGACCCGCCCATCGTAGGTAGTCACTGGCAGATCGTGCAGGCGAACAATGTAAACATCTTCGCCACTGCGCTCCGGTTCCTGGGCAAATTTGTCCGCGGCGGAGGCCGGGCGAATTTGCTGATTGAGACCTCCGGGGAGGCGATTCTGAATCGTCTGGCCGCTGGTTTTTTGTTGGGATGCCGCAGTTGATTGCGCAACCTTGGCGATCTGAGGGGCTTTGATCTGATGGAGACCCGGCCCGGGATGGCTGGAGACGGATGCCGCCACGCTGCTGGTGCACAGCGCGGAGGTGATCACCGTCGCAAGGGTTTTTATTTTCAAGTTTCTTCTCCCTCGGAAGGAACAGTTATTGGTATGGACTGCGGCTGAATGCCGCAAGAACGCTTTTCGTATACCAAAGGGCCGTAGGAGAAACTGTGCAAAATTGTGGAAGCGCCGGGGGAACTCGGCGGAAATACTGGCCTGGTAAGTTGTACAAATTTGTACAAATCACCCGAAAGGGTCTTTTACCCGTGAAAGCGCTTCGATAGATTGCGAGAAATACACAGTCAGTGATGTGAACAAGGTTGAAGCGGTTGTCAGCAGTGATGAATTCAAATAGGGCGCGCTCCGAGCGTACCCGTGCGACTTATCTTCGCAAGGTGGTCATTACTCTTTTGCTGGTAAGCGTTGCAGTCGTTGTGCAGCTGTTACCGGTCCCCGCTGCCAGCGAGCCCGTCTATGACTACGCGGAAACCGGAAATTGGCAATTAGCGCTCGCGATCGGGCGCGGAGTACTGCAAAGCCCGCTCAGTGACGCCAATGACTTCGAGGTGCGGGCCATGCCCAGTATCCGTTACTACGGTGAGCGGTTTTACCTTGAAGACACGCAATTGGGGTTCAGTCTCTATGAAACGCCCAGTTTCGCCCTCGATCTTGCCGGGCGCCTGAATACCGACGGCCTTTATTTTCCCAGCAGCGGAAGTGAGCTAACCGGGGGGCTTGCCCTGGCGGGAAAGTTGATGGACGTGAACGAACCGGCCACGACCAAGCTTGAACCGCCCAAACGTCGACTTTCCTATCTCGGTGGAATATCTGCCCAGTGGCACGGGCCTGTGACAATCGGTCTTGGTGCCTATCGGGATGTGACCGATGTACACGGCGGGGACGAGATCCCTTTGACCCTGAGCCGGCAGTTTGCGTTCGGGCGCCTGTTGATGGGCGTCGAGCTGGGCGCGACCTATCAAAGTCGCAAGCTGATTGACTATTACTACGGTGCGGAAATGTCTGGACCGGGGGCTTCCCGGTTCCCTCTTTATCAGCCTGGTGCCGCGCTCAATACACACGCAACGGTGGAGATGAAGTATCCGCTTTCCGCGAGTGTGGACCTGGTCGTTGCGGGACGGGTCGACAGAATGGATGCCGCCATCGCGGCAAGCCCATTTGTAGTAGACGCCAGTCCCCGTGCATTTTTTGCCGGCGTGCAATATAGCTGGAAGTAAAACGCGTATGACAGGTCGCAGCATATTTGCAGGCGTTATATTTGTTCTGGGAACAAAAACGGTTGCCGCTGTGCCTTCCGGAGACGGGCGCAAAGAAATCGAGCGATTCGATATAACGCCGCGAAATTGCATCATCCAGAAAAACGAAATATGCCGCGCGCAGTTTGTTTTTTCATGGACGCTTCCTACTCCCGGGGAGGTTTGTATTCATCGGGCGGACAGACGCGATCCTGTTTACTGTTCATCGTCCTCGGCGACTGGCCGAATCGCACTGGAGCTCACGCTGGATAAAACGACCCGGTTCAATCTTACTGTGGACCGAATACCCGCCACCCTGGCATCGAGTTCAGTGAACGTGCTCGCGGTTGGGCGTCATGTGCGACTGAAGCGACGTCATCTATGGAGCTTTCTATAATGAGTGGGAAACGCATCCTGTTAATAGAAGATGACCATCGATTGGCGCGATCCATTGTGCAATTCCTGGAGCAACAACGATTTGTGGTGCGTCACCTTCCCGACGGAACAGGTGTATCCCAGTTGCTTCGTACCGAAGCCATAGACTTGGTGTTGTGCGACATCATGTTGCCAGGGCGGGATGGCTTCCAGGTAATTGGTGAGATTCGCGCAGAGTTTAATGGCCCCTGTCTTTTTCTGACCGCCTCCAGTGAGGTACCGGTACAGTTGAAGGCTTTTGAGGCCGGTGCCGATGATTTTATCGTCAAGCCTGTTCATCCAAATATCCTGCTGGCGAGAATACAGGCGTGCCTGCGGCGAAAATATCCGTCCAGTCAGAAAAAGTCTGCGATACAGATCGATAATCTGCGCGTTGACCGGGGCGGGCGCAAGGCGTGGGTGAACGACGAAGTCATTCTACTTTCTCCCGGTGAATTCGACTTGCTGTGGCTTCTGGTGAGTAACCCTCAACAACCCCTGAGCCGCGAGTTTCTGTTTATCAATTCTCTCGGGCGCCGGTACGATGGCCTGGATCGAACCATCGATGGCCGCATCAGTCGGCTGCGCAAAAAGATGGAGCGATATTCCTCACTGCTGCTGACGGTCAAAACGGTGTGGGGCAAGGGCTACATGCTGGCAGAAAAATTGTGAGCCGTTTTTATCTGCGCTATCTGCTGATTGTGCTGCTGGGGCTATCCGCTGCGGTATGGCTGGCGGATCAGGTATACCTGGATCAGCAGGAGCGTGCGACGGCGCCGGAACCTGTCGCGCTTTCGCTGCGGCAATTGCTTGACGCGCATTGCACGAAAACGGACTGTGTTCCGGCGGCAGCCGACCCGAGTGGCCGCATCAATATTTTGCCGGCCGCGCAGCTGGCACTGCCGGCTTCCGAGCTCGAGATATTGAATCGCGGTGGACTCCTGCGGGCGGAGAGCGATACCGGCAGCCATCTGCTGTATATGCGGGCGGGGGAGCACGTTGCCCAGTTTGGTCCCTTTGAAGATGGCCTGTTGGAAACGCACCAGTGGTACACCCGCTTCTTTTATTTGGTTCTCGGCCTCTCCATTGTATTCTGCCTGTGGCCTCTGATTCGGGATTTGCAGAAACTCAAGGAGGCGGCCGCGCGGTTTGCCAGGGATAGAAACCCCGAGCACTTCCGTTTTACCCACAGCAGTTTTTTCACCCCGGTATCGGATGCGATGGTGTGGATGAGTCAGCGCCTGGCGCGCTCGGTTGCACTGCAGCAGGAACTTTCCGCCACTCTGTCCCATGAGCTGCGCACACCGATTACCCGTCTCAAGTTTTCGGTGGCCTCCCTGCCCAAGGAGTGTGGTGCGAACCTGAAGCAGGAAATTCAGGAGGATCTGGATGAACTCGATACGCTGGTCGATGAGTACCTGACGTTTGCCCGTCAGGAACATGAACGGCCGCTGCTGGATTTTGCTCCGGTCAACCTGCTGGACCTGATTTGCCCGCGCTTCCAGCAGGTGGCGCATATCAGCGGTCGCGTGGCGGAGCTTGAGGTCGCCAGTCTTGTGGTGGCGGTAGCGGATCGTCGTTCACTGGTTCGCGTTTTCAACAATCTGATCGACAACGGCATCAAGTACTCGGCCAGCGAGGTTCAGGTGCATCTGTATCTCGAAGGCGAGGACGCGGTCTTCGTTATAGAAGACGACGGACCCGGTCTCGCTGGCGTTGGATTTGAAGATATTTTCCTGCCCTACGTTCGCGAAGCGGGGGTTCAGGAGGTATCCGGCTACGGGCTCGGGCTTGCGATCGTGCGCAAAGTGGTCGACTGGCATAACGGATCGATTTCCGCTGGTGCATCCCCGGCGCTTGGTGGGGCAAGATTTGAGTTGCGCCTGCCTGCCGCTCCCGAGCGGGAAACCGATTGCGAGCCGGTACTGGCCTGACCTCACTGTTTACCTGCCGCAAGTTACACCCATTTCACTGGTACACCCGTTCGGCATCCGGCCCCTTGCGGGGGCCGGGCACGGAATTTTCGTGACCAGAATGCGATTATTGGACTCGATTTTGTAATAAAAAACACCGGCATGGCCGCAATTTATTTCGGTATTTACGCCAACTGGCAAATAATTGTTTTACATATTGGTTTTATTTGTTACTAATCGTCCTGTCTGGAAAAACGTTTGTAGTAATACTACAATCGCCCCCGCTTACGCACTTGCAGCCGGTTAATTGAGGGCATCTCTGTGCGCCGTATGGCGTCTGCCCTACAGTTGACGGGCCGAGAATTCAACGCCGAATTCAAAGTCGAGCCGGTATTAACGAGCCTCTCACTCAACAACTTCTGACAGGCTCCTTATGGCCGGCGGTATTCAGGTCGCGCAGTTCCGTTTGTTTAAAACTGTTTCACGCTGCACCCTCCATTGTGTTGCTGAAATAATGACCAGCGTTCGTTGCTTTTCTGCCAATTCAGGCGGTGATCTGGCGAACCTGGTGGCAGAACCCGGGGGAGATCCCGGTGTTTACGGTACTGTTGCGCAGCAAAAATTCTGACCATAAAAAAACACCGACTCGACGTCGTATATTCGCCGAGGAGCATTTGATGCACGAAGAAACCGACATTCAGGAAACGCAGGAATGGCTGGACGCGCTGCAGGCGGTCATCCGCCACAGTGGCAAGGAACGCGCCGCGTTCCTGATCAAGCAGCTGTCTGACCGCGCCACCAACACCGGCGTACAGCTGCCGGCTGCCATCACCACCCCTTACCGCAATACCATTCCGCAGGACGCGGAAAAGCGTATGCCGGGTGACCTGTTCATGGAGCGTCGAATCCGCTCCCTGATCCGCTGGAACGCGCTGGCCATGGTGGTTCGCGCCAACTCCAACGCGGACAGCCTCGGCGGCCACATCGCCAGTTTCTCGTCTGCAGCGACCCTGTACGACGTAGCCTTTAACTACTTCTTCCGCGGTAACGAAGGGGAAGAGCGCGGCGACCTGATTTTCTTCCAGGGCCACAGCGCGCCGGGCATTTACGCCCGTTCTTACCTCGAAGGCCGCTTTGACGAAGAGCAGCTGGACAACTTCCGCCGCGAAGTAAATGGCAAGGGTCTGTCCTCTTATCCGCACCCGTGGCTGATGCCGGAATACTGGCAGTTTCCTACCGTATCCATGGGCCTTGGTCCGATCCAGGCCATCTACCAGGCGCACATCATGCGCTACCTGTCTGCCCGCGGCCTGTCTCCGCGCGGCGATCGCAAGGTGTGGGCATTCCTGGGTGACGGTGAGTGTGACGAGCCGGAATCCCTCGGCGCCATCGCCCTGGCGGGCCGCGAAAAGCTGGAAAACCTGGTATTCGTGGTCAACTGTAACCTGCAGCGTCTGGACGGCCCGGTACGCGGTAACGGCAAGATCGTGCAGGAACTGGAAGGTGTATTCCGCGGTGCGGGCTGGAACGTGATCAAGGTCCTGTGGGGCCGCCTGTGGGATCCGCTGTTCGAGAAAGACGAAAAAGGTCTGCTGCAGAAAGTCATGGACGAGACCGTCGATGGCGAGATGCAGAACTTCAAGGCCAACGGCGGCGCTTACACCCGCGAGCACTTCTTCGGCAAATACCCGGAGCTGGCGGAGATGGTCAAAGACTTCTCCGACGAAGAGATCATGAAGCTGAACCGCGGCGGCCACGACCCGTACAAGGTCTACGCGGCCTACGCCGAAGCCATGGCGAGCAAGGGCAAGCCCACCGTCATTCTGGCGCAGACCGTAAAAGGCTACGGCCTGGGTGCCGCCGGTGAAGCGGCGATGGATACCCACAACGTGAAGAAGATGGACACCGAGGCGCTGAAGCGCTTCCGCGACCGCTTCGCGATCCCGATTACCGACAAGGAAATCGAGGAAGTGCCGTACTACCGTCCTGCGCCAGACAGCCCGGAAATGAAGTACATGGCCGAGCGCCGCAAGGCTCTGGGTGGCCCGGTACCGTCTCGCAGCACCGAAGTGGCCAAGCTAGAAATCCCGGAACTGGACGCCTTCAGCGCCCTGACCAAAGGCTCCGGCGACCGCGAAATCTCCAACACAATGGCGTTCGTACGCGCGCTGTCCGTGCTGGTGAAAGACAAGAAGATGGGCAAGAACGTCGCGCCCATCGTGCCGGACGAAGCCCGTACCTTCGGTATGGAAGGTCTGTTCCGTCAGCTGGGTATCTACTCTTCCCAGGGTCAGAAATACACCCCGGTCGATCACGGCCAGATCATGTATTACAAGGAAGACAAGAAAGGCCAGGTGCTGGAAGAAGGCATTAACGAAGCCGGCGCCATGTCCGCATGGATGGCGCTCGCCACTGCCTACAGCAACCACGGCGTGCCGATGGTGCCCTTCTATATCTACTACTCCATGTTCGGCTTCCAGCGCATTGGCGATCTGGCATGGGCCGCCGGTGACATGCAGGCGCGCGGCTTCCTGATCGGTGCCACTGCCGGCCGTACCACCCTGAACGGCGAAGGCCTGCAGCACCAGGACGGCCACAGCCTGGTACTGTCCGGTACCATTCCGAACTGTAAGAGTTACGACCCGGCCTTCGGTTACGACCTGGCTGTGATCATTCGCCAGGGTCTCATCGAGATGTACGAAGAGCAGAAAAACCTGTTCTATTACGTCACCGTCGAGAACGAAAACTTCCTGCAGCCGGAAATGCCGCAGGGCGTGGAAGAGGGCATCATCCGCGGTATCTACAAGCTGGATGCCAATTCCCGCAAGAAGGGCAAAGGCAAGGCCGCCAAGAAGCACGTACAGCTGGTGGGCGCTGGTTCCATCCTGCGCGAAGTCATGGCTGCCGCGGACATTCTCGCCGACCAGTTCGGTGTGACCTCCGACGTGTGGAACCTGACTTCCGCCACCGAAGCGGCCCGTGAGGGTCAGGACGCAGCGCGCTGGAACATGCTGCACCCGACTGAAACCCCGCGTAAGTCCTGGGTGGAAGAGCAGTTTGCAGGTAATGAAGCGCCGGTTGTTGTGTCTACCGACTACATCCGCTCCTACGTCGAGCCGCTGCGCGAATTTATCGACGGCGACATGATCACCCTCGGCACCGACGGCTTCGGCCGCAGTGACAGCCGCGAGCAGCTGCGTCGCTTCTTCGAAGTGAACCGCAACTACGTGGCGATCGCGGCGCTGAAGGGCCTGGCGGATCAGGGCGTGATCGAAGCCTCTGAGGTGGCCGACGCCATCAAGAAGCTCAATATCGACCCGGAAAAAGTAAACCCGCGTCTGGTCTAAGGCCCGCTGAATAAGGAAGGTAAAGACATGGCTAAGCAAGTCATTAAAGTGCCTGATCTCGGCGGCGCCGATCAGGTAGATGTAATCGAAATCGCCGTTGCCGTGGGTGACACGGTGGCGGAAGAGGACGCGCTGATTGTGGTGGAGGGCGACAAGGCCTCCATGGACATCCCCGCACCGGTGGCCGGCAAGGTCCTGAGCATCTCCGTAAAGGAAGGTGACAAGGTGTCTGAGGGCGACGTGATCGGTGAAATGGAAACCGATGCCGGTGGTGAGACTGCTGAAGAAGCAGCGCCAGCGCCGGCGGAAGAGCCTGCACCTGCTCCGGCCCCCGCCGCTGAAGAAGCACCGGCACCTGCCGCTGCAGCAGGCGTTGAGAAGGAAGAGGACATTGTGGTTCCGGATCTCGGCGGTGCCGAGTCCGTGGACGTGATTGAAATCTCCGTCTCCGCCGGCGATGAAATCGAAGAGGGCGATGCCCTGATCGTGGTAGAAGGCGACAAGGCGTCCATGGACGTTCCGTCTGCCGCTTCCGGCACCATCGTTTCCATCTCCGTGAAAGAAGGCGATAAGGTGTCCACCGGTGATGTGATCGGTGTGATCAAAACCGTCTCAGGTGACGGCGCGGCCCCCGCGCCGGCCGCTGCGGCGCCTGCCCCCGCTCCGGCTCCGGCACCGGCTCCGACCAGTGAAGCTGAAGCGCAGCAGGAAGCGCCGAAACGCGATCCGCACGTAGAGCGCGACCACACCCCGTCCGCCGAAGTTTACGCCGGCCCCGCCGTGCGCAAACTGGGCCGCGAACTGGGCGTGACCCTGAACAAGGTCAAGCCTACCGGTCCCCGCGGCCGAGTGACCAAGGACGACCTGCACGCCTATATCAAGGAACAGGTGAAGAAAGCCGAAAGCGGCGCGGTAAGTAGTGTTGGTGGCAACATCGGCATCGCGCCCATGCCGGAAATCGATTTCAGCCAGTTTGGCCCGGTCACCACCGAGCCGATGAGCAAGATCCACAAGCTGACCGCGGCGAATATGTCCCGCAACTGGCTGAACGTGCCCCACGTTACCCAGTTCGACGACGCCGACATCACCGAGCTGGAAGATTTCCGCAAGGCAATGAAAGCCGAAGCGGACAAGCGCGGCGTGAAGCTCACGCCAGTGCCGTTCCTGCTGAAAGCGGCGGCCGCTGCACTGCGTGAAGTGCCGAGCTTCAACGTATCCCTGCACAACGATGGCGAGCACATCGTGAAGAAGGACTACGTACATATCGGTATGGCAGTGGATACACCGAAGGGCCTGATGGTTCCGGTGATCCGCGACGTGGACAAGAAAGGCCTGTACGAACTGGCAGAAGAAGCCACCGCCATGGCCATCGCGGCCCGCGACGGCAAGCTGAAGCCCCGCGATATGCAGGGTGCCTGCTTCACCATTTCCAGCCTCGGCGCCATCGGTGGCACCGGCTTTACCCCGATCGTCAATGCGCCGGAAGTGGGTATCCTCGGTGTGTCCAAACTGGCGATTCGACCGGAATGGAACGGCAGTGAGTTTGTGCCGCGCAAGATGCTGCCCCTGGCACTGTCTTACGATCACCGTGCGGTAAACGGTGGTGATGCGGGTCGCTTCCTGACCTACCTGGCAGATGTGCTGGCCGACGTGCGTCGACTGCTGCTGTAACTGACAGGCTCTCGGGCATACGAGCGCCAATGTAAAAAGCGCCGGAGGGTTTCCCCCGGCGCTTTTTTTGTGCCCATTTTTCGCTCAGCACCTGTGTGATGGCCCACATTTTCCGGGCGCCTAACGCGCCAGCGCCGGGTCCGCGTCGCGAGACTCTCTCCTGCGTTGATTCCCGCGCATTTAATACTGGTTAAAACGTGAACAGCGTCGTCGAACGCTTCCTGCGCGCTAAACTGAAATTAACAGTGAGTGGATGTCGGGAGAGTGGAGTTCCCGGCGGTGGTCAGGTAGTGATCAAGTTGCGAGGTAGGTGAGTCATGAAGCGCACAGGGATTGCAGCTGTGGCAATGGGCGCCACACTGTGTATACAGGGTTGTATGTTCGTGCCGTATGGAAACGAAAACAGTTATGACCCTTTCTTTTTCAACCCCGACGATAAAACACAAAGTGCAGATTTTGTCGAAGTGGGTAATTATTTGCCAAATGCGGCGGCACCTCCCGCGGCCAGCCGCCAGTGTTCAACGGACGTTGAAAGTAATCGAGTTGGTTCTGCCTGCTGGTTTTTCCCGGTAATGCGAGTGTATTGAGCCAGTCGGGAATGGCGGGTGTTGGAATAGATGTTAAGGAGACCCCATGCGCAAACGAGTGACGATTTTATCCCTGATGGCGGCGGCAACGTTGCTGTCTGCCTGTGGTACCAGCAGCGTGCGTGATCAGGTGGTCTACCCTAACAGTGCACCTATTCCCCGTGCGCCGGCACACGCGGAGCAAAAAACCAATTACGACGGTTGTCCCGGGGATGCGGAAGAACTGGCGCCGGGTTCTATTTGCCCGGCCACCGCCCAGTGCTACGAAATTTCCGGTGGCCGTCGCTGTATCGTTTACGAGAAGTAATACCGATACAGTGGGCGCCAGTAACTTTGCGCTATTCACAGAGGAAGTGATATGCAGCTGCGCCTGCTTTTTGTTTTGCTGATCCTGCTGTTCTCCGGATGTGCCAGTACGACAGGTGATGGCCTGGAAAATACGGCCCGTCTTGACGGTTTCTGGTGTGACCTTACCGGTACGCCGGCAACCTATTACCAGCGGCCGCAGCCTGCCAATTTGATGCCGGCTTACCCGCGAAACTGTTTTGCGGGCCACACGGAGGTTCACACGGCAAGTACTTGCCTGATGGACGACTCTGTTTGCTATCAGCTGGATACCGGTGCCTGGTGCACCGCAGGGCGTGCCCCCCAGTGCCCGGCAGGTACCTCGCCAATGGCGGTAGACGCGCCCTGCCCGGAAGGCGGCAAGTGCTGGATGTATAGTGAGGGGCTGCGCTGTCAGGGGCTGGATGTTTAGCAGTACTCGCCGGCTTGCGATCAGTCTGCGATCTTAACTGGACTCGGGCCAGGGCAGCCACAGGCTGACCCTCAGCCCTCCCTCAGCTCGGTTGTGCAGCCGAATCTGCCCGCCGTGGGCATCGGCGATTTCCCGGCACAGCGCCAGGCCAAGTCCGACCCCCTGGGGTTTGGTGGAATAGAATGGCAGCAGTGCCTGCTGTAACACCTTGTCGCTCATGCCGCTGCCTCGATCAGAAACGGTCAACAGTTGGCCGTGTACGTCGGTTTCAATCTGCAAGGTAATTTCGCCCTCGTCGCTGCCGGATTCGCTGGCGTTTTTCAGCAGGTTTAACAAGGCCTGTTCAATCTGTGCCGGATCAAAATAACCGGGCCGCAGAGGTATCTCACCTTTCAATGCAAAAGGGTGCAGCGGTTGCAGCCGTTTGGCCAGTGTCGACCAGTGCACTTCTTCCGGGGATGGCGGTGGCAATTTGGCAAAGCGCGCGTACCCTTGGGTAAACTCCGTCAGGTGCCGGCAGCGATCGGCGATCACATCAAATACCCCGGCCAGTTGCTGGGAATCGATTTTTTCCGACAGTAATTTTCCGCTGTGGGCCATGGATGAAATGGGGGCAAGGGAATTGTTCAGTTCGTGGCTGATCAGCCGGATCACTTTTTTCCACACCTGAACTTCCGCTCGGGTCAGCTCCCGGGTCATTTCCCGCAATAAAATCAGGCGATGCTTTTGTGAATTCAGTACGAAGGTGCTGTTGCTGATATGCAGGGTGTGGCTGCGTTCGCCATCGAGATAACTGGTGAGACCATCCTGTTTCTGCTCAATGGCCTGTGCCAGTTCCGGTGGGCACAGCGGCAGAATTTGTCCCAGCAAATGCCCCTGCAAGGGTTTGCCATCGTGCAGCATGTGCCGTGCACTGGTGTTGGCATAAATGATGTGTTCGCTCTGGTCGATCAGTAGCAGTGCCAGTGGCGAGCTCTGAATCACCGTGTCCAGCAGCAGTTCGCGCTGGTGGATATGGGCTCTTTCCCGCCGCAGAATTTCACTCACTTCGTTGTACAGTTCCGCCAGTTGCCCCAGCTGATCATCGCGGTTGAGAGCCAGTGATATAGAGAAGTCGCCATCGCGAAAATTCAGCAGGCCGCCTTCCAGGCTTTGCAGTGCGCGGTTCAGGTTGCGGGTAATGGGACGCAGGAGAGCGAAGGCCAGTAGTAGTGCCAGTAGCAATCCTGCACTCCAGGCAAGCAGCGGGTGCGCATCCAGTCGCAACAGCGCCAATGGGATGCCGGTACCGAGTGCCACCGAGAGTAAAACGGTGGCAAACAGTTTTCCTTCAATGGAGGTTTTGGGGCTAGCGCCACTTGGCATCAGTAGGGAATTCCGTATTTATCCAGCCGGCGATACAGGGCCTGCCGGCTTAATCCCAGTTCGCGCGCTGCCTGGGCGATAATGCCGTTACAGCTGGCGAGGGTCTGTTCCAGCAGTTCGCGGCTGGGTTCGAAACTGTGGTCCGGTACCTTGATCTGGGTATCTTCCGGCAGCGCGAGGGTCGCCTCGTCGATGGTGTCGCCCCTGGTCAGTACCGCAGCACGCTGCATCACATTCTGCAGTTCGCGCACGTTACCGGGCCAACTGTAGCGCATCAGGCACTGCTGTGCCTGTGGGCTCAATTGCTTGCCGGTACTGGCGAGGAAACCGCGGGCCAGCGGCAGTATATCTTCCGGGCGCTCACTCAGTGGTGGCAGTTTTAGCTCGATCACATTGAGTCGATAAAACAGATCCTGACGGAAGCTGCCATCGCCAATCATCTGCTGCAGGTTGCTATTGGTTGCGCTGATTACACGCACCCGAACCTTGCGGGTCTGGCTGCTGCCGAGGCGCTGGAATTCGCCGGTCTGTAGTACTCGCAACAGTTTGACCTGTCCACTGGCGGAGAGCTCGCCGATTTCATCGAGGAACAGGGTGCCGCCGTCGGCGGCCTCAAATCGGCCCTGACGTACCTTGTTGCCGGAACCGGTGTAGGCGCCGGCCTCGGCGCCAAACAGTTCCGCTTCCATCAGCTCTTCCGGCAGGGCACCGACATTGACCTTGATAAAGGGGCCATCTTTCACACTGGAATTGGCCTGGACTATATCGGCGATTTTTTCTTTGCCTGCGCCATTCGGGCCGGTAATCAGAACAGGCACATCGGAGTGGGCCACCTGGGTGGCCATCTCCAGCAGCGTCTGCACGCTCTGGTTGCGGTAAACAATTTCCTGCAGGTCGAACTGTTGCTGTAGTTGCTCCCGCGCCTGTTGCGCGCGGCTCTGGGACTGCCGTTGCTGTTGCTGCAGCTCGTGCAGCTCCAGCAGATTTTTTATGGTGGCGATCAGTTTGTTGTCGTCCCAGGGTTTACCGACGTAATCGGCGGCACCGGCCTTGACCAGCTCTACCGCCATTTCCAGCTGGGTCCAGGCGGTGAGCAGGATAACGGGGATATCCGGTTGCAGCTCGCGCAGGGCAAAAAACAGCGCGCGGCCTTCCTCACCGGACGTGGTGTCCGCAGTGAAGTTCATGTCCTGGATGACGAGGCCAACATCCGAGTTTTCCCGCAACAGTTGCAGGCCCGCCTGTGGGGTAATGGCGGAGAGGGTTTGGATATCGTGGAGGGACAACAACAGGGTCAGGGCGGAAATGATGCCGGTGTTGTCGTCGATGATTAGGACCTTGTCCAATTAACTGTCCTTTGTAGTCAATTCTGTGGCGGTCCTGCTGCCGGCAGGTGGTTCTGGGACACGCCGTGAACCCGTCCATGGGGGCTCTCCTAAAACATCCCTGTTTTAGAAGGTCCCAGAACCACCTGCCGGCAGCAGGACCTTCTCATCGCATATTGAACTTCGAATCCGCGATTACACGCTACGTGTTGCCATTGCCGGCGAGATATTCGCAGCGCGCATGGCCGGCATCAACGCGGCAGCAACACTCACGAGCAACAATACTATCGCACACACGGTAAGCAGCGGTAATGTAAGAGCAGGTTGTGAAAATTCACTTACCATCAGCTGATTGATAATCAGTGCGCCGGCGGTGCCCAGCCCCAGCCCGGTACCGGCAATCAGGGCGTTTTCTACCAGAAAATAGCGGCTGATATTGGCGCGGGTGGCACCCAGTGCACGGCGGATACCGATCTGTTTGGTGCGCTGGTTGATCCAGAAAATGGTTAGGCCGATGATGCCGAGAGCGACGATGAAGGTGAGCAGGGCCATTACCAGAGACAGCACTTTGATCATGATGTTGTCGCTGATGTAGGTACGCTCCACATTTTCGCTCAGGGTCTCCACATGCACGACACGCTGAGGGTCACGCTTGTTGAGCAAATCCTCCACTTTTTTGAACACCTCGTCCCGTTGCCCTGGTTCGGTTCGGATCAGGTAGCGTTTGTGATTGCCAGTGACCAGCAGTGGATAGAAAACGACGTTGCCTGCGCGGGACCAGCCCGGCCAGGCACCCAGGTGCTGCTCGACCACACCGATGATTTCCACCGGGTTATCATCGGCTCCGCTATAAAAAAACTTACCGATAGCCGATTCACCTGGGTACAGCTTTTCGGCAAACTGCTTGCTGACCACTGCCATTTTGCTGTGATATTGGTCATTCGGTCCGATAACGTGCTCGTCGGCAGGAGCAAAACTGCGACCTTCGATCAGATTGAGGCCGAGGGTGTTAATAAAGTGTGAGTCCACCTGATAGTAGTTGGCGTTTTCGCCACCGATCTCCTGATTGGGCTCAGTGAAATAGGTGCCCGCGGAACCCGATCCGGACAGTGGAATCTGGTTGGTCACCGAGGCATCCACAACACCAGGTGTACTGCGCAGCAGGTCCAGGTCAGCTACGACGGCTCCTGCCATATCGTATTCAGTGGGGATGGGCATATAGGTTGCGGCGATAATATTTTCCACATCCATGCCGGTGGGGCGCGCCACCTGCTCCATACGATCTTTTACGATCACGCTGGCATTACTCACAATGGCAAGAGTGAGTGCAAGCTGCAGGGCGATCAGCAATGCGGATACCTTGTTGCGCCAGAGGGCGGACAACATGGGATTTAGCTCGAACATGTTCTTTTCCTTTTCTCTGGGTTACTGGGTCTTCAGGTAAACGGATGGGTTGGTGCGGCTGATGCGCCAGGCCGGGTAAAGGCCGGCGAGAATGCTCGCGAAGATGGCGAGGCCGACAGCGGCCAGCATCATTTCCCAGTTCATGGTGGCGATCTGGTCTACCTGGCCCATCGCCAGTGCGCGAATACCGGTCAAACCGGCCAGTGCGAGGACGATACCCAGCAATCCGCCAAGCACACCGATACAGCTGCTTTCGATCAGGTGCTGGGTGAATATGGCGTTACGACTTGCGCCCAGCGCCCGGCGCACGCCGGCCTCCGGTGCTTTGCGCAAAAATTTTGCCAGCAGTAGGGCAACAGCATTGACCACGCACACTAACAGGAAGGCCAGCGATGCCCAGCCCAGTACCCGGTTGTCGTTATCCAGTACTTCATTTAGAACCAGCCATTCAGACGGGTGCGACAGGGCGAACTTCAGTGGACGTTCAAAGCGGCCCTGTTCTTTCTGCTGGCGGATATAGCCGGTGAGGAACTGCTCGTACGCTTCCTTCTGCTCAGCGTTGTCCAGTTCTACCCAAAATTGAATCCACACATGTTCTCCGAGCAGGAATCGCTCGTAGCCTTCGGCGCCCTCCGGTGCGCTGCTTGTCCAGCCATTGGTGTTGCCCCAGCTGTAGATTTCATACTTGCGGTGCAAGCCGAAGGGGATATACAGCTCTTCGGCGTCTGCGAAGGGGTTGTTGTTCAGGTCGTAAATTTTGGGTGATGGGTTCCAGTGCTTGAGCACACCGACGACGGTAAAGGGTTCACCGTTCAGTTTTACAACCTTACCGACACTGTTTTCACCGCCAAACAGTTTTTCATTGGTTTCTTTGCTGAGCACCACCGATTGCACCGCGGCGCTATCCGCCTCCTTGTTCCAGGTGCCGCCGAATTCAAACGGTACGTCGAACAGGGAAAAGAAATCCCGGGTGGTTACGCGGGTATTGGCGGTAAACGGGCGAATCTCGGACTCGTCTAGGTTTACGGTAAAACCGAAGCGGTGCATGGCGATTTGACGGGTGGGAATATCCGAGCGCAGCAGGGCAACCGCATCGGGGTAGGTGAGCTGCCAGGGAATTTCGTTGGCGGTATCCGCGGCCTGGTTCGGGTCCCAGCTATCCAATTGCACGGCATAGAGGACCTTGTCTTTATGCTCCAGTGCGTTCTGCGACATCATGTAGTTCAAGGTCATCACAGTCATGGATGCGCCCACACCTACGGCGATGGCGGCGATCATAAGCGCGCTCAATATAGGTGTTCCCCGCAGGCTGCGCATGGCGAGGCTGATGTAGTAGCCGATCATTTCGGTGTCCTTTTCTCTTATTCAGCAATGCGAATTCAGCTTATGCGGTGGCGGTTTCGGGCTGCGCAATGTTCTGGCGAAGATCGGAAACCTGACCGTCGACAATCTGAATGTTGCGCTGCGCTCGGCGGGCGAGATCCGGGTCGTGGGTGACCATGACGATGGTGGTACCCCATTCGTTGATGAATTCCAGTAGTTCCATGACCTGGCGTGCCATCAGGGAGTCGAGGTTGCCGGTGGGTTCGTCCGCGAGCAGAAAGCGGGGTTCGCCAGCGAGGGCGCGGGCGATGGCGACGCGCTGTTGCTGACCGCCGGACAGTTGTGCGGGCAGGTGTTTGGCGCGGGCGGAGAGACCGACCTGTTCGAGGGATTTTTCGATACGGCGACGGCGTTCTTTGGCGTTGAAGCCACGATAGCGCAGGGGCACGTCGATGTTGTCGAACAGGTTGAGATCCGGGATCAGGTTGAAGCCCTGAAAAATAAAGCCGATTTTTTCATTGCGCAGTCGCGAGCGGTCGCGGTCGGAGAGGTTGCCGACTTCCTGTCCGTCGAGCAGGTACTGGCCGCCGGTCGGGGTTTCGAGCAGGCCGGCGATATTGAGGAAGGTGGTTTTGCCGGAACCGCTGGGGCCGGTAACGGAGACAAATTCCCCTTCATTGACTTCGAGGCTGAAGTCACGCAGTGCGTGAGTTTCAATGGTATCGGTGCGATAGCTTTTACGGATATTGTGCATTTTGAGCATGGTGGATTTCCTTGTCTTGGTAGCCTTGTGTTCGTGAGTTCTTTCAAATTTTGGGGCGGCTCTGCTACCGATTGTTGTGTGCGAGACACGCCGTGAACCCATCCATGGGGGCTCTTCTGCGAGGTCCCTCTCGCAGAAGGTCTCGCACACAACAATCGGTATCAGCGCCTTCGCATCAGAGTTCAGTTTGTTTGATCAGTCTTTCAGCGCAACCAGCTGCGCCTTATCCAGCTCCTCCGCAGAGGAAGTAATGATCTGGTCCCCTTCCTCCAGGCCGGAAACAATCTCAACCTGGTTCAGTCCCAGTGCGCCAATGGTGATAGGTACTTTCACCGCCTGTTGCTGGTCGTTCAGCTTCCAGGCAAAGCGACCACCGGTCTGATCGAGGAAGGCGCCGCGCTTGACGAGCATGACGTCGTTGCGGTTTTCCAGCAGTACGCGCGCGGTAAGGCGCAGGTTTTGTCGGAGGTTCTCCGGCTGGCTGCCGGTAAAGCGCACGCGGGCGGTGACCTGGTTGTTGATCACTTCGGGGGCAATCGCTGTGATTTCCCCGGGCAGCTTTTTACCCCCCATATTGATTTCCACAGCCATGGCGAGGCCGAGGTCATCGGCGTAGTTTTCCGGGACTGCGGCTTCCAGCTCGAAGCTGGTGAGATCCACCACGGTGAGCAGTGGTGCATTGGCGGCGACAGCGGAGCGCTGGGTGGCCGCCAGGCTGCCGATGGTGCCGTCGACGGGAGAGACGATCTGCAGTTCATTTACCTTGCGCTGCAGTTCCTCTACCTGAAGCTGCTGCTGGTCCACCTGCAGTTGCAGGGTCTGGGTCTCAAAGGCAAGGGCTTCGTTTTCCAGCTGGGAGTTCTGTACCGCCTGCTTGTACTCCAGTTCCGCACGGGCCAGGTCATCGCTGGCCTTCTCAAAGTCCAGTTGGGAGATGATCTGTTTCTCCATGGAAATCTCTGCGCGCTTCAGCTCTCGCTGTGCTGCGGTCAGGTCTACCTTGGCAAGATCCGCCTTCTGGGTGTTCTCCAGACGCTGGCGCTTAGCCTGAATCTTCTGCCGCGCCAGCTCCACACTCAGCTTGCTGTACAGCGCGCTCTCCTGGGCCAACTGGTTTTGCAGCTGCGGACTGTCCACCTCTGCCAGCAATTGCCCCTGCGCAACCGCATCACCGGCCTTCACCGCAAACTTCACAATCCCCTGCGCCGGGCTGAACAGGGTAGGGCTATTGGCCGCAACCACCTTCCCCTGCACCACCAGATCCCGAACCAGATCCCCACGCTCCACCGCCGCGATATTGATCCGCGACAACGACACGCTCGCATCCACCGCATTCGTGCTCTGCCAGCTCATCAGCCCCCAAACCACAAATGCTGCCGCCCCAATGCCAAGACCGGCGCGCTTCAACAGGCGCGGGTTCTTCCACGGGCTCTGTGGAGTGAGTTGGACGTCCTGCCCGGAGGTATCTCTGATCATGTTGTTCCCAAGTACTTTGAAACTGTTCTTCTGTCACTTTGATGCGGGTGTTCGCGGCCCCGGATGCAAAGTGGATTTTTCGGATGCAGCGGCCTTATCGCAATTGCCGTGCCAAAGCGTGATTTCCCATTAAGTATTTGATTTGTAAGAAAAATAAATTTCATTGAAGGTGTTGGGTGTAGGCCGAAGTGTCCGCAAAAAGTGTCCGGACAGACTGTGTCCGTGGGGGCGGACAGGGGTTGGAAAGTACGACAACAGGATTGGGTGAGGTGCACTGCGGTTTGATGCGAAGGTGTCGATACCGGGTATTCCTTTGCGAGACCTTCCGCGAGAGGGACCTCGCGGAAGAGCCCCCATGGATGGGTTCACGGCGTGTCTCGCAAAGGAATACCCGGTAGCGGCACCGCCACGGAGTTGAATAAATGCCGCGGGCCACTTGGGTGTTCTTTAGACACAACCCCCAAGATGCTAGAATCCGCGCCCTTAATTCAGGGCTGGAACAAGATTCGCCCGATAGACTCCCCAGACAGGCTCACCCAGTTATGCAGTTCTCCAATACCCTCCTGTCGTCCACCAGAAACGACTGGTTCGGCAACATCCGCCGCGACGTGCTCGCCGGCCTCGTCGTCGCCCTGGCCCTCATCCCCGAGGCCATCGCCTTCTCCATCATCGCCGGCGTCGACCCCCGGGTAGGCCTATACGCCTCCTTCTGTATCGCCGTCGTCATCGCCTTCGTCGGCGGCCGCCCCGGCATGATCTCCGCCGCCACCGGCGCCATGGCCCTGCTCATGGTCACGCTGGTCAAAGAGCACGGCCTCCAATACCTGCTCGCGGCGACACTATTAACCGGGGTACTGCAGCTCATCGCCGGCTACCTCAAGCTCGGCAGCCTGATGAGCTTTGTCTCGAGGGCCGTGGTCACGGGGTTCGTCAATGCGCTGGCCATCCTCATCTTTATGGCCCAGCTCCCCGAACTCACCGACGTCACCTGGCATGTTTATGCCATGACTGCCGCCGGCCTCGGCATCATCTACCTGTTCCCCTATGTGCCGGTGATCGGCAAGATCCTGCCGTCACCGCTGGTGTGCATCCTGGTGCTGACCGCGGTCGCGGTAACTCTGGGCATGGATATCCGCACCGTGGGGGATATGGGCGATCTGCCGGACACATTGCCGATTTTCCTGTGGCCGGATGTTCCGCTCAACTTCGAGACCCTGAAAATCATCTTCCCGTACTCCGCTGGCCTCGCTGTGGTGGGCCTGCTGGAATCCCTGATGACCGCCACCATCGTGGACGACCTGACCGATACCAACAGCGACAAGAACCGCGAATGTAAGGGCCAGGGCATCGCTAACATCGGTGCCGGAATGCTCGGCGGTATGGCGGGCTGCGCGATGATTGGCCAGTCTGTGATCAATGTGAAATCCGGTGGCCGCGGTCGTCTTTCTACCCTGGTGGCCGGTGTTGGCCTGCTGACCCTGGTGGTGTTCCTGAGCGATTGGGTGGCGGTGATCCCGATGGCGGCGCTGGTGGCGGTGATGATCATGGTGTCCATCGGCACCTTTGACTGGGGCTCCATTCGGAATCTGAACAAGTTGCCGCTGTCCACCAATCTGGTGATGCTGTCCACGGTGATTGTGGTAGTGTTTACCCATAATCTGGCGTTTGGCGTGTTTGTGGGTGTGCTGCTGGCATCCCTGTTCTTCGCCAACAAGGTGAGCCACTTTATGTATGTGAGCTCGGAGCTGGATGAGGAGACCAATTGCCGTACCTACACTGTGGTGGGGCAGGTGTTCTTCAATTCGGCGGATAAGTTTGTGGCGGCGTTTGATTTTAAAGAGGCGCTGGATAAAGTGGTGATTGACCTGAGCCGGGCGCACTTCTGGGATGTGTCGGCGGTGTACTCGCTGGACAAGGCGGTAGTGAAGTTCCGCCGAGAGGGCGCCGAGGTCGAGCTGATTGGCCTGAACGAAGCCAGCTCCACCATCGTTGACCGCTTCGGTGTTCATGACAAGCCGGAAGAAATTGAGAAGGTGCTGGGGGGGCACTAACGGGTACTTTGTAGCTAGTTTTGTGGCGCCTGGGCACCGGGTCTGGGGTTTCAAAACCGGGCTAGGCGCCCCCCTGGGAATACACCCATGTACGCTGCGTCGGCGACGTCCCTGTCGCCGACGCTTTTGAAACCCCAGCCCCGCCACCCAGTCTTCGATTCGGATTTCTGTGCCTTGCCCTATGCGCTGTTTATAGTGCAAGGTTAATTTCTAGCGATAGAGAGAAAATAATAAATGGCCGAACAGAAAGACCCCCTCGTACTCACCTGTATCGATGGTTCCCGCTACAGCGGTGCCGTCTGCGATTACGCCGCCTGGATTGCCAGCCGCGCATCTGCCCCGATCAAACTTCTCCACAATATCGAGCGAGTAACCACGCCAGCAGTTGCAGACCTGTCCGGCAGTATCGGGCTGGGTAGCCAGGAAGAACTTCTGGAAGAGCTGACCAATCTGGAACAGCAGCGTTCAAAACTGTTGCTGGAGCAGGGCCGGCAGATGCTGGAGAGCGCGCGGGAACGTTCGGTGAAGGCGGGGGCTGAGCGGGTGGTTACCTGTCAGCGCCACGGGTCTCTGATCGAGTCGCTGGTGGAGTTGGAAGATCATATCCGCGTGCTGGTGCTCGGTATTCGCGGTGAGGAGCACGGGGAGTCGAACAAGGGATTGGGTGCGCAGCTGGAGTCAATTGTGCGCTCACTTCACAAGCCAATTCTGGTGGTGAATCGCGAGTTCAAAGTGCCGCACTCCATCATGCTTGCCTACGACGGCAGCGAGTCTGCCCGCAAGGCACTGGATATGGTGGCAACGAGTCCGGTATTCCAGGGTGTTGATTGCCACCTGGTGTATGTGGGCGATGAAGCGGAATCGGTGCTGGCGGAAGGTGCCGAGGCCCTGAGCAACGGCGGGGTGCATGTGATCAGTGCCAACCTCGAAGGCCGCACGGTGGATTCATTGATCGCCTACCAGCAGGAACACAATATCGATCTGACTGTGATGGGGGCCTTCAGCCACAGCAAGTTGCGCGATCTTCTGTTGGGGAGTGTTACCGCAAAAATGCTACTGGAAACCAACCAGCCGTTGTTGTTGCTGCGCTAATTTCTGAAGCCGTTTAAATTCAAAAGCCTGTGGCAGGGGGCTGCCACAGGCTTTTTTGGTTTGCTGAGGGTCCAGCGCTAGCCCGCTGGCCTCCGCGGTTGAATTGGCCGCCTCCGCTACTGTCATCCCGGCCTTTTTATGAGGGGTCGGCTTGCCCTCTGCGTCCAGCGCCACAAACACAATCCGCTCAACCCGGACAATCAATTCCCGCGTCAGCTTGTTGCGCATCTCGCAATGTACCGTCAGCGACGTGCGGCCGATGTCCGTCACTTCAAAACCAAATTCCACAATATCCCCGCAAACTGCTGAGCTGACGAAATCAATCTCTGACATCAGCTTGGTCACAATATTTGCGGTGCCCATCTGGCACCCCGCGAAAATGGCTGCCTCCTCATCTATCCACGCCAGTGCCTGGCCGCCGAACAGACGTTGGGCTGGGTTCAGGTCGCCGGGTTTTACAAAATGACGTGAGTAGTACTTCATGAGTGTTTACCTCGCTGGTTACCCCTTGATTGGGAAAATACTTACCGCTTTCCATGGCGGTCCCACAACATGAAGTGCATTAAGTGTGCCAAGGGTTTGCGCGATCTAACGAACGGAGGTACAGAAATTCGAAGGTAAGGAAAGGCGCCGGGTATAAGGTTTCAGAAGCGTCGGCAACAGGGATGTTGCCGACGCAGCGTACAGGGACGTATTCACAGCGGTTCTGAAACCTTATACCCGGTGCCTTGCCGCCACAGGAGGTAAAGCGCGGGACCGCTGGATCTGAAGTAGTCATTCATGCTCAATAATTAAGCGTTGCGCACCAGGAAAGGGCAAGTCAAAAAATCGATTATTGGCTAAACTGGCCGCCACCCCTGAAATTTTGGCCACTAATCTCCCCAACCGTGACCTGCGACTATGGGAGTTACCCCTAAAGGCCATTAGAATGTCCCGCTTTATGGCTGCTCAGTCGGCCACTTGTGACTGAAAAGACCGAAGAATCACCAACGGAGAGCCCGGCATGATCATCCAGCCGAAAGTTCGCGGATTCATCTGCACCAACGCCCACCCGCAGGGCTGCGCCGCCAACGTGCGCGAACAGATCGAATACATCAAATCCCAGCCCGCCATCGAAGACGGCCCCAAAAACGTTCTCGTTGTCGGCGCCTCCACTGGATATGGCCTCGCCTCTCGCATTACCGCGGCCTTTGGCTGTGGCGCCAACACCCTCGGCGTATTCTTCGAAAAACCGCCCACGGAAAAACGTACCGCTTCTGCCGGCTACTACAACTCCGCTGCTTTCGAAGAAGAAGCCCACAAAGCCGGTCTGTACGCCAAAAGTATCAACGGCGATGCCTTCTCTAACGAAATCAAAGCCCAGGCCATCGACCTGATCAAACAGGATCTCGGCAAAATCGACCTGGTGATCTACAGCCTCGCTTCTCCGCGCCGTACCGACCCGGAAACCGGTGAACTGTACAGTTCGGTTCTGAAGCCCATTGGCAAGTCCTACACCGCCAAAAACCTCAACACCGACAAGCTGGAAATCTCCGACATCAGTGTTGACCCGGCGAACGATGAAGAGATCGCAGCCACAGTCAAAGTCATGGGCGGTGAAGACTGGGAACTGTGGATGAAAGCCCTGGGCGAAGCCGGCGTACTGGCAGACAACTGCAAGACCGTCGCCTACACCTACATCGGCGAAAAACTTACCTGGCCGATCTATGGCCACGCCACCATCGGCAAGGCCAAAGAAGACCTGGACCGTGCCGCCAAGGCCATCAGCGAAAGTCACAATGCCAGTGCCAACGTCGCGGTACTGAAAGCCCTGGTGACCCAGTCCAGCTCCGCCATTCCGGTTATGCCGCTGTACATCTCCCTCGTCTACAAAGTGATGAAGGAAGAGGGCACCCACGAAGGTTGTATCGAGCAGTTGTACCGCCTCTACACCGAAGGCCTGTACACCGATTCTCCGCGCCTGGACGACACCAACCGATTCCGCATGGACGATAAAGAGTTGCGTCCGGAAACCCAGGCCAAGATCGAAAAGCTCTGGCCGGAAGTGACTGAATCGAATCTGTTTGAGCTGACCGACTACAAAGGTTACGCCGACGACTTCCTCAAACTGTTTGGGTTTGGTGTAAAAGGCGTCGATTACGAAGCCGACACCAGCCCACTGGTGGAAGCGGACTTCAAATAAGCCGTTTTTCCCTCCGATGAAAACGCCGGGCAATTGCCCGGCGTTTTTGTTTTTTGCGAACGCGCTTCTCAAATCGGCATAATGTGCCCACAAGATTTCAGGAGAAGAAAATGGAAACCCGCACACTCGGCAAGACCGGTATCCAGGTCAGTAAAATCTGTCTTGGCACCATGACATTTGGCGAGCAGAACAGCGAAGCCGAAGCGTTTGAGCAGCTCGACTACGCCGCTGCCCACGGTGTAAATTTTATCGACTGCGCGGAAATGTATCCGGTGCCGCCCAGGCCCGGGACCTATGGCCGCACCGAGGAAATCGTCGGCAACTGGTTACACAAAACCGGCAAGCGCAGCGAAGTTGTTCTGGCAACGAAAGTCACCGGGCGCAGTGCGGCAAATTCCGGAGTTGGCCATATTCGCGGCGGCCCCCGGCTCGATCGCGATCAGATTCTGAAGGCGTGCGACGACTCACTGGCACGTCTGCAGACCGACTACATCGACCTTTATCAAGTGCACTGGCCTGAGCGCCAGGCCAACTTTTTTGGCAAGCTCGGCTATCAGCACGGCGATGACGATGGTGTGGATATCAGCGAAACTTTGTCCGCCCTCGAAGAGCTGGTCAAGGCAGGCAAGGTACGCCATATCGGTCTGTCCAACGAGACTCCCTGGGGCATGCATCGCTACCTGCGCCTTGCGGCTCATGGTAACCGGCCGCGGATCGCGTCCATCCAGAATCCATACAGCCTGTTGAATCGCACCTTTGAGGTGGGGCTCGCGGAAATGGCGATTCGCGAGCAGTGCGGGTTGCTGGCTTACTCACCCTTGGCATTCGGCACCCTGAGCGGGAAATACCTGCACGGCGCCAGGCCAGAGGGCGCGCGCCTTACCCTGTTCGAGCGTTTCCAGCGCTATACCGGTGAGCGAGCGGTTCTGGCCACGGAGTCCTACGTCGCGCTGGCGCGGGAGTTCGGTGTCGACCCGTCGCAAATGGCGCTGGCGTTCGTGACCCAGCAACCGTTTGTCACCAGTAACATTATCGGGGCGACGACCATGGCGCAGCTGCAGTGCAATATTGCCAGCGCCGAATTGACCCTGAGTGACGAGTTGTTGACGGCCATTGGTCAGGTTCATGACGCCAGCCCAAACCCTGCCCCTTGAATTTGTGCGCCTGCGCCGGCACACCTGTTATTGGGCCGGCGATCCCAGTGCTTTTGTGGAGGTGCTGTTGCCAGAGGTGACCCGCTATCCAAACCGATCTGGCGCCGGATTATCTATACTGGAATGCGTATTTCGGATTTTCTGTGCAGGGGCGACGCTCGACCCCTGCAGACTGTGTACCGCAGGCGACTCAATTCAAGGGGAAACGCGATGGAAACCGGACATCACACACTCAACGACCTGTTCGCTCAATTGGGGCTGGGCTCAGACAATGAGGCGATCGAGGATTTTTTGAGCCGCCATCACCTGACGGGGGAGGAGAAACTTTCCCGAGCCGAGTTCTGGAGCGACAGTCAGCGCAAGTTCCTGCGGGATGCGATTCTCGAGGATTCTGACTGGTGCGAAATAGTCGATGAGCTGGACGCTCTGCTGCGACACTGACACTGACACTGGCCTCGGCACAGGCCACAGGGAACCCGTTTACGGGACTTCCGATAGCAAATTGTGATCGTCTGGGCAGTGCCCGGTAACGGGTATATCCGGCGATGGGACTGCGCGGCTATAATGCGCCGCTTTGTTTCGGCCGCTGAGGCGGCCGGAATTCCTGTTCTCGATCGCAGTTATCCGCTTTTTATGGAAAAACCCCATTTTCGTGCCGCACTTTTGCACCCTCGTTACTGGCTGACCTGGTTCCTGTTTGGAATCTGGTACCTGGTGGCACAGTTGCCCTATCGCTGGCAGATGTCGCTGGGGCGGTCTATTGGCCGTCTGATGCTGCGTTTTGCCAACAGCCGCCGCCTGATCGCCGAGCGCAACCTCGCCCTGTGTTTTCCCGAGCTGTCCCCGATGAAGCGCGAGCAGCTGCTGCGCCGCAATTTTGCTTCCAACGGCATCGCGCTGATGGAAACCGGCATGGCCTGGTTTCGCTCCAGCCGCTGGCTGCGCCGCCGTTTCACCATCGAGGGGCTTGAATATTTGCAGCAGCCCCTCGAGCGGGATCAGGGTGTGGTGCTGATGGCAATGCACTTCACCACCCTGGAGATTGGCGCTGCGTTTATGAGCATGAGCCACCCGGTGGATGGCATGTACCGGCCGCACAAAAACCCGGTGTACGACTATATGCAGCGGAAAGGCCGGGAGCGTCATGGTGAGAGCTCTAACGTCCTGCAACGCAAGGATGTGCGCGGAATGCTGCGTGCACTGCAGAGGGGGCGCGCCGTATGGTACGCACCGGATCAGGATTACGGCATCAAGCAGGGCGTGTTTGCGCCGTTGTTTGGTGTGCAGGCGGCCACGGTAACCGGCACCTCCCGGTTCGCCCGGGTCGGCCGTGCCAAGGTGGTGCCCTATACGGTGACTCGCCTGGAAGAGAAGGGGATTTATCTGGTCAAGGTGCACCCGCCGATCGAAGAAATTCCCTCTGGCGATGAATACAGGGATGCGGTGCTGGTCAACCAGTTTGTAGAAGCGCGCATGCGGGAAAACCCGTCTCAGTACATGTGGGTACACCGCCGCTTTAAAACCCGTCCGCAAGGGGATGAGAGCTTCTACCCTCCTCGCAAAAAACGGCGGAAAAAGCGCAAAATTTGAACGATTCTGGTGCTGCGGGCGTCTCAATAACGGGATGACTTTTTTGCGCTGGCATCGAACTGGCACGCTCAGTAACATACCGCATTCATTTTTAGGTGGTATCAGCCGGCCCCCGGCCGGTTAGAGAAGGAGTTGCAATGATTTCCGGCAGTATGGTGGCGCTCGCCACACCCATGTTTGCAGATGGTGACCTGGATTGGGACAAGCTGCACGATCTGGTGGAGTGGCATATTGAGCAGGGCACCCGCGCTCTGGTAGCGGTGGGTACCACTGGCGAATCCGCGACCCTGGATGTCCACGAGCACCTGGAAGTCATCCGCCGCGTTGTGGATCAGGTTGCTGGCCGTATCCCGGTGATTGCCGGTACCGGTGCCAACTCCACCACCGAAGCCATCGAGCTCACCACCACTGCCGCTAAATGCGGCGCGGATGCCTGCCTGCTGGTGACCCCTTACTACAACAAGCCCACCCAAGAGGGCTTGTACCAGCACTTCAAGGCGGTGGCCAAGGCCGTTGCCATTCCGCAGATCCTCTACAATGTCCCCGGGCGTACCGCAGTAGACATGCTGCCAGACACCGTCGCTCGCTTGAGCTCCATCAGCAATATCGTGGGCATCAAGGAAGCGACGGGCGACCTGGAGCGGGCCCGCGCGGTGATCGATCTGGTGCCGGAAGGCTTCGCCGTCTACTCTGGTGACGATGCGACTGCGGTGGAGCTGATGCTGCTGGGCGGTCACGGAAATATCAGTGTTACCGCCAACGTCGCACCGGCGGCGGTTGCGCAGATGTGTGAAGCGGCCCTGGCTGGCGACGCCGAAACCGCCCGCGCCATTAACCAGCGCATCGAAATATTGCACAAAACGCTGTTTGTGGAGTCCAACCCGATACCGGTGAAGTGGGCACTGAAGGAAATGGGCCGCATTGATGGCGGAATCCGCCTGCCCCTGACTGGTCTGTCTTCCGAGTACCACGGTGTGGTGCGCGACGCACTGCGTAGCGCCGGGGTGCTCTGACAGCTGAGCGCAGGCAAGCGCACGCCAGGTGAGTGTGCGCGGCTGAAATTGGAACAACGCGATCGCGACTGATTCGACAAGGTACGAATAATGACAAAATTGACTGCCGGAGCCCTGCTGTGCACCGTGGTTTCTACCCTCAGCGGCTGTGGCATTTTCGGTGACGACGGCTATTTCCGCGACCGCGGCGACGATTACCAGCTGGCCAATAGCCTGCCTCCGCTGCAGATGCCAGAAGGAATCCGGGAAAAGCACCAGGAAGAACTCTACGAAGTGCCGCATATCAGTGGGGATGTAGACCGTGGCGACTTTGTGGTGCCTCGCCCTCAGGCGCTATCGGTCAACGTGGGTTTGGATCGGGTGAAGATCCAGAAACTCGGCAACCGCCGCTGGGTACTGGTGAACCAGCCGCCGGATGAAGTCTGGCCGCAACTGCATTACTTCCTGCGTACCACGGGCCTGCAACTGGCCATGTCCGATGCCGGTGCCGGTACCATGGAAACCACCTGGCTGACCTTTGGCGAAAACCCGGACACCAAGGACAAGTACCGGCTGCAGGTGGAATCCGGCGTTCAGCCTGACACCACGGAAATTCACGTGCGTCACCTGTCTGTGCCGATGGAGTCCCCCGCCAGTGTCGCGGTTGAGTGGCCGGCGCAGTCCAGCAGTGACGAGCGCGAGGGCTGGATGATCGATGAGATGTCATCGGCCCTGGCCGCCGACTCCAGCGGCGCGGCGGCGTCCCTGGTGGCCCAGGCTATCGGTGGCGGCAAAGTGAAAGTGCAGGTGATGGAGCCCGCGGGTAAGGAGCCCTTTGTGGCCCTCGGTCTCGCCATGAACCGCGCCTGGGCGACGGTTTCCCATGCCCTGAATACGGGCGGTTACCGCCTGCACAAGGAAGACTCCGACATCGGTATCTTCTATGTCACCTACGACGTGGACCGCGAGTTGTCTGACGAGGAAGATGGCTGGTTTTCCAGCTGGCGTTCCGGCAAGGGCGAAGACAAGCTGGCGAAAGAGGCCGATGCGTACAGCCTGCAGCAGGTACTGGCGAACATCGATATGAATGCCAAAGTGCAACCTGCGCTGTTTAGTGACCTGCAGGGACTTGGCGGCGCACCGGATACGGATATCCCCGGCTATCTGGTGGTATTGCGCGGTGTAGACGACGCGATTGAGGTGCGTGTTCGCAGCACGCGCGGTTTACCGCTTCCCCGTGCCAAAGCCTCCGAACTGCTGATGGCAATCCGCCAGAACCTGATCTGACGGCGGGCTCCAGTAAGTATGGCGATCAGATTTGCCTCCCTGGGAAGTGGCAGTAAGGGCAATGGCACTCTGGTCGCCTGTGGTGATCACTGCCTTTTGGTGGACTGCGGTTTCACCATCAAGGAAACCGAGCGGCGCATGGCGCGGCTCGGTATCTCTCCCGCGGATCTCTCCGCAATTCTCGTTACTCACGAACACAGCGACCATATGGGTGGTGTCGGCCCGCTTGCGCGCAAATACCGCCTGCCGGTCTATCTGACGCCGGGAACCCTGCGTGCACGGGACATTGGCACCTTGCCCGACGTCCAGCTGATCGAAGGGCACCAGCCATTTGCCATCGGAGATATTCAGGTTACCCCGGTGGCGGTTCCCCACGATGCGCGTGAGGCAGCACAGTTCGTGTTCCGCAGTCGTGGCAGCAGTCTGGGATTACTCACCGACCTCGGCACCATTACCCCGCATGTGGAGGCTCACTTTGGTGACTGTGATGCGCTTTTGCTGGAAGCCAATCACGATCCACAGATGCTCGCCCAGGGACCTTATCCGCCTTCTCTGAAGCGGCGTGTAGGGGGAGCTTACGGGCATCTCAGTAACCAGCAGGCTGCGGGTTTTTTGCAGCGGGTAGGGAGTGAGCGCCTGCAGCATCTTGTGGTGGCGCACATTAGTGAAAAAAACAACAGCCTGGAGCTGGCCCGCGCGGCGCTTGCGGAGGCGGCCTCCAAAGCCGCCAACTGTATTTACGCCTGCCAGCAGGAAGGCTTTGACTGGTTGCAGATTGAAACGTCGCTGACGCAGCCTGCGCTGGCGGAAATTCCCCCTATCAATATTGACGGTGCAGCGATAGAAAGCAGCCCGCTGGAAACGATAGACTAGTCATCCATTTCAAGCCGTGGCGCCAAGCCATCGCGCCGATCCGCAATAAAAATTCGAAACGGAGTTTCTCTGTGGCAGTAATTGAACAACTGACCCGCACCGATAGCGGTGCCCTCTACGGCAAGCCGGGCCTGGACCTGCTGTTGGTGGAGACCGACCTGTGCCGCGCGGTTATTGCGCTGCAAGGGGCCCAGGTGCTGGAGTTCAGCGCGCGCAATAGTGCCCCGCTGTTGTGGTTGAGCCCGGCCACCGCATTCGAGCCCGGCACGTCGGTGCGCGGCGGGGTACCGCTGTGCCTGCCGTGGTTTGGCGAAAACCGACAGGATCCATCCAAGCCAAAGCACGGCCTGGTGCGCGTACAACCGTGGACCCTCGCCGAAAGCGTGCTTGAGAGCGACGGCCGCGTATCCCTGACTCTGAAATACGAGCACCCCGGCGATACGATGTTCCCCGCAAGTTTCACCTGTTCGGTAAAAATCGGACTCGGAGAAACCCTGACATTCGATCTCGAACTCACCAATACCGCCGAGTTTGCCGCCGAGTACAGTTGGGCTCTGCACAGTTATTTCGCTGTTGCCGATGTGAATGAGGTCCAGGTGGAAGGCCTTTCCGGCGTTGAGTACCTCGATAAGACGCTGAATTTCGCGCGCGACCGCCTGGAGGGTAACCAGACCTTCTCCGGTGAGGTGGATCGGGTATTTGAGCAGGCGCCTGCCGCGCAAACGATCATGACGCCAAACCCGATTCGCGCCCGCAGTGAAAACTGCCACACGGTTATTACCTGGAACCCGGGCGCCGAACTGGCGTCCACCATCGGCGATATCGGCCCTCATTACCGCGGGTTTGTGTGTGTGGAGCACGGTAACGCCTTTGCCAATAGCTGGCAGCTGAGCGCCGGTGAAACTGCCAGTGCGCGGCTGGAACTGAGCCGCTAGGGCGGGAACTTCGAATGCAGGCAGGCTTGATACACGCCTATCTTCTGGACGGTAGTGGCCGCGGGCGCCGCTTGAACTGGACCGAAGTGGAAACCTGGGAGCCGGCCCAGGGGCGCCTGTGGGTGCACCTGGATTACACGGATAGCGACACCCGCACCTGGATTTGCGGTGCGGCAAAGCTGGATCCACTGGTGGCGGAAGCACTGCTTACCGAGGAAACCCGCCCGCGTACCACGTCGATGGAGAATGGTTTGTTGATTGCCCTGCGCGGGGTCAATCTCAACCCGGAATCTCAGCCAGAGGATATGGTTTCCATCCGCCTGTGGGCAGAGGAGACGCGGGTCATCAGTACTCGCAAGCGCCAGTTGCTTTCCATCAATGACCTCTGTCAGCAGCTGGAAAGTGGCCGCGGTCCACGCACTACCGCGGGGCTGGTGGTGGAGCTGGCAGACCTGCTGGTATGGCGGATGAGCGATACCGTGGACACTTTTGAAGACACCATCGACGACCTGGAGGACCGGGTCGTGGCCGGAGCCAGCGGCAGTTTGCGCCTGGACCTTGCGGTGCTGCGCAAACAGACCATCACCCTGCGTCGCTACCTGTCCCCCCAGCGGGAGGCCCTGGCGCGGCTGATGGTGGAGAAGCTGGACTGGATCGAAGAGCAGGACCGTCTGCAGTTGCGCGAAGTGAGCGACCGCTTGCTGCGCCATATCGAGGACATCGATGCGGTGCGCGAGCGCGCAGCGGTGACTCAGGAAGAGTTGATGAGCCGTATTTCCGAACAGCTCAACAGTCGTATGTATGTATTGTCGATTATTGCCGCAATCTTTTTGCCGCTCGGCTTTCTAACCGGCCTGCTGGGGGTGAACGTCGGGGGGATTCCCGGTTCCGAGAACCCCCAGGCGTTTGTGATTTTCAGCGTACTGCTGGTAGTTACCGTAGCGATCCAGCTGGTGGTATTCCGGTGGAAAAAGTGGCTTTAAACCTACAGCGCGCGCGGTTTAAGATATCTGCTTACCCGAAAATAGTGGCCGTCTGGCGGGAGAGGGCAATCAGTTGCCCATTTGAATCCCATAGGCGTGCCGCGATGACCGCGTAACCGTCTTCTGCCTGTTCCACTTCCGCCAGGTACTGCCACCAGTCGTTCGCGCTCGCGGTCGTATCCTGGGCCGCAGGCATCCACTCTACGGTCCAGGTCAGGGAGCTGGCGGGGACCAGGGTCTTCATTAGCGATAGTGCCGCTGGGGGCCACGCGTCGATCAGTGCCAGCAGGTGGCTGGTGGTGACCGGTTCACCGGTAGGTTCCTCACTGTCTTTCTTGAACCGGATCCAGCCGCCGATACGTCCTTCCTCACTGCCTGTGAAGGGCAGTGCGCCGGCACCCAACCGGTAATCAAACTTCTGGGTAAACTCTGGAACCAGTCCCTCAATATAGGGCAGTGCCTGGCAGTCGTCCGGTGCGGGAAATTCCGGTGCCTTACCCGTACCCACAGAAATCACAGACTCCCTGGATTTGCCAAAGCTCGCGAGCGCCACTGTGGTTATCTGCTCGCCCTGGGCGGCATGGGCCTCGATTTGCACTGCAGAGCGCCCGGCGCGCAGTGCACGGGCTGAAGTCGTCAGGCTACCCGCTTCAGCCGGTGCAACAAAGGAGAGGGTGAGTGAGCGCAGCGGCGTCTGTTGCGCACCCTCACCGGTGGCCTTTTCCAGAGTGGCTTCAATCGGCTGATATAGCATCGCCGCCACCAGGCCGCCAAATGTCGCGCGACCCTGGGTCCAGCCTGCGGGAATTTCCGGCTGCGCACTTTCCCGTGCGCCACGGATAATGGTTTCGAAATCCATACTGCTTGCCTGCTATCGAGATTCTTTACCGGTATTCTGTAGTCAACGGATTCTTAGCTAAAGCTGTGGTCTTTGTCGGGGAAGACACCGTTTTTTACATCTTCGGCGTATTTACGCAGCGCGCCGGGAATGTCGCCGGCCTCCACCAGGAAATTTTTGGAAAATTTCGGCGGCTTTTCGGTAAGTCCCAGAATGTCGTTGATGACCAGGACCTGGGCATCGGTGTGTGGGCCCGCACCAATACCGATGGTGGGCATGGTGACGGTTTCGGTGATCCGCTTGCCGAGGTCTGAGGGCACACACTCCAGTACCAGCAGGTCCGCCCCGGCTTCATCCAGCTGCACCGCATCATCGAGAATCTCGCCAGCGCGTTCGTCGTCCCGTCCTTGCACGCGGAAGCCTCCCAGCTTGTGAACAGACTGCGGTGTGAGCCCCAGGTGTGCACACACGGGAATTCCGCGTTCAGTCAGCATTTTTACCGTGGGCGCCAGCCAGGCGCCGCCCTCGATTTTCACCATGTGCGCGCCGGCTTGCATGATCCGGGTGGCGTTGGTGAGCGCCTGCTCCGGGGTGGCGTAAGTCATAAAGGGCAGATCGCCCATAATCAGCGACTTTTTATTGCCTCGCGCCACCGCTTCCACGTGGTAGATCATCTGCTCCATGGTGACAGGTATGGTGCTGTCGTAGCCGAGCACTGTCATACCGAGAGAGTCGCCAATCAGTAAGGTTTCCACGCCGGTTTTCTGGGCCATTGCCGCCATCGGCGCGTCGTACAGGGCGACGCAGATAAATTTCTCGCCGTCTGCTTTCATCTTTCGCAGAGTCTGTACCGTAACGGGTTTACTCAGCTCGCTGGATCCGTAGGGCATGGTGTTTTCTCGCGTTGCGGGCATTCGGCCCTGACTTTGTAGGTTATCGGCTGCGACGTCTTGTGGGCGCCGCGCTTCGAGCGCGCCGGGTCGGAGGTTTATTTCCCGGGATTGTAGTAGTGACGGCCGCTTTTCACGTTCAACAGGTATTCCACCAGTTGCTGGTAGTCGCTCTGCTCGTCGACGATATCGATTTCCGCACAGTTGACGATCAACAGGGGTGCCTGGTCGTAGTAGTGGAAAAAGTTGGTATAGGCCTCGTTGAGTGTGGCCAGGTAATCGTTGCTGATACTGCGCTCTGCCGCGATGCCGCGCTTGTGAATGCGCTCCTGCAGTACATTGAGCGGTGCCTGCAGGTAAATCACCAGATCCGGCTTGGGGGCTTCCAGTGTGAGATGCTGGTAGACCTGTCGGTAGAGTTGCAACTCGTCACTGTCCAGGGTGACCTCGGCAAACAGATGATCTTTTTCGATCAGAAAATCCGCCACCCGCACCGGCTTGAACATGTCGTCCTGGCGCAGCGCCTGGATCTGTTGCGAGCGCTGCAGCAGGAAGTGCAGCTGGGTCGGTAGCGCAGTGCTTTTGGGGTCGCGATAGAAGCGCTCCAGAAAGGGATTGTCTTCCGGAAGTTCCAGCAGCGTGTCGTAATTGAAAGTGGCTGCGAGCTTTTTCGCAAGGGTGGTCTTACCTACACCGATATTGCCTTCGACGGCGATAAAACGGGGCAGTTCACGGCCGATGAGATCCAGCTCGTGAGTGAGGTTTTCTGTTTGGTAGTCTTCGGTCGCTGGCGCGTCGGGGGCGGAAAGTTGGGGCACCGAAATTACTCCTTGTTTTTCCCTGGTTACGAACAACCGCTACAGCTGATGCAAGCGGTTTGCCGGGCACTGCTGAAGTAGCGTTTGCAGCGGAGTGCCATTGGGCATGATCAGGTCCGGGGCCAGGTCGGCCAGCGGAACCAGTACAAAATTCCGTTCCGGAATGCGCGGGTGGGGAACGCTCAATCGCGCTGTAGAAATTGTTTCGCTGCCGAACAGCAGGATATCCAGATCCAGTGTGCGAGCTCCCCAGCGCACGGTGCGCTCGCGACCGTGATTGTTCTCAATCGCCTGTAGCGCATCCAGTAGTGATTCTGCCGGCAGGCGCGTGTCCAGTGCTGCAACGGCATTGACGTAATCTGGCTGCTCTCCCGGGCCCACGGGCGCACTGGCGTATAGCGGGGAACGTGCGATCAGCTCCGTTTCCGGGACCCGGTCAATGGCGTCGAACGCACCGCGCAATTGCCCAGCGGGGTCTGCCAGGTTACTGCCGAGGCCAATATAACAGCGAGTCACTTGGGAATTCCGCTCAATCTGCCGGGCGTTCCGAACCGTTTGGACGTCTGCTGCGATTTCGGTTGCGACCACCGCGATTGCGGCGGCCGCGACTTTTGCTGGCGCGGGGGCCGTTGCGGGGCACGTCGCGAACCATCTGCAGGCGCTGCTCTTCGTCGGCCTGCTGGAAATCGGTCCACCACTGTCCGAGGCCTGCGGGAATCTCGCCGCTGTCTTCCCGCAGTAACAGGAAGTCGTAGGCAGCGCGGAAGCGCGGCATTTCCATCAGGCGGAAGGCGCGCTCGCCGCCGCGGCGCGGCAGACGGGACTGCATATCCCAGATCTCCCGCATGGGCATGGAGAAGCGCTTGGGGATGGCCGTATGGGCCAGCTGTGCGCTGGTAATTTTCTGCGCAGACTGGGCCAGCGCCGGCACCGGCGGAATACCTTTGCTTTCCAGGAACTGCTGCTCGCTGTTCACCGCTGGCCACAGCAGGGCCGCATACAGGAAAGCCGGGGTCACACGCTGGTCAGAGCGAATGCGGGTATCGGTGTTGCGCAGGGCCTGGCGGGTGAGCGCCAGGGCCTCGGGATGTTCCAGCATGCGCGCATTGTCGGGAAACAGATGCGGCCACAGATCGTGTTCCCGCAGCAGTTCAAAGGTGCGCTCGCCGTAGCCACTCATCAGCAGTTTCAGCACTTCGTCGAACAGGCGCGCCGGGGCGATGTTGCGCAGCAGTGGTGCCAGCTCTCGCAATGGGGCCGCGGTGTTGGGTTCGATGTCGAAATCCAGCTTTGCCGCAAAGCGTACCGCGCGCAGCATGCGCACCGGGTCTTCTTTATAGCGGGTTTCCGGGTCGCCGATCATACGGATCAGGCGCTGCTCAATGTCCTGGATGCCGCCGGTGTAGTCGTGGATCTCAAAGCCGTTGGTGGTGTAGTAGAGCGCGTTGACGGTGAAGTCCCGGCGCACCGCGTCACTTTCCAGATCTCCGTACACATTGTCCCGCAGCAGCATGCCGTGCTCGGATTGCTGCGCTTCGTGGGCTTCGCCATCGCTGTGGTGACCGCGGAAGGTGGTGACTTCGATCACTTCGCGACCGATACGCGCGTGCAGAATACGGAAACGGCGGCCGACGATGCGCGCACCGCGAAACAGCTGCTTGGCCTGTTCCGGCGTTGCATCGGTGGCCACGTCAAAATCTTTGGGGTGTCCGCCCAGTAACAGGTCGCGCACACCGCCGCCGACGATATAGGCCTCGAATCCGGCTTCCTGCAGCCGCTTCATCACGGTCAGTGCCGCACGGCTGACATCTCGGCGGGACAGACAGTGGTCGCTACGGGAGACTACGGTGCGGGAGCGGCTGGAAGATTTGGCAGGTTTGCGGTCGGAGCGCGGCGGGCGAGGGCTGGAAGCGGGGGATTGACCGGAATCGGACTGCCCGGTTTCCGCCTGGGTTTCGCCTTCGCTGGCTTTGGATTTGTTGTGCCAGCGCTTGATGCTGCTGATCAGGGTGTTGAACATACGGCTATCTGTGTTGTCCGCAGCCCGCTGGGACAGGGGCGGCTGTATCTATATCGGTGTACCTTCTTTCTACTTCCTGTGCGCCGGACGCTGTGTGTCGGGCACGGGGTGGTCGAAGATACTTGAACGGTAACCGGTGTGCTCCGGACCCTGGCTGTGGTGAGCCTGGCGCCGGATGCGGTATGAGGGCGGATTCTAACACATACAGCACAATGCACAGCTGCCGGGCCCACTCCTGTGGGGTCCAGCATCCAATATGCATCGATTGAAAAGAAAGAAAAGAAGGGAATTATTCTTATTCGGTATGAAGGCAGCGGCTTCCTTGCGCTATCAATTTGCTTTTCAGCAAACCCTCTCCCAGGCACAATCAGTCAGTTTGTCACGTGCTTGTCGTTATTTTTGTTGTCTTCTACAAATTATTGTTTTTGTTATTTCTGCTTATTCTTATTGTTTATTTTTATTATTCGTTGTTGTTCGTCACCCGAAGGTGACATTTTCTTGTTTATTTTTATTGTTGTTCTGAGCCTTATTATTGTTATTGGCTCTGTTTTGCTCCGGAATCGATCACTTTGGCTGTTATTGTCGATCTTCCCGCTATTATTTTTATTGTGTTGCGCCCGCTTATTGTCAGTTGTTATTAAGGCTTAAACAGTCATTTATTTTTATTCTTGGCTGTTATCGTTGTTTGACCTATACAAAGCAGATAGCGTGCCAACTTTAAAAAGTCCTTATAAATCAATGGCTTAACTTTTTCGGGAACTTTTTTCTGGCGCTGGAATACAGCTTTCCGTTACACAAGGTGAGGTAGTTGTTACTTGTCCGCCGGTGGGGGTAACACTTTCAGTTGTTACCAATTTCTCGTCGGGTAACCATTCTGTTACCGGCGCTCGGTAGTTCCATTGTTGCCGCTAACCTATTGATAATCTTGGGTTTTCTCATGGGCACAAAAAAGCCCGGGTGTTTCCAGCCCGGGCTTTCTGAGTGCGTTGGGGAGGGCGGTGCCTCAGGCTTCTGCCAGTCGCTTGGCCTTTTTGCGGGGGATCCCCAGCTTCTGGCGGCGCTCCCACAGGCATTTGCGGCTTACCCCGAGTTTCTTGGCCAGCTCGGTCTCGCTCATGGTTTCCTGGTGCTCGAGAACGAAACGCGCGAAATAGTCTTCCAGGGAGAGGTCTTCCCGCGGGTCTTCCCGCAGGCTGTTGCGCGGGCGCCGCTCGGGATCGGCCTCGTCGATGGGCACCAGGTCCAGATCAATATCGAGGGTACGGTGATCGATCTCGGTGGTGTCCTCCGTCAGGATCACCGCCCGTTGAATGGCATTCTCCAGTTCGCGGACGTTACCCGGCCAGGTGTAAGTGGTTACCGCCTGTATCGCTTCCGGTGACAGTTTCAGGGTGGCGCGGTTGACCTTCGCGCAGAATTTCTCCAGCAGCTTCTCCGCGATACTCAGCACGTCCTTGCCGCGCTCGCGCAGGGGCGGCAGGGTCATCTGTACCACGTTGATGCGGTAATAAAGGTCTTCGCGGAATTTGTGCTCGGCGGCCAGCTGGCGCAGGTTGCGGTGGGTGGCGGCGACGAGGCGTACATTCACCTTGCGGGATTCGATGGCGCCGATGGGGCGAACTTCCCCTTCCTGCAGTACCCGCAGCAGGCGGGCCTGGGCTTCCAGAGGGAGCTCACCGATTTCATCGAGGAACAGGGTGCCGCCGTCGGCCGCGGCAATCAACCCCTCGCGGGCGGTCTGGGCGCCGGTAAAGGCGCCTTTTTCGTGACCGAACAGCTCAGCTTCAATCAGGGTTTCCGGGATGGCGGCGCAGTTTACCGAAATCAGTGGCTTGCCATTGCGCTTGCTCTCCTCGTGGATCGCGCGCGCTACCAGCTCCTTACCGGTCCCGGTTTCACCGTGGACCAGTACGGTGGCATCGGTGGGGGCTACTTTGTGGATGCGGGCATAGAGGTCGCGCATCACCGGGCTGTCGCCGATCATGCCGGAGATAGCGCGACCCTCGGCCTTGCTGTCTGCGGCAGCGGCGCCGGCGGCGCGATTCTGCTCGGCCTTGCCGATTACCCGGCGCACAGTGGCGAGCATCTCGTCGTGATCAAAAGGCTTGGCAATATAGTCGGCGGCACCCATGCGCATGGAGTCCACCGCGGAGCGCAGGCTGGCATAGCTGGTCATGATCAGCACCGGCACGTCGCCAGCGAGCTTCAGCAAATCGGTGCCCGGCGCGCCGGGCAGGCGCAGGTCGGAGATGATCAGATCCATGTCCGCAAGGCGGTATTTGGTGGTGGCCTCGCGGACCGAGCCGGCTTCACTGATCTTGTAGCGGTGCCGCTCCAGCAGTTTGCGCAGGGCAGTGCGGATAATGGCTTCATCTTCTACGATCAGAATGTGGCTCATGTGTTACGCCTGGTTACAAAGTGTTCAGTGGGGGCTAAGTTTTACCTTTTGGGCGTTTCGATGCAACCCAGCTTCGGCTTTCTGATTAAAAAATGTTCTAAAATCTCTGTCTGCTGGTAACCTTTTGGTCATAAGCGGTCTTTTTCTGGCTATTCAAGACTCACCATTCACCCTTCCAGAAGCGGAATCTGCACGATAAACCGCGCGCCGCGGCCGGTATCTGCATGGGCGGGGCTCACCAGTTCCAGTTGTCCGCCGTGCTCTTCCACAATGCTGTACACCATGGCCAGCCCCAGGCCGGTGCCTTCCCCCGGTTCCTTGGTGGTGAAGAAGGGCTCGAGAATGCGCTCGCGGTGGGCCGGGGAGATCCCCGGGCCGTTGTCGGTGACCGCGACGCAGGCGAGCCCCGCGCGGCTGTAACCCTCGACCTCAATGTGCCCGCCGTCCGGGCTGGCATCGCGGGCGTTACTCAACAGGTTGATAAATACCTGGATCAGGCGCTGATTGTCACCCAGGCCGATCAGGTCTGCGGGCACATTATTGGCGAAGGTGACCTCGGTCTTGTCCCGCTGCAGGGACAGCAGTTGCACCGCCTCCTCCACACAGGCGCGCATGTCGACCGGGGCCTTTTCGGTTTCCTGATTGCCGCTGTGGGAGAAACTCACCAGGGAGTGCACGATGCGGCTGATTCGCTGGGTCTGGCTCAGGATCTGGTCTGCGGTTTCCAGCACTTCCGGGTTGTCGGATTCAAACTGGAGGTTCTGCGCCAGGCAGGCAATGCCGGTTACCGGGTTGCCGACCTCGTGGGCGACGCCCGCGGCCAGGCGGCCGACGGAGGCCAGGCGCTCACTGTGCATCAGCTCCTGTTCCAGTACCTGGGTCTCGGTGATGTCTTCCATCAGCAGCATCTGGCCGTCGCCGCGATTGTCTTTGCCGCGGGCCGTGTTTTCCCGGCCGTATTTCCCCGCACGCTGTTTCAGGCGTGTCTTGTGCAGGTTCAGCCAGTGGCTGGTGCCCTCAATATCCACCTGCTGTTTGAAGCGGCTGTCGTCCTCGGAAAACGCAAACTCCGTCAGCAACGCGCGCCAGGGCTCCGGCAAGTACTCGGGCTTGGAACCGATCACTTCGCTGGCGGTGATCCCGGTGAGATCCGCCATGGCGTAATTCCACAGCAATATCTCCCCATCACGGCCCAGGGAGCAGGCGGCCATGGGCAGTTCTTCCAGCATCTGCCGGTGGTACAGGCGCAGGTTGTTCAGCTCTGCGGCGAGGCCGGTGAGCTGGTTCTTGTAGCGGCTGAGGCGGGTCTCGATCAGGTTGATGTCTTTGTTGGCCGGTTGATCGCCGGTGACAAACGGCAGGTGGCGATCCAGGATCTGGCCGGCGAGCACGCGACCCAGCAGGCCGGAGAGGTTGGCTTCCAGGCGATCGCGCAATTGCCGCAGGGCGTAGGGGCGGCGTTCTTCTTCGGTCAGGTTCAACTGGCGCAGGGCGCGGCCCACTTCCTGGCTGGCGGTGGCGGCGCCGAGGCTCTCGGAGAGACGCAGGCGGAATTCTGCGGCGGTCTGTACGTCGAGCTCCAGGCGCAGGGCCTGGCTGATGGAGTCGTCGCTGCACAGGTCGGCGGCATAGCGTTCGAGGCTGGAGGTGCGGGTAAAAATCGACAGGCACACAAACAGCAGGATATTGGCGGACAGCGACAGGGTGGTGATCTGCGGCCAGATTTCCATACCCAGCGGAATGCGATAACTGCCGATGGTAATGCCACTGTTGCCCACCATGGCCGGGAACAGCAGGCCCGCGGCCCAGATCAACATCCCCGCCAGCAGGCCGCCGATAAACCCGCGGCGGTTGCCCTGGGGCCAGTGGATCACGGCGAAGATACCCGGCAGGAACTGCAGTGAGGCGATAAACGCGATGATCGCCAGGTCGGACAGGGACAGGCGGTTGTTCAGCAGCAGATAGAACGCGAAGCCGGCGAGGAACAGCGCGGCCACCAGCGCCCGGCGCAACCACAGCAACTGGCGGTACATATTGTCGTCGGACTGCCAGCGGGTTCCGGGCAGCAGCCAGTGGTTCATCACCATGGTGGCCAGCGCCAGGGTGATCATGATCAATGCACCGGTGGCGGCAGACAGGCCGCCGACAAACGCGAGAATGGTCAGTGTCGCAGAGCCGCTGGCGCGAGGCACTGCCAGGGTGAAGTATTGCACCGGTTCTGTCACATCCAGCGCAAAGCCTGCCCACATTATCGGGAATATCGGCAGTGCCATCAGCAGCATAAACAGGGGGAATCCCCAGCTGGCGGTGCGCAGCCCCTGGGTGGCGGGGCGCTCGGCAATGCTCAGGTAGAAGATATGCGGCATGGCCACTGCGGTGGCAATAAACACCAGCAGCAGCGTGTGCGATGAGCCCTGTTTGATGGGGGAGTACAGCAGTTGCTGCATATCGCTGTTATCTGCCAGCCAGTTATCCAGCCCGCCCAGCCCACCAAATACGCCGTATACGGCGTAGAGACCCACCGCGAGCAGCGCAACCAGTTTGACCACGGATTCCAGTGCCATGGCACTGGCGAGTCCGGCGCGCCGTTTGCGCGAGGCACCGTAAGTACTGGTGAAAACGGCGAGCAGCACGCAGTAGAAAAAGGCGATGAGGTCTTTGCTGGTAACACCGGTATCCGGCAGCGCCATGGCCGCCACATTGTCCCGGGAAAGCAGAGCGAGAGTTTCCGCTACCGCCTGAATCTGCAGCGCGATCAGCGGAAGCAGGCCCAGCAACATGAATAAGGTGGCAAGGGTTCCGGCCTCACGGCTGTGGTAGCGGAATACCAGAAGGTCTGCGGGGGAGGTGAGCTGGTAGCGCTGGGCGAGCCTTGCCAGGGGCTCCAGAGCCACGGGGGCGAACAGGAACATGGCGCCGGTACCGAGGTAGTATGCGAGTACGCCGTACCCGTGCTGCCAGGCGAGGTCGATGATGCCGTAGTAGGTCCAGGCGCTGAGGGAGACGCCCAGAGAGAGTACGTAGAAAAAGGGGTGACGCACCCAGTTGGTCGGCAGCCAGCCTTTGGAGGTGGCGAAGGCGACGAAGAACAGCGCAAATATGTAGGCGACGCCGATCAGCGCAATATTGACGATCTCAAAGGTCATCGGGTTTGCGCCTCCGCTGTATAAATATCGCCAGCAGGATCAGGACGAACCAGAGGATAAACGGGCGATACCAGGCGCCGGTGGGGTTGATCATCCAGGTGAATACGGTGGGGCTGAATACGTAGCCCACCAGTACAAGCAGGATTAACAGGGTGCGGTTGCTCATTGATGGCCTGTTTGGGCGTCCTGCGGTGAGGCAGATCGATCTCGGGAAAACTGGCGCAAAATGTTAATGCGCGGTTGGGGTGGAGTTCAACTTTTGTGAATCTTTTGGGTGTAGTGGCGGCGCCGCTACCGGGTATGTCTTTTCAAGACACGCCGTGAACCCGTCCCTGGGGGCTCTGCACCGCCATCCATGGCGGTGAAGGTCTTGCAAAGACATACCCGGTATCGCCACCTTATCCCTGACCACATTGAGCCATTGATTGCTAATTGAGCAATCGGTTGCGAATATCAACGGCTTTTCTATGCCAGTGCGCATTGGCCCACGAAAGCACACGCGCCGGCGTTTCGGATTCGAGTCCCGGTGGCGGATGAAACCCGAGAAAACCCAGCGCCTGAACAAGATTTTCCGAAGCCTTGTCGTCATCCAGTGGTGCAGCGTGATTCTGCTTGCTGAGTTTTTGACCGCCCTCATTCATCACCAGCGGCAGGTGACCGTATTCGGGTGGTTCGGCGCCGAGGGCGCGGAAGAGTTGCTGTTGAACACCCGTGCAATCCAGCAGATCGGCGCCGCGCACCACGCAATTGATACCCTGTTCGATATCGTCGACGACGACGGCGAGCTGGTAGGCGTAGAGGCCGTCTTTGCGTTTGAGGATGGGATCTTCGGTAATGGTCTCGGTCTGTTCGCCCTGCCAGATATCCACAAATTTTTCGGTGGCGCCGGTGCAGTGGAAGCGCAGGGCGTGGGGGCCCTGTTCGCCGACGCAGTCGCTGCGGCGGTGACCGCCGGCTTTGCGTACCTGTTCGCGGGTGCAGGAACAGGGATAGACCAGGTCTTGAGCGCGCAGTTGATCGAGTGCCTGTTGATAGAGTGAATAGCGCTGGCTTTGCCAGACAATCGGGCTGTGGCTGTGCAGGCCGTGGGCGTGCAGGGATTTCAGGATGCGTGCCGCGGCGCCGGGCATTTCCCGGGGGGATCCAGGTCTTCCATGCGTATCAGCCAGTGTCCGCCATGGGCGATGGCGTCGAGGTGGCTGCCGAGGGCACAAACCAGTGAGCCGAAATGCAGAGGACCGGTGGGGGAGGGCGCGAAGCGTCCGGTGTAACAGTGGGAAGTCATTTGTTTGGTGTGTGGCGCGTAGCGATCGGGCGGCACTGCGTAGGTGGTTCGTTCACAAGAAACCATCCATGGTGCGCTGCCCGGCCCGGCCCGGCCATCCTTGGCCGGTCGTGAATTCGCGCAGCGAGCAGTGCTCTCTACGCGCGCGAATTCACCCAGAGATCTGTTTCTCTTTAATTTCCGCCAGGGTTTTGCAGTCCACACACAGGGTGGCGGTGGGACGGGCTTCCAGGCGGCGGATGCCGATTTCGACGCCGCAGGCTTCGCAAAAGCCATAGTCGTCCTGATCGATCAGCTCGATGGTGGAGTCTATTTTTTTGATCAGCTTGCGCTCGCGGTCGCGGGTGCGCAGTTCCAGGCTGAATTCTTCTTCCTGGCTGGCGCGATCCGCAGGGTCCGGAAAGTTCGCAGCTTCATCTTTCATATGAGTTACGGTGCGATCCACCTCTGCCATTAATTCGGCCTTCCAGGCCAGAAGCAGCTTGCGGAAATGCTCCTGCTGCTTCTCATTCATGTACTCCTCGCCCTTCTGTTCCTGATAGGGCTCAAAGCCGTGCAGAGAATCGGATTTCGCAGCAGTATTGGGCATAGTCATTGCCTCTCTCGTAAATCGGGCCCTACTTAATCGGGGCACTACAACCAAATTCAAGCCTAGCAGGCGAAAGCCTGGACCTCAGGCTGTATTAAAGCCGCTATCGCGACCAAGCCGTGGAAACTATCAAATCTCTCCCGACAGTGCCACAAAATGTTGCCGTACCGGCCTGCCACCGATGATCCTCCCACAATGGATGACCCGGTTGGTGTATTCTGGCGGCCAAAATTTCCCCAAGTTGTCGTCCACATCTACAAGTGATGACTTTTTGAGCAAAAAGCGAGAAGTCCCCGTGAAACTCAGCCCCCCACTGGCCCAGGGTAAACTCCTGCGCCGCTACAAACGCTTTCTGGCCGACATTGAATTACCGAATGGTGAAATTATAACCATTCACTGTCCCAACACCGGTTCCATGAAAAACTGCTGGGCAGAAAACACCCCCTGCTGGTACTCCGACTCCGGCAACCCGAAACGCAAATACCGCCACACCCTCGAACTCTCCACCACCCCCGAAAGCGCCCTCGCCGGTGTAAACACCGGGCGCGCCAACCACCTCGTGGAAGAAGCCATTCGAAATGGCGTGGTGAAAGAGTTGCAGGGGTACGAAACCCTGCGCCGGGAAGTGAAATACGGAGAGGAAAACAGCCGCATCGACTTCCTGCTCAGCGGTGAGCAGGGCGACTGCTATGTAGAAGTAAAAAACGTCACCCTCGCTGAAGGTGCGCGTGGACTCTTCCCCGACGCCGTCAGCGCCCGCGGCAGCAAACACCTGCGCGAATTACAGAAACTCGCCCAGACCGGCACCCGCGCCGTCCTCTTCTACTGCGTCCAGCACACCGCCATCGAAACCGTAGAAGCCGCCGCCGAAATAGACCCCGTTTACGCCGCCGCCTTGAAAGAAGCCGTCGCCGCAGGCGTAGAAGTCATCGCCTACCGGGCCAAACTCGACGCAGAAGAAATCTGCCTTATCGAGCCAGTACCCTATCGGTCCGTCGAATAATTGAGCGGATTAATCAGTCCGCCAACAACACATAGAGCCCGTCCTGTGCGTACTCCACCGGTACCGGCGTCAGCGCATCCCCCGCACAGGGCCCTGCAATGCATTCCCCGGTGCTGATCTCAAACAACGCACCGTGGGAAGCACACTGGATCAACGCCTTCTCCGAATCCAGAAACTGATCCGGCTGCCACTCCAGGTTGATTCCCCGGTGCGGGCACACATTCTTGTATGCGTAGACCTCACCGTCTTTCTTCACCGCAAAAACATTGTCCATCCCAGCGCTCTTCTCACCCAGAGAAAAGCCTTTGGAATCGCCTTCGTTGAGGTCTTCGTAGCCGCAGAGGAAATGTTTTTGCATGGGGAAAACTAACGCTTAATAAGTGATAACTGAGCACGCAGTGTAGCGAAAAGATGGCAGGGAAAACTACCTGAGGAGTTGGGGCGAAGGCGGCGATGCCGGGTAAGGCCTTGTGAGACCTTCAAAAACATGGATGTTTTTGCAGAGCCCCCAGGGATGGGTGCACGGCGTGTCTCACAAGGCCTTACCCGGTAGCGGCGCCGCCACCGGAGTAGCAAGCGGAGTCAATCAGGGAGCCGCAAGAACAAGAGAAGTCTGATAAGCCTCCCCGTCCCGCAAATAATCCACCCGCACCCGATCCCCAGGCTGCCGGTTCTCCAGCAAATTCATCAAATCGTCGTAATTGTTCACCGGCTGGCCATCGATCCCCACAATCACATCACCCAGCTGCCAGCCACCACGGCTGCCACGATAAACCCCGCGCAGCCCCGCCTTCTCCGCCGGCATCCCCGGCGCCGTGCGCAGCACCGCCACACCGGTAAAATCGTAACGGCTCGCCCACTGGTCCGGAGCCGACTCAATCCCCAGAATCGGCCGCACCAAACGACCGTGGGCAATCAACTCCGGCACGATTTTCTTCACCGTATCCACCGGAATCGCAAAACCAATACCGACACTCGCGCCGCTAGGGCTGTAAATCGCCGTATTCACCCCAATCAGCCGCCCGCTACTGTCCAGTAGCGGGCCCCCGGAATTCCCCGGATTGATCGCCGCATCCGTCTGAATCACATTGCGAATCGTCCGGTTCCCCGCCGCCTCAATCTCCCGCCCAAGCGCGCTCACCACCCCCGTCGTCAGCGTTGTATCCAGGCCAAACGGATTGCCAATCGCCAGCACCTTGCGGCCAACGGCAAGGCCTGCAGATTCACCCGCCACCAGCGGTTTCAGCAATTCCTGCGGCGCATTGATCTTCAATACCGCCAGATCTTTCTCCGGCGCCGATCCCACCAGTTGCGCAGGCCACTCACTGCGATCCTGCAGGGTAATAGTGATCTTGCGTGCCTTCTCGATCACGTGGAAATTGGTCACCACATGCCCCTGGTCGTCCCAGATGAACCCGCTGCCGGAACCCTTGGGCACCGAGTGCAAGCGCAGGGTCCAGCGGTCGCGCACCAGCGTCTCATTGGTGACAAACACCACCGACGGACTGGCAAAATTGAACACCTGCATGGTGTTGGTTTCATCGTCGGTAGCGAACTGGGGAACGCGGGAATCGGCGCTGGCGCCGATAGCGAGGCAGGTAAGAGCGAGGGTAATGGCGAAACGGGAGAAAAAATTGATCACAGTCATAGCGTGGGCGGATTCCTGCGTGAATTATTAATTTGGCCGCAGGGCCGGTTCGAAAGTAGTGCCCGAGATGGGCACTACTTTAAGGTGCGGAATAAAAGCTGCGGTCAACGAGCAGAATTTTGCAGCGCCAGGATCCGATCCTCAAGGGGCGGGTGGCTGGCCAGCAGGGCGGCCATGCTGTTGCCGTAGATACCGAAGGCCTTCATGTTGGCCGGCAGCGGCTCCTCACGGCCCGCCTCGGACTCGGCCTTGATGCGCGCCAGTGCCGCAATCATCGCATTGGGGCTCGCCAGGTGCGCACCAGCCGCATCCGCGCGATATTCGCGGCGGCGACTGAACCAGGCCACCACCATCATCGCAAAGAACCCGAAAACGATATCCATCACGATAGAGGTGATGTAGTAGCCGATGCCCAGCCCCTGTTCGTTGCGCAGCAATACCCGGTCCACAAAGAAACCTACAAGGCGCGCGAAGAACATCACAAAGGTGTTCACAACTCCCTGGATCAAGGTCAGGGTAATCATGTCGCCATTGGCGACGTGACCGATTTCGTGACCGATCACCGCGCGGGCTTCGTCGCGATTGAAGCGTTGCAGCAGTCCGGCACTCACCGCCACCAAGGCACTGTTGCGGTTCCAGCCGGTGGCAAACGCATTGGCCTGGGGCATGGGAAATATACCCACGTCAGGCATACCGATACCCGCTTTCTGGGACAGCTCGCGTACGGTTTCCACCAGCCAGCGCTCGTCCGCGGTTTGTGGCTGGTCGATGATCTGTACTCGCATGCTCTTGCGCGCCATAAACTTCGACAGCAGCAGCGAAATAAACGCGCCGCCAATGCCGAAAATGGCACACATCAGCAGTAGTCCGGGCAGGTTCAGGTTGACGCCGTTAGCGTCGAGAATTCCCTGGATCCCCAGCAGGTTGAAGATGATGCCGACCAGCACCATCACCGCCAGGTTGGTAAGCAGGAATAGCCCTATACGCAGCATGTGCATTCTCCGAAGGGTAAGCAGAAACCGAATAATAATAAGGTGGAACCATCAGTCCCACAGGGCGATTGATACCGCGCGGCGGGCCTTTCCGGTTTCGCTTTAGATAGGGTCGTGTCAGACCAATTGCAAGTCAGGAGAAGGCAAATTTGAACGGGAAGATACCGGGGTCAGGCGCTGTCCTTACGCGACAGCAGTTGCTCGGCTTCACTGACTAGGTTGGCTTTCAGGTCCGGGTCCAGATCGTTCCAGTGGACGTCGAGTATTGCGCCCTGCAGCGCGTAGAGAAGAACCCGCGAGGCATTGATGCCGCGGCGGCGAATACTGGCGAATGCCTCGGCCGGGCCGACGCGATGCAGGTCATCCAAATTGCGGATGCCGATGGAATGCAGGATGTTTACGGAGGCAAGTCCCAGGTTTTTCAGTTTCAACAACTCTGACTGACTTGGGTGCATAAAATTCTTCCCTGAACTTTTTGACAGTGTGGCAATCGCTAGTCCTTTGCGCCTGCCTGAGGTGGCCCGGTGAACCTCTCACTCAACCCGGCCCAACTGTAACGGGCGCTCAACATAGCACAAAAAAATAAAAGGCCAAACCGCCAACTATTCTTGATCGATGGCCATCTTCGCGACCATTGGACAGCGCCTTGTGCGGTGCCTGACGGGCGTTACCAATTGCAGTAAAGTGACGAAACATTGGCGTTGGTCGAAATGCATCGTCGGGTACAATTGTGCTATTTAGTCAGGCCTGCAGCAAAAGCCTAGTCTGCATTTCGTACTTTTGCAGGTCGCCCGTTTCTGTTTCGTCGCTCCCGGTGGGCGATTGGGCCCGGATCGGGACGTTTCAAAGTTGGGAATCTGATGCACCCATTAATCCGTGACATGCTGTTCGGGCTCACCGATGCCCACGTCATCCTCGAGCCGGAGTCCGGTCAACTGATGCATCCGGAGGCGCTCACTGCGTTCGACCAGTTGCGTCGCGATGCGCGCGATGCCGGCTTCGAGCCCAAAGTCGTCTCCGGGTTTCGAGGATTTGAGCGCCAGCGGACCATTTGGAATGCCAAGGCTTCGGGGCTGCGGCCGGTGTTGGACAGCGACGGCTGCCCGCTGGATCTGGGACAAATGTCGCCTGAGGACGTTCTGTTCGCCATCTTGCGCTGGTCCGCTCTGCCCGGTGCTTCGCGCCATCACTGGGGGACGGATTTCGATGTGATTGATGCCGCTGCGGTGCCGGAGGATTATCCGGTACAGCTGACGCCGGAGGAGGTTGCCGATGACGGTGTCTTTGGTCCGTTTCACCGCTGGCTGGATGAGCGCATCGCCGCTGGTGAAAGTCGCGGGCTATTTCGCCCCTATGACGAGGACCGCGGTGGTGTGGCGCCGGAGCGCTGGCACTTGAGTTATGCGCCTCGCGCCCGTGAGTTTCAGGACCTGCTGAGCGAGCGGGTACTGATAGAGCAGATTCTGAGCTGTGAAAAAACACAGGAGCTTTCGCTGACAGAGTGCATTTGTACGCAGATGCCGAAAATCTATCCGCGTTTTATTGCGATACCGGATGCCGCTTACCCAAAAAATATCACCCGCCTGTAGGCGGAGTGTTGCTACAGGAGTGAACACCATTTCTTTAAGCGATGTGAATGACCGCGCATTGAAAGAGCGCGATATCTGGTCCGCGATGCGTGCGGAGGCCGCTGTGGCGGCTTCGGGTGAACCGGTGCTGGCCAGCTATTTTCACAACACGGTGCTACGCCACAACAGCATCGATCGTGCTCTGGCTTACCAGCTGGCGTCGGTGCTGGATCACGCGGCCTTGACTGCCACTGCCCTGCAGGAAGTCATCGCCGCGGCGCTCGCGGATGACCCCACTATTTCTCAGTGCATGCAGGCGGATATCTGTGCCTGGTTCGACCGCGACCCCGCTTGCGATCAGTACCTGATGCCATTTCTCTACTTCAAAGGCTTCCACGCTCTGCAGTCTCATCGCATTGCGCACTGGTTGTGGAAAAAAGGGCGCCACACTCTGGCGCTGTACTTCCAGAGCCAGGTATCTGAACAGTTCGCGGTGGATATCCACCCTGCGGCCCGCTTTGGCTGCGGCATCATGATCGATCATGCCACCGGGTTTGTGGTGGGTGAAACCTGTGTGGTGGAAGACGATGTCTCCATCCTGCACTCCGTCACCCTGGGCGGCAGTGGCAGTGGCGGTGGCGACCGTCACCCCAAAATTGGTCGCGGCGTCATGATTGGCGCGGGTGCCAAGGTGCTGGGGCCTGTACAGATCGGGGAGGGTGTAAAGATAGCCGCGGGCAGCCTGGTACTGCGAGATGTTCCCGCCCATTCCACCGTAGCGGGTGTGCCGGCGCGGGTCGTGGGAGGGAAATGTGAAGGGGCACCGGCCTACACAATGGATCAGACACTGGATTCCGATGATTAAATTGGTTTGAATAGTTGTTGCAAATTACGCCTCTGGGGCGAATAAAATAAAAATGCCGGTAACCAACGGCATCACTATCGAGACCACAATTGAGGTAACGGAATGACGGAATCGACGTACAGCGTTATTTTCCGCGGCGATCTTGAGCCGGGATACACGGTGGCGGATGTGAAAGCCAATTTCGCGCGTCTGTTCAAAGCTGGCCCGGAAACCGTGGAAAAGCTGTTTAGCGGTCGCCCGCTGGCGATCAAAAAGGGACTGAGCCAGGCGCAGGCGGAGCAATTGCAGGCCACCCTGGCCCGTCACGGCGCCCTGTCCTCCGTCAAGCCGGAAGGCGAACCGGAGCAGCCCGCCGCGCCTAGCCCCGCGCCACAACCGGTCGAGTCCCCGGCAGCGCAAGCTGAGCCCGCGCGGCAAGCAAGCCCGGAGCCTGAGGCGGCGCCGGAAGGTGGCCTCTCCCTCGCGCCAATGGAAGGGTATCTTCTCAAGGATCACGAGCGCAGCAAGATTGCCCCGGTAAAGGTGCCGGTAAGCCATTTGAGCCTGAAGCCCGCCGGCGGGAATCTGGTGGAGGCGAGTGAACAACAGGCGCCTCCACCGGTTCAGGTGCAGGTGCCGAACTGGCAGCTGGGTAGCCATATTACCGGTAAGGCAAAATTCAAGCTGCCCGAATGATCGGGCTCATGGCCGCTTGAAGTTTTTCCTGGCCTTGTCCACTGCCTTGCGGGTCGCGCAGCCTTCCGCATGGTCATTGATCAGTCCCATTGCCTGCATAAACGCGTAAACGGTGGTGGGGCCGACGAATTTCCAGCCGCGCTTTTTCAGATCCTTGGAAATGGCCTTGGAGACGTCGGAAGTGGAAGCGGTTTGCGGCGCGATATTCACTGATTCATCCGGCTCAAACTTCCAGAAATAGGCCGCCAGTGAACCTTCCTCTTTCACCATTTCGCGGGCGCGCTGAGCGTTGTTGATCACCGCCTCTATCTTTCCCCGGTGGCGCACAATGCCCGCGTCCTGCAGCAGCCGCTCTACATCCTTCTCAGAATATTTCGCCACCTTGTTGAAGTCGAACTGCTTGAACGCTTTGCGAAAATTTTCCCGTTTGGCGAGGATGGTTCGCCAGCTCAGCCCGGATTGAAACCCTTCCAGGCAGATCTTCTCAAACAGGCGCTGGTCGTCGTCCACCGGGAACCCCCACTCGTTGTCGTGGTAGGGGAAGAAGTCGTCGGTGGCTGCGCACCAGCCGCAACGGGGCTTGCCGTCGGGGCCATTGATGGTGGTTGGCATGAAAGCTGCTCCGAATAAATAGACCCGGCTATTTAACGGGCACAAAAAAGCCGGCGCAAGGCCGGCTTCTTATGTTCGAGAAAATTACCCAACAGGTGAACAGTGCGGGCAAAAAGTACTCGATTGCCATCCATGGCGAGGCCCAGGTGTGTTCGATCTGGCCCCGGCCCCGCCATCCCTGGCGGGTCGCTAAACCGCGCGCAAAGCGATGCTTTGCAAGCGCGCGACTTAGCCCTCTTCTTTCAGGTAGCGCTCGCGGGAAGCCATTACTTCCTTGCGCGCCGCGTCAGCGTCGGCCCAGCCGTTTACCTTCACCCACTTGCCTGCTTCCAGGGCTTTGTAGTTTTCGAAGTAGTGCTCGATCTGCTTGATCAGCAGCTCCGGCAGGTCGCCGATTTCATTAACGTGGTCGTACAGCTTGGTCAGCTTGGTGTGCGGTACCGCCAGCAGTTTGGCGTCTACACCGGATTCGTCGGTCATGTTCAGCACGCCGATCACGCGGGAGCGGATTACGGAGCCAACCATTACCGGGTAAGGCGCGACAACCAGCACGTCCAGGGGGTCACCGTCTTCAGACAGGGTCTGGGGTACGTAGCCGTAGTTGGCCGGGTAGAACATGGGGGTAGCTACGAAACGGTCTACGAATACCGCGTCTGCGTCCTTGTCGACTTCGTATTTGATCGGATCGTGGTTGGCCGGGATCTCGATGATTACGTTGATATCGTTGGGCAGGTCTTTGCCTGGAGAAACCTTGTCGAAGCTCATTGCTGGTCCTGACTAATGTGTGATCGGAAAATTTGGAGGCCGGATTATATACCCTGAGCGGTCGCTAACATAGTCACTAGTATTAGATCCTGTGGCGCCTCCGCTCCCGGGTACAACCTTGCGAGACACGCCGTAGACCCGTCCATGGGGGCTCTGCACCGCCATCCATGGCGGTGAAGGTCTCGCAAGGTTGTACCCGGGATCGGCGTCTTCGCACGGTAGATCGCTGCGTTGACTATGCTTGAGGGCAAGAATCCACCTGCCTTGATCGCATGACGCGGTGGTCACAATAACGGAGCTTCTCATGGACGAGTCCACCGAACTGCCGCCTTCCTCGCCGGCATCCGTCACCACATCGGTCTCTGCCCCTTCCCCCGCGGCCAATGGCACGCCCCGGGCGCTGAACCCCCGCGAGGTGCGCACGGTGGCCGACGCCAGGCGGATTGTGGAAGCGCGCAACCTGACCCATGTAAAGGTGGGGCTGTTTGATAACGACGGGGTGATGCGCGGCAAGTATATGAGCCGGGAGAAGTTCTTCTCCGCTCTCGACAAGGGCTTTGCTTTCTGTGATGTGGTGCTGGGCTGGGATATCCAGGACCAGTTGTACGACAACGCCCGCTATACCGGTTGGCATACCGGCTACCCCGATGCACCGGTACGTATCCTGCCCCACACCTGTCGCGAGGTGCCATTTGAGGATGGCATGCTGCTGTTCCTCGCCGAGTTCGAGGGCGCGGCGGAGGCGGTGTGTCCGCGGGCACTGTTGCGGCGCGTGATCGAGCGCTGTGAGAAGGCCGGCTTTGCGCCCCATGCGGCGCTGGAGTACGAGTTCTTCGTGTTCGACGAGACCCCGGATTCCGCCCGCGCCAAGGGCTACCGGGACCTGAAGCCGTTTACCCCCGGCTGGTTTGGCTACTCGATGATTCGCAATTCCGTACACGCGGACCTTTACCACGAGATTCTGGCGTTTGCCGAGCAGATGGATTTCCCCATCGAGGGGCTGCATACGGAAACCGGACCCGGTGTGCTGGAGGCGGCGATCACTGTCGACAATGCGGAGGCGGCCGGCGACAAGGCGGCACTGTTCAAAACCTTTATCAAGGTGCTGGCGGAGCGGCGTGGCCTGATGGCGACCTTTATGGCCAAGTGGTCCAACGATTACCCCGGCCAGAGTGGGCATATTCACGTCTCTCTGCGCAATAAAAAAGACAACGCCTCAGCGTTTTATGCCGAAGGCGAGCTCTACTCCATGAGCGATATCCAGCGGCACTTTCTCGCCGGTCAGCAGCGATTGATGCCGGAATTGTTGTGTATGGTCGCGCCCACCATCAACAGTTACCGGCGCATGATCCCGGGCTTCTGGGCGCCTACCGACGCCACCTGGGGTGTGGAAAACCGCACCGCGGCACTGCGGGTAATACCCGGCAGCGACAAATCTCAGCGCCAGGAGTACCGGCTCGGCGCCGCCGATGCCAATCCCTATCTCGCCCTGGCCGTCGCGCTGGGCTCCGGTCTTTACGGCATCGAGCAGGGTTGGGAACCGGGCGAAGCCGTGCAGGGAAATGCGTATGAAGCGGAGCATCCCGAGGAGCTGGCACTACCGCGTACACTGTGGGATGCGGCGCAAAAGCTCAAGCAATCGAAAGCGGCGCGAGACCTGTTTGGCGACGCGTTTGTCGAACATTTCGCCGCGAGTCGAGAGTGGGAAGAGCGGGAATACCGCAAGCATATCGGCGACTGGGAATTGCAGCGTTACTTCGAAATTATTTAACTCAGCCCCCTTAATCGAGTCCGATATTCACCTCCTTGTTCAGGCAGGAAGCCGATAGATTTATGCAAAAAATCCAGTGCACCTCTCCTATCGACAACAGCGTTTATGTCGAGCGACCGCTGGCCACGGAATACGAAATCCAGAACGCGTTGAGCAGCGCTGAAGGTGCACAGCAGAGCTGGAAACGGGTACCTGTGTCCGAGCGCGCGGCACTGGTACGCGCCGCAGTGAACGCCCTGCAGCAGAAAAAGGCGCAACTGGCGGAAGAGATCTGCTGGCAGATGGGGCGGCCAATTCAGTACGCTGGTGGTGAAATCGACGGCCTGGCCGAGCGCGCGCTGTTTATGGCAGATCTGGCCGAAAACGAAAATGGCCCGCTGGCGGATATTCGGTTGTCGGAAAAGCCGGGATTCAATCGCTTTATTCGCCGGGAGCCACTGGGAACCAGCTTTGTGATCGCCCCCTGGAACTATCCCTACCTGACCGCTATCAATGCGATCGCGCCGGCAATACTGGCGGGCAACAGTGTCATCCTCAAACACTCTGCACAAACACCGCTGTGCGCTGAGCGCCTGGTGCAAGCATTTACCGAGGCTGGATTGCCGCAAGGCGTTTTCCAGTATTTGCATCTGGATCACCGGGACGCAGAACAGATCCTTATCAACGGCGGTGTGCAGCATGTGGCGTTTACCGGCTCCGTCGCCGGCGGGGCTGCGGTGGAAAGTGCGGCAGCCGGACGTTTTCTCTCTGTTGGCCTGGAGCTTGGCGGAAAAGATCCGGCATACGTGCGCGCCGATGCCGACCTCGAATATGCGGTAGCCTCGGTTGTGGACGGGGCCTTTTTCAACTCCGGTCAGTCCTGCTGTGGCATCGAACGGGCTTATGTTCACGAATCGCTGTTTGAAGAATTTGTGCGGCGTGCGACTGCGCTGATTCGCGAGTATCGCCTCGGCCGCTCGGATCAGCAGTCCACAACGCTTGGCCCACTGGTGCGTGCCAGTGCGGCGGACTTTGTGCGTGACCAGATTGATGAGGCTGTGGAACAGGGTGCTCAGGCACATATTGATGGCGGAGATTTTGAGCTGGACCAGCGCGGCAGTACTTATATGGCTCCGCAGCTGCTTACCAACGTCAATCACAATATGCGGGTGATGAGTGAGGAATCTTTTGGCCCGGTATTGGGGGTGATGCCGGTGGCGGGTGATACCGACGCACTGTCGCTGATGAACGACAGCGAATACGGCCTCACCGCCGCCATCTATTCTGCAGATCCAGAGGCCGCACGGGCGCTAGGAGATAAGCTGCAGACCGGCACGGTATTCCTGAATCGCTGCGATTATCTCGACCCTGCTCTGGCCTGGACCGGCGTCAAAAATTCCGGACGCGGCTGCACCTTATCCGGTGTCGGCTTCGAACATCTCACCCGCCCGAAATCCTTCCACTTCAAGTTAAACCTCTGAGTCAGACCATGTCCGACAATCAATTTTCTACCAATTGGAATTACCCAACCGCCATGCGTGTCGGCCCCGGGCGCGTTGGCGAATTACCGGACCTGTGCAGGGAGATGGGCATGGCAACGCCCATGCTGGTAACCGACCCGGGCCTTGCAGCACTGCCGATGGTTCAGAACCTTGTGGAGAACTGCCTGTTGGCCGGAGTGTCGCTTACGGTATTCAGCGAGATCAAGGGCAATCCCACCGGCAAGAATGTGAGTGACGGCGTTGCTGTGTTCAAGGCTCATGGCTGCGACGGTGTGATTGCCTTTGGTGGCGGCTCTGCACTGGATGCGGGGAAAGCGATTGCGCTGATGGTCGGGCAGACTCATCCCATCTGGGAATTCGAGGATGTGGGCGATAACTACCTGAAGGTAAATACTCGCGGCATGGTGCCGGTGATTGCGGTACCCACCACCGCCGGTACCGGTTCGGAAGTGGGGCGCTCATCGGTGATTACCGACGAGGGCGCCAAGCTAAAGAAAATCATTTTCCACCCGCGTATGCTGCCGGAAATTGTTCTTCTCGACCCTGAGCTCACTCTGGGGCTGCCAGCGCCGATTACCGCCGCGACCGGAATGGACGCGCTGTCACACAATCTGGAGGCCTATTGCTCGAACAATTTCCACCCCATGGCGGAAGGGATTGCCCTGGAGGCAATGCGCCTGATCAATGTCTACCTGCCGCGTGCAGTGGCCGATGGCAATGACCTGGAAGCGCGTATGCAGATGCTGGTGGCGTCCAGTATGGGGGCTACGGCTTTTCAGCGCGGGCTCGGCGCCATGCACGCGCTGGCGCACCCTCTCGGAGCGCTCTACGACAAACACCACGGTCTGTTGAACGCGATTCTGATGCCCTATGTGCTGAGTGCCAACCGGGTGGCCATCGAGGAGCCCATGAGCCGATTGTCCCGCTATCTGGCGCTGCCAGGTGCGGGTTTTGCTGGGGTGCTGGACTGGGTATTGTTTTTTCGGCGGGACTTCGGCATCCCCAATACGTTGGCGGAAATCGGTATTGGTGAGGAGGACGCGGATCGGATCGCAAATATGGCTGCAGAGGATCCTTCGGCACCGGGGAATCCGTTGCCGCTATCTGTGGACGACTACCGGGGCGTTTTTCTCGATGCCTGCCGTGGAAATCTTTAAGGGCGTCAGGGCAGCTCAGCCAAAAGGTCATTTATTTCAGACTTGAGCGCTGCCCGTGACATTGGCGGCGTTTCTGTATTGTGAATCTGAATTGTGTACCAGAGTATCGCCAGATAGCGGTAAACCTGCTGCCACCGCTGGAGCTTTTCCAGATCCCCGTCTGTGACCGGGCGCTGTAAATACCCCTCGAGCAGCACCTGCTGCTGATCATTCTCCATTTCAAACTCGAGGGTTACCGTGGCCAGATCGAAATAGGGGTGGCCGCAGGCCGCATACTCCCAGTCGATTGCGTACAGCCTCGAGAGTTCACCCACAAGCAGGTTCGCGGGCAGCAGGTCGTTGTGGCACAGGCAGTGATTGTTCGTGATCTGGCTGCATTCTATTAGCCGCGGCCGGAGTTTTTCCCGCAGTAGTTTCAGCGACGGGGAGAGAGAATCACTCGTGTTGATCGACTGCCAGTAGGTTTTGGCTTTGCCGGCGTAGTTGAGGTGTTTTGAGATTGGCGGAAGCTGGTGTATTTGCCGCAGCATCCGCGACAGTTCAGCAATCGCGTCCGGCTCTGTCAATTCGAGTGGCCTGCCGTCAATGTAGCGGGTGACCAGGTAGCGGTAGGCGGGGTCGACATATACCAGCGGGGCACTCAGTCCTGCGCTACCGGCGCGCGCCAGGGCTTCCGCTTCTGCGGTTCGGTTCAGGTCAAGGGCATCGGAGTTGTCTGCATTGATACGCAGTACCAGTCTTTCGTCGCCAGCCTGAAGCAGAAGGCTCTGGTTGGTCAGCCCACCACCGAGCGGGCGAACGATAACCGGTTGCTGGTCGCTCCAGTGTCGCCATTCATCGGCGAGCAGTTTGTCGACCTGTGCATTCATACCGCGACCGGTTGCTCCGGCTCGGAATGTTGCTGGCGATACAGCGCATACCACTGGAAGAAGCCAATGATCACAAGCACGACATACAGTACGAACAGCAGGGCTGTGAGATACATGCCGCGGTCGATATACAGATAAATGGCTGCGCCATCGATCACGATCCAGTAGAGCCAGTTCTCCAGTACCTTGCGGGTGACCATATAGGTGGTTACCACGGCGCCCCAGGTGGTAAAGGAATCCAGGTAGGGCAGGGCGGCGCTGGTATAGCTATCCAGCACATAGCCAAATATCAGGGTGAGCACGCCAACCCCTGCGAATGCGTAAAGGTGCATGGCTGCAGACCAGCGGTGAATATGCAGCTTTTCACCTTCTCTATTGCGATGCCGCCACTGCCACCAGCCGTACACCGCGATCACCAGATAGAAAACCTGCAGCGCCGATTCCATCAACAGGCTGACATCCCAGAACAGGAACAGGTCAGATGGCGGTACTGGCAAAGGCGGCGTACCAGCACAGGATATTTTCCCGCATGGCGAGCAGCAGGTAGGTCAGCGCCAGCACTACCGCCGCCACTTCCCATAGGGTCATGGCGGCGTAGGCGGAGGCGATGGCTTCGCGAATTTCCGGGGAGAGCATGGATCAGAGCCCGATATTGGGGTTCAGGTCGCCGTCGATAAATTTGCACACGAAAATAGCGCGCCCGAACTGCTCCCAGGATTTGCGCATTTCCGCTTTGAGCACGTCCATCACCACATCGTAATCACCGAATACCTGGGTGCTCATGGTATTGGAGATGACCTGCAGCTGCGGCTGTTCATTCAGGCGCTGGATAAAATCCTTGATGGCCGGGATGTACTCGTCTTTCAGCGGGTACATGCTGATTTCTACGGAGAGTTGCATATCAAGGCTCCCAATTAAAAGGTGTAGCTGCCGGAGATGCCCGCGGTGCGCGGTTCACCCAGCTGGTAGTAGGCTTCCGGCGCGTAGCCGTTGGCCGGATTGTTGCCGAACTGGTTGCTGAAGTAGAAACCGCGCGTGTAGATCACTTCGTCGGTCAGGTTTCTTCCCCACAGGGACAGGTCCCAGTTGTCGCCGCGGTAGGTGAGGCGTGCGTTGACCAGTTCGTAGGCGGTGGACTTCTCATTGTGGCTGTTGGAGAAGTAAAAGTCGTCTTTGCCTTCCAGTTCCACGCGCGCGCTCAGGTTATTGGTCAGCGCGTACTCCGCTCCGGTGAAATACTGGTAGTTGGGCGCGTGGGCCAGGTCGCGGCCGCCAAGGTCTACCGGTGAAGTCTCGCCGGTATTGTCATCGCGGCCGTCGACGTGGGTGCTGCTGACAAAGTCTTCGAATTCCGCATTCAGCCAACCGAAGGTGGCGAAGAGTTGCAGGCTATCGCTGGCCTGGAAGTTGATTTCCGCTTCGATACCGGTGCTGTGACCGCCAGCGGCATTGGCCAGGTAGTCATCGAAGGAAAAGTCTTCCGGGTTGAAAATGGATTGCTTGGCCTGAACGTCGCTGCGGTCCTGGTAAAAAGCGGCGACCTGAGCCTGCAGGCGGCTTTCCAGCCAGTCACCTTTTACCCCGAATTCGTAGTTCAGCATGCTCTCGGTATCGAACAGGAAGGTCTCGCTGCCGATGGCCGGATTGTTTTCTGAGGCGGAAATAATACGGCCGTTGACGCCACCCGCCTTGTAACCACGCGAGAGGGTGCCGTACAGCATGGTGTTGTCAGTGGCGCTGAACTGCAGGGTGATATTGCCGCCCCACAGGTCTTCGCTGGTATCGCTGGTGACTTGAAGATTGTCATTGTAGTCCGCGCGGCGCTGCTCCAGGCGCAGTCCGGTAATCAATTCAAAGCGCGCGCCAAGCTCGGTATTCAGCTGTCCGTAAACCGCGGCATTGTCGGTATCGAACTGGCTGGCAAAGCTGGCGTTGCGCTCCAGCGCTTCTTCTTCGGTACGCAGATAGACACCCGCTACCCAGCCGGTGCTGCCGCCAAACAGGCGGCTTTCATCGGTGGAGACCAGGCGCACATCGGCGCTCAGGTTGTCGCGGTCACGTACGTAGTTGTCCGATAAGGAGTATTCGTCCGGGTGGAAGCCAACGTACGACCAGTCCTCATCGTAACCGTACTCGGTATCGGAGCTGGCGGCGCTCAGTACGGAATTGATGGTGAGTAGTTCGCTGGCGCTCCACTGTGCACTCACGGCACCGGCGAGGGTCTCCTGGCGATCCCAGCCCGGCTGATCGGACAGGGTGTTGCGGGAGTTATCCAGGGTAAAGGCGTCGTAGCCGTTGTCCGCGTCCAGATAGAAGAGGGTGAAATCCAGCTGCAGGTCTTCGCTGGCCTGGTAGCGCAGCTTGCCGCGGGCCAAAGTCTCGTCAATATTGTTGGTGTCTTTGCGGTCCAGGTAACGGTTGTGCACATAGCCGTCGGACTGCTGATTCTGTACCGCAAAGCGGTAGCTCAGCTGTTCTGAAAGCGGGCCGCTGGTCACGGCTGACAGAGTGCTGGAGCCGTAGCGGGCGGCTTCGGCGGATACCTTTGCAAACGTCTCCGCGGTTGGCGCGTTGCTGGTCATGCTCACCAGACCGGCCAGCGCGTTGGCGCCGTACACGGTGCCCTGGGGGCCACGCAGGATTTCCACCTGCTGCATATCCAGGGTGCTGGCGGCGAGGCCCAGACCGGTAAAGTCGATACCGTCGACGATCAGGCCCACAGAGGGATTCACCGGGTCGATAAACTGGCTGCGCTCACCGATACCGCGGATCTGCACGAAACGGCCACGGGAGGCGCCGCTGGAGAAATTCACGTTGGGGGCCAGGTTCAGTAATTGCTCAAGGTTGGTAGCGCCGCGGGTTTCGATGGCGGCGGCATCCAGCACGGATACGCTGGTGGGGGTGTCGAGCTGGCTGGTGGCGCGCAGTTGGCTGGTGACCACTACTTCCTCGATGGCCGTTTCCGCGAGCGCGGCAGTGCTGACCAGCGCGGTTACAGCGCCAATGGCGTGGGCGAGTGGTTTGAAAACGTTATTGGTATTCATGGCTCTCTCGTACAAATCAGTGAGAGACCCGGAGCGCGACGTGAAGAGGGGAGCTGGTGGACTACCTATTCCTACGCCGGTATTAGCCGGATCAGGTTCAAGGGTTTCCTGTCGAGTCTTCAATGACTCTACAGCATCTCAGGCTTTCGCCACCCCTTAGGTTGTGCATGAGTTTTTGCGGGCGCGATCCTATCAGATAAGCGAAGTGTCAGGAACTGTGGTGTGCACGGAGAACAGCTTCGATAGGATGGTCATATCTGAATCGCCTATTGTGCTTTTTCGCGCAAGGCCAAACGCGTACAGGAGTTGATATGCGCGCTTTTTCACTACTGGATCTCTCGCCCATCACCGAGGGAAGCGACGCCCGCACGGCGTTGATGAACTCCCTGGACTTGGCACAGCACGCGGAGCACTTCGGTTACCGGCGCTACTGGATGGCGGAACACCACAATATGACCGGTGTGGCCAGCGCGGCGACGGCGGTGGCGCTGGGCCATATCGCCGCGGGTACCAACAAGATCCGCGTCGCCGCTGGCGGCGTTATGCTCCCCAACCACGCGCCACTGGTGATTGCCGAGCAGTTCGGCACCCTGGCCGCCCTGTACCCCGATAGGGTCGATCTGGGGCTGGGCAGGGCGCCCGGTACCGATGGCGCCACCATGACCGCCCTGCGCCGGGATCCGCTGCACGCCGCCGACCAGTTCCCGGAAGATGTGCGCGAGCTGTTGCACTACTTTGCCCCGGAAAAGCCGGGGCAGCGGGTGCGCGCAGTGCCGGGGGCCGGGCTACAGGTGCCGATCTGGCTGCTGGGCTCCAGTCTCTACAGCGCGCAGCTGGCCGCGGCCATGGGACTTCCGTTTGCCTTTGCCTCTCACTTTGCCCCCGCCATGCTGGATCAGGCGTTGCATCTCTACAGAACGCAGTTCCAACCGTCGGAATCGCTTGCGGAACCCTACGCCGCCGCAGCGATCAATGTGTTTGCCGCGGACGATGCAGTTGAGGCGCGCATGCTGATGACCTCCATCGAACAGCAGTTTGTGGCTCTGCGCCGGGGCACCCCCGGCAAAATCAAACCGCCGGTGGATGACCCTGAGACCATCGCTGGCCCCGCCGAGCGCATGCAAGTGGCCCAAGCGCTGGCGGAGAGCGCGGTGGGTACGCGCGACACAGTCGCCGACTGGATCGACCGTTTTGTGGCGCGAACCCGGGTGGATGAACTGATCGTCACCGGCGCGATTTACGATCATACCGCGCGCCTGCGCTCCTTCGAACTGGCAGCCGAGATTTTGCGGGAGCGAGTGGATGGCTGAAACTGCCCAGATCGATCGACAGATGCACTGGCGATGGTTCCTCGCCCACTTTCTGTTTGTGCTGGTGGCCTGGACGCTGTTTATCAAGTACCTGTTCCCCATCGCCGTCGCCCTTTCCAGCGGTGCGCCCTGGGACAGCCATGTGTACTGGGACCTTTGGCCGGTGGCGCATTTGTGGCTGGGCTGGGCGTTACTCAGGCAGCCGGGCTACCTGCGCACCCTGGCCATCGCAATGTCCGTGGTGGAGATCGTGATTATCGTCACCAAGTTCGCGTTCTTTCTCGCAGAGCCGCAGTGGGATATCTGGCGCACCAACTGGTTCGTCAACAAGGTCTTTGTGCTCGCCTGTTTTATTCTGATTCTCGCCACTGCACTGGCGCGACCGCGCGCGTTAAGTGCCCAATAAATAGAGGAAGCCACCATGGAAGGTAGGACACTACGCCGTCAATTTCTCAAAATGCTGGGCGCGGGTGTGGTCAGTGCCTGGGGTTTTCCGGGGCTGGCCAGTGCTCAGTCGCCGGCATTGCTGTCCAAGCCAATCCCCATCAGTGGCGAATCACTACCGGTGATCGGTATGGGTACCTGGCGCACGTTTAATGTGGGCAAGGATCCGGAGCTGCTGGCCGCGCGCACTCAGGTGCTGAAGGCATTTTTTGCCAGCGGTGGTGGCCTGGTCGATTCGTCTCCCATGTATGGCTCCGCAGCCGATACCCTCGGCTTTGCACTGAAACAGTTAGGCATTCCGAAAACACTGTTCAGTGCAGAAAAGGTCTGGAGCCCTGCCGGTGGCACTACTCGCGAACAGGTCGCCAGCCTTGCCGAGCGCTGGGGATTGAAAACGTTTGATCTGGTGCAGGTACACAACCTGGACGATTGGCAGGAACACCTTGCAGTGCTGCGTGAACTGAAGGCGAGTGGTGTTATTCGCTATCTCGGTATCACCACCTCCCACGGCCGCCGACACCAGGAGTTTGAACAGGTGATGGCGAGCACGGAAATCGATTTCGCCCAGATGACCTACAACATCACCCACCGCGAGGTGGAGGCGCGGCTGCTGCCGCTGGCGAAGGAGAGAGGAGTTGCTGTTATCGCCAATCGCCCCTACGACGGAGGGAGCCTGATCAAGGGGTTGAAGCGCAGGGAAAAAGTGCCCGCCTGGGCATCGGAGGAATTTGGCTGTCGCACCTGGGCGGATTTCCTGCTCAAATTTATTGTCAGTCATCCTGCAGTGAACTGTGCCATTCCGGCAACCTCGCGGGTGGAGCACATGAACGAAAATATGGCGGCGGGCGCTGCGCCGCTGCCGGATGCAAAGACACGACAGAAAATGGTCGCGTATATCGAATCTCTGTAAATCCATTCTCCCCAGAAAAGTACCGAATAAGTGGGCGCACCATGAGCGAGTGGAATAGCTACCAGATCCAGGATTTTGTTCCCTTCAGTGCGGACGTGTACTTCCGCATGCTGGAACGAATGGGGGAAACCTTCTGGCCGCTGCAGCTGTTCACTCTGGCGGTAGGGATTGCGGCGCTGCTACTCGCATTGCGCGGAAAATCCCGCATAGCGCTTCTACTTCTTGCGCCGGTATGGGTATTTGTCGGCGTGGCTTTTTTCGCACAGCGATATGCGAATCTGAACTGGATTGGGCAAATTCTAGGTTGGATCTGGATTGCGCAGTCGGCGCTGCTGGTTTTGCTTGCGGCGACAGGGCGCGGCACTGCGGGTCCAGTGGAGTCCCATTCAGCAAACAACATCACCGGTGTGCTGATTTCTCTGGTTGGTTTACTGATGTTTCCGTTGCTGGCGCCGGTGCTTGGTGCCAGTTGGACTCAGGCGGAAGCGTTCGGCTTGCACCCGGATCCCACAGCGGTGGTGAGCCTCGGTATTTTTATGATCGCCCTGCGTGGCGGGGCTCAGTGGTTGACCTGCCTGGTCCCCCTGCTGTGGATCACGCTATCTGCGCTCACGCTGCAGGTACTCGATGCGCCATGGTGGCCGGCTCTATTCGTGGTGGCCGCCGTGGCCGTCGGTGGGGTGTTTAGTGGGCTAAGTACCCGAACGTGAAGATTGTGGCCTTGCAAAGCTGCCTGACCGGTTTTTATTAATCGGCCAAACACATATAATCCCTCAACGGAATATAGCCTCTATCGACCCGGTCTGATTGTTTTTTGATCGGGCATCGATAGTGACCCCTGTCCCCCGTCCTGCTTCTGCTTAAAGATGGTAGAGAGACGGGTACAACCGGAGACCAAATAATGAAAATCGCATTGATGAACGAATTCAGCCAGGCATCCAAAAACGCCGTGGTTCTGAAAGAGCTGCAGGACGTTGCCGGCGAACTGGGCCACACCGTGTACAACACCGGTATGAGCGACGACAACGATCACCGCCTGACCTACATCCACCTGGGCATCATGGGCAGCCTGCTGCTGAACTCCAAGGCCGTGGACTTCGTGGTAAGCGGTTGTGGCACCGGCCAGGGCGCGCTCATGTCCCTGAACGCATACCCGGGCGTAACCTGTGGCTATTGCATCGATCCGGCTGACGCCTTCCTGTTTGCCCAGATCAATAACGGCAACGCGCTGGCCATTCCCTTCGCCAAGGGCTTCGGTTGGGGTGCGGAGCTGAACATTCGCTATATGTTCGAAAAAGCTTTCACCGGCGTAAAAGGCCAGGGCTACCCGCCGGAGCGCAAAGAATCCCAGGTGGCCAACGCCGGTATCCTGAACCACATCAAGGAAGCCACCGGAAAAGCCTACCTGGACGGCCTTAAAGCCATCGATCCGGAGCTGGTGAAAACCGCCGTAACCGGCGAGCGTTTCCAGGCTTGTTTCTTCGAAAACAGCCAGGACCAGGAACTGACCGACTTCGTGCGCAGTGTGCTGGATTCCTGAGTGAAGCCGCGCTAAACAGGCGCCGCTTTCAAAAGGCCGCTGCGGAAACTCCGGGGCGGCCTTTTTTGTTATAGTCGTTTGCTACTTTTCGTTTCTGGCGAGGGACCCGCGCAGATGTCCAAGGGAAAACGGAACGCTACCGTGCCCTATCTTCAGGAAGGCGAACGCGCGGTCCTGTTCGACGGGTTTTGCCGGCTGTGTTCCTTCTGGGCGCGCTTTCTACTGAAGTTCGATCGCCATCGCCGCCTGATACTCGCCACTGTGCAGTCGGAAGAGGGGCAGGCGATCCTGTCGTTTTTCCATATGCCCCTCGATGAATATGAAACCCTGCTTCTGGTTGAAAGTGGCCAGATGTACGTAAAATCTGACGCGATACTCCGCATTCTAAAACTGCTCCCCTTTCCCTGGCCGATACTCACCTGCTTTCGATTGATTCCGCCATCGGTACGCGACTGGATTTACGACCGCGTCGCGCGCAACCGGTATCGGTTGTTCGGAAAAAATGCGGTATGTGTGGTTCCGAGTGCAGAAGAGGAAGCTCGCTTTCTCCGTAAAAGATAGAAGTTCCCCGGCTCATGGGGCGCGTTCGAACTTTACACGCTGGCGCGCCTGTCGGATGTCTGGATTCGCCGACCCGATAGGAAAGCCTATCCTCTGTTTGAAGACTTTCCACTACACTGCGGACTCCATTTCAATTCTTTGGCCAATCTCCTGGCCAATTTACTGGAGCCCCTATGAGTCAGCCCGATGTACGTACCTGGCTGGAAAACCTTCCCGAAGCCTTCCTCGCCTACCTGAACGGCCGCCGCCTGGATGAGGTGGAGTGCATAGTCCCGGACCTGAACGGTATGTCCCGCGGCAAGGCGATGCCGCTGAACAAGTTCTCCCCGGAGACGCCGATCTTCCTGCCGATTTCCATCTTCTACCAGACCATCACCGGTCAGGATGTGGAGATGGATATCGAAAACCAGTGGGCGGAAAGCGATATGGCGCTGGTGCCGGATATGTCCACCGCCATGGCGGTTCCCTGGGCAAAAACGCCGGCACTGCAGATTATTCACGACCTGCAGGATCTCGACGGCAACCCGATTCCCTGCGCGCCGCGCAACGTGCTGAAGCGGGTAATTGCCATGTACCGGGCGCGGGGCTGGCAGCCGATTGTGGCGCCGGAGCTGGAGTTCTATCTGACCCGGCCGAATGTGGATCCCAACGAACCGATCCAGCCACCCATCGGTCGCAATGGTCGCTCGGGTACTTCCCTGCAGTCCTATTCCATGACCGCCATCGACGAATACGGCCCGGTTATCGATACCATTTATGAGTTTGCCGAGGCCGCGGGCCTGCATATCGACTCGGTGATTCAGGAAGACGGCGCCGGCCAGGTGGAGTTCAACCTGCCACACGGCGATCCGCTGCTGCTCGCCGACCAGGTGTTTTACTTCAAGCGCATCATCCGCGAGGCAGCGCTGAAGAACGGTATGTTTGCGACCTTTATGGCCAAGCCCATGCGCGACCAGCCCGGCAGCGCTATGCATATTCACCAGAGTGTGGTGGATATCGATACCGGCAAGAATGTGTTTTCCTCTGAAGACGGTAGCGCTTCGGATCTGTTCCGCTACTTTATCGGCGGAACCCAGAAGCACCTGCGGGAAATCATGCCGTTTATCGCACCCAACGTGAACTCCTACCGCCGCTACGTGCTGTCGGATAACTCCAGTGCGCCGACCAATATCGGCTGGGGCTACGACAACCGCGCCACCGGCCTGCGGGTACCCAACTCCGGTGCGCAGGATCGCCGCCTGGAAAACCGTGTGGTGGGGGTGGATGCGAATCCGTATCTGGCCATTGCTGCCAGTCTCGTCTGTGGCTACCTCGGCATGATCAACGGTATCGAGCCGAGCGCGCCGGCCGCGTCGGAACTGGATGAAGAGCAGGAAGAAAGCTTCTATATCCCGCTGACTTTTGATGAGGCGTTGCGCATCTTCGACGATGCCGATGAGTTGCGCCAGGCAATAGGGGAGGACTTCTGCCAGCTCTACGCGGCGGTAAAGTACGAGGAGATGCGCCTGTTCCACCGGGAGATTTCCCCGTGGGAACGGCAACACCTTTTACTGAACGTTTAGTTACTGAGTCAGCAAAACAAAAAAGGCCCCAACCGTTTCCGGTTGGGGCCTTTTTCATTGGCAAAGCCTGTGACGATTAAACGTCAAAGCCTTCCTTCAGTTTCTTTTCCACCAGGGCCTTTTTCAGGCGCGCGTACTGCGGAATACCATTTTTGTAAGGCGGGTAGTCCTCGCCCTGGATCAGTGGTTCCAGGTAATCGCGGCCGGCCTGGGTGATGCCGAAGCCGTCTTCGGAAATAAATTCCTTGGGCATGAACTTCTCGACGTTGGCCACCTCGGAAAGCGGAGCTTCGCCAATGGTCCAGCTGTAGTCGGCGGCACTGGTGCCGTTGCGTTCAATGGTCGGCATGATGGCATTCTTGCCGGCCACCGCCGCTTCCACCGCCGCCTTGCCCACAGCGTAGGCCTGCTCTACGTCGGTGGCCGAAGCGATATGACGCGCAGCGCGCTGCAGGTAGTCCGCCAGGGCCCAGTGGTATTTGAGGCCCAGTTCGTCTTTGACCATTTTGGCCAGAGTGGGTGCTACGCCGCCCAGCTGTTTATGGCCAAAGGCATCCACACTGCCGGCGTCGGCCAGGAAGGTGCCGTCTTCGTACTGGGCGCCTTCAGAGGCGACGATTACACAGTAGCCTTTGTCGGCGACGGTCTGTTGCACCTTGGCGAGGAACTTTTCTTTATCAAAAGCCACTTCCGGCAACAGGATGATGTGCGGGGCATCGCCTTCCTGTTCCTGAGCGAGGGCGCCGGCGGCGGCAATCCAGCCCGCGTGACGGCCCATCACTTCAACGATGAAAACTTTGGTGGAGGTGGCGCACATGGAGGCCACATCTAACGCCGCTTCCTTGGTGGAGACGGCAACGTACTTGGCCACGGAGCCAAAGCCCGGGCAGTTGTCGGTAAACGGCAGGTCGTTATCCACCGTCTTGGGAATGTGGATTGCCTGGATGGGGTAGCCCATCTTTTCCGACAGCTGGGAAATTTTGAGGCAGGTATCGGCGGAATCGCCACCGCCGTTATAGAAGAAGTAACCGATGTTGTGGGCTTTGAACACTTCGATCAGGCGCTCGTACTCGGCGCGGTTCTGCTCCAGGCTCTTCAGTTTGTAGCGGCAGGAACCAAAGGCACCGGACGGGGTGTGGCGCAGGGCTGCGATAGTCTCGGTGGATTCCTGGCTGACGTCGATCAATTCTTCCTTGAGGGCGCCGACAATGCCATTGAGGCCGGCGTAGATATTGCCGATCTTGTCGCTATGCTGGCGGGCGGTCTCGATGACTCCGCAGGCGGAGGCGTTGATGACGGCGGTCACACCGCCAGATTGCGCGTAAAAAGCGTTCTTCTTCGACATGTCTATCCTATGGCTTCTCGTCAAAAGTCACCCGTAGCGTGGGGTGTTTTCGGCGGGCGGCTCTTGGCGGCTACCTCACGCGGCGCGAAGTCTAATGTATTCATATGGCAATTGCATGGAATTGCGGGCATTCGACACTTACTGTGGTAAAAGGCCGTGATAAGCTTGCGCGTCGTCGATTTTTCGAGCACTGCTGATACTTCCTGCCGTGGACCAGAGCAGAAGCAAAAAGCGCGCCGGGCCGCAGATGGCCTCGGATATTCCCGCAAGCGTGGAGAATGATTGCGTGAATGGGCAGTCTCAGGGGGCACCACGTGCGGCCGTGTGGGCCGGCGCTGGCGCGCTTCCGTATTGAATAGAGTGAACAACTGGCATGCATATACATATTCTAGGCATTTGCGGCACTTTTATGGGCAGCCTTGCGCAACTGGCCGTGGCCGAAGGGCACAAGGTCACCGGCTCCGATGCCAATGTGTACCCGCCCATGAGTACCCAGCTGGAAAATGCCGGGATCCTGCTGACCGAAGGGTACGACCCGGCTCAGTTGGAGCCGGCCCCGGACCTGGTGATTATCGGCAACGCCCTGTCGCGGGGAAATCCGGCGGTGGAAGCGGTGCTGGAAAAAGGGTTGCCCTATACCTCCGGCGCCCAGTGGCTGTGCGATCACTTCCTCGGTGGGCGCTGGGTGCTGGCGGTGTCCGGTACCCACGGCAAAACCACCACCGCGAGCATGCTGGCCTGGGTTCTCGACTACGCGGGGATGGACCCCGGGTTTCTGATCGGTGGCGTGCCGCAGAACTTCGATGTATCGGCGCGCCTCGGCAGCACGCCCTTTTTTGTGGTGGAGGCGGATGAATACGACACCGCCTTTTTCGACAAGCGCTCCAAGTTCGTCCACTACCGCCCGCGCACGCTGATCATCAACAACCTCGAATTTGACCATGCGGACATCTTCGAGGATCTTGCTGCCATTCAGAAGCAGTTCCACCATCTGGTGCGCACCGTGCCCGCCAGTGGGCTGGTCATCGCCGCCCGGGAAGATGCGGTATCCCAGGTGCTGGAAGCCGGCTGCTGGAGTGAAGTGCAGCGCTTTGATGTCGAACACGCCGATGGTGTGCGCCTGGGGGACTGGTGCGCAGTGAACGTGTCGGCGGACGGTGGACACTTCGACGTGCAGCTGGAGGGCACCACCGTGGCCAGGGTGCAGTGGGAGCAAACCGGACTGCACAGTGTGAAGAACGGACTTGCGGTCATCGCTGCCGCGCGCCATGTGGGCGTCGAGCCGGCCACCGCCGCGGAGGCGCTGGGTCAGTTTGGCGGAGTGAAGCGGCGTATGGAGTGTCTGGGGGAGATCCAGGGTATCCGGGTCTACGACGATTTCGCCCACCACCCCACAGCGATTGAAACCACCCTCAATGGCCTGCGGGCGAAGGTCGGCAGTGAAAAAGTCATTGCGCTGATTGAACCGCGCTCCAATACCATGCGTATGGGACACCATCAGAATCAACTGGCCCGAGCCTGCTCGGGGGCGGACCTGGTGCTCTGGTACCAGCCCGAAGGGATGAACTGGTCCCTGGATGAGGTGGTTCACCATTCCACCGTACCGGCAAAGGTTCTCCACAGCATCGACGCTGCGGTAGAATCCGTGCTCGAACTGTCTGGCCCCGGCAGCCACATCATTGTGATGAGCAACGGTGGCTTCGGCGGTGTACACCAGCGATTGCTCCACGCGCTGGAGCAGAGATACGGCAAATAGCCCCGCGCGGGGGCGGAAACGGATACTTCTTTGGCTGAGCCCACTTTTCCCAAAACAGTAACCCTGGCGATCACCGGTGCCTCCGGCGCCCAGTACGGTCTGCGCCTGCTGCAGTGCCTGCTGGTGGCGCGAGTGCGGGTGTGGCTGCTGCTGTCCGATGCGGCGCGCATCGTGATTGATACGGAAACCGACGTTTCCCTGCCGGAAGAAGGTCGCACAGAAGATTTTCTGCGCGAACTGTATGCTGCGGAAGCAGGGCAGTTAACCCTGTTCGGCAAGCGCGACTGGTTTTCTCCGGTCGCGTCCGGCACCGGCGCCGCAAGCAGTCTGGTGATTTGCCCGGCCAGCGGCGGCACCCTGTCTGCCATTGCCACGGGTGCGTCCAATAATCTGATTGAGCGCGCAGCGGATGTGGCCCTGAAAGAGCGCCGGCAGTTGATTCTGGTTCCTCGGGAAGCGCCGTATTCAGAAATTCACCTGGAAAACATGCTGAAGCTCACCCGCATGGGAGCGGTCATTCTGCCGGCCAGCCCGGGTTTTTATCAGAAGCCGCAAACCATCGAGGATCTGGTGGACTTTGTGGTGGCCAGAATCCTGAGTCAGCTGCAGATCGAACAAACCCTGTTGCCCCCCTGGGGAAACTGCTGAGAGCCCTGCGCTATGCAAAAGACCGTCACCATCCATTACTGCGTGCAGTGCAACTGGATGCTGCGTGCCACCTGGATGACCCAGGAGCTGCTGTACACCTTCGCCGAAGATCTGGACCAGGTGGCACTGAAGCCGGGCAGTGGGGGTGTGTTCGAAATTCACGTAGGCGACCAGCTGATCTGGGAGCGTAAACGCGATGGCGGCTTTCCCGGGCCGAAAGAACTGAAACAGAAAGTGCGGGACGTCCTGTTTCCCGAGCGCGACCTCGGTCACGTGGACAAGTAAACAGACTTTTAGACGATTCTCGAATATTCGGCAGCGCGCACAATGGAAACAACACGCGCTGCCTGATTCCGATCAGAACAAAGCGAATTGATTATGCTGTTGGGCTTGAAGACCTGGTACGAAAAATTGGTTCTCGGACATCCGAAAACCGTTCTGACACTGGTGGCACTGTTCACCATCGCCGCTGCGGCCGGCCTGCCGAAATTCAAACTGGATGCCTCGGCAGATTCCCTGACGCTGGAAACCGACGACTCACTGGACTTTTTCCGCGAAATTTCCGAACGCTACAACTCCGGTGACTTTTTGGTAGTTACCTATCGCTACAACAACGGTGATCTGTTCAGCGATGAATCCCTCGCTACCATGCGTCGCCTGCAGGACGAGCTTGCCATGGTGGACGGTGTCACCGGGGTTCAGTCGATCCTCAACGTGCCGCTGTTGTACAGTCCCAAGCTTTCCATCACCGAGGTAGCAGGCGGTATCCGCACCCTGTCGAGCCCCGGTATTGACATGAGCCTGGCCCGTAAAGAATTCCTTGAAAGTCCGATTTACAAAGAACTGATATTGAGCCCCGATGGTGAGACCACCGCCATGATGCTCAACCTGGAACTGGACAGGGAAGGACTCGACCTGGTGCGCGAGCGCGATGCGCTGCGTCGCCTGCGCAATGAGCAGGGTCTGGATGCGGAACAGGCAAGCCGCCTGGAAGCGGTGAGTGCAGAATACCTGAAACACCGCACCGCCCAGGAAACCGCCGCGCGGGATCGCGTCGACGAGGTGCGGCAGATCCTCGCCCATTACGACGACAACGCCGAGCTGTTCCTCGGCGGTCTCACCATGATCACCTCGGATATGATCGCGTTTATCCAGAGTGACCTGATGGTATTCGGCGCCGGTATTCTGATTTTCATCGTGGTCACCCTGCTGCTGATATTTCGCCAGCCGCGCTGGGTACTGCTGCCGCTGATTACCTGTGTGACCACCGCGGTGATGATGCTGGGGCTGCTTTCCTGGCTCGACTGGCGTATGACCGTGATCTCCGCCAACTTTGTCGCCCTGCTGTTGATCATCACACTGGCCATCACCATCCACCTGGCGGTGCGCTACCGCGAGTATTTCTCCGAGCACCCGGAGTGGGATCGCTTCCAGCTGGCGTCTGCCACCGTCGCGTTTATGGCCAAACCCTGCCTGTACACCGGCCTCACCACCATGGTTGCGTTTATCTCCCTGGTAGTGAGCGGTATTCGCCCGGTGATCGACTTCGGCTGGATGATGACCATGGGTGTGACCATGGCACTGGTGCTGTCATTCCTGATTATTCCCGCCAGCCTGATGCTGCTGAAAAAGCGCGACGGCGGCCAGGGCGCGGACAACTCTCACGCATTTACCCAGGTGTTTTCCCGCTTTGCGGAGAACCACAAAGGTATCGTGCTCGGTGTTGCAGTGGTGGCGGCGATAATCAGCGCCGTGGGTATCTCCCGTCTGAAAGTGGAAAACCGCTTTATCGATTACTTTGACGATTCCACCGAGATTCACCAGGGTATGCTGGTCATTGATCAGCGCCTCGGCGGCACCATCAGCCTGGATGTGGTTCTCAGCAAACCGGAAGACACCGCACCGGCTTTTGCGGGAGCGGATGCTGGAGAAGAAGATCCGTTCGGCGCTGACTTCGGCGGCGATGAGATTGCTGGCGACGGCGCGGAAGGGGAGTCAGATCCGTTTGCCGCCGAAGACCCCTTCGCTGCGGACGATCCTTTTGCCGCGGATGGCGGTGAGAGCCAGGCCCCTGACGCCTACTGGTTTACCGTAGCCGGCCTCAACCAGATCGAGCAATTGCACGACTTCCTCGAAGCGCAGCCGGAAATCGGCAAGGTGCAGTCCCTCGCCACCCTGTACAAAGTGGCCCAGGACCTGAACGACGGCGGCCTCAACGACTTCGAGCTGGCCGTTGCCCGCCAGAGCCTGCCGGACGAAATCAATCAGGTACTGATCAACCCCTACTGGTCGCCGCAAGAGCAGCAGGCGCGCATCACCATGCGCGTGATGGAAACCGACCCCAACCTGCGCCGGGATGAACTGATCCAGCGTATCTACGCCTATGCAGAGAATGAAATGGGCATCGCCCCGGAAAACATCCGCCAGACCGGCATGCTGGTGCTGTACAACAACATGCTGCAGAGCCTGTTCAAATCCCAGATCCTCACATTGGGCGCCGTCTTCGCCGGCATCCTGCTGATGTTCCTGGTGCTGTTCCGGTCACTGCCCATCGCGATTATCGCCCTGGTGCCGAATATGCTCGCCGCCTGCGTGGTCCTCGGCGGTATGGGCCTGGCAAACATCCCGCTGGACATGATGACCATCACCATCGCCGCCATCACCGTCGGCATCGGCGTCGACCACGCCATCCACTACCTGTACCGGTTCCGCGAAGAATTCGCCAAAGACGGCGACTACATCGCCACCATGCACCGCAGCCACGCCACCATTGGCCGCGCCATGTTCTACACCGCCATAACGATTATCGCCGGCTTCTCGATACTGGCACTGTCCAAATTCGTGCCCTCGATTTACTTCGGATTGCTGACCGCACTGGCCATGTCGGCGGCCCTGCTGGGCTCACTTACACTGCTGCCATTGCTGCTGGTCTTGTTCAAGCCGCTGAAGAATCCAGCGGAGGGGAATGAGCCGGGAAAGCCGCTAACGGCTGAAACCTGCCCGGGTTGAAGTCGGGATAGAGAAGTTGGGAATCGCTTAATCGCAGCTGAAGTTCGAATCGAAGGCACGCTGCCGGGGAAGGGTTTTCAGGAGCGTCGCAAACAGGACGTTTGCGCCGCAACGCCCAAGGAAGGGTTTACAGTGGTCCTGAAAACCCTTCCCCGGTGGCTTGCCGCCACCGGGCGCGAAAAGAAGGTGCGAATTGAGCTTTGACGTCCCGCTCAGTCCACCTGCATAAAAAAGTCCCGCAAGTAGCGAAACAGTTTTCGCTGGTTGGTTGGGGCTTTTTTATTGGCAATCTCTTTATTGGACTCGCGAATCAGCGTGCGCAATTGCTGGATATCCACACCGGGGAACGCATCAAAAAATGCACTCTGGCCTTCCTTGCCCTCGGTCAGCAAGCGCTCCCTCCACTCCTCCGCCATCCGGTCAAAGCGCAAATGGTGGTGGTCCTGCTCCTTGTGCTTCTCCAGCACCGCCTCAATCGCCTCCACATCCGCCTTGCGCATCAACTTACCAATGTACTGAAGCTGGCGCCGCCGCGCCTCCCGCGACTTGATCCGGTGAAAGGTCGCAATCCCTTCCTCAAGCGTCGCATCCATCGGCACCTCCGCCAACTTTGCCGCATTCAGCTCCGTCAGTTTTTTGCCGAGCGCCTGCAGCTCGTGCATCTCCTCCTTTATTTGAGTTTTGCTTTTCGGAAGGTCCTCATCAAACTCATCGTACGGATTGTTTTCATCAGAATTGTGCATAGAAAATCTCGAGATCTGAATTCAACCAATAATTGCAGTACCCGGTAAGCCGGGTACCCAATCATCAGGCAAAAAATATTGTCGCCAGTCCAAGGAAAGACATAAAGCCCACCACATCCGTCACCGTCGTCAGTGCCACACCACCAGCCAGCGCCGGATCGATCCGCATTGCCCGCAGCGCCACCGGCAGAATTGCCCCCGCCAGCGCCGCCGTAATCAGATTGATGACCATGGCCGCAATGATAATCCAGGCGATACGCGGATCCCCAAACCAGAGTGCCGCAATGACTCCCATTACCGCCGACCACAGGATCGCGTTTAACGCACCGCTACCCAGCTCTCGCGACAACAGCCAGCCCAGGTTGCTGCGGCCCACCTGGCCCAGTGCCATACCGCGAATGACCACCGTCAGTGTCTGGCTGCCGGCAACTCCGCCCATACTCGCCACAATTGGCATCAGAACCGCCAGCGCCACCACCTTGTCGATGGTGCCCTGAAACAGATTGATCACCCAGGACGCGAGCAGTGCGGTGAGCAGGTTGATGCCCAGCCAGATGGCGCGGCGCGGCGCCGTGCGCCTGACCGTGGCAAAGGTGTCCTCCTCCTCGTCGAGACCCGCCAGGCTCATCAGCGAATGATCCGCGTCCTCGCGGATCACATCCACCACGTCATCAATGGTGATGCGGCCCAACAGGTGACGCTCCTCATCGACAACCGGCGCGGTAATCCAGTCGTACTTGGCGAACAGTCGCGCCACTTCATCGTCCGGCATATCCGCGGGAATCGGCTCGATATCGGTCACCATAATCTCGCGCACGGTAACCGACGGGTCTGTGGTCAGCAGCTTGGTCAGCGGCAGCAGGCCGATAAAACGGTCCTTGCGGTTGACGACAAAGATGTTATCGGTGGATTCCGGCAGCTGCTCGTGGCGGCGCAGGTAACGCAGTACCACATCCAGGTGCAGGTTCGGGCGCACGGAGACAATCTCCGTATCCATCAGGCCGCCGGCGGTTTCCTCATCGTAAGAGAGGACGCTCTCTACCCGCTGGCGGTCGCGCTCGCTCATCGCCGACAGCACTTCCGCCATCACCCGATCTGGCAGTTGTTGCAGGATGTCCGCCACATCGTCCGCATCGAGCCCTTCCATCACCGCCACCATTTCCTCGGTGTCCATGGTGGAGAGAATCTGGCTCTGTACCTCGTCCGGGAGTTCCTGCAGCACCTCACCCTCGATCTGGCGATCGATCAGTTTCCACAGCACCTGACGAATGCGCGGTGGGGAGCTTTCCAGTAGCTGGGCGATGCTGGGGGGAGAGGGATGCCAGCATGCGCTGGACTTCGCGCCCGGTACCGCTATCCAGTGCCGCGTACAGCTCACCGAGCTGGTTTTGGGCGCGGAAATTGATGTCGGCGTTGACGGGTTTGGGCACAGACGGTCCTGGTGTTCGGTGGAGGGGCGGGTGCCGGCATTATAGTGCTAAACCGGGAGTTGGCAGCTTGTTTGTCTTTCCGGCTATCTGTTCAGTCCACTGTGCTGGGCTCTATTCACCCTCACCGAAGCGATCATTGATCAGTGCGCAAATAGCTTCGTGGGCAGCGTCCTCATCGCGCCCGGCCACTTCGAGTTCGAGCTCTACACCCTTGCCGGCGGCCAGTAACATCAAAGCCATCACGCTCTTACCGTCCACGGCTTTTCCCTGGCAGTGCACTTTCACATCGGAGGAAAAGCGCGCACTGGTCTGGGCAAATTTGCTGGCCGCGCGCGCGTGAAGTCCGAGTTTATTGATGATGGTGATACGACTTTTCTGCATTGGCGATGATCTTTCCGTGCGGTTTTTTACCGTCGAGCAGTCTGGCGAGAGGCTCAACCGTGGTTTTTCTGTTGTTCCCGATGGCGGATCTGAATGTTTTCAAATGTACTGGCAAAGTGCTTGGCCAGTTGTTCCACCATGTATACCGAGCGGTGGCGGCCACCGGTGCAGCCGATGGACACCGAGGTATAGCTGCGGTTGCTCTGCTGGTATGAGGGCAGCCAGCGCTCCAGGAATGCGGTGATATCCCGCTGCATGTCCTGGGTTTCCTGGTGTGAGCGGAGGAAGTCCGCTACTTCCGGGTCCATCCCGGTTTTTTCTCGCAGCTCCGCTACCCAGTACGGATTGGGCAGGCAGCGCAGGTCAAACACCAGGTCTGCGTCTACCGGCACGCCGTGCTTAAAGCCGAAAGACTGGAATAGCACCGCCATACCCGGTGAGTCTTTGCCGACCACCCGGGTTTTAATCTGGTCGCGCAGTTGGTGCAGGCTAAGGCTGCTGGTATCGATCACCAGGTCGGCCATGGAGGCCAGTGGCGCCAGGATTTCTTTCTCCCGGTTGAGGGCTTCCAACAGGTGGGTTCGGCTGTCGCTCAGGGGGTGCTTGCGTCGGGTCTCGCTGAAGCGTTGAACCAGCACCGGAGAGCGTGCATCCAGATAGACAACGTCGCATTCAACACCGCTCTCGCGCAGGTCATGAATGACCTGGGGTGCCTGGCGCACATCCTGCCACAGGTTGCGGGCGTCGATGCCCAGGGCAAGTTGGGTGTTTTCATGGTGGCCCGGAGCAGTCTGTGGTGATTGCTCGCTTACCCGGCGTACCAATTCTGGCAGCAGGCTCGCGGGCAGGTTATCGATGCAGTTGAAGCCTACGTCTTCCAGTAGCTGCAGGGCAGAACTTTTTCCTGAGCCGGAACGGCCGCTGATGATGACCAATCGCATTGCACTCGCGCTCCTTGCCAATTGAGCAGGCCCTAATTATTCGTCGGGCCAGTATAAAGCAGTCACCCCGATCCGCGGGGTCGAAAGCTGCGCCATTGAGCGCTAGCTCAATAAAAATCAGGCCGCCGCTGCGCTGTTAATGGCCAGTGCGTAGAGGTCATCGCTGGTAGTGGCCTGGCGCAGCTTTTCACGTACACGGCTGTCACTGAACAGGGCGGCAATTTCCGCCAGGGTATCCAGGTGCTCCTGGTCGGAATCCTCCGGTACCAGCAGGGCGAAAAGCAGATCCACCGGCTGACGGTCGATGGCGTCAAAATCTACAGCTGGAGAGGTGGTGCAAAGGACACCGATGGGCTTCTCACAGCCAGGCAGACGGCAGTGTGGAATGGCGACACCTTCACCAATGCCGGTAGAACCCAGGCGCTCCCGGGCTACCAGCTGGTTGAACACTGTGTCGGTGTCCAGGTCGGGGTATAGTTCGGAGATCGCCTGGGCGATATTGAGCAACAGCTTTTTCTTGCTACTCCCCGCCAGGTGGCAAAGGCTCAGGCGGGGAGAGAGTAATGCTTCCAATGTCATAACGTGCAGATGATCTAGCGGTGCGAATCAACCGTTGACTCGTAATGATGGAGCCTAGCGGTGACCGCGTAACTTCTCTTTGTGTTTCAACAGCTGTCGGTCGAGTTTGTCGGTCAGCGAATCAATCGCCGCGTACATATCCTCTGACTCCGAATCGGCAAAAATATCCTTGTTGCCGCTCACGTGAATCCGCGCTTCGGCTTTCTGGACTAGTTTGTCGACGGACAGGGTGACCTGGGTTGTGGTGATCAGGTCATTGTGGCGGGAGAGCTTGTCCAGTTTGGTCAGGCAGTAATCGCGAATGGCCGGAGTAACGTCTACATGGTGGCCACTGATATTGATCTGCATGGATTTCTCCTCATCGAGTACAACACAATCTGGCTGCACCCCCGCACAGGGCGGCAACCCTACTAGGAAGTGCGTCAGAATGGAAGGATACACTCGCTGTCAGGCTATTGGTTGCCCAGAAAATAGCCGCCGAGGCCAAGTGTAGGTGGAATTGGGGGGAAGGCACGACGGGTTTGGGTAAAAGTGTGACCCTGCGGCCTACACCAGTCGCTTTCTTTCGCTTGAGGAGGGGATGCCCATGGACTCCCGGTATTTCGCTACAGTGCGTCGCGCCACCTTGATCCCCTGGGCGTCGAGCTCCTGGGTGATCTTGTTGTCAGACAGCGGTTTGCGCGGCTGCTCGCCATCGATCAGCTTGCGGATCAGCGCCCGGATGGCAGTGGAGGAAGCATCTTCTCCGGAGTCGGTGCTGACATGGCTGGAGAAAAAGTACTTGAGTTCGAATACGCCGCGAGGCGTGAGCATGTACTTCTGGGTGGTGACCCGGGAAATAGTGGACTCGTGCATGCCGATGGTTTCGGCAATATTCGCCAGCACCATGGGTTTCATGGCTTCCGGCCCCTGCTCGAAAAATCCCTGCTGCTTTTCCACAATGCTGCTGGCGACCTTGAGGAGCGTTTCGTGGCGGCTTTGCAGGCTTTTCAGGAACCAGCGCGCTTCCTGCAGGTTGTCGCGCAGATAGTTGTTTTCACTGGAGTTGTCTGCACGCTTGATCATTGCCGCGTAGGCGTTATTGATGCGCAGCTTGGGCGTGGTTTCCGGGTTTAGTTCCACGACCCAGCGGTCTTGCTTGCGGCTGACGATGACGTCGGGCACCACATACTGGGGCTCCTCGCCACCGAAGGCCTCACCGGGGTAGGGCGTGAGCGTCTGGATCAGCCGCATGACATCGCCCAGTTGCGCTTCGCTGAGGCGGGTGCGGCGGCTCAATTGGCGAAAGTCCCGTTTTCCCAGCAGGTCCAGGTGCTGGCTCACCACGGCTACGGCCTGAGAAAGCCAGGGGGTTTGGTCCGGCAGCTGGCGCAGTTGCAGCAGCAGGCTTTCGCGCAGATCGCGCGCGCCACAGCCCGCCGGCTCCAGCTGCTGGATGGTCTTCAATACGGCCATGACCTCATCGACGTCCAGCTCCATGGACTCCGCCAGCTCTTCAATGGGGGTACCCAGGAAGCCGTTGGGAGCGATGGCGTCGATCAGCGTTTCGCCGATCAGCTTGTCTTCGATAGAGAGTGGGGTGAGGTTGAGTTGCCACTGCAGGTGATCCTGCAGGCTTTCCGAGGCCGCGCTGCGCTGCTCGAGCGCGAAATCTTCGCCCTCGCCGCCACTGTGGCTGCCGCTTGAATAGATGTCGTCCCAGCGCGTATCTACCGGCAGGTCATCTGGAATATCGTTGGTCCAGTCGCCGTCTGCGGAGGACTCGGCCTGGGTTTCCGCGGCTCGCTCAGAGGCTTCTTCCTTGCGCTCTGCGGGAGTGTTCTGGTCCTGGAGTGATTCTCCGGCGTGCTCGTCGAAGTCCGACTCCAGCAGCGGGTTGCTGTCCAGGGCGGATTGAATTTCCTGTTGCAGGTCCAGCGTCGACAGCTGCAGCAGGCGGATGGCCTGTTGCAGCTGTGGCGTCATTGTCAGCTGAGTGCCGAGTTTTAACTGGAGTGACTGCTTCATAGGGGTGTGCCGGCAGAAAAATCTGGCGTGAATCCGCTGCGGAGAATTTTATGTTTCCGGCGGCGGGGTAAAGCTCATTTCATGCAGACTACCCCGGGGCGGGGCGGAAGACAAGAGGGCGGTTAAGCAATAAGTGTGCCGAAAAAATGATGGCATTTGGTCACAGCTTAAATCCTGTGACCAATGTCTTCGAGTTGGCGTGAAATAGGGAGGTCTTTCCCTCTGTGAACTAGATGGTGAACTCGTGTCCTAAGTAGACGTCTTTCACCTGTTTGTTTTCGGCCACGTCGCGGGGGTCGCCAGAGGCGATAATGTGGCCTTCGCTGACGATAAACGCGGTCTCACAGATGTCCAGGGTCTCGCGAACGTTGTGGTCGGTGATCAGAACGCCGATTCCGCGGTCTTTCAAGTGGCGGATGATCTGCTTGATATCGTTGACGGAAATGGGATCGACACCGGCGAATGGCTCGTCCAGCAATACGAATGCGGGGTTGGTTGCCAGGGCGCGGGCAATCTCCACTCGCCGCCGCTCACCACCTGATAGGGCCATACCCAGGCTTTCGCGGATATGGGTGATGTGGAACTCTTCCAGGAGGGCTTCCAGCTGCTCCTTGCGCTGGGCATTGTTCAGGTCTTTGCGAGTCTGCAGGATCGCGAGGATATTGTCCTGCACCGAGAGGCGGCGGAAAACGGAGGCTTCCTGAGGCAGGTAACCAATGCCTTTGCGCGCGCGGCCATGCATGGACAGGCCGGTGATATCTTCATCGTCGATCAATACCTGGCCAGCATCCGCCTGCACCAGACCGGCGATCATATAGAAGCAGGTGGTTTTACCCGCGCCGTTGGGTCCCAGCAGGCCGACGACCTGGCCGCTGGATACGCTCACGGAGACATCCTGAACGACTTTGCGCTTTTTGTACTGCTTGGCGAGATGGAGCGCCTTGAGCGTTGGCATTATTCAATTCCGGCTGGGGCGGCACCTGGCCGCACTCAATAAATCTGCGTGTTGCGTTGGCGGTAATGGCTCAATGCCGTTACTCGCTAAAGTCTCATTACTGTCCGTCGGTGTCCCCGGACTGCCCTTCGGGCTTCCAGATCATTTCCACGCGCTTTTTCTCTGACTGGCCGCGGGCCTTCATCTGCTCACTGTTCAGGTCGTAATCGATGCGTTCGGCGGTCAGGGTGTTGCCGTCGCGGTCGACAAACGCCTCTCCGGTAAGTTGCAGGGCGTCATTGGCCACCAGGAATTCGATGCGCGCAGCGCGGGCCTTGACCGGCGTGGTGCTTTCTTCGACCTGTTGCTGGAAGTGCGCTGGCGTGCCGGTGGCGATGACCTTGTTGATCTCTCCCTTGCTGTTGCCGTGCACTTCAACCCGGTCGGCACGAATCTGCAGGGAGCCCTGGCTGATTACAACATTGCCGCTGTAGACCGACAGGTTCTTGCTGCGGTTCGCTTCCAGGTTGTCTGCAGAAACCTTGACCGGCTGCTGGCGGTCGTCGGGCAAGGCGACGGCCTGGATGCCGGGCAGTGCGCAGGCGAGTGCCAGTGCCAAAGTGGTCAGGCGGCGGCGTAAGTCAGCGAAGTTCATAGCGGCTTTCCACATCGGACAGTATTTCTACCTTGTCTTTTTTTAGATCGGCGCGCAGGCCCTTGCCGGTGGTGAGGTTGAGGCCATCGGTGATGGTAACAACTTTGTCCGTTTCGGCGAATTCCTCGCGGGGTTTGATGACAATTTTCGGCGTGCGCAGCGTAATGCCGGGTTGGGGCAGCTCCATAACCGAGACATCGCCCTCCAGAACCACCTTTTGCCCGTTGTCATAAGCCACGCCGGTACGGGACTCCGTGCGCCACTTGGTGTCATCGCCCTGGTAAAACATCATCCGCGGCTCGGTAAGGTCAGCTCGGTCGCGGCGGGCAAACTGGAAAAAAGTAATACGTTTGGCGTCTACTTCGTAGGCCAGGTCGCCCTCGACCCCGTAATGCCGTGTGCGCGCATCGCGAATGATCAGATCGGCAGCGCGGTTGTACTCTTGCTGAGTTGGGCGCTTGCCCAGCAGTTGTTCGGGCGGACTTTCGGTGAACCATAGCCCGAGGGAGATCAGTGCAACTACGATCACCAGGGGAAGCCAGGTGCGCATCCGATATTTCTTCCTTTTTCCTGTGTCAGGTTTTAACGCAATTCAATTACTGCGCTATATAAGGAGCCAGCGCTGCGTCGAAGGTTCCCTGGGCACGCATAATGCGATCGCAAACCTCTCGCACCGCGCCCAGGCCGCCGCTGCGTTCGGTGGTGAACAGGGCGCGTTCCTGTACCGGTGAAGCCGCGTTGGGAACCGCGATCGGGCAGCCCACGCGGGTCATCAGTTGCAGATCAGGATAGTCGTCGCCGACATAGGCGATGTGTTCCAGATCGTATGGCTCGCCCGCGAAAAGCTCGAGAAAGGCGCTGTATTTGTCTTCACGGCCCTGAATCAGGCGGGTGATACCCAGGTCGTGCGCACGTTTTTCAACCAGGGCGCTGCGCCGGCCGGTGATGATAGCAACCGCGACGCCAGACTGCTGCAGCATTTTAATACCGTGGCCGTCCAGGGTGTGGAAGGTTTTCTGCTCGTTGCCCTGGTTGTCGAAGTACAGGCGGCCATCGGTGAGCACTCCGTCCACGTCGAGAATCAGGTGACGTACTTTGCTCAGCTTTTCCTGAATCTGTTGCTCGCTGGCGTGTGAATGACTCACGTGGTGTTCCTTTAGGTTGTGTGGTCCTGGTTACGGCGCGGGCGGTTGTGCTCAGATGACGCCGGCCCGCAGTATGTCGTGCATATGCAGCAGACCTATCGGGTGGTGCTCGGGGTCTTCCACAACCAGTGCGGTGATTTTGTTGTCTTCCATAATGCGCAGGGCTTCTGCGGCCAGAGTGTGCGCGCTAACTGTTTTCGGGCGGCGGCTCATCACCTGCTCCATTGTGGCGGTATCCATCTCCAGCTTCTGGTCGATCACCCGGCGCAGGTCGCCGTCGGTAAACACGCCGAGCAGGTGTCCGCTGCCGTCGACCACAGTGGTCATGCCGAAGCCCTTGCTGGTCATTTCAAGGAGTGCCTTCGACAGTGGTGTTGCCGGCGATACCTGCGGCAATTCTTCGCCGGCGTGCATTACGTCTTCGACCTTGAGCAGTAATTGGCGGCCGAGGGCGCCCCCCGGGTGCGAGAAGGCGAAATCTTCCGCGGTAAAGCCGCGGGCTTCCAGCAGGGCGACCGCGAGAGCATCCCCCATGACCAGGGTAACGGTGGTCGATGAAGTAGGTGCCAGGTTTAGCGGGCAGGCCTCGGTATCCACCGCAATATCCAGATTGACGTCGGCGGACTGGGCCAGAGGGGAGTCCGGCTTACCGGTCATGCTGACTAGCGGAATACCCAGCCTTTTCAGCAGCGGCAGCAGGGTCAGAACTTCCGCAGAGGAGCCCGAGTTGGAGATGGCGATTACCAGGTCCTGGCGGGTAATCATGCCGAGATCGCCGTGACTGGCCTCTCCGGGGTGAACGAAGAAGCTCGGTGTGCCTGTGCTGGCCAAAGTAGCTGCGATCTTGCGGCCAATATGGCCGGACTTGCCCATGCCGGACACAATCACGCGCCCAGGGCAGGCGAGGATCAGCTCGCAAGCCCTGTGAAAATCATCGCCGATGCGGGATTCCAGTGCCGCCACTGCGGCAGTTTCCATGGAGATGGTGCGGCGTCCGGCCTGGATAATCAGATCTTTACCCATCGTATGTCTCGCTTTTACTCCGCAGCTTTGGCTCGCGTGCAGCCACTTGCAAGGAGGATAGAGGTGCTAACCTATCTATATTGGTCCAAAAAACGGCGCCTCGAGGCAAAGTGATCCAAAGCCGCTTGTCCGGAGGGCCGCCATGGTATAGTTTGCCGCCGCTATTGTCAGCTGTGGAGGCCGGGCGAAGTGACCGTTGTCCTTTCCGCAACCGCCAGCATGATTTTTTCGGCGACTCACGACACTTTTTGACACTGTGGGTATCCAAGGGACGAATTGCCAATGGGAGATAATCTGTGAGCGCACTCACCTCTAGTTTCACCTCAATTTATAGTGCCGGGCAAACCCGGGGCTCTGCGGCAGTCCAAGTGGCGCGCAAGCTCGGGTTGTGGATGGCAGCCGTAATGCTTTGCGTGCTGGCTCCGCTTGCTTCAGCAGCGCAAAACCCCTATTCGCTCATTGAGGGGGTTTCCGGGCAGTTGCTGAACGTAATCCGCACGGAAGGCAAGAACCTGAATTCAAATCCTCAGCGTTACTACTCCGCTGTCGATCGCGTGCTTGAGCCCGTAGTGGATTTCAATTTTATCGCGCGCGGTGTGATGGGGGGGCATGCCAAGCAGGCGACGCCAGCGCAGCGAGCGAAGTTTGCCAGTACTTTCCGGCGCGACCTGGTGGCAACCTTTGCCCGCGGCGTGGCGACCTTTGGCAATCTGGATGTCAAAGTAATCAATCCCGGCTCCGCCCCGAGCGGGAATCGCGTCAACGTATTGCAGGAAGTGCGTAGTAAGGAAGGTTTGACCAAAGTTTCCTACACTCTGGTGCGCAATCGCAGTGGTCAGTGGAAACTGATCAACGTGATCCTGAACGGTGTTAATCTGGGCAAAACCTTCCGCGGACAATTTTCTCAGGCCATGCAGGCTAATAATGGCGATATCGACAAAGTGATCGCTGGCTGGTCTGCGGCGGACAAAGTTGCCGGCAATTGATCGGCATGAGAGATTCGAACGAAAATTTGTGCGCCGGTGCGCAGCGGCGGTGATGCGGCTGCGCAGCGGTGGCGATTCCAGTACACTTGCGCGCTCTTTTTTAGCCGATAAGTAGTCCTACCTATGCAACCAGATCAGATCAAGTCCCTGATTGAAGGGCAAATTCCTGGAAGTCAGGTTGAAGTGGCCTTCGAAGGCAGTCACCTGCAGCTCACCGTTATCAGCGATGCGTTCAACGGTCTCAGCCGCCTGAAGAAGCAGCAGCTGGTGTACGGCGCGCTATCCGACAAAATTGCCGATGGCACCCTGCACGCGGTGCAGATGAAAACCCTGACTCCGGAAGAAGTCGGCCAGTAACGCCCAGCCTTGCTCTGCAGTACTACGCTGTGGTGGTCGAGATTTTTGTACCGCTTGGAAACCAGACCGAATGGATAAACTGATTATCGAAGGGGGCAGCCCCATTTCCGGAACCCTGAAAATTTCCGGAGCCAAGAATTCCGCACTGCCGATTCTGGCGGCGGCGCTGTTGGCGGACGGCCCTGTGCAGATCCACAACCTGCCGCACCTCAACGATATCACTACCATGATCACCCTGTTGCGGTGCATGGGAACCGAAATCACAATTGACGAAAAATTGGGTGTGGAAATTGATCCGCGCTCGGTGAACGAGCTGACCGCGCCCTACGAGCTGGTGAAAACCATGCGCGCGTCGATCCTGGTGCTCGGCCCACTGCTGGCGCGCCACGGCGTTGCCAATGTGTCCTTCCCTGGTGGCTGTGCCATCGGTAGCCGTCCGGTGGATATCCACCTGAAAGGGCTGGAGGCGATGGGCGCCGAGATCACCATCGACGAAGGATTTATTCGCGCACGCAGTAATGGCCGCCTGAAGGGCGCCGATATCGTGATGGAAAAGGTCACCGTTGGCGGTACCGAAAACCTGCTGATGGCGGCGGTGCTCGCAGAGGGCGCTACGGTTCTGCACAACGCCGCGCGCGAACCGGAAATTGTCGACCTGGCGGACTTCCTGATCGCCATGGGGGCCGAGATTGAAGGCGCCGGCACGGACACCATTCGCGTGCAGGGGGTTTCGCGCCTGCACCCGTGTACTTATTCCGTGATGCCGGATCGCATCGAAACGGGCACATTTCTCGCGGCCGCGGCTGCTGCCCGCGGTAAAGTGCGCCTGACCCACACCCGCGCGGATATTCTTGATGCGGTGCTGGTGAAGTTTGAAGAGGCCGGTGCGCACCTGAGTGTTGGTGATGACTGGATTGAACTGGATATGAAGGGCAATCGCCCCAAGGCGGTGAGCTTCCGCACTGCGCCGTACCCGGCGTTCCCCACCGATATGCAGTCACAATTTACCACCATGAACGCGGTGTCTGAGGGCACCGGTACCGTGGTGGAAACCATCTTCGAGAATCGCCTGATTCAGGTGCACGAGCTCAACCGTATGGGTGCGAACATCGTGCTAGAGGGGAATACTGCAATCGTGACCGGTGTGGAGAGGTTGAAAGGTGCACCGGTGATGGCTTCTGACCTGCGCGCATCCGCCGGCCTGGTGATTGCGGGCATGGTGGCCGAAGGCACTACCATCGTGGATCGCATCTACCATATCGACCGCGGTTACGAATGTATTGAGGAGAAGCTGCAACAACTGGGTGCGAATATTCGCCGCGTACCCGGCTGATCGCCTCTTTTTTCTCTTTGTTCAAATAGCGGAAGCGGGCGGTCGCCCGTTTCCTTCTAGCGCTATTCTAGTTATGTATTGGCATGGCTCGACAAGAGTCGATAAGCTCCCCGGGGATTTTGGGGGTATTGCCCATACATTTTGGCCCGCGGAGACCGGGCGAATCACACAATCATAAACGCTATGCAGATCACTATTGCCCTGACCAAGGGACGAATTCTCAAGGAAACCCTGCCGTTACTGGCGGCCGCAGGCCTGGAGCCGGCGGAAGATATCGCCAAGAGCCGCAAGCTGATTTTCCCCACCAACCAGGAAAATGTGCGCCTGCTGATCCTGCGCGGATCGGATGTGCCGACCTATGTGCAGCATGGCGCTGCCGATATGGGCGTGGCCGGCAAGGACAACCTGCTGGAACACGACGACAGCAATCTCTACGAGCCCCTGGATCTGAACATTGCCCGCTGTCGCCTGATGACGGCTGGCATCAAGGGCGCGCCGCTGCCCAGCGGCCGTATCAAGGTGGCGACCAAGTTTGTGCAGTCTGCCAAACGCTATTACGCTGCCCAGGGTCGCCAGGCCGACATCATCAAACTGTACGGCGCGATGGAGTTGGCGCCACTGATGGATCTGGCGGATGAGATTGTGGATATCGTGGATACCGGCAACACCCTGAAGGCCAATGGCCTTGAAGCGCGGGATCAGATCGCCGATATCAGCAGCCGCCTGATCGTCAACAAGGCGTCCATGAAAATGAAATACGGCCCGATCAATGCTCTGATCCAACAGTTGGCCGAAGCGGTGCATGCACGGAGTGCCGGGTAAATTCCATGAGTGATTTTTCCGTACGTCGGCTGGATGCCGGCAATTCAGAGTTCTCAAGCCAGCTCGACGCGCTGTTGGCGTGGGAGTCCGTCGCGGACACCAAGGTCGAAGCGACGGTGGCGGAAATTCTTCGGGATGTGAAATCCCGTGGTGACGCGGCGGTAATTGAATACACCAATCGCTTTGACCGCCGTCAGTTGCAGCAGACGCAGGGTTTCTGCCTGCAGGCAGAAGATCTGCAGGCGGCGCTGGAGCGAATTCCTGCGGACAAGCGCGCGGCCCTGGAAGCGGCCGCCGAGCGTGTGCGCGCCTATCACGAGCACCAGCTGCAATCTTCCTGGCAGTATCAGGAAGCCGATGGCACAGTGCTGGGCCAGCAGATTACCGCCATGGAGCGCGTGGGTATCTACGTGCCTGGCGGCAAGGCCAGCTATCCCTCCTCGGTTCTGATGAACGCCATTCCCGCGCGGGTTGCCGGCGTGGATGAGGTGCTGATGGTGGTACCGGCGCCGGACAACCAGCTCAGCGATCTGGTGTTGGCGGCAGCCGCTATTGCCGGTGTGGATAAAGTCTTCACCATTGGTGGCGCCCAGGCTGTGGCAGCCCTTGCCTACGGAACCGAGACCATCGCCCGCGTCGACAAGATTGTTGGCCCGGGAAATATCTTCGTGGCTTCCGCCAAGCGCGCGGTGTTCGGTCAGGTGGCGATCGATATGATTGCCGGGCCCTCGGAGATTCTGGTGATCTGCGACGGCAAAACCGATCCGGACTGGATTGCCATGGATCTGCTTTCCCAGGCGGAGCACGACGAACAGGCCCAGTCGATCCTGTTGAGCCCGGATGCAGCGTTTCTCGATGCGGTGGAAGCGTCACTGCAGAAGCTGCTTGCGGACCTGCCCCGGGAAGCCATTGCCAGTCGTTCAATCGCCGACCGCGGTGCCTTGATTCTGGTCAGCGATATTGCCGAAGCGATCGCAGTGTCCAACCAGATTGCCCCGGAGCACCTGGAGGTCTCTGTGGATAACCCGGAGCAGTATCTGCCGCAGATCCGCCACGCCGGTGCCATCTTCCTTGGTCGCTATACCGCGGAAGCGCTGGGTGACTACTGCGCGGGACCGAATCACGTGCTGCCTACCAGCGGTACTGCGCGCTTCTCTTCCCCGCTTGGGGTCTACGATTTCCAGAAGCGCAGCTCGATTATTTTCTGTTCGCCGGAAGGTGCCGATACCCTGGGGCGAGTAGCGGCTACCCTGGCAAAAGGGGAGGGCCTGGATGCCCACGCCCGCTCCGCAGAATACCGGGTGCGGCCAGACGCGGACTGATTCGCGCGGGTTGGCCGGCGCGAACGGATTCGCTTGAATTGATTAAGGGTTGGCGGGCGCTGCGGATGGGATTTTCGTGGCCTGCCAGGCCAGTGCTCGCCATTCGTTATCGCGTTTGACGAAGGTGCCGGTGTTAAAAAATTCCATCTTCTCCGCCGGCTTGTCGCTGTCCGGCGCCGGCTCTGCAATCAGCCGGAAGGCAACGATCGCGGTATCGCCGAGCACGCGGATATCGGTCTCTTCCGCGCGATAGCGCATTGGAGCAGAAGCCTCTTTCGTCTCTTCTTTTTCTTCCGCCTTTTCCATTCCCCCGACAATCGCGGATTTGCCAAAGCGCTGGCCTGACGAGCTGGTGTAGATCAGGTCGTCGGCCCAGAAACGCTGGTGCACGCGAATATCGTCGGCAGCACCAGCGAGAAACTGGTTCAGCAAATTGTTTAGTGTGTCGCGGTCATCGGCAGCAGCGTTGTGGTTGAACAGTGTCACTACCAGCAGCGCTTTCAGGCCCAGAGCTTTGAATATCGTGGTCACGTTTCCCTCCGAACTAGTGGGGCGGTCACTCTGCAATTGAATCGTCACCCTTCACCCTGTGTCTGGTTGCGCTCTGCCTGTGGCCTCTCCGAGACGGTTGCACGTGTGGCGAGCGTTTCACCGTCGCGAATATAGGTAATGGTCACCACTTCACCCGGGCGCAGGGTGGCCATCGCCGCATTGCCGTGTTTGCCGTCATTGATCGGGGTGGCATTGATGTGGGTGATTACATCGCCCGGCTTGAGCCCTGCCTGATGCGCCGGCCCTTCTTTGTAAATGGCGGTGACGATGACGCCATCCGTGGATGCCAGGTTGAATGAGCGTGCCAGCAGGGGGTTCAGGTTCTGTGCCTCAATTCCCAGCCAGCCGGGCACCACCCGGCCAAACTCGATAAGATCCTGCATGACCTTGAGGGCGATGGTGGCGGGAATCGCGAAACTGATGCCACCACTGGTACCGCTCTGATTCAATCCGGTTTGGTTCAATACCGACGTGGTGTTGATACCGAGCAGTCGACCCCGGGAGTCCACCAGCGCGCCGCCGGAGTTGCCGGGATTGATCGCCGCATCGGTCTGCAGGAAGTTTTGCAGGTAGCCACCTACGCCGGTGTTGCCCACGTCCCTCCCGGTAGCACTGATAATGCCCTGAGTTACCGTCTGTCCCACCCCAAACGGGTTGCCAATGGCCAGCACCACGTCGCCGACCTGCGCTCTATCCGGGTCTCCGACTTCAATTGCGGTAAGGCTGGGAAGGTCGATCTTCAGGACCGCCAGGTCAAAGTCTGCGTCTGATCCCACCAGTTGTGCGCGGGCTTCACGGCCGTCCGCCAGTACTACGGCAATTTGCTCTGCGCCGGAAATGACGTGAAAGTTGGTAAGGACGTACCCGGTATCGTCAACGATAACGCCAGAACCCAGGTTCTGCTGCATGCGCTCTCGTTGCAGTGGGGTCATTTTGTTCAGGTAGTAGGGGAACAGGGGGTGGCTGGCCAGCGGGTGGTTACGCAGAGCCCGCTTGCTGAATACGTTTACCACCGCGGGCCCGGCAAGATTGACTGCACTGGCATAGGAGTCTGGGGCGGTGATTACTTGAGGGGTGTCAGTTCCCGCGTTTTCGCGCAGGTGGGGGAACAGGAAAAGTAGCGCTGCCGCCATCGCCAAGCCGATCGCGGCGGGGATGGCCCAGTCTTGCAGAAATCGTTGTAATGACACCAGAGGCTCCTTGGTTTGAGGTCATTATACGTCTTTCGGTTCTTGTGTCCTCACCAGATGATCTAACCCCGGTCACGCCCGATGCTTGGTGTATGGCGGGTTATCCGTATAATGTGGCGCTTAAAATTTTCCTCAGAATCCTCATTAAAAGAACTACCGCAGGAGTGTCTATGTCCCTGGTTCGTCCACACGGCAGTGTCGAGCTGCAACCCCGCTTTGTTTACGACAGTGAGCGCCACCATCAGCTGGCCCACGAAGCGGAATCCCTGCCGTCCATCGTGGTGAGCTCTGCTGCTGCGGCCAACGCTGTAATGCTGGGTGCCGGTTATTTCAACCCGCTGCACGGCTACATGAACCTGGCGGATACCCTGAGTGTTGCGGAAACCCTGCGCACCGTAGACGGTCTGTTCTGGCCGGTCCCGGTTGTGAATATGGTGGAAGACACTTCCGCGATCGCCGGTGCCAAGCGTATTGCCCTGCGCGACCCCAATGTCGAAGGTAATCCGGTACTGGCAGTGATGGACGTCGATGCCATCGAGACCGTTTCCGACGAGCAGGTCAACACTATTGCTGAACACGTATTTGGCACACTGGACGATGCCCACCCGGGTGTGGCCACTTTCAAGGCGGCTGGCCGCCAGTTGATCTCCGGCTCTATCGAAGTACTGAACTTCAGCTATTTTCAGGCGGACTTCCCGGATACTTTCCGCACCGCGGTCGAGATCCGCAACGAGTTTGTGGAGCATGGCTGGAGCAAGGTTGTGGCCTTCCAGACCCGCAACCCCATGCACCGCGCCCACGAAGAGCTGTGCAAAATGGCCCTGGAAGCGGTGGATGCCGACGGTGTACTTATCCACATGCTGCTGGGCAAGCTGAAGCCCGGTGATATTCCCGCCCACGTGCGTGATGCATCCATCCGCAAAATGGTGGAGGAGTATTTCCCCAAGAACACCGTGATGGTGACCGGTTACGGATTCGACATGCTGTACGCCGGCCCGCGCGAAGCGGTGCTGCACGCGGTATTCCGTCAGAATTGTGGCTGTAGCCACCTGATCGTTGGTCGCGACCACGCCGGTGTGGGCGACTACTACGGTGCTTTCGATGCACAGACTATTTTCGACGAGAAGGTTCCGGAAGGTGCGCTGGAGATTCAGATTTTCCGCGCGGATCACACCGCCTACTCCAAGAAACTGAACCGCGTAGTGATGATGCGTGATGTGCCGGATCACACCAAGGATGATTTCATCCTGCTGTCTGGTACCAAGGTGCGCGAGATGCTGGGTAACGGTATTGCACCGCCTCCGGAATTTTCCCGTCCGGAAGTGGCCCAGATCCTGATGGACTACTACCAGAGTCTGTGATCAGGGGATAAGGGCGGGCCGGGTTACATCTCCGGCTTGCCACCGTAAGGCATTTGCCACAAAAAAGGCGGGGTGATAGCCCCGCCTTTTTTGTGCCTGCCCTTGGCAGAGGGAGTCAGCGGTTAACCGCGGTTTCCGACGTTGGTGCGGGGGCAGGGGCTTGCGCTTCTTTTTCCAGTCCAAATTCTTCGGACAGAGTGCCTTTGGCACCGGGCTCCTTGGGTGCCCAGTCGCGGGGAGGCAGTACGCTCAGGTTTTCATCGTTGTCGCTCAGCTGACCGCTTCCGGCTTCCAGCATCTGGCGGCCGATATCCTGGCTGGACAGGCGCATGGCGCTGTTGGCCAGGTATTCGTGTACTTCCCGATAGCTCTGGGTGAGGTTGTTCACCAGTTGCGATGTCTGGTCGAAATGTTCGTTGACCTCTTGTTGGAAGTCTTCAAGTTTACTGTTGGCTTCTTTCAGGCGCAGTTCCAGCTCCTGGGTGCGGTCAACGCCTTGGCGGCTGCGGGTGGCGAGAAAGGCGAGCAGGGCGCCGATGGCCAGGCCAACAATGCCTACCAGAATCAAAACCGAAGTTGAGTGCACGATACATTCTCCTCAAAGTAAAAGTGGCACCAGCCCATCCGTGGTGGTGACCCTATTATACGCAATTCCTCTGTAAACGCTGTGCCCGGCTTGCCGCATGGTTCACTGGTTTTGTGCCAACCCGTTTCGGATTTGGTAAAGTGCGCGCCATTCGGCCGATGGCCAATCCCTCAACGCCTGCCCGGCAGTGTCGCCATGAATTTAATGAACGGTTCCTATTAGATGGTCACGGATCAGAACCAGACTGGCTCAATTTCGGCATCGATGCCTATGTCACCCATGCAGCGCTACGAGCGGGATCTGCAGCGCCCGGATTTTGTGGAAGATCCGGCGCAGCGTGCAGCGGTGGAAGAGTTGCAGGATCTATATGGGCGACTGATTGCCGCTCAGGGGCGCGGCGGTTTGTTCGGCGGCTTGCGGCGCCTGTGGAAAAAAGAGGATACCCCGGAGAAAGGATTGTATTTCTGGGGCGGGGTCGGGCGCGGCAAGACCTACCTGATGGATGCCTTTTATGAGGCGCTGCCGTTCGAGCGCAAGCAGCGCACCCACTTTCACCGCTTTATGCGCGAAGTGCACCGCCAGCTGAAAAGTCTGGCGGGGGAGAAGAATCCCCTGGAGAAGGTGGCCGATCGCATCGCCGAGCGCGCCCGGGTTCTCTGCTTTGACGAGTTCTTCGTCTCCGATATCACCGACGCGATGATCCTCGCCAATCTGCTGGAGTCGCTGTTCGCGCGGGGTGTCACCCTGGTGGCCACATCCAACATTATTCCCGAGGGCCTATATAAGGATGGGCTGCAGCGCGCCCGCTTCCTGCCGGCCATCGATCTCCTGCTGGCCCATACCAAGGTGGTCAATGTGGATAATGGGGTCGACTACCGCCTGCGCGCCCTGGAAATGGCCGAGCTTTACCACCACCCTCTCGATGCGGAGGCCGATGCCAGTCTTGAGCGTTCCTTTAATAGCCTGATGGTGGAGGGGGCAGAGGTGCGTGAGAAGATTGCCCTGGATATCGAGGGGCGGCCGATCGTTGCTACCAGAGTGGCGGACGACGTGGCCTGGTTTGAATTTTCCGAGCTCTGCGACGGCCCCCGGTCCCAGAACGATTACATCGAGCTGGCGCGGGAATTCCACACGGTACTGCTGGCCAATGTGCCGCGTTTTGACGAGCGCACCGAGAGCCAGGCCCGCCGCTTTATCAATCTGATTGACGAGTTCTATGACCGCTGCGTCAATCTGGTGATCTCTGCGGAGGAACCGGTGGAGTCCCTGTACGGTGGTCGTCACCTGCGCTTCGAGTTTGAGCGCACCGTCAGCCGCCTGCAGGAGATGCAGTCCCGGGAGTATCTGGCGCGGCAGCACCGGGTGGATTGAGGCCTGAACGGCCGGAACGGGCTGTTCACAAGTTGCTCAATTTTGTGCTTGAAAAGCCCTTGGCGCTTATGTAGTATTCGCGCTCTTTTCGTGGGACGGCCCCCATTTCGGGAGCCATATACAGGTGTTTTATAACATGAAGACTTACAGTGCCAAGCCGGAAGCGGTTACTCGCGACTGGTTCATTGTTGACGCTGCGGACAAGACTCTCGGCCGTATTTCCGCCGAGATCGCTCACCGCCTGCGCGGCAAGCACAAGCCTGAATATACGCCCCACGTGGACACCGGTGATTACATTGTAGTAATCAACGCCGAAAAGGTCCGCGTGACCGGCAATAAGGCCAAAGCGAAGATCTACCACAGCCACTCCGGCTACCCTGGTGGTCTTAAATCCATCAGCTTTGAGAAGCTGATCGACAAGGCGCCTGAGCGCACTATCCAAAGTGCTGTGAAAGGCATGCTCCCGAAAGGCCCTCTGGGTCGCGCCATGTTCAAGAAATTGAAGGTGTACAAGGGTAGCGAACATCCTCATGCGGCCCAGCAGCCGATTGAACTGTCGATCTAAACGGAATCATTCTCATGGCAACAACTCAATACTACGGTACTGGCCGCCGCAAGACCTCTACCGCTCGCGTTTTCATCGCGCAGGGTGAAGGTAAAATCAGCGTAAACGGTCGTTCCCTGGACGAATACTTCGGCCGCGAAGTGGCGCGCATGATCGTGCGTCAGCCGCTGGAAATGGTCGACATGGTCGAAAAATTCGATATCAACGTAACTGTGAAGGGCGGCGGTTCCTTCGGTCAGGCGGGTGCTATCCGTCACGGCCTGACCCGCGCTCTGATGCAGTACGACGAGTCTCTGCGTCAGCCGCTGCGTGCAGCTGGTTACGTAACTCGCGACGCTCGTGCAGTTGAGCGTAAGAAAGTCGGTCTGCGCAAAGCGCGTAAGAAGCCGCAATTCTCCAAGCGTTAAGCGAGAATTCTCTTTTTTATGGCCCGGCAAATGCCGGGCTTTTTTTTGCCTGTGGCTTTGATTGTATCGAGCTTGCTCACAGGTGCGCGTTTTGTGACCTGTTTAAAATCCCGCCAGTTCGCGGCGAGATTGCCGACGTTCGCGCCGGCATTCGCCTTGTATAGATTTGGCATTTTCTTTAACATTGCGCGAATTTCTATCCGCTTGCATATGGGGTTTGGCCATTTTGTTCTATGGCTAGGCGGGCGGGCCAGTTGTAGGGGAGTTTCTGTTTAAGTCTCTGATTTCGCGGCAATAGGGTTCTTCTGTTGTTGCGCGGGTGCTCTGTTCTCTCTGGTTTTTGGCCACTGAGGTTGCACCGTTGCTACCGGATTGCGGGTAACCCTGATTTACCGCATTGGGTGGCTCTTGGATTCTTGACAGAGGTTTTCCGGAATTTTGGGTTTGGGCCAGTCAGTCTCGGGCTTACGATCAGGTAAGTTACGGGGCGCTGTGATGGGAGATCTACGTCATGAGTGATGACGGTGTAAATGTGGGGCGTCGTCGATTCCTGACCGCCGCTACCTCCGTTGTAGGTGGTGCCGGGGCAGTGGGAGTCGCTGTACCTTTTGTCGCCTCCTGGAATCCGAGTGCCAAAGCGAAAGCCGCGGGTGCGCCAGTAAAATACAACATTGGCAAGCTGGAGCCGGGCCAGATGGTCACCGTCGAGTGGCGTGGCAAGCCGGTATATGTGGTTCGCCGCACCCAGGAAGTGCTGGACAACCTCGCCAAGGTGGATCCGTATCTGCGTGATCCCAATTCTGAAGAATCTACTCAGCCCTCCTACGTGAACCCGGAAAACCGTGCGATCAAGCCGCAGGTTCTGGTGCTTGTCGGTCTGTGTACCCACCTCGGCTGCGCGCCCATGTATCGCCCGGAAGTGGGCACCGCCGACCTCGGCGGTGATCAGTGGCAGGGCGGCTTCTTCTGTGCCTGTCACGGTTCCAAATACGATCTGGCCGGCCGCGTTTATACCGGTGTACCCGCGCCGTACAACCTGGAAGTACCTCCCTATTCCTACGAAGGGGATGACGTAATCGTAATCGGCGTGGATCAGGAGGGCAGCGCATGAACTGGCTAACCGCACTGGGGGATTGGGTCGACCAGCGACTGCCGATCTATCGCGCGTGGGATACCCATATGGGTAAATACTACGCGCCCAAGAATTTCAATTTGTGGTACTTCTTTGGTGTGCTCTCCATGCTGGTTCTGGTGAACCAGCTGCTGACCGGTATCTGGCTGGTCATGAGCTACTCACCTACTGCAGACGGCGCTTTCGCCTCTGTGGAATACATCATGCGCGACGTGGATATGGGGTGGATTATCCGCTACCTGCACTCCACCGGTGCCTCTGCCTTCTTCGTGGTGGTCTACCTGCATATGTTCCGCGGACTCATGTACGGCTCCTATAAGCCACCGCGCGAGCTGGTGTGGATCTTCGGCATGTGTATCTACCTGGTGCTGATGGCAGAAGCCTTTATGGGTTACGTACTGCCCTGGGGCCAGATGTCCTACTGGGGTGCACAGGTAATCGTATCCCTGTTCGGAGCTATCCCCGTGGTGGGCGAAGATCTGGTGCAGTGGATTCGCGGTGACTACCTGATTTCCGGTATTACCCTCACGCGTTTCTTCTCCCTGCACGTGATCGCGCTGCCGCTGGTGCTGGTGCTGCTGGTTGTACTGCACATCCTGGCGCTGCACGAAGTGGGTTCCAATAACCCCGACGGCATCGACATCAAAAAGCACAAGGACGAAAACGGTAAGCCCCTGGACGGCGTGGCCTTCCACCCGTACTACACCGTGCACGACCTGGTCGGTATCGCTGTATTCCTGTTCGCCTTCTGCGTGGTGGTGTTCTTCTTCCCTGAAATGGGTGGTTTCTTCCTTGAGTACGCCAACTTTGAAGAAGCGAACCCGCTGAAGACTCCGGAGCACATCGCGCCGGTATGGTACTTCACTCCGTTCTATGCGGTGCTGCGTGCGGTGACCATTGATATCGGCCCGCTGACGGCGAAGTTCCTCGGTCTGGTGGCCATGGGTGCGGCGATTGCGGTTCTCTTCGTGCTGCCCTGGCTGGATAAGAGCCCGGTGCGCTCTATCCGCTACAAGGGCTGGCTGCCGAAAGTGCTGCTGATGGTGTTTGCGGCGATCTTCATCATCCTCGGCTACCTGGGTGTGAAGTCTCCGACTCCGGGGCGTAACTTCCTGGCGCAGGTAGCGACCCTGTTTTACTTCGCGTTCTTTGTGACCATGCCGATCTGGACCAATCCGACTACCCGCAAGGGCCTGGCGTCCTGGATTGTGAGTGGAGCTTTTGCCTTCATGTTTCTGTGGATGGCAGTGGTGAACTTTAAAGCGAGCCTGTTTGTGTTCGTGATGACCATGGTATTTGCGGTGTTCTTCGCAGCACTGCCGTGGCTGACCGATCGCGACGAGGTGCATCCTGAGCCAGAGCGTGTAACCACCCAGTCGGGTAGCAAGTCCTTCATCCTGTTGATGACCGGTATTATCTCGGTGCTGTTACTGACCTTTATTCCGATCAAGGCGGTAGGTGCAGCGAGTTCAGTCGAGCTGGATTACATCAAGACCGATCTGACCGACAAGCCCTCGCTGCAGCGCGGAGCCAAGTACTTCGTGAACTACTGCATGGGTTGTCACAGTGCGAACTTCTCCCGCTGGGAGCGCGTGGCCACGGATCTGGACATTCCCAATGAGCTGATGGTGCAGAACCTGGTACTCGGTGACGACAAAATTGGCGATCTGATGCAGATCTCCATGAAACCGGAAGATTCCAAAGCGTGGTTTGGCGCCACTCCGCCGGATCTGACCCTGGTAGCCCGGGCTCGCTCTCCAGAATGGCTGTACACTTACCTGCGTAGCTTCTACAAAGATGACAGCCGTCCACTGGGTGTAAACAACAAGGTGTTCCCGAACGTGGGTATGCCTCATGTGCTGATGGAGCTGCAAGGTCTGCCGGAATGTGCCCCGGGCCCCAAGCGCGATCACGGTAAAGTGGTGCGCGATGAAATGGGCAATCCGATCATGGATGCCAATTGCGGCAGCCTGGCGGTGGGTAAAGTGAAAGGCTCAATGACTGATGTGGAGTATGATCAGGCAGTCTATGACCTGGTCAATTTCATGGAGTACGTAGCTGAGCCCATGGCGGAAACACGCAAGCGTATTGGCTTCTACGTACTGGCGTTTATCCTGGTGTTCTTTATCTTCGCCTGGTTGCTAAACCGCGAATATTGGAAAGACGTGCACCACTAAGCGCGAGCCAGTCATATTTCCGGGTGGTGGGCCGCCGGTATTCCGGTATCAGCCCGCCGCCCGTTTTCTGTTTTGAATAGTTGGTCCGGAATCGTTCCGGCCAGTAGATTGAGGTAGTTCCATAATGGGTGTGCCGACCAACAAGCGCTCCTCCATGACCTTCTTTTCCGACGGTCGTTGTCACTTCAGCCACCGTGTACGTATCGTACTGGCGGAAAAAGGCGTTTCCGTAGAGATCATCGATGTCGATCCCGATGACAAGCCGGCGGAACTCGCCGACCTCAACCCGTACAACTCCCTGCCTACCCTGGTAGACCGCGATCTGGTGCTGTTCGAAACCAAGGTCATGATGGAGTATCTGGACGAGCGCTTCCCGCACCCGCCGCTGCTGCCTGTGTATCCGGTTGCGCGCGCCCAGAGCCGCCAGATCATGCACCGCATCGAGCGCGACTGGTGTCCGCTGGTAGACAAGATTCTGGCTGGTGGCAAAGACGTCGCTGCAGCGCGCAAAGACCTGCGCGATAGCTTTGTGGGTATCGCCCCCATGTTCACCGACCTGCCGTACTTCTTTAACGAGGAGTTCTCTCTGGTAGATTGCTGCATGGCTCCACTGCTGTGGCGTCTGGACCAGCTGGAAATTGCCCTGCCGAAAACCAAGCAGGCCAAGCCACTGCTGGACTATATGGATCGCCTGTTTGAGCGCGAAGCCTTCCAGCAGAGCCTGACCGAGTACGAACGCGAAATGCGCGCCTGAGGTGCTGATTGAATAAGCCGTCGATGACGTCCAACCGCCCGTATCTGTTGCGGGCGTTTTACGAGTGGATCACTGATAACAAGTGCACTCCCTATCTTCTGGTGGATACCCACTTAAATGGCGTGCTGGTACCGCAGCAGCACGTCAATGAAGATGGTCAGATTGTGCTGAATGTGTCGGAATCCGCGGTGATGGGCCTCACCATGGACAACTATGCAATCCGCTTCAATGCGCGTTTTGGCGGTGTGCCTACCGATATTCAGGTGCCGGTGGGCGCGGTGGTGGGGATTTATGCCCGGGAGAATGGCCAGGGCATGGTGTTTGAGCCGGAAGAGACGCCGGAGCCGCCAGAGCCCACACCGCCAACCACCCTCAAAAAGCCCTCTAAGAAGCCGGCCTTGCGCGTCGTCAAATAGTGCAAACGTCGACGCTGGCCAAAAGCTCTGTGACGAGCTGGCGGCCGGCGCTTCGCTCTTCTCCCCCGCTGTTGTTGCTCTTTTCATTACCTTTTTGGCGCGTTTGATTTGCTGGCGTAAAAATTGACGCCAGAATCCTGTTATTCATTGGTGAATTGACCCGGCCCTTCCGATACTGCAAACAAGCGGTGTACAGGAGGACCCCAAGTGAAATTACTCAGCCATACCATTGGCATATTTACCAATCCGGACAAAGAGTGGCAGTCCATTCGCGCGGACAAGCACTCGTTTCTGCAGGTTTTTCTGAGCCATGTGCCTATCCTGGCGCTGATCCCTTGTATTGCCGGCTATATCGGTGTGACTCAGGTGGGCTTTGAACTCGGCGGGCACGTGTCGAAGTTGACGCCAGCGAGTGCCGGTAGTTTGGCGATAGTGACCTACCTGGCGTTACTGATCGGGATTTATCTGGTCGGGGAGTTTATAAACTGGATGGCGAAGGCCTACGGCGTTGAGGGCGATGAGCCTACCCGTCACTACGAAGGCACGGCGCTTGCTGTATTCGTCACAACACCGGTGCTTTTGTCGGGCATTGTAATGATTTACCCCCACCTTTGGCTGGTGGTGACCGTGATGGGGCTGGCGGCTATTTATTCTGTTTACCTGCTCTATGAGGGTATCCCCATCCTGATGAATATGAGTAAGGAGCGTGCGTTTCTGTATGCGAGTGCGGTTCTGACCATCGGGCTGGTGGGGATGGTCACAATCATGATCTGCTCTGTGATCATCTGGACCATGGGGGTCGGACCGGTCTATCAGCATCACTATTAGTGACAGAATTTCAGAGTGTGTTGCGAAAAAGCCGGCAGTTGTGCCGGCTTTTTTAGTTTTACGAACATTGCGGCCGCGTTTGCGGGTCAGATGGCTGTGCTTGTTGCCCTGGATGTGCCTGTATCCGTTTCCGGTGAGAGTGCACGGTGGCTTTCGGGGATCGGCGGCATTGGGCAATCCAGGCAGTCTGCAATGGCCCGCAGCAGCTCAACTTCACCGCCGCCGATGACACCGTCGTGGGCCAGTGTTGTCGCCAGGGCCTTGAGCACCAGAGGCTTCTGCAGGGGCCTGGTATCACGCGCAATGGCAATGGCCTTATCCAGTCGTTGCAGGGTGATATCCGTGCGTGCGGGAAGCGGTGCGGCCTTCAGGCTGAGAATGCGGGTGCCGGCCTCAAAGGCCCGTTTCGCGGTAAGGTAGTCCTCGCAGTCCGCATGGGCCATTGTGGCTAGTAGAAATTGCTGCGCATCACTGACCGCCGTTGCTTTGCCTGTGCTGGCGCCCTGCTTGCGGTGCTGGTCAGGATTGGGTTCGAGGCCGTGCATCAACACCCGGTACAGGGCCCACTCCCGGATCTCTATCTTGCCGTCGGCGCGCAGCAGCTTGATGACGTTGCGCTTGAACACCTGGAATTGTTGCGGTGCCAGCGCTTTGAGTGCAGGAATACACAGGTCAATGAGCGGCAGGCGATAGGTGACTGGCGTCTCGCTCAGCACCGGGGCGAGTCGTTGAAACTCTCGCAGCACTGCCGGGTGGGCAATTTTTTCAAGCATTGCGATCTGGGCTGCGCGGTGCGCCTGTTTATCGGCGCGCTCGGTATCTGCCATCAGCAGTCCATACACCAGCGCTCGCGCTGAAAATGGGTCGTGCGCCGCGGCCTTTAGCGGTGGAGGAATGTTCGCCAGCAATGACCTGGCAAGAGCGTGCTGCTGGTAAGAAGGGGTGGCGATATTGTTGTCGACGACCTCGACCACCTGGTCCAGGCGCGTTTTGTATGCTGTGCCCGCGGCATTGCCCGTGCCGGTTCCAGGGTGCATATGCGAAACCGGCGCTGATCCTGTATCCGTCGCGGCCCCTGAACGTATTTCGCTGCCTTCGACGAGACTGTTGCCTTGGCCTGGCCACAGAGGGTCCAGGCGTTGAATCCGAGCGTGCAGTGGCGGGTGGGTGGCGAAAAGGCCGAGAAAGCTACTCTTCAGGCCACTGGCAAAATACATATGACTGAACTCGCTGGCATTTGCAGCCTGTAGTCGGGAGCCGCTGTCGTGCCCGGCGATTTTCTTCAGCGCGTCGGTAATACCCTGATGACTGCGGGTAAATTGTACTGCTGATGCATCAGCCAGGAATTCCCGCTGGCGACTCACTGCCGATTTGATCAGATTGCCAAAAAACGTTCCGATGTAGCCGATGGCTGCGAGTCCCGCGCCAATACCGAAGAAAACCGCGCGTCCGCGGCTGCGTCCGCTGCCTCCCCAGTAGCTGCCGCGTACTAACCAGCTGCCCAGCAGGCCGATAATCAGGATGCCATATAGCAATCCGATGATGCGAATATTGAGGCGCATATCCCCGTTGAATATATGGCTGAATTCATGGGCTACCACGCCCTGAAGTTCGTCGCGGCTCAGCTGTTCGATGCAGCCGCGCGTCAGTCCTATCACTGCATCGCCGGGCGCATATCCTGCGGCGAAGGCGTTGATCGCTTCGTCTTCCAGGATATACACGTCGGGCACCGGCGTACCGGACGCCAGCGCCATCTCCTCCACCACGTTGAGTGCGCGCTGCTCCGCAAGGTTGTGCGGTGAAGTATTGATCTTGCGCCCGCCAAGGGATTCGGCGACCGCGCGCCCACCATCGGCCAGTTGCCGCAGCCGGAACAGGCTCGCGAGGCCGATAATCGCGACGATGGTGATGGCGATGCCGGCAATGGTGTCCCAGCCCAGCCTGCCGAGCATTGATGTCAGCGAGAACCCTGTACCGGCGGTACTCAGGTCGGAGTAGCTGGTGATAAACGCTACAAACAGTGTGGTAATCGCAACCAGCCCGAACACGGCTGCCACAAACAGGGCGATCAGCAGTGCGCTGTTGCGTCGGGCGCGATCCTGATACTCGAAAAAATTCATTGGTGGTGCGCGCCTCTGACTAGAACTCTACCCGGGGCGCAGCCTGGAAAGCTTCGGAATCCGCAAACTCCAGCAGCTTGCCGTTCTCGCGGTGACCAAAAAAGCCCGCGAAGAATACCGGGGGAAGCTCTGGCGGAAGACGTTGTATGTAGTGACGCCGTCGTTGAACGCCTGGCGGGCAAAGGAGACTTTATTTTCCGTGCTGGTGAGCTCTTCCATCACCTGCTGAATCGTCTGGTTGGCTTTGAGGTCCGGGTAGGCTTCCATGACGACGTTGAGCCGGCCAAGGGCGTTGCTCAGCAGGCCCTCTGCACTGCCCAGATCCGCCATAGCAGACGCACTGCCGGGGTTATTGGCGGCTGCCTTCAGCCCCGCGACGGCGGAGTTGCGTGCAGAAATGACGGCTTCAAGGGTCTCGCGTTCGTGCTTCAGGTATCCCCGGGCGGATTCCACAAGGTTTGGAATCAGGTCGTAGCGGCGTTTTAGCTGGACTTCGATCTGAGCGAAAGCATTCTCGTAGCGGTGTTTCAGTGAAACCAGTTTGTTGTAGATGCCGATAACGTAAAACACCAGGGCGGCGATGATCACCAGCCAGACAATGGTCGATATTTCCATAGAGTCCAGGGTCCAGATTGTTGTGAGGAGACCGGTGGGGACCACGATTGACGGATCCGCCAGTGCGATTGATCTGTATCGGTTTATTCCACCATTGCGCCTGATACTACCATGAGCAATACAACGAAAGGTGGATGGTCATCTCATCGGGTGTCTGGGTTATAATTCGCCACCAAATCAGGACTTGGCGCAATACTGGTCAGCCATTTGCGGCGGTTTCCGTAAAATATGGAGTGAAAATAGCATGAGCGAGCAAACAAAAGACCCTGTGGTCATCGTAGGTATTTCCCGTACGCCAATGGGGGCAATGCAGGGGGCTTTGTCCGGCCTCAGCGCGCCGGAGCTTGGCGCGGTGGCGATTCGTGGTGCCCTCGCTGATGCCGGCGTGGATGCAGCGGATGTGGACGAAGTGTTGATGGGATGTGTATTGCCCGCGGGCCTGGGGCAGGCGCCTGCTCGCCAGGCGTCTTTGGGGGCGGGTATTCCGGAGGGTACCCCGACCACCACAGTCAATAAGGTCTGTGGCTCGGGGATGAAAACCGTAATGATGGCCCGCGATGCGCTGCTTTCCGGCGATGCCAAAGTGGTTGTGGCTGGTGGTATGGAGAGCATGAGTAATGCGCCCTACCTGTTGCCGAAAGCCCGTGGCGGTATGCGTCTCGGGCACGGTGAGGTGCTGGACCATATGTTTACCGATGGTCTGGAAAATGCCTATGACGGCCAGTTGATGGGTAACTTCGCCGAGTGCACCGCGGACAAGTACAGCTTCTCCCGGGAAGAGCAGGATGCCTTTGCTATCGAGTCACTGGCACGTGCCAATGCTGCGATTGAGTCAGGCGCCTTTCGGCGCGAAATTTCTCCGGTCACCGTGAGCACCCGCAAAGGTGATCACGAGGTCTCCGTGGATGAAGGCCCGGGCAATGCGCGCCCGGACAAGATCCCCCAGCTGCGTGCGGCCTTCCGCAAAGATGGTACTGTCACCGCGGCCAACGCCAGCTCCATTTCTGACGGTGCTGCAGCTCTGGTGTTGATGCGCGAGAGCGAGGCGAAAGCCCGTGGAGTAAAAGTGCTGGCAATACTGCGTGGCCAGAGCCAGTTTGCTCACGCGCCAGAATGGTTCACTACTGCACCGGTCTCGGCTATGGCAAATCTGCTGGATAAAACTGGCTGGAGTGCGGCAGATGTGGACCTTTATGAGATTAACGAAGCGTTTGCCGTGGTCACCATGGCTGCGATGAAAGAACTGGACCTGTCTCGCGACAAGGTCAATGTGAACGGTGGCGCCTGCGCGCTGGGGCATCCGCTCGGCGCCAGTGGTGCGCGGGTAATTGTTACCCTGCTGGCGGCACTGGAGAATCGCGACCTGAAGAAGGGAGTGGCGAGCCTGTGTATCGGTGGTGGTGAAGCAACGGCGATAGCGATCGAGCGCCCGTAACGGGTTCGCTTGTTAGAAACAAAAAACGGAGGCAATGCCTCCGTTTTTTGTTTTCGGTACTTTCTTTTCTCTGCTTCGGGCTTTTCTCTGCTTGGGAAAGTCAGTCGATATATTCCACCGCTTTCACCACTTTCTGTACGCCACCGACGGTACGGGTTTTCTCCGCTGCGTTCTCGGCTTCCTGTCGGGTTAGCAGGCCCATCAGATAGACAACACCGTTTTCCGTAACCACCTTGATGCGCCCGCTGTCGATTTCTTTATCGGTAAGCAGGACACTTTTAACCTTGGTGGTCAGCCAGGTATCGCTGGTGCGAGCCAGTACGGAGGTTGTGCCGCGCACCTGAATCTCGTTGTACACCTGGCGCACCGAGTGTACCTGTTGCGCGGTTCGCCCAGCGAGGTCGCGCAAGTCGTTACTGGATACCTGACCTGTCAACAGCACTACACCATTAAAACTGGTGACGTCGATATTGGATTCTTTTAACTCCGGGTGCGCCTTGCGCAGATTTACCCGGGTGATGGTTTCCAGCTGCTGGTCATCAATATAGGTGCCGAAGCTGCGCTCGCCCGGATCGGGCTGAATAGGACCGTCGTGGGTGGCGTCCAGCACAGTGGCGCAGCCACTCACAAGGGCCAGCAGGCCGCCGGCGAGGGCCAGCTTCAGCGAGGTGGAACGTTTTCTAGAAAGATTTTTATGGGTGCTCGGTTGCATGGATTACTCCTCGAATCCGCCAAACAGGCTACTGTCGATCAGGTCGCACAGGCAGAACAGTATCAGTAAATGTACCTGGTGCACTTCCGGTGCTACCGGAGAGGGAACACGCAGTTCTATGTCGTGCACGTCGAGCAGGGCAGTACAGTCGCCATCACCTTCGCCGCCGGTCAGGGCAAGCACGCCCATATCGCGATCGTGGGCGGCGCGAATGGCCTGGACCAGGTTCGAATCCTGTCCATCGGTGCTGATGATGACCAGCAGATCACCGGGTTGCCCCAGGGCGCGAATTTGCCGCGCGTAAGACTCGGCACGGCCGTGATTGCGCGCGACAGTACCGGTGGTTACCGCATCGCCGTTCAATGCAATGGCCGGTAGCCCCGGGCGTTCGCGCTCGAAACCGCCCATCAACTGTGCTGAAAAACTTTGTGCCAGCGCGCCACTCAATCCATTGCCACAGATCAGGAGTTTGTTTTCCGCCAGCAGGGTGTGCACGATCATTTCGCTGGCTTCGGCAATGTAAGGTGCCAAAAGTTCACCCGCATTCATGGTTGCTTCAATGCTGTGGTGAAACAGCGTTACCACTCTCTGTTCCATGTACTCTGTGTTTTCCTATGGGTGAACGTAGCCGTAAAGGGGTGAACTATTGCCCGAAGGCGTTTTGTATCCAATCTAAATTCAATGGTTCGCCGCGCTGTCCCTGCTCGATGGTGATGACATCAAAGCGACAGGGGCAGTCCAGTCCGCGCATCTGCAGGTAACCGTTGGCGGTGAGCAACAGTTTCCGCTGCTTGCGCTGGTCAACGGACATTCCGGCACCGCCAAACAGGCGGTTGCGGCGGTAGCGCACTTCCACAAACACCAGCGTGTTTCTGTCGCGGGCGATCAGGTCGATCTCGCCAAAGCGGCCGCTAAAATTCCGTTCCACAATACGCAGTCCGGCCGCAATCAAATGCCGCTCGGCCTCCGCTTCCATCTGGCTGCCAATACTGGTGGTATCCATACACTTTTTCCATGCTTTCCGGGTCCGAGGAAAGCGCTAACCAAAAAGACGCGCTCGGTTGACGAGCGCGTTACGATTTTCGATCAATCGTTGTGCGCGCTGCTGTCGGAAATTGCAGGCGGTGCTTCGGCGGTGGTGATGGGCACCGGTGCTCCCTTGTCGATTTTCGCCCAGATCTGCTCGCGCACGATGCGGCCGTCAGAGGTCAGGCTCAATGCCCCGGTGAGCCCGTAAACCTGTTGCTCCGGGAACTGGCGCAGAATCGGCAAGCGCGGGTAGAGGCGGAACGCATCGGCACCCAGCGCATAGAGCCGCGCAAAGGCCGGCGCTGGAGCTGCCTGCTTCACAATATTCTGTTTGGTCTGGTTGTCGTCTTCAAACAGCCACGGCAGGGCGGTAAAGCGCACACCGTTGATATCCCGGTCGCGCTGGCGGTCCACATTGCCGGCAAAAATCTGCGAGGTGGAGTACACCGGCAGTTCGCCCGCGTAGAAGAACGACAGCATGGGTTTGATCTGGCGCGCTTGCTGCGGCTGTGCCAGCACAAACAGCATGTCTACATCGCCGCGACGGCGCGGGGTGAACTTGAGCGGGGCCGCCAGTTTGCTGCGCAGTGCGCGCTCGCGCTCTTTGCTCTCCGGGATCAGCAGTGCGTCGCTCACCAGTTGTGAGAAGTTGCTGTTGTCCTTGTAATTGCGGCTGACGCTGACACTTCCGCCGAGGCGGTTCCACTCCTCGGTAAATGCCTGCAGGCCGCGCTGGCCCCAGCCGGATTCCGGTGCCAGGATCATCGCCTGACGGTGGCCCTGGCGGTACGCCTGCTGCGCCACCTGGCGGGCTTCGTCTTCAATGGCGAGGCCAAACTGCACCAGATCGTCGGTCAGGCGGCCTTCGTCGCCGTAGTTGAGGGCCAGCGTGGGAACCGGGAGTTTCTCGGTCGCCAGCAGGTTGGCCACCTTGCTTTTGTCCAGCGGGCCCACAATTGCCTGGGCGCCGTTGTTGATGGCGGTCTGGTAAATTTCTTCAAACGGCTGCTGGGTGCCGGTGTCGTACACCTGTACCTGCGGGGTGGGTGCCCCGGCATCCAGCGCGCTGTAGTAGGCCGCCATAAAGCCGTCGCGAATGGCGTGCCCCGCGGAGCCCAGAGGGCCGGAAAGCGGCAGCAGCAGGGCGACATTCTGTGCCGGCTGGGATGCCAGTTGCTCCAGCAGCTGCAGCGCCTGGGGTGGGTGCTGTACCGCCGTGTGTGCCGGCCACTGCTGGCGCCAGCGGCTGAGCGCGGTCAGCTGGGTGCTGATATCTGCCTGGGTATCGCGCCCCAAAAGCGCCAGCTGATACCAGGCGCGCATTTCTGGTGACAGGCTCTCTTCAGCACGCAGGCGCAGCTCTTTGGAGGGGAGCTGCGTCAACAGTTGCCAAAGGCCGTCGTTGTTGGTGTAGGCCGACTGTTCATCCAGTGGCAGGCCCGCAATCCGCTGGCGTTCCTTGATTCCGCTGTCGATATCCCCCATCAGGCTCCACAGATCTGCGCGCAGATTGCGCAGGGGCAGGGCGGTGGTTGCCGGAATCTGGAACCAGGACTGCTCCAGGCGCGGTGCGCTGACCAGATCGAGCGCGGTGAAAAACTCGTCGTCGGCAGCCAGGGCGCTGCCGTAGACCTGCGCGTATTGCGCGTACTCGGAATCGGTCAGCTGCTCCGGGTCGATACTGCTCGCAGCCTGTCTGACCGTCGCGTTATCGCCCAATCCGTATAGAATGGCGGCCGCCTGCAATTGCGCCTGGTCCTTTTGCGGTGACGGCAATTGGCGCGCCTCGCTCATCAGGCGCATGGCGCTCTGGCGGTTGGCAGTGACCCCGTCCCCCGGGGTGGCAGGGATCTGCGCGCCAGGCTGGGTGCTCGGGGTCTGGCAGCCGGCCAGCGCCAGCGCCAGGGTGCCTGCGGCCAGGCTATTTAAAATGAAGGGAATGCGCCGGGAAAGGGCGGACATATTCTTCTCCCACAAAACTTATTCTGGAGTGAACTATGGGGCTTGATACAGCGGTGCTTTATATCGTCGCGACGCCCATTGGCAATTTGGCGGATATGGTACCGCGAGCCGTTGAAGTTCTACAATCCGCGGATCTCGTGGCGGCGGAAGACACCCGTCACAGTCAGAGACTTTTTTCCCACTTTTCCATCGATACGCCGCTGGTTGCCTACCATGACTACTCGGACGACGTCCGTACCGGAAAGATCCTCGAGCGACTCGCCCAGGGGCAGACCGTAGCGCTGATATCCGACGCCGGCACCCCGTTGATCTCCGACCCGGGCTATCGCCTGGTGCGCGAGGCCCGCGAGCAGGGCTTCCCGGTGGTACCCATTCCCGGCCCTTGCGCCTTCGTCGCCGCCCTGTCCGCGGCGGGGTTGCCCAGTGACCGCTTTACCTTCGAGGGTTTCCTGCCGGCCAAGTCCCTGGCCCGGGAAAAGGTGCTTTCTGCACTGTCAGGCGAAACTCGCACCATGGTGTTCTACGAAGCCCCACACCGGGTGCTGGAGACGCTGGAGGCGATGGCTGGGAGCTTCGGCGGGCAGCGCGAAGCGGTGATTGCACGGGAGCTGACCAAGGCATTCGAGACGATTCAGTTGTTGCCGCTCGCTGAACTGGTGGAGTGGGTGAGGGCGGATAGCAATCAGCAGCGCGGTGAGATAGTGCTGCTGGTGCGCGGTGCAGAGGAGGCGAAGGTCTCGGAATTGGATAGTGAGTCCGAGCGAGTAATGAAGCTGCTGCTGGCGGAGTTGCCGCCCAAGCGGGCAGCAGCCGTGGCGGCGGAGATCACCGGGGTGAACAAAAAGGTGCTGTATAACTGGTCGTTGTCGCAGAAGTAACAGTGTCAGATGAGCAGGTGACGATGCCGGGTATAGCTTTGTGAGACCTTCTGCGACAAGGATGTCGCGGAAGAGCCCCCAGGGAAGGGTTCACGGCGTGTCTCACAAAGCTATACCCGGTAGCGCCACCGCCAGGGAACTTTAAATAGGTACTGAGAGGATTTGGCTTGCATCCGGGGTCAGTGCTCATTAACCTTCGCGCCCGAGTCAGCCAGACAATCGCTGTTTTACTGCTTTCGGGCGGTAAGATGGAGGAAAGTCCGGGCTCCATAGGGTGGGACGCCAGGTAACGCCTGGGGGGCGCGAGCCTACGGAAAGTGCAGCAGAGAGTAGACCGCCGATGGCTTCCTTGGAAGCACAGGTAAGGGTGAAAGGGTGCGGTAAGAGCGCACCGCGCGACTGGCAACAGTTCGTGGCACGGTAAACCCCGTTCGGAGCAAGACCAAATAGGCCCCCTATAGCGAAAGCTAAAAGGTGTGACCCGCACTGGGGGCGGGTAGGTCGCTTGAGGTGTCTGGTGACAGGCATCCCAGATGAATGATTGTCCGCGACAGAACCCGGCTTATCGGCTGACTCGACTTATTCTTACGTAGCAGTGGCGCGTTTGTGCTGCTGGTTCAATCGGGTGGCGGTGTTGGTGCTTGAAGGGTCCGGTGGCGGTGCTGCTACCGGGTATGGCCTTGCGAGACACGAGCTAGGCGCCCCCCCTCAACCCATCCCTGGGGGCTCTTCCGCGACATCCCTGTCGCAGAAGGTCTCGCAAGGCCGTACCCGATATCAGCCCCTTCGCGTCGACTATTTGGGGCTACTTCTGCAGCAGCAACCCACACTCACGGTGTTCCTCGCCCTTCGTCGGGTCAAAGTACACATCGTTATCCGGCAGATCGTTCTCGTAAACATACTCTTCCACATCAATTTCCTTGAGGTGGAACATCGGCGCTACGCGGATGGTGCCGTGGTTGCCCTTGGTGAAGACATCCAGCCCCTTGCGGTGCGCGTTCTGGTCGTGGCGGATACCGTTTAGCCAGACGTCCGGCTTCAGCTCCTGCATGGCGCGGTTGAAGGGTTCCAGCTTCACCGTGCGCGAGAAAAAGTCGTGCTCCGGAGTGTCCAGGGGCGGAATGCCACCGTACACCGCGTTGTAGTGGGCCGCGGACATTTTCGGCGAGTAAGTGTACAGGTTCAGGTCTAGCAGCTTGATGACCTTCTCGATATGGCGGTAAGTCTCCGGCGTGTTGTAGCCATGGTCTACCCAGATTACCGGGATGTCCGGCTTGGCGCGGGTGACCAGGTGCAAAAAGGCGACGGCCAGGGGGCGGAAATTGGTGAAGACCACGGGGTTTTCGGCTTCCGCGATGGTGTAGGCCATGATTTCACTGGGTTTGCTGCCTTTGAAACGCTGGTTGAGCGCATCCAGGTCGGCACCGTGGTGGAAGGTGCGAGTGGGAACGCTCTGTTTGCTCAGTCCGGCGGATAGGCCCATGTCGATAAATTCCTGCTGAATTTTGAATAGGGCAAAGCTACAGCGTGTCGATGTCCATTAAAAATAATAAAAGCTGATTTTTATATGCCTCTCCGTTCTATCCCCGCAGACTCGACGCCCCAAGCCTTCCCCTTTGCATGAATTGTAGGGCGTGGCGCGAAAGTCCGTATTGGCGCAAATTTCCCTCCGGGTGAGTTGTGGCTGGTCAGTTCTCGTAAGTGCCTGCTTACTTTTGTGCTTTTTCAGTCTGCTCATGGGGCTTTCGCGTGAAGTTAAAGTGACTTGTTAAGTTGGCAGAGTAAGTGCTTGCTCTGCTGCAGTTTTGCGCAACCCCACCTCTGTTTGAAATGTAAACACTTCGCCTGCAGGCCGCGAAATTACTAGGCCTTTTCCCCTTTTCTCCCCGCTATTTCCTTGACTTTGTTGCGCCCAGATTTATAGTGTCGTAGGTGGAGAAAAGTGGAAATTTGTGGGGCAAAGTGGGACGAATGTGGTGGTGAGTGGTAATTCACGCAACACCGTGTCGCCGGGTGGCAGGAAGTGTCATCGCTCTGCGGATGAAATTTGATTAATAACCAGGCAATTGCTGATCCATGTATCTGGGCAGTCACGCAATCAATATGGACGCCAAGGGGCGTCTGGCGATTCCGGCGCGAGTGAGAGACTCGCTGCTGGAAGATTGCGGTGGTCGCCTGGTTGTGACAGCGCATACGGAAGAGCGCTGCCTGCTCGTCTATCCTGATGCACAGTGGCGCGAAATTCTTCCAAAGATCGAGGCGCTGTCCAGTTTCAATAAAGTGGCGCGTCGCGCCCAGCGGTTGTTGATCGGTTATGCCTGCGAGCTGCAGGTGGACGGCAACGGCCGCGTGCTGATCCCGCCCACCTTGCGCGAGTACGCGGGGCTTGAGAAAAAGCTGATGCTGGTGGGGCAAGGGAAAAAACTGGAGTTGTGGAGCGAGGACCGCTGGATGGACTGGCTCGACGACAGTGAGGGGGATGGAGAGATGCCGGAAGAAATGGCCTCTCTCTCCCTGTAAACGAATTCAACTAATCGCAGGAGAGTGGGGTGTCCCAGGATCTGCATCGCAGTGTGTTGTTGCGCGAGGCTGTGGACGCCCTGGTGGTGGATCCGGACGGCTTGTATGTCGATGGCACCTTTGGTCGCGGTGGCCACAGTGCGCTGGTACTTGAGCAGCTGAGTGACGCGGGCCGTCTGGTGGCGGTGGATAAAGACCCGCAGGCCATCGAATTTGCCCATGAACGCTTCGCCGGCGAGCCGCGCTTTGATATCTGGCACGGCTCTTTTGCGGATATGGATCAGGCCGTCGCCGGTCACGCGGGCCGGGTAACCGGAATCCTGCTGGATCTGGGTGTCTCCTCACCGCAGTTGGATCAGGCGGAGCGCGGATTCAGCTTTATGCAGGACGGTCCGCTGGATATGCGCATGGATACCAGTCGCGGCATGAGTGCGGCGGAGTGGGTGAATACCGAGTCCGAGGCCGAAATGGCGCGGGTCTTCAAAGAGTACGGTGAGGAGCGTTTTGCACGCCGTATGGCCGGGGCCATCGCGCGTCGTCGTGTCGAAAAGCCGTTTGAGCGGACGCTGGACCTGGCGGAAGTGGTCAAGGCCGCCAATCCGGCCTGGGAAAAAGGCAAGCACCCGTCCACGCGGGTGTTTCAGGCGATCCGGATCCATATCAATGGCGAGCTGGACGACCTGTTCCAGGCGCTGGACAAGTCGCTGGCGCTCCTCAAGCCGGGCGGGCGGTTGGTAATTATCAGCTTCCACTCGCTGGAAGACCGGATTGTGAAGCGGTTTATCCGCGAGCAGGAAAAGGGGCCGCAGTTGCCCCGCGGGCTGCCGGTGATGGACAGCCAGATCAACAAAACCCTGCGCTCGATTGGCAAGGCCGTAAAAGCCGAGGCGCAGGAAGTGGGCGAAAACGTCCGTTCGCGCAGTGCCGTAATGCGTGTTGCTGAGCGTCTGGGCTGATCGCAGGTTATGGCGGCGACGGCGACAAATAAGTGGTGGCTGGCGGGGCTCTGGGGGCTGGTGATGGTGTCCGCCCTGGGGGTGGTGCACACCACGCATCAGAGCCGGGTACTCACGGCGCAGCTGGAGCAGGCTCAGCGCTACCGGGATGAGCTGCGTTACGAGCAGGAGCGACTGCTATTGGAGCGCGGAGCCTGGTCGGCCTATAGCCGGATCGAGCAGGTGGCAAAAGAGAAGCTGGATATGCATGCGCCCGGGCCATCGGAGCGGGTGCTGGTAACGACAGATTAGATGGCCGAATAGACAGGTAAACAGACGGCGAAGCAGCGCCGCAAAGAAGATTGCGATAACAACAGGGATTTCGGGATAACCTCAATCATGGGTGCCGTGAAAAAGCAGCAGCAACCACAACAGCAGCCGGGTATCGCCCGCTGGCGCTTTGCGCTGGTGGCGGGGCTACTGTGTGCGCTCGCCGCAGCCCTGGTGGTACACCTGGCTGGCCTGCAGGTGCTGCCGGAGCAGGACAAGGGTTACCGCTTCCTGCAGGATCAGGGGCGCGCCCGCACAATCCGTACCGAAGAAATTGCCGCCTACCGCGGCAGTATCGTCGATCGCAACGGTGAACTGCTCGCGGTAAGTACCCCGGTGCACACCATCTGGGCCAATCCGCAACTGCTGAAAGAGGCAAGCGCCGACCAGTTGCGCCAACTGGCCTCCGCCCTGGGCACGCCGCCCGCGCGTCTCGCCAAGCGTCTGGAAAAGTACCGCAACAAGGGCTTTATGTACCTGCGCCGTCATATGACGCCAGAAGGTGCGCAGAAAGTCCTGAAGCTGGACCTCGCGGGTGTCTACAGCAAAAAAGAATACCGCCGCTTTTACCCGGCCGGTGAAGTCACTGCCCAGCTGCTGGGCTTTACTAATATTGACGACCTCGGTCAGGAAGGGCTGGAGCTTGCCTATGAGCAGTCCCTAGCTGGCGAGCCGGGCAAGCGTCAGGTAGTGAAAGACCTGAAAGGCCGCACCGTGCGCGATCTGGCAGTGAAGCAGGAGGCGCGCCCTGGTCGCGACCTGCAGCTCACTATTGATATGCGCCTGCAGTACCTGGCCTACCGGGAGCTGAAAAAGGCGGTCACGGAAAATGGCGCCGCGTCCGGCTATATGGTGATTCTGGATACCCGCACCGGCGACGTGCTGGCAATGGCCAATCAGCCATCGTTTAACCCCAACAACCGCGCCGGGGTGAAAGCGGCCGCCATGCGCAATCGCGCGCTGATCGATCAGTTCGAGCCGGGATCCACCATCAAGCCATTGACCGCACTGGCGGCGCTGGAAACCGGCCGCTGGCAGCCGCATACCCGTATCAATACCAGCCCCGGCTATATCCGTCTGCCGGGCAAGACCCTGCTGGATCCGGTGAACTACGGCGAAATCGATCTGACCCGGGTGATCACCAAATCGAGTCAGGTGGGTATCACCAAAGTGGCGATGGATCTGGAGCCGGAGACCCTGCGGGGGCTTTTTTACCGACTGGGGCTGGGTGAGGCCGTTGGCAGTGGGTTCCCCGGGGAGGCTCCCGGCATCCTGCCAACCCGGGGACGATGGCACCCCATTGAGCTGGCCAACTTTGCCTTCGGCTACGGTTTAACAGTAAACGCGGTGCAACTGGCTCAGGCCTACAGTGTGGTCGCCAACGCCGGGCTCAAGCGCCCGGTTTCGCTGATTCTGGAGCAGGGAAAAAAGGCAGAGCCCGCCGATCGGGTTGTGGAGTCGGAGCTGGCGCGGGAAGTGACCGCGATGCTGGAAACCGTGATCGGCCCTGAGGGCACCGGCAAGCACGCAGCAGTTGAGGGCTACCGGGTCGCGGGCAAAACCGGCACCGTGCACAAGGTGGGTAGAGAAGGCTATGCGGATAACCGTTATCGCTCGGTATTTGCGGGCTTTGTACCGGCAGACAATCCGCGCCTGGCGGCAGTGGTGGTGATCGACGATCCCACCAGCGCCAAGTATTACGGCGGTGAAGTCGCCGCGCCCGTGTTCGGAAAAGTAATGACTGGCGCCATGCGCTTGCTGCAGGTGCCACCGGAAGAAATTGCGCCCGCCGAGCGACAGCTGGCGACGCAGCTGGACGAGAGAGGTACCACATCGTGACCCAGCGCAATCAAAACCAAACCGGCGCGAAAGAAGTGCGCAGCGTATCCCTAACAGCGCTGGTGCCGGGCTACGCAGGTATTCCTGATATTTGTGTCACCGGTGTCGCACTCGACAGCCGCCAGGTGCAGCCGGGCGATGTGTTTATGGCGTTGCGCGGCACTGTAGTGGATGGCCGCGAATATATCGACAGTGCCATCAGCAGCGGTGCAGCAGTGGTACTGGCTGATGGTGAGGCCCTCGGCAGTGAGGAGCGCAACGGCGTGCAGGTCGTCACCGTGCCCGGTCTTGCTGCACGCGTGGGTGAAATCGCCGCGCGTTTTTACGGTAACCCCAGTGCCTCCATGTATCTCGTGGGGGTGACCGGCACCAATGGAAAGTCCACCTGTGCCTATCTGACCGCACAACTGCTGGCCGCACATTTTGGCAGTGCCGCAGTGATGGGCACCATCGGCAATGGTGTCTGGAAAAACGGCGATAGCCAGCTTGTGGACACCGGCCTCACCACCGCTGACCCGGTGCGACTGCAAAAAGACTACGCAGAGTTTTTTGCGCTGGGTGCCCGCGCTGGCGCCATGGAGGTTTCATCCCACTCCCTGGCGCAGGGGCGGGTGCACGGGCTGGAATTTGATACCGCGGTTTTTACCAATCTGACCCGGGATCATCTGGATTATCACGGCAATATGGCCGCCTACGGTGCCGCCAAAGAAAAACTGTTTGGTTTGCCGAAGCTGAAGCGCGGTGTGATCAATATTGACGACCCCTTTGGTGCGCAGATGGTTGAGCGCTGCAAGCTGCGCGGCCTGAAAACCATTACCTACGGTTTGCAATCCGGTGATCTACAGATCCGCGACCTGAAGCGCCTGGACAGTGGTTTTTCCGTACATTTAATTAGCCCCTGGGGTGAAGGCGAACTGAAAGCACCGTTGATTGGTGATTTCAATATTCACAACGCTCTGGCCGTTGTTGCTGCGGCGGGCGCCGCGGGAATGCCGCTCGACGAAATCCTCGCCGCGTTTGAAACGATTCGCCCGGTACCTGGGCGGATGGAACGTGTCGCCAGCAGTGTGGCAGAAGATATCAACGTACTGGTGGATTACGCCCACACTCCGGACGCGCTGCGCGCGGCACTGGAAGCCGCACGCCCGTATTGTCGCGGCAAACTGTGGTGTGTTTTTGGCTGCGGTGGTGATCGCGATTCCGGCAAGCGCGCCCCCATGGGGCGAATCGCAGCAGAGCTGTCAGATTGCGCGGTCGTCACCAGCGATAATCCTCGCGGTGAAGATCCGCAGAAAATTATCGATGACATAGTGCAAGGCATTGATGGTCAGCAGTGTGTGGTGAAAATCGATCGCGCAGAAGCCATCGCTTTTGCGATTGCGCAAGCCGAGCCGGGCGATACGGTTCTGATCGCCGGCAAGGGCCACGAGGACTACCAGCTGATCGGCGGTGAAAAACTGCACTTCTGCGATCGTGAGCAGGCCGCCGCCGCCCTGGATCAGCGTGCAACCGCGGGGAGCGAACAATGATTGCGCCGATCTCCCTGGAACAGTTACAGCAACGGTTTGGCGGAGAGCTGATCAATGGCTCGGTGACGTTTGATGCGGTGTGCACCGATACCCGCAAGCTGGATTCCGGTGCACTGTTTGTCGCGTTGCGCGGCGAGACCTTCGATGCCCACGACTTTCTGGAAAAAGTCGATGGCGAGGTTCTAGGCCTGGTTACCGAAAAGCGCCTGGAAAACTCCAGCATGCCCCAGTGGCTGGTGCCGGACACCAATATTGCCCTTGGGCAGATTGGTCGCCAGTGTCGCGATCAATTCAGTGGCCCGGTTATCGGCATTACCGGTTCCTGTGGCAAAACCACGGTAAAGGAAATGATGGCGGCCATTTTTGGTCAGCGTCATCAGGTGTGTGTTACCCGGGGTAATCTGAATAATCACTTCGGCGTGCCCATGACCCTGTTTTCCCTGGCGCCGGAGCATGAAGTTCTGATCGTCGAGATGGGGGCGAGCGGCCCCAATGAAATCGGCTATCTGTGCGGCATTGCCAAACCCGGGATCACTGCGGTCAACAATGTGATGCCTGCACATGTCGAAGGTTTTGGCTCGGTGGATGGCATCGCCACCGCCAAGGGGCAGATTTACACCAGCCTCGATCCGGAAGGGATTGCGGTGGTGAACGCGGACGATAACTACGCGGATTATTGGCGCGGCGAAATGCCGGAGGGCGTGCGCACGCTGGAAGTTGGTTTCGGTCATCAGTGCGCGGTACATCCGGATAACGTTCAAATAGATGAGCTGGGTTGTGCCTCTTTCGATTTGATTGTCGAAGGGGTTTCGCACCCGGTGCAGTTGCGCGTGCTCGGTGAGCACAATGTGCATAACGCGCTGGTAGCCGCCGGCTGCGCTCACGCTGCAGGAATCCCTGTGGCGGAAATTGCAAGTGGCCTGAGTGCAGCCAAAGGCGTGGGCGGGCGAATGCAGTCACAAGAGGGGCGTAATGGCGCCACGGTAATTGATGACAGCTACAACGCCAACCCTGGGTCGGTCAGTGCGGCCATTGAATTGCTGGCCCAGCGCACCGGCAAGAAAATCCTGGTGCTCGGCGATATGGCCGAACTGGGTCCGGAGGCGGATAGCGCGCACCGGGATATGGGGAAGCTGGCCCGCGAACGGGGTATCGACCAGCTGTTTACCCTGGGGACTTTGAGCGGCGCGGCGAGTGTGGAATTCGCCGCGGGCCGCCAACACGGACAAAGGAATTTTTCCGAACGCGAGCCGCTGATTCAGGCACTCGCCCCGGAACTGGATGGAAACACCACTGTGCTGGTGAAAGGTTCCCGCAGTGCGCGAATGGAACTGGTTGTGCAGGCACTGACCAACGGGATTCAAGAAAAGGTTTAATCCATGCTGCTTTGGCTGGCTGAATATTTACAACAGTACTTCAAGGGCTTTGCAGTCTTTGACTACCTGACTGTGCGCGCGATTCTCAGTGCGCTCACCGCCCTGGGGATTTCCCTGCTGGTTGGCCCACGCATGATTACCTGGCTGAACCGGTTGCAGGTAGGGCAGGCAGTGCGGGATGACGGCCCGCAATCGCACCTGAGCAAATCGGGTACGCCCACCATGGGCGGCACCCTGATTCTTGCCGCGATTTTTTCCGGCGCATTGCTGTGGTCCGACCTCAGTAATCGCCTGGTGTGGGTAACCCTGCTGGTCACTTTTGTGTTCGGTGCAGTGGGTTTTGTCGACGACTACAAAAAAGTGGTGGAGAAAAACTCCAGAGGACTGATCGCACGCTGGAAATACTTCTGGCAGTCGATTGCGGGTTTAGGGGCGGCGATCTACCTGTATATGACCGCCACCTCGCCGGCGGAAACCCAGTTGTTTGTGCCGTTTTTCAAAGATGTGGCCATTAATCTCGGCCCAGTGACTTTTATCCTGCTGACTTATTTTGTGGTTGTGGGCTCCAGCAACGCGGTTAATCTGACCGATGGCCTGGATGGCCTGGCCATTATGCCGTCAGTGATGGTTGGCGGAGCGCTGGGTGTGATTGCGTATCTGGTTGGCCACGTGGAATTTGCCACCTACCTGCACATTCCGTCGATCTCCGGTGCCGGTGAGCTGGCGGTGTTCTGTGCCGCACTGGGCGGGGCTGGCCTCGGGTTCTTGTGGTTTAACACCTACCCGGCCCAGGTGTTTATGGGTGATGTGGGTGCCCTGGCCCTGGGCGCGGCCCTGGGCATTATTGCGGTGATCACCCGCCATGAAATTGTGCTGTTCATTATGGGCGGTGTGTTCGTAATGGAAACTGTATCGGTGATCCTGCAGGTGGCCTCGTTCAAGTTGACCGGAAAACGCATCTTCCGGATGGCGCCACTGCACCACCACTTTGAATTGAAAGGGTGGCCGGAGCCGCGGGTGATTGTGCGCTTCTGGATTATCACCGTGGTGCTGGTACTCGCGGGTCTGGCGACCCTCAAATTACGTTAATCCATAGAAAAAATCGACGCGGAAAGCATAAAAAACCAATGAGCCTAATCGCAACTTCAGAGAGAAAAGTGGTGATCGGACTGGGCGCTACCGGGCAATCGGTGGTGCGCTATCTGCTGCGCCAGGGTATTTCTCCTGTGGTTGTTGACAGCCGCGAGGCGCCGGCCCCACTGGCGCAATTCCGTGCAGATTACCCGGATGTGCCGGTGGAGTGTGGCCCGCTGAACAGCGAAACCCTGCTGGCCGCGAGCGAAATCATTGCAAGCCCAGGTATTGGTGTGGCCGAGCCGGCCATTGCGGCTGCGATAGGTGCCGGGATTCCGGTGATCGGCGATATCGAACTGTTCGCGCGGGAAATCAATCGCGCGGAAACAAAACCGAAAATCATCGCCATCACCGGTTCCAATGGCAAAAGCACCGTGACTACCCTGATGGGCAAGATGGTCGAGGCTGCGGGCCTGAGAGTGGAAGTGGGCGGAAATATCGGCGTGCCGGTACTGGATATGCTGGCGCAATGTGGGCCTGCACTGCCGGATGTATTTGTGCTTGAACTATCGAGTTTTCAGCTGGAAACCACGCATTCGCTCGCGCCCGATGTGGCCACCATTCTGAATATTAGTGCGGACCATATGGACCGCTACGCAAACCTGGCGGCTTATCACCAGGCCAAGCAGCGGGTGTACCGCCATGCGGAGCAGCTGGTTATCAATCGCGCGGACCCGCTTACTCGCGGCCCATTGGGTAAAGACCGGGTGGAGTGGAGTTTTGGCCTTGATCGTCCGGACCTGCGCCAGTTCGGCGTGGTCACCGACGACGCCGGGCAGTGGCTGGCGAAAGGCGCCGAAAAGCTGATGCGCACCGACGATATGGCCATGGTGGGCAGCCACAACGTGGCCAATGCACTGGCGGCGCTGGCGCTGGGCAATGCGGTGGGAATTTCCATGGAGCCAATGCTTCAGGCTCTGCGTACCTTTGCCGGCCTTACACATCGCTGTGAGCGGGTGGGCGATCAGGCTGGTGTCATTTATGTGAATGATTCCAAGGGCACCAATGTGGGTGCGACGCGGGCGGCACTGGATGGCCTGGCTGAAGGCGAACGCAAGATCGTTTTAATTGCGGGTGGTGATGGCAAGGGCGCCGATTTTTCGCCGCTTGCAGAGGCGGCTAATACCCTGCGTGGCCTTGTGACCATCGGTGTGGATGGCCCCAGAATCGCTTGTGTGTTCGACGGCAAAGTCCAGCAGGAAACCGCTGGAGATATGTTTGATGCGGTAAATAAGGCGAGCGCGCTGGCCAATCCCGGCGACTATGTACTGCTGTCTCCGGCCTGCGCCAGTTTTGATATGTACCGCAATTTTGAAGCGCGGGGTGAAGAATTCCGGCGCGTGGTGCTGGAGCGTTTGTCGGATGCTGGTTTGAAAAACAGTGTGAATGAAGGAGGCAGCCAGTGAGCAGGTTGCCCCTTGATGCCGCCAACCAGCAAGTGGACCCCTACGCGTGGGTATTGCCATTCTGCGTGGCGGCACTGGCGAGCATCGGTGTGGTGATGGTTGCATCGGCGTCGGTGGCCTACGCCGCAGATCTGTACAACGACGAGTGGCACTTTTTAAAGCGGCATCTGGTATTTCTTGCCGCAGGCATATTCGGAGCATTCGTGCTGAGTCGAATCTCCCTTAGCACCTGGTCGAACCTGTCGTGGACCCTGCTGATTTTCGCCTGCGCCATGCTGGTAGTGGTGTTGATCCCCGGAGTGGGGCGCGCGGTTAACGGCAGTATGCGCTGGATTGCACTGGGGCCGATCACCGTACAGCCGGCGGAGATTGCGAAATTTTGTTGCCTGGTCTTTTTCGCCAGCTTCCTGACTCGCCGTCAGGAAAAGCTCCGGCACTGGAGCAGCTTTATGGTGCCGATTTCGGTGCTGGGCATCGTAGCGATTCTGCTGTTGCTGGAGCCGGATTTTGGCTCTGTTGTAGTAATTGCCGGCACTGCACTGGCGATGGTGTTTCTCGCCGGTGCGCGTCTGCCCCATACCTTTATGCTGGTGGCACTGGCAGCCTGTGGTCTGGTGATGATGGCGATTTTCAGTCCATACCGGCTGCAGCGCCTCACCACGTTCTGGGACCCCTGGGCGGAGCAATACGCTGCCGGCTACCAGCTAACTCAGTCTCTGATTGCCTTCGGGCGTGGTGAATGGTTCGGCGTCGGTCTTGGCAACAGCGTACAGAAATTGTTTTACCTGCCGGAAGCGCACACGGATTTTGTGTTTGCAATTCTTGCCGAGGAGTGGGGTCTGATTGGTGGTCTGCTGGTGATTTGCCTTTACAGCGCACTGACCTGGTCGCTGTTGCGCCTGGTGCGGAAAGCGCTGCAGAAGCAGGCTTACTTCGCCGCGCTATTGACCTTTGGTATCGCGGTGCTTCTGGCCGGCCAGGCATTTGTGAATATGGGGGTGGCATCTGGCCTCTTGCCCACCAAGGGATTGACGCTGCCGTTTGTCAGCTCAGGTGGCTCCAGCCTTGTGGTGTGCTTTGGCCTGTTCGCTCTGGCCTGGCGCGCACAGAAAGAGTTGAGCAGCGATGAAGGTGAGGACGAAGGTCGCCTCGCCAAAATCAGCCAGCTACCGATTTTCAATCCGTTGCAGCTGGGCGACAGAAAAACCGGGGAGGCCGCGTAATGAGTGCGCACGAAGTAGACAAGCCTTTTACCGGCAAAAAAATTCTGATGATGGCCGGCGGTACCGGCGGTCATGTGTTTCCGGCGCTGGCGGTGGCCAACGCTTTGCGGGGACAGGGTGCTGCCATCGAGTGGTTGGGCACCATGCGCGGTATTGAATCGCAGTTGATTCCGGCTGCTGATATTCCGCTGCACTTTATTACCGTGGAAGGTATTCGCGGCAAAGGCAAGGCGGCACTGCTGAAGGCGCCACTGCAGATCAGTAAGGCCGTATGGCAAGCGCGCAACGTCGTGAAAGCGGTAGCCCCTGATGCGGTGCTGGGCTTTGGTGGTTTTGCTACTGGTCCCGGTGGCGTGGCAGCGCGACTCGCTGGCATACCGCTGATTATTCACGAGCAGAATGCGGTGGCGGGAACCACGAATCGGTTGTTGGCAAAAGTGGCCGCGCGGGTGTTGGAAGCATTCCCCAGCGGACTTCCAAACGCAGAAGAAGTGGGGAACCCGGTACGTGAGGAAATTTCCAGTTTGCCAGCACCGGCTGAACGGGTGGGAACAAAACAGCCTCTGCGCCTGTTGATTCTGGGTGGCAGCCTGGGTGCCGTAGCCATTAATGAGTTGGTTCCGCAGGCGCTGGCCAAAATAGACCGGGACAAGCGCCCGCAGGTTGTACACCAAGCAGGACAGCGCCATCTGGACGTAGCGAAGGAGGCTTACGAGCGTGTTGGTGTCACTGCGGAAGTGGTGCCATTTATCGCGGATATGGCCGCGGCCTACAGCCAGGCGGATCTGGTGATCTGCCGCTCCGGTGCGCTGACGGTCTCCGAAATTGCTGCCGCTGGCCTGGGCGCAATCATGGTGCCTTTCCCATTTGCTATTGACGACCACCAGACCAAAAACGGTGAGTGGTTGCAGCAGGCGGGTGCCGCACAGGTGATCCAGCAGGATGATCTGGATGCAGAACAGTTGGCGAGCTTGCTGGAAAGCCTGTTTGCCGATCCGAAAAAATTACTGGCCATGGCCGAGGCTGCGCGTCGCGCGGCCAAGCCCGACGCAACCGGTCGGGTGCTGGCGGTGTGCCGCGAAGAGTTGGGGTGCTGATATGTCCGACGAAACACCAGAGAGCGCCGAGTCAGGAAAAATTATGAGTGAAACCGGCGAGCGCCACTATCACGTTCCCGCCATGCGCCGTATTCGCCGCATCCATTTTATTGGTGTCGGCGGCGCGGGTATGAGCGGCATTGCGGAAGTGCTGCAGAACCAGGGCTACGAAGTGTCCGGTTCGGATCTGCGTGAAAGCAAGGTAACCGATCGGTTGCGCAACCTGGGTGTAAAAGTGCAGATTGGCCACACCGCTGAAAATGTCAGCGATGTGGATGTCGTGGTGAACTCCTCGGCCATCTACGGGGACAATCCCGAATTAACCGCCGCGCGGGAAAACAGGATTCCGGTGGTGCGCCGTGCGGAAATGCTGGGCGAGTTGATGCGCTATCGCTACGGCATCGCCGTAGCCGGTACGCACGGAAAGACCACGACTACCAGTCTGATCGCATCGATCTTTGCCGCGGACGGCAAGGATCCGACTTTTGTGATCGGCGGTCTGGTAAACAGTGCCGGGGCCAACGCGGCACTGGGAGAAAGCCGTTACCTGGTGGCGGAAGCGGACGAAAGTGATGCGTCCTTCCTGCACCTACAGCCGATGGTCACCGTGGTGACCAATATCGATGCAGATCATATGGAAACCTACGGTGGTGATTTCGAAAAGGTTAAACAGATCTTTATCGACTTTATCCACAACCTGCCGTTCTACGGTTTGGCGGTGATGTGTGGCGACGATGAAAACGTTCAGGAGATTATCCCCAAGCTGTCACGCCCGGTGGCTACATACGGGTTTGATGAGGGTAACGATTTCCTGATCAGCGATGTGCGTCAGGAGCCGCTGCGCAGCTTTTTCAATGTGCAGCGCCCGGATGGCAGTGTGATCGATGTCTGCGTCAATGTGCCGGGTATTCACAACGTACTGAATGCGACCGCGGCAATAGCGGTTGCTTCTGAAGAAGGGGTGAGCGATGACGCAATTCGTGAAGGTCTGAAGGGCTTTCAGGGGGTTGGTCGCCGCTTCCAGATTTACGGCGAGTACCCGGTCAGCGACGACAAGGACTCAGACAAGGTCATGCTGGTGGACGATTACGGCCACCACCCGCGGGAAGTGGATGCCACCATCAAGACCGTACGCGACGGCTGGCCCGAGCGCCGACTGGTCATGGTGTACCAGCCGCACCGCTATACGCGCACCCGGGATTTGTTTGAAGACTTCGTACAGGTGCTTTCTCAGGTCGACAAACTGGTTCTTCTGGATGTATATAGCGCGGGCGAAGCGGTAATCCCGGGCGCGGACAGTCGAACCCTGGCGCGCAGTATTCGCAACCGCGGCCAGGTAGATCCGATATTTGTGGAAAAAATCGACCAGGTACCACCGATGCTCGCGGATCTTCTGGAGCCCGGCGATATCGTGCTGACACAGGGCGCCGGTAACGTGGGCGGCCTGGCGCAGCAACTGGCGGAATGGCGCCTGGGCGACAAGTAGCGAGCAACAGTTAGCAACCGTGGCCAGAGAAAAAAAGTCGTCTCGAGAAAAAGCGGCGAAGACAAAAAAGGGGAAGAAGCCGGTGCGCGGCGCGCGCGCGCTACCAAACCCTGACCAGGATGCCGGGACGGGCCTGCTGCGAATTCTGGGTATGGTCGCCATGTTGCTTCTGGTGGCAAGCGGTCTCGGTTACAGCGCCCACTGGCTGTGGCAGCGGGCACCGGCGGTGGAATTGAGCCGCGTAGATGCACTGGAAAATGTGCGCGTGAGAGCGCCGTTTCGTGCGCTCAGCGAAAAGGCGGTAGAAGATATTTTGTTGCCGCACCTGCGCAGCGGTTTCTTCTCGATGGATATCGACGAGATTCGCGGTGCACTGCTGGCCGACCCCTGGATTGTGAATGCGTCGGTCAGCCGGCGCTGGCCCAACGGGGTGGATGTGGTGGTCGAAGAGGCGGAGCCCCTTGCCATCTGGGGGGAAGATCAACTGTTGATCGCCAGTGGCGCATTATTGCCACGACCAGAAAATTTAAAAGATCTGCGCTTGCCGGAACTGGCGGGCGATGCGGATCTGGTGGAACGAATAATGATGCAGTACCAGGCTCTGGCCGGACTGTTGACCACCAAAGATATGGAAGTGCGCCGCCTGTCCTTCGATGACCTGGCGGGCTGGCAGCTGGAGCTGGTGAGCGGTATTCGCCTGCAGCTCGGGCACGATGAACTGCTGGAGCGGGTTGATCGCTTCCTCAGTCTGACCCGCGGCGTACTGGCGCCGCATCTGCAAAAAATTGCGGGCGTGGATGCCCGTTATAACAACGCAGTTGCGGTGCAATGGAAACCAACGGAAAACAAACAAAACTGACAACAAAACAGGCAGATAAAAAGCGGGGCTCGGCCCTGATCCGACATGCTCTATGTGGATCGGCGCATCGTCCCGCGAGGTTGAAAATCCAATGACACAATCCTCTGAACCACGCATGATCGTCGGGCTGGATATCGGTACATCCAAGGTGGTGGCGATCGTCGGTGAAGTTTCCGGAGACGGCGAATTGAATATCGTCGGCATCGGCTCTCACCGCTCGACCGGTATGAAGCGTGGCGTGGTGGTGAATATTGAATCCACGGTGCAGTCCATTCAGCGCGCGGTGGAAGAAGCCGAGCTGATGGCTGGCTGTGAAATTCACTCGGTGTATGCGGGGATTGCCGGTAGTCATATTCGCAGTCTGAACAGCCACGGAATTGTGGCGATCAAAGATCGCGAAGTGACCCAGCAGGATCTGGATCGGGTAATCGATGCGGCACGTGCAGTAGCGATCCCTGCTGACCAGAAAATCCTGCACACCCTGCCGCAGGAATACCTGATCGATAACCAGGAAGGGGTGAAGGAACCGCTGGGGATGTCCGGCGTGCGTCTGGAGGCCAAGGTACACCTGGTGAGCGGTGCGGTGAACGCAGCGCAGAATATTGAAAAATGTATCCGTCGCTGTGGTCTTGAAGTGGAAGACATCATTCTTGAGCAGCTCGCTTCCAGCTACGCCGTGCTGACTGACGATGAAAAGGAGTTGGGCGTGTGTATGGTGGATATTGGTGGTGGCACCACCGATATCGCGGTATTTACCGGCGGCTCTATTCGCCATACCGGTGTTATCCCGATTGCTGGCGACCAGGTTACTAATGATATCGCCATGGCCCTGCGCACACCGACGCCGCACGCGGAAGAGCTGAAAATCAAATATGCCTGCGCGCTGGCGAAGCTGGCGCGGGAAGGGGAGACCATCAAAGTGCCGAGCGTGGGCGACCGCGCACCGCGGGACCTTTCACGTCAGGCGCTGGCCGAAGTGGTAGAGCCCCGTTACGACGAGTTGTTCACGCTGGTGCAGGCGGAATTGCGCCGCAGTGGCTTTGAGGATCTCTGTGCGGCAGGGATCGTGCTGACCGGCGGCTCGTCGAAAATGGAAGGTGCTGTCGAGCTGGCTGAAGAAATTTTCCATATGCCCGTGCGCCTGGCGGTGCCGCAGGGTATTGCTGGACTGACCGACATTGTCAGTAATCCCATCTATTCCACTGGGGTGGGTTTGCTGATGTACGCCATCAAGGCAGAGGAAAACAAGGGTAGCCAGCCCCGCGTCAAGCGAGAGGACAACCAGTGGTGGGACAAGGTCAAACACTGGTTCAGAGGCAACCTGTAGCAAGAGAGCCTTCAAGCCGAAAATAAATACCCGGACAGATTAATAAATTTGGACATGAGCAAAAAAGGGGAACAGCAATGTTCGAACTCGTAGATAGCGTACAGGATAAACCTGTCATTAAAGTGATTGGTGTGGGCGGCGGCGGCGGTAACGCCGTGAAGCACATGATTGCCAGCGAAGTGGACGGTGTGGATTTCATCTGCGCCAACACTGATGCCCAGGCGCTGAAAGATGTGGAAGCGCAAACCATTCTGCAGCTGGGTAACACCATTACCCGCGGACTGGGTGCCGGCGCCAATCCGGATGTGGGCCGTCAGTCCGCACTGGAAGATCGCGAGCGCATCGCCGAAGTACTGACCGGTGCCGACATGGTGTTTATCACCGCGGGCATGGGTGGCGGTACCGGTACCGGTGGTGCACCGATCGTGGCAGAAATCGCCAAGGATCTGGGTATCCTCACCGTAGCGGTGGTCACTCGTCCCTTCATGATTGAAGGTCGCAAGCGCACTACCGTGGCAGAAGAGGGCATCCTCGAACTGCGCGACAAGGTCGACTCCCTGATCACCATCCCTAATGATCGCCTGCTGGAAGTACTCGGCAACAAGATCACCATGAAGGCCGCGTATAAAGAGGCCGACAACGTACTGCTGGGTGCCGTTCAGGGGATTGCGGACCTGATGATCCGTCCGGGCATCATGAACGTGGACTTCGCCGATGTGCGCACCGTGATGTCTGAAATGGGTATGGCAATGATGGGCTCCGGCTCCGCCATTGGTGAGAACCGTGCTCGTGAAGCGGCGGAGAAAGCCGTACGCAGCCCGCTGCTGGATAACGTCAATCTGCAGGGCGCGCGCGGTATTCTGGTGAACATCATCACCGGTAGCGAGGAGGCTGGCTGTCAGGAGCTGACTCTGGGGGAATACTCCGAAGTCGGTCAGATTGTGCAGGAAATTGCCTCTGACGATGCCACCGTCGTGATCGGTACTGCGGTCGACGACAAATTGGGTGACGAGATGCGTGTAACTGTAGTTGCTGCCGGTCTCGGTGATGCAGGTGCTCAGGTGGCCCGTCCGACCAAGGTCGTGGATAACACTCGACGTGAGCAACCTCGAGAAGCGGCCCGTGCCGCTGCGCCGACGGAAGCGACCCGTGAGTCTCAGGAAGTTCGGTCTTCTGCCCGCGCCGATGTGAAGCGCGAGCGTGCTATGCCGCCGATCAACCCGGCAGACCAAGATATGGAATACCTGGATATCCCGGCGTTCCTGCGCCGCCAGGCAGACTGACGTCGCCCGGCTCTTCGGGACCCTTTTGTGCGGGCACCTTGTGCTTGTTGGGGGCTCGTCCGAGCAGCGGCGGCATCTGCTCATGTCTATGTCCGGTGAAATTCCGGGCATTCGCCCGCTCTGGCGAGGGCGGCGGAGTCTCACTGAGCGTGGGGCTTCGTCTCCCGGAGGGCTGAAAGCAATGCTTTTGGATGACATTCAGCAGGGAAGAAAGTGGCAGTACACCGCAGGAAGTCGGTGATATTCAGGGGGAATTCAGTAATTCGACGATAGAATCTGGTGACCGTCAGGTTTTCGGGCGTGCGTTAACACTTGTTAACCGCCGGCAGCCTGGTAAAGGCGTACAATTAACACCGTTAGTTTCTGGCCTGTGCGCTGGTTTGGCGCAGTAGTCTTCTCTCTGGACTATGCTTAGTGGAAGCAGGGTGGAAATGGTGTGCCGCACTAACAGAATTGCCCGGGAAGTGACTGAACGGGTTTCTGTAGTTTTGGCGTATATTTTCTGTTACTATCGCCGGCTCGCTGCGGTTCGTGCGCAGCTCACCGATTGGGAACCTAGATATAGATGATCAAACAGCGCACTCTCAAAAACGCTATTCGTGCCACTGGTGTTGGCCTGCATACCGGTAAAAAGGTCATTTTGACCCTGAAACCGGCGCCGGTGAACAGTGGTATCGTATTCCGTCGGGTCGATCTGGATCCGGTGGTTGAGATTGAAGCGCGTGCTGAAAACGTGGGTGACACACTGCTTTCCACCACTCTGGTGAAGGGTGACGTGCGCATTGCCACGGTAGAGCACCTGCTGTCCGCCATGGCTGGTCTGGGTATCGACAATGCGATTGTCGAGCTGTCCGCCCAGGAAGTGCCGATCATGGATGGTAGCGCGGGTCCTTTCGTATTTCTGATTCAGTCTGCAGGTATCCAGGAGCAGGCTGCTCCGAAGAAATTCCTGCGGATCAAGAAGCCGGTTACCGTGGAAGAGGGCGACAAGGTTGCCAGCTTTCTGCCGTTTAACGGCTTCAAGGTGTCCTTCACCATCGACTTCGATCACCCTGTGTTCGAGGGGCGCAACCTGAGCTCCTCTGTAGATTTCTCCAGCACCTCTTTCGTAAAAGAAGTGAGCCGTGCGCGCACCTTCGGTTTCATGCACGAGATCGAATATCTGCGCTCCAAAGGTCTGGTGCAGGGTGGTAGTGTGGATAACGCCATCGTTATCGACCAGTACCGTATCCTCAACGAGGGCGGCCTGCGTTACGAAGACGAATTCGTGAAACACAAAATCCTCGACGCCATTGGCGACCTGTACCTGCTGGGTACCAGCGTTATTGGTGAGTTCAAGGCCTTTAAATCCGGCCACGCACTGAACAACAAGTCTCTGCGCACCTTGATGGCGCAGGAAGATGCTTGGGAAATGGTGACGTTCGAGGACGAACAGGAAGCGCCTATCTCTTACGTCAAGCCAATCCTGGCGGTGTAAGAGGCGCTTCACGCAAAAGCCGGCACGAAAATTGCCGGCTTTTTTGTTTATGGCGGGCAACGATTTGTGCGCCAGTATTCTTATTTCGCCGCCAGTGCGTGTTACATTGGCTGGCAATCCGCCATGAGGATGGCGCCGGGGCAAGCAGGATGCGGCAGTCCCGGTCTCGACAGAGCCTCCCGCAGTGTGTGACCGGCAGCTTCCGGTCGTTTCCTGTGTGTTAACCAATGGGCTGTCGACGACCAAATTATTAAAACAACAATTTGTCGCAAACCTTGCACGTCAGAAATGCGCCTGAAATGAAAGTTATCCTCGTCAATGATCGCGGCGGTGTGTCCCGCACTTTCAACTTCGGTGGCCTGAGTAAAGCTCTGCTCGGCCTCTGCCTGTTGGGCCTGCCCGTTGGTGCGCTATTGATTGGCGCCAATCTCCCGGCCTCAGAATCCGACGTATTCGATTCCCGCGCGGTAAAGGCGTGGAATAAGGCTTTGCGCAAGCAGCAGGATCAGATTCAGGAGGCAGACCAGCAGGCGCGCGAGCAGCTGACTGCGCTGACGGTAAAGCTCGCCGAGATGCAGGCGCGCCTGACTCGCCTGGATGCGATGGGCGAACGCCTGACCACAATGGCGAAGCTCGACGAAGGCGAGTTCCAGTTTGGCAGTATGCCCGCCGTAGGCGGCCCGGAAGACCCGGGTATCAGCGGTGCCAGTGAACTCCCTTACCAACCCCCTGAATTCCTCGAAGTGATCGGCGATTTGTCCGATCAGATTGAAGACCGGCAGATGCAGCTGCAGACGCTGGACAACCTGATGGCTCGTCGTCAACTGCAAGACGAGCAGTTTATTGCCGGCCGCCCGATTACCCGCGGCTGGATGTCTTCCCGCTACGGCTATCGCACCGATCCCTTCAGCGGTCGCCGCTCCTGGCACAAAGGTGTGGATTTTGCCGGCAAGAACGGCTCCGACGTGGTGTCCGTGGCCGCGGGAGTGGTGACCTGGGCGGAAGACCGCTACGGCTATGGCCAGCTGGTGGAAATCAACCACGGCAATGGCTACAAGACCCGCTACGGCCACAACAGTGAGCTCAAGGTCAAGGTAGGCGACGTGGTCAAACGCGGCCAGGTGATTGCTCTGATGGGCTCCAGTGGCCGCTCCACCGGTCCGCACGTACATTTCGAAGTCTACAAAAACGACCGTCCGGTCGATCCCGCCAGCTATATCCGCCGCACCGGCAGATAACAACTATTCTCTATTCTTGCGCACGGGACCCTTGTAATCCCGTAGGAACGCCCGCAACTCAGGTGTTTGCACCAAGTTAGACTGTTGCGGCGTCTGGCGCCTTCCTGTTTACTTGCACTCTTTCTGCGCAGAGGCCCCACTTTTAGGCCCTGCAGGCAAAATCAGCATTAATGTGGTTTCTGAATAATGATTGGCAAACTGATAAAAACAGTCTTCGGTTCAAAAAATGACCGCGAACTCAAGCGCATGCGCAGAGCGGTCGTCAAGATCAACGCGCTGGAAGACGAGTACAAGGCGCTGGATGACACCGCGCTGAAAGCCAAAACCGACGAATTCCGCCAGCGCCTGGCGGATGGTGAAACCCTCGACAAGATTCTCCCCGAAGCCTTTGCGGCGGTGCGCGAAGCCAGTGACCGCACCCTGGGCATGCGCCACTTCGATGTGCAGATGATTGGTGGTATGACCCTTCATGAAGGGCATATCGCGGAAATGCGTACCGGTGAGGGTAAAACTCTGGTGGCGACCCTGCCGGCTTACCTGAATGCTCTGGAAGGCAAGGGCGTTCACATCGTTACCGTGAATGACTATCTCGCCAGCCGTGACGCCAACTGGATGCGCCCGGTATACGAATTCCTCGGTCTTACCGTGGGTATCGTGGTTTCCCAGCAGCACCCGGAAGACAAGAAGGCGGCCTACCAGGCGGACATCACCTACGGCACCAACAACGAATTCGGCTTCGACTATCTGCGCGACAACATGGTGCTGCGCAAGGAAGATCGCACCCAGCGCCCGCAGAACTTCGCCATTGTGGATGAGGTGGACTCCATCCTGATCGATGAAGCCCGTACCCCGCTGATTATCTCCGGTGCCGCGGAAGATTCCTCCCAGCTGTATATGGCCATGAACAAACTGGTGCCGCAGCTGGAGCGCGGCGAAGAGGGAGGCGAAGGTCACTACACCGTGGACGAAAAGAGTCGTCAGGTGGAAATGACCGAAGACGGTCACCAGCTGATTGAAGATCTGCTCACTCGCAGTGGCCTGCTGAAAGAGGACGAATCCCTCTACGCGCCGGGTAACCTCGGTTTGCTGCACCACGTCAACGCCGCCCTGCGCGCCCACGTGCTGTTCAACAAGGATGTGGATTACATCGTACAGAACGGCCAGGTGGTGCTGATCGACGAGCACACCGGCCGCACCATGCCTGGCCGCCGTTTGTCCGAAGGCCTGCACCAGGCGCTGGAGGCAAAGGAAAACGTACAGATCCAGAGCGAGAGCCAGACCCTCGCCTCCACCACCTTCCAGAACCTGTTTCGCTTCTATCCGAAGCTCGCCGGCATGACCGGTACCGCGGATACCGAAGCCTTCGAATTCCGTCAGATCTACGGCCTCGACGTGGTGGTGATCCCCACCAACCGCGAAAAACAGCGGGAAGACCTAAACGACCTGGTGTACCTCACCAAGGACGAAAAGCTCGAAGCCATCATCGAAGACATCAAGTACTGTCGCGACAAGAAGGCGCCGATCCTCGTCGGTACCGCGTCCATCGAGACCTCTGAGGAAATGTCACGCCTGCTGCAGAAAGCCAAGATCGAGCACCAGGTACTGAACGCCAAGTTCCACGAAAAAGAAGCCCAGATCATTGCCCAGGCCGGTCGTCCGGGCACTGTGACCATCGCCACCAACATGGCAGGCCGCGGTACCGATATCGTGCTCGGCGGTAACTGGGAGGCGGAAGTCGAAGAGCTGGCGCAAAGCCAGGGTCGCGAGGCAACCGCCGAAGAGATTGAGAAGATCAAGGGCGAGTGGAAGAAGCGTCACGAAACCGTGATCGAGGCCGGCGGCTTGCACATCATCGGTACCGAGCGCCACGAATCCCGCCGTATCGACAACCAGCTGCGTGGCCGCGCCGGCCGTCAGGGAGACCCGGGCGTGACCCGCTTCTACCTCTCGCTGGAAGACAACCTGATGCGTATCTTCGCCTCCGACCGGGTGAAGAACTTTATGCAGATGCTGGGTATGGAGCGCGGCGAGGCCATCGAGCACCGTATGGTGTCCAACGCCATCGAAAAAGCCCAGCGCCGTGTGGAAGGCCGCAACTTCGATATTCGTAAGCAGCTGCTGGAATACGATGATGTGGCCAACGATCAGCGTCAGGTAATCTACTCCCAGCGCAACGAGCTGCTGGAGGCGGACACCATTGGCGACACCATCACCGCCATTCGCGACGATGTAGTCAACGAGCTGATCTCTGCCCATGTACCGCCGCAGAGTGTGGAAGAGCAGTGGGATATCCCCGCGCTGGAACAGCAGCTCGCCTCCGAGCTGGGAATTCAATTGCCGGTCCAGCAGTGGCTGGACGAAGACCGCACCCTGCACGAAGAGAGCCTGCGCGAGAAAATCGTCGAAGAAACCCAGGGTGCCTACCAGCAGAAGCTGGCGCGGATTGCCGAGAGCACCGGCGACGAGAACCTGATGCCCACCATCGAGCGCCAGGTCATGCTGCAGGTTCTGGATCAGTTGTGGAAAGAACACCTGTCCAGCATGGATCACCTGCGCGCCGGTATCGGTCTGCGCGCCTACGCCAACAAGAACCCCAAGCAGGAGTTCAAGCGCGAGTCCTTCCAGCTGTTCCAGACTCTGCTGGAAAACCTCAAGCACGAGGTGATCCGCGTATTGGCGCACGTAGAGCCGATGACCCGTGAACAGATGGAGGAGATGGAGCAGCGCCGTCTGGAGGCCCAGCGCCGCCAGCAGCTGGAGCTGCAACACGCCCAGGCCTCCGCCATGCCGGAAACTGAAGCCGCCACGGCAGAAGCGAATCCGGAGCCGGTACGCCGCGGCCCCCGTGTTGGCCGCAACGATCCATGCCCCTGCGGGTCTGGCAAGAAGTACAAGCAGTGCCACGGCAAGCTGACTTCCTCCACTCCCACCTGAAAACTACTGCGCGGTAGTTAGGTAATTAATAGAAAGGCCCGCTCTTACCCAGCGGGCCTTTTTATTTATAATCCGCGCATTCTCTGTTTTTGCTCAAGGACGTAATTTCATGGCGCAGCCACTCCCTCAGATCCCCGGTGTTCGCCTCTCCGCCGTTCCCGCCAAAATCAAAAACTGGCAGCGCGACGATCTGTTGCTGATCGAAATCGCTGAGGGCGCTAGTGTCTCCGCCACGTTTACCCAGAATGCCTTCTGTGCGGCACCGGTACTGGTGGCCAAGGAGCATATCCGTCAGGGCAATATCCGCGCGTTGCTGATCAATGCCGGCAATGCCAATGCCGCGACCGGTGAGCGCGGCCTGAAAACTGCGGAGCAGAGCTGCGAAGGGGTTGCTGCGGCGCTGGGAATCAAGCCGCAACAGGTGTTGCCATTCAGTACTGGCGTGATCGGTGAGCACTTGCCGGTACAAAAAATTCTTGATGCGCTGCCGGCGGCTGTGGATAACCTGCAAGCGAATGCCTGGGATAGTGCCTCCAGAGCCATCATGACCACCGACACCCGCCCAAAGACCGCGAGCCGCACCCTCGAAATCGCCGGTGAGACCATTACCATTGCCGGCATCGCCAAGGGCGCCGGCATGATCCAGCCAAATATGGCAACCATGCTCGCCTACGTCGCCACCGATGCGCGTATCGCACAGCCGTTGTTGGATGAGCTGGTGAAAGAGGCGGTAGGGGCATCGTTCAACCGCATCAGTGTGGATGGGGATACTTCCACCAATGATGCGTGTGTACTGATTGCCAGTGGCGCCACCGGCAGTGAAGTCGAACGTGGCAGCGAGGCTTACACACAGCTCAAAGCGGCCGTCATTGATGTGCATATCGAGCTGTCGCAGGCCATCGTGAAAGACGGTGAGGGCGCGACCAAATTTGTTACCGTACAGGTGAACAATGCGGCGAGCTCAAAAGAAGCCTTGCGTATGGCGTTTGAGATCGGCGAGTCGCCGCTGGTAAAAACCGCAATGTATGCATCTGACCCGAACTGGGGGCGCCTGGTAATGGCGATCGGCAATGCCGGCGCCGAAAACCTGGATACCAGTAAGATCAGTGTGTTTCTCGATGATGTACAAATAGTGGAAGCGGGTGGTCGCGCCGATAGCTATACCGAGGAAGCTGGGCAGAAAATATTTGGGCAAGCGGAATTCACTATTACCGTCGACCTGCAACGGGGCGACGCTAGTGAACATATCTGGACCTGCGACTTCTCCCACGAGTATGTGACAATCAACGCCGAGTACCGCACCTGATGGGAGAGTCGGCCATCAAGCATATTCACGTTGCGGTCGGTGTTATTCTCGGTGCCGACGGTCGAATCCTGTTGGCCAAGCGCCCGGATCACCTGCATATGGGTGGACGATGGGAATTTCCGGGCGGCAAGGTCGAGGGCAGTGAGACCATTCAACAAGCGATGAGTCGAGAGCTGAAAGAAGAGCTCGATATTGAAGTGAAAGCCATGGAGCCGCTAATCGAGGTTCGCCATGACTATGGGGATAAGCAGGTGTTTCTGGATACCTGGTTTGTTACCCAGTTCAGCGGAAAAGAGCGCGGTGTTGAGGGGCAGGAGCTGGCTTGGGTTTCTGTTTCGGAGTTATCAGATTTTCATTTTCCTGATGCCAATCAACCTATTGTTGAGGCGATACAAAAGAGCGACCTTCTTGGTTCGTAAAAGTCCGAGGTTCCGCTAGTTGGGTTTCGGGCAGTAAAGCAGCGGGTATTCGTTTTCGAAACCGAGCTAGGCGCCCCCCTTCAATACATCCATGTACGCTGCGTCGGCGACGTCCCTGTCGCCGACGCTTTCGAAAACGAATCCCCGCTACTTTACTTTCGCTTCGGCCTCTGCGCATTGTTCGTTCAACAATGTAACCTATTCAAAAGCGAGAATTTCAAATCTAAGACAAAGTGCTGGGTGTGGGTTTTCAGGATCGTCGCAAACAGGATGTTTGCGCCGAAGCGCCCAGGGATGGGTTCACAGCGGTCCTGAAAACCCACACCCAGTGCTTTGTCGCCACTGAACTGTCTAAGTGGGGCCCCGAAACTCAAGGGCTAATAAAAATCCCACGCTTGAACAAGAACCGCAGCACCAACCACTGCAGCAAAATCACACCACAGGCAATCACCAAAATCCCCGCTGCTTCGGGCAAGGCTGAAGCAATCCCGCCGAACACACTCTTACTGGTATATGTCCAGTTCACCAGGCTGGTGCCGAGATACACCAGAATCGCATTACAACCAATCACCGAGAAGAAGTAGGTGAAGGTTTTCCAGTGCCACATATCCACAACCAGGTAGAAAATACCCAGCAGAAGTAAGCAGCAGCCGCAGGTGATCAGTACAAACGAGCTTGTCCACAGCTCCTTGTTCACCGGGTAATTCCAATGCCATAAAAATCCAATGAGCAGACAGGTCGCGGCGCCGATAAACAGGCCTTTGAGAATGGCCCCGTGATCACCCGCATTCTTGCTGAGCCAGCGGCCGGCGAAGACGCCGAACATCGCATTGGCTATCGCCGGAATGGTTGAAAGAACACCTTCCGGGTCGTAGGCACGGTTCTGATAAGTGATACCCGGCAGGAAATGCTGATCCACCCAGGCATTGATCGAGCCCTTAGGCGTGTAATCTCCAGCGATAGCCTGAATCAGCCAGTACGCAAGCAAGATACCGGCTGTAATCGCGTACTGAGCGCGAATACCAAAATGCCAAACGATCATCGCAGCAAAAAACCAGGCAAAACCGATACGAGCCAGCACACTGGCATAGCGGATTTCACCCAGGTCTGCCGGGATTCCGGTACCCCAACCGTGGTTGTAAAGAACTCCCAGCAGGATCAGCAAAAACAGACGTTTTATCGCCCTGCGGTAGATCGGTGCCCGCTGGCTGATCGGCAGCCCCTGCAAAGACTTGTTGGCAAGTCCGAGGGTGACACCGGAAAGAAAAATAAACAGCGGAAAGATCAGGTCGTAAAAACTGAAGCCGTGCCACTCGGTATGCTGCATCTGACCGTGGCCAAACTGGAAAATGGACCAGCCGGTGAGTGCAAACAGCGGCAGGAACAGCGCCTCGCCCCCGATAATCCAGAACATATCGAAGCCGCGCAAAGCGTCTACGGATGCAAGTCGTTGCTTTTTACTGACCATGGTTACTACTTTCTAAGTCAATGTTTTCGGTTTTGAAGTACGGAGCGATCCAGATCGTTCCGTACTTATAGGTGAAGATTCAGCGCATCAAAGTCCGCAGGGAGACTCCAGCTTGGGGTTCCAGTCGGGCACGGTGTCGGTAAACGCGATCTTTTCTGCGCGCAGGTTTTGTACCTGTTGGGAAACCTCTTCGGGACTGAGTACTTCATCCGCGATGTGATAAACCCAGTCTACTTCCTGTCATAGGTGCGCAGCTCGTTTGAGTCGATAAGTCCCTCCTGGGTGAACCACAGATTGAAATTGATCGACATCGGTTCTTCTGGATATACATGTTCACTGTGCTCCGCAAACAGTTCGCCGTCGACATAGTAGCGGATCTTGTTCTCTGCGGCTTGTAGAACCAGAGTGTGCCAGCCGGCGAAGCTGCCGGGCTTGGTGCTGTACTCGTTGTCTTTCACAAGCGGGTCGAGCTTGAATGTTTGCCAGCTGGTAGCAAAAAGTGCATTGTCGGGCTCTCCCCAACCGCCGTTGGCGAGATACTCGAAATCCATCTCGCTGTAGTCCGGGTCCATGTCTGCCTTGAGAGGGCTGATGGTGTAGAAGGTCTCGATGATTTGATCGCCAGTGCAGCAATCGCGGTGACAATATACAGGGGGCGCATATTCATAATTATTGCCATCGTGGTTTCCTTATTTTTATTGCGTAATTAAACGAAAAAAGCCCCGACGGAAGCCGGGGCGAACATAGGAGCAAATCCTGCAAAGGAATTCCTATTGGTCACAACGCAGAGAGAGAATTGTTAAACGACTCTTATCGACTACCCATCCTGTGAGAGTGGACCGGCGCTGCGTCGCCGGTCCGGCTAGATTCGTTGTGCATCGAGCTTCAGATATTGCAGACGAAGCTCCAGCTGCCGTCCGCGGTGCCCGGTTCGGACTGGGTCCACCATTTGGCTTCGAAAACACTGTCATTGTGGATGATCTGATCACCCCCGGCCGCGTGATTGCCTCGCGGCCATTCGGGGTAGGTGACCAGATTGCTGGTATCTACGCCCGCATCGCTGCAGCTATCACCACTGCCGCCGCCTGAGCTGCCGCCGGAAGAGCTGCCACCGCCGCTGCCGAGCTCGGCGATTGGCAGGTCGGGGTACTCAAACGCCAGGGCATAGGTACTACCGTTAACGGTTGCGGTATAGGCCTGAGGGCCGGAAACCGGAAGGTAGTAGTTGAGTGTCATATCCCAGCTTTCACCGTCGGCCAGATCCTGCCATTCCGGAAGGCTGAAGCGCACGCGATGGAACTCGTTTTCCAGGCCGCCCACGTTGCCGCCACCGGCATTGGCGCCGTCTTCGATCACTTCCAGTCCGGCACCACTCTGGTCGGTGATGATATTGGAGGTGGAGGTCGGCATATCGAACTCAAACACGGTGCCGCCGGGCAGTACACCGCCGGTGTTGTTGGTGATGTAGAGCTTCGGATTCAGCGGGTAGTTCTGGTCGCCCAGCTTGAAGTCGGTGATCTCGATACCAATATCCAGTGCCTCTTCCGGTACGGCGCGATCGGTGCGCAGATGTCGGTAATCACTGGCGCTGGTGAACTTGTCATAGGCCAGAGTCGTCAGTGTGTCACCCATGAAGTACTCGCCCTTGGACGCGTCCCAGTCGTAGTCGCCGGCCAGCTCCCAGAACATGATGCCGCCAACGCCTTCGTCGATCACATACTGCACCTTGGCGTCCATGGACTCTTCATCTTCAGTGGAGATGAATACGTCTTTCTGGTCATTCCACAACCAAGGCGCTTCAGAAACACTGTCGTAGTTACGCACATAGGTGCCTACCAGCGCATCTTCCGGATCGTTGGCCGGATCCAGACCGTAGTCGCTGAGGTAGCTGCCGAGGATACCGTCTTCCAGGTTCTTGGCGTGCCACATGGGGTTGGAGCCCGCCCCCATTTCGTCTCCCAGGCTGTTTTTGTCGTGCCACATGTTGTCGATGCCGACCGCCCCGTTTCCGCAGTCGGCAGCGCCGCCGGTACCTTCAGGGCACTCGGATTGTGCCGGTAGTGGCGCAGAGCCGCCCAGGCCATTGGTGCCGCCGGATACCCCCTGCCAACCGCGAGTGTAGTAAGGGATACCGATGTTGATGCGGCCCGCGGGCATGGAACCGCGGAAGTACTTCACTGCCCAGTCGATGTTCAGGTAGCCGATGCCACCGTACTGGGATGTGCTGTACACACTGGCGGCCGCCAGTTCCGGGTCATTGCCGTTGTCGAACAGCGCGGAATTGTGGCCAACATATTCATTCCACGCCCCGTGCAGGTCGTAGGTCATGATGTTGACGTAATCCAGGTACTGGGTGATCTGCATGGTTTCCATGCCCCGCAGCAGGTAGCCGGAGGAGGGAGAGGCGATGGTCAGCATGTAGTGAGTGCCGTCGGTTTCGCCCGCCTCGTCCAGCTTCTCCCGCAGTACGCGCATCAGCTCCACATAAGACTCCATCAGGGAGCCACGCATGGGATTGGAAATCCCGAAATCCAGTGGATTACCGGCGTCGTTCATGCTGGTGGGGTATTCGTAGTCAATATCCACACCGTCAAAGCCGTACTGGCGGATAAAGTCCACGGAAGAGTTGGCGAAGGCCTCGATACCCTGGTGGTTAATACTGCCGTCGGCATTGGTGGTCATGGTGTAGAAGCCACCGTCGGCCACACGGTCGCCGTTCTCATTGAAATGGCCACCGGTTTCCGCCCATCCGCCCACGGATACCAGGGTTTTCACATCCGGGTACTGTTCCTTGAATTTGGACAGCTGATTGAAGTGGCCCTTGTAGCTGTAGTCCGGGTCGGTTTCCGCACCGGGGATACCATTCCATTCCATACCGGTGGCGGGATTACCCGGGTCACTGGTATTGCCCACGGATACGGAGTAGTCGCTGCCCACGTGGGCGAAGGCGTAATTGATGTGGGTGATTTTGCCCCACGGAATGTCTTTCACCAGGTAGCTGGGCTGGCCGTTGGCGCCGTTGCGCCAGCTGGTGAAGTAACCAATGATTCGGCGCGGGTGATCGGCGCCCATGTCTTCGCGGCCCTCTGCGTCATAGATGTCGCAGTAATTGGGCGCGGTACCCGGGGTGGTGTAGAGCCCGTCCGGGCGACAGGGGTGATCCCCGATAACGACCTGCTCATCTTCGACAGCAATGGAAATTTCCGAAGAGGCGTCCAGATCGTCGTTGTCGGTAGCCACTGCGGAAATGGTGTGATTGCCCAGCGTGGCAGTCCACTCGGCGCTGTATGGCGCAATGGCATCGGTGCTGAGCAGGCTGCCATCGACGTAGAAGGCAACTTGGCTCACGCTGCCGTCACTGTCTGACGCGCTGGCTGTGATGGTCAGGGTTTCGCCGGTGGTATGGCTGGAGCCATTGCCCGGTGCAGTGATATTAACCTGTGGGGCAACCGGGCCACCCACGACTTCCTCTTCCACGGTGAAAGTGACCGGTGAAGTAGTCGCGGTGAGGCTGTCGTTGTCGGTGATGCGCGCGGTGAGAGTGGGCTCACCGGTTACTGCGGTCCAGGTGGTTTCCCAGGGGGCGGCGGTATCAGTGTCGATCAAGGTACCGTCGATAAAGAATTCAACGGACGTTACGGTGCCATCGGAATCGGACGCCGAAACCGTGAAGACAACGCTGTCATTCTCGGTGTGAGTAGATCCGGCGGTGGGTGCAGTGATAGACCCCTGTGGAGCAACGAGCGGGGGGGGATCGCCATCCTCACAGGCGCCGAGCAGGCTCCACTCCTGATACTGGCCGGAATACTGTTCGGGGTCCTGGTTCTGGGTCCACCAGTTTGCCTTGTATGCGTTGTCGTTGTGCTGGACTTCCGCGCCTCCGGAGTAGGCGGTAGCGGCTTCCCAAACCGGGAAATTACTGCAGTCGACAGCGGCATAGCTGTGGCCCGCCGAGAGCATGGCTGCGGTCACCAGACCGAGCCTGAGCTTTGAGTTGATCATATAATGTTCACCTTGCGGCAGATTATTTTTATTGAATCACGACGCTGGAAACTCGGCGCCGCCAAATGACATCGCTGTCAAAATAGCAACCGGTATTCATCGAGGCAACACCAACTTTTCATAAAGCGGTCACAATCGAGCTTTTAACGCCAGAATTTGCGGCCGAAGTCAGATATGAGAAGAATGTCATGCTGTGGTCGCCCGCGAGACGACTTGCCGCAGGGTGGCGAACGTGCAGGCTGGTAGCGGAATGGGGAAGAAACGGAGCTCTTGCCGGGTATCGCTCGAACGGAGCGGCACCACGGCCTGGCTGTTACATATCCCAGAGGGAATTTGTCGCCATGGACAGAGTGATGCGCTCCTTGTCCTGGATATGCTTCAGGTTCTCGAAGACTTCTTTGACTTCCACCGACTCGATAGAGCCGTAGACAGAGTGGTATAGCTCAGAAAAATAGCGGTCTACTTCCTGCCCGAGCTTATTGATCTCGTCGATGGAGGGCTTGTCGCTCAGGTAGAGATTTTTTACCAGTTCACCGGCGGACTCTTCGTGGGTGTACTGCAGCCAGGTCTGCATGACTTTCTGCTCTGCAACGGCGCCATAGTTCTTGAGATTATTTGCCATGCGCAGCTCGTGTTCGTGCAGGTGCTTGAGCAGCAGCTGGGTGCGATTGTCCTGACTATTTTCCAGCAATTGCTGGTATAGCCCGGCCATATCCAGATGAAACTTTTGGGCATCCTTGAGAACTTCGTGGGCCTGTTTGAACGTCTTCATCAATGCGCCTTCTCGTTGGTTGGTGTAATTATAGTTTTCCGGTGGGAGCCTCAAATGAGGAGTGTGATACTTCTCTTATGGTTATAGTGCATATCCCCGGGCGTTCAAGTCATCGCAGGCGATAGACTCCCGGACACAAAAAAGGCGATCCGTTGGGATCGCCTGTGTATTTACGCTGTGGCCGGTGCCAGATGGAACTGCTCCATCATGATCTGTAATCGCTTGCGCTGCATCTTGAGGCTGTATTCCAGCTCCTTAACGCGGGTGCGGATGGTCGCATTTTCCCACTTTTCGACCAGGCGTTCGCGGGCGCTTTCATAGCGTGTTTGCTGCAGCTCTTTCCACTCCGCAAGCGCGGCCGAAAAGTCTTGCGCTTCTCGCTCCAGCAGTTGCTTCCAGCTTTCCTTGTGCTTGGAGTTTTCCAGTTTTTTCTCCGCGCGTTTGAACTGCATGGTCAGCATGGCCCGCTGGATACGCATTGCGGGTACCGTCTTCAAATTGCGCGCCAGCCCCAGCCAGCTGGCGGTCTTGATCAGCCACTTGGTGGGGTCCCAGTGGAACCAGCGGATACCGTTGCGGTAGTCGGTCTGAAAGATGTGGTGATAGTTGTGATAGCCCTCGCCAAACGTGAAAAACGCCAGCAGATCGTTGTCGCGGGCGGTGTTTTCATCGGTATAGGGACGACGGCCCCAGATGTGGGCCAGAGAATTAATAAAGAAGGTGGTGTGATGGTTCACCACGATGCGCAGCACGCCGGCCACCAGTAGCATGCCGAGGACATCACCGGTGAGCAGGCCGAGAACCAGCGGCACGCCCACATTCATTGCCACGGTAATGGGCACATAGTGGTTGTGCTGCCACATTACAATCTTGTCGCGCTGCAGGTCTTTGGCATTATCGAAGTCCACCGCACCACTGGGGTAGTCCCGCAGCATCCAGCCGATATGAGAGAACCAGAAGCCGCGATTGGCGGAATAGGGGTCTTGCTCGTTGTCGTCACAGTGGCGGTGATGGCGGCGGTGGCCGGAACACCAGATCAGCGCACTGTTCTGAAGCGCAGCGGCGCCAAACAGCGCATAAAAGAGGCGTAGGGACCAGTGGGCCTCGTACGTGCGGTGGGACCAGAGTCGGTGGTAACCGGCGGTGATGGAAATACCGCAGAAGGCACCCAGCACGGCAAATGCCAGCCAGTGGTACCAGTGATAACCAACCAGGAAGCCGTACAGCGGTACCAGGGTCACGGCGATCAGTGCGGTACTGGCGAACAGCACGGTCGTGAGCCAGATACGGGGGGCTTCGGGAACTGCTTTCATATTTTACAACCTTGTTTGAGCCTGCCGATTTCGGCGCTCGCTGGATCTGCTCGGGCCGAAAGGGAAATGCTACCGCAGATGCCGCCTCGGGACACGTTATTAGAGGGCGCCTGACATGCAAATCGCTGGATATGAGACCTGAAAAGAGTGCGCTAGTTCTCGGGCCGGCGGTGAGGTCTCGGCCCAAGTGGGATTTTAGCGCGCCACGAGTGGGTTGAAAGTCACGTTGGGGAGGAATGGTCCAAAGTTGCATTGTTTTGGTGCGTTAGTGGATTTTTGCGTTCAATCTTGGGTCAAGCGCTGTCATTTATCTTTAATAAAGGGTTCTTTAGCACAAAATTTTCAATTTGATCGAAGTTTGCCTGTATGTTTTTTGTTCAAACCGCTTGGGGGGGAGTTAGAAAACACCGTTTTTTGGCAATTTTTGAAAAGTTGGCACACCGGTTGCAATACTTTAAGCGTGGGCCGCGAGGTCCACGCTCCGGGAATCCATCACGGGTTATGGCAAACGTAATAATGCGTGACTTCCCGTTTTCTCTCATCATCGCTATTTTGGGCCCCGCATTGCGGGGCCTTTTTTTATCCGGCGATAAGTGATTCACTAGCCGTATTCCGGTCGCACGCGCGGCCTTTCCTAATAGAGCAGCTGCACGGCAATACGGTGTCGAAGACGACCCCCATACACTCCAGTCCATTTGGCCTGTACCTCGCCAGCCCCGGCGAGCTGGAAGGTCTGTCGCCAGCGCAGGCATTGAATCAGGCGCAATACCTGCACAGCCTTCTGCTGAGTGGGAGTCAGGGAATCTGGGAATGGCACCCGGAAACCGGAGAGCAGCGCTCTATCGGGAGCCTTTGGCTGCAGTTGCACCAGGACCCCCAAGCCGCGCTGTCCGGTATATGGAGTGGTGACCTGGGGCTGGTCCACTCCGATGATCGCGACGGGCTACTAGCGCTGCGCAACCGCCTGTGTCAGCAGGGCGCTTTCGCCGATACCACTTTCCGAGCCTATACGCGCGAAGGTCAGCTGGTATGGTTGCGGCTCTGGGCCCGCGTGTTCAGCGACCCTGCCGGCCAGCGATTCTTTCTCGGTGGCTGTACCGATTACAGTGAGCCGCTCACCGCACGATCCCTCTCAAATTTTTCTGGTGAACGATTACAGCAAACCCTGGACGCCATCGGGGATGGCCACTGGGAGTGGGATTTACGCGTAGACGAAGTCGTTCTCGATAACACCTGCTGGAGCATGCTGGGGTACGCCCGCGGGCAGAGCGATCCCGATGTCAGGGCCGCGCTGGCTCGCTGGAAGACCCACATGTTTCCGGAGGACTACCCCGATGTGAAGCAGGCGATGGAGGACAATGTCCGGGAGAGATTGCCGCTGGATGTGGCATTTCGCCTCAAGCATAGCGATGGCAGTACCATCTGGGTGCGGGCGCGCGGTAACGTCCAGAGCAATAGTGCGGGGCGCCCGGTGCGGGTGCTCGGGACGCTCGAAGACATCACTGCGACAAAAAAGAAACAGATGCGGGCGAAAGAAGAACTGCTGCGGCTCAAACAGCAAAACCGCGATCGCACGGAGCTGATTTCCAGCCTGGGACACGAATTGCGCACCCCGCTCAATGCCATTCTTGGCTACAGCCAGATGGTGGAACTGGATCAAAGCCTGAACCCGAACCAGAGACTGCGCCTTGCTGAAATCCGCAAGGCCGGGCAGCACCTCCTGCACCTGGTCGGTGATGTGATGGACCTGGCGCGCATCGACAGCCAGCGCCTGGCGCCCTCCATCGAGCCCGTGCAGCCGGCCAACCTGGTGGCAGATTGCCGGCAGTTGTTAGAGCCTCTGGCGGATACCCGCAAGGTCAATCTCACCTTCGAGCCGCTTGGCTGGGAGCGCGCCTATGTTCTCGCCGACCCGGTGCGGTTCAAGCAGGTTGTTCTCAACCTGGTTGGCAATGCGATCAAGTACAATCGCGAGGGCGGCCGAGTGGTGATTTCCCTGGCACCACAGGCAGAAGGGTGGCTGAGGTTGAGTGTCCTCGATACCGGCTGTGGCATTGCTGCGGGTAAGCAGCCTCAAGTGTTTGAACCGTTTAACCGCCTTGGTGCGGAGCAGGGGAAAATTGAGGGCACCGGCGTCGGACTGGCAATTGCCAGGCAGCTGACTGAGGCTATGGGTGGGCGAATTGGCTTCGACAGTGAAGAGGGGCAAGGCTCGGTATTCTGGATCGAGTTTATGATGAACGATGCCCCCAGCGAAGTACTGACGATGGCGGCACGCCCGGATTATGCGCAGATGCTTCCTCCGTGCCGGCTGCTCTACATTACCGGTCGAACCGCCAATGCTAGCCGCCTCAAAGTCGTACTGGCCTCCGTGCAGCAGGCTGAAGTTCAGACGTGCAATGATGCCATGCGTGGAATATTTGCCGCGCGTACCGGTCGCCCGGATATCATTCTGATCGACAGCGAATTACCCGGCGTGTCACTCAGGGACTTCGCTGCCATTCTGCGCGGAGATGCGACCACCGCACATATCCCACTGGTGGGTATTCTGGATCAGCGCAGTGACGACGTCGATTTCTGTGTACCCGCCAGTTACGACCTGACGAGCCTCGCCGAAGGATTGCGTTATGGTTTGTCACTTGATCAGGTTGATGTCGACGGGATTGAAGGTGAGCATTAGAACTCGTGCTGCACACCCTTGCTGGAGTGCGGGCAACGACACTGAGCGAACGGGAGGGGGGAATGCGTCCCCGCGACATAGTAAAACAGTGAAAGGAAGTACTGATTGAAAGCTCCAAATCCCGATGTGGGCGTCGCACAACAGAACGATGCAGGCCAGAGCGGCATGCGAGTGCCTGTCGATTCGAGATTGCAGCACACGGAGCAGGGGCGCGCGAGCGGGTTGACGGTACTGGTGCTCACTTTCGGTACCTTCTGTCTCGCTTACCTTTGTAAACAGTTCCTTTCTGTCAGTGATGGTATCGCAACCATATGGCTTGCCGATGCCTTCACCATTGCATTCCTGTATCGATATGCCAGCCGATCCTGGCCACTTCTGCTTCTTGGGTCCTATATTGGAACCCTTGCTGCTGCTGTTGTCGGTGATGTAACCCTGTCCAACGCGCCACTGTATTCCCTGGCCGGGGTGGTGGAGGCCTGTGTTGCGGCGTCCATGTTGCGATTTTTTTGCGCGGACGGCGACTTTTTCGATGGTGCGGGACGCTGGCTGAGGTTTATCTTTTTTGGCGCCCTTATCCCAACCGTATTTGGCGCTGGTTTTGGTTCCCTGGTTGCGACGCTGTTTGCCGGACTGCCCCTCATCGATGTGTTTATGGTTTGGTACCTGGCAGACGTTGTCGGGATCAGTGTTTTTTTCCCGCTGGTGTACCTGTTTTCCATTGGTGCCGGGCGGGAGACGTTGGCCGCGAGTGCCATTCTCCAGTTGATCACGGTTTCAGCCTGCGCGCTAGTTTGCATATTCATCGTATTGTTTACCTTCTCCCATCCATTTGTGTTTATTGCGCTGCCCCTGATTTGGGCTGCCTCCCGCCTTGACTTAACACAAACGCTGCTACTTGTTTTTGTTGCGGTGGTAGCACAGTTGGCGGTGTTCACTAACGCCCTCACCTGGCTGCCGGCGGAGATGCGGTCGTTCACCGGCGCACTGGATTTTTTTCCTCTGTACGCCGCCATGTTGCCTGCATACATCATGGCGGTGATATCCCGCATCGAGCGAAAGCGGAGCGCCCGGATTGTGGAGGTGGAGAGCAGTTTTCGTGCGGCAATGGCGTCATCGCGCATCGGTATGCTACTGGTGACGCTGGACAACCGGATTCTGCAGGCAAACGCAAGTTTCTGTCGGTTTATTGGATTTACCGAAGTTGAATTGCGCGGGCTGCGTGTCGGGGAAGTGGTCGCGCTGCCAAATTCTGGTACAGGCAATCAGCGGGACGGTTTGCGAGGGTACGAGCGTCCGCCGCAGGATTTTGAATTCGGGTATGTCCAGGATGCCGAATGGCAGTTTATCCGTAAAAGTGGTGAGCGCGTTTGGGGGCACTGGTCCTGTACCCAGGCGAGAGGGTCTCGCAACGAGCCGTTGTATGCCATAGTGCAAGTCGAAGATGTCGATTGGCGAAAGCGGAGCGAAGAGCAGCTGGCCCGCGCTGAAGAGCGCTGGAAGTTCTCGCTGACGGTTACCGGTCAGGTGGTTTATGACTGGGACCTGGAATCCGGCAAGACATTCTTTTCGGAGTGGTTGAGCGGTGGTATGGGGATCGACGCAGGCAGCCTAACCTGTCGCAGTGATTGGACTGCACGGGTCGCGGAAGCTGATCGCCCGCGCCTGTTATCGGCCCAGAAGGCACATATTGACGGTGACGCGGCGGAAATCGACTGTCAGTACCGGGTGGAAACCGACGCGGGAAGAATGCGTTGGGTGCATGAAGTCGCGCACGTTATGGAATCCGCTGACGGTGGAAAACCACTAAGGCTGATTGGCGTTTTGCGGGATATTACCGAAAACAAGAATATGGCAGAGTCTCTGGAGAAAGAAAAAGAGCAGCTGCAGGTGACTCTCAACGCGATTGCGGATGCAGTTATTGCCACCGATGGGCGTCAGCGAATTACTTTTATGAACCCCGTTGCCGAGCTGTTGACCGGCTGGAAACTCACCGAGGCCAAGGGGCGCGAAGTAGGTGAAGTGCTACGTTTGTCCAGTGGCCGGAAAGGAGCGATTGTTACCGGTCCCGCACAAGATTGCCTCAACATGAACCTGCCTGTGATGTCACCGGAAGGTACCGTACTGCACCACCGGGGAGGGGAGTGTTACGACGTCAAGTGTTCGGCTTCACCGCTGCGTACCAGTGATGGGTTGGTGCTTGGCGCCGTTCTGGTATTCCAGGATGTCACGGAAACACGCCAGCTGATTCAGCAACTTCGCTACAAGGCGAGTCACGACCATCTTACCCATCTGCCAAACCGGGAAGCATTCCGGCGAGAGCTGTTGGAGGCGGTTAGCACCGTGCGAAATACGGAGCGGGTTCATGTGCTGGCGTATATGGATCTGGATCGCTTCAAGGTAATCAATGATAGTGCCGGCCATCAGGCTGGTGATGCATTGCTGAAAAATGTTGCGCGTTTCCTGCGCGGCCATTTGCGTGAGTCCGATTGTGTGGCCCGCTTGGGCGGTGACGAGTTTGGCATTCTGCTTCGGGATTGCGACAAAGATCAGGGGCTGGCGCGGTGTGAGCAGTTGGTACGAAAGATTATCGCTCTGCGTTTCCCTTGGAGTGGGCGAATCTTTGACGTGGGCGCAAGTGTGGGAGTGACGGAAATTTCCCGTAGCAATAGCCAGGTCGCAGACTTGATGAGCCAGGCCGATGTGGCCTGTTACTCCGCCAAGCACGCCGGTCGCGGAGTGGTGATGTTGTACGAGGCGGACCGAAGCGCCGCAGCAGAGCAGCATCGGGAAATTCACATGGCCTCGCGCATACGTGCAGCGCTGGATGAAGGGAGTTTCCGTCTGTATGCGCAGCCGATCGCCAGTGCGAAGGATTCCACGCGGATACATCACTATGAAGTTTTGGTGCGAATGCTGGATACCGATGGAAATCTGATTTTGCCCGGTGCATTTATACCAGCGGCAGAGCGCTACGGTTTGATGCAGCAGGTCGACAGCTGGATTGTACGGGAACTTTTCGAAAATCAGGCGGCCGCTGTTGCCGCTAGCCAGCTGAAGCTGGCGTTAAACCTGTCGGCAGATGCACTTGGAGATAGTGCGTTTCAGAAGCAGTTTTTCAGGTTGCTCGAAGATTCTGCCATTTCGCCGCAACACTTGGGCATGGAAATTACTGAAACCGCCATGATCAACCAGATGGAGAGCGCCAGTCAGTTTGTTGCGGACTTGCGCGCTATGGGTTGCACTGTGGCACTGGATGACTTCGGTAATGGTCTGAGCTCGTTTAATTACCTGAAAAACTTTGCCATTGATTACATCAAGATAGACGGCAGTTTCGTGCGGCAGGTGGAGTCCAATTTCGTCGACCTGATGATTGTCGAGTCGATCAATCAGGTTGCGCACCGCCTTAAAGCGCAGACGATTGCTGAGTTTGTCGAGGATCAGGCGACGGCGGAAAAGCTGGAGGCAATCGGTGTAGACCTGTTGCAGGGGTACCATATTGGCCGGCCGCGACCACTTCAGAAGGTTCTTGATGAGGCGCGACGGTTAAAAGACGAATTACCTGTGACGGCAACCTGAATCTTATCTCAGTCAGACCGGTGGCGGCGCGGTAGCGGAGTGTTCCGCCACCAGATGCTGCCACCGTTCACGGGTCGACAGTAGATTTATTGGCGAACCTTACCCAGGTGCTTGCCCACGATTTGCAGCAGAGGCTTGAAGGTCTTGGGGGTGGCGCAAACCAGGTTGCCGGAATCCAGGTAGTCATTACCGCCGCGGAAATCGCTGATCAGGCCGCCGGCTTCTTTCACCAGCAGCGAGCCCGCTGCGATATCCCAGGTGTTCAGATACATTTCCCAGAAGCCATCAAAGCGACCGGCGGCAACATAGGCCAGGTCCAGTGCGGCTGCGCCCGGGCGGCGAATGCCCGCGGTCTGTCCGGCAATGTCTTTCATTGCGGCCAGGTAGCCATCGATATTCTCAAAGGAATCGCCGTTGAACGGGATGCCGGTGCCGATCAGTGCGCCGTTCATGCCCTGGCGGTTGGAAACGCGAATGCGGCGGCCATTCAGTGCCGCGCCACGGCCGCGACTTGCGGTAAATTCTTCGCGCTTGATCGGGTCCAGCACTACCGCATGCTCGATCTGGCCTTTGTATTTGCAGGCGATGGAGATCGCAAAGTGGGGCAGGCCGTGGATAAAATTGGTGGTGCCGTCCAGCGGATCGATAATCCACTCGTATTCAGGCTCAGCGCCTTCCTGAACGCCACTTTCTTCGGCGCGGATGCTGTGTTTGGGGTAAGCCTTGCGCAGGTGATAAATGATCTCCTGTTCGCTGGCCTTGTCCACTTCCGTCACGTAATCGTTGCGGCCCTTCTCTTCAAACTTCATCAGGTCGCCGCGCTCCCAGGCGCGTTCGATCAGTTCACCGGCCTTGCGCGCCGCGCGCAGGGCAATATTCAGCATGGGTTCCATAGGAATTCCGCGATCAGTAGTGGATTGTGGATGGTAAAAAGCAATGTCGGGCTCGCCGACGGGCGAGATTGTAGGGATTCCCGTTCAATTTTGCTACACTCCGCGCCGGTTTTGTAACAGGCAAGTGTAGGGTAACGCAGCGGTATCCTGCGACCTGGCTTGCCGCGTCATAATCCCGGCCGAATCAAGGCCCAAACCAGCTTTTACCCCGGAATCCCCATGGCGACCTCTCCTTCGGAAACCTCAACCCAAATGGCTTCCCAGTCAGCTCTCGCAGCGCTGGACAACATTCGCGTGGTGTTGGTGAACAGTGCGCACCCGGGCAATATCGGCGGCGCGGCGCGGGCGCTGAAGAATATGGGGCTGAGCCAGCTGTATCTGGTGCAGCCGCGGGAGTTTCCCGCTGCCAATGCGGTGTGGCGTGCGGCGGGTGCTTCCGAGCTGCTGGATAGCGCCGTGGTGGTGGAAACTCTGGAAGAGGCCGTGGCGGATTGCGGCCTGGTGGTGGCCACCAGCGCCCGTGAGCGCCGTATCCCCTGGCCACTGCTGACGCCCCGGGAGTGCGGAGTGCGTGCCGTGGCCGAGGCCAAATCTCATCCAGTCGCCCTGGTGTTTGGCCGCGAAGACCGCGGTTTGACGAATGACGAGCTGCAGGCCTGCAATTTCCACGTGCATATTCCCTCCAATCCGGAGTACAGCTCCCTGAACCTGGCCACCGCCGTGCAGGTGCTGGTGTACGAGGCCCGTATGGCGGCGCTGGAGGCGGATAAGGGGGAAGCGCTGAAGTTCACCGACTGGGACAGGCCCCCGGCCAAAGCGGGCGATATGGAGCTCTATTATGAGCACCTCGAGCTGGCTTTGGGGGAGCTGGGCTTTATCGACCCGGACAACCCCCGTCAGACCATGACCCGCCTGCGCCGACTGTTCAGCCGGGTGCGTCCGGACGATATGGAGCTGGGTATTCTGCGCGGCATGCTGACCGCGATTCAGAACCATATCCATCGCAGTGGTGGTAAAGGTCGGCCCGACTGACAGTTCACGCCTGCTCGTTATGACCGTTATGCCTGGGTGGTAAATCGCGATAACCAACAGGTCTAGGCAGCCGCCAAATACCCGACTGAAACGCTCGGCTATATACTTGACTGAAGTAGTGGGTTATTCCATACTCGCGCCCCGAATCCGCAGTGCCGGTAAGGGTTGCGGGGTGGTTGCGAATCATTCGCAAGTGCCGGTTTGGTGGCCCAAGCGGTGCTGACTGGTGCGACTTCCCAGGTGAAGGGCAGGAGAGGGTATGCGTTTAACAACCAAAGGGCGGTATGCGGTCACAGCAATGCTGGACCTGGCGTTGCACGCCGAACGCGGCCCTATCAGTCTGGCGGATATATCCAAGCGTCAGGATATCTCCCTGTCTTATCTGGAACAGCTTTTTTCCCGTCTGCGCCAGTCCGGCCTGGTCTCAAGTGTACGCGGACCCGGTGGTGGATACCGCCTGGCGCGGCAGAGTGCAGAGATCTGCGTGGCGGAAATCATTGATGCGGTCAACGAATCCGTGGACGCCACCAGTTGTGGCGGCAACAGCGATTGTTCCGCCGGTGAGCAGTGCCTCACCCACTATCTCTGGACCGACCTCAGTCGCCAGATTCACAGCTTCCTGAATGGCATCAGTCTGGCGGATATGGTTGAGCGCGCCGAGGTGCAGGAAGTGGCTCGCCGTCAGGATGGCCGCAGTGCAGCACTGGCCGACGTGATTGAGCAGAAAGTAGCGATTATCGGCGGCTTGCAGTAAGGTGCCGGCCGCCCGGTCAGGCAGAGCGGCCTGGCTACAGGAAATTTGAGCGCATTTAGCGATAGCAGTATGGCGCCGACGCAAATCGGCGATTGGAGACAAGAGACTATGAAGCTTCCCATTTATCTGGATTATTCGGCAACCTGTCCGGTAGACCCGCGCGTCGCCAGTAAAATGGCGGAGCAGTTGACCATGGAAGGCAACTTCGGCAACCCGGCTTCCCGCTCCCACCTGTTTGGCTGGAAGGCGGAAGAGGCGGTGGAAGATGCCCGTCGCCAGGTAGCGGAACTGGTCAACGCGGACCCGCGCGAAATCGTCTGGACCAGCGGTGCCACCGAGTCCGACAATCTCGCTATTAAAGGTGCTGCGCACTTCTATCAGGGCCGCGGCAAGCACATCATCACTTCCAAGATCGAGCACAAAGCCGTGCTGGATACCTGCCGCCAGCTGGAGCGCGAAGGCTTTGAGGTGACTTACCTGAACCCGAAGGAAGACGGCATCGTCTATCCGGAGCAGGTTCTGGAAGCGCTGCGCGAAGACACCATCCTGGTGAGCCTGATGCACGTCAATAACGAAATTGGTGTGATCAACGATATCGCCGCTATCGGCGAACTGTGCCGCGAGCGCAAGATCATTTTCCATGTGGATGCGGCCCAGAGCGCCGGCAAGATTGAGATCGATCTGGCGGAACTGAAAGTGGACCTGATGTCCTTCTCCGCCCACAAGGTTTACGGCCCCAAAGGCATTGGCGCCCTGTACGTACGCCGCAAGCCGCGCGTGCGTATCGAAGCCCAGATGCACGGCGGTGGTCACGAGCGCGGTATGCGTTCCGGCACCCTGCCGACGCACCAGGCAGTTGGCATGGGTGAAGCCTTCCGTATCGCCAAGGAAGAAATGGCAGAAGAGGGCAAGCGCATGGTCGCCCTGCGCGATCGTTTCTGGAGCCAGATCAGCGATATGGAAGAAGTGCACATCAATGGCTCTGTGGAGCAGCGTGTGCCGGGCAACCTGAACGTGAGCTTCGCGTTTGTGGAAGGGGAAAGCCTGATCATGTCTCTGAAGGATCTGGCGATTTCCTCCGGTTCCGCCTGTACCTCTGCGAGCCTGGAGCCCAGCTATGTGCTGCGCGCCCTGGGTGTGAACGACGAGCTGGCTCACAGTTCCCTGCGCTTCAGTTTTGGTCGTTTTACCACGGAACAGGACGTGGATACCGCGGCCAAAGAAGTAAGGAAGGCAGTAGAAAAGCTGCGCGAACTCTCCCCTCTGTGGGATATGTACAAGGATGGTGTTGACCTCAGCACCATCGAATGGGCTGCGCACTAAGCTGCCGCGCAAATAGAGAATTTTTGAGAGGGTATAGTCATGGCCTATAGCGATAAAGTAATTGACCACTATGAACACCCGCGCAATGTTGGCCGCATGGACGACAAAGCGGACAACGTGGGTACCGGTATGGTTGGCGCCCCGGCCTGTGGCGACGTAATGCGTCTGCAGATTCAGGTAAACGACAACGGCATCATCGAAGACGCCAAGTTCAAAACCTACGGTTGCGGTTCTGCCATTGCCTCCAGCTCCCTGCTCACCGAGTGGGTGAAGGGCAAGTCTCTCGACGAAGCGGCGCAGATCAAAAACACCGAGATCGCCGAGGAACTGGCGCTGCCGCCGGTGAAAATTCACTGCTCCGTACTGGCGGAAGACGCCATCAAGGCGGCGGTGAACAATATCCGCGAGAAGCGCGGTGAGAAGAGCGGCGAAGCCGCAGAACAGGCTGCCGGCTAGGCGCCAGCGCTGAATAGCCTGCACTGAATAGACAGAGAAGTAAGGAGTAGCACCGATGGCAATTACCATGACCGAAGCGGCCCGGGCACACGTTGCCAAACAGCTGGCCAGTCGCGGTAAAGGTATCGGTATTCGCGTAGGTGTGAAGACCGCCGGCTGCTCCGGTATGGCGTACGTTCTCGAGTTTGTCGACCAGGCCGAAGCGGAAGATGAGGTGTTCGACGCGGGCGAAGTAAAGCTGATCGTCGACCCCAAAAGTCTCGCATACCTGGACGGTACCGAGCTGGACTTTGTCAAAGAGGGGTTGAACGAAGGCTTCGCCTTCAAGAACCCCAACGTCAAGAATGAGTGCGGCTGCGGCGAGAGCTTTCACATTTAAGGCTCAAGCGCAGCAGCAACAAGGCCGGGTGCGCAACTGCATGCCGGCCTTTTTGTTATTGGATTTCCTGACTTCAGGTTTCTAATTCCAGGCTTCAAAGAGATGCAACAGAATCACTTCGAAATTTTCGGCCTCCCGGTCTCCTACACCGTAGATCGCACGGCGCTGGCACAGCGCTATCGCGAACTGCAGCAGGAGTTTCACCCGGACCGTTTTGCGGCAAAGTCTGAACGCGAGCAGATGCTGGCCATGCAATACGCAGCGCAGATCAATGAGGCGAATAACACGCTGAAGGATCCGGTCGCGCGGGCCGCTTACCTGCTGAAACTGGCCGGTGTGGAAATCAATCCGGAGCAGACCACCGCCGACGGTGAGTTCCTGATGCAGCAGATGATTCTGCGCGAGCGTTTGGAAGACGTGCGCCAAGCCGCAGACCCGGAAGCGGAACTCGAAGATCTCGCGAGTGAAACCGCGCAGTTGTTCAAGGCTCAGGAGCAGGCGTTCGCGCAGGCTCTCGAAAAGAGTGCGCTGGACGACGCAAAAAGTGCGCTATTGAAATTGCAGTTTCTCGCCAAGCTGCAGCGCCAGATCGAAGAGCTCGAAGAAGATTTATTGGACTAAGACTGACTTATGGCATTACTGCAGATCTCCGAACCCGGCCAGACCCCCGAACCCCACGAGCGCAAGCGCGCCGTAGGCATCGACCTCGGCACCACCAATTCCCTGGTGGCAACGGTGCGCAGCGGCTCTGCACAAGCGCTGCCTGCGGAAGATGGCCAAGCCATCCTTCCCTCTGCGGTGCGTTACACCGAGCGTGGCGTGGAAGTGGGCTACGGCGCTCGCGCCGCCGCCGGTGAAGATCCTTACAACACCCTTATTTCCATCAAGCGTCTGATGGGGCGTGGCATCGCCGATATCAAACACTTCGGCGAGCAGTTGCCGTACAAATTCAGCGAAGACAATTCCGGCATGCCGTCCATCGAAACGGTGGCCGGTGCGGTGAACCCGGTTCAGGTATCCGCGGAAATCCTCAAGGTTCTCGCCGAGCGCGGTGCGCAATCTCTGGGCGGCCCGCTGGACGGTGCCGTGATCACCGTGCCCGCGTATTTTGATGACGCCCAGCGCCAGGCCACCAAAGACGCCGCCAAGCTGGCGGGGCTGAAAGTGCTGCGTCTGCTGAACGAGCCTACCGCCGCGGCGGTAGCCTACGGCCTCGACAAGGCCGACGACGGCAGCGATGTAGGCGACAAAACCATCGCCGTTTACGACCTCGGCGGCGGCACCTTCGATATTTCCATTCTGCGCCTGTCCAAAGGCGTATTTGAGGTTCTGTCTACCGGTGGCGACAGTGCCCTTGGCGGTGATGATTTTGACCGCGCCGTGGCCGAGTGGATGGCGGCGGAAGCGGGGCTCGGTACCGACCTCGACGCCGGCACCCAGCGCAAACTGCTGAATGCCGCCTGTGCCGCCAAAGAGGCACTGGCCGCCGAGGCTTCGGTGGCGGTCGCATACGGTGACTGGTCCGCGCAACTGGATCGCGTCAAACTCGCCGAGCTGCTGGATCCGCTGATCAGTAAAACCCAGCGCGCCTGCAAGCGTGCCCTGCGCGATGCGGATCTCACCGCGGACGACGTGGAAGAAGTGGTTCTGGTGGGCGGCTCTACCCGCACCCTGCGTGTGCGGGAGAAAGTGCAGGAATTTTTCGGTCGCGAGCCCCATGCGGATATCGACCCGGATCAGGTGGTCGCCATCGGTGCGGCGATTCAGGCGGATGTACTCGTCGGCAACAAATCTCGTGAAGACCTGCTGTTGCTCGATGTGATTCCGCTGTCCCTGGGTATCGAGACCATGGGTGGGCTTACCGAAAAGCTGATCCACCGCAACACCACCATTCCCGTGGCCAAGGCCCAGGAATTCACCACCTTCAAAGACGGCCAGACCGCCATGGCCATTCACGTGGTGCAGGGCGAGCGCGAGCTGGTGAGCGATTGCCGCTCCCTGGCCCGTTTCGAACTGCGCGGTATCCCGCCCATGGTGGCCGGTGCCGCGCATATCCGCGTGACCTACCAGGTGGATGCGGACGGCCTGCTGTCCGTAACCGCCATGGAAAAGAGCAGTGGCGTGCAGGCGGAAATCACCGTCAAGCCGTCCTACGGCCTTGAGGATTCCGAAATCACCCGTATGTTGCAGGACTCCTACGCCAACGCCGAGGAAGATATTGCGGTGCGCGCCCAGCGCGAGGCCCAGGTGGAGGCGGAGCGCACCCTGGAGGCGATGCTTGTTGCCTTGCAGGAAAATGGTGCGGAACTGCTGAGCGAGAGTGAACTCGGCGAGCTTGAGCGCGGTATGGAAGCCCTGCGCCTGGCCCATAACGGCGGCACCGCGGAAGAGATTCGCTCCCGTATCGACGAGCTGAACGCGCTTTCCGAACCCTTCGCAGCGCGCCGCATGGATGCTTCCATCAAGCGCGCCATGCAGGGCCACAGTCTGGATGAATTCGACAAGCCCTGAGGGCGGTCGCGATTAATAGAGAAATAAGTTATGCCGAAAATCGTATTCCTACCCCACGAAGAGCTGTGTCCCGATGGCAAGGTGATTGAAGTGGAGCCGGGCATCAGCGTGTGCGACGCCGCATTGAAAAACGGCGTGGACATCGAGCACGCCTGTGAAAAAGCCTGCGCCTGCACCACCTGCCACGTGATCGTGCGCGAGGGCTTTGATTCCCTGGGCGAGCCGGACGAGCTGGAAGAGGATCTGCTGGACAAGGCCTGGGGCCTGGAGCCGGAATCCCGCCTGTCCTGTCAGGCGATTGTGGATAAAGAAGACCTGGTGGTCGAGATTCCCAAGTACACCATCAATCAGGTTTCCGAAAAACACTGAGGGCTGCCGGTATGAAATGGACCGACATTCACGACATCGCCATCGAGCTCAGCGATGCCTACCCGGACAAGGATCCGTTGACGGTCAACTTCGTTGACCTGCGCAAGTGGGTGATGGATTTGCCGGAATTCGACGACGATCCCGACCGCTGTGGCGAGAAGATCCTGGAGGCCATCCAGGCCGCGTGGATCGAGGAAAACGAATAAAGCCTGGCAAAATGTCCGTCATGCCGGACTCGATCCGGTATCCAGCGCTACGGAGCACTGTTCTCTGGATCCCGGGTCAGGCCCGGGATGACGTGAAGGAAGCCAAATCAAACAGTACAAACTTCACCGTACAGCGCGTATAATCCGCGCTCCGCGAATCAGGATTGGTCAATTAATCAACAGTTGGCGCGGTGAGAGAATTCAGGGAAGAGCAACGTGAGTTGCTCTTTTCGTATCTGTCTTAAGACAAATTTTTTGCAAAACCTAGAAATGGAGAAAATCATGGCCGTGGAACGTACCCTGTCCATCATCAAGCCGGACGCCGTAGCCAAGAACGTTATCGGTGAAATCGAGAGCCGCTTCGAGAAAGCGGGCCTGCGCGTTGTTGCCATGAAGATGGTTCAGCTGTCTCAGGAGAAAGCGGAAGGTTTCTACGCTGAGCACAAAGAGCGTCCTTTCTTCAAAGACCTGGTTGAATTCATGACCTCTGGCCCGGTTGTTGTACAGGTTCTGGAAGGCGAGAACGCCATCCTGGCCAACCGCGACCTGATGGGCGCCACCAACCCGAAAGAAGCCGACGCTGGCACCATCCGTGCAGACTTCGCTGACAGCATCGACGCCAACGCGGTACACGGTTCCGACTCCGCGGCTTCTGCCGAGCGCGAAGTAAGCTACTTCTTCTCTTCCGAAGAAATCTGCGCGCGCTAATTCAGCCTGTGCAACAGTAGGGGCCTGTCCGCAGGCCTCTACAGCTACTCCAAATTCGCACCGCAATCGGTGCAAGGTGAACCCATGACCGAAGTACAAACTGCTGTACAAACCGAAAAAGTGAACCTGCTGGGGCTGTCCGTAGACAAGCTCGCGGACTTCTTTGCCGGTTTGGGCGAAAAGCGCTTCCGCGCGGTACAGGTCCTGAAGTGGATTCACCAGAATGGCGCGGATGATTTCGAGCAGATGACCAATGTCAGCAAGGCCATGCGCGCCAAGCTGTCCGAGATCGCCGAAATCCGTGCCCCCAAAGTCCTCAAGCAGATGGACTCCGCCGACGGCACCCGCAAATGGCTCATCGAAGTCGCCGGCGGCAATGTGATCGAGACCGTCTATATCCCCGATGGTGACCGCGGGACTTTATGTGTGTCCTCCCAGGTGGGCTGCTCCCTGGACTGCAGCTTCTGCGCCACCGGCAAGCAGGGCTTCAACCGCGACCTGACCGCCGCTGAGATCATCGGTCAGGTGTGGATCGCGTGTAAATCCTTCGGCCAATTGCAGCCGAACGGACCGCGCAAGGTGACCAACGTGGTGATGATGGGCATGGGCGAGCCCCTGCTCAACTTCGACAACGTGGTCGACTCCATGAACCTGATGATGGAAGACAATGCCTACGGCATCTCCAAGCGTCGGGTAACTCTGAGCACCTCCGGTGTGGTACCGGCTCTGGATCGCCTGGCGGAAGTGACCGATGTCAGCCTGGCCATCTCCCTGCACGCGCCCAATGACGAGCTGCGCAACGAGCTGGTACCGATCAACAAGAAGTACCCCATTGCCATGCTGCTCGACAGCGCCAAGCGCTATATCGAGAACATGCCGGACAATCATCGCAAGATGACCATCGAGTACACCATGATGCGGGAGGTCAACGACCGCCCCGAGCACGCCGAACAACTGGCGGAGCTGCTGCGTGATGTGCCGGTAAAGATAAATCTGATACCCTTTAATCCGTTTGAGCTGTCCGACTATCAGCGGGTCAGCAACAACGCTTTGCGACGTTTTCAACAGATTTTGTTGGACAAAGGCTATACCGTAACCGTGCGTACCACCCGGGGTGATGATATCGCCGCGGCCTGTGGTCAGCTGGCCGGCCAGGTAAACGACCGCACCCGCCGCTCCGAGCGTTATCGCAACGCCGAGCGCCCGGTAAAAATCGTCAACCAGGCATAACGGCTCCGATTGCTTTCGGGCATTGCCGAATGGATTTGGCGTGCGAGGCTGTACGCACTCTATAACCATAAGGTGAGGCTAGTGTTAGCAAGAATTTCCAATCCGGCCCTCCTTGCCGGATTACTGATTACCCTGCTGTTGGGCGGCTGTGTTGCCACCGGTCCCGGTAAGCAGGTCGACCTCGACAAGGCCCGTGAGACCCATATCCAGCTCGGACTGCGCTATCTGCAAAGTGGTAGCGACAACCGCGAGATGGCCCGCCATCACTTCCAGGAAGCCCTCAAGCTGGGGAAGAGAGACCCTCAGGCCCACCACGGACTCGCCCTGTTGTATCAGGCGGATGGCGAGTTGGCTGTTGCGGAGTCCCATTTCGAAAAAGCGCTGCGCTATGACCGCAGTTTTTCCATGGCCAGGGTTAATTACGGCGTTTTCCTTTACCAGCAGGAGCGGTATCAGGAGGCTCGGGAGCAGTTCAAGGTCGCCTCTGAGGACCTGACCTACAATCGTCGCTCGTATGCGCTGGCCAATCTGGGCCGCGCCGAGCTCCGATTGCACGCACTGGAGGGAGCCGAGCAGGCGTTTACCAAGGCGCTGTCGCTGAGCCCCGGCCTGCCTGTGGCGCTGCTCGAACTGGCCGAACTCAAGTTCGAGAAGCAGGATTACACCCAGGCCAAGCAATATCTGGATCGCTTCAGTGAAAAGAACCGGCAGGTGCCGCAATCCCTGTGGCTGGGAATCCGCATCGAAAAAATCTTTGGCAATCGTGACAAGGAAAGAAGTTACGCCCTGGCGTTAAAGAACCTCTTTCCCTATTCAGCGGAAACGCTGAAATATCAGCAGATGATGGCCGAAAATGAGCAGTAATAATCCGATTTCAGAGCCGGTCCAGGAGGCCGTCGATTCCGTATCCGTCGGTGACCAGTTACGCCTTGCCCGCGAGCAGGCCGGGCTGGGGATTGATGAGCTGGCGAGTCGTCTGTGCATGACGTCAGACAAGCTGGAAGCGCTGGAGCAGAACGATTTTGCCCGCCTAGCCGGTGCCACCTATGTGCGTGGTTATATTCGCAATGCGTGCAAGGAGCTGGGCCTGGATTGCGCCCCGGTGCTGGATGCCTTTGCGCAGCAGGTGCCCTCGCAGGCGGCGGTCCACGTGCCGGAAATGCCTCGCGGTGCTGTAATGCCCCGTGGCGCTCAGCAAAGCGAGGGAGGCTCACTATTTGGGCCCGCTGTGCTGGTGCTGGCCATTGCGGCCGCGGGTGGCTTCTGGTGGTTTGGCCTGCAGGGCGGAAGTACCGCGCCGGCGGTCGACCCCGCGATTGTCGAGGCAACCTCTGAGCAGAGTTTTACCACCGAGGCGAACCCGCTACCGGTGGAGGATGTCGAGCCCGAATTTGAGTCGTTTGCTGCTGAATCAGGGTCGGTTGACCAAGAACCCGTTGAGCCAAAGTCAGTTGATGAGGGCGCGGTGGAGGTTACTTCCGAGATTGAGGATCTGCCACAAACCGGTGCAGAACTGGAGGTTGCTGAAAATGCGTCTTCCGAAGCGATTGCAGAACCCGACACAGTAACTGCAGCCCAATCTGTAGTGGTTGAGCCCGCAGCGAGTCATGAGCCCGTTGCGGTCGCGGAAGCACCTGCGATCACCGCAGAGACCGCTGCAAACATCGCGCCGGGTCAGGAGCTGTCGCTGACATTCAGCGAAGAGTCCTGGGTGGAAGTAACCGATGCTACGGGCAATAAACTGCTGGCGAAGCTGCAGCCTGCCGGTTCGACCGTTGAGCTGACCGGCAAGGCACCTTTTAATCTGATGCTGGGCAATGCCGCCGCCACCACTGTCAGCTATGCCGGTGAAGTGGTGGACAGCGCCCCGCTGGGCAATCGCCGCACCCGTAAGCTCACTGTGGGCGGCTGAAGCTAAGTCGGCTTGGTCGTGCGGCGACCTCTTAGAATCGTAGCGAGCGGGTGCCTGGTGGTGCCCGCCGGAGCGCAGAAAGCGGAGTGTATGGTTAATACATGAGCATTTGACCGGGCTGGCGCACCAGCACCGCCGGGGGCCGCCAGGCACTCGCGCAGTAGATTCTATGAGGTGGCCTGTAGGTTTGCGCCCAATCTATCTATAATCTCCCCGTTTTTTTACCGTCACCCACACCCGCTTAAAGCCAACGCAGGTTCTGTTATGCAGTTCGAGTCACCCATAGTTCGCCGCGTGTCACGCCAGATCATGGTGGGCAATGTGCCGGTCGGCGGTGGTGCGCCCATCTCCGTGCAGAGCATGACCAACACCGAGACCTGCGATGTGGCCGCCACGGTGGACCAGATTCAGCGCCTGGAGAAGGCGGGCGCGGATATCGTGCGGGTGTCGGTCCCGTCCATGGAGGCTGCGGAAGCTTTCGGCGAGATTAAAAAGCAAGTGGCTGTACCGCTGGTGGCGGATATCCACTTCGACTATCGCATCGCCCTGCGTGTCGCAGACCTGGGCGTGGATTGTCTGCGCATTAATCCGGGCAATATCGGCCGTGAAAAGCGTATCCGCGCGGTGGTGGACAAGGCGCGGGATCTGAATATCCCGATCCGCATCGGCGTCAACGCCGGCTCCCTGGAAAAGGACCTGCAGAAAAAATACGGCGAACCCACACCGGATGCATTGGTGGAATCCGCTCTGCGCCACGTAGACATCCTGGACAGCCTGAACTTCCAGGACTTCAAGGTAAGCGTAAAGGCCTCGGATATTTTTATGGCCACCGCCGCCTACCGCAAACTGGCTTCCCAGATTGAGCAGCCGCTGCACCTGGGTATTACCGAAGCCGGTGGCCTGCGCTCCGGTACCGTCAAATCCGCCATCGGCCTCGGTGCCCTATTGCTGGACGGTATCGGCGATACGCTGCGCGTATCGCTCGCCGCGGATCCGGTGGAAGAAGTAAAAGTCGGCTGGGACCTGCTGAAGAGCCTGCGCCTGCGCACCAAGGGCATCAACTTTATTGCCTGCCCCAGCTGCTCGCGCCAGAACTTCGACGTGGTGAAAACCATGAACGAACTGGAAACCCGTCTCGAAGACATCACCACTCCGCTGGATGTGGCGGTGATCGGCTGTATCGTGAACGGCCCGGGCGAAGCAAAAGAGGCGGATATCGGCCTCGCCGGCGGTACCCCGAGCCACGCGATTTACGTGGATGGCCAACCGGACCGCAAATTCAAAAATGAGAACCTGGTGGAAGACCTGGAAAAACTGATCCGCGAAAAGGCCGCTGCCAAAGAGGCCCAGGAAGCGAGCATCATCGCCAAGGAAACCACCGAGTAATTTAGGCATCCCGTCATCCCGGTACCGGATCAAGTCCGGCATGACAAGGCGATCCGGGATCCAGCTCCGAAACTGGATACTGGCCTCCGCCGGTATGACGGCACAGCAGAATTTTAGATACATCGTCATCCCGGACTCGATCCGGGATCCAGCTCCGAAACTGGATACCGGCCTCCGCCGGCATGACGACAGAAAAGACGTTAAGGACACCCGTTGAAACAACTTCGCGCCATCCGCGGCATGAATGATCTGCTGCCCACCCAGTCCACGGTGTGGCAATACGTGGAAAGCACCCTCAGTGAGCTCTTCGCCCGCTACGGCTACAGCGAAATCCGCACGCCGATTCTGGAAGCGACCCAGCTGTTCGCCCGCGCCGTCGGTGAGGCCACCGACATCGTCGAAAAGGAAATGTACTCCTTCGACGACAAGAGCGGCGACAGCGTCACCATGCGCCCGGAAGGCACCGCCGGTACCGTGCGTGCGGCGATCCAGAACAACCTGCTAATTCAGCCCCAGCGCCTCTGGTACTTCGGCCCCATGTTCCGCTACGAGCGCCCGCAGAAAGGCCGCCTGCGTCAGTTCCACCAGTTTGGCGTGGAGGTGTTCGGCATTGAAGGTCCGGATATCGACGCGGAGATCCTGATGATGACCGCGCGCCTGTGGAAGCAGCTGGGCGTATCCGAGCATGTCACTCTGCAACTGAACTCCCTCGGCAACAGCGAAAGCCGTGCAGCCTTCCGCGATGCACTGGTGGAATACCTGTCTGCACGCAAGGATCAGCTGGATGAAGACAGTCAGCGCCGGCTGGACAAGAACCCGCTACGGATTCTCGACAGCAAAAACCAGGATACCCAGGCTCTGCTGGAAGGGGCCCCTTGTCTGCTGGACTTCCTCGACGACGAATCCCGCGCGCATTTCGACCAGCTGCGCGGCTTCCTGGATGCGGCCGGCGTAACCTATGAAGTGAATCCGCGCCTGGTGCGCGGTCTCGACTACTATGGCAAGACGGTTTTCGAATGGGTGACCGATAGCCTCGGCGCCCAGGGCACCGTCTGTGCCGGCGGCCGCTACGACGGCCTGGTGGAACAGATGGGCGGCAAACCCACCCCGGCAGTAGGTTTCGGCCTCGGTGTGGAGCGCCTGGTGCTGTTACTGGAAACCCTGGAAGTGCTGCCAGACACCCTGGATCAGCAGGTGGATGCCTATCTGGTGGCCGTGGGTGATGTACAATCAGCCGCCCTGGCCGCGGCCGAGCAGCTGCGCAGTGATCTGCCCTGGTTGCGCCTGCAGACCCACTGTGGTGGCGGCAGCTTCAAGAGCCAGATGAAGAAGGCCGACAAGAGCAATGCGGATTACGCACTGATCATCGGCGAAGACGAGGCGGCTGCGGGGCAGGTGACGGTTAAGTCCCTGCGCGCAGAGGTCGAGCAGCAGACCGTTGCGGTCTCCGAGCTCGCGGCGCTTTTGCAGAATTAATCTGCCGCGAACGGGTATTGGCCCGCGTCGCGCAGAAGATAAAAGATCAACGTTTCAAGACCTGGTATCGGGAATAAGGCAAATAACAAATGGCAGACCATCTGACAGAAGAAGAACAGATTGAATCCATCAAGCGCTGGTGGAAAGAAAATGGTACCGGCATCGTAACCGGCGTTGTACTGGCGCTGACTGCCTACTTCGGCTGGCAGTGGTGGCAGGGAAAAGAGCGCGGTGATGCAGAGGCGGCGTCCAATGTGTACCAGAGCTTTGTAGATGCCGTTTCCGCCAATGAGGGCAACCCGGATAACAAGCAACTCACCACTGCCCAGTCCCTCGCCCGCGAGCTGAAAGACGACTACGCCAAGCGTATCTACGCCACCCAGGCCTCCCTGGAACTGGCGGCACTGGCGGCGAAAGAAAATGATCTGGAAGCGGCGGCCAAAGAATTGCAGTGGGCGCTGGATAACTCCAGTGACGAGGCTCTGAAACTGGTGGCCAAACGCCGCCTTGCGGCGGTGAAAGCCGCTCGCGGTGAAACCGATGAAGCATTAAAGCTGTTGGACGGTGATGTTCCGCCGGCATTTGCCTCTCTCTATGCTGAGACCCGCGGCGATATCCTGGTACAGCAGGGCGAGAAAGAAGCCGCCCGCGCGGCCTATCAGGAAGCGCGCGCGCAAATCCTGCCTGAGCAGGCCGCCAACACCCGTCTGCTGGACCTGAAAATCGAAAGTCTCGGCGAAGTGCCGCAAACAGATGAAACCAAGGACGCCGCACCGGTGTCTGAATCCGACAACGATTCAGACAATGCAGAAATGGAGAACAACGCGCAATGATAAGCACGTACACCGGTAACCGCTTCGCGGCGGGCAAGACACTCAACCGATTTCTTGCCGTGGCCCTGGCCGCGATGATCAGTGCCTGTGCTTCCAATGATGAAAAGGAAGACACAGACCCGGTGGAGCTCACTGAGATCCATGAAAGTGTAAAACTGCGCGAAGTGTGGTCCACCAATATCGGTGATATTGATGCTCTTCGCTACGCCATGCTGAAGCCCGGCATCATCGACGGAAAGATCATTGCGGCCAACAGCGATGGCGATGTGTACGCTCTGGATCGCGCCACTGGCAAGCGCCTGTGGAAAACCGATGTGGATCAATCCATTGGTGGTGGTGTAGGGGTTGGCCTGGGTTTGGCAGTGGTCGCGGATTTCCGCGGACGTGTAGTGGCGCTGGACCTGAACACCGGTGAACAGCGCTGGAATACCCAGCTCAGCAGCGAAGTCGTTGCAACTCCTGCTGTTGGCGCCGGTATGGTGGTGGTACAAACCGTCGACGGCAAGCTCCTCGGGCTGGACGCCAGCACGGGTGAGCAGCGCTGGCGCCACAATACCGCATTGCCGGTATTGACCCTGCGCGGTACCTCCAGCCCGGTAATTACCGGTGGCGTGGTGTTCGCCGGCCTGGATAATGGCAAGTTGATTGCGCTGAGCGCCACAGATGGTCTTACTCGCTGGGAACAGCGAGTGGCCATTCCTCAGGGTTCTGCAGAACTGGAGCGCGTTGTGGATATCGACGGCGCGCCGCTGGTGCGTGGTGAGCTGGTGTTCGCTGCCAGCTACCAGGGCCGCGTGGTTGCCCTGTCCCGTGAAGATGGCCGTGGCCTCTGGGCCCGTGACGCCTCCACCAACCATGGTGTGGCAGTGGGCGCCGGCCAGGTATTCCTGAGCGGTGCCGACGGCAGTGTCCACGCCTACAATGTGGGTAATGGACAGATTCAATGGACCAACAGCGAGCTGCTGCGCCGTGAGCTGAGTGGCCCCGCGTATTTTGGTGATGTGGTGGTTGTAGGTGACCTGGACGGTTACCTCCACGCCCTGGATCCAAACACCGGCCGCTTCGTGGGTCGCACCCGCATCGACCGCGATCCGATCCGTATTCCACTGCTGGCGGACGGCGATCTGCTGTTCGCCCTGTCCGACGACGGTGAGCTGGCCGCCCTCCGCCTGGAGCGCTGATTTCGAATCTCGTCCTACCGACGAATTCGTCATACCGGTACCGGATTGAGTCCGGCATGACAAAGCGATCCGGTACCCGGTGCCTCGGCGCGGGTCCAGAATCCGTACTGGATCCCGGGTCGAGCCCGGGAAGACGACGACAAAACCACACCGGTTTTAAACAATCGCCCGCATTCTGCGGGCGTTCGTATTTCTGGTCGGGCCCAAAACAACCCGCCAGTTTTTGAGTATATTTGAATTATGTTGCCTGTAATCGCCCTGGTAGGGCGCCCCAATGTGGGTAAATCCACCCTGTTCAATCGCCTGACCAAGAGCCGTGATGCCCTTGTAGCCAACTACGCCGGTCTCACCCGCGACCGCAAATACGGCGAGGCCGAATTCGAAGGCCACAAAATGATCCTGGTGGACACCGGTGGTATCAGTGGTGGTGAAGAAGGTATCGACGCCGCCATGGCCCAGCAATCCATGCAGGCCATCGAGGAAGCGGACTTCGTCCTGTTTATGGTGGATTGTCGCGCCGGTTTGACCCCTGCGGATGACATGATCGCCGAGCGCCTGCGTACCCGCTCCAAGCCCACCATTCTCGTGGCTAACAAGGTAGACGGGGTAAACCCGGATATCGCCTTGGCGCCGTTCTACGAGCTGGGTATTGGCGAGCTCTTCCCCACTACCGCCACTCACGGTCGCGGTGTGCGCTCCCTGATGGAGCGGTTAGTAGGTGACCTGCCAGAACCTCCGGAAGAAGAGCAGCCCGACGAAGCCACCGGTATCAAGATCGGAATCGTCGGCCGCCCCAATGTGGGCAAGTCCACCCTGGTAAACCGCCTGTTGGGTGAAGATCGCGTCGTCGTTTTCGACCAGCCCGGTACCACCCGGGATAGCGTGTATATCAACTACACCCGCGATGAAAAGCCCTACACCATCATCGATACCGCAGGTATCCGCCGGCGTAAAAACGTCAAGGAATCCGTGGAGAAGTTCTCCATCGTCAAAACCCTGCAGGCGGTGGAAGACGCCAACGTCGTGGTGCTGGTGATCGACGCCAGTGAAGGCCTGGTGGATCAGGACCTGCACCTGATGGGTACCGTCATCCAGTCCGGCCGCGCACTGGTTGTGGCTCTGAACAAGTGGGACGGTCTGGACCCGGATCATCGCGACTTTGTTAAAACCGAACTGGAGCGCCGCCTGCGCTTTGTTGACTTTGCGGATATTCACTTTATTTCCGCATTGCACGGCACCGGTGTGGGCAACCTGTACCAGTCCATTGAGGCCGCATACCAGTCCGCCACCGACAAGCTCTCCACCAACCACCTGACGCGTATCCTGCAGTGGGCGGTAAGCGAGCACCAACCACCGCTGGTCAACGGCCACCGCATCAAACTGCGCTACGCCCACGCCGGTGGCCAGAATCCACCGGTGATCGTGATCCACGGTAACCAGACCGCGCAGGTGCCCAATCATTACGTCCGCTATCTGGAAAAGACCTACCGCAAAGCTCTGGACCTGCACGGCACGCCGGTGAAAATTGAATTCCGCACCGGTGACAACCCCTACGCGGGTAAGAAAAACAAACTGAGCGACCGCCAGAAAGCCAAGAAGCGCCGCCTGATGAAGTTCGTGAAGAAAAAGAAATAAGTACGATTCGGTTGAAGCGGCGCAGGGGCGCCGCAATACCCTTTAGGTAAGGGCAGAGAAATCAGCCTGAGACTAAAATAGCGGGCACAAACTTCGATGCTAAGGCGCAGCTAGCTGGTGCATATTTATCAGCTAGCTGCGCCGCCCACTAACTTGCCGGCAACCACAAGGAAAGGGCCCCAAATGCTAAATCTCAAGAATCCTGACCTCCTACGCAAACAATCCTACATCAACGGCCAATGGCTGGATGCGGACTCCGGCAACACTCTGGATGTCACCAACCCGGCTACCGGCGAAACCGTCGCCACCATCGCCAGCCTCGGCGCCGATGAAACCCGCCGTGCTATCGAGGCCGCCAACGCAGCCTGGCCCGCCTGGCGCGAACTCACCGTCAAACAGCGTGCAAAAGTCCTGCGCGACTGGTACAACCTGATTATCGAAAACGTCGACGATCTGGCCGCGATTCTCACCGCAGAGCAGGGCAAACCCCTCGCGGAAGCCAAAACCGAAATCACCTACGGCGCCAACTATCTGGAATGGTTTTCCGAGGAAGCCAAGCGCGCTTACGGCGATGTGATCGCGCCGCCATCCAAAGACAAACGCATCGTTGCCATCAAACAGCCGGTTGGCGTCACCGCATCGATCACCCCATGGAATTTCCCCAGCGCTATGATCGCGCGCAAGGTCGCCCCGGCACTCGCCGCCGGTTGTACCTTTATCGCCAAGCCCGCGTCGGAAACCCCTTTGTCTGCCCTGGCCCTCGCCGTGCTCGCAGAAAAAGCTGGCGTCCCCAAAGGTGTATTCAATGTGGTGGTAGGTAAAAGCTCCCGGGAAATTGGCGGTGAGATGACGTCCAACCCGCTGGTGCGGAAATTTACCTTCACCGGCTCCACCGCAGTAGGTAAGCAACTGGAAGCCCAGTGTGCCGAGACCATGAAGAAAACCTCCATGGAGCTCGGTGGCAATGCACCGTTTATCGTATTCGACGATGCGGATATCGATGAAGCCGTAAAAGGCGCCATCGTCTGTAAATACCGCAACGCCGGCCAAACCTGCGTGTGCGCCAACCGCATTCTGGTGCAGGAAGGCGTGTACGAAGAATTCGCGAAAAAATTCTCCGCCGCGGTTAATGAATTGAAAATGGGCAATGGCGCGGAAGAGGGCATCGAAGTCGGCCCCATGATCAACTCGGGTGCCGTAGACGATGTAAAAGCCCTTGTGGAAGATGCCCTGAGCAAAGGCGCCAAAGCCCTGATCGACGGCGGCCCCAGCGAAATGGGTGAGTGCTTCTTTACCCCCACCGTACTGGCGGACGCCGATGACACCATGCGCCTGTTCAAAGAAGAAATTTTCGGCCCGGTCGCGCCCCTGTTCAAATTCAAAACCGAACAGGAAGCCATCCAGATGGCCAACGACACCGAGTTCGGTCTCGCTTCGTATTTCTACTCAAGAGATATAGGCCGTATCTGGCGCGTCGCCGAAGGCCTGGAGTACGGCATGGTCGGTATCAACGAAGGCATCATTTCCAATGAAATGGCCCCCTTCGGTGGCATCAAGGAGTCCGGCAGCGGCCGCGAAGGTTCCAAGTACGGCATCGACGACTACCTGGAAATCAAATACCTGTGTATGGGTGGTATCTAGCGCTCGTCATACCCGCGCGTCATGCCGGCGAATGCCGGTATCCAGAGCATTGGCACCGAGGCCGCTTCGTACCACCAACACTGGATCCCGGATCGCTTTGTCATGCCGGACTCGATCCGGTAACGGGATGACGTACAAAATAGAATGAACATTACTCCCATCGCCACCACCCACTCCTGCTTCACGGAAAAATTCGGCATCCCCCGCCAGCCCCTGCTGGCGGATGCCAGCCGCGCATCCATCGAACTGCTGCCACCCTACAACGACCCCGAAGCCGTCGTTGGCCTGGAACAGCACAGCCACCTGTGGCTCACCTGGCAATTCCACCAGGTCGCCGGCCAATGGTCCCCCAAAGTGCGTCCACCGCGCCTCGGCGGTAACAAAAAAATCGGTGTGTTCGCCACGCGCTCACCATTCCGTCCAAACAATATTGGTTTGTCGGTAGTTCGCCTGATCGAAGTTCGGGTGGCGGATGAAAAAGCGGGCACCAAAGTCGAACTGATCGTCGCCGGCGCCGACTTGCTAAACGGCACCCCGATTCTGGATATCAAGCCCTATATTCCCTATGCCGACAGCGTACCGAATGCCTCCAGCGAACTGGCCGAATCAGCGCCTCCTGCCGTCAATGTAACTATCCCCGCCGATATTCGTTCCTCTGCCAAAAACTATCGCGACGTCTGGGGAACAGATTTGCTGGAATTGATTACTCAAGTACTCGCACAAGACCCCAAGCCTGCCTATCAAAAGCCAGACCCCGAGCGGGTTTACGGTATGGAGCTGTGTGGATTCAACCTGCAATGGCGTTACGAAGGTCATGACATTCAGGTCGTGGGGCTCAGCGTATTGTCCGAGAGTGTAGAGCGATGAGTGCGAAACGGGTAATCTGGTCACTGGCCAAATTTATTCTTTTAGCCGCGCTAGTGGTTACCGCCGTCTCTTGGTACCACAGCCGCAATATGCCCAAAGGCCTGGCTCCGGAACTCATCGCCCCAGACATCAACGGCCTGCCCATCAACCTGCAGAAGATGACCCAACAAGGCCCGGTACTCATCTACTTCTGGGCAACCTGGTGCGGCTACTGCCGTGTCGTCTCCCCGGCAGTTTCCGAGTTATCCACAAACCACCAGGTAATCACTATCGCCCTACAGTCCGGCACCCCGGATGAAGTGGCCAACTACCAGCAAAAACACAACCTTAACTTCCGTACCATCAACGACCCCGCCGGTGCCCTCAGTGCAAGCTGGGGCCTACAGGTAACCCCGACCATTGCGATTGTAGATACAGAAGGAAAGGTCAGCACAGTGACCTCGGGGATGACATCAAGACTCGGGCTCAAAGCCAGACTCTGGCTAGCCAACTGAGTTGCGCGAACCCGTCACGCCGGAATCGATCCACTATCGTCATGCCGGACTTGATCCTCTCTCGTCATGCCGGACTTGATCCGGCATCCAGCTCCTCAGACCCTCCCGGCCACACTGGATCCCGGGTCAAGCCCGGGATGACGAGGCGGTCTCAATGCCGCGTCTTGCTAGGATCCAAATCCTCACTCATCACATCATCAAACACCGGCTGCCCCGGAATCTTGTGCCCCTCGCTGGCCCACTCACCGAGGTCAATCAGTTTACAGCGCTCACAGCAAAACGGCCGGTAAGGATTGGAGGAGCTCCACTCCATCGGCTTTTTGCAGGTGGGGCAGGCTACGGTGGGTTTGTCGGAATGAGAATCGGGGGAAGGACGGTCAGACATAAGAACAGCTATTGCGACGACTATTGAGAGTGGGTGGCCAGTTGAAGGTACTTCTGGTGAAGCGTATCCACCTGGGCGTGTAGGGATTCAAGTGAGCCGCTATTATCCAGAATATCGTCCGCCCTTGCACATCGCTCTTGTCGCGACATTTGCGCAGCCATGATTTTGCGGATCTGATCCACGGAGTTGGCATCCCGCGCACTGGCGCGTTGCAGCTGCAGCACTTCCGGGATATCCACAACGCAAACTCGTTGCACCAGCTCAGACTGGCTGGTCTCCAGGAGCAGCGGGGTTTCAAAAATGGCATAGGGCGCGGAGTGGGTTTCTGAACTGGCGGCCAGAGAGGAAATGATTTCCTCTCTAATCAGCGGGTGAGTCAGTTGTTCCAACCAGCGTCGTTCTTCGGGGTTGTCGAACACCAGCTTGCGTAGCGCGGCCCGATCCAGCCCACCTTGGGGCAAGATCACTTCCGAACCAAAGTGCACCGCAATGGCATCCAGCGCCGGCCGCCCAGGCTCAACCACCACCCGTGCCGCTTGATCCGCATCCACCACATTGACCTCGTGGTGCCGGAAACGAGCCGCCGCTGCGGATTTGCCACTGCCAATTCCACCTGTCAGGCCAACAATAAACATGTGCGCGCTCACCCTCTACGTGCGTGCTTTCAAGATTGCTGGAGCTCTAGCGCAATGGAGCACTGCGAGCACAATTAAGCGTGAGCCACGAGCGGTATAGAATATTCCATAAGGAAAGCGGTGGATTAGAAGGCGGCGAATGTCTTTGTGTACACACGGGACTATGCTGAATTCTCGAAAACCCCTCCTCAACACAAAGCAAGAAATCCGGCCCCAAGCCGTCGCGGCACTCTTCGTAAAACTCGTACGCGTTAGTCAAATCCGCCTCAGCAACAGGGCGGATATAAAGTGAATATGCCACTACTTTCGAGTAATACGAGCTTTGACAGACTCCCAATCTGAGCCAGGGTTGCTATCTACTTCGTAAGCGGCAAGCCGGGCATCGAGTACACCTCTCTGGGCCTGACTCAATTCAATTTTGTTTTGTTCTGCAAGCACACTTTCCCACAGCTCCTGTGCCAGAACTATGCGTTCACTAACACTAAGTTGTTGAATTTCCACAGGTTTCTCCACTCGCTGTATGGTTGGGTAAATTATATACCGATTAGTAATCTTACCCTAACCTCCTCTTGCAAGAGGTCGCAGAGCCATTCCGCTAGGTATTTAGACCAGAAACACGGAAATACCACCCCATAATCTGCTCACCCCACAACATGGCAATCCACGCCGCGCCGGCAAGGTAGGGGCCAAAGGCGATAGGCAGATTCTTGTCACGCCCGGAAATCAAGGTCCAGGTAATACCTGCCAGAGCGCCAACTGCCGCAGAAAGCAGAATCACCAACGGCAATACCTGCCAGCCAAACCAGGCCCCGATCGCTGCGAGAATTTTGAAATCCCCGGCGCCCATGCCTTCCTTACCGGTTACCAGTTTAAACACGTGGAACACGCTCCACAGGGCAAGGTAACCGGCAATCGCCCCAATCACCGCATCCTGAAGCGGAGCAAAAACTCCCCACAGGTTAATCAGCAGGCCTGCCCACAATAGTGGCAAGGTGATGCTGTCTGGCAGAAGCTGCTTGTCAAAATCAATCCCGGTCAGTGCCACCAGCGCCCAGGTAAAAAACACCCCTGCCAACGCCTGCCAGGTAAAGCCCAGCTGCCAGACAACCACGGCAGTGAGAATGCCAGTGACAAGCTCTACCAGTGGATAACGCTTGGAAATACGAATGCCACAGTTACTGCATTTCCCGCGCAGTAACAGGTAGCTGATGATAGGGATGTTCTGCCAGGGCTTAATTTCTTGATTACAGCCAGGGCAGTGTGAGTTTGGGAGAACCAGGTTATATTTTTGATCGAGTAGCTTCTTATCTTCAGGTGAAGGTGTTTTTTCAAAGTAGGCGTAGAAATCTCGCTGGTATTCCCGCTCCATCATAATGGGGAGGCGGTGGATAACCACATTGAGGAAGCTGCCGATTAGCAGGCCTAAAACAAAAGCGCTGCTAATTAGCAGCGCTGGGTGAGAAATCAGTATTTCGGTCATTATTAAACTACTTTTCCGAGTTGGAAAATCGGCAGGTACATAGCGATCAATAGTCCTCCGACAAGTACACCAAGGACTGCCATGATCATCGGCTCCAGCAGCGCAGTAAGGTTGTCAACGAGATTGTCGACTGCTTCTTCGTAGAAATCTGCAGCTTTACTCAGCATGTCATCAAGTGCGCCTGTTTCTTCACCAATGGCTGTCATTTGCACCAACATTGACGGATATAGCTTGGATACACTCATGGCTACATTCAAAGGAAGGCCGGTTGCTACTGAGTCGCGAATTTTAAGGGTGGCTTCCTCATAGACGATATTGCCAGTTGCTCCTGCGACTGATTTGAGCGCGTCTATTAACGGCACGCCTGCAGCGAAAGTTGTGGATAACGTACGGGCATATCGTGCAGAAATAGAATTGTAAGTTATTTGGCCAAGTACCGGTATTTTCAAAGCAAGACGGTCGAACGAATGTGCAATAGATTTATTGCGCTTTTTCATTTCGACTATTCCGCCCACAGAAAACACAGTACCCAGCATTGCAATCCACCAGTTTGCCTGCATCCACTCAGAAATACCTAGAACAAATAAGGTGAAGGCAGGTAAATCCGCGCCAAACCCGGAAAAAGTCTCGGCAAATGTTGGGACCACTTTAACTAGTAGAATTGCTGTAACAATGATCGCCACGATTACAACCGCAACTGGGTATGTCATTGCTTTTTTGATTTTCTTTTTTAGTGACTCAGTCTTTTCTTTATAAGTTGCAATCCTATCCAGCATAGTTTCGAGGGCGCCGGACTGTTCGCCGGAGTCCACTAAATTACAGAAAAGTTCATCAAAAAAGAGCGGGTGTTTACGTAGTGTATTTGCAAAGCTAGTTCCGGACGCGACTTCGTCGCGAATGCTAAGGATGAGTTTTTTAAGTCCCGCATTATCGGAACCGTCCGCTACGATTTCAAAGCTCTGGACCAAAGGTACACCGGCCTTCATCATGGTTGCGAGTTGGCGCGTAAATAAGGCTATGTCGCCTGCGGATATTTTTTTACTTTCGCCAAATAATGGTTTGGCTTTCTTTTGCACTCTATTGGCGATTATGCCTTTGCGCCGAAGGTGTGCTTTGACCAGCGCCGGGCTGGCGCCACTTGTTTCGCCTTCGACTTTATTGCCCTTGGCATCCACGCCTTTGTAGGTATATGTGGTAGCTGTTGCGTTGGCGGCATTGGCCATGTTGGTAATCCTGATTCTTATTTGAGTTCACTGTTAATCTTTTGTTACCCGATTGGCTTCTTCCAGGCTGGTAACTCCCATCACTACTTTGCGTAGTGCGGAGATGCGTAGGTTATTGAAGCCTTCTTTTTTTGCCTGGTCGGCAATCTGAATTGAATTACCGCCTTCCATTATAATGCGCGAAATTCCGTCGGTAATGCGAACCACTTCATATACTCCTACGCGTCCTTTATAGCCTTTTGAGCAGTGCTCGCAGCCAATTGGTTGGTAGACTTGCCACTCAGATTTAGGGATATTTACTTCGTCCAATCCCTCCTCAAGTAGAACCTCTTCTGGCAAAGTAATCGGCTTTTTACATTCGTTGCACAATCGACGTGCCAACCTTTGGGCAATGATCACACTAACTGATGTGGCGATATTGAACGTAGGTACGCCCATGTTCATCAGACGCGTCAGAGTTTCAGGTGCTGAGTTCGTGTGCAGGGTAGAAAGCACCAAGTGCCCAGTTTGTGCGGCTTTAATTGCGATTTCCGCTGTCTCTAGATCCCGGATCTCGCCGACCATTACGATATCCGGGTCCTGTCGCAAGAAGGACCGTAGAGCCTCGGCGAAATTCAGTCCAACCTTGCTGGAGACGTTTACTTGATTGATTCCCTCCAGGTTAATCTCTACAGGGTCTTCGGCTGTCGAAATGTTGCGCTCAGCTGTATTTAGGATATTTAACCCAGTATAGAGAGACACCGTTTTACCGGAGCCTGTGGGCCCAGTAACCAGAATCATTCCCTGGGGTTGCTCCAGCGCATCGAGATAGATTTTCTTTTGGTTCTCCTCGTAACCTAAAGCGTCAATTCCCAGTTTGGCCGAAGAGGGGTCCAGAATCCGCAATACGATTTTCTCGCCCCACAGGGTGGGCAGGCTGTTGACCCGGAAGTCGATCGCCTTGGTTTTAGAGAGCTTCATCTTTATGCGGCCGTCCTGAGGCACCCGACGCTCAGAAATATCCATCTTGGACATAACTTTCAGGCGTGCAGCTAGGCGACTAGCTAATTGAATAGGTGGTTTTGCCACCTCATGTAGAATGCCATCTGTCCGCAGGCGCACTCGATAGCTTTTTTCATAGGGCTCAAAGTGAATGTCGGATGCCCCGCCTCGGATAGCATCTAGGAGGACCTTGTTTACGAATCGCACAACTGGGGCTTCATCACCACCAGGGTCGCTCTCGTCGTCCCGTTGGGGGGTACCGGATTCTACATCTAGACTATCCAGGTCTTCGTCGTCCAGTCCTTGTAGTCCACCGCTAACGTCCCCACTGTTGGCCATGTAGCTCTCGATGGCCTTGGTAAGTTTATCGGCCTCTACAAGGACTGCGTCTGTATTGAGACCTGTGTTGAAATTTATCTCATCCAGACCTGCGAGATTGGTAGGGTCCGCAACGGCTACAAATAGTCGATTGCCTCGCTTGTAAAGTGGCAAAGCAAAATGTTTGCTGATCAACTTTTCGTCAACTATGCCTTTGGGGAGCAATTCGAAGTTATAGCTAGACAGGTCAAACAGAGGGGAGCCAAACGCTTGACTGGCAATATCGGCTAGCTCTCGACTTTTGATCAGCTTGGTTTCAACTGCATGTTGGGCGAAGCTTTGGCGCTCGCGTTTTGCCGCTTGAAGTGCTGATTGCGCGGTGGCTTCGTCGATGGCCTTGTCGATAACCAGGCGCTTTGCCAGTCCGCTCAAAGGGGTGCTGCTCATTAGAAGTCGATTCGCAATTGTTGTGTGTTTTTTGTTCTCTTTCGGCGCTTTTTTAAACTAAACGGCCAGTGCTCCAATATAGCGAAATAACACCTGACCGCCAAATGTTAAAAGACAATTGGATCACAGCGCTACGGGGTTTAGTTAAAGAAACCTATAAAGATCTCGTTTAGGGAAACGGTAGATTCAAGTTTTTGATTGTAAGTGCTCGCTAGCTGACAATATTCGTCACTGTAGGTCAGGATTGTTCGTTATTTGTCCATTTGGGTGGTGTTGCAGCCTTTTTTTTGGGGGGGGAGCCAGTTTTCTGCCTATTCACTAGCCCCTTACTGCTTGCGCGTTTTACCACAAACCCGGTATTGTACTTTCCGACTTCCTCACGGGATTTCACTTAAAAACAACAGTCTGTATGGAGACGGTTACAATGAAAAAGCAACAGGGTTTTACTCTAATTGAATTGATGATCGTAGTTGCGATTATTGGTATTCTGGCTGCGGTTGCGATTCCCGCGTACCAGGATTATGTAGCAAACTCTCATGGCGGTGCAGCCATGAAAGGTGTTAATGGTTACGTGCAAAAAGCGCAGGCATGTATCCAGACTGGCATCGGCTGTGCCTCTTTGGCCGCAGAGATTGATGGCACTATTGTTACCTCCACTACCAACCCGGCTCTGGATACCGCTTCAGACCTGACTTTCGATGATGGTGATTGCTCCGTAACTGCAACTTTCACCGACACTGGTGCTGTGACTTTCGCCGCAGCTTCCACCGGTTCCGGTGCTGACGATGCCCAGTGTGCTAGCGGCGCAGGTCTGTAAATTGAGTTTATGTAAGTTAAGAGCTCGAGTTTTGAACTTGACTATTAGCTGACAAAAAAGCCCTGCTTTTGCAGGGCTTTTTTGTTCCTTCGAATTTTTCTTTTAGTGCATAGTACAAGGCTAGTAAGCGATCAGTCTTCCCCACCCTGGACAGCAGCTCGAGCTTCCAGTGACACCGCAGCCCTGACATTCCACGGCAGCAATGCCTCGATGGCTTCGACCGTTTCGGCTTGTGGCAGATGGCTGTAAATCGCAGCCAGATATTCATGCGGCTCAAGGCCGTTCAGTTTGGCCGTTTCAATCAGGCTATACAGCGCGGCACTGGCCTTTGCCCCTTTCGGAGTATCACTGAACAACCAGTTCTTGCGGCCGATCACGAACGGGCGTATGGCGTTTTCGGTTGCATTGTTGTCGATGGCAGGCGGCCATCTTCGGTGTACCGGTAGGGTAGTAGGCAATAGGGTAGTAGGGGTCATGGGTAGTAGGGGTCAGGTAGTAGGGGTCAAATCTTGACATAACAGTATTTTGACCGATCTTATTACTCCTTAATCGGATTACTGCGTCTAAACCCCTTGAGGCATAGTGTTCTCGTGGTTACCGGTAGATCCCCACTTCTCGAAGGCTTAGCTTCGGCTAAAAGTGATGGCATCGTGGCTGCTACGTGCAAGGGTGATACTTTTCGGGGGTGGTCGCTGGCAACAGGTTGGCTATAATTGGCAAAGTTTGCCAAATAGTGGAGGCTGGTATGGCCACAATGAATATCTCTCTGCCCGAAGGGCTGAAGCGCTGGGTGGAGCAACAGGCGCATTCGGGCCGTTACAGTAACAGTAGTGACTATATGAGGGACTTGATTCGGCGGGATCAGGAGCGAGCTCTCAAAATTGCGAACATGCAGTCGTTGGTTTCCGAGGGTTTTGAAAGCGGGGTTGGAGATAAGAGCATGGAGGTGCTAAAGGTGATCGCACGGAGAAAATTAGAGGGCGGGGACGCTCAGTGAGTTACCGCCTGACAGAGAAGGCGGAAGAAGATGTTGTCGATATTTTTCTTGAGGGGGTAAAACTATTTGGGCTGCCCCAGGCGGAGCTTTACCACTCGCAATTGGAGAAGGCGTTTTTATTCCTGTCTGAAAATCCACTTGTGGCATCCGTCAGAAATGAAATTTCACCTCCTGTTCGAATTCATCCTGTAGGGTCACATTTAGTCGTATATTCGATATGCTCTGATGAGGAGGTGTTAATCGTGCGTGTCCGGCACGGCCACGAGGATTGGAGCCGTGGGAATTAAGGAGATGAGCAGACCACTACGCCTCGAATACCCCGGAGCCTGGTACCACGTGATGAATCGCGGCCTGGCCCGGCAGAAAACTTTTCTCAATGCGGATTGCTATTCCGCGTTTCTCGATACGCTTGCTGAGGCCCATCAGCGGTTTCAGGTTCAGGTGCACGCCTACTGTCTAATGGGCAACCACTACCATCTGCTTCTGCATACCCCACTAGGCAATCTCAGCCGGGCGATGCGCCATATCAACGGTGTTTACACGCAGCGCTTTAACCGGCTGCAGGGGCGAGATGGCCCATTGTTTCGGGGGCGCTATAAAGCAATTCTGGTGGAGGCGGATCAGTATCATCTGTCGCTAACCCGATATATCCACCGCAATCCAATTGAGACACGCCGCCCGCTGGTGGATCAGTTGGAGGAATACCCCTGGTCCAGCTATCCCGCGTACCTCAATCTTTGCAAATCGCCAGACTGGCTGTATCGGGATTTTACCTATGCCGGGTTGGGCCGCCGGGACAAGTTCCGTGGCTACCGGCAGTTTGTGGAGCAGGGGGTGGATGAGGAGGTGGCGGCATTTTACGAGCGTCAGCGGCAGTCGCCATTTCTTGGCGGTGAGGTGTTTCAGGAGGAAATGCGCTCACGGCTTGGTGAAATACCGCCCGAGGTGAGTGGCATGGCCGTTGATGGCGGGGTTTCGGTTGGATATGTGACGATCGTGGAGGCTGTTGCAACGGTTTTTAAGCGGCAGGCTGACGACCTTTATAAGCGCTCAGGGCCTGGACGCTCTGGCGCGAACCCGGCGCGGGCGGTGGCTATGTGGCTTTGTCAGGATCTGGCGGGGATGACGCTGCCGGAGATTGGCGCGGTGTTCGGTGGTGTGCATTACAGTGCGGTGAGCCAGGCGGTGCGGCGGATAAAGGAGAAGGTGAGGGGAAGTGCGGAATTGAGTCACCTGTTTGAAGTGGCAAGGGCGAAAGTTCCGGGAAGCGGGTTGTGAGGTTGATTTTTTGATCTTTGGGGCATGATTCTTGGTATCGGCTTGAAGCATCTGTGATCGGAGAGGCGGGGGAGGAGCTAGTGGGCTTCTATTCGTTATCCCCGGGGCTGTTACCGCCTGGCGAATTGCCCTTAGTCTTGCTAATGGTGTACTCGCGCCGTCATGTCAACACCCAGGGCGCGCAGTACTGCAAGTGTCGTTTTCAATGTGGGGTTTCCCTTTTCACTGAAGGATCTGTACAGCTGTTCGCGGGAAAGGCCAGTTTCTTTGGCAATTTCAGACATACCTTTGGCGCGGGCTACTACGCCTACGGCTTTGGCAATGTAGGCGGCATCACCGGATTCAAAGGCGTCCGCCATGAATATGGCGATGGCCTCGGGACTGTCGAGCGCCGTGGCAGGGTCGTAATTGTAAAGTTTTTCAGCCATTTTAAACCTCCTTTGCCAGCCGCTTGGCGGTGGCGATATCTCTTTGCTGAGAGCTCTTGTCACCACCGCTTAGAAGTATGACAAGGGTGTCTCCACGTTGTTGATAATATATGCGGTATCCGGGGCCATGGTGGATACGAATTTCTCTAACGCCATCACCCACTGGCTTGGCGTCTCCTGAAAGACCATTGGCCAGCCTGAATATACGGGCGGCAATCAGGGCTTTAGCCCTCTGGTCTCTGAGGCCGCTTTCCCACTTCCGAAATGTGTCCGTTTGCTTAATTTCCATGCCGATGAATTGTAGTTTAATGACTACAGGTGGGCAAGCTGGAAGGAATGGTGGTGCGGCGGATAAAAGAGAAGATGGCGGGAAGCGCCGAATTGAGTCGCCTGTATGACGCGGCAGGGGTGAAGGCTACAGGACGGGGGGTGAGGCTAATTTTGACCTGTGAGTCATGGCTCTGTGCGTCGGCTGGAACCCGTTGTGACTAAGTGAGTAAGCACTATAATCGGCCGGAAGGCGATTTTTGTGACTCTTGGAAGGGAAGATGACTCTAAACGTGGATCATCTGTGCCGGACGGTGGATACACTGGCTGCTGCGCTCGAGGAGTTGGGTAAAGTAACGCCGGGCAGTGTTCAATACGATCTATTCCGTAATGCCGCCATCAAGAGTTTTGAGCTGTCGCTGGAAGCATCGGGAAAGTTGTTGAGATAGGCGTTGAAGGCATTTTCAGGGAGTCCGCGACAAAAGGCATTGTCGGAGATGACTGATGACACCCAGGCTTGATCAGTTGCCGCGATACGCGGAAGGCGTGTTGCGAATTCTCGATGAGCGGGTCCCGGAGGCTGAAGTCTGGGCGTTCGGTAGCCGAGTGGTAGCCGGGTGGTAGGCGGGGCCCATGAAGGCAGTGACCTGGATCTGGTGCTTCGCAATCCAGTTGATCTTTCTGCGCCCTTATCTGGCCTCGGGGCGCTTAAAGAGGCCCTGAGCCAAAGTAACATTCCGATTCTGGTTGAAGTGCATGATTGGGCCTTGTTGCCGGATGCTTTTCACGAAGAAATCGAGAAAAAAAGCCTCCTTTTTCGAGCGCCTGTAAATCTGGCGGCTTGAATAATTCGCCGGCGTCAAATCTTGACATAACCGTATTCCGGTCAAGGGTTGGTGAGGTGTCGGGTTTGGAGACACACAGCCCTGGTTATATTGCACCCGCTGCGATAGTGAGTTGCACCGGGTGCTAAATGTTGTTCGCGGTGAACCTCATAATGACTATGAAATTCTAAAGGTTTCCACCATCGCCGGAACACCTGGAAACATACCAATCGCCAACATCACAACGCACAGCAGCGCAAAAACAACACCGGGAATAATCCACCGGCCAGCGTGCCCCAGCTCCTGCCCCCGCTCTTTGCAACCGATCAGGCCCAGATTGTCCAAGAGCACTGTCAGGGACCAGCCAAACACCGGGTTGACGATAGCGGAGGCGAAAATAACTACCGCGGCGGATTCTGTGGTTTTGCCTTTGCGGGTCATTTGCATGCCGGCTTCCAGGAGTGGCAGGAATACGCCCACGACCAGGGCAATGCTCAGCACTGGTGGCCAAACCGCCAAGTCCATTGGGTAGCCCAGCAAAGCGGTAGCGATACACAGAATACCGGTTAGCACGGCGCCGCCCGGGATGGGGCGCTTGGCGATGGCGGCCGGTACGATATAGGTTCCCCAGGATGAGGTGATGTTGGCGCCTCCCAACAGGCTACCGACCGTTTGCCGGGTTGCCGCACCGATCATGGTGTCGTCAATATTCATGATTACCCGGTCGGTTCTCGGCGGGTAATTGAGCCTCTGAAATACCTGATGGCCCAGAAAGTCTGGGGACCACATGGCGACCGCCAGAATGGCGAAGGGGGTGACGGCGAGAAAGGCCTTCAAATCCGGCAGGCCCAGTTGCCAGCCGGTGTTTTCTCCCCACCAGTACGCCGGGTTCATGTTGGGCAGGCCGGGTTCGGTGGTGAATTCGAACGGTGCGCCCAATGCAAAAGCCACAATGCCTGCCAGCAGGCAACCCAGTGGAATAGCCAGCCAGCGTTTGCGGAAGTGCTCGAGCAGGGCGTACATCACGATGGTCGCCAGGAGTACGACGAACGCGATGTATCCTTTGTCGAAGCTTTCCGCCCAGGTAAACAGGCGCCCCACCTGGCTGGTTACGCCGATAAACCCAAGATACAGCAGCAGACCACCGGCCACGCCGTTGCTGGTCAGCCTGGTGAGCAGGCTTCCGCCTTTGGTGATACCCAATATAAAGCCCAGTATCCCGATCATGATCCCCAGTGCCATGGGGTGCCCGCCGGAGGCAACCACCAGCGGAATCATGGGGATCAGGGGGCCGTGGGTGCCGGGAAGATTGGCGGTGGGGTTCAGGAATCCGGAAAGGAAGAAGGCGAACAGAGCCGCGGCGATCAACATTTCGAAGCGAATGTTTTCCGTCATAAATTCTGCGGACAGTCCCAGCGGCGTGGCGAATGCCGCCACGATGGCGGCCACCATGACGACTTTGCCGATGGTGGCTGCCATGGCGGGGATCCAGTCTTCCCACTCAAAGCGGTAGTCGCGGAACGGGTAATTGGGGGCCCAGCGGCGCGGGGCCATGATTTGCAATTCGTGCTCAAGGTACTCTTCACGAGTCGTGAACGCGGATCTCGGTTTGCGCTGCGCTCGATAGCTGCTCTCGACCAGAGGCTCGGTCATTACGGGATCCTTCGCCTGTTCCAATTTAGTTTGGGGATAGAGGATTTCAGGTAGAACTATAGACGCGAGTCCGTTGAGCTAGACGAATTGAGGCCCGTTATAGATTGATATAGGTAGGTGTCGCCTGATTTGTGGTTTGCTCGCGCTTCGACACTAGAATGAACAGGTGAATCTCCACCCACGAGGAGCCCAGCCAATGACCATGCGCACTCTAGCCACCGAATTCCCCGACCTCGCCGACAGTATCCGCCACCTGGTTCAGGACAGCATCCAGTACAAGAATGACCACGACAATTACCACAAGCTGGACAAGACCATCCGTGGGCTTGAAGAGCGGGGTGTGGCCACGGATGATCACCATTTTAGGGAGCTGAAGACGGAGCGTGCGCGTTTAAAAGACCAGCTGTATATGCAGGCGAAAAATCACGCGCATTGAGGGAATCCAACTCCAGGCTTAAAACCGGTTCAGCTCATCCCGCAGGTCCTTCTCCAGGTCTGCGGGTTCGGTGATCCATACGCTGTTATCGGCACCGGGAAAAACCCCCACCTCTATACCGTCTTTCTTCAGTCCGGGCAGCCAGCGGTTGAGGAACTGGGGCAGGGGAATGCTTTTGGGCTTCAGGTCGCTATCGGCTGCTGCGTAGGTCTCGGCGAATTCGACACTTGGCCAGACGGGCAGATACTCAAAGCCGCCATCCTCTTCGCTGTGCAGCTTCAGGAAGTGCTCGTCGCTGTTGATCAGTATCCAGATTTCCCGCTCTTCACCCACCAGGTCCAGAAAGTACTCGAAGCGTTCTTCGCAGGTCTGTTCCAGTACGCTCTCCAGGTGATCATTGCTCATAGTCTTACTTCTCAGTCGCTTCGCTGCTGTTGTGGTGGCGCGGACATTGTTGCGGTCCGGTGAATTGTCGATTATGCGCCACGCGGGTTGCTCAGAGTATGGTAATTTGAATACAGGTTCGCAATTGGGAAAAAGGAGTCGCCATGAGAAGGTTTGTGTGTCTGTTTTCGTTGTTGTTCTGTGTATTTACCGGAGCGCAGGCTCAGGAGGTGAAATTACCGGAGCGAATGCCAGAGTTGTCGGTAACGGAAGACGCGGCGCTGGGGACAGGTGATGCGGGATTGAAGGCGGGCGCCAAACCTGCGGATTTCACCGTGCTGAATCACAAGGGCGACGAGGTTTCCCTGCGCTCGCTGTTGGCCTATAAGGCGCCGATTCTGGTGATCTTCTACCGCGGCGGCTGGTGCCCCTACTGCAATGTGCAGATTCGCCAGCTGGCGGAAGCCTGGCCGGAGTTTGAAAAGCGCGGGGTGACACCAGTGCTGATCAGTGCAGACAAGCCGGATGCCGGTGCCATGGCCAAGGCGACCTACGAGATTCCCTTCCCTGTGCTGTCGGATCCGGATCTCAAGGCCCTCGAGGCGTTCGATGTGGTGGTTCAGATTGACGACGAGACGGCGGAGAAGTACAAGACCTACGGGATTGTATTGGAGGACTGGTCCGGGCGGGATCACCACACGGTTGCGGCGCCGGGGATTTTCCTGCTGGACAAGTCCGGTAAGGTCACCTGGGCCCATGTGTCCAAGGACTATAAGACCCGCCCCAGCGTGGGCCAGCTATTGAAAATGCTGGATGAGCGCAATTGACCGACCTGGCCGGCGCTAGCCGGCCTTCAGGCCGTTGGCGGGTTGCAGCGGCTCCGCCAGCACCTCGGCGGTTTTCGCTGCGTTGTAATCCATGATCAGCTGCGGCTCGTCGGTAAATACACCGTCTGCACCCATGGCGACGATCAGCGCGAGGTCTTGCGGGTGGTTGACGGTGAAAACGTAGTTTTTCAGGCCGCGCTTCTGTGCGTCGGCGATGATTTCCGGGCACACGAAGTTGAGACTGTGGTGCATGGAATAGGCCTGCAGCGGCTCGGCACAGGCGGCAAGGTCCAGGGGAACGCCGTCGATCAGTACGCCGCGGCGCACCTGGGGGATCAACTTCAGGCATTCATAGATCTGGCGGTGATCGAAGGACGAGATGATGTATTGCTCGTAACTGGCGCCGTTGTCGCGAATGTAGGACTCCAGCTCCCTGGCGGCGAGGGCTGCACAGTTGGGGCCTTTCAGCTCAATATTCAGCTGCACGTGATTGCCGATCAGCTCCAGCACTTCCCGCAGTGTGGGCACCTGTTCGCCGCCGGGCAGCAGCATCTGGCGCAGTGCAGCGGGGGCCATCTCTGTGAGCAGCTCCTGCCCCGCCAACAGGCGGCCCAGGCGGCGGTCATGCTTGACGATCAGTTCGCCCCCCACATTCCACACGTCGATTTCCACACCGTCAATATCGAATTCCAGTGCGTGGGAGATGGCCTGCAGGGTGTTCTCCGTGGCCCGTTTGGGGTAGCCCCGGTGAGCAAAGCAGAAGAGGGTATCGGCTGATCGCATTTCGACGTCCACAGTGGCGGAGGTCTCCCAATGATGATTTAAAAGTATGACTACGAGGTGACAGGGTCACAACGGCGAGGCGGGATTTTGGGGGGGATTTTTAGACCGTTTGGCGCGTTAGGTACACACGCTTATTCCGGAAAGGTTTGAAGTGGGGTATTGGATGGTAATGCAGGCCCCGTGGGGCCTGATGGGGAATCCTACCAGGCGTTTACTCGCCGGCGAGGGCGCGGTAGCGGCCGCGGTGGAATACCAGGGGCTCGCCGCCGGCCGCGGTGAATTCCAGCACCTCACCCAGCAGAATGGTGTGATCGCCACCTTCGATATTCTGCGCGCGGCGACAGTGGAACAGGGCGGCACAGTCATCCAGTTGCGGGATGCCCTCGGCGCCCTGGTGCCATTTCACCTGGCCGAATTTGTCTGCGCCGCGGCCGGCAAACAGGTTGGAGATGTGCTGTTGGTCGCCCTTCAATACATGCACTGCGAAGCGCTCGCATTCGGTGAAGGCGCTGTAGCTGAGGGAGCTGCGGTCGATGCTCCACAGGATCAGGGCTGGATCCAGGGAAACAGAGTTGAAGCTGTTGACGGTCATGCCCACGGGCTGGCCGGCCGCGTCCAGGGTGGTGACTACGGTCACGCCGGTGGCGAACTGGCCGAGCGTGTCGCGTAGGGCGCGGGTGCGCTCGGCGCCGTCTTTTGAGACCTGGGCTTGCGGGGTCTGGTCTGCAGTGGAGGGGGCGGAATTACTGGATGCCGTCATACTTCGATCAATTTGTGGTCAAATTTTGTGCTGGTGGCCATTCTACGGGAAAAGCGCCGCCGATGCGTGGTTTTCTTTATCGTCGCCGTTTCAATCCTGGCTGTTCATCCTTCTCCGTTCATCAATGCCGCACAGCGCTGACTGAGCGCATCACGCTGAGCGATACCGCTGCCGGTAAGGGCGAATCCGAGCAGTTTGCCGTCGTGATCCAGATACTCTGCCACTACACCGCCTTCCAGCTCTGTGACCTTCCAGTCTGCGGCGGTGCTGCCCACACGGGGCGGGCATACCACGGTGGGGCGCAGGGTGGTTTTTACCGCAACCGGCAGGCTGCCGTACTGCACCGGTGTCGGTTTGCCGGTGAGGGTCTGGGCCAGGGCGCGGGCGCTCTGGGTAAGTGGGGCGACGAAGAAGAGATTGTGACCGTCGACCTCGGCACAGTCTCCGAGGGCGAAGATATCCGGGTCGCTGGTCTGCAGTTGGCGGTTGGTGATGATTCCGCGGGAGACGTCGATACCAGCGGTTTCCGCCAGCCCGGTATTGGGTTTGAGGCCGAGGGCAGCCAGGGCGATGTCGGCCTCGATCACACTGTCGTCTGCCAGCTGTGCACGGAGTCCGCCCGCCTGCAGATCCAGTTGGCTGACGCCCGCGCCGAAGTGAAAGCGCACGCCGGCGCTTTCCAGCGCTCGCTGAATATCTCGCCCCGCGGCTTCCGGCAGCAGATTGGCCAGGGGCCACGGCTGCAGGTCCACTACATCCACCGAGTAGCCCGCCTGAATCAGGTCGTTGGCAAACTCACAGCCAATGAGGCCCGCACCGATCAGCAGTACGCGCTTGCGGTTGGCCAGGGCGGTGCGGAAGCGATGATAGTCCGACAGGCTGTTGACCCGGAACAGGCGGGACAATCCGTTGCCGTCGATGGGCGGCAGTGGCGCGCAGTTGGCACCGGTGGCAAATACCAGTCGACCGTAGGTGAGTTCGGCGCTGATGCCGCCGCTGTCGGATACCAGCGTCAAGAGCTTGGCGGTGCGGTCCAGGTTGGTGACGTGCGAGTGCACGAGGATTTCAGCGTTCAGTTCTTTCGCCATGTCTTCCGCACTGGCGGTGGCCAGTTGTTGCGGGGTTTTTCCATGGGCGAGGGACGCGGAGAGCAGCGGTTTGGAGTAAAAGGTACCGTCGTCGCCGGTGATCAGGGTCAGCGGTGTGCGCTGATCGAGTTTGCGGAACTCCCTGGCCAGGTGATAACCGGCGAGGCCGGTACCGATGATCACCAGCGGCTGGATGTCGTCGAGTATCGGGCGCGTCTCTTCGAGCGGTTGTGACTCACCTGCGTCGGCGGCGGGCGTGCTCACCAGCACCATATCGAAATCTTCTTTACCGACACCGCATTCCGGGCAGGTCCAGTCTTCCGGGATATCTTCCCAGCGTGTGCCGGGGGCAATACCTTCTTCCGGTGCGCCTTTCGATTCGTCGTAGACCCAGCCACACACCATGCATTCCCAGATGCGACCGGCGGCGGCCGTCGAGGCGGCCGGTTTTTCGATGGCAGGCGCCGCTTCGGGGTTGGCGGTGTCGGCCTGGGGCTGGTGGCCCGGAGCGGTACCCACCACCGCCAGCATATCGAATTCGTCTTTGGTGGCACCGCATTCCGGGCAGAGCCAGTCGTCAGGGATGTCATCCCAGCGGGTACCGGGGGGAATGCCGTCGTCCGGTGAGCCTTTAGCTTCGTCGTAAATCCAGCCACAGATCTGGCATTCCCACACACGGAAGTCGGACATGATTACCCCTGGAAACAGCGTTATTCGTTAAGGTCGAGTGGTCGACTTTGAAGGCTGTGGAGTTTAGGGAAAAACGCCGGGAAAGTTAAGGAACCCGGCGCTTGATAATGGTCACGATTAGGGCGGGAATAAGACGAGAGCAAACAAAACCTATTCTTTGCCCCGCTGGGCAATACTGGTAAGCGCGCGGTGGTACATGTCCGTGATCTGCTCGGTGTTTTCTACGGTGATCCGCAGGTCATTGATCAGCCCGTTGGACAGGCCGTAAACCCAGCCGTGTACGGACAACTCCTGACCGTTTTCCCAGGCGTCGCGCACCGGGGTGGTCTGGCACACGTGAATAACCTGCTCGAGCACATTCAGCTCACACAGCAGGTCAACCCGGTCCTGTTCCTTGAACAGTTCGATCAGGGTGTGGTGCTTGTCGCGTACATCCTTGATATGGCGCAACCAGCTTTCAATCAGTCCCAGGCGAGTGTCTTCCAGTGCGGCCTTGACCCCGCCACAGCCATAGTGGCCGACCACCATGATGTGTTTGACCTTGAGCACTTCAACGGCGAACTGGATAACAGACAGACAGTTGAGATCCGACGGCACCACCACGTTGGCCACATTGCGGTGAACGAATAGTTCCCCGGGCAACAGATCGACAATCTGGTTGGCGGGCACACGGCTGTCCGCACATCCAATCCACAGATACTCCGGGGATTGCTGTTCGGAGAGCTTCAGGAAGAAGTCGGGCTTCTCCTTACGGGTGGTTTCCGACCAGGAGTGGTTTTTTTCTATCAGGTCTTGGAGCTGAGACAAGGGGATCATTCCGTTGGTGTGCAGAGACTGCGCAGAATATCCTGTTTGAGTCAGGCGGGGAATGCCTGCGCTGGAATGTCTGCATCGGTAATCGCCATCTGTTACCCTGCGCCCTCAGGTTGAATTCATCTGCTTTCACGCCACCGGCAAGAGACTGATCATGGGACTTCGCAATACCAGCATCCGCCGCCCACGTCGTTTCAACAAGCATAATGCGGCACTGTCCCGGCGCCGAAAAAAAGTGCGCTGGTTGCTGGCGCAGCGGGCACGGGTGCGAAATTACCGTCGCTTTTTTCAGGTGCAATCCCAGATTGTTGCGGACGCACAAGCCGGGCGGGCAGGGGAATAAACCGTGATTGCGCAGTAACTGAAAATAGTGGATTAGAAGGAGACAGGGCGAGTTGGAAGATTCGAATAACAATGTGGTAACGGTAATAGCCGATTACCGGGACGATCAACAGGGCGCAGATCTGTTGGCGCTATTGAATGAATATGCTCTGGACCCCTGCGGTGGCGGCGAGCCGCTACCGGACATCTGCCGTGCAGAATTACTGGATCGACTGGCGGCGTTTCCCGGTGCGTTTTCCGTGATGGCATACCAGGGTGGCAAAGCGGTGGGGCTGGTGAACTGCTTTATGGGGTTCTCCACCTTTATGTGCAAACCACTGGTCAATATTCACGATGTGACCGTGAGCCCTTCTGCGCGGGGGGCGGGAATCTGCACATTGATGTTTGAGAAGGTGGTGGCCGAGGCCAAAGCGCGCGGCTGTTGCAAGATCACTCTGGAGGTACTGGAGAAGAACCTGCCGGCGCAGGCGGCCTATCGTAAAGTGGGCTTCAAACCCTATGCCCTCGACGAAGAGTTCGGTCAGGCGGAGTTCTGGCAGCGCTACCTGTAATACGGGAGCGCTGCCGTCAGTTTTATCGATTTAACAGGCCTTTCACGGCGTTGGGTAGATCCGCAGGCAGCAGAATGTTTTTGGCATTCGCGGAGGTAGACAGTTCCTCCAGCGCGTTGATGTAGCGCTCACCCAGCAGATACATAACCGGCATTTCCTTGTCGCCTATGGCGTGGGTTACCCGTTCAATCGCCTCACGGCTGGCGTCGGCCAGTACGACCTGGGCCTTGGCATCCCGCTTGGACGCTTCCAGGCGGCCGTCCGCCTCCAGAATCGCCGCCTGCTTTTCACCTTCTGCACGGGTTACCGTGGCGCGGCGCTGGCGCTCGGCAGCCGCCTGTTCTTCCATCGCTTTCTGCATGGTTGCGGAGGGGTTGATATCCTGAATTTCCACGGTTTTCAGGTTGATTCCCCAATCGGCGATATCGTCGGAGATGGCTTCCTTCAGTTTGGCCTTGATCAGGTCGCGGGAGGACAGGGCGGAGTCCAGAGACATTTCACCAACGATGGAGCGCAGCGCCGTCTGCACCAGGTTTTGAATCGCAATTTCGTAGTCTTCAACACCGTACACCGCCTTCTCCGGCGACACGATATTGATGTACGCCACGGCGTTGGCAATGATGGTGGCGTTATCCTGGGTGATGACTTCCTGCGAGGGAATATCAAGCACGATATCCTTGGTGGTTACCTTGTAGGGCACCTGATCCACGTAGGGGATGATTATGTTCATGCCCGGGTTCAGGGTGCTGTGGTATTTGCCCAGCCGCTGCACTATGTGCTTGGAGCCCTGCGGCACGATGCGTACGCCCATGCCAACGGTAATGATCACCAGCACCACCAGTGCCAGTACTACGGATAACCCTTCCATTTGAATTTCTCCCAAAATTTTTTTGTATATTTGTATCTGGATGTCAGAGCGGGCTGACAACCAGCGTGTTGCCGGAAATGTTCATCACTTTCACCCGCTCGCCAACGGCGATTTCGCTGGTGCTCATAAACATCCATTCGTCTTCGCCGAGAATCGGTGCCGGGAAGCGCATGCGTCCGCGAGGCTTGCCGATATTGGAGTCAATGACCGAGCCCACCTGGCCGCTGAGCGCTTCCATCGCCATTCCGGAGGTGGTGCGATCCTTCCAGTTGGGCTTGATGAACTTTTGCCACACAGCGACCAGCCCGACGGACAGCCCTGCCCAGATCAGCAACTGTGCGGTAATTGGCATGCCCACGAGCATCAGCAAAACGCCCATAAAGAGCGCGGCCAGGCCGAACCAGAACAGGATAAAGCCGGAAACAAAAATCTCCGCGGTGACGAGTAGTAGCCCCAGTACAAGCCAGTGCCAGTAGGCAATATGTGTGTTCAGCCATTCGAGCATGATGGCCTCTCTCCTTAAGTTGTTCCGGATATGTTGTTCCGTGAATCTTGCTACCAAATTGAATGAGCAATTCGTTGATTATGCCTGAAAGCGGTATCACGCGCGCGTGATACTCAAGAACTGCACTGGTGAGCACTAAATCACCATCGTATTGAAGAGGTTTATCACCCGGGGCGGTGGAATTTACGATAAAAATAGTTCCACAAATGTTCGTAAAAACTTCACCAAAGCGCAGCAAAACCGGGGGGCTGTGCAATACTTTTTGCAGGCGCCTCCGAGTATTTCCTCGGAGTACCCGCGAAAGCTCCCTACAAGATGCTGAAGCCGTATCTGCACATCCGAGTTCACCAGCGAACGAGCAGAAAATATGCATCAATTTTGTGCGTTTGCACCGGGGTTATCCCCTACCGCAACCAGCGACATCACGGACGAATTTTTTATGCGAATGACCGCTAACCTGGCCCAGGGCCGCTACCAGTACAGTTGCGATGGCAGAACCATGCCGGTGCAGGACGACTGGCAACTGGGGCGCGATGAACAGGGCAGGCAGCTGCTTATCAGCCGCAGGCTGGTGGGCGAACAGGGGCACGGGATTGAAGTACGCGCGCTGATGGATGCGGGCCTGGTAACCGAGTGCCTGGTGAACTGGAAGGATGAGGTGGACGAGGTGAATGCCCACTATCGCCTTGCCCCCAGTAATGGTGCCGTGGCGGCGATGGGTGATCCTATCGAGGTGGACTGGACCGGCCCCAACGGGCCGCAGCAAATCGTGCTGGAGGGGGGGAACCGGCTGCTGTTCCCTCTGATGCGGATTTTTATGGGGCCACTTCTGTTGCGCCTGTGCGATATGGAATTTGGTTGTGAGGTGATTGCCCCGGATATCGTGGATCCCTCGCAGCGGGGCAAACTCCTGTCTCCCCGTGTGAGCCACCGTCGCGCCGGGGTCATGGCCGGTGATGCGACGATTCAGGGGGTCCATGACCTCGGCCCGGATATCACCGTGTTCTCCTATCAGGGTGACGAGGCCGAGCGGGACGCCCACTGTTTTGTGGACCCGCGCGGACTGCTGGTGGGTTACGACTGGCCAAGCAGCACTGGCCGTTTGTGGCAGGTGCGTTTACGTGACCTGGAGTGGTCAGCGGATTTGGCGTCCCTGAGCTGATTTGGGCAGTGCGTCAATAGGCTGACCGGCCGCACACTATCAGTCCGCAAACCATGTAAACTGGCGCCCTGAATCCAATCAGGAGCGCCAGTTTTTGTTTTCAGCTCGACGTTATTGCTCTTCTCTCAATAAGCTCTGCACCGTACTGCTGGCGGGTACCTGTCTATCCGTAACGGGCTTGGTTAATGCGCAAGTGGTGGCCGCGGAAGACATGCCCGCGGCGGAGGCTGGCAACCAGGAAATCGAGATACTGCAGACCGACGATTCGCTTCAGAGCGAAGAACGGCGCCAGCAAAACTGCTTGCGTGAGCAATTGCTCACTGCGCCGGCGAATATCACACTGGAAGAGATGCGGATTCGCTGTGAGCTGTCGGTAATCCGCGAGGGCCGCCAGGTGGAGGAAACGCCGGTGTTTGCGACGACCCCGGAAGTGCCACCTCAGGAATCGGCCGATGTGCTGATCAGCAAGCGCGCCCAGGCCATCCGCGACGCGGCGCAGAATCCATTCACCCTCGCATCCCATAAAACCAACTATCTGCTTCCGGTAACCTACAACCCCAAGCCCAACAAGGGCGGGCTGGAAGATTACGATACGGAGAATGAGATCGACCTGGATTCCATCGAGGTGCAGTTTCAGCTCTCGGTCCAGGTGCCGGTGTGGCGGGGTTTCCTTGGCAAGGCGTCGTTTATGAGCTTTGCCTACACTAACCGCTCCTTCTGGCAGGCGTACAACTCGGACGATTCCGCGCCATTTCGCGAGACCAATCACGAGCCTGAGCTGATCATGACCTGGCTTAATGACTGGACCATTTTCGGCTTTCAGAACGTGGCTAACCAGATCGCGTTCAATCATCAGTCCAACGGCCGCAGTGAGCCACTGTCCCGCAGCTGGAACCGGGTCTACGCCAATTTTGCCTTTGAAAAAGACAATCTGTATTTCACCTTCAAGCCCTGGTATCGCATTCCGGAAGACAGGGAAGACGACGACAACCCGGATCTGGAATTTTATCTGGGGCATTTCGAGTTTGTGGGTGGGGTAGAGCGCGGCGACCACAATATTTCGATCATGGTGCGCAATAACCTGCGCTCCGATAATAAGGGCGCCGGCGAATTGCGCTGGAGTTTCCCAATGGGCAGCCGCGTGCGCGGTTACGTGAAATACTTCAACGGCTACGGGGAAAGCCTGATCGACTACGATGAATCGGTACAGACCCTGGGGATAGGATTTGAACTGGCCCGGGGTACCGGAAGTTAAGCGGCACCGGTACGAATCTGCTGGGCGGGCGCCAGCGGCCCGCTCACGACGATTTAGACGACTTCAATGGTGCCGAGCAATACGGATAAGGTCCACGGATGGGATTTGACGACACCTACAGGCTGAGTGCTCACGCGGTCATAACCAATGAAGCGGGTGAGGTGCTGCAACTGCGCGCCACCTATGCGGACAAAAACTGGGGACTGCCTGGCGGCGCGCTGGACCTGGGGGAAACCATTCACGAGGCCCTGCACCGGGAGTGCAGAGAGGAGCTGGGCCGGGAGATCGTCATTGACTACCTGAGTGGCGTCTATTACCACCGGGCATACAACTCACATGTGTTTATCTTCCGCGCGCATTTGAAAGCCCATGGCACGAGAAATAACGGCGGGGGAAACAGCAATGGCGATATCACCTTGTCGTCCGAACACTCCGCATTTGATTACTTTTCTGTGAACGACCTGTCACCGGTCCAGCGCGTGCGCGTTCAGCACTGTTTGCAATTTAACGGCGAAGTTCAGAGCGCAAAATTCTAATGTGATCACATTTGACGATCATTGATTTCGTATCCCTACGGCTTTCTGGTGCTTATCGCCAATTTCTTGTGTCTACCCCTAAACGGCGTCAGCCTCATTTAGTATCTGTCTCCTATGCTGAAAGATAAGAAGAAATGTTATGGGTGTAGAACTGCCAATGCCTGATCTGGGCAATCTCTGCGAACAGCGCCAGCCACTGGAGTGCCGAGTGGCGCTGGTCAGTAATGACCGCGACCTGAGCAGCATTTGGGTCAGCGCACTCAATGCGACCGCCGCTCAGCACGAGAACCCCTACGGGTTGCGCTTTGAGTCGGTCGCCACCAGCGCACTGGAGAAGTGCCTGCGGGAAGAGGACCAGTTGCAGGCGCTGATTATCGACGGTGGCTGTGACGCCGACGAGCTCAAGGCCGCAGAGCAACTGGCCGACCGTATGCATGACTTGCGGGCGCAGTTGAACGTTTTTCTGGTGGCACAGGATTCGTTCCTGAATGACCAGGGCGGTGCCCCTGCGTCCGTGCGCAAGCGCTTCGATGAGCTGTTCGACCGCCGTGAGTGCAACTTCAACCATATGTTCCGGCTGGTACAGGCGTTTATCGCCCGCCGCGCCTCCACTCCGTTTGCCGATACCCTCAAGGAGTATGTGTTCTCCGCCCGCGATGCCTGGCATACCCCCGGCCACTCCGGTGGCGACAGTCTGCGCAACAGCCCCTGGGTAGGGGACTTCTACCGCTTTATGGGTGAGCACGTGTTCAATACCGACCTGTCGGTATCCGTACAGGTACTGGACAGCCTGCTGGAGCCCCACTCGGTGATCCAGGAAGCCCAGGACCTGGCAGCCCAGGCATTTGGTGCCGAACAGACGTTCTTCCTCACCAACGGCACCTCCACTGCCAACAAGGTGGTGATTCAGCAGATTCTGGGCGGAGGTGGCAAGATCATTGTCGATCAGGCCTGTCACAAGTCGGTACATCACGCGATCGTGATGAACCGGGTGGAACCCGTGTATCTCAAGTCCACCCTGCATCCACAATTCGGCATCTACGGCCCGGTATGCCGCGCGGATATCGAAACCGCGCTGGACGAGCACCCGGATGCGGGTCTGTTGGTGATCACCTCCTGTACCTATGACGGCCTGCGCTATGACCTCAAGCCGATCATCGATTATGCCCACGAGCGCGGGGTGAAAGTACTGATCGATGAGGCCTGGTACGCGCACGGTTACTTCCACACCGAGCTGCGCCCAACGGCACTGGAGTGCGGGGCGGACTATGTCACCCAGAGCACCCACAAAATGCTGTCGGCCTTTTCCCAGGCCAGCATGATCCATGTGCAGGACCCGGATTTCGATGAGTTCCGTTTCCGCGAAAACCTGAATATGTACGCGTCCACCAGCCCGCAGTATTCGATGATCGCGAGTCTCGATGTGGCACGTAAACAGATGGTGATGGAAGGTTACGGGCGCTTGCGCCACTGTGCACAGATGGTCGCCACTTTGCGTCGGGAAGTGGATGCAACCGGTGTGTTTCGCGCATTGACCCTGGACGATCTGGTGCCGGCAACCCTGGCCAAAGACAATATTCGCCTGGACCCAACCAAAGTGACCATCGACGTATCCGGCAGTGGTTACTCCGGTAAAGAGATTCAGGTCAAACTGTTCGACCAGTTCGGTATTCAGGTCGAGAAAACCACGTACAACACAGTGACCGTCCTGGTGACACTGGGTAGCACCGAGAGCAAACTGCTGCGACTGGTGCACGCACTCAAGCAACTGGCGCGGCAACCGCGCAAGCGCAGCCATGCGGGGACCGCCCGACAGTTGCCAGAGTTTACCCATCTCAACTGTCTGCCGGCGGATGCATACTTTGCGGATACCCAAGAGCTGCCACTGATGGACAACGGGGTGGCGGCAGAGAAAAAACTGGTGGGGCGCACTTGCGCGGACGAAATTGTTCCCTATCCACCGGGGATTCCGGTGCTGGTGCCAGGGCAGGAGATATCCGCGCAGATCGTGCAGTTTTTACAACAACTGTTGCAGGGGCAGAATGCGACAGAAATTCACGGTTTGATTTTCCGATCCGACGAGCCAATGCTGCGCGTGGTCAAGCCCGAGGCTCGTGGGGACATGGCACCCGAGACACCGGCGAAAGCCAAGAAGTAGCCGCGGCTGGGGCGACGAGGGACGAGGCAGGAATGCCAGAAGAAACTGTTGGCAATGGTTCGCCACACTGTATTCTGATCGCCGGTGCGGGCGGCGGCCTGGGTGTTGCCTTGAGCGCTGTTCTCTCAAAACGATTGCCCACAGCTAATCTGCTGACGATCAGTCGAGGTGATCTGGATCGCATCTCGGATATGCATCATCACCTGATCGCGGATCTGGAAGATCCCGGGTGTATTGCCCCTGTTCGCGAGTGGCTGTGCAAATGGCCTTTGCCAAATTGGATCGTGTGTTGCTGCGGCATTCTGCACTGGCCCGGTCACCAGCCAGAGAAAAACCTGCAGCAATGTGATGGTGAGGCGATTCATCACAGTGTCACGGTCAATGCCCTCACGCATTTACATCTGGCTCAGGCGATTGACCCTCTGCTCAAACGCCAATCGCCACTCGTTTGGACGTCGCTTTCCGCAAAAGTGGGAAGCATTGAAGACAACCAGCTGGGCGGCTGGTACAGCTACCGTATGAGTAAAGCCGCGCTCAATATGTTGGTGCGAAACCTCTCCATCGAGTGGGGTAGAAAAATCGATACCTGTTGTGTGGTCGCGCTGCACCCGGGTACAACAGACACATCTCTGTCCAAGCCTTTTCAGCGGAATATTCCCGACGGCAAGCTCTATTCAGCGACACAAAGTGCCGAAAGAATTGTGTCGGTCTTGCAACAGTTAAAGGACAGTGACTCCGGTAAGTTACTTTTCTGGGATGGCTCGCATATTCCCTGGTAGCCCGGAGCTCTATCGGAAAAACTTGCCGGATTCTTATTTATTTCCACACATTGCCATCTTCACTTCCGATATGTATTGGTGGCAGTATCTCTAGTCCGGCGCAACACAGTAACGTTAAACTCTCCCTCTGTTCACAATGAGTTTCCTACAGGAAACCGGGCAAGGGAGAGTTTTCGTGAGTAAAAAGGCCTTTGAAGTAGGGATGGACTGGAGCCAGTCGCTGGCGGCCATATGGCGACCCAAACGCGCGGCGCTGAAACCGGTTCGCCGGCTGGACCCAATCAGGCTCGATGAGCTGTTGGGCATTGACGAGCAAAAGCACCAGCTGGTGGCGAACACACAACGGTTTTTGCGCGGCGAAAGTGCCAATCACGCGCTCTTGTGGGGATCTCGCGGCACCGGGAAATCCAGCCTGATCAAGGGGATATTGAACCGCTTTGGCGAGGACGGGCTGCGTTGTATTGAGGTCAACCTGCAAGATCTGGATGACCTTCCCGAAATCGTCGACCAGCTCGACAGCGGCGATGCCAAAAATTACCGCTTTATCCTGTTCTGCGACGACTTTTCTTTTGAAAAGGGCGACGAGCGCTACAAAGCCCTCAAAACCATTCTCGCCGGCTCACTGGAGCTGCCTCCGGAAAACGTACTGCTGTACGCCACTTCCAACCGCCGCCACCTGATACCGGAAAGCGCGTCGGACAACCTGCAAACCAGAATCGTCGATGGTGAGCTGCACCACGGTGACACGGTAGAGGAAACTCTATCTCTCGCCGACCGCTTTGGTCTCTGGCTGAGCTTCTACCCCGCGAATTGGGAAAGCTACCTGAAAATGGTGGATCAGCACTTTTCGGATTACACCGGTGACCGGCAACAACTCCACACGGCCGCCAAACAGTTCGCCATGCTCCGTGCCAGCCACAGCGGGCGAACCGCGGAGCAGTTCTACAAAAGCTATTCAGATTGACCCGCTAGTGGTCCATGCGGAAAGTTCGGTAACTATGGAGCACAGCCAAAGTGTTCAGATCAAGGCGAGAAAGCGCAGGAATAGTGGTTCTATTTCAAGCTTTCTCAACGCAGAGCAGGGCGCTTTGGCGAAGCGAACAGTTACACAACTTTCCGCATGGACCACTAGATCATGTAGGAGCCTGTCCTGCAGGGCAGGCTCTTGCGAAAGGCGTTAAGAAATCAGCGGATTACCACGCTCGATAATCGTTTTCACATCCACGCCTACAGGCAAGGTCCCGGTATTGTTCGCTCCCCGTGTATCAAGGCGGGATGCAATAAACCCTTCTGCAACCGGGGTATTGCCGGCCTGCATTAACAAATGGCTCTGCATGGTCAGCGCCAGTTGATCGATAATGTGCCGTGCGCGGTATTCCATATTGTCCAGGTCCGCGAACTGATTTTTCAGTTGCGCCAGTGCCCGGTCAAAGCGCAGATCGCTACCCTTGCTTTTTTCCAGCTCATCAAACCAGTTGGTCAGCACCGCCGGTGTTTTTGCCACCGCGCGTAATACATCCAGTGCCTGGATGTTGCCGGAACCCTCCCAGATGGCATTGATGGGGGCGTCGCGGTAGAGGCGGGCGGTAATGAAATTCTCGATCACACCATTTCCACCGAGACACTCCATCGCCTCATACGCGTGATGCGGGGTGCGTTTGCAGATCCAGTATTTGCCCACTGCGGTACCGAGGCGCATCAGTAGTTTCTGTTGCTCGTCGTCCAGGTGATCCATGGCCTGCGCCATGCGCATGGTCATGGCGACGGAGCCTTCCACTTCCAGTTGCAGGTCGGCGAGTACATTTTGCATCAGTGGTTGTTCGATCAACCGTTTACCGAACGCGTTGCGCTGGCTGGCGTGGTATATCGCCTGAAGTGCAGCCTGGCGCTGCCCGCCGGAGGAGCCGATCATACAGTCGAAGCGGGTGGCCGAGACCATTTCGATGATCGCCGGTACACCGCGGCCTTCCTCGCCCACCAGCCAACCGAGCGCGCCGCGCAGCTCGATTTCTGACGAGGCATTGGAGATGTTGCCGGCCTTGTCTTTCAGGCGCTGTACCTGAATCGGGTTTTTCGACCCATCCGGGCGCCAGCGGGGCACCAGAAAGCAGCTGAGCCCGGCGTCGGTTTGCGCCAGCATCAAAAAGGCATCGCACATGGGGGCGGAGGTAAACCATTTGTGGCCGACGATCTCGTAGGCGCCTTCGCCGATTGCTGTGGCCGTGGTGGTGTTGGCGCGCACATCGGAGCCGCCCTGTTTCTCCGTCATCCCCATTCCGATGGTGAGCGTGGATTTTTCTGTGTGGGGGCGGTTGCTGGGGTCGTAATCGCGATCGGTAATTTTCGGCAGCCACTCTTTTGCCAGAGCGGGAGTGAGCTTGATGGAAGGCACCGAGGCAAAAGTCATGGTGATCGGGCAGCCGTGGCCGGATTCCACCTGGCTGTGCAGATAGTATTTGGCGGCGCGCACCACGTGTGCGCCGGGCTTAGGGTCCGTCCACGGCGACGAGTGTAGCCCTTCACTTTTCGCCAGTTGCATCAGCTGGTGGTAGGCGGGGTGGTAATTGACCTGGTCGATGCGGTTGCCTACCCGGTCGTGGGGTTCAAACTCCGGCTTGTAGTGATTGGCCTGAAAACCGCGTTCAATCCACTCCGGGCGCCCGCAGATTTCACCGTAACGTTGCAGGTCGTCTTCACCCCAGTGACCGCCGTTGCGTGCCACTGCCTCTTTCAATGCCGTATCCCCAGCGTAAAGGTTATGACCCTGCAGTGGGCGAGGCTGGTTCATGACGGTATGAGTGCTGGCCATCTCTGACGCTGTATGCGGATTGTCCATGCTTTTCTCTCGGTAATCTTTGGATTCTCTTTTAGATCAATCCTAACCAACTTGCATGGCGGCCACTTGTCATTTGATGCCGGGCGCATTGCTCCCATGCGCCAATTGCGCCTCACTGTGCGCAGCGTTGATGCATTTGTGAGTGACAGCGTTGTCATCCGTGTGCTGCAGGCGGTAGCATGACCGCAGGAACAAGGGTGAATCCAAGCCCTAATACATAACGAGGTATAACGCAGGAGAACTCGCGATGGGGAACTGGTGGCGTTGGTGTGGTCTGTGGCTGGTGATGTTGGGTGGTGCTGCCTGTGCGGAAGAGAGCGCGGATGTACCCCCGGTGAGTGCGGACGAATTGGCAGTAATGGGCTATTACATGGGCGACGGGCATGACCTGGCGCGCTATGACTTCAACAAGCTCACGCATCTTATCTACAGCTTCGTCTGATCTGGACGGCAATCAGCTGGCATTTCGGGACGATGAAGCGGTCGCTTCTTATCGGCGCTTGTTGGCGCTGAAACAACAGTTCCCACATTTAAAAATAATGATCGCGCTCGGAGGTTGGGGTGGCTGCGAGACCTGTTCAGAGGTTTTCTCTTCAGCGGAAAACCGTCGTGCCTTTGCCGGCTCTGTAAAGGCAACACTGGAGCGCATTGGTGGCGATGGCCTGGATCTGGATTGGGAGTATCCAGCCATTGCCGGACATCCGGGGCATCCCTACAAACCGGAAGACCGCGAAAACTTTACCGCGCTGGTGCAGGCGTTGCGCAAGACCTTGGGGCAGGACTACCTGATCACTGCCGCCATTGGTGGTTTCGATGAGTTTTTGCAGAAATCCCTGGACTGGCAGGCGGTCACGCCGTTGCTGAATGCGATCAACGTGATGAGTTACGACCTGGTCAATGGCTTCAGCACCGTGACCGGACACCACTCACCCCTGTATTCCACCGATCAGCAGAAGCAGTCCACGGACAATGCCGTCCGCTTCCTGCTGGAAGCCGGTGTGCCCAGCAAGAAAATTGTGATTGGTGCGGCTTTCTATTCACGGGTTTGGGATGGCGTCGCACCGGACCAGAAAGGGCGCTATCAGAATGGCACCCATGTTGCGGGCCTGGCGTTTAGTGCATTGGAAACCGCCTATACCGCAGAGTCAGGATTTGAGCTGGCGTGGGATGACGAGGCAAAGGCTGCATACGCCTACCACGCGCAGAAGAAACAGTTTGCGACCTTTGATAACCCGCGTTCTGTCGCAGCAAAAACCCGTTATGCAAAGGATCACAAGCTGGGCGGCATTATGTTCTGGCAGTTGCCGGGGGATAGCGACGATGGCGAACTGGTAAACGCGATCTTCGAAGAAAAAAGCCGCTGATGTTACGGCAAGCGCTAGATACTGCGCTTGCCGGAGAGGTTGAGGGTCAACTCCAGTAGTCCGGCCCAGGGGTCCATTTCCTTGCCGCCTTTGATGGCGTTATCCACTGCCCTCGCGCGCATCAGGAAGTTTTCCAGGTGGCGCGGGCGCAGGCGCTGGCAGGCGGCCTGAATCAGCGGCTGGCGTTTCTGGATACGCACCAGACGGTTGATGGGCTGGCCTTGATCCAATTTCTGTTGGGTTTCTAGCAAGGTGCGGATTTCCCGGGCAATGGCCCAGAGCACCACCGGGGCTTCCACACCTTCGGCGCGCAGCCCTTGTAATGTGCGCACCGCGCCCGCGGCGTCGGCAGCGAGCGCCTTGTCGATCAAACCGAACACGTCGTAGCGTGCGGAGCTGGCGACGGCATTATTCATGGTGTCGGCGGTAATCACCGTGTCCTGTGCCAGCAGTTTCAGCTTTTCAATTTCCTGACTGGCGGCGAGCAGGTTGCCTTCCACACGCTCGGCCAGTATCTGGATGGCTTCCGGCTCGGCGTCGAGGTTGGCGGCGCGCAGGCGTTGGTGAATCCAGCGCGGCATTTCGGAGGCGTTTACCGGCCAGATCTGGATCAGTACGCCTTTGGCTTCCAGCGCCTTTACCCATTTGCTGTTTAGTTGCGAGCGGTCGAGGCGTGGCAATACCAGTAGCAACAGGGTTTCGTCGTTCGCCATGCTGGCGAACTCCTGCAGGGCTTTACTGCCTTTGTCGCCGGGCTTGCCGCCGGGCAGGCGCAACTCAATTACTTTTTTGTCTGCGAACAGTGAGAGGGAGCCGGCTGCGGAGAGCAGTTGGCCCCAGTCGAAGTTGTGTTCGCCGTGCAGCAGGTCGCGCTCGTTGAAGCCCTGTTTGCGCGCGGCGTTGCGGATACTGTCGCAGCATTCCTGCACCAGTAGCGGTTCGTCGCCGGTGACGACGTAGATGGGTGCGAGTCCCTGGCGTAGGTTCTGCGCGAGCTGGCGCGGGTTGATGCGTGGCATATCAGGGCAGTGCCGGGCTGTCGCGGACTGGGGTGTTGATTTCGATACGGCGCAGGCGGTCGATGATCCGGCCGATAAGTTCGCGGCGCATTTCTTCCCGCTGCAGGCGCTCTTCTTCCCCTTTACTGACGACTTCGGCGTCGTCCCATTCGAGGGTGCGGTAGACGTCGGCGCGGGCCATGGTAAGGAGGTCGCGGCCGGTGTTGTCACGCACGCTGTATTCGGCGCTGGTGATGAGTTCGTATTCGGAGGCGCGGCCCTGGGCATCCACGGAGACGGTACGTTTTTGTTCGATCTCTTTGTGGATGGTGAGGGTGAAGTCGGCTTCGTTAGGCGCTTCTGCTAATGGCAGGCCGCTAGTTTGCAGCAGGCGGGTGATGCTTTCGGCAAGTTCGCTTCTGGGGTCTTCGGTGGTGATGTAGAGCTTGCTTCCGGGAGGGAAGTTTTTCGGTGCGCCGCGGAGGTGCCAGCCACAGGCTGAGATTGCTATGGCCAGGATTATTGTTAGGGTGCGGAGCATTATTGATTTCATCGAGGTCCGTTGCGTTCTTTTGCTGATGTGGTGGTGGGAGGGTGCCGGGTACAGGTTTTCAGGACCGCTGTAGACCCATCCCTGGGCGCTGCGGCGCAAACATCCTGTTTGCGACGCTCCTGAAAACCTGTACCCGGCACCCACCCTTCGCATCTGAGCATTGTGCTTCGTAAGGGAAGGTGGATGCGCTGTGCTTATCCACCCTACGTCGAGGTACTGCCTTAATTTGTAGGGTGGATAAGCGAGAGCGCATCCACCACTCGGGGTCAATCAATTGGCGACGATGTTGACCAGTTTACCGGGTACAACGATCACCTTGCGCACGGTTTTACCTTCGGTAAATTTCAGTACGTTTTCGTCGGCCAGCGCCATTTTTTCCAGGGTTTCCTTGTCGGCGTCTGCGGGCGCTTCGAGTTTTGCGCGCAGTTTGCCGTTGACCTGAACCACCAGGGTGATGCTGGAGCGGACCAGGGCTTTTTCGTCCACTTTGGGCCAGGGCGCGTCGACCAGTTCGCCGCTGTTGCCCAGCGCTTTCCACAGTTCGTGGCTAATGTGCGGGGTGACCGGGGCGAGGAGCATGACGGCGGCCTGCAGGGCTTCGCGTTCTACGGCGAGGCCGTTGGCGGAGTCGCGCTCTGCTACCTTGCCCACTTCGTTCAGCAGTTCCATCACCGCGGCGACGGCGGTGTTGAAGGTCTGGCGGCGGCCGTAGTCGTCGCTGACTTTCTGGATGGTTTCGTGGGTTTTGCGGCGCAGCTGTTGTTGCTTGTCGGACAGCGCGTTGGTATCAATCGCCGCACTACCGTCGCCGGCTTCGATATGGCCGTGGACGGTTTTCCACAGTTTGCGCAGGAAGCGGCTTGCACCTTCCACACCGGAGTCGTGCCATTCGAGGGTCTGCTCGGGGGGCGCGGCGAACATGGTGAACAGGCGCACGGTGTCGGCACCGTATTCCTGTACCGCGGCGTGGGGGTCGATGCCGTTGTTTTTGGACTTGGACATTTTCACCACGCCGCCGGCAACCACTTCTTCACCGGTGGCGCGTTCTACGGCTTTGATCGGCTTGCCTTTGTCATCGCGCTCTACGTCGACGGCAGTCGGCGCGATCCAGGTTTTGTGGCCGTTGTCTTCTTTGTAGAAGGATTCGGCCAGTACCATGCCCTGACACAGCAGGCGCTTGAAGGGCTCATCGCTCTTTACCAGGCCTTCATCGCGCATGAGTTTGTGGAAGAAGCGCGCGTACAGCAGGTGCAGAATGGCGTGTTCGATACCGCCCACATACTGGTCCACCGGCAGCCAGTAGTTGGCGCGGTCCGGGTCGAGCATGCCTTCTTCGAAATCCGGGCAGGTGTAGCGGGCGTAGTACCAGCTGGACTCCATAAAGGTGTCGAAGGTGTCGGTTTCCCGTTCAACGGCTTCGCCGTTGTACTCGTCTTTGCGCCACTCTGTGTCCGCTTTAATCGGTGAGGTGGTGCCGTCGAGCTCCACGTCTTCCGGCAACAGGATCGGCAGTTTCTCCGCCGGTACCGGAATTTCGCCGCCGTCGGCGAGGTTGAACATGGGAATCGGTGCACCCCAGTAACGCTGGCGGGAGACACCCCAGTCGCGCAGGCGGTAGTTGGTGGTGACGCGGCCTTTGCCAGCGGCTTCCAGGCCGTCGGCGATGGCATTGAAGGCGGCGTCGAAGTCGAGGCCGTCGAAGCCGCCGGAATTGACCAGCACGCCTTTTTCGGTGAAGGCTTCTTTTTCCAGATCAATGGACTCGTCGCCGGTGGGGGCGATCACCTGCTCAATCGGCAGGTCGTATTTCTTGGCAAATTCCCAGTCACGCTGGTCGTGGGCGGGTACCGCCATCACAGCGCCGGAGCCGTAATCCATCAGTACGTAGTTGGCGATCCACACCGGCACTTCTTCACCGGTAAGCGGGTGGATGGCCTTGAGGCCGGTGTCCATGCCTTTCTTGTCCATGGTGGCCATATCGGCTTCGGACATGGATTGCTTTTTGCACTCGTCAATAAAGGTTTTCAGCTCTGGATTGGACTCTGCCAGTTCCAGCGCAATCGGGTGTTCTGCCGCGAGGGACACGTAGGTGACGCCTATGAGGGTGTCCGGGCGGGTGGTGTAGACGTCGAAGTGGTCGACACCGGCTATGGTTTTCGGCAATGCGAAGGCCAGCTCGACCCCTTTGGATTTACCGATCCAGTTGCGCTGCATGGTGCGCACCTGTTCCGGCCAGTCCGGCAGCTGGTCCAGGTCTTTCAGCAGTTCTTCGGCGTAATCGGTAATCTTGATAAACCACTGGGGGATTTCCCGGCGTTCGACCAATGCACCGGAGCGCCAGCCGCGGCCGTCTTCCACCTGTTCGTTAGCGAGTACGGTCTGGTCCACCGGATCCCAGTTCACCGTAGCCATTTTTTTGTACACAAGGCCTTTCTTGTACAGGCGGGTGAAGAACCACTGCTCCCACTTGTAGTAGGACGGCTGGCAGGTGGCCAGCTCCCGGGACCAGTCAAAACCGAAGCCAAGAGACTTCAGCTGGCCTTTCATGTAGTCGATATTGGAGTAGGTCCACTTGGCCGGCGCGGTCTTGTTCTGGATGGCGGCATTCTCCGCCGGCAGACCGAAGGCGTCCCAGCCCATGGGGTGCAGCACGTTCTTGCCCTGCATGCGCTGGTAGCGGGAGATCACGTCGGTGATGGTGTAGTTACGCACGTGCCCCATGTGCAGCTTGCCGCTGGGGTAGGGGAACATGGATAGGCAGTAGAACTTGTCGCGGCTGGGGTCTTCCTTTACCTCGAAGCTTTTCTGCTCGGCCCAATGGCCCTGGGCGGCGGCTTCGACTGCGGAGGGGTTGTACTGCTCTTCCATCTGTGGGGAACCTATACTCTGTGACTCGATCTATTGGGGTGTTCTGACCGGGAGTCTAAGGCCCGGCCGGAAAACCGCGAATTATAGGAGGGATAAGGTGAGTAAGAAACCTAAAGAGGCCGGCAAGGTCGCGAATCCCGATCTGCCAGGGGAAGATGGCAAGCTCTCTACCGAGGCCAAACGCGAGCTGGAAAAGCTGGTGGGGGAAGAGCTGGACGTGGAAAGTTTCACCGCGCGCAAGGCGGCTTTCCTCAACGCCTGGATCAAGGACGACGCCCACCGCGCGGAAAACTACCTGCAGGATCTTGGGGGCGAGCTACTGACCCAGGAGGAGCGTGTCGGCGACTGGCTGCTGGATGCGGCAGACCCCACCAAGACCGTGTGGCCCGCGGTGATGGGTTGTATCAAGCGCGGTGAGCCCTGGGCGCTGGCCGGTGAGATTGTCGGCGAAGGCGAAGAGCTGCAGTGTCTCGGCTGCGGTTACCGGGCGCTGCCGGATGCCGGTGCCGAAGTGACACCCTGCCACCGTTGCGGCTATGGCTGCTTCCGCCAGATTGTGGGCGGCCCCGAAGACCGCTAGCCCCCTTTGTGAATAGACAAGGAGGCTGCGCCCTGAAATCAACATCCTGAGATGGATCGCGCGCAAACGGAATAATGGAACTGCAAACTGCACTTACGACACTGGTGATGCCGCCATTCGCCCCCCTTGTCGGGATGCTGCTGGCATTTGCCTTCTGGTTTTTTCCCGCCTCTTCCCCCGTCGCCAAACTGTCACTGCCACTGGCTATCCTGTGCTTCCTCACGCTGTGGGTTTTCGCGACACCGGCTTTTTCCGGCTGGCTTGGGCAGCGCCTGGTTCACGAGTTGCCCGTGGCCCCGGAGTCGGAGCCTTCTGCGGTGGTGGTCCTCGGCGGTGGGCGCTACCGGGATGGGGACAGTGGTGTCGAGCGGCTCTCTGCCGCAAGTCTTGAACGGGTTGCCTGGGCGGTACAGCAGGCGCCGGAGAAAATGCCGATTCTGGTTACCGGTGGGCGTGTGTTCGAGGAGGAAAAGCTCCCGGAATCCGACCTGATGGCCGGTGCCCTCGAGGAACTGTTCGGTCGTAGTGCCACTTGGCGTGAGAATTGCAGTCGCAACACGGCGGAGAACGCTTCCAATTCGGCGGCACTTCTACACGATTCCGGAGTCGAAAGCGTACTCCTGGTTACCCACTGGTGGCACATGCCCCGCGCTGCGGAAACTTTTGCCCGTGCCGGGCTGCAGGTGCAACCGCTGCCCGTGGGCAGCCCCGGTGAACTGGTGCCACGGGGTGAGAGCGGTCTGTTGCGCTGGTTACCCAGTGCCGGGGCGTTGATGCGCAGCCAGGTTTACTGGCGGGAGTTACTGGGCCTGCAGTGGTACCGGTGGCGGTCGCTACCGGCACGCAGGCAGTGTTGATTTCGATAAATTGACCAGAATGTAATCGCGGGTTTTGGGTGGCTGGTGAGGTTGCCGTTAGTTTCAGATAAAACTAGTATGGCTGCCTCCGCTGTTTGCCTTTGGATGGCCTGAGTGGCTTCCGGGTAGCGGCAGAACAGGCTACCTAGCGAATAACAACAAAAAAGTTTGAGGTACGGATTGATGTCAGATTTTCCTGCGTCATTTTCCCCTATTCAGCTGCATAATCGGCTGAATCGTCCGGTATGGGTTGGGTTCAAGATGGCCCGCCGTGGCAGTCGACAACTGGTCATGTTGTCCGCGGGTGTCGAGAGCGGCGCCAAGCTCAGTAAGAATTTCGAAACCTTCGTTGGTCAAATTGTGCGCGAATTCAATCTGGATCCCGAGCAGACCGACTTCGTCGAGTTTCGCCAGGAAAAGGCGGAGAGCGAGGGTGCGACCAACGTCGAGGAGGCCCACAGTTGGTTTCGCTGGCACGCTCAGTGGGTAGGTTCTGCACCAATGGAGTGCAAGGTTGACCCGGTGACCTCCGAGTCGGCGCGTAGTTACCTGGATGAGGTGCTGGTGCGAAGTAATGCCGCGGCCTGAAAGGTATTGCGAGAAGCCAGCTAGTGCCCTCGTGAAGAGGCGTGGGCACTGCCGTTACTGCCCGCCGGGGCCAACAGGTCCTCGAGGGCTTTTTCCAGAGTTGGATATTGGAAGCTATAGCCGCTGTCCAGGGCGGTGCGCGGCTCCATGCGCTGGCTTGCCAGCAGTAACTCCTCCGCCATCTCCCCAAACAGGATTTTCAGCATCCAGGCCGGTGTACGCATCAGGCATGGCCGGCGCAACTGTTTTGCCAGCAGGCGCGAGAAGCTGTTGTTGGTGACCGGCTCTGGTGCGCAGGCATTGAATGGCACACACAGGTGACGGTCGATCGCATGCAGCATCAGACCGACGATATCCGCCTCGTGAATCCAGCTCATCCACTGTTCCCCGCAGCTCATTGGGCCACCGAGTCCGGCCTTGAATGCCGGTAACATCTGCTTCAGGGCGCCGCCGTCTATGGACAGCACAATCGAGGTGCGCATGATACCCACACAGATACCGGCCTGTTGCAGCGGTAGTGTGGCCGCCTCCCAGTCCCGACACAGCTCGGCGGCAAAGCCACCGCCCGGGCCACTGGTTTCCTTGAGCAGATCACCACCTCGGTCACCGTAGTAACCGACAGCCGAACCGGAGAGGACGTATTTGGGGCGCTGGGGCTGGGACAGAACCCAGCGTGTGAGGTCGCTGGTGGTGTCGAGACGGGAGCGGCGGATTTCCTGCTTGCGGGCCTCGCTCCAGCGCCGGGAAATGGTTTCCCCTGCCAGGTTCACCACCACGTCGACCGGCCCCTCAACCTGTTGCAGGTCGCGCACCGCATTGGCCGCCTCGCCACACAGGCGGTGAACTTTATCCGGCGTACGGCTCAATACGGTGAGTTGGTGGCCTCTCTCCAGCCACTTCTCGCAGAATTGGCGGCCAATCAATCCGGTGCCGCCGGTAATCAAGCAATGCATATCTCAGGCATCCATGCCGCACATTGTCCGCCGCTGCCAAAAGTGGTTCGGCGCGTGGACTTGATCTGTGCAGTCAAAATAAGTGCAAATTTGTATCTTCCCCGATACGGGCCGGAGGCATTCTGTGCCGGCGGGAAAGGGGGGAGGCGCTGGGCCTGTGGGTAAATGTACTGCAATGGCTTCCCGGTGATCCGAAAAGTCTGCGGGCGATTTACCCGGTGAATATCTCAGGATAATAGCAGCCGCAAGTTCGCTTGCGGTGGATTCCGGGGGAATATTGGCCGGGCAGGTGAAACCGGGCGGCAAAGGAAGGCAATCGCCGCCCCGGCTTTCGGCCCGAGGGTAAGTGTGGGCTAGTCCAGCGCGCGGGCCACGGCACCATCGGTGGTGTTTGCGGGGGATTCCCGGCGGCGCTGCAACAGGGCCGCGGCTATCAGCATGAATACCGCCAGTGCTACCAGGCCCCAGACACCCATCACCATAAACGGCGTTACGCCGCTGCGGGCCTGTACCTGGCCGACCATGGTGGCCTGTTCGAACTGGGGAAGTTGCTCGGAGATGTTACCGTCGGGAGTGACAATGGCGGTAATTCCGGTATTGGTGCCCCGCACCAGGTAGCGCTGGGTCTCCAGCGCGCGCATCTGTGCCATCTGCATGTGCTGCAGTGGACCGATGGACTTCCCAAACCAGGCATCGTTACTCAGGGTCAGCAAAACCTGTGCGTCGCCACTGCTCTGCGCAACCAGCTGTGGATACACAATTTCGTAGCAGATCAGCAGTGCCCAGCTGAGCCCGCCGGCGTTCAGCGGTGTTTGCCCTTCGGGGCCCGGGCGGATAAATGACGTGGGCAGGTTGAAGAACTCGATGGTGCCGCGGATCCAGTCTTCCAGTGGGACATATTCACCAAAGGGCACCAGATGGCGTTTGTGATAGAGCTGTTGTTCGCTGCCGAATACCGCAGCGGAGTTGTGCACCACACGGCGGTGATTCTGCTCGGTATCGTAGAGAATTCCGGTAATCAGGTCGGTCTTTGCATCTTGCGCGTTGGACTGCAGGGCTTCCATCAAATTGGGTGCGTGATGGTACAGCAACGGCAGCGCTGCTTCGGGCCAGATCACCAGATCTACGCCCTGCTGGTGTAGGGATTCTGTGGCGGTCTGGTAGCGTCGGATGGTTTCACCGCGAAATTCCGGCAACCACTTTTTTTCCTGAGGGATATTCGCCTGCACCAGTCCAACGGTACGTGAGTCATCGCTGGCCTGAGTCCACTCCACATTGGTCAGCAATAGGCCTACAGGCCAGATCAGGGCGGCAGAGATGCCCAGAGCCATCGCCGCCGGAGATTTCCACAGGCCTGTGCCGAATGCCCAGCGTGCGAACAGCGCGAACACTGCGCAGGTAAACGCCAGCAACAGGCCAATACCGTAAACACTGAGAATCGGCGCCCAACCGGCAAGCCAGGTGTGAATATGTCCGTAACCGGCAAACAGCCAGGGAAAGCCAGTAAACATCCAGGTGCGGCACCACTCACTGATAAACCAGAGTGCGGCAAAGGCGAGGGCAAAAGAAACCGGGTTTGCGCGAAAGCGCGCGAGCAGGATAAACGGCAGGGCAAACAGCACCGCCATAATGCCGACAAAGGCAGCGGTAAGAATCACCCCGAGCAGTGGGGATGAGTTACCGAAATCGGTGATGGAAACATATACCCATGAGCCACCGGTGGCGAACAGGCCAAAGCCGTAACACAGGGCCAGCCAGAAGGTCTGTTTGCCGGAGAGCGCTGGTGCATTTTTTCCTGGCGCCAGCAGCCAGGCAAAGAGCCCCAGGGAGAGCAGGCTGCACCACCACAAATTGTACGGCGCAAAGGAAAGGGTAAGCTGGCCGCCCGCGATCAGGGCGGCCACAGAGGGCAGCGCCCTCGAGAAGAACAGAGAATTACGCATCAACCATCTTCTTCAGCGGGCCTGTCGAACCGACTAACACGCAGCAGGTGAATCTGCCGGTTGTCGGCGTAGAGGACGCGGAATTGGAATTCCCCGAGCTTGGTCATTTCATCGCGCCCCGGCAGGTGGCCGAAGGACTGCATGATCAGACCGCCGATGGTGTCGAACTCTTCATCGCTGAATTCGCAATTGAAATAGTCGTTGAAGTCCTCGATGGGGGTGAGCGCTTTCACCACAAAGTCGTTGTCGCTCACTTTGCGGATAAAGCTATCCGCTTCTTCCTCGTCGGTCTCGTCTTCAATTTCGCCGACGATTTCTTCGAGGATGTCTTCAATGGTTACCACGCCCGAGACACCACCATACTCGTCGATTACGACAGCCATGTGATAGCGGTTCTCGCGGAATTCCCGCAGCAGGATATTCAGGCGCTTGCTTTCGGGAATGATATTGGCGGGGCGGATATGATCTTCCAGGCGGAAATCGTCTACGCCTTTCAGCACCAGTGGCAGCAGATCTTTGGCCAGCAGGACGCCGCGGATATCGTCGATGCTCTCGCCCACCACCGGGAAGCGGGAGTGGCCGGACTCGATGATCTTGGGGAGGAAGTCCTTGGGGCAGTCTTCAATACTGACCACCACCATTTGTGAGCGCGGAATCATGATCTCCCGCACCTGTTGGCTGGAAACATCCAGCGCTCCCTCGATGATGGACAGGGCTTCGGCATCGACCACCTTGTTTTCGGCGGCGTCCTTGATGATGTCCAGCAGCTCATCGCGGGATTTGGGTTCTTGTGAGAAGGCACCCAGTATTTTTTCCAACCAGTTTTTCTCCCCCGATCGGGGGCGGTTGGAAGAGGAGCTACTTGGGGGTTCGTCGGTGGTCATGGATGTGGCCATACTCCGCGTTACTCGTCGGTTCCGTTTGTCGTTTTTTCGGCCTGTGCGTCTTGCGCAGGCGCTTCAATAGGCTGGTATGGGTCTTCGATACCAAGTTCAGCCAGTATGCGGGTTTCGAGATTTTCCATGATCTCGGCTTCATCGTCCTCGATATGGTCGTAACCCAAAAGATGCAGTGTGCCATGGACCACCATGTGTGCCCAGTGTGCGGACTGGGCTTTGTGCTGCTGTTCCGCTTCCCGCGCCACTACCTGCGCACAGATCACCAGGTCGCCGAGCAGGGGTAGGCCCAGCTCCGGAGGTATGTCCGCAGGGAAGGAGAGTACATTGGTGGGTTTGTCTTTGCCGCGATACTGGCCGTTCAGGGCCTGGCTCTCGTCCTCGTCGACGATGCGCAGGGAAATTTCGGCGTGCGCCCGGTGCTCGCCCACAGCGGCTGATGCCCACAGGGCAAGATCGGCATCATTTGGGAGTGGGGAGCAGGAGGAGGCCCGCTGCACATCCAGATGGACGTCAGCGGGCGAGCGCGACTGGCTCTCGGACAAATTGGCGTTCATGGGCGCGGCCTCAGGCCGCATTTTCTCCAGCGCGACCAGCGGCTTCCAGCGCAGCGGCCTTGCGCGCCGCGCGCTCGGCTTCCTGCTGCGCTTCCACTTCCGCTTCGTGCTCACCGTAGGCCTCCACGATCCGCTGTACCAGCGGGTGGCGGACCACGTCTTTGGCGCCGAAGTGGGTGAAGCTGATGCCGTTGACGTTGCTCAGCACTTCAATCGCGTGCTTGAGGCCGGAGGCCTGGCCGCGGGGCAGGTCGATCTGGCTGGGGTCACCGGTAATCACCGCGGTGGATCCGAAGCCGATCCGGGTGAGGAACATCTTCATCTGCTCGCGGGTGGTGTTCTGGCTCTCATCGAGAATCACAAACGCGTTATTCAGGGTACGGCCGCGCATATAGGCCAGCGGGGCTACCTCGATCACATTGCGTTCGATCAGCTTGCCCACGGTCTCGAAGCCGAGCATTTCATACAGGGCGTCGTACAGGGGGCGCAGGTAGGGGTCGACCTTCTGGCTCAGGTCACCGGGCAGAAAGCCCAGTTTCTCGCCGGCTTCCACCGCCGGGCGTACCAGCAGGATGCGCTCTACGGAGTCCTTGAGCAGGGCTTCCACGGCGCAGGCCACGGCCAGATAGGTTTTACCGGTACCGGCGGGGCCAATACCGAAATTGATATCGTTGGTCTGAACCGCGCGCACGTATTTGCGCTGGTTGATCCCGCGCGGACGCACGGAGCATTTCTTGGTGCGGATCAATACAACCTGATCGTCTTCACCTTCTTCGATCTGTTGCTTGCCGCTGATCAGCTCTTCAACCCCGGATTCCTGCAGGGCGAGGTGGATCTGCTCCGGGGTCACTTCGTCATTGGCTCCGGCTTCCTGATACAGGTTGCTCAGGATCTCACCGGCGGCGCGGGCGGACTTGGCATCTCCGTAAAAAGCAAACTGATTGCCGCGATTGCGGATTTCGATATCCAGTCGCTGTTCAATCTGGCGCAGGTGTTGATCAAATTGGCCACAGAGGTTGGCCAGGCGGCGAGCGTCGTTAGGCTCGAGGGTGATGCTGTGAGCGAGGGCTTGTGTTTCCAAATTGGTTTCCATGCACCTTTTGTCTGATGGTTCAGTCTGTAGGTTATACCCATTTCACCGGTATAGGAAAGGCCGGTTTGTGACGAATGGGTTCTAACCGGTCGGGTGGCTTATAACAGGGGAGTATGAAGGTTTTGGGTCGCTTCCGGGTTTTGGTGCTTCGTAGTGGGCTTCGGAGCTTCGTAGATGGTGCCAGGTCTTTGGTGCTCCGTAGCTAGCCTTGTGGCGGCCCTGCTGCCGGTATTCGTTTCCGGGACACGCTACAAGCACCCGCAAGCGGGCCGGCCGCCAATCAAGATTGGCGTCGTTCGGCTGCGTGCGAAGCGTTGCTTCACAAACACTTGCCTTACCCCTGTGCGCTCGGACACGGCCATCCATGGCCGCGTACGGTCCCGGAAACGAATCCCGGCAGCATGCCCTTAGCATCGGCTTCAGTGCACGTACGACCACATGGATTCAAGTTGGTTTGATGTGTAAAGCGAAGGCGCTGATACCGATAGTCCTTTGCGAGACCTTCCGCGAGAGGGACCTCGTGGAAGAGCCCCCAGGGATGGGTTCACGGCGTGTCTCGCAAAGGACTATCGGTAGCAGGGCCGCCACAGGCCCCGCCGATTAAGGACCACTAAATCAGCTCAGCGGCCCATCCAGCTCAGAAGCCACCAAAGTCCCGCGCAGGGAGTTCGGCAGTGCCTCTTCGATCAGCACATCGGCAAACTTACCGATCAGCTCCAGCTGATCACAGCGGAAATTGACCACGCGGTTGTTTTCAGTCCGGCCCTGTAACTGGCCCGGGTCTTTTTTGGAGACGCCGCTGACCAGAACGCGTTCTACATTGCCCACCATACGGTGTGCGATTTCGCGGGCCTGCTGGTTGATGCGGTGTTGCAGCAGTTGCAGTCGGTGTTTCTTCACTTCTTCCGGAGTGTCGTCCGGCAGGTCGGCCGCCGGCGTGCCCGGGCGGGCGGAGTAGATGAAGCTGAAGGAGATATCGAAACCCACATCCTGAATCAGCTTCATGGTGGCCTCGAAGTCACGCTCGGTTTCACCGGGGAAGCCGATAATAAAGTCAGACGACAGGCAGATATCCGGGCGAATCGCCTTCAGGCGGCGGATCTTGGACTTGTACTCGAGCGCCGTATGGCCGCGCTTCATCGCCATCAGAATGCGGTCGGAACCACTCTGAACCGGCAGGTGCAGGTGGTTTACCAGCTCCGGCACTTCCGCGTATACATCGATCAGCGCATCCGAGAACTCCACCGGGTGCGAGGTGGTGTAGCGGATGCGGTCGATACCGTCGATGGCGGCAACGTAGGTGATCAGCTCGGCAAAATCCACGATCTGGCCGTCTTCACCGGGCGCGCGGTAAGCGTTTACGTTCTGGCCCAGCAGGTTTACTTCGCGGACTCCCTGGTCTGCCAGGTGTGCCACTTCTTCCAGCACGTCCGCCACCGGGCGGCTCACTTCCTCACCGCGGGTGTAGGGCACCACACAGAAGGTGCAGTACTTGGAGCAGCCTTCCATAATGGATACGAAGGCGCTTACGCCGTCCGCTTCCGGCTGCGGCAGGCGGTCGAATTTTTCGATTTCCGGGAAGGAAACGTCGACAACGATGGCGCCGCTCTGCTGCTTCTTGGTTTCCATCATCTCCGGCAGACGGTGCAGGGTCTGCGGGCCGAATACCAGGTCAACATAGGGCGCGCGTTTGGCGATGGCCTCGCCTTCCTGGCTTGCCACACAGCCGCCAACCCCGATCACCAGATCCGGGTTCTTTTCTTTCAGGTGCTTCCAGCGGCCCAGCTGGTGGAACAATTTTTCCTGTGCTTTCTCGCGGATAGAACAGGTGTTCACCAGCAGCACGTCCGCATCTTCCGGATCGTCGGTGGGCACCATCTGGTGAGATTCGCCCAGCAGGTCCCGCATGCGCGCAGAATCGTACTCATTCATCTGGCAGCCGTGGGTCTTGATAAAGAGCTTCTTCACCGGTTTTTCGGTCGGTTCGGAGGGCTTCTCGGGGGACATCTCAATAGACATGTTGGGCCTGGTTAAAAACTGGTCAATTCAAAAGGTGGGGCATTATACCGGCCGCGTTTGGGGCTGCATAGACGGGGGTTGGTTCCGGTGGTACCCTTCCGCGCTTTTCGTGGCTGAGGCCACCCGCACACTAGAATTCACGGGGCTTTCGCAATTTCCCTTGTACATTTCCGCCCCCTCATTGAGCGATCTATGGCAAACCCAATCTACAAAGTCATTTTCCACAACCAGAACCAGGTGTTCGAGCTCTACGCCCGTGCCATCTACCAGAGTGAGATGTACGGCTTTATCGAAGTGGAAGAGTTCGTGTTTGGGGAAAAGTCCCAGCTGGTGGTTGACCCCAGTGAGGAAAAGCTGAAGACCGAGTTCTCCTCGGTGAAGCGCTCCTATATCCCCATGCACAGCATTGTGCGCATCGATGAGGTGGAGAAAGAGGGCGTTGGCAAGGTGCATGAAGTGAAGGGCGACAAGGTGGCCCAGTTCCCGTTCCCGGCACCCATGCGGCACCCGACAGATTCCGACTGATCGGAGAGCGGTTGCGAAAACGGGCCAATTGGCCCGTTTTTTTATGCCCGGAATTTGGGATTGGGGAGTAGAAATACCCGACTTTTCGTCGACATCGACGACTGTTCCGTGAAATTCTGGCGCCTGCGTTGCTTTCCTAACGCCATTTGTCGCATCGAAGCCGCTGGCTGAATGCTGCCAGCTATGCTGAAAAAGGGAGTCCTTCCTCCCGAAAACCTAAAATGTAGTGGAAGTTTTTAGGTGACAGCATGACCTCAATTCCGGCTACCAAAGCCGCCATCACAGCCCTCAAAATCGAGCAGCGCGTCGAGCGCGATGTGAAAGCGGGTATTCCCGAAGTCGATCGTCGCAACCACACCGAGAGCGAAGAGAGTATGCGCTCTTACGTGGTGCGGGAGATCATCGGCCGGGTGCATGAAAACCGCCAGAGCGAGCTGGACAAGGAGCTGGCGGATCGCAGTGAGGTGGATATCCGCCAGCTGCACCAGGAAATGAAAAACACCGAGTCGCTGGTGGAGAAAACCGTTGCCGGGCGTCTGGCCCATCTGGTGAGCGGGTTGAAGCAGCGCGCCCAGGAGTACTCCGCACTGCGCATGGACCTGGAAATGTTCCGCCAGCGCAACGGCCTCACCCGCGAGGCGGTGTATCGGGAGTCCAAATTGCTGCACTTTTCCGTGATCTTTTTTATTGTGATTATGGAGACGGTGCTAAACGCTTTTTTCCTGTCGAAGGGCAGTGACCTGGGTTTGGTGGGCGGTTTTTTTCAGGCGTTTATCATTTCAATGATTAACCTCGGATTTGCCGCATTTCTTGCGTTTTCCCTGCGCCACTGCCTGCACCAGAACCCGCTGAGAAAAATCGGTTCCGGAACCCTGTTCCTCGCGGTTCTGACCACCGCGGTGGTATTCGTGCTCGGCGTTGGCCACTACCGCGAGGCGCTGGAAGCCAATCCATTCACCGCGTCGCAGGTAGCGATGACCACGTTACAGGCACAGCCCCTGGGTATTCAGGATTTCAATTCCTGGATCATGGTGGTGGTTAGCGGCATCGCGCTGATTCTGCTGGCGGCCAAGTTTTTTGTGGTGGATGACCGCTACCCCGGGTACACCGCCATTACCCGCCGTGTGAAACAGCAACAGCAGGCATGGCGCGAGGCCCATGAAGACGCCATCGAAAGCGTCAACGAGATGGCCGAGGATATTCAGGAAACCATTTCCGATACGGAAAAAACCATTCGCGCGCAGTTTATCCAGTTCAAGGCCAGCATCGAGCGCAGCGAGGAAATCCATCGCCACTATCACGAAGACATCATCAAGGCGCAGGGATTGCTGGATGAGCTGGTGCGGTACTACCAGTCTTACTCGGCACGTATGATGAATCGGCGCTCTGCCTACTTTGGCGAGCTGCTGCGGTTTGAATTGGACAAGCTGCCACAGCTGAATACCACCGGACTGGAGCAGCACAAGCGGGATCTTGTCACCTTCGAAACGGTGATGGATGAGCTCGATCAGTCCTATAGCGATGCGGTGGGGGTGGTCAATCAGCGCTGTGAATCGATTCAGGCCTCTCTCGCCGCACTTGTGGATAAACTGGAGCTTGATCACGGACTGCGGAGAGTGTGATGGGAGACTTTCACCGTCGTCGCGCTTGTCGCTCGCCGGGTCGCTCGCTCAGCCGGGCTCGCCCCTGGCGGCGATTGTCCAGGGAAGACAAAAGAGGCACGCTGATTTTTGCCCTGGGAGCGCTGATCCTGGCAGCACTGGTGGTGTTTGCGCTGCAGGTGGTGCGCTCGCCGGCGCGGGATTTCGACAAGGTCACCCTGTGCAATCCGCATCTTCCGCGCTTTGCCCAGCACCTTGTGGTGATCGACGCTTCCGATACGCTCTCGGCGCACCAGGCGCATTTCCTGAAAACCCATTTGTCCGGATTACTGGAGACGGCGTCGGTAAACGACCGCTTCTCCATTTTCGTGCTGGATGATCACTATAACGGGCTGTCGGAGCCGGTGATCAATCTGTGCAAGCCGCATTCCGGCGAGAGTGTCAGTGCGCTTACCGCGAACCAGCAGTTTGTACAGGCGCTGTACAAACAGCGTTTCGAGCAGCCTCTGGATCACGCCATCGGTCGCGCGGTTTCCGGTGGCGAGCAGCCGGTTTCTCCCATCTACGAGGCGTTGTCCGATGTGGTCGCACTCAACCATCTGGATCCGGCCGCGGAGCACGTCCAACTCACCATTGTCAGCGATATGATCCAGAATTCCCGCGCAGGCTCGGTATTCAAGGAGGGTTCGGCGGCCATCGATCAGCTGCCACTGATTGATCTGCGCAGAGCCCGAACCCGGGTCTACTGGCTGGACCGTGAGAAATACCAGCGCTACCAGACCGCCGAGCTAGAGGCCAGCTGGCAGGATTATCTGGGCAGTGTATCTCGACTGGAAACTATTCAGCGGGTGCGCAATTAAGGTGGAGGGCACACCGTTATTCCTCCAAAGCCCAATTTTCGTCACCATTTTCCTCTTTGTGGTTGGTTTGCAATAGAAGCTTCAAGAAACAGCCGCCGGTTTGTAAGAAAACTCAAGCAAAGTTTTATCCCATCTGATGTGGTCCAAACCCTTGATGGAATCTGGATGGAACTTGCCAATGAGTAATCGATATCGCGCACTGTGGATTTCCGATGTTCACCTGGGTAGCCGGGATAGCGAGCCGCAACGGCTGGCGGACTTCCTCGCCCAGAACACCGCGGACACCGTGTATCTGGTGGGCGATATTTTCGATATGAAGGCCATGTCCCAGGGCAAGGGCAGTTGGTGCAAGGCCTCCAGCATGCTGTTGGAAATGCTGTCCGACCTCAGCACCCGGGTACCGGAAATCATCTACGTGCCCGGCAACCACGACGCGCCCATGCGCAGCTGGGCGGGCAAACGCCTGGGCAATATCCGCGTCGAGCGCGAGTGGGTCCACACGGCCTCCGACGGCAAGCGCTACTGGGTTACCCACGGGGACCAGTTCGAACATCACATCGATATCAATCCTGTCAGCTACCACATTGGCGATCAGAGCTATTACCTGATGCTGCGGTTTAACCGCTGGATCAATTACTGGCGCAGCCGGTTCGATAAGCCATGGTGGTCCCTCGCGAATCACGTAAAAAATCGTGTAAACGCCGCTCGCCGGATGATGAACAAATTCGAAGAAGTGGCTATTCGCGAAACCGGTCGTAAAGGTTACGACGGTGTTATCTGTGGTCACATTCATCGCGCGGGTATCCGTCACAGCGCGTCAAAAGACAGTGCGGTGACCTATGCCAACTGCGGTGATTGGGTCGACTCCATGACCGCCATTGTGGAAGAAAAGAGTGGCGCTCTAAACGTATTGCACTGGCACCGGACGCCGAAGATTGCACGTATCATGACAGAGGCGGTAGCCGCATGATTCAGCTCGAAAACCTGTTACAGAAAAATCCCTGGTACAGCGCCGCGCCGAAAAGCCCCGCGCGCCGCCTGGTTTCCGCCACGGTAAAGAAAATCTGCTGTGAGCAGCAGCTCCAGCAATTCGGTAAAAATTTCCCGCACCTTGGAGGCCTGGACTTTATCCGCCAGGTGTTCCGCTCCTTCGATTTTCATTACGACGTCAATCTGGCGGAGCTGGAGCGGATACCTACGTCTGGCCCGCTGGTGATTGTGTCCAACCACCCTCTGGGTAGCCTCGATGGGCTCGCCCTGATCGATATGGTGGCGCGGGTACGCAAGGACGTGAAAGCGGTGGCCAGCCAACTACTGTGGAATATCGAACCCCTGCGTGGCTATTTACTGCCGGTGGATAACTTTAATGGTCGCACCCGCCGCGAAGACGTGGAAGGTATATACAGCCACCTGCGCGCTGGCGGTGTGATTATCGTGTTCCCCGCCGGGGAAGTGTCGCGCCTGACCCACCAGGGTGTGCGCGATGGCCGCTGGAATCCTGGATTTATCCGCTTCGCCGATAAAACCGACGCGCCTATTTTACCGGTGCAGGTACGCGGTAGAAACTCCCTGTGGTGGTACGGCCTGTCCATGGTGAATAAGCCGCTATCTACCCTGTGGCTTATTCGCGAAATGTTCAAACAGGTGCGCAAGGGTATTGATATCCGCATCGGCACACCGGTAACCCCGGAGCACTATCGGGACTGGCCCATGGCGCCCCGCGCTCAGGCCAAGTTGTGGAAAAAACAGGTTTACCGCCTGCACAAAAATCCACAGGGACTGGCACCGGAACCCATCGCCGGTGCGGAGGCTGCTCCCGAAGTCGCTGCGGTTCTCGCCAACTGCGAAACCCTGGTCGCGCAGGGAGAGTTTGAAGTGAAGCTCTACCGCCAGCAGTCAGACTGCCCGGTTATGCGCGAGCTTTCCCGCCTGCGGGAAATCGCCTTCCGCGCGGTGGGCGAGGGTACCGGCAACAGCCGCGACTGGGATGCCTTCGATGCCTGGTACGACCACCTGCTGTTGTGGGACAAAGAGCGCCAGCAACTGGCCGGTGCCTATCGACTGGTGAGCACCGACGGGCTGACCGCAGACAAGATCTACAGCACCACCCTGTTCAGCTACTCTCGCTCCCCGGAAGAGTGCCTGCCGGCCTCCGCCGAACTGGGCCGCAGTTTCCTGCTGCCGGAATACTGGCGCAGTCGAGGCCTGGATCTGCTTTGGTGCGGTATCGGCCAGTGGATTCTGCGCAATAACCGCCGCTTCCTGTTCGGCCCGGTCTCCATGCCCGGTAATTTCTCTCGCCGTGCCAAGTCCGCCATCGTACGCTATTTTCTGCACCACTTCGCTACCCAGAAACCCATGGGCAATGCGCGCCTGCCATTTATCGAAGCCCGCGCAGATCTTCCAGAACTCACCGGTGACGCCAATGGGGATATGCTGCAACTGAAGCAAATTCTCAAAGAAGAAGGTGTGGTGCTGCCGCCACTTTTCAAAAAATACACCGCGGTGACCAGCCCCGGCGGCACCAGTTTCCATGCATTCAATATCGACCCGGATTTCTGCGATTCCGTGGATGGTCTGGTGGTAGTTGATCTGGAAAAAATGGACTCCAAGTTCGCCAAGCGGTACCTGGCGGCGAGCTGATCTACACTCTATGCGTCGGCAACAGGTTTCGGCTTATCGGTAACCGGCGCTCAATTCCCTATACCTGCTGGCGATTCTGTTACGCTTGTGTTTCCTGACCTTTCGCACCCGGGATAACACTTATGAAACAGTGGTGTTCGAAAGCGGTAACCGCCTGCCTGCTACTGATTTTGGCGCAGATGTTTTCTATTGCTGGCCTCTCCCAACCGGAGCAAGAGAGGCAATCGGAGCAAGAGAGTCAAACAGAGCGAGTGGTAGGCGGCGCCGGCGAGTCCGAAGCGCAGAATCAACCGCATATTGCGCAGCTCTCCATTAATGGTCCGATTGGACCGGCAACCACCGACTATCTGATTCGCACCAGCAAGACCGCCCGCGAAAAGGGTGCGCGCTTGTTTATCGTAAATATGGATACCCCCGGGGGGCTGGATGCGGCCACGCGGGATATTATCCAGCATATCCTCGCGTCCGATCTTCCCTACGTCACCTACGTCACTCCTGCAGGTGCCCGTGCCGCCAGTGCTGGCACCTATATTCTCTACGCCAGTCATGTGGCGGCGATGACACCTTCGACGACGCTCGGCGCGGCGACACCGGTGCAAATTGGCGGCATGCCGGGTGAGCAGGAGCCTCCACAAAACGCACCCGATAAAGCGGCGGAAGGCGGCAGTGATAAGAGCGGTGACGACAAGAGTGCCGGTACAGGCGATGAAGCTGAAGCCGAGAAAGATAGCGCCAAGCCCGGCACCGCGATGGAGCGCAAGGTGATTAATGATTCCGTGGCCTATATCCGCGGCCTCGCCCAGCGTCACGGGCGCAATGCCGACTGGGCGGAAAAGGCAGTGCGCGATGCCGCCACCTTGACCGCCCAGGAAGCGCTGGCGGAAAGCGTCATCGATGTGGTGGCGGATAACCAACAGCAGTTAATTCAACAATTGCCAAATCGTGAAATCGTATTGAACGGGAGCAAGCAGCAGATTGCCGGCAGCATCGCCGAGCTACCGGTCGTTGCGTACGAGCCCGATTGGCGCAATGAGCTGTTGTCTCTGATCACCAACCCCCAGGTGGCCTACATCCTGCTGCTAATCGGCATATACGGCCTGATCTTCGAAGGCTATAGCCCCGGCGCCATCGTGCCCGGCGTGGTCGGAGTCATCTGTTTGCTGCTGGCGTTTTACGCGCTGCAGGTTTTGCCAATCAACTACGCGGGGCTTGCGCTCATCATTGTGGGGGCGCTGTTAATTGCCGCGGAGCTGTTCGTACCGAGCTTTGGCGCATTGGGTATTGGTGGCGTCGTCGCTCTGGTCATCGGCTCGGTGCTGTTGATCGACAGCGACGTGCCGGGCATGCGGGTATCCAAGGCGCTGATTGGTTCCATTGCCGCAGTCAGCGGACTGGGATTGCTTGGCTTGTTGTACGCGGTCGGTCACAGTCTGCGTCAACCCAAGGTGGCGGCGAACAAGGCGATGGTGGGACGTACCGCGGTAGTGATCGAAATAGAGCCGGAGGTTTTAGTAAAGATCGACGGTGAAATCTGGCGGGCCCGCTGCGACAACCTGTTGACCGAAGGGCAGCTGGTGACGGTCACCGCCGAACACGGATTGATTTTGCAGGTTCAACCGGAATAAGCCATTTATTAGGCGAAAAGGGAGCATTCTTATGGTCAGTTACTTTGCCAGCCTGCTGATTCTGGCGGTCGTACTGCTAATCATGTACGCGATTCGAATCCTGCGGGAATACGAGCGTGCGGTGGTGTTCTTTCTCGGCCGCTTCCAGGCGGTCAAGGGCCCGGGGTTGATCATTATCATCCCGGTACTCCAGACCATGGAACGGGTGGACCTGCGTGTGGTGGTGATGGATGTGCCCACTCAGGATGTAATAAGCCGGGATAACGTGTCGGTCAAAGTGAACGCGGTGGTGTACTACCGGGTAATCGATCCACAGTCGGCGATCATCAATGTGGAAAACTATCACGAGGCGGTAAGCCAGTTATCCCAAACCACCATGCGCTCGGTGCTGGGCAAGCACGAGCTGGATGAAATGCTGTCCGAACGCGACAAGCTCAATGTGGATATCCAGAAAATCCTCGATGAGCAGACCGACGCCTGGGGTGTAAAGGTCACCAATGTGGAAATCAAACACATCGACCTGGATGAAAGCATGATCCGCGCGATTGCGCGTCAGGCAGAGGCGGAGCGTTCGCGCCGGGCGAAGGTAATTCATGCGGAAGGTGAAGCGCAGGCGGCGGTAAAACTGACCGAGGCGGCCGACCAGCTTTCCAAGAACTCGAATGCGATCACCCTGCGCTATATGCAGACGCTGATTGATATTGCCGGGGAGCAGAATTCTACGATTGTGTTCCCGCTACCGATGGACCTGATCAAACCGCTACTGAAGAGTGGGAAAGTAGTCGAATAGCCGGAATGCCAGTCATCTTTCAGCGTTTTATTGTACTGATTGATGCCCGGCGACTGGCATCAGTGCGATTCCCGTGAGACTACATCAGCTGAGCCTCCTACCAGGAAGTCCAGGTCGGCGCCCTTGTCTGCCTGCAGCACCGTATCCACATACAGCTTCGCGTAGCCGCGCTGGTAGGTGGGGGCGGGTGTATTGTTGTTCCACTCCACAAGACGGGCCTGCAGCTCCGCGTCGGAGATTTTCAGATTCAGGCTGCGGGCTTCGCCGTTGAATTCAATCAGGTCGCCACTCTGAACCACGGCCAGTGGGCCGCCGGCGCTGGCTTCCGGTGCCACGTGCAGGATTACAGAGCCAAACGCGGTGCCACTCATGCGCGCGTCGGAAATACGCAGCATGTCTTTGAACCCTTTTTCCAGGAGCTTTTTCGGCAGCGCCATATTGCCCACTTCCGGCATGCCCGGATAACCCTTGGGGCCGCAGCCTTTCAGCACCATGATGCAGTGCTCGTCGATATCCAGCTCTGGCAGATCCTTGCGTGCGTGGTAATCCTCAATGGATTCGAACACCACGGCGCGGCCGGTGTGTTTCAGTAATTCCGGTGATGCGGCATTGGGTTTGATGATTGCCCCCTGGGGGCAGAGATTGCCGCGCAGCACCCATATACCGGAGTTTTCCTTTACCGGATTGTCGATATCGCGGATTACTTCGTCGTCGTAGCACTCGGCGTTTTCAACTTGCTCGCCGAGGGTTATTCCGCTGACAGTCGCCGCGTTCAAATCCAGATGGCTGCCGATTTTTCTCATCACCGCGGGCAGGCCGCCGGCGTAGTGATAGTCCTCCATCAGGAAGCGCCCCGAGGGCATCAGGTCCACCAGCAGTGGCAGGTCGCGGCTGTAGCGGTCGAAATCTTCCAGCTGCAGATCAATTTCCAATCGGCCCGCCAGTGCCAGCAGGTGCATTACGGAATTGGTGGAACCGCCCACCGCGGAGTTCACCTTGATGGCGTTGATCAGGGAATCCCTGGTAACGATGTCCTTCATGCGCACATCGTCGCGTACCAGGCGCACGATCTCGCGACCACTCATATGTGCCATGGCCTGGCGGCGGGCGTCCACCGCGGGTATGGAGCCGTTGTAAGGCAGGCTCAGGCCCATGGCTTCCACCAGGTTGGATACGGTGGAGGCAGTACCCATGGTCATGCACACGCCGCGGGAGCGGGACATACCGCTCTCTGCGGCAATAAAGTCTTCCTGGCTCATTTCTCCGGCGCGCACCGCTTCAGAGAATTTCCACACGTCGGTGCCGGAGCCGATATCCCGGCCGCGGAACTTGCCGTTCAGCATGGGACCGGAGGAGACAACGATGGTAGGCAGATTGACGCTGGCGGCGCCCATCAGCTGGCCCGGGGTGGTCTTGTCGCAGCCACCCAGCAGCACTACGCCGTCGATGGGATTGCCGCGGATGGATTCTTCCACGTCCATGGCCAGCAGATTGCGGAACAGCATGGCGGTGGGGCGTATCTGGGTTTCACCGAGGCTGGTAACCGGGAACTCCAGAGGTACTCCACCGACCTCCCAGATACCGCGTTTTACATATTCGGCGATTTCCCGCAGACCGGAATTACAGGGAGTGATTTCAGACCAGGTGTTGCAGATGCCGATGATGGGGCGACCGTCGAACACGTGGTCCGGGTAGCCCTGGGCTTTCATCCACGAGCGGTGGATAAAACCGTCCTTGTCCGACTTGCCGTAGCTCTGCTGGCTGCGGCGGGAGGGCTTGGGTTTGCTCTTCATTCACGTGTTACTCGTCGCTGCTTGTTCTGTCCGAAGTGCTTACGCTGGCTGGCGTGGCCAGGAAGCCGCCATACATTTTCGACTACATAACTGTGACGGATGAGAGGGCGAAAACTGGCGATTTCAGTTCCGGCGCCAGTTTCGCCGTGCGTGGTCTGTACTTTGCCGGGAGCAATTTGGGCATAGATCGGTTGCTGAATTATTTTTGCAGCAGGCGCTTGAACAGGTTTGCCGTGGACCCGTCCCACGCCTCTGGGACGCCATGCTCCATGGCGTCGTGGACACCATTGCCAAGCACTTTGCCAAGCTCCACACCCCACTGATCAAACGGGTTGATATCCAGCAGGCAGCCAAAGGTGAACACCTTGTGCTCGTAGAGCGCCAGCAGACTGCCCAGGTGGAACGGATCGAGCCTTTCCAGAATCAGCGTGTTGCTCGGGCGGTTGCCGGGAACCACCTTGTGCGGAGCCAGCTGGTGAACCTCTTTGTGGGTGTGCCCGGAGGCTTCCAGCTCCCTGCGCGCTTCCGCGAGGGACTTGCCCTTGAGTAGTGCCTGGCTCTGGCTCAGGCAGCAGGACAGCAGCCACTGGTGCTGTTCCTTCAGCTCTGAGGTCGGTTCCTTGATGGCCACGAAATCTGCCGGAATCATATCCGTGCCCTGGTGCAGCAACTGATGGAATGAGTGCTGGCCATTGCTGCCCTCGGCACCCCAGATCACAGCGCCGCTCGCATAGGGCAACGGTTGGCCGTCACGGGTGACGCTCTTGCCGAGGCTCTCCATATCCAGTTGCTGCAGCCACGCCGGGAACTTGGCCAGGCGCTGGGCGTAGGGAAGCACTGCGAGGCTGCCTGCGCTCCAGCACTGGCGGTACCAGAAATGGATCAGTGCCATTAGCACCGGCAGGTTCTGTGCAAACTCCGCCTCGGCAAAGTGGCGGTCCATGGCATTGGCACCTTCCAACAGCTCGCTGTACACCTCAAACCCGCAGGCCAGGGCGACAGGCAACCCGATGGCGGACCAGAGTGAGTAGCGGCCACCGACCCAGTCCCACATGGGGAAAATATTCTGTGCGGCGATGCCGAAGTCCTGGGCCGCGACGATATTGCTGCTCACCGCGACAAAGTGCTTTTCCAGATCGGACTCTGCACACCCGGCGTCGAGCACCCACTGGCGTGCTGAAAGGGCGTTCTGGCGGGTTTCGAGGGTGGAGAAGGACTTGGAGGCGACGATGAACAGAGTCTCGTCAGCGGGCAGGGGAGCAATGGTATCGCTCAGGTCGGCGCCATCGATATTTGCCACAAAGTGTACGGTCAGCTCCGGGTTGTGCCAGGGGCGCAGTGCCTCCCATACCATGCGCGGGCCCAGGTCGGAGCCGCCGATACCGATATTGACCACATGGCGAATACGCTTGCCACTGAGCCCGGTCCAGGCGCCGCTGTGGATTTGTTCAACGAACCTGGCCATCTGCACGCGGCAATCCGCTACCGCCTGCTCGTGCTCTGTCTGCGGCTCGCCCTGAAAGCGCAGTGCGGTGTGCAGTGCCGGGCGGTGCTCGGTGTTGTTGATATTTGTGCCGGAGAGCAACGCGTCAATTCGCTGTTTCAGTTGCGCGGTATCGGCGTACGCCAGCAGCTTTTGCAGTGTGTCCGGGCTCAACAGGTTCTTGCTGTAGTCCAGGTAGATTCCGGCAGCTTCCGCGCTGAACGCGGTTGCCCGCTCAGGACTAGAGGCAAACAGGTCGCGCAGAGACCAGCGGTTTTTATCCTTGTGCTGTTGCAGGGAAGTGATGGCGGCAGACAGAGGTAGAGCATCCATGGTCAAAATTTCTTCGCTGAATAATTTCTGAGTTCGGCAGGAAAGCTGCTGATATTAGCGACAAACGGCCTACGCGACCAGAGTGAGGTGATCCTGTAATGGTTGTGCAAATCAGATACAGGAACGTAGCAAGATTCTACAAAAATGGGGTGAAACTGGCTTGGAAGGTAGCAGGGAATACCGGGGTAGGATGTGAAGCGATGGTGACGCTCGGGAGCCGCTGGTGGTGAAATGAAAGTTACGTGGGAAAATTTTGTGGGGTCCAGAATGCAAAATGCCGCTTCGAAAAGCGGCATTTGCATGAACCTGTCAGAGAGTGATTATTTAACCACTTTCATACAGCGAACATTATCGGATGCCATCCAGCAATCCGCGTCCGCAGGACAAGCCATGGAAGTCGGAATTTGCTCTGATCCTGGAGGGCAGGCGGCCGGCATCGGAGCCGGTGCACAACAACCTGCGAGGACCAGTGCACAAATAATTCCGGTTAAGTACTTGGCTGGAGTGAAATTCATCCCCTAACTCCTTTCCGTTGATGTTAGTCAATAGCATAGACAATAAAACGTCACCTGTTTGGTGTGCTTTGTAAAAATCTTTTCTACAAACATACCGCCCAATGGAGTGTAATAGGCGCGCGGTTAAAATAGCCGCCACAGGTGAATTCAGGATAAAAACGCCGCCAGTTTGTCGTCCCAGTGGGCCTGAATTTAAAGGGTTAAACGCCAAATTACGTTTAACAGCCACACTGCATCATTGCAGAGTGGGTATTATTTTTTTTCAGTAAAGTGAAAAAGAATTTTTTTTCCTTCGTTGCCGCCAGTTTGCGCAGAAGGCGGCGCCAGAAAATTCAAAACGTGATGAAATTCACCGGAGCACTGAGGTTGAATTGCGCGCATTTTTCATGCGCGCGAGGAAATTGAAAGAGAGTGAGGTGGAAGAAGAGGGTGCGTTTGGCCGATTTATGGGTCGCCAACGCTCGCAGGAATCAGGTGCCCGACTGGAGAAAACGCCCGAAGGACATGGCAACAGATTCCTGTCTCTCCGGGTCTCGGAGCACGCCCAGCAACACATTGCGCAGTTGGGGAAGGAAGAGCAAGTCGGTCAGCAGGAGATTGAAGGTCTCCTGGGGCTGACTGGCACTGAGCCGTTCCAGCCAACTCCTGGCCAGCGCGGGTAGCGCGAGATCTTTGCTGCAGCGGCTGCCTATGGCTGCAAGTACTTCCGGCTGAGTCGCGGACCCGGCGGGGTTGTCTTCCAGTATCCAGGATAAAAACTGCTGCCGCATACCCCTGGCGGGGCTGTGGGAGATACCGCGAATGACTGCGATCACCAGATTGAAATCCGGTGTGTCCGATTCCAGGGATTGTCTTGCGCGGGCGATCAACGGCTCCACCAGTTGATGGTCCACGGCCTCGCTTTCCAGGCACTGGCACAGGGAAATCAGGGCGGGGGCGGCAAAACGCGGCAGATTTGCCGCCAGGTTTGCCTGCTCTTTATCCCAGCGCACGGCCAGATCTGCCAGACCTTGTAGAGCCAGTTGCTCCCAGGGAAATGCCGCGGGATCTTTGGCATAGGCCTTGGCGGCCGGGAAGTGATCGCTGGCAGCCCGCTGCAGTACCCTCGCGGCCTTGGCGTGAAACACTGCGCTCTTGTCCGCCGCCGGCGTAAACATCAGGCCGCTGTTTTCCAATGCCTGTTGCAGCGCTTTGGCTGGGGCGCCGCCACTGCGCGCTGGCGAGTGAGACGGATCCAGGGCCTGCTGAAGCTCACGCAAAAAGCGGTCGCGAATCGGCAGCAGCAATTTTCCCTGCTCATCCAGTGGCAGTCTGAGGAACCATACCGCCGGCTCTGCGGCACTTTCGCTGTCAGCGTTTACCGGTGTCAGAAGCAGGCCGCACCAGGCCTGGCGAAGATAGGGGTGGGGCCAGGGGGTGGCGCCCTCTTCAAAACTCAGCGCATCTCGTTTTGAAATGGGGCGCACACGGCGCCCCAGGTCAAACCAGCGCAGATCAAAATCCGCATCGGTAATCAGGTCGGTTAATGTGTTGGCCATTGGATACTTCAGGCTTTTTCTGCATCTTGTAGGGGTTGCTGCACGCCCAGGGGCATCTGCTTGAAGTGCAACCAGCCATAGGCAATGGCGAGCAGCGGACAGATGATATTGAACAGGGCGAAGGGCGCGTAAGTGAAAGTGGCAATGCCGAGGGTGGCACTCATATAGGCGCCACAGGTATTCCACGGAATCAGTACAGAGGTAATGGTGCCGGAGTCTTCCAGGGTGCGCGACAGGTTCAGGCCGTGCAGGCCCTTGCCTTCAAATGCCTCGCGGAACATGCGCCCGGGAATGATGATGGCCATGTACTGGTCACCGGCGGCTGCGTTCATGCCGAAGCAGGTAAGGACGGTGGAGGTGATCAGGCCGCCCACGGTTTTTACCCCGGACAGCGCCCAGTTGACGATTCGCTCGAGGAAGCCGGCGCGCTCCATCACGCCACCAAACGCCATGGCGGAAATAATCAGCCAGATTGTGTTGAGCATGCTGCTCATTCCGCCCTTGGAAAGCAGAGAGGCGACGGCTTCATTACTGGAGGTGGATTTATAGCCGTCGAACAGGCTGTGCCAGGCGCCTTTCAACAGGTTGAGAGTGCCTTCTCCCCCGGCCAGTTGGCGTGTGGCATTGGGCTCGAAGATCATTGCGATCAGGCAGCCCACCAGTGACCCGATGATCAGTGTCGGGTAAGCGGGTACTTTCTTCCACGCCATCGCCAGCAGCAGCACCAGGGGCAGCATGCTCACGATCGAAATGCTGAACTCATCTTGCAGGGCGCCAAGCAGTGTCTGGATGTCCTCTGCGGAGGCGTGGCCGGTATTGGAGCTGAGGCCGATCACCGCGAAAATGATCAGGGCGATGGTGAAAGCGGGGATGGTGGTCCACAGCATATGGCGGATATGCAGGAACAGGTCGTTGGAGGTTACCGCGGCGGCCACATTGGTGGTGTCAGATAGCGGCGACATTTTGTCGCCGAAGTAGGCGCCGGAGATCACCGCACCGGCGGTAATCGCCGGGTTCAGGCCGAGCGCCGCAGCGATCCCCATCAGCGCCACACCCAGGGTGCCCGCGGTGGTCCAGCTGGAGCCGATACTCAGACCGACAACCGCACAGATGATACAGCTGGCAGCGTAGAACCACTGGGGGGAGAGCAACTGCACTCCGTAGTAGATCATCGAGGGTACGGTGCCAGCGAGAATCCAGCTGCCGATCAGCGCACCGACTGCCAGCAGGATCAGGATGGCGCCGAACACCAGGCTCATGCCGTGCAGCATGCCGCCTTCCATTTCTTTCCAGGTGAAGCCATTTTTCATGCCCACCATTGCGGCCACGCCAGCACAGAGCAGCAGGGCAATCTGGTTGGGTCCGTACGATGAATCGGCGCCGTAGAAATATACGGACAGGGACAGCAGGGCGATCAGGATCAGGAGTGGGATCAGGGCATCCAGCAGGCTGGGTTTGCGGGAGTCGTGCTGCGACTCGCTGGAACTGGTGTGACTCAAGGTGGTCTCCTAGTGGCAAGCAGGGTACTGGCCGTCCGGCTTGTGACCGGGGCGCCAAGTCAGTTTCTTGTTATTGAAGCGGCCTATTCTCGGGGCCGGCTCCGCATATGTCTATAGTGGTGCCGGTGTGGCCGGTAGCGGCAAAATTTCTCCATTCGCCAGGTGTGTAACCTGTGAGTCGCGGCTGGCGCTGGCAGTTCTTCGCCGCATCCGGTATGTTCTGCGCCGGTTTCGCCCGGCTCTATCTCGATATTGCCCCGGTATTGCATCGGAGCGTATTTGCTGGGCCACAATAAGAATGAGCCAGAGCGTGGCGGGCCTGAATCTCGGCGCGCTGAAGTTGGCAGGTAGCACTACTCCATATGAATGCGAGAAATATCGACCCCAGTCAGTTTGATGAAATCCGCCCGTACCGCGATGATGAAGCGCGCGCCGCGCTGCGTCGCCTGGTAGAAGACCCGGAAATGTCCCGGGTAGTGGCCCATTTCCTGCTCCCCGGCGCCGCAAGCAAGCTGGAGCGTCCGCTTGCGTGGCTGGTGCGCCAGTTTGTGCGCTTCGAATTCCGCAACGCCCACAATATTCGGGGCGTGCAGGAGGTCATCGCCAAGTATCTGGAAAAGGCGGTCAATCGCACCAGCTGTGGCCTTTCTATCTCGGGCCTGGATACGTTGCCGCGGGACCGCGCCTGCTTGTTTGTCAGCAATCACCGGGACATTGCCATGGATCCTGCGCTGGCGATTCTCGCCATGTTCAAGGAAGGGCATGAGACTTCCCGTATTGCCATCGGCGACAATCTCCTCTCCAAGCAGTTTGCCGCGGATATCATGAAGCTCAACAAGTGTTTTGTGGTGAAGCGCAGCTCCGGTAGCCGCCGCGAAAAACTGACCGCGGCCACGACCCTGTCAAAATACATCCATCACTCCATCGTCAACGACAACGAGCACGTGTGGATCGCCCAGCGGGCCGGCCGCGCCAAAGACGGCCTGGACCGCACCAACCCCGCACTGGCGGCAATGTTTGCCATGGCCAAGCCCAAGGAGCAGCCTTTTGCGGAGTTCTGGCGCGAGCTGCATATCGTGCCCCTGTCAATCTCCTATGAGTGGGACCCCTGTGACCGCTACAAGGCCCGTGAGTTGTACATCAAGGAGCACCAGGACGAGTACCAGAAGGAAGCCCATGAAGATCTCGGCAGCATCGGCAAGGGTGTGGTCGGCAAGAAGGGCCATGTCCATGCGGCCTTCGGTACCCCGATTGAAGGGGATTTCAATGACGTGGGTTCACTGGCGGACGAGATCGATCGCCAGATTATCGGAAACTATGTGCTGCATCCGACCAACCTGATCGCTTACCAGATGATCTACGGGGAGGCGCCTCAGGTACCGGTGGGCTATCCCCCCAAGCCCTGGCACCCGGATGAGCACCAGGAGATCCGCGAGCAATTCGAACAGCGTATGGCTGCTATCGATGAGCGCTGGCGGGACAAGGCCATCCAGGGCTACGCCAACCCGGTGGTTTCGCGGCTCGCTTTCGAGCAGTGAGCGGAATCCTGATTGGCGCAATCCTAAGCAAGCATGGATAATGCCCGGCTGATTTACTCCTTTAGTGCAGGTTCAGTCGGTCCCCAGTGCTCAGCGATAAAGACAAAGAATCCATCCAGAACGCCTATCGTCAGTTTCTCAGCGGCCGCGAGCTGAAAGCCCGCTACGGCCAGAAACTGATGATTGCAGCGATCGCCCGCGCCCTCGGCGGCATCGAGCGCAATGGCGCCGGTGAGCGGGACCACGGCAAGACCGACGGCCAGCATATCTGCGTGGTGGAGGCGGGCACCGGTACCGGTAAAACCGTCTCCTACCTGCTGGCGGCCATCCCCATGGCCATCGCCCACGACAAAACCTTGGTTGTCTCCACCGCTACCGTGGCCCTGCAGGAGCAGATCATCCTCAAGGATCTGCCGGAGCTGGTGCGTCATTCTGGCCTCAAGTTTGATGTGGCCCTGGCCAAGGGCCGCGGGCGCTACCTGTGCCTGTCCAAGCTCGATCAGCTACTCACCGAACTCACCTCCAGCGGTGTCGGTGCCTCCCTTGCCTTGTACGAGGACGAAAAGCCCCAGGTGGACGAGGCGGGCGTCAAACTGTATCGGGAGATGGCCGATGAGTTGGCCAGTGGCCGCTGGGATGGCGACCGCGATAACTGGAAAGACACATTGGAAGGGGAAGACTGGAGCCGGGTGACCACCGACCACCGCCAGTGCAGCGGCCGTCGCTGTCCCCACGTCAGCAGCTGCAGCTTCTTCCGCGCCCGCGAAAGCCTGGGCAAAAGCCGCGTCATCGTCGCCAATCACGATCTGTTACTGGCAGACCTTGCCCTGGGCGGCGGCGCCATTCTGCCGGCACCGGAAGATTCCATCTATGTGCTCGACGAGGCCCACCACCTGCCGGACAAGGCGCTCAATCACTTTGCCCACCACAGCCGCGTGGGAGCCACCACCGGCTGGCTGGACCAGGCCAACAAAAATCTGAGCCAGTTGCTGGGCGAGATTGGCGATGGCGGCGAGCTGGACCGCGCCGGAGAAGAGCTGCCCGCGCTGTTCACGTCCGCCAAACAGAAAATGGAAATGGCCTGGCCGCTCATTGAAGACCTGTGTGAATTCGAGGAAGAGCGCGGCCGCGGCGGCCAGCAGTCCCGCAGTGCCCGCTTCCGCTTTGAGGGCGGTGTGGTACCGGAATCCCTGCAGCAACTCGCGGATCAATTGCGCGAGGACTTCGACGAGATGGAGGCGCTGCTGGGCAAAATGGTGCAGGTGGCCCAGCGCATGATGGAAGACGCCCACAGCCCGGTGCCCATAGTCGATCTGGAGCGCTGGTACCCGGTACTCGGCGGCTGGCACGGCCGCGCCGAGGCGAACCTGCAACTGTGGGCCAATTATTCAAGGGAAGACCAGGGCTCTGTGCCCCAGGCGCGCTGGATCACCCTGGTGGACTGGGGTGGTTCTTTCGATTTTGAAGTGTGCAGCTCACCGATTCTCGCCGGCAAAACCCTGGAATACAGCCTGTGGCGCCGCTGCTTTGGCGCGGTGCTGACCTCTGCCACGCTCACCGCGCTGGGTCGCTTTGATCGCCTGAAAATGCGCGCCGGCACGCCGGACAATGCCAGTTACGAAATCGTACCCAGCCCGTTTGATTTCTCCCGCGCGGAACTGCGTGTACCCAGGGACGCCGTGGAGGCCAACAACGCCGACCTGCACACCAACGCGGTAATCGAGGCGCTTCCGGAGTTACTGGATGGAGATAAAGAGGGTGGCGCCCTGGTGTTATTCGCCTCCCGCCGGCAGATGGAAACCGTCTACGAGTCCCTGCCCGGCACCTGGCGCAACCGTATTTTGATGCAGGGGGTACAGTCTCGCCAGCAATTGCTGGACAGCCATAAAAAGAGTATCGACAAGGGCGGTCGCAGTGTGTTGTTTGGCCTCGCCAGTTTTGCGGAAGGCCTCGATTTACCCGGCGATTACTGCCGTCATGTGATTATTGCCAAGTTGCCATTCGCAGTGCCGGATGACCCTATCGAGGCCGCCCTGGCGGAGTGGATTGAAGCCAAGGGCGGGAATCCCTTCATGCAGATCACCGTGCCGGATGCCGCGCTCAAGCTGGTACAGGCGTGCGGTCGCCTGCTGCGTACCGAGCAGGACAGCGGCACTATTACCCTGCTGGACCGCCGTATTGTTACTAAACGCTATGGCCGTGCCATGCTGGACTCGCTGCCGCCGTTTCGGCGTGCTGTGAACTAGCCCCATTTAGATACATAGTTGTAGTTAGATAGTTGCCTGATATGAAATCCATCTATTCGGATATCGCCACCCTGTTGCTCGAAATAGAAGCCGAGCTGCGTGCACTCGGCCTGTGGGAAGAAACCCCGCCCAGCGCCGAGGCCCTGGCCAGCACCCAGCCATTCTGCGTGGATACCCTGACATTTCCCCAGTGGCTGCAGTTCGTATTTCTCGCGCGCATGAGCCATCTGGTGGAGTTTGAGCAGCCATTGCCAGAGCAGTGCGGTATTGCGCCCATGGCCGAGGAGTATTTCCGTGGTGGCAGTCTGTCGGGTGTGACCCTGGTCGCCAAACTGACAGAAATAGACGAGCGTCTGGTGCGAGGCTGACCAGCACACATTTCACGGTGGTGGCGATTGTCGCTTGATTCGTTGTGACCACTTGGTACCATCGCGTCTCGTCGATTGCCGGCTACCCTTTCCTTAATCTGTGCGCCCTAACCCGCGAAAAGGGTGATTGGGCCCCCGGTGCAGTTGTGAAGTGGATAAGGTAATATCCGGGCTTTGCAAAATTCGGGGTGCAAGGAGCACCCGGTGTTATACCGCCAGGATTACTTGATAACAGTGCAAAGGGCCGACCCCGCGCCCTAAGGTAGTAATAAGAACAGATGCGGTTTTTGCCTTCTATTTCCCTGTTGCTGCTTGTTCAGCTGCTAGCCGGTTGTGAGACGCTGCTCCCGTCAGAGCCCGCCTTACCGGAAACACCCAATGTGTTCGAAGAAACACCGCCTCCCCAGGGGACTCCCGATGCGTCAGGGCAGTGCCCGCCGGTGGAGGCTGTGGTGTGCGCCGAACCCGAGGTCAAAGTGGTGGAACGGGTAATCGAGCGCAAGTTCGAGAAAATCGTCGAAGTACCCGTTGCCAAAGACAAGCTGGTCCTCGGCTCGGAAGAGTATTTTGTGGTTGAGCCCGGTGGCCTGCGCCTGAAGGCGCTGGTGGATACCGGTGCAGCGACCTGCTCACTGAGCGTGCTGGAGATGACGCCTTTCGAGCGTGATGGCAGCGACTGGGTGCGTTTCAACCTTTCAGACGGCGGTGATGCGGAGCCGGTAAAGATCGAATTGCCGATCAAGCGCCACGTGCGCGTCGCGCGGCCCGGGTTTGATCGCCAGCGTCGCCCCATCGTCAACATGAGTCTGACCATTGGTGAAGTTACCCACATGGTGGAGGTGAACCTGGTGGAGCGTGGAGAGTTTGAATTCCCGCTGTTGGTGGGGCGCAATTTTCTGAAGGATGCCGCAGTGGTTGATGTGAGCCGCAAGCTGGTTCAGGGAAACGGTGTGGCGCCGGAGGTTGGTAAATAACCCATGGTTGCTGACGGGTAACCCCGGAAATGTGGCGCGGTTACTGGCAGAACTTGCGGTAATCGGCAAAATACGCGGCCAAAAGCTGCAATTCATTTTGAAACGGGGAATGGCGAATGTCGCCACGGGCTCAGGTCTATATTCTCGCCGCGATACTCGCTCTTATGGGTGCCGGCCTCACTATCTATAAAAATGTCGAACTGGGCTTCCCGCTGTTGCCCGGTGAATACCGCACCGTGTGGACCATTGAGGCCAAAGTGCGCTTTACAGCCGACGGCGGCCCCGCCAAGGCCGCGCTGACCCTGCCGCGGGAGCAGCGCAATATGGAAGTGCTGGGGGAAACCTTCAGCTCCTCCGGTTACGGCTTCAATATTATCAGCGAAGACGACGAGTATCGTGCGGTCTGGGCCAAGCGCCAGGCCAGCGGTGTACAGTCGTTGTTCTACCAGCTGGATGTACACCAGACGCCCGGCGCTGCACTGGAGCAGCCACTGGATCTGAGCACTCAGGTCGTGAAACCGCTCCTCGGTGCCCGTGAACAGGAAGCGGTGCGTCAGGCGATTTATTCTCTGGTGGGGTCCGCCCGCGAGCGCTCCTCCGACACCAGTACCTTTACCTCGGAACTGCTTACGGCGCTGAGCGATAACCGCAATCAGGATCGCAACCTGATCTTCGGCTATTACAAGGACCGCTCTTTCGTCGATGTCGCCCTGCTGGTGCTGTCTGCGGCCGATATCCCTGCACACCGTATTCGCGGACTGTATCTGGAAGACGATCGTCGCCGTCTGGATCCGGAAGACCTGCTGGAAATTTTTGATGGCAAGCGCTGGGTGGTCTTTGAGCCCCAGAGCGGCTCACCGGGTGTGCCAAAAAACTTCTTTATCTGGCAGCGCGGTGGCAAAAGCCTGCTGGATGTAGAGGGTGGCCGGAATTCCGGTGTGACCTTCTCGGTAATCTCCAACGATGTTCCCGCCCGCGATGTGGCCATGCTGAGCACCAGCCAGGAAAAAGAAGCCCTGGTGGACTTCTCCATCTACAGCCTGCCGATCGAGCAGCAGAGTATCTTCAAACTGATCCTGCTGGTGCCGGTGGGCGCTTTGGTGGTTGTTCTGTTACGAGTATTTGTGGGCCTGCGTACCTCCGGCACCTTTATGCCGGTGCTGCTGGCCATCGCCTTTATTGAAACCCAGCTGTTTACCGGTCTTGCGATTTTCGTATTGATCCTGATCCTCGGCCTGTGGATTCGCTTCTATCTCAGCAGGCTCAACCTGCTCCTTGTGGCGAGGATCGCCGCCGTGGTGGTCACGGTGGTGATATTGATGGGGGCCATCAGTGTGGTGAGTTACAAGCTCGGTATCGAGCAGGCGCTGACGGTGACCTTCTTCCCGATGATCATTCTCGCCTGGACCATCGAGCGTATGTCCATCGTGTGGGAAGAAGATGGGCCTTATGAGGTGGTGGTGCAGGCAGGTGGCAGTTTGCTGGTAGCGGTGATTGCCTGGTGGGTGATGACCAACCGCTATATCGAGCACTGGACTTTCAACTTCCCAGAGCTGTTGCTGGTATTGCTGGGCTTTATCATGATCGTCGGTAACTACACCGGTTATCGGCTCGGTGAACTGGCGCGGTTCCGCCAGCTGGTGCGCTGATGCATCTGCCGTCTATCTTTCGCGGTGGCCTGGTCTCGCCCTTTGCGCTGAGGAAGCTCGGCATACTGGGCATGAACGCGCGCAATGTGCATTACATTGCGCGGTACAACGATCGCGATAAATACCCCATTGTCGACGACAAGCTCAACACCAAGCGCCAGGCCAAGCGCTACCGGATTCCTGTCCCGGAACTGATTGCCGCCTTCGAGACCCAGCCCAGCCGCAAGCGGGTAATGGAAGTCATCGAGCCGCTGGAAAAGTTCGTGATCAAGCCGGCGCGCGGCTCCGGCGGCAAGGGGATTCTGGTGATTGTGGGGCGTGACGGGGAAGACTACTTAAAACCCTCTGGCAATAAAGTTACCACGCTGGATATCCAGCGCCACGTGAGCAATATCCACAGCGGCCTTTACAGCCTCGGCGGCAAGCCCGACCGGGTGATGATCGAGGCCCTGGTGGATTTCGACCCTATCTTCGACAAATACTCGTTTGAGGGTGTGCCGGATATCCGTGTGATCGTATTCCGCGGCTACCCGGTAATGGCCATGCTCCGTTGCTCTACCCACGACTCCGACGGCAAGGCCAATCTGCACCAGGGCGCAGTGGGGGTGGGCGTCGATCTCGCTACCGGCAAGGCCTCCCACGCGGTGCAGCGGGGGATGCGGGTGGAGATTCATCCGGATACCCAGATGCCCTTCGCCGATCTGGAGGTGCCGGACTGGAAAGAGCTGGTGCGTCTGGCGGCCAGCTGCTACGAAATGACCGGGCTTGGCTACCTCGGCTGCGATATCGTGCTGGACCGCAAACGCGGACCGCTGCTGCTGGAAGCCAATGCGCGTCCCGGGCTCGCGATTCAGATTGCCAATGGTGTCGGATTGCGCACGCGCCTGGAACATATCGAGGATATGGACCTGGAGCAGCTGGAAAAAAATGTGGATGAGCGCGTAGCGTATTCGATGGACTATTTCGCGGCTAAGCCCTTAGCCCTATAAAAAGCCCTTAGCGCTATAGCAAGCCTTTAGCTTGATGGCAGGCCTTTAGCCTAAAGACGTCATACCGGCGAGAGCCGGTATCCAGTACTGAGTTTGGGCACCGTGCAATTATGGATCCCGGCGCAAGGCCGGGATGACGGGCGGGAATATACATGGCCCATGGAAATGCCTACATAACATTCCACATGGGCCTTTCGGTGGAATAACCGACCCGGTTACAGATTCTTCAGCGATTCCAACTGCTCAACAAAGCGCGCGCGAGTGCTCTCCAGATCCGCCAGTCGCTGCTTCTCCTTGTTCACAACCGCTTCCGGTGCCTTGTCCACAAAGTTCGGGTTCTGCAGTTTTCCGGCGACCTGTTTCAGGTCTTTGTCCAGCTTGTCCAGCTCCTTCTGAACCCGCGCACTTTCCGCTTCCACATCGATCAGGCCGGCCATGGGTACCAGCAATTCCAGCTCGCCCACAAAGGCGGTGGAGGAGGCCGGTGCTTCGGCGCCTTTTGCCAGCCAGTCGATGGATTCCAGGCTCGCCAGTTTGGTGAGCAGGCTGCGGGTCTGCTTGAGCAGGTCTTCATCGTGCTCGGAGCCACCGCGCAGGATCAGCGGGATCTTCTTCGCCGGGGAAATATTCATTTCACCGCGAATATTGCGCACGCCTTCAATCACACCTTTCAGCCAGGCAATGGCCGCTTCGGCATTCTCGTCGATGCGGTGCTCGTTGGCCTCCGGGTACGGTTGCAACATGATGGTGTCGCCGGCCTTGCCTGCCAGGTCCTTCGCGCGCTGCCAGATTTCCTCGGTGATGTAGGGCATCAGCGGGTGCGCCAGGCGCAGGATGGTTTCCAGTACGCGGATCAGGGTGCGGCGGGTGCCTTTCTTGATCGCGTCGCTGGCGTTGTCGTCCCACAGGACCGGCTTGGACAGCTCCAGGTACCAGCTGCAGTACTCGCTCCACACAAAGTCGTACAGGGCCTGGGAGGCCAGATCGAAGCGGTAGCTTTCGATGGCTTCTTTTACCGCGATCTCGGTGCGCTGCAGCTGGGAAATGATCCAGCGGTCCGCAATGCTCAGCTCGAAATCTTCACTGCCGTCCTGCCCGCAGTCGTGGCCGTCGCAGTTCTGCAGTACGTAGCGGGAAGCGTTCCAGATCTTGTTGCAGAAGTTGCGGAAGCCTTCGATACGGCCCACGTCGAACTTGATATCGCGGCCGGTGGAGGCCAGCGAGTAATAGGTGTAGCGCAGGGCGTCGGTGCCGTAAGCGGCGAGACCTTCCGGGAATTCCTTGCGGGTCTGCTTTTCAATTTTTTTCGCGTCTTTGGGGTTCATGAGCCCGTAAGTACGCTTGGCCACCAGACTTTCCAGGTCGATACCGTCGATCAGGTCGATGGGGTCCAGCACGTTGCCCTTGGACTTGGACATCTTCTGGCCCTGGCCATCGCGCACCAGGCCGTGCACGTACACGGTTTTGAACGGCACTTCTTTCTTGAAGTAGAGGGTCAGCATCATCATACGCGCGACCCAGAAGAAGATGATGTCGAAGCCGGTAACCAGTACCGAGGTCGGGTGGAACGCCGCCAGCTCCGGGGTTTCTTCCGGCCAGCCGAGGGTGCCGAAGGTCCACAGGCCCGAGGAGAACCAGGTGTCGAGCACGTCTTCGTCCTGGCGCAGTTCGATATCGCCGAGGTTGTATTTCTCGCGCACGTCTTCTTCCGAGCGGCCCACATAGACCTTGCCGTCGTTGTCGTACCACGCCGGGATGCGGTGGCCCCACCACAGCTGACGGGAGATACACCAGTCCTGAATGTCGCGCATCCAGGAGAAGTACATGTTCTCGTAATTCTTCGGCACGAACTCCACGTCGCCGTCTTCCACGACCTTGATGGCTTCGTCTGCCAGAGGCTGGGTTTTCACATACCACTGATCGGTGAGCCACGGTTCGATCACCACGCCGGAGCGGTCGCCGCGGGGCACTTTGAGAGTGTGCGGTTCGATTTTTTCCAGCAGGCCCAGGGCGTCCAGATCCTCCACCACCTGCTTGCGCGCGGCGAAGCGCTCCATGCCCTGGTATTTTTCCGGCACGTTTTCGTTCAGGTTGGCGTCCTGGTCCAGGATATTGATCATTTCCAGATCGTGGCGCTGGCCCATTTCGTAGTCGTTGAAATCGTGCGCCGGGGTGATCTTTACGCAGCCGGTGCCGAATTCCAGATCCACGTAATCGTCCGCGATGATCGGGATTTCGCGATTTGCCAGGGGCAAGGTGATGGTTTTGCCGATCAGGTGCTTGTAGCGCTCGTCTTCCGGGTGCACCGCCACGGCGGTATCGCCAAGCATGGTTTCCGGGCGCGTAGTGGCGACCACAAGGTGGCCGGAGCCATCGGTCAGTGGGTAGCGGAAGTGCCACAGGCTGCCCTGTTCTTCTTCATTCAACACTTCCAGATCGGAAATCGCGGTGTGCAGTTTCGGATCCCAGTTCACCAGGCGCTTGCCGCGGTAGATCAGGTCGTCTTCGTACAGGCGGATAAACACTTCCTGCACGGCCTTGTAGAAGCCGTCGTCCATGGTGAAGCGCTCGCGCGACCAGTCCGGGCTGGCGCCGAGGCGACGCAGTTGGCGGGTGATATTTCCGCCGGATTCTTCCTTCCACTCCCACACTTTTTCGATGAACTTGTCGCGGCCCAGCTCGTGGCGATTTTTGCCTTCCGCTGCCAGCAGACGCTCCACCACCATCTGGGTGGCGATACCGGCGTGGTCGGTACCCACCTGCCACAGGGTGTTATCGCCCTTCATGCGGTGGTAGCGGATCAACGCGTCCATGATGGATTCCTGGAAACCGTGGCCCATATGCAGGCTGCCGGTCACGTTGGGTGGCGGAATCATGATGGAGTAGGGGGCGGCCTGGGTGTCGCCGGAGGGCTTGAAATAGCCGTTCTCTTCCCAGGTTTTGTACCACTGTTGTTCGATGGCGTTGGGCTGGTATGTCTTGTCCATGCGCGGGGGAATGCCTTGCGTTGTATGGGCTGGCCGCCCGGTCACTATCGGTTCCGGGGGCAGTGAATAAATAAAAGGGGCGGAATTATACCGCTGGGGTCGGGGAGGGCAAAAGTGTAGTGCAACGACGCACTCCGGAAGTCCGGATTTGGTGGCCGAAGGTTCAATCGTCTTCCGGATAGATCTCGTTGACCAGCGCGGTGATATTGGCGCGCAGCTGCCGTTCCAGCTCGGGCAGCTGCTCGGCCATCAGCTGTTCAATCAGCTTGTCACGGATCCCGGGCTCTTCATCCGCTTCGGCGTCCTTGGTATCTCCGGTTTCAGGCTGGGGCTCCGGAGCGGCCACCGCGGGTTCCGCGTCCGGTTTCGGGATGCGACCGCCGGTCAGGCGCGCGCGGATATGAGGCGGCAGAAACGGGTTCTCCGAGGCCGCGCGGGCGAGAGCCGGCTGGGTGGAATGTACCGTCTCCGGCGGTTTTGTGTCAGCCGCAGACTCTTTATCCGCTGGTTTTTGCCCTCGTTCGACCGCGGAAGCAGGCGCTTGTGTGGCTTGCCCGGAAGGTGCTTGAGGGGACTCCTGCTGAGGCACCTGCTGGCGTGGTGCATCAAACAGGCCGGGTTGGAATTCTTCTTTAAGGTCAGCATTTGAACCGCGGACTTCGCTCTGCTCGGGCTCCGGTTTCTCTTTGACTTGCTCGCTTGCCCCGGCAGTCGTGTGCTCGGGCATGGTGGCCAGTGCGCGCGGAAGATCCTGAAGCGGGCGCAAAAGCTCCCGGTCTGCATCGCTGAGGGTCGGGGCGTAGTCGTCGGTCAGCTCTTCATCGATGGGACTGAACAGAATGGGCAGGTCGGCCTCTTCCAGCGGGCGCGGTGGTGCAAGCGGAGCGCGGGGTTCCCGCGCAGCGGGTGCGGAATTTGGAGCCGTGTCATTGCTTCCGGGGCTCGCGACCTGATCTAGCAGAGGAATATCCGCTTCCATATCACTGCCGAGCAGCTCGTGCAGTGAGCTCAGTTCACTTAGCAATTCGTGGGGCGGCTGACCGTGGCGGTGTTTTCTATTCTTCTTTCGGCCGGACATGGCACTTGGCTCGGGCTCTGATCAAATGGCGATTTTATGGGATTGTAACGGATATCCCCTGTCGCGGAAGTGACTGTATCGCGTTCTTGAGCGGGCGAGAGAGTCTGGGTGCTGGCAGACGATTTCTGCAAGGCGGTCGAATTGGCTGAACCAGCCGGGCACTTCTGTACAAAGGTTGATCAGTAGCCCGTGATGCTGGCCGGGGTCTTCGCCGCTGTTGATTTCGATGGCGGCCTGCTGATCCAGGTTTTGCGGGGCGTGGGGCAGGAAACTGTCTTCCCTGAAGGTCCACAGCAGCTCATCAAATTGCTTGGCCTGTTGCTCGTTATCCATAGCGATCAGTACCCGCAAACCACTGCGGAACGCTTTCTCGGCCAGGCGGCAGGCAAAGCTCTGGATCTCGTCGGGATTCTCTGAGGCCAAAACATAGAAGTCGATACGGGTCATCTTCAACGCACAATCGGTCGATGCGAAGCCGTCGCTGCCCGGTAAACCCTTGCGAGACCTTCAAAAACAGGATGTTTTTGCAGAGCCCCCAGGGATGGGTTCACGGCGTGTCTCGCAAGGGTTTACCGGGCAGCGGCGGCGCCACCTGATCAGGACATAGCACTGATCCTGGGTAGGTAGCGGTCCTGCTACCGGCAACGGTTCGCAGGACACGCCGTGAACCCATCCCTGGGGGCTCTTCTGCGAGGTCCCTCTCGCAGAAGGTCCTGCGAACCGTTGCCGGTATCAGGACCTTCGCCCGAAGTTTGGGGTGTCGAATAAGTCCTGATTATTTTTTATTCAGGATGTATTGCAGCAGCAGCGGAACCGGGCGTCCGGTCGCGCCTTTGGCGGCTCCGGATTTCCAGGCGCTGCCGGCGATATCCAGGTGGGCCCAGTTGTAGTCTTCGGCGAAGCGGGCGAGGAAGCAGGCGGCGGTCACGGAGCCGGCTTCGCGGCCGCCAATGTTCTGCATGTCGGCAAAGTTGGAGTTCAGCATGGGCTGGTACTCGTCCCACAGCGGCATGCGCCAGGCGCGGTCACCGGTGGTTTCGCCGGCGGCGATCAGCTCTTCAGCAAGCTTGTCCTGGTTGGCGTAAAGGCCTGTGGCGTGGTGACCGAGGGCGATTACACAGGCGCCGGTGAGGGTGGCCACGTCGATCACTACGCTGGGCTTGAATTTGCCAGCCCAGGTCAGGGCGTCACACAGTACCAGACGGCCTTCCGCATCGGTGTTGAGAATCTCGATGGTCTTGCCACTCATGGAGGTGACGACATCCCCCGGCTTGCTGGCGCGGCCGCTGGGCATGTTTTCTGCCGCAGCGACTACGCCCACCACATTGACCGGAGCATTCATTTCCACCAGGGCGTTCATCACGCCGAACACGCTGGCCGCGCCGCACATGTCGAACTTCATTTCGTCCATCATGGCGCCGGGCTTCAGGCTGATGCCGCCAGTATCAAAGGTAATGCCTTTACCGACGAGCACAATCGGCTTCTGGCCGGCTTTACCGCCCTTGTAGTTCATGGCGATCATCGCCGCCGGCTCGTCGCTGCCCTTGGCCACGCTCATAAATGCGCCCATGCCGAGGGATTCCATCTTCTTGTTGTCCATCACCGTGGTGGAGAGCTTTGCGTGTTTTTTCGCCAGTGCTTTGGCTTCACTTGCCAGGTAGCTGGGGGTGCAGATGTTGCCTGGCAGGTTGCCCAGTTCGCGGGCGACGTTGCTGCCGAGCGCCTGGCCACCGCCGAACTCCACACCTTTCTGCAGGGCTTTCAGCTGCTTTTTGTCCGGGGCGTGGGCGGTGAATTTGGCAAGCGGGTTGGGCTTGGCGTCGCTGTGGCAGCGCGTGAATTTGTAGGTGGCGAGACCGGCGGCGAGGGCGAGTTGCGCACCCTGCCAGGTGGCGTCGGCGTCTTTTACGGTGACTTCGGCCAGGAAAGAGGTGGCGTCTTTCAGGTTTTTGACAGCGCGGGCGCTGTTGTTGGCCAGTTTGCGGAACTCGACCTGGGAGACTGGAGCTTTACTGCTGCGCACCAGTAGTACACGCTCGGCGCCGCCCTCCAGGTTCGGCACTATCAGGGTGCTGCCGGTGGCGCTGCCCAGGTCGCCGCGCTTCAGAAGTTTGGCCAGGTTGCCACCGGCTGCCTTGTCCAGTGCGCTGCCGCTGTCGGTGAAGCGGTTCTTGTTGTCAACGGCGATGATCGCACACGCGGTACGCTGTTTCAGTATGTCGGTGACCTTGGCGGTAAACTGCATGTAATAGGTTCCTTGATGGTTTTGTCGCTTGCCGCGGCGTGGATGCAGACGAGCGCCTGGAGCCGGATGATGCGGGCTCGGGGGTGTCTTGCTGTCGGTAATCCAGAGAAACGATGGCGGACCGAGACATTGCCGGGCTTTTTGGTGATAATGCGCCGCACAAGTTTAACCCGAGAAGGATTAGTTTGCTCGGGAACCTCTGAAGGGATGTTCTACTCTGACATCCACCAAGACCGATAAGCTGGAATCGCATTTCCAATCGCTTCAATTCTTACAGTGCAATCAGGGAAGCTGGTCGTTCAGTGATTATTTTCCGCTACCTCTGCCGCGAGTTGCTCGGTGCAACTTTAGCTGTCAGCGCCGTGTTACTGCTGATGGTCATGAGTGGCCGTTTTGTGAAGTATCTGGCGGAAGCTGCGGCGGGTGACCTTTCCGCCGGAATCCTGTTCTCTCTGATGGGCTTCCGCCTGCCGGGCTTCCTCGAGCTCGTCATTCCTCTGGGCTTTTTCGTCGGTATTCTGCTGGCGTACGGCCGTCTGTATATCGAAAGTGAAATGACGGTGCTGCACGCCTGCGGGTTCAGCGAGCGCCAGTTGCTGCGCTATACCCTGGTACCGGCGCTGATGGTGGCGGCGCTTGTGGCGGCCATGAGCCTGTATCTCACGCCCACCGGGATCGAGCGGACCTCCCACCTGCTTACTGCCGACAAGACACGCAATGAATTCGATCACCTGGTGCCGAAGAAATTTGTCGCCACCGGCGGCGGTCGCGCGGTGTACTACGCCGAGGGGCTGAGCGACGACCGTTCCACCATGCACAACGTGTTTCTGGCAGAGCTGGGCAATTCCCGCGGTGACACTGAGACCGATCACCAGATCGTTACCGTGGCCCGCGAAGGGGTGCAGCAGATAGACCCGGAAACCGGCCTGCGCTACCTGGTACTGCGTGACGGCTACCGCTACGAAGGCGTGCCGGGGCAAAGCGATTATCGCCAGATGGCCTTTTCCAGTTACGAGGTTTTACTGGAGGTGCCGAGGTTGCGCTCCAAGGCCAGCGAAAAACTGCAATCCATGTCTACCGCCGCGCTGTGGAAAAGTAAAGACCCTCGTGAGCGCGTGAATCTGCACTGGCGTTTGAGCTTGCCAGTACTGGTGCTGGTGGTGGCGATTCTCGCGGTTCCCCTGAGCCGTACCAATCCGCGTCAGGGCCGTTACGCCAAGATGATCCCGGCGGTGCTGCTGTACATTATTTATCTCGTTGCGCTGCAGGGGGTTCGCGGTGCTATTGAAGACGGCAAGATTGAGCAGGCCTGGGCGATCTGGTTGGTACACCCACCGTTCCTGATCCTCGGCTTATTCCTGTTGGGCGGTCGCAAACTCAAGAAACCGCGCAAGCGCGGAGGTGGTGGCGCGAATAAAGGAGGTGAGCATGTCCCTGCTTGATCGTTACATCGCCCGTACAGTTACTCTGGCGATCCTTGCGGTGCTCATGGTGATCCTTGGGCTGGATGTGATCTCGGCCATTGTTGACGGCCTCGGAGATCTCGGCGGTAACTACCAGTTCACCGATATGATCGAATATGTGGTGTGGACGCTGCCAGAGCGTATATACAGCCAGCTCGGTTTTTCGGCTCTCGTGGGCTGCATGGTGGGGCTCGGCACGCTCGCCGGAACCAGCGAGCTGACGGTCATGCGTGCAGCGGGAATATCCATAGGCCGTATCGCCTGGGCGGTAATGAAGCCTGTTCTGGTAGTAATAGTGCTCGGGCTCGCTCTTGCTGAGCTGGTGATTCCTTATACTAACCAAACGGCGGAGAGCGAACGCGCGATTGCATTAGGGGAGTTTGAGAATTCTGGCCTGGAGCAGGGGCTGTGGTTGTTCGAGGGAGGCGAGTTTGTGCATTTCAATGCCGCACTGCCCGGCGGTACCTTGTTCGGAGTTACTCGCTACAAATTCGATCAGGATTACCAGCTGGAGCAGGTGGTTTTTTCCGAGCGCGGTTATTACGTTCGAGGCCGCTGGGAATTGCAGAACAGCCGCCAGACAAGCCTGACCCCGGAGCGCGCAAGTAGCACCACCCAGGTCGAGTCAACCTGGGATTCGGACATGTCTCCGAATCTGTTTTCCCTGGTAGTGCCACTGCCGTCGGATCTGTCACCGCGCAACCTCTGGTCCTATGGTCGATTCCTCGACCGAAAGGGAGAGGAGTCAGCGCGCTACTGGCTGGCGTTCTGGAAAAAGATATTGCAGCCGCTCACGATCGCCGGCCTGGTGATGATGGCCATCTCGTTTATTTTCGGTCCGTTGCGGGAAGTGACCACTGGCCTGCGGGTGTTTACCGGGGTGATCGTGGGCATCGTGTTTCAAACGGTGCAGGATATGCTGGGCCCGTCTTCGGTGGTATTCGGTTTCCCACCATTTGTGGCGGTGATCGTGCCGATTCTGGCCAGTTTTCTGCTGGGATGGGCGCTATTGAAGCGAGCGAGGTAAGCCTCGCTGGTGTAACAATTTCCAGCCTGGTGGCGGTGCCGCTGCCGGGTGCGTCCCCGAGAGGCACGCCGTGAACCCATCCCTGGGGGCTCTGCAAAAACATCCTGTTTTTGAAGGCCTCTCGGAGACGCACCCGGCTTTGGCACCTTCGCAATTCGCTACCGTCCGGGTCTCGTGTCTTACTTCTTTTTCTTTTTCGGCAGCTGGCGCACTTCGGCGTCGGATGCCAGGTCGTGCCAGCTGGCGTGGTCTGCGCGGAAATATCCCCAAAAGTAACCCAGGCCAAAACACGCTAACGAGATCGGGCCCACTAATGCGCGAATACAGCACTGGTACCAGCTCAACTGCATACCGTTATTGTTGGCCACCATCAGGCGCCAGGCGCGCATACCGATGGTCTGCCCCGCCGCACGCCACGACCAGAAAAAATAGCCCGCTGTGACAAGTGCCAGGCCGAGCTGATACACGGGGCCGCCCACGCAAGGGGTGTAATCCACGTGTTCCGGCTGGCAGTGCAGGCCGCCAAATGTCGATGCCACCAGCATGGCGAAGAACCCGTAAACCATCCACAGGCCTGCCACGATCAGGGCATCGTAGAGCAGCGCCATTAGCTTCGACAGCACGCCGGCGTGGGGGAGTTGATTGAATTGGGTTGGTGTATTGACGGTGTCGGACACGGGATTCTCCGCCTGTGGAATAAGTGGCGGAGATTTTAGCAGGTTAGCAGTGCGAAGAAGCCCGGACTTCAGAACTCGTATTCAACCGAGATCTTGAATTTGTCGTCTGACAGGCGGAAGTCGTAGTCCAGAACATTGTTGAAGTTGAATTTGCCTTCGCCCTGGGTGTAGCGCAGGAGCGGGTGCTGCTTGCTGCGCTTGTGCTGTTCCATGTAGGTTTTAAAGCCCATTTTCAGGATTTCATTTACCGCGCGGCCGCCGGTCTTGTCCGCGTACTCACTGGGGCGGGTGTGCTGCTCCAGCCACTGGTGATTTAGACGGCGGTGGATCATGCCCATGGAATTGTTGCGGAGGTTTTCTGCGGATTCGTATAGAGCGTTGTTGTCCATGCCAAAGGCACTGTCGATGAAGAAGGCGTTGTCGGCCTGGAGATTCAGTGCACCATTGGAATCGGGGATGAAAATTTCGTCAGCCAGGAGAGTGGAGGAAATGGGGAGCAGAATGAGACCAAGCGCTGCCGGCACGGCTCTGGCCAGGCGCTTAGTGGGAAGATACCGAGTGCTGCGAGAATCCATTTTTCCACCCCGGGGAGTATTTACTTGGCTCAGTTGGCTACTGAACAACCACTGAATTTATTATGGCTCACCCTGAACATGACGTTGTATCTCACAAAAAACGGAAAAGTGCCAATGCTGGTTGTGAAAATTGTGCCAGATTCAGTCATTACGCTGCGAGCCCCGTCAGTGCTGAATGTATTGAGTTTTGCCCAGTTTGCGAGGCCTGCGGGGATGTTTCTGCCAATGTTTTTTAATATAAAAACTGTATGGTCACCGTGCTGGTTATAAAAACATTGTCTAGTGACCGCTGCGCTGATTCATTATTGAGAGGGGGCAAAAGTGATCGTGGTTTCCTGGTCGCAGACTTTTGGCACAGGTTTGGTCATGTTTGTGAAGGTCGTTCAGTGTCGAGTTCCGGACGCTCGCTGGGTAATCGGATCTGCAATTGTGTAGCTGACCTTTACGGCTACCCGTTCGCTGAGTACCTGCGGTTGACAGCGCTGTCTTTTCCGCTATTGTGGTGCGCTGGCCGGATTCTGAAATCCGCGCATACAACATAAGAATCCACGAGTGCGCTGTCTGATTATGTTGGACGCAGGGCACCCACCAAAAACAGAGATCATCCATGAGACGGATCCCACTCTTTGCCAGCCTGGCCCTGTCAGCTTTTATTGCCTCCTGTGCGGACCCGGAGTCCTCCCGAGCCCCGGCCGCCGAGACTCTGGCGGGCGCTGATGTACCTGCGCCCGAACGTATCGCCGCGAATTTCGATGTCACTCAGGAAGTACTGCTCAATTTCCAGGGGGTGGATGACGCCCTGCGAGCCCAGTGCAAACAGGCCGGTGGCAGTGGCGCGACTTGCTCCACTTATCGCATCAGCTTGATCAATAACGGTCCGGCCGTGGCTGCCGACGAGCGTGACTGGACTCTCTATTTCCACAGTGTGCGCCGCTCTCTGGCGCTGCTGAATACCGATGCGTTTACCCTGGAAAGAGTGAATGGCGATCTGCATCGCCTGATTCCCAACGAACAGTTTGCCGGTATCGGCAGTGGGGAAACCGTCGAACTCGACCTGCTGGCGGAAAGCTGGATGCAATTCGAGTCGGATTTCCAGCCGCGCCTGTTCGTGGTGGATGCCGCTGGCGAACCTCATGTGATTCGCTCCACGGATACCGATGACCTGTCAGACATTGTTCTTCCCATTAACAAGAATGACGCAGACAACTGGAAGCGGGCCGCAGACGACGCCAATACCCTGGCCACTGCAGGCAGTCGCTTCCAGCAGTTCACCGCCGATGTACAGCCTGTCGATGAGCAGGACTGGCGCGGTCGCATTATCCCCCAGCCTGCCTCGGTCGAGCTGTCGGAAGCGCCGGCTATCCAGCTGAACGCGGGTATCGAACTGCGGGCAGAAGGCCTGGATGCGGGCAGTGTGAATGCGCTGGAACAGCGCCTCGCAACCTTGCAGTTGTCCGCCAATGGCGACGCTGCCTATCCGGTATCCATAAAGGTGGATGCGACGGCGTTTAATGACCGTCCCGCCGGAGCCTCTTTACCTCCCGCCGGGACCTATCGCCTGAACGTAGGCGAGCAGGGTGCCGAGGTTGTGGGTGCCGATGCCAGCGGTGCTTTTTACGGTGTGCAATCCCTGCTTGCCCTGGTGGACCTGAACAGTGCCAGCCTGCCTCAGGCAATTGTGGAAGATGCACCGCGCTTCCCGCACCGGGGCATGTTTGTGGACGTGGGTCGTAACTTCCACAGTAAGGAAGTGATCATCAAGCTGCTGGACCAGATGGCGGCCTACAAACTCAACCGATTCCACTTCCACCTGTCTGATGACGAGGGCTGGCGCCTGGAAATTCCGGGCCTGCCGGAACTGACTGAGATTGGCAGTCAGCGCTGCTTCGATCTGGAAGAGAATCGCTGTCTGCTGCCACAGTTGGGGTCCGGTCCTTTTGCGGACAACTTCGGCAGTGGTTTCTACAGCGTTGCAGACTACGAAGAAATCCTGCGCTACGCGGCAGATCGCCATATCGAAGTGATCCCTGAGTTTGATATGCCGGCCCACGCGCGCTCTGCGGTCGTGGCGATGGAGGCGCGGTATCGCAAGCTGAAAGATTCCGATGCGGAAGCAGCAAACGCCTATCGCCTGATCGATCCACAGGACGACACTCAATATCTCTCCGTTCAGTTTTACGACGACAGCTACATCAACCCCTGCGTGGACTCAACCTATAACTTCGTCGGCAAGCTGATCGGTGAAGTGAAGGCCATGCACGATCGCGCCGGCCACCCGCTGAAAACCTGGCACTTTGGTGGAGATGAAGCGGTGAATATTCTCGCGGCCGACGCCTTTGAGGTAGGTCCCGGCGAGAACCCCGATAAGGGCGATGTCGGTGCAGAGCAGCGCAGTAAGCCGTGGACCAATTCCCCCCAGTGCCAGAAACTGGTCGCCAGTGGTGAAGTAAAGGCCATTGATGAGCTGGGTGAACTCTACGCCAAACGTGTCAGCAAGCTGGTGGCGGATGCGGGTATCCCGACCATGGCAGCCTGGAACGACGGCGTGAAAAAAATCAGTGACGCGGGCGAAGAGCTGGCGACACCGAACAACTATGTGAATTCCTGGGCGCCCCTGTTCTGGGGTGGTGGTGACGAGAGTGTGCACTTTGCGGAAACCGGCTTCGACCTGGTTCAGTCACACTCGGACTACCTGTACTTTGATATGCCTCAGGAAGTGGACCCGAAAGAGCGCGGTTACTACTGGGCCTCTCGCTATACCGATACGCGCAAGACGTTTAGCTATGCGCCTGTAAATACTGCCCAGCTGGCGGAGCTCTACCCCAATCGCGATGGCCAAAGCTGGGAAGCTACCTCGCCGGGAATGGAATTTGCCAGTCAGGTGCGCGGCATACAGGGCCAGCTGTGGAGTGAGGTGGTGCGGACCGATGAAGCGGTCGAGTATCAGGTCTTCCCGCGCTTGCTGGCCTTGGCGGAGCGCGCCTGGCATCAGGCCGAGTGGGAACTGCCGCTGCAGAAAGGTCAGAGCTTTAACGGTGAAACCACTTTTGTGGACAAGTCGGCCGTTGCCGCAGACTGGTCAGGCTTTTCCGCCGCTCTGGGCAACAAGGAGCTGCTCAAGCTGGATCGTGCGGGGATCGGCTATCGGGTGCCGGTGCCCGGAGCCGTAGTGGATGGTGAGAGTGTGAAGACCGCTCTGCCGTACCCGGGTCTGGCACTGGAGTACTTTGACGGCGAGCAGTGGCTGCCGCTGTCTGCGGATGTGGCGCCTCAGTCCGTACAGTCCGTTCGCGCGCGCAGTGCCGATGGGCAGCGCGCTGGCCGCGCGGTGGCGCTGTAAGCTTCCCGGAGACATGACCGGGTAAAGTCGGGTGCTCGAAGTTCGGGCGCCCGATTTACCTCTCCGCTGACATCTCGTTTCTCTGCTATTTGTTCTTTCTTCCTTCTTTTTGATCCTCCTTCCCGACCGCCTTTTCCTGCTGATTTGACTGGCGCTTACGTTGCCATCGTCTGTCTCGGGCAATCATCGGACTTGCACGGCTCAGGTCTACAATTGCTGGGGCGACGGCCGCGAATAGCGGCTTATCTCTAACGGATTTCGAAATCGCGCGTTTAATGGGCGGAAAGGCGCGGGGTTTGCCACGTTTTGACAAGAGTTCAGTGAAAGTTCAGTGCTAGATTGGGCGCCGCAGGCCACAAGTTCGTCCTGCCGCTCACGATAACAAGCATAAATTTCAGCGAGAGAAGATCATGGCGAGAAGCAAAGTGTACGACTACGTGATTGTCGGAGGAGGATCGGCGGGCTGTGTGCTGGCTAACCGACTTAGCGAAGACGAGCAAAACAGGGTTTGCTTGCTGGAATCCGGACCCTCAGATCACAACCTGTTGATTCAGATGCCAGTGGGGATCGGTTATCTGGTGCCGGGCAAGCGGTTCAATCTCCACCACTACACCGAGCCACAGGCTAACCTCGATAACCGCCGCCTGTTCTGGCCCCGCGGCCGAGTCCTCGGGGGCAGTAGCGCCATCAACGCCATGCTGTATATCCGCGGTAACGCCGGTGACTACAACGCCTGGGAGCACGCGGGTAACCCCGGGTGGGGGTGGGATGCGATGTTGCCGTATTTTTTGCTGGCGGAAGGGAATCAGAGAGGGAGTGATGCCTGGCACAGTGGCTTTGGACCGCTGTCTGTTTCTGACTTGAAATGGAAATCGCCGGCGGGGCGCGCCTTTGTAAGTGCCGCGCAGGAGGCCGGGCACCGCCACAATCACGATTTCAACGGCTACCAGCAAAACGGTGTTGGTTTTTACCAGGTAACGCAAAAGGCCGGACGCCGCTGCTCGTCGGCCACGGCCTATCTGTATCCGGCTAAAGCGCGCCCCAATTTAAGCATTTACACCAGCTCTCCGGTGGCAGGACTGGAATTCAAGGGCGATCGGGTGAGTGCCGTCACGCTGGTCAATGGTCAGCGCGTGGTGGCGAATAAGGAAATCATTCTCTGTGCAGGTGCTATTCAGTCGCCTCAACTACTGATGCTCTCAGGTATTGGCCCCGAGGATGAACTAAAAAAATTGGGGATTGTTCCCCAGTGCCACCTCCCCGGTGTGGGACGCAATCTCCAGGATCACCTCGATATTACCCAGGTGGTGGAAACTAATCGCCCTGTTGGCTTTAACGATGCGTTTCTGTCCAAGCTGGGCGCGGCAATGCATTTTCCCGAGTACCTTTTGCTCAACCGAGGAAAGCTGACCAACAATGTGGCGGAAGCGGGAGGCTTTGCCAGTTCTGGTCTTGCTGGAGAGCATCCGGATATCCAGTTCCACTTGAGCGCGGCGCCACTATTTAATCACGGCCTCGACAAGCGTCCCGGTAACGGTTATTCACTGCACGCTTGCGCCCTGCGCCCCAAGAGCCGAGGCCAGATCAGTCTGGTATCCCGTGACCCGCGCGCGCTACCCGCGATTCAACCCAACTATCTGGCAGAGCCGGAAGATCTGCAGGTACTGATAGAGGGCTTTGAAATGGCGCGGGACATCATCGAGCAACCCGCACTGAATAAGTTGCAAAAGCGCCGGTGGCTGCCAGAAAAGTCGCTCACCAGTAAAGACGCCATCGCCAATTTTATTCGCCAGAAAGCGGAGTCCATCTATCACCCGGTGGGGACATGCAAGATGGGCCAGGACGAGCTCGCTGTAGTGGATAGTGAATTGCGCGTGCGTGGTGTGGATGGACTGCGTGTGGTGGATGCCTCCATAATGCCCACCCTCATCAGCGGCAACACCAACGCACCGGTGATTGCCATCGCTGAAAAAGCGGCAGATCTGATTCTGAACAAATCCGCAGTACAGCAATTACAGGAAATCAGCGAAAACGCATGATCTGGCAGTGCCCCCATTGCAGTGAATCCCTTCCATTGGAAAGCCGAAGCTGGCGTTGTGCCAACGGCCACAGTTTTGACCGGGCGAAGGAGGGCTACGTGAATTTGCTGCCGGTGCAGCAAAAACGCAGCCGTGAACCGGGGGATTCCGCGGAAATGTTGAACGCGCGCCGCCGGTTTCTCGAGGCCGGCCACTATCGGCCGCTGGTGGAAGCGATCTGCGCCCAATTGCGGCCCGTTACCGCGGGCGTGCAAGCCCCCGTATTGCTGGACATCGGTTGCGGCGAGGGCTATTACGCGCGACAACTGGGGAGCGGCGGCTGGCCCGAAAACTTGATTTACGGTATTGATATCGCGAAAGCGGGTGTGCGGCTCGCGGCAAAAAAACAGCCGCACGCTCAGTTTGCGGTTGCCAGCAGTTTTCATCTGCCGGTGGCCGATGCCAGTGTGGACGCGGTATTACGCGTATTTGCGCCCGGTCCTGCGGAAGAGCTGGTACGTGTTTTGAAACCGGGTGGCGTGTTGCTCGATGTATCTCCCGGCCCTGATCACCTGTGGAGCCTTAAATCCCGGCTCTACGCGCATCCGCAACAACACAGCGCTCCGGCGACTATTTCCGGGCTGGTCCCCGAAAGCGAAATGCGTTGTGAATTTCCGCTACACATGAACGACAACGAAGCGGTCAAAGATTTTCTTACCATGACGCCGTTTGCGTGGAAGGGTAAGCGCGAGGCCCGCCAGCAACTGGAGTCACAAAGCGAGCTGCATCTGGAGGCGGACTTTCTTTTGCGCCGCCTGATCATGGATCCGGGCGATGTTCGGGAGCGGGGTCAGTAATACAATTATGCATACCACCAGAACAGAGTAACTATCAGGACAGTGAACCGTGGCGACACCGCGCGATTTTATATTTATGCAGCAAGCCCTTGCCCTGGCCGAGCAGGCTGCTCAATTGGGCGAAGTACCTGTTGGCGCAGTAGTGGTGCTGGAGGGTGAGGTTATCGGTGAGGGCTTTAATCAGCCGATTTCTGCTTCCGACCCCAGCGCCCATGCAGAAGTCATGGCTATACGCGCCGCTGCGCAACATCAGCAGAATTATCGCCTGCCCGGGGCCACGCTGTACGTAACCATCGAGCCCTGCACCATGTGCTTTGGCACCCTGGTGCACGCGCGAATCGCCCGGCTGGTATACGGCGCCACCGAGCCCCGTGCCGGCGTGGTTGCCAGCCAGTTACAGTTACCCGAGCAGACATTTTTTAACCACAAGGTACAGGTGGAAGGTGGTGTGATGCAGGACCAGGCGGCTTCTCTGGTGCGAGATTTTTTTCAGAAGCGGCGCTGAGATGCTGGTAGCAATCCTGATCAATATGTTCCTGGTGGCATTCGCGGTGGTGATTCACCACGAGGCGCTCAATGCGCTGTTCTGGGTATCACATCGATGGAAGTTTCGCCGTAACGTGGCAGTACTGATCGGGGTGTTCGGTGCGCTGATTGCCCATATTCTCGAGATCTGGATGTTTGCAGTGGGTTACTACTTTATGTATCACTCACCGCTGTTTGGCACCCTAACCGGGAATTTCGACGGCGCCATGCTGGATTGCGTCTATTTCTCCTTTACTAATTATACGTCGCTCGGGTTCGGTGATATCGAGCCTCACGGCGCCCTGCGTTTTACCGCAGGACTGGAGGCTTTGACCGGGTTGGTCATGATTACCTGGACCGCTTCTTTCCTGTTCCTGAAAATGCAGCGCTTTTGGACGAGGCAATTAGACGAGTAATCGAATGCCGCAAGGGTGCGGCATATCCTGCGATCAGGCGGCGCTGGTTGCGCCCAGGCGGGTAACCTCGATCGCGTGCAAGGTGTCGTGTACCAGTGCGCGTAATTGCGCTATTGCGGTCTCGTCCACCAGTTTGCCGTCGACAAATGCAGTCATCGATGAAGGTACCGCCAGCATGGTCGGGGCAATCCAGGTACCCAGTGGCTGCAGAATGTCGCGCAGGTGATTCAGTCCGCGCATGCCGCCGAGCCCGCCTGGCGAGGTGGCGAAGAGTGCCGCGCGGCGGCCCTGAAATACCTCGGCTCGCCCAAACTGTCCGTCCGGGCGGGAGACCCAGTCAATCAGGTTTTTCAATGCCGCGCTTACCGAACCGTTGTACTCCGGGCTTGCGATCAGCAAACCGTCCGCAGAAGCGAACAGGGCTTTCAAGCGGCTCGCCGCCTCGGGTATGGCCGCTGCCTCGATGTCTTCATCGAACAGCGGCAGCGGGAACTCGCGCAAGTCAACTTCGGTGACTTCGGCGCCGGCCTCGCGAGCCAGCCTGGCTGCAGCGCTAGCCAGCTGGCGGTTCCAGGAATCCTTGCGCAGACTGCCGGCCAGGGCCAGCAGGTGGGGTTTACGTGGGGTGCTCATATTCGTTCCTCCGAAAGGTGATCCCGCTTGGGTGCTGGGGTATGGGGCTATTCTGGGGAAGCCACAAAGGAACAGAAATGCCGTGAGCGCAATGTTTCTGTGCAAATTTGCACAGAAGTCCTGGTCGGGCTAGAGTCTGCCGTGAATGGGCGTTGGGCTGGATAACCTAGGGGGGCCGCTTGTGGCGGGGAACTCGGTCAAGGACTGGAACAATCTGCATTACGCTCTGGCCGTCGCCAAAGCGGGCACCCTGTCCGGTGCCGCGCTTGAGCTGGAAGTGTCCCACTCCACGGTGTTGCGACGTATCGATGCGCTCGAAAAGGCGTTGAAAACCCGCCTGTTTATCCGCCACCCGCGGGGCTATGTACCCACCGAGGCGGGGCAGATGCTAATGGGGGCTGCGGAGAACATGCAGGACCAGCTGGATCTGCTGGTGGGTAAAATGCAGGGCGCCGAGGAAACACTGCAGGGGTCTCTGGTAATTACCACGGTGAATACCCTGATTCCGCTGTTGATGCCGGTGATCCGCGGTTTTCAGCGGGAAAACCCGTACCTGCGCCTGGAGCTGGTGGCAGACCGGCGGCACCTGCGGCTGGATCATGGCGAGGCGCATATCGGAATCCGTCCAGGCGCCAGGCCCACCGAGCCCGACTATGTGGTGCAACCGGCCACTTCCCTGAACAGCGCACTATACGCCTCGGCCGAGTACCTGCAGGAGTGTGGGCCGTTCAATGGGTTGGACGACCTGGCCGGGCACCGGTTTATCGGGCCCACCGAAGCCTACGACTTTATCCCGAGCCTCCACTGGATTACCCGACAGGTTCCGGACGAGCAGATCGTATTTCGTTGCAATGAGTTCTCCGGTTTTGAAGATGCGGCTCGCTGTGGTGTGGGTATCGCTGCCCTGAACCACTGGTGTGCGGAAGCGCGCCCAGGACTGCAGCGGTTAATTGAACCGCCGCCGGAGTGGTGCACTAACCTGTGGTTGGTTACCCACCGGGATATGCACCGCACGCGCAAGGTGCAACTGTTTCTCGACTGGATCAAACAGTCACTCGCCGGGCTTTCGCCGGAAATCGGGCGGGTGGAATTGCAAAGATAAATCACCATGGGAAAGACTATTGTGGATAAACGAATCGGTGCCGCGGTTGTATTCCTGCTGGCCATTTTTCAGTTCGCCTGTGACGGCGGCACGGAAAAAAAGACATCGGAGCAGCATCCGGTGGAGGCTTCCGGAGCTGAAAAGTCAGAATTGCAACCGGAGTCGCACAGCGATGCCGCGCTGGACGCACTGGCGGAGCAGTATGTGCGCCTGGTCCTAACGCTCGGGAATCACGATAAAAGCTACGTGGATGCCTACTACGGCCCGGCCCCCTGGAAGGCCGAAGCGGCAGAGGATAGTGCCTCGCCGGCAGAACTGGCCAACCGTGCGGAGCGCCTGCTCGCCCAATTACCGGACAGCGTTGAGCCCGCGGGAGACCTGAACACCCTGCGCCAGCACTACCTGAAAACCCAGCTGAAGGCCGTCGTTGCCCATGCGCACCATATCGCCGACGCGGGTTTTCGGAATTTCCAGAAAGAAGCTCGCGCACTCTACGACACCGAGCCACCGGTGCAGCAATATGCAGACTTTGACCCGGTACTGGCAGCGCTGAATCAGGCGCTCCCCGGTGATGAGCCGCTCCATCTTCGTGTGCAGGCATTCCGTGAGCAGTACCGGATTCCCGAAGACAAACTGGACAGCGTGTTCAAAGCTGCGATTGACGAATGTAAAAAACGCACTCAGGCCCAAATCCAGTTGCCGAAGAATGAAAGTTTTCGGCTGGAATATGTTCAGGGCAAACCCTGGAGCGGCTACAACTGGTATCAGGGTAAGGCCCACAGTCTGATTCAGATCAACAGCGGCCTCCCCATTCATATCGATCGCGCCGTGGACCTCGGTTGCCATGAAGGCTATCCCGGTCACCATACCTACAATGCGCTTCTGGAAGAGAAACTGGTCAATGATCAGGGCTGGGTCGAATACAGTGTCTATCCACTATTCAGCCCCCAGTCGCTGATTGCCGAAGGCAGTGCCAATTACGGTATTGAACTGGCCTTTCCCGGGGATGAGAAAACCCGCTTTGAAAAAGAAACCCTCTATCCGCTGGCAGGGCTGGATCCCGCCGGTGCAGAAAAGTATCAACAGGTTCTGGATTTACTGGCGCAGCTGAAGTTTGCAGAGAACATTGTCGCCCGGGAATATATTGATGGTGACATCGACCGCGACGAAGCCATCGAACGTTTTCAGAAATACACCGCTATGAGCCCGGAAAAAGCGGCCCAGCGTGTGCAGTTTGTGGATACCTACGGTGCCTACGTTATCAACTACAACTGGGGCAAACAGCTGGTCATAGACTACGTGGAAAAAGATGCGGGCTCGCAGGAACAGCGCTGGCAAAAATTCTCCCAGCTGTTGTCCTCGCCCCGCCTGCCTTCCTCACTGAACTGGTAACAGGACGCAACAACCCATGTGCAGCGTATTCGATGTCGACGACGATGCGGGTATCGAGCGCTTTCTCGATGAGTACGGTGTACATCACCCGCAGAATATGATCTTCGGGCGCCGTCGGCGCCCCACCAGCAAGGTCAGTATCGTCACCGGGCGCCACGGTGAGCCGGAGGTGGAAAATGCCATCTGGCACCTGTATCTGGAAAAGTCCGGTGACGGCTGGAAGCCACACAAAAAATACTGGTCCATCAACAGCAACTGGAAAAAGCTTGGCCAGCGCCCGGAGTATCGCAAGTCCCGCTGCCTGATACCCGCGACCGCCTGGGTGGAAAGCCAGCGCGGCAGGAACCCGGTAGAGTTTCGTTTCGACCGCCCTTTCTTTTTTTGTGGCCTGTACAAAACTTGGGGAGATTTACTGAGCTGCTCGATCATTACTCTGGCTTCACATCCGGAGACCGAGCGCTTCCATGAAAAGAGCTTCCCAATGATCGCGCCACTGGACTCCGGGTTTGTTAAGCAGTGGCTATTCGGCGGAGAAGAGACCGAACCATTCGAGCCATATCTGCACCCGGATATTTGCCTTGGTCAATCGGAATTGTTGGTGCAACCACTTAAAAAAGCCATGCAGATGGAGTACACGGGCGACGCGCAGCGAGTGGATCAGTATGTTCCTCCCAAGGGGGCGCAGGGTGATTGAGCGAAAAGTGATCGGGAAGTGTCGGGCGGGAAGCGCAAACTTCCCGGAATCGGGTATCATGCGCCCATTTATGGTCGCCCCGGCTTTCGACTGAACCCTGCGACCCGACAGCAGAATACGAGGAGTAGACGTGGAAGAGTTTATCGTCGATGTGACGGCACAGAATGCGCAGCAGGTACTGATTGAAGAGTCCATGAAGCGCCCGGTGGTGGTAGACGTGTGGGCCGAGTGGTGTGAGCCCTGCAAACAGCTGATGCCGGTACTGGAAAAACTGGCCAACGAGTACGCAGGCCAATTCCTGCTGGCGAAGCTCAATGCGGATACCGAACAGGCGCTTGCAGGTCAACTGGGTGTGCGCAGCCTGCCCACGGTCATGGTACTCAAAGACGGCCAACCGGTGGACGGCTTCGCAGGCGCCCAGTCGGAAAAAGAAATCCGCGAGATACTGGACAAGTACCTGCCCAAGGCCTGGGAGCTGCAGTTCCAGAAGGCGCAGAAACTGGTGGGTGAGGGCGAGCTGGACGAAGCGCTGCCGTTACTGCGCCAGGCTTACGGGGATTCCGGTGAGCGCGCGGATATTGCCAAGCAATACGCCGCCGTTCTGTTGGAGAAAAACCGCACCAAGGACGCGGAAGAGATACTCGGCAAGATCCTGATGGCCGATCAGGATTCGGATTATCAGCAACTGATGGCACAGCTCGAGCTGAAGCAGGCCGCGGCTGACTCTCCCGAAATCAAGGCCCTGCAACAGGCACTGGCGGCAAACCCCGAAGACAGTGAGTCCGCTTACAAGCTGGCGGTGCAACTCAGCCAGGCGGATCGCCACGAAGAGGCGCTGGAGATTTTGCTGAACCTGCTGCGCAAGGACCTGGGTTTTGCCGACGGCGCAGCCAAACAGGCCTACCTGGATATCGTCAAGGCGCTGGGTGCCGGCGACCCGGTGGCGACCACTTACCAGCGCAAGCTGATGACCCTGATGTTCTGATCGTCAACGCAGGCGCCATGTACAAACTCTGTATCTACATCCCCGAAACCCATCTGGAGCCGGTCAAACAGGCGATCTTCGCTGCCGGCGCCGGGCGTATCGGTGACTACGACAGCTGCTGTTGGCAGGTCCTCGGCACCGGCCAGTTCCGCCCGCTGGACGGCAGTCAGCCCTTTATCGGGCAGCAGGGTGAAGTGGAAAACGTGCCCGAGTTCCGGGTGGAAACCGTGTGTGCGGATGAGGTGGTGGATGGAGTGCTCGCGGCGATGCGCGGCGCCCATCCCTACGAGGAACCGGCGTTTGATCTGTGGAAGCTGGACGACCGCTGTAACTAGCTTTCTGTCATCCCGTCATCCCGTCATCCCGGCGAAGGCCGGGATCCAGTTCCAGGGCGCAAGCTCACAGCTTGCGCTCAATCACCCCCCGGTGCAGCCCAAAGGCCCCTTTTTCCCGATCGCTGAAATAGTGTTTCAGCGTCTGCGTCATCACCGGAAATGCCATCTCGTCCCAGGGGATATCCCCCTCGTCAAACAGTGCCACCTCCAGTGATTCCGGCCCGGCACCGAAGTTGGTGTCGGTGAGTTCGCCACGGTAAATCAGGTACACCTGGTTGATATGGGGAATGTCGTAAACGGAAAACAGCTCGTCCACACGCAGGTTGGCGCGGGCCTCTTCCCAAGACTCCCTGAGCGCCCCCTGCTCGCTGCTTTCACCATTTTCCATAAACCCCGCAGGCAGGGTCCAAAGTCCGTGGCGGGGCTCAATGGCACGTTTGCACAGTAAAACCTGATCGCCCAGGTACGGCAGAGTGCCGACAATGACACGGGGATTCACATAGTGAATGGCACCGCAATCGTGGCACAGGTGGCGGGGGCGGTCGTCCCCGGCGGGGATCTCGAAAACAACGGTGTGGCCGCAATGGCTGCAAAATTTCATGGCGCAAGTATACCCGCGGTCGCAGTGAGCGCCAGTCTGCCAGCCATCTTCCTTCTATAGTGGTAAGTAGGATTTTTGTGCAGTAGCGATGGCTGGTTTTCCATGGCGCGTATTCTCGTTTTAGTAATTGCCATTCTGGCGATGGCCTGCAGTAAGCAAGAAGAGCAGGCCAAGCCCAAACCGCCGCCGGTTGAGGTCCTGGCGGTGCGCGCGCACCAGGTGGTACCGCGCTACGAATATGTGGGGCGGGTAGAAGCTACGGATGAATACAAGGTGCGCCCACGGGTGGAGGGGTACATCGAGACGCGCAATTTTGTCGAGGGGCAGCTGGTTCAGAAGGGCGAGCTGCTGTATCAGATTGACCCCAAACCGTTTATTGCCGCGCTGGATAACCAGCGCGCCAATCTGGCGCAGGCACGCTCCGCGCTGCAGGTCGCACAGCGCAACTACCGGCGCGGTAGCGAACTGATTAAAACCGGTGCCATCAGCAAAATGCAGATGGACGAGCTGACCGGCAATTTCGAAGAGGCGGAATCCAAAGTTGCCGCCATGCAGGCAGATGTGGAAACCGCCCAGCTCAATCTTTCCTATACCGAAATTCGCGCGCCACTCACTGGTCTGATCGGGCGCTCGGAATATACCGAGGGCTCACTGGTCGGCCCGGGAACCGACCCGCTGACTTCCATCGTGCGCATGGACCCGATCTACGTCACTTTCGAGGTGCCGGAAAATCGCCTGTTTGCGGTACAGGAGGAGACGGAGCGGCGTCGTCAGCAGGGCATGGCGCCGGTAAAGAGGGAAGTGCGTATCAAGCAGCCGGATGGAAAACTCTATCCCTATCCTGGCATCGTGGTATTTGTGGACAACCAGATCGACCAGGCGACGGGGTCTGCGCTGGTGCGTGCCCGCTTCCCAAACCCGGAGCGCCTGCTGGTACAGGGGCAGTTTGCCCGCGTTGTCATCAGTGTGTTTGCCGGTGCTGAAGCGATAAAGCCACTGGTTCCGCAAGCGGCGGTACTCGAAGATATGCAGGGGCATTTCGTGTATGTCGTCGACGACAAGAATATTGCCGAGAAGCGCTTCCTCAAGCTCGGGCAGCGGGAAAACGCCTTGTGGGCGGTGGAAGATGGACTCAAGCCCGGTGAAAGAATTGCCGTGAACGGCTTACAACGGGTGACCAATGGGCAGCCAGTCGCACCGCAGAATGTCGCTTTGGATCCCTATAAAGGTATCAAGACCGAGCGCCCCCCCGCGCAGACCAGCCCCGTCACAGAGTTCCGCGAAGGCGATGTCTCGCCCGAGGAGCGCCGTCAGTCCGGGGCCTCTGGTACCGGTTCCGATCTGGAGCAGATTGAGGCGGAAATGCACGATGGCAGCGGACAAAAACTGCCCGATCCCAATAGTGAGCGCGGCGAGCCCCTGGGCCAGGAAAAGGAACCGGATGCCTATTTTGATGGCAAATGATATCCGCGGTCCCTGGGTGCAGGGCGTGATGCGATGATCAGCGCGACGTTTATCCGACGGCCGCGTTTTGCTCTGGTGATCTCTATTCTGATCACCCTTGCGGGCGTGCTGTCCCTGCCGCTATTACCCATTGCCCAGTTTCCCGACATTACCCCACCGACGGTAGTGGTTACGGCTTCCTACCCCGGTGCCAGTGCGGAAGTCATGCGCGACAGTGTGGCGGAACCTATTGAGTCTCAGGTCAACGGGGTGGAGGGCATGAAATATATGTCTTCCACCAGCAGTAACGACGGCACCTATACCCTGACGGTGACTTTTGAAAGTGGCTATGACGGGGATATCGCTCAGGTGAATGTGCAGAACCGGGTGCAGCAGGCCACCCCGAGTCTGCCGGATGAGGTGACCCGCAGCGGGGTCACCGTAGAGAAGAAATCCAACACCATTTTGCTGGTGGTCAATCTGCTGTCGAAGGACGATAAATTCGACACTCTTTTTCTAGCCAACTACGGAGATATTTTTCTCAAAGACGAGCTGTCGCGCATCGACGGCGTCAGCGATGTGCAGATCCTCGGCGCCCAGGACTACGCCATGCGCCTGTGGCTGAATCCGGACAAGATGGCCGCGCTGGATGTCACCGCCAATGATGTGATCGCCGCGATTCGCGCGCAGAACCTGCAGGTGGCCGCGGGAAAAATCGGTGCGCCGCCAATCAAGCAGGAACAACAGTTTCAATACAGTATTCTCGCCCAGGGGCGCCTGGAGAGCGTGGAAGAGTTCGAAAACATCAGCATCCGCTCCCGGCCGGATGGTGGCATCGTACGCATGCGGGATATTTCGCGGGTCGAGTTGGGTAGCCAGAGTTACAGTGCCTACGGGGAACTGGATGGCCAGCCGTCTGCGGTGATGGCGATCTACCAGCTACCGGATGCTAACGCACTGGACGTGGCAAACAATATTCGCGAAAAGGTTGATCAGTTGGGGCGCCATTTTCCAGAAGGGCTGGAGTCGGAAATTATTTACGACACCACTGGTTTTGTAAAAGCCTCCATCGCAGAAGTCGTAGAAACACTGATCATCGCCTTGCTACTGGTGATTCTGGTGGTGTTCGTATTCCTGCAGGACTGGCGTGCAACTCTGATTCCGGCCATTGCCATTCCCGTGTCGCTGATCGGTACTTTTGCGGTAATGCTGGCACTGGGGATGACCATCAATACGGTCACCTTGTTTGCCCTGATTCTCGCCATTGGCATCGTGGTGGACGATGCGATCATCGTGGTGGAAAACACCCAACGGCTGTTGGGCGAGGGGCTGGAGCCCAAAGAGGCGGCGATGGAGTCTATGCGCGAGGTCACCGGCCCGGTAATCGCCACCACCGCCGTGCTGTTCTCGGTCTTTGTGCCGGTAATGCTGATGCCGGGGCTGACCGGAAAAATGTACCAACAGTTCGCCCTGACCATTTCCATCGCGGTTCTTATTTCATCGGTGAATGCGCTTACCCTGAGCCCCTCTCTCAGTGCAGTTCTGTTACGGCCACCTCAGGGAGAGGGAGAACACGGTGAAAAGCTGACCGGGGTATTTGGCTTTTTCAATCGCTTTTTGCAGCGTGCTACCGGTTTGTATATGAGCGTGGTGTGCTTTTTTGTACGTATTCCACTGCTCGGCCTGGCCACCATTATCGGCGTCGGCGCACTTTGTTTTGTTTTGTTCAAAGTGGTGCCCACGGGATTTATCCCCGATGAAGATCAGGGATATTTCATGATGAATGTTCAGCTGCCTGATGGCGCCTCGTTGAAACGCACTGCGCCGGTGGTGGAAAAACTGAGCAGTGACATCAAAAAACTGGAAGGTGTTGCCCATGTGATGGCGGTACCGGGATTCAGTCTGCTGTCCAACAGTCTCGCATCCAACACCGCGTTTATGATCGTGATACTGCATCCCTGGGAGGAACGGCTGACTCCGGAACTCGATCAGTTTGCCATTTTGAATAAGGTACAGAAACTTGGGGCTGCGGTCCCGGAAGCGCAGGTGCGGGCCTTCCCGGTGCCCGCGTTGCCCGGGCTGGGAACCATTGGCGGTTTTGAGTTTGTGCTGGAAGATCTGCAGGGGCGGGAAATTCAGGAACTCGCTGGAGTGCTGTATGCACTGCTTGGCGCGGCCAATCAGCGCCCGGAAATTGCCCAGGCATTTACCACTTATCAGGCGGCCTCGCCGCAATTGGAGCTGGAGCTGGATAAAGACAAGGCACATATCCTCGGCCTGCAGCTTTCCGATGTCTATCTCACTCTGCAGACGTATCTGGGCAGTTATTACGTCAACGACTTCAATCGTTTTGGCAAGGTATTCCAGGTGCTTGCCCAGGCGGATGCAGAGTACCGGGACAGTGAAGAAGACCTCAGCGGCTTTTTTGTACGCGCCAACAGCGGCGGGCTGGTACCGGTCAGCTCAGTTGCCGAGGTGAAGCCTATTGTGGCCCCGCAAACGGTGCAGCGCTACAACCTGTACAACAGCGTCACCATTAATGGGGCCGCGGCGCCGGGCTACTCCAGTGGTGAGGCCATGCAGGCGATGGAGCTGTTGGGAAACCATTTGCCGGAAGGATATGGTTATGAGTGGACCGGCGCCAGCCTGGAAGAAATCAGTGCAGGGAACCTGGCACCGATTTTGTTCGCGCTGGCCATTTTATTTGCGTACCTGTTTCTGGTAGCGCAATACGAGAGCTGGAGTATTCCCATCGCGGTGTTGCTGGCAATTCCGATTGCCATCGGCGGTGGCTTACTGGCCTGTTTTGTTATGGGGCGCGACAGTGACCTGTACACTCAGATTGGCCTGGTATTGCTGATCGCGATGTCTGCGAAAACGGCCATTCTAATGGTGGAGTTTGCGGTACTGCAGCGGGACAGTGGACTGTCCATCGAGGAATCTGCACTACAGGCCACGCGCTTGCGGTTTCGTGCGGTGTTGATGACCGCGCTGGCATTCGTGTTGGGTATTTTCCCGCTGGTAATTGCCTCCGGTGCCGGTGCCGCCAGCCGTATCTCCCTCGGCTTGGCAGTCTTTGGTGGCATGCTTGCTGCAAGTATTTTTTCCACCTTTCTGGTGCCCATCTATTACGCGCTGGTGCAATCCCTGCGGGAAAGAGTGAAAGGTGGCCATCAACCGATGGACAAGGGGGAAGCAGCAAGCAAACCGGAGCTGAAGCCGGATGCGACCTGATCCCCTGAACCGTTTTTGGAGAAGGTGTATAGTGAAACAGGTACCGTGAGCTGGAGGCAGCAATCAAACAGCCATGTTGGAAACCATAGAAAAGAAGTTCTCTGCAGTCAGAGATGAATTGCAGGCGCAGGTGCCGCAGGGCCCGGATTTACACGGCCACGCGGCGGTGCTGCTGGCGTTGACGGACGAGCCAGACCCTCAGGTCATTTTGACGCTGCGCTCGCAGCAACTGTCCAGTCACTCTGGGGAAGTTTCCCTTCCCGGTGGCCGTTGGGACGATACCGATCCCTCCCTCGAATACACCGCTTTGCGCGAGACCCACGAAGAAATCGGCCTGCCCGCGGACCAGGTACGCGTGCTCGGCCCCCTGTGGACTCGCACTACACGCTGGCAGGTGGAAGTGACTCCATGGCTGGGGATTGTGCCCGCCGATGCGCCGCTGACGCCCAACCCCGGCGAGCTGGACGCCATCTTCCGGGTGCCGCTGGCCTGGTTTTTCGATGATCCGCGCGTCCGCACAGACCGTATCACCATCGACCAGCGCCGTATCTATCTGCCCGCCTATGAGTACGAAGGTTACGAGATCTGGGGATTCACCGCCGGGGTGCTGACGGAATTCCTGGTCCGTGTTCTGGACGCACCGATCGGGCGCAGGGATGACGTTCCAGTCAGGGCGCTGTCCTGATCCGAACGGTCGGGTCTGCGATTTCCCGCGCAGGTAACTCGGTCTGGTCAGGTATACTGCGCACCTGATTCACCGAGATTGACCATGCCCAGACCCAAATCCGCCGTCGCTCTGGAAGATGTCCACTGGAGCGCCCTCAAAACCCTGTTTCCCTATCTGCTCGAATTCAAGCGCCCGGTAATTCTGGCTCTGCTGTGTCTTATCGGCGCCAAGGCCGCCAGTGTTGGCTTGCCGTTCCTGCTTAAACACATTGTCGATGATCTGGATCAGGCCGGTGGTGCCGCGGCGGCCATCGCCCTGCCACTGGGCCTGTTGTTGGCCTACGGATTTGTGCGTTTTTCCTCGGTGCTGTTTGGCGAACTGCGCGACACGATTTTCGGCCGGGTCACTGAACGCGCCCAGCGCAGAGTCGGGCTCGCGGTTTTCCAGCACCTGCACAAGCTCGATCTGGATTATCACCTCAATCGGCGCACCGGTGGCCTGTCCCGGGATATCGAGCGCGGCAACGCTGGCATCGGATTTCTGATGCGCTTTATGGTGTTTAACATCGTCCCGACCCTGGTGGAAATCCTGATGGTGGTCGGGTTGCTGTGGTGGAATTACAGCGTCAGTTTCGCACTGCTGGTGTTGGGCGCCGTGGCCGCCTATATCGGCTTCTCCGTGGTGGCCACCGAATGGCGCACCCGCTACGTTCGGGAGCTGAATCAGGCGGAATCCCAGAGCAGCAGCCGCGCGGTCGACAGTCTGCTGAATTACGAAACCGTCAAATACTTCGGCAACGAGCAGCACGAGGCGCAGCACTACGACCGCGAACTGGCCACCTGGGAACAGGCGCGGCGCAAAAATCGCCTGTCGCTGTTCGGGTTAAACGCGGGGCAGGCGGTGATCATCGCCACCGCCATGTGCGGCGCCATGGTGATGGCTGCGGTCAATGTGACCAGGGGCAGCATGACCATCGGCGACTTTGTGCTGATCAATGCCGTGATGATGCAGATTTTTATCCCGCTCAATTTCCTCGGTTTCGTATACCGGGAGATGAAAGGCTCCCTCGCCAATATCGAAAAAATGTTCTCGATTCTCGATGTGAAGCCGGCCATTGAAGATGCGGAGGCCGCGGGCACCCTGGGTATCAAGCGGGGCGCCATCGAGTTTCGCGATGTGCAGTTTGGTTACAGCAGCGAGCGGGAAATCCTCAAGGGCGTCAGTTTTTCTGTCGCCCCGAAGCAAAAGGTCGCCATTGTCGGCGCCAGCGGCGCCGGCAAATCCACCCTGTTCAAGTTGCTGTTCCGTTTTTACGACGTGAACGGCGGCAGTATCCGGGTGGACGGGCAGGATGTACGCGAGGTGAGCCAGGACTCGTTACGTGCGGCCATTGGTGTGGTGCCCCAGGACACAGTTCTGTTCAATCAATCCATTCTGGAAAACGTGCGTTACGGGCGCGTGGATGCCACCGACGCAGAGGTGATGGCGGCGATTCGCCACGCGCAACTGGACGGTTTTATCGCGCAGTTGCCCGAAGGTGTGCACACCACCGTTGGCGAGCGCGGCCTGAAATTATCCGGTGGCGAAAAGCAGCGCGTGGCCATCGCCCGTGCCATTCTCAAACACCCACCCATCATGGTGTTTGACGAGGCGACGTCCAGCCTGGACAGCCACTCGGAGCAGGGGATCCTGCGCGCCCTGCAGGAAATATCCCGGGAGCAGACCACTCTGGTGATTGCCCACCGTTTGTCCACTGTGGTGGATGCGGATCAGATTCTGGTGATGGATCAGGGGCGCGTGGTGGAGCAGGGCAGTCACCGGGAGCTGATTGCCGCGGATGGCCATTACGCCGGGCTGTGGCGGATGCAGCAGCAGGAGCGCGCGCGAGAAACTGGTACAGAAGATCCGCAGCTGCTGTCCTGATGCGTACTGCCGGCAGGTTTCTATACACTCTGGCGCGATTTGTTTTTTCTGGCCGGAATTGCACCGCGTATTTTTCTATCCTTGCCCATAATTGCAGTCAAATATCCGGCACGTCTTGCGCACTGCGGGGTATCTGGACATCTTTCGTGCCCGCAATTAATGTGGCTCGCGCTATTCAATAAAACAACAGGCAGGAACCTGAATGAAATCTGCACTCTTTGCCGTATCGGCTCTGGCACTTGCCATTGTTGCCGGCTGCTCTTCTGATGAAAAAACCACCATCAACTCAGAATCCGCGCCCGTCGAAAATACTGCGCAACCGGGCGCCGAGGCTGAGCAACAAACCGCCCAGCCGGCCACTGGCCCCCAGGCGGGTGGTATTGCAAAAGGTGTGGACCCATCCCGGTTCGATATCTATGCGCCGGTGGAGTTGAATGCAGACCTTTCCTCCCTGTCCGACAACCAGCGCCAGATGATCGGCAAGCTGATCGATGCCAGTAAAATTATGGATCAGTTGTTCTGGCTGCAATCCTACGGTCCCGCCCAGGAACTGTTGAGCGGAATCGATGACAGCGCCGCACGCAAGTTCGCCGATATCAACTACGGCCCCTGGGATCGCCTGAACGACAACAAGCCGTTTATCGAAGGGTACAGCGACAAGCCCCTGGGTGCCGAGTTCTACCCGGAAGACATGACCAAGCAGGAATTTGAAGCCTGGAAACAGCCGGGTAAAGAAGGTCTTTATTCCCTGGTGCGCCGCGACAGCGAAGGCAATCTTGAACTGGTGCCATACAGCGAGGCCTACAAAGCGCAGCTGGAAAAAGCCTCAGCACTGTTGCGCGAAGCGGCGGAGCTGGCAGAAGACCAGGATTTCGCTGGTTACCTGAAACTCCGTGCCGACGCCCTGCTTAACGATCAGTTCCGCGACAGCGATATGGCGTGGATGGATATGAAAGACAACCGCATCGACGTGGTGATCGGTCCTATCGAAAACTACGAAGACCAGCTGTTTGCCTACCGCACCGCCTACGAATCCTATGTGCTGCTGAAAGATATGGCGTGGAGCGAAAAGCTGTCCAAGTTCGCCGCCTTCCTGCCGGAACTGCAGCGCGGCCTGCCGGTGGGTGACAAGTACAAGGCGGAAACCCCGGGAACCGATTCCGATCTGAACGCTTACGATGTGCTCTACTACGCGGGCCACAGCAACGCCGGCTCCAAAACCATCGCCATCAACCTGCCGAACGACGAAGAAGTACAGCTGAAAAAGGGCACCCGTCGCCTGCAGCTGAAAAACGCCATGCGCGCGAAGTTCGACCAGATCCTGGTGCCCATCAGCGGCGTGCTGATCGCGGAAGACCAGCGCAAGCACATCACCTTCGATGCCTTCTTCGGCAACACCATGTTCCACGAAGTGGCCCACGGTCTCGGTATCAAGAAAACCGTTACCGACGGTGCCAATGTGCGTCAGGCACTGAAAGAGACTTCCTCCGCGCTGGAAGAGGGCAAGGCGGATATCCTCGGCCTGTACATGATCACCGAGCTGCACGGCAAGGGTGAGATTGAAGAGGGCGAGCTGATGGACAACTACGTCACCTTCCTCGCCGGTATTTTCCGCAGTGTCCGTTTCGGTGCCGCCAGTGCCCACGGTAAGGCGAACATGATGCGCTTCAACTTCTTCAAGCAGGAAGGCGCCTTCACCCGCGACGAAGCCACCGGCCAGTACAGTGTCGACTTCGACAAGATGCAGGCGGCGATGACCAAACTGTCGAACCTGATCCTGACCATCCAGGGCGACGGCGACTACAAAAAATCCAAAGACTTGCTCGACAATATGGGCGTGGTTGGCGCAGAGCTTCAGGCGGATCTTGATCGACTGAAAGATGCCAGTATTCCGGTGGATGTGACCTTTATCCAGGGTAAGGAAGTACTGGGTATTCAGTAATCGTACGATCCTAACTTTTCTAGAGCGGGCCCTCATGGCCCGCTTTTTCGTTCTCCGGGGGCGAATAGTCAGCCAGTTCCGAATATGACTAGTTTGGAGGATATCCGGTCCGTACACTGGAGGCAGTACAAGCCACAGATCACCTGAACGTGAAACCTGACCCCGATATCTGCCACTCCGCCCGTCTCGCCCGCGATAAGCGGTTTGATGGTCGTTTCTACACCGCGGTGAAAACCACCGGCATCTTCTGTCGACCGATTTGCCCGGCGCGTCCGCCGCTGGAGAAGAACGTCGAATACTTCGCCACCGCCGCAGAAGCCGCGGCCGCGGGTTACCGCCCGTGCCTGCGCTGCCGGCCGGACGCTGCTCCCGGAAGTCCGGCCTGGGGGCTGGTATCCACGACGGTTCAGCGCGCGGTGAACCTGATGCGCGCGGAGCGGGAAGCCCAATCCATTGAGCAGCTGGCAGACCGCCTGGGGATTACCAGCCGCTATCTGCGCAAGCTGTTTGCGGAGCATATTGGCTTGAGTCCGCTACAGGTCTGGCAGACCGAGCGGGCGCTGTTTGCGTTCAGCCTGCTGCGCGATACCAGCCTGCCGGTGGGGGAGATCGCATTCGCCGCGGGCTTTAATAGCCTGCGTCGATTCAATGGTGTTTTTAAAGAGATCTATCAGCGAACGCCTAGTGAAGTTCGCCGCGAGTCGGCGACAGCACAGCCCCATGATCGCGGTGTAAAACCCATTCGGATTTACCTGAGTTACCGGCCGCCGTTCGATTGGCCGGCGCTGCTCGCGTTTTTTGCTGCGCGCACCCTGCCGGGCGTGGAGCAGGTCATTGCCGGTGATGATCCAGAGCAGGGGGAATACCTGCGCAGTTTCGAGCTGCAGGGCCTGCGTGGCTTGTTGAGAGTTGCGCACGAGCCGGATAAGGGGCGCTTGCGTGTCAGCGTGTATGGAGACGGTTGTGGAGCGGTGCTCTACCCCCTGCGGGAGAAACTGCGCCGCCTGTTTGACCTGGATGCGGACAGTGATGAGATTCGCGGCCATTTGGAAGCCGATCCGCTGCTAAAAAAAGTATTGAAAGTAGCTCCCGGCGTGCGCCTACCCGGTGCCTGGGATCCGTTCGAGTACACGTTGCGTGCGATTCTCGGTCAGCAGATTTCGGTGGCCGCGGCCACCACCATTGCCGGGCGGGTCGCGAGCCGTTACGGCGAGACGTTTACCGGACCCGAAGGCGAGTCGCTGCTGTTGTTTCCGACCGCGGAGCAGCTGCGCGATGCGGACTTCTCCGATATCGGCGTTACCCGCACCCGCGCCAAGACGTTGCAAACGTTCGTTGCGGCCACGCTCAATGGCGATATCGACTTTGATGCAGCGGATCTCGAGAGCTTCTGTACCCAGATGACCGCTCTTCCCGGTATTGGCGATTGGACCGCTCACTACACCGCTATGCGCGGTCTTTCCATGCCGGATGCCTTCCCGGCGTCCGACCTTGGAATCCTGATCGCGCTTGGCAGGGAAGAGGGCGATGGCGAGCGCAAGGCAACCCCGAAACAGGCCCTGGCCCGCGCCGAATCCTGGCGCCCCTGGCGGGCTTACGCTGCGTTGTTGTTGTGGCAATCCCTGAAAACCAAATCTAAACCCAAGCCCAAACTCAAGAAGAGGTCGATCAAATGATCTGCTATGAAATTTACCCCAGTGCGTTTGGCGAACTCGGCATCGCTGCCAGTGAATCGGGGCTGGTGGGGATCGATCTGCAGGGGGGCAAACGGCCGCTGCCGGTGAAGGAAGATTGGGTGCGCGGCGCGACCGAACTGACGGACGCAGCGGCGGAGCAGCTCGCGGCGTACTTCGGTGGTGAGATACAGTCGTTTGATCTTTCTATGGATGCCGCCGGCACACCGTTTCAGCAATCGGTTTGGCGGGCGCTCTGCGCCATTCCGTTCGGGGAAACCCGCAGCTACCGGGAGCTGGCGGAGGCCATCGGTAATCCCAAAGCGGTGCGCGCGGTGGCCCGGGCCAACGGAGCCAATCCGCTGTCCATCGTGGTGCCCTGCCACCGGGTAATTGGCGCAGACGGTACGCTGACAGGCTATGCGGGTGGGCTGGAGATGAAGGCGCGCTTGCTGGCATTGGAGGGGGCGTTGATTGGCTGACCTGTCCGGCTGGTCAGGGTGGTTCTAGGGTGGCAATCGGGGGCCTTGGGCGGGATAATGCCGGGCTGAATTTCACCCTTTATCCGCTTTTACTCACACCATCCCTGGGAGGTCAAATGCTGTACAGGTTGGGCGATAAGCTGCCGACCCTTGAAGGCGAGGGCCATTACATTGCGCCCGGTGCCCGGGTGATCGGCGATGTGCGGATGCTGCCCCACAGCTCGGTATGGTTCAACGCGGTGATCCGCGGAGACAATGACCTCATCACCATAGGTGAGCGGGCGAATATCCAGGATGGTTCTGTGTTGCATACGGACCCGGGTGTGCCACTGACGGTGGGCACCGGGGTGACGGTGGGGCACAAGGTGACGTTGCACGGCTGCCAGATCGGTGAGTATTCGCTGGTGGGTATGAATGCGGTAGTTTTGAATGGGGCCAGGATTGGCCGCTGCTGCATTATCGGGGCGAATGCGCTGGTGACGGAGAATGCGGAGATTCCGGATTTTTCGCTGGTGCTGGGGAGTCCGGGTAAGGTGGTGAAGACGCTGGATGAGTCGACGTTTGAGTTGCTGAAGGCGAGCAGTGAGATTTATGTGGCCAACGGCAAGCGGTTTGCGGAAGAGTTGGTCGAGGTCTGATTGATGGCCGAGAGTGATTGGAGCAAGGTGAAGAACAAAGAGCCGGAGGCTGCATTTGAGTTTCCGGTGAAGTCGCCCTGTGTTTCCGTTTGTGCGTTGAATCGCGACGATATCTGTGAGGGGTGTTTCCGTTCCGGGACTGAAATCAGTCAGTGGGGGCGGATGTCTAATGCCGAGAAGAAACAGGTTTTGGCTCGGTGCCATGAGCGGGCTGTTGCTCTGAAGAGGGTGTGGTGGACCGATTAGGTCTCGTTTTGTGGCGGCGGAGCACCGGGTGGAGGTTTTCAGGACCACTGTGAACCCATCCCTGGGCGTTGCGGCGCAAACATCCTGTTTGCGACGCTCCTGAAAACCTCCACCCGGCACTCCACCTTCGCATTCGGCCGCACTACTTCGTAAGTAACAACGAGCAAAAGATCTCTCGGGCTAACGAAGTAAAATATTATCAGAATTGCACTAAGCACCGAGGGGCGGTAAGCCCTTCCGGGACCTTCGCCGACAGGGATGTCGGCGCAGAGCTACATGGATGTACTCGCCGCGTGTCCCGGAAGGGCTTACCGCCCCTCGGTGCGTTCCCGGAACAGAGCTCCATAAAACCTCCGGGCTAAAATTAAATAGAACAGAATATGACCCAACCCTTCGTACATTTAAGAATCCACACTGAATATTCCCTGATCGACGGCCTGGTGCGTATCAAGCCATTGGTGGCGCGCGTTGCCGAGCTGGAGATGCCGGCGGTGGCGATTACGGATCAGACGAATTTTTACGGTCAGGTGAAGTTTTACCGGGGCTGTATGGGCACCGGGGTGAAGCCGATTACCGGGGCCGATTTCTGGTTGAAGGAGGGGGGGAAGAGCAGCCTACGCTGCTGACGCTGTATGCCATGAACACCACGGGCTACCGCAATATTACCGAGCTGATTTCCCGCGCCTGGATGGAAGGGCAGTACCACGGGCACGGGTTTGTGGAGCGGGAGTGGATTGAGCAGGCTTCCGAAGGTGTGTTGATGCTTTCCGGGGCCAAGTATGGCGATGTTGGCCGTGCCCTGATTGCCGGGCGGAATTCGCAGGCGGAGTCATTGGCGCAGGAGTGGGAGCGGATTTTTCCGGGGCGCTATTACCTTGAGCTGCAGCGTACCGGTCGTCCGGGGGATGAGGAGTATCTGCATGCGGCGGTGGGGCTGGCGGGGAAACTGAATCTGCCGGTGGTGGCGACCAACGATGTGCGCTTTATTGAAGACAGTGAGTTTGAAGCGCACGAGGTTCGGGTTTGTATCCGTGAAGGCCGTGCGCTGGATGATCCGCGCCGCGAGCGCCGCTATTCTTCCGAGCAGTATCTGCGTACGCCGGAAGAGATGCAGGCGCTGTTCAAGGATATTCCGGAAGCCCTGGAAAATACGGTGGAAATCGCGCGTCGTTGTTCTGCGCCGATCCAGTTGGGTAAGTACTTCCTGCCGCAGTTCCCGATTCCTGAGGGGATGACGGAGAACGAGTTCTTCGAAAAAATTTCTTTCGACGGCCTTTACGAGCGCCTCGAATTTATCCTCGACAAGAATGCGCCGGATTACGAAGCGCGTAAAAAAGTGTACGAAGACCGCCTGCGCTTCGAGCTGGATATCGTTATCCAGATGGGGTTCCCCGGTTACTTCCTGATCGTGATGGACTTTATCCAGTGGGCCAAGGATCACGATATTCCGGTGGGCCCGGGGCGGGGTTCCGGTGCGGGCTCGCTGATTGCCTACTCGCAGAAAATTACCGACCTGGATCCGCTCCAATACGATCTGCTGTTCGAGCGATTCCTGAACCCGGAACGGGTTTCCATGCCCGACTTCGACGTCGACTTCTGTATGGAGAAGCGCGATCAGGTGATCAGTTACGTGGCCGACAATTACGGCCGTAACGCGGTGAGCCAGATTATCACCTTCGGTACCATGGCCGCGAAGGCGGTGGTGAGGGATGTGGCGCGGGTGCAGGGCAAGTCTTACGGCCTTGCGGACAAGCTCTCGAAAATGATTCCGGCCGATCCGGGCATGACTCTGGCCAAGGCGTTTGAACAGGAAGAAGTGCTGCGGGAATTCCTCGAGAACGACGAGGAAGGCCAGGAAATCTGGGAGATGGCGCTGCAGCTCGAAGGCGTGGCGCGGAACGTGGGTAAGCACGCCGGTGGTGTGGTAATCGCCCCTACCAAACTCACCGACTTTGCCCCGCTCTACTGTGATGAGACCGGTGCGGGCCTGGTGACCCAGTTCGACAAGAACGACGTGGAAGACGCGGGCCTGGTGAAGTTCGACTTCCTGGGTCTGCGGACCCTGACCATCATCGACTGGGCCAAAGCGATGGTGGACGAGCAGCGCGCGATCGAGGGCAAAGAGCCGCTGGTGATTGAAGCGCTGCCGCTGGACGATCCCGAAACCTACAAGATGATCAAGCGCGCCGAGACCACCGCGGTATTCCAGCTGGAATCCCGCGGTATGAAGGACCTGATCAAGCGCCTGCAGCCGGATAACCTCGAGGACATGATCGCCTTGGTGGCCCTGTTCCGTCCGGGCCCGCTGCAGTCGGGCATGGTGGACGACTTTATCAACCGGAAGCACGGCCGCGCGCAGGTGGCCTACCCGGACGCCAAATACCAGCACGAAAAACTGAAACCCATCCTGGAGCCCACCTACGGGGTAATTGTTTACCAGGAACAGGTGATGCAGATCGCCCAGGAACTCGCGGGCTATACCCTCGGCGGCGCGGATATGCTGCGCCGGGCCATGGGTAAGAAAAAGCCCGAAGAGATGGCCAAGCAGCGGGAAACCTTTGAGCAGGGCGCCAAGGAGCAAGGAGTAGACCCGGATCTCGCGATCAAGATCTTCGACCTTGTGGAAAAGTTTGCGGGCTACGGCTTCAACAAATCCCACTCCGCCGCCTACGCACTGGTGTCTTACCAGACCGCCTGGCTGAAGGCCCACTACCCGGCACAGTTTATGGCCGCCACCATGTCTTCGGATATGGACAAGACCGATAAGGTGGTGACCTTTATCGAAGAGTGTCGGGCCATGAAGCTGGACCTGGTACCACCGGATGTAAACCTGGGCACCTATCAATTCTCCGTGCCTGTCTCCGAGAGCGGGGATAATCGCATCATCTACGGTCTGGGTGCGATCAAAGGACTGGGTGAAGGCCCTATCGACAACATTATTGCCGAGCGCGAGGCGAATGGGCCCTTTACGGATCTGTTCGACTTCTGTTCCCGTATCGACCCGCGCAAGGTGAACAAGCGCGCGCTGGAAGCCCTTGTGCGCTCCGGTGCCCTGGACAGCATTGGCCCGGATACCAACAGCGCCGACGGTCTGGATTACTCCCGCGCGGTGCTGTTTAACGCGCTGGATGAGGCGGTGAAGTCCGCGGAACAGCAGAGCAAGAACGACAGCGCCGGCATGATGGACCTGTTTGGCGAGGTGGTGCGCTCCGCGTCCGATGGCGATGTGTACGAGGATTTCCGCAGCGCGCGCCCGTGGAGTATTCGCGAGCGTCTTGAAGGCGAGAAGAACACCCTCGGCCTGTACCTCACCGGGCACCCCATCGATGAGTACGAGGATGAACTCAAGCACCTGGTGAATGCGCGCATTGCCGATCTGAAACCGGGCCGGGAAAACCAGAAGGTGGCCGGCCTGTGTGTGGGCATGCGGGTGATGAAGACCAAGCGCGGCGATTCCATGGCCATTGTGACCCTGGATGACCGCAGTGCGCGGATCGAGGCGGCGGTGTTCAGTGAGGCATTCGGCGAGCACCGGGAAAAGCTGGTGAAAGACGCGCTGCTGGTGCTGGAAGGCTCCATCTCCCACGACGATTACAGCGGCGGCCTGAAGATGAGCGTGAACAGCGTATCCACGCTGGATGATCTGCGCAGTGGCAGCGTGATCGGGGTGACCCTGAAGATCGACAGTGCCCAGGCGTTGCCGAAGATGGGGCAGCGCCTGAGTGCCTGCCTGCGGCCGTATGTGGGCGGCTCCTGCCCGGTGCTGGTGGAAGTGGAGCGCAGTGACGCCCGCGGTACCTTCCGCCTGGCGGATGAGTGGAAAGTGGAGCCAAATGACCAGCTGATCCAGTCCCTGCGGGAGGTGATCGGCCGGGATCGGGTGCAGCTCAACTACAATCAACGGCAGTAATTTTTCACTTGAGTCATTCGGTGGCGGTGGCGCTGCCGGGTGCGGTCTTGCGAGACACGCCGTGCACCCATCCCTGGGGGCTCTGCACCGCCATCCTTGGCGGTGAAGGTCTCGCAAGACCGCACCCGGCATCGCCACCTTCGCTCGAGGCTACGCCAAGCGATTTGTATTGCGCGACCAGCCTCCCGATTCAGGCTTTCTGTACTGTCGGAATCTAGTCAAGTGAACGCATGCACTCGACTGAGTGGTCCTATCCCGGTAAGCTAGCCGCCATTTTCAGTAGACGAGGCCTGTTTGCGACCGTTCGGGGTAGTTTGGTCGCATTTTCCAACATTTGGCAGGCCCACAGATTTATCAAGGCGCGAATTAAATGAACTTCAGTTTTCTCGAGTTTGAACAGCCGATTGCGGAACTGGAAAGCAAGATCAAGGAACTTCAGCACGTCGGGGATGACAACGACCTGAACATTGCTGAAGAGATCACCCGCCTGCGGGAAAAGAGCGAGAAGCTCACCGAGTCTCTGTATTCCGACCTCTCTCCCTGGCAGATCGTGCAGGTGGCCCGCCACCCGCAGCGTCCTTACGCCAAGGACTATATCGAGCGGATCTTCACCGACTGGGACGAGCTGCACGGCGACCGTCACTTCGGCGACGACAAGGCGATTATTGCCGGTATCGGCCGTCTGGAAGGCCGCCCGGTAGCGGTGATTGGTGAGGAGAAGGGGCGCTCCGTAAACGAAAAAGTGAAGCGCAACTTTGGTATGCCGAAGCCAGAAGGCTACCGCAAGGCCCAGCGCGTCATGGAGATGGCAGAGCGCTTCAAAATGCCGGTGCTGACCCTGATCGACACTCCCGGGGCCTACCCGGGTATCGATAGTGAGGAGCGCGGTATCTCCGAGGCGATTGCGAAGAATCTCGCGGTGATGTCCCGTCTGCGCACGCCGATCATCTGTACGGTGATTGGTGAGGGCTCTTCCGGTGGTGCGCTGGCGATTGGTGTGGGTGACCAGCTGAATATGCTGCAGTACTCCACCTACTTTGTGATTTCGCCGGAAGGCTGCGCGAATATCATCTGGAAAACCGTGGAAAAGGCGCCGCTGGCGGCCGAGGCCATGGGGGTGACTTCCAGTGTGTTGGAAGAACTGGGTATTGTGGATGAGACACTGCCGGAGCCCCTGGGCGGCGCGCACCGCGATCCGGATCTGATGGCGGGGCGCCTGCGCGATCGTCTGTCCGAACAGCTGGACAAGCTGACCGCTGTTCCTCTGGATGAACTGCTGGAGAAGCGCTACCAGCGTCTGATGAGCTACGGTAACGTCGTAGGCTGAAGCCAACACTTTTCCAGGACATAAAAAAACCGGCGTCTGCGCCGGTTTTTTTATGTCCGCGCATTCTTTCTCGTCCTCAAATAACCAGCTTCGGGCCCGGGACTACTGGGTTTGAAGCTGTCCTTACGGCTAGACTAGCCATCGCTCAAAAACCGATCGAATCACTGCTTGCATTACTCGCAGCGCTCGAGGTCGGCGCGATAATAATCACTGTTCAAAGCGTGGGGGTAGTCCTTGGCGGAGTTGGGTTCGCTGTTAAGCCTGATGCCAGACCAGAGCCCCGGCCTTGCCCTCGGGTTGCTGCTGCTTGTCTGCGTGGTCAGTGCGTTTGTCTCCGCGGTGACTGGCGGCGCCGGCGGTATTCTTATGTTCGCTGCGCTCAACGTGGTGATCCCCCTGCGCGCCCTGGTACCGATTCACGGCGCGGTCCAGCTGATGAATAACCTCGCACGTGTGGTTTATGTGCGCGAGCATATCCGCTGGGACCAGTGCATGCCGTTCTTTATCGGCTGCACCCTGGGCTCCGCGGCCATGACGCTGGGGCTGGCCAATCTCGATTGGCAACAACTGCCACTGGTGCTGCTGGCGGTTTTGATTTTCTACACGGTGTTCAAACCGAAAAAGCTCCCGGAAATCCGCCTCAAGCCGCGCAATTTTTTCTGGGTAGGCATTGCCACTGGCACCCTGGGTATTGTGGCCGGCGCCGTAGACCCGCTATTGGCCGCGTTCTTTGTGCGTAAGGATATGACGCCCAAAGAAATCGTGGCGAATAAATCCGTCATGCAGGCCTGGTGTCACGCGCTCAAGGTGCCTGCATTTATTTATCTTGGCTTCGCCTTTTCCGAACACCTGGGGCTGATTCTGCTGCTGACCGTTGCAGCGGTGATCGGTACCCGCATCGGTATTGCACTGCTGAACCGGATCAACAGTGAAGTCTTTTTCAATCTTATGCGCGCGGCACTCTTGATCGCCGGCGCTCGCATTATCTATCAATTAATTGCCCACGCAATTTAAGACGAATAAAAGTAGGTAGACACCATGGCCGACTATCAGATTATCAACCCGTATAACGGCGAGCAGATCGAAGCCTACGATTTCCACAGTAAAGAACAGGTGGAGCAGGCCATCCAGACCCTCGTTGCCGGTCGTAAAATCCAGCAGGCCACGCCCGCGTTCGAGCGCTCCAATATCCTGATGAAACTTGCCCAGCTGATGCTGGAGCGCAAGGAAGACCTGGCTCGCCTGATTTGCGAAGAGACCGGAAAAACCATCAGTGACAGCCGCATCGAAATCGACCGCGCTTACAACACCGCGCTCGCCAGCGCCATGGAAGCCCGCAACATCAACGGCGAAGCCCTCGACTCCGACGCCTTCCCGCCCATGCGCGAGAAAATAGGCGTAGTCCTGTGGAAACCGCTCGGCACCGTCCTGTGTATCACTCCGTTCAATTTTCCGATCAACATCGCCGTACATAAAATTGGCCCGGCCTTCGCCGCCGGCAACACCATCCTGTTTAAGCCCGGCCCGCAAAACAAACGCTCTGCGGAACTTCTGGTAGAACTCTGCTACGCCGCCGGCATGGACAAATCCGTTTTGCAGATGCTGATCCCCGATATCGAAGCAACAAGCTACGCCGTCTCCCACCGCGAAATCCAGGCCATCAACTTCACCGGCGGCACCGCCGCCGCCAACGCCATCGCGAAGAATGCCGGCTACAAAAAAATGCTGTTCGAACTCGGCGGCAACGACCCCCTCATCGTAATGCCCGACGCCGACCTCGACGCCGCCGTCAACGCCACCATCAACCAACGCTTCGCCACCGCCGGCCAACGCTGCACCGCCGCCAAGCGCCTGTTCGTGCACAGCGACGTATTTGACTCCTTCAGCAACAAACTCATTATCGCCACCTCCAATCTCAACGTCGGCGATCCAATGCAGGACGACACATTTATTGGCCCACTGATTCACACCGCCGCTGCCGACGAAGTGGAAGCACGCATCGAAACCGCAGTGAAAGCAGGCGCACGGGTACTTTATGGCCACAAGCGCGAAGGCAATATCCTCTGGCCAACCATCCTCGACAACGTCGCCGACAACGCCGAACTGGTTGCGGAAGAAACCTTCGGCCCGGTAGTACCGCTGCGGAAATTCGACGATGAAGCGGAGCTGATCTCGCTGATCAACAGCTCTCCATTTGGCCTGCAGGCCGGTGTATTCACCCAAAACCTCGCCCTCGCCAAACGCCTCTACAACCAGCTGGACGTAGGCCTACTCGCCGTAAACGACGGCCCGGGTTTCCGCGCAGAGCACTTCCCCTTCGGTGGTGTAAAAGAAAGCGGCGTGGGCCGGGAAGGTGTGAGCTACGCCATTCGCGAAATGAGCTACCAGAAAACACTGGTGATCTAACCACTACGAAGCCAGATGGTGAAATCGAAGTCAGAAATCTGAATCGAAGGTCGGGCGCTGGGTAGTAGCTTTCAGGAGCGTCGGCGACATGGACGTCGCCGACGCAGCGTACAGGGACGTATTTACAGCGGTCCTGAAAGCTACTACCCAGTGGCCGGGCGCCACTAGAAGTGCTACGAAGTACAACGGACCTCCCTGCCGCGACAAACCTAATTCAGGGCGCAGAACCACACCTCAAATTCTCTAAGACTTGTTCTTCCGGTCAAATTACCACTATACTCGGCCCCAACTTGTCGGAGTGCCTTTGGGCTGAGATCGCTGTTGCGAGATCCGTTGAACCTGATCGGGGTAACCCCCGCGTAGGGAACAAGATCTGAATTCGCTACTTTTTCGCGCGCTTGTTAAATGTCTTTGCGCCCGAACGCCTCTCTCCTCACTGGTACCCCCGGCAATCCACTCATGGATTAGATCGTCAAGCAATGACGCAAGGGGTTAGCATGTCTCAAGTCGCCGAACCGCAAAATAAAAACAGCAAAGTCGATAAAAAAAGCCGCGCCGCCAGCCGCGACAGTGCAAAACAGTTTCTCGACAACCTCACTGCCCAACAATTTCCCAACTCCCGTAAGGTGTATCTGGAAGGCGAGCATGCAGGTGTAAAAGTCGGCGTACGCGAAATCTGCCTCGGCCAGAGCCTCGTCGGGGGCGACGAAGAAAACCCCATGTTCGAGCCCAACGAACCCCTGCAAGTGTACGATACCGCCGGCCCATACTCCGACCCCGACTACACACCCAACGTCCGCGACGGCCTGCCCAAACTGCGCCAGCAATGGATCGAAGCCCGCGGCGACACCGAAATTCTCGACACCCGTCAGGCCGCCTACAGCCAGAAACGCATGGCCGACCAGGGACTCGACCATATCCGCTTCGACAACCTGCCCGCCCCGCGCAAAGCCAAGCCCGGTAAAAACGTCTCCCAGATGCACTACGCCCGCCAGGGCATCATCACCCCCGAGATGGAATTTATCGCCATTCGCGAGAATATGGGCCGCGCACAGCTGGTCGAACAGCTAACGGACAAGGACTACCAAAAAGCCCGCGAAGGTATCTACATCCCGCCGCAAATCACCCCGGAATTCGTCCGCCGCGAAGTCGCCGAAGGCCGCGCGATTATTCCCGCGAACATCAACCACACAGAACTGGAACCGATGATTATCGGTCGCAACTTCCTGTGTAAGGTGAACTCCAATATCGGCAACTCCGCGATCACTTCGTCTATCGAAGAAGAAGTGGAAAAACTCGTCTGGTCGATCAAATGGGGCGGCGACACTGTCATGGACCTGTCCACTGGCCAGAATATCCACGAAACCCGCGAATGGATCCTGCGCAACAGCCCGGTCCCCATCGGCACCGTACCGATCTACCAGGCCCTGGAAAAAGTCGACGGCATCGCCGAAGACCTCAACTGGGACGTATTCCGCGATACGTTGATCGAACAGGCCGAGCAGGGCGTTGACTACTTCACCATTCATGCAGGTGTACTGCTGCGCTACGTACCGCTGACCGCCAAGCGCGTCACCGGCATCGTCTCCCGCGGCGGCTCCATCATGGCCAAATGGTGCCTCGCGCACCACAAAGAAAACTTCCTCTACACCCACTTCGAGGATATCTGTGAAATTCTAAAAGCCTACGATGTCAGCTTCTCACTGGGCGACGGCCTGCGCCCCGGCTGTATCGCCGACGCCAACGACGAAGCCCAGTTCGGCGAACTGCGCACCCTCGGCGAACTCACCGAAATCGCCTGGAAACACGACGTCCAGACCATGATCGAAGGCCCCGGCCACGTGCCCATGCACAAAATCAAGGAAAACATGGACGAGCAGCTCGAACACTGTCACGGCGCCCCCTTCTATACATTGGGCCCCTTGACCACCGACATCGCCCCCGGCTACGACCACATCACCTCCGGCATCGGCGCCGCCATGATCGGCAGCATGGGCTGCGCCATGCTCTGCTACGTAACCCCCAAAGAGCACCTCGGCCTGCCCAACAAAGAAGACGTAAAAGAAGGCCTCATGGCCTACAAAATCGCCGCCCACGCCGCCGACCTCGCCAAGGGCCACCCGCGCGCCTACAAACGCGACGACGCCCTCTCCAAGGCCCGCTTTGAATTCCGCTGGGAAGACCAGTTCAACCTCGGCCTAGACCCCGAACGCGCGCGCATGTACCACGACGAAACCTTGCCCAAAGAATCCGGCAAAGTCGCCCACTTCTGCTCCATGTGCGGCCCGAAATTCTGCTCAATGAAAATCACCCAAGACGTTCGCGACTACGCGGCAAAACAGGAAGCAGAAGCCAACAAAGGAATGGAAGAAATGTCGATCAAGTTCAAAGAGCTAGGCGCAGAGATTTACCACAAGGGATAAGGAATCACTGAAAAGCTACTGCGCGTGCGCCTGGCGGCGTCCGGCGGTGCTCGCAATCCTCACGTACTGCAAGTACGCTCCGGTTACTGCGCTCCGGCGGCCACCACCAGCCACCCGCTCGCTACGCTTTTCAGCGATTCCTTCCGAAATAGCAGAACTTGATGCGAAGGCAGTGATGCGGGTAAGCCTTTGCCAGACCTTCTGCGAGAGGGACCTCGCAGTAGAGCCCCCATGGATGGGTTCACGGCGTGTCTGGCAAAGGCTTACCCGTAGCGCTGCCGCCCCGAGTTGCCCGAGCACGAACCCCGGAATTAAAACGTGGCACAAGCCAAATTAAAGATTGGAATTGCAGGAGCCGGCCTGATGGGCCGCCTTCTAGCCTGGCGTTTGTCTGAAAAAAGCCACCAAGTAACCCTGTTCGAATCCGGTAGCCTGGAAAAACCTGCGGGCGCCTGCCACACCGCCGCCGGCATGATCTCGCCACTTTCCGAACTGTTCCACTGCCCACTCCCAATCTACCAACTGGGCATGCAAAGCCTGCAGCACTGGCCAAGCTGGGTAACGCAACTGGAACAAACCACCGGCACCAATGTCGATTACCGCGAGAAGGGCAGTATCCTCATTGCCCACCCACAAGACCGCAACGAACTCCTGCAATTCCAGCAGGAACTCAACGCAAAACTGGGCCCAGAAAACCGCGACCAACTGCAATGGCTAGACAATAACGCCCTGCGAAATCTCGAACCCGAACTAGACCGCTTCGACCAGGGCCTCTACCTCTCTTCTGAGGCCGACATCGACAACCGCAAACTACTGCCAGCGCTGCACAAAGCACTCCAGCAAAACAACATCGAAATCCGCGAAAACACCCCGGTAGACTGCACCCCCGAAACTATCCAAACCGAAACCGGCAGCGAACACTTCGACCTGGTCATCGATACCCGCGGCCTCGGTGCCAAAAAACAGATCAGCGACTTACGTGGCGTCCGCGGCGAAGTCATGGTTGTAGAAACCCCGGAAGTGCAACTAAACCGCCCCGTGCGCCTGCTGCACCCCAGATACCAACTCTACGCAGTACCCAGAGCCAACAACCAGACCGTCATCGGCGCCACCGAAATCGAAAGCGAAGATATGAGCCCCATATCCCTGCGCTCCACCATGGAACTCTCCAGCGCCCTCTACTCGATTCATCCCGCCTTCGCCGAAGCCCGCGTGATCGAAACCCGCGTCAACTGTCGTCCGGCAACCATGGACAATCTGCCGGTAGTCGAAAGCGAGCCGGGCCTGATTCGAATCAACGGACTCTTCCGCCACGGCTACCTGCTAGCTCCCGCACTGGTAACCCAGGCCGAAAACGAAATTTCCAAATTAACCCAAGCGACAGAACAGGTGATCTGATGCAATTACTGGTCAACGGCGAACCCATCACTTTTGAAAGTGATCAATCATTGTCAGATTTACTGCAACAACTGGGCTATAGCGGTGAGACCTTCGCCGTTGCTTTAAACGGCGACTTCCTCCCCCGCGCCACTTACGAGCAGACAGCGCTGAACGCCGGCGACAGCCTGGATATCGTTGCCCCGGTAGTCGGAGGCTGAAAGGAGAGAGCACATGGCCGATAAACTGAAACTCTACGGCAAAGAATTCCATAGCCGCTTGCTGGTAGGCACCGCACTCTATCCGTCTCCCGCGATCATGCGCGAATCCGTCGCCGCCTCCGGCTCGGAAATCATCACCCTGTCCCTGCGCCGCCAGAATCCGGCACAGCAGCAGGGCAAAATGATCTGGGATTATATCCAGGAGTCCGGCTGCCAGTTGCTGCCCAACACCGCCGGCTGTAAAACCCCGAAAGAAGTCATCGCACTGGCGGAAATGAGCCGGGAAATTTTCGGCACCGACTGGCTCAAGCTGGAAGTCATCGGCGACGACTACAACCTGCAACCGGATCCCTTCGGCCTGATCGAAGCCGCGCGGGAACTGGTCAAGCGGGGCTTCAAGGTTCTGCCTTACTGCACCGATGACCTGGTGGTGTGCCGCAAATTACTGGACGTGGGCTGCGAAGTACTGATGCCCTGGGGTTCACCCATCGGCACCGGTCGGGGACTGATGAACAAATACAATCTGCAGACCCTGCGCGAGCGCCTGCCGGATACCCCGCTGATTATCGACGCTGGTATCGGCGCACCGTCCCAGGCCTGCGAAGCCATGGAAATGGGATTCGATGCGGTACTGCTCAACACCGCCATCGCCAAGGCCCAGAACCCGGTACTGATGGCGCAGTCCTTCAAGCTCGCCGTAGAGTCCGGCCGCGCCGCCCGCAACGCGGGTCTGATGCTCCAGCGCCAGACCGCCAGCCCCAGCACACCGACGCTGGATATGCCGTTCTGGCAACAGACTGTCAGTGCCCAAAATGGTGAGAAAAAAGGCGAAGGGGAAAAGGCATGAGCGGTACGGAACAAAGTCGTCCGATTGTATGGACCATTGCCGGCAGTGATTCCGGCGGCGGCGCGGGCATTCAGGCCGACCTGCTCACCATGCACGACCTCGGTGTGCACGGTTGCAGCGCCATCACCGCCAATACCGCCCAGAACACCCTTGGGGTACCGGCGATCAATGCGGTACCCGACGAGGTGCTGCAATCGCAACTGGGTGCGCTACTTGCTGATCTCAAACCCGCCGCCATCAAGGTTGGCCTGCTCGCAAACGCCGGGCAGGTTCGCCTGCTGGCGAAATTCCTGAGCTCGCTGAAATCCGCAGGCGAGAGCATCCCGGTGATCTACGACCCGGTGGCCGTTGCCACCAGCGGCGCGCAATTGACCGAAGACAGCACCGGCGCGGCCGTGCTGACGGATCTGCTGCCCCTGTGCGACCTGATCACACCCAACAGCATCGAGCTGGAATGGCTCGCGGGAACTGACATTGACAGCGCCGAGGCAGTTCTCGAGGCTGCGTATAAAGTGCGAGGCAATCACAGCGCTGCACTGCTGGTGACCGGTGGCCACTTTGAAATAGAACCCGGCACCACCGCAGACCTGCTGTGCTCAGGAGCCGGTGAGAGCGCTAGCAATGACTGGCTGATCGGCAAAAAAATCGATACGCCCAATGCCCACGGTACCGGTTGCACCCTGTCTTCCGCCATCGCGGCGTTACTGGCGTTGGGTTATCCACTGAAAGACGCCTGTGTGGTGGCCAACGCCTATGTGCGCCGCGGGTTGCGCCTGGGCGACTGCGATCATATCGGTGCGGGCCCCGGCCCGGTGGGGCACTGCGGCTGGCCCGCAGAGCTGCAGGACTTTCCCCAAGTGCTGGTTGCCGGCAGCGAGCGCGCAAAATCATTCGGAGTCTTCGATGAGAAAGCGGCGGCGACTTATGCCGCCGAGTTCGCGCAACCGGATTCTCATCAGCTCGGACTGTACCCGGTTGTGGAAACCGTGGAGTGGATCGAGAAACTGGCGGAACAGGGCGTGCGCACCCTGCAATTGCGTATCAAGCACCCGGGCAGCGATCTGAAAGCACAGATTGAGCGCGCCGTCGCCATCGGCCGCCGCTACGACCTGCGGCTGTTTATCAACGACTACTGGCAGCTTGCGATTGAGTGCGGTGCCTACGGGGTGCACCTGGGGCAGGAAGATCTGCAAACTGCAGACCTCAAGGCGGTCCAGCATGCGGGGCTCAAACTCGGCATCAGCACCCACGGCTTTTTCGAGCTGCTGTACGCTTACCAGTACCGGCCGAGCTACCTGGCCATCGGCGCCATCTATGCCACCAATACCAAGGATATGAGCGGCCAACTTCAGGGGCCCCAAAAGCTGGCGCGTATGGCGGCACTATTACCGGATTATCCGTTGGTGGCCATCGGTGGAATCAATCTTGAGCGGGCACCGGCAGTGGCCGCAAGCGGTGTGGGTAGTATTGCGGTGGTGACGGCGATTACCCAGGCCCCCGACTACCGCGCCGCTGTGGCACAATTGCGTGCAGTGATCGATCAATAGTCATTGATTAGCCAGAATACCGACCGAGAGAAGCCGAGCCGTGTTGAGTCGTAAACAGCTACAGCGTTACAGCCGCCAGATCATGTTGCCGCAGATCGGGGAAGCGGGGCAGGAGAAGCTGGGTGCTGCGCGGGTACTGATCGTTGGCCTCGGTGGCTTGGGTAGCCCGGCGGGGCTGTATCTGGCCGCGGCGGGCATCGGTGAGCTGCATCTGGTGGACGGCGACAAGGTGGAAATCTCCAATCTGCAGCGCCAGGTACTCTACAAAACCAATCACCGGGACAAGGACAAAGCCCAGGTGGCGGCGCAGCAGCTGACCGCTGCCAATCCGGAAATCCGCATTCAGGCCCACTGCCGCATGGCCGACGAAGGTTGGCTCACGGACTTGCTGTCCAAACAGCCATTCGACCTGGTACTGGATTGCACCGATAACCTCAATATCCGTCACACTATCAATCGCGCCTGTCGTACGCAAAAAGTACCTGTGGTAATGGCTTCGGTGCGAGGGTTCTCCGGGCAGCTGGTGAGCTTTGATTTTCGAGCGGAAGGTAGCCCCTGTTACGCCTGTCTGTTCCCGCCGGCAGCAGAGCAGAGCGATTTACCGGAAGCCGAGAACTGCTCCACCGTGGGTGTGATCGGACCGGCACTGGGCATGATGGGCAGCGCCCAGGCGCTGGAAGCGATCAAGCTGATTGTGGGTTTGCCGGTAAGCAGCCTGAATAAATTACAGCTATTCGAGGCGGCAAGCCTCGAGTGGCGTGCCCTGACCCTGCCAAAAAACAGCACTTGCCCTGCTTGTGGATAATCAGTACAACTGGCCCCCAGAAATAAACAATCGAACAAGAATGAGGGGCATATTTTGTCTGCACACACTTTTTCCCGCGCGTTTGCCGCGATCGTATTTAGCGCACTGGTTTTCGGTTGCACTGAAAAGTCTTCAGAAGTCGCGACGCCTGAACAACCGGCCCAGGAAGTCGCAGTTCAGGAAATGACGGATCAGGAAGTGGAGACGCAACCGGTCACAGAAGTGGACACCGTACATATTTCGCCGGAACTGCTGGAGACCTACCAGCAAACCTGTGGCGGTTGCCATGAGAAAGGTCTTGTGGGAGCACCCATCACCGGTGATGCGGAAGCCTGGAAGCCGCGTATGGCCAAGGGAATGGATATCATGGTCAAGCACGCCCGGGATGGCTTCAATGCAATGCCACCCGCCGGGCTTTGCTTCCACTGCTCCGATGAGGACTACGCCGCGCTGATCACCTACATGTCCACCGCAAAATAGTCCTGTAGGGCGCGGCCTGAAGCGCACATCTGCTGCGCCTTGCCTCTAGGAAAGGGGGCCACCCTGTCCGTCGAGGCAAGACACAACAGCTGCACGCTTCAGACCACGTCAAGAGTACTGTGGTTTGTTCGGCACCTGCTTGCGAACTCGCGATCAGCGGGCTGCAATTTCTACCGCGTTCAGTAACTGCGCATACTGACCGGTAATCACATTCATATTGCGCAGCATGATGTCGGTAGTGCCGGTGATCACATGGATCTGCCGGGCCTCCGACATCTGCATCTCTCCATCGAAGCCCCGACTGGCGTAACTCAGGTGGCCCTGGGTTTTCTGCAGATTGCGGGTGATATCCGGCGTGTTTAGCGGGCTTTCCAGCAGGAAGGTCAGTATCTGCTCGAATTCCGCCAGGTCCTCATACAGCAAGCGCGTGCCGTCGCTTCCCGCCACACCCCAATACTGGGCCACATAGTTTTTTGCAATGCGCTGGGACAGCATACGCTGGCGCCCGGATACATTTACCAGCTCGGCACTGCTGTGATTGGCCAGTGCCTGCAGGCGCATAACATACGTGTGAGCTGCCGGTAGCAGCGTGTTACTGCGTTGAAACAATTCGGCCGCGGTAAATTTTGTCACTGGCTGCCGGGCAATTTCTGCAAAGGCTTTCCATTCTTCCTGGACCAGTCGCAAGGTACTGGTGACCGGCGCCGCGAGCGCAAAATCGACGAGCTGGCCCAGGTTGCGCTCGAACTCCACCATGGAGCGCTCGAAAACCTGACGGTGCTTCTCCACCGATGGTTGCACCCCCTGCAGGATATAGGATTGGGTGATCCGCTGGGACAGCATGCGCTGACGTCCGGCGATATTGATGGCGTCACCCATACTGAAGCCGACGCTACGAATATCATTTGCTGTTTCCGGCTTGGCGGCGAAGACCTGTGAAGTGCCGAGTAGGAGCAACAGGAACAGGGGTAAGGTGTATTTCATACTCACTCTCCAGGCTGAGAAATGAATGAGAAAATAAAGTGATAGGAAAGAGGAAAAAGCCCCGGCCTTGCGGCCGGGTAAATACTCAACGAGTGATACAGGTTAAACCCTGTGAGTGGTTTCTTTCCGTTAGAATTTTGCTACGGCGGTGAGCCAGAGTTTGTCGGTGTCCACGCTGAAGTCGTCGGCACTGTATGCGCTGTATTTCATACTTAAGTTGACACCTGCCAGAGCTCCCGCAACCAGAAAGCCCGCTTCGCTGCCCAGTTTATCCATGCCGGATACCCCGCTGTCGTCGGAGCTCAGCTGATGGTAATTAAACGCAAACTTCACGCCGCCGAGGCTGGTGCCTACAGACAGGTAAACATCTTCAATACCGCCGGCAATGTTGCCGGTACCGCCGCCGAGGAACTTGTCGGTCCAGCCCTGGAATTTGTGCAAGGTGGCCAGCGGGGTAATGAACTGTCCGTCTGCGCCGTCGGCACCCAGCAATTCATAGCCACCGGAGATAGTGACGGTGCCCAGCTTGTAGCTACCTTCGGCCAGCAGGTAATCCGCATCGTAGTCTGCAGGGTTATTTGCCGCTGAGGACTGTGTGGCATATTCCAGCGCGTAGGAGAGACCACCCTGGCCACCGGCAAAGCGCACGCCGTAGGTGTCGGTTGAGAAAGCCGCGGCGTCTTCGTTGTCGATCAGGTAGGCGTAACTGCTCAGGGTACCGGCGGAAAGACCGGCGTATTTCCCGTTCAGCAGGTAGGTATCGTTGGTGTGATCACCCACCGGGCTGTCTTCACCAAAAATGCGGTTTACGTTGCTGACACGGGCCAGGAACAGGGTGGTATCGGCGAGGCTGGTATTGGTCACGCTGAAAGCATCGTAAGTCTGCTCGTTCTGGCGGAAGCCGACACCACCGACGAAGCGTTGATTGTCTAGCAGAATGCGCTGGCGCCCGTATTTGAAGGTGGTGGCACCGGTGGCGTAGGCGAGGTAGGCCTGGTTCACTTCGGTGCCTTCCGGGTCGCCGACACCACCTTCAAATTCAGTGATGTGGGTAACGTCGTCCATTTCGATCAGGGTGCTGAAACCCTCGTAGGCGGCGGAGGTGAAGGTCAGGCGGGTTTGCAGGCTGGTAAGGTCTACATCGCTACCGTTTACATCCACAAATTCCGAGCGGGCGCGGAAGCCCAGGGTTACATCGCCCTGAGACAGTGCGTCGGCGATACTGGTGACTTCGGGTGCCTGCTGCCCGGACATTTCCTGGGCAAAGGCGGGCGCTGTGGCAATGGCGCCAACGGTGAGTGCCAGCAGGTTTTTGCGCAGGGAAGCATGGGAAAATTGCTTTAGGTTTTTCATGTCGTTTTCCTGTTGCGGAGATTAAAAGTTGAGTCAGCAAGGCGCTGTAACATCAGGCTGCGTCTTCTAGCGCTTCTTTCTGCGTGTGGCCTGCTGTGGTGTTTTCTGTCGTCTGCACGGTTTTGGCAGCGGTTTTTTTGACGGGGACGTCGGGCTTACTGTGTCGTTCGTGCAGAAACTTCAGTACCTTGGAGCGATACTGGTTGTAGAGCGGGTCGTCTGCCAGTTCCAGGCGGTGGCGCGGGCGCTCCAGATCAACGTCGAGAATCTCGCCGATGGTGGCGGCGGGGCCGTTGGTCATCATCACAATGCGGTCCGATAACAATACGGCCTCATCCACATCGTGGGTGATCATGATGACGGTGTTGTTCAGCTCTGCCTGGATCTCCATCAGGGAGTCCTGCATATGCGCACGGGTCAGTGCGTCCAGAGCGCCAAACGGCTCGTCCATCAGCAGCACCTTGGGTTGCATGGCCAGGGCCCGGGCGATACCCACGCGCTGTTTCATGCCGCCCGAAATTTCACCCGGGCGCTTGTGCATGGCGTGGCTCATATGCACCAGATCCAGGTTGTGCTCGATCCACTCGCGCATTTCCGATTTGGATTGCGTTTTACCAAACACCTGCCTGACCGCCAGCTCCACATTCTCATAGGCGGTGAGCCAGGGCAGCAGGGAATGGTTCTGGAAGACCACCGCGCGCTCTGGTCCCGGTTCGATTACCTCTTTTCCATTCAGGATGACCCCACCGCGGGTGGCCTGGTAGAGGCCGGCAACCACATTCAGCACGGTGGATTTGCCGCAGCCGGAGTGGCCGATCAGGGAGACAAATTCCCCCTGGGCGATTTTCAGGTCTACATCCCGCAGGGCGGTAAACGGGCCCTTGGGGGTTGGGAATTCCATATCGATGTGGCTGATGTCGAGAAGTACGCTCATGGGTTCTTTCTCCGTAATTTAAATTCGTTCCGTTTTACGCTCGCGGACTGTCTTACTGATTGGCCGATTTGTCCCAGGAGACCACTTTCTGCAGGGCGAGCATGCCGCGGTCCAGCAGGAAGCCGATAAAGCCGATTACCAGTACCGCGGCCATAATGCGGGCGAGGGAATTGGAACTGCCGTTCTGGAATTCGTCCCACACAAACTTTCCGAGGCCGGGGTTTTGCGCCAGCATTTCTGCGGCGATCAGTACCATCCAGGCCACGCCCAGGGACAGGCGCATACCGGTAAAAATCATCGGTACGGAAGCGGGCAACACAATTTTCTGCACATGGCGCAGGGCCGGCAGACGCAGTACCTTGCTCACATTCACCAGGTCTTTGTCGATACCGGCTACACCCACCGCGGTGTTGATCACCATGGGCCACAGGCAGCACAGGGTGACGGTGATCAGAGACACCAGGAAGGATTTGGCCACCACTGGATCAGGTGTCGCGTATAAAGCGGAAACCACCATGGTGACCAGCGGCAGCCAGGCCAGAGGTGAAACCGGCTTGAACACCTGAATAATCGGATTGATGGCACTGCTCAGGGTTTTGCTGAGACCGATGGCGATACCCAGTGGGATGGCGATGGCGACGGCCAGCAGAAAGCCACTCATCACGGTTACCAGGCTGGTTACGATCTGGTCGAGGAAGGTTTCCTTGCCGGTATAGGCGCGGATCTTCGGCTCGTAGCCCGGGTCTTTCGCCACACGTTCTGCGTTGCGCTTTTCCTGGCGCTCGTAAAACGCCTGTTCTTTTTCCCGCGAACGCTGATGTTCGTCGTACAGGGAGTTGAACTGCTCCATTACGGCGGCCGGCCCTGGGAATTTACCCAGGGATGTGTCGATATTCTGTGCGGTAATGGACCACAGCAGCAGGAAAGCGAGGATGCCGGCCAGCGGTAGCGCGACCAGCCGAATGGCGCCGCTGACCAGGGTTCCGTTAAAGACTTCGCTCAGTTGCGGCAGTTTGAAGCCCGGTAATTTTTCGGCATTCACAGTGGTGGTATTCATTCCTGTTCCCTCTGCACACAGGTTAAGTTTTACAGCTTCTGTCCGGACTTCAGGCCAATGGGGAACTTCTCGATATATTCATTGGGATTCTGGCCGTTGTAGACGATGCCGTCGATAAAGTGGGGCTGCGGGTTGCGGAAGCCGTCTTCGGTATTGAAGTCCGGGAACTGCTCGGCAGAGGCCAGTTTTTCTTCAATCAGGGAATTGGCGGCGGCGGCATAGATGTCCGGGCGGTAAACCTTGGCTGCCAGTTCCTTGTACCACTCGTCCGGCTTGTCTTCAGAAATCTGGCCCCAGCGACGCATCTGAGTGAGGTACCAGATGGCATCGGAGTAGTAGGGATAGGTGGCGTTGTAGCGGAAGAAGACGTTGAAGTCGGGCACTTCGCGCTTGTCACCTTTCTCGTATTCGAAGGTGCCGGTCATACTGTTGGCGATCACGTCGTAGTCCGCACCCACATAGTTGGACTGGGACAGGATCTTCACGGCTTCCGGACGGTTTGCGTTGTTGTTCTCATCCAGCCACATGGCGGCGCGGATCAGGGCGCGGGTGACACGTACGGTGGTGTTGGGGTATTTCTCGGCGAACTCTTTGGTGATGCCGAAGACTTTTTCCGGATTGTCTTTCCAGATCTCGTAGTCGGTCACCACCGGAACGCCGATGTCCTTGAATACCGCCTGCTGGTTCCAGGGTTCGCCCACGCAGTAGCCGTAGATGGTGCCGGCTTCCAGGGTGGCCGGCATTTGCGGTGGCGGGGTTACCGAGAGCAGGGCGTCGGCATCAATCTGTCCTGAGGTGTCGCCCTTGTGCGGTGCGTAGAAGCCGGGGTGGATACCGCCCGCGGCCAGCCAGTAGCGCAGCTCATAGTTGTGGGTGGATACCGGGAATACCATGCCCATTTTGAAGGGCTTGCCATCGGCTTTGTATTTTTCCACGACGGGCTTCAGTGCATCGGCCTTGATCGGGTGCACCGGGCGGCCGTCTTCCATCTTGGGAATATTCGGCTTCATCTCTTCCCAGATGGCATTGGATACGGTGATGCCATTGCCGTTCAGATCCATGGAGAAGGGGGTGATGATGTCGGCTTTGGTGCCGAAGCCCATGGTGGCGGCAATGGGCTGGCCCGCGAGCATGTGTGCGCCGTCAAGTCGGCCGTCGATCACGCCGTCCAGTAGCACTTTCCAGTTGGCCTGGGCCTCGATGGTGACGTACAGGCCTTCGTCTTCAAAAAAGCCTTTTTCGTAGGCGATGGCGATGGGGGCCATATCCGTGAGCTTGATAAAACCGAAGGTGAGTTCTTCTTTTTCCGGATAGCCCAGTTCTTCCGCTGTAGCGGGTGTAATGCTGAAGCCCACGGCCAGTGCCAGCGAGGTGGCAAGTGTTTTAAACGGCTTGTTCCAGTTCATGATTATTTGCTCCAATTTTTAACGAGATATTTGGTCTTTTTTCTTCCGTTTGGAGCAGTCGATGCGGCGAGTGAAAAATTGCACCGCAAAAAAAAAGCGCTCACCAACATCCTGTCGCTAATGACGGGGTTGGTGAGCGCCTCTGCTCAAGGGCACACGCTTACGCGTTGCCAGACTGTTTTCTGTAAGGCCGTTGCCGGCTTAATCAATCAACGGAAATTATTCTATTTTGGCGATCTTTTCTGGTGCGGCGTCGTGCTGACGGAATTGATCGCTGTTGAATGTCGTATTGCAGGGTCCGTGCCAACTTTTCTGACGTGGTTGTGGGATGCGGTGTAGATCTCGCGTCCGGGATGTAAGGTGTTGGCAGGGGGAAAGAGCACATGAGGGTAACGTAAGTTGTTGTATTTCAATGTGCTTTTGTCTCTGTGCGAAGTATCAGGAAGTGTGTCAGGTGTGACCGTTGCCGTTTTTCACACAGTGGTAAGTCTTTTACTGTCAGGAGTTGTTTTTGACGCCGGAAGGGTGGTGATGTCGTCCGGCTGATGGCAAATCAGCGCGGGTTGCGATAGCGCGAGCACCTGCCAGAGTGCACATTCAGTGCGCGAACCGGGTTCGTTTTGGTGCGCAGGCATTACCGTGAAGCAACAAAAAAGGCCGGGTGTCGCCACCCGGCCTTTTCTGCAGCGTTTCTAATCCAGTGCTTCGGATCAGAAGCTGTAGTTCAGGCCTACACCTGCAATCCAGGCTTCAAGATTGGTGGTGCCACCGTCAAAGTAGGTGTTGAGTGCACCACCCAGTGCCGGTACCGGCAAGCTGGAGAATTCCTGAATGGGCGCGTCGTCACCCCAGATATAGGCGAGACCACCGTCGATGCTCAACTGATTGTTGAATTCGTAAGTACCGCCGAAGGTCACCCACTGGCGATCATTGTCCGGGATGGAGAGGGTGCGCCAGGTGATGTCGCGGCCCACCAGTTCGCTTTCTTCGGTGTAAAGACCGTCGCGAGCGGCACCCTCGTCATAGGCGTAGCCCATGCGCCAGGTCACTTCTTCGCACGGGTAGTATTCCAGGCCCACGCTGTAGCGCCAGCCGCTCTTGAAGTTTTCTTCCTTGATGTGCAGTGGGTTGTACGGCAGATAGGGCTCGCCGCCAACGGTCTGATCGGGGAAGAAGGCTTCCAGGCGTTCGAAGTCGTCCCAGTCGGTCCAGGTGGCGCCTACTGCCAGGCCCCACTCGTTGTTGAAGCGGTGGTAAAGACCAATTTCTGCGACATCTGGAAGGTCCAGGGTCAGGTCAGCAGGTTCGTTGTCGAACGTACCGATAATATTACCGGCGTTGTCCAAGGCTGGCAGAAGATCTGAATCGACATTTGCATCAAGCTTGGGATTGAACTCGCCTTGATAGGATATTCCGACGCGGGTGCGATCGGTAATGTTCCATAGAGCACCGATTGCCCAGCTGGTATCCCAGTCATTACCGTTGGCATGAAGGATCTTGGCATTGGAAAGTGATGGATCCACAGGAAAATCGTTAGGAACTTTGGTGTTCAGCGTGGCGTCCGCGTACAGAAAGTTTACAGATACGCCCACGCTGAATACGTCACGGTAGTTGTACGCCACAGACGGCGCGAGATTAACGGTCAGCAGTTCCGTTTTGTCGGAAATGTGCGTTACCAGCCAGTCGGAATCGAAGTCGGTTTCAAGACCGTAATCGGCGTTCATTGCAAAACCGAATGACCAACAGTCATCAAAAGGTACCGCAATGTAAGCGAATGGCACGAATGCATCGGTGGCGTAGTCTTTGGCCTGTTGGTAGAGCGGTTCAGTCAGAGGAAACTCGCCATTGGGCGTTTGGGCGAAAAACTGGGTGTAGCCTGCGGCATCGATATTTGGGTCAACGTAGTTGAAACCACCAGTGATGGTGATACGGTCGAACAGTGCTGAGCCTGCAGGGTTACGGGCGAGAATGGCGGCGTTGTCGCCGACGGTGTTTTCGGCGGCATAAGCGCGGCCAAGGCCGCTGACACTGGATTCCTGAAGTGCAAAGCCAGCAGCCATGGCGCCGCTGGATGCGGAACAGATTGCTGCCGCTAACGCGGCCTTGCGCAGAGTTTTGATAGTCATGAGATCCCACTCTTTTGCTGAAAATTATGCCAGCGGGAATTTGGCCCAATACTGGCGAAGAAGCTTTTCCAGAAAGTTTTTGCTTCAAGCAAACAAATTCCCAGTAGCTTGATTCTAGCAGTGCGAATTTTACGCACGGGGAGAATGCGACGACTTTATAGTGGCCTGTAGCGGAAAAATCTACGGGTTGTCGTAAATTTTTGTAGGAGATGTGAAAAAATTTTCTAATTATTTTTTTGCGCTGACTTCTTTCCCGTCGATGGATAATTTGGTCAGGGTGATCTGGTAGCTTTTGCCATTTTCTTCACGCTGCATCAGTTTTACCAGTGCGTAATTCCATTCCGGCGCAAACCAGATATTGGTGACGCGATCCGCATCTTTGCCACGCACTCGCTGAACCTTCACCGTTCTTACCTTGCCCATCGGGGTGTTGATGGTTTCTTCGCCCGCCACCTCAAACTCGTAGTCGCGAATTTTCTTGCCATCGGCAACCTGGTATTTCAGTGGCGTTTTTCCGCCGGCGACATCCATTGCCAGCTGCAGCTGGTAACTGATTTTGTCCTGAGTGTGGAGCGGGGCATTTTCGATGCTGCGGGATTTGTCGTAGATGTTCAGGATGCGTTTGCCACCGTCCTCAAAACTCAGCGCAGTGTGACGATCGCGGCCCAAACCGGATTTCTGATAGTCGTAGTGTTGTGGGGAGAGCTGCGTGCCCTGCTGTGCGAAGCGGGAGTACTCTTCGACCTTTGCGAACATGGAGTGCGCGGAGAAATCCAGGCGCCAACTTTGTGGGCTACCACTTAACTTGCGCTCGGCTTTAACCGCAAAGCCGCTGAACTCGGCTTCGTAGATGGCAGTAAAGGGAGTCAGTACCTGGGGGGCAGGTGGAGCGGCGGCACTCTGTTCACTTTCGGCGTGGCACAACAGACTGTAGAAAAGGGCAGAAACAAATAATGAAATTGAAGCAGTAACAGCGGCGATACGATTCAAGGGACAACCTCCGGCCTTATTTTCGACTTCCATACAGTGTGAGTCGGTTTCAGGCCGGAAGTGTAGTCCGCCTTACAACCGTTTTCCGCTGCGCGGTAGCAGCTCTCCATCCAGCTCGGCGCGATCGCCGATCATGCGCAGGCGGCCCTGGGCAAACCAGCTGGCCACCAGCGGATAGATTTTGTGTTCCTGTACCAGCACGCGCTGTGCAAGGGTTTCCGCGGTGTCACCGGCCTCAATGGGGACTGCGGCCTGCAAAATGGGTGGGCCGCCGTCCAGCTCCTCGGTAACAAAGTGCACGGTGGCACCGTGCTCCTCGTCGCCGGCATCCAGCGCGCGCTGGTGGGTGTGCAGGCCCTGGTACTTGGGCAACAAAGAGGGGTGAATGTTCAACAGGCGGCCACTGAAATGACGCACAAATTCCGGTGTCAGAATGCGCATGAAGCCGGCGAGAATCACCAAATCGGGCGCATAGCCGTCAATCAGCTTGACCATTGCCTGATCAAAGCTGTCGCGGTCGCTGAAATCCCGGTGGCTCAGCACCTCGGTGGGTACACCGGCGTTCTGCGCGCGGGTCAGCCCGTAAGCGTCGGCCTTGTTGCTGATGACGGCTTCCACGGAATAGTCGGCGTCACCGCCGGCCGCGGCATCGAGAAACGTCTGCAGGTTGCTGCCGCTGCCGGAGATGAGAACAACGGCGCGGCATTTCTGCGGTGGAGTTGATTTGTCGGTGGGCGACATGGTGCTGCTGGGCATCGGGGATTACAGGCCCGCCAGCTCGACAGCTTCGCCACCGTTAGCGGCTTCAATGCTGCCGACGATAAAGGCGTCTTCGCCCAATTGTTTGAGTTTGGCCACGGCTTTGTCGGCTTCGGCCGCGGGCACACAGATCACCATGCCCACACCGCAGTTAAAGGTGCGGTACATTTCGCGGCCTTCGATGTTGCCTGCTTCCTGGAGCCAGCGGAATACCGGTGGCAAGTCCCAGCTCTTGGTATCGATCACTGCACGGGCGTTGTCTGGCAGTACCCGTGGCAGGTTTTCCAGCAGGCCGCCACCGGTGATGTGGCTCAGCGCGTTGACCTGCACTTCCTTCATCAGCGCCAGCAGGCTCTTTACATAGATGCGGGTCGGTGCCATCAGTGACTCGGCCAGGGTTTTGCCTTCCAGGTCTTTGTTCAGGTCGGCACCGCTGATCTCCAGAACCTTGCGGATCAGGGAGTAGCCATTGGAGTGGGGGCCGGAGGCGCCGAGGCCGATCAGCTTGTCGCCGGTCTGGACCTTGCTGCCATCGATGATCTCGGACTTTTCCACAACGCCGACGCAGAAGCCCGCCAGGTCGTAATCTTCGCCTTCGTACATGCCGGGCATTTCCGCGGTCTCGCCACCCACCAGGGCCGCGCCCGCCAGTTCACAGCCTTTGCCGATGCCGGTTACCACGTCGGCGGCGATGTCCACATTCAGCTTGCCGGTGGCGTAGTAGTCAAGGAAGAACAGGGGCTCGGCACCGGCAACCACCAGGTCGTTCACACACATGGCCACCAGGTCGATACCGATGGTGTCGTGAATACCCAGATCCATAGCCAGGCGCAGTTTGGTGCCCACACCGTCGGTGCCACTTACCAGAACCGGCTGCTTGTAGCCGCTGGGCAGTTCGCACAGGGCGCCGAAACCGCCCAATCCGCCCATCACTTCCGGGCGCGTGGTGCGCTTGGCCACATGCTTGATACGCTCAACCAGGGCATTACCTGCGTCGATGTCGACACCGGCGTCTTTGTAGCTGAGGGAGGGGCTGGAGGAGTTCGGCTTGGAGTCGCTCATGGTTCAACCTGATAAGGGCCTAATTGGAAGGGCGCGTATTCTAGTAGAAAATTACCTGAATGTGCGAACTGAAGGCTGGGAGAAACAGCCGACACTGATACAATAGCCGGTAATTGACTGTCGGGGGTCCGTCTCCGGCGCAGGAACGCACCGTGTCATCGACCGCTGCCGGCCGTAATGCCCGGCCGAACCAGGTCTCTCCGGGCGTCAGATACATATAAAAGAGGTAAAAGGGGACTGAGAGCCAATGCCATTGACCATAACCCCCCGCGCACTGCTCTGTTTTGCGCTGTTGTTGGCAGTATTGTCGGCAATGTTGATGACCCCGCCCGCCAGTGCGCGGGTAATGCCGGATCTCTACGATGTGAGTGAGGCCGTTGCCAGCCGCGGCACAACCGACCGCACTGCTGCCACGGTGCGTGGCCTTGAGCGTGTTTTCGTGCGAGTCACCGGTGACCAGAACATCGCCAACAACCCCAAGGTCGCGCCAGTTCTTGCACAGTCCCAGAAGTTTGTGCAGAGCTACCGTTACGACAGCGACAACAACCAGTTGTACCTGCACCTGACCTTCGATCCGCAGGCGGTGAACGACCTGGTGCACAAGCTCCAGTTGCCACTGTGGCCGAACAACCGTCCGGGCACACTGGTGTGGATGGCGGTGGACACTCTGCAATCTGGCCGTGACACCCTGCGTCAGGAAGATTACCCCGAGCTTTTTGGGCTGCTAGACGGTCTCGCCATGGAGCGGGGCCTCCCCCTCGACTTTCCGGTCATGGACCTGAATGACCAGCGCAATATGCCCCTGGGCAGCCTGTGGGCCCAGGATGAGAGTGCGGCAGAGCGTGCCGGCGTACGCTATCGTCCGGATGCTACCCTGATGGGCCGCCTGTTACAGACCTCCGGGCAGCGCTGGCAGGCGAACTGGCTGCTGATCCACGGTGGCCGCAGCTACGCTTTTGATGCCAGCGGTATCTCCATGGAAGAAGTGGCCCTGCGGGGGGTGAATGAGGCAGCGAACCTGTTGGCAGAGCGTTACGCGGTGCACAGCTCCGATACCGGGGTGGCCAGTGCGGTTATGGTGGAGATTTCCGGCATTCGCAGCTTCGCCCAGTATTCCGATGCGACCAAATATCTACAGGGACTGGCCCAGGTCAGTAGTGCCGAGGTACTGGCGGTGGACGGTGATCGCCTAATGCTGGCGCTGACTTCCAGCACTCAGCTGCAGACCCTGCAAAATGTGTTGGCACTGAACCGCAATCTGCAACTGACGCGCGATGAGGGACTGGTTGACCTGAACGGTTATCGCGCGCCGCTCGGCAGCGCCCAGAACCCTCTGCGTTACAGCTGGCAGTAATAAACTGTGTCTGGTAGTAGCCAATCCGGCGGAGTTCCTCAGCAGTTACCCCTGGGTGTTTCCCTGAGGGACGACGCGACCTTCGCCAATTTTTTCCAGTCCCCCGATGACGGCAACCGCCAGGTCGTGGGTATGCTGCATACCTTTGCGTGCGGGCAGAGCCCCGAGCAGGTGGTGTATCTGTGGGGCGAGCCCGGAAGTGGCGTAACGCACCTGCTGCAGTCTGCATGCCAGGTCGCTGAGGCGAGCGGCCGAAGTTTCCAGTATCTCCCCCTGGTGGACCTGATCGACAACGACCCGGAAGCCATCGTCGAGGGGCTGGAGTGCCTGGATTTGGTCTGTATCGACGACCTGCAGCAGATCGAAGGGCGTACCGACTGGCAAACCGCCCTGTTTCACCTCTACAACCGCCTGCGAGACAGCGGCAAACAGCTGCTGCTGGGAGCGCGGCAGTCCCCCCGGGGATTGCCGCTGACCCTGGCCGACCTGAAATCCCGCCTGCAGTGGGGACTTACCTTTCAGTTACATCCCCTGAGTGATAGCGACAAGATTGCGGCACTGGTGCGTCGCAGCAAGCTGCGCGGATTTGATCTGCCGGAGGATGTAGCGCAATACATTCTGCACCGCGCACCGCGCAATACGCGCGCCCTGTTCACGCTGCTTGAGCAGCTCGATCGCGCTTCGCTCCAGGCTCAGCGCAAAATCACCATTCCCTTTGTCAAACAGGTGCTCAATATCTGAGTGCACCGTATCCATCGCACTGGCTGTCTACAGCGCCATTTTCGGGGGAAAAATGCCTGTCGAAACAGCGCGGCAGTGGCCAGCGCGGTTTTTGGATATTGAGTCCCTGAGCGGCGGGGCACGGCGCTCCGGACTCCGGGATACACCAACTATCGGGTTCCCGCTGCGGCGCGTTATTGCGGCTGTGTCGAAAATCCGATACTGCGTGATATACCAGTCGGCGTGCGCGATTCAGGCTGCCCAGTGGTTCCCATTCCCCCACTCCCCGCCAGGGGTTCATCGACAGGTTTTCGCAAAAGGCCTGTTGCGTCGCGTGGGTGAATTCCTGTGGCGGAATATGTATGCGCGCAACAGGAATAAACGGTGATGCCGATTCTTCCCAGATTGCCGTGCCGTCATCCAGGGGCATTTCTGACTCTGTGGCACCCTTCACTCGCGGCTGTACTAGAAAGTCGAAACAGGCACTTCCGGCTTCGAGGGCGCGGCCCATTTGTTCGGTAAGGTAATTTCCCCCTCTGTGTTCGTTGGCGCGTGCCCGCGAAAAATCGCTGCCAGCGCAGGGGCGTGTGGAAAACTTTAACGGTGTTTGGCCCAGGCGGTAGGGCAGCATGGAAAAGTACTGCTCGGCCAATGGGGTATCGATGGTGGATGATACCGTCTGGTAGGCCCGCCACATTTCTGTCGGGCGCAGGCGCGGCGGCCAAAGTCCGAAAAACCAACCGCTCCGGTCCAGCTTTGCCAGGTACTGCATGTTTTCGGCGTAGTCGAAAATGTTGCGATTAAAAAACGCCGGGGTGTTGGTCATGATGAAATCCTGGTTCAGGGTTTCATCCCGTCGTAACTCCGGAGCGATTGGTGCGCCGTCGGCATTCATCACCTTTATCGCCATTCCCCGGGCGTCCCCCTGGCCGTCGGGCTGCACCTGCATATCCCCATTGGAGAAACGGATCCAGGCCCGGTAACTGCGTCCGGGCGTAGAAAATACAGAGTGCTGAAAGCGCGCAGGGATATCGCCGTTAATCTCAAATTCGGCGCGCAGGCAACCGGTTGCCTTGGCGTGGGCATCGCGGCGGTAGTGATTTCCGTGCGCGGGACTGTTGAGCTTGTGAGCGGCTGCGGAAATTTCACGGGCCGACTGGATCGCAGAGGCAATGGCCGCTCGTTCGTCTGCGGAGATGTTCATTCCGAGGGTATCCAGTTCCAGTGTCGGGGGATCGGTAACCGGGAGCCCGGTATTCGCGGTTGGTTCACTTGCGAGAAGTGGCTGCGCGCACAGTGCCACCGCGGCGATCAAAATCTTATACGGCTTCACTGGCCCGCCTCCCCACTGTGGACACGGTCGGCCAGTAGCGGTTTGCTACTGTGGCGGTAGGGCTTGCACGCCTGCTCACCAATTGCACTGGCCGGTGGCTCGGGGTATTGGGCCCAATTCTGCGGATCTCCCCCGAGACGCTCAGAATAATCCGGGTTACCCATAATCTTCAGGTACTCGATGAGCGCCAGGCGTTCGCTCTCTTTAAAGCGCCTGCCGATACGCCCGGGCACATCTGCATCGGTGAACTGATGTCCGCTGTTGCTGTTGCCGGTTTCGCTTGTATCAAATTCAAAGTTACCCGGGCGCATGTCGGTAACGTAACCCAGTTTCTGTGGATTGAATTCCCGGTGGCCAACGCCAAATCGCACCGGTCGCGCTTCTTTGGGAGATAGCAGGTCGTATATGCTGGGAACCGATCCATTGTGTAAAAAGGGTGGCGTGGCCCAGACCCCGTGCAGTGGACGTGCTTTGTACGCCGCTTTGTTGACGATGCGGAAGGGTACGTTTAACCCGTCGTAGTCGGCGATTGCGTTGCCGTCACTGGAAATTTCGCGGTTTTCGTACAGTACCGGCACCAGCTTATTGATCAGTAGCTGCAAGCCATCTCCCGCGTTTACGCGACGGTTGCTGGCATCGTTCGGATCTGTCGGGTCGCGTGGGACCAGGGGGCCAGGATCGAAAGTGTGTTCAACAAAATTGTTCGCTGCGGTCGGGTCAGTGCCGATCACGCTGACATCAATCCAGGGGATGGCCCAGATGGACTCCCGCCAATCCTGGCGTACCGGGCGGTTATCTGCTCCGTAGTCCACCTGTCCGGACATATCCCATTGCCAGTTTACGTCGCGCTGGCTGGCCGGATTGTCGTCGGGGCCTGTGGCCAGCGCCCATTGATAGGGCTGGGAGATGTGGGGGCCATGGCAGTGGGCGCACTGATCGGCAAACAGGTCTTTACCTTCGCGGGCGCGGGCGATATCTATTTCCCCAAGCACATCTTCGGGCCACTTGGGTGGCCGCAACTTGCGCAGGGTAGTTTCAATACACTGCATTCCCTGCACATCAATCGTCGACTGACCGAATTCGCCTTCCGGTAACAGTGCCCCAGCTTCGTCGATCAGTTTGACCGGGGCCATAACGCCCAGGGCCTCTCCTACATTGCGGGCCATGGCCTGATTGGTAAACCCGGTGTATTGCACCCAGTCGAAGCGCCAGATGTCCCACAAAAAGGGGTAGCTGACCGGGGCGTTGGCCACTTGATAGTTCTGTTCAATTCCCAGGTTGTAGCCGAAGACCACGTTGCCGATTCGGCCCACCGCATCGGTGCGGCCGCGACCTTCTGCAACCGGGAAGTTTTTATCCCGGCCCGGTCCTTTGGCGAATTCGAAAAAGCGTTCTCGGAATGCGGAGAAATCTCTTCGCAGCTGCGCGCGCGCGTCTTTATCCTCGCCGGCGACCTCATCGGCGAAGCGGTTCCACTTCAACAGGTTGACCTGCATTTCAGCAGTAGTAGCACCGAGGGAGTGGATAAATTCACCGAAGTCGCTGGTAGACATGCCGTGAATAGCCTGGCCGCCGTCAATACGCAGGGCGGTGCCCCGGTAGTGCAGTTCGCCGGTATGGCAGAGAGCGCAGCCCAGGTCCAGACGCTGAGAATTGTCCTCGGGGTTCCTGTGGCTGCCCATTCCCACCGGGTAGACTGCGCCGGCATCGGACCTGGGGCTATGTGTAGGGTCGATGATAAAACCCCAGCCGCGCATGTTGTCTGCGCTCGCCAGTTTTTCTTTGGAAAAGGGAAGCTCCAGTGCCTGCAGCCAGGCGAAATGCAGCCCCTGGAGTTCTGTACCCTGGGGGGTATTGTAAAAAAGCTGGCGATCTTCAGCTGACCAACCCTGGTCCAGATAGCGCACCTCGACGATTTCTTCGCTGGTGATATTAGGTTCGAACAGCTTGTGCGCGAGCGTGCAACCGGTCAGTACCAGCCCGCCACCGGCAAGCAACCACAGGGGGAGTTTGAAAAGCCGAAAATCCATTTGCGTATTCCAGTCAGATCCAGTTCTTGTTGTTATCGCCAGCTATTCCCGCTTGCAGGCGCGGCACTATTGTAAATTGCGCTCGGTGAATTAAAAGAGCGCATAAAAGAAAAGCCGGGGCGTTACCGTCCCGGCTTGTCTCGGCTTTAGAAGTTCTTGGTTTCAGACTTGGGGTCAGTTTCCTTTTTTCTCTGCCACCCAGTTGTTTACCAGTTCCTCCAGTACATCCAGCGGCACAGCCCCGTTCGCCAGTACCACATCGTGGAATTCACGGATATCGAAGTCGTCGCCCAGGGCCTGCTTGGCATTTTCGCGCAGCTCCACAATCTTCATCATACCGATCTTGTACGCGGTGGCCTGCCCCGGCATCACGATATAACGCTCGATGGCTTTTACCACGTCCCCGTGGGGGTTGGGGCTATTTTCAGCCAGCCAGTCAATGGTTTCTTCGCGTGTCCACTTCTTGCTGTGCATGCCGGTATCCACGACCAAGCGGCAGGCGCGCCACAGTTCCATGGCGAGGCGTCCGAAGTCGGAGTAGGGGTCCTGGTAGAAACCGATCTCCTTGGGTACCAGCTCGGAGTAGAGTCCCCAGCCTTCGGTGTAGGCGGTGTAACCACCGAACTTGCGGAAGCTGGGTACATTCTCCAGTTCCTGCATAATGGACAGCTGCATATGGTGGCCGGGAATCCCTTCGTGGTAGGCCAGCGCCTCCATCTGATACACCGGCATGCTGCTCATTTTGTACAGGTTGGCGTAGTAGATACCCGGGCGTGATCCATCCGGTGCGGGGCGCTGGTAGAAAGCTTTACCGGCGGATTTTTCGCGGAACGGCTCTACCGCCTTCACGATCAGATCTGCTTTGGGCTTGGTGATAAACAGCTCGTCCAGGCGCCCCTTCATGGTGTCGATCAGAGCTGTGGCTTCATTCAGATAGCGTTGCTTGCCTTCTTCGGTTTCCGGGTAATAGAACTGTTCGTCGGTACGCATGAATTCGAAGAATTCCTGCAGGTTGCCTTCAAACTTCACCTTTTTCATGATCTCGCGCATTTCATTGTGAATACGCTCCACTTCCTCCAGACCTTTCTGGTGAATTTCATCGGCGGTCATATCGGTGGTGGTGTAGACGTTCAGGCGGTGCTGATAAAACTTGTCGCCATCAGGCAGTTTCCAGGCACCGTCGTCGGTGGTGGCTTTTTTCTCGAGCTCACCGAGGTAGCTGATCAGGTTTTCGTAGGCGGGTTTGACGCTCTCCAGCATGGCGGACTTCGCCGTTTCAATCAGCGCGGATTTCTCCTCATCGCTGATTTCCAGCTTGTCCACTTTGCCTTTAAAGTCGGCGTAGAGGGTGCTGTCTTTACCGTCGTCATACGGTGCACCGGTAATCAGGTTTTCCCCGTCACTGATAATGTAGGGGAATACGAATTTGGGAACGATCACACCTTTGTCGGCGCGCTCTTTCAGGTTTTCGATGAGCTGATCGAAATAAGCGGGCAAGCCGTTCAGGCGGGAGATGTAGGCCTCCGCATCGGAGACATCGCTAATCCGGTGTTGGTTGATCAGCAGCGATGCCACGCTGGTGTGAGCGGCGTACATCTGATTGACCGGGTAGGTGTGCAGGCGCCACTTCCAGCTTTCAATGTCCTGCTCCAGGTTGCGAACGGCCAGCTCAAGAGACAGGCGGGTGGCGTCGTCGAGCTGGTTCGGGTCAATTTTCTTCAGCGTTTCCAGTTGTCGCTTGTTGATCTCGTGGGTTTCTTTTTCAAAGCGCGGGGAAATGTCGTCCCACTTGCCGTAATCCTCTTTCATACCGAGGAATGTCTTGAATTCCGGGCTGCGTTTGAGGTGGGTCTGGAATTGCTCTTCAAATAGCTCATTGGTCTTGGCAATGACTTCAGCATTGCCTTCTGTTCCATTGACGCCGGATTGAGTATCGGTGGACTTATTCGTGGCTGGGGCTGCTTCCGTCGTTGCAGTGGACTGGGTCTCTGGCGTTTCAGCGGATTGTTTTTGGTCACAACCTGTCATGGCCAGCGCGCTTATGGCGGCTGCCAGCAGAGTCAACTTGAGCTTCATGGTGTTATCTCAGCGTCAGTGAATAATAAGGGCTTGGGCCCAGTGTTGTAACCAGAAGCGGCTGCGGTTGCAAATTTTACGGCGAGGCGGTCATTTTTTCGGCGCAGGGGAAGGGGGGAAGAAGCGACGGGCACAAAAAAGCGGGCCACCGGGGCCCGCTTTCGATGCACTGAGAAGATTCAGTGATCAGGCAAAGTTCTGGTTCACGAAGTCCCAGTTCAGCAGTGCCCAGAAAGCTTCCATGTACTTCGGACGCGCGTTGCGGTAGTCGATGTAGTAGGCGTGCTCCCAAACGTCACAGGTCAGCAGCGGAGTGACGCTGTCGTCGGTCAGCGGGGTTTCGGCATTGGAGGTGTTTACGATGGCGACAGAGCCGTCGGATTTCTTCACCAGCCAGGTCCAGCCAGAACCGAAGTTGTTCACAGCACTAGCGGTGAACTCTTCTTTGAACTTGTCGAAAGAACCGAAAGCCGCATTGATCGCTTCGGCTACTGCACCGGTGGCTGCGCCGCCGCCGTTGGGGCTCAGGCAGTTCCAGTAGAAGGTGTGGTTCCAGATTTGTGCAGCGTTATTGAAAACGCCACCGGAGGAAGACTTGATCACTTCTTCCAGAGTCTTGTCCGCTTCCGGGGTACCGTCCAGCAGGCCGTTCAGCTTGTCCACGTAGGTTTTGTGGTGCTTGCCGTAGTGGAATTCCAGAGTCTCTTTGGAGATGTGCGGCTGCAGCGCGTCCATAGCATAGGGGAGTTCGGGGAGAACATGTGCCATGTGATATTCCTTCCTTTGTCCGGGACCTGTACCGACCCAAGTACAGTAGCAGGTCAGTTATTGGTGGCACGCATTCTACACCCGCTTGATGTCATTATTAAGCCACTGGACAGACCAAAAACGATTCAAATGTCGTAAAGCTGCGGGTATCGTTCGCCATGTTTCGCGAATGATTATCAATGCCGGAACGGTCGCGGGCTGTCAGTGTCCTATTCTGATAACTGGACCCGCTTACTTTTTCGTCAATTTTTGGTATAACTGCCGCAGTTTTCATCCTTATTTTTCGCTCATTCACGCCGGGTGCCCAGCAGGTCACCGGCAGCGAGCCAACGCAGGACATCAGCATGCAACGCAGAGAGCCCACATTCGATGGCAGCAGTTCATCTTCTATGGACCCTCAGATCCCCAATGGCCCCATCGGTGGCCGCCGCCACGCGCCAGCCCAGCCGTCGGCGCCTGCACCCGTGGTGGAGCCGAGTAGTGGTGGTTCCTCTTTTCTGGCAATCGTCGCACTCATGCTGGCACTGGCCGGTCTGGGGGGGGCGGGTTTCCTGTATACCCAGTGGCAGGAAACCGCAGCTCAGCTGAAAGACGCGGATGCTCGCATCGTCCAGCTGGAGAAGCGCTTTGAAATGTCTGGTGAGGAGTCAGCGGCTTCGGTAGAGGTTCTCAACGCAAAAGTGAAAGAGAACTCCTCTGAGATCCGCAAATTGTGGGGCGTGTCTTATGACACCAACCGCAAGAGCATCGCTGCGAACAAGGCTACGGCAGAGGCTGCCAAGAAAGAGGTGGCCGCACTTACCAGTAAAGTGAAGGGCTTTGAGAGCAGCCTCAAAAAGGTTGCCGCGCTAGAGAGCGACATCACCAAACTGAAAGAGTCCACCGCGAGCGCGTCCCGCGAAACCAAAGACAAGGTGGCGAGCCTGGAGCGTCAGCTGAATTCAGTGCGAGCAGACCTGACCGCGCGCGTGGGAGCGAACGAAGAAGCCGTGCAGTCTATCGACAGCTATCGCCGCACGGTGAACAAGGACCTGGTCCAGCTGCGCGACGCGATTCGCAGCTTGCAGTCCAGTTCTGCCACCGCTTCCGCGCCCTAAAAAGGGGCGCTTTAAAGGAAGCTCGATTAGCGGCGACCAATGTCGCCGCTAATAATTCTCATTAATGATTACCGGCTCCCTCGAGTAAATTCTCACTGCCCTTCCTGTCGCCGAGCCCTACACCTCCTGTCAATTCGTGTAAAATCGCCGCCTTCGAGACGAGAGACAACCGGAGCCGGCAATGACGACAATCCGCCAGGACGACCTGATCGACAGCGTGGCCGACGCGCTGCAGTTCATTTCTTACTACCACCCTCAGGACTTTATCCAGGCCCTCAACAAGGCCTACGAGAAGGAAGCCAATCCGGCGGCGAAAGACGCCATGGCACAGATCCTGATCAACTCCCGCATGTGTGCACAGGGCCACCGCCCCATCTGTCAGGACACCGGCATTGTGACCGTGAAACTGAAAGTGGGCATGAATGTGCAGTGGGATGCGGAAATGAGCGTGACCGATATGGTCAACGAAGGTGTCCGCCGCGCCTACAACAACCCGGACAACGTGCTGCGCGCGTCCATTCTGGCGGACCCGGATGGTGCCCGTAAGAACACCGGCGACAATACCCCGGCAGTGATCCACTACGAAATCGTGCCAGGCGACAACGTCGATGTGTATGTTGCGGCGAAAGGCGGCGGCTCTGAAGCGAAGAGCAAATTCGCCATGCTGAACCCTTCCGACTCCGTCGTGGACTGGGTTCTGGAAATGGTACCTAAAATGGGCGCCGGCTGGTGCCCACCTGGCATGCTGGGCATCGGTGTGGGTGGTACCGCCGAGAAAGCGATGCTTTTGGCCAAGGAATCCCTACTCGACCCGATCGATATCCAGGATCTGCAGGAGCGCGGCGCCTCCAACCGTGCCGAAGAGCTGCGCCTGGAACTGTTCGACAAGGTCAACAAACTGGGTATCGGTGCCCAGGGCCTGGGCGGCCTCACCACCGTGCTGGATGTGAAAGTCAAAGACTTCCCAACCCACGCCGCCAACAAAGCCGTAGCCATTATTCCCAATTGTGCCGCGACCCGACATACTCACTTCACCCTCGACGGATCCGGCGCTGCGCGCCAGACTCCGCCGAAGCTGGAAGACTGGCCGGAAATCACCCGTGAAGCCGGTGGCAACACCCGTCGCGTGAACCTCGATGAAGTGACCGCAGAAGATGTACTGAACTGGCAGCCCGGTGACACTCTGTTGCTGAATGGCAAAATGCTCACCGGCCGCGACGCCGCCCACAAGAAGATGGTCGACATCCTTGCCAAGGGTGAAAAACTGCCGGTAGACCTGACCGGTCGCTTCATCTATTACGTGGGCCCGGTAGATCCGGTGCGGGAAGAAGTGGTTGGCCCCGCTGGTCCTACCACTGCCACCCGTATGGACAAGTTTACCCGCACCATGCTGGAAGAAACCGGCCTGCTGGGCATGATCGGTAAAGCCGAGCGCGGTCCAACCGCCATTGAGGCCATTCGCGATAACAAAGCGGTATACCTGATGGCCGTTGGTGGTGCTGCTTACCTGGTTGCCCAGGCGATTAAAGATGCCAAGGTCATCGCCTTCCCGGAACTGGGTATGGAAGCGATCTACGAATTTGAAGTGGAAGATATGCCGGTAACTGTTGCCGTGGACAGTAATGGCGAATCCGTGCACAACACTGGCCCGGTGATCTGGAAGCACAAGATAGAAGAGGGCGCGGTGTAACAAGCCCGCATCTTTTGGTTGAATGCAATAAGCCGGCTCCAATTTTGGAGCCGGCTTTTTTATTGCCTGCAGGTTTTTCCCGGAACTCAAGCCCTTTTCTCGAGAAATGCCGAGATCAGCAGCCTATGGCTTGTGTGCAAGGAATGGGATAGGCTAACCCTTTGATAAATATAATAATTGGTTTTCGCGAACAAGCCACTTTTTAAATTAAGAACAAAAGCCATAGGCATCTTTAGATGGTAGGGGAGCGGCACTCTAGCTTGTAGGTGGTTGATTCTAAATTGAATTTTCAAGTGGATGAGTATTGCGCCAAAGAATAATTACTACTGCAACAGAAGCCTATGGCGTATGAATAAAACTGTTAGAAATTTAAGTCACGTTGAATTGAAATGTACTCAAAAAAAGTATTATTTATTGCTGCAAAGTCTTCTTTCTATAGTGTGCTTTGGCCGGCACTCTTGATTGGTGCATTTAGCCTCTTCTTTGCAACTGATATACCTTTATCGATCAAAATCGGGCTGTTCGCAGGGATTCAGGTTTTCTGTTGGATCGCATTCTTCGGAGGTTGTATTCTTTTCCACCAATCTAAGATGCGCGATTCAGAGTTTAAGAGAGAATTTCTTGCGAAAGACGAGGAAGATCAAGGCCGTGAACTGGGTACATACATCGAAGGATGGTAGTGGCCCCAATTTCTAACAAGCAGCGGCAGAGCGACAGCCAACACTACGCACCTTTTGTGTTACTCGCTGTCGCTCAAACATTAACACAAAAGGCGCTCCGCGTTGGCTGCGCCTGCGCTGGGCGTTAAGCATAAAAACGATGAACCTAGTAAAGCGCTGGTGGAACAAAAGGAGAAAGCTTCGCAAGTTTCGCACTGTGTTTGTCTCTAAATTGAGAGATGAATATGGAAAGAGCAGTAACTTGAAATTCAATCAGGTAAAAACCGCTCTTTCACTCACAGGGTTAGAAGGCGACCATGAGGAATATGCATACGCACTCGCGTTATCTCCCGCGCAGTACAGGTATTATCAAAAAGTAAGTTCTATCGAATTTTCGCAAGAGGCACTAAGAATTGATCTCGGGGTAAGTAGTGCTCTTTTAGGTATGGGCTCCCAAGGCGCTGGCCCATGGTCCGAGTGAAAAGCTTAACAATCACGGGCAGTGAAGCTCCGGCCCTTCGGGCCTCCGTGGGACGGCTTACCTTATGCACGTCTTGCGCGGTCGCTTCGCTCCCATTTTCGCGCAAAACGCGCACAAGGTAAGCCGCCCCTGCCGTGGGCGTTAATGTTCAGGTTCATCATGCCGCCGCCTGAAAATTGCAGTGTGCTTGATGAGCGATTCGGCGGCCTCCAGCGTTGTAGATACGGCATCGCTAGCAGGGATTGACGGTTGATATAAAGATCCTTCGGTGGCTTCCCTTCGTTAGGGTGTTCACTGGCGGCGGAAAAAGTTGAGTGGGTTTTTCCTTTTGGGCGTGTAAGCCGCTCGAGGGAAAGCGTGGTATGGTACAGCCAACCGTGCCACTCGTAGTATGTTAGTTATTCGGGGCGTTGGGCTTGGTGGTCTTGTGCAGTATTAAATTGCTTTCAGGTCATCAAACATTAACAAGGCGAGGCAATTCGTTCCAGCCCTGCGGGCCTCCACCGGACAGCTTACTTTGTCCACTTTATTGCGCGGTCGCTACGCTCCCATTTTCGCGCAATAAAGCGCACAAAGTAAGCTGCCGCTGCTCGCGGCGTTATGCAATATGAATTCAGATAGATTTGCTCCACACTTTTTACTAGCAATTATTCTTTGCATATTTGGCTCTCTGTCATACTGTGCGTTTGAGCCAAGTAGAACGACATTCACATATATCCAGGCAAATGTATTTAATCATGTCGGTGGGCGTGGCAAGGCTTCTGCGGATCCGCATTTCCAAGTTGAATTGCCAAGTGGTATAAAAACTAGTGTGCGAGATTGGGGTTTCCTCCCAGAGAGCTATAGAGGCCCGATTGTTCTTGAAGTTAGAGAGGGTAACGTGAGTGGAAGGCCAATTTATCGCATTGATGAAGATCGCACTTCGGCCATGCATAACAATCACAGGCAGTGAAGCTCCGGCCCTTCGGGCCTCCGCGGGACGTCTTACCTTATGCGCGTTTTGCGCGGTCGCTTCGCTCCCATTTTCGCGCAAAACGCGCATAAGGTAAGCCGCCCCTGCTGTGGGCGTTAAGTGAGTAAAGGAGTACCGATGAAGTCATTTATATTTAACCTGGCGGGCCTTCTAGGTTCTTGGCAGTTTATAGAGCTGTCCTCAAATGATTTACTCAATTCAGTCTTTGCGCCAATCGTCTTTACTGGCTTTCTCATATCTAGCATTCTTTGGTTCATTGTGAAATTCGGTGTGAACCAACGTACTAATGGCGGAGTGTATTTCGGAGGGGATAGTGGCGGTCATGGTGGTGGCGGCGACTGTGGAGGTGGGGGAGATGGTGGGTGCTAGCCCCCCACTTAACAATCAGCGGCAGAGCGACAGCCAACGCTACGCACCTTTTGTGTTACTCGCTGGCGCTCAAACATTAACACAAAATGCGCTCCGCGCTGGCTGCGCCTGCGCTGGGCGTTAACTGCTTAGGCAAGCAAGTGAATTTTATCGGATCAATATGGGAGCTTCTTGAGCAGCGGACAACGTCTTGTCCATACTGTGATAAAGTAATCGTACATAACGAAATTGTCTGTCCGCACTGTGAAGCTGTGTATTCACAGGAAGAGAGAGAATATAATCAGCATAGCGCTAACCGTAAATTTAAATTGGGGATAGCTGCTGGGTTGATAATTATTCCCATGTTTTTATTCGCGGTCATCCTAGCTTTCCATTTGTTGTCGTAAATCCTATGCAACTACGTATCACCGCAGTTAACAATGCCAGGCAGTAAAGCTCCGGGCCTTCGGCCCTCCGCGGGACAGCTTACCTTATGCGCATTTTACGCGGGTCGCTTCGCTCCCATTTTCGCGCAAAACGCGCATAAGGTAAGCTGCCCCTGCTGGCGGCGTTATGCATCATGACATGTGTACCTATGAATCAGAAAATTGAAATAGATAAATCGCAGCTAACGGAATGGGCTGATTCACTTATTCATATGAATCATCATGGCACACTTGTAAAACGAGAAATCGAAGCCGGTAACTTTGATCGAGCCAGCCACCTGGCTGAGCGCGCAAGAAAAAGAGCGTGGAAAATGCTTAATGAGCTTTTCGAGATTGGTACTGAGAAGCCAAAGGGTTACTGCGAGCCAAGTCCGAAATCTTGTGATTAATAAAATGCATAACAAACGCAGGCAGTTTGCTCCGGCCCTTCGGGCCTCCGCGGGACGCCCAACGCTATGCACATTTTGTGCGGGTCGCTGTGCTCCCAGTTTCGCACAAAATGTGCACAGCATTGGTCGCCCCTGCTGCGGGCGTTATGGTGCCGGGTCATAGAAATTGTTGTTTGTGCCAGCGGCTAATTTTCATCACTGTTTTGGCATCCAGTATTAGGCATTTTGCCAAGGTGCTATTCATGCAGTTTCGTTCCTAGAGTGTTCGCTCTAGTGCGGTAGAATAGGGCAGTCCGCTGCAGTATCGTGGAGTGCAAGTAAGAAAGTTTTTGGTTGAGAGAAGGTTCGGTCTTCTTTCAATAGTACGGCGGGCAGCGTTGCCAAAGTGCCTTTAAGTATTCCGGAGCGCGTCAGCCATAACCAGGCCAGGCAGTACGCTCCGGGCCTGCGGCCCTCCGCGGGACAGCTTACTTTGGCCACTTTATTGCGCGGTCGCTGCGCTCCCATTTTTGCGCAATAAAGCGCCCAAAGTAAGCTGCCCCTGCTGGCGGCGTTAATTGCCAGTGTTACCCACAGAAAGTAGACACCCTGTATAGTTAGGTTTCGGCCTAACACGGAGGTGTATCATGGGTAAGAAGAAGGTTGCAGCATATACGGAAGAGTTCCGCCGGGAGGCGGTTCGTCGTAGTGATCAAGAGGGCGTAACGGCCGCTGAGGTCGCGCGTGAGCTAGGAATTCACCCGGGGCAAATCTATAACTGGCGGCGCCAGCTCCATCGCCTCTCTGATAAACAATTCAACTCACTGGACGGAGTAGATTATTCCAAAAAAGAGAGTGAGTCAGTACGGAAGCTGAGACGCGAGAATGAAACGCTCCGGAAGGAGGTCGAGTTTTTAAAAAAGGCGACGGCGTACTTCGCGAAAAACCAAGAGTGAAGTACGCACTGATCGAGCAGTGCCGGGAAGATTTCCCGCTGACGATGATGTGCCGTCTGATGAAAGTATCCACGGCTGGATACTATAAATGGGAAAAGCGTCCGAAATGCGCTTCAGCTTGCCGTCGAGAGCGACTGGAAGCCCAAGTTATTGAAACCTATGCAGCGTTTAAAGCCCGCTATGGGGCTCCTAGGATCGCTGATGAGCTCAATGCAGCGGGTATCCAGTGTAGCGTCAATTTTGTGGCGAAAATCATGCGTTCGAGAGGGATACGGGCCCGTAATGGGAAGGGCTTCAAGTACAGCCCGCCTGCAGAGGCTATGAGCAACGTGGCTGAGAATCTGCTGAGTCGCCAGTTTGTCGCCGAGAAGCCGAACGAGAAGTGGACCACCGACATCACGTATATCTGGGTGCGTGATCGTTGGCTATACCTGGCCACGGTGATGGATCTCTATTCGAGGGCGATTGTAGGGTGGGCCCTGGATACGAGCATGACTGAACAACTGGTAACTGACGCGCTGAAGATGGCTTTTCAGCGTCGAGAGATTCGGCCAGGTCTGGTTATCCACTCAGATCGAGGTGTGCAATATCGCGCACGAGATTATCGTTATTTTATCGAAAAGAATGATTGCAGACCCAGTATGAGCAGAAAGGGAAACTGCTGGGATAATGCGGCGATGGAATCGTTTTTTAGTCGACTGAAAGTCGAGCTAATATACGCAGAGCAGTACGAGAGTATCGAGGACGCAAAAAGCGGAATCTTCGAGTACATCGAAGTGTTCTATAACCGAGTACGTAGGCACTCCGCTATTGGTCATGTCAGTCCGGCGGATTTTGAGCGCAAACGCGCATAGTTAGGGTGTCTACTTATCGTGGGTAAGACCATTGCTCACTAAATTTGTTTGAACTGCGAGGAAAGGATGCTTCGAAAAGTTTTGATCAGCTCGGTGTGCGTATACCTTGGTTTGGGACTCGTGATCGGTCTATTTCTGTATAATCAGGATCTAAATACATTTGAATGCCTCGCTCCTGAAGAGCCACACGGATATATAACAATATTTAGGTCGAGTGGAGGAAACCCCGATCCAGAAAAATGCACATCACATGGAACTCGATTAAAGTCGCTCATAAAAATTCCAGCAGCAATGGCAATCGGGCCGCCATTGATAGTTTTTTCTGTTTTACGCAAACGTGCGGAGCGGGAACTAATTAATGAGCGAGGATCCGGCAATTAACAAGGCCAGGCAGTATGCTACGGGCCTTCGGCCCTCCGCGGGACGCCTTACCTTGTGCATTTTTTGCGCGGTCGCTACGCTCCCATTTTTGCGCAAAAAGTGCACAAGGTAAGTCGCCCCTGCTGGCGGCGTTATGTGAATACTAAAACAGAGAGAATGCATTGAGCAGTAAAGCAAAAATAGAAGAACCATTGACTGAGCGGGCTAGGGCGGGCTACATATTTGCCTGGATAGTTTATGGCCCAGTTATCAGATATACCCACCTAGGGCGAGGACGAAGTGTCGAATTAGTCGATATTTCATTTCAGATCGAACTGGTTTTGGCCGCATTACCAATCATCGTTTTATGTATATTTAATGTTCCGGAACTAGTGTCACCCGTAAATTTCTCCTACGTTGTGATCGCCTGGCATGTATCTTTGATGGTGGCTTCTTGGTCCATTCTCAATGAGGAAACTCTCAGTAGGTTCTATAAGCAATGTAAAGATATTAAAGAGTTACAAAAAGTCGTTGAGGTTTGTGAGTCTCAAAGTTACATGTGGTTCCTGTTCTTTACATCGTTCGTGATGATGTTTGTTGTATTGATAGCTTACCTCTATTTTTGGGCTTACGATGCATTAGAGATCGCCCTCACATAACAAACAGCGGCAGAGCGACAGCCAACGCTACGCACCATTTGTGTTACTCGCTATCGCTCAAACATTAACACAAAAGGCGCTCCGCGCTGGCTGCGCCTGCGCTGGGCGTTAATGGTCATCGCATGAATCGAGGTTGCGCGCTTAAAGCGATACAAGAATCTATTAGCAAAGGTACATCTTCTCCATTTCCAGGCGTCCAGGATAGAGATGCACGTGTAAGAGAAGAAATGGAAAAATTGGTGCAGTCGTTGATTGATCCAATAAAGGTTAATGTAACTGCAGCAAGCTATGAAGAGTACGGATTCAAAGAATTTTCAAAGAAAGAGGCATTCGCCATAGCTAAAGCAGGGTATCAGTATCTACTTTTCCAGCCTGAAACTGGCCTATTCGCACTTGGTTGGAGTAATGATTCTGGCAGCATGACCATGCTCGGCTTTGCTTCAACAGATGCTCTGGCAGAGTGGCGAGGGTAAAACCATTAACAAACGCAGGCAGTTTGCTCCGGCCCTTCGGGCCTCCGCGGGACGTCCAACGCCATGCACGTTTTGTGCGGGTCGCTGCGCTCCCAGTTTCGCACAAAACGTGCATAGCATTGGCCGCCCCTGCTGCGGGCGTTAAGTTTTTATGCGTAGTGAATCAAAAAATATATTACTAAGCCTGTTCGCAGCATTCTCAGTGCCGCTTTCGGGTGTGTTGCTACTTGCCGGGTTGGTTTACTTTGGTAAAGGCAATTATCTGGTCGCTACCTCTTTGTGGCTAATGGCGGTGGCAGGTGGAGTTCTCTGGGTAAAGCTGTCTGAGAGAAAGTCCGATAAGTCGTTTTCATGGAAAACGCTATTGGTTGGTATAGGCGCTTGCGGCGTACTATATGTGGCAAATTCTTACTTCTATGGGTAGTCCAAACTTAACAAACGCAAGCAGAATGCTCCGGCCCTTCGGGCCTCCGCGGGACGCCCAATGCTATGCACGTTTTGTGCGGGTCGCTGCGCTCCCAGTTTCGCACAAAACGTGCATAGCGTTGGTCGCCCCTGTTGCGGGCGTTAGGCATCAAATCAAAGAGAGTGCAAACTTGATAAAAGAAGAAAGAATAAAAATCTGGAGAGCACTATCTGATCTATTTCTAGATACTGAAATAGATGAATTAACGTTTAATTACATCGCTCGTAGCATATCTGAAAGTGATTTATCACTATCCGAGGCAGAGGAAATACTTTGGTACGAAGTGTATCCAGTTTTGGAAAGCAACCTTCGAAGTGTTGCTGGAGTTTGGGAGGGGTGGTCGGATGAATGGCTTCTTCAAAACCTGCCTGCACCCGTTCGTCCAAGTGCAATACACGGGGAGCCTTCGATTGTTAACGAGATAAAGCGCTGTTGGCAACAAGTTGCTCAGGCGCATGAAGGTCAAAATGCCTAACAAGTTTGTCAACAGGACATTTTTTGCTACGCTCCGTTTTGCGGTGGCTTCGCCACTTTACCGCAAAACTCCACTACACAAAAAATGCCTGTTACAAAGGCGTTAAGCGTAGTAAGTCTTGGTAGAGAAAGGTAATGCTTGTATTTTTTTGTGGAAAAATGGGCGCAGGTAAATCGACAAAAGCTTCCCAAATTGCAGAAGAAAGGAATGCTGTTTTAATTTCTGAAGATGATTGGCTTGAGTCGCTTTATCCGGGTGAGATTACGAGTCTGCAAGATTACGTAAATTACGCACAACGTATAAAGCCGATTGTCAAAGATATTGCACAGCGAATTCTAGCTTCCGGGGGTACAGTAGTGCTAGATTTTCCTGCAAATACTACCGGTCAGCGAGAATGGTTAAAAAATATCTATTCCGAAGTCGGTACAAAGCATGAGCTAGTTTATCTGGATCAGCCAGATGACGTTTGCTTGGCTCGTATAGCTCTGAGAAGAGCGGAAAATCCGGAAAGGCAGCGCTCTGATACCAAAGAAATGTTTTATCAAGTTTCAAAGTACTTTGAGGAGCCGTCTGAGAGTGAGGGCTTTAATATCGTTCTCAGTGGCGGCCACGCTTAACAAACAGCGGCAGAGCGACAGCCAACGCTACGCACCTTTTGTGTTACTCGCTGGCGCTCAAACATTAACACAAAATGCGCTCCGCGCCGGCTGCGCCTGCGCTGGGCGTTATGGTGCCGTGTCATAAAAATTGTTGTTTGTGCCGGCAGATAATTTCCGGCACTGTTTTGGCATCCAGTATTTGGCATTTTGCCAAGGTGCTATTCAAGCAGTTCCGTTCCTAGAGTGTTCGCTCTGTTGCGGTAGAATAGGGCAGTCCGCTGCAGTATCGTGGAGTGCAAGTAAGAAAGTTTTTGGTTGAGAGAAGGTTCGGACTTCTTTCAATAGTTCGGCGGGCAGCGTTGCCAAAGTGCCATTAGGTATTCCGGAGCGCGTCAGCCATAACCAGGCCAGGCAGTACGCTCCGGGCCTGCGGCCCTCCGCGGGACAGCTTACTTTGGCCACTTTATTGCGCGGTCGCTGCGCTCCCATTTTTGCGCAATAAAGCGCCCAAAGTAAGCTGCCCCTGCTGGCGGCGTTATGGTGCCGTGTCATAAAAATTGTTGTTTGTGCCGGCGGGTAATTTCCGGCACTGTTTTGGCATCCAGTATTTGGCATTTTGACACGGTGCTATTCAAGCAGTTTCGTTCCTAGAGTGTTCGCTCTGGTGAGGTAGAATAGGGCAGTCCGCTGCAGTGTCGTGGAGTGCAAGTAAGAAAGTTTTTGATTGAGAGAAGGTTCGGTCTTCTTTCAATCGTTTGGCGGGCAGCGTTGCCAAAGTGCCATCAATTATTCCGGAGCGCGTCAGCCATAACCAGGCCAGGCAGTTCGCTCCGGGCCTGCGGCCCTCCGCGGGACAGCTTACTTTGGCCACTTTATTGCGCGGTCGCTGCGCTCCCATTTTTGCGCAATAAAGCGCCCAAAGTAAGCTGCCCCTGCTGGCGGCGTTAAGAGCAAAGCCATGTATCAAGCATTTAATGATATGCCGACATTGTTAAAATTTTTGACAGCGCATGCACTTTTTTGTATTTACCTATTATTAGCAGTAGCTGTTCCAGGTATCCCGATAAATTTTAATGGCGTTACTATGGGCGCTGCGGAACTTTGGGAGTCCGGGTTGGCAATCCCAACAGCAACAGTAGGTCTACTTATGCCTGTTACTGCGGTGTTATTCTTAAGGCGTTGGCAATATTCAAGGCAGGTCTATTCTGTATTGTTGGCCGCTGTTATGATAATTCCATTCGGTTTAATGCAGCAAGTTCCGTCCATCATCTTTGGTGCTGCTCTCACAGCGGTGATTCTTGGCTATCTCTTTTTCAATGGTGGAGTCCGTGCGTACTTCCGCTCTTAACAAGGCGCTGCAGGCCGACAGCTTACTTTGCGCACCTTTTGCGCGGTCGCTACGCTCCCATTTTCGCGCAAAAGGCGCACAAAGTAAGCTGCGGCTGAGCGCGGCGTTATGTTTTTCATTAGGTGCCAAATGGAAATTCCAGAATCAATTCTTCGTGAGATCAAGTCTCGAATTGCGGAGTCTTGGGGTCATGATTCAGAAATGCAGGAATATTGCGAAAAGGCAGAAATAGAGGGATACAAGAAGTACCGATCATTAGATTTTGGTGAAATTGATGAAGCGCAAAAGAAAGAAATAGTAGATTTAGCGCATGATATATATGAAGGATGGGATGAGATAGCAGAGTTTCTTGAAGAAGAGCTTAGAGCACTAGAGAAGATAAAGACTCTTAGTGAAGATGGTTGTTATAAAAACCAATTTCAAGTTTGGCTTGAAGAAGCAAGAAAAGAAAGTGACTGTTTATTTTCGGGGCAACTTGAGTTTATTGAGAGAAAAATATCTATATGCCAGGCCGTACGTGAAACAAGAGCGGAAATTGACCCTATAAAAGCGCTACTCATCGACCTGGAAAAAATTGTCGGAAATGAGTGTTACAATGCCAATATACAGAATTATAGTAGTTGGGGAGAGCTGGAAAGCGAGGGAAGATCGTTTCGCTATCCTGTAGAGTTCTTGCAAGAAGATGGAAGTCAGAGGCGTAGGGTTGTAACGGAGGATATTCCTAGTGAGGAGCTAATTACGGGCTACTATCCTTTCGGCGCAAATGAGCTGAATATTTATCGAGCACTTTATAAAATTATTAAGCACCTTGAATCCAACTATGCCTTTAAGGTCCCCAAAACATAACAATCAGCGGCAGAGCGACAGCCAACACTACGTGCCTTTTGTGTTGCTCGCTGTCGCTCAAACATTAACACAAAAGGCGCTCCGCGTTGGCTGCGCCTGCGCTGGGCGTTATGCGTCTGAGATACTGAAAGTATGAGAGTAAAAAGTTGAAGCTATGGAGATGGGAAAAAGGTAGGCAAGAGACCGGGTACGAGAAATTCTTCGTACTTGGATCTAAATGGCCAATTCCTTTTGATTTCTATATTCTACGTTTCAGAGAGGGGGCTGAGATTCCGCCCCATACGGATAAAGTTGCTGCGGGTAATCACTACCGATTAAATTTTTTCGTAAAGAATGCAAAATCTGGCGGAGAATTTTTTTGCAGTTCTCCGATCTATGAAAACTCTAGGGTGAAGTATTTTCGTCCAGATCTTTCAGAGCATTCAGTTTCAAAGGTAGTCGCTGGTACACGCTACGTACTTAGCCTTGGGTGGGTGCGTAACGCATAACAAGCAGCGGCAGAGCGACAGCCAACGCTACGCACCTTTTGTATTACTCGCTGTCGCTCAAACATTAACACAAAAGGCGCTCCGCGCTGGCTGCGCCTGCGCTGGGCGTTATACGTCAGGAAGTCATGAATCAGGTTAAAATTGAAAGTCCATTATTTTATGGAGAGGAAGATGAAAATATCTTTTTCCTCTGCATTTATAACCTTCCTGATTTCAAAGAGGTAAAAGGAGTAGGGACAGCATTAACCATTTCATTTGATGGTGTGGTTTCTGAGGTTGCCAGCTCTCAAATCGAAGTATTGTGCCGGAGATGGAACACGAATATTTGCGGTTGAGTAGGTTTAGTATCAGAAAGTTTACAATGATAGTAAAGTTCAGGTTAGTGCAATGCGTCTACCTGCCCTGTTTTATGTAAGTGTGTTGCCTGGGCAGAGCAGTGGCGGCAACGTATAACAATCACGGGCAGTGAAGCTCCGGCCCTTCGGGCCTCCGCGGGACGGCTTACCTTACGCACGTTTTACGCGGGTCGCTTCGCTCCCATTTTCGCGTAAAACGCGCGTAAGGTAAGCCGCCCCTGCCGTGGGCGTTATGTGCTGAACAAGGTTCGTAGGGTTAAGTAAATCTGATTGAATACTACGGATTTAAGTGGCAATGATTTGGTTTGAGTTATGTCTAATGACGCTGTTTTAGCTTTTTCCGGATTAGCTGTTGTAATTCATATTGCTCTGATATTTTTTATCGCAATTGAGTTGGCTCACTATCCCATGAAAAGCAAGTGGGCAAAATTTGCATGCTTTGCATTTGTTGTTTTAATTCCGTTAGTCGGTTTTGCAGTTGTGCATAGAGTTCTAAAAATTGGTTGGGCAAAAGGCAATGGGCTGCAGGGGCATTCTGGTCCGATTGATCCCGGTAGTGGTGGCATGTAATGCAGGCACATAACAATCAGCGGCAGAGCGACAGCCAACGCTACGCACCTTTTGTGTTACTCGCTGGCGCTCAAACATTAACACAAAAGATGCTCCGCGCTGGCTGCGCCTGCGCTGGGCGTTACGTTTCATCCAGAGATAGTTTCAGATGAATATCGAAGTATTTGGTGATAGAGATTTTATAGAGTCTGTTCATAATTCAGATGGCATCTGGATTCTTATGGCAGGTCAAGCCGTATTCATGCTAAATGCCGAAAATGAACATGCACTGCCTGTCTGGGTATTAAAAGAAAGTGCGCAGAAATTTGCAGGCGGCCTAGAAGGTCAAAATCTGTCGCCTGTCTTTGTTCCATTAAGTAATTTTGTCGGCGCGGCCTGGTTGGGAGCGGAGGGCGCAAAGTTTACCGAAGTGCTCGCGGCACCAGTTCATGGGCGCGTTCCATTGGTTTATTCGGTTAGCGAACTCCGTGCAAAACTCAAAACGTAGCAATCAGCGGCAGAGCGACAGCCAACGCTACGCACATTTTGTGTTACTCGCTGGCGCTCAAACATTAAGACAAAATGTACTCCGCGCTGGCTGCGCCTGCGCTGGGCGCTAAGCCTACTGTAGTGGCACACTGAATTTGGCCAGTGCTCTGTAGCAAGATTGAACAATGTAATTTACAGTCTCAAGCGCGCCGCTGGCTCGAAAATTGATCGACGGAGAATCTACGGTTCGATATCCGCCAGCATCAGTTCCCGGATCACTGGAACAGGTGCGTTTCCGTAGCTCAGGAATTTTTCGTGAAATTGCTTAAGATTGAATTTTTCTCCCAGTTTTTGCTTTATTTCATCCCGTAACGCCATGATGTCCATATATCCCGCGAAGTAGCTGGTGAGCTGAACCTGACTTAATGTTGCACGGCGCCATTTCCCCAGTGCCTCTGTTTCTTGCTGGAATGCCTGTTTCATCATTAATTCCATTGCCTGATCTTCCGTCATGCCTTTGACCTGAATTGAGTAGTCCAGGATAGTGTTGACCACTGTGCGCAGGTTCCATTTGTAGTACATCATCCACAGCTCGGGCTGAAAATCCCCATAGCCGGCTTCCAGCATCATACGTTCGGTATACACGGCCCATCCTTCGATCATTGCGCCGTTGCCGAGGATGTTTTTAATGAGGCTGGGAGACTGGTTGGCATATACAAGCTGGGTGTAGTGCCCGGGTATCGCCTCGTGGATGTTCAGAATTTGCATCAAGTAGGTGTTGTACTCTCTGAGGAAGCTCTCTGCCCGATCATCCGGGAGCTCCTCCACAGGCATCACGTTGTAATAGGTGTTGGCATTCTTGTCGTAAGGACCTGGGGCATTGATTGATGCCACTGAAAATCCACGCATATACGCCGGTGTTGTGCGCACCACCAGTGGCTTTTCAGGGTCCAAGGAAAGGAGGTCATTCTCGTTGACGAAGGCTACAAGTTCCGGAATCTGTTTTTCTACTTCTGATTTGAAAGTTTCCTTGGTTGCGTGATTCAGCGAAAGCTTTTCCAGTACCTTGTGAATTTTCTCAAGTATGTCGTCCGGACGCTTTTCATTTGGGAAATATTTGGGCCACAGTTGGTCTGCCAGTTCGTCCATTTTCAGGTGTAGCCGGTCTTTTTCCTTCATGGCACGGTTATAGAGTTCTTCACCACTCATGCTGATTTGGATATCGAATTTGAACTTTTTCTCGTAGCGCTCTTTTCCGATACGAAAATCGCGGAAGCTGTCCGCTTGTTCCATCTGCGCGTGCAGAGTTTGCAGATAGACGACATATTCATCGATGGCCTGGCGAGCGGCCTGTAGGCGAGAGGTAAACTGTTCTTTTTCACGATCGCTGAGACCGCTTTGCGTCAGTTTTTTCTCGAGATCCTCACCAAATACAGATTGCGCACCTTCATTTTGCTGAATAGCGAGGATGAGCTGTGGAGAGGCTGGGTTGCTGAGGGTTTTTTCGGCGGCGGCATAGTAGGCCGGTACTTTTAACAGGCGTTCACTGAAGGTTCGAAGGCGCTCGTCCAGTGGTGCGTAATCGGTATTCAGGATCAGTGCGAACCCGTGGGAAACATTGTAATCCGCGGGGTTCCACTCATGGGACTTGAACTCTGTAAGTTTCCAGATGGTCTCATTCAGGAAGTTGATGATCAGAGCCAGGTCTGTGCGGGCACCCGGGCTAAGCTTTTCGGTATCGATGCCGGAAAATTGGTTAAGTGAGCTTCTGGCAAAGCTCAGGACTTCGCGTCGGTAATGTGTATCCGGTACCTCAAGTTCGGATGCAACCTTGTAGTATCCGTTGCTGATCGCCCACGATGGGAACAGGTGCCACATACGCTCAATCAGTTGGTTGCTGAGCCGCTCGAAAGTCTCTTCATTGATGGCGGATTTGCGCGTGGGTGCCTTGCTGGCATCAATTTTCTCGCTTCCCTGTTGTTCGGATAGCGGTATAGCGCTCCCGGTAACAGATTCTCCCTCCGTGTCGGGAGCGTCTTTTTGTCCACAGCCGTGAATGAAGGTGGCCAGAACTAGGGCTGTGGTCAGTCGTTTCATAATGTTCTCGAATTTCTGATGGAATCTGTTGAAAACCTAGCACAGTCGTCTTGTGAGTAACTTTTTATCCACACACTATTTTGTGTGATCCAGGTCGCCTTGTGCCATATCCGGGCGGCGGCTAAAGTGGCAGATCGCGAATTTGTGGCGGAGTGCCACGATTCGACCTTACCAATAAAGTACTGTGCACAGAGGAGTCAGATATGACCGAGCTGGCAGCGCAGGCCTGTGAGGCCTGCCGGGCTGATGCCCCCCTGGTATCCGATGAGGAGTTGGCAACCCTGATCCGTGAAATCCCGGAGTGGACCCCTATGGTTCGCGACGATGTGATGCAACTGGAGCGGGTTTTCAAGTTTCGGAACTTCAAGCAGGCGTTAGCGTTTACTAACCGTGTGGGCGCGATTGCGGAAGAGGTTGGCCACCACCCTGCGTTACTCACAGAGTGGGGCAAGGTGACTGTGACCTGGTGGAGTCATGAAGCCGGTGGTCTGCACAAGAATGATTTTATTATGGCGGCCCGCACGGACAAGCAGCTGGAGGCGGAGTAATCTATTTCGTGCCACAGACTTGCCGGCGCTGCCTGCCGATGAAGTAGTTGGCCCGTGTCCGGGATAACTCGGCTCACCGTGATGGCGTGGGCCGGGTACCGCTTTGACGTCCACAACCCTGGCAGCGGGCTATGAATTGCGAGTCTGAAGGATTACGATGCTGAAAATGAAAGCAAGCTGTGAACGATGCAGTGCGCCTCTGGGCCTTTCTGACCTAGCCTATATCTGTTCATACGAATGCACATTTTGCCCCGAGTGCACGGCAGCGTTGAATGAAGAGTGTCCGAACTGCCAGGGCAACCTCGTACTACGCCCGCCGCGCCGCACTTCTCCAACGGAAGTGCCCCGACCCGGCTTCAAGGCCAAGCTGGAAGCCATTTTGCGCTAGCAGAGTGGCAGGTTAGGGGGTATTAGCGGGTTGCCCAGAGCAAAAACTCCCGATTTCCATCTCCACCCGTGATCGGGCTTTCAATGTAATCCCTTACCTGTAAATCCAGTTGCGTACACAGGGCGTATATTTTTTCCTGAACACCGCGATATAAACTGGAGTCCTTTACAAGGCCACCTTTGCCAATGCCTTCAGGGCCTACCTCAAACTGCGGTTTTACGAGGCTTAGCAGCGCTCCACCCGGTTTCAGCATCGGGGGCAATTGGGGCAGTATCAGGGTTTGAGAGATAAATGACACGTCCATGACGATGGCGTCAAATCCGTTGTTCCCCCAGGGCGATACCAGCTCGCTGGTCAGGTGGCGGGCGTTCAGCCCCTCAAACAATTTCATGCGCGGGTCCTGGAGGAGGGCGGGGGCCAGTTGGTCGTGGCCGACATCCACGCCTACCACCAGCTCTGCCCCCCGTTGCAGCAGGCAATCGCTGAAGCCACCGGTGGAGCAGCCCACATCCAGGGCGTGCCACCCGCTGGGATCCAGGCCAGTATGATCGAGAATGCCGGCCAGTTTCAGGCCAGCTCTGGAAACATACTGGTCTTCCGGTAGCGGCTCAACGAGGATTTGTGAGTCCTCTCGCAGGGTGTGGCTGGGCTTTTTGACCGGTTGCCATCGCTGGCCTCCCGCATCGGCCACTTGTACCCGGCCGGCATCAATCAATTTGCGCGCATGGGTTCGGGAGCTGGCCAGGCCCTGCTGTACCAACAATATGTCGAGACGGATCATGGATCGCACTATAGTTTTGAAATTCTGGAGGAGGAAATGACTGCCATGCTAACCTCTGCCCCCACGACTGGGAAGGCGCGTGAAGCCTGTGCCCAGCCAATTGACATAGCGAAACTGAATATTAGGAGTTGGCGTTAGATGGCAAACAATGTGCTGAGCAAGTTCAGGGTTCGCAAGGGCAAAGTTTTTGAGGCGCCACTGGAAAGTGCGTTCGGGCGCCTGGTTACGCCATTCGAAGAGTTTATCCACCGCCAGAGTAGCAGTGGCGTACTGTTGATGCTCTGTGCAGTAGTGGCGTTGATCATCGCCAATTCTCCATGGCAGGAGGCGTACAAGCACCTGTTGCATTTGCCGGTCAGCTACAACTTCGGCGACTGGTCCCTGTCCATGAGCTTCCACCACTGGATCAACGATGGCTTGATGGCCATCTTCTTCCTGCTGGTGGGACTGGAGCTCAAACGCGAGTTTCTGGTCGGCGAGTTATCGGAACTAAAACACGCTGTACTGCCGATAATGGCCGCGATTGGCGGAATGGTAGTGCCGGCGTTTATCTTCTTTCTCCTTAACGGCGGCACCCCATCCGAGCGCGGCTGGGGTATCCCCATGGCCACGGACATTGCCTTTGCCGTAGGGTGTATAGCCATACTCGGGAATCGTGTACCGCGCGCCGTAGTGACCTTCCTGGTGGCACTGGCGATCGTGGATGACCTGGGAGCAATCCTGGTGATTGCCATTTGGTATACCGAAAGCGTCAATACCACTGCGCTGATGGCGGCCTGCGCCTTGGTGGGTGTGTTGTGGCTGCTGAAGTTTGCCGGTGTGCGCCGCTCTGCGGGCTATATCTTTGTGGGCATTCTGTTGTGGTACGCGCTGTACGTTACCGGCGTGCACGCAACCCTCGCCGGGGTGATTACCGCGATGGCGATTCCGGCCAAGCCAAAATACGACCCGGTGGCTTTCAGTACTTTCGTGAAGGATATTATTCGCAGTTTTGATCGCTGCTTCCGCCCCGGCGATAAAATTATTGCCAACGATGCACTGCGTGCGCGGGTAACCGCGCTGGACAATGGTATTCACCTGGTGCAGTCGCCACTACAGCGGATGGAAACCCGCCTGCATACACCGGTGGCTTTTATTGTGGTGCCGATTTTTGCGCTGGCGAACGCCGGTATCCCTGTCGACAGTTTTACCAGTACAGAAGCCGTGTTCAATCCGCTGACGCTGGGTGTTATCTGCGGTCTGGTCTTTGGCAAGTTGATCGGTATTGTTGGTGCTACCTGGATTGGCTGGAAGCTGGGGTGGGGTGAGCTGCCGAAATCCTCAACATTCCACCATATTACCGGGGTGGCGCTGCTGGGGGGCATCGGCTTTACCATGTCGATATTTATTGCCGAGCTGGCCTTTGCCGGGCAAACCGAAATGCTGATTCAGGCGAAGGCCGGGGTGTTGCTGGCGTCGCTTATCGCGGGGGTTTCGGGCTTTCTGATCTTGCGCCGTGCGCCCATCGAGGAGTCCACGCAAACTGCCGGGCACCATGTGGAAAAGCCCGAGGATATTCAGCAGGGTGAGAAAAAACTGCCCTGAGTTTGTGGGGGCAGGGACGACAGCAGTGCGTTCCCGCCCCCATTTACCAACTCCCGTTTCCGATTGATCCTCGCCTAACCAATCAGTGAGCTACGTGACGAGTCGATCGGCTTTTATTTCTCGCGTGGTTTCTTCGCTACTGTCGTTTTTGCCGCACCGTCTTCCTTTTTATCACTCCTCTCCGGCTCTCCTTTACCGGTTCCTTATCACCCTGTATCCCTTCTCCCCGCAAGTCCCTGGTGTTATCCCTCTATCCGGCAGCTTGCCGGTGGGAGCTTTGATATTTCGGTAAGGCCAAAATTGGCCCCGGAATATGAATAGGGAAAGGGTGTCTTGAAAGTCAGGTTCTGAATGCGTTATTTTGGTAAGTCCAAATTTCTTGGGTTCTGGGTGATTGGTCAGCCTTTTGATAATGAAAATAAATCGAGGTGATGATGAAAATAGTTAGACGGAATTTCGATCGCTGGGCGCTGATCGTGCTGTTTCTGATGGGTTGTTCACAAGCGTTGGCCGGTATCGACTTGGAGGGGGTTACTGGCTTCGGGATGGATACCCCTGGGGGCAGTGGCGGTAAGGTCATTCGGGTGGCAAACCTGCAGAATCGCGGGGAGGGCTCATTGCGGTGGGCATTGGGGCAGCCTGGCCCCCGTATCGTGGTGTTTGAAGTGGGTGGTGTCATCGACCTCGACCGGGAAAATATTGTGGTCACCGAGCCGTTTCTTACCCTGGCCGGGCAGACTGCGCCAAACCCGGGTATTACCTTGATTCGGGGCGGCCTGAGTATCCGCACACACGATGTGCGAGTACAACACCTCCGCGTGCGCCCTGGCGATGTCGGGCGACCGGCCCGCAGTGGCTGGGCTCCGGATGGCATTGGTATTTCGGGCAAAGATGCCTATCGAATCCATATCGATCATTGCTCCACCAGTTGGGCCGTTGACGAGAATATGTCGGCTTCTGGGGCGCGCACGGATGGGCCTGACGCCACCAGCCGACAAATTACGATCAGCAACTCAATCATCGCCGAGGGATTGGATTACTCCACCCACCGAAAAGGCAAGCATTCTAAAGGGCTGCTGGTACATGATTTTGTACGTGACGTTGCGGTGGTCGGCAATTTGTTTGCCAACAATGATCGCCGCAATCCGTATTTCAAGGCGCATACCACCGGTGTGGTTGTGAACAATTTGATTTACAACCCGGGCTCTGCGGCCATTCAGCTGGGTTATATCGAAGACGAATGGCGGGATGTTGACGCGGCGCCGGTGAATCCGCGGGTTGCGGTTGTGGGCAATGTCCTGCAGTACGGGCGCGACACTTACAGTGATCTCGCGCTGGTGTCCTATCAGGGGGATGTTTATCTAGAGGATAACCTGGTGTGGAACCTCGATGGCGAGCCGATGAATATCGTACAGGGGGATATTCGGCGGCTGGAGGAGAAACCACTTTGGCCCGAGGGCTTGCGCACGATACCTGCCGAGATGCTCTCTCGCGAGCTATTGAAAACCGTCGGTGCCCGGCCCGCCGAGCGGGGTGCCGTGGATCAACGAATTATCGCGCAGGTAATGGCGGGACAGGGGCGTATTATTGATAGTCAGGATTCGGTTGAGGGATACCCCAGGCAGGTGCCGGTATTCCGTTCCCTGGCGGTACCGGAAGATGTGGATGCCTGGCTGTCGAGGTTATCGCGCGAGTTGCTCGAGCAAGCCGAGCCGGCTGTCAGAATTTCGCTCGACGACTCGTTTAACGTTCAATCCGCCTTTAACAAAGCCCGCAAGACTTATCCAGACATTCAAGTTGCACGGGTGGCGCCTGGGCAGGGTACTGAAATCCTACGGGACGTGGTGTATCGCCGTGTCGGGTCGCGCGCTCTGCATCTGGATCTCTTCCTTCCTGAGGGGCGGCAGCCCGGGTCCGACCGACCGGCTGTACTGCTCGTTCACGGCGGCGGCTGGCGCTCTGGTAACCGCACTCTGCAGGAACCCATGGCAAGGTATCTCGCCAACCGGGGATTTGTCACCGCGACGGTAGAGTACCGCCTGTCGCCGGAAGCCCGCTACCCGGCGGGTGTACAGGATGTTAAGTCTGCGCTTGGCTGGTTGCGGGCGCAGGCGGGTCTTTACGGCATTGACCCTGAGCGCCTCGCCGTTATCGGTGCCTCTTCGGGCGCGCAAATGGCCACGCTCGTGGGGGTAACCCCGGGCTTGTCCATATTTGAAACGGTACAGTCCGCTGGTAAAGACTCGGTTCAGGCCATTGTCAATCTGGACGGCATTGTCAGTTTCACTACGCCTATGGCATTGCGACATGAAAATGATCCGCGCAAAATCCCTTCGGCGGCGGGCGCCTGGTTCGGTGGTCGTTACGAGAATGTGCCGGATCTCTGGCAACAGGCTTCTCCACTTGAGTACGCGGGTGCTGGCGCTCCCCCCACGCTGTTCGTCAACAGCAGCCACCCGCGCTTTCACGCCGGGCGGGATCAATATATAGCGCGCTTGAGTGGTGCCGGTGTTGTTACGGAAGTAATGACCCACGTGGATGCGCCGCACCCTTACTGGCTATTTGAGCCCTGGTTTACGCCGACTGCGGAGCGGGTTTACGGGTTTCTGACCCGGGTAATGCAGTAGCGTTAAAAAACGATCGCTCATTGGCGAAATTGCTGGATATACTCCGCAAATATCCCACGCCAGCGGGCGGAGCCAGCAGCCAATGCAACAGACTGAACATTTTATCGACCTGCTAAAACTGCTGGTGCGCAGCCCCAGTGTGGTAGGTGCAGAGCATTCGTTTTTCCGGGTATTGCAGCGCGAGCTTGAAGAGCGGGGCGCGCGCGTTACCTGGTACGAGGGCCTGCTGGTAGCCCAGGGGCAGCGTCCCAATAGTGCCAAGTTTTCCGCGCATATCGACCGCCATGGTTTGATTTGCACCGGACCCAATGAGTTTCAGTACGCCGCCTTTGTATCTGGTCGCCGCTCCGATTTACTGGGGAACTCTGTTTCCGAAAAGCTGATGACCAAAATCGTCGACCGCTTCCAGGGAGTTACCGTCACCGCTTACGAACCTTGGTCCGGTTCCTATTTCGGGTCCGGTGTCATCCGTCGAGCCTACGTCTGCGGTTACCGGAACAACCTGATATTCGAGGTCGCTGGCCTCGAACATGTGGTTGCCGGTACTCCGGTGGCTTTCACCGATCGTCTGGAAATCAATGACGGCATTCTGAGTGCGCAGCTGGATAACGTACTCACCGCAGCACACCTGGTCCACCTTTACAGCCTCGGCTTTCAAGGCACTGCTTTTTTTACCGCACAGGAAGAGTCCGGTAGTAGCTGGCGCTATTTGCTGGAGTGGTTCCGCCGCTTCAATGGCGGTACTGACAAGCTGATTGTGGTGGACACCAGCCCCTACCCGGACCGCACCAGTGCCGATGCACAGCAGGTGGTATTGCGCAGGCGGGATGCGAATGCACAGTTTCACGCGGGGACGACCGAGCGGTTGGCGGCGCTATGCGATACCCAGGGTATTAGCTATAGCTACAAAGACAGCTATATCGAAGCGCAAAACAAAAAGGCGGTGGCCGAAGGTCAGGAACCCCAGTCCTTCGGCAGTACCGAGCTCGGGCGGATTGCGAGTGCGTCGTCGGGCTTCGTGCAGGGCACCACGTTACAGATTCCCACCACGGGTTATCACACCATGGAGGAGTCCGCTTCCCTGGCGGCCAACAGCGCCTTCAGCGATCTGCTGTTTGCGATTGCCGCAGACGACTGATCCGGGGGCCTTTAGAACTCTTCACTTGCCTGGTAGCGGTTGCAGCGATTGTTGCAGTAAGGCCTGTCCGAACGAATCACGCCAGTTGCCGGGTGCACCGTCAGCTGGCGTTTTTTATTGCCGTGATAGGCCACCACATTCCAGTATCCATTGCGGAACTGTACGCGATCGAACGAGTGAAACCCGAGCCGTTGCAGACGCACCCGCACTGCACCGGCGCTCAGATCGATTTCCGACGGTGTGCTTCCATCCAGATCCGGGCCGTACAGGTTTGGTGGTATCTGCGGACCTGAGGAAGGTCCGGAAAACTGGAAGTCATTGGCCGTGAATGGACCTGGCTGCTGGGCGTAAAGTGGCGTTGCGGTGAACAGTGTCAGCGCGGCTACAAGTGAAGCACAGGCGACGACTCTGACGCGGGCGGCGGCATACTGCATGGCGTTCCCCAAATTACCTTTATCCGCTTATTGGTAATGTGGGGAGCGCCCAATTCAAAGGAATACTTGCGGCTACGGCGGCGGGCGCTCAGCCGCAATTACAGCAGCGCCGGTGCTTGTCGGTTTTACCGATGCCCGGGTTGAAGGTGTTGGTGGGGTCGAGTTTTTCGAAGAAGGCTTTCTGTGTATCGGGGGCCTGGTAGAGATGGCCGACATTGTGTTCCGCGGGATAGCAGGCGCCTCTCTGGTCGAGCAGTTGTAACATGGCTTTCTTAACCGCATCCGGGTCGGCGTCTTTCTTCAGGATGTAGTCCTGATGGAACACATTGCACAGGAAGTGGCCGTAGTAGAGCCTGCATTCCAGCTGGTCCGCGATTTCTGCCGGCAGCTTTTCTTCCCAATCCATGTCGTTGCGCCTGAGCGCGATATCCAGCGGCAGCAGCTCCCCGACTTTTTTACTGTGCACGGCCTGATAGCGCATGGCGGCGCCGGCGGAGACAAAACGGTGCAGCATGGCCTTGCTGGCTTCGGCCGCGTCGCAGGCAAAAAACTCTCCCGAGTTTTTTTCGTTCGCAAAGAATGTCTGCAGCCACTGATGTGCGGGCTCTACGCCCTCGTCAGCCATTTTCACGATCAGGTGGTGCTGGTACTTCTCCCGGTACTCCAGCATGCGCTTGGGCAGGTGCTGGGGGAGTAGTGTGCTGATCTTCTGCAATAGCCGGTCGCTGAAAAAACGGGGCAGCCAGGCCTGCTTTTCGAGCCAGGCGTCCACGCGACCCTTGAGGGCGAAGAAGTGGGGCATGCGGCCGGTGCCGAGCTTTTCGATGGTATAAAAGCTGTCTTTGCCGTAATCCGCTGCCAGGTCAAACATATCCCGGTGCAGGTATTCACCGAGTACCGGAATGCTGGGCAGTTCGCTCAATAAACCTCGACGCAGCCGCGCGAAGACGTTGGCGTCGTTACTGCCGATGTAAAACGTCTGGGTGTGCTGGGGGATGGGGAAAGTGTCCAGGCGCACCGCAAAGACCGCGACCTTGCCGGCGCAGCCGCTGGTTTCGAACAGGCGCCGGGGGTCGGCATTAAACCTGGCGGGGCTGTCCGCATCCACGTCCCGCACCCGCTCCACGTATTCCCGGTCCGAGGCCATACGCGGCCGTTCGAGGTTGTCCGGGTGGGGAAGCTCTCGTACCTGAATAAAGGTGCCGTTCTCGAGATTGGTTAGTATTTCCTGTGGGGTTTCCCCGAGTTCAATACCCAGGTGGTTGATCAGCTGCAATTGGCCTTGCGCACTGACTTGGGCGTACAGCGCCAGCTCGGTATAGGCGGGGCCGCGCTGGCACAGTGCGCCGCCGGAGTTGTTGGCGATACCGCCGACAATGGAGGCTCCGAGACAGGAAGAGCCTATTTCCGAGTGGGGCGAGCGTTGCAGGGGCGAGAGTAGTTTGGTCAGGCTATGCAGGGTCGCGCCGGGGAGGGCGACAATCTGTTCACCGGTTTGTGCGCCGTCACCGAGCAGGTGAATGCGGTTCATCTGCAGGGTATTGATAACAACAACCGGGCGATCATAGTCATTGCCACTGGGGGTGGAGCCTTCCGTAAGGCCAGTGTTCGCGGCCTGCAGAATGATAATGGCCCCAGCGTCCACGCAGGTCTGTAGAATCTCCCACAGCTCCAGCAGTTTGCCGGGAAACACCACCGCGAGTGCCGCGCCTTCTCCGGAGCGAAATCCCTTGCGATAGTGCTCATTGCGTTGCGGGTCTGTCAAAACGCGTTCACGGCCAAGAAACTGCTCCAGTTGTTGGAGCAGTGCCCGGCTTTCGACAGAATCCCTGGAGGCTGTTTTCACGTTACTGAGGTAAGGCGTCGTCAGTCTCTGTCCTCTTTCACTTCCAGAATTTCGCCACTATTGGGATCCACCTCGAGATCCCACTTCCGCCCTTCTTTGTAGGCTTCTACTTCCCAGCGGCCCCTATCGAGGGAGACATCGACGACGGGGGTATAACCCTGTTGTTCGAGTTTGGTGATGAGACTCGACAGTGCCATGGCCCCCGGAGGCGGCATTTCTTCTTTGGCACTGGCCTGTGCTGCGGCTACCGCGGCGATGCCACCCAGGGTGACCGCAAGGAGAGAGTTTTTTACATTCTTCATTTGAGCTCCCGTGTGTAACTGAGACGGCGCTAACTGCTGTAGAAGTGTTTTAGTCGGTGTTGCCGAGGCGTTGTTGCATCATAAAGCACCACTCGTCACTACCGCCGTCTGGGCCGTGTGCGCCATCGCCGCCGGTGAGTTTATCCATGGCGGTAAACCAGTCTTTGGAGCCCACAAGCGGCAGTCCCGAAGGATAGTGCTCGGCTATGGCTTCGGTCTGGGTTGCCATGACCTGTTTGTTGACCCATTCAAACCACTCGGCGTTGCAGATCAACTGGCCCTCGCTATTGGGGCTTTCTGCAGGGGTAGCGCTGTCGCCGTTGTTGTCGGCAGCCGCGTCACCGGTCGATGACGGAGAGTCATAATCCGGCGCGCTGGTATCTTCCTCGACAACAGTCGTCTCTTCCACGACCTCGGTTTCTGGTTTGGCTGAAGCGTCGGGCTCATGGGTGTCCGACTTGCGACTACAACCGGTGATCGCAATGGTAGCCATCAGGCTGGCGAGCAACAGGTGACGAATCATAGAGGTTCCTCGTAGTGATCTATGGCTGGCGCCGAAATGATCGGGCCACTGGAGATAAGCATAGGAGGAAAATGGTGACTTGCACGGTGAGGCAGTGGGTTTTGTGATCCGGAGCTCAGCCGAATACCAAAACAGGCGACCTGTGGTCGCCTGTTTTGGTTGCAAACCGCGGAGCTTTTACAGCGCGGACTGGGATGCCGCGGCCTCGGCAGCCGGAATGTCTGCCAGTGTTTCGCCGTCGTCATTGGCGGCGGCAGCTGCCAGGCGCTGCTCTTCGATGCGGCTGGTCCAGGTCAACAGAGCCTGGTAGTGACGGATGTTCTGCACATAGGTGACCGGCTCCCAGCCGCGTGCATAACCGTGCTTCAGGTTCTTGTAGTACTGCCGTTTGGCAAGCAGGGGTAAGTGGTCGCGCACGTCGGACCAGCGGTCCGGGTTGCCCCCCAGTTGTTGCGTGAGCACGCGCGCATCTTCGAGATGGCCGTAACCGACGTTGTACGCGGCGAGCGCCATCCAGGTGCGATCCGGCTCGCGGATGCGCTCGGGGATCTTGTCCCGCACCTGCAGGAAGTAGCGCGCACCGCCATCAATACTCTCCAGCGGGTCCAGGCGGTTTACGCCCATCTCGCGGGCGGTGGCACGTGTCAGCATCATCAGGCCGCGCACCCCGGTGGGGGATTTGGCGCGGGGGTTCCAGTGGGATTCCTGGTAACTCAGTGCCGCCAGCAGCTCCCAGTCCAGCTCGTATTTATCGGCGGCCTTCTGCAGTTCTTCCCGCCATTTCGGCAGGCGGTCGCGGGTGAGCTGGGCGAAGGTCTTGGCGCCGCCCACGTTCATTTTGCTTACGTGGCCGAAGTAGAGTTCACGCAGTTCCGCCACCAGGCCACTGGTATTGGCACGCAGCATAAAGTTGCGCGCGGCGCGGTAGAGGGTGTCGTCTTCGCCCTTGGGGAAGGCCCAGGAAACCGGTTGGAACTGGGTCAGGTTAAAGGCGATATGGGTATTCGGGTAGAGGCCGCGGTGCACCGCGTAAGCGTTGGAGTCCACTACGGCGTAGTGGTACTTGCCCTCGTTGACCATTTCCACCAGTTCCATGGCGTCCACGTCGGAAATCTCTTCCCAGCTCAGGCCTTCATAGCGATGGGAGAGCTTGCGCAGCTGCTCGGCGTGGGCGCTACCGGCGATAACGGCAATGTTCTTGCCCTCCAGGTCGGCGACACTACGCGGGCGCCGTTCGCCCAGGCGGTAGATGATCTGCTGGCGGATCTCAAAATAGGACGGGGCGAAGCGGACCTGTTCGCGGCGCTCGGAGGTGACGGTAAGGCCCGCCGCAGCCAGGTGCGCGCCGGACTCCGGATTTTCCAGTTCGCTGAACAGGTGGCTCAGGTCGTGTACGTCGCGGATTTCCAGCTCGACGCCCAGCTCGCGCGCGAACTCGCGCAGCATGCCGTATTCAAATCCGGTGTAGTGACCGTTGGCATCTTCGTAATAGGTGGTGGGTCCGTTCTGGGACAGTACAACCAGCTTGCCGGACGTCTTTACCCGCTCCAGCAGGCTGGGCGCTTTGCTTGCCACCAAAAGAGAAGCACAACAGGCCAAGGCCACCCCCTTCAACAGGCGGCGGCTGTATCGCAACAGTCGGCTTTTCATGATCATAGGCGGTCCCCTCGAATCCTTTCGTTAGCATTATTGATACGCAGAGCGGAGCCCCTTCATCCGGTTGGTCCTGGGCCGGTATCCTTGCTCTGCTGCGGGCGCGATCCGCTGCGCCTCGCGACTTTCCTCTGTGGTCTTCATTCGTGGCGTATCGACTTGCCACCCTTCCTGAAAACCGCACGTGCTGCCGGGCTTTGCCTATTATTTGAACAGGGTCAGGCGAAAGCGCGGCAATTTTACCTCATACATGGGGAGTCTGACCAATTGTGACCAGAGTTGCCCTCTGAGTTTGTGATTGATCGGGTTGTTTCGATCCACTTTTCAGTGTAGTGGACGGTGTCGGATTGGTTGCGGTACTCGTTAATTTGGGGTTGCCGCCAGCGCCAATCCGGCCACATTCGCTTTGCGATCGAGGGTACTGACAGTGTTTCACCGCCGGATGCCCGCTTGACAGTGTTGGAGCGGCGATGCTTCGGGTACAATGCGCGCGCTCCGATTCCCGGTGTACCTGCGTGGCACGTCCTAACCGATCTGATGCTTCCGCCCGCAGGCGCTCAAATCCAGACAAGAGGCCAACTCCCGCGATGCTAGTTCTGCGTGGTGCTCCCGCACTGTCGAAATTCCGCCATCAAAAACTGCTCACCCAACTCCGCGCCCTGCTGCCTGCAGTAGAGGATGTCTACGCCGAGTTTGTGCACTTTGCCGACAGCAAAAAGCTCGGCAAAAAGGATCAGGCGCTGCTGGAGCGTCTGCTGCAGTACGGCCCCACCGAAGAGAAGCACCAGCCGGAAGGCGAGCTGCTGTTGGTCGTCCCGCGCCCGGGCACCATCTCGCCCTGGTCGTCCAAGGCGACCGACATCGCCCACAATGCGGGCCTGACCGAGATCCACCGCCTTGAGCGGGGAGTTGCCTACTACCTTACCGGGGTCAAATTAACCGACGCTGAACGCAAGCTGCTGGCGGCAGAGCTCCACGATCGCATGGTCGAGAGCGTCTACACCGAGCTGAAGCAGGCTGAAGCGCTGTTCCAGGTGGAAAAGCCGCGCCCCATGGGCACCGTGGATGTGCTGGACGGCGGCCGCGAAGCCCTGGCCGAAGCCAACGTCACCCTGGGCCTGGCCCTGGCGGAAGACGAGATCGATTACCTGCTCACCAGCTTTGAAGAGCTGGAACGCAACCCTACCGATGTGGAGCTGATGATGTTCGCCCAGGCGAACTCCGAGCACTGCCGCCACAAGATCTTCAATGCCAGCTGGACCATCGACGGCGAAGACATGCCCAACTCCCTGTTCGGCATGATCAAGAACACCTACCGCAAGGGCGGCGAAGACGTACTGTCCGCCTACGCGGATAACGCCGCGGTGGTGGTTGGCCACAAGGCCGGCCGTTTTTACCCGGATCCGGAAACCAAGGAATACGGTTTCAGCCAGGAAGCCATTCACCTGCTGATGAAGGTGGAAACCCACAACCACCCCACCGCGATTGCGCCTTTCTCCGGTGCCGGCACTGGCGCCGGCGGCGAGATCCGCGACGAAGGCGCCGTGGGCCGTGGCTCCAAGCCGAAAGTGGGCCTCACCGGCTTTACCGTTTCCAACCTGCAGATCCCCGGACACCTGCAACCGTGGGAAGTAAATTACGGCAAGCCCGAGCGCATCGTCACCGCCCTCGACATCATGATTGAAGGGCCGATTGGGGGGGCTGCCTTCAATAACGAATTCGGCCGCCCGAACATCTGCGGTTATTTCCGTACCTTTGAAGAAGACTTCAACGGCGAGCGCCGCGGCTACCATAAGCCGATCATGCTGGCCGGTGGCTACGGCAACATCCGCGAAGAGCACGTGGACAAGCCGGAATTCAAACCCGGCGCCAAGCTGATTGCCCTGGGCGGCCCGGCCATGTTGATTGGCCTCGGTGGCGGCGCGGCGTCCAGTATGGCGAGCGGTTCCAGCTCCGAAGACCTGGACTTCGCCTCCGTACAGCGCCAGAACCCGGAAATCGAGCGTCGCTGCCAGGAAGTGATCGACCAGTGCTGGCAGCTGGGTGATAAGAACCCCATTGCATTTATCCACGATGTGGGTGCCGGCGGCCTGTCCAACGCCTTCCCGGAACTGGTGAAAGACGGCGGTACCGGCGGCAACTTCCAGCTGCGCAACGTGCCCTCCGACGAGCCGGGCATGAGCCCGCTGGAAATCTGGTGTAACGAATCCCAGGAGCGTTACGTACTGGCGGTGATGCCGGAAGACCTGGCGCGCTTCGAGAAAATCTGCGAGCGCGAGCGCGCGCCTTTCGCGGTAGTAGGTGAAGCCACCAGCGAAAAGCACCTGACCCTGAACGACACCCAGTTCGACGCCAAGCCGGTCGACCTGCCCATGTCCGTGCTGTTCGGCAAGCCGCCGAAGATGCACCGTACTGCGGAGAAGGTGGAAGCAAAAACCACCGCCTTCGATACCAGCAATATCAAACTGGAAGAAGCCGCCGAGCGCGTACTGCGCCTGCCCACCGTCGCCAGCAAGAACTTCCTGATCACCATCGGCGACCGCACCGTTACCGGCCAGGTTTCCCGCGATCAGATGGTCGGCCCCTGGCAGGTGCCGGTGGCAGATTGCGCGGTGACTACCGTGGCCTACGACAGCACCAAAGGGGAGGCCATGTCCATGGGCGAGCGCACCCCGGTAGCGTTGCTGGACGCGCCGGCCTCCGGTCGCCTGGCGGTAGGTGAGGCGATTACCAACATTGCCTGTGCGCCGATCAAACAGCTTTCCGACATCAAGCTCTCCGCCAACTGGATGTGTGCCGCAGGCCACCCGGGTGAGGAAGAAAAGCTGTACCGCACCGTGGAAGCGGTGGGTATGGAGCTGTGCCCGGAGCTGAATATCACTATCCCGGTGGGCAAGGACTCCATGTCCATGCGCACCGCCTGGAACGATGGCGGTGAAGACAAGGCGGTTACCGCGCCTCTGTCCCTGGTGATTTCCGCCTTCAGCCCGGTAAGCGATGTACGCAAAGTGGTTACCCCGCAGCTGCGTAAGATGAAAAAAGGCGAGAGCGAACTGCTCCTGGTCGATCTGGGTGCTGGCAAAAACCGCCTCGGTGGTTCCTGTCTGGCTCAGGTGTACAGCCAGCTGGGTGACCTGCCCGCCGACCTGGACGACGCCAAGCGTCTGAAAGGCTTCTTCGATGTGATGCAGGAATTGCTGGAAGAAGAAAAAGTCATCGCCTACCACGACCGCGCTGACGGTGGTCTGTTTGCGACCCTGGCGGAGATGAGTTTCGCCGGCCGTGTGGGTGTCGATGTGGAAATTTATGATCTGGGCGACGACGCCATTGCCGCACTGTTCAGTGAGGAGCTGGGTGCAGTCCTGCAGGTGCCCAGTGCCGACGCGGATATGCTGGCGATGCGCTTTGCGTCCGTGGGCGTACCTGCGCACCGCATTGGTGAGCTGAATGAAAATGAACACCTGCGTATCACCCGTGAAGACCAGGTGATTTTCAATCGCAGCCGCGCGGAACTGCAGCAGATCTGGAGTGAAACCAGCTATCAAATCCAGTCCCTGCGTGACAACGCCGATTGCGCGAAGCAGGAATTCGACGCTATTGCCAAGACAGCAGAGCAGGATCCGGGTCTGTCCGTGAGCCTGAGCTACGACGTGAACGAAGACATTGCGGCTCCCTACATCAAGAAAGGTGTGCGTCCGAAGATTGCCATCCTGCGGGAGCAGGGTGTCAACAGCCAGGTGGAAATGGCGCACTCCTTCCACCGCGCGGGCTTCAATGCTGTCGACGTACATATGAGCGATATTCTTGCCGGCCGTGTGGAACTGGATCAGTTCAAGGGCCTGGTGGGCTGTGGTGGCTTCTCTTACGGTGACGTGCTTGGTGCCGGTGAGGGTTGGGCGAAGACCATTCTGTTCAATGACCGCGCGCGCGATCAGTTTGAAGGCTTCTTTAACCGCAAGGACACTTTTGGCCTTGGCGTGTGTAACGGGTGTCAGATGTTCTCGGTGATCAAGGAGCTGATTCCTGGTGCCGACCACTGGCCGCGTTTTGTCCGCAACCTGTCTGAGCAGTATGAGGCGCGCTTTGCGCTGGTGGGCGTGGAAGACTCTCCGTCTGTACTGTTCAAGGGGATGGCGGGTTCCTATATGCCGGTGGCGGTTGCCCACGGTGAAGGACGTGTGGAGTTTGCGGATCAGAAGGCGCTGGAGACTTGCGAGCAGTCTGGCACTATTGCGATGCGTTACCTGAACAACAATCAGCAGATTACCGAGACTTACCCGGCCAACCCGAACGGTTCGGTCAACGGTATCACTTCTCTGTGTTCTGAGGACGGCCGCGTGACCATCATGATGCCGCACCCGGAGCGTGTAGCCCGCGCGGTCAGCAACAGCTGGCGCCCGGACGATTGGGAAGAGGATTCCGGCTGGATGCGCCTGTTCCGCAATGCGCGAGTGTTTGTGGATTAATACGCCCAATCCCCGTAGGAGCCTGCTTGCAGGCGAACCCAAAGCCCCGGTACCCCCGGGGCTTTTTTGTGGCTTCGAACTTCTTCCGTGGCGGCTGCGCATCGGGTAAGGGTTTTCAGGATCGCTGTGAACCCATCCCTGGGCGCTGCGGCGCAAACCTCCTGTTTGCGACGCTCCTGAAAACCCTTACCCGCTACGCAGCCTTCCCTCTTGATTCATGCGGTTCGATCGTGAATCTTGCTTGTCGCCAAATTCGTCTAGACTGAAATTAGCTCCTCACAGGGTGGCCTTTCACGCCAATGCCGTCCGATGGTAATAACCACGCCGGCACATTTTTTTCAGCGGACTCGATTATGTGCAATGAACCGAATCGCTCGAGCATCCACAAAAAAACTTCCTCGCATCCCGGCTATCGCGCCGGGGCCAGTCGTCGACAGGCGCTGAAAGGCGCGCTGACGGCGGGGCTTGCCGGTATGGCGGCTGGGGCGGGGTTGATGAGTTTTTCGGGTGTCAGTTTTGCTGCGGCCTTGTCCAAGGAGCAGAGGGATGCGATGAGCCCGGATGATGTGATTGCGATGATGCAGCAGGGCAATGAGCGTTTTCGCTCGGGTAAGATGCAACAGCACGATTACCTGGCGCAGAAGCGCGCGAGTGCCGCGGGGCAGTTCCCGGCGGCGGCGATCCTGAGTTGTATTGACTCACGTACGCCGGCGGAAATTCTGCTGGATATGGGGCTGGGTGAGTCTTTCAATACACGGGTGGCCGGCAATATCTGTAATGACGATATTGTGGGCAGCCTGGAGTTTGCCTGTGCGGCCGCGGGTGCCAAGGTGATTCTGGTGATGGGGCATACTGCCTGCGGTGCGGTTAAAGGTGCCATTGATGACGTGAAGCTGGGCAAGTTGACCGAGCTTCTGGATGAGATCAAGCCGGCAGTAGAAGCGACCAGGTATGACGGTGATCGCTCGAGCAAGAACGCCGAGTTTGTCGACCTGGTGGCGGCGAACAATGTGCGCCGGGCGATGGAGGAGATTCGCGATGAAAGCGGGGTTCTGTCGAAGATGGAGAAGGAGGGCAAGATCAAGATCGTTGGCGCCATGTACCACTTGAATGGCGGCCGGCTGGAGATGTTGGCCTGATACCCTGGCGCTTGTTTTTTCCTCGGCAGCGCGGGCGGTAGTGGGCCGGTTGGAATAATAGTCCCTGACTGACCGGGCACTTTTTGATTTCTTTGCTACACTGTAATCAATAAGCGCAATAACATTTTACGCATGGACACACCATCGCAAACCACGTCAGATTCCATCCCGCAGCTTCTGGCCGAGTACGTCAGCGAGCTTTCGACCAAGCGTAGCGAGCGCGTGCAAAAGCTCCACAATCTGGTGATTGCCAACTTCCCCGACGTCACCCTCTCAATGAAATACAAAATGCCTACCTATGCGCTTGGCGATGGTTGGGTGGCGCTGGCGAGCCAGAAGAGCTACCTGTCGCTGTATACCTGTGCGCGGGAGCACATACAGCCATATCTGGAGAAGCACCCCTCGGCGAAATGCGGCACCGGTTGCCTGAACTTTCGCGATAGCGACGATATTGTGTTTGAAGACCTGAGGCCGGTAATAGCCTCTGCCCTGCAGAAGCGTACCCCGGTGAAGTGATTGGGGTAAGGAATTGATATAAAGAGCAAGGAGTTAACCATGTCGTACAGTGAAGAGCTGGTAGAAAAAGTCCGCGGAGTACTGCAAGAGGAAGATGGACTGAGTGAGAAGCAGATGTTTGGTGGGCTGGCCTTTATGTTAAATGGCAATATGGCCTGTGGCGTGGTGGGTGAGGAATTGATGGTGCGCGTGGGGCCGGACAATTATCAGGCAGCGCTCGGCGAGCGTTACACCCGGCCCATGGATTTCACCGGTCGCCCGCTGAAAGGTATGGTTTACGTTGAGGAGGATGCAATCGCCGCCGACCTGGACGGATGGGTGACCCGCGGTGTCGAATTTGCGGGAACGCTCCCACCCAAGTGAAGCCGGAAACCGCAGTACGTCAACTATTTGAGGCACTGCGGTTTTACAGCTGTTGGATATCCAATGTGTTGTGTATATGAAGCCGTATTTTAGAGCGGCTTCTCTCTCAACCGCTCCGGTACATCCAGCTTCGATGGTGGCGCTATACCATTGATCTCGATGGTCAGATGAAATACCCGCGTGCAGCGCTGCTTTAGTTCCGCCTCGAGCTCATCGATTAACTCTTCGGTTGCTTCCAGGGTTGCCTGTACGATGGCCCGCGTCTCGGCATACTCGAGTACGGCGTCGGTTCTGCGGTGTTCGGCGACTCGGTCAAGCAGTTGTTGCTCATGTCGGTCTATGCGTTCGTTCATGCCCCGCATCAGGACCTCCTCGCGCACTTCAATTTCCGCAACGACGACCGTGTGGGTGTCATCCACAATTACCGATCTCAGGTCGTGGTACCGCTCTACCTCCCGGTGATGCTTGACGATGTCGTGAAATGCCCGCTCGGCGTCCTTGTCGCGGATATTTGTCAGGTAGCGCATATTGATCTTGCCGAGGAAAATCGCGGTCAATCCCAGCATGACGGCAATTGAGACCGAGAAGCCGATATCCCACATGGGGTTGCCCGTAGTCTGGGTCAAGCCAATGCCTGTAGCGGCGAGGATTACGCCAGTTACCGCGATGCTGTCCTCAAGCAGTACGGCAATAAGTGTGGGGTCATCTGCATCCGCCAGATAGCGGAACGGGTTTTTCTTACCTTCTGCACGCATGCGTGAAAAAAATTCTTTTCCCGCGACCATCAGTACATAGCCCTCGAGAACGAGGGCGATAAACAGCACCACACCGGATACCCAGATCGGCGCGATATCAAATCCGAGAATCGAAATGGCCTCCGGGCGGTCCACATGACCGAGGTTTTGCCAGGCGTGCCAAGCATGTGCAAGGCCGAGGCCACAGCCGATGGAGAACAGGCCGATGGCACTCCACAGGTTCCACAGGTACTTCTTTTGCCCGTGACCGAATGCATAGTGACTGTCGGCCGGTCGGCCACCGCGTTTCAGCCCGATCAGCAGAAAAATCTGGTTCAGGGTATCCATCAGGCTGTGTACCGCTTCATTCATCATTGCGGCGGAATGAGTCGCGAGAGCCGCCACTCCCTTCAGAACGGTGATGATGGCGTTTACACAGATGGCGTATAGAACAGCCTTTCTCGAGCCCTGGGCCATGTTACCCCCATAAAACGGTAGTGGTGTGCGGATGGTGCGGTGCTGTGTGTGTGGCAGATTATTCACACTGACGAACGGGAAGATTATAGAAGCCGGAGGAGGGCTTCGACGCTCCGGGAACAGAATCTTCTGCGTCACCTATCTGGAATTCGCCAAATTAGTCGCTGATACGGCAGAAAAGAGGGCCCATACCGTAAGGTATGGGCCCTCTTCGTTGGAGCCGAGAAAAGTCAGTTACTGCCGCCCGCACCGGCCTTCAACTGTTCCTCGATCTTCTTGAGATTAAATGAGCCCGGTGTTTGGCTGGGTGGGTATTCCTCCATGGATTTGAGGAAGCGCGCCGCCATGCCCTGCATGGGTACCAGTACAAAGGCTCTGTCCAGGAACCAGTCGTTATAGGTGTTGGAGTTGTGTTGGGCGCGCTCGAAAGGGTCGCGGCGCAGATTGAATAACAGGGGTACACGCAACTCGGTAAACGGCTCGCGCCATACTTCGAAGGCCTGTCCGCGGTTTTCGAGAAACACCGCTTTCCACGCATCGTAGCGCATTGCCACAATCTGGCCATCGTCATTTACATAGATGAATTCACGGCGAGGGGACTCTTCCGTTTTACCGGTAAAGTAGTCCAGCATATTGTAACCATCGATATGGTTTTTATAGCTGCGACCATTGAGGCTGACGCCTTTGAGCAATTTGTTTTTGATGTCCGGGGCACCAGCTACGGCAGCGAGGGTTGGCAGCCAGTCCTCGTGGGAAACGATGCCGTTGAGCATTTTCCCTGCGGGGAATTTGTTGGGCCAGCGCACAAACGCGGGCACGCGATAGGCGCCTTCCCAGTTGGAGTTTTTCTCACTGCGGAAGATGGTGGTGCCGGCATCGGGCCAGGTATTAAAGTGTGGGCCGTTGTCGGTGGAGTAGAACACAATGGTGTTGTCGGCAATTTTCAATTGATCCAGTAAGTTAAGTAGCTGCCCGACATGTTGATCGTGCTCGACCATTCCATCCTGATAATTGTTTCCGGTAGGGCCGGAAAGGCCTTTGTGCGCTTCTTTTACGTGGGTCCGGAAGTGCATCCGGGTTGCGTTCCACCATACAAAGAAGGGCTTGCCGGCCTGTACCTGTTGTTTGATGAAGTCCATGGCCGCGGCAAGGGTTTCCTCGTCCACGGTCTCCATCCGTTTTTTGGTAAGCGGACCGGTGTCTTCGATCTTGCCGTCGGCACTCGCTTTGATGACACCGCGAGGACCATATTTCTTGCGGAATTCCGGATCTTTCGGGTAGTCCCGGTTCTCCGGCTCTTCCTCGGCATTGAGGTGATACAGGTTGCCAAAGAACACATCAAAGCCGTGATTGATTGGCAGGTGCTCGTCGCGGTCGCCCTGGTGGTTCTTGCCGAATTGCCCAGTTGCGTACCCCTGGCTTTTCATTACGGTAGCGATTGTGACATCGGTTTTCTGCCAGCCTTCTTTAGCGCCGGGCAAGCCTACTTTCGTCATGCCGGTACGCACAGGCACACTACCGCCGATAAAGGCCGCGCGCCCGGCAGTACAGGATTGCTGTCCGTAGTAGTCGGTAAACGACAGCCCCTCTTTCGCAATCCGGTCAATATTGGGCGTCATGTACCCCATCATGCCGCGACTGTTCGCACTGATGTTCCATACACCAATATCATCGCCCCAGATCACCAGAATATTTGGTTTGTCCTGGGCCTGTACGGCGGAGTGACAGACACAGAGGAGTGCAGCCGCAGCTACGGAAATAGGCACTTTCAGTAAGCTTCGTAAACCAAGTTTTCTCATGATTCCCTCCGGGTGTGGGATAGTGTTTTAGAGCGCGTAAGCCCGCGGAATCGGCTCTCACGGTTGGTCAAAAGGGAATACCTTGTTCCAGTCACTCTTCATGTCGATGACGGTCCAGCCCTTTTTGCTGGCGTCGTCCAGGGCCTTGTTCAGCTGGCCGATATGGGATTTGCGATCATAGGCCCACTCCCCCTTTGCATCGGTGTGATGCAGCAGCAGGCCGAAGCGAGGGCCGCTACCGGCGGTGGCCCACTCCAGTATCTGGTAGTCTCCGTCGGAGTTCCCAACGGAGGCAAAGGGTTCCTGCGTTTTCCACTCCGGATGTTGGGAGGCCATCTTCTTGACCTGGTCCAACGCGTAAATCAGCTGGAAATAGGCCGGTTGTTCTGCCCAGAGATTGCCATCGTTATCAAAGGTGGCGATTCGCTGGTTTACCTCGACAAAGTCCGAGGAGCCTTTTCGGGTCACCTTTTCCACGAAATCGACGATGGCGGTTTTGGTCTCACCGTCATTCCACGAGGGGAGTGGATCGGCAAGCCCCAGGGTAGGCGCGCAAAACACAAGAACCGCGGTCGCGGCCAGATTGCGAAGCCTGTTCAGAAATTTCATAGACCTTCCCAAAGTACTGCAGTGAAGTTCCACTCTGAAATTGGTGCTCCCTAAACCTTAGTTCGTGTTTTTCATCGGGGCCGCTGGCGCGCGATAATTTTTTTTCATATCGGGGCGGGTTGGAGCAAGACTCCCCGGTTTTGGTTCACCTGACGTTCAGGTCGGCTCTTCCCGGGACTCACGGAGTGCCGGTCGGGTTGAGCGGCGGCAGCGACCGTCGGTGCTTTTCGCGCTTGCGGGAAGCGGCGTAGGCGTCTGCTGCCAGCTCAAGCGCTTGCCAGAGCGGCGTGGCACTCGCGGCGGCCGGTGTATTGCCGTACTGGGCCTGCCCCAGAGCGAGCAGAGCCTTTGGTATGTCGGAGTGCGCATAGTCTGCCTGCGGGCGTAATTCCATGGCTGCACTGAGAGCCGAGGAGTACTGCTGCTGTTTGATCGCGGACTGAAGTCGCCGCAGGGCTTCGGTGCCACTCGCTTTTCGCTTTTCTGTGTAGCGCTGATGCATACGCCTGCCAGCAGCCGGCAGGTACTGCCAGGCGAGCCAGACAAGAGCGCCGAGCAGCGCCACCGTCGCCAGCCAATACTCGGGAGAAAGGGGGCGGAGTGCCGCAGCGCCTTTCACGCGCACCTTGACGGGGTCCAGTGTGGCCGTTCGAATGCTGCCCTCATCCAGGTCGTACCACTGCAGTGTCACGCCGGGCAATTCACCTCTGGTTGCTGCTTCTGCAACATACGTGATTTTCTCCACCCTGGTGCCGGACTCTTCCCCACTGTCTTCGGCTTCGGCGGTGTCCGCGTAGGCCGCGAGCCCGTTCGGTGTACTGGTGTTCAGTATCTGTGGCACGAACATGACAGTGGACCCCTGAATTCGGGCGGTCACGGTGCGGCTGAAGCTGTCGCCGGGATTGAGGTTCTCGGAATCGCCGTCAATTTTCTGCTCCAGGGTCAGGTCGCGCGCGGCGATATAGGGGGTCAGATTTTCCGCGCCTTTGGGTGCGGTGGCCGTGAGCGCGAGAGGTTCCGTTGCAAGTGCGACTTCGGTTGCCAGGTCGTCACTGCCGTTGGGGTCGCGGTAGTGTATTTCCAGTTTTGCGGAGGGAAGCCGGAATATGCCTGGGGTAAGCGGAACCAACTGATACTCGCGGATTACCCCGGACCATGTGCTGCCATTAATGGTCTGGCTTGTGGAAACGGTGGATCTATCGGCTTGTGTGACCGAGAGGTTGGGGTGGTCGAGTGAAGGCAACTCTACTGGTTTGGTAAGCCAGGTGGGTGCCAGTACGGTAATCTGCAAGGTGACTGCTTCACCGGGAACGACTTCGGTTTGAGACAGCTTCACCTCTACCTTTGGCCTGTTGGATTGACCCGCAGGCGGGGTGGTATTGAATGACGGTGATTCTTGTGCCCGGGAAACTAACTCCCGATCGTCTGCACTCTGCGGGTTGGCAGCGCCTGCAGCGGCTAACCAGAATAATGCGCAGAGCGGGCAAAAAACACGCTTGATCCAGGTTTTCACGGCGCATCGCTCCCGGCATTTTCCGTCGCGGCCTCCACGGCAAATCGCTGTTTCATAAACTCCCCGGTGCTGGTGTCGAGGGTAGACATCCACTGATCCGGATTCACCGGTTGTTGATTGGTGGGCCTGTCCGGCGCCTGCACTTCCTTTTGCTGCTCTTTGTCGTAACTGTCCTCATCACTTTTTGTTTGCTCGTCTTTCTCCTCCTCGTCACCGCGGGACTTTTCCATGTAGGCGAGAATCTCTCGCGCGAGCTGCAGGTTCTTTTCTGCCCCGGGGAAACTGGGGGCCATCTGCAATACCTGTTCGAAGCCGCCGATAGCATCCTGATACTGGCCGCTTTTTACCTGTGCCATCGCCCGGGTAAACACCGCTTCCGGGCTGTCCATGGGCGCCAGGGTATTGGCGGCATCCTCATAGAAGCCGGCCTGATACTGGGCGTAGCCTCGTCGGTAGGTGTCGGTGAAGGCGTCTGCTGCGCGGGCGTACTGTTTGCGTCCCATTCGCCATTGCCCCAGCTGGTCCGGGGTGAAGAGGTGGCTGAGAACAGGATTATCCGGGGCCGGGTCCTCGTGGGCCACGGCAGATGTGGGTGACTGTGCGATGGCGACTGGCCCGGTGAAATGCAGCAAACAGGCAAAGCCGGACAGTATGAGCAGCGCATTCGCGGCACGCTTGGCCTGCATATGCTGAGCGCGCGCTGCACTTGCCGACGGCAGTACCCAGCCGCGGCGAAACCACAGCAGGGCAAGTAGCGCCGCGGGCCAGGCGAGCCACCAGCCGCGGTCGTCCCACTGCAGATTCTTGTCCCGGGCCTGCGCGTGGCTGAAGCGGCTGTCGAAGTAGCGGATAAACCCGTCGACATCGCGGGTGTCCGGGGTAACCCGAGTAACGCGGGCACCGCTGATTTGCTGCGTGCCGGGAATTGCGGTGTTGCCTGGCAGCAGTATCAGAAAGCCGAGTCCATTGCCCTGGGGGCGCCGGTCAAATGCCGGGAGATCCCGGGACTCGATGCCGTCGGTGAGAAACAGGATGCCGCCAGCGGATTCTTCCTTTTTCAGAATATCGCTGGCCAGTGTCAGCGCCGCGGCGGCGTTGTTGCCGTCCCGGGGCATCACCTCTGCTTCCAGTCCTTCCACGTAGGGGCGCAGCAGATTCTGGTCGTCGGTAAGGGGGACCACACGGTGGGCGGTACCGGCGTAGGCAACCAGCGCGGTTGGGGTACCATCGCGGCGCTCCAGCAGATCGTAGACCTTCTGTTTTGCGCGCTCCAGGCGGCTGGGGGCAACGTCTCTTTCCGTCATGCTCTGATTTACCTGCATGACAATAACCAGCGGGGCGGTGCGTGCCATCAGTGGATCCGGCAGGCGTGTCCAGGTGGGCCCTGCGGTCCCCAGGGTAAGCAGGGCCAACAGCACGGCGAGGGTGTCGATGGGCAAAATACGTGTTTCGTCTGCACCGTGTCGGGTACCCACACTGAGTGCTCGGGCGAGGTGCGGTGCTATGTAATCTGAAACAGAGTGCAGGCCCCGATCGACGGGGCGCCGCAGCCACCACCAGGCCAGCAGAGTAACAGGTAGTAGCAAGAGCCACAGCGGGCGCAGAAAGTGGAAAGCAGAAAGAAAGCCGGAGATTTCGCTAGTGAGTCCGTTCACAAGGTCACCTCCGATCCCCGGGCACTGTGGCGCAGCAGTTGTAGGCCGAGCCCCACCAGCGCGGACAGTAATGCCAGCGCCAGCGGCCAGTGGGCGAGGCTGCGATGTGGGCGGTAGGTTTCGCTGTCCACTTTCTTTGGTGCCAGTGCGTCAATCTGCCGGTAAACCCGCGACAGAGCCGGTTGGTCGTTTGCGAAGAAAAATTCTCCACCAGTACGTGTCGCAATTGCCGTCAGGGTTTCTTCGTCCAACCTGTTTTCCGATTCCCCTTGTGGGTCGCCAACGCCAACGGTAAGTATTTTGACCTGTTGTTGCGCGGCAATGGCTGCCGCGTTGATCGGGCTCATGCGGCTGGCAGTATCGCTGCCGTCGCTCAACAGGATCAGCAGCCGCTGCTGTATGTCACTGCTTTCGAACTGGCGGATTGCAAGGCCGATGGCATCGCCGAGTGCAGTATGGGGGCCGGCCATACCAACTTCTGTCTGTTGCAGTAACTCCAGTACGGTATCCAGATCGGTGGTTAGTGGCGCCTGCACAAATGCCTTGGAGCCGAACACAATCACTGCGACCCGTTCACCTTCGCGACCTTCGAGAAACTGAGCGAGCACGCTTTTTACGCCGGCCAGTCGCTGGGTTCGTGCACCCGTGCCATCTACAAAGTCTTCCTGCTCCATGGACCCGGAGATGTCCACCGCGAGGATCAGATCCCGCGCCGGCTTCTGAATGGTCACGGCTTCGCCTTCAAGTTCGGGCCGTGCTAGTGCGGTAGTCAGCATAATCCAGGTGAACGCACCGATAATCAGTTGCCACAAGTGGCGACTGCGCACGATCGAGCCCGCACCTGGCGTCAGCCCCAGGCGCTCGCTGATGCGCCGGAAGAAGGGCACGCGAATGGCGGACACCCTCTCGCGGTGGGGCGGGGCCAGCCACCACACAAGTAGTGGCAGCGGAAGCAGAATAAACGCCCAGGGCGCCGCGAAACTAAGGCCGGTGAGCAGGTCGCTCATGATGTGGCCTCTGCTTTTTCCGGCCCGGATTCGTGCGGAAGGAGTTCGCGGCGGTGACGGCGAATCCAGTTGTTTGCGGCGCGGGTCAGCGCGGCGCTCCCCTGGCAATTTTGGTAGGCGCCGCGCAGTAGCCGTTCGCCGGTGTCACCGTGGAATTCGTCGCCGCCATACTGATGATTGAGAAATGCCAACCAGTCTTTGCCTGTGAGCCCCGCCGCCTGAGCGCGCGGATATACGGCCAATGCTGTGCGTCGAATGATCTCGGCAATCGCGCCAGGGTCGCCGTCTGCCTTGGCCAGCGCCTTGAGTGCGGCGCGCCGATAGGCATTTGCCCGGTAGTGACGGTAGGCACGCCATGCCATGAACAACAGCAGCAAAAAAAACAGGGAGAGGAGCGCTTTTGCCAGTGGTGTCTGCGGCCAAAGGGACACGGCCTCCGGCACCGGCGGTGGTACCAGTTCTGCAATCAGGCCTGGCAGTGTGGTTTCCGTCTGGGGCGAGTTCTCAGTCTGCATCGAGTGTCGCCTCTTTGGCGGGAGCGGCGAGTCCCAGCAGCCGGCACACTTGCGACAGTGCGGGCGCACTTGCCGAGAGTGGCGCGAGGGGAATGCCGTAGCGGCGGTGCCAGCGCTCAATGGCCTCGCGTCGTTCACGATTGAAATGATTGAGCGCGGTGTGAATTTCGCCAATTCCCGTATCGAGGGTTGCCTGCTGGTCGCCATCGGAAATTGCGCTGACAAATCCTTTGGGCATGACGACGCCGCTGGGATCTGTCACCGGCATCAGGATCACATCATTGTGGCGGGCAAGGCCGGCCAGCAGGCGGTCAGAGGACGGGCCAATCACGTCAAAATCGCTGATCAGCAGAATCAGGTGATCGCGACGCGCGATATTTGCCACGGCCTGTAGCACTTTATCCAGTGAGGTGGGGGCGGTAGGGGGAGCATCCGCGTGCAGTGCGCAGTTTGCGCGGGCAACTTCGGTGAGAAACCGGGTCAGTGCCTGGCGACTGCGCTTTGGGCGCTGGGTATAGAGTCCGTCATCTTTTATCACTATACCGCCCACGCGGTCATCCTGATTCAGCACCGCAAAGGCGGCGAGGGCAGCCACCTCGGCGGCGGTGACGGATTTCATTGAATACCGGGTACCGAAGAACATCGACATGCGCTGGTCCACCACAATCAGTGTGGGGCGGTCGCGCTCCTCGGTGTAGACGCGCACGTGAGGCTCACCGGTTCGTGCGGTGACCTTCCAATCGATTGCGCGAACGTCATCGGACGGCCGGTATTCTCGCAGCTCTTCAAAATTGAGCCCGCGCCCACGCAGGCGCGAGGCGTGATGTCCAGCCAGCACACTGCGGGCCGGCTGTCGCGGCAGCAGGTTCAGGGTTTGCGCGGGACCTTCCAGGGATTGCAGGTGAGCGAGGTCCACGTGAATACGCGAGTCAACGCTGGTTGTGGGTGCGCTTTTGTCACTGACGTCTGCCCGGCTTCGGTTGCGGCGGCGTGTGAAGAAATTGAACATGGCGTGTCAGTGGTGAATCACGGCAGGGCGACGTTTTTCAGTAGCAGGTCGATGACCTGGTTGGCACTGATGCCCTCGCCCTGGGCCTCAAAACTCAGACCCAGCCGGTGGCGCAGGCAGTCGTGAATGATCGCGTGGATATCCTGCGGATCCACATAGTCGCGTCCTTCCAGCCATGCGTTGGCGCGTCCGGCCTTGTCCAGTGCAATGGAGCCCCGTGGACTTGCGCCAATCTCGATCCAGCGCGCAAGTTCTTCGGATAGTTTTGCCGGATGGCGGCTGGCGTCGATCAGGTCAGCCATATAGCGCGCCATTGCATCGGAAACGTGAATGGCAGCGATCTCCCGGCGGGCGTCGAATACCGCCTGCTGAGGAATAACCTCTATCGACTGTTGCGGCGCTGAGGGGGTCGGTTCTGCAACGGTAGCCTCGGCCGCAGCAATTTCCTCGCCGCGTACCATTTCAATCACTTCCACCTCATCCTCCACTGGAGGGTAGGTGATCAGTACATGCATCAGGAAGCGGTCCATCTGTGCTTCCGGCAGTGGATAAGTGCCTTCCTGTTCGATGGGGTTCTGGGTGGCCATCACCATAAACAGCGGTGGCATCTTGTGGGTCTTGCCAGCTACGGTGACCTGACGCTCCTCCATCGCCTCCAGCAGTGCCGACTGTACCTTGGCGGGCGCGCGGTTGATCTCATCGGCCAGGACAATATTGGCGAAGATAGGACCCGGGTGAAAACGGAACTCCGATTGTTGTTCGTCGCGATACAGCATATCGGTGCCGGTGACGTCCGCGGGCAGCAGATCCGGGGTGAACTGGATGCGACTGAAGTCCGCCTCCAGATTTTTCGCCAAGGCTTTAATGGCGCGGGTTTTCGCAAGCCCGGGCAACCCTTCCACAAGCAAATTGCCGTTGGCCAGCAAACCGATAATCAGGCGCCGGATTACTTCTCGCTGGCCGACAATGGCACGGCCCATGCCCTGCTCCAGTGCGTTGATCTGTTCCCGTGCCGACATAGGTGCCCCGAATTATTACTGCTCTAATAACGCTAGCAGATTCGAGGCTGAGGAAGAACGCGTGAAAAGCTATACTCGGTGCCAATTACAAGCATAATCCGGAGCAACCATGCGAACCCTGATCATCCCTCTGTTGATTGTCCTGCTGACCAGCGGGCTCAGCGGCTGTGGTAATAGCGAGAGAGAAAAGGGTGCTGAATCCGTAAAAGGCGCGGCGTCTTCCTCCGGTGGAGGTACGGACGTGGAACTGTCATCTGTGGGGTCTTCCGAAGCCGGTGAAGGCCAGGTACAGAAAAAATCTGGCCATACACCGGCAGCCGATGACAGTAAGAATTATGTGGGTGCTGAAACCTGTGCCGGTTGCCACCAGCAGGAATATGACGACTGGCACAAGTCCCACCACGATCTCGCCATGAAGACCCCGGGCGCTGATACGGTGGTCGGAAATTTCGATAATGCCACTTTCGACTATTTCGGTACCGAGTCCAGTTTTTACCGGCGCGACGACAAATATGTCGTGCGCACCGACAACGCGGAGGGCGAGTTACAGGAGTTCCCAATTGCCTACACCTTTGGTGTCTATCCGCTGCAACAGTATCTGGTGGAGTTACCCGGTGGCCGCCTGCAGGCGCTGAGCCTGTCCTGGGATTCCCGTCCGCAAGAAGAGGGCGGACAACGCTGGTTCCACCTGTACCCGGACGAGGAAATCAAAGCGGGTGACCCGCTGCACTGGACCGGAATCAATCAAAACTGGAATTTTCAGTGCGCCGATTGTCACTCCACCAATCTGCACAAAAATTACGATCCGGAATCCCGGACCTTTGCCACACAATGGTCGGAAATCAACGTGGGCTGCGAAGCCTGCCACGGACCGGGGGCTAAGCATGTACAGTGGACGAACTTGGCGGAAGGTGAAAAATCCGCCTGGAAAAATAGCGGCTTTGAAGTGCGCTATGGTGAGCGTTTACAGGCCCACTGGAAGATGGATGCGGACACGGGTATCGCGTACCTCGAGAACAAGGCGGTAAACACCCAGCAGGAAATTTCTACCTGTGCCCAGTGCCACTCGCGTCGTGGCACCCAGTTTCCGGGGGCGCAGCCTGACAGTAATTTCCTGGACTTTTTCCACCCGGCACTGCTGGATGAAAACCTGTACCACGCGGACGGTCAGATCGATGACGAGGTGTATGTGTGGGGCTCCTTTGTTCAGAGCAAGATGCACGGTGCCGGCGTCACCTGCAGTAACTGCCACAATCCCCACAGCCTGGAGACGCGTATTGAGGGGAATGGGCTCTGTGCCCAGTGTCACTTGCCCTCGAAATTCGATACGGCAGAGCATCACCTGCATCCCGAGGGCAGTGAGGGCGCCCAGTGTGTCAGTTGCCATATGCCCAGCAAAACCTATATGCAGGTGGACGCCCGCCGCGATCACAGTTTCCGGGTTCCGCGGCCGGACCTGTCCGACAATATTGGCTCGCCCAACGCCTGTGTGGGCTGCCACACGGATAAGTCCAATCAATGGGCCGCGGATACTCTGCTGAAGAAGTTTGGCGAACCGGATCCCCACTACGGCGAAATTATTTTTGCTGCCCGCCAGGGCTACCCCGGCGCAGATCGGCCACTGCAGGCACTGGCCCTGGATGATTCGCAGCCGGCAATCGTACGGGCCACGGCGGTGTCGCTATTGCCTCGCTACCTTTCTCGCGCCTCTGCGCAAATGTTACAGGTAATTGCCCAGGGGGATGACGCGCTCCTGCATCTCGGCCTTGCGCAAAACCTCGATAGCATACCGCAGCAGGTGCGACCGGCGCTGGCCATACCGCTGTTGTACGAAGACGACCGCGTAATTCGCGCGCTCGCCGCCAATGCGATGGTGGGCGCGCCCATGGATGCCTACCCGGCAGAAGTGGGGCAGCGCTTCCGGCAGGGACTGCAGGAATATGAAGAGACGGCGCGCTTTAACGCAGACCGTCCCGAATCGCTGGTAAACCTGGCCGGTGTTCGCTTGCGTGAAGGCAAGCCGCAAGAGGCAGAGTCTCTGTTGAAGCAGGCACAGCGGCTGGCGCCACACTATTTACCCGCAACCATCAATCTGGCAGATCTTTACCGCAGCTCCAATCGCGAGCGCGAAAGCGAGGCCGTATTGCGCAATGCACTGGACAACGCATTTGAGAAGGGGCCGCTTCAGCATGCCCTGGGGCTGTCGCTGGTGCGTCAGCAGAAGCTTCCCGAGGCCATGCCCCTGCTGCAGGCCGCCGCCGATTCCCAGGGGGCGCCCCCGCGCTACGCGTACGTCTACGGTATTGCGCTCAATTCCCATGGCGATAGTGCGGGTGCCATCGCCTATCTCGAGCAGGCACTGAAGCGCTACCCCGGTGACCGGGAAATTCTGTCTGCTCTGGTATCTCTGCACCGGGAGGCGGGCAATACGGAAATTGCGGAGCAGTACCAGGGGATGATGCACTAGTGATCCACGGGGGAAGTGGCGTGACAGCCCTACGGAGCACTAGCGTTTGAGGTTTCCTCGAATGCTGTCCTGAAAGTTCTGGCCCTTCCCCGGGGCAATACCGGTACACTGTGCCTTCAACAATAAAAACAGCAGTCAGCGGCTATGAGCAACCAGCATTTTCACACCCTGATTATCGGCGCGGGGCTGTCCGGTATTGGTACCGCCTGTCATCTTGTACGGGAGTGTCCGCATGCCGATTTCGCGATTCTCGAGCGTCGTCAGCGCATCGGTGGCACCTGGGACCTGTTCCGCTATCCCGGCGTCCGTTCGGACTCCGACATGTTCAGCTTTGGTTTTCGTTTTCGCCCGTGGAACGGACTCAAGACAATGGCGGACGGGGAGTCGATTCGGCAATATATTCAGGAAACTGCTGCGGAGTATCAGGTCAGCGACCGGGTACAGTTCGGTGTCGATCTCCAGGAAGCCAATTGGGACAGCGCGCGCGGAGTGTGGCAACTGCAGGGCGAATACACCGATGACCAGGGGTGCAAGCCGGTGTCCTACACCTGCAATGTGTTGATCTCCTGTACCGGGTATTACGACTATGCCGAGGGTTACCAGCCTGATTTTCCCGGCAGGGCGCGTTTCCACGGGCAATGGATTCACCCGCAACACTGGCCTCGGGATCTGGACTATCAAGGCAAGACTGTTGTGGTGATTGGCAGCGGGGCCACCGCGGTAACCCTGGTGCCGGCCATGGCTCAGAAGGCCGCCCATGTCACCATGCTGCAGCGCTCGCCCACCTATGTTCTGTCGGTACCCGCGGAAGACAAACTGACCAACTGGTTGAAACGTTGGATTCCCGAAAGAGTCGCGTACGGCCTGGCCCGACGCCGCAACGTTACGTTACACCGCTGGATGTTCAAGGCCTCCAAACGTTGGCCGGGGCTGATGCGCAAATTGATGTTGCGCGGCGCGCGCAAATCCCTGGCTAGTGCCGAGGTCATGCCGCACTTTACACCGACCTACAATCCCTGGGATCAGCGGCTGTGTGCCATTCCCGATGGAGACCTGTTCAATGCCATCAATGAGGGAAGCGCTTCGGTGGTTACCGGTGAAATTGCGGAGATAAATGAACGGGGCGTTACACTGAAGTCCGGAGATCAGCTGGAAGCGGATATCATTGTGTCCGCCACCGGCCTGAAGCTGCAAATACTCGGCGGTCTGACCCTTAAAATGGATGGCGAACCTGTCGATACCCGCAACCGCCTGACGTATAAGGGGGTGTTAATGGAGGGTGTGCCGAATATGGCCTGGGTGTTCGGCTATACCAATGCGGCCTGGACACTGAAGGCGGATCTTGCGGCAATGTATATCTGTCGCTTGCTGAACTATCTGCGGGAGCGTGGGCTGCGGCAGTTTATTGCTCTCGACAAGCACAATAGCGTGGCAGAGGAATCGGTGATGGCGGCCCTGCAATCCGGTTATGTGGCACGGGCTGATGCACTGTTGCCGCGGCAGGGTACACGGTACCCATGGAAGCTTCTGAACGACTATCCCAAAGACCGCAAAATAATGACAGAGGCGCCGATCGAAGACGGAATTCTGGAGTTGTCGGACATCGACTAGTCTAGTAGTCATCAATGTACCGTGAGATGACGTCACAATGCCCGATGCGCGCACCGTTCGCCCATTTCTGTTGTGCGCGGTTCTCGCCATCGCCCTGGTGATTTTTTGGGAAGCCATGATGGGGGATACCCAACACTCGTATATGCAAGCACCCAGCATATCCAAAAGCCTGCCTCCGGCCACCGAATCCCGTCTGGCGCACGCCGTGCGTCGGGATTCAGCACAGCACAATCCAACAGATACGGGATTCCATTTACTGGAGGATGGCCTCTCCGCATTTGTTGCACGCGCGGCACTGATCGAGGAAGCCCGGGTATCGCTGGATCTGCAGTACTACATCTTCGAAGGCGATACCGTCGGTCGTATCCTTACCAGTCTGCTTTTACAGGCGGCAGATCGCGGTGTACGAGTACGCCTGCTGGTCGATGATCTGGGAACGCGATTGGATAATCCCTGGATTGCGACCCTGGACCAACATCCGAAAATTGCCATTCGTGTTTTCAACCCGGTGGAAGGGCGCTCGGGTATCGGTCGGGCACTGGAGCAGGTGTTGAACTTCGGTCGTATCAATCACCGCATGCACAATAAATTGTTTGTGGCCGATGGCCTGGCGATGATCACCGGTGGACGCAACATCGGTGATGGCTATTTTTCCCGCGCGGATGTGGAATTCCTGGATGTCGATGTTCTGGCAATTGGAGCGGTGTTGTCGGATGCGACCAGAATATTTGATGACTACTGGAACAATAAAGTCTCGGTGCCCGTCGTTGAACTGCCCCTGAGTGCGAGCGAAGATCAGTCACTGGATCAATTGCGCAGTGAGGTCAGTGAGTTTCTCGCCTTCGAGGCCAAGTCGGAATTTACCGAGGCGCTCAGGCATTCGAAGTTGGCCGGAGAACTCCTGGCCGGGGACATACCTTTTCACTGGGGGCCGGCGACACTGTATGCAGACCCACCGGATAAAGCGTTGCACAGAGACCGGGTGCCGGTGAGCGAGTATCCCGGCTATCAACTGGAAAAGATTATTCGCGGCGCTCGCGAGCGGCTGTGTATCACTGCGGCCTATTTTATTCCCGGTAGCGTCGGTACGGAATTGTTCACCGGAGTGCAACAGAGCGGCGTTGATGTGAATATTCTGACCAACTCGCTTTCAAGTAACGACGTGGCAATCGTGCACGGCGCCTACGCCCGCTACCGGAAACGCTTACTGCAAAGTGGTGTGAATCTGTTTGAACTGCGCACGGAAGCGGGGCAGGAAAAGCGTCGCCACTGGTTTCACGGCGATTCCCGGGCCACGTTACATGCCAAGACCTTTGTTATTGATCGAGAGCTGGGATTTGTCGGCTCTATCAATCTCGACAGCCGCTCCATTATCCAGAACACCGAGATTGGCCTGCTGATGGAGCACGCTGAAATCAATGCACAGCTGCGAGCGCTGTTTGATGAATGGGTGGCTCCGGACTCCGCCTGGCAACTGGCATTGAACGAGCAGGGGAAGTTGCGCTGGAAGGCGCGGGACACCGACGGAAATCCAATAGAGACCGCCACCGATCCGGAAACCACCTGGTGGCAACGTACTCTGAGCTGGCTCTTGTCCTGGCTGCCCATCGAGTCGCAGATATAGAAAATAAAGGCCGCGAGCAGTTCTCAATGTACTCTCGAGAGTCTCTTAAGTAGTTCTCAAGTAGTTCTCAAGTATCTTTGCCTGTCCGCTGCGGCCATATAATTTGTTAATCGCTACTTCGCTGGACGTGGATTGGGGGTGGAGATATTCCACCAGAACTCGAAAGTATCCAGCATTCCCAGTAATTCGTTGAACTTGTCTCCGTTACCATCGATCTTGGCCGAACCGTCTTTTACTTTTTCATCGAATTTCGCGGTGCCCATGATCACATCATCCAGCGCACTGCGATTGACCGAAATGGTAGCGTCGGGTTTATCTACCGGCGGGCCATAATTCAGTACGCCGTTTTCAAGAACCAGCGAGTAATTGCCCTTGATGTCAGGTAGCGAAATATTGAAAGCCATTTTCTTTCCGGCGGCCTTGGGACCATTCAGTCGAATCCCCAAAAAATCGAAGAACATCTCGATGGGCATATTGGCAATGGTGTCCGGGCTGGCGGTAACCGGCACGGGTAACTTCTTCACCCCTTCACGCAGTTCTTTTGCGCCGCTCAGAAAGAAGTTGCGCCAGGGGCCGTTTTCCTGCTGATAGCCCAATTGCTCCAGCGCATTGGCCAGCAGGTTTTTGGCTTTCTGGTTGTCCGGCTGGGCGGATACCAGATTGTCCAGTACCTGCGCCACCCAACGGTAGTTCCCTGCTTCGTAGTCTTTCTGGGCTTTTTGGAGAAGGCTATCTGCGCCGCCCATATACTCCACAAATTTTTTACCGGCTTCGGTGGGGGGGAGTGGATAAAGACGGGCGGGGTTTCCATCGAAAAAACCCAGGTAATAATTCCACACTGCGCGGGTATCGTGGCTGACGCTGCCGTAGTAGCCGCGGTTGGCCCAGTACTGGTCCAGTTCCTCCGGGAGTTCCATCATCTCCGCAGTCTCGACCATGTTGTAACCCTGATTGGCCATGCGCAGGGTCTGGTCATTCAGGTATTTGTACAGGTCGCGTTGCTTTTTCAGGTGGTTGACAACATTTTCGTTGCCCCAGGTCGGCCAGTGGTGGGGTCCATATAAAACTTCTGATTTGTCGCCCCAGCGTTGCAGGGTCTCGTGCAGATAATTTGCCCAAGCCTTGGCATTGCGCACTTTAGCACCGCGTAGGGTATACAGGTTGTGCAGTGTGTGCGATGCATTTTCCGCTGCGGTAAGCGCTTTCAGTTCCGGGATATAAAAATGCATTTCGGCGGGTGCTTCGGAGCCTGGTGCCATCAGGAATTCAAACGTAAGCCCGTCCACTTTGATCTGCTGGCCGGTTTTGGTGACGACATCAGTAGGGGGAATGATAGTGACGGTGCCCGGCGAAGTGCCGAGACCGAGGCCGGTACCTAGGGTGCCCTTAGGATCTTTGGGTAACAGGTTGCCATACATATACGATGCCCGGCGGCCCATGGTGTTTCCGGCGAACACGTTCTCACTGACCGCCTCCTCGAGAAATCCTTCCGGCGCAATAATCTTCACCTTGCCGGATTTGACATCTCTCTCGTCCACCACACCGCGGACACCACCGTAGTGATCCACGTGGCTGTGGGTATAGATCACTGCGACTACTGGTTTATCACCTCGGTGCTTGCGGTACAAATCCAGTGAAGCTTTGGCGGTCTCCGCAGAAATAAGCGGGTCCATCACGATGATGCCGTTATCACCTTCAATAAAGGTGATGTTGGACAGGTCGGCACTGCGCACCTGATAAATGCGAGGGGATACCTCGTAGAGGCCACCCTCTGAGAGCAGCTGTAATTGCCGCCATAGGCTTGGGTTGACGGTATCGGGTGCTTCCTTGCCTTTGGCAAAGCCGTAGGCACCCAGATCCCATACTGGCTCACCTTTGTCATTCTTGATGATACCGTTGTCCGGAAGCGGAGCAATAAAGCCTTTTTTGACGTCTTGAAAGTCCTGCTTGTCGTTAAAGGGTAACTGCGACTTTACCGCAGCATTGGACTTCCTGGTTGTGTCCGTCGCTGCGTTCTGTGACAGTGCAGATGGTGTCGCGAGCGCAATAGTACAGGCGCTGATAAACACGATAAATGGCTGATTCAGTTTCATGATATTCCCTTTTACTTCCCTGTGTTCCGCTGTCGCGTCCGCTGGACCGGGATGACTTTAGAGCTCAAAACTCAAACTGTACGGAGCCGCCGAGGAATTGCAGGTTGGTATCCTTGTAACTGCCTTCGAGCCGCGGGCTGAAGGGCGGGCGCCCGGTCTGGTCGATATCAATGTCGCCAGACCATAGCAGTGTATAGCCGACATCCATGGTCACACCGGGGCACAATGTCTTTCCGGCCCCGAGACCGAACCGGTAGGCTTTTCCGGTTACCAGATTGGCAGTGAGGTTGGATTCATTTTGCATTGAACTGTCAAATGCTAAACCTGTAGAAAGACTCCACCCCTGCAAAACCCCCTGTGAAAAGGTATGCCTTATACCGAGGGCGAAATGGCCAGTATCCTTATACCCCTGATCGACAAATACGGATATCTGATTTGGGTTATCCAGGGCCAGTCTCATTCCGGCAAACTCAGACCAGTCCTGCCAGCCCAGATTCGCGTATAGCGTCGTAGCCGGGCTTAGTCTTTGCTGTAGACTCGCGGTCATCGTTGCTGGCACTGTCATGTCTATTTTTGTGCGAGCGCCATTGAGTCTTTCGACTGCTGGTTCAAAAAAGGGGCCAAATCCATTCAGGCGTAAATTGTCTGTGAATGTCAGATCCACTTTAGAGGTGTAGGAAATGCCAAAGGTTGTGGTTTCTACCGGGCGGTAGATAATACCTACATTACCGCCGTATCCCACGTCGATATCTTTGTACTTGAGGCGCGCGTCGTCGGGATTGATTCCCGCTCTCGGTGCGGAAACATATTTGAAATATGTGCCCATAATATTGACGCCCGCACCAATCGAAAGGCAATCGTTCACTTTCCAGCTGAGGGAAGGGATGATACTCATCCCGATCAGGTCGGTTTCCTGTACGAAACGCCGACCGGCCCAGTCGTCGTCGTAGTCCAGCCCAAGGCCGAAGTTGCCAGTCATGGCTACTCCCCAGCCAAGTTGATCGGAAAAAACACCAGCGGCGTGGGCCCCGGCGCCCGGAAACCATTCCACCGGGTTGCCGCCATCGTTACCGGGCACATTGCTTTCTCCCCCATTGGAGAATCCAATGTCGCCGTAGAGTACCTGGCCGGCTACGCGCAGCTCGGGGGTGTCCCGCCATACTGTGCCCGCAGGATTGGTGAACGCAGTGGATGCATCTTCGGGCATAGCTGCCCAGCCTGCACCTGCGGTACCTAGCGCAGGTGTGCCAATTTCAGATACCAAGAGCCCTCCCGCCCGCACCAGAGGGGACATCACTACGATCAGTATTGGTAAAATTTTTAGCGTGAGGTATTTGGTGTGCGCACACTGGCACTTCATGACCGGGTTCCTCTCGGTGTCACGAGGCAGAAGTTATCAACGGGTGGGGCAGCACTCAGTGCTCACTTGCCTTTTTCAGGGAATAGCATCACCCAGTTAAGGCGGAAGCCCCAATTGTGACCGCCACCTGCAGGGCTATCAGCGTAATAGCGCGGACCTGCCTGTATCTGGTATGACTGCTTTCCAACTTTGAAAACTTTGGCGACCAGGAAATGGATTGGCACATTCCATTGTTCCGTTTCCCAGTCATAGGTGGACTCTGACTGCAGTGTGAAAGTCCAGGCTTTGGGCGTGTTATAGGCGAGAAATGGCTGAATGAAAGAGCTATTTACATCTGCGCGATTGTCGCTGCCGGCAAAGGACCAGATTTGATTCGCGAGAGTTCCGATGGTCCAGGGCCCGGTTTGTCTCAGAACCACGGCCGTTGGGCCGGCTCCCCATTTTTCGGTGCCGAGTAAAGGCTCCGTACCGGTAGGAAGTAGGAAAACAGGTCCAACCCCCCAGGTGACGCCGCTCGCGGTTGGTTTCTTTGGCGAGAAAAACAGGCTTTGCGTGGTGTCGCCGAGTCCACTTTGGTCACCACTACCTGGAAAAATATTTTCCTGATTCATTACCGGTAGAATGGTGCGACTGATCAGGTTCCAGTCATCACTGATGGAGATTGGGATTACCGGTTGTATGTTCAAAGTGTATTTCCGACCGCCATCTACCGGTCCAACTTGGTTATCCCAGTTGTTCTGGAAGGGAACGCTGATCAGACTGGAGATTGGATTGCTCAACTTTTTGGCGAGCTCGGTGTCACCTCGGGCATCGCTGCTATTGAGGGATACAAAAGGCGTTAGGATAAGCGCTAGTAAGGGGACGAAACAGCGGTACATCTTTTTCACCAATTCAGGTCAGTTGTAAAACAGCTTTCCTCAGTCTAGATGCACCTGGCGATATTTGTTTTGTTGGGTCGTGAGGGACCACCCCGGCAAGAAAAAGGTGATGTTTCAATGCACTCGGGCAGCGCTTATCGTGAAATAAGCGCCGCCCGTGCAGATTGATATCGAAGATTGTAACTGGAGTCTATTTGGCTGCCACCGCCAGTGCGACAGTGCCGGGCCCGAGATTGATGCCGCCGGAGAGGCTCATCACCGAGCGGTACACTTTTACTTTGTGCCTGGTCGCTGTTTCGATAAACGCCTTGAATCCGGGGACTTTTTCCAGGTCGCTCAATGGACCGGCAATACTGACCACCACGGCGGGCATCAGCAGTGCATTGTCGGCCATCTTTTCTTCTGCCAGCTGGAAAAGGCGGCGGGTACAACCATCGTAGGTTTTTACCGTGTCGGCCACGGCGGAGCCCTGATACGTCATGGAAATGATGGGGTGCAGATTCAGTGAGCGCGCCATAAAGGCCTTCAGCCAGCTCACGCTCTTTTCATTTTTCTGACGGCCGCGTTCGCGCAGATAGTAAACATCCTGAATGGCGGCAAAGCCGACAATTTTGCGACCGAACTCTTCGGTGCGGGATTTGACCTGTGCGCCGGTAAGACCCTTCTGGATCAGCGACAGTGTGTAGAGTGCCAGCAGTCCCTGCCCGGAGAACAGGGTGTGGGAGTCCACGGTGTGGACCTGGACGGTGTCGCCACTCAATTTGCGCGCGACCTTGAGGGCATTGGCATAGGTAGGGCTATTGGCGCCGTTGATAGTCTGCACCACAATGTCTGTCTTACCCTGACGGACCAGTTTGGCGATCACCTGCTCGATTTCATGCTCTCCGGCGGGCCCGGAATTCACGATGCGGGATCGGTCTACCAGTGAGCGGGAGTAAAAGTGGCTCATTTGCGCTGGGTTGCGCTGGTCACCAAAGGAGTCTTTGCCCACGCTTACGCTGTGCGGCAGAACCGGAACATTGTATTTGCGCAGAAATTCATCGGGTAAATCGCAGCCGGAATCGACGACTAACTGAACCATGATGGGGTACCTCTTATTGTCTGGTCCACTGCCGAGGGCAATTGGCCGCCAAATCTAGCACTTTGTCACAAGTTCGCACAGTTTCCCTCACTACAAATCACCTGACTATTTGTGACTGTTTGGTTTCAGGTGGGGTGTGCGGGAGAAGTGCCGCTAGTGGTCCATGCGGAAAGTTCGGTAACTAAGGAGCACAGCCAAAGTGTTCAGATCAAGGCGAGAAAGCGCAGGAATAGTGGTTCTATTTCAAGCTTTCTCAACGCAGAGCTGGGCACTTTGGCGAAGCGAACAGTTACACAACTTTCCGCATGGACCACTAGTAGACAGCTGGCAGAAAAACGCCGCAGAAGACCGCGGCGAAATGTTACTCAGGATGTGTAGACGAGGTGAACAAATTAGCCATTCAAATCGAATCGCCGAAGGGATCAGTCGCTGGTGAACGCATTCAACTGGTCGCGGGCAAAGGCCAGCAGCGCCGCTGATTCCGCTTTAACATCAATAGCGCTCGGGATCGGGATAATCAGCCAGTCAACGCCCCATTGGAGCTGCTCCCCTTGGCGCAGGGGGCGGGCCGCACTTTGCACTTCCAGTTCCAGGTAGGGAGACTCACCACTTAAATAGAGTTCGATATCCCCCTCGTTAGTGGCCATCTGTTCAGCTGCGACGGGGGGGTAAACCTTCAGGTACAGAAGCTGATCCACCGCGTAGGCCAGCCATCCTTCACTGCCGTTGGCAATAACCTTGCCTTCCACCAGGGGCGTGGAGTCATCCAATGGTAGCCAAATTGCACTTTGGCCCAGGGTGTAGGAAATTTTTCCGCGCACGGTTTCGACGGTTTCCGAATTTACCGGTGCAAACGCCAGCCCGCGGTTGGGAACCCGGGTGATTTCCCAGGCAGCGACCTCCGGGAAATCTTTTTGTGCCTCTATGCGGTAGTGCATCGCGACACGATGGGCGCTTTCGATCGAGATGGTTTTGCTCACCCTGGCGCCAGCGCCGAAGGCACTGGACATAGTGATGGAGTCCGTGTCCCGGGCTGTTACCGCGTACGGTGCGTGATCATGCTCCGGAACAGGCGGCCAATGCCAGAGAGATTGAGGGCTGAGCCAAAATGTGGAACCAAAATTATTGCCACTGGGTTGAGGCAACGACAGGAGGTCGCTATCGCCGTAGCGCAGCTCGGTAATCCGGCCTCCGTAGCTCGGATTCAGTGTTAACTTGAGTTTGTCTTTAGTGAACTGAATGCCGCCGTCATTTGCAGCGCTACTGCTGGCACTAGCCAGCAGAGTACCGAAGCCGAGAATTGCCGACGTTTTTTTCAGGCTGTTCAACGACATGGTTGTCAGCTCCCGCAGCGAATCTGTGCCTGTTCCGCCGCGCCGGGCACAAACTTGATGTTGGCCACAGCCATGGCCAGTTTGCCCTCACTGTGCAAAGACAGGCCCTGGGAAACTTTCGAGAAATCCGCCCCGGCCTTGGCAAAGCATTGCAGGTCGATGGTGACCTGGGACCAGTCCCCTTGGGGCAGGGCCTGAAGTGTACTTTGCAGGGGCAGAGCACCATTGCACGCTTCACCGGCGCAGGAAATCTGTGCGAATACCGGCGCTACCGGCGCTTCATCGATGCGGATGTCCATGGTGAGAGCGGCACCTTCATTCAGGTAACGGCTGAGGTCCTGGGGTTTCTGGGTTTCCAGTACCACGCTACCGGCGCGCAGTCCTTTCCAGGTGAGGGCGCGGGCATCTTCCTGAGACAGCATATCGATGGAGGCCACGGTGATATTGTCATCGGCGCTGCTGGCGAGGTTGCCGCTGACCCAGACCGGATCCTGTTCGCCATCGGCAATAAACAGTTTCCACGGTGCCTGTGGGCGCGACACCATCAGCCAGGCGTCTTCCAGTGCACCATCTACGTAGGACTCACCATCTTCATTGAGATTGTTGGCCAGTTGCACATCGCTGGCGTAGTCGAGGCCGTAGTCGTAGCTGAACAGCGGCGCATATTCTTCGTCGTCACGGTTGATGACGGTCTGGTGTACCAGCTCCGGCCAGCTGAACGAGAGGCGGCCGGTGAAGTCGTAGCGCTTGTTGCCCTCGGCATCGGTCAGCAGCACATCGGCAACCCCGGCGCCTTCCGAGCCCGGCAGCCAGGCCGCCACGAAGGCATCCGACAGGTTCAGCTCCTTGTTGACCCACAGGGGGCGGCCGGATAGGAATACACTGATGACCGGAATATTTTGCGCTTTGATTTTCTGCAGCAATTCCTGATCCTGTTTACTGCCCAGCTGGAATTCGATGCTGGCCAGGTCCCCGTGCCACTCGGCGTAGGGATCTTCGCCAAATACCACGATGGCCACGTCGGGCTTCTCGCCCGCAAAGTCTTCTGGTGCCAGCGCGCCATTTTCTCTCAAGACAACCTGGCCACCGGCGGCATCCACCGCCTGTTTGATACCGGTATAAATGGAGGTGGCACCGGGGAAGTCTTCGGCGGTGTTGCCGGTTCCCTGCCAGGAGATGGTCCAGCCGCCGCTCTGTTTGGAGATGTTGTCGGCACCGTCACCGGCCACCAGAATTTTCTGACGCGCATCCATCGGCAGCAGTTGATCATTGTTTTTGAGCAATACCAGGGACTTGCGCACGGCCTCGCGGGCGATGGCACGGTGCTCCGGACTGCCGAGAATACCGTTTTTACCCGCCAGCGGGCGATCCCGCTCAAACAGCCCCGCGCGGATTTTTACCCGCAGGATACGGCTGACCGCATCGTCGATGCGGCTCATGGGAATCTCCCCACTCTTGACCTGGGCGAGGGTGTTTTCCAACAGCGCCTTCCACTCGGAAGTGATCATGAACATATCCAGACCGGCATTGACCGCCGCGGCACAGCTGTCGATGGAGCAGCCATCCACGAAGCGGTGGCCGTTCCAGTCGCCCACCACAAAGCCGTCAAACCCGAGGCGCTCTTTGAGTACGTCGGTGAGTAGGTATTTATGTCCGTGCAGACGTTTGCCGTTCCAGCTGTTGAAGGAGGCCATCACCGATTGCACGCCGGATTCCAGTGCGGTGAAGTAACCGGCGGCGTGGATCTCGGCCAGTTCTTTTTCACTGACCTGGGTATCGCCCCGGTCAATTCCGCGGGTGGTGCCGCCGTCGCCAACAAAATGTTTGGCGGCGGAAACCAGGTGGCGGCCGTCGAGAAATTCTTCGGTGTTTTTATCTCCCTGGATTCCCTTGATCATCTCCCGGGCGTAAGCGGCGACGATTTCCGGGTCTTCGGAGTAGCTTTCAAAGGTGCGCCCCCAGCGGTCGTCGCGCACCACGGCAATGGTGGGCGCAAAGGTCCAGTCGACACCGGTGACCGCCACTTCGCGGGCGGTGGCTTCACCTATGCGGCGGATCAGTTCTGGATCGCGCGCGGCGCCGAGGCCGATATTGTGCGGGAACAGGGTTGCGCCGATCACATTGTTGTGGCCGTGGACCGCGTCACTGCCCCAGATGATCGGAATCGCAACGCCGCCGTCAGAGGTGTCCATGGATGCGGCAAAGTAGGCGTCGGCCAGCTGTCGCCAATCGTCGGGTGTGGCGAACTTGTCATTGTTCGGAAAGGTACCACCGCCGTTGAGAATGGAGCCGATATGGTATTTTTTGACTTCTTCCGGCGTGATGGATTTGATTTCTGCCTGCATCATCTGGCCGACTTTTTCTTCCAGTGTCATCTGAGACAGCAGGTCGGCAATACGGGCTTCGAGTTTTTCGTCTTTGGGGAACGCCGGCGCCAGTTTGGGCCAGTTTTCCAGGGAATACTGTTCGGTTTGTATCGGCTGATTTTCCGTTGCCTGCGGTGAATGGGTGGCGTTATCGGAGCTGTTTTCAGGCTCGCTGCAGGCAGTAAGGGCCGTTGCCAGCATGATGCTTGCTGACAGGGATTTCAGGTAAGACATGGGCACTCCGTAACGGGTCCGGTGCGGAACGTCGCTAATTCAAAAAAGGCGGGGGCCTTGAGAAAGGGTGATCAAGGCCCCCGCAATCACTACATGTGAAACGTGTGTTTCTTACACGTCGAGAGAGCAGGGGAGTCATTTACCGGGCCCGCCGCGCAATGAAAGCGTGCCCGGCTTACAGCAACCGCTTAGAAGTTCACCTTGAAGCGCGCGCCGTAGGTGCGCGGCAGGTTGGTAAACCGCAAGTTGTTGCCGTGATCAATGATTCCCTTATTAGAGACGGTTACGTCGGTCAAATTCGCCCCATAAAGTTCGACGCGGTACTTGCCTGAGTTGTCGGTGAAGCCGATACCCGCGTCGACGTTCACATAGCCGTTTACCTGATCGGCGTAATCCGGATCGCTACCAATGACGGTTTCACCATCTACCAGGTCGTAGTCGGTGTTGTTCCAGATGCTCAGGTAGTAATCGCTGCGGTACATGGCGGAAACAGACCAGTCGAAAGTACCCGCAGAGGTATCCAGCTGCTGAGACAGAGCCATGGTCATGGTGAAATCAGAAGAAAGCGGCAGCTGCTTACCGGAGATATCCACAATCGGCAGGTCAGTGCCCCAGCCCTGGCGGGTATCCGCCATGGTCCCTTCTTCAATTTCCGCGTTGAGCCACAGAGCGGTCATATCCAGCATCAGGTCTGCGGGCAGCAGGAATTTGCTTTCCAGCTCCAGGCCGGTAATGGCACTGTCGGCAATATTGCGGTTCTGCAGGGAGCTCGCGCTGTCGTCTTCACCAGTGGCCACAATCATCTGGAACACCTGATCGGTGTAGTCGTAGAAAAAGGCGGAGGCGTTGAGGCGAGTGGGCACATTGCCGAGGGTGAGTTCGTTCTTGCTGCCCACTTCATACATCACCAGTTTTTCCGGTGCGTACGGCGCTGCAACAAGGTTCCCATCTGGATCGACGAGGGTGTCGTTGAAACCACCGGATTTATGGCCGGTGGCGATACTGGCAAACAGCATATTGTCTTCGGTCAGCTGGTAAGTACCGCCGATACGGAAGTCGCTGTAGGTATCTTCGTAGTCACCCTTTTGTTGTACCGGCGCGCCGACCGTCCAGGGCATGGTGATGTCGGTGCAGTCGGGACTGGTCACGCACGCAATCTGATCGTCGAGGTTGTCATCCACACCCCAGCTGCCGATGCCGTCCAGCAGGTAAGCGTATAGCTGCTCGGGAGTGGCGCCGACGATATCGTAATTGCTGCGGCCGAGACCATCGTATTTGAAGCCCGGGGTACCGATGCGGGAGGGGAGTGCGGTGCCCCATTCGTCGCCGGCTTCAAAGAAAGCAAAGGCCCAGTTGCCACCGGTACCGAAGCGCGCTTTTTCTTCACTGGTGTGACGGTAGCCCGCAAAAGCGGTCAGTTTGTCGGTGAAGTCATAGGAAACATCCACGTACCCGGCCACAGAAGCACCGTCCACATCGGGCATTACCCACTCGGTGCCGGTGTACCAGGTGCCGCCGTCGGTCAGGCTGAACAGCGCGGCCTGCTGGTCTTCCTCAAACTGGAAAATACCGGTGGTCCAGGACAGGGGGCCGTCGCCGTTGGAGAAAAGGCGCAGCTCGTTCACCATGGACTCCGACTGGGTGTTCCAGTACTGGCTGCTGTAGTTCTCCTGGTTCACTTCATTGTGACCCGGGAAGTAGACACCGTCGTTGGACGCATTGGTCTGTTTGAAATCCAGATCCCGGTAGCTGCTCGACAGTTCTACGGAGAAGCCGTCAAAGTTGTGGGTCAGCACCGCCATGATACCGGTGTGGGTGGAATCCAGGTCGCCCTCGGTGCCGCGATAGAGCACCGCACGCGGATCGTCCAGGTCATCGAAATCGTAGCCGGACTGCAGCGCCTGCTTGATCTGGGCGCCTGGGTAGCCGGTGCCAGCTTCCTGGGTCTGGTCTGCCACCACGTAAAGGGTGGTGTCTTCGCTCACTTCCCACAGGGCGGAGAGACGGAAGGACTGGACGTCTTCACTGCCGGCGGCATCCAATGTGCTGTTGGCGCTGGCATTGCTGAAGTAGGGGTCGTGTTGCTCGGTGTAGCCGGCAAAGCGCAGGGCGAAGGTATCGGTGACCGGCAGGTTCACGGCACCGCGAGCGCCGAAGTTGTTGAAGTTGCCAGCGGAGACTTCCAGGTCTGCACTGGTGCCATCCAGGTCCGGACGGTTGGCCACAATGTTGAGGGTACCAGCGGTGGCGTTGCGTCCGCGCAGGGTGCCCTGAGGGCCTTTTTTCACTTCGACCCGTGCAATATCGTAGAACATGGCGCCAACACCGCGGGGGCGGGGGATGTACACGCCGTTGAGGTGAGTGGCGGCGGCCGGATCACCCAGCTCGGTATTGTTACTGGAACCTACACCGCGGATGTAGATCTCCATATTGCCTTCCTGATCGGCAATATTGAGGCCGGGAACCACGTTTTGCAGGTTCTGGAAGTTGGTACCTACACCGAGACGGTCGAGGCTGTCCTGATCGAAGGACTGCGCGACACCGGCGACGCTTTGCAAGGTCTGCTCGCGGCGTTCAACGGTGACTACCACTTCCTCCAGCACTTGTGACGTGGTGGCTTCTTCGTCGGATTGGGCTAAAACCCCGTTGCTGATAAACCCAGCCAGAACTGCGGTCACAGCCGCAGCCAGTTGATCTCGCTTGAATCGCACCATCGCTGGCACTCCTTTTTATGTTTGTGATTATTTCTTGGTCGTCAGATTGAGTACTTCTCAGTCTCCCGAGAATACTGACTGCCGAGCGCACTGCGAGTCGTCTCACTTAAGACATTTGCACAAAATTGAACGTCCAGATATCGGGTGTGCATAAAGTCATACGTTGGTTATGGCGCCATTCTGGCTGTTATTTAAACATTCTGGTAGTCTCCCCTTAAAATACTGCGGCTGTCTCCTGGGCTTATGGGACAATCGCTTCTGCGTTCAAAGCAGACAATAACAATACCGAGAGAAGCGCCCCTCCCATGGATATCCTCCTGTTTAATGTCCACGACATCGTCCTGATGATGACGAGTTACCAGTGCCTGCTTTTCGCATTGCTGCTAACGGCGGTGCGCAGTGAGCAAAAATTCAGCTTCCTGCTGTTGGCCGCGTTTCTGGTGACCCAGGCCATGATTCCGATGGATACGCTGATCAGCTATGGGGCCGGTGTGCGTCAATGGGCGATCGATACCTCGCCGAACCTGTTTTACGTGTTCGGCTTCGCCTACTGGCTGGAGGGGCCGGTACTGCTGTGGTACACCCGCTCGCTGATCTATAAGGACTACCGTCTGGCCCGTTCGGACCTGGTGTATCTGCTTCCGTTTCTCGGCTACGCCCTGTACGAGTACTTCACCTACTTCCGCTTCGATAGCGCCACCAAAATTGCCATGCTGGAGGGATATACCCCCTACGGCGAAACCCTGGTGAACCTGATAATCGGCTTTGGCCGCGAGTCTTTGCGCCTGCTGTTCGGGGTCTTCTGCCTGATCGAGATTCGCAACTGCCGACGCCAGATGCGCGATACTTACTCCAATGTGGAGCGCATCGACTTCAAATGGCTGCTGATTCTGGTGTGGGGCTTTGTGCTGCTGCGTGGTTGGGCGGTGCTGGTCAATGTTGCCCTGACTCTGGCTGCACAAACTGACCTGCCGGTGGACTTCCGGATCATGGGGCTGGCCAGCAATTACACGGTATTTATCCTGATCAGCGCGATGATCTTCTTCAGCCTCAGCTACGCGTCCATGTTCGAGGGGATCGATCGCAAGCAGGACGGGAGCGAGGCACCTGTTCCAGACAACGATGCCGGGGAGATAGCGGAAGAGGTCAAGCCGGCGGTGGACACCGCGTTGGCAAATCGTATCGCCGGATTTATGGAGTCAGAAAAGCCTTACCTGGAACCTTCGCTGACTCTGGAGCAGTTGGCCAGCAAGCTGGACGTGCCCAAACGCAGCGTATCCAGCACCATCAACCGCCATTTTGAGCGGAATTTCTTTGAGTTCGTGAATCAGTATCGGATCGAAGAGGCTAAAAACAAGCTGGGTGATCCGGACTGCGCGGATCTCACAGTCATGGATATCCTGCTGGACAGTGGCTTCAACACCAAGGCCACATTCAATGCTTTCTTCAAGAAGTTGGTGGGTATGACGCCGACGGAATATCGGAAGAACGCGCTCCGCGGGCAGAGCCTGCCGGAAAAAACTGCATCCGTGCAGTGAGTAAGGCGGCTTCCCTGCCGATTCAGCCAAGGTGTCATCCAGTGTCGGATGGAGGGAGATAAAGCTGTCGATTGCGTAGTCAGAGACCCGCTGCCCGGATACCCGTGCAGCGGGTTTTTTGCGATGCGGGTTAGCCGCGCATCTGTTCCAGTTCCAAACCTTTGGTCTCGTGCACCATATACAGTACAAAGGCCACCGAAAGCAGGGCGAACAGGGTGTAGATGCCGTAGGCGCCCGCAAGGCCGATGCCGGTCAGCATAATCGGGAAGCTCATGGTGATGGCAAAGTTGGCCACCCACTGCGCCAGACCGGAAACCGCCAGGCCGGAACCGCGAATCTGGTTGGGGAACATTTCACCGAGCATGGTCCACATGGCTGGGCCCCAGGAACCGTTGAAGAAGAACACGTAGGCGTTGGCCGCGATCAGTGCCAGCAGGCCCATACTCTGGGAAAGCTGCAATTTGCCGTCCACCAGGGAAGAGTTGGCGAAAGCAAAGGCCACCAGTCCGAGGGTAACCGCCATACCGATGGAGCCCACCAGCAGCAGCGGTTTGCGGCCGATTCTGTCGATCAGTGCCATGGTGATCAGGCAGGCCGCGATACTCACGCCGCCGGAAATGATATTGATCAGCAGTGCGTCGGACTCGGAGAAGCCCACCGCCTGCCACAGCACGGCGCCGTAGTAGAACACCACGTTGATGCCCACCAGCTGCTGGAATACCGCCAGGCCAATACCCACCCAGACGATTTTGCGGACCTTGCCGACCCGTTGACCGGCACTTTCCAGCAGATCAGACATACGCGGGCGGTGATCCGCTGCGACAGACTGGCGAATACTCTCCAGCTTTTCGTTCACAGCGGCTTCGCCATACAGTTTGCTCAGTACCTCGCGGGCACGGGCCGTCTGCTTCGACAGCACCAGGTAGCGCGGGCTTTCCGGAATCATCAGAAGCGCGAGGAAGAACAGGGTGGCGGGGGCGATTTCGATCCAGAACATCCAGCGCCAGGCGGTAAAGCCCATCCACCACTCGTTCACGGCTGAACCGGCAGTATTGGCCAGCCAGTAGTTGCTGACAAATGCAGCGAACAACCCGGAAATAATGGCGATCTGGTTGATAGTGATCAGGCGTCCACGAATCGCCGCCGGGGCTATCTCACTGATATAGGCCGGCGACATAACGCTCGCGGCGCCCACCGCCAGGCCGCCCAGAATGCGATAAACCACGAACTCCTGCGAACTGGTGGCGATACCAGAACCCCAGGCGCTTAAAATAAAAAATACCGCGGAAATCAGCAGCAGGGTTTTGCGCCCCCAGCGGTCCGCCAGGCGACCGGCAAAAAAGGCACCCACCGCGCAGCCGAGCAGCATGGATGCCACATTGAAGCCGGTCCCAGCGGTATTGGAGTTGAATGCCTGCTGCAGTCCGGTGACGGTGCCGTTGATCACGCCACTGTCGAAACCGAACAGAAAACCACCGATTGTGGCGACACCACAGATCAGCACGATAAAGGGTAGGGGAGGTGCGTCTTGACGGCTCTGGGCGGCGCCCTGAATGCCATCGACGGAGTTCTCAATCGCTTGCATAGTTACTTCCTGCATTTTTTATTTTCGGTGATCGGGTAGCGGGTATCCGCCCGAGTCTGTGAGTAAGTGGTTCTTCTTGTAATCGATGCACCCGCAAGGGGGCAGTCTTAATAGTGACGTGTGGGTGGCGTAAAAGCGTCCTACTTTAGGAAAATACCTAAAGTTGGACGCCGAGATGCCTGAGCGAGTGTCCCAGTTTTAACACCGGAGGTGGGACTGGAGCCGGGAAAGCGAGCAGGGAATCTTACCCTGCCCACTTTTATGGGTGTTGTGCTGCGCTGCCCCCGGCTATTGCCCCAGCAGTGCTTCCGCAACTCCCTCCAGTGCGGGTTTTTCTTCATAGGGGCCATTGGCGGGGCCGCTGAATAGCAGTGGCCAATCATCCGCACCCTGCCAGTTTTCGAAGTCCAGTATCCAGCTGTCACCGTCCCAGAGCCCCCAGACAGAGATGCCCCCACGCAATGCCGGCGGCACTTCCTCGAGGTAGGTCTGTACGATGGCCTTGTAACGGGCTTTCTGTAAGGCCGCGACTTCCGGCGTGAACTCGGTATGTTGCGGGAATGGCGCGGAGGAGTAGGGATTGTTCACTGGTACATCCAGTTCGGTGATTTTGACCTTGAGTCCACGTTCCACGATAGCCTGGAAGGCACTGCGTAAATGATCGGTGGTGGGCCAGTCGATCTGTATATGCATCTGCAGGCCGACTCCGTCGATGGGTGCACCATCTGCCTGCAATTCGTCCAGCATGGTCAGCAGGCAGTTGAACTTGGCGCTGTTGCCACCGGAAATGCTGTAATCGTTGTAGTAGAGATCCGCAGCCGGGTCTGCACTCTCTGCAGCAATAAATGCCTCACTGACGTAGTCCCGCCCCAGCCGCTGGTAAAACAGCGTATCCCGGTAGCAATTGGACTGGGTCTCATCCAGTACTTCATTTACCACGTCCCAGCTCACCACGCGGCCCGCGAAATGGTCGGCAATGGTGGCCACGTGGGTATTGAGCATGGACTGGAAATCGCCGCTGTAGCTTTTCATCCAGCCGGGTACCTGGTACTCGTGATGCCAGATGAATGTATGACCGTGCACGCTCAGACCATTGGTGAGTGCCCAGTCCACCATCTGATCGGCATCGGTAAAGTCGTAGGTATTTTCCGCCGGGTGCAGAAAACGCATTTTCATGATGTTTTCCGCAGTGATCTGGCTGAAGTGCTGGCGAATGGTGATTTCTTGCTGAGGGATTTTCAGAAAGCTGCGCGCACTGTCGCCGGCGGCGACCGCGACGCCGATCGGAAAAGACGCCAGGCTGTACAGGTGTTCCGTGGTGCCGCCGGAACTGGACGAGCTACTGGAGCTGGACGACCCGCCCGAGCTGGATGAGCCACTGGAACTGGAAGAACCGCCGGAGCTGGACGAAGAGCTGCTGGAAGAACCGCCCGATGACGAACCGCCATCGCACAGGGCGCCACTCACCGCAGGGGTTTCAGCGAAACTGCTAGAGGTTCCCTGAAAGCCGAATTCCACCGTCTGCCCCGGCTGTAGGCTGCCGTTCCACGAGACATTGCTGGCGGTATAGGGGTTGTCACCCTGGACTTCGGCATTCCAGGCATTGGTCACTCGATTGTCTCCAGAGTACTGCCACTGCACCTGCCAGTCCTGCACTGGAACGGAGGAATCGTTGGTGACACGCACATGTGCGACAAAGCCGGATCCCCAGTCGTTGCTGACGCTGTATTCACAGCCCGCAAACGCATTGCCCGCTGCGCTGGTGCAAACCGCCAGCAACAGTGGCGCAAGCCGCCGGATCCGGTGGGTATGGCGATGGCGACCCGGTTGGGAGGTGTTACGCACGCTGCCTGCTTCTTTATGTATCTGCATCGCTATTCTGTTCTCTTGGTTTTCTCTTGGTGTTCTCTCGGTATTGTCGATCTCGATTTAGCCGGTTGATTGGCTGTGCCCGGGAACGCTGGACACATGCTGGTGACGTGTGAATAACGTGGCTCGGGCCGCCCGCGGTACCGGTTTTGTGCACCAGATCTCTGATTGGTCGCCTGCGGTATCTTTTCCTGGCAGTACTGGCGGTGCCAGACGGGTGCGGGCAAGGTGTGGTTTGGCTGGGTATAATTGCCGCAAATCTCGTCTGGAATCCTTGAGTGACACCGCCCTCTGAGCGATTGAACGACCTGCTGAACCGCTCCCTGAAGCGATACCCCGCTTCGGGGCAGTTGTGGCTGGGATATTCCGGTGGCCTGGATTCGTCCGTATTGCTGCACCTGCTGGCAGGAGCACAGGTGCCGGTGACGGCGGTGTACATTCATCACGGTCTGAGTACGGATGCGGGCGCCTGGCAGGATCATTGCCAGGCTGTGGCGGCCCAACTGGCGGTGCCATTTGTTGCCTACCGTGTGCAGGTGGATCACGGAGATGGAGGGCTGGAGCAGGGCGCGCGGAATGCCCGCTACCGCGCATTTGACCAGTTGATGGGCGCGGGGGATCAGCTTCTCCTGGCACACCACAGTGATGATCAGGCGGAAACCTTTTTATTGCGCCTGTTGCGCGGCGCCGGGGTGCGGGGGCTGGGGGCCATGCCTGAATACCGTGTCTTCGGTGACCGGTCGACGGAGAAGAGCCTGTTGCGGCCACTACTGAAGGCGACGCGATCGGAACTGGAATCCTACGCCCGCGTGCACGAGCTGACCTGGATCGAGGACGAGAGCAATACAGACCTTGCAATCGACCGAAATTACCTTCGTAACCGGGTGGTTCCTTTTATTAATGAACGCTGGCCCGTTCAGGCCCGTGTGGTGCAGGCATCGGAAAACCTGCGCGAGGCCGCAGATCTCTTGCAGGACCTGGCAAATGAGGACCTGCAGCGGTGCGGATACCAGTGGGAGTCATTTGGTCACAGTGTCGACCTGGTTAGCTTCTCCTCACTCACCGAGGTGCGTCGCAAGAACCTGTTGCGGGGCTGGCTGGCACTTCTGGGATCCAGAATGCCGGAAGCCTTGCACTTGGTTCAGGCGTTACAGCAGGCTGGGGCGGACGGTGACTCCGCTCCGGAAGTTGTGCTTGGTGAGCGGGTGCTGCGCCGCTATCGCGATCGCCTGTTTCTCACACCACAATTGCAACCTTTCCATGGTAATGATGGGGGCGAGATCCAGTGGGATGGATCTGGCGAACTGGACCTGCCAGGCAACTGGGCGCTGCTACCCAGCCAGGGTTGGCCCGTGGCGGACTATCGGGTCCGATTCCGTATTGGCGGCGAACGGGCCAAACCGCGCGAGCGCCGTCATTCCCAGACCCTGAAAAAGCTGCTGCAGGAGTATGGCCTTCCTCCGTGGCTGCGAGATCGGGTGCCGCTGGTCTATCGGGGCGAGACCCTGGTGTCCGTGGGCGATCTTTTCGCCACCGGGGAAGGGCCGCCGCAACCGCCAATCTGGCGGTTTTTAGATTGAGCAGAAACGGCCTTTCTGGTAGTCTGGCGTCCCATCTCAAAGGCACCGGGTTGCGCGAGCTGCGCCCCCAGAGCCAGTCCCGCACGCCCGTACCCGTCGGGCATTCAACTGACCAAGGTTTTGCATGACGCGCTATATATTTGTCACTGGCGGCGTGGTTTCCTCATTGGGGAAAGGTATCGCCTCCGCTTCTCTGGCTGCTATTCTCGAAGCCCGTGGCCTCAAGGTCACCATCCTGAAGCTAGACCCTTATATCAACGTTGACCCGGGCACCATGAGCCCCTTCCAGCACGGCGAGGTCTATGTGACCGAAGATGGCGCCGAGACGGATCTGGATCTGGGGCACTACGAGCGCTTCATTCGCACGCGCATGTCCAAGCGCAACAACTTCACCACCGGCCGTGTGTACGAAACCGTACTGCGCAAAGAGCGCCGTGGTGACTACCTGGGTGGCACCGTACAGGTGATCCCGCACATCACCGACGAGATCAAGCGCCGCGTGATCGAAGGCGGCCGCGATGTGGATGTCGCCATTGTCGAGATCGGCGGTACCGTGGGTGATATCGAATCCCAGCCATTCCTGGAATCTGTGCGCCAGCTGCGTGTGGAAATGGGCACCAACCGCGCGCTGCTGATGCATCTGAGCTACGTGCCCTACATCGCCACCGCTGGTGAAACCAAAACCAAACCCACCCAGCACTCGGTAAAAGAGCTCCGCTCTATCGGCCTGCAGCCGGATATCCTGCTGTGCCGCTCCGAGCGCGCCATCGACGACGACTCCCGCCGCAAAATCGCCCTGTTCACCAATGTGGAAGAGCGCGCGGTAGTGCCATTGCCCGACGCCAAGACCATTTACGGCGTGCCGCGCATGCTGCACGAATACGGTCTGGATGAGATTGTGGTGGAAAAACTCCAGCTGGAAACCGATGCCCCGGATCTGTCCGAGTGGGACGAAGTGGTGGATGGAAAACTGAATCCGCAGCACGAAATCAAGATTGCCATGGTCGGCAAATACATGGAGCTGCTGGACGCCTACAAATCCCTGATCGAATCCCTGGTGCATGCAGGGATTAAAAATCGCACCAAGGTCAACATCGACTTTATCAACGCGGAAGATGTAGAGGGCGAGAACGGCCTCGATCTGATCAAGGGTGCCGACGCGATTCTGGTGCCGGGCGGCTTTGGCGAGCGCGGCCTGGAAGGCAAGCTGGAATCTGTGCGCTACGCCCGTGAAAACAATGTGCCCTTCCTCGGCATCTGTCTCGGCCTGCAGTCTGTGGTGATCGAATACGCGCGCAATGTGCTGAACCTGGAAGGCGCCAACAGCACCGAGTTCGACGCCAAGAGCCCGCACCCGGTAATCGGCCTGATCACCGAGTGGATCGACGCTGAAGGCAAAGTCGAGAAGCGCGATGAGAAATCCGACCTCGGCGGTACCATGCGCCTCGGTGGCCAGGAGTGTCGCCTGGCGAAAGATTCCAAAGCCCGCGATATTTACGGCAAAGACGTGATTGTCGAGCGTCACCGTCACCGCTACGAAGTCAACAACAACTACGTCGACCGTTTGCAGAAAGCCGGCCTGAAAATCGGTGGCTGGTCCGCGGATGACACCCTGGTGGAAATGGTTGAACTGCCGGAGCACAACTGGTTTGTAGCCTGTCAGTTCCACCCGGAGTTCACCTCCACCCCCCGCGACGGCCATCCGTTGTTTGAAAGCTTTGTTGCCGCTGCGCTCAAGCACAAGCGGGCCTAAGGAAGCAGGCTGAATACAATATGAAGACAATTGCTGTGGGCAACCTGCAGGTTGCCAACGACAAACCGTTCACCCTCTTCGGTGGCATGAACGTTCTGGAATCCCGCGATATGGCCATGAAAGTGGCCGAGCACTACGTCAATGTGACGGACAAGCTGGGTATTCCTTACGTTTTCAAAGCCTCTTTTGACAAGGCCAACCGCTCCTCCATTCACAGCTACCGTGGTCCGGGGATGGAAGAGGGGCTGAAGGTTTTTGAAGAAATCAAAAAGACCTTCGGCGTGCCGCTGATCACCGACGTGCACGAGCCTCATCAGGCTGCACCGGTTGCGGAGGTGGTGGACGTGATTCAGCTGCCCGCGTTCCTCGCCCGCCAGACCGACCTGGTTTCTGCCATGGCCGCTACCGGTGCGGTGATCAACGTGAAAAAACCGCAGTTTATGAGCCCGCCGCAAATGAAAAATGTGGTGGAGAAGTTCGCGGAAGGTGGTAACGAAAATATTATTTTGTGCGAGCGCGGTGCCTGCTTTGGCTACGACAACCTCGTCGTCGACATGCTCGGCTTCCGCACCATGATCGATTCCACCGGTGGTGCCCCGCTGATCTTTGACGTGACCCACTCGCTGCAGATGCGCGACCCGGGTGGCGCAGCCTCTGGCGGTCGCCGTTCCCAGGTCACCGAACTGGGCCGCGCCGGCCTCGCCATCGGCATTGCCGGCCTGTTCCTGGAGTCGCACCCGAATCCGGACAAGGCCCTGTGCGATGGCCCGAGTGCCCTCCCGCTGGAAAAGCTGGAACCGTTCCTGGCGCAGATGAAAGCGGTGGACGACCTGGTGAAAAACTTCGAGCCGCTGGATACGAAGTAAAGACTGAATAACTAGAAAGAGCGGCCCAGAGAAGGCGGCCGCCAACCCCAAACCTCACAGAAATAAATTCCGACTAACAAGGAGCCCGTTGTAAACATGAGCAAGATTGTTGCTGTTAAAGCTTTTGAAGTATTGGATTCTCGCGGTAACCCCACCGTAAACGCCGACGTGATTCTGGAATGCGGCGCGGTAGGTTCCGCCTGCGCACCGTCCGGCGCCTCCACCGGCTCCCGCGAAGCCCTGGAACTGCGCGACGGCGACAAAAGCCGTTACCTGGGTAAAGGCGTACTGAAGGCCGTTGAAAACATCAACGGAGAAATCGCCAGCCTGCTGGTAGGCAAAGACGCCACCGACCAGCGCGCCCTCGACCAGATCATGATCGACGCCGACGGCACCGACAACAAAGCCAAACTGGGTGCAAACGCCATCCTCGCCGTCTCCCTGGCTGCTGCCAAAGCTGCTGCCATCTCCAAGGGCATCCCACTGTATCAGCACATTGCGGAAATCAACGGCACCGCCGGCGAATACACCCTGCCGGTACCGATGATGAACATCATCAATGGTGGTGAGCACGCCGACAACAACGTCGATATCCAGGAGTTCATGATCCAGCCGGTGAAAGCCAAAACCTTCGCCGAAGCCCTGCGCCAGGGTGCTGAAATCTTCCACGCCCTGAAAAAAGTACTGTCTTCCCAAGGCCTGAACACCGCCGTCGGTGACGAAGGTGGCTTCGCCCCCAATCTGCCGTCTAACGAAGGTGCACTGAAAGTCATCGCCGAAGCCGTTGAAGCCGCAGGCTACAAACTGGGCGACGACATCACCCTGGCCCTGGACTGCGCGTCCTCCGAATTCTACAAAGACGGCAAGTACAACCTGTCTGGCGAAGGCAAAGAATTCGACAGCGAAGGCTTTGCTTCCTACCTGCAGCAACTGTCCGAAAACTACCCGATCATCTCTATCGAAGACGGCATGGACGAAAGCGACTGGGACGGCTGGAAAATCCTCACCGACAAAATCGGCGAGAAAGTACAGCTGGTGGGCGACGACCTGTTCGTAACCAACACCAAGATCCTCAAAGAAGGCATCGAAAAAGGCGTGGGCAACTCCATCCTGATCAAGTTCAACCAGATCGGCTCCCTGAGCGAAACCCTGGACGCGATCAAAATGGCCAAAGACGCCGGCTTCACCGCGGTTATCTCTCACCGCTCCGGTGAAACCGAAGACACCACCATCGCCGACCTGGCCGTTGCCACCGCTGCTGGTCAGATCAAAACCGGCTCCCTGTGCCGTTCCGACCGCGTAGCCAAGTACAACCGCCTACTGCGCATCGAAGCCGAGCTGGAAGGCAAGGCGCCTTACCGCGGCATCGCTGAGTTCAAGTAATTCAGTTAGCCCGGTAAACTGGCTAGAAGTCGTATCGGAGCTCTAACACTGAACTTCGATGCGAAGGCACTGATGCCGATGCCCCTTCTCGGGACCTTCTGCGACAGGGACGTCGCGGAAGAGCCCCCATGGATGGGTTCACGGCGTGTCCCGGGAAGGGGCATCGGCAGCAGGGCCGCCACGAAAGGTCATTCGTGCGAACCCCGAAAGCCAGATAGAGAACAAAACAAATGAAATGGCTGCTGGTAATCCTCACCGTAATGCTGCTGGTCACCCAATATCGATTATGGGTGGGCGAGGGCAGTTTTGCCGATGTGACCAGACTTGAACGCCAGCTCGAAGACCAGCAGCAAAAAAACGCTGCACTGGAGCGGGAAAACCGCCACCTCCTGCGGGAAGTCCGCAGCTTGAAAGAAGGCACCGACGGCGTCGAAGCCAAAGCCCGCTATGATCTCGGCCTTATCAAAGAAGGCGAAACCCTGTTTATTTTTCTCGACCAGGATAAGCACAAAAATCCTGCGCAGTCACAACGGGAAAAAGAATGACCACCGCCAGTAACCCAGTTGAATCAAATTACTGGGTCATCGTCCCCGCAGCCGGTTCCGGCAAACGTATGGGCGCCGAAAAGCCCAAACAATACCTGCCATTAAACGGCAAACCCCTCATTGCCCACACCCTGGAAAATATCCTCCAATGGCCGGGCATGAAAGGCATCGTCGTCGCCATCGCCGCCGACGACACAGAATTCAAAACACTGAACTGCGCACAAGACCCAAGAATCCACACCGTCACCGGCGGCGCCGAACGCGCAGACTCGGTACTCGCCGCCCTTAAATTTCTGAGCGAGCGTGAACCCGCGGAAACCCCCGTATTAGTCCACGACGCCGCCAGACCGTTAGTAAGCACTGACGATATTCAGCAACTCCTCGCCGCGTCCCCCATGGCCCTGCTCGCGCAACCCGCCAGCGATACGGTTAAGCAGGGCGCGCAATGCGAAGGAAAGAGCACCGTCCAGCAAACCCTGCCCAGAGAGAAAATCTGGCTCGCGCAGACACCACAAAAAGCGCCGTTAGGCATTTTGCTGCAAGCCCTGCAGCGTGGCCTGCAGGAAAACCCCAGCGCCATCACCGACGAAGCCAGCGCACTGGAACTGGCAGGCCACACCCCCGAACTGGTAGCCGCCTGCCGCAGCAATTTTAAAGTTACCCATCCCGCCGACCTGATTCTGGCGGAGGCCCTGTTAAAGCACCGACTTCGGGACAGGGCCACTGAATCCACCTCTGGAAACACACTATGAGCCTCAGAATTGGCCAGGGCATCGACGTACACGCCTTCGGCCCCGGCGATCACGTCGTCCTCGGCGGCGTCACCATCCCCCATGAGAAGGGCCTCGTAGCCCACTCCGACGGTGATGTCCTGTTACACGCTCTCGCAGACGCATTGCTCGGTGCCCTGGCGTTGGGCGATATCGGCAAACATTTTCCGGATACTGACGAAGCCTACTCTGGTGCCGACAGCCGCGTGCTGTTGCGCCACGTGGTCAACCTGATCCACGAGAAGGGGTATCGGCTCGTCAACGCCGACGCCACCCTGATTGCCCAGGCCCCGAAAATGGCCCCCCATATCGACGCCATGCGCACAAGAATCGCGGAAGATTGTCAGGTGAGCGCCGACGCCATCAGTGTCAAAGCCACCACCAGCGAAAAGCTGGGTTTCACCGGTCGAAAAGAAGGTATCGCCGCGCAGGCGGTTGTATTGTTGGAAGCCTTGTCGTGACTGAATTACCACAAAGCTGGGACCTGAACTGGCCCCGCGCTCTCGGCGGCACTCCGATTCAGGCCGAATTCCGCACAGAGCCAGAAGATTTCGTAGTGGACGAGCTTGCCGCCCCTGAGGCCGGCGAGGGTGAACATGTCTATCTACATATCCGCAAACGCGGCGCCAATACTGGCTTTGTCGCCCAACAGCTCGCCCAAATGGCGGGTGTGCAGAGTAACGATGTCGGATTCTTCGGTCTCAAGGATCGCCACGCGGTCACTACCCAATGGTTCAGTGTATGGCTTGCGCAAAAGCCGGAGCCAGACTGGAAGCAACTGGATAACGAGGAGTTCCAGGTACTGAATCACTTTCGCGGTGCCCGCAAACTGCGTCGCGGCGAGCACCTGGGAAACCGATTCCAGATTCGCCTGCGCAATGTCACCGGGGATACCGCGGCCGCGGAGCAGGTGTTAAATCAGGTTCCCAATGGCGTGCCCAACTATTTTGGTGAGCAGCGCTTTGGCCACAATGGCGGCAACCTGGATCTGGTAGAAAAGGCGGTCGCCGATCAGCAAACTGGCCAGCGCCGGCGCATGCCGCGCAACCAGAAGGCCTTTGCATTGTCTGCAGCACGCAGTTGGCTGTTCAATCAGGTGCTGGCGGCCAGAATCGGGCAGGGCAACTGGCTCGATTCCATTGATGGTGAGCCGGAGGCTGAACCCAGTGGCCCGCTGTGGGGGCGGGGACGAAATACAGCCGCCGGTGAGCAGTTGGCACTGGAAGAGGGCGCCATGTTTCCCTGGAAGCCGTGGCAGGATTGGTTGGAACACGGCGGACTAAGCCAGGAACGGCGCTCGCTGGTGCTCGTGCCTCAGGGATTCACGTGGGAATGGCAGCAGCAGGAGGGGCGCAAGGATCTGGTTCTCTCCTTCGCGCTACCGCCTGGCACCTTTGCCACCGCTCTTCTGCGGGAACTGGCGGATCTGGCCAATCAAGTAGCCGTGGCCATAAAATAAAACACAGTTTAACGACAACAAAAGTGACCGGGTCTGGCTTGCCATTCACCAGTCAATCGCCGGAAAAAGCAGTATTTGGGGGCCGGCGATCCGCTTGTAGGGAGACTTACCGTCCTTATGGATCGATTTAGACACGAAGGCCTGGGCATGACATCCCAGCGTACCCGCAATCGCCTGATTCAGCGTCTGCGGGAAGAGGGGATCAGTAGCGAAGAAGTGCTGGATGTGATGGCATCCACACCCCGTCATCTGTTTCTGGACGAGGCCCTGGCCATACGCGCCTACGAAGATACCGCTCTACCAATCGGGTACGGGCAGACCATCTCCCAACCCTATATCGTCGCTCGTATGACCGAGTTGCTGATGAGCCGTGCGCCGTCAAGGGCGCGGGTATTGGAAGTGGGGGCCGGTTCGGGGTACCAGACCGCCATTCTCGCGCGCCTGGTGGACAAGCTCTATTCCGTGGAACGGGTTGAGCCTCTCCTGGTTAAAGCCCGCCAGCGCATGCGCGAGCTGGGAATCTTTAACGTCGAGATGCGCCTGAGTAGTGGTGGATTCGGCTGGCCGGAGCAGGGCCCGTTTGACGCCATTCTGTGCGCTGCAGCTCCGGCAACAGTTCCCGATGAGCTGCGCGAGCAACTCGCTCCCGGTGGTGTACTGGTGATGCCCGTCGGTAGTGAAAGCCAATACCTCACAATTGTTACCCGTCGGGAAGAGGGTGACCGGTACGACGTCGAAAAGGCCGAGCCTGTGCGCTTTGTTCCGTTATTGAGTGGAGTGGTGCGTTGATGCGTGAAGATGCGCAAGATATGAAACCGGGCAGCGAGACTCATCATCGCGGCTCAATTTGGCAAAGCCGCTATTGGGGTATTGGTGCGCGAGGCCTTGCGATGGGTGCTGCGGATGTTGTGCCCGGGGTTTCTGGAGGCACGATTGCCTTTATTACGGGCATCTATCAGGAGTTACTCGACAGCCTGAGCAAAATCGGTCCCCAATCGGTAGCCACACTATATAAGGAAGGAATCGCCGCGACCTGGCGGCAAATGAATGGCAGCTTCCTGCTCGCGCTGTTCGCCGGCATTCTCGTCAGTATCTTTAGCCTCGCCAAGCTGATCAGTTTTCTGCTGGAAAATTATCCCATCATGGTATGGGCGTTCTTTTTTGGTTTGATACTCGCTTCAACAGTACCCATTGCGCGCCGCGTATCGGATTGGCACTGGCCCAGTTGGGTTGCTTTGGCGCTTGGTATTGCTCTTGCGGTATTGGTCAGTGAAATGCGGCCTACTGAGATTGCTGCAACCCCCTATACCCTTTTCTTTTCCGGTGCCCTGGCGATCTGCGCCATGATTCTGCCGGGCATCTCTGGTTCTTTTATTCTGTTGATGATCGGTATCTACCCCCAGGTCATCGCTGCGGTGCACCAGCTACAGGTCAATGCGCTGGTCTGGTTCGCTGCCGGCGCTGGTTGTGGTCTCCTGTTGTTCAGTCGCCTGTTGTCATGGTTGATGCACCGATTTCCCTCCGTCACCCTGTCATTCCTTGTAGGAGTGTTACTGGGCAGCCTGAAAATCGTATGGCCCTGGAAGCTCGCAGACAGTGTCGCCGGAGGCCTCGGGAACGCTAAACTGGCGCCGACACTTTCCAATGTTTTGCCCTGGGACTTTGCTGCCGCCAGTGGGCTGCCTGCATATCTGGCCGGCAGTACCCTGGCTGCGCTTACCGCGGTGGTACTCGTGCTGTCGATCGAGTGGTTCAATCACCGCCATGTAGGAAAAAGCTTACAGGGCTAAGTGGCAATTTCTTACCGTGGGCACAGCCGCAGATTACAGGGAATTGCCACCGGACTTCGGGGTCAAAATAACGGGAAATGGGTAAAGATCGCCAATTATTCGGTGATGCGGAAAAAGGCAGATTTAATGGCCTTCAACCGGCGACGAAATATCAGTTTTCTTTAGACACTTTTTCCATAAATGCCCACCTTTGATGTAAAAAGAGAATAATGAGACGGCGCAATAATCGACAACCTGAACACTGTTTTTTCTCTCCATGCGGAAGAATTTTGCGCCTTTGTCCGTTTTTTCAGGGGGCCAAACTGCCCTTGCTTTTCGCTACTCTTTTGATCGTTTCCTGCGCCACTAACCTGGCTCCCACGTCATCTCTCAACCAGCCACCCAGCCAAAAGATTCAGCACCATACCGTGAGTAAAGGCGAGACCCTTTATTCCATTGCGTGGCGATATGGTAGAGATTTCAAGGACTTAGCGGCTATCAATCGTATCGCCGCTCCTTACAGAATTTTTCCGGGGCAACGCCTGGTTCTGACTGGGCGGGTACCTACACCACTAAGCGGGCCGCAAGACCGGCAAGTGCAAGTACCGAAAAAAGTCACGCGCAAGACTGCGGTTGTCCCTCCCAAAGCACCACCCAAGGTTATCAGGACATCGTCAATTTCGGACAGAAACAAATTTGACATAAAGTGGCAGTGGCCAGTGCGGGGGCGGATCCTTTCCCGCTACCAGGCAAACAACCCCTTGCGAAAGGGTGTTGATATCGCCGGGAAAAAGGGGGAATCTGTTCAGGCAGCAGCGGATGGCACAGTGATTTACGCCGGAAGCGCACTGAGAGGTTACGGCAAGCTTTTGATCATCAAGCACAGCAAGGAGTTCCTCAGTGCTTACGCCCACAACGACAAGTTACTTGTTGGCGAGGGAGCGAAAATCAAAGCGGGGCAACGGATAGCGGAACTGGGTTCGAGTGGTACCGACCGCGATATGCTCCACTTCGAGATTCGCAAGAATGGTCAGCCGGAAGATCCACTGGTTTATTTACCTTGATCTCCCGAGCTTACTGTCCTGCTTGGTCGGCGCATTGAGCTCCCTGTCTTTAAGCTGTTGTGTAATAAAAATGGACTTTTATTTATAACCACTTGAGGTAGTCACCGGGATCGGCAGTAACTGCCCTGCAGTGACCCTACTCACCGATAGGTTGCCAAACGAGGGTAACGTCGGTGAGTTGCCGGGAACGGAGGCTGTCGCACAGACAGCGACCGATTCAGCGATCGCGAGTTGTCATGCGGCTGATACAGGCAAAGTACAAGGAGTTGGGGAAATGGAAGCACAACGTCACGATCACCTGGACATTGGTGCAAGAGCGGAACTATCACCCGAAGCAATGGATCAGGAAGAATCCATTAAAGAAACCAAAACAAGCCGTAGCCGGAGCAAAACGGCAAAAAAAAGCTCCGAAACGATCTCTCATAAATCATCCACGTCTACAACAGCAAAAAGCGCCTCACAGAAAACATCCACCCGTAAGCTCGAAGATTCTCACGGACAGAAGAATCTGGATGCTACTCAGCTGTATCTCAACGAAATCGGTTTTTCCCCTCTGCTGACTGCAGAAGAAGAAGTTTACTACGCACGCAAAGCGCTGCGCGGTGACGCGGCTGCGCGTAAGCGCATGATTGAAAGCAACCTGCGACTGGTTGTAAAGATCGCCCGCCGCTATGTTAGCCGTGGCCTGGCGCTGCTGGACCTGATCGAAGAGGGTAACCTCGGCCTGATTCGTGCCGTAGAAAAATTCGATCCGGAGCGTGGATTCCGCTTCTCTACATACGCCACCTGGTGGATTCGTCAGACCATCGAGCGCGCCATCATGAATCAAACGCGGACCATCCGTCTGCCCATTCATGTGGTTAAAGAGCTCAATGTATACCTGCGCGCTTCCCGAGAGTTGGCCCAGAAACTGGATCACGAGCCAACGGCAGAAGAAATTGCAAACCTGCTGGAAAAGCCGGTAGAAGATGTTGAGCGGATGCTTGGTCTGAATGAACGCGTTACTTCGGTAGACACTCCTATCGGTCCGTCGTCGGAAAAAACACTGGTAGATACTATTCCGGACCAACAGGAGTCTGACCCGGCAGAGCTGCTTCAGGACTCAGATCTGTTCGACAGCATTAACCGCTGGTTGGGTGAGCTGCCTGACAAGCAGTGTGAGGTAGTATCCCGTCGCTTCGGTCTCCGTGGTTACGAAGCCAGCACTCTTGAAGAGGTAGGACGTGAAATTGGCCTCACCCGCGAACGTGTACGTCAGATTCAGGTGGATGCACTGAAGCGGCTGCGCGAAGTCATGGAGGGGCAGGGGCTGGATGGTATGTCTCTGTTTGCCAACTTGTAACGGCTAATCTAGACCCCCCTCCATTAAAAAAACCCGCAAACCAGTTTGCGGGTTTTTTTGTTTCCAATACCAACGGATAGTGGGTAACGGGTGCTGAATCGTACGGACTATTTTTGCTTCCAGCGCCCGAGGTTGTCCTGGTAGTACTCACCTTTGGAAAGGCGTGCTTCCAGTTTCTCCGCGGCGCGGGCAGCTACTTGATTGATGTCAATATTATTGCGCTTGGCAATCGCGGCGTATTCCTGTTTGCGTTTATTGTTCACCTCCGCGACCAGTTTATCTATTTCGGGTGTGCCGCCCTGGACAACGGCGATATAACCACTGTTTGCCTCGCCAACGAGCCCCTTGGATTGGGCCTCCTTCAGTGATATGGCTAAGGCGGGCAGGGCAATCAACAGGGTCAGGCCAATCAGGCCGCTGAATAGCTTCTTCATGGACATGCTTCCGGACATGGTCTCAACTCCTTCTCTCATTCGATACAGGTGATTCTATAGCCAGCCGGCTTCAGAAAATCCCTTCCTTGTCTTCAAACAGGTCATCGAGCTCTTTATCCACTCTGACACGGATTTCATGCTCGATCTTTACGTTCAGATTTACGGTTATCGGCTCACTGGGTGCCTGAACCGCTACCGTTGGTGTACAGGCGGCCAGTGTCACACCACCAAACAGTAGCATCACACACACGGTGACCCTCTTGAACATTCCCGATTGCTTCACTGATGAACTCCTGTGTCTCTCAGGTTAAGTGTCGCCAGGCTTCTGTACCGCAATTCGGCCCGAACCGAGTCACCTGGGAGCAGTTGATGATTACTATAGATATTGCCCGATTAACCGTACCTGAACGGGTCGATAAACCGACTCAAACCGGCGCAGAATACACTCCCTGTTCGATATTCTGTACCTTGAACTATTGAACCTGGCGCTCAAGTACATCGGTGAGGTCCCGGCTCGCCTGAAGCGACCGGAGCATCGAGGGCACGTTGTTTTCGAGATTCAGGTTGATGATCAGGTCCCGGTTGGCGTCAATGGCACTACTGCGGCCTGTAAGTTTCAGGTTTAGCATCAGGTCACCACTTAACGGGTAGTTTATGGTGCCACGAATGTCGCGGTAATTGTAATCTTCCAGTGCGCCAGCCAGGAGTTTGAGTTGCGGGTTGCTGCCCAGTATGGCCGGGGAAAATGCTCCGTAGTAGCGCAAGCGGCCACCGGGAGGGCGAGACTGAACCGAGCCTCCCTCGACGGTTATGCCCTGGCTGTCACTGGTAATCGGAATTTTCGCGTCCAGCAGTCCGCTAGCGGCGAAATTGGTCGACTCCATTTCACGGGCGAGAGCGCCAATGGCCAGCCCTGTAAATTGAAGGTGTGAACGGTGTTCCTTTCCGTTGATATTCCATACCAGATTGTCGGACGTCAGCGCTCCCTCCAGCAGCTCGGCTGAAAAGTTTTGCAGCTTCAAATCGCCATTGTCGGCAAGCGATACATCGAAATTCAAATTTTTGATCGCAATCCCTGCGTCCACCTGTTCGATGGAAAGTGGGCTGGGATGCAAGGTAACCCACTGGCCATTGACGGATTTCAGCGCGATCCTGGAATCGATGCCCACGACGAAACTGCTGTCATACTGCAACGATGTATTTTTCAGCGCGATATTGATTTGGTCACTGTCGGATTTTGGCCAGTGCAGCACTCCGTCGGCCTTCACTGTGCCCCCGACCAGATCTGCGGGTATTCCTTTTATCGCCTTAGATAAGGTGTTCTGTGGGGAAAATTCGGTTTCCGGCACGGTCACTTGCAGGCTTCCTCGCCCATCGCCGATATCGTGATGCCAGCTGGCACTGATGGCCAGGGGGCCCGCAGTGACTTGGCTACTTCCAGATATCGTTTGATTCTCAAAAGAGAGCTGTCCTTTTGCCCCGAGGCTTCCTTGATATTGATTCTGGGCGCGGATGTTCAGGCTTTCACTGCTAAAGGCGGACGCGATGTGGAGTTCATGGGGATTATCCTGCTTGTGCGTCAAAGTTAGATTGTCGAAAATCACAACGCCTTCCAGCTTGTTGTCCTCTGCTTGCAGTGGGGCCAGGCTGAGTGCGATTTGTGGGACCGCGCATTTCGTTAAGCCATTGCTCCGCTCACATTTGGCCTGCTGGGTGAAAAGCTCCGGCTTTCGGACAGAAAGCTCACCCGCTGAAGCCTGATCTGCACCGAAGTTAAAGGCTTTGACCTCGATGGTGAGCGCGTCGTCCTTTGTTGAGGCAACTCGCAACTCATCCAGTGACAAACGGGCATTCTGCAATGCATTCATTGGTTCGCCCAGCTCGACATGCCCGATGTATGCCTCAGCTTTTAGCGAGCAATTTAGTAAAGGAAGCCCGGTGCAACGGACATCCGTGAGTTGACTCGCAAGCGCTGCCTGAGGTGGGGGCGAGCCTGTGAAGCGAGTTTCCTGCGCGTGCAGCGATAGTGTAGGAATGGAAAGATCGACCGACCCGGGGATTTTTAGCGCTGTAATTTTTATGGCATTTTCGCTGAGAGCCCGTATCCAGGCACTTTCCCAATGGATGGACTGAAGTGGATTCTGGCTATCCGGTAGGTCTAGGCGAAAAGTGACGGGGTTATCCAACTCTACGTCAGCGAAAAAGTTACGGATTTCCAGCTTTTCGGTCTGGGCGATCAAGCTATCCATACCAGGAAGAGAAAAGCCACCCGTAATACTTTGATCACCGTGAACGTCAGATAACGATACCTGCGCTCGAAACTTCTTCCATTTTTCCGCTTCAAGCAGGCGTGATACTTCAGCCAATCGCATCTTTGCGTCAAATTGAACCAGAGGAATTCCCTCTTTGGTGGATAGAGCAAGCCTGCCATCCACCATTGGCAGTGTGGTAGCGATGGGATTGGGCTGCGAGTAAGCTCGAAATTGCATTCCGCCATCCACCGAGGCGACGGAAAGAGGGGTTATGGAATGTAGTCGTACTTCTACGGGCTGCTCGGTTGAAATACGCACCCTACTGGGCAGACCCAGCGTTTCCTGTGGTAGTTCAAATGACAGTTCGGAAGATCTAATGGATGCTTGAATCTGGCCGAAATCACGTATCTCTGCGAACTGATCTGGCACCTCGCTGGCCAGTTGAACGGAAATGTCACCTTCCGCTACCAGTGGGTATGCGATCCAACTGGGTAGGTTCCTGCTGTATATACCGGTTTCCTGCAACAGCTCGGGCAGTCGCTCCGCGGTAACTTCAAGGTGACTGGCGACTTGCCAACGGGCCTCGCGGTTTTCAGACTCTGGCTGTTCAGCCGGGCGAAGGCTCGCGTTCAATCGCACAATGGAATCACTGCTTTTCCGCAAATCCAGTGTAAAGACTGTCGGCGCAGCGGTATTCTCAATGCGCATTTCCAGCCTGCACTCAACACATTGTGAGCTCTGAAATGTGCCGGTGATTACCCCCTTAGCCGGCTGATCTGCGGAAAATGAAAAGCGGCTCGCCGATATGTCTTGCCACTGGATATCTGCAAGCGTGAGCTTGCCCACGGGCAGCTGGCGCAGCCGGTCCAGCAACTGCCCGATCGCCAGCCCATGTCCCTCAGACAAGTCACTTACAGCAGGCTTATCCGATTCGGCCGAGCTCGTCTCTTCGTTGTTCTTTTGCACCGCTGGTGCTGGATTACCTTGATCACTTGCCGACACGTCAATCGAAGGCGCCATTCTGGTGATGGCAACCTGTTCCACATATAGCTCAGACTCAATAGGTATCACTATTGCAAGGGAGCTGAATAGTCCGCGGGCAAGGGAAACCAGATCGGTGATGCGGATTTGCTTCAGATCGACGGCGAATTGTGTGCCTGACTCAAGCCTGAGCTGATCAATATCTACACGAATTCCCTGTTCGGATCGCGACACATTCAATCCGCTAATCTCTGTCAGGTCGAACGTATCCGATTGGGCGCTCACAACCTGGGGAAGCCAAAAATGCCGGGTTGTCCAGGCGCTCGCTGCCAATATGATCAACGCGGCCAGTGAAATGGCTGCAATACTAAGGAAGCGGGAGACAAAGCGCACAAACACCTCGGTTGACCGACCTGGCTATTACGGAGAGACTTGCTCTGAGAATAACGATAGGGGCTGTAATTGTGAAATTCGAGATGACAGATTTTTTCTCCCGCTGTGTGGACGCAGTATCAGCGGCATGTCGCCGCGTCCATAATGCCGGTGTGATACAGGCTTCTGGTGCTTTTGTCGCCACCCTGGCTTTCACTGCAACTACGTACGCCTATGACCGCGTTAACGGTGAGGGGTTCGCAAGCCGCTCTCCGGTGTTGGCTACACAGGGGATGGCTGCGACCAGTCAGCCACTGGCGACTCAGGTGGCGCTGGATATCCTGAAGCAAGGGGGCAGCGCAGTCGATGCCGCCATTGCCGCCAACGCAGTACAAGGGCTGATGGAGCCTACAGGAAATGGAATTGGCGGCGATCTTTTCGCCATTGTCTGGAATGCGAAAGACAAAAAGTTGTACGGCCTGAACGCCAGCGGGCGATCGCCAAAGTCACTGCCATTCAGTTATTTTGCCGACAATAATCTGGACAAAATACCTTCTCACGGTCCCTTGCCGGTTTCCGTACCCGGTGCCGTAGACGGTTGGTTTGAACTGCACGCGAAATTCGGAAAATTGCCAATGGAGACACTGCTGGCACCGGCGATCCGCTACGCCAATGAGGGTTTTCCGGTCACCCAGCTGGTTGCCTACTATTGGAATCGCTCAGTTCCCATCTTGGAAAAATTCCCCGGATTCCGCGATACCTATATGCCTGATGGCAAAGCGCCGGCGGAGGGCGATCTGTTCCGCAATCCGCGATTGGCCAGTACGCTAGAGAAAATCTCCGAAGGTGGGCGCGACGCATTTTACAAAGGGGATATTGCGCGAGAGATTGACCGCTATATGAAACAGAATGGCGGTTTCCTTTCATATGAGGATATGGCCAGCCATACATCTGATTGGATCGAGCCCGTTTCCACGAATTATCGGGGGTACGATGTGTGGGAGCTGCCGCCAAACGGACAGGGTATCGCTGCGCTGCAGATACTGAATATTCTGGAAGGGTTTGACCTGAAGAAAATGGGGCGCACCAGCCCGGAGTATGTGCACCTGTTTGCCGAAGCAAAGAAACTGGCCTTTGAGGACCGCGCAAAATATTACGCCGACCCCGATTTCAACCGGCTTCCAGTAAAAGAGCTGATCTCCAAGTCCTATGCGGACGAGCGTCGCACACTGATCAACCCCGATAAAGCGGCAAAACGCTATGATGCAGGTAATGTAGCTTTGCGCCACGGCGATACCATCTACCTCACTACCGCGGACAAAGACGGAAACATGGTCTCCCTCATTCAGAGTAACTACCGGGGGATGGGCTCTGGGATGACGCCCGGAGAGCTCGGCTTCATCCTGCAGGACCGGGGAGAGATGTTCAGTCTGAAAGAGGGGCATTTTAATCAGTACGAGCCCGGTAAACGTCCATTTCATACAATTATTCCCGCCTTCGTTACCAAAGACGGTAAACCATGGCTGAGTTTTGGCGTTATGGGTGGCGCCACTCAGCCTCAAATGCACGCGCAGATTGTCATCAATATGGTGGACTTCGGCCTGAACGTGCAAGAGGCCGGGGATGCACCGCGAATATTGCATAGTGGTTCCAGCCAGCCCACAGATGAATTGATGGAAGATGGCGGCTACCTCAGCCTGGAAGACGGCTTTCCAATGGAGACTCGGCGCAAGTTGGTGCAAATGGGCCACCAAATTCGCTTTGAAAGTGGCCCCTACGGCGGATACCAGGGAATTTTGAAGGCGGGTAATGGTGTATATCATGGCGCGTCGGAGAGTCGTAAAGACGGCCATGCAGCTGGCTATTAATCCCCTGGCCTAATTGAGCGCACAAAACACTAAATGGAAGTCGGGCGCCGGTGCGCGATAGCACTCCCGGTTTGCCCGCAGGTTTTACAAGAGATTGACTGGAATGAAAGACACGCAGCCGCGAACCATTTACCTGAAGGACTACCAGGCTCCCGAGTATCTGATCGATCGTACAGAACTTACCTTTGACCTGGACCCGCACGCCACACTGGTGAAGTCCCGCCTGAGTGTCCGTCGCAATCCAGAGGCGGGAACGGGCGAGGTACTACCTGCCTTGTGGCTCGATGGTGTCGACCTGGACCTTCTCTCGATTGCTATCGATGGTGAGCTGCTTCCTGCGCAGCGCTACACGGAAAAGCCTGGTGGCTTGTTGCTGAGTGTCGACAGGGAAGTGTTTGAACTCGAAGTCCAGACAAGAATTGCACCGGAAAGCAATACTTCACTGGAGGGGCTGTACCTGTCCAATGGCATGTACTGCACTCAGTGCGAGGCCGAGGGGTTCCGTAAAATTACCTTTTATCCGGACCGCCCGGATGTGATGAGTGTGTTTACCACCACGATCGTGGCACCAGCGACTTATCCGGTGCTGTTATCGAACGGGAATAAAATGGACAGTGGCACTACGGAGGATGGCCGCCTGAGGGTGACCTGGGAAGACCCTTTCGCCAAACCCTCGTATCTTTTTGCCCTGGTCGCCGGGGACTTGCAGTATACAGAGGACCGGTTTACGACGTGTAGTGGCCGAGAGGTCACCTTGCAACTGTATACCGAGCCAAAAAATATCGGTAAGTGCGAACATGCCATGACCTCGCTGAAGCACTCCATGAAGTGGGATGAAGAGACGTATGGCCGTGAGTACGATCTGGATATTTTTATGATCGTGGCTGTGGATCACTTCAATATGGGGGCAATGGAAAACAAGGGACTGAATATTTTCAACTCCGCCTGTGTCCTGGCTAGCCCGGAGACAGCGACAGACGCGGCATTTCAGCGTATCGAAGCGATTGTCGCGCACGAATATTTCCACAACTGGTCCGGCAATCGTGTCACCTGCCGAGACTGGTTTCAGTTAAGCCTGAAAGAAGGCTTTACCGTTTTCCGTGATGCAGAGTTCTCCGCAGATATGAATTCCCGTGCGGTAAAGCGGATAGAAGACGTTACCCTGCTTCGCACTGCACAGTTTGCCGAAGATGCGGGCCCTATGGCCCATCCGGTGCGTCCGGACTCCTATATGGAAATCTCCAATTTCTACACCCTGACTGTCTACGAAAAAGGTGCGGAGGTTGTGCGGATGATTCACACCATTCTTGGAGCGGAGGGATTCCGTCGCGGTAGCGACCTGTATTTTGATCGTCATGACGGTCAGGCGGTGACCTGTGAAGACTTCGTGGTGGCTATGGAGGATGCAAACGGGGCCGACCTGAAGCAATTCCGTCGCTGGTACAGTCAGGCCGGTACGCCGATACTGGACGTGGAAGACGCCTACAATACAGAAACCCAGGAGTATCGCCTGACCATTCGCCAACACACGCCGGATACACCGGGACAGGCAAACAAACTACCGTTGCATATCCCGGTGACGATTAGCCTGCTTGACCAGGATGGCAACGCGTTGATTCTGGGGGAGGCTCGAGATACAGAGCGTGTTTTGCACCTCACTGAAGCCAAACAGGATTTTGTTTTTAACAACATTCCCGAGCGACCACTACCATCGCTGCTGCGAGGCTTCTCTGCACCGGTGAAGTTGCGCTATGGGTACACCACCGAGCAATTGCTGTTTTTAATGCAGCACGATACGGACCCGTTCAATCAATGGGACGCCGGTCAGCGTCTCGCGTTCGATGCACTGACTGACTTACAGCGAGCATACCGTGAAGGACGATCGCTGGATGCCCCCGACTCTCTGATTCAGGGCTATTCGGCGGTCTTGGATAACACCCAACTGGATCCTGCGCTGGTGGCGAAAATGCTGGCCCTTCCCAGCGCTCAGGAGTTGGCGGAGCAAGGTAGTGAAATTGATGCCCAGGCGATTATCGTCGCCCGGAAATTTGTGCGAGACACGCTAGCCAAGGCTCTCAAATCCAAGTTCCTCGCACTCTATAAGTCTCTGAATCATGCCAAGTCCTATTGTCCCGCGGCCGCCGACATCGCCGAGCGAAGCCTGAAAAATACCTGTTTATTCTATATCTGTGCATCCGGGGAATCAGAAGCACTGGCACTTGCGGAGGCGCAGCTTGCGCGCGACGACAATATGACTGACAGTGCTGCTGCGTTGGCGGCGCTGGTCGAGTTCGGCACAACAGAGAGTGCGCAGAACCATCTGGATACATTCTATGAGCAATGGCAGCAGGACACACAGGTTGTGGAGACCTGGTTTGGCCTGCAGAGCAGTAGCCCCACTTTTGGCACACTGGATCGCGTTCGCGCTTTGATGGAGCACGATGCCTTTGAGTTTAAGAATCCAAATAAAGTGCGCGCGGTAATTGGCGGTTTTGCTATGCGCAACTTTTCCCAGTTTCACGCTGAAGATGGAAGTGGGTATGAGTTTCTTGCGGATCAGGTAATTACTTTGGATAAACTGAACCCACAGGTGGCGGCGCGAATCGTGACTCCACTCACCCGCTGGCGCAAGTATCGCGCGGAAGAGTCCTCGCAGATTCAACGTGCCCTAGAGCGGGTTCGCGACAGCGGGGAGCTCTCCCGGGATCTTTACGAAGTGGTTAGCAAAAGCCTCGCGGGATGATATGAAGGGTGAGCGGCGACGGGTGGCTACTGGATCTGGTTCCGGGATGTCCGCTCGTGCCCCAGGGTGATGATGTTCAGCAATTTATTGTCCGGGTTTAGGCCCAGGCGAGTCTGCGATGTGTAATCGGCAAGAAACTGAGTGACACGTTCGTCATTTCGGATAGCTGCCACCACGGTATTGATAACCATGAAGTGGCAGAACACCAGAGTGGTCGATACCTCTCTGTCAGCCCCCAATTGCCGTAGAAAATCGATAACTCCGCTACGCCACACAGCCTGTGCTGGCGTCATGCTATCCCACCTCTTGTCCAGAAATGTTTGAATCCATTTTCCGCGTTGTTCCAGAGGTACCCCCTGTGGAGAAGGGATTTCGATAACTTCCTCTGACTGTTCAATCGGCTTTTGCCAAAGGGTGGAAACCGGTATCGCGGTCTGCAGGGCACGAGCCTTCGGGCTGCTGATAAGTCGAATCCCCGTGCCATCTGGAAATTGCTGCTGGAGGACTTCTGCCAGTTTTGCAGCTTGTTGCTGACCCAGTCTGGTGAGACCCGGGTCGCTGTCAGTCGGTGATTTGGCTGCCTCGCCGTGGCGGATCAAAATGATTTCGTGCAAAGTCAGGTGCTCCATTTAGCGATATGAGCCCCGATTTTACGTCTTTTACAGAAAACCGCGTAATTGCAGGTCATCGAGGCCCTCCCAAAGCGCCTGCAAGGCTTTCGGGTCGAGTGCTCTATCGCGCTGGTCTCCGAATTGGCGGCTAAGCCCCTGCTCATATTCCGGCCAGTCTTTGCCGGGCTCGCCGGATTCGGCAAAGTTCAGCCACGCGTCTCGCATTGTCTCGCTGAGAATATGAGGTTCAGGCTCTCCGCCATAAAAGTGTGCGAGATCTTCTGCACTGTGTGTCCCGAACACATATCCCAGCTCTGCTGCGTGGCATGCCCCTAACAGGGGCTGCGCGCTTAGGGGGTGGGTAAAGTGGTAGTGGTAGCGCTTGCCCTGGTGTGCACCCAGTAGTCTCAGCCCCGGAACGGTAAATACCATATCGGTCAGCATCAGGTTCCAGGTGCGGCTCCAAATTGGCCACGGGTTGTCCTGCATCGATTCCGCACGGTTCCGATAGTGATCGAGAAGGGGGGATATCAGCGGGCTGGGGATAATAGCTTCCAGATGTCCGCGAATTTGCTGGTCATCGAGCGTGTAGCTTTCCGGGCGCGCGGCGCTGAACAGGTTCCACTCGTCACTGTTACTGCCAACCATCATGGCTACCTGAGCCGCGGCCGGATTTTTGAGCGCATTCACAGGGGATTGCAGCAAAAATTGCCCGTCTTGCACGGGCTTGAATGGAAGGTGTCCCCACCGAGTATCGGTCTGCGGACTATCCAGCACTGCCGCTTGCGCTTTCAAAATCTCCGCAACTGAGGTCTCGCTTACAGGTGTGCGGGTGTCTCTCTGTAAGTTTGACATGAACTCTTCTGCCAGCAGGCTGGCGCGCGCTGGTTGATGAAAAACGCCTGGGTTACCGCTCTGAACAATGGCCTTGTGAAAGAGATTGCCGCAGATGGGCTCGCGTTGTTGCGGGCAGGCAGAAAATAGGGACGCGATGCTCATTGCGCCGGCGGATTCGCCAAATAGGGTGATGTTGCCTGGATCTCCCCCAAATGCATCAATATTTTTCTGTACCCAGCGAAGGGCCGCCAGTTGATCCATCAGCCCCTCGTTTCCGCTGGCGGGAAGGTCGCTGATATCGCATAACCGCAAGAAGCCAAAGGCGCCCAATCGATAGTTGAAGGTCACAACAATGGCGCGTCCGCTTGCGGCGAGATACTTTCCATCGTAAAGCGCCTGGCTGCCGGAGCCCAGATAAAAGGCTCCACCGTGAACCCAGACCATAACTGGCAGTTTGGCTTGACGGGGCTCCGCCGGCGCATAGATATTCAGATAGAGGCAGTCCTCGCTGTCAGGATCCTCCCCATTCGGGCCGCGGATTTCAAACAGGTGTGATGGGTTTTGCGGTGCGGGCATGCCGTATCGGGTTGCCTCGTGTACACCTTTCCATCTCGGTAGTGGGCGTGGTGGGTGCCAGCGGAGTTCGCCCACTGGTGGTTGCGCATAGGGGATTCCCAGGAATTGCTTTACCGAATGATGCCTGTCGAGTTTGCCATTTATCGCTCCACAGGGGGCTTCTACTAATAAGCGTTGGTTCCCGGTGTTTTGCATCTAACTCACATCCTAATCAATAGAGCCTGGTCGAATTCAGTCGGTGAAGTTATCGAGTCGACCCTGAACAAGGCCGCCATACAGCCATTTTCAGAGCCACTTCTCTCAGTATAGAAGCTGTCATATTCAGAGCGTTTTCAGTGCCGTTTATGACTGGAATGTTTCCAGGTTTTATTTCGCGAATTCGGTTGCATCGATGTCTCGTTGAGATACTATTAAAAGGTTACTGTCCTGTTTACTTTCGCTGTTTGCGTACACGCCATCGAGCGATCGGTTTCTAACCAGGTTTCTAACTAGAGTATTTTCCTGATGCTGATCAATGTTTTAGGCACTGTCCCGATGTGCTTGCGGAGTCTTCTGATGTCCGCGGGTACTGCTGTGTCTGATGATCAGGGGAGTACTCTATGTGGAACTGGCGTATGCGCTATGCCAGGTGTTTCCTTGTGTGGTCTGCTATGTGCTAAATCTGCCCACACCACCTGGTCCGTAGTGGCTCATGCGTGGGCTGCTATTGCGTGTAAAGCGCGCAAAGTGCGTAAGACCCGTTACTTGTTAACCTGACAGTCGAATTGAATTGTGCTGGAGGGTTTTCCCAAGACCCTCCACGGAAAACCCGGAGGATCTTGGCCTCCGGGTTTTTTTTTGCCGCTAATTTGGGAGAAACCGGCATGGACAGGCAGTGGTGGCAATCACTTTATGGCTTACCGCCTTTGATTTGGATCGTATTGATTGGCAGTTTCTTTGGCCGAGGCACCTACTTTATGGTGTGGCCTTTTCTTGCTGTCATGCTGCATGAAAAGTTCTCACTCAGTCCCGGTACTATTGGTGCGGTACTCAGTATCTCTGCTATGTGCGCAGCGATTCTTGGCTTTTACACCGGTGCTTTGTCCGATCGATTTGGCCGAAAATTCTTATTGTTAGCGGGCACATTTACCAACGTCATTGCCTTTGCGTTGCTTGCTGTGGCAGACAGTATTGAAGCCTTTGCTTTGGCAATTACCTTCAGTGCTATCGGGCGCTCAGTATGGGAGCCGCCTGCGATGGCGATGTTTGGTGACCTTATTTCTGACACCGGCGTACGCGAGCTTGCGCTGCAATTTCGTTATTTCCTGATCAATGTGGGAAGTGCTCTGGGACCAATGATTGGAGTATGGGTCGGAATCAGTGCTCAGCAGGCAACGTTCAATATAACCGCGCTGAGTTTCCTCGGGCTTTTCGTCGCTTTCCTGTGGGCGTTCATTCGATTAAGGCCTGAGTCTGAAAAACGGAAAGGTGAGTGTGCGAATGGAGGGTTTTCTGCGACCTTACGTGTGCTCGCCCAAGATAAGGTATTCATGGTAACCGTGTCGGCGAACATCCTCGCGTTATTTATTTACGCGCATATGGACTCAAGCTTGGTACAGTACTTGACGGTTAATGATGCGCCTGGCGTGGTTTCGCTTATTTCCAGCATGATTCTGGTGAATGCATCGACCATTGTATTTCTGCAGTTTCCATTACTGCGGCTGATGCGTACCCTGGATGTCAATCATCGAGTTTTTATCGGGCTTGCGGTGTTGGCACTGGGGCAGATCTGGTTTGCATTCAATCCGATTCACTGGTTTTACGGGTGGCTGGGGGCAACGTTTCTGATCAGTGTGGCCGAAGCGATCCTGTTTCCTAACATGAGTGTTCAAATAGATCGCATGGCTCCTGCAAATCTGCGTGGGAGTTACTTTGGCGCGACCAGCTTGTACGCATTTGGCTGGTCGAGTGCGCCATTGGTCGGCGGGTTTATGATTCAGTATTGGGGCGGTCAAGTGTTGTATCTGTCGATGTTCGCGTTGTCTCTTGTGGTAATACTGCTTTATGTTTTTGCCGAGAAATTGACGGTAATACCGCCGAGCGAAGCGTCGGTTCCAGGAACCGCCGAAGCTCGTTCACCAGGTGAGGTGGACGATGAGGTTAGTGTTAATACGGCATGTTGATTTGTAGTCAATTTTCTTCCCGTCTCAATCCCTTACGGCTTTCGTTTATGAAAGCCGTTTTTTTTCATCAAACTTCCTCCTCGCTCAAAAAGGTCAAGCTTCTTCCGTCCGAGCCAACTTCCAACTATTTAAGTGACAATGGGGAGTCGCGGGCACTCAACTCAACTGGTTGGCGGGCCTCTCGACTGCCCACTGATGTTGTTCCGCACAAAATGTGAACAGCATCAAAAGTGTCGGCGCTGAAAGTACTCTTCTGGCGCATAATTTTTTGAAACGAGCATATATTCATTTTTACAGTCATCGCCCTTTAGCTTGATAAATCTGAATAACTCAGCCATACCAATGTATGTGTGATTAAAAATTGCACATATTGTGCAGGTGGTGATCGCCTCAAGGTGTGGCAGTCATCAGATTCTTTGGGGTCCATCAGAGGATGATGGAAAAAAGAAGGTATGCAGGATGCAAACCCAGGTAGTCGACAAGTCTAGCGGCACCTTGAGTTCATTCGATTCCACCCATGTGGTTTTAGATGCACCAGGGTTCGTGAAGCTCCAGCTAGCGCAGGATGAAATACGGTCGCTCTCAAGAGCCGGGGACGATCTGATAGTCCAGCTAGCAACTGGCGAAATCATCACGATTGAGAATTTCTATCTCGCGGATGCGGCAGATACTCAAAGTGATTTGTTTCTGGAGGATCCGGAATCCGGCAACGTTTTGCTGGCGCAAAAGGGCGTTGACGGTTCCATATTTTCCATGGCTCAAGTTAGTAGTAGTACTGACTTGGCGGGTGTTGTCCCGCCCACTGGCGAAGTCGTTTGCCCTTGGGTTTGGGCGGGGCTGGCCGCATTGGGAATCGCGGCCATCGCTCATGCGGTTGATGACGATGACAATGACAATGACCGCGGCACATTCGAGCCTTTCCTGAGACCTACCCCATTTTCTGCCCCTCCACCGGCACCACCGCCCGCTCCTCCGCCCGCTGAGGAGCCTCCGGTTATTAATCCTACCGGAGAGGAGCCTCCGCCCGCACCGCCACCCCCGCCGGATGGTGATGCTGATGCGGATTCTGATGCCGATGCCGACGCCGATGCCGATGCCGATGCCGATGCCGATACAGATGCCGATGCCGATGCCGACGCCGATGCGGATGCCGACGCCGATGCCGACGCTGATGCCGATGCAGATGCAGATGCAGATGCAGATGCAGATGCAGATGCCGACGCCGACGCCGACGCCGATGCCGACGCCGATGCGGACGCCGATGCGGATGCCGACGCCGATGCCGACGCTGATGCCGACGCCGACGCCGACGCCGACGCCGACGCCGACGCCGATGCGGATGCGGATGCGGATACGGATGCGGACGCCGATGCGGATGCGGATGCCGATGCGGATGCCGACGCAGATGCCGATGCCGATGCCGATGCGGATGCGGATGCGGACGCCGATGCGGATGCCGACGCAGATGCCGACGCGGATGCTGACGCTGATGCCGATGCCGATGCCGATGCCGATGCCGATGCCGATGCCGATGCCGATGCCGATGCGGACGCCGATGCCGACGCGGATGCCGATGCCGATGCGGACGCCGATGCGGACGCCGATGCCGACGCGGATGCCGACGCGGATGCCGATGCTGATGCGGACGCCGATGCCGACGCGGATGCCGATGCCGATGCGGACGCCGATGCGGACGCCGATGCCGACGCGGATGCCGACGCGGATGCCGACGCGGATGCCGATGCTGATGCGGACGCCGATGCTGATGCCGACGCCGACGCCGACGCCGACGCCGACGCCGACGCCGACGCCGATGCCGACTGTGACAAGCACTGCCATCACGGATGCGATATTAATGTCGACGTAGATGTGGATATCGATATTGACTGCAAGTCAGATGACAATGACGCAGATGCCGACGCCGACGCAGATGCCGACGCAGATGCCGACGCAGATGCCGATGCAGATGCCGATGCAGATGCCGATGCGGATCATGATAGTGATTGGCACTTCGAATATGACCTGGCGCTACACGGGTACGATATAGATATAGATATCGATATCGACTTCGAGAAAGTGATAAATCACGACCCGGACCATTGCGGAAAAGACTGCGAGATAAATCTTGATGTAGATATTGACATCGATATTGAGAAAGACTGCAAAATGCCGCCTGACGATGATGGAGACGCGGATGCCGACGCGGATGCCGACGCGGATGCCGACGCGGATGCCGACGCGGATGCCGACGCGGATGCCGACGCGGATGCCGACGCGGATGCCGACGCGGATGCCGACGCGGATGCCGACGCGGATGCCGACGCGGATGCCGACGCGGATGCCGACGCGGATGCCGACGCGGATGCCGACGCGGATGCCGACGCGGATGCCGACGCGGATGCCGACGCGGATGCCGACGCGGATGCCGACGCGGATGCCGACGCGGATGCCGACGCGGATGCCGACGCGGATGCCGACGCGGATGCCGACGCGGATGCCGACGCGGATGCCGACGCGGATGCCGACGCGGATGCCGACGCGGATGCCGACGCGGATGCCGACGCCGACGCCGACGCCGACGCCGACGCGGATGCCGACGCGGATGCCGACGCCGACGCCGACGCCGACGCCGACGCAGATGCGGATGCGGACGCCGATGCGGATGCCGACGCTGATGCAGATGCAGATGCAGATGCCGATGCCGATGCAGATGCCGATGCCGACGCCGATGCCGATGCGGATGCCGACGCAGATGCCGACGCGGATGCCGACGCGGATGCCGACGCGGATGCCGACGCCGATGCCGACGCGGATGCCGACGCGGATGCCGACGCGGATGCCGACGCAGATGCTGACGCCGATGCCGATGCCGATGCCGATGCCGACGCGGATGCCGACGCGGATGCCGACGCGGATGCCGACGCCGATGCCGACGCGGACGCCGATGCGGATGCCGATGCAGATTCGGATGCGGACGGCGATGACGACGACGATGACGACGACGACGATGATGACGACGACGACGACGATGATGACGACGACGACGACGACGACGACGACGACGACGACGATGACGATGATGACGATGATGACGACGACGACGACGACGACGATGACGACGACGACGACGATGACGATGATGACGATGATGACGACGATGACGGCATCAATTCAGTCATTGGCTTTGATGGCGAGATACCTTACGTCGCGTTTCGACTGGAAGGCGAAGGCGGTGTTGACATCGGGTCAAGCACCTTGGCTTCTGGCACGTTAGAAGCAGGTGCAACGAACTTCGCTACAACCCATCTGCCACCTCTAAGTGGCTCGGTTGGTGGCTCTATGAATCCTGATACTATCGATCTGACTGATCTGAGTCACGGTCAGGATTCTCAGAACCAAGCTGTGCCGGGCTCAGCCATGACGGCGCCTCTTGATGAACTCCTTGACAGTGAGCTAAGTGGTAGCAGCCATGACCATGATCCTCTGGATGTGGAGGCGTTGGAGGCGTTAATTGAGGCGAAGATCGAGCACATTCTGGAGTACACCCTGGAACTGATGTTGGGTGGTAAGGGAGATGATTGTGGATGTCATGACTCGCATCATTCTGGTGAGAGTGAACCACCACCGACCCTGGAAGAGCTTCTGAGCGACTACATACAAGGTGATCACCTCCCTGGTACTGGGATGAGTGAATTGCTTGGTGAGGCACTCTCGGAGCATCTCTCACTAGCTGTCGGTCCGGAAATGTCGCCTCCGGAGGCGGATGATCCAACTCAGGATTTGTGGCAGCAGGGCGGTACTTACGAGTTCTAGTAAGTCTCGCTGAATTTGCCTGTCAATTGGGGCGCCACAAGCACCGGGCTAAAAGCCCGGTGCTTTTTTATTGAGCTAAACTTTATGCGGCAATAGGAATAATTTCCCGCATTGGACCTTTGGGTCACGGAATCGCCAGGAAGCGATTCGGGTGCGGCACAAAAAAAGTGAATAAATGTGAGCCAGCGATACGATCACCGCAAGCTAAGGATGGCTGAGCGTCGTAATGCCCACCAGTCCAGTATTCTCAAACTCTTATTCATAACCGGCTTGAATGTGGTTGCGCCACTTTCAATGGCGGATAGCGCGAGAGATCTTCAGTCTGAGTCGATAAGCCCAAGCCAGTTGCAGGGTGAAGTCGGCGCCAGCCCGCTATTTTCTGCACAACCGTTAAACCCTGCGATTTCTTCCAGTAGTGCCACTATTCAGGTCGGCATGTCAAATGCAGTGCAGCAGGCCGTAGGCTGGCACCCGGCCATTGGTCAGAGCGTTGGTGAGCTACATCGGCAGCAGGAAAATATACGTGCGGCGCGTGCTGGGTACTTCCCTCAAGTAAGTGTTGGGGTTGTGGGAGGTTATGAAACGGAAAACGAGGGGAATGGCGACGGTCATGCGGTTCAGTTGTACGTATCGCAAGTCATTTATGATTTTGGAAAAATTTCCGGGAGTGTGGACGCAGCAACGGCCGGCGCTCGTGCTTCACAAGCCCGTGTTTTACAACAGATCGATACTATTGCTCGCGACACGGCGCAAGCCGCCATCGAAGTTCTGCGTTATCAGGCTCTGGTGGAATCTGCAGATGCACAAGTGGAAGGGGTCTCGGCAATTTCCAATCTGGTGACCATGCGTAATCAGCGTGGTGCCAGTTCCCGCTCTGATGTACTTCAAGCGCAAGCGCGAATTGAATCGGCGCGCGCTAACCGACAACAGACGATCGCCCAGCTGAACCGATGGCGCAGTGTATTGCAGAATCTGATGGGTATAGAGCAACCGGTAGTACTGAATAATGGGGTTCCCCAATCGATCGTAAACGGCTGCGCGGTAGATCCTCTTCAAGCGAATACCGCGCCCGCTGTACTGATAGCCGAAGCCGAACGCGCAGAAGCTGTCGCCCAACTGAAAGAAGCTCGGGCGCAATCGTGGCCAACATTATCGTTAGATGGCAGTGTTAATAGTTACCTCGATCAAGAGTATGTAGATGTCAATGCGCTAAATGACCATGAAAGTGCAATATTCCTGAATTTATCCATGCCCATATACCAGGGTGGGAGATTGTACGCGAACCGTGATGCGGCAAACTTCGCAATGCGTTCCGCCGAGGCCGCCAAAGATACCGCTCGCCTCGCGGTAGCAAGAGATCTTCGTATCGCGCAAAGCCAGAGCGTGGGACTGGAACGGAGCCTGAATATTCTCGACACCCGCCTCAACGCGATCGAGGAAACACGAGACTTGTACCGGAAGCAGTATTCTGCATTGGGAACCAGAACGTTGGTTGAACTACTCAACTCCGAAGAGGAAGTGCAGCAGGCGCGTATCGAAAAGAGCAATACTCAATATGACCTATATAGTCTACAAGTTGACTGCCTTTATACCGTTGGCGAGATTCGTGGCGCATTCAATCTTGATGGTCGGCAGATACAAGGTGTAGAAATCCTGCCTTGATAATAATCTTTCTGAAAATCAATTATCAGGTAGTGGCTGTGCGAAGATGGATGTCAGTAATATGAATAGTTCCGATAAGTTGGATATGGATTATACGCCCTGGCTTTCGGCGGTACTCTCTGTTGCAAAGTATTACCGATTGGACTTTTCTGCGGAGAACGTTCGCATTGCAGGAAACTGGAGCGGTGAAGAATCCACGGAAAGCGTGATTCGCAGTATGGCCAGGCAAGCTGGATTGGTAGCGCGGTTTACCAAGTTTAATGAAAGTATGCTGTCTCCCTGGCGTTTGCCGCTTGTGGTGCAGTTAAAGGGAGGGCAGGTAGGCGTAGTTCAGGCCATTGATGGCGATGGTAAAGTTGCTATCACCTTTAGCGGTGACGAGGGGGCAACTACATCTGTCCGGTCGGCTGTGTTGACGCGCGAAGTGACTTCCCTAGTGGTGTTGCGCCCATCAAATAATGTTTCTGATGTCCGGGTTGACGACTACATCAAGCCGCCGGAAAAGCACTGGTTTCGCTCAATCATCTTGAGAGACCTGAAACCATATGGCCATGTGGTTATTGCGACTACCGCCGCAAATATACTCGCTCTCGCCGGAATTCTGTTTTCCAAGCAGGTTTACGACCGCGTAATTCCCGCCGAGTCCATGCCTACGTTGTATGTACTGTTTATTGGCGTTGTAATTGCAATTCTGTTTAGTTTTATTCTGCAAGTGACGCGGATTAAAATTACGGATTTATTGGGTAAACGGGCAGATATTCGCGTTTCCGATCTGGTGTATGGACATGCAGTTAGATTGCGTAATAGTGCCAAGCCAAAATCTACCGGTGTTTTCATTTCGCAAATAAAAGAGTTAGAACGGGTTCGCGAGATGGTAACCTCGACGACCATTCTCGCTCTGGCTGACTTCCCATTTTTCTTTTTGTTTTTGTTTGTTATGTGGTATGTGGCGGGTCCGCTTGCGCTGGTTCCCCTTGGTGCACTGGTGCTACTAATTGTTCCCGGCCTACTTGCTCAGAAAAAGCTTTCTAACCTCGTAGCAGAGGCTAATCGCGAATCGGCCCTCCGAAATGCCATGTTGGTGGAAACTATTCAAGGTATGGAAGATATCAAGGCGCTACAAGCCGAGCAGAGATTTCAGCAGCAATGGAATCATTACAACGCGGTCACTTCTGAGGCGAACTTGAACCTGCGAAATTTGATAGGCCGCCTAACGACCTGGACGCAAAACATACAAACTTCAGTGTTTGCTGTAGTTGTCTTGATTGGCGCGCCCATGGTTATGGCCGGTGATATGACAACCGGTTCTCTAGTGGCGGCTTCAATTCTGGGTTCTCGGATGATGGCGCCGATGTCGCAGATCACACAGGTGCTGAGTCGGTGGCAGCAAGCGAAGTATGCATTAAAAGGTCTGGATCAGATCATGCAACTTCCGGTGGACCACCCTCAAGGTAGTAAGCGCGTACATATTCCTAATATTTCTGGAAACTACGCCTTAACACAGGCCGCATTTAAATACAGTGTAGATTGTGCACTGCCCGCCCTTACCGTATCGAAACTCAATATTCAGGCGGGCGAGAAAATTGCGGTGTTGGGGCGGAACGGCGCCGGCAAGTCGACGTTGCTACAGGGTTTGTCGGGGATGCTAGAGGCAAGTAGTGGTGAAATCACGCTGGAAAATGTCAGCCTTGCACATATTGACCCGGCAGATACTCGAAGAGATATTGGAATTCTGACACAAAATTCAAGCTTGTTTCACGGTACCCTCCGGGAAAATATTACGCTCGGCGCGCCGGGTGCAACGGATCGGGAGATTGTTGCGGCGCTGGATATGTCCGGGGCGCTGGAGTTCGTACGCAAGCTTTCTAAAGGATTGGACCACACAGTACTAGAGGGAGGGCTAGGAATGTCTGGGGGGCAGCGCCAATCGTTATTGTTAGCGCGCCTTTTCATTCGTGATCCAAGTGTTGTGCTTTTAGATGAGCCTACCGCGTCACTGGACGACATGACTGAGAAGCGATTTATTGCAAAGCTTCAAAAATGGGCGATCGGTCGCACGCTGATCATTGCAACGCACCGCAGCAGTACATTGCAGTTAGCGGATCGTATTCTCGTTGTTGAAAATGGTGATCTCATTCTCGATGCACCAAAAGCAGATGCGCTGAATCGTTTGTCGCAAGCCTCCTCCCGGGGAGCGCGTACTAAGGAGGTGGTAAGTTAATGAGTGCAGACAACAAATCCTCCAGGGGAAATCTTGCGGCGGACGCAGGTGGCGATCAGGGAATGATCCCGCCGGCAACGTCGATAGGTAGTGTTGATAACAAAGCAAACAGTGCAAGTAGCGTCGCGATTCTAGAGGCAGACTTTCAGAATGCCGGGGCACATTTTAATGCGGAGCTTGATGATGCTCGGTTGACGAAGTCAACTCGTATCGTCTGGATATTTCTACTGCTCTTGGTCTCTCTGATTTCCTGGTCATACTTTGCGGAAGTTGATGAGGTTTCAAGGGGTAGTGGCAAGGTAGTTCCAACATCAAGAGCCCAGATTATTCAGTCTTTGGAAGGCGGGATTCTCGCAGACCTTAAGGTAATGGAAGGCGATATTGTTGAAAAAGGCCAGGTAATCGCTCAACTCGATCCGACCAAAATTCGATCAAATGTCAATGAGAGTGAGGCGCGATTTCGAGCCGCGCTAGCCAGCGCCGCGCGGTTAAGTGCCGAGGTAAGTGGAGGAAAACTGGAATTCCCCGACGAGCTCCTTGGGTATGAGAGCTTGATCGCAAAAGAGCGAAAGCTATATGCCATACGCCAAAATGGGCTATCGGATGCACTTGAAAGCCTGCAAGAAGCTTTGAGCCTGGTTAAGAGCGAGCTGAAAATAACCAAAGATCTTGTTGAATCAGGAGCAGCGAGTAGTGTGGAAGTGCTCAGACTCAGTCGTCAGAGATCAGAACTCGAGCTCAAAATCAAAGAAGCTAAATCTGAATATATGGTGCAGGCGAGGGAAGAGCTTTCTAGTGTCAGTGCCGAAGTCGAGGCCTTGCGTTCTATCATTGAGGGAAGGTCAGATTCGCTAACGAGGCTCACATTGAAATCTCCCGTACGCGGAATCGTAAAGGATATTGCGGTAACGACTATTGGTGGTGTGATTCCCCCAAATGGACATCTTATGGATATTGTTCCTTTGGATGATCGGCTTTTGGTCGAGGCAAAAATCTCCCCTCGCGATATTGCCTATATACACCCGGGGCAGAGTGCGAAAGTTAAAATAACAGCCTACGACTATTCGATTTTTGGTGGCCTGGACGGGAAGGTCGTGACTATATCCCCCGATACCATTCAAGATGAGAATAAACCCGACGAATACTATTATCATGTGACGATTCTTACTGACGCCCCAGCGCTAATTAACAAGTCAGGAAAGAAGTTTCCTATAGTTCCCGGGATGATCGCATCTGTTGATATAAAAACAGGAGCAAAAACTATTTTCGACTATCTTGTTAAACCAATAAATCAAGCTGGAGAAGCCCTTCGAGAGCGGTAGAGTTATAGTTTTACTGTCATTTTTTTCGTTTTCGGGGATGCGCTCACCGGACTTTGTCTCTGCTTCGTCTCCATTTAAAGATTTCTGTCGGGCAGTAATGTTTCCCAAAACGATCGCTTTGCGATATCTCTATTCTAATTCGGCACTCAAGTAAATAGAGCTTCGGGTGCCCTTAACGCCTATCTGATGTATTAAGTGTCAATCGTTCGACCTGCCAGTTTTCCCGTCTAATTATTTACTAGTCTGTTAGAAATCTGACTTTGCGGTACAGAGCTTCTGGTGTTGCCCGCTAAAAATGTGCATTGAGCTCGCTGTCGATTTTTACAAAGAAACAGTTTCAGACGTGGCTTTCGGTTTTGCAGTACTTAGGCTATTTCGAAAAATAAGGTTCCTAAGCTAGGTGATGAATATGAAGGTGCAGGTAGTCGCGAAATCCAGTGGCATAGTAGAGGAATTTGAGGGTTCAACCTTGGCATTGAATGAGCCAGGGGTGGTCAAATTGTCTTTGGCCGAAGATGAGATACAAACATATATCCGGTCCGGAAACGACCTGATCGTGCAATTGGCGTCAGGGGAAATCGTAACGATTCTAGGGTTCTTTTCGTTAGATAAAGATGACGTTAGAAGTGACCTTTTTCTAAAAGACCCGGAAACCGACGATGTGCTACTCGCACATTTCGGTGATGAGGGCGCATTTCTTTCGACTTCACTTGTGAGCAGCAGTGCAGATCTGGTTGGCGTAGTTCCAGCGAGTCAACAGGTTTGCCCCTGGGTTTGGGCCGCATTGTCGGCGATTGGTATTGCCGCTATTGCTGATGCGGTCGATGATGACGACGATGACAGAAGCAATGGCGAAGGAAGGGAACGTAGGGATACCTTCGAGCCGTTCAGACCGACCACCTTTTCCGCTCCACCTCCTGTAGATAGCCCACCCGCCGTCGACGGCCCAACACCCGTAGATCCACCCCCGCCGCCTCCCGAAGGTGATGCTGATGCCGATTCAGATGCGGACGCAGATGCCGACGCTGATGCGGATGCGGATGCTGACGCAGATGCCGATGCGGATGCGGATGCGGATGCGGACGCCGATGCCGACGCTGATGCGGACGCAGATGCCGATGCCGATGCCGATGCGGATGCGGATGCCGATGCCGACGCCGATGCCGACGCCGATGCCGACGCCGATGCCGACGCCGATGCCGATGCGGATGCGGACGCCGATGCGGACGCCGATGCGGATGCCGACGCAGATGCCGACTCTGATGCGGATGCCGACGCCGATGCGGATGCCGACGCAGATGCCGACGCAGATGCCGACGCCGACGCCGACGCCGACGCCGATGCGGATGCGGACGCCGATGCCGACGCCGACGCCGACGCGGATGCGGACGCCGATGCGGATGCGGACGCCGATGCCGACGCCGACGCCGATGCCGACGCTGATGCGGACGCCGATGCGGATGCCGACGCTGATGCCGACGCTGATGCCGATGCCGATGCCGATGCCGATGCCGATGCCGATGCCGATGCGGATGCAGATGCAGATGCCGACGCGGATGCCGACGCGGATGCAGATGCCGACGCGGATGCCGACGCAGATGCCGATGCCGACGCAGATGCCGACGCAGATGCCGATGCGGATGCGGACGCCGATGCGGATGCCGACGCCGACGCTGATGCCGATGCCGATGCCGATGCTGACGCGGATGCAGATGCAGATGCAGATGCAGATGCCGACGCGGATGCAGATGCCGACGCGGATGCTGATGCAGATGCCGATGCCGATGCCGATGCCGATGCCGATGCCGATGCCGACGCCGATGCCGATGCGGATGCGGATGCGGATGCGGACGCCGATGCCGACGCCGACGCCGATGCCGACGCCGATGCCGATGCCGATGCCGATGCGGATGCGGACGCCGATGCCGACGCCGACGCCGACGCCGATGCGGATGCGGATGCGGACGCCGATGCGGATGCGGACGCCGATGCGGATGCGGACGCCGATGCCGATGCCGATGCCGATGCTGACGCGGATGCAGATGCAGATGCAGATGCCGACGCGGATGCCGACGCGGATGCAGATGCCGACGCGGATGCCGACGCAGATGCCGATGCCGATGCCGACGCGGATGCCGACGCAGATGCCGATGCCGACGCAGATGCCGACGCAGATGCCGATGCGGACGCCGACGCTGATGCCGATGCCGATGCCGATGCTGACACGGATGCAGATGCAGATGCAGATGCCGACGCGGATGCAGATGCCGACGCGGATGCTGATGCAGATGCAGATGCCGATGCCGATGCCGATGCCGATGCCGATGCCGATGCCGATGCCGATGCCGACGCCGATGCCGATGCGGATGCGGATGCGGACGCCGATGCCGATGCCGACGCCGACGCCGATGCCGACGCCGATGCCGATGCCGATGCCGATGCGGATGCGGACGCCGATGCCGATGCGGACGCCGATGCGGACGCCGATGCGGATGCCGACGCAGACGCCGACTCTGATGCGGATGCCGACGCAGATGCCGATGCCGATGCGGATGCGGACGCCGACGCTGATGCCGATGCCGATGCCGATGCCGATGCCGATGCCGATGCCGATGCCGATGCCGATGCCGATGCTGACGCGGATGCAGATGCAGATGCAGATGCAGATGCAGATGCAGATGCCGACGCGGATGCAGATGCAGATGCAGATGCCGATGCGGATGCGGATGCGGATGCGGACGCCGATGCGGATGCCGACGCGGATGCGGATGCGGACGCCGATGCCGACGCCGACGCCGATGCGGACGCCGATGCCGACGCCGATGCGGATGCCGATGCCGATGCCGATGCAGACGCTGATGCCGATGCAGACTTCGAGCTAGTCGACGTAAACGATGATGCAGTTCTGGAATGTGAGCTGAGCTATGTCCCTGAGGAAGTGCCGGAAACGGATAGTGACACTCAGTTTGATCTGGCGGGAATCAGCATTGCCGACTTGGTGAGCCTGGATATCGGTACCGGTCATCCGCTAGTTGAATTCGGACTTGATGAAGACACGAACGAAACAGTATTTGATCTGGATATCGATGGATTAGTCGGTATCGGAGTACTGAACGACTACGTACTGGTCGTCGAGCGCTTTGAAGACGGGTCCTGGGTGCGAGTAGACGACGCCGAGAACAATCTTGACGGCGGTCTACTTTCCCTCAGTGTACTAGGGCTGGGTGGAACATCGGGTCAGGTAACACTTGAGAATCTCGACCCGGGAGAGTACCGCGCAACCTTGGTTCCGGATCCTGACTTGATCAATGTGGGTATCGCGATTACCCGAACAATTGATGTTACTGCCACAGATATGGTGGAAGTGGAGACCATTGTTGGAAGTCAGAACGCGGACGGTAATTTTATCGACCAATCCGCCAGTGGCGACACAAACAACCTGGAAATCCAGTCTGTAACCTTCGACGGCAACCTGGTTACCCCAACCGGTGGTGAAATCGAAATCGAGGGTGATTACGGCACCCTGGTTATGCAGACCGACGGCAGCTACGTGTATATGCCGGATGAAGAAACAGGCAGCGCGGGCACCGACACCTTTGTGGTAACGGTGGTAGACACCGAGACAAATGAGGCTCTGTCGGCAAATCTGATCATCGAAGTGACGAAAGAAGTTGTGCCTGACGATGGTGATGCGGACGCCGACGCCGACGCCGATGCGGATGCTGACGCAGATGCCGATGCGGACGCCGATGCTGATGCCGACGCCGACGCCGACGCCGACGCCGACGCCGATGCGGATGCTGACGCAGATGCCGATGCGGACGCCGATGCTGATGCCGACGCGGATGCGGATGCGGACGCCGATGCCGACGCCGACGCCGATGCGGATGCGGACGCCGATGCGGATGCGGATGCGGATGCGGATGCCGACGCTGATGCCGATGCCGATGCCGATGCCGATGCCGATGCCGATGCTGACGCGGATGCAGATGCAGATGCAGATGCCGACGCGGATGCCGACGCGGATGCAGATGCCGATGCGGACGCCGATGCGGATGCCGACGCCGATGCCGACGCCGATGCAGACGCCGATGCAGACGCCGACGCGGATGCGGACGCTGATGCGGACTTCGAGCTAATCGACGTTAACGATGATGCAGTTCTGGAATGTGAGCTGAGCTATGTCCCTGAGGAAGTGCCGGAAACGGATAGTGACACTCAGTTTGATCTGGCGGGAATCAGCATTGCCGACTTGGTGAGCCTGGATATCGGTACCGGTCATCCGCTAGTTGAATTCGGGCTTGATGAAGACACGAATGAAACAGTATTCGACCTGGATATCGATGGGCTCGCCGGTATCGGAGTACTGAACGACTACGTACTGGTCGTCGAGCGCTTTGAAGATGGGTCCTGGGTACGAGTAGACGACGCCGAGAACAATCTTGACGGCGGTCTACTTTCCCTCAGTGTACTTGGACTGGGTGGAACATCAGGTCAGGTAACACTTGAGAATCTCGACCCGGGAGAGTACCGCGCAACGTTGGTTCCGGATCCTGGCTTGATCAATGTGGGTATCGCGATTACCCGCACAATTGATGTTACTGCCACAGATCTGGTGGAAGTGGAGACCATTGTTGGAAGTCAGAACGCGGACGGTAATTTTATCGACCAATCCGCCAGTGGCGACACAAACAACCTGGAAATCCAGTCTGTAACCTTCGACGGCAACCTGGTTACCCCAACCGGTGGTGAAATCGAAATCGAGGGTGATTACGGCACCCTGGTTATGCAGACCGACGGCAGCTACGTGTATATGCCGGATGAAGAAACAGGCAGCGCGGGCACCGACACCTTTGTGGTAACGGTGGTAGACACCGAGACAAATGAGGCTCTGTCGGCAAATCTGATCATCGAAGTGACGAAAGAAGTTGTGCCTGACGATGGTGATGCGGATGCGGATGCAGATGCGGACGCCGATGCCGACGCCGATGCGGATGCCGATGCCGATGCCGATGCAGATGCAGATGCAGATGCCGATGCCGATGCCGACGCGGATGCGGATGCGGATGCGGATGCGGATGCGGATGCGGATGCGGATGCGGATGCCGACGCTGATGCCGATGCCGACGCTGATGCGGATGCCGATGCTGATGCCGACGCTGATGCTGATGCTGATGCCGACGCCGACGCCGACGCCGACGCCGACGCCGACGCCGATGCGGATGCAGATGCAGATGCTGACGCGGATGCCGATGCAGATGCAGATGCGGACGCTGATGCCGATGCCGATGCCGATGCAGATGCAGACGCAGACGCAGACGCAGACGCAGACGCAGACGCGGACGCTGACGCCGACGCAGACGCAGACGCCGATGCGGATGCAGATGCGGATGCCGATGCCGATGCCGATGCCGATGCCGATTTCGAGCTAGTCGATATCGCGGGGAATGCTGCGGTTGAATGTGAAATTACATACGAGGCGGAAGAGGTACCTGAGACAGATAGTGACGATCAGTTTGATCTCCTCGGGTTGAGTATTGGTAACCTTCTCACCTTGGATATCGGTTCCGGTCACCCATTGGTTGAGTTCGGTCTGGACGAAAATACCAATGAGACAGTGTTCGACCTTGAGATCACTGGTGCGTTGAGTATCGGTGTGCTGAACGACTACGTATTGATCGTTGAGCGCTTCGAAGGCGGAAGCTGGGAAAGAGTTGACGATGCTGAGAACGACCTTGAAGGTGGCTTACTTTCTCTGAGTGTGCTTGGTCTTGGCGGTACATCCGGCCAGGTAACTCTGGAAAATCTGGATGCAGGCGAATACCGTGCGACTCTGGTTCCCGACCCGGGACTAATCAGTGTTGGTGTTGCGCTTACCCGTAGTATCGATGTTACGGCGACGGATTTACTGGAGGTCGAAACCGTTGTTGGCAGCCAGGCAGCATCTGGTAACTTCATCAGTGAATCTGCAAGTGGTGATACAAGCAATCTCGAAATACAGTCAGTCACTTTCAACGGTAATGAGGTGACACCCACTGGCGGTGAAATTGAGATTTCAGGTGATCATGGTACTTTGGTCATACAGAGTGATGGCAGCTACGTCTATACGCCGACCGAAGCACTTGGTAATGAGGGTACAGATAGCTTTACGGTGGCAGTAGTCGATACTGATACCAATGAAGCTCTGACTGCTGACCTAAGCATTGAAGTCACGAAAGAGGTAGTCGCCTCTGGTGAAATGGCGACGAACACGTTCGCTATGGACGCGGAGGGCGGTTCCGATACCTCCTCAGATGACGATTTCGTTGTGCAAACCAATGAGTCCGGTCTGGAAACCTTGCAATGGCAAGGTGGAGAGGATGTCATCGCGCTGGGCGACTACAGCGAATCCTTCACAGGAATAGAAGCTATTGACCTGGATCAGGACAATGCAGTAACGCTGTCTGTCGGTCTGGAAGATCTGCTCGCTATCTCCAGTGGTGACAGCAACTTCTATATCAATGGTAATGAAGAAGATACGGTAGACATAGTCCTCGCCGAGTGGTCCGCCAACAGTGGCGGAACTGCGCATGGCATAGACTACAACGTTTACGTATCGATAGATGATCCAAGCCAGGAGTTGTGGGTCGAAACAGGTATCACGGTAGTATGATGATATAGATCTGTGGATTAATCGTTAGCCGGGCCTTTGGTCCGGCTTTTTTTTACGTGGCCATCGGCGAATTTAATAGGCGACAGATTTTTTGCGCGGAGTGATCTGGGGACTGGTGAGTTACTAGGTGTGATAACGGGAGAGTAAATATACTCAGTACTATTCAGATAGTGGGGGCTGTAAGGGCGATGGCTCAATAGATGTGGTCGAGCGTCCAAAGTCGACAAGCGAAAGATAGTCGTTGTACCGATCTTGTACTGTGGGAGAGCCGGCGGTGATGGTGATTAGTTGCTTACGAGGGTTTACATCTGAGATTGCCGCGAGATTGAAATAAGACGGCCATAAGGTGCCAGATTTCCCACCCCGGAAGTAGGGGATGTGGAGGCTGGGAACGGCAGCCAGAGTCGAAAAAATGAAGATAGATTGAATATCTAGATCGCGAGCGTTCTTTCCTTGAACGGAGATTTTGTAACATGGCTTCCCCCAAAGTCCACGAATTATTACGTTGTCTGAGCATTTCCTTACCAGGTGGTAGAGGTCGCGAGTAGTGGATCGCTGCGCCTTGTCGGGGAGGCCGTGAGGGTTGACGAAGTTGGACCTCCTCATATTCAGTCGTCTGGCGACCGTATTCATTTCTACAATAAATCGATCAATTGGGCCTCTGGCAATAGCTGGGTTTCTGTTGTGAAGAATGGTACCAATTTCTCGTGCGATCACATTGGCACTGATATTTGACGAAGAAATCAAAAGATTTGCGAGGCAGTCTAATAACGAGAGCTGATCGCCTGTTTTTAGGTTTCTGCCTGACCCTTCTACATCGTCCGAGTCGATAACCTTCAGGGAAGTAACGGGGGAAATATTATTATGAAGGACGATTTTGATTGCGGTTAAAGCCGTCAATAATTTGGTTATCGATGCTGGTGCAATCGAAATGTCCGCACTTTGTTCGAAGATGAAGTTAACTTCACTTTCTTTTTCTGTATCAATAATCGCCGCAAGCGCGCTCTTTGCGGTTACGACAGGAATTGTCGGGGATGTTCTATCTTCCACTTGAGCTATTCGATCTATTGGGTTGGCTCGAGATTGATGAAAACTTATGTGGTACTTTCGGGCTCAAGTATTTCCTTGACGAGTAGGTGTAGACCGCTGCCATGTGAACCCTTGAATAGAAGGAGATCATCTTGATTGATAGCGCTGGTCAACGCGTCTTTTAATGCAGATGAATCAGTGAAAAAACTGCAGTCTATGCCATTTTCCGAGAGTTTTGGATTAAGGCTCTTCATCTGCTCACCAAGAAGATATACCTTGTGAGCACCGGATTGTGTGATGTAGGGGGCGAGCGTTTCGTGATAGTACTGTGATTTATCACCCAGTTCCAGCATGTCACCCAGTACAAGGATCTTCTTTGCGTCACTGTTTTCTAGCGGCGTATCTCTGATTAAGTTTAGTGCGGCCTGCATTGATGCCGGGTTGGCATTGTAAGCCTCGTCAATAAGGTTAATCTGTTTACCGTGAAGGTTTGCTCTTGAGAGATTTCCACGGCCAGGAAGCGGCGCGAAGAGTGGAAGCAGCGGGAGAGATATCCGGTAGTCGAGTCCCAGTGCATGGATACACGCCAGGCAAGCAATGCCGTTCATAGCCATGTGAGTACCGGGTGCCCCTGTGTCAAACGAAAAGCTCTCGCCGCTGTGCGTAGCGGTTGCTGTTCTGGTCTGGGAGGTGTATCTGACTAATTGGAAATCACTTTGTGGGTGCTCGCCAAAAGTAATGATTTTCAATCGGAATTTCTGCGCTTCCGCCACAATTATGGGCCACTCATCGATATCCCGATTAATGACCGCAATGCTTCCAGGGTTCATGCCGGAGAATATTCGACTTTTCTTTCTGGCGATTTCTTCTGTGTTGTGGTGGTACTCCAGGTGCGCCGGATGAATATTGGTGATAACGGCGACGTCGGGGCGTGCGATGGATGAGTTTAACTGCATATTCCCGATTGCCATTTCGAGCACAGTAAATTTTGTGCTCCATGGAATAGAGGCAAGATTCCAGGAAATACCCAGTGGGAGATTGGCATTATGCTCTGTTCTTCCAATGGTTCCCCAGGGCCTGAGCATATGCTGGAGCATCGCAACGCTGGTGGTTTTCCCCGAGCTGCCTGTAATACCGATGATTTTCCCTTGAAGCTGCGCTCGAGAGTAACGGCCTATATCCAAGATGGCTTTGCGCACTTCGCTGACTTGCAAAATGGGAGTGCCATTCTTTGAACGATAATCGGGGTTGTCGGTAATTATCGCTTGCGGGGTATAGCGTAAATTGCGAATCTGAGTGGGGTGTATAAAGCGCTTGTCGTTTTCGGGCCGGAGAATAACCATGTTGCCCGGGCGCATCCCTGGAGAGAAGATACACAGCCCGGTAGATCGCCAGTTTGGTTTTGGAGGAGAGGACCATTTCCCCGATGTCGCCTCTAGCACGTTTTCCATATTCCAGTTGTCAGCAACCGGTATAGGTCTGATCTCTTCAGGGCTTTTGATGCCGTTTGCGCCACCGCTTTCAACGTGTGGATTTTTAGGGATTGTCGAGGTTTTTTCTACCTCGATTGATTGGGAAACGTTATTGGGTTTTTCAATCAAGAGTTTCCGATAGGCGATAAATCCCGAGAGGTAATGTTCCACGTCGTCAATACGTACACGAAATGCGTGATGGCGGATGAAAAAGCTACCGGTTATCCTCTTGGGGTTCTCGAAGTACATGGCGTATTCAGGCCAATAGTAACCATTCAGCAGGTACTTCGCGCGAGTGTGGAGTGCTCTATAGAATTTTTCAAGATCTAGCTGCTTAAGAAGGTGGCTGAATGCCGTCTGATCCTTCAGTCGAGATACCATTCTCTCGGCCGCCATCATTAGCTCAAGTAGCGTCGGGAATGTAGTGATTCTATCGAGCACGAAGTCCAGGTATCCCGATACATTTTGAATACCGAACTGGTAGTACTTTTCTTGTGGACGGTATAGCGTGAGCTCGTTGACGCAGTAGCTGAGCCAGTGGTCATGTGCTTGCCAGTGTTTGTTTTCAATAAAATAATCAAAAGCCTTCTCAACGGTCTGTAGCCATCGATCGTCTTTCGTGAGTCCATACAGGCGCATCAATCCAAAAGCGGCCTCGCCATCGTAGTAAATAATACGAAACTCTTCTTTTACAGATAGCTCCGGGTATTGGAGGACATGGACAAACTTCCCGGATACAGGGTTCTGCATGAACTGGATTCCCACAGCCAGTTCTTCGAGCAACTCCAGATATTTCGTGGTGCCGGTAAGTTCGCTGTATTTGGTGAGTGCCAACAGGCATACCGCATTACCCCCCAGTTTGATCTCGCCATTGGCCTCGATTAAAAATGCGGCTTTCTCACCGGATGGGAGCTGTGTGCGTTGAATCAGTTTTTCTGTAAGGTGGTGCAATGCACGGTCGATGGCACGTTTCATCCCTGGGTCTTGCGTTACTTCCCAGGCTTCGGTTAAGGCGTAAGTTGAACTGGTATGGCGAAGTGTGTTGTAGGTATTGATTGGGCGATCAAAGCAGCAGTGCCAACCGTAGTTAAACCGACCGCTGGCTTTGACTTGGCTTGCCAGATACTTACCACTGGAATCTATAAGTCCGTAGGTCGATTTGTCGTCGAGTTGCTCAATTACTCGACGGCCAGCATTTCTTCCTGGGCCGTATAGTAATTGTGGTGGTGTTTTCGGGTCGAGGAATATTCCTTCAGTACTCAGTACCACAACGGGAGAGTTTTTGTCGAAGTCGAGTGGTGTTTGTGGGCTAAATCGAGAATCGGTATAGGCTCGAAATTTTTGTCGATTGATAACCACATGATGGATTTTATTTCCACCATAGAGCATCGCGTTTCCATTCAGTTCCTGCTCAAGGAAGGCGATTTTGCATTCTGGATCCAGCGCCAGTCCATATCGGAAATAGCCGCGTTTGGTGTTCTGGAATCGTTTGTTGAGTGTTTCCCAGTTAATCGGTTCTCTTTTGGTAACCCAGTCCACACGGAACCAGCTGGGTGATATTTTTGCGCTCTTGATCAGTTTGCGTGCCTGACTGGCGAGCTTAAGCCAGAGTGCGTCAATATCTTCCGCTGTCTCGTGGCAGACCTTGGCTCTTTGCGCACCATCGCTGATCGAAAAGAAGACGGTGTACGGGGGGCTCTGCTGTGCGAGCTGTGTCAGGACCCGGGGTTTGGCCCGCACTAATAACTCGGAAAATGAAACGCTGGTCGCACTGGTTGCCATGCTCGAGACTATCCCTGTTGATCATTATTTTGGGGTTATGGAACAGTTGGCCTTAAGGGGGCTCGCGCGTTAGCCCAGGCACGTGCCCGCTTCCCTGGCGGACTATTCCGTACGATAGAGTATAGTCAGCCTTTGCAATTTTGCTGTTTTTGGGAGGGGGAGAGTGCGTCGAATCAGGGGATGTGAATATTGAAGTGCAATAAGCGCATGGAGATAGCGCTAGCACTTAGGGCGGGATGATGTGAGCCGGTGAGCGGTAACTCACTCGTAAGTCACAGGTAAGTATCAGGGTGCCGTTTCGGGCACCCTGGAGCAGTTCGGCTGCGAGTGAAAGTTTAAATCGCCGCCGCCAGTCGAGAGCCTTGGTCGATCGCCCGTTTGGCGTCGAGTTCAGCGGCCTCAAAAGCTCCGCCAATCAGGTGACTCGTTTGACCCCGCGCTTGCAATTGGTCGTGCAACGCACGCAGGGATTCCTGGCCGGCGCAGACAATCACGTTATCCACTTCCAGTATCTTTTGCTCTTCGCCCAGACGGATATGCAGCCCCTGGTCGTCGATCTTTTCGTAAGTCACGCCAGCGAGATTCTGCACCTTGCGGTGCTTGAGGCTGGTGCGGTGGATCCAGCCGGTGGTTTTACCCAGGCCCGCGCCCACTTTTGAGGTTTTACGCTGCAGCAGGAAAATCTGGCGCGGGCTGGTCACTGGCTGTTGTGGTTTCAGTCCGGCGCGGTGTTCCAGTGCGATATCCACACCCCATTCGTCGAAGAACTCTTCCTTGTTGCTGGCGATCAGCTCGTTGGCGTGGTCTTCGCTGTGGGTCAGGTATTCCGCCACGTCGAAGCCGATACCGCCGGCACCGATAATCGCCACGGATTTGCCCACTGGCTTTTTGTCTCTGAGCACGTCCAGGTAGGTCAATACCTTGGCGTGATCGATACCGTCGATCGGCGGTTTGCGTGGGGAAATGCCGGTGGCGATGATGACTTCGTCGAACTCCGCCAGATTTTCCTCGGTAGCGACGGTATTCAAGCGTACTTCCACTCCGGTCAGTTCCAGTTTGCGCTTGAAGTAACGCAGGGTCTCTTCAAATTCCGCCTTGCCGGGGATCTGCTTGGCGATATTGAACTGGCCGCCCACCTTGTCGCTCGCTTCAAACAGTGTCACCTGATGGCCGCGTTCTGCGGCAACGGTAGAGGCGGCGAGGCCGGCAGGGCCTGCGCCCACCACGGCAATTTTCTTCGCGCTTTCTACCGGCAGGTAGTTCAGCTCTGTTTCATGACAGGCGCGCGGGTTGACCAGGCAAGAAGTGAGTTTGAGCTCGAAGGTGTGGTCCAGACAGGCCTGGTTACAGCCGATACAGGTATTGATTTCGTCCGCGCGGTTTTCTGCTGCCTTGTTGACGAACTCTGCGTCCGCCAGAAATGGCCGGGCCATGGAGACCATATCCGCCTTGCCGGCAGACAGCACGTCTTCGCCTACCTGCGGCATATTGATGCGGTTACTGGTGACCACCGGCACGCTCAGGTGCTGTTTCACCTTGGCGGTTATATCCGCAAACGCCGCGCGGGGTACGCTGGTGGCGATAGTCGGTACCCGCGCCTCGTGCCAGCCGATACCGGTGTTGATGATGGAGGCACCGGCCTTTTCGATGGCCTGACCCAGCGCGACCACTTCATCGAAGTCACTGCCGCCTTCCACCAGGTCCAGCATGGACAGGCGGTAGATGATAATGAAGTCTTCACCCACCGCCTCGCGAATGCGGCGCACGATCTCGATGGGCAGGCGGGTGCGGTTTTCGAAACTGCCGCCCCAGCGGTCGCCCCGGTGGTTGGTGCGGGCAACGATAAACTGGTTGATGAAGTAGCCTTCGGAACCCATCACCTCCACACCGTCATACCCCGCTTCCTTCGCCAGGGTCGCGCAGCGCACATAATCGTCGATCTGCTGTTCGACTTCCGCGTCACTCAATTCCTTTGGCGTAAACGGATTGATCGGCGCCTGAATCGCGGAGGGAGCCACCAGGTTGGGGTTATAGGCATAGCGGCCCGCGTGCAGGATCTGCATACAGATCTTGCCACCTTCGTTGTGCACCGCGGCGGAAATCGCCTTGTGATCCTCGGCCTCCTTCGCCGTGGTCATCTTCGATGACCCCTGAAATACGCCACCTTCCTCGTTCGGCGCAATGCCACCGGTCACTATCAGGCCAACCCCACCGCGTGCGCGCTCACCGTAAAACGCCGCTAAGCGGTCAAAGCCACCCGGGTGCTCTTCCAGATTGGTGTGCATGGAGCCCATCAGGACGCGGTTCTTGAGGGTGGTAAAGCCCAGGTCCAGCGGGGCCAGGAGGTTGGGGTAGGCGTTTGTCATGGTGGTCATTCTCTTTCTGTCTGACTCTTGTGGCTTGGCTCGGTGCTGACGGGCCTGCTGTAAATGTTCTGTTTATGAAGAGATATATGCAAAAAGTTGCATATCTGAGCTCAAGAATAGCAAGCCTCAGAATAGGCTGGCATTGACCAATCCGACCGAATCCTTATCCAAACAGTGAATTGATCGGCGCCCGCAGCTAGTTATGTGCGCGGTCTTCGCCCTGGCTGCGGTGCCACAATAGGTGCCGGTCCATCTGTGGGGTCTGGAAAGGCAGCTCGAAGCAGCGGGCGGAGTGCTGGCTGGCTCAAACCGCCGGTTGGGTGATATGCAGCCGCTCTGCCGCACGGGTCAGCTTGCGGCTGCTATAGATGGCGTCCAGCACCCGGAAGAGATTCATTCCGATCTGTTGCGGCTACACGGTCAATGCGCCCCTCGGGGCTGGGTTTGGGTATCACCGAGGTGAATGTACGAATATTTACATAATAAACTTTGATGATCTGCGGCGAATCGCTAGCCTTATCTCCCTGTCACGCCGCCGTTTGAATAACCCGGTGCCGCCTGCGCAGATTACTACCGCTGTCTTGAAATGGCCTCAAGTGGTGAAATGGCAGTGTCTCCAGTAAAGACGTGGCAAACTCGGTGCTTTTCTCTGGCCTCTCGCTGCGCTGTCACTAGACGTAAACAAAAAGAATCCTGAAATCAAAATACATTCAAAAAGACAACGAAATGACTGTTGGGAGAAATATATGGCGACCAATCTTTTTGATCTGAGTGGAAAAATTGCCCTGGTTACTGGTGCGAGCCGCGGTATTGGCGAGGCCATTGCCAAACTCTTGGCGGAGCAGGGCGCACATGTGCTGGTTTCCAGCCGCAAGATTGAAGGCTGTCAGGCTGTGGTGGACGCGATTAACGAAGCGGGTGGCAAGGCCGAAGCGCTGCCCTGCCATATCGGTAATATGGAAGATATCGAGCAGGTGTTTGCGCATATCCGTGCGCAGTACGGCAAGCTGGATATTCTGATTAACAATGCCGCAACCAACCCGTACTTCGGCCATATTCTGGATACGGATATCGGCGCCTTTGAAAAAACCGTGGCGGTGAATATCCGCGGTTACTTCTTTATGTCTGTGGAAGCGGGCAAGTTGATGCGGGAAAACGGCGGTGGCTGCATCGTCAATACAGCGTCCATCAATGCGCTGCAGCCGGGTGTGGGGCAGGGCATCTACTCCATCACCAAGGCGGCGGTAGTAAATATGACCAAAGCCTTTGCCAAGGAGTGCGCCCAGTTCAATATCCGTGTTAACGCCCTGTTACCGGGTCTCACCAAAACAAAGTTTGCCGGCGCACTCTTCTCCCACGAAGAAATCTACAACACCGCCATCGGTCATATTCCTATGCACCGCCACGCCGAACCGGAAGAAATGGCGGGTACCGTGCTGTATCTGGTTTCCGATGCCGGCAGTTATACCAACGGCGAGTGCGTGGTGGTGGACGGTGGCCTGACGTCCTGTGGGGGCCTGTAATTATGACCCAACTATCCAGGGAACAGTTTCAAAAAGACCCGATGCTGGATTTTACCGGCAAGGTTGCGCTGATTACCGGCGCAGCCAGCGGCTTTGGTGCATTAATCGCCGAAGAGTTGGGGCGCCGCGGTGCACGGCTGGTGCTGGGTGATATTAACGAGGCTGGTCTGGAGGCGGTGGTGGAAAAGCTTACCGCACAGGGCGTCGAAGTACAGGCGATGGCCTGTGATGTCTCCTCGGAGATTGATTGCGCGGCTATGGTGGCACTGGCACGGGAAAACTTTGGCGGGCTGGATATCGCCATCAACAACGCCGGCATCGCCCCGCCTTTGCGGTATTTTGAGGAAGTGGATGAAGAAACTTTCGACCTGCAACACCGGGTGAATGTGAAAGGGGTTTTCTTCGGCATGAAACATCAGCTCAAGGTAATGCGAACCCAGGGCAGCGGCGTGATCCTGAATGTGAGCTCCATGGCCGGTATCGGCGGCGCACCCAAGGCTGCCCCTTACTCTGCCGCCAAGCACTCGGTGGTAGGCCTGACCCGCACCGCAGCGGTAGAGTATGCCCGCCACAGCGTGCGCGTGAACGCCATCTGTCCTTTCTACACCCTCACGCCAATGGTTGCCGATATGCAGGCTCCCGAAGGCGCTACAGTAGATCAGGTGCACGCGATTTTTGCGTCCGGATGCCCCATGAAGCGATTGGGTAAACCGGAAGAAGTGGTCAGTGCCATGTTGATGCTGTGTTCGCCGGCGCTCACCTATGTAACGGGGCAGACACTGGCCGTCGACGGCGGTGTTTCGGCGTTCTAAACGCTGGATCATCCGCTTATTTACGTAGATCCGGAAGCTGCTGCCAAATCGCCTTTCGGTAGCACCATCGCCCACAGGCCTGCTGCCCCTTTCCACACGATCATATTGTGCCGAGCAACTGGAAGACGTGATGGAAGGGGGTTAAAAGGGGTGTGAAATACTAACTCGACGTAACGTAGAGAACCATGGTTCAGGCCGAGTGTTGATCAGGGCAAAATACGGCAGTGTTGCCGGGCCTTGTTGGCTAAATCCGTGGGCAGGGTATCCGCGGTACCAGAACGCTGCTGACGACGCCACTGAGCGCACAGTTGCATATAGCTTCCCGCATTTACTTCTGTTCTGAGTACGTGCCACTTGTCTGTTACGTCGTGCGCGGCAGCAGTCTTCGACCGATAGCGTTCTGGTCCTGCGGCCGGAATTTGGCCTTTATCGACTAGTCCAGATTGGCCGGGAGCTGCGCCGATATACTGCGCCGGGTGCAATAGCACCACTACAATGGCGAGCGCGCTGAAGCTGGATGCAGCCTTCGAGAGCAGGCCACTGCGCTCGCGCTGTGGGCGCACAGGGCGGATAGGCTTCACCCCCCTAATACTGTTGAGCACCCTGTCGTCCAGAGCGGTCGGAGTATGTATCTCCGAAATGGCGCTCCGGTACGATTTTTCCCAATGCTTGCTGCTCATGCTCGCGCTACCTCAGCAGGTGTATTCGTCGTGGAAGGATTGTCAGAAATTGATTTGCCATTAACCTTTTTCTTACCCCACGGAAAGCGTGACCTGGGCTTTTCGGTTTCAGTGACAGTTGGGGATTGTGACTGTGTGCCGGTTTCCTGCTCCGCGGCTTCCCTCGCAAGAGTGACGCTGGATTTCCAGGGCTTGCGGGCACTTCCGTGGAGGTTGAAGGCTACTGACTGTCGCCCGTCTGCCAGCTCCTGGCGGCACAGAGCGAGAGATATCCGCTCAATATCAGCGACGGTCGCCAGTGACAGGTTGCACTCGTTGAACAGCAAAAAAATATTGCGTTGACGCCGCGGTAACTGCTGGACCGCCTTGAGTACTTCGGAGCCGTCGATCGCCGATTGCAGGGATGCTTCGCCTTGAACGCAAGGATCTGGGGCTGTGGTATTGATTGAATTCAGTAGTCGATTCAATCGGATAAACAGCCAGTTCCTTAGACGCTGGCCGTGTAGCGCAGGCGGCTCCTGGAGCAGGTTTAACCAGAACTCTTCCATCAGGGATGTACAGCGGCCCAGGTCCATCTGAGCACAGTAGCGAAACAGAGGGTCTCTGTACCGCTGGTAGATTTCCCGAAAGGCTTTCGGATTGCGAGTGTTGTAAAACTTTTGCAATAAGTCTTCATCACTGAGACTGCACAACTTGTCCGCAAACATGGGATTTGCCTCCTTGGCTCCAATTCCCATTGTCACTTACTCGGTTGCACACCCCCCGAAGATTCCGTTTCGGGAGTACATCGATGAACCAGTAAATTGTCTGTTAACGTTATTTCGCCGCAGCATTCACGCGGCGAATACCACTCTCTGACTCAGTGTTTTCCGTATTTTGTTTTTCCTGCAGGCGGCGCATATGCGCTGCTTTTCGGCTCCGGGGCCTTTTCTGTGGTCCCTTTTACGACGCTTTCCTCGCGCTCAGGTGGGTCTCTCAGTTCTTCGCGACTTTTGCGCCATGAGCCTAGAAAAATCGTTCCAAGCCCCAAAAGAATTTCATCTACAAATGGCACGAAATCGGGAATGATCAGGTCGATCAGAAACAGGGCACACATCCACTTGAATAACTGTGGGTGCTTTAGCTTACGCGCGTAATTGAGAAACCAACCGACAAAAGCACTGGGGAGAACACGCTTCATAAACTGTGTGAGGCTGCTTTGAGGACCGTGTTGGCAGTATAGCCCGGAGGGGGCAGACCGGTATCTTGTGAAAAGGTTCCGTGTTTGAAAAGGCGCAGGGGCTGGCGTTCCATCCTTTTTTCTGCGGCCCTTCTCGTGACATGCGAGGCGCGGCAGTAGACTGAAAATTGAGCAATTTCAGGTGTTGACGGGGGACCGGTAGCGGAGGGGTAGCGGCAACTGTTCCGGGCCCAATTCGGCGCGTAAGTCCTTGAGTTTGATGCCGACCCCGAGTAGCCGGATGGGGTCGCTGCGCTTGTCCCAGCACTCTTGCAATAGTTGTTTAAACTCGCTGATGCGACCCGCTTTACTGGTTCGCTCGTGCGTGGATTGGGTGAAATCGGCATATTTAACTTTGACAATCGCGCCGGCTATTTCATAGCGGTCACCTAGTTTTTCAAGGCGCTCCTGTAGGCGGCCATACAGGTCCACCATTTGTTCCTGCCAGGCTTCTTGCACCGCGAGATCTTCGTTGAATGTGCACTCGACACTGACGCTTTTCCGGGACCCGTCGTTACTGACTGCCCTATCATCGATGCCTCGACACAGGTGATACAGGCGATTGCCGAACTTGCCGTATTTCTGCACCATTTCCACTAGACTAAACCGCCGCAAATCACTGCAGGTACGTATGCCCTCACGTTGCATCTTTTCCGCTGTTACTCGTCCGACACCGTGGATTTTCTTAATCGGAAGTCGCAGAACAAAGTCTTCCACAGCATTGGGCGGAATGACGGTAAGTCCGTCCGGCTTCTCCCAGTCACTGGCGATTTTCGCCAGGAATTTATTCGGTGCTACCCCAGCAGAAATAGTAATTCCGAGGTCTTCGCATACCCGTGCGCGAATTTCTTTGGCGATCAAAGTTGCGCTGCCACTGCAGTGAGCACTGTCAGTAACATCGAGGTAGGCCTCATCAAGGGATAGCGGTTCTATGGAGTCCGTATAGAGTAGGAATATATCCCTGATCTGTGCACTCACTTCCCGATATTTTTTCATGTTTCCCGGCACTACAATCAGATCAGGACACAGCTTTTTGGCGTGTGCTGTCGGCATGGCCGAGCGAACCCCGAAGCTGCGTGCCTCGTAGTTACAGGTAGAGATAACGCCCCTGCGATCACTGGCTCCGCCCACGGCAATGGGGCGCCCGCGTAAATTGGGGTCGTCCCGCATCTCTACCGAGGCGTAGAAGCAATCACAGTCGCAGTGGATGATTTTGCGCATGCTGGGATTATATCCAGTATTCAGGCGCAGCCAACCAGAATCTGTGCCGCCTGCGGCAGAGACGGAGGTGGATATGAGCAACATGCCATTGGTTAGCAAAACGACTGGAATACCGAATGAAGCGCAGGTGACCGCGGTGCTCGACGATGTGCGCACACAGCTGGGTTCTGTACCGAATCTGTTCCGCGCTTATGCCAACAACCCGACGATCCTGACCCAGCTCTGGGACCGGTATCAACATGTGATGCTTACCGGGCACCTGTCACCAAAGCTGAAGGAGGGGATTGCCCTGATGATCGCTGCAGATGAACATAGCGATTACGGTATTTCACAGCACAGCGCTTTGCTGCAAAAGCTCGGTGTAGACCCCCATGAGATTCTTCGCATTCGGACTGATCCGGATCACGCCCATTACAACCGGAAAGAGCACGCTCTACTGGAAGTCGCGCGCCACGGAAATAGCAGTCCCCATGATCACGGTGACAAGGTGGTTGATGCTGCCCGGGAGGCGGGTGCCAGTGATGCGGAAATCCTGGAAGCCCTGGCAGTAGCGGGACTGGTGGCCGAACTGTGCCACGCCGCCTCATTCTTACATGTGCCCGTGGAGTAGGCTCCCTGCATTAGCGCTTCACTTCTGCTTGTTTTTTGACCGGGTAGAGAGTGGCGACGAAGTCATGGAGGCTGATGTGTCTTGTGTCACGATTCGAGGGGAATAAAGTCCCATAAATTTTGCCGTGTTTTTTTCAGATTGTCAGCGCAATGCGAGCCCTACATAATCGGTCGTTTGTTCGACGACTTAATAATAATTTGGGGGTTGTATGGAGCTGTCCAAGCTCGGCGCAGTAGTCCTGCTCAGTCTATTACTTTCTGCTTGTGGCGGCGGGGGAGGTTCCGATGGTGGTGCATCGGGTAGCTCGTCCAGCAGCAGCTCGTCCAGTAGTAGCTCGTCTAGTAGTTCCTCAAGTAGTTCTTCTTCCAGTAGCGGCAGCTCTTCTGGTAGTGGTTCTTCCAGTGGAAGCTCCTCCGGCGGAACTGAACCGCCGGTGCAGGAGTTCGAGGTTACTGCTCAAGCCAGCGAGGGCGGTTCCATAGACCCGCTGCAGTTGATGGTAGAAGAGGGAGCCACCGCGGTATTTACACTTACTCCCGATGAGGGGTATGCCATTGATTCTGTTTCTGGTTGCGATGGCGTTCTGAATGAGCTTCAGTACGAAACGGCCGCTGTAGATGGTGTGTGTGAAGTCATCGCTACCTTCAAGATGGCGGACGTCGTGGGGCCCAGCGCGCGTATTTTGTTCCCCTGGAAAGTATCCCGCACAGAGAGTGGACTCATCCTGGTAAAAGGCACAGCGAGTGATGATGCCGGGGTTGCATCCGTCAAGGTCAATGGTGTTGAGGCGGAGATCAACCCAGTTGCGTCCCCCTTCGCAGTGAACCGCTCCGCCCCCGCTGCGTTCAGCACGGGCGTGTCCAGCAATACTCCTGCCGCTGAAGAGTCTGCGACTACCCAGGTTACGTGGGAAATCACACTGCCAGTGGAGGCCGGAGACAGTACTGAGCTCGTGGTGAGTACCGAAGATGGACTGGGGAACGTGGATGACTCCGCAGGTTTTGCGGAAGTGATTACCCGAAAAGTGCCCACCCGTTTCGCTATCGATGACGTTAATCGCCGGTTGGTGGGGCAGGCCCAGCGTGACCAGCTGATTTCCTATGGTCTCGATGATAATCAGTATCAGCCACATGATGTGGCGGAGCTCGGCTGGTGTGATGTGCTGACTTACCGCGGAGATACCGATAGCGTTGTCTGCGGAACTTTGAATGGAAGTTGGTTGTTGTTGTCTGAAGTTTCTCTGGAAACCGGCAGTAAATCCAGTCTAGCGCTGCGCGACCTCTCCTATGACACGAGTGAATGGAGCTTTGTACATTTGCAGGAAATGCGATCCTCAGCCGATAACGCGAGTCTTTACCTGCTATTCAAATATTTTTCTGCAGACAGTGATGTATCACATAAATCACAAGTCCTTCGATATGACTTTGGTGGTGACTTCACCTCGGTTTTCGATGGTGAAACAACCGATGGAAAGGTCGTAGCCTCAAATACTTTTGAGTTGCTGTCCGATGGTTTACTGGCGTTCACTGGCTATTGGGGGGAAAGCGATGCGGATGGATTGCGCAAGGTTGCCCTCGACGGGTCCGTGACGACGGAGATTGCCCCATCACCAAACCTCCTCTTGGCCGGTATTGCCGCAAATGCAGCGGAAACAACGGCCTATTTGGCGGGTTATGAGGGGATTGCCAGGGCTGACCTTGCTACCGGGGAAATCCATACGTTGTCCCTGGAGGTTGATGAGCTGGAAATGAACATCGATCAGATTCGCTCTGTTGGCCTGGATGAAGCCAATAACCGCTTGTTGATTGCCGATTCCGGGTTTGACTATGTAATGGCTGTGAACACCGAGACCGGTGAAAGGTCAGAATTCGCCGGCAACGGGGTTGGCAGCGGCAAACGTATGCTTGCTCCACGCGGTGTAGCGCTTTACGAAGAAAAAGGTAAAGCGTATTTGTTGGACGATGGCGGAAATGCTGCGGAGTATCTAATTGAAGTGGACCTGGATACCGGTGACCGGAGTATCCTGACCGGGTTTGATATGGAATGTAACCATACTGCCCAGGATGTAGTTCTGGATAAAACCGGCAATCGAATTTACGCAGTATTTGGCAGTACTATTTATAGCGTGAGCCCGGATGATGGCAGCTGGACCAGGTTTGTTAAAGGATATTCAGGATCTGACTGCAGTGGTGGGTCTGTGTTTGCTTTTACCGGAGCGACACTCGACGAGGAAGGGCGCCGTCTGCTGGTATCGGATACCAAGTTTAACGGCGTGCTGGCGTTTGACCTGGCGACAGGGGGCACGGATGTGCTGGTCCAGTCCGCCGAGAAGTTCGATGTGCCGGTAGACGTCGCCATTCACCCGGATTCCGGCCTGATCTACATATTGATGCAATCCGCAGATGGGCTTTACAGCTACAACCCGGAGTCTTCGGAAATCGTCGGGCTACTGGATAATTGCACGAATGCCCGAATCAATAATGAGCTTGATCCCGAACAAGGCGCTGTGCAAAGCCTGTTACTGGATGCCGAGCAAAACACATTGTGGATTTCTGGTGGCACACTCGGGAAGGCGGATCTTAATGGAGATGCCTGTAACGCCGAGTTTTGGAGTGTGAGTTCGCTGTTCGATATCGATATCACCAGCGACAAGCAGTTGTTGGGTACGTTTTTCAATGAGTTGAAGCAACTGGATTTTGATAGTGAGCAATCTGTCACCATTTCAAAGTAAGTAGTACCCGATTCTCTCGAGGGGCCGCGAGGCCCCTTTTTAGTACCCGTAGAATAGTGCCCGGAGAAACCGGATTTCTTTCACGCACAAAAAAGCCGTCTCGAAAGACGGCTTTTGGGGAAGTGTGTGCAGCGGGTTTATCGCTCCAGGTACTGCAATTTCCCTGTCTTCCCATCCCACTCTTCCGCATCCGGCAGAGGGTCTTTTTTCTCGGTGATGTTTGGCCACACCTCAGAAAGCTCGGCATTGAGCTCGATATATTCCTGCTGATCGTCCGGCACCTCGTCCTCGGAGAAGATGGCGTTGGCCGGGCATTCCGGCTCACACAGGGCGCAGTCGATGCACTCGTCCGGGTGGATTACCAGAAAGTTGGGGCCTTCATAGAAGCAGTCTACCGGGCAAACTTCCACGCAATCCGTGTATTTGCACTTGATGCAGTTTTCCCCAATTACGAATGTCATGCTTGTCCCTCGATAATGCTGATGCGTTGCCGCTGCCCGGTCGGCTCCGCATGCCGGAACCGGACCTTATTCTTGAAAGCTGCGGATTTTAGCAATAACTGGCGCGAATTGTAGTGGCTTTTGAGTCGAATTGGTTGGGTGCTTATAACAGTTTGCGCAGGGCGTAGAGCTGTTCCAGCGCCTGGCGCGGGGTCAGGTCGTCGGGGTCCAGTCCTTCCAGGGCTTCTACCGCCGGGTGCGGGGCACTGCCGAACAGGTCGACCTGTGCCGGAGCAGCGGGTTTTGGTTGCGCAGTCGGGGCTTCTGTCTCTGGTGCAGGAGTCGGAGCAGGAGCTGGCGTGGGAGCGGGCTCTGCAACCGGTTCGGTAACCGCTTGCTGTTGCGGGGCGCCCGGACCAGAGTCGCGAGTGGTGTGCCCGGCTTCCAGTGCCGCCAGCCGTGCCTTGGCTTCCTCCAGAACTTCCTGCGGAATCCCCGCCAGTTTGGCCACCTGCAACCCGTAACTCTTCGACGCCGGCCCCTCCTGGATGCGGTGCAGGAACACGATGGAGTCGCCGTGTTCGGTGGCATTCAGGTGAATGTTGACCGCATCCGGGCATTGCTGGGGCAGTTCGGTCAGTTCGAAATAGTGGGTGGCGAACAGGGTAAAGGCGCGCACCTTGTCGGCGAGGAAGTGCGCACAGGCCCAGGCCAGGGAGAGGCCGTCGTAGGTACTGGTACCGCGGCCGATCTCGTCCATCAGGATCAGGCTGTGCTCGCTGGCATTGCGCAGGATATTTGCAGTCTCGGTCATTTCCACCATAAAGGTGGAGCGGCCGCCGGCCAGGTCGTCGGCGCTGCCGATACGGGTAAAGATACGGTCCAGCAGGCCGATGCGCGCGCTGTCTGCGGGTACGAAGCTGCCGCAATGGGCGAGCAGGGCGATCAGCGCGGTCTGTCGCATATAGGTAGATTTACCACCCATGTTCGGGCCGGTGATGACCAGCATGCGGCGGCTCTCGTGCAGCTCGATATCGTTGGCCACAAACGGGTCGTTCAGCACCTGTTCCACCACCGGGTGGCGGCCGCCTTCCACGTGAATGCCGGGCTCTTCGCTCAGTTCCGGCTGGATCAGGCGCAGTTGATCCGCGCGCTCGGCCATATTTGCCAGTACATCCAGCTGGGACACTGCGGCGGCGGCGGTCTGCAGTTCCGCGAGGGATTCGTTCAGGGTGGTGAGCAGCTCCTCGTACAGGAACTTCTCCCGGGCCAGGGCGCGGCTCTTGGCGGAGAGTGCCTTGTCTTCGAACTCTTTCAGCTCCGGGGTGATAAAACGCTCGGCGTTTTTCAGGGTCTGGCGGCGGATATAGTCCGCCGGTGCCTTGTCACTCTGGCCGCGGCTGATCTCGATAAAGTAGCCGTGCACCCGGTTGTAACCGACCTTTAATGTTGGGATACCGGTGCGCTCTTTCTCGCGCACTTCCAGCTGTACCAAATAGTCTCCGGCGTTTTCACTGATTCCGCGGAGTTCGTCCAGCTCCTCGTCAAAGCCATCGGCAATCACCCCGCCATCGCGTAGCACCACCGGTGGATTCTCCACCACCGCGCGCTCCAGCAGCTCCACGGTTTGTGGCCACTCACCCATTTCCTGGCTGAGTTGTTTCAGCAGGCCGGCATCGGTTTCAGACAATTGGCGCTGCAGTTCGGGGAACTGGGACAGGGACATGCCCAGGCGCGACAGGTCTCGCGGGCGCGCGGAGCGCAGGGCCAGTCGGCCGAGAATGCGTTCCATATCGCCGATGGGCTTCAGCGCTTCGCGCAGGGGTTCGAAGCGGTAGTCCTCGATCAGTGCGGTGATCGCCTGCTGGCGTTGTTGCAGGGTATGCAGGTTGCGCAGGGGATTGTTCAGCCAGCGTCGCAGCAGGCGGCTGCCCATAGCGGTTTTACAGGCGTCGAATACGGATAGCAGAGTGTTGTCGTCGCCGCCGTTGAGATTAGTATCGATTTCCAGGTTGCGACGGCTGGCGGGGTCGAGGGCGACAGTGTCTTCGCTGCGCTCGGTGCGCAGGGTGCGAATATGGGGCAGTTCGGTGCGCTGGGTATCGCGGGCGTATTGCAGCAGGCAACCGGCGGCACAGAGTGCTGCGTGCATATGGCTGCAGCCAAAGGCCTCCAGGTCCATGGTGCCGAACTGACGGTTCAGCAGGCGCAGGGCGCTTTCCAGGTCGAACTCCCAGGGCGCGCGGCGGCGCATGCCCGGGCGGCGCTCTATTTCATTGGGCAGGGTCAGGTCTTCAGACACCAGCAGCTCGGTGGGGCTGTAGCGCTGCACCTGTTCTGCGAGCGCTTCCAGGGTTTCCACTTCCTGTACCGCAAACTGGCCGGTGCCCACATCCAGCAGTGCTAGGCCGAATTTCTCGCCGACGAGCACCGTCGCTGCCAGCAAATTGTCCCGGCGCTCGTTCAGCAGCGCCTCATCAGTCACCGTGCCCGGGGTGACGATGCGCACCACCTTGCGCTCCACCGGCCCTTTCGAGGTAGCCGGATCGCCAATCTGCTCGGCGATGGCCACGGAGACACCGGCCTTGATCAGCCGCGCCAGATAGCCCTCCGCCGCGTGATAGGGAATCCCCGCCATGGGAATCGGCTGACCGCCGGACTTGCCGCGGGCGGTCAGGGTCACATCCAGCAGCTCCGACGCGCGCTTGGCGTCGTCGTAAAACAGCTCGTAGAAGTCGCCCATGCGGTAAAACACCAGCTCCTGGGGGTGCTCCGCCTTGATCTTCAGGTATTGCACCATCATCGGTGTATGTTCGGGCTTGGCGGTTTTGGCGGCTGTTGCGGGCATTTGTGAGAAATTCTTGTTAAATCAGTGGGTTATCTAGATGGCTCGGGCGCGAATTACCCCATTGCAGGGTGCCGCGAGCAAGCCGCTAAGGATACCAAAGCGCCATGGATCAGACTATCGGGATGAGGAAGCGCAGAGAGGGGACTTCTCGGTCATAGAGGTGGTCGACGTGTTGGCGTCCACTGTTCTGACGTTCAGGAAGGGAAATTCGAACAGGCTCGGTTTTGTAGGCAGTTCCTGTATATTGGCCGTCTTTCTATTTCCCTCACGGATAGCGATCAGAAAATGAAATACATCTTAGGTGCCTATGCCACCGCCCCAATCACCGAATCCTGGCAGCCGGAAGTTCAGGAGGAATACCTGAATGGCATCAAACAACTGAAGAATCTTCGGGGCCTTGAGCACCCATTTACCGGTCAGTTGCACGGCCATGATGATGACTGGTTTCTGCGTAATATCGATCCCAATTGGGATTTTGTCTTTACCGGTGTACCCGGGGTGATGGGGCGTCTGGGAAAGAATGCGGCCTTTGGTATTGCCTCTGATGATGAGGCGGGTCGTGCAGAGGGTGTCGAGTTTTATCGCCAGATGCATGCCGCTGTGCTGAAACTGAATGCGCACCTTGGCCGCAATGCGGTGGAAGCGGTGCAGCTGCATACCAGCCCCAACCGCACTGCGGCTCAGTCTTCCACTGCCGCGTTGAAGCGCTCGCTGGAGGAAATCACGTCCTGGGATTGGCAAGGTGCGAATCTGGTGATTGAGCACTGCGACGCGTTTGTTGACGGTTTAAAGCCGGAGAAAGGTTTCCTTTCCCTGCAGGAAGAAATCGAATGCCTGCAGGAAATCAATCAGCGTAGCGAGCGCAAACTGGGCATCTGTATTAACTGGGGCCGTTCGGCACTGGAAACACGCAATACGGAAGGCCCACTGGAACACATTCGACTGGTGCGCGAGGCGGGGCTGTTGCGCGGGCTCATGTATTCCGGAATTTCCGATACCGATACCCCTTACGGTGTTTGGCGCGATACCCATATGCCACCGGCCGAAGTGTTTGAGGGCGGCCAGTTTGCCGAGGGTTCGCTACTCACGCGGGAACAGTTGGCGCTGACGCTGGAAGCGGCGGACTGGCAATCACTGGATTATCTGGGGGCAAAAATCGGCGTGCGCCCGGCGGATCTGGATGCTGCCGCGCGGGTTGCCTTTAACCGGGATTGTCTGGCGGCATTGGACTTGCTGACGTCGCAGTGATGTCGTTAACCTCATCGGTTTGTGGCTGACCACTGTTATCAAAATATTCTTGAAGTTGTTTCCTTGGCTACCTCGTTTGTCGCCTGGAGCGCACTAGTAGTAGTTCTGGTGGAGGGATTCTAGAGCGGTATTTGATAGCTCGGAGAATGTCTTCCTTGCCCTGGGGGACCATGTGGTAGGCTGGCAGCCAGTACTCGGCTTGTGGTTGTGCACTTCTATGGAACAGATCTTCTCAAATCCCATGGCCATGCTGGTACTGGTCGGTATCGTTTCGATTGCCTGTCAGTACCTCGCCTACATGCTCAAGCTTCCGGCAATTCTGCCGCTTCTTTTGGCTGGTCTGGCATTGGGTCCCATGACCGGTGTACTGGACCCGGATGCACTGTTTGGCGATCTGCTGTTCCCACTGGTTTCCCTGGCCGTCGCAATTATTCTGTTTGAGGGGGCGCTGACCCTCAAGCTTTCCGATCTTGCCGGGCACGGCACTATGGTGCGAAATCTCTGTACCCTCGGTGCTCTGGTTACCTGGCTGATCGCGACACCCGCTGCCTACTATATCCTCGGTATGCCCCTACAGTTGGCCGCGCTGTTCGGGGCCATTGTGACCGTCACCGGGCCGACCGTGATTGTGCCCATGCTCCGCACAGTACGCCCGAACACCCGGATTTCCAATATCCTGCGCTGGGAAGGGATCGTCATCGATCCAATCGGTGCACTGCTTGCGGTACTCGTCTACGAATACATCGTTGCCGCGCAGAACCCGTTTGAACACTCACTCATTTTACTGTTGAAAGTGGTGGTGATCGGTTTTGGGTTGGGTTCCCTGATGGGACATTTTCTCGGAACCCTGCTGCGAAAAAACTGGGTGCCACACTACCTGCGCAATACGGCGGTGCTGACATTGATGCTCGGCGCCTATGCGGCTTCCGATCTGATGGCCCATGAATCCGGGCTGCTCACGGTGACGGTGATGGGCATCTGGATGGCCAATATGAAAGGCCTGGATGTGGACGATATCCTCGAGTTCAAAGAGACTCTGAGTGTTCTGCTGATTTCTGCGTTGTTTATTTTGCTGGCGGCGCGGGTAGAGTTGTTTACGCTTGCCCAGCTGGGTTGGGGGGCACTGCTTGTGCTGGCCGCAATCATGTATATCGCCCGCCCGCTATCGGTTTTTCTGTCGTCGCCGGGATCCGGCCTCAACTGGCGGGAGCTCGCGTTGCTGAGCTGGATTGCTCCGCGAGGCATCGTCGCGGCCGCGGTCTCTGCGCTGTTTGCCCTGAAAATGGAATCCTTCGGATTGCCGAAATCCGAGTTGCTGGTGCCGATGGTATTCCTGCTGATCATCACTACGGTGGTTATCCAGAGTCTTACCTCAAAACCGATCGCCAAAGTGCTGGGGGTGAGGGCGCCGTATCCCAACGGATTCCTGATTTTCGGGGGTGGGAAATTCGCCCGCATGCTGGCAAAAGATCTGGTGCAGAAGGATGTGCCGGTCCGAATTGCCGATACCAACTGGGACACCATCCGCGAGGCTAGGATGGATAACATTCCTACCTACTACGGCAATCCGATTTCAGAACACGCCAGTCTTACCATGGATACTTCTACCATTGGCAAAGTACTGGTGCTATCGCCATACAAGCAGCTCAATCCACTGGTGACTTATCATTTTGAACACCTACTGGGGGACGATGCGGTATTTGGCCTGAGCCCCGGTGCACAGGAAGGACGAGCCAGCCATCAGATATCCGAGGAATATGCGCGGAAGTTGACCCTGTTTTCGGAGAATGCGACTTACAGCCGTCTTGCAAGCCTAACGGCGAAGGGTGCGACTATCCGGACAACGCGACTCACAGAGGAATTCACCCTGGACGACTACCGGGAAACCTACGGCAATCGTGCCACGCGACTTTACGCCGTGGACCCACAGGGGAAAATCCATATCTGCACCATAGGGCACGAGTTTGAGATAAAAGAGGATTGGCAGATTGTCAGCCTGATTGCTCCCGAGGAGGAGGTGGAAGCAGCTGCAAACGGTGCCGAAGCGGAAATGAAAACCGCCACCTGAACAGGTGGCGGTAAACGTTGATAAAAGGTTCGTTAGTCCGTAGCGATGGTGTAGCAGGGTTTGTACGCTTTCCCCGGCAGTTTCATCCGCTGCTGTTTTACAAAGGAATTCAGCAGAGTATCCATGCTCCGCATCAAGGCCGGATCACCGCGTAGCTCGTAGGGTCCATTATTTTCTACGTTGCGGATCCCTTCGTCCTTTACGTTCCCCGAAACAATTCCCGAAAATGCACGGCGCAAGTTGGCGGCGAGCAGGTAGGGTTCCTGGTTATTGTGCAGGGCCAGGTCGCGCATGTTTTCATGGGTTGGCATAAACGGGCGCTGGAACTCCGTGGAAACCTTCAGCTTCCAGTTGTAGTAGTACGCATCTCCCGTGTCCTTCCTGTATTGACGTACCTTGAGAATTCCCGCAGACATCTGCCGGCCCACTTCCTGCGGATCATCAATGATGATCTGGTAGCGCGACTGCGCCTCTTCTCCAAGGGTTTCCCCAATGAACTGATCGATCTGCTCGAAGTACTCCGCTGCGCTGGCGGGCCCGGTAAAAATGACCGGGAAGGGCTGGTCCCGATTGTCCTGATGCAACAGAATGCCCAGCAGGTACAGAATTTCTTCTGCAGTGCCTGCGCCACCGGGGAACACCACAATACCGTGGCCGGTACGCACAAACGCTTCCAGCCGTTTTTCAATATCCGGCATGATCACCAGCTGGTTCACGATCGGATTGGGCGCCTCTGCGGCAATGATTCCCGGTTCGGTAATGCCCAGGTATTGCCCGTGGCTATCGCGCTGTTTGGCGTGGCCGATGGTGGCGCCTTTCATCGGGCCTTTCATGGCGCCAGGCCCACAACCCGTGCAGATATCGAGGCTGCGCAGGGCCAATTCATAACCGACTTTCTTGGTGTAGTCGTACTCTTCGCGTGAAATGGAGTGGCCGCCCCAGCACACCACAAGGCGCGGTGCGCGAGTGCGGTCGAAAGTGCCCGCATTTCTCAGGATATGGAACACCGCATCGGTTACCCCCTGTGCAGAAACCAGATCGTAGCGAGGGTCGCCGGTGATTTCGCTGCGTACGTAAATGATGTCCCGCAGTACGGCGAACAGGTGTTCTGCAATACCCTGGATCATCCGGCCATCCACAAAGGCAGTGGCCGGTGCATTGCAGACCTTGAGTTTGACAGAGCGCTCGGTAGGAATGACGGAGATGTCGAAGTCGGAAAATTTTTCCAGTAGCTCCTTGCCATCATCCATATAGTTGCCGCAATTCAGAACGGCGAGGGCGCAGTTGCGGAAGATGGTGTTTTGCGGGCCGCGGCTGGTGTCGGTGAGTTTGTGGATCTCGTACTTGGAAAGAATATCGAACTGCCCGGTCGGGGAGACTCGTGCATCCACGAGTTCGATAAGTTCTGTGGTCATACAACCCCCAGTAATGCTTGTCGTTCAATGCCCGCTGTACAGGGGCATTTGATTATCAGATTGCGTCTGGCGGAAAAGGTTTTATTTGCCGGTTCCTGACTAAGGATAGCTGACGGGTGCGTCGAGATTGGAAATTCCGGGGGAGGAAGAAAAGAAAAAGCCCCGAACTCTTGCGAGATCGGGGCTTTTCGATATGGCGCACTCGGAAGGATTCGAACCTTCGACCGCTCGGTTCGTAGCCGAGTACTCTATCCAGCTGAGCTACGAGTGCGTCGTTGTGGTTGCGAACTATAGTGACTTGCCTTGGCTTCGTCAACTGTTTTTTTAAAGATTTTTTGAAAAACTCTTTAAAAATCCGCAAGTTACCGAGCTTTTGCTTGTGGCCGAAACCTTTGCTTCAGCTCGATAGGGCGCGCATTCTGCCGCGGCTTCTGACCCAATGCAAGCAGTTTTTTGAACTTTTCTCAGGAAGCCAGCTGAACCGGGGAATCCGCTTCTGAACCGTCTAAATGCTGAGCAAACGCCCGCTCCAGAATCTCTGGGTCCCGGTGGCGTTTGATCTGCTCGAAGAATAGCTGTGCCTGGGGAAAACTCAGCTTCAGATAGGCTAGCCACTGCTTGACCCGGTTGCCCAGGTATTTGGCGGGGTAAATATCTTTGGTGGTGGTGTAGTACTCGTAAAGGATGGCGGCGACCTGGGGCCAGGGGAGGGGGTTCACTTCCTCTCCGGCGCACAGTGCGCGGATCTGCAGGCCGATATCCGGGCGTGCCAACAGGCTGCGACCAAACATGTACGCGTCGCAGCCGGTCACCTCCCGGCAGCGTTGAAAGTCCGCCAGCGTCCACAGGTCACCATTGGCGATCACCCGAATGCCCAAAGCCTCACGAATCTCGCCAATGTATTCCCAATAGGCGGGTGGACGGTAGCCATCCACCTTGGAGCGGGCATGCACCGCCAACTCTGAAGCGCCGCCGTTCTCGGCCGCGCGGGCGTTGTCCATATAGGTGCTGCGATCTTCAAACCCGAGACGGATTTTTGCCGATACCGGAATATGATCCGGGACCGCATTTCGCACCGCCGCCACAATGCCTTCCACTCTGGAGGGAGACTTCAAGAGGCAGGCGCCGCCATCACTGTTGTTGACCTGCTTGGCGGGGCAGCCGAAATTGAGGTCGATCGCCGTAGCACCGGCTTCCACTGCGCGGATGGCGTTAAACGCCATGGCATTGGGGTTACCCCCCAACAGCTGCAGCTTCACCGGTGTTCCCGTAGGCGTCACTGCACCCTGATCCAGCTCGGGGCATAAACGGGTAAATACCCGGCGTGGAAGTTTGGTGTGGGTGACGCGCACAAACTCCGTGACACAAGTATCCACGCCACCAATCTTCGACAACAACGCTCGAACGTGGTGATCAATCACGCCTTCCATCGGTGCCTGATAGATCAATGGCGTTTTGCTCGTGGTGAAATCTGTGCTCATGGACTGTGAAGCTGGCCGTCAGTACTACTTAAGAAGGGTTTGGGTGCGCATTGTACGAGAAATTATTCGGCCTGGTTAGTTATTGTTCAGTTTCCGGCTGGAGAGGCGGAAAGTCACTGCTGATGGGCGCGGGAGGCTGGGGGAGTTTATTGCGGCTTGGTGAACTGGTCGGATCTGGCAGGGAAAATGGTCGAAATTGGCGGTTTTATAGGGGTTCTTGGTTGCTTCTGTAACTAATAAGTGTTTGATTTTGAAAGGTTCTTTTATTGATAATATCGCCCGCTGAATTGCAGGTTAACAAAATCTGCGCAATATCCTGGTGACGCTATGCCGGCGACCCACCGGAACCCGGTGGACTGCCAGGGCAAGAATCAGAGTAATAAAAAGCAACGAAGCGAGGGGATTACCGTGCGAGACGCACTTCTACAGCAAGGCCTGGACATCACTTTGTTCGGCATGGGTATCGTTTTTACATTTCTGCTGTTGCTGGTGATCTGCACCACCATCATGTCCCGCGTGATGACCCGCTTTTTCCCTGAGCCAGAGCCTGTTGCGGCTCCCGCTTCTGCGCCCGCCCCGCAATCTGCCGCTGGTAACCAACGCCTGCGCAAAATCATTGAAGCCGCCATCGAGCAGCACCGCAATCGCCGCAAATAGTTATCACATCAGTATTTATCTGATTTTATGACACTCTTTGCCGGTCTTTCCCGTGCGATTTTTCGGCGCGGGTAAGCGGATAAAAAACATCACCCTTTTTCATTTGCCAAGATCAATTTTGAAGAGAGACCACCCATGACTGAGGTTAACTCTTTAGTTAAAAAGTCCCCCCTCGGGATTACCGATGTAGTTTTGCGCGACGCTCACCAGTCGCTGTTCGCCACCCGCCTGCGGCTGGATGACATGCTGCCGATTGCGGAAAAACTGGATAAAGTCGGCTTCTGGTCTCTCGAATCCTGGGGCGGCGCCACATTTGATGCCTGTATCCGCTACCTGGGTGAAGATCCCTGGGAACGCATCCGCGAATTGAAAAAGGCCATGCCCAACACGCCGCAGCAGATGTTGTTCCGCGGCCAGAATATCCTGGGCTACCGCCATTACGCGGATGACGTGGTGGAAAAATTTGTCGAGCGCGCAGCCACTAACGGTGTAGACGTTTTCCGCGTGTTCGATGCCATGAACGATATGCGCAACCTGCAGACCGCACTGGCGGCCGTGAAAAAACAGGGTAAGCATGCGCAGGGCACCATCTCCTATACCGTCAGTCCAGTGCATAACATGGACATGTGGGTCGACCTGGGTCGCCAGATTGAAGATATGGGTGCGGACTCCATCGCCATTAAAGATATGGCCGGCCTGCTGCGTCCGTACGAAGGTTACGAGCTGGTTTCCAAACTGAAGGCGGCGGTGGATATTCCCATCCACATGCAGTGTCATGCCACTACTGGCCTGTCTACCGCGACTGCGCTGAAGTGTGTGGAAGCGGGCATCGACAATATCGATACCGCAATTTCCTCCATGTCCATGACCTACGGCCACAGCCCCACCGAGGCCGTCGTGGCGATTCTGGAAGGCACTGATCGCGATACCGGCCTGGACATCAACCTGCTGGAAGAAATCGCGGCTTACTTCCGCGAGGTACGCAAAAAGTACGCGAAGTTTGAAGGTTCTCTGCGCGGCGTTGACTCCCGTATCCTGGTCGCCCAGGTGCCCGGCGGTATGCTGACCAATATGGAAAATCAGTTGCGCGAGCAGGGCGCTGGCGATCGTCTGGACGAAGTGCTGGAAGAAATTCCCCGAGTGCGTAAAGACCTGGGATATATCCCACTGGTAACACCGACTTCGCAAATCGTTGGTACCCAGTCTGTATTGAATGTTCTGACTGGCGAGCGTTACAAATCCATCTCCAAAGAAACTGCCGCAGTATTAAAGGGCGAATACGGTGCGACGCCGGCAGACGTCAACAAAGAGCTGCAGGACAAGGTTCTGGAGGGGGGTGAACCCGTGACCTGCCGCCCGGCTGACCTGATTGCGCCAGAGCTCGACAAACTGTCCACAGAGCTTAAACAGAAATCTTCGGAAGACAGCATCCCCCTGACCAGCGGCGAAGGTGAAATCGACGATGTGCTCACCTACGCACTCTTCCCGCAAATTGGTTTGAAGTTCCTAAAAAACCGTGGCGACGCTTCGGCCTTCGAGCCAGTGCCCACCGGCAACGAATCCACCGAGGTCAAAAACGATCAGGGTGATTGTGTCTACACCGTCTCCGTGGAAGGTGAAAGCTACACCGTTACCGTGGCCGACGGTGGCGATGTGACCGGCATGGTGAAAGTGGGTGGTGAAGCCCCGGCTGGCGCTGCCTCCTCGCCTGTGGCAACGGGCGGTGGCGAACCGGTAAAAGCGCCGCTGGCGGGCAATATCTTCAAGGTTTTGGTAAAACCCGGTGACCAGGTCACCGAGGGCCAGAGTATTGTGATTTTGGAAGCCATGAAAATGGAGACCGCAGTCAGCGCACCGCGCGCGGGTAGCGTGACCGGCGTGACCATTAAAGAAGGCGACTCCGTGGCGGTGGGCGACGACCTGCTGACCATCGCATAACGGGGGCCACAGTGGAAAATTTAACCAACCTCTGGCTCTCGTCTGGCGCAAACCAGATGACCATCGGGCAGTTCTCGATGATCGTGGTGTGCCTCGGTCTTCTGTTCCTGGCGATCCGCAAAAACTTCGAGCCGCTGCTGCTGGTACCGATTGGTTTTGGCGGTATTCTGGCGAATATTCCCGGTGCCAATCTGGCAATACCGGCAGTAGAAGCGGCGATTGCCTCTGGCGATGCCGGTGTATTGGCGCAACTTTCCCAGGTGCTTGGCTTGGGGGCCTTCGAATCCGTCGAAGGCCTGAAAGCGGCACTGGAAAGCGCGCCGGCAGCGGCCGCGGAGCGGGCATCTCAGGTGGCCGCAGATGCGGGTTTCTCCAATGGCATGTTGTACAACTTTTATAACGTGGCCATCGCTTCCGGTGTCGCACCCCTGGTGATCTTTATGGGCGTTGGCGCCATGACCGATTTCGGTCCGCTGCTGGCCAACCCGCGCACCCTGTTCCTCGGCGCCGCTGCGCAGTTCGGTATCTTCGCAACGGTACTGGGTGCGGTGGGCATGTCGGCCGCTGGCATTATGGATTTCTCCATCGCCGACGCCGCCGCCATCGGTATCATCGGTGGTGCAGACGGCCCCACCGCGATCTACGTGTCCAGCCTGCTGGCACCGGATCTGCTGGGTGCCATTGCGGTGGCTGCCTATTCCTATATGGCACTGGTACCACTGATCCAGCCGCCTATCATGCGCGCCCTGACCACGGAGCAGGAACGCCGTATTGAAATGGTGCAACTGCGCCCGGTGAGCAAGCGCGAGAAGATCGTTTTCCCGCTGGTGCTGTTGATCCTGGTTGCGCTGTTCCTACCGGACGCGGCGCCACTGCTGGGTATGTTCTGTTTCGGTAACCTGATGCGCGAGTGCGGCGTGGTGTCCCGCCTGTCCGATACTGCGCAAAACGCACTGATCAATATCACCACCATCTTTCTGGGGCTTTCTGTTGGCTCCAAGCTGGCGGCGGATAAATTCCTCGACCCGAAAACCCTGGGAATCCTGGCGCTGGGTATCGTGGCGTTCGCGATTGGCACCGCGGCCGGTGTTCTGATGGCGAAGCTGATGAACGCCGTCAGCAAGAACAAGGTGAACCCGTTGATCGGCTCTGCCGGTGTATCCGCGGTGCCGATGGCCGCGCGGGTATCCAACAAGCTGGGTCTGGAAGCTAACCCGCACAACTTTCTGCTGATGCACGCCATGGGCCCGAACGTGGCCGGGGTGATCGGCTCCGCGGTCGCCGCGGGTGTCATGATCACCATGGTGCGGGCAATGACCGGCTGACCTTTGTCCTCGCGCCCAAAATAACCCCGCTCCGGCGGGGTTTTTTGTGTCTGAAATCAATCGTGTGACTAGTGAGTTCTGTTCGGTATGCGTGAAATAGGGGAGTGGCGCGCCTCGTGGTAATATGGCCGCCGTTTTACTATCAGTGGCACCAGTGCGGGTGTCCGGAAGGAGTAGATATGTCCTGGTTGGGAGCGGGTATCGGTGCCGGTATCGGCATGATGTTTGGCGGTCCTATTGGTGCAGCCCTGGGCGCGTGGGTAGGCAGCTCCTTTGGCTCTGGCCTGAAGAGGCTCAGCGAAGCGGGAATTACCCTGAATCGCGACGGCGCCCAGGCGGTATTTATCGTTGCCCTGTTTTCCATGCTGGCGAAGATGGCCAAGGCGGACGGCCAGGTTTCCAAGGCCGAAGTACAGCTGGTTGATGACTTTATCAACAACAATCTGCGCTTAAATGCCGAAGACCGTCAGCAGGCGATCAAGATCTTCCAGAACGCGAAGACGGACGAGTACTCCATCTACGATTACGCCCGTCAGTACCGCCAGCTGATTCGCAACCAGGCCATGCGCGAGATGGTGTACCGCCTGCTGTTTGCCGTGGCCTTTGCCGATGGCGAACTGCACCCGGCAGAAGAGCAGATTCTGCGCAAGATTCCGGAAGATCTTGGACTGCACGCTTCCATTTTCACCGCTATGTTCAACGAGTTTGCCCGCGGTGCCGGCCCAGTGGCCAGCGGCGATAGCCTTAAGGCACATTACGACGTGCTGGAGTGCAGCCCGGATGTGAGCGACCGGGAACTCAAACTGGCCTACCGTCGCAAAGCGGCGGAATTCCACCCGGACAAGATTGCCTCGAAGGGCTTGCCCGAGGAGTTTATGCGTCACGCGGAAGACCAGATGAAAAGTGTTACTGTCGCTTACGACACCATTGTTGCCGCGCGCAAGCGCCAGGCGGAAGTCAATTAGGGCTGACCCGGTAATTGAATATGGTAGTGGGATATAAAGAGGGAAGTTGGAAATGTCTTTAGCGCAACACATCCAGGAAAAGCTGGCCGAGGCATTCGGCCCGTCTCATATTGAGGTGGAGTGCGAAAGCCATATGCACAGTGTGCCGGAAGGGGCTGAAATGCACTTTCGTGTGGTACTGGTGAGCGAGGCTTTCCATGGGCTGCGCAAGGTGCAGCGTCATCAGAAAGTGTATGGCGTGCTGGCGGATGAAATGGCCGGCCCGATCCACGCACTGGCGCTGCATTTATATGATGCAGACGAATGGCAGGGGCAGGCTCCGGCCAGTCCGCAGTGTCTTGGAGGCGGAAAAGGCTAACTCTCACTGGTTCAATTGAAGTTTATCCCGCCAATTTTTCTCCGCTCAACAATTCTTTACGCTTGCAAAATTTCCGTCAGAGGGACCTGAATGTCGCCTGAATAACTGACGGAAATTTTCCTATTTTGATTTCCTTCCCGAATAAGTCGGAGGCTTCTCTGGCGCACTAATCTCTCCGTCACCCTTCTATGGCGCATGAATTCCCCTTCGTGTCGCGAAATGCCTTCTTCTGCAGTCTGAAAATCACAATGAAGAAATTTGCGCCTGGCGCATGTGTCATTTTTTCGGAAGAAACGTGCGACGAATTTGCACAAAAGTTCCACAACTAAAGATTTTTTTTGGTTGTTTTTTCTACAGCCACTCACAGGCCTGTCTAGACTGACAAGTGATTGGGTTAATTGCTGTTTAATTTGCCGAATACGATGGAGTTCTCAATGAAAATGACACGCGTTCTGACACCGCTTGCGATCGCTGTAGCTGCACTGGTCAATGCCCAACAAGCTTCTGCCGGTTGGTTGAGCGATGGAGATTTTATTGTACGTGTAGGTGCCAGCTGGGTAGATGCTAATGATGATCATGATCAGTTTCGTCTGAGCGATCGATATAGCACTGCGAAGTTTGACGTCGATTCCGACACCACCTGGAATATCTCCGGTGTTTGGCTGCCGGTAGAACACTGGGGTGTCGAACTGATGTATATCGGTTCTACCCAGCATGATCTGAAAGCGGAAGATATTCGTTTCGGCGATATCACGTACGACACAGATCGCTACCGTGTAGGTGACTTTGACGCTAGTTACGCCAATGCGTTCTTGAACTGGTATCCGCTGAGCCGCGACTGCCTGGGTCAGCCATACATCGGTATTGGTGTGAACTACACCGATTTCAGTGATGAGCATCTGCGCGGTCAATTCCGCGACGATATCAATAACTGGGATCCGGATCTGGGTATTCGCAATGTGCAATACGGTCTGGGACATTCCTGGGGTATTGCCGGTCAGCTGGGTGTGGATTTCCGCTTTGGCCGTGACAGTGCTTTCCTGGTAAATGCCGCGGTACTGTACATGGATGCTGACACCAATATGACCACTTACTTCACGGATACCACTCTGCCGCGTAACCCACGCTTGAGTGTATCCGACGACGTAGATTACAGCCCCTGGGTATTCAACCTGGGCGTTGGTTACTCCTTCTAATCACACCTGGTGATTTAACGAGTAGCGTTCAAGGAAGAACGGAAAAAGGCACCCTCGGGTGCCTTTTTTCTTTTACTGGTAACTAATGGGAAGTGGCAATCGTCCATGGAGTACCACGATTACTATCAGATTCTGGGTGTTGAGCGCACTGCCTCTCAGGATGAAATCAAGAAGTCGTACCGCAAGTTGGCGCGCAAGTTTCACCCGGATGTGAGCAAAGAAACTGATGCGGAAGAACGCTTCAAGGAAGTCAATGAGGCTTACGAAGTGCTGAAGGATCCGGAAAAGCGGGCGGCGTATGACCAGCTCGGAAAAAGCTGGAATAGTGGAGAGGATTTTCAGCCACCACCGGACTGGGAGCAGGGGTTTGAGTTCCGAGGCGGCGGCTATACGGAAGCGGACCCGGAGGCGTTTAGTGACTTTTTTGAAAGCCTGTTTGGGCGCGGCGGTTTCCAGCAGGGCGGCTTTCAGCAGGGAGGTCAGCGATTCCACGCTCAGGGGGAAAACACGCATGCGCGTATTGCGATCGATATCGAAGACAGTTATCGGGGCAGTAAGCGCCAGATTACGCTTAAACATCCCGAGCTGGGTGCCGACGGCCGCCCGGTGGTGAAGGAGCGCACGCTAAACGTGACCATTCCGAAAGGAGTGACCGAAGGCCAGCAAATACGCCTGGCGGGGCAGGGTCAACCTGGTATTGGCAATGGAAAGGCGGGCGATCTGTACCTGGAAATCGTGTTCAACCGGCACTCACGCTATAGCGTTGAGGGTAAGACAGTCTATCTCGAGCTGCCGGTGGCACCCTGGGAGGCAGCACTGGGTGGCAAGGTCCCGGTGGTTACACCAGATGGCACGCTCAACCTTACTCTGCCGGCGAATAGTAAAAACGGGGGAAAACTGCGCTTGAAAGGAAAGGGGCTGCCGGCAAAAAAGCCGGGAGATCTCTACGTGGTTCTGGATATTGTCACGCCGCCTGCAAATACCGAAGAAGAGCAGCAGGCCTATCGGCAATTTCGCGATAGCTTTCAGTTTGACCCCCGCAACGCAAGTAATGGAGGAGGTGTCTGATTATGCGGTCACAGAATAGACCCGAGAGCGCTCTCGTCGAAGTGCTTGACGAGCACAGCATACTGACCCTGCGAGAGCTTTGTGTAGCCTGCAACCTGACGGCCGAGCAGGTTCTGGCGATGGTTGATCACGGGGTCATTGATGCGCAAGGAGAGGGGGCTGGATTGCGCTTTAGTGGAATTTGTGTGCGCCGGGTGCGCCGCGTTTACCGCCTGGAGCGGGATCTCGGGGTGAATCACGCGGGCGCTGCGTTGGCACTGGAGCTGCTGGAAGAAATTGAACAGCTCCGAGCGCGCGTGCGGCGCCTCGAGCGGCGCTAGCGGGATGGCTTGAGTGGTATTGAATTACCCGGCGGTTGCCTTACTGGTGATTTCGTATACCAGGTAGGTGGTGTAGGCCACGTAGGCGGCAAGCAAAGCAGCACCTTCGAAGCGATTGATACGGCCCTGGCGTTTGCCGAACCCAAAACCGAACACAAACAGGGCAATGGTCAACCCCATAACCATCGGCCAATCCCGGGTGATTAGCTCGTGCGGTACGTTGGGCATGGGTGCAATTACGCCGGCGATACCGACGACCGCCAGCAGGTTAAACATGTTTGAGCCCACCACGTTGCCGATGGCGATATCGTGCTGGCCTTTTTTGGCGGCTACCAGTGTGGCCGCGAGTTCAGGGAGTGATGTTCCCAGTGCGACAATGGTAAGACCGATAATCAGGTCGCTTACACCCAGCTGGTGCGCGATGGTGACGGCGCCCCACACCAGTAGCCGCGAGCTGACGATCAGCAGGATCAGGCCCGCGACCACCCAGAACAATGCTTTCCCCAGGGGCATATCGTGTTCATCGAGGTTTTCCTCCATACCACTTTCGATCAGGTCGCCCTTGCCTTTGATCGCCGAATAGATGGACCAGCCAATTACCCCAAAGAAACCGGCCAGCAGAATCATACCCTCGGCTCTGCTTAACGTGCCGTTCCAGAAAAAGGCCGCAGTCAGTATGGTGATAACCAACAGCAGCGGCAGTTCTTTGTGGATGATCTTGCTGTTGACCGTCAGGGGAATTATCAGGGCGGTCACGCCCAGGATCAGACCGGTATTGGCAATGTTGGAACCGTAGGCATTGCCCAGCGCCAGCCCTGGGCTACCGTCCAGCGCTGCCATGGCAGATACCACCATTTCCGGTGCCGAGGTACCGAAGCCCACGATCACCATGCCAATTAACAGTGGCGGCATACCCGCGTGTTTGGCGGTTGCGGCGGCGCCATCGACAAATCGATCGGCACTCCACATCAGCAGGAGGAATCCGGCAACAATGGCGAGCGAGGCAAAAATCATGGGCGTCCTTAGTCAATATGGATGGCCATTCACCACAATCGCGCGGTGCGGTGAATGCGGTGAGACCGAATTTGGGGGCCGATTGTAACGGCAATACAAGCCGCTTGCAGCGTTCAAACCCCACTGCGGTGTAGTTGGTGGCTGAATCCCGCGGACCCTACAGTTTGGTCTGATTTTGCACCGAGTGCTGGGCTGTCGCGCAGACCACAAACTGGAGAGCCGGACGATGAACAAGAAGTTACTGCTGGGCGCCCTGATCGGCGCGGGAATGTCCATGTTGAATAAAAAGATTCGTCAGCAATCGGCCCCAGCACCGGGTACACCTCCGCCGGATTTTTCCAAGGTGCCGCCGCCCCAGCAGTCGGATAACTCCGGTGGCGGGCCGAGTCTGGATGACATCCTCGCCCGTGCCGGCCAGCCGGGCGGATTGAACCCCGGCGGTAGCGTTGGTGCCTCGCCCCAGGGGGGGGCGGCGGGCGGTGCGTCTGGTGGCGACATCTTTGGAGGCGCCATTCCTGCAGGTGCTGGCGCCGGCGGTGCTGCTGTGCTGATGGAAATCGCGCGGCGGATTTTCGCGCAGATGCAGCAGGGTGGCGGCGCGATCGGAGGCACTTCAGGCGGCGGTGCCGGACAGGGAGGCGCAGGGGGAATGGGCGGTCTGGGCGATATTCTCGGTCAGATTTTCGGTGGAGCCGGCGGTAAGTTCGGCCAGCAGGGATCGAAAGGTCCCCAGAACAATCCCGACAGCTGGCAGAATATGCAGCCGCGAGGCAAAGGCGGTTTGTTCGGGTTCGTGAATTCCGAGGCTGCGGGCGATGCGCTCAATGCCGAGGGTGACGAGCAGGCCGAGGCCATGTTGAAAGCGATGGTGGCCGCCGCCCAGGCGGATGGCCGCATTGATGAGACGGAACAGAAAAATATCATGCAGGCACTGGACGGGCAGGTCGATGGCTCGCAGCTGGATGAATTGCGTCAATTTCTCACCACGCCCATCAGCATGGATGAGGTGGTTGCCGCGGCGGATGATCCGGCCACGGCATTTAACCTGTACCTGGTGTCCGTGATGACGTGTAATCCGGATAACCCGCAGGAGAGGGCGTACTTGTCGGGGCTGGCAGAGAAACTGGGGATTTCCCCTCAGGCGGCACAGGTAATCGAATCACAAGTGCCGCACTGAATTGCCGGGGTGGGGGGAAAAGCTTAGGGCAGAAGCTGGGCGAAGTTGGGTCCGGTGGGGTAGTCGCCTTTGGTCCAACCGAGGCGGACCACGACAGTATTGGTGGAGGGTGAAATCATCACCGCCTGTTCGCGGTTGCCCAGCATAAAGTAACTGTCTTCGGGCAGCTCCGGGTAGCGCAGCGCCTCGCCGCCGCCATTCAGCCAGAACTGGTAGCCATAGCGCGGCTCGTTCTGGCTTTTGTTTGGCTTGCTGGCCGCGTTTACCCAGTTTTCAGGCAGCAGTGCCACTCCTTCCCAGTGCCCGTCGTTCAGCATCAGCAGGCCGAGCCGCGCCCAGTCCCGGGCGGAGGCGTAAATGTAGGAACTCCCCACGAAGACACCACTGGCATCGACCTCAAAGGTGGTATTGCGCATCCCGAGTGGAGCGAGAATCTGCTGTTGAAAGAAATCCACGTTGGCCTGGGGATTGGCACCTACCCGGTCGTAAACCCAGCGGGCCAGTAGGTTAGTGGTACCGGAGGAGTATGAGAAATGCGTTCCGGGAGAATGTGCCAGAGGACTTTGCAAGGCGACATCGGATGCGCTGTGGGCGCCAAACAGCATCTTCGTTGCATCACTACCCGGGGCATAGGTTTCGTCGAAATCGAGCCCTGAAGACATTTGCAGCAGGTTCTCAAGGCTGATTTTGCTGCGATCGTCGCTCCATTGCGGGAACAGCGGTGACGATGTGTCTAGTTGTGGTTGTACTGCTTGCAGGCGCCCCAGCAACATTGCCGTCAGGCTCTTGCCCATCGACCAGCCCAGTAGTTGCGTCTGCGGAGTAATTTGATCGCCGTAGGACTCCGCCACCAATTTGCCATCCTGCACGACCAGCAAGGCGCGGGTGTTGAGCCCGGCACTGTTGTCCTGTGTGACAATCTCGTCGAGGATTTTCTGTAGCGCGGGGTCGATATCCGGGGCCGTATTCCCCGTTGGCCAGGGCGCAGAGGACTCGGCAACCGGTGCGACGGTTACCTGGGCCAGCGCACTGGTATCGCCAATATCCAGCGTGCAGCCGAGCCCCGGCCGAAAGGTCGCGCTGGTTTCGCCCATCCCCATCAGCGTGGCGGTAACCCTTTTGGCCTGGTCGTCATAGTGCAGGTCCAGCAGACGGTTCGCCGGAGAGTACGAGGCGAGATCGTTCAGGTTGCGGGTGTGGTCAAAGCCGGAAAGGTAGCGCCCGGAACAGGCGAGCTTGGCACCCATGCCGGTGGAAACACGCACCGCATTGCCCAATTCGGTAATGGAAAACCCCAGCAGTCGCGGGGCGAGTAGCGCGAGCGCGAGTATTAATACCGCGATAACGGCGAGCAGACTCAGAATTATTTTTTTCATTCGATCTCGGCACCTTGAATCAATGGCTCTTCAATTTAGCCGTAAATCATTGCCGATGCGCCAGTGGATGGACAGGTTATTAAGTGTCAGCCTCGGTGACGTTTTCAAATTCAGACAACAGTTTCAAAAACGGTTTGCCAAATTTTGCCAGCTTGCTGTCTCCGATTCCGGAAACCGCCAGCATTTCCTGCTCGTTGCGCGGTCTTGCGCTGAGCATTTCCCGCAGGGTGGCATCGTGGAATACGACGTAGGGCGGAACCCCAAGGTCTTCCGCCAGGGACTTGCGCAGGCCGCGCAGGGCATCCCAAAGCGGTAAATCGTCCTCGGCAATTTCCACCGTGGCGCGGGTGCGTCCACTTTCTGATTTTCCGGAACCTTTTGCGGCTTTTGGCAGTGTTCGCAGCTGTACCGATTCTTCAGCGCGCAACACCGGGCGGCACTGCTCGGTAAGTTGCAGGGCGTTGAACGCTTCCGCGTTCACGCGCAGGTAACCGCGTACTACCAACTGGCGGGCAACCGCGCGCCACTCATTGGAACTGAGATCGGCACCTATACCGTAAGTGGACACCTGGTTGTGATTGAACTGGCGGATTTTTTCCGTATCCGCGCCGCGTAAAACGTCGATCACATGGGCGGCACCGAAACGCTGGCCGGTACGGTAGATACAGGACATGAGTTTGCGGGTGGCATCGCTGGCATCCCAGGTAACAGGTGGGGTCAGGCAGGTGTCGCAGTTTCCGCAATCCGCGGCGAGCGTTTCATTGAAGTATTGCAAGAGCGCACGGCGCCGGCAGCTGGTGATTTCACATAAACCCAGCATGGCATCGAGACGCTGGCGCTCCTGACGCTTATGCTCCTCACTGCCCTCTGAGGTGCTTGCCATCTGGCTCAGCTTGACCACGTCTTCCAGGCCGTAGAGCAGCAGGGCGGATGCCGGCTCGCCGTCGCGTCCCGCGCGGCCGGTTTCCTGGTAATACGCCTCGATACTTTTGGGTAGATCCAGATGAGCCACAAAGCGTACATCGGGCTTGTCGATCCCCATACCGAAGGCAATGGTAGCCACCACGATGACGCCTTCCTCCCGCAGGAAGCGGCGCTGGTGATCCGCGCGGGTGTCTACCGCCAGGCCGGCGTGGTAGGGCAGGGCATTGAACCCCTGCTGTTGCAACCAGGCTGCGGTGGTTTCTACCTTGTTGCGTGACAGGCAGTAAATGACCCCGGCGTTACCCTGGTGCTCTTCTTTGAGAAAATGCAGAAGCTGGCGCTTGGGGTTGTCCTTGGGGGCAATGCGGTACTGGATATTGGGCCTGTCGAAGCTGCTGACGAAATGGCGCGCGGATTCCAGGTCGAGACGGCGGGCGATCTCTTTTTGCGTGCGCTGGTCGGCGGTGGCGGTCAGCGCTACCCGCGGCACATCGGGGAAGCGCTCGTGCAGGCAGGACAGGTGCAGGTAATCCGCACGGAAATCGTGGCCCCACTGGCTCACGCAGTGCGCTTCGTCGATGGCAAACAGGGAGATATCCGCCTGATCCAGCAGCTCCAGGGTGCGCGGTTGCAGCAGGCGCTCCGGGGCCAGATACAGCAGGTCCAGTTCGCCCCGTAGCAACTGCGCTTCCAGCTCCTGTGCCTCGTGGAACCCCAGGGAGGAATTCAGGAATGCCGCGGCGACGCCCACCGCACACAGCGCCTCTACCTGATCCTGCATCAGCGCGATCAGGGGGGATATCACCACGCCGCAGCCCGGGCGGGCGAGGGCGGGGATTTGATAACACAGGGATTTGCCCCCGCCGGTAGGCATCAGGACCAATGCATCCTGCCCGCTGACCAGCGTGTCGATAATGGCTTGCTGGTCACCCCGGAATTCGGTGTAGCCGAAGGTGTGTTCGAGGATGTAGTGGGGCGAATCTGAGGAGGGGGCGGCGTCATTCATGGCGGGCAGTATACCGCCTGAATTTGACCGAAGGCGAACTGGTACGGCCATTCGAGGTCATCAAAGTTGGCGCGCTTTGCCTTGGGGGTGGCGTGCAAGCCCTCCATATTTTGAGAACTTTAGCTATAATCGCTGCACCGCTGACATAGACAGGGATAAAGCTATGCGCGCAAAGACAATGAAGTCTATGACCACTACTCGCATTGGGGTTGCTGCTTTTTTGATCGGTCTTGCCGGTTGTATGAGTCAGGCGCCCGAGCCCATCAATCCGCGCAATCTCGCTCAATCCGCGGTGGCTGATACCCATCTTGGCTGGAAGCCTGCGCCCGCCCACCAATTGAATTATTCGCTCGCGACCTCTTCTGGTATTGCGCGCATGGAGATGCGGCAGTTACCTGAAGATTTGCAGGCAGTGACCATCGAGTTACCCGGCATGCGGAATATCGAGGGGATTCAATGGCGCGCATTCAATGGTGAGCATGCCATGCTGTTCGATGGCGACAGGGGTTTGGAGGGGGTGACCGTTGAGCGCCAGCAGCGAGGCTACCTTTTGCAGGTTCGCGGCGCGGCCCTGGAATCTATTCGCCCCGGAGGCTTTTTGACGGTCATCGACTACTACCGGAATTGAACCGGTACTAGTGGTCCTGTTCCATATCTGGAGCAAGTTCGTCAAACCCGAATCCCAGGGGCCGGATAAGATAGAGCTTCGGCCACAGCTTTCCTGTTACCCAGAGGCCATTGCGGGCCTTGTCCCAGGCGATGCCGTTGGCCACGGCATCCACATGCCGCCCCCCGGGCAGGCTGTCTTTCTTCAAGTTCTTCAGATCCACCCAACCCTGCACCTCTCCCGATTCCGGGTCAATGGCGATAATCCGGGTGTCCTGCCAGATATTGGCCCAGATCAGTCCGTTCACATACTCCAGTTCGTTCAGTCGCGACCACTGCTGTCCGCCGCCGGTGACCTTGAGTTGGCGAGTCACCTTGAAGCCGTCCGGGGTGCGGAAGGTGAGGGTGTCGCTGCCGTTACTCATGATCAGTGACTTGCCATCACTGGTCAGTCCCCAACCCTCTCCGGAATAGTGCAGCAGGTGTACCAGCTGGAAGTTGTTGCGATCGTAAATCTGCAATTCGCCCGCGCGATAGGTGAGCAGGTACAGGTAATCCCCAAATACGGCGAGCCCCTCCGCAAAGCGGTTGCCCGCCAGCCACTTGCGTCTTACGGGATTGCCACCGGGGTCGGTATACTCCGCCAGCCATGAACGACCGTAGAGGCCGCTGCTCTCCAGCCACCGCTCGCCATCGAAATAGAGTCCCTGGGTGAAGTGGTCCGCGGGGCGAGACTTGCTCTCCAGAAGCTGATATTCCACGGGTCCTGGAGCAGTCGTGGCAAAGGCGGGATTGCACAGTGTGAGCAAGAGCAGAGCGGTGAGGGCGGCTTTCATGGTCTGATTCGGGCTTCCCGATGTTCGCCGGCGAAGCGCCGGTGTTCCTTAACGATCAATGCAGTGTTTGCTAGAAACCAAGATGACCAGAATTAAAACATTTATCACCCTGACCCTGTTAGGTGGCCTGGCGGTTGTACTGCCCATCGCTATTTTTATTTTGCTGTTCCAGTGGCTATTCGGCCAGATCAGCGAGCTGGTGGCGCCGGCGACCGAATGGATGCAGGCGCATACCGAATTAAAGGATAACTTTGCCCGCCTGATCGTCATAGCGCTGATCCTGGGCATCTGTTTTGTGATCGGCCTGCTGGTGAAAACCAGTGTGGGGCGCTGGGTACACAAGCACCTGGACCACTGGCTGGGCAAGTTGGCGCCGGGCTATAACACCATCAAGGAACTGGTGCTGCAGTTTATCGGTGGCGGTGGTACCGAGGGTGTACTGTCCGGGCCGGTAGCGCGAGCGCGGATTCACGGTGCGGACAATCCGCTGTCGGTGACTGCGATTGTCACATCCACCCACGCCGATGGCCATTTCACGGTATACGTACCCACTGCACCTGTGCCGACCTCCGGTTTTGTTTATCACCTGCCACCGGAGTGCGTGGAGATTCTGCCTCACGTTACCGTGGAGGCGGCGATGAAATCCATCGTCGCCTGCGGTTCGGGCAGTGGGCAATTGCTGGCGCAGCCCAAGCTGGAAGAAAAAGCTTAAATGTCCCGGTTTTTACCCAATGCGCGAATCGCAAATCGCATTGGGTGCAGTGCCTTCACCAGATCTTCTGAAACCGGCATCACCTCGTTATTGATCCAAGCGGCCAGTACCTCTGCGGCCAGCGGTGCATAGGTAAAGCCCCGCGAACCCAGGCCGGCGAGCACATACAGGTTGTGCTGGTAAGGCGTGCGCTGAGAGATCCGTTGCTTACGATTTTTTCTGAGTGCACTGTAAGTGCTTTCCAGCGCATCCCACTGTGCAACGGGTCCTGCCATAGGCAGGTAGTCCAGTGTAGCGGCGCGCAGTGCGGCGCGGCCCTGAAGAGGTTGGTCTGCAAACTCTTTTTTAAATTCTGGAAGCAGGGTGCCGAGGGTTTCCAGGTTTTCCCGGTGCTCCTCTTCGCGAATTTCCGTTTCCATTTGCTTGAGTTTAAAGGTGGCGCCGAAGCTGTGCTGCGAGGCCTTTGGCCCGTCCATGTCCTTATCGCCGGCATCCGTTGCCGGTGCGATATAGCCTTCGCCGCACAGGGCAATCTTCAGCTTTTCTGTAGCTGCGGTTGCCTGGGCAAAAGAGACCTGGCCGCGGATTGGTTGCAGGGGCAGGGGGGCGGTTTGCGGGAACTGGCGATTGAAGTTGGCGGCACACAGAATCAGTGCATCAAAGCATTGCGTCGGTTTTTCGCGGTCCAGTTGCAAATGCCATTGATCTTCCAGGTATCGAGCCTCGGTGACCCGGGTATTGAACCGGGCGTGAATATTGTCGTGCTGCAGTAAGCTGCTACAGACCTGCCTGGGTTGTAGCCAGCCCGCGTTTGGAAAATACAGGCCCGGATAATCCAGTGCTACGCCAGCGAGTTCAGCGGCCCGCTCTGCGGTCACCGGCTGCGCCAGCAGGCTGTTGCTCTCCAGATCCGAATACAAATCCAGCTGCTCGCAAATCTGCTGCTGCAACTGCCGTTCTTTATCTGTTTGCGCCAGTTGCAACAGGCCGTCAAAGTGCGCTGCCTGCGGGCAGGTGTTCGGGTAAAAGCGCTGGGCAAACTGCAGTGCCTGCAGATTGAAATCCCCGTTGGGGCCGGGTTTGGGGGAGAGCTTTGCGTACAGGATACCCTGATCGTTTCCCGAGGCCCCGCTGCCAGGTTGAGCACCTTCCTCGAAAACCGTGACTTTATAGCCCCGTACCGCCAGTGCCTGTGCGGTAGCGGCACCGGCGATACCGGCACCGACTACCGCGATGGTATTTGGTTTTTCAATGGAAGAGGGCGGCAGGTGCCAGGGGGTGGCGGAAAAAGTTTGCTCGTTGCCGTTTTCCTGCTCAGGGGCAAACTGCCCGCGCAACATTTCCCGCTTGCGCCCAAACCCCGGCACTTTTTCCAGGGCAAAGCCCACGGATTTGAGCCCGCGTTTCACAACCCCTGCACAGGTAAAAGTGGCAAAGGTCGCGGCCGGTGCACTCAAGGCTGCGATGGACCTGAACAGTGCCTCACTCCACATATCCGGATTCTTCGACGGCGCAAAACCATCCAGAAACCAGGCATCGATCTGCCGGTCTCGCTGAGGATCTTCCAGAGCAAGGGATTCGAAACCATCACTGGCTTCACCGATCACCAGCGTCAAATGCACATTGCCCGGAAAATTGATCCGGTGCACGCCGGGCGCGAGATACACCGGGTAATTCGCAATCAATTGCGCACTCAGTGCTTCGAGCTCCGGCCACATTGCCAGCGCCCGCGCCAGGTCCTGGGGGTGCAGGGGAAACTTCTCCACACTGACAAAGTGCAGGTGCGCGGAGGTCGGGGCGGCACTCTGCCAGAGCTGCCACGCCGCGAGGAAATTCAGCCCGGTCCCGAAGCCGGTTTCACCAATGGTAAATACAGAATTTTCCGCAAGCGCCGCCCAGCGTTCGGGCAAGTGGTTCTGTGTGAGAAAAACGTGGCGGGTTTCTTCCAGCCCGGAAGCGGTGGAAAAATAGATATCGTCAAAAGCGCTGGAAACCGGCTGGCCGTTGTCACGCCACTCCAGCTGCGCGTGGCGAACAGAGCTTTGTTCTTGTGAAGGAACTTGCGGCTGCTCGCCGGGCTGCCTGTCGACTTGGTTGTCGGGGGGGAGGTGGTCGCTCATGTACCGGGCGTTACCTTAATCCGCAAGGCCAAATTCGCGCATAACCTGCGCGCACCACTGATCCAGGCGTTCGTCGCTGCGATCAAACTCGTTCTCTTCATCCAGCGCCAGCCCCACAAACTGACTGCCATCCGGCGTCAGCCCCTTGGACTCTTCAAACTCGTAGCCGTCCGCAGACCAGTAACCCACCGCCTTGGCCCCAACCGCCACCACCTGCGCATGCAGATAACCCAGCGCATCCTGATACCACTGCGGGTAACCTTCCTGATCGCCAAGCCCGTAGCAGGCCACTTTCTTGCCGCTCAGATCCAGTTCCGCCAGCTGATCCCAGCAATTCTCCCAATCTTCCTGCAGCTCACCATAGTCCCAGGTCGGGATACCAAGGATCAGAAAATCGTAGTCCTGCATTAGCGCCACATCGTCCGTCGCCACATTGTGCAGATCGATCCACGCCTCACCGAGTCGCTCGCGAATCTTCTCCGCAGCCATCTCCGTGTAACAAGTGCTGGAACCGTAAAACAGCCCGATCGGGGCCAGGGAAGTGTCTGTTGTTTGCATGATTTACTGAGCGTTCACATAGCCCAGCTGACGCCAGGCCTCATAAATAACGATGGCTGCCGCGTTGGACAGATTGATACTGCGGCTGTTGGCACACATGGGAATCCGCAGCGTATTCTCCGGCCCCGTCATCGCCAGAAACTCCGCCGGCAAACCCCGCGTCTCCGGCCCGAACACAATCGCATCATCCGCCTCAAACACCACATCCGAGTGTGGCTTACTGCCCTTGGTGGAAAGCGCCAACACCCGCTTCGGCTGCTCCGCCTCCACAAACGCCTCCCAATCACGGTGACGCACTACACGGCTGTACTCCGCGTAATCCAGCCCCGCACGGCGCAGGCGCTTGTCATCCATCGCAAACCCCAGGGGCTCGATCAGGTGCAGCTCCGCGCCGGTATTGGCGCACAGGCGGATGATATTGCCGGTGTTCGGGGCAATTTCTGGTTGGTAGAGGACGATTTTGAACATGTATGCAGACACTGAACGAATGACTGGCGAGTACAGAAGGGTTTGTCTTCAGGTGGTTCGCCGTAGGTGCCGCTACCGGGTATTGCCTTGTGAGACGTTGATTCGGGCCGAGGCCCTCACCCTTCGGGCGCCTGCGGCGTCCAAATCCGGGTACGGCTTTGTCAAAAAAGGATGTTTTTGCTGAGCCCCCATGGATGGGTTACCGGGGGGGCGCCTAGCTCGTGTCTCACAAGGCAATACCCGGTAGCGGGACCGCCTCGTGACTAATTCTGAGCCCCAAAAGCCAAGACGTTACACGGCCATGGAGCTGAAAGGCGCGGATTATAACGCGGAGGACGTCTCTTCGCAGTCTATCTCGACGCCCAGCTCATCGGCGATCTCGTCGAGCTCATCGTGCAGGCCATCGATACTCACATCCTCGGCCACGCTGATCGTGCATTCTGCAGAGAACAGCGGCTCACCACTCCACGGCGTACTTCCGTAACGGGTATCCAGCGTCTCCACATTGATCTTGCGGGCCGCCAGCGCCCGGGAAATCTCCTTCACAATCCCCGGTCGATCATTGCCCACCAGCTTCAACTGCAACGTCTGACGACTATCCGCCGCCACAGCCAGCGCATCCTCAATCTGCAGTTTGAAATCGTTCCCCGCCAGGTTCTGCAGCGCCTCCCGCAGGCGGGCACTATCCTCCGCCGTCACGCTAACGCGCAGAATACCCGCGAACTTGCCGGCAAAATGCGCCATTCGGCTGTCTTCCCAGTTGCCACCGTTCTCCGCTACCGCAGCGGAGAGCATCTCCACCACACCGGGTTTATCGTCGCTGATGATCGAAATGACGAGGTGCTGTTGCATAGGGGCATCCTTCCTGGCACAGATAACAATGTGGTGAATTGTAGCCAGTGAGAGCCTCGGTGGGGAAAAAACGTGAATAGGCCTCAACTAGCCGAGAATGCCACTCAGTAGCCTTTACATGGCGTCGGCCAACGTGTTGAATCCGTGAGTGCAGAAAATAATTCCAACCACCTGAATCACTTGGGAGATTCTTGATGAAACTGACTCACTGGCTCGCCGGTATGGCCTGTGCCATGACCATCGCAGGTACCGTACAGGCCGATCCCATCAAAGACGCCGTCGCCAACGACAAGCGCACGGAGAAGTACACCCAGCGCGACCAGCACCGTCATCCCGCGGAAACCCTCGAATTCTTCCAGATCAAACCCGATATGACCGTGGTGGAAATCTGGCCGGGCGGTGGTTGGTACACGGAGATTCTGTCCCCGCTACTGAGCGATGAGGGCAAGCTGTACGCGGCGCACTTCCCCAAAGACACCGATGTGGGCTACTTCAAACGCTCCCGCGAAAGCTTCGAAAAGTGGCTGGCGGACGAGAAAGAAACTCACGGCAAAATCGTACTGACCGAATTTGCACCGGGCAAAGACACTGAAATCGCCCCTGCAGGTACTGCCGACGCAGTTCTGACCTTCCGCAATGTGCACAACTGGATGCGCGGCGACAACGAAGCAGCGGCCTTCAAGTCCTTTTACAAGGCCCTCAAACCCGGTGGCGTTCTGGGTGTGGTCGAGCACCGGGCCAAGGTCGGCACCGAGCGCGATGCCATGAAAACCAGCGGCTACATGACCCAGGATTACGTGGTTGAGCTGGCTACCAAGGCCGGGTTCGTACTGGAAGAAGCCAGCGAGGTGAATGCAAACCCCAAAGACACAGCAGTACATCCGAAAGGCGTCTGGACCCTGCCGCCGTCTCTGGCGCTGGGTGATGAAGACAAGGAGAAGTATCAGGCCATCGGCGAAAGTGACCGTATGACCCTGCGGTTCCGCAAGCCCAAGTCCTGATCTGCAGGGCGAATGCCTTTGCACTGATTCAGACGGTAAAATGCCTCGAGCCCGAACGCTCGGGGCATTTTTCGTTATTGAATAGCCAATCCAAATTTACGCATTTATTGAATCGCACTTCATGATCATTCCCTACAAGCAATTGGACCCGGAAACCCTGCAAAACCTGCTGGAGGAATACGCCACCCGCGACGGCACCGATTACGGCGAGCGGGAAGTGAGTCTCACCGACAAGGTCGCCAACCTGCGTCGCCAGCTGGACAACAAAACCGTGGTGATCTGGTTTGAGCCCGGGGAAGAATCCATCAATCTGGTTCTCGCGGAAGATATTCCCAAAGACGGGGATTACTGATGGCTGTGCCTGTGAATTGGCTGATTAATCGCCCCGATGGCGATCCCATCGCCTGGTTCCTGTTCGCCCACGGCGCCGGCGCGCCCATGGACAGTGATTTCATGCAAGTCATGGCCGAGTTACTGTCGGAGCGGGAGATAGGTGTCATTCGTTTCGAGTTTCCCTATATGGCGGAGCGCCGGCAAACCGGCAAGCGGCGCCCCCCGAACAAGATGGACGTTCTGCTGGCATCGTTTCAGGAACAGATCGATCGAGCGGAATCGGAATTTCCAGGTGTGCGGCTGACTATCGGTGGCAAATCCATGGGCGGACGCGTGGCGAGTATGCTGGCTCAGGAGAATGTCGGCCGCGGTGCGGTTGCTGGCACTGTGTGCCTGGGCTACCCGTTCCACCCCTCGGGCAAACCGGACAAGCTGCGCACCGAGCACCTGGCACGGATGACTTGCCCCACGCTGATTATCCAGGGCACCCGGGACAAGCTCGGATGTCGGGAAGAAGTAACCGAATACCCGTTGGGATCAGGTATTCAGCTGCACTGGCTCGAAGATGGCGATCACGACTTCAAGCCACGCAAAGCCAGCGGCTTTACCCAGAGACAACACTGGCAGACGGCTGCTGACCAGGTACACCACCAGATACGCCAATGGCTGCGTCCTCAAGGATCGTAATTCTTTCCTCACTGGCCATCATGGGTGACAGCTGGGCCATCTGATCCCGCCGTTCCTCACTGTCGTACCATTGCTGCCAGTGCAGCACCGATTTCCAGCGGGAGAGCGTAAAGCGGCGCAGCGGATTGCCCAGCTCGGTGTAGGTGTGCCCGTCCACAAACCCGGTGGTCTGGTAGGCATTGGTCAGCAGCTTGCGGGCCGCGTCTTCGTAGGTGGTTTCCAGGTCTTCCGCGATTTCTCGCTCAATCAATACGTAAATCATTTTGCGTTTGAATCCTGCTAGCTCTGGATTGGTGGTCTCGGTGTACGCAGTTTAGCCTTGGGCGCCGGTGGTCGCTCTTCAAACCTAGACCCACCAACCAAGACCGCCAAACCGAAACCAATCGGTCCTACCATACCAGATGACGCGCCCGTGCAAATCCCCGACAATAGCCCGATGAAGTCACACCATACCCTCGATGCCCGCGGCCTCCTGTGCCCGGAACCCGTCATGATGCTCCACACCGCCGTGCGCAACGTCGCCGCCGGCGAAGTGCTGCAGATGTTCGCCACCGACCCCTCCACCCAGCGGGATGTGCCCAAGTTCTGCCAGTTTTTGGGTTATGAGCTTGTTAAGCACGCCGAGGAGAATGACGAGTTTGTTTATTGGATCAAAAAGGCCGACTGACCCACAGATGCCAGAAGCGAAGGCCGAGCACCGGGTATAGGTTTTCAAAACCGTCGGTGCCATGGACGGCACCGCCGGAACATACAGGGACGTACTCGCTGCGATTTTGAAAACCTATACCCGGTGATTGGCCGCCACAATAGAACGAAAGAATCCAGAAATAACAAGGGCGACCACTGGCCGCCCTTGTTTTACATGTAAGAGAGGGAAGTAAGTTAGGGCGAAGTGACAAGCGCCGCGATCGCAGCCAGGGCCTCCGGGTCCTCAGATTTGATCTTGTTGGCGATGTGGTGTTGGAAGAAGTAACGGAAACACTCCGACTCCTGAGCGGGGTACAGACAATCGTCCCCGGGGAGTACAGGCGTAGTCTCCACACTATTGTGATCAATCAGCATGCCGTGGATCTCACCACTGGCAAATAGACGCCAGCTTACGACTTCAGTAAGGGTCAGATTCTCCTTATCCGCATCCATAAACACCGCATGAGTGCCAATGGTATCGGGGATCTCCTGAACCACTTCATCTGCTTGATTGCTTTCGTACTCGAAGTATTCCGCCGCAGTCTCCAGCTCGACGATCTTATGGATGGGCGGCTCGTGGAAAATTTCCTCGATGCCAGAGTCGTAATAGCCTTCAAACCGTCCATCCAGGGGATCCTGAATATCCGGACAGGCGACGATGGAGTTCAACCAGGGAACCAGCCCGACCACCTCACCGTTGGCACGAAGCCCCCAGCAAAGGATTTTCAGACTGTAGAGATCCGTTCCACTGGAACTGTTGGAGTAGAGCATTTCCAAGCCATCCAGCTCCGGAGACAGACGGATAAACCGCAGATTCTCTGAAGTTTCGATAGGCTTGCCGGTGAAGAGGTCAACCACGTTGTTAGTACTGTGGTCGGTCATAGAGCACCTCCTTGCAGGGCCGGTAATAGGGCGGAAGGTCTTGTACTACTTTTTGTGAGGGCCCTGAAAGAGCAGCTTCAGTCCCCTAAAGAAGCAACCGGCGTAGGGATACTGTGCGAAGGCCTGCTGGCCATCGCCAAATCCAGACTCCGGGAGCAACTTTTTTGCCTCCCTGGGAAGCCGGTACCGCAACCGAAAACAACCACCCAAGGCGCTCGTGAATGATGGCATTGAGCAGCAGCAGGTTTCCGGTATCCCTATATTCAAAGGTATATTCTGATCCGCAGAAATACAACCAGCGGAGCAGGGTTCTTTGCCTCTAAATGCCTCCTTTTTGCGTGAATGGGTAGGGTGCAGTCGCGGACTCCGTATTCGGCGCCCGTGTGATAGCCATGTATTCGCCATATGAGAGAAAGGCGGTATCAAAGCCTTCCGACCTTGATCCCCCCATTCTCGCTGATATAGTCCGCGCCAACCGGGCACACTGCCTGTTGCCCACCACCGACAGTGACAACACGTTTTGCCGAATACAGCGACAGCTTTAGAAGAAGAGCAAGTTCCGTACCATTCTGACCCCGCCAGGGGCGGGAAAGTCCCTGTGCGCGAAGATTCTGTGACTGAACGAATAGTCACCGTCTTCGATAGCTGTTTTTCCGCCCGGCAAGCCCTTAATACCCGCCTGGTGGGAGGCCACTCCGAGCCTTTTTACCGCCCGGCGACTACCGTCGGCGGATGCCACCGGGTGGAATTCACGTTCGACTACCCGGCCAGCGCCCTGCACGAGGCCGCCCACTGGTGTGTGGCCGGTGAGATGCGACGCCAGCAGCCGGATTACGGCTACTGGTATGCCCCGGACGGACGCAACGAGGTACAGCAGGCGGAATTCGAGCGGGTGGAAGTCAAACCTCAGGCTCTGGAGTGGATATTTTCCAGGGCCTGCGGTCTGGGCTTTCGGGTCAGTGCGGACAACCTCGACGCGGGCCTCGGCCCCAGTGATGCCTTCAAGCGGGCCATCTGGCAGCAGGTGCAACGGAACTGTACGGAGGGGGTGAATTCGCGGGCGCGTCAGTTTGCACTGTCTTTAGCGGTGGCCTTTCGCCAGCCCGACCCCTTTCAGTCCCGGGACTATCGCCTGGAGGATCTCGGGTGAAGCAGATCTATCTGGTAGATGCCTCGGTCTACATCTTCCGCTACTACTTCGCGTTGCCCCCCAATTGGGAAAGTCGCTCCGGCTACACCACCGAGGCGGTCTACGGATTCACCAATTTTCTCCTCGACCTGCTGGCCCGCCGACCGGATGGCATAGCCTGCGCGTTTGACGAGTCTCTGGGCAGCTGCTTTCGCAACGAGATCTATCCAGACTACAAATGCAGCCGGGTACTGCCGGATGAGGCACTGGCTTTCCAGCTGGCTGCCTGCCGGGAAATGGCCGAGGCGCTGGGGATTGCCAGCTTTGCCAGCGATCGCTATGAGGCGGACGATATCCTGGCGACCTTGACCCGGATCTGTGCGGAGGCGGGGGAGGCGCCGGTGGTTGTCACCCGCGACAAGGATCTCGGCCAACTACTGGACCGCGGCGCTGCCAGCCTGTGGGATTTTGCTGCGGATGATTTCATCGCTCACGGCGAAATCGAAAAGAAATTTGGTGTGCGCCCGTCGCAGATTGCCGATTACCTGGCACTGGTCGGCGACAGTATCGACGATATTCCCGGTGTGCCCGGTATTGGCGCCAAGACCGCATCGCAATTGTTAGGCGCATTCGACTCGGTGGATGAATTGATCGCGAATTCCGAGCAGATCGCGACGCTGAAAATTCGCGGCGCTGCCAGCCTCGCGAGAAAAATCGACGATCACCGTGAGCAGATTACGATGTCCCTGAAACTGGCGCAACTGGCTTACGATGTGCCGCTCAGGTTGACAGTCCCTGATTTAAGCTGCGCGGGCATTGAGCCAGATCTTGCGATTGCGCTGGCAGAAGAGTTTGGCATTGCCGGACTCGCGAGCAAGATCAATCGTACATTGAGTGCCGAACACGCAGCTACCTGAACCCTCCTGATTTAAAACGGAATTGTCCCTCTGTATGAATAGTTCCCCCGTTGTGCCGCTTCTGAATATCGTCGCCGACGAAAATATTCCCGGCCTGGATCGCTGGTTTGGCGATCTGGGCACTATTACCCGCGTCCCCGGCCGCACCGTAAGCCGGGAGCAGTTGGCAAGTGCGGATGTTCTGCTGGTACGTTCCGTCACGGAAGTGAATGAAGCGTTGCTCACGAACACGCCGGTGCAATTTGTCGGCAGTTGTACCATCGGCACCGATCATCTGGATATCGGGTGGCTGGAGGCTCAGGGTATTGCCTGGAGTGCGGCGCCCGGTTGTAACGCCAACTCTGTTGTGGAGTATGTGTTCTGTGCTCTGGCAGCGCTGGATATTGACTGGCGCGCGCGCAGCTTCGGTATTATCGGGTGCGGCAATGTCGGCGGCTCCCTGCAGCGCAAGCTGCATGCACTGGGTATATCCTGCAAAATTTATGATCCTTGGAAAACCGACAATCCGGATAGCGCAAGCCTCGATACGGTGCTGCAACAGGACGTGATCTGCCAGCATGCACCGCTGGTGAAAGGCGGGCCGCATCCCAGCCTGCATATGCTGGATGGCCAGGCACTGGAAAGTATTCGCCCAGGCTCCGTACTGATCAGCGCCGGCCGCGGTGCCGTAATTGACAACCGAGCCCTGCTGACACTGCGCGAGCGTGAGCAGAAATTCACCACGGTTCTGGATGTATGGGAAAACGAGCCGGATATCAGTCTGGGTCTACTGGATTCCGTCGACCTGGGCAGCCCGCATATCGCCGGCTACAGTCACGATGGCAAACTGGCCGGCACGCGTATGGTGCGTGAAGCGCTCGACCGTGCGCTGGGTTTGCCGGGTGTGACTGCCACTGAGTCATCGCAAGCGGATACGACCCCGCTTGCCACGGAGCAATCGGGATTCACCGCGATCCGCGAGCTGCTGCTCTCCATGTATGACCCGCGGGAAGACGACGCCCGCCTGCGCGCTGCGGCAAATGAAGCCGATAGTGGTGGTGAGCCCATACAGAGCGCGTTTGATCAGCTGCGCAAGCAGTACCCGAAGCGCCTGGAGTTTTCCCACTACCAGCTGGCGCAAGCGCCCAATCTTGACGACGTCACACGCAATCAACTGGCCATTCTGGGGCTCAAGTGAAACTGAAAAAACTCGGACTCATTATCAACCCCTGGGCGGGTGTCGGCGGTCCCGCAGGTCTGAAGGGCAGTGACGGCGCCGAGACCGTGGCGCGCGCACTCGCCGCCGGTATTGAACCCCAAGCGCACAAGCGCGCTGCCATTGCGCTCGCGGCGCTTCAGCCATTCAATAATGCGCTGCAAATTGTCACCTTCGCCGGTGATATGGGAGAGCAGCTCGCGACCGGGCTCGGGTTCAATGTCGAAGTGGTCGGCGAGGCTGCGGGTGATCGCTCAACGCCCGAAGATACTGAGCGCGCAGCAACGGCGATTCGAGAAGCCGGTGCAGACCTGATTGTATTTGCTGGTGGCGATGGTACGGCGCGCAATATGGTCAATGCCCTTGGCGATGCCTTCCCTGTGCTGGGGATTCCCGCCGGCGTCAAAATGCATTCCGCCTGTTTTGCCATTTCTCCCCGCGCCGGCGGCGAAGTGTTGCGCCGGTTGATGGCCGGTGAGCTGGTGGACCTGCATCAGCACGAGGTGCGGGATATTGATGAAAAGTCTTTCCGCGAGGGCAGGGTAAGCACCCGTTACTACGGTGAGCTTCTGGTGCCGGAAGAAGGCCATTTTCTGCAGGCGGTAAAAAATGCCGGGCGCGAAGTAGAGGAGCTTGCAGTTGCGGATATCGCCGCGCAAATCGTGGAAGAAATGGACGAGCTGGATCCCGATACCCTCTATGTTTTCGGCCCCGGTTCCACCACCCTCGCGGTGCTGGGCGAGCTCGGCGGTGATGGAACCATAGAAGGAACCCTGCTGGGGGTGGACCTCTGGCGGAAAGGCGCACTGCTCGCCGCCGACGTCAATGCGCCGCAGATCAATGACGCGATAACCCGGCACCGCGAAAGCGACCATGAGCGCCCGGTAAAAATTATCCTCACCGCTATCGGCGGCCAGGGGCATCTGATTGGCCGCGGTAACCAGCAGCTGAATCCGTCCGTGCTGAAGGCGGTGGGTCGCGACAATCTGATGGTGATCGCCACCAAAACCAAAATAACCGAACTGGGCGGCCGCCCGCTGTTAATCGATAGTGGCGACCCGCAACTGGATGAGGCCTGGAGTGGCTTTGTGCGTATTGTGACTGGCTACCGCGACGAAATTCTTTACCCGCTATCTGGCGATGGCAGTGGCGAAGCGCCCGCAAATTCAACCGTGAGTGATTGATATCTTGAATTGGGAATCTCTGCTGCAGGAAGTGCGCAGCAAACTGACGGCATCGGACCCGGGTAAAACGACCGACAGCCGCCGCTTGTTTCATGGCCGTGGCAACTGTTACCCGGGACTCGAACGCGTATGTGTGGATAGCTACTACCCCGCCATACTGGTGACCCTGTTCGATGAGCACGAAGGGGAAGATGCGCTGGCTGAGGCCTTGTGGTCTCTGGTGGAACCAGCCGGGTACTCCGGGGTGGCGGTGCAGCGGCGCTACGTGCGCAGGTCTCCGATTGAGTGGCACTGCGGTGAGCCCGTGGATGCACCGGTAGCGTACCGCGGTGATCTGAAGTTCCCGCTGACCTTTGATCACCAGAATGTGGGCTTTTTTCTGGATATCGAGCCTGGCCGCCAGTGGTTGGAGCAACAGGTGCAGGAAAAATCCGGCAAGGTAGGAAACCTGAAGCTGTTGAACCTGTTTTCGTTTACCTGTGCGTTTTCTGTGGTGGCCCGGGCGGCAGGCGAGCTGGAAGTGCTGAACGTGGACCTGAATAAGGGTGTATTGAAACGGGGACAGGCCAATCACCAGATCAACAATCTGGCGAGCAAGGGTATTCGCTTTCTGGCGATGGACGCACTGCGGGATTTCAGGCGCTACGACCGCCGTGGACCTTTCCAGTTGGTTGTCGTGGATCCACCCACGCGCCAGCGTGGCAGTTTCGATGCGGCGGAAAACTATCCGCGCCAGCTGGAATTGTTGCCAGGGTGTCTCGCGGACGAAGCGGATTTGCTGTTGGTGCTGAATTCGCCCGCCCACAGCGAACAGTATTTCAGGGATTTAATTGAGGCGGCGAATCCCGGCTACTCTGTGGTGGCACGCCTTCCACAAAGCCCGGATTTTCCCGATAGCGACCCCGATGCGGCGTTGAAAATGCTGCATGTAAAGTTCAGACGGGGGTAAATAACAAACGTGGGGAAAGCTTAGAGCGAGCGCATCAGCTCAACGACCAGTCCTTCGAGTTGGGGAGAAGAACCACTGCGCACCACCTGGTCCAGTTTCTCCGCATTACTCAACCCATCGTCCCCCCTACTCACCAGCAGCAAAAAGCTGCGGTGGGACAGGGTGGCATCTTCGATCGCTTCCTGGCGCACCAGCTGGGTGAAGTTGATATAGCCACACTCTTTCAGCCAGGTCATGGCGCCCAGGCAGGCCAGGTGCCGGGGCGAGTGCAGGCCGAATTCATCGGGCGTATCCGGTCCGGAAATATCTTCTACATAGATGGTGGCCGGAGCGGGAAACTGCTGGAACAGAGCCAGCAGTGTTCTCCCCGCATCGCGGTAAAAGTCGTGAATGTGCAGATCGTCCAGCATAGGCTCAAGTTTACAGTAGTTCTGTTTGCGCCAATTAGCGGGTGTAGCGCTCGAGGAAGTCGCCCAGTCGGCTCACCGCGTGGGACAGGTCATCTGCGCGGGGCAGGAACACAATCCGCAGGTGATCCGGTGCGTCCCAGTGAAACGCACTGCCCTGTACCAGAAGGATTTTTTCCTGGCGCAGGAAGTCGAGCACGAAGCGTTCATCGTTTTCAATCTTGTGGCGGTCCAGATCGATCTTGGGGAACATGTAAATTGCACCCTGCGGTTTTACGCAGCTTACCCCAGGGATATCGTTCAGCATGCGCCAGGCTAGGTCCCGCTGCTGGCGCAGGCGGCCGCCGGGCAGTACCAGATCCTTAATACTCTGGTATCCACCGAGTGCAGTCTGTACGGCGAACATCGCCGGAACATTGCCGCACAGGCGCATGGACGACAGTATATCCATGCCCTCGATAAACCCGCGCGCGCGCTGCTTGGCACCGCTTACGATCATCCAGCCAGAGCGAAACCCGGCCAGGCGGTAGGACTTGGAAAGTCCGTTGAAACTCAGGCAAAGCACGTCATCGGCGAGTGACCCCATGGGAATAAACTCGGCGTCGTCATACAGGATCTTGCTGTAAATTTCGTCGGCAAAAATGACCAGATTGTGCTGGCGCGCTACTTCCACGATCTGTTCCAGCAGCTCGCGCGGATAGACAGCACCGGTTGGGTTGTTGGGGTTGATCACCACGATGCCGCGGGTGCGCGGGGTGATCTTGGATTTGATGTCATCAATATCCGGCAGCCAGTCCGCCTGTTCGTCGCAGCGGTACAGCACTGCCTTGGCTCCGGTCAGGTTGGTGGCGGCCATCCACAGTGGGTAGTTGGGCATCGGCAACAGCATTTCATCGCCGTTGTTCAGCAGTGCCTGGGTGGACATGGAGATCAGCTCGGAAACGCCATTGCCCAGGTAAATATCATCGATGTCGACGTTGGGGACACCGAGATTCTGGCACTCGTGCATGATGGCCTTGCGCGCTGCAAACAGCCCTTTGGATTCCACATAGCCCTGCGCCTGGGACAGGTTGTAGATCACATCCTGGAGGATTTCATCTGGCGCGTCGAAGCCAAACGGGGCCGGGTTGCCGATGTTCAGCTTCATGACCCGGTGGCCTTCTTCTTCCAAGCGTGATGCCTGTTCCATGACCGGTCCGCGAATTTCGTAACAGACCCCGTGGAGTTTTTCCGACTTGTGAATATCCTTCATTGCTGTGTTCTTTGTGTGGGCTTCTTCTAAAAAGGGTTTGTGTCAGTCAACCAGATGGTCTCGGGAGGACGATCGGGCAGGCAAAATCGTTTCTACCAAACGCTCGGACCTAGTAGGCTGTGCTACATCTAGGCGGGTAACCGGCCGGACGAAGGGTGGGCACCTGGATATAGGGGTGCTGCCGCAAAGCGTTTTGCCGGGCAGGGTAATGCCGCTGGGTACTGACTTATCAGGCAAAAAAGGAGTCACAGTATGGCAAAAGAAAAAGATGATAACTACTGGCGCGAACACCTGACCCCGGAAGAATTTCACGTTTGCCGGGAAGCCGGGACTGAGCGTCCATTTAGCGGTGAGTACTGGGATACCTTTGAGGATGGAAAGTACCACTGCCGTTGCTGCGGCGAGCTATTGTTCCGCGCGGAGTCCAAATTCGACGCCGGCTGTGGCTGGCCGAGTTTCGATGCCGAAGCGGAGCAGGGTGTGGTGGAAGAGCGCGTGGACAGCAGCCTCGGTATGCAGCGTACGGAAATCGTCTGTGCCAGCTGCGGTTGCCACCTCGGGCATGTCTTTCCGGACGGCCCTACAGAGACCGGCTTGCGCTATTGTGTTAATTCACTGTCGGTAAAACTGAACCCGGACGAGAAACCCGAATAGCGGGTAGCACCGGGCCCTATAGGGGAGTTCGAACATGCTGCGATCCGGTCGTCCGCGCCATTGGAGCCGCTGGCTGTACCGATTCCAGTGGCTACTGCTGACCCTGATAGCGCTCACTGTGGTGGCGGTGCGGGTGGGCGTGCTTCACCTGGATACCTCATTCTCGGTGTTTGCGAGTCTGGGGCTCGCCATGGTGGCGCTGGCACTGTTATCAATGCTGGTTTTCCTCTGGGGCCTGATCCAGCGTCACTCCGAAGCGAGAACGGCGGCCCTCTGGGCCATGCTTATGGGCGTGATTCCTGTGGCGCTTCCCCTGTTTGCGGTGGGGCAGCAGAACCTGAGTGCGCCAGCACTGTACGACATTACCACCGACCTGAAAGACCCGCCCCAGTTCGACCTGCTGTTGTCGTTGCGCAGGAAGGGGGACCACAGTCCCGACTACCCGGGGAACACCGCGGCCGAGGTGCAGAGCAAAACACCATCCTATGCGGATATCCAGCCCCTGGTCTTGACCGCCCCGCCCTCTGAAGTCATTTCTCAGGCGGAGCGGGTCGCCCGCGACCTGGGGTGGCGTATCATTGCGGTCCAGGCAGGGAAGGGACAGCTGGAAGCCGTGGTGCGGACACCGATACTGGGCATCACTCAGGATGTGGTGGTGCGTATCCGGCCTGAGGGAGTACAAGGCGATACTCAAGCGGGGGAGGGGAAGGGCGCGTCAAACGGGGGCAGCAATGGTAAAGACGCTGCCGCTGCCGCAGCACCGGCCACCACTCGAGTGGATATGCGTTCAGCCTCGCGAACCGGCAGCCGGGATCTGGGCAGTAACGCGGACTCGATTCGTACCTTTATGCGGCACCTGAAGGAACGGGTGACCGATGGTGCCCAGGTGGCGCAGTAATAGTTGGCCAATCCGGCTGGCCATTTCTGCGGGTTTTGTGCACAGGTTATGTAAGTGCCTGTATGGAAAGGAAAAATTTGTAAAAAAGTTTTCAATCGGGTGTTGACAGCCCCCCGGCCCGTCCATAGAATGCGCACCACTTCTGAGGCACTGCTGATCTTTCTTCACCGAAACAGCGGCACCGAAAGAAGCTTCTGGGTCCCCATCGTCTAGAGGCCTAGGACACCGCCCTTTCACGGCGGTAACAGGGGTTCGACTCCCCTTGGGGATGCCACGCGGGAATAGCTCAGTTGGTAGAGCGCAACCTTGCCAAGGTTGAGGTCGCCGGTTCGAACCCGGTTTCCCGCTCCAATTTCCTACGTGTTGTTACAAAACATCCGCGTTTTGTAACAACACGTCGCGAAGGAAAAGCTGGCGAAGAATGTGATTCTGCTGGTTTTTCTCCGCTCGCGCCGGCAAGCCGGCGGTGGTGCATACATGCACCGCAAGGGTGCCGCCAAATTATTAATTTGGTGGCACGACAGAAAGTTTCTGTCCCCATCGTCTAGAGGCCTAGGACACCGCCCTTTCACGGCGGTAACAGGGGTTCGACTCCCCTTGGGGATGCCAATGCTGTGAAGTTGCCAAGGCAGCTTTACCACAGGATTGCGGGAATAGCTCAGTTGGTAGAGCGCAACCTTGCCAAGGTTGAGGTCGCCGGTTCGAACCCGGTTTCCCGCTCCAATCTTAAAAGCCGCTCAACGAGCGGCTTTTTTTTGCCTGTTTTTCGGCGAGTTTTTTCTTCAATGCTTTTCGGTTGCTTCCCCGCGGTTGAAATGTTGTCGCTGCGGGCGTTGAATAGCGCCTACCTTTTTCAGATTCAGTACTATCTATGACTGCCGCACTTTCCATTCGCGACCTCCAGAAGACCTACGACAATGGCTTCGAAGCGCTGAAAGGCATCAGCTTCGATGTGCAGCCTGGTGATTTCTTTGCCTTGCTTGGCCCCAACGGCGCGGGCAAGTCCACCACCATCGGTATTCTCTGCTCTCTGGTGCGCAAGACCGGTGGCAAGGTTTCCATCTTCGGTATCGACATTGACGAGAACTTCCCGGCCGCCAAGCAGATGCTCGGTGTGGTGCCACAGGAGTTCAATTTCAGTCAGTTTGAAAAGGTGTTCGACATTGTCTGCACCCAGGGCGGCTTCTACGGTATGCCACGCAAGCTGGCCGAAGAGCGTACGGAAAAATACCTGCGCAAGCTGGGGCTGTGGGACAAGCGCAGCACCCAGGCGCGGATGCTCTCCGGCGGCATGAAGCGCCGCCTGATGATTGCGCGCGCACTGCTGCATGAGCCCAGGTTGCTGATCCTGGATGAGCCTACCGCTGGCGTGGATATCGAATTGCGCCGCTCCATGTGGGAATTCCTGCAGGAAATCAACGCGCAGGGCACCACCATTATTCTCACCACCCACTACCTGGAAGAGGCCGAAAGCCTGTGCCGCAATATCGCCATCATCGACAAGGGCGATATCGTCGAAAACACCTCCATCAAGTCCCTGCTTAAAACCCTGAGTCGCGAAGTGTTTATTCTGGATACCCGCGAGAGCCTGATAAGTCCACCTGACTTTGGTGGCTTTGCGGGGCGTGTGCTGGATGAACACAGTCTGGAAGTGACTATCGAAAAGGGGCAGTCCCTGAGTGATCTGTTTGTGCAGCTGAGCGCGCAGAATATTGCGGTCACCAGTATGCGGAATCGTGCCAACCGGCTGGAAGAACTGTTTGTCTCTCTGCTGGCAGAAAATCAGCAGTCGGCGGCTGAAAAGGAGGTCAAGTAATGAGCCCGCAATTAATCTGGACGGCCTTTTCTACAATTTTCCGTCGTGAGGTGCGCCGCTTTACCCGCATCTGGCCGCAGACCCTGGTGCCTCCGGTAATCACCATGTCCCTGTATTTTGTGATTTTCGGTTCGCTGATCGGCAAGCGTATCGGTGAGATGGGCGGATATTCCTATATGGAGTTTGTGGTGCCTGGCCTGATCATGATGGCGGTGATTACCAACTCCTATGGCAATGTGGTGTCTTCGTTTTACAGTGCCAAGTTTCAGCGCAGTGTCGAAGAGCTTCTGGTATCGCCCACACCCAACTGGGTGATTATGGCCGGGTATGTGCTTGGCGGCGTGGCGCGGGGCCTGATTGTCGGTCTCATCGTAACCCTGATCGCACTGGTGTTTACTTCACTCAAGGTCCAGCATATCGGCATTACCGTCCTGATCGTGTTCCTGACTTCGGTGTTGTTCGCACTTGCCGGTTTTATCAATGCGATTTTCGCCAACAGTTTTGATGATATCTCGATCATCCCGACGTTCGTGCTGACACCTTTAACCTACCTGGGCGGAGTGTTCTATTCCATCGAGCTGTTGTCACCTTTCTGGCAGGCGCTGTCAAAGCTGAACCCCATTTTGTATATGGTGAACGCTTTTCGCTACGGTGTGCTGGGTGTGTCGGACATCAACGTGGGGTGGGCGTTTGCCGGAGTGCTGGCGTTTATCGCGGCCCTGTCTGCGTGGGCACTATACTTGATGAGCCACGGTAAGCGCCTGCGTCACTAATTGAAGTATTGAGTGTTCGCTCGCTTGCAAACGAGCAATGTTGGATCGAGAAACATGAACCGAGAAGATTGGCAAAACCTGCCGCTGGGGCAGGAAACCACCTATGAAGCCAAGTACAACCCTAATCTCCTGCACCCCATACCCAGAGCGGTGTCTCGCGCGCAGTTGGGGCTGGATGGTGACGCTCTGCCGTTCAGTGGTGCCGACGAGTGGTGGGGCTTCGAGCTTTCCTGGCTGAACCCGAAGGGTGTGCCTCAGGTTGCGGTGGCCCGGTTTCGCTTCGCCGCGTCCAGTCCGTTCATGATCGAGTCCAAGTCGTTCAAGCTGTATCTGAATTCATTCAACCAGAGTGAGTTCGAGTCCCGGGGCGCTGTGCGCGAAGTACTGGAGCAAGATCTGAGCGCCGCCGCCGGCAGCGATGTTGCGGTGACGCTTTATGACGTGGAGAGTCCGGAACTTGCGGTGCACAAGCCCCAGGGGACCTGCGTCGATCACCTGAATATCGAAGCCCGACAGTATCAGCCGGATGCGAAACTGCTGAAATTGGCGGGCGTTGGTGAATCGGTGAAGGAAACCTTGTACAGCCATTTACTGAGAAGTAACTGTCCGGTTACCGGGCAGCCAGACTGGGCGACGGTGAGTATCGAATACGCCGGGCCAGCACTGGATCAAGAGGCGTTGCTCGCCTACATCATCTCGTTCCGGGAGCACCAGGATTTCCATGAGCACTGTGTAGAACGCATATACTGCGATCTACAGCAGTTGGCAGACTTCCAGCAGCTGACCGTGTGCGCGCGCTATACCCGGCGTGGAGGGTTGGATATCAACCCGTTGCGTACCTCTAGCGGTGAGATTCACTTCCCAGGCCGATTCGCTCGCCAATAACTCCTCTGGGGCGCTGTTGCCGGTTGGCAGCAGCGCCTGCGCGCCGCGAACAATTTTCAAGGTTTTCACCTCACCCGATCCCGCCATCTATATACCCTGTTCAGGGGTATGTCCTTCGTCCAACTGACTTCCTGTTGGCGCTTTACCAAAAAATACAGATTTCTTATTTCCGGTTTGAGGGGATTACCCCTCCGGTTACGTATGTATCTATTGTGCCAGGAATGCAAACGTAAATTCGCGCCGTTCCCGTGCCTTGATCAGAACTCCAAGACCGAATAAAAGAGCTGTTGGCAATGCCGTTGATAAAAAATGTGATCGGGTGTTTTTTCCTTAAGTGGATCGTCGCCGTTGGTTTCCTGCTTTCTCTGGGGCAGGCCCAGGCGGAAAGCGGCCGGTCGGATTACGACCTGGACAACGATGGTCTTATTGAGATCAACGATCTCGCGGACCTCAATGAGATTCGCAATGATCTGACGGGAGCCAGCCTTTACGGAAGTAGCAGTGGCTGCCCTGGATCGGGCTGTAACGGCTATGAGTTGACCACAGACCTGGACTTCGACACCGATAGCGACGGCAAGTTGAATGACGAAAGCTATTACAACAGTGGTAGTGGCTGGAGGCCAATCGGGGCCAATGATGATGGCAGCTACAGCTGGTTTAGCGCCATTCTCGAAGGCAACGGATACAGTATCCGGAACCTGTATATCAACCGCGGCAGTACCAATAATGTTGGCCTGATTGCGATAGTAAAAGGCGCGACCCTGCGCAACCTCCATATTTCCGGGAGTCTCACCAGTATCACCGGTGGCGTTTTTACCGGCGGACTTTTCGGCTTCTCCCAGGGTACCCCCGACTCGACCATCAGTAACTGCAGTATCAGCGGCACGATCAGCGGTAACAGCTTTGTCGGCGGATTTGGCGGTCAGGCTTATATCAGTAGCGTAAGCGACAGTTACGTGGATGCGTCGGTCACTGCAAGTGGCAGTTACTCAGGCGGCCTGTTCGGCAGCTTGCCATCGACTTCCGGCAGCACGATCGAGCGCACGTTTGCCCGTGGCAGTGTGTCTGGCGGCAGCTATACCGGCGGTCTGATTGGTTTTGTACCGAGCACTCTGACGCTGCGCGACAGCTACGCAGGTAACAGTGTTTCCGGTGGCCAATATGTGGGCGGCCTGGCAGGGGCTCTGAATGATGATGCAACCCTGCAGCGCCTTTATGCGCGCGGCAGTGTCACCGGCTCCGGCGATACCGGCGGGCTGCTAGGCAGTGCCTCCGGTACGGTGAGTGTGACCCGAATCTACTGGGACACTGAAACCACTGGGCAAAGTGGCAGCGCCGGCGACTACGGCAGTGGCCTGACCTCTACTCAGCTGCAGTGTCCAACTTCACCGGGCGACTCCAGTTGCCAGACTTCGGTCTACGCTGGCTGGCCTGCTACGCATTGGGATTTTGGTACCAGCAATCAATACCCGGTATCCATCCTCAATGGCTTGACCTTTCGTGATACGGATGGCGACGGCGAATACGATCCCTACGACTCCGACATTGATAACGATGACGTCGAGAATGATAGCGATGCTTTCCCCTACGATGACTCGGAATCGTCTGACAACGACGGCGATGGCATCGGTGACAATGCGGACACCGACGATGACAACGATGACGTAGAAGATGCGCAGGATGCGTTCCCGTTCGATGACACAGAAACTTCCGACGCCGACGGCGATGGCATCGGAGACAATGCCGACCCGGACGACGATAACGACAACGTAGAAGACGCGTTGGATGCGTTCCCCTACGACGAAACCGAAAGTGCCGACAATGACGGTGACGGCATCGGTGACAATGCCGATACTGATGACGACAACGACAATGTGAACGACGACGAGGATGCCTTTCCCTTCGACCCCACTGGCTCTTCGGCATCGGATGATGTGGACGTTGATGATAACGGCTTGATCGAAATCGATTCCCTCGTGGATCTCAATGCGATGCGCGATGATCTGAGCGGTAGCTCACTGTCTGGCATTACCGCCGGTTGCCCGGAAGAAGGCTGTATCGGATATGAGCTCACTCGGGATCTCGATTTCGACAGTGACACCGATGGCGATCTCTCAGACGAGGTTTACTGGAATAGCGGGAACGGTTGGAGCAGTGTCGGAACTTACAGCGCTCCGTTCGCCGCCGTGTTTAACGGCAACGGCTATCGAATTAGCAACCTTTATCTGGATCGCAATTCAGATTACCAGGGGCTGTTCGGGTACACCCAGAGCGCGACACTACTGAATGTCGGCCTCAATGGCGCTCTGATGAGTATCTCGGGTCAAAATTCTACCGGTGGGCTTGTGGGCTTTGCGGGCAATACCGTGATTGCCAGCGCCTACAGCACCGGGCCGGTCACTGGACACGACAGGGTGGGCGGACTTGTCGGCACCAGTAGCTTGTCGCAGATCCAGGATTGCTATGCCACTGGTGACGTTCGTGGAACCAGTGATGATGTCGGTGGCCTGGTCGGTGTTGTAGGCAACAGTCAGGTCAGCGGTTGTTATGCGACTGGTCAGGTTTCCGGTACCGGAGAGGACTCCTTCAACGCCGGTGGTCTGATTGGCAGCCTGATCGCCTCAGATATATCGAGCAGCTTTGCCACCGGTAAGGTGTCTGCATCGGAAAATGCTGGTGGCCTTGTTGGCTATGCCGCTACTAATGCGAGCATCGCTGCTACCTTTGCAGTGGGTTCCGTGTATGCCAGCGCGGATGCCGGTGGCCTGATCGGTTTAAATCAAAGTAACTCCGTAACCTACAGCTACTGGGCAACAGACACCAGCAGTCAAAGCAGTAGCGGCAATCAAATTGTCGAGAACGGCTACTTCGGAAAAAACCTGGTTGAACTGCAATGCGCGACGACGGCTGATGATTTCTCATGTACCAGCGATACCTTGTACAGTGGCTGGAGTAGCTACCTTAGTACTGGCGATGCCCTTTACTGGGATTTCGGCACCGAAACGCAATTACCGGGCCTGCGAATTAATGGTGTTGTGCACCGCGACAGCGACGGCGATGGTGTGCTCGACGGTGATGATAGCCGGCCGTCAGACCACGATAACGACGGAATTCCAGATGCTGTCGAAGTCGATGCCGGTCTCAATGTGGCCGATCCGACCGATGCGGAAGGTGATCGGGATGGCGATGGCCTGAGCAATCTGTACGAGTACGAAAACGGATCAGATATCACCACAGACAGTGTCGCTCCTGTGATTACCCTGTCAGGCGATGCCAGTGTGATGCTGACATTCGGTGACAGCTACACCGATGCGGGTGCTACTGCAGAAGATGGCGTTGATGGTGACATCACCGGCAGTATTGTCGTAGTCAGCACTGTCGACACTTCGGCAGCTGGTATCTACAGCGTCACCTACGACGTGAGCGATGCAGCCGGGAATGCGGCCGACACCGTGATTCGTTCGGTAGCCATCGAGAAAGCCGTGCAAACAATCACGTTTTCCGCACTCGAGAATAAAACACTAGGTGATGTAGATTTCTCCATCAGCGCCACGGCAAGTTCTGGCCTGGATGTAAGTTTCGCATCGACTACCGCATCAGTGTGTAGTGTGAGTAACACCACCGTCACCCTGACTGGCTACGGTGAATGCTCGATTGCTGCTTCCCAATCGGGTAATGACAACTATCTTTCCTCGGAAGCTGTGACCCAGAGCTTTACTGTCAGCGACATGGATTCCGATGGAGATGGAATCGAAGACTACCTGGACGCTTACCCATTCGATTACGACAACGACGGTGTCAACGATAGCGACGACGCTTTTCCTTACGACGCGAGTGAATCGGCAGATAGCGACGGCGATGGCACTGGTGATAACAGCGATCCAACTCCCAACGGTGATGACGCTGACAGTGATAATGACGGTATGCCGGATGCATACGAAGTGGAAAATGGTCTGGATATCGACGATCCCAGTGATGCCGACAGCGATCTGGACGGCGACGGGCTCAGTAATCTGGCTGAGTATCTGGCTGGCAGTGATATCAATGTCGACGATGTACCGCCTGTATTGATGGTGCCGGCAGATATTGAAGTAGTGTCGACTGGTGCAACCACCGCAGTGGAATTGGGCAGTGCCTTCGCAGAGGACGCGAAGGACGGAACGATCATTCCTGTCGCCGATGATATTGGCCCTTTCGTTCCCGGCCGCCACCGAATTATCTGGACCGCAGAAGACGCTGCTGGCAATAGTATCAGTGCCGAGCAGATAGTGGATGTGATTCCCCTGGTGAGTATGGCAGCCGCGCAAACCGTGGAGGAAGGTACTTCAGGTTCAATAGAGGTACTCCTGAATGGTGCGCCGGTGACATATCCGGTTCGCGTAACTTACCTCGTAGGCGGGACCGCGGATGGCAGCGACCATGGCCTGTTGTCGGGGAGCGTCGATATTACCTCTGGGCTGTCGGGCAGTATTCCGTTTGAAACCTTGAGTGACGAAATTTTCGAAGGCGACGAGACGTTGGTCGTCACTCTGGAAAACGCGAGTAATGCTGCTTTGGGCTCAGCAGCCGAGCAAGTGATTACCCTGATTGAGGGGAATGCAGCGCCCACAGTTTCCATCAGTCTTTTACAGGGTAACTACGCCGTATCCACCGTTTATTCGGACGCTGGTATGGCGACCGTGATTGCTGAAGTAAGCGACCCCAATCCGTCAGATAGCCACACTTTCAGCTGGAGTAGTGAATCCCTCGCCCCCGTAAATGGCTACACCAGCGAGAGCTTTACCTTTGATCCCAACGGTTTGTCCGGTGCCTTCCGCGTGCAGTTGTCAGTGGTTGATGTGGCCGGTGAATCTGTCAATGCCAGCCTACTGTTGAGTATTGAGGAAAATGCACCCGACTTGAGTGCGTCAGAAGATTCCGATAACGACGGTGTTAATGATGTGATCGAGGGCTATGGCGACAGTGACGGCGACCGTATCCCCGACTATCTGGACGCGAATGACGCGACGAACCAACTGCCCATGGATGGACTGGGCGCGCTGATTCAAAGTGATAGCGGTACAAGCCTGCGGCTTGGCGATGTTGCTTACGTTGCGGGTTTCAGCATCGCCCAGATTGGCCTTGACGATATCGACGTGCTGTACGGTGAAAGCCTGGCTGGCTCCAGTGGCTATCAGTTCTTGCATGGGATTTTTGACTTTGAAGTACATGGAGTTGTAGCCGGAGCCAGCACGCGCGTTGTATTGCCGCAGACAAGCGCGTTGTTTGCCGGTGCCCAGTACCTGAAATATAAGCAAGGTATTGGTTGGGTAGCGTTCAGTGAAAATGCGGGCAATAGCGTTTCCTCCGCCCCAGGTGAGCTGGGCGTCTGTCCTGCACCGGGAAGTGCCGACTACCAACCAGGTCTCGCTGAGGGGCATTTCTGTGTGCAACTTACCATTGAAGACGGTGGCGCAAATGACGCTGATGGTGTTGCTAACGGCATAGTCGTCGACCCTGGTGCGGTTGGTACGCTCGCCGTTTCACAACCTGTTGTGTTCGTAGCCGTAATCCCATTGGAAGAGGCTCAATTTTCTGCAGGGGATGGCGAGAAAGTTGTGCTTGCCTTTACCCTGGAAAGTGATTCCAGTGATGCCGAATTGAAGTCGCTTGCGCTCCAGGCCACTGGCGAAATGGAAGAGGGTAGTGAAGTCAGCGAAGTGCGACTGTATCTCGATAAAAATGAAAACGGCCAGGCGGACGCTTCTGAGTTGATTGGAAGCGGCAGTTTTACCCGAGACGATGAGACTTTAATCGTTGATCTACCTTCGGCTATTCAGTTGCCCGCAGGGCAGATCAAAATACTTGTTACTTATCAGTTTTAGATCGCGGTGACAGGTTTAGTTTTCGTGGGTTCCCAACCCCTTTTGGGGAAACAGTCCCCCAACTGATTTCCCATTTTTTATTCAATGTTGCTCCGGGTTGTGCTTCTCAGCCCGGTAGCAGATTTCTTATCAGGAATTTCTAATGTGCTCAATTAGATCTGTTCGTGTGCCTGCACTTTTCTTCAGTTTAATCACTCTTGTATTGCTGGGTGGATGTGGTGGTGGCAGTGGTAGCTCCGGCGGGGATGGCAACGGTGATCCCGATCCAGCACCAGAGCCAGTGGTGAAGACATTTGGGGTGAAACTCAATGCTATCGAAATCGTGCAAGTCAGTAGTGGGGAGGTGATCCCTGTCGAAGTAGAGGATGTTGACAGTGGTAGCCTGGAATTTACGCCGTAACTGAAAAATGAAATCTATTAAAAACCAAGCGAGATAAATAATGAATTTTACTTTTAAAGCGATGGCGATCGTTGCCATCACCTGTGCCCCCTGGATTGTTTCTGCTGAGCAGGATTCAGCAAGCGCAGCCTCCGTCGTGGCTGCTGCACAAGTGACACTGGATGGTGGTGAGCTCACGATTGGCGCTGCCGGTGAGGTTTATGAGCTAAATGGACCCGGAGGTTTTTTCTATTCATCAGATAAGCCCTATTTCGATTTTGAAGGCGATATTCCTGATGGTGTTTACACCTTTCATGTGTACAAGTCGGTGGGCGTGCAAGGGAAAATAATTTCCGAGGGGAGCAATGTCAGTAACGGGCGCCAGTCTGGAACTGTGCCAGGTCAGATCATGGAAACAGTGATCAGCGGTAGCTTTGAGATTTCAAACAATACGATTTCCATCGTCAATCCGTAAACAACCAAAGGCCGTTAAAAGGCCAATTATCAAGAGTAAGATCATGAAAATTCAAGCAAATATAACCCGCCTCTGCGCAGCTATCGCTCTGGCTGGCGCCACGGCCAATGTTCACGCAGCTAAAGTGCATGCGGAGGATGTCATTGTTCAGGGTAGTGAATGTGTTGGGTCAGATTGTACCGCCAGTGAAACATTTGGTTTTGATACTCTGAGAATCAAGGAGAACAACCTTCGCATTCACTTCGACGATACCAGCAGCTCGGGGAATTTTTCGAGAAATGATTGGCGCATAGTCATCAATGACAGCAGCAATGGTGGCGAGAGCCATTTTTCCGTTGAAGATAGTACTGCGGGGAAAACTCCTTTCCGAATAGAGGCAGGGGCAAAGAACAATACGCTTGTGCTGGATAGCACCGGCAAGTTAGGGGTTAACACCGATTCACCTGCGACGAGCGTGCACTCAGCCTGGGGGGATACCCCGGCACTGCGTCTTGAGCAAGATGGCTCCAATGGCTGGACGCCTCAGATTTGGGATCTTGCGGGCAATGAGTCGAATTTCTTTCTGCGCGATATGAGCCACAACCAGAAATTGCCTTTCCGAGTTACACCTGACTCTCCCACCAGCTCGCTTTGGATTAAACCTCAGCATATCGCTATTGGAAATCAAACTTACATCAAAGTTAACAATGACCAGTTGGAGCCCAGCCTTGTTGCGGAAAATACCAATGGCGTAAATTATGAAGCCATCCGTATTACCACGCCGCTGGATAGCATCGATTTGGCCAGTTCGGCCGATGAATTCCAGGTGAACTTTGTAAACACCGGTATTTCGGATGTACCAGAGATGTCTGTCGATAGTACCGGTACCCTGACCATTCCAGGAAACCTGGTGGCGAATGGTATTACCTACACCTCCAGCCGTTCGGCAAAAGCGAACTTCTCTCAAGTGGATTCGAACGATATTCTGGAAAAAGTAGACGCGTTGGATGTTCTGTCCTGGAACTACAATCGAGACCCAGAGTCCGTGCGCCACATCGGTCCGATGGCTGAAGACTTCCACAAGCAGTTCGGTTTAAATGGTGATAAAGACGGCGTTATTTCGGCGTCCGATATGAATGGTGTGGCTCTCGCGGCGATCAAGGCGTTAAAAGTGCGTGGTGATGCCCTGGAACAGGAGCTTGCGGAGAGAGATCAAGAGGTTGAGGCGTTGCGCCAGGCAGTGAACGAGCTGCGCGGTATGATCGCTCGTTAATGTACTGAAGTTTGTCGAAAACACGGGTGACCTTGACGGTCAGCTTACGACTTGGCGGCGTAGCCGCCAAGTCTAAATGATTACTTTGCTTTTCAATTGTGCCTGCGCTTTCTGGAGCGCCTTCAGCACTTTTTCCTTGTCGTAATTTCTGACCTTTTCCAGGTCCAGGTGCATGGCAAAACCCGGTGCGTGCTCTTCCAGGTAACTCTGTTGTCCTCCAAGGTTTTTACGCAGGTCAGAAACCGAGTACACCTTAACCGGAGTGCTAAAGCCTTTTACCGTGACATGGCCCTTATCCCGGCACATTACCGTCTGTTTGATCATTGCCCAGGTTTCATGGCTGATTAAAATTTCGCCTGGATCCGCGGCGCTTTCCAGTCGTGCCGCAAGGTTTACGTGGGTACCCATTACCGTATAGGTCTGGTGATCAGCGGTGCCGAAAACACCGACCGTACAGTAACCGGTATTGATGCCCATACGAATCTGCAGGGGGTGAGATATGCCCTGGTCGTACCATTCCTGCATCATTTCCCGAACGCGCTTGCGCATGGCCAGTGCCATAGCCACACAGCGCAGGGCGTCTGATTTGGGGCCCTTGCTCTGGTCGTCACCGAATACCACCATGACGGCATCACCAATAAACTTGTCGATGGTGCCACCGTAGTGGGCGACGATTCGCGACATTTCAGTCAAATAGCTATTCAACAGGCGCGTCAGAGTTTCCGCTTCCATCTCTTCGGTCAGCTGACTGAAGTCCTTGATGTCGGAAAAGAAGACGGTGAGCAGCTTGCGCTCGGTGACGATCTCTTTCTCTTTGCCGGTGGTTACCGCACGCCAGAGACGATTTGGGAGGTAGCGGGAGAGTTTGTAACTGGCGAGGTTGGCGATGCGCTGCTCTTTCTGCAGTTGTTCATTGTTGCGCTTGAGGGTTGAGATCTGCTTGAACATGTAAAACGCGTGGCAGCAGAAATAGGTAAACACACCAATCAGGCTTGCAGCACTAATATTCAGGTCCGCATTGACCACCAGCGCAGGGCGGTGCACCAGATAACCGATACCCACGCCGAGCAACATCGCGGTGTTGTGCTCGAACCAGCTCCGGCCGCCACCGAGGGTCAGCGCGTTGAATTGCACCATGGTCAGGAAAAGCAGGCTTGGCAGCAGGCTGAAGTTCGAAAGTGCCATGGCCATGCCGACCAGTAGCGCATCCGTAAACGAAAGCCAGCGGTGCACCTCTTCCTGGCTCTCTGGGGCTGCGCGGCGGGAAATCTGGTAGGCGATGGGAATATAAGCAAGCAGTAACACTGCCATGCCCAGCGGGAGAAGTGCGCCCTGCGAGAACAGCGAGGACCAGGTAATACTGTTCAGAAGCGTCCCGGAGGCCGCGAAACAGATTAAAGCGCGAAAATACAGCGGGTACCGGGAATCGGACTTTGTGCTGTTGGTTTCTTCAGGCTGGTTCTGCATGAACGCTGGGTCTTACTAAAGCTGTGCTGCAAAAAACGGATCAGGTGATAATCGTCATTTGCAGGAGTTAAATGGGAGCTTGTTGTTTTCTTCTTGTCCGCATCGGCGCTGGCGCCAGAGAACCCCATCTCTTTTTAGTTGGTACTGTTTTTATTAGAAATGCGTGGCTCAGGTCACTGACAGGCGCAAAGTTTACCCTTATCTGGTAGTGAAAGCGACGCTAAATGAGGGGGTGATCCTAAAGGTGGACGATCGTCCACGATAATGGTGGCCCGCCAATAGGGTAGAATCGCCTGTCTGCATTCATTCATTTGGTATTTCAGGAGGCACAGATGGACGCGTTGGACGCACTGCACAACCGGGTTTCGATTGGTGTATTGACCGAGCCCGCGCCCGACGGTCACCAGCGCGAAAGAATATTCCGGGCGGCCCTGCGGGCAGCGGACCATGGCAACCTTCGCCCCTGGCGTTTTTTAACGGTCGAAGGCTCCGCAAGGGACAGGCTAGGGCAGATTTATCTCGCCGCTAGCGAGGGGCAGGAAGAGCTGAGTGAGGCCCAGAAAGAGCGCATTTCTGCCATGCCGCTCCGCGCTCCTCTGGTGATCGTCGCCATTACCCGGCTCCAGGAGCATCCCAAGGTCCCCTTCAACGAGCAGCGCATGTCCACCGCGGGTGCGGTGCAAGCGATGCTTACCGCTGCATTTGCACAAAATATAGGCGCATACTGGCGCACCGGTGCCCTCGCTGAGAACCGGCAGGTCGCGGAAGCTTTGGGCCTGGCAGATAACGAAGAAATCAGTGGTTTCATTTATATGGGTACCCCCTCCAAGCCCGCGAGACCCGCACCAGACCTCGCCGTTGAAGACTTCTTTGCCGAGTGGAGCGGCGAGTAACCGCGCAAACAGAATCGCTTGGCGGGTTTTTTTGCCGAATACACTTGCACCCGCCGCCGCCATTCTGTAAAGTTCGCGCTCGCTGATCGGGGCGCTATGTTACTGATTAGCAAGACAATTTGGTGATGCCTCTGAATGGTCGAGCCGTAGCAAAGCGGAGACCATGCCCAACGGGCATCACGAGCACGCAGGCGTGCGGACTGGAAGCTCGTAAAAATTCCAGAAAGAAACGCAACAATCAGTTTTGGTGAGGTGTCCGAGTGGCCGAAGGAGCACGCCTGGAAAGTGTGTATGTCGAAAGGCATCGAGGGTTCGAATCCCTCCCTCACCGCCATATACAAAAAAGCCCAGCTATATGCTGGGCTTTTTTGTATATGGCGGTGAGGGAGGGTGAGAACCCTCCGGTTCGATTAACTCGCGCCAGCGAGTTAAGACCGAGGCGCAGCCGAGCCCGCCAGGGTTGAAACACGCCCTAGCGTGTTTCAAGTCCATCCCGACCAGAGCCCAATTCCCGCACCGTTTCCGCTATCCGCTATCCGCTATCCGCTATCCGCTAAAAGTCAAAAATCACTCCGAATACCCCTCCGCCACCGGCAAATACTCCTCGTAACTAACCTCCAACCCCTTCGTCGTATTTAAAGGCAGCAACGCCGGAGCAGTAAGCCCCGCACCCTCAAGACTCTTCATCAATTTCGCCTGCCCGATCGCAAGAGATCTCAACACTTCCTCAGGATCCCCTGAGTTTATGGCTGCGTCATAGAGCGCGATCCGACCAGGCGCGTCATATACGAGGAAGTTAACAACCCCCTTCTCATATCCATACCTGACACCAAACGCAAAAGAGGGGAGAGCGGTAAGAACGGCTGTGAGCAGGTATTTCCGCATGGCAGGGCTCCAAGTCGGGTTTGAGAATTCGGAGTATAGCCAAGTGGTAATCCGCAGCGGCTTCCGGCCCAGAATTTGCCTGTATATGCCCGGAAGGTGACACGTCCGGCAAAAGCCAGTAAAACACCTCAAACAATGTTTATAACTGAAACCTTAGGGATCCTATGTCTCGTCTCAACAAATTGCGCTGCACCGCTATTTTCCTAGCCCTAATCTCCACCCAGGCCCTGGCCACAACCCACATCACCGCCGATCGCATGATCGACGTGGAAACAGGCAGGATCATCGAAGCCCCGGTAATCACCGTCGACGACAACCGCATTACCTCGGTCACTGCCAATGGCGAAGTGCCGGAAGGTGCCATTCGCCTGCCGGGCAGCACGTTGCTTCCGGGCCTTATGGACATGCATGTACACCTGACCGGGGATGCCCACACCCACGGCTACCGCCGCCTGGCGGTCTCCACCGTACGCTCCGCACTCACTGGTGCCAAAAATGCGCGGATTTCACTCGACTCCGGATTTACCACCATGCGCAACCTTGGAGCGGGTGGCTACGCCGATGTGGCCCTGCGGGATGCAATCAACGATGGCGATATTCCCGGCCCGCGCCTGTTTGTCTCCGGCCCGGCGATCGGCATAACCGGCGGCCATTGCGATAACAACTTGTTACCAGTGGAGTACAAAGCAGAAGGCGGTGGTGTAGCCGATGGCCCCTGGGCGGTGCGCGCGAAGGTGCGGGAAAATTTCAAATACGGCGCGGACCTGATCAAGCTGTGCGCGACCGGCGGTGTAATGTCCAAAGGGACAGAGCCGGGCGCGCAGCAGCTGGCGCTGGAAGAAATGCAGGCGGCGGTGACGGAGGCGCACAATCGCGGCACCACGGTTGCTGCCCATGCCCACGGTACTGCGGGAATCAACGCGGCCATTCGTGCCGGTGTTGACTCGGTGGAGCACGCCAGCTTCCTGGATAAAGAGACCATCCGCCTGGCGAAGAAGCACGGCACCGTGCTCTCCATGGATATTTATGTCACCGAGTACATTCTGTCTGAAGGTGAAAAGGCCGGTATCCTGCCGGAAAGCCTGGAGAAAGAGCGCCGTGTCGGTGGCCAGCAGCGGGAGAGTTTCCGTGCAGCAGTGGATGCCGGTGTGAAAATGGTGTTTGGCTCTGACGCCGCCGTTTACCCCCACGGTCAGAACGCGCGGCAGTTTTCCCGTATGGTCACATTCGGCATGACACCGCTGCAGGCATTGCAGGCCTCCACTATTAATGCGGCGCAGTTACTGGGTAAACAGGATGAGCTGGGCAGTATTAAAGAGGGCAAACTGGCGGATCTTGTTGCGGTACCTGGCAACCCGCTGGAGGATATTTCCGTACTGGAGCAGGTGCAGTTTGTAATGAAAGATGGCGAAGTGTTTAAAAATACGGCCAAAAATTTCTAAGTCATTCCAGTAAACAAAGTCCAGTAAACAAAAAGGCCCGTGGATGAAAATCCACGGGCCTTTTTAGTTGGCGTTGGGTGATTCGTTAGTTGGACAGAGAGTTCTCGGCATGGGCGGGTTGCGATTGGCCGCCCAGCTTCCCGATCACTTTTGCTTTACTGCGCGTCGCAAAGCGGCTGATATCCACACCAACCACATACATCGCCGGCACCAGCAGTAGCGTAACAAAGAACGCCACAAACACCCCGAACGCCAGCGCCACCACGATCGGCTGCAGGAAGGCCGCCTGAATACTCCGCTCCAGCATCATCGGCAGCAGGCCCACGATGGTGGTGACGGTGGTGAGCAGGATAGGGCGGAAGCGTGCTACGCCGGCTTCCACCACGGCTTTCATCGGTTCCAACCCTTTCTCCCGCAGGCGATTGCAGTGGTCCATCAATACCAGGTTGTCATTGACCACTACGCCAGCGGCAGCGGCGATTCCGAAGTAGCTGAAAATCGCCATGGTCATGCCCATCACGCCGTGACCGAGAATGGCGCCGACGAAGGCAAACGGAATGGCAATCAGGATCAGAATTGGCTGGAAATAGCTGCGGAACGCCACCGCCAGCAGGCTGTACATGGCGAAGAAGGCCATGGTGTACAACCCGAGTACCTCGGCAATAAAGCGTTTCTCACCTTCCGCCTGACCGACCGCGCCGCGCACAATACCCGGGTAGCGCTTTTCCCATTCCGGGAAAAAGTTTTCTTCCAGGTCCTTCATGATGTCACCGCGCACATCGTCTTTCAGATCCGCCATCACCCGTGCCGCGCGGTTGCCGTTCCAACGCTGAATGCGCTTGATACCCGGCGCATATTCCAGGTCGGCGATAGCGAGTAGCGGAACCTCGCGGCCGTCACTGGTGCGCACGCGAAAATCCTTCAGGCTGTCGATGGAGCGGCGCGATTCCAGCGGGTAGCGCACCATGACTTTTACATCCTGGCCGGCGCGGGGCAGGCGTTGCACTTCTTCGCCGAAATAGGCCTGGCGCACCTGGCGGTTGACTTCCGCCAGGGTCAGGCCCAGTTTGGTGGCGCCGGGTTTGAGGTCAATGCGGATTTCTTCCGATGCGCCTTCGAGGTTATTGCGCACGTCGTACAGGCTTTCGTAGGTGCGCAACTGGGACTCCAGGTCCGATGTGGCTTTGCGCAGTATCTCCAGGTCCGGATGGCGGATGGAAAGCTCGAAACCGGGACCATTGTTGTTATTGGTGTATTGAACGGAAACTTCCTTCGCGTCCGGTACGTCGCCCAGCAGTTCGCGCAGGCGCAGTGCGGCGTCTTTTGCCGACATCTCGCGCGTTTCCGGCGGCGCCAGTTGTACGATGGCAATGACGCTGTCGCGGCGGGAGCGCGTGTACCAGTTTTCGATCAATGCGCCCTCGCCGGATTTACCCTGTTCGGCAGCGCGCTGATTGACCTCTTCCTCCAGGCGCTTTTCCGCGTCCTGCAGTTGCGCCAGTACTTCCAGGGCACGACTGTACGGGGCGCCCTCCGGCATCACCACATTCACAATAATCTGGTCGGATTCAATATCCGGCATAAAGCTTTTCTTCACCCAGCCACTGCCGAAAGCGCCGAAGCCGATCATCATCACCGCCACGAAAATACTGACGGTGAGGTAGCGGCGATTTACCGCCCATTGGCCGGCGCGGCGGTAATGGTTTTGTGCAAAGTGCACAATGCCGTTGGCAATGCGCTGTTGAATCCGGCCAAAACGACCGGGGTTAGTCTGCGGCTTCAGATTGTTCAGGTGCGCCGGCAGGATAAACAAGGATTCGATCAGCGAGAACAGCAGGGCAAGAATCACCACCCAGGTAATATGCCGGGTGAATTCGCTGGTGGAGCCGCTGATAAAAATCCACGGCAGGAAGGCGAGAATCGTCGTTAGTACCGCAAAGATCACCGGCTTGGCCACCAGTTGGGTGCCGATCACCGCGGCGCTCAGGCTGCCGCCGGATTTTTGATGTTCCGGATTGTGGGATTCGCTGTGAATGCTTTCACCCACCACAATGGCATCGTCCACCACGATGCCGAGTACCAGCAGGAAGGCAAAGGTGGACAGCATATTCAGGGATACGCCCACGGTAGGCAGTAAAACAAAGGCGCCGGCGTAAGCGGTGCCGATGCCCACGGATACCCAGAAGGCCACTTTCGGGCGCAGGCTGAAAACCAGTACCAGCAGCACCAGCAGCAGGCCCATCAATGCGGAGCCGCTGATGGTTTCCATACGGCCTTTGAAGTCTTCCGCGTTGTCGGTCCACAGGGTGAGCTCCGCACCGGCGGGCAGGGTCTCACGGCGGTCGGCGATCCATTTGCGAATGGAATCCGAGGCGGTGACGATATCCATGGTTTCGGTGCTCATCACCTGCAGCAGAACTGCCGGCTCACCGTTCAGGGTGGCGAGGATCTCGTTGTCCTCAAAACCGTCCACTACCTTCGCCACATCGCCGACGCGGATGGTGCCGCCGTCGGCGGTCTGGCGCACGATGATATTGGCAAACTCCTGTTCGCTGTCCGCCTGGTTCCGCACCTTCAGTTGGTAGCTGCCCACTTCGGTACGCACGGTACCGGCGGACTGATTGATGGAGTTTGCACGAATGGCTTCCGCCAGTTCCTGGAAGGTCATGCCGTAGCGGCGCAGGGCCTGCTCGCTGACTTCAATGGAAACTTCTTCCATGCGTGTGCCGAAGAGTTCTACTACGGAAATAGCGGGCAGGGTGGCTACTTCACGACGCAGTTGTTCTGCCAGGCGTTTCAGTTCGCGCTCACCCAGGTCGCCGTGCACGGCCACGCGGATAAACTCGTTGCGGTTTACCCACTGGTGCACCTGCGGCGGTTCAATATCGCGGGGGAAGGAGGAGATACCATCCACACGGATTTTCACGTCGTTCATAAAACGGGAAAAATCCACGGTAGTTTCCGCGAGGATATACACCTCGCCAAAACCTTCGGACGATGTGGATCGTACCCAGTCGATATTGTCGAGGTCGCTCACCGCTTCCTCAATACGCGCAACGATCTGCTCTTCCACTTCCTGGGGCGCAGCGCCGGGCCAGGAAACGCGGATTTCCAATCCAGGGAAACGCACCTGCGGGTCCATTTCCCGTTCCATGCTGAAGAAACCAATCACGCCGGCTACAAGAATGCCGACCATGGCGAGGTTGGCGGCGACCCGGTTACGGGCCCACCATGCAATCAAACTGTTCATGGTGTGTTTCCTTAACGGCGGGCCAGGTGGGTGATGGGCTGCACTTCCATGCCGTCCACCGGATTGGCGACGGTGGAGGTCACCACGCGCTCGCCATCGGTCACACCGGCGGCAAGTACCACGCGATTGTCGGCAGTGGACAGCACCTCTACCGTACGGATATCCAGGCGGTTGTCGTCATCCACCACGTATACCTTGTCGGCACTGCGCAGGGCCTCGCGGGGAACGACGATGGCGTTCTGTTGCGCAGTGGATTCGGCCTGTGCGGTAACGAACAGGCCTACAGCCAGCGGTACGCCATTGCTGGCGCCTTTGCCATAAGGATCATTCACTTCAGCGACCGCATATATCAGGCGGGTCTGCGGGTCGATACTGGCCTGGGTACGCACGATACGACCTTGCCATTGCTGTTGACGGTTACCTACCAGTGCAGAAAGCGTGACTTCCGGGCCCGATGTCTTTTTGCTGGCGACAAAACCCAGGGGGAGATCGAGCTCCAGCAACTGGCTGTCGGTCAGTGGAAGTCGTACTTCGACACGATCGGTGGCAAACACGCGGCCAAGCGTTGTGCCGGCCGTCACGTACTGGCCAACACCTACCGCACGGTTCACCACGCGGCCGCGATAGGGCAGGCGGATTTTGGTGCGAGCAAGGTTGAGTTCCGCGTCGGCCAGTTCGGCCCTGGCGGCACGCAGATTTGCTTCTGCCTCCAAGACCTGGGGTTCGTTTACCTGTAGTGGTGTAGGTTCTTTATTGGGGTTCAGGGCGAGCCACTGCTTGCGTTTGATTGCCGCGGCGGCTTCCGCTTGTAATAAAAGTACTTCGGCCTGTGCAACGCGGGCTTTTGCCTGTGCAACATCCAGTTGGAAATCGGCATCGTCCAGCTGAATCAGGGTTTCACCGGCCTGAAAACCCGCACCTTCCGCGAAGCTGTCGGCGATGGCAGTAATTCGTCCAGAAATTTGCGGGGTCAGTTCAATCGAGGTGTGCGCGCGCACCTCCCCCTGTGTAGTGACTTGCAGCTGCACCGGCTCCGCACGGGCCTGTGACGTTACCAGCGATACCAGGCGCTGCTCTTCTTCTTTTTTCTCCGGTTGCGGTTTTGCCGCAGACATCCATTGCACTGCGCCAAATGCCGCAGCCAAGACGAGTACCGGTGCCATCACTTTCAATGGTTTCTTGTTCATTGTTTTTTCGCAGTTTTGTTGCGTAGTTTTCGGGAGGGTTGCCAGATGGACGGGGTGGTGTACCGAGATGGATGCAGGAGGGTAGAAAAAAATTTCGCCAGCGTGGGGAACTTTCTCATATAGTTATTGACGGGCACCTGATAATCATTATCATTACGCATCAAGTTTACAGCATGTTCATCATGTTTTACGGGGTGGTCGATGACAGGGGGGCGAAGGCTGACTTGGCAGCGACGTGAAGGATGATTAGAAAAGGGGTTTGAAAGGATGAAGGGCATCAAGAGCCAGGGTTTTAAATGGAATTTATTGGCGACCGCTGTTGTGGCGAGTCAGGTGGTGGCGGTAGCGCATGCCGAGGAGACGCTTTCGACGGAGTCGGCTACCGACGCCAGCATGGAAACTGTGGTAGTCACCGCCACCGGTTTTGAACAGAAAATAACCGATGCGCCCGCCAGTATCTCGGTAATCAGCGCCGACGATCTGAAAACACGTCAATTCACAAATCTTCTGGATGCGGTCAAATACCAGGAAGGTGTGGATATCGGCAGCACGCGGGACAAGACCGGCCAGGGCTCTATCAGCATGCGTGGCCTCACCGGCGAGTACACCCTGGTTCTGATCGACGGCAAGCGCCAGAACAACCACGGCGATATCTACCCGAATAACTTTGGCGGTAACCAGTTCAACCATATTCCCCCTCAAGACACCATTGAGCGCATCGAAGTGATTCGCGGTCCTGCGTCCACCCTTTATGGTGCAGACGCACTTGGTGGCGTAATCAATGTGATCACCAAGCGCCACTCCGATGAGTGGGGCGGCGGCATGACCTATGGTCGTAGTCTGCAGACCAACGATGATTTTGGTGACGACATCACTACCGATTTCGATGTGATCGGGCCAATCGTTCCCGGCGTTCTGACCTTGGGTCTGCACGGAAGCGTGTACGAGCAGATGGCTTCCAGCCCCGAGTTCCAGCCCGCCGTTGACCCGAATGGCGATGTGCACGTGCGCTCCATGGGCTTCGGTAGCGGTGGCCGTACGGTTGACAGCACTAGCGAGCAATACGGCTTCAGCTTGTCCTGGACTGCCAGCGACAACCAGTTTGTGCGCTTCGACTACGACACCTCCGAGCAGTCCTACGACAACACTCCGACTTTCGATATCAATACCGGTGAGATCAGCTACCCGCTGGGAACCAAAGACAATATTGAGTCCGTATGGCGGGACAGCCGCGGACAGGTCCAGCCGCGCACCGGCTACGCCGCGGATCAGGTATTTACCCGCGACTGGTGGTCTCTGAGCCACGAGGGTGAGTGGGGCTTTGCCACCAGCAGTGTTTCCCTGAGCTTTGTTGACACCAATAACGAAGGCCGCACCCTGCCGTTCACCGTGGCCGAGCGCCTGGAGCTTCAGGAAATGTACGACGGCACCGGTGAATACGCCGGCATGGATGAAGATGCGCGCAAGGCACTGGCGGAAGCCACATTCCTGCCGCGCCCGCAGCGTACACTCGCCAGCAGCCAGTACACTCTGGATGCGCGTGTGGATGTTCCCCTCAGCAATATGCTGGGTGAGCACATGCTAGTGATTGGTGGCCAGGTCATCGACGGTGAGCTGGAAGACGATGTCTTCGGCATGGAAGACAATGCGGCTGGTGGTGTTCAGGAGCAGCAAATGTACTCGCTGTTTGTTGAGGACAACTGGACGCCGGTTGGCGATATGACGGTAACTGCCGGTATTCGCTACGACGACCACGACACTTTCGGAAGCCAGGTTTCCCCGCGTCTTTACAGCGTTTACTCCCTGACCGACAGCTGGACCGTAAAAGGTGGTGTGAGCACCGGTTACAAAACCCCGCAAACCACCGATCTCTACGACGGTATCACCGGTTTTGGCGGCCAGGGTACTTCGCCGTTTGCAGGTAACCCGGATCTCAAGCCGGAAACCAGCGTCAATAGTGAGATCGCGGTTTACTGGACGGCACCGTCCGGCGCGCACAACTTCAACGCGACCCTGTTTCAGACAGACTTCGAAGACAAGATCGCCCGCGGTGACACCATCTTCAGCTGTGAGCGCACCGGTGGTGTTCGCCCCTGTGTGAATCTGGGTGAATATGACTCTCTGGGGTACGAGTCCTACAGCCAGAAAATCAATGTGGATGAGGTGGAAATTCGCGGTCTGGAACTGGCCGGGCAGGTATCTCTGGCGGCAGACTGGTCTTTGCGCGCCAACTATACCTGGACTGACAGTGAGCAATTAAGTGGTCCGGAAGAAGGTCAGCCGCTTACCAACACCGCAGAGCATATGGCCAACGCCACCCTGGATTGGCAGGCGACGGGAGATCTCTCTGTGTATCTGCAGGCCGAATTGCGCTCCGACCGCTACCGCAGCTGGGACAATGTGCTCGACAAGCCCCTGTACTTTGAAAACTACGAGGTATTGAATCTGGGTGCACAGTTGCAGATTAACGAGTACGTCTCGGTCAATGGTCGCATCAACAACCTGCTGGATGAGGACTTCACCTCTTACAGCACTTCCTATACCGACCTCGATGGCGACGGCGTGTACACCTATGCATCCGGTCGCGGTGCGGTTAGTGAAGTGGTATTTACCGATGACTACAATGTGAAGGACAAAGCGCGCAGCTTCTGGGTGGGCGTAAACGTATCCTTCTGATTGTGCCGGATGACGTCCCGCTGCGGACGTTGCTGAAGCAATAAAGATTTCCGAACTCTCTAGTGGGGATAGGAATCAGCCAAAGGCTGGCGGTTGTTATGAACCGCCGGCCTTTTTTATGGGCGATTCGGCAGCGGTTGCAGCGAAACTTTTAACGTAATTTACATCGAGTTAACCCTTCTTTACGGATAACTCGGCCATCATGTATCTCTCTATATAGCGCTCTACACAGTGCTCTATGTATGTCTCCTTAACTCCTTTTGATAAGAACCCAATTATCACCGTGCGCAACATTCCACACCGTCAACGGACGACAGCCACCTTGCTATTTGCAATGGCCGCGGCAGCAACCTTATCCGCCACCCCGGTATTTGCCGAATCCCCCCCTTCGGCTGAGGTTCCGGTGGCCACTGATGCGACAGTGCAGGGCGATATCGCCACTGCCGACTGGTGGCAGCAGTTCGACGACCCGCTTATGGTCGACCTGATTGGCCAGGCGCTTGCCGCCAATCCGGATCTGCAAAGCGCCCAGGCCGCCCTGCGAGTCTCCCGCTCCCAGGCGGTGATTACCGGTGCCGCGCTAAAGCCGGATGTGGGCGGTAGTTCTTCGGCATCCCGCAACGACGAGCGCAGCAGCTACGGTGCCGGTGTGGATGCGGGCTGGGAGCTGGATATTTTCGGTGGCAACCGCGACAGCCTGCGCGCCGCGGAAGCCGATCTGGCAGCGAGCACCGCCAATCTGCAGGATGTGCAGATTTCCCTCGCCGCAGAAGTGGCCATCAACTACATCAACCTGCGTCAGGCCCAGGCCCAGGCCGATATTCTCGCCCGCAACCTCGCCGCCCAGCAGGAAACTGCGGAGCTGATTGAAGCGCGCTATAACGTCGGGCTCGACAGCGAGCTGGAATTGACCCAGGTCAAATTGAGCGTAGGGCAGTTGCTGGCGCAGATACCGGAACAGCAAAAGGCGGTCAGCCAGTCCATGCATAGTTTGGCACTGCTCGCGGGCGAAGAACCGGATGCCCTCACTGCACGTTTGCACAAGGTCACCGGCGTGCCCTATATGGCGGACCTGCACGGGAACCAGGCAATCGATGCGGATCTGGTGCGTCGCCGCCCGGATCTGCGCGCGGCTGAGCATGCAGTGGCTGCCGCAGGTCATCGCCGGGATGCCGCAGAGGCAGATCGCTATCCCAGTTTTCGCCTCGGTGGCGCGTTGAATTTCAGCAGCCTGGATGCCGCCGACCTGTTCGACTCCGCAAGTCTTGCCCGTTCACTGCTCGGTTCCATCAGTGTGCCCCTGTTTAACGGTGGTCGCCTGAAGGAGCAGGTCAAGGTGCGCGATGCACAGCACGAGCAGGCCATGAATCAATATCGCAAAACACTGCTGGCGGCCCTCGGGGAAGTGGCGGATGCCCAGGTGGATATGGCCAGCAGCGAACAGCGAATCCCGCAGCTCTCAGAAAATCTGGTCATGGCCCGGGATACCCTGGACTTGGCCTTTACCCGTTATCAGGCCGGTGCGGTGAATTTTCAGACGGTGCTCGACAGCCAGCGCCAGGTGTTAAGCGCCGAGGAAACGCTGTTGCGTGCACGGGCAGCCAACTCTCTGGCCGCAATCAATCTGTACCGCGCGCTCGGCGGCAGCTGGTAATACGAGAATAAAGATATGGAGAATCAATCAATGAGTGATCGTCACCAGTCGGTTCAGGAAATGCTGGCACAGTCTGCCAATAAACGCGGATTTTTTACGGGGCTGAAATCGGGAGGGTCGGGAGGGAAGGCCGCGAGTTTTTCTCGTCGCAGTAAAATCGGACTGGGTGTCGTCGGTGCGGCCGCATTGGCCTACTGGGGGTGGAGCAGTTTCTTTGGTGCGGGCGACGCGCCGCAGTTCAGCACCGCAACCATTGGCCGTGGCAATCTGGAAGTTTCCGTAACCGCTACCGGTAATCTGCAGCCGGTCAATCAGGTGGATATCGGCACGGAAGTTTCCGGTACCGTGGAAACCGTTTCCGTGGACTACAACGATCATGTGAAAAAAGGCCAGGAGCTTGCCCGCCTGATCACTGTGCAGTGGCAGGATCAGGTGCGCAAAAGCTCTGCGGCACTGACGTCTTCCAAGGCGCGCCTGCAGCAGGCCGAGGCCTCGCAGATTGAAGCCGCGCAAAATTTGAAGCGCCTGCAGGATCTGAAGGAAGCCACCAATGGTCGCCTGCCATCGCGCGCGGAACTGGAGGCCGCCCAGGCCATGGACCGCCGCGCCCGCGCCGACTATGCGGTTGCCGAAGCCAATGTGGATTCCGCTTCTGCGGATCTGGCATCGGCGGAAACCAATCTGGCCAAGGCCATTATTGTCTCCCCGGTGGATGGCGTAGTGCTGTCCCGCGTAGTGGAGCCGGGGCAGACGGTAGCGGCTTCTCTCTCCGCGCCGGTTCTGTTCACCCTCGCGGAAGATCTGTCAAAAATGGAACTGGAAGTCAGCGTGGACGAGGCGGATATCGGCCAGATGTCCAAGGGGTTGAATGCGCGGTTTTCCGTTGATGCCTGGCCCGGTCGGGAATATCCCGCTGCGGTGACCCGGGTGAGCCTCGGTTCCAGTATCGTCGATAACGTGGTGTCTTATTCCACCCTGCTGTCCGTGGAGAACCCGGATCAAACCCTGCGCCCGGGTATGACCGCCACCGCCACGATTACCACAGAATCCCGCGAGGACGTTTTGCTCGTCCCCAATATCGCACTGCGTTTTACCCCACCGGCGGAATTGATGCCGGAAATGCCAGCGCGTGGTGAAGGTGGTGAACGACGGGGCGAAAATGGTGAGCGCCCACGCCGCGAAGGTATGGGCCCCGGAGCCCGAGATGGAATGGGCCCGCGCCCCGAGCGCGCTGCGGGTCGAGAAAATCGTCAGAACGATGCCCCCGGTGGCATGTTTTCCCAGTTGATTTCCGGCCCTCAGCGTGGTTTCCGCGGTCCGCGCAATCGCAATCAGGGTAATTCCTCCCCGGCGATGCCCAATCGCGGGCCACAGCGCGTGTGGGTTATGGAAAACGGCGAACTGAAATCCGTGCGTGTACGTACCGGTATCAGCGATGGCCGCTACACCGAAATTATCGGCGGCCGCCTGGAAGAGGGCGTCGAGGTGATCACCGGAATGACGGGAGCGCGCGGATGAGTGCGCTGCTGGAATTTTCCGGGGTCACCAAAAGTTATGGCCAGGGCAGTGCCGCATTTCAGGCGCTGCGCGGTGTGGATCTGAAAGTGGAAGAGGGCGATTTTGTTGCGGTAATGGGGCCCAGTGGTTCCGGTAAATCTACCGTGATGAATATTATCGGTTGCCTGGATATTCCCACCACCGGTGGCTATCGCTTCCGCGATGTGCAGGTGGAATCCCTGTCGCGCAATGAGCGCGCCCTGTTGCGCCGACATTTTCTCGGGTTTGTTTTCCAGGGATTCAATTTGCTGGCCCGCACCTCCGCCCAGGAAAATGTTGAATTGCCATTGCTGTATCGCGGTGAACCAGCAGATGTACGCGCAGCTGCCGCCAAACGTGCCCTGGCTCAGGTTGGGCTTGCGGGGTGGGAGCACCACACCCCGGCCGAGCTTTCCGGTGGCCAGCAACAGCGAGTGGCCATTGCCCGCGCCATCGTCACCAACCCCACTTTACTGCTCGCGGACGAACCCACCGGCAACCTGGATACATCCCGCAGCCACGAAATCATGGAACTGCTGGTTTCCCTGAACCGCGACAGTGGCATCACCGTATTGATGGTGACCCACGAGGAAGAAATGGCAGCCTACGCGCGCCGTATGGTGCACTTTGTCGATGGCCGTGTGGCCCGTGACGAAACGCAGGAATCACGCGCGCGAAAAACTGGGGAGCACGCCAATGTTGTGGAGTAGTCTGCTGCTGGCGGTGCGCGAAGTGCGCCGCAATATCCTGCGCTCCTTCCTCACCGTGCTCGGCATCGTGATCGGGGTTTCGGCGGTTATCACTATGGTGACCCTGGGCAATGGCGCCACGGAATCCGTGCGTGAACAGGTGGAAAAACTCGGCAGTAATCTGCTGATGCTGCGCCAGAGCCGATTCCGCCGCGGCCCTCCCGGTAGTGCCGGTTCTGTTGGGCCGCCACCGTTCAAACTGGACGACATCGACGCAATTCGATCCTACGTTTCCGGTGTAGCTGCGGTGGCACCAGAGCTGGAAGTGAATACCACCGTTGTGGCCTATTCGAACAACTGGTCCACGGAAGTTGTCGGCAGCAATACCGAATATTTTACTGCGGCCAACTGGGAGCTGGATACGGGGCGCTTTTTCAGTGAGGAAGAGGCGCAGATGGGATCTACTGTGTGTGTGATCGGTTCCACTATCCGCAACGAACTGTTTGGTGACGCCGCGACTCCGGTGGGCGATATTCTGCGGGTGAAAAACTTTTCCTGCGAAATCATCGGTGTGCTGAAAACCAAGGGGCAGGCGCCCATGGGGGACCAGGACGACAAGGTGATTATGCCCCTGGGCGCGGTGCAGCGCCGCCTTGCGGGTAGCCGTCGCAATATCGACACCATTCTGGTCTCCGTGGTGAGTGCAGAACAGATCGATCAGGTGAAAGACGAGGTCACCCAGTTGATGCGCGAGCGTCGGCGGCTGTCGCCTGGAGAAGACGACGATTTCAATGTGCTCGATACCCGCCAGATTGCCGATGCGCTTTCCGGTACCACCCAGGTGCTCACCGGTCTGTTGGCTGCGGTAGCCTCCGTGAGCCTGCTGGTGGGTGGTATCGGCATTATGAACATCATGCTGGTGTCGGTGACCGAACGCACCCGGGAGATTGGTATTCGGCTGGCCATTGGCGCACTGGAGCGGGAGGTGTTGCTGCAGTTTCTGATCGAGGCGGTGGTGCTGGCGGCACTCGGCGGGCTGCTGGGGATCATTCTCGCCACGCTGGCGTCTGTGGTGCTTTCCGCGCTGATGGGGTTGCCCTACCAGTTTGATGTGGCCATCAATCTGATTTCCTTTGTGTTCTCCGCCGGTATTGGTGTGCTGTTTGGCTATATGCCGGCCAAGCGGGCAGCGCAACTGGATCCTATTGATGCACTGAGACACGAATAAGGCAACTGGTCATACAGGTGGCGGTGGAAAACCGCCACAGAAATGGAAACGGCAATAAAGTGCGGGTAGTCTTGGACGCCTGTACGACAGTGCTAACAGTGCCAGTCGTATAAATTTATTTAATAAGCCAGATTAAGCCTTTCTATAGATCTGTGGCCGCTGACTCTCTAGTTGAGTGATCTCATTTAGCGACCTTATTTAGCGGTCTCAGATAACGATTTTAAAAACAGGTGCCTGCTCAATGCCTTCTTCCTTTCTGCCCTGCCGCGTTTGTCGTTCGCTGGGCGTAGCCGCTGCGTTGCTGACTACCTCTGTTCTGGTCGGGTGCAACCCCGACGAGCCTCGGCAGACTTCCGGTAATGCGGCGCCCGCAGCGCAGCCGGTAGTGACTGAGGTGGTGGAGTGGCAGGCTCGCAAGGTGCGCATTGAGGCGATGGGTACGTCGCGCGCGCTCAAGAGTGTCACAGTGCACCCGGAAGTTAGCGGCGAGGTTGTGGAAGTGAACTTTGCGGCCGGTGACAAGGTAAAGGCCGGGCAGACCATTGTGCGCCTGGACGATCGCGACCAGCGTCTCGCGGTACAAATTGCCCGTGTGGAACTGGAAGATGCCAAGCGCCTGCACAATCGCTACCAGCGCACCCGCGGCTCCGGCACCGTAACCGAGAGTGTACTGGACGATGCGCAGAGTGCGGTTGAGCGCGCGCGACTCAATCTCGACCGGGCAAAAGTAGCGTTGGATTACCGCAGTATCGAGGCGCCTTTTGACGGTTACCTGGGTATCAGCAATATCGATCCAGGCTCCCGTGTAGATACCGCCACCGCAATCACCACCATCGATGATCGCAGCAAGTTGCTGGTGACGTTTCAGGTGCCGGAACTGTTTCTCGGCCAGATCCAACAGGGGCAGGGGATCGCTGTTGCCACCTGGTCCAACGGCAGCGCGGCTCACACCGGCCAACTGGTAGAAATCGACAGCCGCGTCAATCCAGAGACCCGTACCTTTGCGGCCCGCGCCCTGGTGGAGAACGTCCGCGACCTGTTGCGCCCGGGGATGAGCTTCCGCGTATCCCTGGATCTGGAAGCCGGACGCTATCCGCTGATTCCGGAAGTGGCCCTGCAGTGGGGCAATGACGGTGCGTTTGTGTGGGGTGTGGACGGCGAAAAAGTCACGCGCATTCCCGCCACCATCGTGCAGCGGGTACCCGGCGCCATTCTGGTGGAGTCCGATCTGCCGGAGGGTATGCAGGTAGTGACCGAAGGTACCCAGCGCATGCGCGAAGGGTTGCGCGTTACCAATATCGCGGGGCTTTAACACCATGCGCGATCAAAACACGCCCTCACAAGAACTCACCAACTCGTCGAACCACACCGGCAATGATCTGGCCTCCCTTGCCATTCGCCGCCCGGTGTTGGTGCTGGTGCTGAATCTGTTGATTGCCATTGCCGGTATTGCCGCATTCAGCGCGGTGGAAGTGCGCGAGCTGCCGGATGTGGATGTGCCCATCGTTTCTGTGCGCGGCACCTTGCCCGGCGCCTCGCCGGAAACCCTGGATTCCGAAGTCACCAGTATTGTGGAAGGCGCGGTGGCGCGGGTTTCCGGCATTCGCCAGATTGAATCTTCCAGTGAGGAAAACAGCTTCCGCATCCATATCGAATTCAATTCCAATGTGGATCTGGATACCGCGGCCGCCGACGTGCGCGAAGCAGTCAGTCAGGCGGAGCGCAACCTGCCCAGTGATGTGGAGCAGCTGACGGTCGTCAAGGCCGCCGATCAGCCGGAGCCAGTAGTGCAACTGGCGGTCACCAGCGACACCCTGCGCGATGAAGCGCTGACCTATATCATCGAAAAAGACATCGTTCCCGAGCTGATTTCCATTAACGGCGTGGCGGACGTGCCCATCTCCGGACAGCGCCAGCGGGTACTGCGGGTAGTGTTGGATCCGTTGCGCCTGACAAGCTTTGGCCTTTCGGTGAGCGACGTGGCAGACGTACTGCGCAACGCGCCGCTGGATGTGCCCTCCGGCAGTTTCAATTCCGTGGACCAGCAATTACTGGTGCGCACCGACGCGTCCACGGTGACCGAAGAGCAGGTGCGTGAAACCACTGTCCGCGGCGATATCCGTATCGGCGATGTGGCCCACGTTTCGTTTGGGCCGGAAGATGTGCAGTCACTGGTGTATTTGAATGATCGCCCGGTGATTGGTCTGGGGGTGGTGCGCCAGGCCCAGAGTAATACCATCGAAATCAGTGATGCGGTGCATCGCAAAGTTGCGTCCCTGAACAAGCGCTTCAACAATCTTTCCATCACCGTTACCGAAGACCGCGCCGTATTTATCAAGGGCTCGGTGAAGGAAGTGGTCACCAGCCTGTTCTACACGGTGCTGATTGTAATCGCCGCCATTTGGCTGTTTTTCGGCAATATCCGCACCACCCTCGTTCCCAGTACCGCCATTCCCATCGCATTGATCGGTACGCTGGCGGGCATCTGGATGATGGGGTTCTCCATCAACATCCTGACCCTGCTGGCCATTGTGCTGGCCACCGGTCTGGTGGTGGATGATGCGATCGTGGTGCTGGAAAATATTCAGCGGCTACGTGGAATGGGAATGGGCGCGCGGGCGGCGGCAGTGCTCGGCACGCGCCAGGTCATTTTTGCGGTGCTGGCCACCACTGCGGTTCTGGTGAGCGTATTTATTCCTATCGCTTTATTGCCCAGTACCGCCGGGCGCATGTTCCGGGAATTCGGCATGGTACTGGCGACAGCCGTTGCGCTGTCATCCATTGTGGCGCTGACACTGGTGCCGATGCTCACCGCGCGGGTCACCCGCAACGAGCAGTCCCGGGGCGGCAATCAAATCTACCCGCGGATTGCGGCACTGGGTGAACGCCTAGCGAACATTTATCAGCGCAGTCTGGAAGCCTGCCTGCGCCGCGGCTGGATCAGTTTTGCGGTAGCCATGTTGCTCGCAGTGGGCGCCGGTGGCCTGTACACGGTGATCGGCAAAGAGCTATTGCCATCGGAAGACCGCGGCATTCTCTACGTGAATGCCACCGGCCCGGATGGGGTGGGGCAGAACTATATTGCCCGTCAGGCGGAACATATCGAGGATGTGGTGCGGCCACTGGTGGAGCGTGGCGATATCACCGACATCATGACCAAGATCGGTCAGTGGGATCCCAACCGTGCACAGATTACTTTGCCACTGGCGGACTGGGATAATCGGACGGTTTCGCAGCAGGATATCAAGCGGGAAATCCAGGGCCCACTGGAGGCAATCCCCGGTGCCCGTATCCGTGTGGGCAGCCCCAATAGCCTGTCGATTCGCGGCGGTGGCGGCGGTATTGAAGTGGCACTGCTGGGGAATGATTACGGGCGCATTTATCAGGCATCCAGAGACCTGGCCCGCGCCATGGAAGATCGGCTGCCGCATTTCGGTCGCCCGGAAATCAGCTACCGTCCCACGCAGCCACAGCTCTCCATCGAAATTGATCGTCGCCGCGCAGCGGATCTCGGTGTGCCTCTGGACAGTATCGCGACCACGTTGCGCACCGTCGTGGATGGCCTCGACGTGGTGGACCTGAATGTGGGCGATCAGGCGGTGCCCATCATGCTGGAAACCTCCAACACCACCGTTTCCTCACCGGAAGACCTGGTCAATCTCTACGTGAAAAGTGAACGCGGTGACCTGCTGCCACTTTCCAGTATGGTGAAACTGCGGGAAGAAAGTGTCGCTGCCGAACTGGACCGCCAGGGCCAGCGCCGTGCCATTGAGATTGATGCGGGTCTGGAGCCGGGGTACCCCCTGGCAAGCGCGGTGGAAGATATCCAGAAACTGGCGGACGAGATTCTGCCGGAAGATATCGGCCTCGCGTTTCTCGGTGAAGCGGATTCTCTGGAAGAAAGTTCCCGTGAAGTGGCCATGACCTACGCCATTGCCGCACTGGTGGTATTCCTGGTGCTGTGTGCGCAGTTTGAAGGCGTGAGCAGTGCGGTGATTGTGATGGTCACCGTGCCCTTCGGGTTGGCCGCGGCGGTGTATGCGCTGTTTTTTACCGGCACCACCATCAATATTTTCTCGCAGATTGGATTGGTGATGCTGATCGGGTTGATGGCCAAGAACGGCATTCTGTTAGTGGAATTTGCCGATCAGTTGCGGGACAAAGGCCACAGTGTCTATGACGCCGTAACCGAAGCGGCGCGGGTGCGCCTGCGCCCCATCGCCATGACCATGCTCTCCACCGTGCTGGGTGGTTTACCGCTGATTTTAAGTAGCGGCCCCGGCGCGGAAGCGCGCTCCGCCATTGGCTGGGTAATGTTTGGTGGCCTGGGGTTGGCTGCGCTGTTTACCCTGTATCTCACACCGGTGGTGTACCTCGGCCTCGGCCGATTCCACAAAGCGCGATCGGTGGAAAGCAGTTTGCTGGATACAGAGCTTGAAGATGCGCTGAAGGGGTGATTTCGGGCTCGCTTGTGGCGGAAATTCGGTATGCTTCGAGTTTCTGTCAGGAATTAAAGCAATCCCATGGCCTTTGAGGTTCTGAAAGACCGCAATTACGCGCTGTACCTGGGTGGGAATACTGTCTCCTGGATTGGTACCTGGATGCAGCGCACCGCCATCGGCTGGCTGTCGTGGGAGCTGACGGAATCCTCAAGCTGGGTGGGCTTTATTGTGCTCGCCCAGTACCTGCCTCTGGTATTTATCGCGCCGCTGTTCGGTGTGCTGATCGATCGCATGGATCGCCGCCGCTACGCCATCGCCTGCCTGCTGGTGCAGATCCTGTTCAATACCGGGCTCTTTGTTACCCACGCCCTGGGTTTCCTCACTATTCACGCACTGCTCGCCTGTTGCATATTACTGGGTATTGGCAACGCCGCCTATCAGCCGATCCGGCTGACACTGATTCACGATATCGCCCCGCGGGAATACCTGACCCAGGCTATCAGCCTCAATGCCGTAGTGTTCAATGTCACCCGCGTGGTGGGGCCGGCACTGGGTGGTATTTCCATCAGTACCATCGGTGTCGGCGGTACCTTTCTGATCAATACCCTGACCTTTCTCGGTACCTTGTTTTCATTGCTGGTGGTGCACATCCGCCCCACCGCGCGCAGTAGTACGGGCGGAGGAGTCCTTTTCCAGTTGTTGGAAGGCTTGCGCTACATCCAAAGCGTGCCGAAGTTTCTTGAGCTGTTTGTGCTCTCGGTGGCCATTGCCGCCTTTGGTCGCGGTGTTCTGGAGCTGTTGCCGGCGTTCGCCGGTGGTGTCTTCGAGCGCGGCAGCAGCGGGCTCGCGACATTGATGGCGGTGGCCGGTGCCGGCGGCATTGTGGCGGGGGTACTGTTGTCCGGAACGACCAAGCGCAGCACCCTGGTGACTTTCATTTCTGTGGGCTGTGCACTGCAGGGACTGTTTGTGACACTGCTTGGTTTCTCCAGTCTGTTTTTGCTGGCCGCACTCAGCATTTTTGGCATCGCCGCCATGTCTACCCTTGCCAGTATTGGCATGCAGGCAGCACTGCAGGCGGATCTCGATAGCGCATTTCGCGGTCGTGTGGTCAGTATCTGGGGGATGATTACCGTGGCGGGCCCGGCGCTGGGAGCGTCGATCCTCGGTGCACTGGCGCAGGTAACAGGCCTCCCGGCAGTCGCAATAATTAGTGGCGTGTTGTGCACACTGATCTGTATTGGCGTGATGTGGCGCAGCCGCTTTTTCCCACTGGGCGGCCGCGGCCTGAAGCGCACATCTGCTGCGCCTTGACTCTAGGAAAGGGCGCCACTCTGTCCGTCGAGACAAGGCACAACAGCTGCACGCTTCAGACCACGTCAGGGGTATTTCGGTAGCCTGCTAAACACTTATATTTTTGAATGGAGAGCCCCGTGCGTACTGCCGCCCCCGCAATTGCCCTTATTCCCGGTTTTATGCTGGATGAAACACTGTGGGATGAATTTCGGGATTATCTGCCCCGAGACTGGAGTGTTCATACCGCATCCCTCGGTGACGGGCCAACCATTCGCGATATGGCGGCCGACATTGCCGACCGCTTGCCACAGCGATTTGTCCTGATTGGTTTCTCTCTCGGTGGCTATATCGCAAGACAACTGGCCGCGGATTTTCCGGAGCGGGTGGAAGCGCTGGTGCTAGTTGCCAGCTCCCTGCGTGACGACACCGCGCAGCAGAGGAAAACGAAAATGCAGGCGGTGCAAGCGCTAAACCCGGAGCGATTCCGGGGACTGAGCAACAGCACCATCGCCCATTCGCTGCACCCGGATAATGCTGCAGACAAGACTTTGATTGCGACGATCAAGGAAATGAGTCGCCGCTTGGGCTACCAGGCGCTGGCGACGCAATCCGCGTTGGATCGCTCTCAGGTTCCGGCGTCAGCAATTGATTGTCCGACACTGGTGATCGCCAGCGCAAACGATGCCCTGCGATCACTGGAAGAAGCAGAAGAGCTGGCGGCAGCCATTTCCAACGCCGAACTTCAGCTGATTGGAGAGTGCGGCCATATGATTCCGCTGGAGCAGCCACGGGCGTTAGCGGAATCCATCCGGCGCTGGCTGGATCAGCACAGATAACGAATTAGTTTTAGTGTGCCGCGGGCTTTCCTGTAGACCGGCTGCTGAACAGCCCGGTCAAAATGGAAATCAACGCACTGATCCCCAGTAGCCAGCAGTAGTGAATACTGCCCGCCAGTGCCAGCGGCGAGACTTTTGCCAGAGACGATGCCAGCAGTATCTGTGCACCGTAGGGTAACAATCCCTGCACGGTGCAGGAATAAATATCCAGCAGGCTGGCGCTGCGACGGAGATCCACGCCGTAGCGGTTGGCCATCTCTTTTGCGAGCTGGCCGGTTAACAAAATAGCGACGGTATTGTTGGCGGTGCAGACGTTGGTCAATGCCACCGCGGTACTGATGCCCAGCTCGCCGGTTTTGCGCCCGGGTTTACCGCGGCTGCAAAGTTGACTGACTCGGTCGATTTGTCGGCCCAGCCAGGCCAGTCCGCCACCGGTATGCATCAGAGCGCCGAGTCCGCCGATTATCAGCGACAGAATCAGAATCTCCTGCATACCGGTATAGCCCGCGTAAATATCCTTGGACAGAGCCGCGATGGAATAGTCCGGCTGCAGTCCCAGCCCAATGGCGCCCGCCAGCAGAATCCCGATAAACAGAACCAGCAGTACATTCACGCCGCTGACTGCCAGCACCAGCACCACGATATAGGGCAGCACCCGAATCAATTCATAGTCCCCCGGTGCCGTGACCTGCGCGGTCGTGCCGGAGAAGTACAGCCAGATCAATGCAACCACCGCGGCGGGCAGGGCGATCAGCAGATTCATGCGGAATTTATCCCGCATTTTTACGCCCTGGGTGCGGGTGGCGGCGATGGTGGTGTCGGAAATAATCGACAGGTTGTCACCGAACATGGCCCCGCCCACCACGGTGCCGATGGTAAGCAGCATCGGCAATTCCGTCGCATCGCTGAGGCCGACTGCGATAGGAGCGATGGCAGCGATGGTGCCCATGGAGGTGCCCATGGCCGTCGCCACGAAAGCAGTGATCAGAAACAACCCGGGCAGAACCAGCGTGGGTGGAATGACACTCAAGCCAAAATTCACCGTGGCATCCACACCGCCAACGGCCTTGGCCACACTGGCAAACGCGCCGGCGAGCAGGTAGATCAGCACCATGGTGATAATGGTCGGGTCACCAACACCCTGGATAAAGGTATCGATACGTCGGCTCAGGGAGCCGTGGGCGAGCAGGATAGCCAGGGCAATGGCCGGCAGAATCGCCACCGGTGCGGATACCTGATAGAAGGCCATCTCAATGCCCTGGGACTGATACCAGAGGCCGGCCCCAACAAACAGCGTGAGGAACAGAAGTAGCGGCAGCAGGGCAAGTGCCGATGGGGTGGGGGACAAAGTGTTAGGGGAGGCCGGCGCCTGCTCCACGGATTGATATGTCATTGATACCGCTTTGACAGCTGGATTTGGTGGGGGCGATCGAAAGGGTGCGGATTCTAAACAGTATAGAGGCCTCGGGCTAGGAACTTACCGCCTTCGGCTGGTCACAATTCGTTATATAGGAAAACTGGAATCCGGTACGGATCTTGTCTTTACAGAATTTTACGATTTTGTGGGCCGCTACGCTTTGAAGTCGTTAATGAGATCGATTATCATTTTGAGTTTGCGATAACTTCTTGCAGAGCCCTCGATATACGCGCCCCATCACGGGAGTGCTATCGGGGCAGATTTACAAAACTTCGTATAAAAATCGGGCAGTTTCGGGGGCGAAACCATAGTGGCTATTTCTTTTGGGTCGGTGCGGCAGTGGCACTGGATCAGTTCCGCTGTCTGTTTGGTCGGTATGCTGCTGTTCGCTATCACCGGGATCACCCTGAACCACGCCGCTGAAATTCCCGCGACGCCAAAAATCGTTAGCCATGAAGGCCAGGTGCCTGATGCGCTATTGCAGGAATTGAGCGCGCTGAACGCCGAGGACGGTGAGAAGCTGCCCTTGCCGGTGTCCCTGAAAAAGTGGCTGGCATCGGAATACCAGATTCATGTGCCGCGCACGCGTGCCGGCGAATGGGACAGTGGCGAGCTTTATCTCGCCATGCCACGGCCCGGAGGTGACGCCTGGCTCTCAATGGATATCGAGAGCGGTGAGCTGATGTACGAAAGCACCGACCGCGGCTGGATTGCCTATTTCAACGATTTACATAAAGGGAGAGATACCGGCACCGCCTGGCGCTGGTACCTGGATATTTTCGCGGTTGCCTGCGTGGTGTTTTGCCTGACGGGGTTCTGGTTGCTGTGGCAGCAGTCTTCCCGACGAGTTTCTACCTGGCCGATTACGGCACTGGGGGTATTGATCCCCCTGGTAATTGCACTGGTTTTTATTCACTGACGGTTAATTTGGAAAAATCATGGAAAGAAAGTTGTTTGAAAGAGCGCTGATTAAAAGAACGTTATTTAAACGCCTGAGCGGCATCGCGGCCTTCGGAGCATTGTTCCTGGCCATGGGCGCACAAGCGCAAAGCCTGCAGGTAAGCATTGAAATTCCGCGTCTGAACGTGGCGGAATACCACAAGCCGTACGTGGCGGTTTGGCTGGAAGATGAATCCCGCAGCGCAACCCAGATTGCCGTGTGGTACGACCTGGAAATGCGCAATAACGAAGGCGAGAAATGGCTGAAGGATCTGCGCCAGTGGTGGCGCCGCGGCGGCCGCGCGCTGGATGTCCCTGTTGACGGTATTACCTCCGCAACCTACGGCCCCGGCGAGCACGCACTGGAAGTGGCCATTGCCGAGAGCGATCTCGCCAAACTGGCACCGGGCAAATACCGCTTGCGGGTTGAGGCAGCCCGTGAAGTGGGCGGTCGCGAGCTGGTGGAAATCCCGCTGACCTGGCCGTTGGAAAAATCCAGCCTGCCACTCTCGGCCAAAGGTAGTGAAGAACTGGGTAACGTGCGTGTTGTGCTGTTGCCCTAATGCTCCGGATGTTTTGAGCGAAACCTACTCCGAATAGTTAAGACTGAATCTTTAAAGACTGAAAAGGACATACACATGAAAAAGAATTTCACAGGCGTACTGATCGCAGGCCTGATGGCCGCCGGCGTTGCCATGCAGGCTGAAGCGCACCGTGTATGGATTCTGCCGAGCAGCACCGTGCTGTCTGGTGATGATCCCTATGTGACTTTCGATGCGGCCGTTTCCAACACCATTTTCTTCCCGGATCACGTAGCGATGGGTGTTGATGCCGTTACCGCGACCGCACCGAACGGTGAAAAAGTGGCTCTGGAAAATGCCGCCAAAGGCAAATACCGCTCCACCTTTGACGTGCAACTGAAGGAAGAGGGTACCTATAAGATCGGCCTCGCTTCTTCCGGCCTGCGCGCCTTCTGGAAAGATGCGGAAGGCAAACGCAAAATGTGGCCGGGCCGCGGTCAGCAGGCCAACGACGCCGAGTTCGAAACCGCTGTGCCGAAGGATGCGAAGGACCTGCGTGTCACTCAGAGCTCGCGCCGTATCGAAACCTTTGTCACTGCCGGTGCGCCCACCAACGACGTACTGCAGCCGGAAGGTGTTGGCCTGGAGCTGGTACCCGTTACCCACCCCAACGACCTCTACGCCGGCGAAGCGGCGAGCTTCAAGCTGCTGATCGATGGTGAGCCGGCAAAAGGTGCCGAAGTGGTACTGATCCCCGGTGGCAGCCGTTACCGCGATACCCAGGAGGAAATCAAAGTACAGGCGGATGCCAAGGGGCTGTTTAATGTGACCTGGCCGAACGCCGGTCAGTATTTTATGGAAGCGGAATACGAAGACTCGAAAGCCAATGCACCGGCGACCGTGCGCAGCGGCTCTTACTCCGCGACCTTTGAAGTCCTGCCGCTGTAAAGCAGCGGTAGAAAGAGCGGTAAAAAGAGCGAAAGATATAGAGGTGATGGGAGCCAGCCAGTGACCGAAACTCAGCGCATCGCACTTGCCTTTGGCTGCACACTGCTCTGGCTCCTGTGGGTTGTATTTCTGTATGTGCAGCACCGCCGCGCATTACATAGCACTCGTTGTCAGCAGCAGTCGCAAGCAGACGGCGGTGTTTTGATTGCGTACGCCAGTCAAAGTGGCACCGCCGCCACCCTGGCGCGCCAGAGTGCGGACCACCTGAGCGCATCGCAACCGGTGACCGTACTGCCGCTCAGTCAGGTTTCTTCAGAAACCCTGCAAACCGCGCGCAAGGCGCTGTTTGTGGTGGCCACCTATGGTGAAGGGGAGGCGCCGGACAACGGCCAGCGCTTTGCCCGAACATTCCTGGCAAAAGGCAACCTGGCCGGTGGTGGGGCGGCACTGGACCTCTCCCACCTCTCTTATTCCGTTGTCGCCCTGGGTGACAGCACCTACGAGCGCTTCTGTGCCTTCGGACAATTGATGTTTGATGGCATGGCGAAGCTGGGGGCAAAAGCCCTGGAACCGTTACATAAAGTCGACAGTGCCCTCGATGACACCAGCGGTGTTGCCAGCGCCATGCCCGCCTGGTTCCGCCAGTCATCCGCCACCGAGTCCGCCGTGATTGAGCCGGTTCAAAAGCCGGTTATCTGGTGGCGTCTGGCCGAACGTGTATTGCTGAATTCCGGCAGTCCCGGTGCCCCCCTGTTTGAACTGACCCTGCGTGCCGTTAGCGACTGGCCCAAATGGCGTGCCGGTGATGTTTTTGAACTGCAGCCACGCCAGCCTCGCGCGGTGGTGGCGGACTGGCTTGCCCAGCAGCAGCTGGATGCCAATGAATGGATCGTGGTTGGCGGGCGTGGCCAGACACTGCAGGCCTGGCTGCGTGAGCGCGCGCTGCCGGATGGGAGTTTTAATCGGGAAAAATTGCTGTGCGGCGATTTCTCCGAGTTTCCGCTGTTGCCGATGCGGGAGTATTCCGTTGCTTCGGGTCACTCCGAAAAAGTCCTCAAGCTGATCGTGCGTCAACAGTCCGATGTCAGTGGCAACCTCGGTTTGGGTTCCGGCTGGCTGACGGAGTTTTGTGAGTCTGGGGAGCTTTTCGGCGGGCGTTTGCGGGAAAACAGCAATTGCCACACTCCGGATCACAGTCGCCCACTACTGTTGATCGGCGCCGGCAGCGGTCTCGCCGGACTGCGTGCGCAACTAGCAGAGCGAGCCGCACAAGCGCGCTCTTCGTCCTCGCAGGGAAGTATTGGCCCGGTGTGGATGGTGTTTGGCGAGCGCTGCCCGGATGCGGATCGCCCGCTAGCCCGCGAGGTGGAGACCTGGCTGAAGCAGGGCACGCTTGCCCGTTGTGATCGAATTTTCTCCCGCGCTGACACCGATGGCCCCGGTTATGTGCAGGATTTCCTAGCTCAGCAATCGCCAGAATTGCGTGGATTTATTTCCCGCGATGCGGATATTTATATCTGCGGAAACCGCAGCGGCATGGGCGAGGGCGTGGATGGTGTTCTGCGGCAACTGCTGGGCGACGACGAAGTGGAATCGCTCCTCGACAGCGGTCGCTACCGCCGGGATCTGTACTGAGTTCGGTATTTCCAGTAGGGTTCAGTGAAATCAATAACGGCCACTCTCAAGGCCATTTGAAAGGGAGTCGGGTATGTGTGACGAGCTGAACACCAAAGATGCAGAGGCCTATTTTCTGCAACACGGACTCGGCAAAGGGGTAAGCCGCCGCGGATTTGGGCGCCTGGGTATTGGTGCTGGCCTGCTGGCCATGTTGCCATGGTCCGTCTCTGCCGAGAGCAGCGTAAAAGTCAGCGAAAACCGAGTCACTGTGCCGACACCGGATGGCGAGGCCGACTGCTATTTCGTACACCCCACCGAAGGCCGCCATCCGGCGGTCATCCTGTGGCCAGATATTTTCGGTATGCGCCCAGCTTTCCGCGAGATGGGCAAGCGCCTGGCGCAGTCCGGTTACTCGGTGCTGGTGGTGAATCCCTATTACCGCACCATGAAAGGCCAGTTAGTACCGGACGATGCGAAAATCATCGGCCCGGAACTGCGCAAAGAAATCTTCCCCAAAGGTCGCGAGCTGGCCGGCACGCTTTCCCCCGAGACCTGCGTTACCGACGGCAAGGCGTTTATCGCCTGGATGGACAAGCAACCGTCGGTCGATCCGGCGAAAAAAGCCGGCACCGCGGGCTACTGCATGACCGGCTCCTACACCTTCCGCCTGGCTGCCGCCATGCCGGATCGCTTCGGCGCCGGGGCTTCCTTTCACGGCGGTCGCCTGGTGACGGATGCTCCCGACAGCCCGCATCGCCTGATCCCGGAAATCAAAGCCGGGTTCCTCGTGGCCATTGCCGAAAACGACGATGAGCGCCAGCCGGAAGCGAAAGACGAATTGCGCAAAGCCTTTAAAGCGGCAGATGTTGATGCCACGGTGGAAGTCTACGCGGGCGCCATGCACGGCTGGTGCCCACCGGATTCCATGGCCTACAACCAGGCCCAGGCGGAGCGCGCCTGGGAAGAAATGCTCGGCTTATTCGCCAAGCGTCTAGTCTAGTTTGGGTTAAGTAACCCCTGGAGGCTGAAAAGTGATGCGGCAATGCATAAATTGTTTCGTGGTAGTTTCGGTATTGTTTAGCGCGATGGCCTGGGCGGAAAAGCCCGATGCTGCGCCATTTGCCATCGCCATCCACGGCGGCGCCGGTACCATTGAAAAATCCTCCATGACTCCGGAGAAGGAACGGGCCTACCGCAGTAAACTCGAGGAAGCCATCAATGCCGGCTACGGAGTACTGGAAAAAGGTGGCTCCAGCCTGGATGCGGTGGTCGCCGCCATCAATATTCTCGAAGACTCCCCCCTGTTTAACGCCGGTAAGGGCGCTGTCTACACCTACGACGGCACCCACGAACTGGACGCCTCCATCATGGATGGCCGCGATCGACAGGCCGGCGCTGTGGCCGGGGTTAAGCATATTGCCAACCCGATCAACCTGGCGCGGATGGTGATGGAGGATTCCCCCTTTGTGATGTTGGCTGGGCAGGGCGCCGAGGATTTTGCCAAGAGCCGCGGCGTGCCCATGGTCGACAACAAAACCTTCGATACCGAACAGCGCCGACAGCAGCTGGAGCGGGCCAAAGAAAAGCTGGATAAGGAAAACAAGCAGGACAAGGATTATCGGGCCGCGGTCGAAGCCCTGCCAGAACCTTACCGCATGGGCACCGTAGGCGCAGTCGCCCTGGACAAGGAGGGCAATCTCGCCGCAGGCACCTCCACTGGCGGCATGACCGCCAAACGCTACGGCCGTATCGGCGACTCCCCGGTGATCGGTGCCGGCACCTTTGCCGACAACAAATCCTGCGCAGTCTCCGCCACCGGCCACGGGGAATATTTTATCCGCTACAACGTCGCCGCAGATATCTGTACCCGGGTGGAATACCAGAACAAGTCCGTGGCCCAGGCTGCAGACGAGGTGATCAACGATATTCTGCTGCCGGTAGGCGGTACCGGCGGGGTGATTGTACTGGATGGGAAAGGCAACATCGCGCTGACCTTCAATACCAAGGGGATGTATCGGGCCAGTCGGGTGGCGGGTCAGGACCCGGTCATCGGAATATTCGAAAAAGACTGAACGCGAGAACTGGCGCCCCCGGCAGGACTCGAACCTGCAGTCCGGACTTAGGAGGTCCGTGGTTTATCCTGTTAACCGACGGGGGCGTTTGTTTTGGTGTGCCAAGCCTGGATACTGAGAGTGTCCGGCTGGAAGGGTGGCCATTCTAGCGGCTGTTGGCGGTTCTGTCATGGCGCTCGCCTGATGCCTCTGCCGGTCTTTGGCGAGGAGAAGCCATCCCTTGGATCCGTGGTGATACCTCGGATCAATTTTGCTCGGCAGTTATACTGTCACCTAGCGTAACGCTTTTCCCAAATAGAGTTACCTCACTGCTCCCTTTTCGGCCGTTTCCGAACTCTGTGAAAACTGCGGAAAAATTTCGCAAATTGGTAACAATTTGCCGTTATTTTGGCGCCAGCTACCCAGGGGAGAGGATCGCTCTTCTCACGGCTTTGGGTATCGCCAGGATGGCTGGTGTAACCCGAGGAAAAACCTTGCTGAGTAGCTAAAAAGTTGCTTGACCGGAAAAGCCGGAGCTGGCTAATCTGCGATTGCACAACAAAAACAGACAAAGAGTTTCTGCCCTGGCAGATCGAGATTGTGGAGTTTTCTATGAGCGGCAACGTTATCGAAAATGACATGGATTTTGATGGATCTGATTCCTCTCTTGAAGAGAGTCTGCTCTATACCCCAGAGAGTCCCCGTGACGCACGTCGGCTGGTGGAAGACCGGCTGGAAGAAATGCGTCTGCGAAGGGAGTTGATGGACTACCAGTACGACTTCTGATCGGGATCGGAATCTCAGGCCAAAACCTCGCACCGGGATCTTCCCGGAATAGATGATCATCCCTGCTTCGCTGCATGGTGCATGAATTGAGCAGGAACCGCCAAAGGGTGCCATTGGCACCCTTTGGCTTTTCTGGAGGCAGGGCACTTGAAACGCGCAGGTGGCCGCGCCTGTCTGGCGTTGTGTGTCGGATATGTGCGACTCAGGTATGAGTCGACTCGTTCGCAACCAGTTTGCACGCTCTGCGGCGGGGTGTATATTGGCGGCAACAGGTTCTGCAACAGTCAGGATGCAGCAGGATATAGGGCGTTCAAATGGTGATTTCCGAAAGGTTCGAGAGCCGTGTGAGCTCGGAAGTTTCCGAAGGTGGCGAGGAGCTGGTGATTCGTATCACCGGGAGCTTCGACTTCAATATTCACCGGGATTTTCAGCGGGCCTATCGCAATGCGATCCCCGTACCCAAGGTCTTTCTGGTGGACCTGGCGGCCACAGATCATCTCGATAGCGCCGCCCTCGGTATGTTGCTGCTCTTGCGTGACTACTGTGTAGAGGCCGGTCGAGACGGGGAACAGCCCACGGTTGAGCTGATGAACGCCAACGCTCACGTTGCCCACATTCTTACCGTTTCCAACTTTGACCGTATATTCAGCATCCGCTGAATGCCGCACTTCTGTCATGCCCGCCTTCCGCATACTCATCATCGAAAGCGACCAGCAAGAAACGGGTGAGCTGCGGCAATTGATCCAGCACTGGGAGTATCGAAGCTCGGCCGGGTGTGTGGTGCCGGCCTCAACGTTGTGTGTGTCCGGTGCCGAAGCGGCCCTGCGTGCGTATGATGAATTTGTCCCCCATCTTCTGATTTTTGGGCCAAATGCGGCACGGGCGACGGAAGCGGAAGCCGTGCGCCAGTTGCGCCAGTGTATGGGGGTGGAACCTGTACCAATTCTGGCGGTGCAGGGGATGCAGGATTCGGATTCCGGCATTGTCAATCTGGCGGATTGCGACGATGTTCTCACCAAGCCCTACAGTTCCCGCCTGGTACAGTTAAAACTTGCTTCCATCCGCCGGTTCTGCGAGTTCAGCCGCTCGCTGATGGCCCAGCGCGACCGTCTGCGCCGGCACCATGCGGACTTCTTGCAAGAGCAGGCCAATGCCCGGGAAATTTTTGGCAACCTGGGTAATGAGAGTTGTCTCGACGACACCCCGGCCATCCGCTACCACCTTTCCCCCCGCGCCGTACTGAACGGGGATTTACTGGCAGCCACTTACGCCCCGGACGGCAAGCTGGTGTTGATGCTGGGCGATTTTGCCGGGCATGGTCTTGCCGCCGCGGTGGGTGCGGTACCGCTCACCTCGATCTTCTATTCGATGATTCCCCGAGGTTTCTCGTTTGGCCGAGTCGCCAAGGAAATCAATCGCAAGCTGTACGATATTCTGCCTCGCCAGATGTTCTGCTGCCTGGTGATGCTGGAGTTTGATCCGCGGCGCCAACACCTGCGTCTGCTCAATGCCGGTATGCCGAGCCCCTGCCTCAAGCGCGCCAATGGGAGCTTGCAGTTACTGGAGTCCCGGCATCTGCCTCTCGGGGTCCTCTCCTCAGATCAGATCAATTCGGCGATCGTAAATATTCGGGTGCTCCCGGGAGACCGGTTGTTCCTGTGGAGCGATGGTATTCATGAGGCGCGCAATGGTAAAGGCGAGCACTTTGGGGAGTCGCGCTTGCTGGCACTGCTGCGAGACAGGGGGCCCTCTGTTGGTGACTCCTACCCGCAGGCTCAGGTATTCGAGCGGATTCTTGTGGCCGTCAACGCCCATGCCGCGGAGCAGCACGACGACCTTTCCCTGGTGGAACTGGACCTTTCTGACCCGAAACTGCGCCGTAGAGGGTGTCCGGCTCAGGAGGCGTCCGGCGATCGCAAGGGAGGCCGAATCGGTGACTGGTCAATTCAGTTTCGGCTGTCTGAGAGTGAACTGCGCGAGACCGATCCGTTGCCGCACTTACTGAGTGTTTTGGGACAAATGCCCGGTGCCGCCCGCTTTCAGGAAGATCTGGCCATTGCGCTGGGGGAGCTGTTTCGCAATGCCCTCGAGCACGGTGTGCTGGAACTGGATTCCTCCATTAAGGGTGCAGACGATGGCTTTGTCCGTTACTACGACCTTATGGCGGAACGGAGAAGCCAGCTGAGTGCCGGGTGGGTGAGTATTTCGCTGTGTTGCCGTGAATGGGAAGGCGGCGGTCAATTGACACTGGTAGTCGAGGACAGCGGGCGCGGCTTTCCCGAGGTGCGGGAGTCGGGCTCCATCTATTCGGGTCGAGGCCTGGATCTGTTACACACCGTATGCTCCAAAGTCCGCTATTCCGCAGGAAGCAGCAGGGTGGAAGCGATCCTGCCTTGGGGGGAGGGTTGTACCTCTGCCCCTGGTGAAGATGAAGACATCGAATCGCAACACAATGCCATGCAAACCCCGCCAGTACCGGTATAATTGCGCTCAGTTTTTCATCAACGCCGGTGCTAAATGACCCTAATTGCCCATGAATCCACGCTTGCCGCTGGCAGCGAACTCCTGTCTGTACAGGGGTTGTGCTGTGAGCGCGATGGTCGGCAATTGTTTGAAGGCTTGAGTTTTTCAGTGAATAGCGGTGCTGCGGTGCAGGTGGAAGGGGCTAATGGGGCTGGCAAGAGCACCCTGTTTCGCACTTTGATCGGCAGTGCCTCGGACTTCAGTGGCGATATTCGCTGGCGGGGGAAGGCTTTTCCCGCCGGGTTATCTGCGATGCGTGCTGAGCTGCTGTATATCGGTCACCACGCTGGCGTTCGCGGGGGGCTCACGCCTCTGGAGAATCTCGCCTGGTATGGTGCCGCTGAGAGCGAGGCCTATGATGCGCTCGAAGCGGTAGGTCTGTACGGGTTTGAGGACCTGATGTGTCAGCAGCTCTCCGCAGGACAGAATCGCCGCGTGGCGCTGGCTCGTCTGTACCTGCCCAATTCGGCTCGCTTGTGGATCCTGGATGAGCCACTGGCAGCGCTGGATGTGGCTGGTGTCGAAAGCCTAGAGTCCCAAATGCTCAGGCACCTGGAAGCTGGCGGCAGCCTGCTGTTGACGTCTCACCAACCGGTCGATATCCGGCCGATGACCAGGATCAATTTGGCGGACTTTCAGCCCCGTCACAGCGATTTTTTCGACGAAGATTCTCTGTCGGCAGGTGCAGGGAGTGCCGGGGTGCGCAATGACTGAGGCTTCAGTAATGCCTGTGCGCGGCACAATCGATGAGCTGGCAACGTCCAGACTACCGGGCTTTTTCACCCTGTTTCGCACCGAATTCAAACTCGCGGTGCGGCGCCGTTCGGATATCGTCAATCCGCTGCTGTTCTTCGTTACTGTGCTGGCGATGATGCCACTGGGAATCGGCCCTGAGCCCGAGATGCTGGCCCGTATGGCACCCGGGCTGATCTGGGTGATGGCGCTGCTGGCGACACTGTTGTCCCAGGAGTCGCTGTTTCGCAACGACTATGAAGACGGGTCTCTTGAGCAGCTGGCATTGCAGCCCCAGCCACTCTATTTCGCGGTGGTGTCCAAAGTCTTGGTGCACTGGCTGGTGACCGGGCTGCCCCTGGCACTCTTGTCTCCGTTACTGGGAATGATGTTGAACCTGGAGCAGGCGGGATATTGGCCGCTGGTTATATCCCTGGCGCTGGGTACCGCGAGCCTGAGCCTGATCGGTGCAGTTGGTGCGGCGTTGACCGTTGCCCTGCGGCGCCCGGGTTTGCTGTTGGCGCTGATCATTATGCCACTGTATGTGCCCGTGTTAATCTTCGGCACTGGAACGGTGCAGGCGGCGCTGGATGGGTACGGTTTTGGGCCGCAATTAGCGATCCTTGGCGCCATCTTGGCAGCATCTGCGGCTCTTGCGCCTCTGGCGTCCGCGGGAGCCATCCGAATCAGTCTCGAAAACTGACCTTTCCCCAACAGTTTCCATAAGCGGTGCGGGAATTGGTTGAGAGAAGGGCATAGGAGTACGTATTTTGTCCTGGCAATGGTTTCACAGATTGGGCTCGCCCCGCTGGTTCTATCAAAAGTCCAGTGCCTGGCTTCCCTGGCTTGGCGCGGCAGCGCTGGTACTGCTTTCTATTGGTATTGTCTGGGGACTCGGCTTTGCGCCGCAGGACTCCAAGCAGGGTAATAGTTACCGCATTATTTATATTCACGTCCCCGCGGCTTTTCTCGCCCTGGCGGGCTATTACATCATGGCCATTTCCGGCGCGATCGGTCTGATCTGGAAGATGAAACTGTCTTTCGTGGTGATGCGGGCGGCGGCGCCGATCGGCGCAGCACTGACGTTTATTGCGCTCTTTACCGGTGCCGTCTGGGGCAAGCCGACCTGGGGTACTTACTGGGTATGGGATGCCCGTATCACCTCCATGTTGATCCTGTTCTTCCTGTACCTGGGTGTGATGGCTTTGTCCGGCGCCTTTAGCCGCGAGCAGTCTGGCGACAAGGCCAGCGCTTTGCTGGCACTGGTGGGCACGGTCAATATCCCGATCATCTACAAGTCCGTTGACTGGTGGTTCACCTTGCACCAGCCCGCCACCCTCAAACTGACCGAAGCGAGCACCATCGACCCGAGCATGTTCTATCCGCTGATTACCATGATTGCGGGCTTTTATCTGTTTTATGCCTGGGTTCTTACCTTGCACACCCGCACCATGATATTGCAGCGGGAAGGGCGCACCCAATGGGTTCGGGAATTGATGGGAGTGTCAGCTCCGGCCAGGGGCTGAGTGGTTAACGAGGATTCGAGCGATGGAATTTCAATTTGACAGCCTGGCCGGTTTTTTCCTGATGAATGGCCATGGCCCTTATGTGTGGGCATCATACGGGGTTGCGCTTCTGGTTCTGGTAACTCTGGCTGTCGTGCCACTGCAACGTCAAAGGGTGCTGCGCAAAGAGTTTGCTCGTCAGGTGCGTCAGGAAAATGCTCGCCGTCGCGCAACAAATGTGGCGCATGCGCCCCAGGCAGAGCCAGAGCTGGCTGACTGATGCCACCTGCTCCGCGGGAGTATTTTCGGCGGAGAGAACTAGTACAACGAATTGCGATTGAGAACAGGACAACCATGCACCCAGCCCGTAAACAGCGACTGATTCTGGTCGTTCTACTGGTGGCGCTCTCGAGCGTTGCAGTGGGATTCGTGACCTATGCCATGCGTGAAAACATGGATTATTTTTATGCGCCCAGCGCCTTTGCCGCTGGTGAAGTACCCTTTGAAAAGCGTATCCGCGCCGGTGGCTGTGTCGTTCCAGGCAGTATTGTACGGGACAGTAGCTCCCTGGATGTCCGCTTTGCAATCACCGATGGTGAGGCGGAGCTGGAAGTGGTGTTTGACAAAATTCTGCCGGATCTGTTTGCCGAGGGTGAGGCGGCGGTGGTCACTGGCAAGCTCCATCAGGACGGATATGTGCGTGCCGACCAGGTGCTTGCCAAGCACGATGAATCCTACACGCCGCCGGAAGTGGCCGAGACCATGGTGAACAAAGCGAGCTGCCAGGGAGATGCCAAAATATGAGTCCTGAACTCGGGCACTTTGCTCTGATCGTCGGCTTGCTGCTGTCGATCGCACTTTCGGTAGTTCCTATTCTTGGAACCTATACCGGCCGCGTGTTGTGGATGGATACCGCGCGCCCGCTGTCACTCGGCGTGCTCGCGTTTACCGCCCTGTCATTTGTGTGCCTGACGCTCGCATTTGTGAACAGTGATTTCTCGGTGGCCTATGTGGCGCAGAACTCCAATAGCATTCTGCCCATGGTGTACAAGGTAACTGCGGTTTGGGGTGGGCACGAGGGCTCGATTCTTCTGTGGTTGTTGATGCTGGCAGGTTGGACCGCTGCAGTTGCCGTATTCAGTAGACAGTTGCCAGACGTGCTGGTGGCGCGGGTACTGTCGGTTATGGGTATGCTGCTGATCGGCTTTTTCCTGTTTATCCTGCTCACGTCCAACCCGTTTGATCGCATCCTGCCGTTCCCGCCCGGTGATGGCAGTGACCTGAACCCCTTGCTGCAGGACCCGGGGATGATCATCCATCCGCCGCTTCTTTATATGGGGTACGTGGGGTTCTCGGTGGCTTTTGCGTTCGCCATTGCCGCGTTACTTGAAGGGCGCCTGGACAGTGCCTGGGCCCGCTGGGCGCGGCCTTGGACTGCCGTGGCGTGGGCATTCCTGACCCTGGGAATTGCGTTGGGTAGCTGGTGGGCGTATTACGAACTTGGCTGGGGTGGCTGGTGGTTCTGGGACCCGGTGGAGAATGCGTCGTTTATGCCCTGGCTTGTCGGTACTGCGCTGCTGCACTCGCTGGCGGTGACCGAAAAGCGTGGCCTTTTCCGCAGCTGGACCATCTTGCTTTCCATTTTTGCGTTCAGTCTTAGCCTGCTGGGTACCTTCCTGGTGCGCTCCGGCGTATTGACCTCGGTGCACGCATTTGCCACCGACCCACTGCGGGGCGGATTTATTCTCGCTTTCCTGGCGGTCGTGGTCGGCTTGTCCCTGCTGTTGTTTGCGCTGCGTGCCCCCACGGTGAGCGCGGGAAGTGTGTTTTCGTTCCGCTCGCGTGAAACCTTCCTGCTGGGTAACAATGTTTTGCTGGTCCTGATTATGGCCGTGGTACTGACCGGCACTCTGTACCCGCTGTTAGCCGATGCATTGAACTGGGGCAAGATCAGCGTGGGCCCGCCGTTCTTCAATATGTTTTTTGTTCCTCTGATGCTGGTGTTGTGTGTCCTTCTGGGAATGGGTATTCATGCCAACTGGAAAGACAGCCAGACGAAAAAGCTGTTGAAGTCCTGGGGCATGCCGGTCCTGGTTGCTGCTATCGGTGCTCCGTTGCTGACTTTGATGGCGGGTGACTTCCACTGGGGTGCGGTGTTGGGATTGTTTGCCGGACTTTGGGTAATTGCTTCCAGTGCGGCGGATATCCTGGCCAAGTCGCGCAATGCAGACAGTCTGATCGCGGGGCTCAGGCGCCAGCGCGCGAGTTATTACGGAATGCATCTCGGCCACATCGGTCTGGCGGTTTCGGTATTGGGTGTGGCGTTAACCACGGTGTACAGCGTGGAAAAAGACCTGCGCATGTCGCCCGGCCAGAGTGCTGTCATGTCTGGTTACGAGTTCACCTTCGAAGGTGTGCGACAGATTCGCGGTCCAAATTACCGGGCATCGGAAGGGGTGATACTGGTGCGTGATAACGGTCGCCAGGTGGCGGAGCTACTGCCGCAGAAGCGCAGCTATTTTTCCGGCGGCAATATCATGACCGAGGCCGCCATCGATACCAGTTTGTTCCGGGATCTCTATGTCGCGTTGGGTGATCCCATGGACAAAGACAATCTCGGTGGCGACTGGGCGGTGCGCCTGCAGTACAAGGCGTTCGTCATCTGGATCTGGTTGGGTTCTGCACTGATGGCCCTGGGCGGAGCAATCGCAGTGGCTGATAAGCGTTACCGCAAGGTGCGTGCGGCGCGCGCAAGTAAATCCGGTGCGAAAGCGGACGGCGGCGCCCTGGCCGGCGCCTGATTGGCAGACTGATTTTTGTTGAACGACTGAAACGATAGACGGATTTACCGATTACATGGCGAGACTCAAGCTGTTCCTTCCACTGATTGTATTTGCTGCGCTGGCGGTACTCTTCTGGCGCGGCCTTTCACTGGATCCGCAGGAAATGCCCTCGGCACTGGTGAATAAACCGGTGCCGGATTTTGCGCTGCTCGATGTGGAGTCCAATCGCGAGCTGAAAAAAACAGACTTGCCCAGTCGACCGCTGCTACTGAATGTCTGGGCTACCTGGTGTATTTCTTGCCGGGTAGAGCACCCGTATCTGAATGAGCTGGCGGAGCAGGGCGTGCCGATTGTCGGCATCAACCTGAAGGACGACAACGAAGCGGCGCAGAAGTGGCTGGAGAAATTCCAGAACCCCTACGTTTTTTCTGTATCGGATATCGAAGGGCGCCTGTCGCTGGACCTGGGAGTGTTTGGCGCCCCGGAAACGTTCCTGGTAGATGCCGGCGGTACTATCCGTTGCAAGCATGTCGGGGTGGTGGACGATAAGGTCTGGCAAACGAAATTGCAGCCGCTGTATCAGCGTTTACAGAATCAGGATTGGGACGAATTTTCTGGTGAGCTATCAGATTCCCTGCTCGCCCGTTGTCGCTGAGACGGAAGAAAAAAAGAGCCGCTTTATCTGCTGGCTGGGGCCGGTGACCGATAAAGCGGCTTTTTTGCATACCCTGGAAATAACCCGGGAGCGTTATCCGGATGCTTCCCACCACTGCACTGCGCTGGTGATTGGCAATCCTGCCAATCCGGAGGTGATGCAGAGCGATGATGACGGCGAACCCGGGGGTAGCGCTGGCAGGCCCATGCTGGAATTACTGCTGAAGCAGGAAGTGGGGAGCGTCGGCGCTATTGTTACGCGCTATTTTGGTGGCACCAAGCTGGGCGTTGGCGGCTTGATGCGCGCGTACCGCGGTGCGGTGGGCGCGGCATTACAGATGGCGGAGCTCGATGTCCATGTGCCCCTGGTCGATGTGCAGCTCACTTGTGACTTTTCCGGAGAATCCCGAGTGCGTTTCCTGGTAGCCCAGCACCGAGGCCTGTGTGGCGATGTGGAATATAGCGATTGCGTACGCATCGCAGTGACACTTCCTCAAGATCAGTGGCCGTCCCTGAAGGAAAAGCTCGCGCCGGAGGGCTTTTCATTCTCTTTGTGATAGCGCTGACCTTCCTTTTCGTCGTTTCTTTTTTTCATTCCCCACCCATTCCCACCTGTTTCCGCACCCGCTCGTGGAGATACTTGGCAATCTCTGCATTAAGTGGCGCCGTTCACTTCTATCTGTTTGACAGCGTTGTCAGGTGGCGGCTAGCTTGATCTGGCTAGTTGACAGCGCTGTCGGCTAAGGGCCGGTGGTGGCTTCCTTTTCAATCACTCCTCCACAAGAGGGGGATTCTTTCCTCTAGCGTTTTCTTTCCTGCGGTACAGAACCATTCATGCCGGCGGAATTACCCGCCAGAAAAATACCGACTCTTCGACTGGGAGAAGAAGAAAACATGAAAAAAACAACAATAAAAAGGATGTTGAATACCGGCGCCGCACTGCTTGGCCTCTGGGCGGCGGCAAATGCATCGGCTTACGATTGTTCAAGTACACCTGAGTATATTGACGGCGCCAGCTATGCCAGCGGTGCTGCCGTTCAAAGTGCCGGCGTTGCCTATCGTTGCGACGTCGGTGGCTGGTGCAGCCAGGGCGGTGCCTATGCTCCAGGTAGTGGCTGGGCCTGGGAGCACGCCTGGACAGGGCTCGGCAGTTGCGATGCGCCCGGCTCGAGCAGTTCCAGCAGCAGTTCTAGTAGTAGTTCCAGTAGTAGTTCCAGTAGCAGCTCCAGTAGTTCCAGCGGTGGTGGGAGCAGCAGCTCCAGTTCTGGCTCCGGAGGATCGTCTGGCGGTGGCGGCTCCTGTCCTGCCTATGTGGCGGGAAGCGGTTACGCGGCCGGCGATATCGTGACAAACAGTGGTGGTTATTACGCATGTTCCGTGGCGGGCTGGTGTTCATCCGGCAACTCTGCCTACGAGCCAGGCGTCGGTTGGGCCTGGGAAAATGCCTGGACCAGTAGCAGTGAGCAGGCCTGTTCCGGTGGTGGCAGTAGCAGCGGCGGCGGTAGTGGCGGTGGCACTGTGCCGGATGAATTTTTCTGCGCCGCAGAGTGGCAAACGGGCACCTTGTACACTGAAGGCACCGTGATTGCCTATCAGGGAATTGCCTATCGCGCACTTGTGGATACCCACTCCATTGCGCCGGACAACACCGCCTACCCGGGACAGTGGGAAACCGCTGGTTATCCCGACGATGCACTCTGCCCGGTACCCATTCCCAACAGCATTGATTACGGAGAAGCGCAACCTGTTGACGGTAATCTGAGTGCAGGGGTGGTCAATCCCACCGGTGCAATTGCGCCCGCGCGGATTGCCGATACCCAGTCCCCGATTTCGGGTTACCAGGGGGGCGCTAATCCGGCGTCTGATAACGGTGGAGACCACGGTGGTCTGGATGTGGACAACGGAGCCCGCGGTACCAAACTGGTGCCGGGAAACCTACCGCTGCAGCACAATACTTATAGCTTGAGCTCAGGGACGGAAATCGTTACGTATATAGGCGACTGGGCAATTTACGGCCGCCAGTACGATTTCACGCAGTTACCGGCGGCCAACTTGCACCGCATTGTCTATGGCTTTGCCGGAATCTGTTACCCCGATGCGAAGAATGAGCAGGATGGCGGGTTTCCCACATCTGCTCCGGCAGCGGTGATGCGAACCTGTAACCAGAGTTCGCTACCTGACGGTGCCATGGCAGTGGCGGATTTTGAAGCGGCCTTCGTGCGAGATGTGGGCGTTGCGCCGCAAGGGGTTGTGGGTACGGAGAGTATGTATGCGCTCAACAAAGACAATGTCGGCGGCGTGTTCGGAGTACTCTACCAGCTCCGTGAGCAAAACCCGCAGTTGAAGCTCGACCTTTCCATCGGTGGCTGGACGCTGTCGGAAGGATTCCCGTGGATGGCGCATGATCCGGTAAGGCGCAAAGCTTTCGTCGATTCCGTTGTGCATTTTCTCGAGCGCTATGACTTCGATGGAGTGGATATCGACTGGGAATACCCCGGTAGCGATGGTGCTGTTGTGGGAATGGCGCGGGAAGACGATGGCGAAAACTACGCGACACTGATTCGTGAACTTCGTGCGGGTATGGATTGGTTGAGCGAGAAAACCGGCAAGCCTTACCGCCTTTCCTCCGCAATTCCGGCAGGGCTGGGTCGTCTCGAGAAAATCGACTGGTCTCAGGTGCATCCCTATATGGATCGCCTGTATGCGATGACCTACGACCTCACCGGTGCCTGGGAGCGGGAGCTCTCGCATCACACGCCGCTTTATATCAATCCGATGGCGGTGGGCTCTTCTGCGGGAACGTCGGCTAACTGGACTCTTACCTACCTTCAGAGTCTCGGTGTGCCGGCAAATAAGTTGATGATCGGCGGCGCGAACTATCACCGTTCGAAAGCGACCAATCCTAGCGATATTTCCGAGTTCACCTACGGCGTTACCGGAAATACCAGTTACGGCGATCCCAATTGGAGTGGGCCGGATTTGATTCTCGGTATTGCCGGACTTGGATCCTGGGAGGCCGGTGTGATTGAGGGGTACGATCTTTACCAGAACTATCTCGACAGCAACATGCTGCCGCGCAACGGGTTCTGGTTGTACACCGACAAGGAGTCCAATGCGGATTATCTGTACAACGACTCAATTGGTGCGTTCATATCGGTAGAAACGCCGCGGACAGTGGCGTTAAAAGCGCAGTACGCCAAAGACAACGGGCTGGCCGGAATCTTTTTCTGGATGGCGGAGCAGGACAATGGCTACAACCTCAATACGGTTAATCATGTTCTGGGGAATAGCCTGACGGCGGACCAGTCTGACGGCGATCCTGCCGATCAGATTCCCGTTTGTGGTCGCAATATCACTGCTGCGGAATGTGAGTCATTGATTGCCACCCTGCGCTAACGTCGCTGCGTTAGTCGAGGCCCACCCGTGCCACCTGCAGTGGCATCGGTGGGCCAACAATTACTGAATAAAAATAATGGGTATTTTATGAAAACGAGATTGTTCTCAGGGGCGATACGCTGGCTGCTGTGTATCGCTGGTCTGATAAGTAGTGGTGCCGCATTCGCCGTGGATTGCTCCGACCTCGCAGTCTGGAACAGTAGTAACGCATACAGTGGCGGAGCCGAAGTTCAGCATATGGGCACTGCATACAAAGCCAACTGGTGGAGTCAGGGTAGCGACCCTGCGCTGCATTCCGGCCAGTGGCAGGAGTGGTCGGTCATCGCTCAGTGCGACGGTGGGAGCTCTTCGAGTTCTTCGTCCAGCTCCTCCTCATCGAGTTCCTCGTCATCGAGTTCTTCCTCGTCAAGCTCATCATCCAGCTCGTCTTCGGGATCTTCCTCTGGCGGCGGTAGCTGTAGTTCCGTGCACTATGTGGCGGGTACGAGTTATGTGGCAGGGCAGCTGGTGCAGAACCTGGGTAACGAGTTTGTTTGCGACATCGCCGGCTGGTGTTCTTCCGAATCTGCCTGGGCGTACGCACCGGGTGAGGGGACATACTGGGAGCACGCGTGGACTCAGGTGGCCAGTTGCGGCACTTCTTCCAGCTCCTCTTCTGGTGGGTCTACTTCCAGCTCGTCCAGCAGCTCGTCCAGCAGTTCGTCCGGTGGTTCCAGTGGTGGCAATAGCAGTCGCCTGATTTCCGGTTACTGGCACAATTTCGATAATGGTTCCGGGGTTATTCCCATTGCGGATGTTTCCGATGCGTATGACGCAATCAATGTTTCCTTCGCGGAGCCTACTGGCGCTGCCCCGGGTGAAATTGGCTTTGTATTGGACCCGCTGTTTAACGAGCAGGACTTTATTGCCGGTATTCAGGCCAAGCAGGCGGCCGGGAAGAAAATCATCATCAGCATTGGCGGCGCCAATGGTCAGGTTCGCCTGGAAAGTGCCGTGGCTCGCGACAACTTTGTTGCGTCGATGATTGATATTATCGACCGTTACGGATTCGATGGTTTGGATGTGGACTTTGAAGGTCACTCACTGGAGTTGAATGCCGGTGATGTGGATTTCCGCAATCCAACGACGCCGGTAATTGTCTACCTGATTGAAGCGCTGCAGGCCCTGACATCCCACTACGGGGATGATTTCATGCTCACCATGGCCCCTGAAACGTTCTTTGTGCAACTCGGCTACAGTTTTTACGGAGGCTCCTGCTCCGGTTGCGACCGTCGCGCCGGCGCCTACCTTCCTGTAATTCACGCGATGCGCGATAGGCTGGACTGGCTACAGGTGCAACATTACAACTCTGGTTCGATCATCGGGCTGGATGATCAGTACCACAGTATGGGCGTGGCAGATTTTCATATTGCCATGGCGGACATGGTGTTAACCGGGTTTAACGTTGGTGGTAATTCTGCGTACTTCTTTCCGCCACTGCGTCAGGATCAGGTTTTGATCGGCTTGCCGGCGAACGTGAATGCCGGTGGTGGTTTTACTTCGGTCAGTGAGGTGCACGCCGCGCTCAACTGCCTGGTGAAGTTGGAGGGATGTACGACCTACACGCCGCACACCAGTACGGGCTGGACTGGATTGGGTGGGTTGATGACCTGGTCGATCAACTGGGACAAGTTTAATAATTTCGAATTTTCTACCGAGCATCGGGAATTTCTGGATGCGCTGTAATATCGGTTCGCGGAAACGAAAAGTGATGGACAGGGAAAAGTAGGCAAAGTGAGGTGCAGGGTGCGGCCGGGACTGATTCGCGGCTGCGCCGCTCACCCTGCGGGCGCCTGCGGCGTCTTAAATTGCTGCGCAATTTGATCGAACGAGGGTTCTCGTACGCCGATCAACCGCATACAAAAAAGGCCCTCACTTTCGTGAGAGCCTTTTTTGTATGTGGCGGACCGGACGTCCCTCTAACACACAAATATCTTCGCGAATTCTTGCGAAATGTACCATTTTAAATGCCACTCAAAGCCTTGTTTTATAGGGTTTAGGCCGCTATATTCCCCAAAACAGTGACTCTTACACGAACCGATGCGAAGGGTTATAAATTTTTCAACCTGTACCATTTGCTGTGCCATTTTCTGGGGGAAGTATGCTGACCAAGGCCGAAATTGAGAGAAAAGTCCGCGAGGGAAAGAAGAGTATTCAGGTAGCCGAGGGGCTGATTCTGTCAATCAATGGCCAGTGGGAAACCGAGGACGAAATCAGGGGAAGCTGGAAGGTTCGCTATACGTGGGAAGGCAAGACCGTAACCAAGTCCGCTGGCAGTGCTGACATATTCGGCAGGAAGAAAGGCAGAACCCCCCGGCAGGCGCTGACCGTCGCACAGGATATTCAGCGAATGGCCGCTGAAGGGATTGACCCCAAGGAAGCAGGCAAGGCGGCTAAAAAAGAGTCAGCGGCAAAAGTGACCATAGGGCAATTAGGGCTGGAACACGTAGAGAACAACAGCCCGGTTTGGGGTGACGAAAACATTGCGGAATGGAACCGCCATCTGCGCGACCACATTCTGCCGAAAATGGGACACATTGCCCCGGCAGACTATTCGCACCAAGAATTAACAGACGCCACCACCGCAATGTTGAAGCCGGTTTGGATGAAGCAGAAAGAATCCGGTGAACGGGTAATGTTCAAAATTCGGGCAATCTTTGAGGACGCCATAGCCTTTGGACACATACCCGGCCCCAACCCTGTCACAGCAGCAATCAGGAAGTTGCCCAAACGCAGCCGCTACCAAGACACAAAAAAACAGCCGTCATTGCACTGGAAGGAAGCGCCCGAATTTTTCGCTTCAATCACTGATGATAATGCGGCCTGTGCCCCCTTGCGTTTCCTGATGCTGACAGGCGTTCGCACGTCCCCTGTCCGGTTTTCTCAATGGGACTGGCTCAAGGATGGCGCAACCGTTTGGCGCGTCCCTGCAATGTATATGAAGCTGCGCAAGCTGGATAAGCTTAAGCCAGAGAATGACCACCTTGTACCAGTTAGCAGCCACATGCAGAACGTACTGGCCGGATTGGATAAATCTACAGAGTTCATGTTTCCCGGTGAGCGCGCCGCCAAAATCAACGAGAACGCTATTACTGACCTGTGCGACCGGATGCACAAAACTCGATTGGAAGAATGCGCCAAAGGATGGGTAGACCAAGAGACTGGTGATCGAATTGTGGGGCATGGCTTCCGCGCTACATTCCGCACTTGGGTATCAGATTACAAAGGCCCGCACTATGCAGCTATTGCGGAAATGGTTTTATCACACGCCAGCAGAGACAAAACCATAGCCGCCTATGACCGTTCTGAAATGCTGAAATACCGGCTGGAATTACTGGAAGAATGGGGGGATTACCTGACAGGGGGGAATAACTGGCAGGAAATCTAACCAGAGTTTCACAGAGTTTTTCACTATCTAAAGAGCGCGCCACCCGGCGCGTTTTCTTTTTTTAATCAATCATTTAAACGCTGGCGCCAATGTGTTTCGTTGCATTCTTCCCTGTGTGCGGCGTTAGAAATCAATAGCTTAGCGCCATTTCCGGTTGGCGCAGCCGATAATTTTGGCTTATAAACACTAGGCATTTGCAAACAGATGCAAATGTAAAAGAATTTCTCTTTCACAGGGTGGAATTCTGCAAATCAACAATTTTTCAAATGAATAAGGATGTTCAAATGAAAAACGATTCAACGCTGCCTGCATGGCACATTCTCAGTATGAACGAGCAAGCCGCCAGTGCCGGTGTAACACGGCGCACCATTGAATTATGGGAAAAGCGCGACCCAACGCTCGAAGAAATAGCCCCCTCAATCAAACTCGGAAAGCGTAGACGTGGACGCCGCAGTGACCAGTTTCTGGAATATCTGCAACAGCGCCAGTAACTGGCAAAAAAAAGCCACCGCCGGGGGGCGATAGCTTCGGAATAATCCAACACACGGGCTGAATTATAGCCTCACGCTATTGAATTTCTACCCCGGCGCCATTTTCTGAAAAAGGATTTTCAGGATGGACGCTATTCCCGATTGGTTTGAGGGTGCTTTGTCGCGCCTCGAAAATGTAAGGCACGTCAAAGAAAACAGTATCCGCGCCAACTGTCCACTGTGCGGCGGCCATAAGCTCACAGTGACTTACCGTGACGAAAAAATAATTCTGAAGTGCTGGCACCACTGCGACAGCGCCGCAGTGCTTGAACACTGGGGAATCGGGTTTCAAGACCTGTATCCCCCAGAGCAGCGCTATAGCAATCAGGTATCGGAACCGGAAAGGCACGCATTCAGTGAAGCACTGAAAATTCAAAAATTGAATGTCATTTGTTCTGAGGCGCTGCACTTTGAAACTCAGAAAGTGCGCTTCTATATGGGTGTCGAATCTAATGGTGAAGACCTGACCGCGCACCAGCACGGCGAATATGCAACGGCAGTGAAGCGGCTGTTAATGGCTAAGGGGCTCATGCCGTGGCAACCAGAGTCCGCCGTCTGGCATTACCGGGCGGACATTGGCGCACTGATTAAAGCGCGCACGTTGCAAGATCACGCCCACCAATGCGCTCAGGTCACGGCAAACGCCAAAACCCGGCAGGAATTTGAGGTCGAGGCGATTTGGGCAATGCGAAGTAGCCCATTTCAGAAGGTGCGCGACTATGCCGATAGTTGAATGCACAGCCGTTGAGTTTAATCGCTATTGCCCGATTGAACATTGCGAGGATGAAGCCAGGGAAACCAAGACCGCCCCGAAGCTGATAATGACGCTAAGGGACATTGAAACCGGCGAAATATATGCCTGCTATCTCAATGTATCGGTGGTTCGTGAGCGCAATTCTAAATACGGCCAAAAAGGCGAACCGTACAAAGACCAAAAGCAATTCATCCCGGGAAGAAATGGCACCGCTTGGAAGCTGTTTAAGCAGGCTGGATTGAGCACGCGGCATGGAAGCCGGACGGATTTTTGGGAATGTTGCGGGCAGTTTGTCGGCGTTCTGTTTGTCGTTGAAAGCCTTCCACCGGTTAAGGTGATTCGTGGCACTGATTTAAACGTCTACCGGTTAACGACCGGTTATCGACCGGTTAAGCACCGGTTAACGACCGGTTATCAGAACCAAAATTTACCGGTTAAGGAATCGCTACAGCCCGCAAAACAACCTGGGCTACAGCCAGATTCAACTAGGGGGGTAATCCAACTAGGAAAAGAGGACATTGAGAAGATAAGAGAAAAGGACATACACCCAGATTCTAAAGTTTTGCACAGAGCCAAAGTGGGTATCTGCCCCCGTTGTGATGGCGAGGGATGCCGCCATTGTGAAAGCCAAATGATCCATTGAGGGAACGGAATGAAATTGTTTGTGACGGAAGACGAATTCAAACGCCTCTATGGCTATACCGATAGCGAATACAGAGCAGCACTGAAAGCTGGCCGCCTTGCCACCCCAATGTACAGCCAATTGGAACGGGCACAGGGTTATTGGTTGCCCACTGAGATTGTGGAACGACTCAGAGAAAGCCCGAAAGGAATCCAGAACCGGCCACAAGTACCAGTGACCGATAAGGCCTAATCGAACTGGCGGCGTTGAGTCTGCCCTAACCGTGAGGCGGGCGCGGTATTCCTTCCCGCTGTGAGGACTCAACGCCGCCACCTATCAGTGTGTAAACGCTATACCGGGTAGTCAGTAATGGTCACGGATTCCGCTACCCCAAAATGATGATTTTTGAGACAATAGTCACATTAAAACGACATATTCAACACACAGAAGTACCGCTATGCAGGCCCTCAAAAAGCGCTTTCAAGAACTACAGCTCACACTGGAATACCAGATAGCCAAAACCCTATTCGGGATGCTGGCCGTTATTGTGCTGCTGGCAGGAAGCGTTTTCTTCTTCGGATGGATTGGCATTGCCTACCTGTTTGGCTTCTTTGTGCTGGTGAATCTGCTCACTTCCTGATCTCAATGTACCAACATGCAAAGTAACGATAATGAAAAAATTAGCCTCGATCGCCGCATTGGCCCTGTTCGCTTCTAATGTCACCGCAGAAGACCAGCCCTCATGGCTATGTATTGCAGATCAAGCTACTGGCTTTTATTGGACTGGAACTGACTGGCAGATCACGAACTTCAGTGTAGATGACAGCCGTTTTCTGATACGCCCTCTCAAAGATTCAAAAGAGATACCCTCATTCGTCGAGCCTGACAAGACTCACCTTATCACTAGGCTCGGTGCCAAAGAGCCGACCTTCTACTGCAAGTATGTTTCAAGCACAGGGATTCAGTATTTGTATTGCCCCCCATTACAGGGGGAATTTCGATTTAATCCTAAAGATCTGAAATTTGTGAGAACGTACACGCAAGGCCATGCATATGGTGGCAATGAGGGCAACACCCCACTAATCGAACTCGGAAGTTGCTCACAGCTGTAACCCCACATAACCCGTCTCAGAGCGGGTTTTTTAATGCCCTTCAATTATTCAGCGAATCTGTATATCTTATCCGTTGAATAAACTGCCACGACACTACCATGTATCAAGAATTAACCACTGTAACTAATTTATTAAAAGCATTATCAGAGTTTGGAACCACTCTAAGCGGCTTCATGGTTGCTGGCACCGCCATATTTATGGCAGTCATCGCTCAACAAGGCCTGACTACTTGGCGAAGAGAGCTAAAAGGAAAATCCGAATATACGTTAGCAAAAGAAGTGCTGGCAGAAGTGCATAGATTCCACCACGTATTGATACAGGCAAGGATCGGCGAATCCTTTAAGCATGAGCACCCTGAAGGCATCTGGTATAACGGGCATGGGCAGCTCGAAGGTGACGACAAAATCTGGGTGGAACTTCAAGTGTACAAAAACAGGATCGACAGGCTCGATGACAGCTTGAAGGCGCTACTGGAAAAAGTGATCGAAGCCCAGGTCGAATGGGGTGGTGAACATATTCTCAAACTTTGCGAGCTTCAACGCCTTCGTGGGATTGTGGTGAAGGCGCTCTTTGAGCATATCCACCACCTCGAAGATCCGCAGTACCAGAAACAACATATCGAGGGTTATGATCCAGAAGACATTCGAATGGGTGACGGCCCTCAAACAAGTAAATTCAATACTGAAATAAGACGTCGTATCGACGCATTTGAGCACTGGTTAAGACCCCATATCGACCCCAAATGGAAACCTGTAGACAAGGCTAAGAAATAGGCGCACCATCGCTCTATGTGCAACTTGTTGCATATGCGGAAAAGGAATTCCGATTATGAGTGATTTGGCGTCAAGTGAAGAAGAGTTGCTTTCAGAGGGAAAGAAGCGCCCCGGCCCCAAGCCCGGTGGGTACAATCCCGGCGCGTTTAAACAGAATGATCCCCGCATTCTGAAGGGCGGTAGGAATAACCCGGTTTATCAGCTCAGGCAGGCAGCAACGGCTGAATTGATTCAGAAAGCCGTGGACGCTTACAGCAAAGTCCTTTCCGATCCGACCCACAAGGATTACGCCAGCGTTGCGAGGGACGTTCTGAACCGCAATGAAGGCTCACCCATTACCCAACTACAGAAACGCGCTCAGGAAGCCGTAGAGGCCGGTATAAACCCCAAAGAACTTTCCGACGAAGACCTGTTGTCATTGCTACAGGGTGAAGCTGCTATCGACGGGGAACTAATCGACGCTGAAGAAGGTTAGGCGGACATACCGTCCGGCTAGTTGGCGCGTAACTTATTGAAGAATAAATAGAAATAAATGACGCCATAGGAAATGGCACAGTATCTGACACACACAAAAGGAAAAGCACATGGATTGTGTAAACCAACAAAGACTATTGGCTCAGGCATTGCGCGACTGTGCGCCGCCAAACCCATTGGCCACTGCACTTCGAATGGCCAGCGCAGAAAATGACTGGAATATACTAGGAAGACTGCGTGCCACAGGGGGCAGTGAAGAAGACGCTGAAGAAGAATCGGGATATGGCGGCGAATATGAAGACGCCCCCCCACCCCCTTTGAATTCGAACCGGGAAGACTTGAGCTTAGCCCCCAACAAAATTTCAAAATCCCCATCCCCGCTGACGCCAGATTCAACCGGAAACAACCGAAAGGATAAGCCCGCCACTGAATGGCATGTCCCTTTGCCCCCATCAACGAATGCCGAACCGGGCACCAAGCCAACTGCACGCATTGAGGCTTACCCTAGCAATGTAAAACCCGCTGTCATCCTGACCCACCTCGCGGCAAATGAGCCGATGGCGGAAGTGCTGGAATTTCCCACATGAACAGAGTGGTTCAGGAAGCCGCGCAGGAACTACTAATCAGGCGCCAAGCACGAAAAAGCATTTACGCCTTTTTGGACTTGATGCGTGAATCAGAATTGCCGGATTTCACTGTTAAACCAGCAAAGCATCACCGCCTGATGATCGACCTGTTCGAGAAAATGCACGCTGGCCGCGAAGACCGTGCCAGTGTCGCCATGCCCCCCGGTGCTGCGAAGAGTGTTTACGGCTCTGTAATCCTGCCCTGCTGGCTTCTGGCCAACGACCCAACGTGTCAGATTTTATGCGTGAGTAATTCTGAATCTCTTGCACAGAGTTTTTCCCGGCGCAGGCGTGCCGCGATGTTGACCCCAGAATGGCGAAGAATAAGCGGCACAGAGTTGCTATCCGATGCAAAGAGCCTGGAATTTCAGGGAACCCCCCAAGGTGGCGGAATTCGGTGTGTAGGTGCTGGCGGTACGGTGACGGGTTTCCGGTGTGATTGGTTGATTATTGACGACTTGATCACCGGCCACGAGCAGGCGGGAAGCCTGACCCAGCTCGACAAGTTCTGGAATTGGCTGTTGTCCGAAGCGCGCAGCCGGTTAAAGCCCAACGGAAAGCAACTGGTAGTCGGCACCCGATGGGCGCAGCAAGACCCCATAGGCCGCCTGTACGAGCTGTACGACCAAGAGGTGGAAAACTGGAAGCACATTCGCCTTCCAATGTTATGCGACAGCCCTCACGACCCGTTAGGCCGGGAACTGGGTGAACGACTGTGGCCGGATTGGTTCACCGAGAAGATGGTCAGGGATGCCCAGCGCGACCCGTTGATTTGGCAAACCCTCTACCAACAAAATCCAATGGATTACGAAGGGGCATGGGTAGAACATGAGCACTTCAAAATCGCCCGAGACATTCCCCGCAATGTAAAATATTACTTTGGGGTGGATATAGCGCTATCCGTAGGGAAAGGCGATTACACCGTCATTGCAGTTGTAGCAATGGATTCCCGCAAGGGACTGTATGTGGTGGACGTATATCGCGAACAGGTTTCCCCGGATGAATCAGTGGTGGCTCTATATAAATTGGCAAGTAAGTACCCCCCTGCCGGGATATACCTTGATAACGATTCACCGTCAAAAATGTGGTGCCAGCTGGTTTGGCAGCAAGGGAAGGAACAGCACAAATCCCTTCCCCTAATTGCCGTACCCACCGGAAATAAAGATAAAGAAACACGCAACGCCCCGTTGCGCGCGTTTTTAATTCAAGAGGCGATTGTATTTAAGCAGGCCTTATGGAATGGCGCCGTTTTCGATGAACTGGCCAAATTTCCCGGGGGCCGACACGATGACGTAGTGGACGCCATTGGTATTGTATGCCGGCAATTCCCAAAACTTTCCAGCCCTACCAATGCCGCACAGCAAGCAGCAAATAATATTCAGCGCCAGTTAGTTCCGTATGGAAGCGGATATGCGATTAACGGCACAGTCGATGAACTATTCGACTTGCGCGACCAACACAAAGCATGGAACAGAGGACGGATATGAACAATCTAATCGCATACAAAAATGTATTGGTAAATCAGCACGCAACGTTAATGGCAGTAGCGGCAGAATCGCAACGTCGCGGTCAAACGATTGACCCGAATATAATCAGCCATATTCGAGACATCGAAAATTTTGCGCGCGCCAATTACAACCGATTCCAGATCGAACAAATGATGCGCCAGAGTGATCAGCGTCAGCATGACCTGAGCATTCAAATGAAAGATGCACACAACAGCCAGGAATATCGGGCTATTGCTGACAAGCTGATCGACCGCACCAAAGAAATGACGCGAAATATGGGGCCGTCCGATGGATTAACCCCTGCCGAACTATCGAAATATGCGAAAGGGGAAAAAATCACTCGCCGCAACAAAGATAAACACCACTGGAACGAAGAGCGAATCGCGAAAGCGTACAACACTACGCCCCAGATGATGCGGCGCCGGGAAAAAGCACTTGAACACCTGAAAGAAATCGACCGAATGGCCGCAACACAAAAGGATTACGACCGCTTTGACAAAACCTTGCGGCGTTACGGCGAAGAATACGGGATTTCGAAAGACGACTATAAAAGCTGGCGCAGAGGTGGTGACGTTGCTATCGAGCTTGAACGGCGTATGGCCAAGCAGACCAAAGACTTACCCGACGAGGTTGAATACGAACCGAGCGAAAGCGATAAGCGCCGCGCACAAATTTACGAATCAATGATTGAAAAAGATCCGAATGCTTTCGAGGAAACATCAATTCACGAAAGTTATTTTGATACCACCGTTGAGAATCACAAAGGTGAAGAAGTTCCCGACATACGCGCCCATGTAGCAATGGCCGCAAAAGAGCATGGATGGTGAAAAAATGGCTATGAATTTTGCACTCGCGAAACGCGCGAAAACCCCAGAAATTCTGGACGCTACCTACGGGCAGGCGAAACTACAACAGGCCTACGACATTGCTGAAGCAGAACGCGAAGCACAATTGCAATCCGACATTATGGGCCTCGGCACAACAGCACTCGGTTCCGTCGCAAAACCAGCCGCTGCTGCTGCAATGCAAGGCGGGTTAAGTGCTGGACTCGGCGCCCTTGGCCCTGTCGGTTGGGCAGGTTTGGCAGCGCTCACACTCGGGTCACTAATGAGGTGATGAAATGGAAGATTATCAAGAGGTGGGGGGCTTGCGAGTCCCCACACTAACCCTGAATAAAATTCGGGAAGGTATTCGTGCAGAGCAGAAGGCGGAAATGCTGGCAAAGCAGCGCGCTAAAAATGAAAGAGGCCGAAAGCAATTAGGCGGACCCCGGGGCAAAGGCTTGTCATCTTCTGCGCCATCCATCTTTAAAGCTGCCGATGTTTTGTTAAGCAACTACAACGCCGACGAAAAAGACGCGGCGCTTAGGGCTGAACAGGAAGCCGCCAGCGATAAAGCGGCAGAGCTTAGGGCCATGCAGGCAATGTACAAACTAGCTCGTACACCCGACAAGGTAATATCTGTTGGGGATGGAACCGTGTATGACCCCAACAAAAAGGAATTCTATACAGCGCCCGGATACAAAGACACCAAGCAGTCGCCCGCAGAAAAACTGGAAGACCAGAAAGAGCTGAAGCGTTTTGAAGCAGGGTTGAAAGAAGAAGCCGCAGACAAGAAGCGTCAATTCGACAAGGAAAACGACCAGCTCGAAATGGCGAAAACATACAACGCCTACCGCACGTCAATGGATGCGCTTAAAAGCACTTTAGATGACGTTTACACGGGGCCAGTCTGGGGAATGTTGCCCGCCGCCACCGAAGATTCCCAGAAGTTTGAGGGCGCCCGCGCAAATATGGCCCCGGTTTTAAAAAGTCTGTTCAGAACGTCCGGCGAAGGTACGTTTACGGACAAGGATCAGGAACTGCTGTTAAACATGATCCCAACCAGAAAGGACAGCCCAGAAGCCGCCAGATTTAAAATTCATAGCTTGAATAATCTTGTGGAAGCAAAGCTGGGTATTTCATCAGGCCCGCAGGGAAATTCAGGTGTGACCCGCGGCGTGGTGGATCGTTCAGACGAATTTGAAGCAAGAGCCGCTAAATACGGAATGTGACAATGGCAGACTTACAACGGATTGAAAGTCTACTGAAAGCCGCGCTCGATGCAGGCGAAACGGAAGACGCGGAATTTTTTCAGCGCCAAATGTACGCGCATCCAGATTTTGAGACGCGGCGATCACAACAGCTGAAAGCGGTTGACCAAGATTTAAACCCCACCACTAACCCGCTATTGGGTGCGGCACGCAGTGGCTTACAGGGTTTAACGTTTGGTTTTTCTGACGAACTGGCTGGCGGCTTGAAATCTGCTGTAGCGGGCGCAATGGGCGACGATCCCATTAAGGCATACCGGGAAGCGCAATCCGAATTGGATAAAGAGCAGCGCCAGTTCACAGAAGAAAACCCCGGCCTTTCCATTGGTGCAGAGTTAGCCGGTGGAATACTCACAGGCGGGGCAGGTTTGGCCCGCAGTGGGGCCACTACAGCCGGAAGAAGTGTTGCGGGAAGGTTGGGACGTGGGGCCGGTGTAGGTGCGGCAGAAGGCGGTTTATATGGCGCCGGAACGGCACGGGAAGGCGAACGCACAGGCGGGGCAATAGAAGGCGCAGCCGTGGGCGCAATTGCAGCCCCAATTGGCGCAGCCGTTACCCGTTTAGCCGGGGAAGCCCTTTCACCAACGGCGGATTATTTGGGTAGAAAATTTTTAACCACCCCAAGACAAAACGCCGAACGCTATCTATCCCAAGGATTGGCGCAGGAAGGCGTAACGCCAAGCGCCCTTGCCAGTGCCCTAAGAAATATGGGGCCAAATGCCATTCTTGCGGATACGTCCACCTCAGCCCGCAACGCTTTAGAGGGCGTGATTCAGCAGGGCGATAATCCGGGCATAACCAATCAGGCGGAAGCCCTATTCAAAAGGCGGCAATCAGGCCAACAGCCGCGCCTGATTAACAATCTGATGGAAGGGTTAGGCGTACCGGAAGGCACATCGCTACAACAGACCGTTAAGGCGCTACAGCAGCAACGCGGGAACATTGCTGGCCCAATGTATCAGGAAGCTTTCCGGCAGCCTTTGAGGCGCACTCAGAAGCTAGATTCACTAATGCGCGCGCCCGCCATTAAACAAGCACTGGCAGGCGCCCAGACGATTGCGGCAAACCAGAGAATTGCAGGGGATCAAATATCCCACTTGCGCCTGTTCGATTTGGCGAAACAGGATTTAGATGACCAAATAGGCCGCGCCATAAATTCCGGCGAACGCAGCAAAGCCCGTGACCTGATGCGATTAAAAGCCGATATGGTCAATGAGCTGGACAGCCAAGTCCCAATGTACAAACAGGCACGGGACGTATTCGCCAATCAATCCAATTTGATAGATTCCGCCCAAATGGGCCGCCGCATACTGCTGGAAGATGCCGATTATATGGACGATATGCTTAAAGGCATGAGCGAATCTGAAAAAGAAATGTTTCGCATAGGTGCGGGTAAAGCCATTCGGGACAAATTCATGCAGGCCGCAGAATCCGGTGACGCCACAAAACGCATAAATTCCAGTCTGCTACGGGAACGGATAAGGCGGGCATTCCCCAGTGAAGAAGCGTTCAATGACTTTTTGAAACAGGTAGAAGTGGAAGCCGATATTTACCGAACAACGGCAATACTCGGCAATTCCCGCACAGCGGCCCGCCAGCAAGAATTTAAACGACAGCAAGGCATGGATATACCCGGCGCAGAAGGTGGGGCAACAGGAATGGCCGTGGGGCTTATAAAGCGGATTTTGGGCACTGGCTTAAATGATGAAGCCAAAGAGGAACTGGCGCGCCTTACTATGCAGCGTATCGGGGATATTGATTTAAATGCCCTGAATCAGAGCATAAAAAAATCTGCCCTGTCCGATAAAAACAAAGAGTGGGTAATCACCCGGCTACCAGAGTTTGGCGCGGTAATGTCCGCCCCAGCTGGCGCCGCAATGTACAACCAAGCATTCAACCAAGACCCCGCAATGCGTCAGCAATCCATGATAGCGGAAGCGTTGAGGGCTGCGCCGTGAAAATTGATTCAGAAACCGTGCGGGCCATGATGGGCGGGATTGCGGAAGGCTTCGAAGAATATGAAGAAGCCGGACTTCCCCTGACGCTGGAACAGGTGGCCCTCTGTCTGCCCTCAATGTTTCTTCAGACCATTTTCTTCGATAGCCAACCGCCAGCGGAAGCCGCCATATTGCGTGAACAGATCATGCAGCAGCTACAGGCAGGCATTGAGCGCATAGACCGCAATGGCCAACCAGTGAGGCTGAACTAATGGCAAAGAATAGACCGTCAAACCTACCGGCAGAACCGAGACTAACCCCCAGAATGTCAGAATTGGCCAACCCCACCTTGGCAGACTTAAGTGGCGGCCTGAACCCCGGCGGCAGTAACAGCAATGCAGATGGCGTTTTTACGGGCAACTACAACCTTGCGCAGTCCGTCACTTCGGGCTGGTGGCGTCAGGTCTATCCCGACAACCAGATGGGCCAGCATATCGGTATAGGCCAGAGCGCCCCAGAAGACTACGTTTTGGTGCAAGGCATCCAATGCCGTTTCATTCAGGCCAGCGCTGACATTCCGGTAGGCCAACAAGACCCCACCACCGGCCTATACAACGCCACAGGGCAAGTCGTACCGCAGGGTGCATGGTTCTGGGGTATGGCTGACTATGTGAGGGGCACCCGTATTTCTCTACTTTCAACAGGCGTCTTTGAACGGATCACCGGCGATGGTGATTTGCGCGAGGTGGCATTGTGAGCGACTACCCGACCGGGTTGGAAGGCTGGACGCCAGAGCGGGCTGCATACAGTGGCATTGGTCGTGCCCAGAAGCCTTCAGAGGGGCCAATCTTTCAGCCCATTCAGCGGCACTGGGAACCGGACCCGGAAGACCCCAAGCGGAAAAGAAAGTACAGCCACTATAAAGGTGTAATAGTGGGGCCATACTGCGCGGTGGCTATGCAGTGGCTAAAAGGTGTCCACAAGAGCGAGCCAGGAATTGCCCCGCCAACGCACCCAATCGGCAGCTAGATACCCAGCACCAGTTTGTAGTTCGACATTTGGACGATAACCCGCTCTGACGTCTGGCTCTCAGTTTTCACCCATTCGCGAAAACGGGGCACATTCACGTCTGGGTTCCTCACCATTAGGAAGTTTGAAACGGGGGAATCAATTTCATACTTGCCGCACTCGGGGCACGTCACCAAATCGAAGTGCGTTTCCTTATATATGTCGGATGGGCAGCGGCAAACGGGGCAATTTCCCATATTCGGCATCCCTTTCTTTTTTTAGGCACAAAAAAACCCGCTTAAAGCGGGCTTTTGTACCAGAAAAAACCTGTACCATTTTCTGTACCAGTTTTTTCGGTCTTGTCACAAAACTCTTTGAAATTCAAAGACTTACGTGAAGTAAGTGGCGGACCGGACGGGACTCGAACCCGCGACCTCCGGCGTGACAGGCCGGCATTCTAACCAACTGAACTACCGGTCCGCATTCCTGACATTCCTTTGAGCAATCTGCCGTGCAGATGTAAAGGAAAGTGGTGGGTGGTACAGGGGTCGAACCTGTGACCTACGCCTTGTAAGGGCGCCGCTCTACCAACTGAGCTAACCACCCCGCGTCAGGAGCTGCGTATAGTAATGATATTTTTTTTGGCGTCAACGGTTTTTGAAAAATTTTTTTCAATTCAATGAGTTAAGCGGGTGGCCGGAAATTTTGGTTTGGTGTGCGTGATGTGGCGCCGTCTCGCATCGGGCGTGTTTGCGGGCGCCGGCGCTGATATAATCGGCAGAATTTCCGCCGGAGAACGCCAGTGCAGAAAAAAACCTTCGCAGCCCCTGTCGCTGCCACCCTGACTCTGCTGATCGCTATGGTCGCACCCCTGTCGACCAGCTATGCATCGGTTGAGGTGGAGCCGTTGTCCACGCCGGAACTGCAGGCTCGCTATCAGGTTTTAATCGAAGAAATGCGTTGCCCCAAGTGCCAGAACCAGAATCTGGCCGGATCCGACTCCATGGTGGCCACAGATCTGCGGCGGGAGATTCGCCGGTTGCTGGAGGAGGGGTTCAGCGACCAGGAAATCAACGACTTTATGGTGGCCCGTTACGGCGATTTCGTTTTGTACCGCCCGCCGCTGCAGCGCAACACCATGCTGCTGTGGGTGGCGCCGGGTGTATTTGCCGCGCTCGGGCTGCTGTCCCTTATCGTGATTGTGGCGCGCTCTCGCAGTGGGCGTGGCGGTCGTCAGGGTGACGATGATCAGGAACTAAGCGCCGAGGAATCTCAGCGCCTGGCGCAATTGCTTAATCGCGCTGACACCGGTGCAAATGAGCCGGCAGGCAAGCTAAAGGGCGGAAGCAGAAACGATGATTGATCTTTGGTTAATGTTGGCACTGTTACTGCTGCCGCTGGCGGCGGTTGTTGCCTGGCCGCTATTGCGCAAGAAGTCTGCAGCGGTTGCCGAGGACCAGGGTTCCCAGGCGGAACTCTACCGGGAGCACCTGGCCGAGCTTGAAAGCTCACATGCCAGCGGCGCGATTGATGCGTCGCAATATGCGTCACTGAAGACGGAGCTGGGGCGCAAGCTGCTGGCGGAAGAGCGCGCGGGGAGCTATCGGCTGTCGCAAAGCCATTCCGGTGGCCGCAGCATGCTGGTCGGGCTGGCATTGGCGGTGCCGATGGCCGCGGTTGGTCTGTATTTCTACTGGGGGGCTCACAGTGATGTGGCCCTGTATCGGGAGTTGGCGGCCAGCCAGTCCGGTGAAACGGATCTGGTGGCGGAGGCCCGTATTACCCAGCAATTACGCGAGAGGGCGGTCACCCATCCGGACGACCTCAACAGCCGCTACGTGCTGGCGCAGCGTCTGCTGGTAAGTAACGATGTTCAGGGGGCGGTGGCGCAATACCGGTATATCGTCGCCCACGAGCCGCAGGCGGCCAATATTCGTGCCGAACTTGCCCAGGCGCTGTTTTTCGCCAATGGCTCACAAATGAGTGCTGAGGTGTTGCGCGAAGTGGATCAGGTTCTGTCTGCGCAGCCAAACAACACGACGGCCCTCGGGTTGGCGGGGATCGCGGCGTTTGAGCAGAAGAACTTTGCTGGTGCCAAATCCTATTGGCAGCAGGCGCTGGCGCAAATGGCACCGGGCTCCGGTGCCGCGCAGGCTCTGGCGGCGGGTGTACAGCGGGCGGAAGCGGCGCTGGCAGAGAACGGTACTGGTGGTGCGGCCGAGGCGGCGGGTGAGCAGGCTGAGGCCGTATCCAAAGCCCTGGGTGAAAACAGTATTGCGGTGAGCGTCTCGCTGGCCGAATCCGTAAAGTACGCACCGGACACGCCGGTATTTATCTACGCGCGTACCGCGGAGAGCCCGATGCCACTGGCGATTGTGCGTCTTACCGCGGCGGATTTGCCCGTGCAGGTGGTGCTGGATGAGTCTCGCGCGATGATGCCGGGGCGCAGCCTGAAAACCGTTGACCAGGTGCAACTCGTGGCCCGTCTGGCCATCGGCGGCAATGCCCGCCCGGCCCCCGGTGACTGGCAGGGCGAGGTGAAGTCTCTTCCGCGCGCGGACTGGTCCAAGCCGGTATCCATCCTGATCGATCAGCAGATCTGACTGTAGAGTCTCTGGCGGGCCTGCCTGGTTCGCCAGTTCATTTCCTTCGGGGTGCCCCGGAAAAGCGTTTCCGCGGCTTCGCTTCAGGCGGGCCGCCACTGTCGGGGCGCAGCGAAAATAGCGCTGAAACCCGGCTCGCAGCCATGTACAATCGGCGGTTTGCAAAGACAAAACGACGATTTGCGGGCACTGGCCAGTCAGGTCCCCTGGCAAATCCTCCAGAAAGTACAACGAAGAGCGTTCGGCGGCGGAGTAACAACCGCACGGGCGCCGGGTATTACCGAGTTTTAAGACCATGCGTTTGAAGTGCATCAAGCTGGCCGGATTCAAGTCGTTCGTCGACCCGACCACCGTTTACTTCCCGTCCAACCTCAGCGCCGTGGTCGGCCCCAACGGCTGTGGCAAGTCCAACACCATTGACGCCGTGCGCTGGGTGATGGGGGAATCCTCCGCGAAGAACCTGCGCGGCGACTCCATGACCGACGTGATCTTCAATGGCTCCAGCGGCCGTAAGCCCGTGGGCCAGGCCTCCATTGAGCTGGTGTTCGACAATTCCTCCGGCAAGCTCACCGGCGAATACGCCGCCTTCAGCGAGATCTCCATCAAGCGCAAGGTGACCCGCGACGCGCAGAACATCTATTACCTGAACGGCGAGAAATGCCGCCGCCGCGACGTAACTGACCTGTTCCTGGGTACCGGTCTCGGTCCGCGCAGTTATGCGATCATCGAGCAGGGCATGATCTCGAAATTGATCGAGGCCAAGCCGGAAGAGCTGCGGGTATTTATCGAGGAAGCCGCCGGTATCTCCAAGTACAAGGAGCGCCGTCGCGATACCGAAAACCGCATGCGTCGCACCAAGGAAAACCTGGAGCGCCTCACCGATATCCGCGACGAGCTGGATCGCCAGCTGTCCCGTCTCGAGCGCCAGTCTGCGGCCGCGGAAAAATACAGCCGCTTCAAAGAAGAAGAGCGCACCCACAAAGCACACCTGCAGGCCCTGAAGTACAAGGACCTGGACGACCAGGCCCACGGCAAGCAGCAGCAGATCGGCGAGCTGGAACTCACCGTAGAGGAGCTGGTGACCCGCCAGGTGAGCTTCGACACCGGTATCGAAGAGCAGCGCGTGGCTTATCACGACCTGTCCGATGCGTTTAACGAGGTACAGGGCCGTTTCTATTCCGTGGGTGCGGATATTGCGCGCCTGGAGCAGAGCATTTCCCACGCTCGCGAGCGCAACACCCAATTGCAGACCGATTTTTCCCGCACCGAACAGGAATTCAATGAATCCCAGTCGCTGTTGGCTGCGGACCAGGAAAAGGCGGTCGAGTTTGATGCCGAACTGGAAATCATTATTCCGGATCTGGAAATGGTGCAGGCGGCGGAAGAAGAATCCGCCCAGGCCCTGCTGACCGCCGAAGACCAGATGCGCGATTGGCAGAACGAGTGGGATCAATTCAACCAGGGTGCCTCTGGCTCTCGTCAGCGTGCGGAAGTACAGCAGTCCCGCATCCAGCACCTGGAAACATCTGCCCAGCGCCTGCAGGATCGCATCAGCAAGCTGCAGACCGAGCGTGAATCCCTGTCTGGCTCCGGCGATGACTTGGAGCTGGAGCAACAGAACGAGGAGCTGGCCGAGCTGGAAATGCAGCTGGCCGAGCTGCGCGAATCCATTTCCGAACAGGTAGAACAGCTTTCGGATCTGCGCCGTCAGGAGTCCGAGCTGGGCGCTGAACTGGATAAAGAACGCCTGCAATTGCAGACCAGCCGCGGCCGCCAGGCCTCGCTGGAAGCGCTGCAGCAGGCCGCCATGGGCCAGGGAAAGAACGTCGCCAGCTGGCTGGAGCAGCAAAATCTGCAGGACCGCCCGCGTCTGGCGGAGCAGATCAGTGCACGCGCCGGTTGGGAAACCGCCGTGGAAACCGTGCTTGGTGCCCAACTACAGGCGGTGTGTGTCGATCAGATCGAATCCCTGCAGGAAAGTCTCACCAGCTTCGACGGCGGCCAGGCTGTATTTGTCGATGGCCGCAGTGCACCGGCGGCAGCCGCTGGCAGCCTGCCGAAACTCTCCGATGTCGTGGAGGGCCCCGCGTCCCTGAGTGGCCTGGTAGACGGTATCTATACCGCGGAAGACCTGAACGCCGCGCTGGCCCAGCGCGATCAGCTGAAAGCGAATGAATCCATCGTTACCCGCGACGGCCTCTGGGTCGGACCTAACTGGCTGAAAGTCAGCCGCGGTGGCGATGCGGAATCCGGGGTACTGGCGCGCAAGCAGGACCTCGAGAACCTGGAAGCGGAGCTGGAAACCTGCGAAGCACGTATCGAAGAGCTGTCCGAGCAGCGCGAGCAGTTGCGCAGTCGCGCCGGCGAACTGGAATCCGGTATCGAGCAGGCCCGCAATAACGCCGAGCAGCTGAACCGCCGTACCGGCGACCTGCGCAGTCAGCTGTCTGCCCAGCGCGCGCGCCAGGAGCAGATGGATGAACGCCGCCGCCGTATCGAGGCAGAAATTGCCGAAGTGAAAGAACAGAAGGAGATGGAATCCGAATCCATTTCCGAAGCGCGCATCGTATTGCAGGAGGCCCTGGAGGCCATGAGCGACGATACCGATCGCCGCGAATCCCTTCTGGCGCGCCGCGAGGAGCTGCGTGAAGCGCTGGATGCCGCGCGCCAGCGCGCCCGTGAAGATAAAGACCGCGCCCACGAACTGGCCATGCGCGAGCAGTCCGTACGCACCCAGAAAGTTTCCCTCGAGCGCACGCTGCAGGTGTTGCGCGAGCAGGTGGAGCGTTTGCAGGAGCGCCGCGAGCAGCTGCTGCGTCAGATGGAGGACGCCCAGGATCCATCCCAGGATTTCCAGGCGGAACTGGAAGAAAAACTGGGGCAGCGCATCGAAGTGGAAACCGAGCTTTCGGATGCGCGCAAAAAAATGGAAGAGGTGGAGTCTACGCTTCGCAACCACGAGCAGGAGCGCCACAAGGTGGAATCTGCTTTGCAAGGCGTACGCGCTCAGCTGGAGCAGCAGCGCCTGGCTGCGCAGACCCTCGAAACCCAGCGCAGCGGCCTGGTAGAGCAGCTGGCTGAGGCTGGCCACGAACTGAAAGGCCTGCTTGAGGAACTCCCGGAAGAACTGACTATCGAAGCAGTGCAACAGGATATCGAGCTGGTGGCTGCGCGAATCTCCCGTCTTGGCCCGATTAACCTCGCGGCTATCGATGAGTACAAGCAGGAATCCGAGCGCAAAAACTACCTGGATACCCAGTACGGCGATCTGACCGACGCCCTGGAGACCCTGGAAAATGCCATCCGCCGCATCGACAAGGAAACCCGTACCCGCTTCAAGGAGACCTTCGATCAGGTTAACGGCGGTCTTCAGGAGCTGTTCCCGAAAGTATTTGGCGGTGGTCACGCGTATCTGGAGCTAACCGGTGACGACCTGCTGGATACCGGTATCGCGATCATGGCGCGCCCACCGGGCAAGCGGAACAGTACGATCCACCTGTTGTCCGGTGGTGAGAAGGCGCTGACCGCAATCGCCCTGGTATTTTCCATCTTCCGCCTCAACCCGGCGCCCTTCTGTATGCTGGATGAGGTGGACGCACCGCTGGACGATGCCAACGTGGGACGTTATGCACGGATGGTAAAAGAAATGTCGGAACACGTTCAGTTCATCTACATTACCCATAACAAGATTGCCATGGAGATGGCCGATCAATTGTTGGGGGTTACCATGCACGAGCCGGGCGTATCCCGTCTGGTATCCGTGGATGTGGAAGAGGCCGCGGAACTGGCATCTGCATGATGGGCACAGGGAGAGGGATGTAATCATGGACAACTGGCTGATCAATTTGCTGGCGCTGGTGCTACTGGGCGTGGTGCTCGATGGTGCCCGGCGCGCCTACCTCAAGCACCGAGACTCGGTAAAAGTCTCCCGCAAGCTGTCTCGCACCTTGCGCCAGGAAGTGGACGACTACAACGAAGATATACTGTCGACGCCGCGCGCCGTGAAAGAAGCCGCGGAGCCGAAGGAAGCGCGGGCCAAAAAAAGCAGCCCCATTACCGAGTCCGAGCTTGAATACATCGATCCGGAAGAGGCGGAAAAGCGTCGGCAGATTTCTGCGGAGCTGCCCGGCACCGTGCGCGTGGTGCAGCGTCGCAAACCGGAAGACGCCAGCCAGGTCAATCGCCAGGTACAGCAGAACTTCCAGTCCTCGCGCAAACCATTGGCAGGCAGCAAGCCCGAGCGAGCTACAGAGGGCAACGACGAACTGCCAGAAATGCCCGCAGAGCACTCCACCACGCGCGCCGCCAAGGTGCCGGAGCAGGCTTCCCTGAACCTGGAAGAGCAGGTGCCGATGCTGATGGACTCTGTGGAACCGGATATCGCACCGGCCGCAGGTCCGGACACGACCGAACCGGTATCCGAAGACAAGCTGCAGTATCAGGGCGAACTGGACCCCATGGCCGGCCTGTCTTCTGAACACGACGAGCCGGCAACTGACCGCCGCGAACCCTCTCTGGATGAATCGATCAGTCTGGAGTCGTTGCAATCGGTACCGGAAGAGGCGCCGGCGGAAGAACATCAGGAACCGGTGAAAAAGCCCGGTTGGTCCCCGGCGGATCTCAAGCTGCCGGAACTCCGCTTTCCCGATCTTAAAAAAGGTCCGGACCAGAAAAAGGCACCGGCCCGGGATACGGCGGCTGATACAGAAAGTGCGGGCCGGAAAAAAACCGGCAAGCGCGGGCAGAGCACGCCAAAAGAGCGCGACGTACAGGAAGTGTTGATCCTGAACATCATGGCGCCTGCCGGCGATTGCTTTGAGGGTAACGACCTGCTGCGCGTACTGCTTTCCAGCGGACTGCGTTTCGGCGAGATGAATATTTTCCATTTCCACTGCGGCGAAGCGGGGGAGGGCCCGGCCCTGTTCAGCCTGGCCAATATCGTGGTGCCGGGCACCTTTGATATGTCCGAGATGGAAGACTTCACCACCCCCGGCGTGAGCCTGTTCCTCGCGCTCCCTGCAGAAGTGGAAGCGCTGAAAGCCTTCGATACGCTGCTGTCTACCGCGCGCAATATTGCCGAGCAGCTGGGCGGCGAGCTGAAGGACGAAAACCGCAGTGTATTCACCGCGCAGACCGCCGAGCACTACCGTCAGCGGGTGATGGAATTCCAGCGCCGCAAAGCCCTGGCCCGCGCGCAGGCCTGACCAGCAAGAATTCCCCATTTTTGCGGAAAAACAATGACAAAAAAACTCCCCCCGGAATCTCAGTCCCGTGCAATGGAGCTGCACGAAATCCTCAATCGCGCCAATTACCAGTACTACGTACTGGATGCCCCGGAACTGCCGGATGCGGAATACGACCGCTGTCTGCGCGAGTTGCAGGGGCTGGAAGAACAATATCCGCAGTTGATCTCCAGTGATTCCCCCACCCAGCGTGTGGGCGCGGAGCCCTTGGCGGCCTTTACCCAGATTCGCCACGAAATGCCCATGCTGTCCCTGGACAATGCGTTCAGCGATGAGGAAATGGAAGATTTCGATCGCCGTATCCGTGAGCGTCTGAATAACAGTGCGCCGGTGGAGTACGCCTGCGAACCAAAACTGGATGGGATTGCCGTGAGCCTGCTGTACCGCAATGGGCTGCTGGAGCGCGCCGCAACCCGCGGTGATGGCACTGTTGGGGAAGATATCACGCAGAATGTGCGGACGATCTACTCCGTGCCTTTGAAACTGCTGGCCGACGATGTGCCGGAAGTTCTCGAAGTGCGCGGCGAAATCTATATGCCCAAGGCGGGCTTTGACGCCATGAATGAAAAAGCCCGCGCAGCCGGCGACAAGCTGTTTGTAAATCCACGCAACGCCGCCGCGGGCAGTCTGCGCCAGCTGGACTCGCGTGTTACCGCCCAGCGCCCTCTGGAACTCTGCACCTATAGCGTTGGCGTAGTGGAAGGCGGTGAACTTCCCGAAACGCATTCGGAAATTCTCAGGCAGTTGAACCGTTGGGGATTCCGGATCAACAGTGAAATGGCGGTGGCGGAAAATATCCAGGAATGTATCGAATATCACCGTAAGCTCGGCGAAAAGCGTGCGCAATTGCCTTACGACATCGACGGTATTGTATTCAAGGTCAACAGTATTCCGCTGCAGAAGCGCCTGGGTTTTGTCGCTCGTGCGCCGCGCTGGGCCACGGCCTATAAGTTCCCTGCACAGGAAGAAATGACCCAGTTGCTGGATGTGGAGTTCCAGGTAGGGCGCACCGGTGCGGTTACCCCAGTGGCGCGCCTGCAGCCGGTGTTTGTCGGCGGCGTTACGGTATCCAATGCCACCCTGCACAACCGCGATGAAATCGAACGGTTGGGCGTAAAAGTCGGGGATACCGTAATTATTCGCCGCGCCGGCGATGTAATCCCCCAGGTGGTCTCCGTGGTGGAAAGTCGCCGTCCGGACGACGCCCGCGACATCGAATTCCCGGCCCACTGCCCGGTGTGTGATTCGCCGGTGGAGGCCACACCCGGTGAGGCCGTTGCCCGCTGTAGTGGTGGCCTGATCTGTAGCGCCCAGCGCAAGCAGGCGATCAAGCACTTTGCATCGCGCAAGGCCATGGATATTGACGGTCTCGGCGACAAGCTGGTGGAACAGATGGTGGATGAGGGGCTGTTGAAGTCTGTCTCCGGCCTTTACCACCTGTCACTCGAGCCGCTGGTGGCGCTCGAGAGAATGGGGGAAAAGTCCGCGCAAAATCTGTTGGATGCCCTTGAGCGCAGCAAAGGCACCACTCTGCCGAAATTTCTCTATGCGCTCGGTATTCGTGAAGTGGGCGAGGCGACCGCGCGCAACCTGGCGCGACACTTTGGTGACCTGGATGCGTTAATGCAAGCGGATAGTGAGGCCCTGCAGCAGGTTGAGGATGTTGGCCCGATCGTTGCCCACTATGTGGCCGAGTTTTTCGAGCAAGTGCACAACCTGGAAGAAATTGCCGCTCTTCAGCAGGCAGGTGTGCATTGGGAGGCGGAAGTCCAGGAAACGGGTAGCCAGCCGCTCGCAGGGCAGACCTGGGTGCTGACCGGAAAGCTGGAAACCCTGTCGCGCAGTGAGGCCAAGGACTATCTGCACCGGTTGGGTGCAAAAGTCGCCGGCAGCGTGTCTGCGAATACCCATACGGTTGTCGCTGGCCCCGGAGCGGGCTCAAAGCTGAACAAGGCGCGAGATCTCGATCTACCGGTGCTGGACGAAGAGGGGCTGATGGCAATGTTACGGGGGCAGGGCATCGAAATTTAATCGATCTGCCTGAAATGCGATCGGGTCGAAAATTTGCTGGCATCTGGCAGTAGAATTATCTCGGTCGCGCCGTTACAGTTGGCGGAGCAATAATTGAATTGGCCCGCTGACAACACATTCGTGCTGCGGGAGAAGCGTAGGGGTTAGCGCAGCGTGATTCAGGGCGATCAGGAATCTATCGTTTACGGCTGTATCAAAGACAGCAACAGCCTGGCAGGCGGCAGTGATCGCCGCCGGGTCAACCGCGAAGCTGTGCTGGCGCTGCCCAGTGCGGACGAGTGGCCGTTTCTTTGCCGCGATATGTTTTCCATTCCCACCATTAAGGTCAAGCAATCCCAGTATCAGACCGACGTCATCCATTTTGGTGCTTCCTATCGCGCCGTCGAGTATGAGTGGAATCACTGGATCCAGAAGTTTGAAGAGCTTTTGCGCAGCATGTACTGGGTTTCCGCCACGGTACATCTGGAAACCGAGCTCTCCGGCACCCATTCCTTTAACTGGGAGGCTGCAGGCCTGTATCACGAGCCCGGCAGTGGTGATATGCAGGTGCGCTGTGAGTGGACGCAGGAAGGGCGCGTGAGCGTTTAGTTTCTTTGGGCCCCTTTCACATCGATTGCCAAATCCCGACCCCGCACATTACCCTGTATCGATATTCGGCATCTTTTGTCTGGCATGCGCTTTGGCGGTGCTTATCTTTTCAATTGTGTGATCTGAGCTTTCCAGGAGGCCTTCTCCGTGCGCAAGCCTTCCCCTCAAGAAACGTCTTCAAGCGCCGACGCTTTTCGAATAGAGAAAGACAGTCTGGGCGAAATCAACGTCCCGCAAGATGCCCTTTATGGTGCGCAGACCCAGCGCGCTGTGGAAAATTTCCCGGTCAGTGACTACCGTTTGCCGATTGCATTTGTTCGCGCCGTAGTGGCGATAAAGCGCGCTGCGGCCCAGGCTAACCAGTGCCTGGGAATTCTCGATGAAGACAAGGCGGTGGCGATTGTTGCTGCCTGCGACCAGCTGACCGACGCAGACTACGCCCGCCAGTTTCCCGTCGATGTGTTCCAGACCGGTTCCGGCACCAGCACCAATATGAATGTGAACGAGGTGCTTGCCCATATCGCCTCGGAAAACAGCGGCCTCACCATCGGTGCCAATGATCACGTCAATATGTGCCAGAGCAGTAACGATGTGATTCCTTCGGCAATTCATCTCTCCGCATTGCTCGCCATACAAAACCAGTTGTTGCCCGCACTGGTACACCTGTGCGACACGCTGGATCGCAAATCCAATGAGTTGACGTCGGTGGTCAAAACCGGGCGCACACACCTGATGGACGCGGTACCGATAACCCTGGGGCAGGAAATATCGGCCTGGAGTGCGCAGTTCAAATTGTGCAGGGCGCGGCTGGAGGATGTACTTCCGCGTCTGGAACAGCTGGCACAGGGTGGCACTGCAGTAGGTAGCGGCCTGAATGCGCACAATGAGTTTTCTGAACTATTTGCGTACAAGCTCGGTACCGCCTGTGGCATCTCACCGCGTCCCGCGGACAATATCTTTGCCGCAATCTCCAGCCAGGACACTGCGGTCGAAGTGTCGGGGCAGTTAAAAACTCTGGCGGTGGCTCTGATGAAAATTGCCAACGATTTGCGCTGGATGAATAGCGGTCCGCTGGCAGGGCTGGGCGAAATTGCGTTACCAGCGCTTCAGCCCGGCAGCAGTATCATGCCGGGCAAGGTCAATCCTGTCATTGCCGAATCCGTGGCAATGGTGGCGGCCAAGGTGATGGGAAATGACACCACGATTACCGTGGCCGGGCAAAGCGGTAATTTTCAGTTGAATGTGATGTTGCCGGTGATTGCATTTAGTCTGCTCGAAAGTATCCAGTTATCCGCAAACGCCTCGCGTATGCTGGCGGACAATGCAATAGCCGGGTTTACCGTCAAAGAGGCGCGTATGCAGCAGGCGCTCGCGCGCAATCCGATTCTGGTGACGGCGTTGAACCCGGTCATCGGCTATGCCAGGGCCGCGGAGATTGCCAAGGCGGCTTATAAAGCGGGGCGCCCGGTGCTGGATGTGGCCGAGGAAATGACCGATCTTTCCCGCGGAGAGCTGGAAAAATTACTCGACCCCGCGCGATTAAGTGAGGGGGGAATTGTGGATGGGCAATAGAGTCCATGGCTCAGGCAAGCAGCAGAATCCCCAAAAGGATGGAACCCGCAACCAGCATCATGCATTCAATCCAGATACCCAGCCTGCGCAGGATGGATCGATCTTCTCTGCGCAGCATGTGTGGTTTTCCCATGACTCTTTCACCCCTTGTTTGCGCTAACCATTTGCCGGGGCTGCGTTGACAGCCAATGACCAATCCTTCAGGATTCTGCCCCGCTTTACGTGGTAGTTCGCGGTGGAGTGCCGCCCAATCCGTTAGAATTCAAACCCTCTGTTCAAATCTATAGTATGAATAGAGATTGTTCATTCGGATGCGGCGAGCGAAACACCCGTGCTGTCCATAGCCCGAATATTAGTGTCGGCGAACAATGCCGACCAGTCATTCATTTCCCGTTGAAAGTGCTTTGTTATGGCCCAGAAACGCCGCCGTTCATTTATTACCAGTGTCCTTGCCTGTGTTGCGTTTATCGCCGCGGCGATCTGGAGTTGGGATCTGCCGGTGGCAGACGTGCTCAGTTACCTGGTGCTGATGTTGGTTTTTCTTGCCGTTATTGTGGCCGTGGCGTTCGGTTTTGGTGCGCTGCTGAACTGGTTGCGTCGGCGAAATGACCAGCGCAACGACCACCGTAACGACGACCGTTAACTTAGAGCAAAGCATGGCCAGCGACACCCAACCTCTTTCCGGCCTCAACCAGAGTCAGAGTGAGGATATCCGTATCCCGATCGCCTATGTACAGCGTCTGCTGGAAGAGGCGGCGAGGCACGGTTGCGATCGCGCGGAGCTTCTCGCGTCGGTCGATATTTCCGAGGGTGAGCTCGAGGATACTGCGGCGTTTTCCGCGGTAAAGTACGGGCGCCTGTACCAGCGGGTCATGTGGCTGGCCCAGGACGAGTGGTTCGGCATGCTTAGTGGTGGCCGGGTGCGCTCCGGTTCATTTCGCCTGCTGTGTCTGACGGTGGTCAACTGCGCGACGGTGCGGCAGGCGATAACCCTCAGCGCGGAATTCATGGAAATTTGCCGGGGCTTTCGTGTCAAACCCGTGTTGTCGCCTCAGGGGGATCGCGACAAGGTGGTGATCGTGGGTATCAGCTCTCTGCACGACGGCGAGTTCGACCAGCTGATTGCGGAGACTACACCAGGGGTAATTCGTACCACGCTTGCGGTTTGGCACCGTTTCTACTGCTGGCTGGTGGGGCGCGAGATTCCTCTGGCCAAGCTGCACTTTTCCTTCCCCTGCCCGGAGGAGTTCCAGACCCTGGCGCAAAGTGAGGCTGGGGAACTGCTGTTCGATCAGCCGGCCAATGCGCTGGAATATGAAAGCCGCTATCTGGATTATCCCATCGTACAGAGTCCCCAGACGGTGGAGGACTTCATCCGCACGGCGCCTTATCACCTGGTAATCAGCGACGGCAACGCCAACAGTATCAAGACCAAGGTCAAGACGATTCTGAACCGGGATGTGAGCGAGTCCATGCCGCCGGCGGAAGCGGTGGCGGAGCGCCTGAACATGTCGGTCACTACCTTGCGGCGCAAGTTGCAGCAGGAAAACACCTCGTACCAGAAGCTCAAGGACGAATGCCGGATGGAGGCAGCCTTCCATTACTTGAGCTGCCCGGATCTCTCCAATACGCAAATCGCGGAAATGCTGGGTTTTGACGAGGCCAGTGCGTTTTTTCGCGCGTTCAAGAAGTGGACCGGGGTCACCCCCGGCGAGTATCGCAAGAGCCCGCGCGCGACCACCCCCGGCAGCTAATTTCCGGCTTTTCGCGTTATATCGCGTCTGTTCCCTCCAGAAACTCCCTTCAAAATCTCCCGAGAATTTCTCGCGCACAGGTCGATACGGTGACCTGTGCGTCAGCCGCTTTGCGCTGAATCTGCCGCCGTATTTTGTTAGTGCTTTGGACACTTTTCGCCATAGTGACTATTGGTAATTTGCAACTAATATGAATAAAACGAATAGTTGAGTCACGGCATTTCGCCGTGCATCCCGTGGCGCTGCCCGGCCATGTCTGTATGAGACCATGGCAGCGGGCGCGAAAAATCGAGTGTAAAAATCGTTAAAGAGGGTATTCAGGATGAGCGAGATCAAAATTCCGCTGCGTGACATGCGTTTCGCCATGCGTGAGCTGCTGAACTGGGATCAGCACTATGCGGCACTGGGCTATGAAGATGCGAGCCCCGACGTGGTGGATGCCATCCTGGAAGAGGGTGCCAAGTTCTGTGAAAACGTCCTCGCCCCCATCAATCAGATTGGCGACCAGCAGGGCTGTACCTGGAAAGACGGCGAAGTCACCACTCCGGAAGGCTTCAAGGAAGCCTACCAGCAGTTCGTGGAAGCCGGCTGGCCGTCCCTGCCGCACAAAGTCGAACACGGTGGCCAGGGCCTGCCGCCTTCTCTAGGTACCATCCTGAGCGAGATGGTGGGTACTGCCAACTGGTCCTGGGGTATGTACCCGGGCCTGTCCCACGGCGCCATGAATACCCTGGAAGCCCACGGTACCGACACGCAGAAAGAAACCTACCTGACCAAGCTGGTAGAAGGTACCTGGACTGGCACCATGTGTCTGACTGAGCCCCACTGCGGTACCGACCTGGGTATCCTGCGTTCCAAGGCCGAGCCTAACGACGACGGTTCTTACTCCATCAGCGGCACCAAGATCTTTATCTCTGCCGGTGAGCACGACATGGCCGAGAACATCGTCCACATCGTACTGGCACGCCTGCCGGATGCCCCTGCGGGCACCAAGGGCATCTCCCTGTTTATCGTTCCGAAATTCCTGCCGAATGCAGACGGCTCCGTAGGTGAGCGCAATGGCGTGACCTGTGGTTCTCTGGAACACAAGATGGGTATCCACGGTAATGCCACCGCGGTACTCAACTTCGACGGTGCCAAAGGCTTCCTGATAGGCCCGCCCAACAAGGGCCTGAACTGCATGTTCACCTTTATGAACACTGCGCGTCTGGGTACTGCCCTGCAGGGCGTGGCGCACGCGGAAGCGGGTTTCCAGAAGTCCCTGGCTTACGCCAAAGACCGTCTGCAAATGCGCTCCCTGAGCGGCCCGAAAAACCCGCAAGGTGCGGCTGACCCGATCATCGTTCACCCGGACGTGCGCCGCATGCTGCTGACCCAGAAGGCCTTCTCCGAAGGCGGTCGCATGCTGGTACTGCTGTGTGCGCAACAGGTTGACCGCAGCCACGCCGCAGAGACGGAAGAAGAGCGCAAAGACGCCGACGACCTGCTCGCGTTCCTGACGCCGATTGCCAAGGCGTTCCTCACCGAGACCGGTTATGAATCAGCAAACCTGGGTCTGCAGTGTTTTGGCGGCCACGGCTACATCGCCGAGTGGGGCATGGAGCAGAACGTGCGCGACTCCCGTATTTCCACCATCTACGAAGGTACTACCGGTATTCAGGCACTGGACCTGCTGGGCCGTAAAGTACTGATGAGTCAGGGCGAGCTGCTGCGCAAGTTCACCAAGGTCGTGCACAAGTTCTGCCAGGCGGAACTGGATAACGAAGCCCTGGCACCGTATGTTGCCAAACTCCAGGAGATCAACAAGGAGTGGGGCGAGCTGACCATGAACGTCGGCGTGAAGGCCATGGAAAACCCCGACGAAGTCGGCGCAGCCTCCGTGGACTACCTGATGTATTCCGGTTACGCCGTACAGGCCTACCTGTGGGCGCTGACCGCGAAAACCGCTAACGAGAAGCTGCAGGCTGGTGCCGGTGAAGAAGATTTCTACCGTTCCAAAATTGCCACCGCGCGTTTCTATTTCGACCGTATCCTGCCGCGCACCGCGACCCATGCCAGTGCTATGCAGAGCGGCGCCGACAACCTCATGAGCCTGGATGCGGAACACTTCGTATTCTGAGCAACATGATTGGAAAACACCGCCCCTGGTAACAGCGGCGGTGTTTTTGAATCTGCGCTTTGCCAACGGCGGTAAAGCGCAGGTTTGCGAACTTCCGGAGTGATGATGCAATTACCGGCACACATTCTCGAGCGCTTGCGGCTGCTTACTTGTCTGCCCCAGACCACTCGAGTACAGTTTCGATTGCCGGACGGCAGTGATTTCTACCTGCGTGTGGAGCGCAAGGCATTGGAAGGCGGCGCTCTGGAAAGCGGGCCGGTTTCTATTGAAGCGGAGCAGGTTTCCGGGCTGGTGGAGTCGCCGGATCTGGATCTCGAAATGTCCTACGACACACTGCGGGAAATCATTGGCGGCCAGTTGAGTGCCCGTCACGCGTTCCTGCTGGGCGATATCCGATATACCGGCAATCGCGAACTGGCAGCTGCGTTGGCAGACCTTTTTGCCGTGCATTGAAGTCGACCAGAGGATTACCTGTGGCGGAATAGCCCACCGGGCTATTTACTGATTGAATTGGTTCCGTACCGCCAGTGTTTTGACGTGGCGGTGCAGTGTGGAGCCGGCCGGGCGACAAGTCTGACGCCCAAATAATTAATTGCCCGTTCAATGCGGGCTAGCGATGAAATTCAGGCGGATTATTTGCCTCTCGCAGTAACATTCACCAGATAACTAACAAAACTTACAATAATTACCCGTCTGCTCAGATCAGCACTGCGGATATCGACTATTAACCGACAGGATGGTCCCCTGAGGTATCATCAGTCTGCGAACTCGCCGATAATCTGCCAGTCTTGTGAAACTGCTCCGTCTCGATGGTTACGAACGCGGCAGACCGCGTCCGGCGGGTGACACCACAAAAACAACAGTATTGGGAGAAACAAGTTGGACATTGAACGCAGCATTCTTGACGTGTTTACCAGTGCCACGGCCAAATATTCAGAGCGCCCGGCATTTACCTGCCTGGGGCAAACGCTCACCATTGGCGATATTGATCGGCTCAGCGCCCAATTTGCCTCCTACCTTCAGAACCACACCAGCCTGAAACCCGGCGATCGCATCGCGGTTCAACTGCCGAATGTCCTGCAATACCCGGTTGCCGTGTTTGGTGCCCTGCGCGCAGGCCTGGTGGTGGTCAATACAAATCCGCTGTACACCCAGCGTGAAATAAAACACCAGCTGAACGATTCTGGTGCCAAAGCCCTGGTTGTTCTTGCAAATATCGCCGACACAGCGGCGGGTATCATCGGCGAAACATCCGTTGAGCAAGTGATTGTTTCGGAGATTGCGGACCTGCATCCGCCGCTCAAACGCGTTCTGATCAACACCGTTGCCAAGCACATCAAGAAGATGGTGCCGGATTTCCATTTCGCGAATCAGGTAAATTTCCGCGATGCCATGTCCGCTGGTGCCAAGCAACCCCACCAGGATGTACAGCGCACTCCCGGTGACATCGCCGTATTGCAGTACACCGGTGGTACCACCGGCGTGGCGAAAGGCGCGATGCTGACCAACCGCAACCTGGTTGCCAACATGGAGCAGGTGCGCGAAGCACTTGGCGATTCCATGAAGGAAGGGGAGGAGTATTACGTCGCTCCGCTGCCCCTCTACCACATCTATGCCTTTACCATTCACTGCATGTGCCTGTTTACCACCGGCAACCACTCGCTGCTGATCCCGAACCCGCGGGATATTCCGGGCTTCGTTAAAACCCTGAAGGGCAAGCGTTTTACCGGTTTCTGTGGTCTGAACACCCTGTTCAATGGCCTGATGCGCAACCCGGATTTTGCCAATCTGGATTTCAGCAAGCTGCATACCACCTGTTCCGGCGGTATGGCGCTGACTCGTGCCACCGCAGAAAAGTGGGAGCAGGTCACCGGCTGTGTGGTCACCGAAGGCTACGGCATGACGGAAACCTCGCCGGTGGTATGTTTTAACCCTGCTGAGGCTGTGCAACTGGGCACTGTCGGTATTGCGGTACCAGATACCGAAGTCAAGGTCATCGACGAGAACGGAAACGATCTGCCGAACAATACACCAGGTGAGTTGTGCGTTCGTGGCCCGCAGGTGATGAAAGGATACTGGGAACGCCCAGAAGCTACTGCCGATACCATCGATTCGGATGGCTGGCTGAAAACCGGTGACATGGCGGTAATCCAGGACGATGGCTACATCAAGATCGTTGACCGCAAGAAGGACATGATCATCGTTTCCGGGTTTAACGTTTACCCGAACGAGATCGAAGACATCGTCAGCGCCCACCCAAAGGTTACCGAAGCCGCGGCCGTTGGTATCCCCGATGAGCGCACCGGTGAAACGGTAAAACTGTTTGTGGTCAAGGCGGACGGTTCTCTGACGGAAGAAGAAATCGTTGCCTACTGTCGCGAGAATATGACTGCGTACAAGGTGCCAAAAAATATTGAGTTTCGTGAAGATTTGCCAAAAACCAATGTCGGTAAAATTCTGCGCCGCGAGCTGCGCGACGAGGAATTGAAGAAAGTGGATACCGCGGTCAGCGCCTGAGTCTGATCCTGCCACGCAAATGAAAAACCCGCTGCTTGCAGCGGGTTTTTTTGTGGTTATATGGCGCGGATTACTTTTTGCAGCATGGCCTCAACACGGAGCGGTGGCTGGTACGCTATAACTAATGGGCAAATTTCTTGACCCAAGAGCACGCCATGTCGGATAAGCAGGAAAGGCCAACGATGATCCACGAGGAGCTGCCGGCGGAACACGAAGACCCGCTGATCCGCCTGCTACACGTGGTGATTCGCAGCTCGGTGCGCTTTCTGTCTGTGGTGATGGCGCTGGTTATTGTATGGAGTGTGGCGGATGTCGTGTGGGTGGTGTACCAGCGGCTACAGGCAGCACCCATACTGATCATGAACCACAACGATCTATTCGATGTGTTCGGGGCCATCATGTTAGTACTGATTTCCATCGAGATTTTTATCAATATTCGACTCTATCTCGGCTCAAACGTCATTCCAATTCAACTGGTTGTGGCGACGGCGTTGATGGCCATTGCGCGAAAAGTCATTGTGCTGGATCTCGATGACACAACGCCGGACTATATTCTCGGTATTGCAGCGGCGGTGCTGGCATTGGGTGTTACCTACTGGCTGGTGGCAAAAAAGGAAGCGCTGTCATATAAAGAGCGACGCAGCTTGCTCGAAGATCAGGACTGAGATCTCACAAGCGAAAGCGGGTATAGAAAAGGGGCGCCCTACCGGGCGCCCCTTTTCGTTACTGCGTGGAAACTGCGCAATTGGCTTATTTGCGGGAATCCGCGCTCTTGTCCCGCGCTGCGCGGAACTCGTTGCCTTCATACCAGTTGGGCCAGTCGCGGCTGTTGGCGAGTTCCACACCGAGGTTCAGGCCCAGAAGCAGGTCCATCGCAGCCCCTTCCAGGTTCCACTGGGGATCGTATTCGTCGGCGGGCTTGTGGTAGGCACGGGCACCGTACTCTGCCGCTTTCTTTTGCGCCCATTCACGGCCGTGCTCGAAGCTGTCGGTGCCGGAATCGAAATACAGCATGGGTACGCCTTTTTTCGCCAGGCTGAAGTGATCTGAGCGATAGAAATAACCGCGCTCCGGGTGATCTTCCGGTGCCAGGTAGCGGCCCTGTTTGGACGCGGCTTTTTCCAGCAATTTTTCCAGCTCGCTGTTGCCGTAACCCACCACAATTACATCGCGCATGGGGCCGAGAACACCCATGGCATCGAAGTTGATGCCGGCGACTGTTTTTTCCAGAGGTACTACCGGGTTTTCCGCGTAGTATTTGGAGCCCAGCAGACCGGACTCTTCTGCGGTGACCGCCACAAATACCATGGAGCGCTGTGGCGCTTGTGGCAGTTTGGTGAGCTGCCGGGCAATGGCGAGCAGGCCCGCGGTGCCGGTAGCGTTATCGACCGCGCCATTAAACACATGGTCGCCACCTTCCGCGTGATTGTTTACCCCCAGGTGATCCCAGTGGGCTGTGTAGATAACCGCTTCATCCGGGTACTGGCTGCCTTCCACCTTGGCGACCACGTTGCGCGAGTCGGAAGTGCGCACGGTATTTTTCAGGTCTACGCTGGCGGTGAGGTTCATCGGCTTCGGCTGGAATCCGCGCTGTTTGGCGGCTTCCATTTCCCCGTCGAAGTCCAAGCCTGCGGCCTTAAACAGAGCCTTGGCGGCATCGGTGGTAATCCAGGATTCCACCGCAACGCGATCGGCGTTTTTGTCGTCTGCAGCGAGGCTGATCTGTGCGCCGGACCAGCTGCCGCTCACCACTTCCCACGGGTAACCGGCGGCGCCGTTTTCGTGGATGATGATGGCCCCGTCTGCACCCTGGCGAGCCGCTTCTTCAAACTTGTAGCTCCAGCGACCGTAGTAGGTCATGGCATTGCCGTTGAACAGGTTTTTATCCTGAGTGGCGTAGCCCGGGTCGTTCACCAGAATGACCGCGGTTTTGCCCTTCATATCCAGGCCCGCGTAATCGTTCCAGTCGTTTTCCGGTGCCACAATGCCGTAGCCTACAAATACCAGCGGGCTGTCGGTGATTTTGCTTTCCGGAGTCTGGCGCTGGGTGAAGGCCACCATGTCGGTCAGGGGTGCCAGAGATTTTTCGAAGTTTTCGCCCTTGATTTCCAGCGGTGTGGTTTCGATCTGCATTTCCACCACGGGTACCGACTGGAACCAGCTCGGGTTGCCGTCGCTATCTTTGGCGCCGGGCTCCAAGCCCAGTTTTTTGAATTCGTCGGCGAGATAGTTGACCGTCAACTCTTCGCCTTTGGTGGCGGGGGCGCGCCCTTCAAATTCGTCAGAGGCGAGTACCGCGATGTGGGTGTGTAGGTCTTTTGCCATTTCCGCCACTTCGGTTTTTTCCGCTTCGGTCAGTTTTGGCTCTTTGATCACATCGACCGTTGGCATTTCCTTCGGTGGCGGCAGCTCGCGCTCGGTTTGTGTGCTCGCTGCGTTTTGCTCTGCTTGCTCGGCAGAGGGTGCAGCGCCGTCTTCACTGCACGCTGAAATCGTGGTGATACCCGCGAGGGCCAGAGGCAGCATGAGCCGCTGCCAGGGGAAAGGCTTTCGCATGTTGAATCCTGTATTTTTCGTGTTATTGGTTTTTCGTGTTATTGGTGTTGTTGTTTTGAAAGTGTCGTGATTATTAATTGGCATCCATATACGCGAGCGTTTCGCGAATGGGCGTGAGCATATCCCGTGCCAGCTGACGACAGCGGGCAGGGGACCAACCTTCAATGGGGTCTGCCAGGTTGTCGTTGTCTTTGAACGGCATTTCCAGGGTGAGGGCCAGGGTGCGGAACTGATGGCCACACCAGTTGGTGCCCACGGTCATATTGGCTTCGCCGGGCTTATCCAGCGGGTACCCCTGTTCGGTCTGGAAGTCCGGGCTGGCTTTGACAAACGACTCTTTGAACACCGTTTCCAATGTTGCGTGTTTCTCGTCGTATCCGGGAATGCCTTCACAGGCGGCAACAAAGTTAAAGGGCAGGGCTTCATCTCCGTGAATGTCGAGGAACATATCACCACCGGTGGCCAGCATGCGTTCGCGTACCAAAAAGACCTCGGGGCTCCTTTCCATGCTGGGGGATTGCCATTCGCGGTTCAGGTTTGCGCCGGCCGCATTGGTGCGCAGGTGGCCGCGTACACTGCCGTCCGGGTTCATATTTGGCACTACGTAAAAGACGGTATCCTGCAACAGTTGGCGCGCCGCGGGATTGGCTTCGTCCAGCAGTGCTTCGAGAAAGCCTTCCACAAACCACTCCGCCATGGATTCTCCCGGGTGTTGGCGGGCAATCATCCATACTCTGCGTTTCGCTTTTTCCGGGTTGCCGATGGTGAGCAGCGTCATGTCGCGACCGTCCAGGGTGAGGCCGAGAGTCTCGGACTGTACCCGTTCGTCAGACTGGGCCCAGGCCAGCAGGTCCAGATGGCGTTCCCAGGAGAAGGGGGCAAAGTAGGCCAGATAAATCGCTGGCTGCTCCAGGTTTACGGTGAAGTCCAGCACCTTGCCGTCGTACTGGGCGTCGATACGAAACCAGTTGTGACGGTCGTAGGAGGCGCAAACCCGGTAATTCTCCCAGCCTTCCGGATAGGCCGCCTTGCCAGCATTGTTGATGCGCAGTGGGTATTGTTTGCCCACCTGGCCCTCGAGGCGGAAGTGGAACCACTGGTAAAAGTCGGACTGGTTGTCGATTCGGATCGCCAGCTCGACGGGATTACTTTTTTTATCGATGACTTTGATATTGCCGCTATCGAAAGCGCTGCTGATATGCATGCTTGGGCTCCGCAGTGATTTTGTTCAGGCCCCGGGGCGAGCGCCTTGGGCCGGTGGTCGAACGGATTGAAGGATACAGCGTTAGACCTGGAAAACAGGATAGTCCAAGGCAGCTTGAAGGAATTCACTGTGGGGGCGCAAGTTTCGAGGACAAAATCTTGAAAGCTGGCGTAAAAATCCAAAGAGAATTTTCGTGCAAATAAAAAGGCGCGGCGCCCTTGCGAACGCCGCGCCCCTGCCAATCCATGGCGGCACCTGCTGAGACTACTGCTCCCTGAAATTTCTGGCGTCGGACCAATGACGACTTCTCACTGCCCTGGTCAAATGCTAGGTGCGAACCACTAACACACCTTCAGAAATGTTGTACTGCTCCCTGACATTCCTCAGCAGGTGCTGATTAAAGTTTAGGCAGTGTTTCGCAGTTACCATGGCCGAAAGGCATAACTTGGCGCGGTTTCGATTGACTATTAGACAGGCAAAGCAGGTTAGGATTTGCTGCGCCAGAATTACGTTGAGCTCGCATTTTGCTGCTTTGCCCGCCTTTCGCTGCCCTCGATTCTTTATTCAACGGGCTCAGTTCAACTCCGCGTCTTTCCAGTATTTCGTACCCTTCAGTGTGGCCTGGAGGGCGATACCGCTCTCTGTGAGCTGATAAACGCGCATTCCGTCGACAACCACTTCACCGCCAACTGCCGCACCTTTGTCCTGGGATTTTGCCGCGGCGTCCGCGTGGCCGCCATACGTCCACCCACTGTCGACGAAGCGGTTCATGACTTCGGCAGAATCGAAAATAAACAGGGCGCGGAAATCTTTTACTCCAAAACCGAGGCCCACGCCCACTTCGCCCATTTTCATATAGGTGCGCTTGCCGGATTTGCTGACCACGACGCCGTATCCACTTGCGGTGCTCGCAACCAGCAGGTTGACGTTGATGTTGCTGAAAACGGCGTACCCCGGCGCCTTCGCCACATCACTGCGCAAGCCGGGTTTCAACTGATACAGCTCTGCCAGAACCTCGCGCTCGGTTTGTGCAATATGCTGGCGCTGCTGGTCAGGTGTGCGTCCCGGGGCGGCACAACCAGCGATCAGGCAGACCTGAAATAATACAACCAGCAGGGCCAGCGGTCGCAGTGATAGGCGTTTGAGGTACGGCATAAGAAATCTCCGAAGGAGCGTCGTGGAATGTTCGTTTTCGTGTATCTGTGTAGGTATTTGTACGGGTTCCTTTCAAGAATACCGATGATGTCCCGCAGCGCATGCGACCTGGTGCACAAAGAGCGAAATGGCGCCACTTTCAGCCGGTTGGCGAAATCGGGTATTCTTGCGGCCATTGGCAAATCGAAGCGCCTGGCCCTTGTGGCCAGTTTTCTCAAAGGTATATGTATTATGAATCGACCGCTTAATCGATCTCTCAAGCGCGGCCTTGCCGCCACCTGTTTACTGACCATGGTAATGAACCTGACCGCATGCGGCTACTTCCTGTATCCGGAGCGCAAAGGGCAGAGCGGCGGTCGCGTAGACCCGGTGGTGGTGATCCTGGATGGCGCCGCGCTGTTGTTCGGTATTCTGCCGGGAATTGTTGCGTTTGCCGTGGATTTCACCAATGGCACCATCTGATCTGCCGGCGGGAGGCTCCTCTGCCATTGATCGCCATGTAAGCGCCGCCGATGACGGCCAACTGAACGGCGACCAGCGTGGTGAACAGGTGATTGACCAGAATGGGCAGGCCTGGGTAGAACTGCCGCTGGAGGCCACCGAGGGCGCCGATGAGCTGGCGCAGGTCAGCGCTGCAATTCGTCAATATACCGGTAACAGTGTCAATCTTTCTGAGGTAGTTTGGGTGCAGGACCTCGCCGCGTTACAGCAGGCGCGCTCTGAGCAGATGGCTGCGGCCCACTAATCTCCTTGCGGTCGGCCAGGGTGATGGCTGATCAATGGGCGGCGCCCGCGCGCGCGGTCGCGGGCGACGACCCTGGCGAAGTTTCTGCACGGCGCTACGCGCAGGACTTCACTGCGCCTTTTCCTTGTATTCCGTTTCTCTCTTCGCCAGAAGTGGTGCATATGGGCCTCAACAAGCTCGATGCGCCTCACTGGATCCTGCCCTGCAGCAAGCTCCCGGACTATCAGCACAACAAAATTGTCGCCCGCCACAGGTTGGGTGAAAAGGTGTATGCCCAATTGTCGGCGTCGCTGCCGGCTCAGCGAGAGCTGGCGGAAGTGTTGCATCAACATCTGTTGCGGCATCACACGCGTTATATGCGCACATCCTGTGCGGGTTTGATGTGGCGCGATGCCACCCGCACACTGCGCTGGCCCGGATTGGCGTCGGTGCAGGCGAGTGACGAACCGCTGTGGCAAGCCAGTCGCTGGGTTGCGGATGACATCTGCCTGCTGCAACCGGGCACCCACGGCTACACGCTGGTAGCCGCGTCACTTGCGGCACCCAGCTACTGGCGCCTCGAAGAGAAAATGGGGCGCCCGTTAGACGGGATTCACAAACCGGTTCCGGGTTTCCGGGAAAAGCTGTCTGCCAAGATGGCGCGCTTCTTTGATCATCTGAAGCCGGAGTATCCGGTGTGGCGGAGCAACTGGTCGGTGGTGGATTCCCCCGAGTTGTTGCAGCGCGGTGGGGACACCCCTGGTTTGGCTGCGACAATTGGGGGTGAAAGACGTGCATATCTGCGTATCGAGCGACAGACCCTGCGCCGCCTGCCGCAAACCGGCGCCGTGGTGTTTACCATTCGAGTTTTGATCAACCCGGTGGAAGACCTGCAGTTGATCAAGGGTGGAGTTGCGGCTTTACAGGCTGCGGTTGCGGCGATGTCGCCGGAAGAGGGGCGCTATAAATCCCTGGCGCCGTTGCTGGCCGAAACGAATGGGCCGCTGCGACGATTTTTTTCTGAGCACGTCTGCCCTTAACCACGTCTGGTCTTAGCAGGGTTGATCAGCGTCGACGCCCGGTCAGCGCCCCCATCAGCCCGCGCATCAATTCTCTGCCTATTTGTCGCCCGAAACTGCTCGCCATTTTATTGACGCTTTTTTCCAGTGGACTCTGGGTGGCGCGCACTTTTTTTGTCGCCGCCTTGGGTTCTGCCGCTTGTTGTGACTGCAATTGTTCTCGCCGCTGCTGCAGTTGCTCGTAGGCAGATTCCCGGTCCAGGCTTTTTCCGTATCGCGCGCGCAACGGGTCGCTTTTCAGAAGTGCTTTCTTTTCGGTTTCACTAAGTGGCGCGAGTTGACTTGCGGGCGGGTGAATCATGACCCGCGCGACTGGCTGCGGAACGCCGTCGGCGTCCAGTCCGGAAACCAGTGCCTCTCCTACGGCGAGTTCACCGATCGCAGTCGCGGTATCAATCGCGGGGTTTTCGCGAAAGCTGCGTGCTGCGGCCTTTACAGCCCGTTGCTCGTTGGGGGTGTAGGCGCGCAGGGCGTGCTGAACACGGTTGCCCAGTTGTGCCAGGATATCTTCCGGTATATCCAGTGGATTCTGGGTGACAAATACAATTCCCACCCCTTTGGAGCGGATCAGTTTCACAATCTGCTCGACTTCTTCACACAGGGCCCTAGGCAAGTCGTCAAACAGCAGGTGGGCCTCGTCAAAAAACAGTACCAGGTGCAGTTGATTGTCACCGGTTTCCGGCAGGGTCTCGTACAGCTCTGCGAGCAGCCACAGTAACAGGGTGCCATACACCGCCGGTTGCATATCGCTGGCGTCCAGCAGGTGTATGCGTCCACCCTGTATCAGATCATCGAGCGCCAGTGCGGGCTCTCCGAACAGGCTGGCAGCGCCTTTTGTATCGGGAGAAAGTGGGTCGAGTGCCAGCAGCTTGCGCTTGATGGCTCCGAGACTGGCCGGGGAGATATTGCCGTATTCGGCGGTCAGTTCCTTGCGATTCTGGTCCACAAAATCCAGTAGGGCGGTGAGGTCTTTCCAGTCCAGCAGCAGTAAGCCCTGCTGGTCCGCCATGCGGAAAATAACTTGCAGAAGGCCCTGCTGGTTATCGTTCAGCTGGAACAGTCTACCCAGCAGCGCCGGTCCCATTTCACTGGGGGTGGTGCGAAGGGGCAGTCCGCCGTGACCCCACAGGGACGTCGGAAAGGCGGAGAAGTAGTGTGCGTCGAGCCCGAACAGGGAGAGGCGTTCCTGCACTTTCTTGTTCGCACCGCCTGCCGCCGCGAGTCCACTCAGATCACCCTTTAGGTCGGTCACCAGGGTGGCGACATTGCGGCGGTTAAGCTGTTCGACCAGGTAGCGCAGGGTGACCGTCTTGCCGGTTCCAGTGGCGCCGCAGATGAGTCCGTGTCGGTTGAGCATCTGTGGCAGCAGAATTGCATGGGTGAATGTCGAGTCACCACTTGCCGTTGAATCGGATTGGCCAAGCACAATGGGTGACAATTCGGTGGGCGCAGGCTGAAGCGGCATGTGGGGGTTCCTGAGTGCGGTGCTGCGGGAAGACCCCCTAACTGTAGCGTTTTCGTATCGCGAGCGTAGTGGCTACTCCTGGGCTTTGAATCCCTTGGGCGAAAGGCCTGTCCAGCGGCGGAAGGCTTTGCCGAAGGCGCTTTCATCGCAGTAGCCCAGGGCGGCGGCGATATCCACGTTGGTTTTCTGTCCTTCGCGCAGCCACTGGCAGGCGTAGTGACTGCGCACCTCATCCTGTATCGCGCGGAAGCTGGCGTTCTCTTCCAGCAGCTTGCGCCCAAGGTGCCTGGGGCTGATGCACAGGCGTGCGGCGACCTGCTCGCGGCTCAGTTGTGGCTCCTGCTGAAGCAGGTGCGCCACGCGCAGCTGCAGGCTTTTGCTGGTCAGTGCCTTTAGCAGGGCATCGGCTTCCGGCTTCAATCGCGCCATGACCTGGCGATCGGCCGCCACCAGTGGGGTTTCCAGGTCCTGAGGGCGCAAGCGGATGGCGGACATTTCCGCATTGAACTGCACCGGCGCCTGTAGCAGTTGCTGGTATTGCTGCTGCACAGCAAGGGACGGAGTGGGGTAGGCAAACTGCACGCTCTGGGGCTGGAACTCGCGCCCGGTCATGGCACGGGCCTGTGCCAGACAGATGGATAATACGGTTTCGACCCGCAGGCGCGCGCAGCGCAGGTAGTTGGGGCGATAGCAGAGCTCGACATAGAAGCTGCTGCGGCGCAGTTCGAACTGGCCACCTTCCCCCAGCAACGGGTGATAGATCAGAAGCTGATCGATGGCTGCCCCCAGATTTTTCTGGGTCATCAGCAGGTAGCCGACCAGTCCCATCTGGCTGCCCTGCATGGCCTGGCCCAGTCGAATTCCCAAAAGCGGGTCCGGAATGGCTTCCTGTACCGCGAGCCAGATCTCTTCCTGGACCTCCATCGGTACCCGCTCTTCCTCGTTAATGGCGGCCAAAAGAGATTGCACGCTGTCCGGGAGTACCAGGTCCAGGCGCCCCAGGGCGGCAATAATTGCGCGGGTATAGCTGAGTGTGACGCTTCGAGTATCAGTGGTATTCAAATTCACTGTCCGAAATTAACCAGAGACTGCCCGATTATGACGACGGCCCCTCCGGATGTCACGTTATATTCAAATTCGATCCCAAACGGTATGCCTGAGAGCGTCGCAGGGCGCGAAAAAGGCATCGTTGATGAACTGATAAAACAGCGAGAAGAATAATGAAGCCCTACGCGGTGATTGGCGCAGGCCCCATGGGTCTGTGTAGTGTACGGAATCTGGTGAAGCACGGCATCCCTTGTGTGGGATTCGAGATCCACAGCAATGTGGGTGGCCTGTGGGATATCGACAGTCCCACCAGCACCATGTACGAGTCGGCACACCTGATTTCTTCCAAGCGCATGACCGAATTTGCCGAGTTCCCTATGGGGGATGAGGTGGCGCTTTTTCCGCATCACCGTGAGCTGAAGGATTACTTTCAGGCTTACGCGCAGGAATTTGACCTGTACCGCCACTACGAATTCGAAACTGAAGTTGTGCACTGTGAGCGGATGGGCGATGACTGGCATATCACGACCCGCCATAAAGGCGAGGAGCAGACCCGTGTGTTTGGCGGCCTGCTGATCGCGAATGGCACCCTGCATCATCCCAACAAACCGCAACTTCCCGGTGACTTCGCCGGAGAGCTGCTGCACTCCTCTGATTACCGCGATCCGGCGATTTTCGAAGGCAAGCGCGTTCTTCTGGTAGGGTGCGGCAACAGTGGTGCGGACATTGCGGTGGACGCCGCGCATCGCGCGAAGAGTGTCGATATCAGTCTGCGCCGCGGGTACTACTTCCTGCCCAAATTTATTGGCGGCAAAGCCACCGATGCGGTGGGCGGCAAGATCAAGCTGCCGCGCTTTATCCAGCAGAAAATCAGTGCTGCTCTGTCAAAATTCATGCTGGGCACGCCAGAGCAGTACGGCCTGCCAAAGCCGGATTACAAGATGTTTGAGTCCCATCCGGTAATCAACTCGCTGATTCTCCATCACATAGGTCACGGGGATATCAAGGCGCGCAAAGACATCGCGGAAGTGGACGGCCAGCGGGTAACCTTCACTGATGGCAGCAGCGGCGAGTACGACATGATCCTGCTGGCGACCGGTTACAAGCTGCACTATCCGTTTATCGATCGCGCGCACCTGAACTGGGAGTCTTACGCCCCGCGTCTCTATCTGAACGTCTTCCACCCGGAGTACGACAACCTGTTCCTGATGGGAATGGTGGAAGCTGCCGGGTTGGGCTGGGAGGGACGCAACCGCCAGGCGGAAATGGTGGCCCTGTACATCCGCCAACTGGCCGAGGGCGCGGAATCTGCGCGCAGGCTGAAGGCGACCAAACAGGCCCAGGCCGGGAGTCGCGCGGACGGCGGGATGAATTACCTCAACCTGGAGCGCATGGCCTATTACGTGCACAAGGACACTTACCTGAAGGCACTGGCTGGTCACACCGAGGACTTGCTGAAAGGGTATCAAATTGCGGATACTGATTATTTTGTAGCCAGTCCCGCTTCGGCGACCCGCTGAGGTCGCCTGGACCATGAATGAAATGAACACCGCTCTCTCGCCGGCAATGGCGGCCTCACTGGAAACATTCCAGATGTCACCTGCGGCGCTGATCGCTCTGAACGCGATTCTCGCGTTCATGATGTTTGGTGTGTCTCTCGGCCTGCGCAGCGCGGACTTTCGCCGCGTCATGCGTCGCCCGGTGGCGCCCATCACCGGTCTGGTGGCGCAGTTTCTGCTGCTGCCTGCCATCACCTGTGTCGCGACCTGGGCACTGGATATCAGCCCCGGGCTGGCGCTGGGTATGATCCTGGTTTCGTGCTGTCCCGGCGGCACCTTCTCCAATGTGATGACCTGGATCGGGCGCGCCAATGTGGCCACATCGGTAAGTATGACGGCCATCTCCAGTCTCGTTGCGGTGGTAATGACCCCGTTCAATTTTGCGCTTTACGGCAGTCTCAACCCGAATACCCGCGATCTGCTGCAGGCCATTGCCCTGCCAGCGGAGAACATGGTGCTGATTGTGGTGATGGTACTGGCGGTGCCCATGGTGTTGGGCATGGTAATTGGCGCGCGCTTCCCGCGGTTTGCCGAGGGCAGTGAGCGCTATTTCCGCACCGCGTCACTGCTGGTGTTCCTGCTGTTTGTGGCTATTTCCTTCAGCAAGCACTGGCAGACGGCGCTGCAGATCGCCGGTTCGGTACTGGTACTGGTAGTGGTGCACAATGCGCTGGCCTTCCTGATTGGTGACCTTTCCAGTCGGGCAGCGCGCCTCCCTGTGGGGGATCGGCGAGCGGTCACCATGGAGGTGGGGATTCAGAATTCCGGTCTGGCACTCGCTATCCTGTTCACCTTCTACCCCCAGGCGGGCGAGATGCTGGTTATCGCGGGCTTCTGGGGCGTGTGGCATCTGGTATCCGGGCTCTGCCTGGCGGGCTACTGGAATTATTCCAATGGCCGCCGACAGTCAAACGAAGAACAAAATGAGCGGGCCGTAACGGCCGATTCGGTCTGACGCGCGAAATATCAGACCTCGAATAAAAACCGACACCAATAACAAAATCGTTTTGCCAGCGACTGCCGGTCGCAGGCCGGGGAAAATAAGAGTTAAAAATGACTGAAAAGCGGGTATTGATTACCGGTGCTGCGGGCTACGTGGGCTGTCTGTTGGGGGAATCCCTGAGCAAGCAGATGCCTGTAGTGGGCATTGATATCGTCCAGCGTGACGCCGGGTTTCCAATCTTTGTAATGGACATCTGTGACGAGGCACTGGCGGAGCTGCTGCGCGCGGAACGTATTACCCATGTGGTGCATCTGGCGTCGGTGGTATCCCCCGGGCGCGACCGCGCGCGCGAGTACAAGATCGACGTGGAGGGCACGCGCAACGTACTGGACGCCTGCGTCAAAGCGGGTGTCGCCCATCTGACCCTGACCAGTAGCGGTGCGGCCTACGGTTATCACGCCGACAATCCGTCGTGGCTACAGGAGTCTGATCCCCTGCGCGGCAATCCGGAATTCGCCTACTCCGATCACAAGCGGCTGGTGGAAGAAATGCTTGCGGAGTACCGTCAGCAGCACCCGCAGCTCAAGCAATTGATTTTCCGTCCTTGCTCTATTGTCGGCGCAACCACCAACAGCAAGATCAGTGCGCTATTTTCCGGTCGCGGTATCCTCGACCCCGGTGCGCACAATTCTCCCTTCGTGTTTGTATGGGATCAGGATGTGATTGGTGCAATCGAATACGGAGTGACTCGCGGTGCCCACGGTATTTTCAACCTGGCCGGTGACGATGCGCTCACCCCGGCTGAGATCGCACGACTTTTGAATAAACCCCTGCGGCGCCCGCCGGTGTGGTTGCTGAAATTCATCTTGTCACTCAGTTTCAACTTGCGCCTTGGTAACGTGCAGCCGGCTCAGGTTATGTTCCTGCAGTATCGGCCGGTGCTGTTGAATCATCGCCTGAAAACAGAACTTGGTTACCAGCCGCAAAAAACTTCCGCCGAGGCGTTTGCCTTTTTCGCGAATAACGCGCTGGGAATTCCGGTCAGTGCGGAAGATGCGCGTGTTACCCGCTTTGATAGTGTTCCGGCCGGGGAAACGAAAAGACAAGAGCGACAGGGGGAGGCAGCATGAATTTTCTGAGGGGCAAGCGGGTGAACCGCGATCAGGTAGCGGTCGTTACCGGTGCTGCCGGCGGCCTCGGCTGGGCCATGGTGCAGCAGCTGGCGGAACGAGCCCAGGAGAACGGGACTTCTCTGCGTCTGGTACTGGTGGATATGAATGGGGATGCACTGCAGCAGCGTGCGGCAGAGTTAACTCAATCGGTTGTTACGGTGGATGTGCAAGTGGCAGATCTGTCCGCAGAAGCTTCCGTTGAACAGCTGTGCCAGGAGTTGACCGCCCGCTACCCGCAGGTCGATTTGCTGATCAATAACGCGGGTATCACCCATCGCAGCCTTTCCACCCAGACGACCAACGCGGTGATTCGCCGGGTAATGGCCGTGGATTACCACGCGCCGGTGGAGCTCGCGCAGGGGCTGCTGGCACCGATGCGTGCTGCCGGCGGCTGTGTGGTGAATATCAGTTCCATGGCGGGGTGGATGCCGGTGCTGGGGCGTGCAGGATATTGCGCGGCCAAGAGCGCGCTGCATCAGTATTTTGAAACCTTCCGTGAGGAAGTCCGTGAGGACGGAATTTCCGTGTTGATGGTGTATCCGAGTTTTGTCGCCACCAACATCGATGCCAATGCACTGTCGGGCGATGGCGGTCGTGCCCAGCACGCGCAGAGTACCGTCGGTCAGGTGCGCACAGCCGACTGGATGGCGGCGCGAATTCTGAATGCGGTGGTGGCGGGTAAAGAGCGGCTGTTCCCGAGGGATAAAACCCTGCTGGGTGCCTATCTGTACAAACTGGCGCCGCGTCTCTTCTTGCGGCAGATGGTGAAAAATTTTCGCGTAGAGCTGGAAGAGGGGCGCAAGCTGGCGCGCCATTCCAGCGCGGTCTGATGCGCGCAGCCGTTGCAGGCTGCGTGTTACCGCTGTTTATTGCCTGCTTTCCTTGAAGCGCGTCGCTTTTCCGGCGCGCTCGACCTACAATTCACGCCCTCAATATCGCGAATACACCTCATCCGAGGTTTCCTGGGGGCTTTGATGGCGCTAATCGACAGCCATTGCCATTTTGACTTTGATGCCTTCGCGGCTGACCGCGGCCAGGTCTGGGCGCGCTGCCAGGCGTTGGGCATGCAAGGGCTGATCATTCCCGGTGTGAGTATTCCCCAGTGGCGACACTTGTTCGCGCTTGTGCATTCCGAACCTGGTTGGTTTGGGGCTGTGGGGGTGCACCCCTGGTGGGTTGCTGAACTAGCCCTGGCTCCGTCCGACGTCGGGCGTGCGGTGATCGAGCGGGTGACCCATGAGCGCAAGCGGGAAGTCGGGGGGCAGCGCTGCATTGCGGTTGGTGAATGCGGCCTTGATGCCACGATCGAAACGTCACTTGCCCAGCAGTTGCCGGTATTCGAAGCGCAGCTGTGCGCAGCGCAGGAGTTGTCGCTGCCGGTGATCGTCCACTGTGTACGTTGTCACGGGGAAGTGCTGCGGGTATTGAAAAAGATTTGCCCGCAAAAAGGTGGTGTCATTCACGCATTCTCCGGTAGCCGTGAGATTGCCGAGGAATATATCAAACTCGGTTTTACCCTCGGCGTTGGTGGCACCATCACCTACGAGCGCGCGGCCAAGACCCGGAAAACCCTTGCCGAAGTACCGCTGGACAAGTTGCTGCTGGAATCCGATGCGCCGGATATGCCCCATGCCGGGCGCCAGGGTGAAAGAAACAGCCCGGAATATCTGCCTGCGGTTGCACGAACACTGGCGGAACTGCGCGGGGTCTCGGTGGACGCGGTGATTTCCCAGACGGGAACGAATACCCGCGTACTTTTCGGGATTTAATTAAAAATGCTTTTCTCTCCCGAACAATTCAAACAACATTTCCCGCTCTTCACTCAGGAGGAGAATCGGGCGCTGGTCTATCTGGATAACGCGGCGACTACCCAGAAGCCTGATTGTGTCATCGAGGCGCTGCGTGACTTCTACCTGTTCAGCAATGCCAACACTCATCGCTCAAGTCACCGGCTCGCGCGCCGGGCAACGGAAATGGTTGAGGGGGTTCGGGGCGCCGCTGCTGCATTTCTCAATGCCCGGTCCCCCCGTGAAATTGTGTTTACCCGCGGTGCTACCGAAGGCTTGAATCTGGTCGCCAATAGCCTGTGCAGCACACTTGCAGCGGGCGATGAAATCGTTTTGTCCACCGCGGAGCATCACGCCAACCTGGTTCCCTGGCAGATGATGGCAGAGCGGTACAGCTTGCGCTTGCGCTTCGTCCCGGATGTCGGGGGCATTCCGCAGTTTGATCGGCTGCACGAGGTACTGTCTGCGCGCACCAGAGTCGTATCCGTGACCGCTGGTTCCAATGCACTCGGGTTTCGCACTGACTTGGCGGCGCTGCGCACGATGCTGGACGGGCGGAATTTGTACTGGGTGCTCGACGGCGCGCAGTTGGCGGCGCACGATCAGGTCGATGTGGGCGCTATTGGTTGTGATTTTTTTGTCTGCTCGGCGCACAAGTTTTACGGCCCCACCGGCATCGGACTGGTGTTCGGGCGCGAGCAGCTGTTGCAGCGATTGCCCCCCTGGCAGGGCGGTGGCGAGATGATTGCCAATGTCGATCTGCTGTCCAGTAATTATGCGGACCTGCCGCACAAGTTCGAGGCCGGTACATCGTCACTGGCGGCGATTGCCGGCCTCGGCGCCTGTATGGCGTTCTTGGCGCAGCAGGATCGCGCGGGTATGGCGCGGCACGAGCAGCAGTTACAGCGCTACCTGCACCAACAGCTGGCGCAGTTTGCAGAGTTGCAGTTGCTCAGTTGCCCGCACAACAACCTCGGCATCGTCAGTTTTATTCACCCACGGTGTGCCGCCATTGACCTGGCGCAATGGTTGGATGGGCGCGATATCGCAGTGCGGGTAGGGCATCACTGTGCGCAACCCCTTTTGCAAGCCGCTGGTCACACCGCGACTCTGCGCGCTTCGGTAGCGGCGTACAACACGCGACAGGATCTGGACCGGTTTATTGCCGCGGTGCAGGAATTTCTCGAGCAGTTGGGGGCTGATGGCGAGCCGGTTTCCGCAGTGCCGGGTGGCGAAGGCGCATCCGCTACTCAGCAGTGGCAGGGGGACGATCTTTCGGCACTGGATGCCGAACAATTGTGTGTGCATCACAATTGGCAGGATCGCTATCGAACCCTGATGGGGTGGGCCAAGGTAATTCACCGCAAAGACGCCATCCGCACACCCGACAACCTGGTTCGGGGCTGTGAGTCCAGTGCCTGGCTGGTGCATCGTCAGGATGGCGATCGGCATTACTTCGCTTTAGATAGCGATAGCCGCATTGTGAAAGGGTTGGGTGCTTTACTGTTATCGCAGATAGAGGGTTGCCGGTCCGGCGAGGTGAGTGTCGCACAGTTGCAAAAACTGTTTGATGAGCTGGGGCTGGCGCAGCAATTGAGTGAATCCCGCGGGAACGGGTTTCGTGCACTGATGCAGCGCGCTTTCGATCTGATGAATGCGCGCTGAGTTTTTTGTTTAACCTGCCTTTCGCGCTTGCTGCAGTAATCGCTCAACAGCTTTCGCTGCGGCGACAAACCCGAAGGTGCCTGTGACCATGGTGGCGGCCCCAAAGCCGCCGCTGCAATCCAGCTTTACCCCGTTCTGCATGCGGCTTTTCTGTTGGCACACCTGACCATCGGGCTGCGGGTATACCATGGGTTCGCTGGAATAAATTGCATCCACGCCAAACTGACGTTTGCTGGATTTCTGGAAGTTGTGAAAGCGATACAGGTGCTGGCGGACTTTCGCCAGCATCGGGTCGCTGACCGTGCGCCCGAGATCGGCGCAGGTGATCTGTGTAGGATCCTGTTTGCCACCCGCCGAGCCCACGGTAATCAAACGCAGCTTGCGCGCCTTGCAATAGGCGATGAGTGCAGCCTTGACGCGGGCATTGTCGAAAGCGTCGATAACCAGGTCGATAGAATCCCGTTCCGGCGCCAGTAGCTCGGCAAAGTTATCACTGGCGATAAAGTCCTCGACGGTCTCTACGTGAATTTCCGGATTGATGTTGCGCAGGCGCTCAGCCATTGCTAATACCTTGATTTCCCCAACGCTGTGTTCCAGCGCGTGTATCTGCCGGTTGGTGTTGGTGATACACACATCATCCAGGTCGATCAGGGTGATCCTGCCGATTCCGCTGCGCGCCAGGGCTTCCGCAGTCCAGCTTCCCACACCGCCAATCCCGATCACCACCGCGTGTGCGCCGTGCAGAATCGGCAGCGCATCGGCACCATAGAGTCTTACGATGCCGCCAAATCGCTGCAGGTAAGCGTCGCTCAGGTACTTTTGAGTCTGGGAGTCGGGCATACGGGTTCCGGTACCACTTGCTATTGGATTGAACGATAAACCGAAAGAGGAGGGGGAGGGCACAGGGCGGAGGGGCCGCCCTGCGGGAAGGGAATCGAATCAGTGCACGTGGCCGTGGTCGACTTCTTCCGGGGTCGCTTCGCGCACGGAAACAACCTCGATGTCAAAGTGCAGCTCGACGCCCGCCAGCGGGTGGTTGCCGTTGATGGTTACCTGGTCACCGTCGATGTCGATGACTTCAACTTCGATCGGCTGACCCTCGGTGCTCTGGGCACGGAAAGCCATGCCTACTTTCAGCTCTTCGACACCACCGAATGCGCTTTTCGGCAGGGTCTGAATCAGTTCCGGATTCTGGGGGCCGTAGCCGTTTTCAGGCTCTACCACGACCTTGAACTTGTCGCCGGCACTCTTGTCCAGCATTTCCTGCTCCAGCCCGGGGATGATGTTTCCTACGCCCTGCAGGTATTTTAGCGGCTGGCCACCTTCGGATGTGTCGATCACGGTACCTTCGGCATCTTTCAGGGTGTAGTTGATCTCCACAACGCTGTGGTTAGCAATTTTCATTGGCAATCTCTTGTTTCTTGAGCGTGAGTTGTAGCGCTTACCGCTTACAGAGAAAAAGCAAACGGGGATATAGGCTGTGTGAGGGTGCATTGTATGGGGCGGCCCCGGTGGTCGCAACCGAGGCCGGAAAGGGATATCAGAGGGTATGCAGGGTAGCCGCTCAACCGGGGCTAGCAGGCGATGGACAGCGGCGTTTCACTCCGGTCGTACAGGTCGCTGACTGTGCGCACCAGCTGCCCGCTAAGCGATGCAGAAAACCCAAGTTCTAGCAGACGAGCTTCAAAATACTCCAGCAGAGCGTCAAACAAAGCGGGGTTCAGGCCGCGCGCGAGAAAGCTGGCGCGGGCGCTGTGAACCGGCTCAGCCTGCTCCGCCAGGGCGTGGCTCAGGAACTGTGCCTGGCGGGTATTCTGTTTCCCGTGTTCGGCGGTATCCTCCGTCGACAGGTACTTCCCGATGGCCTGGTAAAACTCACCTACCAGCTGGTCGACAAAGGCGCGGCCCCCAATAATGTCGAGCAGGCTGCATTCGCCCTGATTTCCGATGTTGGGGTGGACGGTGCTGCGTCGGAGCGCTGGTACTGCAGATACAACCTGTGGCATGGATGGAATCCCCCTGTGAGACGGTCATTCTGGTGTTCTTGCTGGTGCCCCTTTCCTTTTACCCTTGTGCTTTAGATAGCAATTGAGCGCGTTTAGACGCCGCTCTCATTCGGGTTGGGGCTACCGGTTTCGATATGGGCGGCAAGGTTACGGGATGGAAATACCACTGCCAACAAAACGGCAAGAAATTGTCACACTCTTCCACGGGTGTTATTGCGCTTGTTTAAATGCGCGCAATCTCCCGGCGCGGTATGCATCTGGTGCCTGTTTTTACAGCGTTTTCTGGCGGCTACTGGATTGCCATTAGCTCGAGAGAGTCATGTATGTAACCAGGTAATCAGGCGCCAGCGCACTCGGGCTGGTGATAGTGTGAATGCCACTGGTAAAATCCGTAGATTCCGTAAAGCGGCAAATCAACCACCGAGCAGGACATCCAATGGCCAGTATTTTCACCCAGATCATCAATGGCGACCTTCCGGGGCATTTTATCTGGCGCGACGACTTGGTTGTGGCAATCATGACGATCGCACCGATCAAGCCGGGTCATTGCCTGGTGATTCCGATTGAGGAGATCAACCATTGGGACGATGTACCGGCTGAAACCAGTGCGCACCTGATGCGTGTGGCGAGCAAGGTGGCCAAGGCCCAGAAGCACGTATATAGCCCCGCGCGCGTGGGCGTGATGGTGGCGGGTATCGAGGTGCCGCACACCCACTATCACCTGGTCCCGATCAACGAGATTGCCGACCTGGATTTTGCTTTGCAAGAACAGGCGGAGCCGGACGCACTGGCCGCAGAGGCGGCGAAAATCCGCGAGGCACTGGTAGAACTGGGCTATCGCGATACCACTGATTCATAGCGAGACAAGAGTCTGCATAACACTGCATCCGAAACGCGCACTGGCGGCGTCTTACTGGCAATCAGTGAATTGGCAGCCCCAGATGGGCGCCGTGCAATAAATAGGCAATGACTACAGGTAATCGGATCATGGGCTCCAGATCTTCAACTTTTGCTCGCTTTTTCACCGCTGCGCTATTGGCGCCTCTGCTGCTAATTGCCGCTTCCGGCAGCCGCGCCGAGGAAAGTCGCAGCTTTGCCGTCGACGGCTTCTCCGCCATAGTGCTGAAAGGTAGTTCTACATTGAAAGTCGTTCAGGGATCTGAGTTCTCGGTTACCGCTCACGGAGAGGATGGTGATCTCGAACACGCCAAGGCTGAGGTCAGTAACGATACTTTATCGCTGTCGGTGGAGCCGGATCGCAAGAGCCTGTTTGGCGTAGTTACCGTCAGTAGTGAGCCGGAAGTCGAATTTCGCGTGACCCTGCCGACGATTTCGTCCATACGTGTAACCGGCTCTGGAGAGGCGACGGCGGGCATCCTCGAGAGTGCCAAGCTGGATCTTCGTGTCACCGGCTCCGGGTTGATTCATGTAGAGAAAGTGGCGGCTGAGTCCCTCAATACCAATGTCACAGGATCGGGTGATTTGATCCTGGGTACTATTCTCGCAGTGCAGGGCAATACGGGTGTGACCGGCTCCGGCGATATCCGCATGGACAATTTCATCGGTGAGGCGCTCAACGCACAGATCAAAGGCTCAGGCGATATGATGATTGGCGGCAAAGTGGCCAATCTGAAGATTACCATTATGGGATCCGGTGATTTTGTAGGTCGCAATCTGCAGGCGACCAACGCCGGTGGCGCGGTGATGGGTTCGGGAGATATTGTGCTCAAGCGCCCGGCCAGTGAATCTTTCTCGGTCATGGGTTCTGGCGATATTGCTCTGGTAGAGTAATCTGGAGAATCCGGTTTTCCACCGCCACGTTTGCGCTATCAAGCGCTGCCCCTACCGGGTGTACCGCTGGAAATGGAGTTTGAGTGAGTTCTGAAAACCACGGTCGCGCCGACAAGGGCCGCCTGCACGGCCTCAAGAAACAGTTGCGCCAATTGGGTAAAGAGGCGCTGGATAAATCGCACTGGGCCGCCGAGCGCCTGCTCGACAAGCGTCTCTGTGTGGGGATCACGGGGCTCAGTGGTGCCGGTAAATCGACGCTGATCACCAGTCTGGTTTATCAGCTGAGTCATCCTGACAGGGCGCAATTGCCCGGCTTCGCGCCAGCGCTGAATGGCCGCCTCCTTGGTGCTGAGCTTCATCCCGCGATCGACACGGGGCTTCCCCTGTTCGAATATCAGCGCTGCCTCGAGGCGCTCACCGCCAGCCCCCCGCGCTGGCCAGAATCTACCCGTGACCTCTCTGCATTGGAGTTGCACCTGCATCTGCAGGGGCGCCGTCTCGGTCGCAATTATCGGCAGAAGCTGATTCTTGAATTTCGCGACTACCCGGGGGAATGGCTGATGGATCTCCCGCTGTTGCGGATGGATTTTTCCGCCTGGTGCCGGCATCAACGCGACCTTCTGGATGGCGAGACCCGCCGCGCGCTGGCGCCGGAATTACTGGCACGCCTGCAGCAGCTCAGTCCGGAAGCCACCGCAGACCCGCGTGAACTGGACAGTTTGTGGCAGGACTATCGCCAGTTCCTGCGAGACTGTCGCGGCAGCGCCCGGTTGAGTTACCTGCAACCGGGCAGGGCGCTGCTGGATAATGAGGAATACGGCTTTTTCCCGTTGCCCGCACTATCCCACCACAGTGCGGCAGAGCTGGCGGCGCTTCCCGAAGACAGTGTTTATCGCGTGCTGGAGGCGCGATACCGGGATTATGTAGAGGTCCATGTGGCGCCTTTTGTGGACAGTCACTTTCGCCACCTCGATCGCCAGCTGGTGCTGGTGGACCTTATCGGCACTTTGTTCGCCGGTGAAGATGCGTTGGAAGACATGCGTATGGCGTTCGGGCATATCGCCGACACCTTTCGCTACGGAAGCAATGGTCTGTTGCGCAAACTGTGGCGTCCGCGGATCGACCGGCTTGTATTTGCCGCGACCAAAGTGGATCAGGTGCTGGCTGCCGATCACGATGCGCTGCGCCAGCTGCTGGGGCAGCAGCTGCAGCAGGTTTTTTCCAGCGCGCGCCACCGAGGCTTGCCACTCTACTGTGAAGCCATTGCCGCCGTGCGCTGCTCCAATGAAAGTGTCCGCGACGGGCGGCGCATGCTGGTGGGGCATGGCATGGACGGCAGCTACCTAGGTTTTGAAAATGCTGAAATACTCGCTCACTTACCCCAAGAGGGGGATTGGCAGCACTATAGTGGCGGTTTGCCGCCTCAGTTGCGGCCTCCGGTAGGAATCGGCCGCGAGGGGTATATGCCTCATATACGCATCGATGCGCTGCTAAATCTGTTGCTGGGAGATAAAGTGTGAAGGATGCGCCCGACAATAGCTCCGCAAAGGGGCGGGACAGCGACGGCCGGGGAGCGGAGCCCCGTCGGCAGACACGGATAGAAAACCTCGATGCCGAGGAGCCGGCACTGCGCGAACGGGCGAGCACCCGAGTGGAGTCTCTGGCAGAGGAGCCGGAGCAGTTGCCGCGCTCCATAACCACCGGTGAGTCACTCCCGGACACCATTTCATTTTCCGAATTGCGCTTGCCGGTGTTCCGTTTACGCCTTTGGAAACCGGCCCTGCTTGCCGCTCTGGCGCTGACATTTGGTGCGGTTTTTTGGGAGTTGCGCCAGTTCTTTTACTGGGCGGCGGATATGCACTGGAGCCTGGGACTGTTGGCCGGAATTGTGATCGGTACGCTGGTGGTCACCATGGCCAGTGCCGTGTGGGAATATTTTCGCGCGGGCAAACCGCTGCGCAAATTGCAGAAAACCCAGGAACTCGCCGCTCAGGTACGCGATAGTCGTGCGACAGATGCGGTAGAGCCCCTTAACCAGCAGTTGCGCGAGCTGTTTGATGGTAAACCCCAGGGCGCGCTGCTGGCGCGAGTTCAGGAAGAAACGCCAGACTATTACGATAACAGCGAGCTACTGAAACATCTCGAGCTCAACTTTTTCGAAGCCTTGGATCAGGAGGCACTGCGGCGCATTGTGCGTCACGCAACGACAACCGGAGCTCTGGTGGGGTTGAGCCCGTTTACCACACTGGACGTGCTGGTGGCGCTGCGCCAATCCATGCGCATGATCGATGATGTTGCGCAGATTTATGGTGTACGGCCATCAATTGTAGTGCGCTGGCGGCTGTTCAAGAAAATTCTCGCACTGGTGGCGTACAGTGGTGCAAGTGAATATGCAGTCAGTGAACTTTGGCCTGAGTTGGTGGGGGACAGTATGTTAAGCACTGTATCCGCCCGCCTCGGGCAGGGCATGGGCGCCAGCTTGTTTATGGCGCGGATTGGTCTTGCCGCGGTTCACAGCTGTCGCCCGATCCCGTTCTCGGAAAAGCAACGCCCCAGGCTCGGCGCGCTCACTCGCCGTATTGCGGCAAGCCTAAAAGAACGACTGTTGGGGCGTGATCAGGGACGCTGGCCAGACATGCCGGCTGAGAGTGTGGCAGAGGGGCTGAAGGAGAAAGAGCCAGCTGCACGCGGAGCTGGAAAGGGGACAAGCGGGGGGAGCTAGCCTTCACGCGGTGATGCGTTCGCGGCTATCCCCCCATACTTGGTGGTTTACTGAAACTGTTTTTTCATCAGAATCCGGGTGTGGTGCTGGTCCATTAACTTGGCCAATGTTTCGTAGCGGCTCTTGATGAACGGGTGCGGATTGTTCGCGCCAGACTCATCGGGGTACTCGACACCTTCGCGCACCAGCTGCAGTTCTTTGGCCAGGGCATCGATCGCGGTAAAGATATCCTTGGTATTTTTCTCATCGTAGAAAACGTGAGTACTGGCGGTATCCTTCAGGTACGCATTGCACTCTGATAGCCACTCGGAGCGCTGTTTCAGGAAGTTGATGGTATTGCGGATGCCACCTTTATATTCCGGCTTGAAGTTTTCATTGACGTACTTGCCGAGGCTTCGCATTCCAGAATCGACAAACTGCTCGACCAGTCCATCGCAGTATCCCTCGGTCAGATAGGAGGGGTGCGCATTTGCGGATGCGTTACCGGATGCCAACAGAATACCGAGCGTCACGGCAGCACCCAGCGCTCGCGTAAACTTCTGGCACAGGTTTGGCCGGCTGGTTGAGGTGGAGTGTGTTGTTGTTAATTTTGGCGTTTTCATTTTCGAGTGCCTTGCTGTTGTTTTCGCTATCAGGCTTGTTATTGTGATAAACATCACATAAGTATCTAAACGCCAGTCTTATGTCAACGGCTTTTAAGTGCGAAATGTCACTTATGTGCCAATTGCGGAACCAGTCCGCGTTTGCCCAGGCCAATTAGTGGTCATATAGGCCTTTTTTTTCGGCAAAAGGAGTGAGATTTGTCTGAATTTGATTTTGATCTTTTTGTGATCGGCGCCGGCTCTGGTGGCGTGCGTGCAGCGCGAATGGCTGCAGCAACCGGCATGCGCGTCGCGGTGGCGGAAGATCGGTATATGGGCGGAACCTGTGTCAACGTGGGCTGTGTGCCAAAAAAGCTATTTGTGTACGCCAGCAGCTATCGCGAGGCGTTCGAGGATGCCCAGGCTTACGGTTGGCAGGGGCAGACCGGTGCAAAATTTGTTTGGCCCACACTGCGCGACAATAACGCAAACGAGGTCGCCCGCCTGAACGGAATCTATCGCAATCTGTTGGGCAACGCCGGAGTGACCATCATTGACGGCCGCGCTACATTGACTGGGCGGCAGCAGGTGACGGTTGGAGAAAACCAGTACTCCGCTCAGCGGATTCTGGTGGCAACCGGCGGCTGGCCTTTTGTCCCGGAATTTCCCGGGAGTGAATACGCGATCACTTCCAACGAGATATTTTCTCTCGAAGAGTTTCCGAGGCGCGTGCTGGTCGTCGGCGGAGGCTATATTGCCGTGGAATTTGCCGGTATTTTTGCCGGTCTGGGAGCCGAGACGCACTTGTCCTACCGTCGGGATCTGTTCCTGCGAGGTTTCGACAATGATGTACGTCGCTTTGTGCGCGACGAGATGGAGAAAAAGTCAGTACGGCTGCATTTTCAGCATCAGGTGACATCCATCGAAAAGAGCGCAGATGGCTGTCTGCGGGTGCATGACAGTGAGGGTAATGTGCTGGAAGTGGATGCGGTTCTTTACGCCACCGGCCGCAAGCCCAACACTGCTGGCCTGGGGCTGGAAAAGCTCGGGGTAGTGCTGCACAAGGATGGGACCATTGGTGTGGATGATAACTTCCGCAGTAGTGTGACCTCGATCTATGCACTCGGTGACGTCACCGGCGGGCCCGAGCTGACCCCGGTAGCTCTGGCGGAAGCCATGGCACTGGTGAAGCACTGGCAGAGCGGTAAGACCGCAGAGATCGATTACAACAACATCCCAACGGCGGTGTTCTGTCAGCCCAACATTGGTACGGTGGGATTGACCGAAGAAGAAGCCCGTCAGGCGGGTATTCCCGTACAGGTGTTCCGCTCCGATTTTCGCGCTATGCGTCATTCGGTCAGTGGGCGGGATGAGCGCACCCTGATGAAGCTGATCGTGGATCGCAACAACGACAGAGTGGTCGGGGCGCATATGGTGGGTCCCGACGCTGGGGAAATCATTCAGGGGTTGGCGGTCGCCATGAAAGCCGGGGCAACCAAAGCTATATTTGATCAGACTATTGGCATTCACCCGACTGCGGCAGAGGAATTTGTCACCATGCGCACTCCGGTGTCGGACTGACTGATCGTAGGGCTCTATGCGGCAGTAGCAATTAAAAAAGGCGGGACAATGTCCCGCCTTTTTTATTGGTCATTGTTCACCGGAAGGCTAGAGAGCCTGCCGCACAAAAAAATTTTACAACTGCTTGGTCTGAATCCGGTGCGCTATTCAGTGACGGCCTCTACCTGCGGTATCTGGTGGCGACGGGTTTTGCGGCGGTCGCCGCGCTCTTTCAGGCAGCGTTCGGCCGAGTTGAAGGCGCCATTGACCGCTCGGTGAATGGAATCGCTCTCATTGGTAATGGTGACCGGGTTGCCGCTTACGGCGAGCTCAACGGAAGCTTTGTATTGCCTTCCTTTGTGCTTGTGTTGATGGGGGGCTTCGAGGACCACACGGCTTCGTATGATATCGCCACAATAACGTTCTAGCTTGTCCAGCTTCCTGGATACCGTGTCTGCAAGGGATGCAGATTTGTCGATGTCACGGAACACAATGTTATCGTAAGGCGCAGATTTCATGGGCACATACCTCCGGTTATAAAGGGTCCATGCAGGCCGCGATGCGCGGTTTGCTGAAAGAAGGTAGGGCGCCCTGTAGGGAGAAAATGACGGGGTTGAAAAATAGGTCACCAGAGGTCGCAGAGTCGTGGCTGTTTGAACAGCCGGTAAAATGTTTTGCGCTCGGGCCGGTTTTCAACCAGGTCAGGATTAACTCCCTGTGATCCATAATGCGATTCTCAGAAAAAAAATCAAGCACCAGAATCAATAAAATGTCATAAAAAATTGCTAGGACCTGGGGAACTTTTTCGGCTTGCGAAAACTGCGAATTGCGGCACAGGTCACTCAATGCCCTGCAATCTTGTTGGCATGGTCATTGCTGGACAAAAACGAGTGGGGTAAATTTGTCGAGGTACGTGAGGAATCGTGCGTGAGAGCGGCACCAGGCCGACCAGGGGCTTTTCGAGGGCTTTTGGCGGCAGGTTGCTCGATTTTCATACGGTCGGGGCCGAATATCGGTGCCTCGGCACATCAAGAGCGCCAGGTTAAGGGGTTTCCCGCCGGGTGCTCTCCTGAAGTAAAAAATCAAACAATGGATTTCACAATGGTGGTAAACCGTGGCCGCTCGCTGTTGATTGCGGGCCTGTTGGGGGTAATTGGCTGGAATACGGCGCTGCAGGCAGCTTCTTCGCTGACCGCGGAGCAGAACAGGCTTGCACGGATGGAGCAAGTTCAGGAAAACCGGTTGGTTGAGCTGGAGGATGTCGAGAACGAAATGCTGGCTTATGAGTATAAGCTGCAACGTGCTCAAGACTCGCTCAGCAAGGCGCGGGATAATTACCAGCAGAGCCTCGTGGCCCTGAAAACCGCAGAGCGCGAGCACAAGGGTGCGCCCAGCACGGATACTGAGCGCGCCCTGCACAAGGCGCGCCACGCCCACGATATGGCTGAACGCGGCGTCGATAGCCGCAATCGACGGGTGGAGATTATCCAGTCCAATTTCGCAGAGCTTGAGCAGCGACTGACTCAGTCGCGCGAGTCTGTCGCCGGCGGCAAGTCTCGGTTGGCCACTCAGCAAGCGCTGGTGGACTCCCTGGTAAAGTCGATGTTGACGGAGGCCAAGACCAAGGCTCAGGCGAAGAAGGTCGAGCAGGCGCAAAGCGCTCAGCCAGCGGTAGCCATGTCCCAGCCGAAGATCCCCGAGCCGACCCTGGCATCGCTGACGCCCGCGGAAGTTGCGCCGGCGGAGGCGCCGATTGCCGAGGATGCAGCACCGGCGGAAGCCGTGCGTGAGATAGACCCGGAGTTGCTCGATTACGTGCGCGGCGAGCGCGATCGCCTGGAAAAGCTGTTGGGTGAGCTCGATGAGGGCGAAGATGGCAAGCAGACCTTCCGCAACCTGACCCTCAAGCCTTCAGGTGAGGATTCCATTGAGTTCGAGTTTCTTGGCCAGAACCAGTACAAGTTGATTGCGCCGGTCAGTGCTGGCCGTCAGACGTACAAAATCAACTCCTGGCGTTTCCGGCGGACAATTCCATCGGACGATAATGGAGAGCGCTACGTATTTATTTTTGACGCCCGGCGCCTTTCGCGCCCGCGTCTGGTGATGTATCCCGAGTACGTATTGTCGCAACTCGACTAGCAGGTCAATCTACTGCTTTTCCCCCGAGCGGGGGGGGGGAATCGCGAGAGCCCGCCCGGTTTAGCCCCCTGGCGGGCTTTTTTGTGTCCTGAGGTTCACCCGGACTAGGGCTTCCCCGATAGTGGCGTGGTCACCAGTGGTTGATACTGGCTGCCACCGGGGGCGAGCAGGCTTCGGTAGAGCGTAAGGTTATCCAGTGCGCAACTGAGGTCGGCGGGGATAGGCGGGAGACGGGAAAATCCGGCATTACTGCGAGCGAGGGTGAAGTGGGGACGAAATGATTTCCGCTCAGGTACTTTGCCGATGGATCGCATGACTACCTGGCACGCCTGGTGTAATTTGGCCAGTGCTGGAGAGGGAAGGAGCTCTGCGGCAAACAGCTGTGCGCGGGCTTTGGGGAAGGGATGAGCGCTGACAATTTTTCCGGCCAGCGGCGCAGACTGCGCGGCGATTTTTAGCAGCTGCTGCTCGATGGCGTCGAGGTGGACAGGATCGGTTTCACCAAGGAAGGCGAGGGTTAGGTGACGATTGCTGTGGCTGATCCAGCGACAGTTTCTGGGCATACCGCGCTGCCTGGCTTCGGCACAAATTCCGTCGAGGAAGCGCTGGGTGTTTCGGTCCGGTGCGATCCCAATGAACAGGCGAACCAGACCGGTATCCCGATGTGACTCATTCGAGTGCGCATTTTTTTTCATGTTTTTTTATTTTTTGATCTTGAAGCCGATTTGGTCGGCCCTATATCTATGGGTAAGGGAGCAGGCTCGACAGAGGTGTTCCCGAATCGCCGGATACCCACATAAGGGGTGCTTAACCGGCAAACAACCGCCTGGTACTCAGGGTACAGGCACTCTTTCAATATTGCTCTGAATTGAGGATATGACAATGCGTAATATCGATTTTTCTCCCCTTTACCGTTCCGCTATCGGCTTTGACCGACTCGCTAACCTGCTGGACTCCATGCACAGCACGGAGCAGAGTCAGCCGGCATACCCCCCGTACAATATCGAATTGACCGGAGAAGATGCGTACCGTATTTCCATGGCTGTAGCCGGCTTTGAACAGTCTGAGCTGGATATCCAGATGGAGCAGAACCGCTTGACGGTCAGCGGTAAAAAGCCCGTCGACGACAATCAGCGCAATTTTCTGCATCGCGGAATTGCTGCGCGTAATTTCGAGCGACGTTTTCAGCTCGCGGATCACGTGCGTGTAGTGGGTGCTCAGATGTCAAACGGATTGCTGCACATTGAGCTTGTGCGCGAAATCCCCGAGGCGATGAAGCCACGCAAAATTGAAATTTCCAACGGTAATCTGTTGCAGTCCAAATCATCAGGTCCGAAGGCCGTTGCAGCAGAGGGACAACAGGAGAAGGGCGAGCAAGCCGCCTGATTGTGACCTCACAAAAACCTGAAGTAGACCGGCAGGAGCCTCCTGGCACCTGCCCCCTGTGCCGCCTCCGGGCGGCACAGCCGTTTCTCTACCATCGTGATCGCCGCAAAAAAGTTCGCGAAGATGTCGATGATGATGGTTTGCGCCGGTACTACCAGTGCACTCGCTGTGCGCTAGTGTATGTCCCTCCGCAATTTCACCTTTCCCCCGTTGAAGAAAAAGCCTATTACGATCTGCACGAAAACAATCTGCAGGATTCTGGTTACGAGCGGTTTCTTAGTCGTTGTGCCGAACCGTTGATCTCCGCCTTGCCAAACGGATCGACAGGACTGGATTTTGGCTGTGGCCCGGCGCCGTTACTGGCTAGTCTGCTGGAACGTGCCGGCCACAAAATGACGACCTACGATCTTTATTATCAGCCTGATACTTCCGTGCTGGAGCGGTCCTATGATTTTATTGTCAGTACCGAAGTGGTGGAGCACCTGAGTGCCCCGGGTGAAGTAATTGAGGCGTTGTGGCGGCGAGTCAATCGGGGCGGGATGCTTGCGCTGATGACCAAGTTGGTGCTTTCCCGTGAGCGCTTTGCCAGCTGGCACTATATTCGCGATCCCACCCACATCAGTTTCTTCTGTGCCGAGACATTTTCCTGGTTGGCGAAGCACCTGGATGCGGATCTTGAAATTATTGGCTCCGATGTGATTTTCCTGCGGCGACGGGACTGAGTGTGTATGTGATTGCCTGGCGTGTCAGGTGCGCACTCGAATCTTCAGGTGTTAACCCGGAATAGTTTTGCTCGCACCGTAGTCCGGTATTCACTCGGGGTGGTGGACAGAAATTTTTTAAACAGGGCAGTAAAATGCCCCATATCCTGGTAGCCCACTTTCTCAGCAATTTCATTGACCGATAAATTGCTGGACTGAAGCAGCTCCCGGGCCATATCAACACGCACATTTTGCAGGTATTGCAGCGGTGTCTGTCCGGTGGCCAGCTTGAAGCGACGGTTGAATGAGCGCACGCTCATGTCGAATGTTTTTGCCACCTCACTCAATTTCACGTCTTCACTGCAGTGCTGCTTGAGCCAGGTCTGTGCCTGCACGATTTCTTCATCCGGGTGCAGGTGCACCGCGCCTTCGGAATAGGCGATTTCTTCAAAGGGTCTGCGAATTTCGTGGGAGAAGTTGCGTTCTACATGGCTCGCAACCGAGGGGCCGTAGAGCTGGCGAATCAGGTGCACGGTGACATCGGCCAGTGCGTTTACGCTGGCTGCGCAAAACAGTTTGTCAGCCTGAGTGATGAAATACTGGCGTTTTAGCTTTACCTCCGGGTAGTCGGCGGCAAATCGCTCAAAGTAGTGCCAGTGCGTAGTAGCCGGCTTGCCATCCAGTAATCCAGCCTCGGCAAGAAAACAGACACCGGTGCCAACAGCACTTATGGCAGCGCCTTTTTCGGCCTGGTCGTTCAGCCAATCCAGAAGGGGCTGGCTGCGTTTGAGTGCCGGGCGCGGATTACGCCAGAGCGCGGGCAAGTAGATGATATCGCTGTCGGGTACTTGGGCGAGTGCCAGGTCGGGTGCCAGACTGAATCCAGAGCGCGACCTGACCGGGGCGCCATCGATGCTGGCTGTGACCAGTTTAAGGGGCGAGGACTTTCCCTCGGCCCTGGCCCGGCTCTCCGCCCCGCGCAGCATCTCGAGGGGTAGCATGGTGCCTGTGGAAAGCATCTGGTCGATCAGCAGGAAGGTAACGGTGGGCATGGGGTAACTCTCTGGGGTAACTCGCTACTGCGGCTTTCTGGTGTAACTCGCAACGGAACCGGTGGGTTTCCGGGGAGATCCAATCCGTTCGCCGCCAGATACCTGCGGCCACGGAAGCTGGCGCCATTGCCATGGGAGGGTCACCCCGGAGCCAATGGCCAGATGGTCAAATTTGCTGGCCAGTATGCCCATAACGAGGCCGAATCGCCAGCCCCTAAACTGACGCTCATCCGAATTTATCGGGTCATTTCGTTTCGTATTTCCGTATCAGGCTGGAGGTCAGGATGCAGCGCCTACCCGTTATTACTGCGTTTGGGGGATTCAATCCCGCTGGTCGCAGTTCCTTTCATCGCGGCTACAAGCGCGTGGTGTTGGATCGTCTCGGGGTTGAGGAGCGCACCGATGTGCTGTCCGATCTGGCCGCTTTGATGGGGTTGCGCACGGGCGATGATGCGAGGGGGCCATTGAGTGCAGAGCTCGAGCAGCAGGTGCTGAATGGCACCCTGGTGCGGGAGCTCGAATCCCGCTTCTACGATTACCGCCAGTGCCACTTTCATCAACCGGCATCACTGTCCAGTGATGGCGGCTTTACCTTCGAAATGTCCGCCCGCCAGCTGCCCAATCCGCTGCCCGCCGACTGGCAGATAGAAACCCTTGAAACTGGCAAGGTTAAGGTCCGCGCCGGCAGCCTGTCAGTGATGCTTGATAGCCACCGGGAGATTGCGGTGGCCTCCGCGGGCCAGCTGCCCACGGGTTTTGAGCCCGGGGAGCAATACAATTCCCGCTTCCACCCCCGCGGCCTGCAGCTTGCGATTCTCGGTGCCTCCGACGCGGTGCAGTCTCTGGGCATCGACTGGGACAAGGTGGCTGAAAGGGTCGGACCCGATAATATTTCGGTCTATGCCAGCTCTGCCATGAGCCAGCTGGATACCAATGGCAATGGTGGACTGCTGCAGTCGCGTCTGCGCGGTGGTCGCGTCAGCTCCAAGCAGCTGGCCCTGGGCCTTACCAGTATGCCGGCAGACTTCGTCAATGCGTATGTGCTCGGTAGCTTCGGTACCACTGGTGCGATTGCCGGTGCCTGCGCTTCTTACCTCTACAACTTGCGCTCCGCGGTGGAAGACATTCGCTGTGGCCGCGCCCGCGTTGCGGTGGTGGGCGCTGCGGAGGCGCCGCTGGTGCCGGAAGTGGTGGACGGCTACGCCACCATGGGTGCACTGGCGAACCTGGATGGCCTGCGCAAAATCTTCGGCGACAACATCGATTTCCGCCGCGCCAGCCGCCCATTTGGCGACAACTGTGGTTTCACCCTGGGTGAGGGCAGTCAGTGGGTGGTGTTGATGGACGATGAGCTGGCCCTGGAGCTCGGTGCGCCCATTCACGGTGCCGTTGCCAACGTGTTTGTGAATGCGGACGGGCCCAAGAAATCCATTTCCGCGCCGGGGCCGGGCAATTACCTGACCGTGGCCCGCGCCATGGCAGAGGTCCGTGCAATTCTCGGTGACGAAAGCCTTCGCCAGCGCAGCTTCGTGCAGGCGCACGGTTCCAGCACCCCGCAGAACCGGGTGACGGAATCGGCGATTTTTGACCGCCTGGCCGGCGCTTTCGGTGTTGAAGGTTGGCCGGTATGTGCGGTGAAAGCTTTTGTGGGTCACACCGTGGCGGCTGCCAGTGGCGATCAGCTGATTACCAGTCTGGGCATGTTTGATCGCGGTATTTTGCCGGGTATCACCACCATCGATCGGATTGCGGACGATGTGCATCACGAACACCTGGCGCTGTCCATGAGTCATGTTGAGCGCGACCCCAAATCTCTGGATGTCGCCTTCCTGAATTCCAAGGGTTTCGGTGGCAATAATGCAACCGCCAGCGTGCTCGCGCCTCATATCACCGAGCGTATGCTGGCCAAGCGCCACGGTCAGGCGGCGTTTACCGCCTATCAGAAGCGCAACGAAGCCGTTGCCGAGCAGTCCGCCGCTTATGACGCCAAGGCAAGTCGTGGCGACCTCAACGCCATTTATCGATTCGGTGAAGGTCTGATCGAGGAGTCTGCTATCGAAATGGATGCGCACAACCTGACCCTGCCTGGTGGCGCTGGTGCCATTTCCCTGGACGCCGAGAACCCCTTCGCGGATATGGTCTGATTCGGTAGCGGCACATGTCTTCTGTTGAAGGCCTGTGCCGCCCCAGTAAATGCTGACCGGTTTCGACCGAATATCCAGGCGTCCTCTCCACACTGTCCTCCCTATTTCCCGCTATGCTTGCTGCGCACACCGCCGTTGTCGGGGTGGTGCTCATAGAGAAAATAATTCCCGGTTTGTGAACGAGTGGGTCAAATTTTGATCGGAATCCGTGCGTGACCACAATATTTGCACTCGTATGCACCAAACCGGACAGTGGATATGGCAGAAATGGTATTCAAACACACGTTTGAATCTGGCTATACTTGGCGCGTTGACTGATTTCGGACAGTGCGTCATCAACCGGCAACACATTCGCCGCACGCTGTTTGCGGCGAGTCCAATCTCAGTCTTGCACAACCCGACCCCCGGACCGGTACATTGACCGCAATGACACCGGGTCACCAATCAATGAGGTCAATAATGTTATTTAGTGGCAAAGCGCTATCCGTGCAGATGCTGGACAACGGCATCGCGGAACTGAAATTCGATCTGGAAGGCGAATCCGTCAACAAATTCAATCGTCTCACGGTATCGGAATTTTCCGACGCTCTGGATGCGATTGAAAGAGCGGGCGATATCAAAGGTCTGCTGCTGACCAGTGGCAAGAATGTATTTATCGTCGGTGCCGACATTACCGAATTCGGCGGAGCTTTCTCCGCGGGTCCGGAAGGCATCGCCGAGCTGATGAACAAAAACAACGAGAACATCAACCGCCTGGAAGACCTCCCGTTCCCCACCGCAGTGGCGATCAACGGTTACGCGCTGGGTGGCGGCTTCGAAGTCTGCCTGGGTTGTGATTTCCGTCTAATGGGCGACAAGGCCAAAGTTGGCTTGCCGGAAGTGAAGCTGGGCCTAATCCCGGGCTGGGGTGGCACCGTGCGCCTGCCGCGCGTGGTTGGCGTGGACGTGGCGGCCGAGTGGATCGCCGCCGGTAAAGAGCAGCGCCCGGACGCGGCACTGACTGCCCACGCGGTGGATGCTGTTGTTCCTACCGACAAACTGAAAGACGCCGCACTGAAATTGCTTGGCCGCGCCATCGCTGGCGAGCTGGATTACATGCAGCGTCGCGAGAACAAAAAGTCTCCGATTCCGCTGAACGACACTGAAGCGCTGATGGCCTTCTTTACCACCAAGGCGTTTGTTGGTCAGCAGGCCGGTCGCAATTACCCGTCTCCGGTCAATGCGGTGACTTCCATCGAGCAGGGCTACAAAGTCGATCGCGACGAAGCACTGAAAATCGAGCAGCAGCAATTTATTGCCAGCGCCCAGACCGAAACCGCCAAATCTCTGGTGGGACTGTTTCTGAATGATCAGAAAGTTGGCAAAGTGGCAAAAGGCTGGGAGAAAAAGTCCGATAAGGATATTGAGCGCGCCGCAGTACTGGGTGCCGGCATTATGGGCGGTGGTATTGCTTACCAGTCTGCCTATAAAGGTACGCCGATCAAAATGAAGGATATTGCTCAGGACGGTATCGACCTGGGTCTGAAAGAAGCGGGCAAACTGCTCACTAAGCTGGTCGATCGTGGCCGTATGACCCCCGCCAAAATGGCGGAGACGCTGAATCGCATTGAGCCGACCCTGAGCTACGACGGATTCGATGATGTTGATATTGTTGTCGAAGCCGTGGTGGAAAACCCCAAGGTTAAGCACGCGGTGCTGAAAGAAGTGGAAACCAAGGTTTCAGACGATACGGTGATCGCGTCCAACACCTCTACCATCTCTATCGATACCCTGGCCGAGCCGCTGTCCCGTCCGGAAAATTTCCTCGGTATGCACTTCTTCAACCCGGTACATAAAATGCCGCTGGTGGAAGTGATTCGCGGTGAGAAAACGTCCGAAACCGCTATTGCACGGGTTGTGGCTTATGCCAACAAGATGGGCAAGAAAGCCATCGTGGTGCGTGACTGCCCCGGATTCCTGGTTAACCGCGTGCTGTTTCCGTACTTCGCGGGCTTCGCCATGCTGGTGCGCGACGGTGCGGACTTCCAGGCCGTCGATAAGGTCATGGAGCGCTGGGGCTGGCCGATGGGCCCGGCTTACCTGATGGATGTGGTTGGCATCGATACCGGTGTACACGCTGAGCAGGTAATGGCGGAAGGCTTCCCGGAGCGTATGGGTAAAACCTTTACCGCGGCTTCCGATGTGATGTACGAAGCGGGTCGCTACGGCCAGAAAAACGGCAAAGGCTTCTACGTTTACGAAGAAGACAAAAAAGGTCGTCCGAAGAAAGTCGCTACCGAAGAGGCTTACGAACTGCTCAAGCCCCACGCTGCTGACCGTCGCGAATTTGAAAACGACGAAATCATTGAGCGTATGATGGTGCCGATGGCGACCGAGCTGGCGCGCTGTCTGGAAGAGGGCATCGTGAGCTCTCCGGCGGAAGCCGACATGGCACTGATTTACGGCATCGGCTTCCCGCCGTTCCGCGGTGGCATCTTCGCCTGGTTGGACAGCATCGGTCTGGACACCTTCGTGAAAATGGCCGAGAAGCACAGTGACCTGGGCCCGCTGTACGAGCCGACCAAAGGTATGCGTGAAATGGCTGCCAGCGGCAAAACCTACTACGGCGACAAGTAAGGAGAGTTTCCATGAGTCTGAATCCTAGAGATGCCGTAATCGTCGACTATGCGCGTACCGCCATGGGTCGATCCAAGAACGGTGTTTACCGCAACGTGCGAGCGGACGATATGTCCGCGGAACTGCTGAAAAAATTCCTGCAGCGCAATGACAAGCTGGACCCGAAAGAAATTGATGACCTGATCTGGGGCTGTGTGATGCAGCGCGACGAGCAGGGCTTCAATGTGGCGCGGTTTATTCTGCTGCGCGCGGGCCTGCCCCACACCATTCCGGCGCAGACCGTAAACCGTCTGTGCGGCTCCTCCATGTCGGCGCTGCACACTGCAGCGGCGAATATCCAGGCCGGTGTTGGTGATGTGTATGTGGTGGGCGGTGTGGAGCACATGGGTCACCTGAACATGATGGAACATGTGAGCCCCAACCCGATGCTGGGCCGCAATATGGCCAAGGCTGCCGGTTCCATGGGTATGACCGCCGAATATCTGGCGATGATGCACGGCATCCAGCGTCAGCAGATGGACGAGTTCGGTGCCCGTTCTCACCAGTTAGCTGCGAAGGCGACTAAAGAAGGCAAGTTCAATCGTGAAATCATCGCGATCGAAGGTCACGACGAAGATGGTGTACCGATTCTGGTGGAAACCGATCAGACCATTCGCCCGGACACTACTGCGGAAGGCTTGGCACAACTGAAGCCAGCGTTTGACCCGAAGCACGGTCAGGTAACCGCGGGCACCTCCTCGCAGATTACCGACGGCGCTTCCGTCATGTTGGTGATGTCTGCCGAGCGTGCCCAGGCCCTCGGCCTGACGCCGATCGCCAAGGTGCGCGAGATGGCCCTGGCGGGTGTGGATCCGTCCATTATGGGTTACGGCCCGGTACCGTCCACTCAGAACGCACTGAAGCGTGCCGGCCTAACCATCGAGGATATCGATAAGGTAGAGCTTAATGAGGCCTTTGCGGCGCAGGCGCTGCCGGTGTTGAAGGACCTGAACCTGCTGGACGTAATGGACGACAAGGTAAACCTTTACGGCGGCGCTATCGCCCTGGGGCACCCGTTTGGCTGTTCCGGTGTGCGGATCACCGGCACGCTGTTGTCGGTCATGCAAAACGAAGGCGGCGACCTCGGTGTCTCGACCATGTGTATTGGTCTGGGGCAGGGGATTACCACCATTGTCGAGCGCGTGTAAGTCGCAACGACTGACGCGATAGATCGGGGCGCCTGCGGGCGCCCCGATTGTTTTGGGCGTACTTATTGAAGCCCTGTGCCCGCTGTGGCACAATCTGCTCCCCTCGCTGGACGTGCAACCTGTTTTCCTCTAAAAATGCAGGGAAATCAAAGGGTTACCGGCGAGCATGACGTTGGGGACGTGGTGGAATTGGTAGACACGCCAGATTTAGGTTCTGGTGCCGCAAGGTGTGAGAGTTCAAGTCTCTCCGTCCCCACCAACTAGGAATTTTGCAGTCCGTGCTCATTCGGCACCTCCTTTGCGCAAGCCTCAGGCGCGCAGGGTGAGGAGGCAGTGGCGCGGGCTGTTTGTATTTGGCGGCCGAATAAACTCGGCACAACGCTAATCGCTGGTGGCGGGCATGCATTCCCGTAGTCCGGCATTCAGTGAAGAGAAGAGTCTCACGAGGATTAACATGCAGGTTTCCATCGAAACAACTTCCGGTCTGGAACGTCGCTTAACTGTCAATCTGCCGGCAGAAGTGGTTGATAAGGAAGTAGACAAGCGCCTTCAGCAAGCGGCCAAGACCGTGCGCATCAACGGCTTCCGTAAAGGCAAGGTGCCGATGAAGGTTGTGCGTCAGCGTTTTGGTGCTGGTGTTCGTCAGGAAGTTCTGGGCGAAGTAATGAGCCGCTCCTTCTACGACGCGGTTCAGAAAGAGCAGGTTAAGCCGGCTGGCCAGCCGAGCATCGAAGCCAAAAACGTCACCGAAGGTGAAAACCTGGAATACGTAGCGACTTTCGAAGTGTACCCGGAAGTGGAGCTGGCTGACCTGTCTGAGGTTACCGTTGAGCGCCCGACCGCTGAAGTAACTGACGCGGACGTGGACAACATGATCGACGTGCTGCGCAAGCAGCAGTCCAGCTGGAAAGAAACCAAGCGTAAAGCCCAGAAGGGCGACCGCGTGACCATCGATTTCGTTGGCCGCAAAGACGGTGAAGAATTCGAAGGCGGCAAAGCCGAAGGTCAGCAGCTGGTACTGGGTTCCGGCAACATGATTCCTGGCTTCGAAGACGGCATCATCGGCATGAAGCCCGGTGAAGAGAAAGAAGTGGAAGTCACTTTCCCGGAAGATTACCAAGCTGAAAACCTGAAAGGTGCGGCTGCGGTATTCACCATCAAGGTAACCGCTTCTGAAAAGCCTGAACTGCCAGAACTGAACGACGAATTCTTCGCCGGTTACGGCGTTGAAGAGGGCGGTGAAGAGAAGTTCCGCGAAGAAGTGCGTGGCAACATGCAGCGCGAACTGAAAAATGCTGCTCTGAACAAGGTCAAGACTCAGGTCATGGATCAGCTGTTCGAAAAGCATCAGGTAGAAATTCCGGCAGCACTGGTTGCTGGCGAAGTGCAAACCCTGCGCGGCCAGATGGTTCAGCAGTTCGGCGGTCAGATCAAGCCGGAAGACGCGGCAAAAATGCTGCCGGACACCATGTTTGAAGATCAGGCCAAGCGCCGCGTTGTGCTGGGTCTGGTGGTTGGTGAAATCGTCAAGGAAAACAAGCTTTCCGTTGACGCCGACCGCGTAAAAGCCAAAGTGGAAGAGCTCGCTTCTACCTACCAGCAGCCGGAAGAGGTGGTTGAGTACTACCTGAATAACCGCGAACTGCTGGCCGGTGTTGAGTCCGTAGTACTGGAAGATCAGGTTGTAGACTTCGTGCTGGACAAGGCAAAAGTCAGCGACGTTGAAAGCAGCTACGACGACGTGATTAAGCCGCAGAAGCAGTCTTGATTCGCTCCCGCGAGCAGCTGAAAGCGGCCACCTTCGGGTGGCCGTTTTTGTTTGCGAGTATTGAATGTTCGACAGCACCTTCTACGGCGCCTGTGTCAATCTGGCATTATTGCTGTCGAGCAGTTAAGCTCAGGTTGAGCGAATTTTTCAGAAGTGTGTCTTTTTTGAGCACATGCGTTCTGATCCGCCTAATACGCCGAAAAAGGAAGCATCGTATCCATGGCATATTTTGATAATCCCATTAATTCCAAAGACATTCTCGCCACCGGCGGCCTGGTTCCCATGGTGGTGGAGCAGACTGCCAGAGGGGAGCGTTCATTTGATATCTACTCCCGCCTGCTCAAAGAGCGCGTGATTTTTCTGGTAGGTCCGGTGGAAGACCACATGGCCAACCTGGTGGTCGCGCAGCTGTTGTTTCTGGAGGCGGAAAATCCGGATAAAGATATCCACCTGTACATCAATTCCCCGGGTGGTTCCGTGACTGCGGGCATGTCCATTTATGACACCATGCAGTTCATCAAGCCGGATGTCAGCACCATGTGTATTGGCCAGGCTTGCAGCATGGGCGCCTTCCTGTTGACTGCGGGTGCGAAAGGCAAACGCTACGCCACCCCGAACTCCCGAGTGATGATTCACCAGCCCAGCGGTGGTGCGCAGGGGCAGGCCTCGGATATTCATATTCACGCTCAGGAGATCCTGAAGATCCGCGCGCGCCTGAACGAGTTGATGGCCCATCATACCGGCCGCAGTGTGGCGGATATCGAGCGTGATACCGACCGTGACCGCTTCCTCAGCGCCGATGAGGCCAAGGAGTATGGTCTGGTAGATGACGTGCTGGCGCATCGCCAGGGCCCGGGTAAGTAATACCGGTTCGGCGCTCTGTGCGCACCAAAACCCTAAAATACCTTAGGGTCAGGGAGTGTTGTCCTACGGATTCTGAATCTGAGTTGCAGAAGCCGTAGGGCGGCGCTATAGCCCCGCCCGGAGGAGAGAATAAAAAAGCTTGAAAATCCTGCCAAAAGACCGCATCTTGGATATGAACCCTATTTGCCACCGAGTTTTGGCTGGCTATGAGACCACGGAGTACTTAGATGACTGAAAAGAACAGCGGAGACGATAACGGCAAACTCCTTTACTGTTCCTTCTGTGGCAAGAGCCAGCAGGAAGTACGCAAACTGATCGCGGGCCCCTCTGTTTACATCTGTGACGAATGCGTCGAACTCTGCACCGACATCATCCGCGAAGAAGTGCAGGAATCTGTTGATGGCGACGACTCCCGTCTGCCTACCCCCCAGGAAATTACCGAAATTCTCGATCAGTACGTGATCGGTCAGGCGCGCGCCAAAAAAGTGCTCGCGGTGGCGGTATACAACCACTACAAGCGTCTGCGCACCAGTAAAGGTGTCAAAGGCAAAGATGAAGTGGAACTGGGCAAGTCCAATATTTTGCTGGTTGGTCCTACTGGCAGTGGTAAAACCCTGCTTGCTGAAACCCTGGCGCGGCTGCTGAATGTACCCTTCACCATTGCCGATGCGACCACGCTGACCGAAGCGGGTTACGTGGGTGAGGATGTTGAAAATATCATTCAGAAGCTGCTGCAGAAGTGCGATTACGATGTGGAAAAAGCCCAGCAGGGCATTGTCTACATCGATGAAATCGACAAGATTTCTCGCAAGTCTGACAACCCCTCGATCACCCGGGATGTGTCCGGTGAGGGCGTGCAGCAGGCACTGTTGAAGCTGATTGAGGGTACCGTGGCTTCCGTTCCCCCCCAGGGTGGGCGCAAGCACCCTCAGCAGGAATTCCTGCAGGTGGACACTTCCAATATCCTGTTTATCTGTGGCGGAGCGTTCGCCGGCCTGGATAAAGTAATTCGCGATCGCTCCGAGAAGGGCGGTATCGGTTTCTCGGCGGAGGTGAAGTCCAAAGACGCCAATAGCAACTTCGGTGAGGTGCTGTTGGATCTTGAGCCTGAAGACCTGGTGCGATATGGCCTGATTCCCGAGTTTGTAGGTCGTCTGCCAGTTACCGCTACGTTGGAAGAATTGAATCGTGCGGCACTGGTGCAGATTTTGACCGAGCCGCGCAATGCGCTGACCAAGCAGTACGGCAAGTTGTTTGATATGGAAGGGGTTGAGCTGGACTTTCGTCCCGACGCTCTGGACGCGGTAGCCACCAAGGCCATGGAGCGCAAAACTGGTGCCCGGGGTCTGCGTTCCATTATGGAATCGGTACTGCTGGAGACCATGTACGACATCCCCTCTATGGAGAATGTCGCCAAAGTGGTGATTGACGAGGCGGTGATCAAGGGTGAATCTGCGCCGCTGCTGGTGTATGAGCAGGCAGAGCAGCCCCAGAAGGCAGCTCCTGAGGAGTAAACCTCTCTATCGGCACTGGCTACTGGTTCCAGGTAGCTCCAACGAAAAAGCCCCACTACGGGGCTTTTTTTGTGCCTGTTGATGTCTGGGGAAATGCACTCTGGCGACTGTTCGAATATCGCCGTTTCTGCGTAGTTTTCTGTGCTATTAAAGTTTGATGCACGGGAATTGCATCTTTTATGACCATCAATCTATACGCTGAATTAAACTAATTTTGCTGCGCCAGACGGCACAGGCTTGTTATTCTGCCGTATGCCCCCACTTTAGCTGTTGAACTGGCACTAGCCGTACCGCACACCGCACCAGGAATTGTGGTCTGCGATGACGAATACGCTGCCAAGCTGGCGGTTGTCACCGCCCGAAGGCCGAGAGGAGTTATATGGACCAGCCATCCGAGACCTTGAACGAATATCCCCTGCTGCCACTGAGAGATGTGGTGGTTTATCCGCACATGGTGATCCCGCTGTTTGTCGGCCGGGAGAAATCCATTGATGCGCTTGAAGACGCGATGCGCAGCGACAAGCAGGTGTTGCTGGTAGCACAGCGCCAGGCATCGGAAGATGATCCGGGTGCCGATGATGTATATCGTGTGGGCACTGTAGCCAGCGTGCTGCAGCTGCTAAAACTGCCCGACGGCACCGTCAAGGTGCTGGTTGAGGGGGGGCACCGGGTAAAGGTGGAAGAGATCACCGAAGGCGAGGGGCACTACCGCGCCACGGTTACCCAGATTGATTCTGAGGAGTTGCCAGAAGCAGAAGCCGAGGCGCTGGTGCGTTCGGCCATGTCCCAGTTCGAGCAGTACGTCAGCGTCAGCAAGAAAGTTCCCAACGAGGTGATGACTTCCCTGTCCGGTATTGATGAGCCGGGTCGTTTGGCCGATACCATTGCTGCGCACATGTCCCTGGACCTGCCGCAGAAGCAGGAGTTGCTGGAAACCATCAGCGTAAAGGAGCGACTCGAGCACCTGCTGGGTTTGATGGATTCTGAAATCGACCTGATTCAGGTCGAAAAGCGTATTCGCGGCCGCGTCAAAAAGCAGATGGAAAAGAGCCAGCGCGAGTACTATCTGAACGAACAAATGAAGGCGATTCAGAAAGAGTTGGGCGAGATCACCGAAGAGCCCAATGAAATTGAAGAGCTGGAAAAAAAGATCGCCGACTCCGGCATGTCAGCGGAAGCGGAAAAGAAAACCCGCGCGGAACTGGGCAAGCTGAAGATGATGTCGCCTATGTCTGCGGAAGCTTCTGTACTGCGCAGCTATATCGACTGGATGTTGAGCGTGCCCTGGAAAAAGGCCAGTCGCGTGCGCCACGACCTGATCAAGGCAGAAGAAATTCTGAATAAAGATCACTACGGGCTGGAGGAGGTTAAGGAGCGGATCCTGGAATACCTCGCGGTGCAAAAGCGTGTGAAAAAAGTCAAAGGGCCAATCCTTTGTCTCGTTGGTCCGCCCGGGGTTGGTAAAACCTCGCTTGGTGAATCCATCGCCCGCGCAACCAATCGCAAATACGTGCGTATGGCCCTCGGTGGCGTTCGCGACGAAGCGGAAATCCGGGGCCACCGCAGAACCTATATCGGTTCTCTGCCCGGTAAACTGGTGCAGAAAATTTCCAAGGTGGGTGTAAAAAACCCGCTGTTCCTGTTGGATGAAATCGACAAGATGGGCATGGATCACCGCGGTGACCCAGCCTCTGCACTGCTTGAAGTGCTCGATCCGGAGCAGAACAAATCGTTCAACGATCACTACCTGGAAGTCGATTACGACCTCTCCGATGTGATGTTCGTTTGTACCTCCAACTCCATGAATATTCCTGGTCCTTTGCTGGACCGCATGGAAGTGATCCGCATCCCGGGGTACACCGAAGATGAAAAGCTGAACATCGCTCAGCGTTACCTGATTCCAAAACAGCGCAAGGCCGCGGGCCTGAAGCCCGAAGAGCTGGAGCTGGCAGACGAAGCGGTGCGGGATGTGGTGCGCTATTACACCCGTGAAGCCGGTGTGCGTGGTCTTGACCGTGAGATGGCAAAAATCTGCCGCAAAGTGGTCACCGAGCATGTACGTAATGCCACCACCCAAAAAGTGGTGATCAAGCCGGAGCAGCTGGAAGACCTTCTTGGGGTGCGCAAGTTTGATTACGGCCGCGCGGAAGAGGAAAACAAGATCGGCCAGGTGACCGGGCTGGCATGGACCGAAGTGGGCGGAGAGCTGCTTACTATTGAGTCTTCCGCGGTTTCCGGTAAGGGGCGGGTGATCAAGACTGGCTCCCTGGGCGATGTAATGCAGGAGTCCATTCAGGCCGCGTTGACGGTAGTCCGTGCACGCGCTCAGGCTCTGGGTATAGCGCCGGACTTTCATGAAACCCGCGATATCCATATTCACGTGCCGGAAGGGGCGACTCCGAAGGACGGTCCTTCGGCGGGTATCGCCATGTGCACGGTATTGGCCTCTGTATTGACCAATATTCCGGTGCGCTCCGATGTGGCCATGACCGGTGAAATTACTCTGCGCGGTGAAGTGTTGCGCATTGGCGGTTTGAAGGAAAAACTGTTGGCGGCCCATCGCGGCGGTATCAAAACCGTACTGATCCCCTGGGATAACGAGCGCGATCTGAAGGATATCCCCGACAATATCCAGCAGGATCTGGTGATCAAACCGGTAAAATGGATTGATCAGGTCCTCGAATATGCGCTCGAAAGCATGCCCAGCCCCCTCAGTGACGAAGAGTATTCCGCGCTGCAAAAACAGGCGGATGAGCGCTCCGGGCGCTCGGTGCAAACGCACTGACAGAACTTCGGCTCAGCAAGTAGTAAAAACCCATTGAAACCTCGGCAGCAAGTCGCGTAGAGTACGCGGCTTGCTGCTGGTGCAGGTTAAAAAATGAACTTGCCGGCGGTTGACTGAACAAGAGCGGTTCAAAATTGTCCAACTGCCCGCAAAGCCGCATGGTTCCTTGACCCACCAACAGGCAGTTGGTATAAAACGTGGCTTGTTGCGCTGCGGGGGAGCCGCAGGCGATTCAAAATCGACTGCAAAAATTGCACGATTGCGCCTCTGAAAATGGGGTTGCAACAGACCTGAAAAAGACACCTGGAAATGACGTCCGGATCCATTGTCCGGATGCTACATCTAGTTACTTAGACCATTTAGACCTAGAAAAGAACAGAGGGATATAGCGTGAATAAGTCCGAACTGATTGAAGCCATCGCCGCGTCTGCCGACATTCCAAAGGCAGCTGCTGGCCGCGCTCTGGACGCTATGGTAGATAGCATTACTGACGCACTGAAAAAAGGCGATCAGGTAGCTCTGGTTGGCTTTGGTACCTTCGCTGTTAAAGAGCGCGCTGCACGTACCGGCCGCAACCCGCGCACCGGCGATCCGATCGAAATCGCTGCGGCAAAAATCCCGAACTTCAAAGCTGGTAAAGCTTTGAAAGACGCGGTGAACTAAGAAGCCTTGTAAAAGCAATGCTTCAAAGAGGCGTATCATCTGGATGCGCCTTTTTTGTTTCTGAAAGAAAAAAATGTAAACAGGATCAAACGGGTATTTACCCTGATCGGCGCTCGCACTCGTTGCGAGACAAGCCGAGACAACAATAATTGTTGATCTACCTGAGTACTGACAAGAGTTAATTTCGGAGCTGAATATGCTTCAGTCCATGCGTGACAACCTGAAGGGAACGGCCGCTATTATCGTTGCGGCGTTTTTCGGATTTATCATGGTGATCGGTGGGATCGATTTCTTCACCGGTGCCAGTGGCGGCTCGGCCGACAAAGTGGCGGAAGTGAACGGGGAGAAAATTTCCCAGCTGGATCTGCAGCGAGCGATCCAGAACCGTCGAGCGATGATTGAAAGCCAGTACGGCGAAAATGTGCCCAGTGACCTGCTCACCGACGAGCAGCTGCGCGGCCCGGTATTACAGCAGTTGGTCAACAGCGCGGTGATGCGCCAGGCAGCGCTGGAAAGTGGCATGGCCATGAGCACCGGTGCCGTGGACAAAGAGATCGTGCAGATGCCTGGTTTTCAGGTAAATGGCCAGTTCGACCAGCAAATGTTCCGTGAGGGCTTGCGCCGTATGGGTTACAGCCCTGCGGGTTTCCGTCAGCTGCTGGAGCAGGAAATGGTCATGCAGCAATTTATCAGCAGCGTGTCTGATACTGCGTTCAGTACACGCACTGATGCGGAAAACATCGTAGCAGTGTCCATGGAGGAGCGCGATTTCGATTACGTAACGCTTTCTGCGTCGCCGCTACTGGAAGGCATTGAGGTGGCGGATGAAGAGGTGCAAACCTATTACGACGAGAATCAGCAATCGTTCCAGCGCCCGGAGCAGGTAGCTATTGAATACATAGAGCTTACACCCGAGCAGTTTGCAGCGAATATTGATGTGTCCGAGCAGGATGTACGCGCTCAGTATGAGCAGGAAGTGAAAAGCTTCGAGGCGAATGTGCGCCGCCATGCTGCACATATTCTGGTCGAGGGTGATGACGAGGCCGCTCAGGCGAAGATCGCGGAAGTGCAGTCAAAGCTGAGTGCCGGCGAGTCCTTTGAGGCGCTGGCTAAAGAATTTTCCGATGACATCATTTCCAGCGAAGATGGCGGTGACGTGGGCTTTACTTCCGGGGACGTATTCCCGGAGGCGTTCGAAGATGCCCTGGCGAACCTGCAGGTGGGTGAAGTGTCCGGCCCGGTACAGACCGATGGTGGTACCCACTTTATCAAGCTGATTGAAGTCGCTGACGCTGAGCCGCCCGCTTTTGAAGAGCGCGAAGCGGCAATTTCTGCCCGTCTGCGGAATGCAGCAGCGGAACGTGACTTTGTTGATGCGGTAAGCCGTCTGGGTGACCTGGCGTACAACGCAGAGACCTTGGCGGCTCCCGCCGAAGAGCTGGGTGTGAGTGTACAGAAATCTCCATTGTTCTCCCGCCAGGGCGGTCCCGGGATTGCTGGCGAAGGTCAGGTGATTTCTGCGGCATTCGCACCGGAGGTGTTGGAAGATGGCAATACCTCTGATGTGCTGAATCTGAGCGAGAATCATGCAGTGGTACTGCGTGTTATCGAGCACAAAGAAGCGGGTGTGAAACCGCTGGAAGAGGTCAAAGCGGAAATTGTTCAGAGCCTCAAACGCAAAAAGGCAAGCGAGCAGCTGGCAAGCAAGGCGCAACAGATTGAAGAGCAGGCCAGTGCTGGCGAGGGTCTCGCGGCTGTGGCAGAGTCGGAAGGACTCACTCTGGAAACCAGCGATAAAACCCGTCGTGGCGGTTTTGGTGCCCGCGGTGAAGTGGTGAATCAGGCATTTACCATGAGTGAGCCGCGTCCGGGTGCGCGCACTTTGGGTCAGTTTACTTTGCCGTCTGGTGATGTGGTGGTGGTGCAGTTGCGCGCGGTGCGTGCCGGTGATCTGTCCCGTCAGAGCAAAGAGCAGCGGCAAGCGCTGTTGCAGCAGCTGGCTTCCATGCAGGGTACTGCGGAGCTGGCAGCGGTGCAGAAGTACCTGGCTAGCAGGGCTGATGTTGAGGTATTCAGCGCGGAGCAGCAGTAGCGGTAAGCATTGTTTACGTATAAAAAAACCGGCGATATTCGCCGGTTTTTTTATGCCTGCAAGAATGGTTGAGCGGAGGCTTAGCCGTTACTGGCGCTGTCCACGAACAGCGTCAGGCGTTGCCCGGGTTGCAGATAGCTATTTTTACTGATTTTGTTCCAGCGCACGATGTCGCTGATGTCGATGCGAAACTTCCGCGCGATGCGGTAGAGGGAGTCGCCGTTGCGCACTCGGTAAGAGAGCTTGCGTGTGGTACGGCTGTCGCTGCTGCTGTTGCCGCCGTCACTGTAGGCGACCAGCTTGCGTCCCGGGCGCAGAGTGTCGCCCGGTGCCATGCTGTTCCAGCTGGCCAGTTCACGAACCTTTACATCAAGCTTGCGTGCGATACCCCACAGGGTGTCGCCCGGGCGGACGGTATAATTGGTTTTTTGGCCTTTACCTGAGCTCTGGCGACGCTTTACCCGTTGATCGATGGCGTAGGCGTACTGCGCATTGGGGCCCGACGCGCTGGGAATCAGCAGTGTCTGGCCAGCACGAATGCTGCTGCCGCGCAGTTTGTTGGCCTGTTGGATTGCTGCAATCGTGGTTTCGTATCGGCGCGCAATCACTGACAGGGAGTCTCCGCGGGCCACCCGATAGTGTTGCCAGCTGACACGTTGATCTGCAGGGAGTTTCTCCAGTGCTTCAATGAATCGAGCGCTTTTATCGCGAGGTACCAGCAGGCGGTGGTTTCCGTCCGGGTCTGTGGCCCAGCGGTTGAACCCGGGGTTCAACAGATGCAGCTCTTCAATTTCCACGCCAGCCAGTTCGGCAGCTTGTGCCAGATCGATTTGGCTGCCCACATTGACCGCCGCGTAATAGGGCTCGTTGCCAACATCGTGCAGTGGGACCCGGTAGTGGTCTGAGCGCGATACCACTTCGGCAAGGGCCAGTAATTGAGGTACGTATCGCTGAGTCTCGCGAGGTAACTTCAGGTCCCAGAAACTGGTGCCCTTGCCCTGACGGGCATTGCGTTCTCGGGCTCGGCGAACAGTCCCTTCTCCGGCGTTGTATGCGGCCAGCACCAGCAGCCAGTCGCCGTCGAATTTTGCGGACAGGTAATTGAAGTACTCGGAAGCGGCGCGGGTGGATTCCACCACATCACGGCGGCCGTCATACCACCAGTTCTGGTGCAGGCCAAAGGAGCGTCCGGTGGCGGGAATAAACTGCCACATGCCGGATGCCTGCGCGTGCGAGTAGGCAAAGGGGTCGTAGGCACTCTCAACAATGGGGAGCAGGGCGAATTCCAGCGGAATGTTGTCCTGTTCCAGTTGCTCTGCCACGTGGAAGATGTAGCGGCGGGAGCGCTCGGTAACCCTGGCCATATAGCCCTGGTTGGAGGAAAAATATTTTACGTAATCCTTGACCTTCGAACGGTTTGTTTCACGATCGAGGGTGAATCCCTGTCGAAGACGTTGCCAGATATCGTCCGGTGGCAGGGCGGGCTCGGTCACATTCAGGATGTTCTGGCTGATGGCGCTTGCACTGCTGGCTTGTGTGGCCAGATCAGGAGCGTTGTGATTCTGCGAGGAGTTTGCGGTTTGCGTTGCAGAATCGATCTGCGTGCAGGCCCCCACGGCCGCTGCCAGTAGCGCAACGGCAAACTTCTTATAAACCATTATGGTGTCCGCGATCTGTTGTTATCTTGTGGCTCTATACTGCGCAATATGGTCTGAGCGGCGCCGGCTGATCGTGAGGCGGTAGAAAAACACTACTGCGAAAGACCCCCGAATCGGGCCGCTAAATAAAGCGCTTGAGCTTTGATTTGTAATTGTCTGATTCTAAAGAGGGCTGTTGGTTCCGGTCAATGGAATTTGGTCAAAAAACGTCCTTCCAATGGCGTAGAGTGGCGAAAATATCCACAGCGGTCGCGTCGATCTGCACACCGCGGCTTGCTGCCTGCCGCTGAATGCCGGGTTGGTCGGTGCGGAGGAAGGGGTTGGTGGCTCGTTCCAGTTCTATGGTGGACGGGAGCGTCGGCTCGCCTTTGTCGCGAAGCGCCTGCGCTTCGCGCTGGCGCTCGATCAGCGCCCGGTTGTCAGGCTCTGCGGCCCGAGCGAATGCCAGGTTGGCAAGGGTGTATTCATGGGTGCAGTAGACCCGTGTTTGCGCGGGTAAAGCGCTGAGCCGGGACAGCGAGTGGTGCATTTGTGCCGGGGTGCCCTCGAACAGGCGGCCGCAGCCACCGGCAAACAGAGTGTCGCCACAGAACAGGTAAAGCTCTTCGGCGTCCCGCATGAGCAGGGCGATGTGGTCAAGAGTGTGACCGGGTACGGCGATGATTTCACAGCTGCGGCCCATCAGGGTAATCTGGTCGCCGTCATTTAAAGCGTGTGTAACCCCATCAATGGTCGCCGGACCGTATACGGGGCAGTTAAATGCGCTGGTCAGTGCGGAAACCCCGCCAGTGTGATCAAAATGGTGGTGAGTAAGCAGGATGCCGGACAAACGCTTCCCCTGCAGGGCGGCCATTACCGGCGCTGCATCGCCGGGGTCAACGACCCAGTGTTCGTCGCCCTGCCGTAGATGCCAGATATAGTTGTCAGTGAATGCCGGGATTGGGTGGATTGTGATCATTGTCTGTCCCCGCTAACCTAAGGTTGATTGGCGCAACCCTACCATAGCCAAGCTGGCAGGCAGTAATGCGGGGTCTGGAAGTGGTGACTGTGAAGTCTGAGGCTCAGACGGCAGGGGGGCAGAATATGTCCTACGAGAACAATCAAGGAGCTGGAGATGACGCGAATGCCGGAAAAGCCGGATAAGCGATCGTTGTTTTTTCGCGGAAAGTCGCCCATATCTCCGCTCGCGGAATCCTGTGCGGGGCTGAGCGACTGGTTCGACAGTGGACTGGGGCGCGAAATTCTCACCCAGCAATTGGCGCTGGTGCAGCCGGTGGTGGAGGGTTTGTTCGGGTACCACCTGATGCAGGCCAGTGTCGCCCGGCAAGTGGATTTTGCGGCGTGCAGCCGGATTAATCACCGTTTCAAAATAAGCCCGTGCGCGGAAGGGCAGGGGGCGGCAATGGCGGAGTTAGAGCAGTTGCCGCTGCCGTCGGAATCCATTGACGTTGCTGTGCTGCACCATCTTCTGGATTTTTCGCCTCAGCCTCACCAGGTCTTGCGTGAAGCCGCGCGGGTATTGATTCCCGGTGGTCACATGGTGCTAATTGGTTTCAATCCATTCTCCCTGCTCGGGATGGCCCGCCTGTTTCGCTCCTCAAGTCCCTATCAGTTGGGGAATCAATTGCGCGCTGCGCGCATTGCCGACTGGATGAATCTGTTGGACTTGCAGCCCGCTGAGATAGAGCGCGGCTTTTTCCGCTTGCCGCTCAAGCACGGAGATCTACTGGCCAAGACTTCCTGGATGGAGCGTGTGGGGACCCGGTGGCACTTGCCGTGGGGAGGCTTTTACATCATAGTCGCGCGCAAAGAAGTGGCGCGAATGCGCACCATCAAGCTCAATTGGCGGGGGGAGAAAAAGCCTGCCTTGAGTGTCGTTCCGAGCAGCCCTAGGGTTGCTGCACGGGATCGGCTCAAGCCGGTCCGCCCTGGCAAATACCGTCGGGATACCAAACGCTGATCAGTCGACATCAGTGTTCAACCGAATAATTTCTTAACGGGCTCGAATTGAAACACGTCACTATATACACCGACGGCGCTTGCCGGGGGAATCCCGGACCGGGCGGTTGGGGGGCATTGCTGATGAGCGGCGATGCGGAAAAAGAGCTGTGTGGCGGTGAATCGCTGACAACCAATAACCGTATGGAATTGATGGCGGCTATTCAGGCTTTGCATGCCTTAAATCAGCATTGCCGCGTGGATCTGCATACCGACTCCCAGTATGTCCGTCAGGGGATTACCAGTTGGATACACAACTGGAAGAAAAATGGCTGGAAAACCTCGGCGAAAAAGCCGGTAAAAAATGCGGATCTCTGGCAGGAACTGGATACTGCGATCGGTGAGCACGAAGTGCATTGGCACTGGGTCAAAGGGCATGCGGGTGATCCGGGCAACGAACGCGCGGATGCGCTGGCCAATCGCGGTATCGATGAGTTGGGGGAGGCATAAACCATGCGTCAGATTGTTCTGGATACGGAAACCACCGGCCTGGATCCGAAGTCCGGCCACCGGATTATTGAAATTGGCTGCGTTGAACTGATAAATCGCAAGCTGACCGGTCGTCACTATCACCAGTACATCAATCCCGAGCGGGAAGTGGATGACGGTGCGATCGAGGTTCACGGTATTACCAATGAGTTTCTCGTCGACAAGCCGGTATTCTCCCAGGTAGCGGACGAATTCATGACCTTCTGCGACGGTGCAGAACTGGTCATCCACAATGCGCCGTTCGATGTGGGCTTTATTGATTCCGAGTTAAAGCGGCTCGGGAGCCCGCGTTGGCAGAGTGTGGCGGTTCACTGCGGGGTGCTGGATACCCTGGCGCTGGCAAGGGAAAAGCACCCGGGCCAGAAAAATAATCTGGACGCATTGTGTAAGCGCTATTTCGTGGACAACTCGCAGCGGGATCTTCATGGCGCATTGCTGGATGCGGAGATTCTCGCTGATGTCTATCTGATGATGACCGGTGGGCAAACGGATCTCGCGCTCGCCGGAAATGATACATCTAGTGACGATGACCCGGAAAGCCAGGCACAGGAAACGGGCTCGATTCGTCGATTAAGTGCGCAGCGGGCGCCACTGTCTGTGGTCAGGGCCAGTGCCGAAGAGCTTCAGGCCCACGAGGAATTTCTGGAACAGCTGGAAAAGGCCGGCGGTAAACATTTCTGGTGAGTAAGATCTGCACCACATCAATGAAGGGGCCAGAGGCCCCTTTTTTGATGTGGTTTGCGAGTCAGATTGCGTAGACCACGCAGGTTAGTGCAACGACGGTCAGTACGACAGTGTAGGGCAGGGCCATGATTACCATGCGACCGTACGACAGGCGGATCAGGGGCGCCAGGGCGGAAGTCAGCAGAAACAGAAACGCCGCCTGGCCATTCGGCGTAGCAACACTGGGTAGGTTGGTGCCCGTATTGATCGCAATCGCCAGCTTGTCGAAATGTGAACGAGTAATATCGCCCGCCGTCAGTGCATCCTTCACTTCATTGATATAAACGGTAGCAACAAAGACGTTGTCACTGATCATGGACAGGATGCCATTGGCGAGAAACAGCATGCCCGGCTGCTGCTCCGGCTCGAGGCTCAGTACAAAGTGCGTTACCGGGGCAAACAGGTGTTGCTCATGGATGACGGCAACGATCGCAAAAAATACCACCAATAGGGCGGTAAAAGGCAGCGCCTCTTCAAAGGCGTGGCCAATCCGGGGTTCCTGGATAACGCCGTTGAAGGCAGTGAGTAGCACGATAACCATCAGGCCAATGATGCCAACTTCGGCCACATGGAATGCCAGTGCGAGTACCAGGAGTGCGGCGACTATGCCCTGAATCCACAGTTCAACGACATCGCGCTGGGTGCGTTTACGTTCCTGTTCGGAGGCGTAATTGGAAAGTACCTCGCGCACGGCATCGGGCAGTTTCGCGCCGTAGCCGAACATTTTGCTCTTTTCCAGCAAGAAGCAGGTGGCCAGGCCGGCGGCAAAGGCGGGCATGGTGACCGGTGCCATGTAGGTGAAAAATTGCACGAAATCCCAGCCGGCTTTCTCCGCGATCAGCAGGTTCTGCGGCTCGCCGACCAGTGTACAGACGCCTCCGAGGGCGGTGCCCACTGCACCGTGCATAATGAGGCTGCGCAGGAAGGCTCGGAACTGGTCCAGATCGGAGCGGTGGTATTCCACCACTCCATCGTCGCTTGAGTGGTCGTGTTCGGGGTGCGCCTGACGATTGGAGGCCACCTTGTGATAGACCGCGTAAAAACCCACGGCCACCGCAATCAATACTGCGGTAACCGTCAGGGCATCAAGGAACGCGGAGAGTACTGCGGAAACACCACAGAACAGTAGCGAGAGTACGGACTTGGAGCGCACGGTGACCAGCAGCTTGGTAAACACGTATAGCAGCAGGCTCTTCATAAAGTAGATGCCGGCCACCATAAACATCAGTAGCAGGATGACCTGGATGTTTTCGGTTACTTCGTGGAACACCGATTCGCTGCTGGTCATCCCCAGGAGAACAGCCTCGATCGCCAGCAGGCCGCCCGGTTGTAACGGGTAGCATTTCAGGGCCATGGCCAGGGTGAAGATAAATTCACCAATGAGAACCCACCCGGTCACGAAAGGGGAGGTGGTGTACAGTAGAATCGGGTTGAGGATCAGGAATAGGGCGATGGTAAGCTTGTACCAGTCTGGGGCCTCCCCGAGAAAATTGTCGGTAAATGCGCGGCCGATGCCGCCACCGGCTACTGGCAGGGTGTCATTCAGAGCGTTCATTATTGCTACTTCCTTGGTCTCAGTGAGCCCCCATGCCGACACCGCCGGGAGGACCGGCGGCAAAGCTACCTTTTTCCAATGGAAAGTTCAATTGATTTTGCGGGCCAGCGGGGGCCGTGTATTTTTGTCGATTGATCGGTGGAAACAGAGTGATTTAATCTAGACACTTTTACGGTTTTGTATAAATTGAGCGGTTTGCACGGGTGCGCGGTTGGCGACTGGCTGGCTGGCAGTAAAGAATAACGAGAATTGCAGTGGTGTAGGCAATGAGTGGATTGCGCGAAATCAACCTGACCTCCGTCAGTCTGGTAAAAGACGAGCTGGTTGCGAGTATCGAAGGAGCGACCGGCCACCTGGACCAGTACGCGGCGGATCAGGGCGATAAATTGGCTCTGGAGAAATGTATTCAGGGGCTGCGCCAGGTATCTGGCGTATTGCAGATGGTGCAACTGAGTGCAGCGGAGCTGCTTGCCCAGGAAATGCTGACGGCAATGGGTGACCTGCTGCAGGATCGCCAGCAGTCACCGCAGGAACTGCTCGAGAGTCTCGGTATCGCATTCTATGTGATGACCCGCTATCTGGATTTTATCCAGAGTCGGGCTACACCGCGTCCGGAATTACTGGTTCCTTATATCAATAGCCTGCGGCTGGCTCGCGCACAGGCGCCGGTACCGGAAAGTCACTTCCTGCGTTGTCGTCTCGACGCTACCGTGCCGGGCGCTGTCTCGTCCGCGGTACTGTCGGAAGACCTCAAAACTTTCGTCCGTCGTTTCCGCCATATGTATCAGGTGGGGTTGCTGGCCCTGCTGAAAGGAAAGCCTCGCGGGCCCGCCTACACCATGATGGCACGAGCCCTGCAGCGGATCGCCAGCGTGTGCGCGGGGCGTCCCAATGGCAAGCTCTGGTCGGTTGCCGGTGCGGCGATTGCGGCCATGGCCAGCCGTGAGATGCTGGTTAACCGGCAGCGGGTTATGGTATTCAGTATGCTCGACCGTCGGTTGCGGAATATCTGTCGGGACGGGGATGCGGCGCTGGACCAACCTGCGCCCCCAGTGCTGATAAAAGAATGTCTCTACTGGCTGGCTCTGGCAGGGCCATCGGGGCAGGGTGAGAAGCTACTGCAGGTTTTCAGTGTGCGCCCGCTGGCCTATCGCGAGCCGGAGCTGGAGCGAGATCGTGCGAGCCTCGGTGGTCCGGGTGCCACAGCGATTGCTGCTGTCGCCAGTGCGCTGGAGGAGGAGCTTTCCGGTGTGCGGCGCCTTCTCGACGACGCGGAAATGGTCGGCATGACTGGCCTCGACGACGAGGGCGGGCTGGTCGAGACCCTGCGCCGAATTTCCAACACACTTATTCTGCTTAACTTTCGCCGCATAGGTGAAAATCTCGGTGGCTCACTTACCGCCTATCAGAATTGCGCCCAGGTGGGTGGGCGGGCGGCAGACAACGCCCTGCAACAGTTAACAAACCAGATTCTTACCGTCGACAGTGCAATCCGGGCCATGCGCCAGCGCTCTACCATCGAGCTGGATGAGAGTGGTCAGGCTGACATTGCGCTGGAGCGCAGTCAGCTTGAAGAAGCCGAGCTCGCCGTGCTCAAAGAAGCAGAAGCCGGGCTCTCGCTTATCAAGCGCGCGCTGGCCTCCTATGCCGAATCCGGGTTCGATCACGGTCATATCCGCAATGTGTCCACCACGCTGAATAGTGTGCGTGGAGGTCTGGTGGTATTGAGCCTGGGGCGCGCGGCGGCGGTGGTCGAGCGACTGACACACTTTGTAGATGCAGTGATTGATCAGAAAACCGTCGCTCCGGGGGTGGAGCAGTCACTCGAGATTTTTGCAGATGCCATCATCAGCCTGGAGTACTATCTCGGTGAGGTGAAGCTCCACCGACAGGTGGATATGCAGTCCCTGGACCTGGCCGTAGAAAGCCTGGAGGCGCTCGGGTACCCGATAGAGGTTGCCTGAAGCGGGCTCCCTGGTACAGTCTTGGCGATATGATTCAAGTGCAGAATCCACTGAATGTCTGATTTCAGCCCCGCGGCGAGTGTATTGCCCCACCCGGAATTTCACTGGCACATCGTGGTATCCCACGGAGAAGTGCTATGCAGTGCGCAGGGTCCACTTTACCGAACCCTGCCTGTGCGTGAAGCGTCCGGTGACACCGCTCAGTTCAGTACGCACTACTTGGGAGAATGGGCAGGTAAGCCCTGTGCCGTTCATTATTTGCCGATCCGGGTTGAGCTACCCGGCTGCGAGTGGCGCGGGTTACGTACATTTCTGGGGACCGTCAGTGAGCCCCTGTTTTTCCTGATTGGTCGCGCCATGCAGGTTGCCAATTGGGATCTTGATCACCGGTTCTGCGGCCGCTGTGGTCGACCAACGGAATATCACCCGAAGGATCGTGCCAGGACCTGTGTTTCCTGCGACTTTGCCGTGTATCCGCGTATTTCCCCCTGTGTCATCATGCTGTTGGTGCGGGGCGACGAGTGTCTGCTGGCACGCCATACCCATCACCGTCACGCACTGCATACCGCACTGGCTGGATTTATTGAGCCCGGTGAAAATGCCGAGCAGGCCGTCGCCAGGGAGGCGCAAGAGGAAGTGGGCCTTGAGGTGGGGTTGGGTGCAGATCAGCTGCGTTATGTCGGTACTCAGTCCTGGCCATTTCCAGGTCAGTTGATGATCGGCTATCTCGCTGAAGTCACTGGGGGGACCCTGCGTCCGGACCAGGACGAAATTATGGAAGCGCGCTGGTTTACCAGGTCGGAAATTCCGCAGGAGATTCCGCCCGCGGAAACACTTTCAGGACGGTTGATCAGGACGTTTATCGGGACTTGCTGATGCGTTTAGTATGCGCGTACGCAAGCCGGACTAGAGGCTAAAACAATGTATATCGCTATTACCTTTGCTATTGCCTTTCTCGCACTGCTACTGGTGTTCTGGGGCGGGAAGGTATTGCTCCGCGGCAGCTGGCTGATGGGCTTTTTGCGCGGCTCGGTGGGCCTGTTGTTGTTGGTCGGCGCTCTGCTGATCGTACTGGTTGCGCTGGATGTCTATAGTTATCGCAATCTTGGCGATGAGCACAGTGTGGGTACCGTCTCGTTTGAACGTTTGGGCAAGCAGCATTACATGGTCAAATTTGCTGATGAGGACGGAATCTCCCAGGAGTTCGAACTCTACGGCGATCAGTGGCAGCTGGATGCGCGGATGCTGAAGTGGAAAGGTGCGCTCGCTCGCTGGGGAATAGAACCTGCGTACCGTCTCGATCGTCTCAGCGGTCGTTACTTGACGCTTCAGGATGAGCGCAATAAAGAGCGCTCGGTATACGCTTTGGAACAGAGTACTCACGGCGTTGACCTGTGGGATTTCCTGCGTGAAATGGACAATCGTGTGCCCATGGTGGATGCGGTGTACGGCAGTGCTACCTTTTTACCAATGCAGGACGGTGCCGTGTACGAAGTGCGAATCAGTCATACCGGGCTGCTGGCGCGCCCTCTGAATCAACAGGCACAGTCTGCGCTCAACGAGTGGCAGTAATTCAATTGTTGAGCCGGGTTTTAAAAAGGCCGCATCCGGCGAGGCTGCGGAAAGAAAAAAGAGAGGATTGAGTGGAATTTCTCAGCGAATACGGATTATTTCTGGCCAAAGTAGTAACCATTGTGGTGGCGCTGCTGCTGGTAATCGGGTTCATAGTGGCCAATCGCGCACAGATGAAAGACCGGCAGCCCGGCCATATTGCCGTGACCCATCTGAATGATCGCTATGAGGATATGAAAGAGACGCTGCTGGAAGCGGTGATGGACGATGCGGATTACGCCGAGCGTAGAAAGCAGCAGGAAAAGGACAAAAAGGCGGAAGCCAAGGCCCAGGCGAAGCAGCGAAAGGCAGAGCTGAAAGCGCAAGCCAAGGCGCGCAAGGCTCAGGGAAAAGTTGCATCCGAGGAGGAGTCCCGTGAAGTCGCTGTGCCGGAACAGGCTGAAGCCGACGCGGAAACCGGGGCTGCGCCTGTCGAAGGTGAAGTGCAGGCCGCAGGTGACGGACCGGAGCTGGGTGCTGAAGCCAGCAAACGCAAGCGCTTGTTTGTGGTGCATTTCGATGGCGATATCAAGGCGAGTGCGCTGTCCAATTTGCGCGAGGAAATTACCGCGATACTGCAGATTGCCGGCAAAGACGATGAAGTAGTTGTGTGTCTGGAAAGCCCCGGCGGCATGGTGGCCAATTACGGGTTGGCTGCCAGTCAATTGGCGCGTGTACGCAGTGCCGGCGTCAAGCTGACCATTGTGGTCGACAAGGTGGCAGCCAGCGGGGGCTACATGATGGCGTGCGTGGCAGATCGCATTCTCGCCGCACCTTTTGCCATGCTGGGCTCTATCGGTGTTGTGGCGCAGCTGCCCAATTTCCATCGCCTGCTGCAGCGCAATGACGTGGACTTCGAATTGTTTACCGCGGGTGAATACAAGCGCACGGTAACCATGTTTGGAGAGAACACGCCGGAAGGCAAAGAAAAATTCCAGAGTGATCTCGAGGAAATTCACACCCTGTTCCAGCACTTTGTGCAGGAGTATCGTCCGCAGCTGGAAATTGCCAAGGTGGCGACCGGCGAAGTCTGGTTCGGGCAGCGCGCGCTGGATCTGGCGCTGGTTGATGAGTTGAAGACCTCTGACGAGTATCTCACTTCACGAGCGGCGAACGCCGACCTGTATCAGGTGGAATATAAAGAGCGGCAAAATATTGCCCGTAAAATGGGTATCGCTGCTCAGCTCGGAATTGAAGGCGCATTTTCACGCCTGTTTACCCGGCTTGAAGCCTGGCGTCATCAGGCCCAGTAGTTTTCCTGGACCTGGCAATTTCAGTTGGAAGGGAAGTAGCGGGAATGGCTGCTGAACAACAAAATAATTCGGATCAACTTTACCGCGCCATGCTGGTGGAAGAAGTGGCGGCCGGGAAATACGATCAGAGTATCGTGCAGCGGCCCATGAGTGATCTGCCGCAGAATCCGGTGTGTATCGCCGTGTCGCACTCATCGCTGAATTACAAGGACGCGTTGTCGGCCTTCGGCAATCGCGCAGTCACCCGTGAGTATCCCCATACTCCGGGTATCGATGCGGCCGGTACCGTGATCCGCGACGACAGCGGTAAGTTTCACCCGGGGGCCCGGGTGCTGGTAACCGGATATGACCTGGGTATGAACACGGCGGGTGGGTTTGCCGAGCGAATATCGGTGCCGTCCCAGTGGGTGGCACCACTGCCGGAGGGTCTCACTCTGCGGGAGTCGATGATTCTCGGTACCGCCGGGCTTACCGCGGCTCTGTGCGTTGAAAAACTGTTGGAGGCGGGCGCAAAACCGGAAGACGGCGAGGTGCTGGTCACCGGTGCCACCGGTGGCGTGGGCTCCATCGCCGTTGCGCTTCTTGCCAAGCTGGGGTTCCGTGTGGCGGCAGTGACCGGCAAGCTGGAGTCCGCCGAGTTTCTCACATCCCTGGGCGCCTGGAAGGTGCTGGACCGCGAAACGCTGGCACCGTTTGCCAATAAGGCTATTGCCAAGCCACTGTGGGCCTGGGCGGTGGACACCGTAGGCGGCGAGACACTATTCAACGTGATCAAGTGCCTCAAATACAGTGGCGGTGTCGCGGCCTGTGGTATGGCGTCCGGTGCCCAGTTTCAGGCCAATGTGTTCCCGTTTATTCTTCGTGGTATCAGTCTGCTCGGTGTAGACAGCGTTGAGCTGCCATTACAGAAGAAGGCCGATGTGTGGCAAAAGTTGGCCGGGCCCTGGTATATAGGCGAGCAGCTCGAGCGAATCGCCGAAGATATTTCCCTGGATCAGGCGCCGGAGTTCCTGGCTCGCTTGCACCGCGGTCACGGAATCGGGCGCTATGTTGTCGATATGACCAGGTGACGCTATTTCGGTCAGTTATGTGAATCTGCACGCACAATTCTACTTTGCGGCCTCGCGCAAGCGGCCGCTGGCCGTCGCCCCTGCTATCCTCAGCTGCTATGCTGAATAGCCACAATAAATTTAATCTGGGATAAATTGTCTAGAAAATAGACGGTTGCGAAATAAAGTTCCTAATTCCTGATGATCTGGTAGCAAACTTTGTCGGTCGATAATCCGGTACCCCCCATTACTCACGATTCTGGCGCCCTGGTTCTGTCCGGTGGTGGTGCCCGCGCGGCTTATCAGGTTGGCGTATTGAAAGCGCTGGCGGAGCTGACGCCGAACAGCGAACCGCACCCGTTCAAGATCATCTGCGGTACTTCGGCGGGGGCAGTCAACGCGCTGCTGCTCGCATCCCATCCGGGCACATTCAAAGAGGCTGTCGCGCGCTTGTGTGACCTCTGGATGGGGCTGACTGTGGATCGTATTTACCACAGTAACTGGAGCAGCCTGCTGGGCAATATGCTCACCATCACCCGCTCCCTGTTCAATCAGGGGGTCGCGCGGCACAAGCCCCTGGCACTATTGGACAACCGCCCGCTGCGCGAGCTGGTGACCGAAGTGGTTCCTTTCGGCAATATTCAGCGCAATATCGATGAGGGCCGTCTGCGCGCGGTCAGCGTAAACGCCATGTCGTATAACGAGGGGGAGTCGGTCAGCTTTTTTCAGGGCAGCGAGGAACTGCAGGAGTGGCGCCGGTTCCGCCGTTGCGGAGAGCGCACCCACCTCACCGTCGATCACCTGATGGCCTCTGCGGCGATCCCCACACTGTTTCCGTCGGTAAAAATAGGCGATGCCTATTTTGGGGATGGCGCGGTGCGTCAACTGGCGCCGATCAGCCCGGCACTGCATCTGGGCGCCAGCCGGGTGTTTGTGGTGGGCGTGTCGGACAACCGTTCGCCGGTACACTGGGGTAAGCATCGCAAGGCACCACGACATTCCCCGTCGATTGCACAAATTGGCGGCCAGTTGTTCAATGCGGCGTTTATTGACAGTCTTGAGGGGGATCTTGAGCACCTCGACAGGGTCAATTTACTGTTGAACTCGGTGGATGAAAAAGTCCTGCCGGAACTCGCGCCCCTGCGCGCTGTGGAGTCGGCAGTGATTGAACCGAGCCAGAGTCTGGATCGCATTGCCGGGCGCAAAGTGCGTTATTTACCGCCCACGCTGCGGTGGCTGTTTCGCTCCACTGGTGCAACAACGTCCGGTGGGGGCGCGTCGGCTGCGAGCTATCTGTTATTTGAAAAACCCTATCTCGGCGAGCTGCTGGAACTGGGTTATCAGGATGCGATGTGGGAGCGGGAAACTCTGAAGCAGTTTCTGCGACCGCGCACCCAACTGGTGGAAAGCCAGCAAAAAAGTCTGTTTGGATTACGGGTCAAGCCCGCAACGGAAGCCTCTAATGATAACTCTTCGACCTGACATCTCTTTGTTAACCCGAGCCAGCCAAATCGGCCTGTTCCGGTTTGGTGCGGTGGCGTCGCTGATATCGCTGCTGGTCGCCTGTAGCGGGCAAGGGACGCAGCAGGGGCAGGGTAGCCCGGCATTGCGCGCGCAGAATCAGAGTGAGTACCAGATGCTGCTGGAGGAAGCGCGCCAGTTGAGTTTTACCCTCGACTTCGACCGTCTGCGCAAAGCCTATGTGGAGTCTTCGGACTACAACCCATACGGCGGTGTGAAACTGAAAGGATTGCCGGAAGCCTACAGCTCGGTGGAGCAGGCAGATTTTAATAATTGCCTGCGCAATGTCGATAAAGTGCTTGCCCATAACTATATGAGTCTCGAGGCACACATGATTGGTGTGGTGTGCAGCGGGCAGGCGGGGGAGTTTGAGCGCGAGGACCAGCACCGCTACATGGTGGAAGGGTTGATGACTTCCATCGAAAACAGTGGTGATGGTAAAAGCCAGGAAAGTGCCTTCCTGACCATCAGCACATCGGAATTGCGGGGCTTTGTGCGTCTCAAAGGGCTGCAGGTTCTGGATCAGTCCATTGTGTACGACAAGCAGGGTATCTACGACAAAATGCAGGTGCGCGACCCGGAGTCCGGCGAGGAGTATCCGCTGTTCTTCAATGTCAGCCAGCAGTTTGCCCACTCCACCGAAACGGAATAGAACAGCGAGCTGTCGCGCGGTGATGTCCCGAAGGGTCAGCACAAGTGCTGCGACAGCTTGTCCCAGTCAAAGCGCCGGGTCTGGCGATCGCTGAACAGAATCTCGACCCGCGCATCCTCCCATTTGATGACTCGTCCGTAACCCAGTTTTTGGTGTTGTATCCCGTCTCCCACCAAAGGTTTTTTTAATACCGCGCGCGGTGCATTGATATCCGGGTTGTAATCGCATGCAGCCAGGTAGCGCAGTGCCAGTCGCGTGACCGGTACCTGGGTGTCGATATTTCCCGGCCGCTCACTCAGAGAGTTTCCCAGTATATTGCTGAGTGGCAGGTGCATTTCATCCAGAAACAGCGACGGCTTTTGCTCCGCTTCCGCGAGACTGTCAGAGGCTTTCTTGTCCGCAGCGGTCGGCAGCGGTGGTGTGAGCAGAAACAGCTGCTTACGCGCGCGGGTCATGGCGACATACATCAAGCGGCGCTCGCTTTCCGTGGAGGCGGGAGTGGAGAAATCCCGCTGAGGCTGGTACGGCATATTGTGGGTGGTAAGCCCGGGAATGATGACCTGATCCCACTCCAGTCCCTTGGCCTGGTGCATGGTGGTAAATTGGATACGCCCGCGTGTTTCCTTCGTTCTTTCAGTGTTGCCGGAATGCCCGCTATCGTCTGACGCATCCTGGGTGTTGTCGTTCTGGTGTCGTTCCTGCAGCTGTTGCAGGTGGGCCAAGGCTTCCTGCGGTGGCAGGCGCAACTGATCGAGGTACTGGGTGAAGGCCAGAATGGTCTGCTGTTTTTCTTCTGCCTGCTGCCGGTTAAATGCGTCTTCGGCAATACCGCTCAGGAAGTCCAGCTCGCCCAGCTGCCGGCGCACCAGCTCCCCGGCTGTGCCGCGCCACTGTTCTACCTGTATCAGCAGTTCCGCCCGTTGCCGCAATCGCTTGCTCTGGGGTTGGCTCAGGGACTCCGGAATCCGTGTCAGCAGTGTTTTACCCCAGCCCTTTTCCTGCCGGGCAAGTCCTTCACAGAGTGGTTCCAGCACTGTGCGTGCGATACGCACATGGGGAGCCGTAAGCCATTCGTACAGGCCCTTTGCGCGGCGCGCAACCGGCAGGTCGCGAAACCGGCCTGCGGCGATATTCAGGCTCCAGAACAGTGGGCGCAATTCCCGGCGTGAGAGAACCGTGGTGCGACTGCCGGAGCGGTAGGGAATATTGTTGGCCAGCAGTGCCAGTTCCAGTGGTGCGGCGAGGGACCAGAGCCTGACCAGTACGGCGATATTGCCCAGGTCGATGCTTTCCCTGTGGCAGCGGCGGATGTGTTCCACCAGCCATTTCCCCTCATTGGCCGTGCTGACCTGCTGGATTGATGTCGCCGCTTCGGGGTTGCCAGAGACGCAGAAAATATCCGCGCGCTCGCGGTTGTTTTGGATAAAGTGGTTGGCGGCGAGCGACAGCGTGTGCCCGTAGCGGAAGGTGCGGCTCAGGCGGTACACATTGGACGGTGGGAAATCCCCGTCGAACAGGCGCAGCAGAAACTCCGGCCGCGAACCGCGCCACTCGTAAATGGTCTGGTCCGGGTCGCCAATGGCAATCACATTGCCGGATTTGCCGTACAGTACCCGCAGCAGGAAGTGCTGAACCTCATTGATGTCCTGGTATTCGTCGACCAGCAGTTCCTGGTAAAAACTGCCGTAGGCTTCGGCCATTTCCGGGTTGAGTTTGAGTTGCATGGCCGGGTCGTAGAGCAGGTCGGCGTAGGTGACGGCCTGCTGCTCGCGGCGCCAGTCCTCAAACTGACGAAACACCTTGAGAAAGTACCGGTATTCGTCGCCGAGCTTGAGTCGGTCAAAAGCGCTGAGATCGCCGTCCAGAGTGGTTTTGGTGAAATCGATAAAAAATTCCGCCGCTTCAGTCTCAGACTGTTTACGCGCACGGATATCTTCCAGCTCCGCCGGTGGCGCGCAGGCTTCGATGGCTTTCCATATCTGCAGTTGCACCAGGGACTGGGGCAGGGGGGACAGGTTTGCCTGGGGAAGCTGGCCCCGGGCCATCATGCGCTGGTACAGGCGGTAACCGAGGCTGTGAAAGGTGTTTACCGCGGGGCCGTTTGGTCCACAGAGTGCCTGCAGGCGGCGACTGAAATCTTCACGGGCGTTGCGGTTGTACATCACCACCAGAATCCGCCGCGGGTCCGCGCCCGCGTTCAGCCGGTTCTGGATATAGTGCAGTAGTGCCGTGGTTTTGCCGGAACCGGCCACGGCAATTATTTTTGCGTGACCGCCCGGGTGGTTGGCAATGGCCTGTTGCTCTTCCGTGAGCTGTGCTGGGTCGCCTGACATGAATTCGTGTACCGCCAAAAAAGAGTACTGGATATATTGCCAGTATAGGGGTGGCGGGTACAAGTTTTTATGCCGGGTCCTCTGGTATCGGCTCGCCCTCGTCACCGTGTCGCAGGGCCAGTTCCGCAATATACGAGGAGAGGAAAATACGGCCGGTCAGTTTTTCCAACAGTTTGGACCGGCTCAACCGGTCGAGCACCGGCCCTTTTACCTCGGAAAGGTGCAGGCGGATGTTACGGTTTCTCAGATCCTTGTTGATCTGGTGCAGGCGCTCCAGTGCTGTGCCGTCGATACGGCTGACCGATGACAGAATCAGCACCAGCTCGCGGGTTGCCGGATGACGTTTCAGTTCGCTCAACAGGCGGTCTTCCACGGCGCTGATATTACTGAAAAACAGACTCTCATCGATGCGCAGAAACAGAATGTCTTTCTGGGTTTCCACATCGTGGCGCAGCACATTGCGGAAATGTTCGGTGCCGGGTACGCGGCCTACCACCGCAATATGTGGGCGGCTGCTTCGCCAGATCAGGGTGGCAAACGAGAGGCCGATACCCAGGGCGATGCCCACTTCCACCCCGAATAACAGTACCCCGATAAAGGTACACAGCATGGCGATGCCATCGGTGCGGTCGTAGCGCCAGTTATGGATAAAGCCGCGAAAGTCGAACAGGCTGGCCGCCGCCACGATAATGATTGCCGCAAGCACCGTGAGCGGCAGTTCACTGAACAGTCCGGTCAGGTACAGCAGCACCGGGATCATGACCAGTGCAGCCAGTACACCTGCCAGGGGTGAGACGGACCCGGCCTCGGCATTGACCGCGGTGCGCGAAAAACTGCCTGCTACCGGCAGGCCACCAGACAGTCCACTGGTGATATTGGCAGCGCCGAGGCCGAGTAATTCCCCATCCGCATTGAGGCGCTCCCCCCGCCGCGCGGCCAGTGCCTGGGCGATGGAGAGGCTTTCCACGAAGGTGAGCAGGGCAATGATCAGAGCCGGTAGCAGCAGCTGAAAGACCAGGCGCCCGTTCCAGTCGGGGACCACAATCTGCGGCAGCCCCGCGGGGATGTCGCCGACGATCTCCAGTTCTTCGCCGAGTTTCAGCCAGTGCACAAGGCCGATGGCGCAGAGCACCAACAGCATCGGCATCAGTCGCGCGCCCAGTCGCGCCAGTTGCTTTGGTGCGCCGAGCCGATACAGCAGCATGGGTAACCAGATGCGGCTGGCGATGAGGATTGCGGCGGTGGCAACACCAAACACCATGGTGGGCAGGTGGGCATCCGGCAGGTGCTCCACCACATGCAGTAACTTGACCGACGCGGTTTCGCCTTCTGCCTTGACCCCAAGGAGTGCGGGAAGCTGGCCCACGATAATCAGTGCCGCGGCTCCGGACACGAAACCGTTGATCACCGGGTGGCTCAGCAGGTTGGACAGCGCGCCCAGCTTGAACAGCCCCATGGCAAACAGGAATACACCACTGAGCAGGGTGAGCACGATGGCGGCGCCGATATACTCGGGGCTGCCGATGGCGGCAATAGGAGTGAGTGCGGAAACCGTCATCAGAGACAGAACAGCCGCGGGGCCCACCGACATGGCGCTGCTGCTGCCGAAGACGGCGTAAGCAATCAGTGGGACCAGACTGGCATAGAGTCCCACGTGTGGTGGCAACCCCGCCAACAGCGCATAGGCGAGCCCCTGAGGTACCAGCAACATGCCGGACACCAGTGCCGCGGTAAGGTCAGAAAGGAGCCACTGGCGGCGGTAATTTCGCAGCCAGAAGGGTATCAGTCGGTTTGCCCGCATCTGTTTTGCAGTCTTGCTCCGAAGGGCGCATGAATTCCATCAGCATAGCCCCTGCCATCTGGAAGAGGCCAGTGCCATTTACGCTCAGTGAGTGCGCTGCTCCAGAATACGAAAGACGAACATCCCGGCCAGCATGGCGAGCACAAATACCGCCGCACCCGGCTGCAGAGCGCCGGTAGCGACAATGCCTGGCCCCGGGCAGAAACCGGCAAGTCCCCAGCCAATTCCGAAAACCAGGCTGCCGAGAACCAGGCGTCTGTCGAGGGAGCGTTTGGCGGGCAGATGTATTTCCCCTCCGAGCAGTGCGCGCTCGCGCTTTCTGGCCAGTGTAAACGCGGGCAGGCCGACCGCAATGGCGCCCCCCATTACCAGCGCCAGGGAAGGGTCCCAGGCACCGAACAGGTCGAGAAACCCGAGCACCTTTTCCGGGTTGGCCATACCTGAAAGCAACAGGCCGACACTGAAGATCAGCCCGGAAGCAAATGCGGAAACCGTTACTTTATTCATGGCGTCAGGCTCCCAGTAGGTGGCGCGCGATAAAAACGGTGGCGAAGCCGCCGCACATAAACGTCAAGGTGGCAGCCAGCGACCTGGGCGACAGTCGCGACAATCCGCAAACACCGTGGCCGCTGGTACATCCGGCTGCATAGCGGGTACCGAGCCCCACCAGCAGGCCGGCCGCAACCAGCACCGGGTAGCTGGCATTGATTTCAATGGGGGGCAGCACATGAAACAGTGCCCAGACCCCGGGGCCCGCGAGAAGGCCGAGGATAAAGGCGAGCTGCCAGCCGTGATTGCTTCGTTCTTCAGGCCCGGGCTCGCGGTTTATCAGTCCGCCGAGAATCCCGGAAATTCCTGCGATACGGCCGTTTGCGAGGATCAACCAGGCGCTGGCCAGCCCGATCAGCACCCCGCCGGCGAGAGCGGATATGGGGGTAAATGCATTCCAGTCGATGTTCATGGTGGTGAGTTACTCCGCGCAGTACAGTTGATACAAAGTTTGTAACAGGGTCAGTACCTTCGGGTCAGCCACCCGGTAGTACACCCGCTTGCCTTGCTTGCGTGTGGCGACCAGACCCTCCCGACGCAATACGCCCAGCTGCTGTGACAGGCTCGGCTGGCGGATATCCAGTCGTTCCTCCAGTTCTCCAACGCTCAGTTCCTCTTCACACAGCTGGCAGAGCAGGAGGAGACGATCCTGATTGCCCAGCGAGCGCAGGAGTTGCGAGGCTTCCCCTGCGGCGGCACGCATTCTGTCGAGCTGTAGGTCACTTGGGTCCGGCATTCTGGTGTTCCACTTGGTGATTCGGGCTGGGGTGAGGCTAAGGGCACGCCGTATGAGGCGCCGGGCAGCCACGGCAAACTGTTAAGGAAAAAATAATATATTGAAAAGTATATTGTTGGAATATATATTTCTCTTGGTTATTGATATATTCCTAGATCATCTATGAGGCGCTGACATGGTTACCGCAGATCTCCGTCCACTCGTGCAACCGTTTCTCGATGATGACACCGAGACCTGGAGCTATGTGGTCTATGACCGGGCCGGTGGCAGTGCCGCAGTTATCGATGCTGTTCTTGACTTTGACCAGGCATCCGGGCGTACCAGCACCGACGGCGCCCGGAGAATGGTTGAGTTCGTGCGCGATAAGAATCTGACCGTGGAATGGGTACTGGAGACCCATGCCCACGCCGATCACCTGTCTGCGGCGCCATTCATTCGCGAGCAGCTGGGGGGCAAGATCGCCATCGGCGACCATATTCGCCAGGTGCAGGGCATCTTTCGTGAGGTGTTCAACCTGGAAAAAGAGTTTCTGGTCGATGGCTCCCAGTTCGACTACCTGTTCCATGATGGCGACACCTTTAAAATTGGCGACCTGGAGGGGCGGGTTATTTACGTGCCCGGTCACACGCCGGCGGATATGGCCTGGCTGATAGGCGATGCGCTGTTTGTGGGCGACACCCTGTTCCTGCCGGACGTGGGCAGTGCGCGCTGTGACTTCCCCGGGGGGGATGCCCGCGCCCTGTATCGGTCTGTGCGGAAGCTGCTGTCTTTACCGGAAGAGACCCGCATGTTCATGTGCCACGACTATCCGCCCAACGGTTCCCGTGAGCACGAATGCGAGACCACGGTAGGTACCCAGAAGCGCAAAAATATTCATCTGCACGACGGTGTGCGTGAGGATGAATTTGTGAAGATGCGGCGTGAGCGCGACGCCACTCTGGGGATGCCACGACTGATTTTGCCGTCCATCCAGGTCAATATTCGCGCGGGCCAGATGCCGCCGGCGGAAGACAATGGCACCGTGTATCTGAAAGTGCCGGTCAACAAACTTTAACCACCATTGAAAGGTGCAGTGCCCTTTTTGCTGTCGCCTTGCGGGCGCCTTTTGAGCCAGTGGAGGAAACAACTATGGAACGCAAAATACTGGATTCCCAGGTCAGTATTTCCGCGGAGCCTGCGCTCGAGGCTTTTGCCGAGCTGAGCGAGCAGGGCGTGGAAGTGATTGTGTGTAACCGTCCGGAACACGAGGCCGAAGATAGCGTCGGTTTTAACGAACTGGAAAACGCCGCAACGGCTGCGGGCATGACATTAGTAGCCATCCCGTTCTCCCGCGGACAGATGCAGCCAGCCCACAGCGAAGAATTCGCCAGGCTGTTGAGCAGTGGCAAGAAGGTACACGCCTTCTGCCGCACAGGTAACCGCTCCTGCAACCTGTGGGCAGCGGCGCGCTGCCTGAATGGTGCCGACAGGAAAGCACTACATCAGGCTGCCACTAATGCCGGGTTTGATATCACTGGTGTGCTGGTGACCTACTGATTCGGGTCAGCACTTTGTCTGAGGAATTCGTCGGGTGAAAGGGGTATTCGGTCGTGGCGTGGGGCGGTTCTTGAGCCAGTTTATACCTGCTGCGCTGTGGTTGCCCGAGTATTCACGGGGGGCGTTGCAAAGGGATCTCTCGGCTGCATTGATCGTCACCGTCATGTTGATTCCGCAATCCCTTGCCTATGCGCTGCTGGCGGGTTTACCGGCGGAAGTGGGGCTCTACGCGAGTATCGCGCCACTGGTTGCCTATGCGCTGATTGGTAGCAGTCGCACCCTGTCGGTAGGGCCCGTTGCCGTCGCTTCGCTGATGAGTGCGGCGGCCCTCGGTCAGGTAGCGGCACAGAACACTTCTGACTATCTGCTGGCGGCGATGGTCTTGGCATTATTGTCCGGTTTGTTTCTGTTTTTTCTGGGCGTATTGCGCCTCGGGTTCCTCGCCAATTTCCTGTCCCACCCGGTGATCTCCGGGTTTATTACCGCATCGGGAATTCTGATCGCCTTCAGTCAGTTAAAACACCTGCTGGGTGTCCCTGCGCAGGGTGACAATTTGCCCGAGCTGATGATGTCGATGTATTCCGGTCTGGGAAGCGTCAATGTGTACTCGCTCGTTTTGGGCGCGTCGGTTGTAGGTTTCCTGATCTGGTCGCGCGGTGCTGCGGTGCGATTTCTGCAGCAGCTGTCAGTGTCGAAAAATACCGCCGTATTGCTGGTGAAGGCGGCGCCGGTCGTTGGTGTGGTGGCCACCATTCTTCTGGCCAGTGGTTTCGATCTGGAGGGAAAGGGGGTTGATCTTGTCGGAGAAATTCCCCGTGGCCTTCCACAGTTTGTGTGGCCGATTTTATCCCTGGAGCTGGTACAACAACTCTTTCTACCGGCGGTGATGATTTCCATTATTGGCTATGTGGAATCGGTATCCGTCGGCAAAACCCTCGGTGCCAAGCGCCGCCAGAAGATTGATATGAACCAGGAGCTGATCGGGCTGGGTGCGGCAAATATGGCTGCGGGATTTTCCGGAGGCTTTCCGGTTACTGGCGGTTTCTCGCGCTCGGTGGTCAACTTTGATGCGGGTGCGGAAACCCAGATGGCGAGTGTGTTTACCGCCTCCGGTATCGCCCTGGCGGCCATGTTTCTTACACCGTTTCTCTTTTATCTGCCCAAGGCGACTCTGGCGGCGACCATTATTGTTGCGGTGCTGTCTCTGGTGGACTTCTCCATTCTGAAAAAGACCTGGCAGTACTCACCCAGCGATTTTCTCGCAGTGCTGGTCACCATCGTGGTTACTCTCCTGTTCGGCGTGGAGGTGGGGGTGTCCTGTGGGGTGCTGGCATCGGTTGTACTGTTCCTGTACCGCACTTCCAGGCCGCATATCGCGGAAGTGGGGCTGGTAGAAGGCACAGAACATTTCCGCAATATCCAGCGTCACCCGGTGCGGACCCTGCCGCAGATATTGAGTATCCGGGTGGACGAAAGCCTGATGTTTGCCAACGCGGCATTTCTGGAGGAGCGAGTGTACGGCGATATTGCCGCGACACCGGAGGTCCGGCATGTGATTCTGATGTGCAGCGCGATCAATGAAATAGACTGGAGTGCACTGGAAACCCTCGAATCCATCAATGCGCAACTGAAGGCTTCGGGAATTTGCTTTCACCTGTCCGAGGTCAAGGGGCCGGTGATGGATGCCCTGTCGAAGAGCGGCTTTCTAGACGCGTTGTCGGGCAAGATATTTTTCACCCAGTACCAGGCATTTACCACGCTGCGTGACCACTTCGATGGTTGCCCACAGTAACGGGCTGCTCGCTATGGGGAAAACAGGTAGGAAAACAGCCGCTCTTTCTCTTTTTCCGTGAGCGACTCCACCCGCAGGATATTGTTGTGGGGAATGGATTCCGGGTCCGGATAATTTTTTAGCCCGCGCTCCAGGCTCGCTTCGCGCAGAATATGCAAAATAGGGTAGGGGGCGCGATTGGTGAGGTTTTCCGCATCGTCCGGTTGCGTATCTGCAAACTGGTAGTGGGGGTGGAAGCTGGCGATCTGATACACACCCTCGTAGCCCTGTCGCTTCAACAGCCACTCGGAATCGTCGAGGAAAAAGTTGTAATCGTGAAAGTCCTGCAGCTGGGTGGGCAGGATCAGCAGGGTGGTTTCCACCTCTTCTTCCGTGCAGCGGTCCAGTACCTGAAATTCCTGCAGTAACTCCTCCAGCAAAATTTCCGTGCACTTTTCCCCGGCGGCGTCGCTCACCACGTAACGGATCTGCCCGGCGCGCAGCGGCTTGCGGGCAAAGGGGCACAGGTTCAGCCCCACCACGACCTCATTCAGCCACTGCTCGACCTGGGCGATAACCGGATCGCTGTTTGTCATCTCACTGAGCGTCCGCTTACCACATCAGATCATCGGGGATTTCATAGCCCGCATAGGGATCGTCTTCATCTGGCGTTGCGCTGCTGTTTTCCGGTGGCTGCACCACCATAGCGGGATTGCGCTCGGCAATCTTTTCGGCCACGACCTTGGGCACCAGCTCGAACTGTTCGCCCTCACCGACGATCAGTAGCCGGCCCGCTATCAGGTGGTCCTGTACTGCGGCGGAGACATAGATTTTTTTGACCTTCTTGTCGAAGGTGAAGTGGTAGGCAATATCGTCTTTGCCATTGGCGCCCCTGGACTGCTTGTTGCGCTCGATCAGCTGTTTGACCTGAGCCTGAATGGCCTTTTCCTGGGCGGCCGCCTCACGCTGGGCATTCAGTTCCCGGTCTTTGGCCACTTTGGCTGCACGGGCCTGTTCCGCTGCCAGTTTGGCCTCGTCCACCTGAACCTCGCCAGATTTCTTGGCCACTTTGTTCTGTTTGCGCTTTTCTTTGCTGATTTGCTTGGCTTTCTTGCCGTTTACCAGACCTGCCTTGAGCAGTTGATCCTGGAGTGATGCCATGGGGGTCTACCTGATGGGAACGTTCAGGCGGGAATTCTAGCGGATTTTGATTGGGGATCGCAGTAGGGAAAATGCTATTGCGATGGTGGGTAATGTGATTATGTGGGCTTGAAGGTGGCTCTGCCGGTACAGGCTTGCAAGACCTTCCGCGAGAGGGGCCGAAGGCGCCGCGAATACATGGAGCGGCCGGGCCACCTCGCGGAAGAGCCCCCATGGATGGGTTCACGGCGAGTCTTGCAAGCCTGTACCGGCAGAGTCACCGCCACAAAACTTAATTTATGGCGATGAACTTACTATTTCTGCTCAAACACCAGACTGGTAGTCACCGGCACCATCGGGCTGATGCTATCCAGGCCAGCCACTTCGCGCAGCTTCTCGATACCTTCGAGCAGCTTGTAATCACCGGCATTGAGCAGAATGGGCGCCTTGGTGGTCACCAGCAGGCTGCCGCCTTCCAGGCCGGTGACATGAAGCTTGGCCTTGTGGGTTTTGGACTCGCCGTGGATCGCGACAGTAACACCCGCGTCCACCGACATGGTCTGACCGGGCTTCAGGGCCTTCAGTTTCGCGGCATCCACACTGGTGGAAACTGTCGCCTCGGCGAATTTCGCCGTCTCGAACAGCATCTTCTGCATCCGCTCATTGCGGATCGGGATATTGGTTTCCACACTGGCCAGGTCGATGGTCACCTTGGCATCGCCGCTATCGGAAATACTGCCATTCAGGCTCTTGAAAAAGTGGGTCTCAGCAATGGTGGACTTCTTGACGGAAACAAAGTTTACGCTGGAGTCGTCACCGGCCAGCTGCCAGTCAGCGAAAGCGGATACAGGCAGGGCAAGTAGGGATGCCAGGGCAATGGACTTCAAAGTCATGGTGATTCTCCTGTTTCAGACTCGGTAGTGAGACCGGGATTTGATCCATATGCAGACTGTGTCGACCAGAATCGACCAATCGGTTTCAGGTGAGAAACATTATCAGTCACTGTGGTTACTGGCCAGTGAAAGTCTGCGAATGGTAGTAAAAAATGGGAAGAAAAAAAGCCGGCTGATGCCGGCTGAAGGTTGAGGATGGTTCCCAGTATGGATGGGCGGGGTGCCCATCGGGGAGAGGCGGGGTACCGCTGGGAGGCCAGTACCCCGGGTTGAAACAGGAAAGTCAACACTACCTTCGGTGATCAGCTTGCCAGTGACAGAGATTCCGCCTGTTCCCCCGCACTGTCATCGGTGACGGATGTCCGGATCAGGTGGTCAAAAGCTCCCAGCGCTGCGGTGGCGCCCGCACCCATGGAGATCACAATCTGCTTGTAGGGCACCGTGGTGGCATCGCCCGCGGCAAATACGCCAGGAATGGAAGTGGCACCGCGGCTGTCGATCTCGATCTCACCGACTCGGTTCATTTCCAGCCCGCTGTGCTTCAGGAACTCGGTGTTCGGTACGAGGCCGATCTGCACGAATACGCCCGCCAGTTCCAGCTTCCTGCTCTCGCCGCTGACGCGGTCGGTGTACTGCAGGCCGTTGACCTTGCTGCCATCGCCGAGTACCTCGGTGGTCTGGGCGTTGGTGATGATGTCCACGTTGGGCATGGAGCGCGCCTTGCGCACCAGCACCTCGTCCGCTCGCAGGGTATCGGCGAATTCCAGCACGGTGACGTGTTTGACGATACCCGCGAGATCGATGGCCGCCTCGATACCGGAATTGCCACCGCCGATCACCGCCACGTGCTTGCCCTTGAAGAAGGGACCGTCACAGTGTGGGCAGTAAGCCACGCCGCGGGTTTTATATTCCGCTTCCCCGGGGACCCCCAGTTCGCGCCAGCGGGCACCAGTGGCAAGCACAACGGATTTGCTCGCCAGCGTGGCGCCGCTCTCCATTTGCAGCTCGATCAGCTTGTCGCGCTTGAGCTCGGCAGCACGTTGCCCGGTGATGATGTCCACACCGTACTCTTTTACGTGTTGCTCGAGGCTGGCGGCCAGCTTCGGACCTTCGGTGTAGGGCACGGAAATAAAGTTTTCGATACCCACGGTATCCATCACCTGGCCGCCGAAACGCTCGGCCACGAGGCCAGTGCGGATGCCTTTGCGGGCCGCGTAAATCGCTGCCGCGGCACCGGCCGGGCCACCGCCCAGTACCAGCACGTCGTAGGGCGCGCGCTCGTTCAGCTCTTCCGCCTTGCGCGCTTCGGCACCGGTATCAATTTTGGCCACGATTTCTTCGAGCCCCATGCGGCCCTGGCCGAAGTGCTCGCCGTTCAGGTAGACCGCGGGTACCGCCATGATCTGGCGCTCGTCCACTTCTTCCTGGAACAGGGCACCGTCGATCATCTCGTGGGTGATGTTCGGGTTCAGGTTTGCCATCAGGTTCAGCGCCTGGACCACGTCCGGGCAATTCTGGCAAGACAGTGAGATATAGGTTTCGAAGTGGAATTCACCCCGGATATTGCGGATCTGCTCCAGCAGTTCCGGATCCGCTTTGGACGGGTGGCCGCCGGCTTGCAGCAGGGCGAGCACCAGGGAGGTGAATTCGTGTCCCATGGGGATGCCGGCGAAACTGACGCGCGGGGTTTCTCCGGCGGGCGCGATGGCCATGCTCGGGGTGCGCTTGCGGCTCTCCTGTTTCAGCTCAATCTTGCTGGAGAGGCCGGCGATTTCACTGGCGAGGGTGTTCAGTTCAACAGCCTTGGGGCTGCTGTCGGCGGACACACTGATCTGGATCGGAGTGACGATATTCTGCAGATAGGTGTCCAATTGTTTCTTTACGTTTGCGTCCAACATCGGTGTGTCCTGAAATTCTTTAGTGGTTCTTTATTAAGTCCAGTAGCGGCACTGCTGCCGGGTACAACCTTGTGAGACACGCCGTGAACCCATCCATGGGGGCTCTTCTGCGAGGTCCCTCTCGCAGAAGGTCTCACAAGGTTGTACCCGGCATCAGCACCTTCCCGGCAACTCTGTACTTCGAATTTGCCGGGAAGATGGAGGGCCTTAAATTTTGCCTACCAGATCCAGAGAAGGCGCGAGGGTTTCTTCACCTTCTTTCCACTTGGCCGGGCAAACTTCACCCGGGTGGGCGGCAACGTACTGGGCGGCTTTGATCTTGCGCAGCAGGTCCTGGGCGTCGCGGCCGATACCGCCGGCGTTGATCTCAACGATCTGGATCTTGCCTTCCGGGTCGATCACGAAAGTGCCGCGATCCGCGATGCCTTCTTCCTCGATCATCACACCGAAGTTGCGGGTGATGGTGCCGGTGGGGTCGCCGATCATCGGGAATTGGATCTTGCCGATGGTGTCGGAAGTGTCGTGCCACGCCTTGTGGGTGAAGTGGGTATCGGTGGAGACGGAGTAGATCTCAACGCCCAGCTTCTGGAATTCGGCGTAGTTGTCCGCCAGGTCGCCCAGCTCGGTGGGGCATACGAAGGTGAAGTCCGCCGGGTAGAAGAAGACCACAGACCACTTGCCTTTCAGGTCCGCGTCAGACACATCGAAGAAGTCACCAGACTGGTATGCCTTGGCGTTGAAGGGTTTGATTTCGCTGTTGATGTAGTTAGCCATGGTATTTCCTTATCTCCTGAGAGAATGTTTGCCCGTTGTTTCAGGTATCTATTTCGGGCGTGGGTTATCGGGTACGGGGGAAATACTATTGGCTTGCTGTTCTTGATAAAAATTATTGATTTTAATGGGTGTAATTGCTCTGCGCTATCTGAGTATTGGTTTTGATAGCTATAGCGTCAAAAGAAGTAATAGGGGATCAACGCCAGGGCACTGCCGGTGAGTGCAAACGCCAGCAACTCCAGGGCACCGTCGCGGGCCACCAGTGCCAGCCCAAACGCGATCAGTGCAAGACCCGCCAGGGAGGCGGAGAAGGGGATGATTTCCATCAGTGGCAGCAGCAGGGCGATGACACTGCAGATACCGGCGGTAGCGAGGCTGCCGGCGCGGTACACCATGATCCCCAGGCGCGGGCGCAGCCAGCGGTCGAGGTGTGCAGCGGGCTTTTCGATCCAGCTCAGCCCGTGCATCAGCGGGGATTTTGGAATGGTGCGGCTGAGCAGCCACTGTGGCAGCCACAGGTGATGGCGCAGCATCAGCATCTGCGTACTGATCAGTAACAGCAGGATGCTCATTAGCGTGGGCATACCGGGAATTCCCGATAGTGGAGAAAAGAGAATCAGCCCGGCGAGCAGAATTACCGGCGCAAAGGAGCGTTCGCCCATGGCGTCGAGCACCTTGTCCAGGGTGATGTGGTCACTGGACTCGGCCATGGCTTCCAACTGCTGGATCAGCTGGCTGAGGTTCTGAATTCGCTCTGACATGATTCAAGGCTACACCTTGCCCGGTGCCTCTGCATGGCGCTGGTGCCACTCCAGCACAAAGGCTGTCAGCGACGGGAGCATGGTCAGGGTTACCAGGGTCGCGCCAATAATGCCCGCCATCACAATCACGCCCACTCCACGATAGAGCTCGGTACCGGCGCCGGGCAGGAACACCAGTGGCGCCAGACCAAAAATGGTGGTGAGTGTGGATATGGCGATCGGGCGCAGCCGGGAGTCCACCGCTTCCTGCACCGCTTCAACGGCGTTCATGCCATCTTCCTTCACGTTGGCGATGGCCCGGTGCACGATCAGTATAGGGTTATTGACCACCGTGCCCATCAGGATCAGAAAGCCGAGCATGGAGATCATGTCGAAGGGCTGGTGTACCCCTTCAAAACCCATGCCGCGCAGTATCGCGCCGACGAGATTGAGTAAGGCGAGCCCGGCAATGCCACCGGCAATACCCAGCGGGATTGTGGTCATGATCAGCAGCGGGTATCCCCAGTGGGAAAAGATCGCCACCATCAACAGGTAGATAATGGCGAGTGCCACCGCATAGTTGCTGCCGAGGGAGGCGCGGGTGGCGTCCAGCTGGTCTGCGGCGCCAGAAATATTCAGGGAAACACCCAGCGGAACCTGGCCATTGTCGCGCAGATATTGCACCAGCTCCGAGCGCACGGCTTCCACACCGGTTTCCAGCGCGACCGAGCGCGGCGGAATGATATTCAGGCTGACGGTGCGGCGGCCGTCGATCCTGCGTACGGTGGCGGTGTCGACGGTCTCCTGGATCTCAGCGAGTTCTGATAGTGGCAATACTGTGCCACCAGGGGTGTACACGAAGATCTGTTCCAGTGTTTCTACGGTAGCTTCCGGCCCCTGCCGGTTGTACAGGTAGATATCCACCTTGTCGTCGTCCATGAAAAACTCGTTGACGAAGGCGCCGTCGGTCAGTGCGGCCACGGCAAAGCCGATGTCTTCCGCGCTCATGCCCACTTCTGCGGCACGGGCCCACCTGGGTTTCACTTCCAGCAGTGGCTGCGCCAGTGACAGGCTGGCGGGGCGGGTCTGAATATTGGGATTGTCAAAGATCTGTTGTGCGCGGCTGTAGGCCGTGCGGGCAACCTGATACAGGTCCGCGAGATTGGAACCGGAAATATCCAGGTTCACACTGCGGGTGCCGCCGTCGTTGCTGCTGATGATGGAGCCCCGGGTCGCGAAGGCGCGCATCCCCGGATACTGCTCGTACTGTTCGACGATCACGGCCATCAGTTCATCGATATGTCTCGGGTCTTTGGTCTCCGCAATAATGCGCAGGCTTTGCGGGGACACGCTGATGATAAAGAACTTCATCGGTGGCACTCTGGTGTCACCGCGATCAAATGCCTCCGGTGCCGGGTCCAGATAGGGCAGAAAGAATGCCTGCAGCTCCAGCGCAATTTCTTGCATGGTGGCGAGGTTGTAGCCCGGCGGCGCATTCATGCTGGCAAAGGTTTTTGCCTCCTCGCCCTCGGGGAGGTACTCCGCTGGTGGGGTGAGCAGCAGGACGATGGCGAGGCTCGCAGCGACAGTAACGCCGATGCAATAGAGGCGCCTGGAGGGCGCGGCGAGCAGCCAGTGAATCCGTTCAATTACGCTGCGCCTAAGCCGGCTGTTTTCCAGGTTGTTTGCCGTGGTGCCATCGAATTTCAGCCGCGCACTGGCGGTGGGGATGACGGTAATCGCCACCAGCATGGATACGAGAATGGAAGCGGAAATAGCGATGGCAATGTCGGAATACAGTTGCCCGGCTTCCTCCGCGATAAACACCACCGGCAGAAATACCATGACCGTAGTAAGGGTCGACGCCAGCACCGCCGGCCACACCTTCCGAACCCCGCTGATTGCTGCCTGAAGCCGGTCCAGTCCGCGGCGACGCTCGAGCTCGATGCTTTCCAGTACCACGATACTGTTGTCCAGGGTCATGCCGATGGAAAAGGCCACGCCCGCCAGAGAGATGACATTGATGGTGCGCCCGGCGATCAACAGGCCGATAAATGCGGCAATGGTACAGATGGGAATCCCGACCACGCCCAGCGCCGTGGCGCGGAAAGAGCGCAGGAAAGCGTACATGATGGCGGTGGCGAGTAGCGCGCCGATGGCGAGGTTTTTCCACACATTGAATACGGAAGATTCCACGTATCCCACGTCATCGGCAGTAAGGGACAGGTGCATGCCCTGCGGTTCGAGTAATTCCCGGTTAATCTGCGCGACTTCCCTGAGCATGGCGCGTTTGATATCGATCACGTTGGAACCGCTCTCGCGGCGCACCGACAGGAAGATCACCGACTGACCGTTGACGAAGGAGCTGCTGCGGATCTTGAAGTGGTCCAGTCTGATCTCGGCGACATCCCCGAGGTACACGATACTGTCGCCATCCCGTCGCAGGATCAGTGCGCGCAGCTCCTCCAGATCTTTGAATCTCCCCAGAGTGCGCAACAGATAGCGGCGCTTGCCGCTTTCCACTTCGCCCCCGGAGATATCGCGGTTGCGCGCATTGATTACCGCGCGCACTTCGGAGAGGGTCAGATTGCGCTCTGCCAGCCGCTCCGGCTTCAGGCGGATCTGGATCTGTCGCTCGGCGCCACCGCCCACGTCCACCTGTGCCACGCCGGGAACCCCCGACATACGCGGGCGCACATTGTCCTCCACGTAATCCCGCAACATATCCATGTCCAGTCCGCGCGGGTTGCCGGGCAGGGGGGAGACGCGAAAGTACATAAACGCATTCGACGAAAAGGAGGTGGCGTACACCCGCGGTTCGTCCACATTTTCCGGGTAGGAGGGTACCTGGGTGAGGGCGTTGTTGACGCGTATCTGGGTTTCCAGAATATCCACACCAAAAGGGAATTCGAGCTCAATCTCGGCGGAACCCAGGTCGGCGGTGGACTGCAATTCCTGGAGATAGGGGATGTTGCGCAGGTATTCTTCCTGCTCGATCAGGATTTCCTTTTCGATATCCTGCGGCGTGGCGCCGGGCCAGCTGGTGCGGATGGAGATAGTGCGCACCTCAAGGTCCGGAATCATCTGCACGGGAATACGGAAGGCGGCCACCAACCCGAGTATCGCGATGATCAGTACCGTCACCGTGACCAGAATGCCGTTTTTGATGATCTGCTCGAACATCAGCGGCTGCTCGCCCCAGTGTCGGTTTTCAGTGCCTGTTTGAGCACCACCTTCTGGTCCGGCTGCAGGCTCTCGTTACCGCGCACCACGACCTGTTGCCCTGCCGTGAGGCCGGTTTTGATTTCGATCATGCCGTTAAAGCTGAGTCCGGTGGTTACCGGCTGTTCATTTACCGAAACGGTACTGCCCCAACGGCTACCGGGGGCAGCGACCCACACGGTGATGCGCCCGTCGGGGTAGCGCAGCACCGCATCTCGCGGTACCGCAATCCCCTGGCGATCACCGGTCAGTTGCAGTACCGCGGAGGCGGACATGCCGGGGATCACCGCGGGCGTTTCCCGCGTATCGCCCCGGCGTTTGTCGTTAATGATGGTACGCAGCAGGAAGGTGCGGCCGCCACTCCGGCTCACCGGAATACGGTGCTCCACTCTCGCGGTTAAGGTCTCGCCACTGTCGAGGGTGACGCGCAAACCCGTGTCGGGCTGGACGCGGGAAAAGTAGCGCTGGGGCACCTGGAAGTCTGCACGCAGGGTATCGGTATCCACCAGTTCGAACAGCGCGGTGCCCGGTTCCACCCATTCGCCCACATCCACCTCGCGCAGGCTGACCGTTCCCGAAAAGGGTGCTGCAACCCGGTGTCTGCGGAGCAGGGCGCTCAGACGTTCGGTTTCAACCTGAGCCGCCTGCAATTGCGCGCTGCGCTCGCGCACCTCCGAGCCGAGGCTTTCCACTTCGGTTTCTGCCACATGATTGTCGCCCACCAGGCGCTGCAGCTCCGCCAGACGCCGGCGGCTGTCCGCCAGTGTTTCCCGCACCCGTGACACTTCTGCCAGGGCGGCATCACGCTGGATACTGCTGAGCTCTGGATCGAGCGTGAGCAGTAGCGCCCCTTTTTTTACCCGGTCACCGATATCCGCGTGAATGTCCTGAATCATGCCCGCGACTTCCGCCGACAGCAGGGCCTGGCGCAATGGGTTGATGGTACCAGTGACAGGAACTTCCTCAATCAGCGGCTGCGCGCGTGCGACCACCGCCTCTACAGTAATCGGCGATTCACCGGTTGCCTTGTCGCTGCTGTTCTCTGCCGGTTGTGAATACACCGAAAACAGCGCGAGCAGCAGGATAATTGGCAGAAATCGGGTTAACCGCATGGAAGATCAATCATTAAACGTATCTGGCTAGTGTAGTAATCCTGCTCGGGGGAAATGGCGGTGGGGGCCTCGGTTAAATAAGTAAAAGCAATGAGTCCGATTAGCCGGTTTTATGGGTAGTGCGCTATTTGGGAAAAGTTCCAGTTTTTATTCGACGGTTGGCGCCAGATGGCTGGACTTGTGTGATTGCTTCTATCGTCAGTGCCTATATTCAAAGCCAGCAATATTCAGAATAAACCGGCGAGCAACTCGCAGGAGGCACTGACATGATCAAAAAAGCATTCCCACTCTGTACCGCCATTGCGCTGACAGTGGCCACGTTATCCACCAGCCTGGCCATCCAGGCGCAGGAACATTCCACGCCCGTGGCACCGCCCGCCGGAGAGCCCAAGCCCAACAGTTTCTGGTGGCCGGAAGAGCTGGACCTGTCTGTATTGCGTCGCAACGGTGCCGCTTCCAATCCCATGGGAGAGGAGTTTGATTACGCCAAGGCGTTTAACAGTCTTGACTACAACGCCCTGAAAAAAGATATCGAAAAAGTCCTTACCACTTCGCAGGACTGGTGGCCGGCGGATTATGGTCACTATGGTCCATTGATGATTCGGATGTCGTGGCACGCATCGGGTACCTATCGGGTTGTCGATGGCCGTGGGGGTGCTGGCGGCGCTCAGCAGCGCTTCGAGCCACTCAACAGCTGGCCGGACAATGTCAGCCTGGACAAGGCCCGTCGCCTGTTGCTGCCGATCAAACAGAAGTATGGCAATAAGATCAGCTGGGCGGACCTGATGGCATTGACCGGCAATGTGGCGATGGAGTCCATGGGCTTTGAAACCTATGGCTTTGCCGGCGGCCGTGAAGACGACTGGGAAGCGGACCTCGTCTATTGGGGCCCGGAAACCAAGTGGTTGGATGACAAGCGCTACAAGGGGGATCGGCAACTGGAGAAACCGCTCGCCGCGGTGCAGATGGGCCTGATTTATGTCAACCCGGAAGGCCCCAATGGCAACCCCGACCCAATTGCTGCGGCCAAGGATATCCGTGAGACCTTCGGTCGTATGGCCATGAACGATGAGGAAACCGTGGCATTGATTGCCGGTGGCCACACCTTCGGCAAGGCCCACGGTGCGGTCAAGCATGACTGTGTGGGTAAGGAGCCCGCTGCAGCGGGTATCGAAGAACAGGGTTTTGGCTGGAAAAACAAATGCGGCACCGGCAACGGGGCGGACACCTTTACCAGTGGACTCGAGGGCGCCTGGTCGGTGAATCCCATTCAGTGGAGCAACCAGTATCTGGAAAACCTGTTCAAGTTCGACTGGGTGAAAACCAAGAGCCCTGCCGGCGCCACTCAGTGGATTCCCAAAGACGGGCAGGCCGCCAACCTTGTACCCGACGCCCATGACAAGTCCAAGCGCCATGCACCGATCATGTTTACCACGGATCTTTCCCTGAAGATGGATCCGGAATACCGGAAGATCTCCCAGCGTTTCCTGGAGAACCCGGATGAACTGCAGAAGGCGTTTGCCAAGGCCTGGTTCAAACTGCTGCACCGGGATCTGGGGCCCAAATCCCGCTATCTTGGGCCGGAAGTTCCAAAGGAAGACTTGATCTGGCAGGACCCCATTCCGGCAGTGGATTACACCCTGATCAGCGAGAGCGATGCTGCCAATCTAAAGAAAAAGATCCTGGCCTCGGGGCTGACGGTGCCGGAACTGGTACGTACCGCCTGGGCGTCTGCCGCCTCTTACCGGGACTCCGATGCGCGGGGAGGAGCAAACGGTGGTCGTATCCGGCTGGCGCCACAGAAAGACTGGCCAGTAAATACACCGGCAGAGCTCACCAAGGTGCTGGCCAAACTGGAAGGTATCCAGAAGGATTTCAACAACTCCCTCGGGGGCGGCAAGCAGATCTCTTTTGCCGATACCGTGGTGCTCGCGGGTAATACCGGTGTGGAGGAAGCCGCTAAGAAAGCCGGGTACAGCGTTCAAGTTCCGTTCAAGCCCGGTCGCAATGACGCCACGGCGGAGCAGACGGACGTAGAGTCCTTCAGCTGGTTGGAGCCCAGAGCCGATGCGTTCCGCAACTACTATGGCAAGGGTAATATCCTGTCACCGGCGGAAGCGATGGTAGACAAGGCCAGCATGCTCGACCTGAGCGTTCCGGAGATGGCCGTGCTGATCGGTGGAATGCGGACCATGAACACCAACAGTGATAAATCGGCAAACGGCGTGCTTACGGACAAGCCCGGCACGCTAAGCAATGATTTCTTTGTCAATCTCGTGGATATGTCCACGGTGTGGAGTAAATCCGGTGACAATCTGTACGAGGGTAAAGATCGCAAAACCGGGAAGGTGAAATGGTCTGCAACGCCAGTGGACCTGATCTTTGGCTCCAACTCCGAGTTGCGTGCGGTGGCCGAGTTTTATTCCGCCGACGATGCGAAGCAGAAGTTTGTGAATGACTTCGCCAACGCCTGGCACAAGGTGATGAATCTCGGCCGCTAGTGCACGGATGCATTCGCCACCGAATGGGTGCCCTTGGGGGGCGCCCATTTTTATTTGTGGTGCATTAATCGCAATGGGGGTGATCCACTAGACTGAAACTGCGTAACATACGGAAAAACCTCCAGACAAATTCCCGCGGAAATAACTCTCATGTCAGCACCTGGTCGATCACTGCCCGCGATTACCGCATTTTTTTGCGCCCTGTTGAGTCCGGGGCTGCTTCTGGCAGCGGCACTAGAGGTGCGGGTGATCAATGCACCTGCAGAGGGAAGCCTGATATTTCAGGTGTATGACAACCCGGACGCCTTTGGGGATTTCCGCAGTCCATCCCGGGAAATTCCATTGTCGGTCAATCGCGATGGTATATACCGTATTGAAGGTGTGCGCCCCGGTGCAGTAGCCCTGCTTGTCTACGCGGATTCCAACAACAATGGCGCCCTGGATCGCACGTTTATCGGAATTCCAAAGGAGCCGATCGGCCTTTCAAACGGCTACCGGCCGAAGGGGCCTCCCAGCTTTCAGCGAGCGAGCTTTTCACTGGCAGAAGGCGAAACCAAACCGGTCAAGATTGAATTGTATGAAGTGCTGGGCGAATTTGGCCAGTGGGGTGTTGGGCTCGGTGTCATCGGACGCAGCAGCCCCTATGTCGGCTCGGATGCCACCGTCATTCAGGTAATACCGGCCATTACCTATTTTGGTGAGCGTCTGCAGTGGGTTGGTCCGAGCCTGCGCTACGGTTTGTGGGGCAGTGATACTTTTCGCTTTGCGGTGAATGCCACCTACCGGGTCGGTGCCTATGAAGAGGACGACAGCCCCGTATTGTCGGGGCTGGGTGACCGGGACAACACTCTGATGGCGGGTGTCGGGCTGGTGTACGACGGCCCTAACCGGTTCGATGTGGATTTTCGCTATCAGCACGATGTACTCGATCGATTTGGCGGCGGCACCGCCGAGCTGCGCGTATCGAGAGGGTTTCAAAATGGCAACATCAACTGGGCGCCGTCGCTCGGTGTTAACTGGCTGAGCAGTGATCTCGCCAACTACGATTTTGGCGTGCCGACCTGGGGCGCGCTGCCTGGGCGCCCAGCGTACGACGTGGGCAGCACCGTGACGGTGGAGGCGGGCATTGGTGGGATGCTGGAAATCACCGAGCACTGGCGTCTGGTGCTGGACATCAATGCCGAGTATCTGGGGAACGATATCTCGGACAGCCCGATTGTGGGCGATGACTATGTCATCAAAGGATTTGCCGCGATCACTTATACCTTCTGACAACCTTTTTCCTTGCAGAGGTACTGCATTGCAGGTCGCGCTAGAACAGCCCCATTTGGGGCTGTTTTGGGTTAAAGCGCATGACAGGAGCCTGCGGCAGCCGGGCGTGGAGCAGTTCGGTCCATAAGGTGACCAGGTTCAGGGCATCTCCGTTATCCGGCATATGGATGAAAACGTATGGTCGGACTCCCTGTTCGATCCAGTTCGCCACTCGCTCGACCCAGGGGGCCAGATATTCTCGATTGCTCTCCAGATCCGGGTGCCCGATATAGCGAATCACCGGCGGTGCATCAACCGGTAGCAGGTGCACTGGCACATTCGGTTTCTTGCGCTGCGCATCCACTATTGACGGGCTCTCCGCTTTTGCCGCAAACAGGCCGCGGCTGTCCAGGCACACACGTGCGCACTTGTGCTCGCGCAACCCCCGGTTCAGGGCGCGCTCTGCATCACCTTTTTGGAAGAATGCGGAGTGTCGGACTTCGACTGTGCAGGAAAATGGATCCGGGAGATCATCCATAAACCGCCAGAGATTGCTCAGCTGCTGTGGGCCGAATGTCGGCGGCAACTGCAGCAGAAACGGGCCCAGAACGTCCTTCAGCGGAGAGACGATCTCCAGAAATTCGGTCACCAATTTTTGGGGTGGGGCGAGTAGGTGATCGTGGCTGACACTGCGGGGAAACTTGAGCAGAAAGCGAAAATCATCGGGAACCTGGCTCCGCCACTGAGCGCATTGTGCCTGACTCGGGGTGGCGTAGAACGTGGTGTTGCCCTCGACACAATTCAGCACCTGACTGTAGCGTTCGAGCGGCGCCGCGCCCGCCGGCAGCCGCCGGTTCCAGACCGGATGCTGCCATTGGGGGCAGCCGAGAAAATAGGGGAGATTCATGATTTCGCAGTGATATATATTCCCGCGCAAATGTAACCAGACGGATCCGCAAGTCAAGTCTGCACTTTTACTTTTAAATCATTAGAATGCGCGACCTTTTCACGGGTCATATTTTCGTGAGCAGGCGACTCATATTGACCCGCACGTCTGAGCTTGAAGAGGTTGACTGATTTTCTATGATCGTATTTACCCTGACCAATGAAGATACGGATCAAGTATGGGTGGGCACCGGACGGGAAGGTATGACCCCGGAAGCCCGTTTTCAGCAGATCCAGTCCGCAGTTTCATTGGGCATCGATCATCCCTTCTTTGATGAGCTGAAGAAATTCGGCGCGTCCACCTTTACCCCCAGCCTGTTTGCTGTAGCGGAAGACCGCATGGAGCTTCAGGAGATGGTGGAGGAAGCTCTGGATTCCCTGAATGCCAAAAGCCTGGTCGGCATCAAAACCGTAAAGCCTGGCACCACCAAGTCTGCACTGGCTCCCAAGCCCAAGACCAAATCAACAGCGTCCCGAGCGAGCCGTGTAAAACCGTCAACCAGCGTATCCACCAAACCGAAAACCAGCAAGCCGGTAAAAGAAAAGCTGGCCACTGGCCGCACCGGTAGCGCTGCGAAAGAGCGGGCGATTAAAGCGGGCATCGAAGCGGAAAAGGCACGTATCGCCGCTGCCAAAGCGAAGAAAGTACAGGATGAAGCGGATGAGATGAAGCGTATTCTCGCAGGGCTGGATGCGCGGGGATCGACGCTTTCTCGCCGCTAAGGCATCGCGCAGGCGTCCAGAAATCCTATCGCTGCGCGCTGGGGTTGCTATCGCAGTAGCTCCTGGCTCTCGGTATAAAACCCTGAGTGATCCAGTGCTTTGCGAATCTCGGCTACCGTAGCATTACTGAGCTGGCGGTAGTCGGGGTAGGGCGTCAGAAGAATGCGTTTCTCTACGTCGAGCGCAACTTCTGGGGCCCCTCTCAAAGGCTGCGCATTCAGCCCTTCAATAGTGAAACGCTGCAGATTCTCCTTACCTCCTATCCAGTGCCACACCGGAAAATCCCTTAAATACGGTGTAAAGAGGTGCGGCGAAAAGCACAGCGCCGTGCGCTCAAATAATTCATCGTCCCTGAAGCTGCGCCACTCTTCCTGCGGACTGGCAATTTTTGCCAGTAAGGTCACGATTTTCCGCCAGTGGTTGGAGTTGTTTTCCATTAGCCGACCGGCATCCGGCGCCGCGACCAATTCATCCAGGCCCTCCGGGCGGTGGGGAAGATAGAGGATGAGCGCTGGCTGTATCGGCCCGAGATAGTCTGCTTCTTTCACAGTAACGTGCAGTTAGCCCTGGATTCCCGATGGAATGCCGCGATAAGGGAATAGCGCAAGAAGGGTGCGCAGGTGGTCAGATAATCCTTGATCCAAAACTGGATGTCTTCGGCATCCAATGATTGATCAATTGTTACGAACTTGCATTGCACGACATCTCGCGAGTCTCGCACTTTGTCGTCGTCGGTCACGACAATAGTCAGAGTCGATGAGTCGTGGTCCCACCCAAAAAGCAGATATCGGGAATCATCCTGGATGTTGTTGTCCAGGAGTTCGCAGGCTTTTTCAATACTCGCGTCGATTGCGAGCTGCACGTCTTGCGTCGATTCGCCATCAACGGTCGAACGATAAATGGTGTGTTCACGATCACTTTGCCTCGGGGCTTCAGTGAGCGTCCCATCTTTGTTTATTTCCCAGCTTAACTTCATAACCATTCCTATTCGGTCTCATTCCGATTCGATGGAATCTGCAGTTGGCAAAAAAAAGCCCCGCTCGTCAGAGCAGGGCTTTCTGAACCTCAGTCTGTCACTTAAACAGCAACATCCTGAATCTCAGTAGCGGCGATGCGCTTACCTTCTTCGGCAGACTTCTGGAAGTCTTCAATCTGATCGAAGTTCAGGTAGCGGTAGATTTCCGCAGACATGGAGTTCAGGTTCTGGGCGTATTCCTGGTATTCCGCCGGGGTCGGCAGTTTGCCCAGGATGGCGCCTACAGAGGCCAGTTCCGCGGAGGTCAGGTACACGTTGGCACCGTCGCCGAGGCGGTTGGGGAAGTTACGGGTAGAGGTGGACAGCACGGTGCTGTTCGGGGCTACACGTGCCTGGTTACCCATGCACAGGGAGCATCCCGGCATCTCGGTGCGTGCACCGGCGGAGCCGTAGATGTTGTAGTAGCCTTCTTCCATCAGCTGGTGCTCGTCCATCTTGGTAGGCGGAGAGATCCACATGCGGGTGGAGATACCACCTTTATGTTGCTGCAGCAGTTTACCGGCAGCGCGGAAGTGACCGATATTGGTCATGCAGGAGCCAATGAAAACTTCGTCTACTTTGTCGCCGGCCACGTCGGACAGCAGCTTGGCATCGTCCGGGTCGTTCGGGCAGCACACGATGGGTTCTTTCACTTCCGCCAGATCGATTTCGATCACTGCGGTGTATTCCGCATCGGCGTCGGCGCTCATCAGCTCTGGTTTTTCCAGCCAGGCTTCCATGGCGCGTGCACGACGCTCCAGGGTGCGGGTGTCGCCGTAGCCTTCCGCGATCATCCAGCGCAGCAGGGTGATGTTGGAACGCAGGTACTCGGCGATGGAGTCTTCCGGCAGCTTGATGGTACAGCCAGCAGCGGAGCGCTCGGCGGAGGCGTCGGACAGTTCGAACGCCTGCTCTACAGTCAGGTTATCCAGGCCTTCGATTTCGAGGATTCGGCCGGAGAAGATGTTCTTCTTGCCTTTCTTCTCGACGGTCAGCAGACCTTGCTGGATCGCGTAGTAAGGGATCGCATGTACCAGGTCACGCAGAGTGATGCCCGGCTGCATTTCGCCTTTGAAGCGCACCAGTACGGATTCCGGCATATCCAGCGGCATTACGCCGGTGGCAGCGGCAAACGCAACCAGACCGGAACCGGCCGGGAAGGAGATGCCCATGGGGAAACGGGTGTGGGAGTCGCCACCGGTACCGACGGTGTCCGGCAGCAGCATGCGGTTCAGCCAGCTGTGGATGATGCCGTCGCCCGGGCGCAGGGAAACGCCGCCGCGGTTCATGATGAAGTCCGGCAGGGTGTGCTGGGTGTCGATATCAACGGGCTTGGGGTAAGCCGCGGTGTGACAGAAAGACTGCATGGTGAGGTCGGCCTGGAAGCCGAGGCACGCCAGGTCTTTCAGTTCGTCACGGGTCATCGGACCAGTGGTGTCCTGGGAGCCAACGGTGGTCATCTTCGGCTCGCAGTAGGTGCCCGGACGGACGCCTTCCATACCGCAGGCTTTACCCACCATTTTCTGTGCCAGGGTGTAACCCTTGCCGGTGTCGTTCGGCTGCTCCGGCAGGCGGAACAGATCGGAAGCGCCGAGGCCCAGGGATTCGCGGGCTTTGGTGGTCAGACCGCGGCCAACGATCAGGTTGATACGGCCACCGGCCTGTACTTCGTCCAGCAGTACGTCGGACTTCAGTTCGAACTCGGACAGTACCTTGCCGTCTTCGGCCAGGATTTTGCCTTCGTACGGGCGGATCTCGATCACGTCGCCCATGTTCAGGTCGTCAACCGGTGCTTCGAAAACCAGTGCGCCGGCGTCTTCCATGGTGTTGTAGAAGATCGGGGCTACTTTGCCGCCGATGCAGATGCCGCCGCCTTTCTTGTTCGGTACGCCCGGCAGGTCGTCGCCGAAGAACCACAGTACGGAGTTGGTGGCAGACTTACGGGAAGAACCGGTACCGACTACGTCACCTACGAAGGCAACGGGAATGCCTTTGTTCTGAATTTCTTCGATCTGGCTCATCGGGCCGGTAACGCCGTGCTCTTCCGGGGTGAGGCCGTCGCGGGTCATTTTGTACATGGCGCGCGCGTGCAGGGGGATGTCCGGGCGGGACCAGGCGTCCGGGGCCGGGGACAGGTCGTCGGTGTTGGTTTCACCGGTCACCTTGAAGACCGCAACCTTGATGCTCTCGGCGACTTTGTCGCGCTTGGTGAACCATTCGCCGTCGGCCCAGGACTGGATGACGGCCTTGGCTACTTCGTTGCCGGCTTTCGCTTTCTCTTCCACGTCGTGGAAGGCGTCAAACATCAGCAGGGTGCCTTTCAGCTGCTCGCCGGCCAATTCGGCCAGGTCTTTGTCGTCCAGCAGATCAACCAGAGTGGCGATGTTGTAGCCGCCCAGCATCATGCCCAGCAGTTTGGTGGCGTGTTCTTTGTCGATCAGCGGGGATTCCGCTTCGCCCTTCACGATGGCGGTGAGGAAACCGGCTTTAACGTAGGCGGCCTCGTCCACACCCGGCGGTACGCGGTTGGTGATCAGGTCCAGCAGCTCCTGCTCTTCACCCGCCGGCGGGTTTTTCAGCAGTTCCACCAGGCCGGCAACCTGCTCGGCGTTCAGGGGCTTGGGTGGGATATTCTGTTCGGCGCGCTCGGCGACGTGTTTGCGATAGGCTTCAAGCACGGATAATTCCCTCTTTGGTGTATGGGGTGGAACCAACAGCTTTCCCGGAATTCGGGTGCGAAAAATCGTCAACCGGACTCCGTTTTACATCGATGGCCGCTGGAAGCGGGTGGCGAATTCTACATTACTCGGTTCGTGCTGTTAAGTTCGTTGAAAAATCAATAACTTACGCGAATTATCGCCATTCATGAAATCAATAAAGGTGCCATAAAGTGCACCGATTAAAGTGAGAATCAATCGCATTCTGGCGTGAGTGGACTCGCCTTTATCCATGGGATGAATGGACGAAATCGCTCATCGAAAATGCTATTCTGTGCCGCCTCGTTTCACACAAGCTTTCTTTCATTCGGACTTATCGACGTCGCACGAATTGAGTGGTTTCTCAATAGAGGTTGGCGCGGCGGGCAGACGATTTTGTAAGAAGAGGTATTTTCGCTGCATGGCGATTTATAAAAAAGTACGTACGCCCTGTATTGGCGTCTGCTCCACCGGCATTGGCGATAATGTCTGCCGTGGTTGCAAACGCTTCGCTCACGAAGTGATCGATTGGAACGCTTATTCCGAAGAGCAGCGCCGCATCATAGCGGAGCGCCGTGACGGTTATCTTGCAAATGCTGTGCGCAGCCAGCTGGAAATAGTCGACCAGAACCTGCTGTTATCGCAGTTGCGCCACCAGCAGATCCGCTTTAACGAAGATCAAAACCCATATTGCTGGGTGTTTGAACTGTTGCGCGCGGGTGCGAGTCAAATCAAACACCCGGGGGAGTATGGACTCCGGGTCACTGCCGTTGCCCGGGGTGTGCCGCTCACCGAACTGCGCCGACGGATCGATGAGGATTTCTTCGCACTCTCGCAGGCCTATTATTTGCGGTTTGTAGCCCCCGGAATGGCCGCGGCCGCTGACTGATTCCCCGCCCAGTGCTTCTGTATCTATAGCCGGGCAAGTCTTATGCAATCCCCTGTGTTCAAGGAGAACTGATTGGTGGGCGCGACAGGCCATTCTGGCAAGCATCTTCTGATATTGATTAACCCTGCCAGTCGCAGTGGTGGGGAGTGTTCCGAGCAGCTCGACACCGGCGTTTCCCGTTTGCGGGACTGTGGCTGGAAAGTGGAGCTGAAAGAATCCGGCGGCCCGGCCGATGCAAAGGCGTCCATACTCGAATCCAGCGCGGATATTGTCGCAGTGGGTGGCGGTGACGGTACCGTCAGTGGCTGCGCGAGAGCGTTGCTGGAGCGTGGGCGTCCCTTTGCGGTGTTGCCCATGGGAACGGCAAACGATCTGGCGCGCTCGCTGGGTATTGAGTCGCTGGAGCAGGCGTTTACCGCCATTCTCGACGGGCATACGGCGCCGATCGATCTCGGGCAGGTTGGTGACGATTACTTTTTCAATGTCGCGAATCTGGGGTTGGGGGTTCAGGTCACCGAGGCGCTGACGCCAGAGGTGAAGCGGCGCTGGGGTGTGCTGAGCTATCTGAAGGCGGTCAGTGAAGCCCTGACCCGAAATCATCAGTTCAAGGTTCGTCTGGAAATCGACGGGCGTGCGTTCCGGTTTCGCTCAATGCAGTTGGCCGTGGGCAATGGCCGATTTTATGGCGGCGGCAACGTGGTGCACGAGCAGGCTACGATAAGTGATGCGGAGCTCCATCTGTACAGTCTGAAGCCTCAAAGCCTGGTGGAGCTTTGCTCGCTGGCACCGTTTCTGCGCCTGGGGCAGCACCGCGTGTCGAGGCGCGTCTTTGCCGAGTCTGGCAAAGAGGTAAGAATTGAAACTGTACCCCCCGGGATGGAAGTGCACGCCGATGGCGAGCCTGTAGCGAAAACCCCGGTGACGATCCGCGTAGTTGAGCGGGCACTTGAGGTGGTGGTGCCCCCGGGTTCGTTCGTGTGATTGGTCAAGCGTGAAAGAATTGAACGGAAAGAGGGAGTCGGTGAATGAGTTTGTTGCGAAACGATGTTCAGGTCGCCTTGCAGTGGCTACATGGCTGGGCACTGGAAACCCTGGCACATTTCCGTTTTGTGGTGGAGCATGACGTCGGGCAGGAATCGGCAACACTGTGCAACCAGCTCGCCGCAGAGCGCGAGCAATTGTCCCGAAAATTGGCCGATGCCATTCGAGAAACCGACGACCTGCCCTCAGAGCCAGATCCGGATCGCGAGGCTGTGGTGCAATTGCAGGAGCAGCTCGCCAGCGTATTTGCCGAGCAGGGTGGCGATGCCATGCTGGATCATTGCCGAGCCCGGGAGCAAGGGTGGCTTGAGCAGGTGACGCAGGAGGCGGGCGTGCTCGTCGAGTCTCAATATGCGTCGCTTCTGGCGGATTGCAAATCCAGTGCGGAGCGGGCGATCAAGCGTTTGGGGGCGTGATCAGATGCACCCGCAGCGCCGCCAAAAACGGTGTCTTTTCTACTTTCAAATCCCGTCGCGTTCGTCGCTGGCTCACGGGTGGATTGTGATCCACGCGGGTAAATTCCGGTAGCGTGTGGTCTTCACCACCGTAAACCAGCACAGGCATGGCGGAATAGCCCACTTGCCGATACTCCTCACGCTCTTCTTTTTCGCTGTTGTGGAAAATTTCTGCCACCTGCAGGTTCGGCCTGCTTTGGGTCTGAATCTGGCGCAGGCTTTCGTGCTGCTTGCGGTGCAGTCCCGCCAATAGTTGCCGTTGGTACTGAATGCCAGGGTCCTGTCCCTGCGGGTCCAGCTGCACCAGCTTCTTTTCACACCAGTCGACACTTACTTTTTTGATGGACTTGCGCGCCTTGATCCAGCTCAGGGCGAGGGCATCCGGACGCCTTGGGCAAAGCAGAATCTGGCGGTAGCACTGACGCAGGTGCGCGCGGGGGAAGCCTGCATCGTCAAGCATGTCCCGCAATAGTCGGTCGCGCTCCAGGGCGGGGCGTGGGGCGAGGGCTTGTTTGATATTTGTCGTGAGCTGCTGAAATGTTGCCTTGGCCTGGTTCAACTCCTGAGCTGTCGCAATAACCGCGGCAGGGGCGGCCAACAATCCGGGAATCTGTAAGGTATTGCGGGCGTCTCCCGGTTGGTGCTGTTCGCCGTAGTCCAGATTGGCAAATAGGGCCGCGCTCAGGGTGAAGGGTTGGTCGAAGTCTACTCCCAGTCGATCGGCAGAATCAGTGGCGAAAGCGGGGCGCAGTAAAAAGTGCTGCCACGGTGGCTGCAGCGTATCGAGGGCTGACAATTGCTCGGCCAGGCGTTCCGCCAGCCTGTGCATTTCCTCAAGTGCTGTGGGCAGTTGCGGGCGTAGCTCGCCTAGTGTTTCGCTGTCGGCGTTACTCGGATTGTGTGATGCCATTGGCGGTGCCTGGTTACTCGACTTGTGGGTCTCTGCGTGCGATCTAGGTGGCTGCGCAATCAGGAGTCTTACCTGAAATGAGTGAGCACCAGAGAAAATAATAATCCACTTAATAAGTCGTTATCAAATGAAGTTTGTCATTCCGCGCCCCAATCTCGCACTTCGTAGCGCCGGTCAACAAAAGCGGGGGAGGGGCGTTATAATGCGCCGCGCCGGCAGGTCCTGAGGCTTGCCAAGTCCGCTTGATGATTTTGCAATGAGTCCCGTTATGAGCAGTGCCCCGGTCCCCGATCTTTCCGCCATCCACGCCTTTTTACTGTGCGACACCCCCGATGCCTGGGTGCAGGCGGCGCTGAAGGAGCCGGAGATGATGCTGGTGGATCACGCCAACTGCGAGAAGAAAGCCGCAGGTACCGCGCTGAATCTTATGTTTCGCTATCTCGATAACTTCGAGTTGCTGAACAAGATGTCGCGCCTGGCGCGGGAGGAGTTGCGCCACTTCGAACAGGTGATCGCAGTCATGAAGGCGCGCGGGATTCGCTACCCGCACGTAACCGCATCGCGCTATGCGGCGGGCCTGCGCGATCAGGTGCGCAAGCAGGAGCCCGGGCGCCTGGTGGATACTCTAATTTGCGGTGCGATTATCGAGGCGCGATCCTGCGAGCGGTTTGCGCGCATAGCGCCTCATCTGGATGACGAGCTGCAAAAGTTCTACTTGTCGCTGCTCAAGTCTGAGGCGCGGCATTTTCGCGATTACCTGACTCTGGCCCAGAAGGCGACGGAGGAGGATATTCAGCCTCGAATACAAGCGTTACTCGAAGTGGAGCGGGAGTTGGTCGAGGCGGTAGATGAAGATTTCCGCTTCCATAGCGGTGTGCCTGGTCTGGCCTGAGCCGGTTTCGCGATCACTTGTACACTTCTACGACATCCCCCAGGCGCTCCGCCACGATGGTGCGCAAATCACTGGCCAGCTCTCGATAAAAGCGACGAGCCGGCGCGCTGGCGCGCCATACCAGGCCGTGTTGTCGGCGTATCGGTTTTGCGCGCAATTCGCTCACATGTAGCGCTTCCGGGTTGTGCATTTCAGAGTGGACGTAGAGTCCCGGAAGAAATGCGACCCCCAATCCCATCACCACCATCTGGCGCAATGTGTCCAGGCTGGTGCCTTCGTAATCCCGTTGTAACTGGGCGCCCAGCCCCTCACAAATCTCCTGTACCTGGTGGTGAAAGTGGTGCTGTCCCTCGAGCGTCAGCACTTTCTCCCCCTTGAGTTGTGAAGGCATCACTTTGGCTTTGCCCGCCAGGCGATGATCCGCGGGCACGACAAACTTCAATGGCTCAGTGAACAGGGGTTCGATGGAAATGTCGTCTCGCTTCACCGGAAGAGGGACGATCGCGATGTCGTAGAGTCCTTCGGTGAGTGATTGGATTAGGCGGTTCGGCGGTGCCTCGCGTACATACAGTTTCAACTTGTGGTGCTTGTGGTGGAGGGCGGGCAACACGTTCGGTAGCAGATACGGGCCGAGTGTCGGAGGGACGCCGAGCTTGTAAGTGCTCTGGTGTCCCTGTGATATCAGGCTTGCATGCTGCGAAAATTCACGAACACCGAGGATAAGCTGCTTTGCATGTGCGAGCAGTTCGCGGCCTTCAGGGGTCAGGAGGGTGCCTGATCGATTGCGCTCGAACAGTGGAATACCGAGGTTGCTTTCCAGTGCCTGAATCTGGGTGGTGAGGGCGGGCTGGCTCACTCTGAGCTCTTCGGCTGCGCGCCGAAAACTGGATTGTGACGCAATAGTCACAAAATATTCGAGTTGCTTGAAGCTGGGTGGCGGGGATGTTTTCGGCATGGCGGCTAGGTGTACATTGATAATTAATCGTTATCAGCAAATAGTATTTTAACTTATTGAACTATCAAAAAATAATGGATTCTTAATCGAGTGTCCGTTCCAGTTTGATTGCAAGGAGTATTCATGGAGCACGTAATTTCCGGCGTGGCGAAGTTTCAGAAAGAAGTCTACCCCACCAAAAAAGCGCGTTTTTCGAAGCTGGCCGACGGTCAAAATCCTGAAGTTTTGTTTATCACCTGTGCGGACTCCCGTATCGACCCAAACCTGGTTACTCAGACCGAGCCGGGTGAGCTGTTTATCTGCCGCAATGCCGGCAACGTGGTGCCGCCGCACAGCAATCATTCCGGTGGTATGACCGCCTCGATTGAGTTTGCGGTTGCCGCCCTGGGTGTTTCTCACATTGTGATCTGTGGTCACACAGATTGCGGTGCCATGAAGGGTGCTATCGAACCGGAAAACCTGGATTCGCTGCCCCACGTCAAGGAGTGGCTTGGACACTGCCGCTCCGCCACCGATGTGGTGCGGGATCGCCACGGTGAGCTGAGTAAGGCGCACCTCGACGAAGTGACTTGTGAAAATGTGGTCCAGCAATTGCAGCACCTGCGTACCCACCCGGCGGTGGCCAGTGGCTTGGCCAATGGTCGTGTGACCCTGCATGGCTGGGTGTACAACATCGGTAGCGGTGAGGTGCTGTGCTTCGACGAGTCCACGCGCGAGTTCAAGCCGATGGACGAGCAGTATCGCGCAACCTTTGGTGAGCTGGCAGATTCCGTTGCCAAAGATACCTGCGGCAGCTGATCGCGACTTTGGGTCGATGTCTCAAAAGTGCGGGGCGGTTGCGTGGCCGCTTTGCGCTCATGGGAGTAGTTCGGGGCCAGTCAATGGCCCCGCAGCAAGGAAGATAGTGAAGTAATAGGGGTTCAGTAGTAATGAAGTTCGATTTATCTAACCTGCGTGGTGATGTTACCGGTGGTATTACCGCGGGTGTGGTTGCGCTCCCTCTGGCACTCGCGTTGGGCGTCGCTTCCGGGCTTGGTCCCATGGCGGGCATGTACGGTGCCATTGCCGTTGGTTTCTTCGCCGCCCTGTTTGGCGGCACTGGTCCTCAGATTTCTGGCCCCACAGGGCCGATGGTGGTGGTGCTCGCGGGGCTGTTTGCCAGCCTTTCTGGCGACGCCGCGCTTATCTTTACCGCCGTGATACTCGCTGGCGTACTGCAAATCGCCTTCGGGGTGCTCGGTATCGGGCACTATATTCGCCTGGTCCCTTATCCGGTGATTTCCGGCTTTATGACCGGCATCGGTGTCATCATCATTATTCTTCAATTGAACCCACTGCTGGGGCACGCGTCCCCCAGTGGCGTGCTGGGTTCACTGGGCAACGTGCCGGAAGCACTGTCTTCGACTCATCCGGCGAATCTGGTGCTCGGTCTGGCAACCCTGGCGATGGTCTACCTGTGGCCCGGTAAGTGGGGACGCTATCTTCCGGGCCCGCTGGCCGCCTTGATTCTGGGTACGGTCGTTGCCTATTTCATGCTGGATGTGCCGATTCTTGGCAGCATTCCCACCGGTCTGCCAGAGTTGCATATGCCGGTGCTGGGCGGCGAAAACATGATGCTGGTGGTGGAGGCTGCGGTCATTCTTGCGATCCTCGGTTCTCTGGACAGCCTGCTGACCTCGCTGGTGGCAGATAATATGTCCCGCACCCGGCATCACAGCAACAAAGAGCTGATTGGCCAGGGTATCGGTAACACGGCCGCGGGCCTTATCGGCGGTATCGCCGGTGCGGGTGCGACCATGCGTACCGTGGTGAATATCCGCTCCGGCGGTCAGACCCGTATCTCTGGCATGACCCATGCCCTGGTATTGCTGGCGGTGGCGCTGGGTCTCGGTCCGCTGGCGGAGAATATTCCTCAGGCAGTGCTGGCCGGTATCCTGGTGAAAGTCGGCCTGGATATCATCGACTGGAAATACCTCAAGCGCGCGCACCAGGGCCCCCGTTGGGACCTGCTGTTGATGGTGCTTGTGCTGAGCATGACCGTGTTTGTTGACCTGATCACCGCCGTTGCTGCAGGTGTTGTACTGGCTGCGCTGGCCTACGTGAAGCAGGTAGCGAGCCTGCAGATCGAGCGTCTGCGCAATCTGCCGGAGCACCTGGACAGCGAGGACGACAAGGCCATTCTGCAGCGGAACCGCGATCGCATTGCCCTGTTTGAGTTCAGCGGTCCGCTCAGCTTTGGTGCGGCAGCGGATCTGGGTCACCACGTGCGTGAACAGAGCAGCAACGCGTCTCGCGTGTTAATTCTGAACTTCTCGTCGGTGCCGTTCCTCGATCTGTCTGCCGCGCTTGCGGTTGAGACGATCGCAGCGGATGCCAAGAGCGGCGGCAAGCAGCTCTATCTGGCGGGCATGAATGAAGAGGTGCATAAGGTATTGAAAGGCCTGAATGGCCGGATTCCTGCCTCGGGTACTTATGAGACCCTGAGCGAAGCATTGAAAGCGGCGGAAGCGTCGATCGAATCGACCGCCGAAGCCGATGCGGATGTTCACAAAGGCCTGCCCAGTGGAGGCGCGGCCTGATTGGTCGGGCTGACTTCGCGTATAACGAAAACGGGGCACATTCAGTGCCCCGTTTTTATTTGTCTGTTTGCTCAAGCGAGTAAATCAGGGCTGGATAGGCCAGTGTTGCAATGACAGGCCGCTTTCATCCGCCTTGATGCACCACGCCAACTCTCCCCAGTCACCCAGCACAATGCGTTCAGCCGGCTTTCCATTGGCAGCCAGTGAATGGCGGTCGGGCCGGTGTGTGTGTCCGTGGATCAGTGTCTGGGTGTGGTGGGCTTCCATCTCATTCACCACTTCCTCCGGGGTCACGTCCATGATGTCTTCCGCCTTCAGGCTGTTCATGGATTTGGAGGTGGCGCGGATCTGAGCGGCGATCTGGCGGCGCTCTTCCAGGGGTTTGGCCAGCAGCCCCTGTTGCCACAGCGGGTTGCGGGCCTGCTGGCGGAACGCCATATATTCCTGGTCGCGGGTGCACAGGCTGTCACCGTGCATCAGCAGTACCGGCTGGCCCGCCAGTTCCACCAGGCTTGGGTCCGGGAGCAGGGTGGCGCCGCAGCGTTGGGCAAAGTCATCGCCTATGAGGAAGTCCCGGTTACCGTGCATCAGGTAAAGTGCCGGACCGGAAGCGGAATAGGCGTTGAGTTGGCGCGCAACTTCTTCGATCAGGGGAGCATCGTCGTCATCTCCGATCCATACTTCGAAAAAGTCGCCGAGGATGTAGAGCGCTTCCGCGCCCGCCGCGGGCCCTTTCAGAAAGTCAAAAAAGGCCCGGGTGATATCCGGGCGGGATTCATCCAGGTGCAGGTCTGAAATCAGGTAGGTTGCCACTGGTCTGCTCCGCCCGGTTGAGATGGGTGTGAGAGGTTGTTGTGTGAGATTCGCTTACTTGTCAGCGTAGGCGTCGGATACGGTCACACCATTGATTTCGATGGTCTCGGTAGGCACGTCCTGATGGAAGCCGTTGCTGCCGGTAGCGACGTCCTTAATCTTGTTGACCACGTCCATACCGTCAACCACTTTACCGAATACGCAGTAACCCCAGCCCTGCGCGTCTTTGGCGCGGAAGTTCAGGAAGTCGTTGTCCTTCACGTTGATGAAGAATTGAGCGGTGGCGGAGTGCGGGTCCATGGTGCGCGCCATGGCCAGAGTGCCGGTGTCGTTCTTCAGGCCGTTGTCTGCTTCGTTTTCGATGGCGTCGCGAGTCGGCTTCTGGTCCATGTTTGGGGTCATGCCGCCGCCCTGGATCATGAAATTGTTGATCACCCGGTGGAAGATGGTGCCGGTGTAGAAATCGTCGCGGCAGTACTGCAGGAAGTTCGCGGCGGTCTTCGGTGCCTTGTCAAAATCCAGTTCGATGGCGATATCGCCGTAAGTGGTGTGCAGAGTGATCATAAAATGTCCTGTCCGGGGTCGGTTTGGGGCGGCATGATACTCTGTTCACAGACCGACGCAAGCCGCGCAGGCTGGCGGCATACAAGCAGTGAAAACCCCATGCGGCGGCAGCCATCTGCGTTATAATCCGCCGCTTACTTCGAGTAGTTGATTTAGAGAAAGCCATGACATCCGAGAGCAAGCCCGCTCACTTCCTCCAGAACATCATTCGCGAAGACCTGGCCGAGGGCCGCGTCGAGCAATTGACCACCCGTTTCCCGCCGGAACCCAACGGTTACCTGCATATCGGCCACGCCAAATCTATCTGTTTGAATTTTGGCCTGGCGAAAGAGTTCGGTGGCGAATGCAACCTGCGCTTTGATGACACCAACCCGGCCAAAGAAGAAGAGGAATACGTAGACGCGATCAAGCGCGACGTTTCCTGGCTGGGATTCGATTGGGCAGGGGATGTGCGCTACACCTCGGACTACTTCGACCAGTTGCACCAGTGGGCCATTTACCTGATCGAGCAGGGCAAGGCCTACGTCTGTGACCTCAATGCTGAGCAGGCGCGGGAGTACCGCGGCACCCTGAAAGCGCCGGGTAAGAACAGCCCCTTCCGCGATCGCACCGTGGAGGAGAATCTGGACCTGTTTGCGCGCATGGCCGCGGGCGAATTCGATGAGGGTAGCTGCAGCCTGCGCGCCAAAATCGATATGGCGGCGCCGAACATCAACCTGCGCGACCCGATCATCTACCGCATCAAAAAAATTGCACACCACCAGACCGGTGATAAATGGTGCGTGTATCCGAGCTACGACTTCGCCCACGGCCAGTCCGATGCCATCGAAGGGATCAGCCACTCCATCTGTACCCTGGAGTTTGAAGACCACAAGCCGCTGTACGACTGGTTTATCGAAAACCTGCCGGTGCCGGCGCGCCCGCGTCAGTACGAGTTTGCCCGCCTGCACCTGAACTACACCGTGGTGTCCAAGCGCAAACTCAAGCAGCTGGTGGATGAGGGCTTTGTGGACGGCTGGGACGACCCGCGTATGCCCACCATTTCCGGCCTGCGCCGCCGCGGTGTGACTCCGGCTTCCATCCGTCAGTTCTGTGAAATGATTGGGGTGACCCGTTCCGACTCCACCGTGGACGTGGGTATGCTGGAATACGCGATCCGCGACGACCTGGACAAGAATGCGCCGCGCGCCATGTGCGTGATGAAGCCTCTCAAGGTGACCCTCACCAATTACCCCGAAGGGCAGCAGGAAATGCTGAGCGCCCCGGGCCACCCGGTGCGCGAAGATCTGCCGGCACGAGAGCTGCCGTTCACCAAGACCGTATATATCGAACAGGAAGACTTCCGCGAGGAAGCCAATAAGAAGTACAAGCGTCTGGTACTGGGCAAAAAAGTGCGCCTGCGCAACGCCTACGTGATCCAGGCGGACGAAGTCGTCAAGAACGATGCCGGTGAGATTGTGGAAGTCCTTTGTTCCGTGGACCTGGATACCCTGGGTAAAGATCCCGCCGACGGCGTCAAGCCGAAAGGCGTGATCCACTGGGTGTCTGCGGACAACAACGTGGATTGCGAGGTACGCCTCTACGACCGTCTGTTCAATGAGGAATCCCCGGACGTGGGCGACAAAAACTTCCTGGAGTCCGTCAACCCGGACAACCTGCAGGTGCTGACCGGCTGTAAAGCCGAAATCGGCCTCGCCGAAGCCCAGCCGGAAAAGGGTTACCAGTTCGAGCGCAACGGCTACTTCTGTCGCGACAGCAAGTACGGTACCCCGGAAAAGCCCGTGTTCAACCGCACCATTGGCTTGCGGGATAGCTGGGCCAAAGAGCAAAACAAATAGGCTCCGGTCGCTGGATTCCGGCATGCGCCGGAATGACGGTATTCAAAGTTCGTCATGCCGGCGAAAGCCGGTATCCAGAGCGTTGGCACCGAGCCAGTAGGGTGGATAAGCGAAGCGCATCCACCACTAGTTACTACAAAGTCACATAATCAGAAACAGTGAGAAGAGATGTCTCTCAAGGTTTACAACACCTTCTCCGGTGAAAAGGAAATCTTCACGCCCATTCAGGAAGACCGCGTGCGTATGTACGTGTGCGGCCCGACCGTGTACAACCGTGTGCACATCGGCAACGCGCGTCCGGCGGTGGTGTTCGATACCCTTTATCGCGTACTGAAAAGCCTCTACAGCGATGTGGTGTACGCGCGCAACATTACCGACATCGACGACAAGATCATGAAGGCCGCGCGGGACAACGGTGAAGAAATTGGCGTGTTGAGCGCGCGCTTCGCCCAAGCCTATTTCGAGGATATGCAGGCGCTGAACACCCTGCAGCCGGATGTTACGCCCTACGCCACCGAGCACCTGCCAGAAATGATCGCCATGATCGAGGCGCTGGTAGACAAAGGGCACGCATACGCCGCGGAAGGGCACGTGCTTTTCGCGGTGGAATCCATGGAGGATTACGGCAAACTCTCCAAGCGCTCCCTGGACGATATGCTCGCCGGTGCCCGTGTGGAAGTTGCGCCGTATAAAAAATACGCCGGTGATTTCGTGCTGTGGAAGCCGTCTTCCGAAGGTGAGCCCGGTTGGGACAGCCCCTGGGGTTACGGCCGTCCGGGTTGGCACCTGGAATGTTCGGCGATGATCAAGAAACACCTTGGGGATACCATTGATATCCACGGCGGCGGCCGCGATCTCACCTTCCCGCACCACGAGAATGAGCGCGCCCAGAGCTGCTGTGCCAACGGCAAAGACTTTGTGCGTTACTGGATGCACAACGGCTACGTCAATATCGACGGCGAGAAGATGTCCAAATCCCTGGGCAACTTCCGCATGGTTAACGACCTGCTGCAACAGTACCCCGGTGAGGTATTGCGCTTCGCATTGCTGTCTGCTCACTACCGCTCGGAGCTGAACTTCAGCGCAGATTTGTTGGATCAGGCTTGGCGTACCCTCGATGGTTTGTACGGTGCACTGCGTGAAACCCAATCCGTTGAAGCGGCTGAAGCGAATCTGGAAGGCTCCGCATTTATCGAAGCTCTCCACGACGATCTGAATACGCCAATCGCGATCAGCGAGCTGCATCAGCTGGCGCGCGAACTGAACAAGGCCGCCGATGCCGATAAGCCGGCACTCAAGGGGCAGTTGCTGGCCGCAGGCGAGATGCTGGGAATTCTGCAGTTGGATGCAGAAGCTTGGTTCAAGCAATCCCGCGGTGGCGACGAGATCAGTGAAGACGAAATCGAAGCCCTGATCGCCGAGCGTCAGCAGAGCAAGAAAGACAAAAACTTTGCCCGTGCGGATGAAATCCGTGAGGAACTCAAGGCTAAAGGTGTGGTGCTGGAAGACAGCCGCGAAGGCACCAAGTGGCGTCGGGAGTAATGTTCGGATAAGCGCTACTTAAACCGTCATACCGGCGTATGCCGGTATCCAGTTCGATGCTCCGTAGCCTGGATTCCGGCGTGAGCTTCGCTGCTCTTGCGAGTCGCCGGAATGACGAAAGAGAAGATAAAAAATTAGAGAAAACGACCATGAAAAAGATCTTCACAGTTGCATGTATCCTCTCCGCCGCCTTCCTGCTCAGTGCCTGCGAACCAAAACGCGGCTCCGACGCCTGGTGCAAGAAAATGGATGAAACCCCCAAAGGCGACTGGAGCTTCAAAGACGCCGGTGACTACACCAAATACTGCGTGCTAAATCAAAAACCTGAAGACCAATAAGTCGTCCACTCGGAAGCCTGCCCGTTGTTTTTCGCAGATTCCTATCAGCACTTCTTCCGCCCGCTCACCGGTAAATACCGCGAGCAGGTGGTCGAATGCCTGCGCCTGTTATACGAGCGCCTCTACACCGCCAAGGCGGACTACGGCGAGTCGCTCACCCGCGAACAGATTCTGGAAATCTTTTCCGAGGCCCTGACCCGAGCCCCGCAGCTGGACAGTGACGGCAGTGCGGAGCCGGAAGGGCGCTTTCGCGGTTTGCGCGAGCAGTCCGTCTGGGTGCTGAACAGTCTGGTGGAGTTTGGCTGGCTGGAGAAGCTGGTGGACACCGCCACGCTCACCGTCTCTTATCCTTTCAGCCGGCGCGGTCGGCTGTTTACCCAGCCGCTGGTGGAGCTCAACAGCACCCGCGTGCGCACCCGCCACCGCAATACCCGCAACACGCTTAACTCCCTGGATGCCTTTGCCAACCGCGGTGAGGTGTACGACCTGATTGACGCCTGGGAATATTCCGAGCGTATCGTCGCGGACTTCACCGATATGATTGCGGAGCTGGAGGAGCGCAAGCGGGAGATGGTACGCGAGGTGGAAGCGCAGATTCTTGTGCAGCAGGCCACCGACGAATTCTTCTCCTTTATGGAGAGTCGCTTCCAGCCGGACCTGGCGATCCGCCTTTCCGCGGATAGCGTGGAAAAGCATCGCGACAGTATCAGCCGAGTCATCGGCCAGATTCGCCGCAAGGACAACAGCAAGAAAGCCGAGTGGGAGCAACGCCTGCGCCAACAGTTGCCGGAACTGCACGCGGAAGGGCAGTCTGTGCTGTGGCTAATGCTGGACACCATCGAAGACCGCATGCGCCGAGCCTGTGAAGTGAAGCTTCCGGCATTGCGCCAGGCCCTGCAGGGGTTTACCAAGCGTGCGGAAATCATCATCCGCCAGCTGAGCTACCTGCAAAGTACCACCGAAGGGGCCTTTACCGATCTGTGCCAGGAGCTTGGTGCAAACAGCGATCGCGACGAATTGCTCGGCAAACTGGGTAGCGACCTGTCCGCTTTCCAACTGCGGCTATATGACCCCAAACAGACGCAGCTGTGGCAGCGCAGTCGCCGGCAGCCGGTCAACACGCTGGTGGAAGACGAAGCGCCCATCAGCGACGAAAGCCAGCGCGACATACTGCTGCAGCAGTTGCTGGATCAGGCATTCAATTTCAACAGTAGTGACTTGCGAAGCTATCTTTCCAGTACCTTGGGCAGCGGCCAGCGGGTGAACAGCCGCGACCTGCCGTTGAGGAATGCGCGGGATCTGCTGGCCATGAGTCATGCGCTGGAGGCCGCAGCGGTATCGCAGGACGGCAGTGGTCCGTTTATGGAAGTGCACTTTACCGGCGACGTAGCGAGTAATGATTACTTCCAGCAATTTGATGAATACACGCTTGAATTGAAAACCGAGTTGAACAAACGTGATTGAACAGGCACTGGAAGAGGCTTTGGCCCAATCCAAACTCACACGCAGCGAATTTTCCGAGCTGTTGGTGCGGTTACTGGACTACGGCGTCATTTGCCGAGATGAAAGTAATATCGAAACGGTGCTCTATGACCGTTTTCAACGCTGCGAGCAGATCGTCCGCGAGTGGATAGCGCCACTGGGGCTGCGGCTGCAGCATGACAGTCGCTTTCAGTTTATCCGCGTGTACCCGCCGGGCTCGGAAGTGCCGGGAATGCCCGATCAGGAAGAGCCGCATCACGGTGGCTTCCGCGCGCGACTGTCGCAGCAGGAAGTCGCAGCGATTCTGGTGCTGCGAGTGGAATACGACAAGTCGCTGCGCGAAGGGCAGGTGGACGACCACGGCTGTGTTGCACTTACGCTAGAAGCGCTGGAGCTGGGGTTACGCAACCTGCTGAAGATGTCCCTGCCGGACAAACTGGCCGAGCGCAAGCTACTGCTGAAAAAACTGCGGCAGCTGCGCCTGATTCAGTTCAATGGGGATGACAGCGAGTCTGCGGCCGAGTTCCTATTGCGGGTGCGCCCGACCATTGCCCAGTTTGTGAGTGAGGCTGCATTGGCTCAATTGCTTGAGAGCAGTTCGAAAAGTGAAGTGCCGGCAGAATCGGCAAAAATAGAGCGGATTACGCCTGTGAGCGAAGATCACAGCTTGTTTGCAGTGGAAGAGTAGAACCGTCATTCCGGCGAAGGCCGGAATCCAGAGCTACGTAGTACTGGATGCCGGATCAAGTCCGGCATGACGAAAGTGCATCCGCCAATGAGAAATAATTAAACCGAGCACACGAAACGTATGTTTCTGAAAAAACTCATGCTGATCAACTGGGGCAATATCCCCCAGCTGGAATATGACTTTGGCCCGATCAATCTGTTTTCCGGTGGCAATGGTTCCGGTAAAACCACCGCCGCCGATGCCATTCAGACACTGATGACCGCCGCCCACGATACTCTGTTTACCTTCAACCCGGGACAGGACGAGACCACCCAGCGCGGTCGTGGTGGCAAGCAGGTACGCACACTTGCGTCCTATGTGCTCGGTTGTGACGACGGCAGTTACGCGCGTCTCAAGCCTACTGATTGCTATATTGTCGGTAACTTCTATCCGACCGATGGCGAAGATGGCGAGCCCTTTACCGCCATTATGGGCATTCGCGCGCATCTGGATACCAGTACCAAGCCGAGCCAGGCGCGCCAGGACAGTCTGAAGTTTTTTGTTATCCCAGGTGAACAGCTGGCGATGAATGATTTCATCAAGGAATACAAAGACGGCAAACACCTGTTGCCGCTGGACAAGTTTTACGGTGTTGTCAGTAAACAGTTCGAGCGGGTAGAGGAGTACGACAAGAAAAAAGCGTACCTCCGTCGACTCTACGGCGCGCTGCGCGGCCGCAAAGACGCAGTGCCGGATCGCGAAGCCACTCATGCAGCACGTACCTTTGCCAACTTTATGGCCTACAAGCCGGTAAAGAGCATCAACGATTTCGTCGCCCAGGAAGTGCTGGAAAAGCGCGACCTTGGCGAAGCCATCCGCTCGGTTTCCGAGCTGATGAAAACCATCCACGGCATGGAGCTGGAAGCGCGGGAGATTGTCGATCGCGTCGATGCCCTGCAACGCATTGCTGAGTCCGCGGAGCTCTACACCGAGCAGTGGCTGCAACTGCGCGTGCAGGAATATCTGCAGGCCAAGCACCAGCAACTGCGTGTGCAGAAAACCTACGTGGAAGGTAAAAATCGACAGAAGGAAACCCGGGTTGAGCTCGAGCGCACTGGGCAGGAAATTCAGCAGTCCGAGAACCGCGCACGTCACCTGAACGAGCAGTGGGTGGCAGTGCAAGCGCAGCGCCAAGGCATATCGGCGCTGCGCGCCAAAGACGAGCTGGACCGTAAAATCGCCGAGGCCAACCGCACCTTGTCTTCGCTAGCGGCACCACTTGCCAGCCGGCAGCAGGTGTTCGCATCCAATCAGGCGGCGGCGGGTGAACTGTTGTCCTTGCTCAGCACGACCTCGGTGTCACTGGAGATACCGGCTTTTGGCGATGGCGGGCTGGTGAAGTCACTGAAAGCGGTCGGTCGTAGCGATGCGCTGCCGCAATTGGATGGGCTGCTCGCCAAGGACTGGATTGACCTTGCTGCTCAGGAGTCGTTGCGCGATCAAGTGGCCAACGCCGAAGCTGTGCAAAGCCGCCTGGTGCGCCAGATGACTGAGGCCGAGGCCGGCGAGATTACCCTGCGCGATCAGGTTAATGATCTCGTATCTCGCGGCGAGCTAAAGGTGCAGCAGTTGCAGAAACAGCTGCACACCCAGGAATCCCGCATTCAGCATTTGCAATCCAATCGCGTGCGCTACCCGCAATATGTCGATCAGGCGCTGGCGGCCATTCGTGAGCAGTGCCCGCAGGCGGAGCCGCAGGTGTTGTGTGATTTTGTGGAAGTGCTCGACGAGCGCTGGCAGATGGCGGTGGAGGGCTATTTGGGTGGGGCGCGTTTCTCGATCATCGTCGATCCAGATTACGAGGCCGAGGCCATCGCCGTGGTGCGCGCCATACCCGGCCGCAGCAACCGCGCGCGGGTGATTCAGGGCGACAAGGCTCGGTGCGATGCAGAGCGCATGGACGCGCCGAAAAATTCGATCGTCGACTTGATGACCTTCAATCACAAGACCGCGGAATACTATCTGCGGGCATCCTACGGCACCGTGTTGCAAGTGCGTGACGCACAGGAGCTGCGCGGCACGCGGCGCGGCTTGACCCCGGAAGGACTGGCCAGTGGCAATTACAGCATGTGGCGCTGCGATATCGACGACAGCGAGCTGGTGTTCGGACAGGGCGCACGCGCGCGGGCGCTGGCTGCGCAGGAGCGCGCGCTGCAACAACTACTAAAAGAAGCCGGGCAGATGCACGAGCAGCAACAACAGCTGCGTAACCTCGCACAGGCCGTGCGCAGCCTGACCCCGCTCAAACTCCTGGATGCGGTGGATGCCGCGCTGGACGCCCAGCGGCAGGGGCGCAATGCCGAGCAGGCACTGGCAAACCTGGACCTGGACGACGGCCTGGAGCTGGAGCAGCAGGCCAATGCCCTGCATGAAAAACTCGAAAGCGAGCGCCAGCAAGGTGCCGGGCTGCAAAAGCTCGCCGGCAAACTGGAGAGCAATCTCGACAGTATCGCCAAGCAGCTACAAGCGCTGTCCACGCAACTGGATCAGCTCGACGATGCGCTGACGGACAGTGAAGCAGCGGTGCAGCGTATTGCACAGATCACCCCGGATTTCGATGTGGAGTCCGTGCTGCAGCAGGCAGACCAGCAGGCTGCACAAGCGGATGACGGCTTTGATTTCTCCCAGGATGTGGCCGAATGGCGCGGGCTACTGCAAAAGTACAGCCACCATTTGCTAAAGGCGGTGATGGACTACAACAGCAGTTGTAGCACCGGCGACACGCTTTCTTTCGATCCGGATTTTGCCGGTGGCCACAATGAGGCGCAGTTCAAGCTGGTATGCCAGCTGGTGGAGCAGTTGAATGCGCTGCGCAACCGCCTGAAAAACAATCTGCTGGTGGATCGTCACGAGCAATTGCAGGGCCTGAAGAAGTCCTTCAACACCACCTTTGTCACCCACCTATGCCATGCGATTTACCAGTCGATCAATGACGGTAGGCGGGTGCTGGATGACCTGAACGGCGAGCTGGAGCACCACCGCTTTGGTGCAGACCGCGAGCGCTTCCGCTTCGACTACCGCTGGGTGCCGGAATTCAAGGAGTACTGGAATTTCTTCAAGGCGGTGATCGAGCTGCCCAATCTCGGTGAAGAGCAGAGCCTGTTCGATGCGGACCTGGAACCCAAGCATCAGCAGGTGCGGGATAAGCTGCTGAATATGTTGCTGAGCGAGGACGAGCAGCTCGCCCGCCGTGAGCTCGACCGCATCAGCGACTATCGCAACTACCGCAACTACGAGATCTACAAAGAACCTCAGGGCAAGGAGCCCATCGCGCTCAGCCAGTACGGCACCGGCTCCGGCGGCCAGCTGGAGACGCCCGCGTATATCATCCGCTCCGCCGCGGTCACTTCCGCGTTCCGCTTCAACGACGGCAACAGCCACCTGAAAATGGTGCTGGTGGACGAGGCCTTCTCCAAAATGGACGAATCCCGCTCCCGCGAGGTGATCCGGTATCTGACCGAAACTCTGGGTCTGCAGCTGCTGTTCATCATGCCCAGTAGCAAGTCGGGTCCCTTTATGGATCTGATTTCAAACCAATTCGTGTTCAGCAAATGCCCGAGCCCCAAACCCATCGGCGAGCTGAATACCCGGGTTTACGTAGACCGCAAGGTGTGCAATCAAGAGAAAATCGCCAAACTCTGGGCCAACCACCGCCGGACTATCCGGCAACAGGCAAGTCTGGAGTTCCTGGATCTGCTTGAGACGGAAGACGCGTGAACACTCTCGGGTCAGTATCGCCTCTGGCGGGGTTGCAGCACAGCGACGAATTACTCAAGTTGCTTGGGTTCGTTGTTGATCGATTGGATCGTCGACTCAAGCAGAGTGTGAAAACACCGTCGCGACCAATCGTGCTGAACCCTGATAACCCCAATGGAAATGCTGCCCGAAGTCTGGTGGCAGTCCTGCGAGACCCGACAGTTTCTGAGTCAGAATTTTGGGGGGAACTTTGCTGGGTGAGTCGGAAGTTCGAATGTTTCAATATTGAAGTGACTGCTAGAAAAAGAGCGCTTTCTGATCCCGAGTGGGTCAATGCGAAGTTGTACTTTAATGATTCTGCGGAAGCCATGGTCCGACGGTGGCTGGGACGGCCGGCGACAGATCCCCGGGATGCTGAATGGCGAAGTGCGTTAGAGATACACCTGAATTCCTTTGAGGCGACCGAGGAAATTTTGACCTGGAAGCGTCCGGAATTGCCGCCTGGGTATTCGGATTATGCCCAATTTTTGTCCTGCTGGGGTTCAATAGGGGCGGCTTTATCTGCCGGCGGCGGTGCCAGTTGGCGGCACCTCTCTGCACGCTGTTTTTTAGGGGATTCGAAATTTTTGGAATCCGAGGCGCATCAGTCGTTGGTGAAGAAATTTTATCCGAGGCTTTCTGAAAAAATTATCTCTCGCCCACTCTTACTGCATGTGTACCTGCCTAAGAGTATTGAGCGTGTGCTGATCATAGAAAATCAGGATTCCTTTACCGAGCTGGCCGCGTTTGGTCCTCAGTCTACCGCTTTAGTATACGGAATGGGGTATCGGGCTGGTGCGACGAGGGTGCGGCAAGAGGGTGTGCCTCATTTCAGCCTGTTCGGTTGCTCGAGAGAGGCGGCTGCGCTTAGGCAGTTTGAGCAGTGGTGGGTAAGGCAAGAGGATCAGGGCTGGGACGTGTATTTTTGGGGGGATTTGGATTGCGCAGGGCTCGACATCGCAGCCAGCCTGAAAAAGAGTTTCCCAAACCTCGATTGTTGGCCTATAGGTTACGCGCCCATGCTAAGAGAACTTGCGGCGGGTAATGGCCACACTCCTGAGCAAGCTGGTAAAGGTAAGCAGAGGGCCTTAGTCGCTACGGGATGTGCCTATGCAGACACATCTCTACTGCCAGCCATTGCCGAGACCGGCAGATTTGTTGACCAAGAAGTTGTTTCGGTGCGCGACCTGGTGGGTGTCACTTGCTTGTAGTCAAATTCTACGTCTAAAACGGTTGTGATTCTTTAGTCACTGATTGATCTTGCGTTTTACACGCGAGTTCACGGAACATATACCCAACTCCGGTACCATTTATCGAAGAACTGGTACCAGAAACTTTAATGAGAAACGCGTAAGCAGGGGAGGCTTGAATGCGTCAGTTTTCGATTTTGTTGGTCTTCGTGGTGGCCTTTGGAGGCGCTGCAGTGTTGTATGAGCAGGAAAGTCGCAAGGTAAAAGGGGTTTTGTCCCAGATTACCGACCTCCAGGCCAAGCTGGGTGATATGCAGGCAGAGATCAATCGCCTGAATGCGGAGCTGGAAGCCGTCAAGCTGTCCGAACGCCGCCGCCCGAACCTGAACAATATTGCCAGCCGTGTGCTCAAAAATGAGCCCGCAGCACCCAGCGCACCAGTAAGTCAGCCTGGGCCAAATGCGCGCAAGCGCGCTCTGGTGGCCGGGGACGTTACCACTACCGGGCCTGCGATCCGCTCGAATCAAGCGGAAAGTGACGATAGCGAGTGGGCAAAGCCCACGGTGGACGCGGAGGCGTATGAGACTCAGTCCGAGTCTGAAGCACCGGTAACAGACCCTTACCAGTAACAGCAGTAACTTGGTTGCATGACGGAACCGGCGGACTTTATTCCGCTCTATCCAACCCGTACAATCGCCCGAAAGCCCGCTGACTGCGGGCTTTTGACTTTCTGGTACTGGAGTCACCTTGCGGACTCCAATGTTTAGAGGGCGCTATGACGGTGACTACTTTCTACCAATCTCTCTCCAGTCAACTGGCCGGCCTACTGACCGGTGAACGCGATTGGCTGGCCAATACGGCCAATGCCAGCGCGCTGTTGTGGCTGGAAATGCCCGATATCAACTGGGCTGGGTTCTATTTCCTGCATGGCGACGAGCTGTGTCTCGGTCCTTTCCAAGGTAAGCCAGCATGTACTCGCATTGCGGTCGGCGCCGGTGTTTGCGGTACCGCCGTGAAGACGGGGCTGCCCCAGTTGGTGGAAGATGTACATGCCTTTCCGGGGCATATCGCCTGTGATGCGGTCTCCGCATCGGAAATCGTGGTGCCGCTCTACAATGGCGAACGCTGCATCGGCGTACTGGATATCGACAGCCCGCAGATCGCCCGCTTTACCGAGCAGGATCTTGCGGGTATCGAGCTGTTCGCAAAAACATTGCTGGAACACTCGGACCTTCCGGCCGGTTAAGGACAATTGGCTCAGGGATGGCAGTAATCTGGCAACAGCGCCGCGGGGGCGACCACTACGAAGTGCGAACCCACGGCGCAACGGTAAGGCTCTATAGCAACGGAGTGTTCCATTCCCAGTGGAACCCGAAAGACCCGCTCAAAGGTTCCCTGTGGGAACTGTTGCTACTGCCTGTTTTCTTTCGTCCTCCCGAACAGTTCAAGCGCGTCCTGCTGCTTGGCGTGGGCGGCGGCGCGTTGATCCGGCTGTTGCAGACGTTCGCAGGGACGGTATCCGTTGTGGGTGTGGATATTGACCGGGTGCACCTCAATGTTGCGAGGCGTTTTTTTGGTGTGAAGGGCGCAGAGCTGATCTGCGGGGATGCCAGGCAGGTTGTTGCAGAGTTTCAGAATTCTTCGGCTGAGCACTTTGACTTGGTGGTCGACGATCTGTTCGGTCACGTTGATGGCGAGGCACAGCGAGCCATTCCCGCTGACCCACAATGGTGCGCTCAATTGCTGAACCTTCTCGCGCCCCAAGGGTTAGTGGTCAGCAATTTCGGCAGCCGCCGAGAGCTGCTGAACAGCGGCTGGCGAGCCCCGGATATTCGCGCCCGATTGGCCCAAGAAAACGGCACCTGGACCCTGGAACATCCCGAATACGAAAACTGCATTGGCGCCTTTAGTCGAGCGCCCCTAATTCGCAAAGAGTTAAAGTCCCACGCTCCAGCGGCCATTAATCCCGGTAACGTCCGCCGTAAACTGCATTCCCGCCTGCGCCCGCTTCCATAGCTTTCTGCCAAGCCGGTATTTAGGTTGGCGGGTTAATGATCCTTGAGTCTATACTGGTTTTAGTCAGTTATTTTCCCGGGACCAGTTGATGCGGTACAAGACCTTGGAAGATGTGATCCAGGAGGGGAGGGAGTTCCACTTAAAGTTGAGTCGTCAGTATGAAGAGTTTGAGCTGCTCTCTGCGAATGAGCGCGCGAGCCTGTTGCTGGATCAGCTAAAGCGAAGAGAAGTCTCGATGTCCCATACCCTGGAAAATTTCCGGGATGATGTGGGGGAAGGTGCTCTGCATACTTGGGTTCAGTTTGCGCCTGAAGGGCGTGAGCCGGAATTGCTCCAGCGTTTGCGCAAAATTGATATATCGGATGTGGACGCCATTGGCCAGTTGGCAATGGAGATCGAGATGTACCTTGCCGATCAGTACCGCGATCTTCTACTGATTGCAGATACGCCCTCAGCAAAGCACGCGCTGGAAAGGTTGCTGGAGTTAGAGCGCCTGGAGGAGCACACCTTGTCGGTGAATCTGTTTAATTTGCGTGACTATTGAGTGGGCAGCTTGCACTGAAATGGTTTGATAATCGCGCGAAGAGTTAGCGTGTCAGTCGGTATACGCAGAACCCTTTCGTTTTTTCCAGCAACTCTACCTTGAGGAAGAGTTGCTCGGCCTTTTTTCCCGCGGGAATAAATTCATTCACGACAAACAGGCCCACGCCTCCGGGGCGCAGAATTCTGGCTGCTTGAGTCAAAAACCTGTCGGTTAGATCCCCTTCAACCTGAAACCCCTGATGAAATGGCGGGTTGCAAAGAATCAGATCTGCGGAAGCGCTGTCGATCGCCGACCCTGCGTCGCCGGGAATCACTTCTCCTGGAATTTGCAGCGCAAAGAAATTTTTGCCGCAGGCGTTCAGGGCTGCCGCGTTGTTGTCTGTAGCCTGAATGCGCACATGTGTAGTCAACGTTGCCAACTGCTGGCTTAAATAGCCGTAGCCACAGCCAAGGTCGACCGCGGTGAACGGAGTTGGGCGCAGGTGGTCTGTCAGGTGGGTGGCCAGCAGGGCACTGCCGACATCGATCTTATTCCAGCCGAACAGGCCTGGCTTGGAATAGAGGCCGTCCAGCTCCATTAAACTCCGAAGAGACGGATAATCGCTGTCATCCAGTTGCGGGCCTGGAGTTGCACCAGCGGGCAGAATGCTTCGGCTCAGGTATTCGGTGCCGTGCTTCAGAAGATTTTTCGTCGTTCCAAAGTACTGTGCGGTTTTCTGCGCATAGGTTTTGATACCACTGTTCTTGCTGCCCAGCAGAATCAGCTCGCCGTTTTCGCGCAAAACGCTCGGTGCGGAATTGATGACATGGTGCACCGCCGCCTTTTCCTTGGAAACGGGATAAATAATCTGCGAGAAATCCGAGCCGGCTTTCGCCAGCTTGAAGTCTGAAAAAATGGCGGTAATCCCACACTGTAGTGCTGCCTGCACCAGGTCCCAGCGGTTACTGAGCAGCGTGCCAGAAAAGGCGAAGCCCTGGGTTAGCAGGGCTTTGGCGTTTTCATCTGCGATCCACAGAGTGTTTGCATCACTGTCGCGTAACAGTTGGGAGAGCATGGCAGACATAAACAGATTCCGGCGGAAGTGATCGGAGTGAATCAGCCAATACTGGCGACTTCTTCTGGCGTCAGTGGGCGGTATTCCCCTTCCGTCAGCATCTCGTCCAACTGGACCTCACCGATGCTTTCCCGGTGTAGCTCCAAGACCTTGTTGCCAAGGGCGGCAAACATGCGTTTTACCTGGTGGTAGCGGCCTTCGGTAATGGTGATGCGCACTTCGTTGCGGTAAAGGATTTCAAGCTTGGCGGGTTTGGTGCGGGTCTTCTCGTTATTGAGCCAGATCCCTTTTTCAAACTTCTCTACCGCATCGTCGGCAATCGGCTCCGCCAGGTGCGCATAATACGTTTTGGCGCACTGGTGGCGTGGCGAGGCAATCCGGTGCGACCACTGGCCGTCGTCGGTAATCAGTACCAGTCCGGTGGTGTCGATATCCAGGCGCCCGGCGATATGCAGTTTCTGCAGGTTCGGCTCATCCAGCAGGTCCAGCACGATGGGGTGCTCGCCATCTTTGGTGGCGCACACGTAACCGAGAGGCTTGTTCAGCATAAAGTAGCGCGGACCGGCGGCACTTAGTACGTCCCCGTCCAGGCACAGCTCGTCGGTATCGCTGATTTTGGCAGAGGGGTCGGTTACCGCCACGCCATTGACGGTAATCCGCTCCTGGCGTGCGGCACGCTTTACGTCCGCCCGGGACAGGTCCGTGACCTGGCTGACGGCCTTGTCTAGCCGTATGGATGTTGAAGAAGTGGATTTAGCCAAGTTTCTTCTCACCGGAATCAACAGATTGGTAAATCAGGGTGTTGATGGTCATGGGGCCAACACCACCGGGCACCGGAGTGTAGGCAGATGCGCGCTCCGCCAGAGGGCCCAGCTCGATATCGCCCACGCCACCCGGGTGGTAGCCCGCATCCACAACCACGGCGCCATCCTTGATCCATTCCGCCTTGATAAACTCCGGGCGACCCACCGCGCCCACTACGATGTCGGCTTGGCGGATATGGTCTGCCAGGTTTTGGGTGCGGGAGTGGCAAATGGTCACGGTGGCGTTGGCATTCAGCAGCATGGCGGCCATCGGCTTGCCGAGAATGGGGCTGCGGCCGACAACAACGGCGTGTTTGCCTTGCAGTTCGATGTTGTAGGCTTCCAGCAGGCGCATAATGCCTTTGGGGGTCGCGCAGCCGTAGGCCTCTTCACCCATCGCCATACGGCCGAAACCGAGGCAGGTTACACCGTCGACGTCCTTCTCCAGGGCGATCGCATCAAAGCAGGCGCGCTCGTCGATCTGCTCCGGTACCGGGTGCTGCAGCAGGATACCGTGTACGTTCGGGTTGGCGTTCAGCTCTTCAATCTTTGCCAGCAGCTGCTCGGTGGTGGTAGAGGAGGGGAGTTCCACCTGCAGGGAGTCCATGCCGACACGGCGGCAGGCATTGCCCTTCATCTTTACGTAGGTGGCGGATGCGGGATCGTCGCCGACCAGGATGGTGGCCAGAATCGGCGTTTGACCGCCGCTCTTTTCCTTCATCGCCGTCACGCGGGCAGACAGTTCTTCTTCTGTTTTCTGGGCAAGGGCCTTGCCGTCCAGAACCAGTGCAGACATAGAGTTTTCTCAACCTGAACAGGGAGTACCGGTGCCAAGCGGGCAGGGCACTCATTGGGTGTAGGAGCGAGCAGGCCGTCGAGGACTGCTCTGCTACAGCTTAATTTAGGCGCGGCATTTTCGCACAAGCGGCGAACATTTTCCCTATTCAGTCACTCATAAGTTCACCACATTGGCGAAAGGCTAAACTACTTTAAAAAAGAATGGCTTAGCGCCGTTGACACCCTAGGGGGGCGCAAGTAATATGCGCGCTCTCGAACGGGGGGACACCCTCGGGAAAGAAACGGGGCATAGCGCAGTCTGGTAGCGCGCCTGCTTTGGGAGCAGGATGTCGGGGGTTCGAATCCCTCTGCCCCGACCAATTTACCGGGTTTTCTTGCGCCCGTAGCTCAGCTGGATAGAGCATCCGCCTTCTAAGCGGATGGTCGCAGGTTCGAGTCCTGCCGGGCGTGCCATATCCTTGATGGTGGCTGCGAGCTTGGCAGGCTAGGAATAGTCCGCAGCGAGCTTCTAAACGCAGGACTATTCCGGCCCATCAGCTGTGCTGATGGGCGTAAAAATCGCCGCAAAGCGGTGCTTTGCAAGCGGCGATTTATACCCTGCCGGGCCCTGTGCCGGGTTGGGGTGCGGTGGAAACATCGCCGTTGTACAGCCACAGTGTGCAACGTTAAACACCGCTCAATGGTGGCCGTAGCTCAGTTGGTAGAGCACAGGATTGTGGCTCCTGAGGTCGCGGGTTCGATCCCCGTCGGCCACCCCATATAAAACCCTTGTAAATCAAGGTCTTAGAAACCCTGCCAAGTGCAGGGTTTTTTGGTTTCGAGTGGCGCTGGGTGGGATTATTGTAAATCCGCAGTGCGCGTCACCTTATCACCATTCCATTGCCAGGCGCTGTTGCCATTGCTTTGTACACGTAACGTGTGCGTGCCCGCGGACAAGGTAACCGGGGAGGGCAGGGCGAAGTCTACGTAGCTTTCCCAGTCGCCGGTATTGCTGATGGCGATAGTGCCCACATTTTGGCCATCGACGGAAACCTGGGTGTTAATATCTCCTGACATCGGAGTTGCTGCCGCAAGGGTAAGCACGTAATTACCGCTATTGGCTACATCCAGCTAGTACTCTGCCCAATCACCGCTGGTGTTGTAGTTGATGTTACTGCCATTGTGGTTGAAGCCAGGCACCGTATCGCGAGACACGCTCGCCCCGTCTTTCCCGGTGCTATAGAAATCTCCCAGCTCAACGGTGGTCACGTCGCCCTCTGTGCTGCCGCCGGAACTGCCACCTGAACTACCACCAGAGCTGCTGCCGCCACTGCTGGAACCGCCGCCGGTCGCCACCGGCTTATAGAAACGCACCCAATCTACGTTATAGGTATTGCGATTCGGATCGGCCAGCTCCGCATCTGTAGGAGTGATGCCGTTGTCGGAGCGCCAGCCCTGGTCTTCCATATTGATAATGGCGTGCATCGGTTTGCTCAGGCCGGTGCCGTTGGTAAAGCCGTTGGGGTCGATAATGTCGGGCCCGGACGCCGTGCGTACCAGCTGCCCATCCACGTAGTACTCGAGATGCCAATGGTCACGCCAGTAAACGCCCACACGATGGTAGTCGCCGGCCCAGCGGGTGCCGTTGCCGTCGGCATACCAGGTGCTTTCGTCTTTTGGCTGGTAATCCTGAAACGGCTCGCGAATGAACACATGGTGCGAGAGATGCAAGCGCTCTGCAAACCACTCCTGCCCCGGACGGTCACTGCCGTAGGCCTCGATCACGTCGATCTCTTCGGTGGAATCCGCACTCAGCAGCCAGAAATCGGAAGCCAGCACCATATTGCTCAGCTTGGCTCGCGCTTCCATATACAGCGGATAGGTGAGGGTGGTCTTTGAGGTAATGCTGCCCAGATACACCTGATTGGTGCCCGGCTTGCGGCCGGATTTGATCTGCAGGCGGCCATCGCTGACCTGTGAGTATTCTGGGTACCATTCGGTCAGGCCCGGCCCGGTCCAGGGGTTGATAAAGCCTTCCTTCCAGCGCTCGTAAAATACCGTGCTTTTACCGGCAGCCGGGGCCTCATAGTTGAAGTCGTCGGAAAGCGGGTGCAGCTCCCAGACATTGCCTGCGCCCGGGTCTGCCGGCACCGGGATGCCGTCCCAGTCCGCAGCGGTTGCTCCCGTGCCCAGCAGGGGTGCGAGGAGGGTGATGAGTAAACGGTTCATCGCTTCTTTCTCCTTGGGTTTTTTATCGTTATTCCCGGGCACCTTATCGCAAACACCACTCTTTGTTAACAATTAACTATTGACATTGAGTGGTGAGGCGCACAGGATGGCTGCGCAGTCTGCGATAGGCGGGATATTCATTCGCCGCCGCGCGGGCCGCATCGGAAGGTTCAACTCAATAACAAATAAGCGCTCGATGCTCGGTCACCTGGCGGCAGGTATGAGGTCTGAGCTTCGAGCCTCCAGATGGAGAGAGAGCATCCATGCCTATCTATAACAAGCGCTTTACCCTGAGCGCCTTGTCCGCTGCCGTGATCAGTGCGGCATCTACCGGTGTTTACGCCCAGGAAGCGAGTAACAACACACTGGAAGAAATTACCGTGACCGGCATCCGCCAGTCCCTCACCAACGCCATGGACATCAAGCGCGATTCCGCCGGTGTGGTCGACGCGATTTCCGCGGAAGACATCGGTAAATTTCCCGATACCAACCTGGCTGAGTCCCTGCAACGTATTACCGGCGTATCCATTGATCGCAGTAATAACGAAGGCAACAAGGTTACGGTGCGCGGCTTTGGCCCCAACTTTAACCTTGTGACCCTGAACGGTCGTCAGATGCCGAATTCTTCGGCGCTGCAGTCTGAAGGGATTACCCGCAGCTTCAAATTTTCCGAGATATCCGCAGAAAGCGTGTCCGGCGTTGAGGTATATAAAACGGGTAAAGCCGATGTCTATTCCGGTGGTATTGGTTCTACTATAAATATCAAGACTGCGCGCCCGTTTGATTACGACGGCTTTGTCGCTTCTGCCAGCGTAAAAGGCGTAATGGACACCAGTGTCGAAAAAGGTGATACCGTAACCCCGGAAATCGCCAGTATGGTGAGCAGCACCTTTTTTGAAGATAAATTGGGTGTGCTGGTGGCAGTGTCCCACGCTGTGCGCGATAGCCGTAGCGAGTCCGTAAGCACCCAGGCCTGGGTACCGAATTATGGGGTGGCAGATACTTCCGCTATTGACCGTAGCAAGAACCCGGAAGGGACTTATTGGGCACCCTGGACCTTTGACGTAGACGTGGCCGACCACCAGCGCGAGCGTCAGAATGCGCAGCTGGTTGTGCAGTTTGCGCCGGTTGACAACGTAACGGCGACCCTGGATTACACCGCGTCCCGTTACGACGAAGATATTTCCATGAACCGCACCAGCGTCTGGTTTGACAGCTCCACCGGCGTAGCGGACAGCAACGGTACCGTAATCAACCCAAGTGTCCAGAACGACGAGCTGAACTTCTGGGCGTGGAATTATCAGTTTGTCACAGACAATGACTCTGTCGGGTTGAATGTCGAATGGGATGCAACCGAATCCCTGAGCTTCGGCCTGGACGTGCACGATTCTACCTCCCACTCCCAGCCGGGCGGCATTCCCGCAGAGACCATCGCAAATACCAAGAACCCGGGTAAGTTGGTGGATATTACCGCGGACTTTTCCAGCGGAAGTGGTTTACCAGGTATCAGCTTTGACGACTCCGCGCTCGCTGGTGGTGCATTTTCTCCAGAAAACATCGCTTCCGACCTGTTCCAGGAACGCGGCCTGGAAATCGAAAATCAGATTCAACAGGTCCAGCTGGACGGTACCTGGGAGAACCTGGACGACGGTGCGCTCAAAACCATCAAATTTGGTATTGCCAGCACGGATTACAAGGTGGATTCCTACGATAGCCAGTCTTTTGCCTTTGTAGATCTGGGGGACTTGGCATCTCTCGGTATCGACTTTGAAGAGCGGGGCGACTTTGGCGATCAAATTGGCAGTAACGCTGGGCTTTTCCCACTGCTTGCTGACTATGAGGCATCTGACTTTATCGATGCGGTTAAAGCCAGCGGCCAGTACTTCGAGGCAACACCAACCTTCAACAAGGTTGAAGAGGAAACCCTGGCGGCCTTTGTTACGGCCGATTTTGAAACCGAATTTAACGGCTACCCCGTTCGCCTGAACACCGGGCTGCGGTTTGAAGATACAGACGTGGTCGGTACTTCAATCCAGAACGGCATTCTCGGTCTTAGCTACTGGCACGATGAAGAACTGCGCGAAGTCAACGATGACACGCCAAGCGCCGATACCCTGGAAGGCAGCTACACCCGCTTCCTGCCGAACCTGGACGCGAGCATTGAACTGACCGAAACGCTGGTTGCCCGTACCTCGTACAGTCGTACTCTGAGCCGCGCGGATATCTCAGCGATGTTCCCGTCGACTTCCTTGAACGTTTCACGCCCTGGCGGTCCATTCAATGCGTCCCAGGGCAACCCGGGGTTGTTGCCGATTACATCCGACAACTTCGATCTGTCTGTCGAGTATTACTACGACGAGGGTAGCTATGCGTCTGTGGGGTACTTCAAAAAGTACGTCGAAAACTTTATCGGCGCAACCTTTGAGGATCGTGTAATCAATGATGTGAACGGTAATCCGATTACTGATCCAAGCATCAACCCGCGCCCGGGTTGCCCGGATTCCACCGGTGCAAATCCGGCCTGTTTGGGCACTGGCAGCGATCCGGTGGTTACCTGGAATGTAGCAACTCCCGGAAACCTGGAAGATGCGGAAGTTTACGGCTGGGAGCTGGCTGTTCAGCATATGTTTGGTGACAGCGGGTTCGGGGCGATTTTCAACGCGACACTGGTTGACGGTGATGTTGATTACGATGTTTACGACAATGAAAATGTCTTCGCACTGACAGGTATGAGTGACTCCGCGAACCTGATCGGCTTCTACGAAAAAGATGCCTTCCAGGCTCGTCTGGCTTACAACTGGCGCGATGACTTCCTGTTGGCCACCCGTCAGTCTCAGATTGGCGGCCAGCCGGTATTCACTGAGGCCTACGGTCAGTGGGATCTGAACGCCAGCTACGAAGTAACTGAAGACATTTCCGTCTTCCTGGAAGGCCTGAACATCACCGAGGAGACGATCCGTCGCCACGGCCGTTTCTCCAACCAGCTGGTTAGTGCCCAACAATACGGCGCTCGCTACAATATTGGTGTTCGCGCCAAATTCTAAGTGAGAACAGTATTGTTCATGTAATACCAGGGAGGGCTGCCACAAATGTGGTGGCCCTCTTTGTTTGAAATTGTAATAAATAGAGGTCAGAGATGACTGATCCAGTAAAGTCAGTGGTCATTCTTGGCGGCGGCACCGCCGGTTGGATTACCGCCGGCACACTCGCTGCCCGCTTTAAAAAAGACCAGGCAAACCCCGTCAGTGTCACTCTGGTCGAGTCGTCCAATGTGCCGACCATTGGCGTAGGGGAGGGCACCTGGCCCACCATGCGCAGTACCCTGAAAAAGATGGGTATTCGCGAGACCGATTTTATCCGTGAATGTAACGTAGGATTTAAACAGGGGGCTAAATTCGCCCGCTGGACCAGCGGTGCAGAAGACGACTTCTACTACCACCCCCTGGTTCTGCCGGAAAATTTCAACCAGTTCAATCTGGCCCCTCACTGGCTGAGTAGCGACCGGGAGCAGTCTTTTTCGGACACGGTCTGCCCACAGGAGGCCCTGTGCGAGCACAATCTGGCGCCCAAACAGATCGGCACCCCTGAATATTCGGCGATAGCAAACTACGCCTACCATTTGGACGCCGGAAAATTTTCCGGGTTCTTGCAGAAACACTGTTCTGAAAATCTCGGTGTGCGGCATATTCTGGCTGAAGTGACCGCAGTGAATGCGACGCGAGTCGGTGATATCGCCAGCCTGCAAACAGAAACCGCCGGGCAAATTTATGGTGACCTGTTTATCGATTGCAGCGGTTTCCGCTCGCGTTTGCTAGGGGATCACTACGGTATCCCGTTCCGCTCCTGCAAAGACGTGCTGTTTATCGACAACGCGCTAGCGGTTCAGGTCCCGTACGAAAATGAAGACAGCCCCATTGCCACCCACACCATCTCAACTGCCCAGAGCGCCGGTTGGGTGTGGGATATTGGCCTGCAGAATCGCCGCGGAGTAGGGCATGTATTTTCCAGTGCGCATACCGACGAAACCGGAGCCTACCGCGAGCTCGCCGCCTACCTGAACCTGAGTGAGGCAGAGCTGGATAGCATGGGGGTACGCAAAATCCCCATCGTACCCGGCCACCGGGAAAAATTCTGGCACCGCAACTGTGTAGCGATTGGGCTTTCCGCGGGATTCCTGGAACCACTGGAAGCCTCTGCACTGGTGCTTGTGGAAATCTCGGCAAATATGATTGCCGAACAGTTTCCGGCCAGCCGCGCAGCGATGGATGTGGTGGCGCGCCGTTTTAACGATACCTTCCTGTACCGCTGGGACCGCATCATCGATTTCCTGAAGCTGCACTATGTGCTCACCCAGCGCACCGACAGCCGCTTCTGGATCGACAACTGCGACCCGGCGACGGTGCCAGAGAGCCTGCAGGAACTGCTGACCTTGTGGCGCTACCAGCCCCCGTGGCACGATGACTTTGACCGCGCCGTGGAAGTGTTCCCTGCCGCCAGCTACCAGTACGTGCTCTATGGCATGGGATTTAACACCGAGCCCAGTGCATTCGGCCTTTCGGAACAGTATCAGACGCAGGCACAACAACTCCTGCAGCAAAAAAAGTCAGCCACACAGCAGTTACTCGCAGGCCTGGATAATCACCGCGACCTGATCAATAAAATCTGCCTGCACGGCATGCAAAAAATTTGAACGAGAGAAAAACAATGATCGCTCAATCTACCTCACAGAATGGCAACGTGGTTGCCCTCAACAACGAAAGCCACCGCAACCTCACCGTCGTAACCCAACGCGGCGCCGAATACGGCGAAGCCACCCACCTGATTCCAGTGATTGCCAATGAACTGCGCAACCTGGTACTCGAATACCCGGTTTGTATCACCAAAGATCCCAACAACGGTCAGTTCTCACTCTGCGCATTGCTCGGCTTCGAACCCGGCGAAAACCTCTATCTGAACGGTGACCGCTGGGATGCTCAATACATCCCCATGCACATCCGCCGCCAGCCATTTATGGTCGGCTACAAAAAACCACAGGCAACTCCCGGCGAAGACAAGGGAGCTGTAATCACGCTGGACCTGAACAGCAAACGGGTTAAAGAAGAAGGCGGGGAGGGCGAGCGCCTGTTCGACGATGAAGGCAACAATACCCCGTTTATGCAACAGGTCAGCGACCTGATGGGACAGTTGATGGCCGGCATGGAATCCACCACCGCGTTCCTCAACATATTGGCAGACAACGACCTGATCGAACCCGCCCATATTAACGTGCAGTTTGCCAGTGGCGAACAGAAGCGTTACGAAGGCCTTTACACGATCAACGAAGAAAATCTGCAAAAGCTCGACGCGGATAAACTCGTGCATTTTCATCAACACGGATATTTGCAGGCGGCGTACTGGTTAGGGGCGTCTATGGGGCAGGTGCGGAAGTTGATAGCACTAAAAAATACAAAACTGAAATGAATTAAAACTCTCGAGAGTTTGATGCGAAGACGGTGATGCCGGGTATAGCTTTGCTAGACCTTCTAAAACAGGGACGTTTTAGAAGAGCCCCCATGGGCCTGAGGCGCCGCGTTGAAGCGGCCGGGCTGGGTTCACGGCGTGTCTAGCAAAGCTATACCCGGTGGCACCGGCGCCACCAGGCGTATAAAAACTATTAACTGGGTAGGTCAGAACTACTTACAGACTCTATCGGGTGAGACTGCGGCCAGCCGGCAAACTGTCGATCCTTTGTTGGTTTGGCATCCCAGGGCCAGCATTCCAGGTGATACTGTCCCCCTGCGTGGTCCACTACTGCAATGCCGTAGCCCTCACTTTTCAGATTCCGGTCCGAAACAAACTTACCCCAGGTCGTATTGTCATCGCTGAACTCCGCATGGGTAATCTTCGGATTGGCACTTGCCAACACCCGCATATTATTGCCGAACGGATCGGTAAAATTACCGGTATTCGGATCGTCCCCAAAGCGGTTATCCAGCTTGCCAAAGCCTTCAAACCAGCGCTGCCAGAAAGCCGCAGAAGCCGGGCCTGAGAAAAACAGCGCTCCGTGCGGTTCATTATCGTCTGCCGGGAAGGCACCACTGTATTGTCGTGCCACCAGCCCCAGATGTTGGTCACCGGCAAGCACCAGCGCCTTCGCATCTTCCACCAGTTTTACCGCCCGTTTGCGCCCATCCGGTGGATAGCAGTTGGCATCGTAGTCTATCAGGCCCTTACCTTCCTCGTCGGTCTGCGGGGAACCCCAGATGGAGGCAGTCAGGCAGATCTTCGGCATGCCCTGATCCATGGTGGCCCAGTCTCGCAGGAACTGCTCCTGGCGCGCACCCAGCAGATCACCGGTTACCGTCAGGCGGTCCGCCTCATAGTCTGGTGCGGATTTGAACTTGCGGTCTTCCACCATGGCAAAGCTGGTGCCACCGTAAACAAAGTGGGCGTAAGTGACCGGGATACCGTGGCGGATGGGCGTGGGGTCATAGGCATCCGGTGTGTGGCTGCTCTGGATACGGTACACCATCTTTACCAGATCGATATCGTGCTTGAAGCCGCCGTCTTCCTCCCGCGGGCCGCCGGTGGCATCGCCCTTGTTGCCCCACAGGTTACCCTGCAACACATCGTGATCGTCCACCAGCACAATCGACGGGCGGTTACGCACCGACTCGCGGAAGGTCCAGTACCACAGATACCAGCGGTACAGGGTGTCCAGTTTTGCCTGGGGAGTATCGCGGCCGTAGCGAGTGGGGAAGGTCTCGTAGTACTGGTCACCGGCGAACACATACAGATCCGGTTGGTGACTGTCGCAGTGGTTTACCAGTGTGTTGTGCGGGAAGAAGATGCTGTCTTCGGTATAGCGGCCGAGGATGCGCTCTTCCGGAATATGCTTTTTGAATTCCGTTTCATCCAGGCTTTTCGCCGTGGGAATGATGCAGGAATAGAGGGCAATTTTGAGTGGGCGCGCATTGCCCGGGTCCCGCGCAATAGTGCCGCTAAACAGCGTTTCGTCGCTGTCGGCGAAGCGTATCCGGTAATCGTGATCCCGGCTCGCGTCCCAGCCGCTGATGCGGAAAGCGGCGAGATACCCGTCTTCGATCGGGCGCTCGGCACCCAGCTGCCATTTTCCTGTGCCTGCAGTGCGGTACTCCAGCACCGCGCTGGGGTTCGCCGCAGTATCAATGGGCATAAACTGCGCAGACAGTTTCATTACCGGCTGTTCACCGCTGCTGTTCAGGCTGTGCATACAGCCCATGACCTGTCCCAGCGCGCGCTGCGGGTCATGGGTAATTTTTTCACCGCCGGTCTCAATATCCGCAAACCACCAGCGTGCACCTTCCGCATCGGTGGGTGGTGAGGAAACCAGCATCAGGCCGCCGCGCAGTTGTTCCGCCGGCACATCGTTGCGCACGGCAAAACCAAATTCCTCACCACTGTGGGCATCACTGGCGATGAGGCGCACATCAAAGCGGCCATCGGCCACCGGGTCGATATGGCAATCCAGCTGAATTTCCCGCTGGCCCACTTCCGAGATACTGGTGCTGCCTTCCCGCTCCAGGCGGGTAAACGCCATGCTGTTTTCCTGATCAGAAAAGTCCCGGAAACCCAAGTTGCCGCTCTCATCCAGCACCGCCATAAAGCCGCCGTTGGTGCCGCCCGCCCGTTGCGCCAGCGCCGCGCCCCGGTAATCCAGGGCACCGGCACCAACACCCAGCAGAAAACCGCAGAAGCCTTTGGCCTCCGGTGTCAGCAAGCCCACACGGGCGCGGATTCGGCCGGGCTTGTGCGCCTCGTTTAGTTCCCGGGTAAGTATGGACGCGGTGCGCACCTCGAACGTCTTGTCCCCCTGTAAACACTCCAGGCGGCCGCCGCTGCATTGCCAGTCCTGCAGGCGGTTGCCCCAGAAGTGGCCACCCAGCCAGTGTTGAGTGGTTTTGGGCAGTTCGCCAAGGGGAGTGGTTTCCACCAGTTTCGGGCGCGCTGCCGCCATGGCGACGGCCAGGGAGGGGGGAAGCGCGGGCGCCAGCGCGGCACCGGTGCCAAGTTTCAGAAAGCTTCTTCTTTTCATGGTCGGGTTTCCGTTTTCTCGATCGGATTTATTGTTCGCTGAGTGCAGGTGTTGTTATTGAACGGCGGAATACTTCGGCATCCACCAGCGCCCCTTTGTGTTGAATCACCAGCGCAGACACTTTGGCCGCATGTGCAATGGCGTCGCGCGGGCTCAAGCCCTGGCTGCGGTAGGCGAGATAGGAGCCATTAAACGAATCCCCGGCAGCGGTGGTGTCCACTACCTGAGCAACCGGGGTAATCGGCTCCAAAAACTGTTCCGTCGGCCCGCGGTAGCAGACTCCATTGGGGCCGTCCTTGATCACCAGCTCTTCGATATCAAAGTCATCCAGGAAATCGCAGGCACCGTCAAAGCTTTTCACCCCATACAGAGCCGAAAGGTCCTCAATACCGGGCAATGCTAGGTGCGCGTACTCAAAGGCGCGCGCGTACTCCGCTCTGGTCTCTTTGACCGAGCTCCACAGCTTGGGGCGGTAGTTCGGGTCAAACACAATGCGGGTGCCGGCGCCGTGCAGTTGCTCGATAAGTTCCCAGAACGCGGGGCGGGTATTGGGGGTTAGCACGGCCAGAGAGATACCGCTGAAGAAAAACAGGTCCGGGCGCGGGGCGATGCCGCAGGGCAGGTAACCGCCATCCCCAGCCACCTGGGTGGCCTCGCGAAATAGTGGCATCACCTCCCGGGCCGCAGAGTCCGATCGCCAGTAGCTGAAGCTGCGCTCACCCCGGTTATCGGTATTGACCATATACAGCCCCAACTGGCGGGTGGGGTGGCGAAACACCAGTGAGGTATCGATGGATTCCTGCTCAAGGGCAGCCTCCAGCCCATGGCTGGCTGCATCGTGGCCGACCGCGGTCATGAGGCGCACCCGGTCATTGGGACTGACCAGTCTCTTGAAGTACACCGCCACACTGTGCACGTCCCCAGCGTAGGATTGCTGGAAGATTCCGGGCTCCCGCTGGCTGAACTCCACCATGCTCTCTCCCAGAATTACCAGATCTGTCATAGCAGTCACCTTTATACGTTGCCTTATACGCGCCATCTGGGACAATTCGTGCCACTAAATGAACTAATGGCAATTAAGTCACGCCGCTTGCGTGGTGAGGGTCTGGGACGAGAGGATTGCACCTTTACTCCCCCAGGGCGACCTTGTAAATTGTCAACAACGGGCTGCGAAGAAACGCGTAGCTTATTAAAAAATGCTTATAAAACAATAACTTAAAATATTTAGGCTCGGATCGCCTCAAGCTGGCGGCTGACGCCCCCTTCACCAACCATTAAACAACGGATTTAGATTGTTAACAATCAACAGTTGACATGGTTTCCGGGGTTGGTGGATGATTAAGCCATCGATGGAAGAAACCCACTAGATAACAAAACCGGGTCTTCTTTCGAAAACTAGGGGCGGCGCCACTAGCGGTATCAGTGAATGCCGAATTGATAATAAAAATGCGATCCGATGGAGAGAGTGAGCCATGTCTACGTCCACTGTACGTAATCGCTTCCGTATGTCTGCACTGTCAGTTGCCGTACTGTCCGTTTGTAGCGGCCAGGCATTTGCACAGGAAGACCAAAAAGAAGATGAAAGCCAATATCAGGCACTTGAAGAAATTCAGGTGACCGGTATTCGTGCCAGTATCGAAAAGTCCATTGATGACAAACGCTACGGCGGCAACATCAAAGACACGATCAACGCCGAAGACATCGGCAAAACCACCGACCAGAACATTGCAGAAGCCTTGTCCCGCGTGACCGGTGTTTCCATGCAGACCGCTGACGGTGAAGGCACCACCATCACCGTGCGCGGCGCCAATGCGCAGCAGAACAACATCAGCTTGAATGGTGTGCAGCTGGGTTCTACTGGGTTCAGCCAAGCAGTGGATCTGTCTGCTTATTCCGCAGATATCCTCTCAAAAATCGAAGTGGTGAAAACCCCCAGTGCAGACCACGATGAAGGTTCGCTGGGCGCGAATATCAATCTGGTTTCTGCCAAACCGCTGGAAGTAACCGAAGGGCTGAATATTACCGGTCAGGGCCGCTATAACGATTTGTCTGAGAAAGAAGATCACAAAGCATCGGCAACATTCACTGGAAAGTTTTTTAACGGTACTTTCGGGGTAATCGCAACCGCATTTGATGAAGCCAACTCTGTTCGGAAGGATCAGTTTTCTCAGGATACCTGGGGCGCGCGTAGCTCTCAGCGTGCAAGAGACGAAAACGGCAATATCGTAAATGATGTTACGGGCCTTGTTCCGTTCTACACAAAAATGCAGCTGCACGAAAATGATCGTGACCGCCAGGGGGTAAACCTTGGCCTGCAGTGGCAGCCTAATGACGATACCGAGCTCAACGCAAACCTGAGCTGGAATAAGCAAGAAATTGATAACACCATGCATGAAGTTTCTGTTCGTGCGGGTGACTACTATACCTACCAGAATATGGTGGAAGGTGATGACTACTTGTGGCTCGGAATTCCGTCAGAATGGACAGACCCACAAGAGGATTGGCATACCTACGATTCAGAATCGCGTACCTTTACAAAATACCTGAACCGCAACTCTGCGGGTGACTTGACGCATCAAATCAACAAATTCACCAATGAAAATCGTATTGCGTCTGTTGATTTCAGTCATTCATTTACTGACGAAGTAATGGTCAGCGGTGGCCTGAACTACTCGAAAGCGGAAGAAATTCCGGATCAAGCTCTGTATGTCAATATGCAGAACTACCGTCGAGTTAACGCATGGTTGGTGCGACAGGCTAGCCCGGAAGAGCTTGAACCCGTAGGTTTCGACTGCTCAAGTGGTAAATGTAATATTGTAGCGGGCACCGGCCTAATTGATTACGGTACTGTTCTTCATCCCGACCCGGCTGCTCTGTGGGATAACACTAGTACCACGATGTTTAACCCAGACGACCTTGAGGCTCAACACCTTGCCTATCTGGCGCGCACCGTTCGTGCAGTAGAAGACACCCAGCAGTCCGCGTATTTTGATGTGGATTGGGATGTGGATTTTGCCGGTGTTCATCGCCTGGAGTTTGGTGCCAAGGCGAGTAAACGGGAAAAATATGTTGATAATCAGAGTGGGGCATTTAATTCGATTGGGGAAGGTGTAACGGTTACTGATCCTGAAACTGGCCGACCGTTTACCATTGTGGAAGGTATTACCGATATTGATGGTAACTTTATTGCCGAAGGATCGTTCCCTGTTGATGACTTCATGCAATCACTGGGGTATGCGGATAACAACGTTACCGATGGTTGGAATACGATTTCTGCTGAGAAAGCATTTATCACTGCGCTGAATAACCCAGCAGCAGCTTTTATCCCAGATGATACTGAAACTCGCTCCGCTGATCTGGATACCCAGGCTATCTATTTTAAAGCGAATTTCTCTTTCCTGGATGAGGCGCTTTCCGGTGATGTCGGTCTGCGTTACGTTAATACCACGGTAGATACCAGCGGTTATTCCGGTGTTAATTTCTACAGCAGTACCGGTAATCTGGGTAAGGTGCTGGATGTGTTCAAACTGCAGGAGCTGCGTGACTCGTCAAATCCCGCTTGTGCGCCTGTTCTGGATTATGATCCGTCAATTATCCTGGATGACCCATCCACACCAGATGTCAATGAAGGTAATGCGGGCGATCCGCTAAATCAGCAAGAGCTGCGCTGGTCTCGCCTCGATGGTATGGGGTGGGATACCAAAGGTACCCTGGATACATCTGATGATACCCGTATTGACGCTCAGGGGCCCTGCTACGACTCGTACGCTGAACGCGACAACATGAATGAGTGGTTCCTGTGGCGCTATTCTGATCTGTCCACGGAGCAGAATTACGGCACCGAACGCGATGCCAACGGCAATGTGATTGTTACCGAAGATCGCAGTAATCGATCCTTTGCGGTGACTGGTGAGCACGAGTACGACGTATTGCTGCCGAGCTTGAACCTGAACTATGTATTCAATGACGAGTTGATTGGTCGCCTGGCTTTATCTAAAACCATGTCGCGCCCTCAAATCGACTCACTGCGCCCAGGATTCAAAGTTCAGGAAACTGTTTGGGCTGATGAAGCTGGCCGTGGTAACGCGATTACTCTGACAAACACCAAACTCGATCCGCTGGAATCCAAAAACCTGGATCTTTCTTTGGAGTGGTACTTCGGGGATAACGCGCTTCTCGCCGCGGGCTTGTTCTACAAAGACATGACCAACTTCGAAGAATCTCAGACGATCATTACCTATATGGATGACCTGCGTGACCTTGGGTTGGATGAAAATGAAGGACCTTACGACACTGCAGATCTGATCAAAACCGCTGACGATCTTGAAGGCTGTATGCCACGTCGTATCGAGGGTACCCAAGAGTACGCATCCGATTGGTTGTTCTCTGATGATCTGGCGGATCTGTGTGCCAAGTTCCAGACTACTACCATTACTAACGGTAAAGGTGCGGAGATTCTGGGCGCAGAGTTCCAGTACACCCAGACTTACGACATGCTCCCGGGTGTGTTTTCTGGTCTCGGTACCATGTTCAACTACACCTATCAGGATAGTGCCTACGACCAGGAAGTTTCCTCGCTGGACCCGAGCGTAACACTGCCGGAGCTACCGGTAGCCTTTACACCTGAGCATAGTTATAACGCGACGGTGTTCTGGGAAATGAATGGTCACCAGCTGCGACTGGCTTACCAGGGCACTTCTGACCAGCTGGCACAGCGCTCATGGGAAAGCGGCTCTCTTTGGCAGGAAGGGCGAGGAACGCTGGATCTATCCGCCAGTTATGCTCTGAACGACAATATCACCTTGTCATTCAATGCGGTTAACCTGACCGACGAGAAGGTGCGCCACTATTTTACCAGCCGCTTTATCGAGCTGCCTGACGAGAATGGCAACATGGTTGTGTTTGATGAAGGTAACCCGCTGGATGGTGGTAACGATGGACGTACTACCATGGAATACAAAACCGGCACCTTCTACCGGTTCGGTGTTCAGGCGCGCTTCTAACTCTCATTTTGTTATTGATTTGTCATTGTGATTTGCCGCGCCTGGAAACAGGCGCGGCTTTTTTAACTATGAATAAAAAGAAACTGATCATTGTCGGCGGTGGAACTGCCGGGTGGATGGCCGCGCTGATGCTGCAAAAGGCTGTCGGCGATGCATGGAATATTGAACTTATTGAGTCGAGCAAGCGAGGAATCATTGGTGTTGGGGAGGGTTCTACTCCGGCTCTAAAGTCATTCTTTGATGAGGTTGACATTTCCGAGCATGAATGGATGCCTGCTTGTAGCGCTACCTACAAAACAGGGATCACATTTGATCGTTGGTCGGAAAAACCGGGATTTGAGAGCTACTTTCATCCGTTCTATAGCTACTTTGATCGTGATCGCGCCAAGGCGCTAATTCACAATTCGATCGTCAGGCGCTCGGGGAAAAATGTGCATGCACACCCGAATGTGTTTGCTTATAACCACTACCTTTCTGAAAAAAATCTCTGCCCGGTTACGCCCTATCACTTTCCATTCGAGGTACAGTACGGCTACCACTTCGATGCCGGCCTGCTGGCACAATTCTTAAAGAATACAGCATTGGCGAGAGATGTCATTCATCGGGATGCGCTGATTACTGATGCTACCCTCGATGGAAGGGGCAATATTCTTAATGTCACTGATGAGACGGGACAAGAATTTTCTGCGGATTGGTTTATTGACTGTTCGGGATTTGCGGCTTTGCTGATCGGGGATACGATGAAAACACCGTTCAAAAGCTACGCAGACACTCTGTGGAATGATCGGGCCGTAACCCTGGCGATGCCACCGGAAAAAGAGCCATCCTGCGAGACTGTGTCAACAGCGTTGAAGAGCGGATGGGCTTGGCGAATTCCTCTGAAAAGTAGGGTGGGCTACGGCTATGTGTATAGTAGTCGCTACACCAGTGCTGAAGTGGCGGAGGCAGAGCTGCGCGAACATGCTGGAGCAGATGCTTCCGTGGAAGTGCGTCATCTTTCCATGAAAATTGGTCGGCGTGAACTGCACTGGGTAAACAACTGTGTTGCGGTTGGCCTCTCGCAAGGCTTTATTGAGCCGCTTGAAGCAACTTCCCTAGCATTAACACAGCAAACAATCTCTCGATTTATTAATGCGTTTAAACACGGAAATACCGATCAAGGATTTCGCGATATTTTCAACCGATCCGTCAATAAAAGTTATGACGATGTGCGGGACTATATATCCGTTCATTTTCTGATCAATAGCAGGTCGGATACCCAGTACTGGATTGATAATCGTGAAAAGCCCGGCCCTGCGAGTCGTGAGATATGTGCTGTATTCAATTGCTGGTTCGATAGCGGCGATCTTCCGGGATTGCTCAAGCACTTGAAGATTGATGGGGCATACAGTAATCACTCGTGGCACTATATTTTGTGTGGTATGGGGTTGTTCCCAGACGAGAGCGCCCTGGTTTCGCCCTCACAAGAGGATGTCGATAAAGTAAATCTGGAAAATTTTCGCGAATTTTTCAATCGATGCGCTCTGAATCATCAGCCTCACGGCGAGTTTCTGAATAGCTTTTCTAGCGATGAAGCCTGATATTTTTCTCCTTGTGGAAGGCTCTAATCATATCCAGGCGGTAAAGGAGTAAGTTTATATGCAAAGGCGTAAGTTTTTAGTCGACATGGCGGCTGTGCTCGGTTGTAGTCTCGCCTCACTCAATGTAAAGGCTGTAAACGTAGCCCTGTCGTACTCGCCCCGTCCTGCGGCTTCTACCGAAGGTTTGAGTGGCGATTTTTTAGATATCATCTCCGATATTATTATTCCTGAAACGGATACGCCATCGGCGAGCCAGGCTGGAGTTCCCGGCTATATTCAGTATTATCTGACTGAATTTCTTTCTCCTGATATGTCGAAGGAGCTTATTCGAGACGTAAATTCTCTATTCTCCACTGACGTGTTTTTAACATTACCTTCTGAAGTTCAAATACACCGAGTCCAAGAATTGGATGATTTTCTCGGAACGGATAATGAATTCGTTGCATATCGAAAGCTCAAAGAGCTTATCGTAATCGGCTACTACACCTCCCAAGTCGGCGCCACTCAAGCGCTACGTTACGACCCGGTTCCAGGCCCCTACAAAGAAATCAAGCTGGCAGAAGTCGGGCGCGCCTGGTTGTAACGCGAAACATGTCTGAAGGAAAGCAATAATGAGCAATACTGAATACGACGTAATCGTCGTCGGCTCCGGTATGAGCGGCGGTTACGCGGCGAAAGAATTCTGTGAAAAGGGCTACAAAACCCTGGTGCTGGACCGGGGTGAGATGGTCAAACACGGTCAGTATAAAACTGAGGGTAAAGCTCCGTGGCAAATGCCTTTCCGCGGTGATGTGCCGGAGGAGTTCAAGGCGGAGCAGCATATCCAGAAAGAGGTGTATATCTACAATGATTACACCCGCCACCACCTGATCAATGACAAAGACCACCCTTACGAACAGAAAAAACCGTTTATCTGGTACCGCAGCGCCACGGTGGGTGGCAAGTCGCTGATCTGGGGTCGGCAGAGTTACCGCTGGAGCAAACTGGATTTTGAATCCAACAAGCTGGATGGCAATGGTATCGATTGGCCGGTGCGCTATGAGGATATCGAGCCCTGGTATGACCGGGTGGAGCGGTTTGTGGGAATCTCCGGTAGCTATGAAGGACTCGATGTTTTGCCCGACGGCAGGTTTCTGCCCGCATTGCCGCTCAATGTGGTAGAGCGGGATATGAAAAAGAAAATTGAGAAAACTTTTCCGGGTCGTCACTTTATCCCTGCGCGGGTCGCGCATCTCACACAACCCCAGAAGCAGCACCTGGAACTGGGTCGGGTGCAGTGCCAGGCCCGCAGCGAGTGTCCTCGCGGTTGTTCATTTGGTGCCTACTATTCTTCCAATTCGGCGGCGCTGCCGGCCGCCGAGCGCACCGGCAATATGACGCTGGTGGCGAATGCCCAGGTTCAGGAGGTGCTGTACGATCAGGCCAGCGGCCGCGCCACTGGCGTGGCCTATGTTGATATGCGCAGCGGAGAGCGCAAGCAGGTGTCTGCGCGTACCGTATTTATGTGTGCCTCTACACTGGCCTCGGTACAGATTCTGCTGAATTCAAAATCCGAGGCCTTTCCTGAAGGGATTGGCAACCGGTTTGATGTGCTCGGTCGTTATGTGATGGACCACTGTGGCGGGGGCGGGGCTTCGGGCATGGTGCCTGGTTACCTTGAGGACTATTACAAGGGACGCCGCCCGGGCGGAGTCTATATTCCCCGATTCCGAAATATCAATAGTAAGCACGGAAAGTTCGAACGCGGCTATGGTTTCCAGTGCGGTGCCAGCCGTGCAGGGTGGCACTGGGCCAAAACGGGAAAGGGGATTGGCAAAGCCTTCAAGGAAAGCGTGAGCCAGCCGGGCAACTGGTACTTCACCATGTGGGGTTTTGGCGAGAGCCTGCCGAGGTATGAAAACCGTATCTATCTCCATTCGTCCAAAAAAGACAAGTGGGGTATGCCATTGCTCGTCACCGATGTGGCCTATGGAGAAAACGAAAGCGCGATGGTGCGGGATATGAGCGATACCGCAGTTGAAATGCTGGAAGCCGCGGGGCTTAAAAAAATCCGCCGCTTTGAGGGCGAGGCACCGCCGGGAGGCGCGATTCACGAAATGGGTGGCGCCTGTATGGGGCATTCGGTGGAGACCTCTTACCTGAACAAGTGGAACCAATGTCACGATGTGAAAAATCTGTTCGTCACCGATGGTGCTGCGTTTTCATCCGTCTCCTGTGTGAATCCTTCGATCACCTTTATGGCGTTTACCGCGCGGGCGGTAGACTATGCCCATCGCCAGATGGCGCAGGGACAAATCTAGGGAGAGGCCGAATGACAAAAACACACACAATCCGATCATTGGCATCACTGCTGGCCCTGATGACAGTGGCCGGCCCTGCTGCTGCCAGCCAGTTCAAGACTCTGTTGTTTACCAAAACAGCGGGTTGGCAACATGACAGTATCCCCGCCGCAGTATCCGCGCTCACCGAGCTTTCCCGGTTACACAACTTTGAGGTGATGCACACGGACAGTGCGGAAGTTTTCACCGCGGAAAACCTGCAACAGTTCGATGTGGTCGTTTTTTTGCTGACTTCTGGTGATGTCCTGAATGAGCAGCAGCAGGATGCATTCCAGGACTTTATCCGCGCAGGGAACGGATATGTGGGCGTCCACTCTGCAGCGGATACCGAGTACGACTGGTCCTGGTACCGGGGCTTGGTAGGGCGGAACTTTGTGATTCATCCCGCAATACAGTCTGCGAAAGTGGATGTGCTGGAGGCGGGATTTCCGGGTGCCGAGTATATGCCAGCGCGTTTCCTGTGGACCGAAGAGTATTACACCTATGGGCCGGAGCACAGCGATTCCCTGAAGTATCTTTTGTCCGTGGATGAAACCACCTACAAGGCACAGGCCGCATGGGGTGATGTGAAGTCCAACGGTATGAGTGAGTTTCATCCCGTTGCATGGTACCAACAGTACGATGGCGGCCGTGCTTTCTACACGGGCCTCGGCCATTTGCCGGCGTCCTACGGTAATGCCATGTTTTTGTCGCACCTTTATGGTGGAATTTACTGGGCCGCGACCGGAAGAGGGATCGAATAGGTTCCGATGATCTCGACCTTTAACGTTTACTGAATCATTAAAAAACCCCGCCCTGGTAACAGGGCGGGGTTTTTTGTTTTACCTTGTGGTCAAGGAGACTTAGTTGCGCACCGGCACGGTGCTGTAGTCTTTGACAACCAGGTTGGCGACGGTCAACTCACCATTGTGTCGGAAGTCGACGCTGATGGTGTTGTTGGCCTGCAGTACGTCAGCCGGAACGGGAATCTCCAGGGTGTTGAAGTACCGTTCTGCCGCGTTCTGCTTGCGTCCACGCCAGTCCAGTGGCGTCTCAACGGTCTGGCCATTGATGGTCAGGCTGTCGATTTGCAGCAGGCTGTCGGGGTTGTCGTCTTCACCCGGAAAGAGGGCCACGGTAAGGCGCAGTTGCGCTTCCGCATAGCCAGCCGGAACCGTTACGTTGTTCACCTGTAGCGTTTTCGCACCACCGGCGACGGAGATACGGTGCGGCTCACTGCCGCCACTGACGCTCTCACCGAAGTATTTTTTCTCGTCCATGGTCTGATTAACGGCGATGTTGTTGCTCAGGGAGTAACGGAGTACAACGGTGCCGTCGGCCGCCAAAGTGAGATTACTTGGTGCTTGCTGCATATGATGACGATCGGTCACGGTGTCGAAGCTGCCATCGAAGTGCATATTACGCATTTCAACATTTTGTACAGCAGACCCAAGGCCCGCGACATCGAGATTGATGGTAGTTGCAACGGTTTCCAAGTTGTTGATGATGACAAACAGCTCATTGCCGTCTACATAGGATTGCACCTGCACATCCGCATCGCTGGAAACGCTGTCAACACGGGTACCGTCGACATCAGCCCACAGCTCAAAGAACTGAATATAGTCAGACCAGTGCCAGTCGTCGTTATTCAGCTGAGACTCTTTCATCATGCTGTAGTGGTAGGGCGCGGTACAGGTGCGCACTTCTTCATAGCCACAGCCGAATGGCTTGTAGCCCCACAGTGGTTTGGCTGGAGTAAATGGCATTGATTTGATCACGTAATCCGGGCGATCGAGAATCTGCATCAGCATACCGTTGAAGGACTTGATCACCTCGGACTCATAGCGATTGTTATGGGGCAGATAGTCCCAACCACCCTGTACGGCACCGTATTCGGAAAGCACGATTGGGGTGCGATTGGCCTCGCCGTTTTTATGCACCTCGTACCACTCCATCATGTCCAGCATGGCGGGCAGGTGACCACCGCGGCGCAACGTGGAGCGAGAATCATCGTTTACTCCAGGCCAGTCATAGACGTGTACTGCATAGAAGTCCATGTTGTGGCCGGCGGCATCCATGAAGCCTTTCCACATAACGTCCCACTGGTACCAATCCTGATTGCGCGTGTCATCCACGGTGGTGGTCATGGCCTCGCGGAAGAAGGCGCGTGCACTTTCCTGGACTTCCGGGTCTTCGTTGGTAATCCACTGGTCGTAGTTATCGTCCGCAAAGCGGGAGATACCATCGCGACGGTAGAAGTCGTGCTGACCCCAGGTCATACCGCCAATCATGGGTGCTTCGTTGCCCAGCTTGGAGCGGATTTCCTGTGCTACGAGGTTGTGGTATTCCCACAGTGTTTCCTGGTTGGTGACCATAAACTTGCCGGTTTTCATTTCCATATCCGGTTCGTTGATCACTTCCCAGTACTTGGGCATGGGGTCGCCCAGGTAATCGTTGCTGGAGTTGGCGTAGTAGTGCTTCAGGTACTGGCCCATCCAGGCAGCAGAGGTCTCGATATTCATCGGCTGCCAGTTGTGCCAGGTTTTGCCGTTGTCATACCAGCTCAGAGTCGGGTAGGTTGGGTGCGGGTTGGTACCGGCGATTAGCTCAGTACTCTCAGCACTGAAGCGTTTGTAGAAGGGATTGCCTTCGTACAGTTCACGTAGCTCCTGCCCACGTTCCACCATGTAGTCCATATCCGGCCAGTTGTCCCGGTTTGGATCTTCCTTGGTGTCTTGGAATTTCCAGGTGGCGGTACCGTTATCGCGACCGAGTGTCACATCCAGGGTATTTACGAAATAGTTCAGCTTGTCCGAATGACCGTTCCAATCATTTTCGTAAATGGTGGTGTGTGCGGTGATGTGGCGCTTGCGTCCGAAGTCGGAAACACCGTTCACACTGTGCTTGATATTGGCGTTGACCGTTACCGTAGCGGCGTGGCTGTTACCCACTTGTGAGGCAGAGCAACCAGACTCATTGGCAAACTCACCTGCAGGGGTAGAGGGGCAGTTGTCCGCACTGTTGGCGATACCGTCGTTATCGCTGTCGGCAAAACCGGTACAGCCAGATGGGTCGACATTTTGACCGAACGGGGTGTTTGCACACTGATCGGCACCGTTCAGTACGCCGTCGAAGTCGTCATCGTCTCCGCCGGGGCTGGCACAGCCGACCGCGTTGACAAACTCGCCGGCGCCCGTGGTCGGGCACTGATCCAGATTGTCGGTAATGCCATCTTCATCGGTGTCCAGTTGAGAGGGCGCACAACCTACGCTGTTGGCGGTTTCTGCTGGGTCCGTGCTCGGGCATTGATCGTCCACATCCGGGGTGCCGTCGCCGTCGCCATCAAGGGCCAGGTTCGCATCGCCCACACGTTCAAAAGTGGCGTAGTCGATATTGAACTGGAAGTCCTGACTGCCCGCGCCGTAGATGCGGATGGTGAGGTCGCCGGCGAACAGGTTGATTTCGCTGGAGGCGTTGAGCAGATAGAAAGTGTCCCAGTCGCCCCCCTGGCTTTGTACATCAGTGGTGTTCTTGATGACCAGCTCACCCTCGTGGTCGGTGGCCATCAGGCCAACAGACGTTCCGGAAGTGTTGCCGGTACCAACGAAGAATTTCGGACGGTAAAGACCGGATTGATCCAGGCTCAGGTTGTACTCGAGGTAGTCGCCACTATTGAAGTAGTTCACCGCCGTACCGCCGTTGATGGCGTAGGTATCGATATCACCACCCACAACGTGTGCACTTTCGGCCTGCAGGGTGAAGGTGCCGGAAACCGGGCTGCCGTTACCGGGACTGCTACCACCGGAGCTCGAACCGCCGGAGCTTGAGGAGGACGAGCTCGACGAACTGGAAGAAGAGCTTGAGCTGCTACCACCAGAGGAGCTGGAGCTACTGGATGAGCTTGAGCTGGAAGAAGATGAGCTGGACGATGAGCCGCCGCTGGAGCCGGAGCCTGCGCTGTCGTAGCTCAGTTCAAAGCGATCCAGGTTCCACTGCCAGTCGCTGCTGCCACCGCCGTACACGCGGATCTGCTGAGCGCCGGCGGGCAGGTAGACACTGCCACCGACCAGTGCCTGGAAGTTATCCCAACCGGCGTTGGGAACACTGGTTTGTGCCAGAGTCTGCCAATTGCCACCGCTGTTGTGCTGGAAGTCAATACGACCGCCGTTAATCGCTGTGCCAGCGAAATAGGTCAGGTCGTAGTTGCCGGCCTGGGGAATGGATATGGTGTATTCCGCGTAGTCGCCTTTATTGACGTAGTTAATCGCCGTCGCACCGTTTACGGAGTAAACGCTGATTTTTTGTGGTTGGCCATCGGCGTAAGTACCACCGACCTGGGAGAAGCTCTCTGCTTCTACGGTGAGGTCGAGGCTACCACCGCCACTGCTACTGGAGCTGCTGCCGCCGCTGCTGGAACTGCTACTGGAACCGCCACCGGTGCTGACGTGGGTGAGTTCCAGTGCGTCCAGGTTCCACTGCCAGTCGTTACTACCAGAGCCAACCACACGCAGATTGACCGTGCCCGCCGGCAGGGAAATGTTGCCGGCATCGAGTGGCTGGAAGTTATCCCAGTTTCCGGCGGGAACAGCTTTTTTAACCAGCGAGGTCCAGCTGGAACCACTGCCGATCTGGAAGTCGATCTCCGCACCGGAGGCCACGCTGGTACCAATCAGGTACTGGAGGTTGTACGTACCCGCTTCGGCTACTTGCAGGGAGTACTCGGCGTAGTCGCCTTTGTTGACGTAGTTGATGGCGGTTACGCCGTTGACTGTGTAAACACTGATTTTTTGTGGCTGCCCATCAGCGTAGGTGCCGCCTACACTGCTGAAGGCTTCCGCCTCGATGCGGTAATCCGCCGCCGTCGCTGCCGTACTGAAGGCGATACCAGCGGCCAGCACAGACTGTGCCAGCGCCAGTGGGCGCCTGGGGTAAGGGAGTTTCATCGCTTGCTCCGAGATTGAGACACGGTACATCGGGTGTCGTTATTATTTTCGAACCGCTCGGGCGTTCCGCCGGTACCTCGGAATGGCGGAGCGCACAGTGAGTGGCTCCAGATCGACTGCAGTTGCCGCAAAAACCGTATGTTGTGAAAGGTTTGGAAGTGCGGCGTTGTTAGCGTTATATCTGCCGTCACAAGGATTAAACAATAAACTGTTAACAATCTACAATATGTTTGATTGGAATTGTCGTGTAATTCGCTCATGTTTTTTGCGGGGATGAGAACTGCCTCTAGTTCTCGAGAAGTGGAGGGGGAATAAAAGGCAGGCCGGGGTTGGAAACCACCGGCCTGAAAAGGGTGAAAAGAAAGCTGAAAAAGCTCGTAGTTGTTTTTTTCTATGAACTTGAATTATTCACGGACGCCACGCGCGAGTGCTGACGAGGTATTGAATACCTGCAGTGTTGCCGTACTGACAAAACCTCCTTCGTCCTCAAACACGATTTCTACGATGTTGTCCTCATTCAGGTATTCGAGATCCACGGGAATTTCGAGTACTCCAAAAAACTGTGCGCGGCCTTTGCCGCCGTAGTACTGATCGTACCCCTGGTAATCTTCCGGGACGGTGACCGCATTACCGTTCACCGTAACGCTCGGCGTCAGGGATTTGCCGTGCTCGCGACCAACGCCCAAGCGTAGTACCGCTTCACCAGTATCGCCAACCACCACGTCATTAATTGCAAGCTGCAACTTGGCATCGGCACTGATGGCCTGCTTGTATTTGTCGGCGTAGTATTTAGTTTCTGTCCCATCACCATCAACGGCAATTGAGTTCGTATAAGTCAATTGCAGAATGGTCGTCGCTTCGGACTTCAGCGTGTACATCTGTGGCAGTTCTGCTCCGTCACTTACGTCCAGCACCGGCTTGCCATCCGTGTCGTAATAGAGTTCTTTGATGGTTGCGCTTTGCAGGCTGTTTCCATCGACACCCAGTGCAGCCAGGTTAAGTTCGGTGTCTTCCTGCTCCAGATTGTTCAACACCAGGTAGGCCGTTTTATCATCTACATAGGCGTTTACCTGAATATCCAGATCGCTGGCCCAACTATCTACCCGCGTGCCTTTTACGTCAGACCATAGCTGGTAGAACTTCACAAATTCTGTATATACCCAGGCGTCTCCGGTCTCCCCTTCGGCTTCAAATTTCTGGCGCATCAGGCGGTTGGTGTAGGGCACCTCGGTACGACCCCATTCCGCTTTGATGGTGACAAACGGAATGGATTTCAGGATCTGGTCCGGGCGCTCCAGCATATTCATGGTCAGGCCATTCAGCGCGCGCAGCTTGTAGCCGTCCCGCTCCGGAGTCCAGGGGTCGTTCATCATGCTGTGCACGGTGGCACCAATTTCGGAAACCAGAAACGGCATTCGCTCGCCGGTTGCCATCAGGCTGTACTGTTCGAGCATGTCGAAGGTGGCTTCCACGTTACTGCCGCGGCGCAGCTGGCGAGTACCGTTGAAAGATGGGAAGTCATAGAAATGCACGGACAGGAAATCCATGTTCGTGCCGGCAATATCGATAAACAGCTTGTCGCGCTCTTCCCAACGGTTGAAATTGTCTTTTTCTAAGTCTGGGAAAGCAACGGTGTAACCGCCGATCAAGACATTTTCGTGGGAAGCCAGGCCCCACTGGTCCCGGTAGGCTCGGACTTCATTAGCGACCGCATTGTGGAATTTGAATACGTCTTCCGGTGTAGTGCCTGCGTCTTTATCTTTCGGATAGTCAACGAGGTCATAGAGCGGCTCGTTCATCACTTCCAGAAACACGGGCTTCGGTTGACCGTAGGTGTCACTGCCGCCGCGATTGAAATACTCGTAGAGGTAGTTCGCCATATAGTGGCCGACCGCCGTGCCCAGTGGTTCTTCCTCAGTGTCGGTTTGGGAGAATGACCAGCCCATGCCCACGTCGTCACCGTTGGGCCAATAAGGGTGCTGTTGACCACCGACAACCATATCCGTTGCCCGATGCTCGTGCTTCCGTGCCAAGGCCGCGTTATCGGTAGTGCCTTCGGTGTAATTCCAGCGCACACCGCCGCCATTGGTTTTTGCTGCCTCAACATCAATGAAACCGGCGCGTGTGCCATCCTCCGGGAGCTGGCTTAATTGCCACTTCATACCGCCGGTATCCCGCCCGAAATACACGTCGTAGCCTTCTAGGAAATTGGTCATCAGGTTCGGGTCGTCATTGGGGGCGCCGGCGCTTTGCGAGTTGCCGCCAAACCAATCGTTCTCAATATTGGAGGCATGCACAGTAATAAACTTGCGCCGATCAAATTCTGATTCCCCACCAACGGTGTGACGCATATTCAGATTGAAGTCTACTTTTACCGCATCGTCAGTTGGGGGCTCGGGTTCCGCAGGCTCTGCCATGGTGGTCACCGAATAGTCTGCGCTAACGCCGCCAATAGTCAGTGACGCAGTGACTGCGGTGATGGATTCGGTACTGGTGGTGACACGAACGGAAATGGTGTCCCCGTTATTCACGGTACCTGCGTCACTGGTGAAATCCCCGTTGTTTACCGAGTACTCGCCACCACTAACGCTGATGTTGGCCGCGGTGTTAATGCCGGAGACAGTAATGGTATTGGAGATGTAGGTGGTGCCCATTTCGGCATCGGAGACGGCGGTAAAGGAGAACGCATCTGGTCTCGTGTCCTGTTGGGTTTCGCCACCGTCTTGTGGCGGCTGGTCATTGCTGGAACCGCCACTGCCGCCGCCACCGCAGGCAGCCAGAGCGGCGGTGAGGGTCAATAGGGCAAATCGTGCGGGCAGGGAATGCGGCTTCATCCGTTCTCTCCAATCTCGTTTTATGATTTTTGTAGGGAAGGATGCTAATAGCGTCGTGATCTATTTGTAAATGGTAAATTGTTAACAAAGTGGTCAGAGTTGGAACATTTATGCCAGGCGTGTCTTTTTGGCGGGGTAGGTGGCGCTTGAATATAAATTGAGCGGAGAGCGCCTCAAAATCGTTGTAGATTGTTAACAAAAAAGGTAGTGTCGGGTTCAGAGCAGTCCCACCTTGCGTCGATAACCAACAATAATGGGTAAAGTGATGATTGAAACTACCGCGAAAGTCCAGGCATTCCTTGGGCAATCCCCCGTTCCTTTCTATTCCAATGGTGCCTGGGTGACCGGCGGCACCAGCAAGTCCATGGCGGTGGAGAACCCCGCAGATAAATCTCCCCTGGCTAACATTGCGGAAGCGGTCGCCACCGACGCGGAACAGGCCATTGAGGCTGCACATACCGCGTTTCAATCCTGGCAGGACACCACACCCGCCGAGCGCGCCACGCTGCTGCGCAAACTCGCGGATCTGTGTGAACGGGATGCAGAAGAGCTCTCGCAGCTGGAAGCTCTGGATGTAGGCAAGCCGGTAGAGAACGCCCGAGGCTTTGACGTCCCCTTTGGTATCGAATGCCTGCGCTACTTCGCGGACCTGTGCGAAAAGGAAGAGTTTGAAACCCCGTTGACCCTGACCGGTATGAAGCAGGCCCGCAAGGTACGTCTTCCCTACGGCGTGGTCGGCTTTATCTTTCCCTGGAATTTCCCGTTGACCCTGTGCCAGTGGGGCATTGCGCCGGCACTGGCCGCGGGTAACACCGTGGTGGTTAAACCGTCTGAAGTGACTCCGTTGTCCACTCTGTATCTCGCCAAGCTGGCAGAAGAGGCGGGTTTCCCTGCGGGCGTCATTAATGTGCTGCCCGGTGACGGTCCGGAAGTGGGTACCGTGTTCACCCGCCACCCGAAAGTGCGTTTTGTTTCCTTCACCGGCTCCTCCCGGGTTGGCCGCCTGATTGGCGAAGCCTGTGGCGCGAACCTGAAGCCAGTGAAGTTGGAGCTGGGCGGTAAGGGTGCATCCATTATTTGTGACGATGCCAATACCAGCGCGGCGGCAGCCGGCCTTGCCGGAGCCATTACCCTGAATACCGGGCAGGTATGCTGCACCGCCACCCGCTGGATTGTGCATGAGAGCGTCGCCTCTGAATTTATCGATAAGGTAAAGGCGGAGCTGGACAAGGTGCTGATCAAAGCGGGTATGAACGAGAACAGCCAGATGGGCCCGCTGGTCAGCGAACGTCAACTGAATACCGTCAACGGGTATATTCAGCAAGGCCAGGAACAGGGCGCCGAAGTGGTTTACGGTGGCAAGAATATCTCCGATGCGGAGCGCTCCGGTTATTACGTCAGCCCAACACTGCTGATGGGCTCTGAAGAAAACATCTGTTTCCGCGAAGAAATCTTCGGCCCGGTCGCCTATATCACCACCTTCAAAGACGATGCGGACGCACTGCGTCAGGTCAACAGTCTGGACTACGGCCTCGCCAACAGTGTCTGGACCGGTAACAACGACCGCGCCATCGCCATTGCCAAGAAAATGGTTTCCGGCAATAGCTGGGTCAATGCCCACAACGTATTTGCTTACGGACTCCCCTACGGCGCCTGCAGTGCCAGTGGTATGGGTGGCGGTGTGAACAGCCGTGAAACCATGCTGGACTACACCCGCAATCTGTCGATTGCCGAACCCGAAGAGGAATAAGTGTGGATCAGGTAGCGTTATGTAATTACCTGATCGACAAAGGTCTTCTGCTCTCACAGGATGCAACCTTTACCCCGCTCTCCGGCGGGGTTTCTTGTGAAATCCTGCTGGTAGATGACGGCCAGTCGCGCTTCGTGGTGAAGCGCGCGCTGGACAAGCTCAAGGTAAAAGATGATTGGTTTGCGGATATCAAACGCAATATCACCGAACAAGAATACCTCCGCTATGTGGGCGTATTCCTGCCGGAATCCGTACCCGCCATTCTCTACTCTGATACGGAAAATTACTTTTTCTGTATGGAGATGATTGAAGGTGGCCTGGAAAACTGGAAGTCCCGCCTGCTATTGGGCGAATACGACCGGCAGTACGCGCGCCTCGCCGGCGACTATCTTGGAACCATTCACCGCCGATCTCTCGGGGATGCGGTTGCCCGGGAAAAATTTGACACCCTCAAAGACTTCACCGAACTGCGGCTGGATCCCTACTTGCTGAAAACCGGAAGCCGACACCCGCAGTTGAATGCGTATTTCACGGCAGAAGCCGAGCGGATTGCGGGTACCAGAACCTGCCTCATTCACGGTGACTACAGCCCCAAAAATCTGATGGTGGGCAGTGGCCGGCTGGTGATACTGGATTGTGAAGTCGCCTGGTACGGCGACCCGGTATTCGATGTGGCCTTTCTGTTGAATCATTTCCTGTTGAAAGCGCTGTACCGGCCCAAAAATGCCGCGCAGATACTCGGCCTCGGCCTGAAAGTGTGGGAAAGCTACGCCACATCTGCAGATGCGGTCGTCGACGACGCATTCGAGGCGCGGCTGTGTCACCTGTTGCCCATGCTGATGCTGGCCCGGGTGGATGGAAAATCCCCGGTGGAATACCTCGACAGCAGCCAGCAGCAGACCGTACGGGATTTTGCGTACGCAGTAATTCCTGATTCCCCCAAAACACTTAACCAACTTGTCCACCAATGGACCGAGCTTTTGACCGCTGAATGAATAACGGTAAGAAAACCATGAATATCCAGAGTATTGACGCCTTTCAGATTTACGATTCCCGCGGTTTTCCTACCGTAGAAGTACAGGTCACCCTCGAAAGTGGCGTCAGCGGTACCGGCCTGGTGCCGAGTGGTGCATCCACCGGGCAGTTTGAAGCGCTGGAATTGCGCGATGGGAACAAGGCGCGCTTTCGCGGCAAGTCCGTCTTCAAGGCCATTGAAAATATCCAGAAAGAAATCGCCCCCGTGTTAAAGGGGATGCCGGTCACCGATCTGAAAGCCATCGACAACAAACTGGTGGAGCTGGACGGCACTACCAACAAATCCCGCCTCGGCGCCAACGCCACCCTCGGTGTGTCCATGGCGTGTGCCCGCGCTGCGGCCAATGCTCGCGGTGTACCGCTGTATGAATACCTTGGCAAAGGGCAGGGCACCCTGTTGCCGCTGAACGAAATTCAAATCCTCGGTGGCGGTGCACACGCCGACTGGGCCATCGATATTCAGGACTTCCTGATTATCGCCGTGGGTGCCAAGACCTACGAAGAAACCCTGGAAATGACCTTCAATATCTACCACGCCGCCGGCGAAGTGATGAAGGCGCGGGGAAAAAGCGTCGGTCTTGCCGACGAAGGCGGTTGGTGGCCCGCATTCGACAGCAACGAAGAACCTTTCGAAGTACTGCTGGAAGCCGTGCGCATGGCGGGCTATGAAGCAGGCAAAGACGTTGCCATCTCACTGGACATCGCTGCCAGCGACCTCTTCGATGGTCAACGCTACAACCTGAAGAAAGATGGTGCTTCCTTCACGCCAACGGAATTCTGCGACCTGATGATCCAGTGGTGTGACAAGTACCCCATCATCTCCATCGAAGACCCCTTCGCCGATACCGATTTCGACAGCTGGAAGCGTTTCACCGCAGAAGTGGGCAAGCGCGTACAGGTTATCGGCGATGACCTGTTCACCACCAATATCGAACGCATCCAGAACGGTATCGACAGCCAGCTCGCCAACTCGGTACTGATCAAACTCAACCAGATCGGCACCGTTTCCGAAACCATGGCCGCCATCGAAATGACCCAGCAAGCCGGCTGGCTCCCCGTCGTCTCCGCCCGCTCCGGCGAAACCGAAGACGCCTTTATCGCCCATCTCGCTGTTGCGACCAATGCGGGCCAGCTAAAAGTAGGTTCCTTTGCCCGCAGTGAGCGGATGGTGAAATGGAATGAGGTACTGCGGATTGAGCGGAGCCTGGGTAGCCGGGCGCGGTTTGTGGGGGCGGAGCTTTATCAGACAATATTTTCCTGACTGGAAATCACCTTCAGAGCAGATACAAAAAAACCGGAACTGAATTCAGATCCGGTTTTTTGTTTTTAGAATCTGGCAGGTCAATTGCTCAATACAAATTTGTCCAGATTCCACTGCCAATCATTACCCCCCACACCATGCAACCGAATCTGCTGGCTTCCCGCCTCCAGATAAACACTGTTGCCAGATACCGCCTGGAAGTTGTCCCACCCCTGGTTGGGAACGGTGGCGATGGTTTTGCTGTTCCAGCTGCCGTTCTCGTTCACTAGAAACTCAATACTCGCACCGCTAACGCCGGATCCCGCGTAGTAGGTGATGTTGTAGTTTCCGGTGGCAGGGACGTTGATGGTGTAGTCGGCGAAGTCCCCTTGGTTGACGTAGTTGATCGCGGTGCTTCCATTGGTGGTGTACACGCTGATCGCCTGTGCCTGGCCGTCGTCAAAGGTCCCGCCGACGGTGTCGAAGTTTTCCGCTTCTACGGTGACGCTTTCACCGCTACTGGGGGGCGGTTGGGTGCCATTGTCTTCGACTTGGGTGAAGCGGATTTCATCCCCGTTCCACTGCCAGGCGCTGCCGCCGGTACTTTGTACGCGCACGGTGTGCGTGCCGGCGCTGGCAACGTAGATGGGATCGGCGAGGGTGAAGGTGTCGTACAGCTCCCAGGCGCCGGTGCTGCTCATGTTGATGGTGCCGGAGAAACTGCCGTCGAGGGAAATATCGGCACCGATGCCCGCGGTTGTCGGTGAGGCGGCAACCACGGAGACCTGGTAATAGCCCGCGGCAGGGAAGTTGACGGCGTAGTCGCCCCAGTCGCCCTGGGTGTTGTAGTTGATGTTCTCGCCGTTGGCATTGAAGCCGACCACGGTATCGCCTTCGACGGCGCTGCCGCTTTTACCGGTATCGGTGAAGCTGCCCATTTCTACGGTGATGGTGTCGCCATTACCGGTTTCGCCACCATCGCCGGGGTTGCCACCGCCATTGTCGCCACCGTTGTCGCCCGCCGGTACCGGTTTGTAGAAACGCACCCAGTCCACTTCAAACCGGTTGCGGCTGGAATCCGCCAGTTCTTCGTCGGTGGGGGGCGCGGTACCCTGGGCATCGCGCCAGGGCTGGTGCTCGGCATCAAAGATGACCTGCATGGGTTTGCTGAGACCGGTTCCGCCCGTGTAGCCGTAGGGGTCAATCATGTCCTGGCCGGATACGGTGCGTACGTGCTCGCCGTTTACGTAGTACTCCAGGGTCCAGGGATCAATCCAGTAAACACCAATACGGAAAAACTGGTCGCGCCAGGTGCCGCCGTTGGGGTTGGGGTACCAGCTGCCGGCGTCTTTGGGCTGGTAGTCCTGGAAGGGTTCGCGGATGAAAACGTGATGGCTCAGGTGCAGGCGCTCGTCGAACCAGGTCTCGCTGGGGCGGTCGCTGCCGTAGGATTCCAGTACGTCGATTTCCTGGGTGGAGTCGGAACTGAGCAGCCAGAAGGCATTGGCCAGGGTGAGGTTGGTGATTTTGGTGCGCGCTTCCATGTACAGCGGGTAGGTCATGCTCTCCTTGGAGTGAATCGCACCGGTATGGACCTTGATGGTGCCGGGCTTACGGGTGGCCTTGATCACCAGGTTGCCGTTTTCCACGGAAGAGTTGGGCGCGTGGTACTCGGTCTCGCCCGGGCCGAGCCAGGGGTTGATAAAGCCTTCGCTCCAGCGCTCAAAAAAGGTGCTGCTTTTGCCGTTTGCGGGGGCGCTGTAGTTGAAATCGTCTGACAGTGGGTGCAGCTCCCAGGTGTTACCGGCGCCCGCATCGGCGGGAACGGGAATGCCATCCCAGTCTGCGGCCATAGCGGCACTCGAAAGTAGGGGGGTGGAAAGGATCAGCGCAGCCAGTGCGCGTTTCGAGGTCTTCATCGCTTTGCTCCTTGCGCTCCATCCAACACTGGATGAGCGGGTTATTGTTATATCGGAGCGCTTAGGTTACTGTTAATTGTTAACAATTTGAAGCGGCTGATGATTGTGCAGGTGTGGATTGGGTATTCGTTCGCATTTTCTGGGTTTCAGAGCTGCCTCACCTGGACACAACACCGGCCAACACCAACCAATAACAATCAATAACAACGACGATGCAGTAGCGGTATGAAAGCAGCCAATAAATTCGGAGTTCTCGCGCTGATCTTTATCAGTGTGGTGATCAACTATATGGACCGCACCAATATCTCGGTGGCGGCCAATGCGATTTCTCAGGACCTGAGTCTTACCCCGGTTCAGATGGGGATTATCTTCTCCGCCTTCGCCTGGACCTATTCCATCATGCAGATTCCCGGTGGAATGATTGTGGATGTGGTGAAGGTACGGATTCTGTATCCGTTTATCCTGGTGGCCTGGTCGTTGGCGACCATCGTGCAGGGACTGGTCAGTTCTCTGGCGGCGATGGTCGGATGCCGTATGGCAATCGGCTTTTTCGAGGCGCCATCCTATCCCGCCAATAACAAGATCGTTACCCAATGGTTCTCTCAGCAGGAGCGGGCCAGCGCGATTGCCGTATACACCTCTGGTCAGTTTATTGGTCTGGCCTTTCTGATGCCGGTACTGGCCCTGATTCAGGAGTGGTTCGGTTGGCGCGGGCTGTTTATTGTCTCCGGTGTGATCGGCATTGTGTGGGCGGCGATCTGGTACTGGCTGTATCGTGAGCCCGGGGGTGAGAATAGCGATGCGACCGGGCATGAGAAGGGACAGAAGTCGTCGGGAAGGGAGAACACTGAAACACCGGCGGCGGTCAGCTGGGACAATATCCGTCTGGCATTCTCCAGCCGCAAGCTCTGGGGTATTTATATCGGGCAGTTTTGCCTCGGCAGCACCTTGATCTTCTTCCTTACCTGGTTCCCGACCTATCTCGCCGAATACCGGGGAATGGGAGATCTTAAAACCGGTTTACTGGCATCGGTGCCGTTTCTGGCGGCTTTTTGCGGGGTGTTGCTTTCCGGGTTTACCTCGGACTGGCTGGTGCGGCGTGGCTTCTCGAACGAGTTTGCGCGCAAGACACCGGTAATTCTCGGCCTGCTACTTTCCGGCTCCGTGATTGGTGCTAACTATGTGGACTCGATTGCCGCCGTTACCTTTTTCCTGTCCCTTGCCTTCTTCGGCAACGGTCTCGCTTCCATCAACTGGGTATTTGTCTCCCTGATCGCCCCGAAGCAAATGGTCGGTTTGGTGGGAGGCTGTTTCAACTTTATCGGTGGTCTCTCCGCCGTAACCATCCCCGTAGCCATTGGCTTCCTGGTACAGGATGGTGACTTCCGCCCCGCGCTGGCCCTGATCGGAGCCCTGGCATTGCTAGGGCTGTGCGCCTATGTGTTCCTGGTTGGGAAGATTGAAGAAATTCCCATGCAGCGCCCAAATCAAAACCCTGATCTCGAAGATGCCAAGCCTTCGGCTTGACCCCTCTACCTGAAAATATTGATGAGTCGATTTATGAACTTCCCGATAAAACAACTTTCAGCCGCTGTTTTTCTTGCAACCCTGATCAGTGGTTGTGGCGATGATGCCCGTTCCAACGCTACAGAGTCGGCTACGGAAAATACACAAGCGTCCGAGAAAGGTGGTGATGCCAAATCCCTGTGGACGTTTGAACAGGGGCAGGTGCCGGCTGCAATACAGCTTGAGAATGCGGATGCCCGTATGATTGATGGGGAGACTGGCAAGGCGCTGGAAGTGCAGCTGCGTACCAAAACCCAGTACTCGGCGAATCTTACCTTCGCCCCTGAGCAGCCGTGGGACTGGAGCGGTCTGGGAAATTTTGCCTTCGCCCTGGATATCGCCAATCCGAAGGCCTCTTCCGTGCACCTGTACGTTACCGCGACGGACAAAAACGGTAAGGCGCACAATCGCAGCTTCGCGGTGCCGGAGAAATCCAGCGGCACCTATTTTATGGAGTTGAAAGGGCCGGATCTGATGGTGGAGACCGGGATTCGTTCCAACCCACCCGGCTGGGACTCCGAGTTTCAGGACATGATCTACCGCTGGGGTGATAAGCAGTTGGATGTCAGTGCGATTGAGAGCATCGCCTTTACGGTTACCGGGGTACTTGAAGACAAGACCCTGGTGATCGACAACGTACGGTTGATTCAGCCCAAATCTCTGGATAAAGACTACCTCAAGGGGCTGGTGGATGAGTTTGGCCAGAACGATAAGCTGGATTTCGCCAACAAGATGGAATCCCTTGAGGAATTGCGTGCAATCTCTGCAGAAGAGCAATCACAGCTGCGCAAAACGCCGATGGATGGCCGCTCCCGCTTCGGCGGCTGGGCAGAAGGGCCGCAGCTGGAGGCGACCGGCTATTTCCGCACTGAGAAAGTCGATGGCAAATGGGCTTTGGTAGATCCGGAGGGCCATCTGTTTTTCTCCACCGGCATTGCCAATGTACGTCTGGCCAATACCTCTACCATTACCGGGTACGACTTTGACAAGTCCAAAGTTCCCCAGCGCACTCCCGGCGATCTGACGCCAGAGGATTCTCTCGGTCTTAACCGGGTGCCCGATGCGGCCATTCCGACGCGCCACATCAGTTCACCGCTACGCGCGGAGATGTTTACCTGGCTGCCGGAGTACGACGAGCCTCTGGGACAAAACTTTGGCTACCGCCGTGAAGTGCACACCGGTGCTGTTGAGCACGGTGAGACGTTCAGTTTTTACCGGGCCAATTTACAGCGCAAATACGACATTGCCGATGAAGAGCAATTGATGGCGAAGTGGCGGGAAACCACCGTTGATCGCATGCTCAGCTGGGGTTTCACTTCCTTCGGTAACTGGATTGATCCCGATTACTACCAGATGGATCGCATTCCGTATTTTGCCAATGGCTGGATTATCGGCAATTTCAAAACCGTGAGCAGCGGCAATGATTACTGGAGCCCGCTGCCGGATCCGTTTGACCCGCTGTTCAAAGAGCGCGCCTATATCACTGCCGAACAGATTGCCAGGGAAGTGGCCAACAACCCCTGGTGCGTGGGTGTATTTGTGGACAATGAAAAGAGCTGGGGGCAGGAGGGTTCCACCGCTTCCCAGTACGGCATTGTGATCAATACTCTGGGCCGCGCTGCGGATGAAAGCCCGACCAAGGCGCAGTTTGTGGAACTGCTGCAGGATAAGTATGGCGAAATCGGCAAGCTGAATGCTGCCTGGAATATTCAGCTGGCGGATTGGGACAGCTTTGCAAACGGTGTGGCGCTGACCGACTTCAACAATGCCATGGTCGAAGACTTCTCCACCATGCTGGAGCATTACACCGGTCAGTACTTCAAGATCGTGCGGGAAGCCGTCAAGCACTATATGCCCAATCATATGTATCTGGGCGCACGTTTTGCCGACTGGGGAATGACGCCGGAGGTGCGCAGCGCTGCGGCGAAATACGCGGATGTGGTGAGTTACAACTACTACAAGGAAGGCGTCAGCGATAAGTTCTGGCATTTTCTGGAAGAAATCGACCGCCCTTCCATTATTGGTGAGTTCCACAATGGCGCACTGGATTCCGGCCTGCTGAACCCGGGTCTGATCCACGCCAGCTCCCAGGCCGATCGCGGCAAGAAATTCGCCGAGTACATGAACAGCGTGATCGACAATCCGTACTTTGTTGGCGCGCACTGGTTCCAGTACATCGACTCCCCGCTGACCGGCCGTGCTTACGATGGCGAAAACTATAACGTGGGCTTTGTATCTGTTACCGACATCCCTTATGAGCCGTTGGTGGAAGCGGTCAAGGAAGTGAACCAGAACCTCTACCAGCGGCGCTTCGGGAAAGCGGCAGGTTCCAGCAGCGAGGCCAATTGATCATGAAGCGATTTCCGGCTTTGCGCCTGCCTCTTGTAGCCCTTGCGTTCATTGGTTCCGGTTGTGCTTGGGCAGATGTGTATTTCACGGAAGTCAGTGAAGAGCACGGGCTGAACACCGAGCCGACCTGGAAATACGGCGGCCCTGCTGTTGCGGATCTGAACGGTGATGGTCGTTATGAATTGTTGCTGAGCAATCACGACAAGGTGCCTGCACAACTATTCTGGGGCGGGGCTGATGGACACTACCGCGAGCACGATTCACCGCTTATGCGCTGGGACGTACACGGTATTGCGGCCGGTGACTATGACGGGGATGGTGACCAGGATGTGGCGGTCGCGCTCGGCGGGGGTAATGGCACCAGCCCGCAACCGCCGCGGATCCTGAAGAACGACAGGGGTAACTTTCGCGATATAACCGTCGGCAGTGGTATCGAAAATATGGGCGCCCGCGGGCGCTCGGTGCGCTGGGTCGATATGGATCTGGATGGAGATCTCGATCTATTGCAGATCAATGCGGTCATGCTGCCCGGCGAAACAGGACCACGGAATATCTTGTTCGAAAATATTGGCGAGGATCAGTTTCGCTATCGCCCCGCACCGGCGTTCGAGCAGCTGGAGGCCGAACGTGTATTGATTACGGATTTTAACGGCGATCAGGTCAGATGATCTGATCGCTTTCTCCCCACTGAGTCTGTGGGCGGGCAATGGCGACTTTGGCTTCCGAAATGTCACCGGGCAATGGTTGTCGAAGGGTATAGACCTGGAATATGTGATGGCGGTGGCCGAGGCCGACATCGACAACGATGGCGACCTGGATTATTACCTGGCCCGCGGCAAAACGTATTACCAGATCGCCAACAACGCGGTGTCATTTGATACCGCCAGTGGACGTCTGGACCTGCGCGATGAAGGTAATCGCAGTCGCGACGGAATTACGTTTTACAGTGACGGGCCGCTGCAACTCAATGAATTTTTCCATTGGCAGCGCGGACAGGAAATTACCCTGCCGGTGCATCTCGGCGCGAATGGAGAAACTCTGGCCACCCCAGCGGGCAAATCCCTGGTGACCGTGTCTCCGGAGAAGGCGCAGGGCTTTCCCGCAGAACTGAGCGAAAATGGCTGGCATCTCGGCGTGGTGGAGCAACCGGATTCCCGGGCGACAGGCAATGGCCCTTACCAGTGGCGTCTGGAGTGGCTGTTAAACGGTGATCTCGCCTGGGATATCCGCGCCAGTGTACATGGCGTTAAGCAGATAGCGCCTGACTGGACGCCCCAGGCGCTGGGCGTTGCCGATATCCTGTTGCGCAACGATGGCCGGGGTTTTACCGACATCAGCGACCGTCTTCCCCCACAAACTGCCGACAATAACTGGGGCGTGACCACCGGGGATCTCGACAATAACGGCTACGCCGACTTTTTTGTGTACCGCTTCGGCGAATTGCACCGTCGGGTAGAAGATCTTTTGTTGTTGAATCACGATGGCGATTCTTTCCGGCAGGCATCCAGTCACGGCGGCACCGTTCTGGGCCAGTCTGGTCACGGCGACATGGGCGCGGTGTTTGATTTCGATCAGGACGGTGACCTGGACCTGCTCAGTGGAGATGACGATCAGGGGCGCTGGCATCTGTTCGAAAATGGGCTGAATCCCCATAAATCTCCGTCGGCTAAAAATAATTACCTGCAGGTGCGCGTTGGCTACTCAGTCAAAGGTACCGATCCAAAGGGTGCCGAGGTTTCCCTAACCAGCCCCCAGCGTCGCTATCAAAGAATCGGCGCGGGCAGCGCAACCCACTCACAGGGGCAGCTGGATATCGCCCACTTTGGCCTGGGGCGGAGTAGTGACCCGGTAGATATTCATGTGCGCTGGCGCGATGGCACCGAGGTGACGTTTAATGGCATCTCGGTAAATCAGAGAGTGTTGGTAAGTGGAATGGACCGTAGACAGGGCAAGTAAGTCAGTGTTGATTGGTCAGTCGAAAGGAATGGAATTTGGAAAGTCGAAAGAATAGGTTGACCCGTCGCAAGCTGGTGCTGGGCATCCTGTCCAGCGCCCTCGGCGCACTGCCGTTAAGCGCCGCGGCCAGATCGCTGTTAACGAACAGTCGGGCTACCGCGACAATGAACGATAAAACGAATCGCGAGGAAGTGAGCGTGAGTGAGCATTCACAGAATTCTGCCGGAAGCAATGAGGCGGAAGTTTTCGACCAGCGTATCTGCAGCCTGGGTGAAGGTCCCCTGTGGCATCCGGAACGCAAAAATCTGTACTGGGTGGACCTGCTGAACAAGCGGGTGCTTGGCAAGGGTGCCGATGGCGAGCAAGTCTGGGAATTTGATGAAATGCCCTCGGCCATTGGCTGGATTGATCGGGACCGTCTTCTGGTTGCCTGTGAAAGCGGCCTCAACCTGATGAGCCTGGAAAGCGGCGATAAATCGGTGCTGTGCGAACTCGAACCGGATCTTCCCGGCAACCGCAGTAACGATGGCCGCGCCGACCCCTGGGGTGGTTTCTGGATTGGCACCATGGGCAAGGAAGGGGAGCCGAACCAGGGCAACCTGTACCGCTGGTACAAGGGTGAGCTGCGCCAACTGGACAGCGGTATGACGGTGCCGAACGGGATCTGTTTTGATCGCGCGCGCAACCTCGGCTATTACGCAGATTCGGCCAAGGGTGTGATTTATCGAGTGCCACTCAATGAAGCCGATGGCTGGCTCACAGGAGAGCGCGAAGTCTTTCTCGATTTGAGTGACAAAGGTCTGATTCCGGACGGTGCGGTAATGGACGGGCAGGGGAATATGTGGTCCTCCCTTTGGGATGGTGCCCGTACCCAGTGTTTCACCCCCGCCGGCAAGGCCACTTCCGCACTCAGCGCCCCAATAATTCGCACCACCTGTCCGGCATTCGGCGGCGATGATTTTACCGATCTGTACGTGACCACCGCCGCGGTCGGACTGGAGGATGAACCCGGTGCAAAGGTCGCCAACGGGGTAACCCTGGTGTACCGCAATGCGGTGAAGGGGCAGCCTGAACCCGCGGTAATTATTTAACAGAGCAATGAGCGTGCATAAATCATGAAATTGATTCCGATAGTACTCGCCGTTGCACTTCTATCCGTAAAGACGGTGGCAAGTGCGATGGAAAAGTTTCCAAGCCAGGAGCGATCTGGCGGCGACGGGGCAAACAAACCCAATATTCTGTTGATACTTGCCGATGATCTTGGTTATGCGGATACCGGTTTTACCGGAGCCAAAGACATCAAGACCCCGAATCTTGATCAGCTGGCGAGTGAAGGGGTGGTAATCGAGAATGGCTACGTCAGTCACCCCTATTGTGGTCCCTCTCGTGCCGGTCTGTTGACCGGTCGCCACCAGGCGCGTTTCGGGATGGAAAACAACAGTACCTATTCGCCTTTTGACAACTATATGGGGCTGCCCGTCAGCGAGAAGACCTTTGCCAAGCGTCTGCAGGAAGCCGGGTACTACACCGGGCTGGTTGGTAAGTGGCACCTCGGTGCGGCACCTCCGTTTCATCCGAACAATCGCGGCTTCGACCACTTTTACGGGTTTCTTTCTGGCGGCCACACGTATTTTCCGGAGGGGGTTTCCAACAAGATTTCTCTGGAAACAGTGGATGGTGTCAACGATTATATGGCCAACGAAGGTGGCTACCTGCCACTGGTGCGCAATGGTGGCGCCGGTGAGCTGAACGAATACCTGACCACGGCCCTGAGTCGCGATGCCGCCGAGTTTGTGCGGGAAAGTACAGATCCTTTCTTCCTGTTCCTGTCATACAATGCGCCGCACTCACCGCTGGAGGCGCCGGAAGAGACCATCGAAAAATACCGGAATATTGAGGATCCGGAACGCCGTATTTACGCGGCGATGATCGATGAGATGGACGCTGGCATCGGCATGGTGATGGACGCGCTTAAGGCATCCGGAAAATTTGACAATACCCTGATCTTTTTCCTGTCGGATAACGGTGGGGTCTACCCGGAATACTGGATGCCCGATAGTGATTGGGCGGATAACACGCCCTTTCGCCGCGGCAAGGTCAGCCTGACGGAAGGTGGCATTCACGTCCCATTTATTCTGCACTGGCCGGAAAGACTTGAGCCCGGTCGATTTTCCGGGCTGGTTTCCTCTCTGGACATTGCCGCCACTGCAATGGCTCTGGGGGAGACTCCGGCACCCGAAAAGCCACTGGATGGCGTGAACCTGATACCTTACCTGACCGGTGCTGCAGAGGGTTCACCCCACCAGGCATTGTTCTGGCACCTTGAGGAAGGTGATGGGAATACCTGGGCGGTGCGTACGGAAGATGCGAAATATATGCACCAGACGCTGCCGGGTGTAGGGCGCAGCTACTTTGATATGCGGAATGATCCCTATGAGCAGATAAATCGGGTGGATCAATTTCCGCAGCGTCAGGCAGAACTGGCAGAGTTGTGGAATCAGTGGAATGCTGGCAATCAACAGAACGTGCTGCAACAGGCCTCCGAGTACCAGAAGAGTCGGCAGGCGTTTTACAAGGCGCTGTATGAGGAGCGTGTAAAGCAGGCGCGTGAACGCGAGCCAATTGTGGTGCAATAATCCGGGAATAAACCTCGACAAAAAGCGGCGCTTTTTTTGAGCACCGCTTTTTTACATTCATTTTGTCAATTACTGTTGAGTAGCGGATTCAGGGACTTTCGCCTTGCGGTATTCGTCCATCCGCTGCATGGCGTGTCCTTCATATTCGCGTTTGAGCTGCCATCTGGGGCGTTCCAGTTGCAGTTCCCACTGGAAAAGCTTGCGGTACAGCGCAGCAACTATGTCCGGGTGTGCTCCAGCAAGGTTGTTGAGTTCTCGAACGTCTTTCCCCAGGTTATACAGTTCGGCAGGGCGATCGGGGAAGCGCAGTAGCTTCCAGTCACCATCGCGAATTGCCGCGCGGTTCTCCTTCTTCCAGTAGAGCGATTGGTGCGGTTTTCCGCTTGCCTCGCCACTGACGAAGGGCAGCAGGTTTACACCATCGATACCCTCGAGTGTGGAAGTCTGGCCACCGGCGGCGGCGTAGAATGTCGGTAACAGATCCAGCAGGCTAATGGGGGCCGGAAAGGTATGCTTTGCTGGAATTTGCCCGGGCCACTGCATCACAAATGGAACGCGGATACCACCCTCCAGGTGTGTGGCCTTGGTGCCGCTCAGTGGAAAATTGTTGGATGCATTCTGGTCCGTGGGCCCGCCGTTGTCGTTAGTGAAGACAATCAATGTGTTGTCGGTCAGTCCGTATGAGTCCAGCGCATCCAGTAGTTTGCCCACGCCACGGTCCAGTGCGCGGGTCATGGCCGCTACCTTCTGGCGATTGCCGCTCAGTTGTGGAAAAGCTGCCAGGTCTTCTGGCAGGGCGTCCATGGGGGCGTGTACGGCAGTGAAGGAGAGGTACAGGAAGAAAGGATTGTTTTTGTTGCGGGTTACAAAGGCTACCGCTTCATCGGCAAGTGCGTCAGTAAAGTACTTTGGTGTTTCCCCGTAGGCGCCAAAGTCGCGTTCGAGAAAATCTTCCCGGCGGTGGTTCGGATTGCTTTCAGTAAAAGGAAAGTAGGAGCGGGCACCGCCGCGAAAGCCGTAGAATTCATCGAAGCCCCGGTTCATTGGGTGATAGCGGTCCGCATTGCCCAGGTGCCATTTGCCCAGAATGGTGCTGCGGTAGCCCAGTGGCTTCAGGTGATCCGCGATAGTTTTCTCAGCCAGCGGTAACCCCATATCGTCCCCGGTTGTGCCGCTGGCACTCATATATCCGGGCACATTGTTTTCTTCATAGCCAAACCGCTGCTGGTATTTACCAGTAACCAATCCCGCGCGAGACGGGCCACAAACCGCCGCGCTGACGTAGGCCTGTTCAAAGCGGGCACCATTCTCCGCGATGCGGTCAATATTCGGTGTCTGGAATACCTCACTGCCTTGAAAACTGAAATCTGCGTAGCCCGCGTCATCCGCCAGAATCAGAATAATATTGGGCTTTTGTGCGGCCTGCGCCGTGGCGGAAACCAGGATCAGCGCGACGAACGCGGAAAGGACGCGCAGTGTGGCGAATAAGCGGCGACAGCCACCGGTATGGTTGTGGTAAGACATGGAAAACCCCAATGCTGGATGATCGGGGTAGTGTACCGTCATTTGTATATTGTTAACAAAGATGTGGCGTGGTCATTTGAATCTCAAAGGACCAGTTATGGGCAGTGTGGGGTGGAATCGCCGGCGCCGTCCCCCTGTCCAGAAGTTCCCGCAGGCTGTCGGCGTTGCCAATCGCCGGCTCCAGTACCAGATTGAAATAGGGCGCACCGCCATCCCCGGCCCAGCCCCGGTAGTTGAGCCACAGGGCGATATGGGGCACTTCCGCCGGTGGCAATACAAAATGCAGCGCTTCACCGGTTGCCGGATTCTCCAGCCCGGCTATGGCCAGCGAATTACCGCTGGTGCAGTCGGATAGGTCCTGATGGGAAAGTAACTTTGCAGCGTATCCGCTATCGGTATCCGGGTCTGGAATGATCGCCATATCGATACCGTTCGGGGTTAGTGGCCAGCTAAACTGATCGCCGGTGGTCAGTGGCGCATGGTCGCTGGCGTAGGAGCAGTAAAGTTGGTGGTTCTCCGGCAATCGTAGTTTCATTCCTGGTGCAATGGCGAGAGCAGGGTGCAAACACCAGCTAAAGGGGACGGCGCTGTCGCTCTTGTTTCGTACGCAGTATTCGAATCGGATTGTTCCCCGGTCCGGGGCGACGGTCAGGCGGCGTTCGAAAACCACAGGCAGTGACTGGCACTGCTGCTTCATCAGCAATATCGCTGAGCCATCGTCTGCCGTTCTGCATTCGTGCTCGGTCCAGTTGCGGCCATACAGTTCGCCATGATCTGGCAGTGGGCGGCCAGGCCTGCTGCCTACCGTCTGGGGTAGTTCACAGGCATCCACACTTGGGAAGCACTCATCAATGCCGCCGGTGTCGTGTTGCTGGGTGTAGCTGTGGTTGAGCTTGGCGGCTTTGTAAACGCTCCGGTCGCTTTGCCACAGCCACTCACGGTCGCGAGTTTTTATACTCACGATTTTTCCCCCTAGTGCGGGAACTATGGTGAGAATCACAATCGAATTTTGAAGATGAAAGGCGGAAAACCCGGAAAAACTTCCTTGTGATATGGATGCGACATTATTTTTACTTGGCATATATCAGCTTTTCTGACCTAAGGCTTTGAAAGACGCTCATATTATCCACAACTGATCGGATGTTGAAAATTCATGGGTCAAGCTACTTTAACGATCAGAATATGAGACTTCTCAATTCCATTAAGCCACCCATGGGGTGTATTCGGCTTGAAGGTAATAAAATCCCCCGCCTGATACTGCACGCCCTCGGTACGGTTTTCTTCCGCGTCGCCCGCGTATAGCGTGCCGTGCCCGCTGGCCACGAATGCAAGCCAGGCTTCATCTGACGTGTGGATAGGGTACTCCACCGCGCCCGGCTCGATTTCAAACTGAAACATGAAAATACCGGCATCTTCCACGGCACGGGCTTTCCAACCGGGCATATTTTCGTGGCTGGTAAAGGCCGGGGCATCGGAGGTTTCGATACCGCTGGCACCCTGGTATTCGAACATGATGTGATGCTTGGACATGGTGTTTCCTCTCTTTATTTTTATGTCTGGTTATTGCTGTAGTTTGGATAGAAAAACGGGGACATATGCCCCCGTGTGATTTTCTGGAATCAATTGCAGTTCAGATACACCGCACGCTTCTGCAAATAGCCCTCGATACCGTAAATCCCATCCTCGCCACCGATACCACTGCGCTTGTGCCCGGAGTGGTAGCCCTGGATGTAGCCGACAATCTGTTTGTTCACGAACACGGTGCCCACTTCCAGGCGGCTGATGCCGTCCATGATTACCCGGTAATCGTTGCTCCACAGGTAGCAGCTCAGACCGTCGTTGCGGCGGTTGGTGATTTCTACCGCTTCATCGAACGAAGAAATTTTGACGATCGGCAGTACCGGGCCGAAAATTTCTTCCCGCGCGGCGGCCATATCGGCGGTCACGTCGGTGAGCACGGTGGGCTGGTACCAGTTGCCGTTTTCAAACTCGGGGCCTTGCGGGCGCGCGCCGCCGCAGGCGAGGGTGGCACCGGCTTTGATGGTTTCCTGCACGATGGAATCCACCCGGTCCAGGCCTTGGGCAGTCACCGATGGGCCCATGCTGGGGTTGTCCATGGGATTGCCTACTGTCAGTTCTTTGACTTTTTCCAGCACTTTGCGGGTAAATTCCTCCGCGACCTTTTCGTGTACCAACACCAGTTCCGCACAGATACATACCTGGCCGCAGTTGGCGTAGCGGGAGATCACTACCGCATCCACCGCCTTGTCGATATCCGCATCGTCAAGCACGATAAACGAGGCCTTACCCCCCAGTTCCAGAGAGACTGCGGTGACGTTTTCCGCTACCGCGCGGCAGATGGCCTGGCCGGCGCGGATGCTGCCGGTGAGGGTGACCAGCTGGGTGATGGGGCTTTTTACCAGGTGCTCACCCACAGCGATGCCGCTGCCGCTGATGATATTGATCACGCCCTTGGGGATACCCGCTTCTTCCACCGCCTTTGCAAATTCCATGGCGGTTACCGGGGTGGCCTCGTGGGGTTTTACGATCATGGTGTTGCCGGTCACCAGTGCCGGACCTACCTTGCGGCCGATCAGGGCCAGTGGGTAGTTAAACGCGCACAGGCCGACGGTCACGCCGTAGGGGACTTTTTGAATCCACAGCTGCTCACCGGCATTGTCCGACGGGAAGATATTGCCTTCGATGCGGCGGGCGGCTTCGGCAGAATAGGTGAGGTAATTGAGCGTATCGTCGAACTCGCCGTAGGCTTCGTTCAGGGTTTTACCCTGCTCCAGTACCAGCAGTTTGGCAAACAGGTCGCGCTTGGGTTTGAGGGCTTCTATCAGGTTGAACAGGTGGCGGCCGCGCGCGATGGCGGGGAGCATTTTCCAGCTCTGCAGCGCCGCCTGCGAGGAAGCGAGGGCGGTGTCAGCCTGTGCCAGCGTGCAGTCCGGGACACTGGCAAATATTTTGCCGTTCGCGGGATTTTCCACTGGGAGCTTACTATCACTGTCGACCCATTCACCGTCGATATAACACTGGTAATGTTGTTGAGCGGTTTCCGCTATCTGTGTACTCATCATCTTCTCCGTCGCATATTTTGTTTGTTGTTCGGTCGAATCTGTGGGTTGGGTGCTACTGGTCGGGAGCTACTGATTGAATACCGGTGCTCGCTTTTCAACGAAGGCTTTCAGTCCCTCCACCGCATCTGCGGTTTCATAGAGAGAGTCTGCCAGCTTCGCCTCTAGCGCGAGGCCGCGATCCAGCGGCAGGGAACTGCCTTCACGCAGTGCACGCTTGGTGGCCGCGATGGCGTGTCCGGGACCGCGGGCGATTTCTTCGGCAAACTCGGCGGTGCCGGCAGCCAGGGATTCCGCGCTGTAGACGCCGTCCAGTAAACCCAGCTCCTGGGCCTGGGCGAGCCCGAAGGTATCGCCGGTAAGCAGGATCTCCATGGCGGCGCGGCGGCCGATCCGGCGCACCAGGCGCTGAGTGCCGCCATTGCCGGGGATTAGTCCCAGTTTGATTTCCGGTAGGCCGAAGCGGTAGTTGCCTTCTGCCGCGAAAATAAAATCGCAGGCCATGGCAATTTCCAAACCGCCACCGAGGCAGTGGCCGGCGACTTCGGCAATATAAATCTTGCTGCTGTTCTCGATGGCGTTGGCGTTCTCCCGGGCAGCGGCGACCAGGGCGAGGTTTTGCTGCACGCTGTTGTTTTCAAACACTTTGATATCGGCACCGGCACAGAAAAATTTCGGTAGCGCGCTGTTGATCACCACCACGCGTACGCTGTCGTCCTGTTCCAGGGTGCGAATGACAATGCCGATTTCCCGTAGGAATGACTCGTGATAGGCATTCGCTGGCGCTAGCTGCAAGGTAATGTGGGCCACCCCGGGGGTAGACTTTGATAGCGAAACATTCGATTGCGAATGGCGCTCATTCATGACCGATTCCTCTCATTTTTCACTTCTCATCTCTCATCTTTGATTTCGTTATTAATGACGCCCTGGTGTTGCCCCAGTTTCGGCGCGGGTGTTCTTCCCCACAGGCACTGTTCGTCAATGCGAATGGGGCAGCGGCTGGTGGTCAACTGGCTTTCGCCGGACATGGGCAGGGACTGCAGCATGTCGAGGGATTTGAAACCGTCGTGTGCCAGCAGTTGATTCCAGTCGAGGACCTCGGCACACCAGATATCCGCCGGCTCGAGCAGGGATAGCCAGTGCGCGGTGGTCTGCGACCGCAGGTGATCGGCGAGAATCTGTTTGATGGCGTCCCGCTCGGCAAAGGCGAGGGTCGGCTCGCAATAGGGCAGTAGTGCGGGGCAGTCGAGCAGTCGCGCAAGGTCTTCTACGCGGCCCATGGAGAGCGCGATATAGCCGTCGTTGGTCTGGTAAAAGCCGTAGGCACCGGCCACCAGTGCGTGGGCGCCATTGACGGCGGCCCGCTCGATGGTCTGCTGAGAATCCTGTAAGGCGATGGTGAGTGGCTCGAACTGAAAATCCAGCATGGCTTCGAGCATGCTGATCTGTACCAGGCTGCCTTCACCGGTAAATTCCCGGGAGAAAGCGGCGGCGAGAATGCCCTGCACCAGCTGCGCGCCGGTAAAAATATCCGCAACCGGTACACCCATGGCTACCGGGCCATCGTCGCGGCTGCCGGACAGCCAGGTGAGGCCGGAGAGCGCCTGCAGCAGCAAATCCTGTCCGGGACGTTCGGCCCAGGGGCCGGTGTCGCCGTAGCCGGTAATTTCACCGTAAATAATGCGTGGGTTTATGGCTTTTACATGGTCGTAGTCGAGTTCCAGTCGCTGCGTGACACCGGGACGGAAATTGACGATCAGGATATCCGCTTTGCGGATCAGCGCGTTTAGCGCGTCGCGCTGGGCCGGATCTTTCAGGTCGAGGCAGTAGCTTTCCTTGTCGCGGTTGATGGCGTGGAACAGGGTGGATTCCCCTTCCAGCATACAGTCGGAAAGGTACAGGTTGCGCCCGTCTTCGCCGCGCTCGGGGCGCTCGATTTTGATAACCCGTGCGCCCAGGTCGGCCAGGCGCAAAGCCGCAGAAGGACCAGACAGAAATTGAGAGAAGTCGAGTACCAGCATACCGGCGAGCGGTTTTTGGAACTGGCTCATTGTGCGGCCTCCCGTTGGCATAAACCCGCGAGCAAAGTGTCGCGAATGTGATTGGTATCTTCACCCAGGCGTGGGGCGGCTGTAGCACTGGTAAAGCGCTGGCCGTTGATCCGCAGTGGGCAGCGGGTGGTGTTTACGGTGACCGCACTTTTCCCCGGTGAGCTGTGGTGGTCAGCCGATGAGGTGGGGCGGGAAACCTGCAGCTCCATGGCCACGGCCTTGAAGGCGGGGTGGTGGAGCAGCTGGTCGTAATCCACCACTTCCGATGCCCAGATGCCGGCGGCATTCAGGCGTGTCATCCAATGGCCGGTGGTTTGGGTGCGCAGGTGTTTTGCCAGTACGGCTTTGATCGCATCCCGCTGGCTGAAGGCTTCGCTATCACTTTTATTCAGTGCCGGGCACTGCAGTGCTTCGGCCAGTGGCCCGAGCGGTCCCATGGAAATGGCAATCCAGTGGTCGCTCGTTTGATAGATACCGTAGGGCGCGCCGAGGAATGCGTGGGCATTGGCAATCTCGCTGCGGCTGGCCAGTTGGCGGCCGTTGTTGAGGTAGGTGGTGAGACCTTCGAACTGAAAATCCACCATGGACTCCAGCAGGCTCGCCTGCACTTTGGCGCCGATACCGTGTTTTTTCCGGCGCACCAGGGCGGCGAGAATGCCCTGTGCCAGGTGCGTTCCGCACAGCATATCGGCAATGGCGAGGCCCAGGGGTACCGGGCCGTCACTGTGATTACCGGAGAGCCAGCCCACGCCGGAAACCGCCTGCGCGAGCAAGTCCTGCCCGGGTTTGTGCACCCAGGGTCCTTCGTTGCCGTAACCGGAGACTTCTCCGTAAATAATCTGCGTGTTAAGGGCTTTGACACTGGTGTAGTCGAGGCCAATTTTTTCCATCACGCCAGGGCGGAAGTTGTGGGTCATCACATCCGCCCGCGCGATCAATTCGCGTACTGCATTCAGGTCGCTCGGGTTTTTCAGGTCCGCACAAAAGGACTCTTTGTTGCGGTTAATGGTGTGGAAAAGCAGGCTGTCGCCATCCACCCACAGGTCTTTGGTGGCGAGACTGCGACAGGCGTCTCCGCTGCCGGGACGCTCTACCTTTATCACACGCGCGCCGAGATCCGCCAGGCGTAGGCCCGCGTAGGGGCCTGCCAGGTACTGGCTGAATTCGAGAACGGTTATACCTTTTAACGGTTGCATCATAAATTTCAGTGGTTGTTAGCTTTGACGTGATTTCACGTACAGCGCATTAAGCTGATCAAGTAGGGTATTTGCGTCGCCACCGTACATCAGGTAGTTGCGAATGGGCGCGCCGGCGTTGTCCTGGAAAAACATATGCCCATGGTAGCGTGGACGCAGGAAGGCGCGGTCCAGGGTGGGCAGGGTGTTGGTGAAGTAGTTGTTGGTCAAATGATTGGCAGACTCGCTGGTCCAGGCTTTGCGGTGCCCCGGTTGTCCACCGTACTGGATGTAAAAGGAGGCCTGCAGTTCCGGGTTGCCGGCAAACTCCACGAATTGTGCGGCCACTTCCGCGTGCTTGGTGTGCGCGGAGATGGCGAGGCCGGTGCCGCCCAGGGTGGTTTTCAGGTGGTCACCTTTGGGGCCTGCGGTCACGGTATCGCGGAATTCCAGCAGCTTGCGCGCATAGCCGGGTTGCGCGTAATTGGCGTAGCCGTAGGCGAAGGGGCAGTAGGCGAAGTCGTCACTGCGGGTCATGGCCTCGTACACCTTGATGGGATTCCAGTCGAAGCAGCGGCGATCCAGATTGTCGGACAGCGCCTTCAGCATGCCCAGGGCTTCGATACCCACTGCTTTGCTCACGACTTCTTCGCCCACACAGGGATCTTCACCCATGGCGGAGCACAACATGTAGAAGTTCATCAGGGTGTCCTGGGGAATACTGGGTACCGCCACCAGACCTTTTTCCGCCAGTGCCATAAGGTCTTCCCACATTTTGGGTTCTTCCAGTCCTTTTTCTTGCAGCAGGTCCGGGCGCAGTGACGCGACCGGGGTGGCGGCGTCCAGGGCGAGGGCCCACTGCTGGCCATCGTAGTGATAGGAGGTGTGAGAGTGCCCCACGGCATTGTCTGCCTGGTCCTTGAGGAAGGCGGCGGGCAGGTGCTCGTCCAGGGGCAGGATGACTTTTTCCCGTGCGGCAAAACCGGTCCAGGGGTGATCGATCACCAGCAGGTCGTAGCGGCTGGCGAGGTCGTCGATGGGGTGGTCGGCAAAGGCCTGCAGTGAGCGCTTGTCCCACTGGATGGTGACATTGGGGTTCAGTTCTTCAAAGCGCTGGGCGGCCGCCACCATGGGGGTAAAGCCACGGGTATGGTTCCAGGTCATGCCACGCAGGACGATGGGTTCCGCCGCCTGCTGTGGGGCGCCTTGCTTCAGTTGGTCGATGTCGGAGCTGCTCATAGTTTTCTCTCGATTCTCTCTAGAGTGTCTCGCTGTGCGAGGCGCGGGTGCTGGTCCGGGATTAGGGGCACCCGCAGGTTGGCGGCTCATCAGGATTATATTTTTATATTTGAAAGTGTTGTTCAAGTATAAAAATCGTTTTTTGGTGGTGTCAACCTGTGCTTAAATGCGCAGGCTTAACAAATCGATAAATTGGATGGGTCAGGGGGAAGCAGTGCCCGAGAAAGTGAGCGCAAAGGCCGGCAGCCAGAAGAATGGCAATGGCGCGAATAAATACGCGGTGCCCGCGCTGGATAAGGCGTTGGAGATACTGGAGTTTCTCGCCGCGGAATCGCTTCCGCTGTCCCAGTCGGATATTGCCCAGGGTATCGGGCGTACCAATAGTGAGATCTTCCGGGTGCTGGTTGGCCTGGAGTCCCGGGGTTATCTGCTGCGGGATGAGGTGTCTGGCAAATACCGGGTGTCTCTCAAGCTGCTGGAGCTGACCCGTACCCTGTCGCCAGTATCGCAATTGCGCTTTGCGGCGCAGCCGGAGATGGAGGCGCTGGCGGCACGTCTCGGCCAATCCTGCCACCTGAGTGTGATCCACCAGGGGCAGCTGATGGTGGTGCTGCAGGTGCAGAGTCCCGGGCCGGTTTCCCTGTCGTTCAACGAGGGTACGCTTTTCCCGTTGCTGCAGACCGTATCCGGGCGGGTGTTGCTGGCGAACTGTGAGGCCGGGCGCCGCGCCGGCCTTCTGGCGAAAACCGCTGTCCAGGAAGGTGAGGCCGAGCTCGAACACTCGTTGCTGTCGGTGCGCGATCAGGGGTTTGAACTGCGGACCAGTGAATTGACCGATGGCGTGACCGATTGCGCAGCCCTGGTAGGACAGCCGGACGGGGCGACCATTGCTGCACTGGCGGTTTCCAGCCTGACGTCGGTAGTGGGTAAGAAGCTGGAGCGGGAAGAGCTGGTGCGGGCGGTGCGGGAATCTGCCGCGCGAATCAGTGCGTCGCTTGGCCTCGGACCGGGGCAGTGAATAAATATATTCAAGAGTTAAAAAAACGCCCCTGAAAAGGGGCGTTGAAGCGAGAGAAATGCTTGCATTGCGGTACAAGCAAAGGTCACGAAGAGTCAATCGCAACTGACAAGGTGCACCGGATTCCATCACTGGGAGAGTCTCCGGTGTAAGAGAGAAATTGTTCAGGCGCCCAGTGCTTTGGCGCGGTTGGCCGCGTCCACCATGATGCGCGCCTTGTCCGCGATCTGGCTGGCATTGTCGCCGGCGGCGTAAATATTGGAGCCGAGGCCGAATCCGCGGGCACCGGCTTTCCAGTACTCTTCCATATTGGTATCGGTGATGCCGCCCACCGCCAGGGTGAGGATGTCTTTCGGTACCACGGCGCCCAGAGAAGCCAGATATTGGGCCGGGAAGTCCGCCACCGGGAACATCTTCAGCACCCGGGCGCCGGCTTTCAGAGCGTTGAACGCCTCGGTCGGGGTGAGACAGCCGGGAACCGAAATCAAATCCCGCTCTAGGGTGGCCTGGATCACCTCTGGGTCGCAGTTTGGCGAAACAATGATCTTTCCGCCCGCATTTTGTACACTCTGCACCTGTTCCGGGGTGAGTACGGTGCCGGCACCGCAGATGGTGGTTTCACCGAATTCATCCATGATTCTGGCCAGCCGCTCGATGCTTTTGAGGGGCTCAACCGGTGAGTTCAGTGGGATCTCGATAGCGCGCACGCCGGCATCCAGCAGGGTGTTGGCGACCATGTCGATCTCGTCCGGTGTCACGCCACGAATAATGGCGATCAGCGGGCAGGCCTCCAGGGCCTGATGAAACTGTTGGCTCAACATCGGGTCTTCCTGTGCTGTTTTCTGTTTATTCCCGGTGACGGGACAGGATGGATGCAGTATAAAGGGACTCAGGAATATTTGTATATAGTTAATTGTTAACAAAAATGGATTAGGGTTGTATGATGGGCCAACATCAAGTGGTGGCCGACCGTGCAACCAGAAGATACCTGAAGGTACCCCTGAAGAGGGTGGCAGGTATCAGCGGTCGGAGTACCCATAACAATAAAGAGGGTTATCCGATGAGAGGATTCCAATTGACCGCCTTCAAATTTGCCGCGATCGTGGCATTTGGCGGTTTCATCTTTGGACTGGATGCGGCGCTGATCTCCGGCACCGTGCGTTTTATTACTGCCGAATTTACCCTGTCCGACTTGCAGGTGGGGACCGTGGTCAGTGCGCCCGGTTTCGGGGTGATTTTTGCGTTGATGGTCACCGGGCGGATTTGTGACGCTTGGGGCCGTAAATCGGCGCTGCTGATTATCGCCGCTCTTTATCTTCTTTCTGCCGTTGGCTCGGTGCTCGCCCCCAATTTTGAAATGTTGGTGGCGGCGCGCTTCCTCGGTGGCCTTGCGTTTACCTCCCTGTCTCTCGCCTCCATGTATATCGGCGAGATCGCCCCGGCCAATATGCGCGGCAAGCTGGTCTCCATGAACCAGATCACTACCGTAGTGGGGCTGTCGGCGGCGTACTTTGCTAACTACCTGATTCTGCAGGCGTCCAATGCGGACGCAGCCTGGGTGGGCGCGCTTGGGATCGATCAGTACACCTGGCGTTGGATGCTCGGAGTGGAAGTGATTCCGGCGCTGATCTGGCTGTTGATGTTGCTGGCCATTCCCGAGAGCCCGCGCTGGCTGGTACTGAAAGGGCGCCTGGATGAGGCCCGCGACGTGATGGGCAAGTTGATCCCCGCTGGCCATATCGAACCGCAGATCCAGGAAATCCAGGAGAGCGCCGCGGCCGCGCCTACCGGCAGTTTCCGCCAGCAGGTGGCAGAGATTTTCAAACCGCGCCTGCGCACCGCCTTTTGGGTTGGCCTGGTGATCGCCATCGCGCAGCCGATTACCGGTATCAACGCCATTATGTTCTACGCGCCCACGGTGTTTGAGCAGGTGGGTATCGGCACCAATGCCGCCTTTATGCAGGCAGTGATCGTCGGCGTAGTGAGCGTGATGTTCACGATTCTGGCGCTGCTGCTGATTGATCGTCTTGGGCGCCGCCCACTGGTGCTGTTCGGCCTCGCCTGGGGTGGTGTCAGCCTGTTTCTGTGCAGCTGGGCGTTCAGTCAGGCCAGCTATGAGTTGACCGCGGCTTCGCTACAGGCGCTGGCGAATGCGAATATTGATGTGTCTGGCTTGCAGGCTTTGGTCGGCACTGCCTTTGAGAGCGATGTGGCCTTCAAGCAGGCCATGTATGAGGCGCTCGGCGACGCAACCGCGCGGGCCAACGAGGGTGTGCTGATCCAGAATGCAATCCAGATCAACGCTAAATTGGTGTTGATGGGCATCATGTGTTTCATCGCCGCGTTTAACCTGTCCATCGGGCCGGTGATGTGGGTGCTCTTCTCGGAAATTTTCCCCACGCATGTTCGCGGTGTAGCGATTCCATTCTTTGCGCTGATTGTGAGTACCGTCAGCTACTTCGTGCAGCAGTTTTTCCCCTGGCAATTGAACAATATGGGCGCGACGGAAATCTTCCTGTTCTATGCCGCCTGTATCAGCGTGAGCCTTGCACTGCTGTTCCGTCTGCTGCCGGAAACCAAAAACAAATCCATCGAAGAAATCGAAGCGACCATGGTGCGCGCCTGAGCGCGCACTGGTGGACCGATCAAGAAAGTGAGAAGTCTTCATGTCTAAAGCCTTGCTGGATCAGAAGGTTGTTATCGTCACCGGTGCCGCTGCAGGCATCGGTTGGGGTATTGCACAGGTGTGTGCCGAGGCGGGTGCCAAGGTGGTACTGGCGGATATCAATGATGCGAGTAACCGGGTGGAAACCCTGCGCGATCGTGGTTTTGAGAGCGCCTATTTTCCGCTGAATGTGGGGGACGCTTCCGCCATTTCTCCGTTTATCGACGAGGTCTTCGAAAAGTTCGGGCGCATCGATGGCCTGGTGAATAACGCCGGCGTCACCATCGAGGGGGACTTTCTCGACTTCGACTTGGACAAACTGGACTGCCTTTGGGAAGTCAACCAGCGCTCGGTATTTCTGTTGTGCCAGGCGGCAGCGCGCCGCATGCAGCCTGGTGCGACCATTGTGAATATTGCCTCCAATCACGCTGGCGCCAGCGTGGCCGGCTACGAAATGTATTCCGCTACCAAGGGGGCGATCGTCGCCATGACCCGCGCCATGGCCTGGAGTCTGGGGAAAAAGGGGATCCGCGTAAACAGCTTGTGTCCGGGGCTGACTAAGACCGAAGCGGTGGCGAAAGTCGCCGATGAAAATCCGGCGCTGGCGGCGTCTTTCGATAATATGCACGCGGACAAAAAATACAACACGGTGGAGGAGGTCGGCCACATTGCTGCCTTCCTCCTGTCGCCCTGTTCCGGTGCCATGACCGGCTCCAATATCACCGCAGACCATGGCCTCAGTGCCAGCCTCTGTCCCACCGACGATCTGAAATGAGCGGAGTGCGAGCATGAAGATTAGCGATATCAAGGTTTACCCGGCCTGGGTTGGACACCGCAATCTGTGCCTGGTGAAGGTGGAAACCGACGAGGGAATCTATGGCTGGGGCGAGTCCGGTCTATCCAGTCGCGAGCTGGCGGTGGCCGGTGCGGTAAAACATTTCCGCGAGTTTCTGATTGGCCGTGATGCACGCAACATTGGCGCCCTGTGGCAGGAGATGTACCGCAGCCAGTATTTCGAAGGTGGCCGGGTGCTTACCGCAGCCATTTCTGCTATCGACATCGCCCTGTGGGATATTGCCGGCAAGGCGCTGAACGTGCCGACCTATCAATTACTTGGCGGCAAGCAGCGCGATGAAATTCCGCTGTTTGTGACTTCGACCAAATCCATGGGGCAGGCGCTGCTGGATGACTTCCGTGCACTGCGGGAGCAGGGCTGGGAAGTGATTCGTGCAACCACAGGCGAACACGGTTCGCCCACCGAGCCCACCACGTTTGATGTGCGCAAATCCATTGCCGCCGCAGCCGGGAGCTTGAAGGAAATCCGTCAGGAGCTGGGGGAGGAGTTGGTGCTGGGTATCGACTATCACCACCGCCTCTCTGTTGCCGAAACCGCGAGTTTCTGCCAGAAACTGGGCGAGGGTGTGCTCGATTTTCTCGAAGAGCCAATCCGCGATCAGTCGGTTACCGCGTACCAGGGGCTGCGCAAACTGGTGAATGTGCCCTTTGCCATCGGTGAAGAGTTCGCCAGCAAGTGGGACTTTATACCTTATATCGAAAACGATCTCACAAACTTTGCCCGTATCGACGTGTGCAACGTGGGTGGTTTGACCGAGGCGATGAAAGTGGCGGCGATGGCGGAAAGCCACTACATCGACATTATGCCCCACGACCCACTGGGCCCGGTGTGTACCGCTGCCACCATTCAGATGTGCGCGGCGGTGCCAAATCTTTCCTGGTGTGAGATTGCGCCTTACGACAGCAACAAATCCGATCACGACAAGTATTTCATCAACCGCCCGAAAGAAGTGAATCGGGTGTATCCGGTGGGCGATGCGCCGGGCATCGGCATCGATGTGAATGAGGAAATGCTCGCAGAGCAGTCTTTCAAATTCTGGGAGGCACCAAGACTCTACAAGCCCGACGGCAGCTACACCAATTGGTAAGAAATCTACTGCGCGTGCGCCTGGCGGCGTTCGATACGATTTCCAGCATTGATGAAAATTGATAATTAGAACGAGTAAGACGATGGAAACCAAGACCACTTCCAAGTATTCCCGCCAGCTGCTGTTGCGCTCCGTGCTGAGCCTGGCCGTTGCTGCCGCCACCCTGGGTGGCCTGGCTGCGTGTTCTTCCGGTGACAAGGGGGGTGAATCCAGTGCGGTTGCGAAAGTCTCTGCGGACTCCAACCTGTTGGCCGAAGATTTTTTCCTCGAAAACTTTAACGAGGGTGGGATTCCCGCATCGGTGCAGGTCAATAATGGCACCGCGAATCTGGTAGACGATGGTGCCGGTGGCAAGGCGCTGCAGGTGAAGTTGAAACTGCAGGAAAACAACGGCGCGGGCCTGGTGATTCAGCCGGCGGAAGCCTGGGACTGGAGTGAGTTTTCCGACTTCAACCTGGCGTTTGATGTGGCCAACAATGGTGACGAGTCCGTTCAGATCGATGTCACCATGGGCGATAAGAATGGGGATTTCTACACCCGCGGCCTGGTGGTACCTGCCGATGGTGTGTACCGTACCTATTACGCCAAGCTGCACGGGCACGACCAGGAAGATCCGAAAGCGGCCGCACAGAACGAATTCAATTTTGCCTCTGGTCTGCGCTCCAACCCGCCAACCTGGCAGTCCGACGATATTATGCTGCATTCCTTCTGGGGCAAGAAGCTGCTGGATCTGAGTGGCATTACCCAGATTTCTTTTGGCTCCGACGGCAGCCTGAGCGATCGCCAGTACACCATCGACAATCTGCGCCTGCGGGCAAACCCGGCCATGGATGAAAATTTCCTCACCGGACTGTTGGACAAGTACGGTCAGAACGCCAAGGTGGACTACGAAGGCAAGATCCACTCCGATGAAGAACTGGAAAAGGTAGTGGCAGAAGAGCTGGCGAGTCTTTCCGGCAAGCCCAACAGCGACCGCTCCAAATTCAGCGGCTGGAAAAATGGCCCGCAACTGGAAGCCACCGGCTATTTCCGCACGGAAAAAGTCAATGGCAAGTGGGCCATCGTGGATCCGGAGGGTTACCTGTATTTCTCCACCGGTATCGACATTATCCGCTTGTCCAACTCATCCACCATTACCGGATACGACTACGATCAGGACCTGATTCCCAAACGCAGCGCCGATGAAGTCATCGCCGAAGACGATCAGCCCCTGAACCGGGTGGACGAAAAAGCCTGGGCGACCCGAGAACTGATCTCCAAAACCCGCGCCGATATGTTCAACTGGCTGCCCGGTTACGACGATGACCTGGGTAATCACTACGGCTACCGCCGCGAGACCCAGTCCGGCCCGCTCCGACACGGTGAAACGTTCAGTTTTTACAGCGCCAATTTAGAGCGCCGTTACGGGGAAACCTATCCCGAGTCCTACCTGGATACCTGGCAGAAAGTCACCATCGACCGCATGCTGGACTGGGGCTTCACTTCCCTGGGTAACTGGGCGGCGGATTCCTATTACAGCGAGGAGCGCATTCCGTTTGTGGCCTTTGCGGACATCATCGGTGAGTTCAGCACGCTTTCCAGTGGCTTTGATTTCTGGCATCCGGTGCCGGATCCGTTTGATCCGCGCTTTTACCAGCGCACCGTGGTGGCTGCACAATCGGTCAGCAAGCAGATTGACAACAGCCCCTGGTGCATGGGCATTTTCTTCGACAATGAGCAGAGCTTCGGTCGACTGGAAAGTGATGAGTTGCATTACGGTATTGTGATCAATGCGCTGTCGCGGGATGGCGCGGACACCCCGGCCAAGGCCGCGTTTACCAAAGTGCTGAAAGAAAAATACGGCACCATCGAGGCGTTGAATAACGCGTGGAATAAAGAAGTGGCGAGCTGGGAAGCGTTCGAGAAGGGCATGGATTCCAGCCTCACTACCGATGCCCAGCGCGAAGACTATGCGACCCTGTTGTTCGAGTACGGCAATCAGTATTTCGGCACCATACGCAAGGCGATGAAGTCTGTAATGCCGAATCACCTGTACCTGGGGTCCCGTTTGCCGAGCTGGGGTATGCCCCCGGAGATTGTGAAAGCGGCGGGCAAGAATGTGGATATCATCAGCTATAACCTGTACGAGGAGGGCCTGGTGCCGTCCAAGTGGGATTTCCTGGCGGAGATCGACAAGCCCAGCCTGATCGGTGAGTTCAGTTTCGGTTCCGACGACCAGGGCCACTTCCATCCGGGGATTGTGATTTCTGCGGACCAGAAAGACCGCGGCCGTATGTTCAAGAACTATATGCACTCGTTTATCGACAACCCCTGGTTTGTGGGTGTGCATATGTTCCAGTACATGGATTCGCCGATTACGGGCCGCGCTTACGATGGCGAGAACTATGCCAACGGATTTGTTTCCGTGGCGGACGTGCCTTACGTGGAAATGGTCAAAGCGGCCAAGGAAGTCCACGAGGGGCTGTATGAGCGCCGCTTTGGTGATGTGAAGCCTGTCGAGTGATTTTTCGAGCGCTGTAGATAGTTCGGTGGCGGCGACGCTGCCGGGCAGGGCTTCCCAGGACACGCCGTGAACCCGTCCATGGGGGCTCTTCCACGAGGTCCCTCTCGCGGAAGGTCGTGGAAAGCCCTACCCGGCATCGACGCCTGCTCGAACAGATAGGTGGTTCAAACGTGCCTGCGCCAAAAGCCGGGCGATGGAGACAAGCGCGGTGCCCGAGAGGGCATCGCGCTTTTTTTATTGGTAAAACAAAGGTTTAAGCCCCTCAAGGGACATTGAAACGTTTACATTGAGTCTGGATGACTGTAGATTGTTAACAAAATATTGTTGATAAAACAGAATGACGATCTTTTGGTTCCGGGTAGCTCAATGTCGATCTCTTCTTCCTCAGTTCAATGTCTGTTGAAGCAACTTCGTTTCGGAGTACTGTGGCTTTCTGTGCCTCTTGTGCTGCTGTCTGCCTGCGGTCAGCCAGGCGATAAAGGCGCAGTAGTTGCGGGTCCGGGCAATGAGCACGAATACCCGCCGGTTTTATTGATTGGTGGTCGCGGGATCCCCGCAGGTGTGGAAGGGCAGGGAGTGTCGCTTTCCCGACTGTCGGTGGACACCGGAATCTCCCCGTTGCAGGCGATTTTCTCCAAAAACACCTACGAGCCGCGACTGGATCTTGCCCCGGATTCCGGCTGGGACTGGAGTGGTACCGGGGAGAATATCGGTCTGTCCCTGAAAGTAACCAATCCCGGGGACCACTCGGCGCAGTTGTTTGTGTCAGTCTACGATGATGAGACTTACGGTACCCGCTCGTTCAATGTGCCCGCGGGCGGGACCGGTACTTATTATTTCGATCTGAATGGTCCGGCACTTGCCCTGGATACCGGTATGCGGGATGCGCCGGCACTCTATGATAACGCCGCAACGGCGATGACCTGGATGTGGGGCAGCAAGTCACTGGATCTGGCGAATATCCGCCGTCTCGAACTCAATATGAAAAGTATCCTCAGTGACCGGACTCTGGTGATTGAGGATATATCCCTGGCGGGCAATGGCGATTTCCAGCCGCAGAAGTTGCAGGGAATTTTCGATCAGTACGGCCAGTATGTGCCCGAGGATTACCCGGAAAAAATCCACAGTGACGACGGGCTACGCGAAAGTGCCGAGCGCGAGGCGGAACAGTTTTCCGGCCCAGCTGGATTTACAGATCGCTCCCGGTTTGGTGGCTGGGCCGAGGGGCCGCGGTATAAGGCAACGGGATATTTTCGAACGCAAAAAGTCGATGGCCAGTGGGCGCTGATCGATCCCGAGGGGTACCTGTTTTTTGCCACCGGCGTCGACAACATGCGCATGGACAACACGGTCACCATGACCGGTGAGGATTTTGCGAATCCAGAAACCGAAGACGGGAAGACCATTGCATCCGAGCTGCGACGCAACCTGTTCCAGTGGTTGCCGGATAGCGACGATCCGCTCGCGGCGCATTATTTTTACCGCCCGGTAGTACACACGGGGCCGATGGAAAAAGGGCAGGGCTTCAGTTTTTATCGGGCCAATCTGCAGCGCAAGTACGGCCCGGAATTTATGCAGCGCTGGCGCGAGGTGACTATTGATCGCCAGTTGGCCTGGGGATTTACCACTCTCGGGAACTGGGCCGATCCCTCCCTGTATGACAACGGCAAGGTGGCGTATGTGGCCAACGGCTGGATTCGCGGCAATCATAAAAGAGTCAGTAGCGGCGAAGACTACTGGGGGCCGCTGCACGATCCGTTTGATCCTGAATTTACCGCATCCGTTCAGCGCACCGTCGCTCAGGTTGCCTCGGAAGTCGAGGACGACCCCTGGTGTATGGGCGTGTACATCGAAAACGAGCTGAGCTGGGGCAACACAAAAACCGATGCCGGCCACTTCGGCCTGATCATTCATACCCTGACCCGGGATGCGGCGGATAGCCCGGCCAAAGCGGCGTTTGTCGATATCCTGAAAAGCAAATACACCAGCGTGGAGAGCCTGTCCCGCGCCTGGTCCCACCCGGTGGATTCCTGGGCCGCATTCTCCCGCGGGTTTGACCTTGCCGAGTCTGCCGGCGGCAAGCAGCCCATTGCGGGGCCGCTGCGCGAAGATTTCTCCCTTTTACTGGAAGCGCTTTCCAAACAATTTTTCTCAGTGGTGCAGCGCGAGCTGGCGGCGGTAATGCCCAATCATCTGTTCCTTGGTGCGCGCTTTGCCGACTGGGGTATGACCCCGGAAGTGGTGCGCGGTGCCGCTGCCCATGTGGATGTGGTCAGTTACAACCTCTATACCGAGGGCCTCGCGGCAGACAACTGGGATTTTCTCGCCGAGATCGACAAACCCTCGATTATCGGGGAGTTCCATATGGGCGCCACGGATTCTGGCAGCTTCCATGCCGGTCTGGTTTCCGCCGAGAGCCAGCAGGAGCGGGGCGCCATGTTCCGCGACTATATGCGCACCATCATTGATAACCCTTGGTTTGTGGGTGCCCAGTGGTTCCAGTACATCGATTCGCCGGCCTCCGGGCGCGCTTGGGATGGCGAGAACTACAACGTCGGCTTTGTCACCGTGGCGGATGAGCCCTACGGCCCGCTGGTGGCCGCAGCCCAGGCGCTGAACCGGGAACTGTATCCGCGGCGATATGGGCAAAAAAAATGATTGATGTTAATTGTTAACAATATACAATGGTTTCATTGATTGAGGTCTAATCAATGGATGTATTGAAGTGCTAATAAGAAATCACGGATTTTGGGGTTCCTCCATGCTGATGGAAGTACAAGAGCAGGCGAAAGAACTGCTGTCTTCGAGCACCATCGCCGCCACCAAGGTTGAGTATTACCAGATTCCCCTGGCAGAAGTACTCTCCGATGCGCGCCACGGTGACCATACTCACTTTGAGGTTCTGGTGTTTCGTGTGCGCTGCCAGGACGGCCTGGAGGGCGTGGGGTATACCTACACCGGTGGTCGCGGCGGTCGCGCCATTTACTCGCTGTTGCAGGACGATATCCAGCCGCTGCTGGAAGGCCGCGATGCCTCGGATATCTTCGCCATCTGGGAGGGGATCCAGTCTCACCTGCATTACGTTGGCCGCGGTGGCCTGCTGAGCTTTGCGCTGTCGGCGGTGGATATCGCCCTGTGGGATCTGCGCTGCAAACGTCTGAATCTGCCCCTGTGGAAGGTGGCCGGCGGCGTTGGGAATACCACCAAATGCTATGCCGGTGGCATCGATCTGAATTTCCCTGAGCCCAAACTGCTGGACAACATTTGCAACTATCTGGCGCGCGGCTTTAACGCGGTCAAGATCAAGGTGGGCAAGGAAGACTACCGGGAAGACGTGGCCCGCGTGGAAGCAGTGCGCAAGCTGATCGGTGATGACGTCACCTTTATGGTGGATGCCAACTATTCCATGACCGTGGAGCAGGCGGTGCGCTTTGGCCGCGCGATCGACCACTGCGATATCACCTGGTTTGAAGAGCCCACTATTCCCGATGATTACCTGGGGTACGGCCGTATTGCCGACGCCATCAATATTCCCTTGGCGATGGGGGAGAACCTGCACACGGTGCACGAGTTCACCTATGCCATCGCCCAGGCCAAGCTCGGTTTCCTGCAGCCAGATGCCTCCAATATCGGCGGTATCACCGGCTGGCTGAAAGTGGCGGAACTGGCCTACGCGCACAACCTGCCGGTGTGCAGCCACGGCATGCACGAACTGCATGTATCGCTGATGGCGAGCCAGCCCCACGCCGGCTACCTGGAAGTGCATTCATTCCCCATCGACGAATACACCACCCGCCCGATTGTGCTCGAAAACGGCCGCGCTGTTGCCTCTAACGAGCCGGGTACCGGGGTGACTTTTGATGAAACTCTGCTGCGACCACATCTGGTCAAGCATTCTTAACAGGTGAAGTTCATGCAAGCTCAAGCTGCACAGTATGTCGGCAACAAATCGTTTGAAGTTGTGGAAGGTCGCTGCGATGCACCAGCGGCGGATGAGGTTCGTCTCAAGGTCGGTTACGTGGGAATCTGCGGCACCGATATGCACATCTACCACGGTGTGATGGACCAGCGTGTACAGCCGCCCAAGGTTGTCGGCCACGAAATGTCCGGAGTTGTGGATGCGGTGGGTGAAAACGTAAAGGATTACGCCGTGGGCGAGCGCGTTGTCGTGCGTCCGCTGGATTACTGCGGTGATTGCCCGGCCTGCGATGAGGGTCACAGCCATATCTGCCACAACCTGAAGTTTATGGGCATTGACTCTGTCGGTGCTTTCCAGAGCTACTGGAATGTCAAAGCCCGCACCCTGCATAAGCTGCCGGAAAACGTTTCCCTGAAGCAGGGCGCACTGATCGAGCCGCTGGCGGTAGCCTGCCACGATATCTCCCGTGCGCGCCTGAAGGCCGGTGAAAAAGCGGTGATTCTTGGTGGTGGTCCTATCGGCCAACTGGTGGCCCAGGTTGCCTTGGGTATTGGTGCCGAGGTAATGATCTCAGAACCGAGCCCGGAGCGTCGCGCGTTTGCCGAGAAAACCGGTGCGCTGGCGGTAAACCCCATCGAGCAGGATCTGAAAGCGGCGGTGGAAGACTGGACTCGCGGCAAGGGCGCAGACGTGGTCTTTGAAGTGTCCGGTGTGCAGCCGGCAGTGGATGCCATGACCGACATTGCTGCCGTGCGCGGACGCATCTGTATGGTGGCCATCCACTCCCAGAAGCCACAGCTGGATCTGTTCAAGTTCTTCTGGCGCGAGCTGGAACTGGTGGGTGCCCGCGTATACGAAGCGGCGGATTTCGAGCAGGCCATTGAGATGGTCGCCAATGGCAAGATCGACCTGGTGCCATTTATCAGCAAGGTCGCACAACTGAATGATATCGGCAGCGCATTCGCCTCCATGGATGGCAATCCGTCCGGCATGAAAGCGCTGGTTTCCTGCGGCGCTGAAGACTGAGCCGCACATCCGAGAACGAATTGAAGTGAGAAATACTATGTTGGATAAATTCAGCCTCGCCGGCAAAAAAGCCCTGGTCACCGGCTGCAACCGCGGTATCGGCAAGGCCATGGCCGTGGCGCTGGCGGAAGCCGGCGCGGACGTGATCGGTGTCTCCGCCAATCTGGATCTGAATGATTCTGAGGTAGGCCGCGAAGTGGCCGCCGCGGGCAAACAGTTTTTCCCCTACCAGTGCGATTTTTCCGACCGCAGTTCTCTGTATGCCTTTATTGATAAGGTAAAGAGTGAGCATAAAGAGATCGATATTCTGGTGAACAACGCGGGCACTATTTTGCGCGCACCGGCGGCCGAGCACGGCGATGACCTGTGGGACAAAGTGATTGAAGTAAACCTGAATGCCCAGTTCATCCTGAGTCGGGAGATCGGCAAGGAAATGGCGGCGCGCGGTGCGGGCAAGATCATTTTTACCGCATCGCTACTGACCTTCCAGGGTGGCATTACGGTGCCGGGTTACGCGGCCAGTAAAGGCGCCATCGGCCAGATTACAATGGCACTGTCCAATGAGTGGGCGTCCAAGGGCGTCAACGTGAATGCGATAGCGCCGGGCTATATCGCTACGGACAATACTCAGGCACTACGCGAAGATAGTGAGCGCGCCAGCAGTATTCTCGCGCGTATTCCCCAGGGGCGCTGGGGTGAGCCGGAAGACTTCAAGGGCCCGATCGTATTCCTGGCCAGTGAAGCCTCCAACTATATGAATGGCAGCGTCGTCCTGGTAGACGGCGGCTGGATGGGGAGATAACTCATGGCTCTCGAACTGAAAAACAATGCCTTGAAAAACAACGTCAACTTTGTGAATGGCGAGTACATCGCCTCCAAAGCGGACGGCATTATCGAAGTGCTGAACCCCAGCACCGGCGAAGTGCTCGGCAGTATTCCCAAGGGCTGCGCAGAAGATGCAGACAAGGCACTGCAGGTTGCCAAGGCCGCGCAAAAAGCCTGGGCCAAGCGCACCGCGCGGGATCGCGCTGCACTGCTGCGTAAATTCGCCGCGGCGATTCGTGAGGAAACCGAAGCCCTGGCGGAACTGCTGGTGAAAGAGCAGGGCAAGCTGATCAGTGTTGCACGCGGAGAAGTTGGCGCAACCGCCACTTTCATTGAATACGCCTGCGACAACGCGCTGACCCTGGAAGGGGATATTCTTCCGTCCGACAACGAAGATGAAAAAATCTACATCCACAAGGTGCCCCGCGGTGTGGTGGTCGCGATTACTGCGTGGAACTTCCCGCTGGCACTGGCCGGCCGCAAAATTGGCCCGGCCCTGATCACCGGCAACAGCATTGTGATCAAGCCCACCCAGGAAACCCCGCTCACCACCATGGAGCTCGGCCGCATCGCCAACGAAGTGGGTATTCCGGCAGGGGTGCTGAATATCGTCAACGGCGAAGGCTCCATTGTCGGTCAGGCCCTGTGCGAGAGCCCGCTGACCGCAATGATCACCATGACCGGCAGCACCCGCGCTGGCCAGATCATTCACCAGGCCAGTGGCAAGCACATGATTCCGGTGATGCTGGAACTGGGCGGTAAGGCGCCGTTTATTGTGATGGAAGATGCGGACCTGGATAAAGCCGCGGAGGCCGCGCTTTGGACCCGGTACGCCAACTGCGGTCAGGTGTGCACCTGTGCCGAGCGGCTGTATGTGCACGAGAGTGTGTACGACGCCTTTATGGCCAAATTCCTGCCCAAGGTGCAGGCACTGAAGGTCGGCGACCCGCTGGACGAAAACACCCAGATGGGCCCCAAAGTGAATGCCCGGGAGATCGAGCATATTCACGAACTGGTGCAGAAAAGTATTGCCCAGGGCGCCGAGCTACTCACCGGTGGCAAGCCGGCACAGGTTGCAGGTTTTGAAGGCGGCAACTGGTATGAGCCCACGGTGCTGGGCAATGTGACACAGGACAATGTCCTGGTACACGAAGAGACCTTCGGGCCGATTCTGCCCATCGTAAAAATCTCCAGCATCGATCAGGTGATCGAATACACCAACGACAGCGAATACGGCCTGTCCGCCTATCTATTTACCGAAAACCTGCGCTACATCCATCAGTCCATCGCGGAAATGGAAGTGGGCGAGGTGTATGTGAACCGCGGTATCGGCGAGCAGCACCAGGGTTTCCACAATGGCTGGAAGCTGTCCGGTATCGGCGGTGAAGACGGCCGCTACGGCCTTGAGCAGTATGTGGACAAGAAAACGGTTTATCTTTCGGAGGCTTGAGCAGCCTCTGGACTCTTCCTTTCATCTCATCAGGATGAACACCTTTGCGGGGACTCTAAGTCCCCGCTTTTTTTATCTTTTATTTTTGCTTTGTGGCTATTTTCGCCATAAGTTCCGGGCATAAAAAAGCCCGGCACTTGGCCGGGTTCCGTGTGCGGATTCGGTATTATTTGATGTTGGCGCGAAGTGCAGTGGTCGCCACATTGATTTTATTGGCCTTGAGCGCTTGCAGGATCGCGCGGTGCTCGTCCACGCAGTCTTTCGGCTTGGAAATACGCTTGTAGTTCATGCGCATACGCAGCACGATGGGGTACCAGAGGTTGGTCAGCTCATCGCCGCCAGCGGCCTGCACCAGGTAGCGGTGAAAATCGATATCCGCTTTGGTGACCTCGTTGAATTCCTGCGCGTCAAACGCGTCTTGCAGGCGTACCAGAATATCCTCAAGCTCGGCAAAATCCATTTCTGACAGCTTGCCTTTCAGCTGGGAGATGGCGAACACTTCGATACGCCGGCGGATATCCACCATCAGTTCCTGCATGGACGGATCCAGCACACTGTTTACCGATACGCCACAGTTGTTTTTGGCGACTAGCAGCCCCTCTTTGGTGAGCTGCAAAAGTACGTCTCGCACCGGTCCACGGGAGACTCCGAAACGATTGGCGAGCTGCTGCTCGTTGAGTTTTGTGCTGGGGGCTAGCTCTCCGGAAATAATGTCGGAGCGCAATTGGTCCGCGATCTGCTCGCGCACCGGAATGATCTTTGTGGCTTCACGCATAATGGATTCTGCTACCAATTATCCTAGGGTGGGGAGTCTGTCCCACCGTGTCTGACGTTCTTTAGCTCAAGCTTCTTGCCCTGTACGCCCATGCTCGCTCTATCTACCGACGTGACTGGCCCTAGAAAAGCTGCAGCGACTTGTAACAAATCTACAACAGGTACCTGATTAAGGGATAGTACCCCAGACGAACAAAAAAATCGCCATTAAACTGTTAACAATCAACAGTTAAGCTGGTTAAATCTAGTGTTTACGGGACCTTCGAGCAACTAATCAGTGGTTTCGAGAGCGGATCAATATGGATTGTCCGTTAATGGTCAACAATCAACCAATAGATAATTCAAATAGGTCGTCGGGGTGCCCCAATGAGTGAAGTTTTGGTGTGTGACTGGGGAACCAGTAGTTTTCGGCTGATGAGGGTTGGTGAGCACGGAGAAATAGTTTCACAGATCAGTACCGATTGTGGGGTAAAAAACCTCAAACAGGCGGATATGGAAGCCTACTTGAAGGTGCAGCTGTCGGCGATAGGTGGGTCTGATTGCCCTGTGATCCTGTGTGGCATGGTGGGGTCCGGCATTGGTTGGTATGAAGCGCCCTATGTCGACTGTCCGGCTTCAAAGACTTCGCTTGCCCGGGATCTGGTAAAGATTCCGGATACCGACCTGAACGCCTGGTGTGTACCCGGTGTAAAGCGCATAAGCAATACGGGCGCTGCTGACGTGATGCGGGGAGAAGAGACCCAGGTGGTAGGCTGGCTGACCCAGGCAAGCCCAGAGGAGCAGGCGAGGAGCACCCTCTGCCTGCCGGGAACCCACAGCAAGTGGGTCCAAATTGAAGGTGGCGAGATCTGTAGCTTCAGCACAGCTTTCACTGGTGAGCTCTACGCTCTACTCAATGACTACAGCGTGTTGGTTCAAGGGGAACAGGAATACTGTGCCGAAGCATTTCATGCGGGCTTAGCAGCCAGTGCTGATGAGACCGGGCTGATTCATCAGCTTTTCAATGCTAGAAGTCGTGGGGTTTTGGGCCTGCAACCGATAGCTGCCAGCGCGGTGTACCTATCAGGGCTGCTGATAGGAAGTGAAGTGGCTGCCATGGCGAGATCACTGGAAAAAGGGAGCCTTGTCCACTTAATTTGTGGGGACTATTTAGCAAAGCCCTATGGCCGGGCACTTGAATACTTTGGCCTCGCCTTTAAGCACTATTCCGGAAGCACCTACTCCGCGCTGGGATTGTGGGCTATTGGTGATGAGTGCTTATTTTGATCGGCAGGAGTGTTAGTTTGACCGGAATCCAGTTGACATGAAGACTGAGTCTTGGCCCGTTGTACGTCCGAAACCTGGGCCATTGCGGTGCGACGTGACCATTTTACTGCGATAGTAAAGTGGTGTGCATATATACAGCTCGGTGGTGTGGTAACATTTGCAACATCACGGCGCCATGCGGGTTACAAGGGTGTCATCAACGGGGTGGCTTACCACTGCGATCCACATAAGTCATTGATTTATAATGATTTTATATCTGGTTGTGGCTCCTGAGGTCGCGGGTTCGATCCCCGTCGGCCACCCCATATTTGACCTTTTGGTCCCGCAAACCCGGCTATATGCCGGGTTTTTTGGTTTTGGGACGGTATTGTTCTATCGGTTGCCTTTACCCACACTGGGGCGATCTAGGATAATGCGCGCCAGTTCTATCTTTTTCGGCTGGGGAATCAGTCGGGATTTTCTATTAGCAAGTTCAAAAAAGTACTTAGGGGAAGAGCGTGACGGAAGTAGTCGAGCGTAAGGCAACCAATGTTCATTGGCACGATGGTGAAGTTACCCGTGGTGACCGTGCGGCAATGCTGGGTCATAAAGGTGTGACTCTGTGGTTCACCGGTCTGTCCGGTTCCGGTAAAAGCACCGTTGCGGTTGCTGTAGAGAAAGCGCTGACGGCCCGTGGCGTTCTGACTTACCGTCTCGATGGCGACAATATCCGCCTCGGTATCAACTCCAACCTGGGTTTCTCCGCGGAAGACCGCCAGGAAAACATCCGTCGCGTGGGCGAGATTTCCAAGCTGTTTGCGGATACCGGCGTAGTCGTTCTGAGCAGCTTCATCAGCCCGTATGCGGACGACCGCGCCATGGTGCGCAAGGTCCACAAAGAGGGCGACCTGCCGTTTATGGAGGTGTTTGTAGACTGCTCCCTGGAAGCGGCCGAAGAACGCGACCCCAAGGGCCTCTACAAGAAGGCCCGCGCCGGCGAAATCCGTGGATTCACCGGTATCGATGATCCCTACGAAGCGCCAGAGGCACCAGAGCTTCATTTGCGCACGGACAAAATGACATTGGAAGAAGAAGTTGAAGCGGTGATCAAGTCCCTTCAGGACCGCGGTATCATCGTCTAATTTCGACGCTTCTTGTAGAAGCCTGCTTGCGGCGAACCCGGGGTTCTAAAAACCTCCCAACAGGTTCGCCTGCAAGCAGGCTCCTAGCTCCGACGGGTTTGGGAGTCATCGAAATCCTCGTTGGCCCAGCCACCGAAGCAACATTAGCCAAATGTTCTCCTGCCACCCAAGTTCCGACACTTAAGTTCTTTGATTTCTCCCTCCTTGCTGTCTAAGTTTTAAACGACAACCCCTGCCAAATATTCTTCGAGTAATCTCGCCCGCCAACCGGCCCACGCTTTTCCCGGCGCCACATATACTGTTGCTGTGCCCGCAGTTTTTGATGACGAAAGGTTCGTCTCTTCGGTGCACAGGGATACATAGCGTACGGAGGCGCATATGGCTTGGAGCGCAAGGAATTTGACTGCGCGATTTGGGGTTCGGCGTGTGGTGACAAGTTTTGCTGTCGCACTTTTTGTTCTGCTTGGGCTGGGCACCTGGTTTGTTTACGAGAATTTGCCAAGGTTACCCGGTGTGCCCAAAGCACCGGTGGTGGGAGTTCCCGAAGGGGCGCTGGATCACTCCCCGCAGTCGGCTTACCTCGGGGATCACCCACGGAAGAGCGGTCGCCCCACAGATTATTTTCCTTTCCCAATTGCCATTGGTGAAAGTGGCCCTGTTGAAACACTTTTTTCCGGGCCGTCTACGTATCCATTTTTATGTGGTCAAAATAAGGTAACCAATAAGCAGCCGCTGGTCGACAATCACAGCGGTGAGGGTATTCCGATTTTTGACCTTAATGAAAAAGGGGAGCAGACGGATGAAGTGGTTGGCTATAGCCGCGACTGTAGCCACGCAACCTCCGTGTCCTATTTTTATCGAAGCTCGATAGATGGCCAATTCCATCCACTGGAGGATGCGAATGGGGATGTTGATCAGGTCACTGTCAACGGCCGCACTACCGACTTTGTGGTGCGCCTGGAAACAGGCACTATTAACCGCTTCTTTTACGCTATTGCCGTTTTGAGAGGCGACGGTGAAACGGCAGAAAATCCGAATACCAGTAATTGGAATAAGCGGCTGATCTATCAATTTCGCGGTGGTGTAGGTATCGGGCGCAGCCAGGGAGATATCGGGCGTCATCACATCGTTGAGCGTCGCGAAGACCAGCTTGCGCGCGGCTACGCCGTTGTGTACTCCACCGCGAACCAGACCAGTAATCATTACAATATCTGGTTGGCTGAAGATACTGCCCGGCGCTTGAAAAAACAATTCGCCGCATTATATGAAGAGCCTTTGTATACCGTCGGTATCGGTGGCTCCGGCGGCGCTATTCAGCAATACCTGATCGCACAAAATGCCCCCGGTGTTCTGGATGCGGCGTTACCACTCTATTCATATCCGGATATGGTGAGTCAGACTATTTATGTTTTTGATTGCGAGCCACTTGAATATTACTTTGATGTGGTAGCCGCGGGTAATGAGCGGTGGAAGGAAGTTTCCGAGCGCGAAGCAATCATCGGCCTTGCGACCAAGGCTGGCTTCGAGCATCGATTCAAAATCCTGGAAGACGCGGTAGGGTTATTTGATGGCCGCTATAAGGGTACCGCCAATGGAGCCTCCGAGTGTGTGCAGGGCTGGAGAGGTTTGGTACCGTTGGTGAACAATCCGAATTTTATTCATTTCAGCGCCAGTTTTGCGGATTCGGTGGCAGAAAAGACCCATTGGACACATTGGGAAGATCTGCGGAATTTCTATGGCGCGGGGCAAGACGGCTACGCCAACAGTGCCTGGGATAATCAGGGTGTTCAGTATGGCTTGAACGCACTAAAGCAGGGCAAGATCGATATCGATGAGTTCCTGCGTCTGAATGCAACTATCGGTGGTTGGAAAGATCCGACGGAGCAGGGCGGTGAGAAGCTCTGGTTTATGAATGGGGATGTATTCCCTGTCGAGCTATCGGTGTGGAGTGAGCACAATATGAACCTGGGTGGCCTGGATAATCCGGCCCCCAGAAGTGTTGCGGACGTTGAAGCTATAGAGGGGATTTACCGGTCAGGGCATGTATTTCTAGGAGATGTAGAGATCCCCATCGTCGACTTGCGGCATTACCTCGATGGAGAGTTGGATATGCATCATAGCCTCGCTTCCTTCTCGAGCCGCGAGCGTATCCGGCGGGCGCGGGGGCATGCAGAAAATCAGCTGATCTGGATGAGTCACAAGAAGTATGACCCAGTTGACGAAGCTCTCGACATTATTGACCACTGGATCCAGAAAATTGCTGAAAATCCTGAGCGGGGCGTTGCTGGCAACAAGCCGGTAGAGGCGACAGATCGTTGTTTCGACGAGAGCGGAAATGTACTGGCGGCGGGTCCGGAGGTTTGGGACGGCGCCTGGAACCATAAATCCGACGGTGCCTGTATGCAGCGTTACCCCATTTACAGCACTCCCCGGCAAATGGCCGGCGCACCGATAACCGGTGATGTGTTCAAGTGTGCGTTGCAGCCACTGGAGCGGGCTATCGCCAAAGATACCTATGGCGCGGCTACTGGAGCGATTGTTTCGCGTATCGATGATATGCGGCGGATCTTCCCGGATGGGGTTTGCAACTATAACGAGCCCGACATTGGGCGTCCAAAAGGCCCGCTATTCCAGCAGGGTGGACCCGTCATCATCGCTGGCCAGCCGATAAATGCTGACTATCGCTTGCAGCCAGAGCAGATTGCCGCTGAGCCGGAATTGAAGGATGAAGTCGTGCCGACCCCCGTGTCAGTAGATGCAGTCCCGGAGGAAGATTAGCTCGAAAAATCAACGACTTAGGTCAATAAATAGGCGCCGGAAAGTTTTTGAATTTTTTGGCGTCTTTTTTGTTGACTCTAAACCACAGTCCGGTAAGATGCGCCTCGCTCTCGGGGGACAAGCCCAGAGCAAAACGGAAAACTTGATAGCTTTTAGCTTGAATAACAGTTGCCCGAAAGGGTGGTTAGCTCAGTTGGTAGAGCGGCGCCCTTACAAGGCGTAGGTCACAGGTTCGACCCCTGTACCACCCACCACTTCCTCAAAGGAAGCACTACCGCGGACCGGTAGTTCAGTTGGTTAGAATGCCGGCCTGTCACGCCGGAGGTCGCGGGTTCGAGTCCCGTCCGGTCCGCCAGATACAAAAAAGCCCCTGATCGAAAGATCAGGGGCTTTTTTGTATCTGTTGGATCGGCGTGCGAAAGCCCCCGTTTGACCAAATCGCAAAGCGATTTAGGACGCCAAAGGCGCCCGAAGGGTGAGTGGCGCAGCCGCGAATCAGTCCCGTCCTGAACTCGGCAAAATGTTGGCTAGCTTGCGAACAGGGGCTTTTTTGTATCTGTCAAACCGGCCGGGGCGGCGCCATGGAGGCATTTGCCATTTGTCCAAAATGGGAATATATTTAGGTCATATGTCCTCTAATTCAAGCTCGGAGGCAAAATGGCCAGTCCAGCCCATACCCCGCAAGTCTGTGAAGAACAGGTCCTCCTCGAGGCAACCCTCAATACCGCCAATCATCTGGGCCTGAAAAAGAAAGAGCTCAGCGAAATCATTCATCTAGATGACCGCACCCTGCGCCGCCGCAGTGGTCTCGCCCCGCACAGTGCCGAAGGCCAGCTGGCTCTGTTACTGGTTCGAGCCTACCGATCCGCCTTTGTCCTGATGGGCGGAGAGGAGGGAGCCAGAACCTGGTTTGCCACCGCCAATCGCGCACTGAACGGCGTTCCCAAAGAGATTGCCCGTCGCATTGACGGCCTGGTGCGTATTGTTACCTATCTTGATGCCATGCGGGGCAAGGTGTGATTGACCTGCGCGATAAAATCCGCCAGTCCACTATCCGCTTGTTCGGGCGCCTTTACCGCATTATTGAATCTCAGGAAGAGGTCGCCACCCGCGGCCTTGTCGACAGTCTGCAAAAACAGGAAGTGCTGGAAAATCTCCTTGAGCAGAGCAAGCCCGCGAGGCTACAGGGAAGTGAGGACCTGCACTACCTACTTGCAACGCCATTTCGTTACCCGCCGCTCCCGTGGGGCTCGCGTTTTGGTGGCGTCGCCGAAAGTGGTATTTTTTACGGTAGTAAAACCATCGACACTGTACTTGCCGAGACTGCTTACTATCGGCTGCTGTTTATCAGTGATATGGAGCAGTCCCCAGTCGCCCCCGTCACCAGCTTCCATCAGGTTTTCTCCGCTAAGTACTGCGCAGATCCGGGTGTTCGCCTGCAGTCGGCGGATTGGCAGGCGCACTGGCCGCAAATCACCCACTGCTCGGAGTATCGCTTTTGCCAGCAGTTGGGTGCACAGGCGCGAGAGGTGGGTGTTCAGGGACTTGAGGTCCCGTCTGCGCGCGCGCTGTCCGCCGGGTTGGTGAAGCTGCCGATGACTGGTGTGGAGGGCATCAATATAGCCTTGTTTACACCTCAGGCGCTTTTGCGCCGCCCGCCTACCATGGAAGCTGAAGTTACTGCCGAGTCTTCAAACGACGGTGTGACCTTCCTCATCAAGTCCGGGAGTGGGGTTCAGACCAGATATTTCCCGCGAGAACTGTTTCAAGCATCCGGCCAGATTCCCCAGCCCGCATGATCCGCTATCTCACTGAGCTGAGCCTGGAGGCCTTTGTAGAGGCCGCCAGGAATGTACCTTATCAGCAGATTGAGTCTGACCTGTTTCCCGGAATCGACCTCTGGATCCGCCGCGACGACCTTATTGACCCCGTTATTTCAGGCAACAAAGCCTACAAGCTGATCTTCAACCTGTTGGAGGCGCGGAATCAGGGCAAAGATACCATCGTCACCTGCGGTGGCGCCTGGTCGAACCACATCCACGCGACAGCCGCTGCGGGGCAGCGGTTTGGGTTCAAAACCATCGGGGTCATTCGCGGCGAGAGGCCGCCGACGCTGAGTGCCATGTTGCAGGACGCCGAACGGTTTGGGATGGAATTGCGATTTGTTTCCCGGGCTGTCTATCGGGAGCGGGATGAGAGCGGGTTTTGGTTGCGGTTAGGGTTGGTTGGTGACCGGTACTGGTTTGTGCCGGAGGGTGGGGCGAATGTACAGGGTGCTCGGGGTGTCCAATTGTTGAGCGAGGTGATTGGCGAAACCCGTCCTGTAAACTTTGAGGAGTACTGGTTAGCAGCTGGTACCGGTTTGACACTTGGGGCTTTAGCAGGTGGGGGCGCGCAAGTCGGAGAGGTAATGGTCAATGGCGTTGCTGTATTAAAAGCTGCCTCGGCTATACAGCAGGTGGCAAGTGGTTGGAGCGGGGGTTGTGCCACGGTGTGCCGTCATGCAATCAAAGTCGTGGCTGGTAGTCATTGTGGCGGTTACGCCAGGACCGATGATCGGTTAAAGCGGTTTAGTGAAGTTTTTGCGGGGGCCAGCGATATACCTCTGGAGCGTGTTTATACAGCGAAGGCCGGTTTGGGTTTAAGTGAGTATGCCAGCCAGTGCAACTTTGTTTCTCAGGCTCCCTTTGAGCGGAAAAAAATTCTCCTATTGCACACCGGGGGGTTACAGGGAAGCAGGGGTTTTTCCTAGGCGTTAGCGTAAGGGCTGTCTATTTTTTGATCTAAAATATTGTGGTTCGACGTGTGCGTTCAGGTTCGGCATAATCACCCGCGAATTTTATAGCAATGATACGCTACGAGGGGGTTTTGTGCGTAAGGGAATCATTTTAGCCGGGGGGACCGGAAGTCGGCTCTACCCGCTGACGAAGGCTGTCAGTAAGCAGCTGATCCCAATCTACGACAAGCCGATGATTTACTACCCCCTGACGACGCTGATGTTGGCGGGTATCAAAGATATCCTGATTATTTCAACCCCTCAGGACTTGCCGGCTTTCCAAAATCTCCTCGGCTCGGGTGAGTCGTGGGGGATTAACCTGTCATACGCTGAACAACCTTCTCCAGACGGCCTCGCCCAGGCATTCATTATTGGTGAGTCATTTATAGGTGGCGACGACTGCGCATTGGTGCTCGGTGACAACATCTTCCACTCCCATGACTTTATGAATCTGTTGCAGCGGGCTTCAGGTCAGGTAAAAGGGGCAACAGTATTTGGCTACCATGTCAACGACCCTCGGGCCTACGGAGTTGTTGAATTTGATGAAGACGGTAGAGCGTTGTCGATCGAGGAGAAGCCCGCGCACCCCAAGTCGAAATACGCAGTAACTGGATTGTATTTCTATGACAATCAGGTCATTGATATCGCAAAGTCTATTCTTCCATCTCCGCGTGGAGAGCTTGAAATTACAGATGTAAACCGGGCATACCTGGAAGCCGGCACATTAAACGTTGAAGTGATGGGGCGTGGAGCCGCGTGGCTGGATACGGGCACCCACGACAACCTGCTGGCAGCCAACCACTTCGTACAAACTATCGAAGTGCGCCAGGGGCTCAAGATTGCATGCCCGGAAGAGGTGGCTTTCCGAATGGGGTATATCACTGCCGAGCAGTTACAGATCCTCGCCCAGCCGCTGCTGAAAAGCGGTTACGGAGAATATTTGCTGCAAGTGATTGAAGACCGGGTATTTTAAGCGTGGAGATAATCAATACCAAATTGCCGGACGTTAAAATTCTGCAACCCAGAATTTTCGGTGACGAGCGCGGCTTCTTTATGGAAACTTTCCGGGACAGCTGGTTCCGTGAGCATGTTGCCGATGTCACTTTTGTGCAAGATAACCATTCTAAGTCGGCACATGGAATTCTACGCGGTTTGCATTACCAGGCGCAGCAGACACAGGGAAAGCTGGTGCGTGTGGTCCATGGGGAAGTGTTTGATGTGGCTGTGGACATGCGTGAGGGGTCTCCTACATTTGGCCAGTGGACCGGCACTTTGCTGTCAGCGGAAAACAATCGCCAGTTCTGGGTGCCTGCGGGATTTGCCCACGGGTTTTATGTCACCTCTGACTCCGCAGAATTTGTATACAAATGCACGGATTACTACCACCCGCAGAGCGAATACAGTCTGCGCTGGGATGATCCGGAAGTTGGCATTGCCTGGCCTCTGATCAATGGCGCAAAACCGCAACTCTCGGAAAAAGATGAGCAGGGGCTGCCCCTGAGCAAGGCGCCGAGGCTTCCCTATGTGCGCTGACGTAAAAAGGGCGCTGGTATTTGGCAAAAGCGGGCAGCTAGCCTGGGAGCTTCATCGTACTTGCCCGGTAAATTGGAAGGTTGAACGGCTGGGAAGCGCCGAAATCAATTTGCTAGACCCTGCACAAGTCGCCGATGCCATTGGCGGATATAAACCGGACCTGGTGATTAACGCCGCTGCGTACACATCGGTCGATAAAGCCGAGTCAGACCGTGATGCCGCCTTTGCCTTGAATCAGCACGCGGTTGCCAATATCGCCGACGCTGTCGCACTCCAGGAATGCACCGCGCTGGTACATGTGTCAACGGATTTCGTTTTCAACGGAAAGTCTTCCACGCCCTATACCTGCTCCGACGACACCAACCCTTTGAGTGTTTATGGGGAGAGCAAGCTCGCCGGCGAGCTCGAAGTACTCAAGCGGCACCTGCCGCGCAGTATTGTCTTGCGGACCTCCTGGGTATATTCCAGCCACGGAAGCAATTTTGTAAAAACCATGCTCCGGCTAATGAGTGATCCCGCTCGGGAACAGCTTAATGTGGTGTATGACCAGGTCGGCACGCCTACCTGGGCATACTCGCTGGCGCAAGCCATTTGGCGGGCCGGGGAGCAGTTAGTGGAGTCTGAAGCGGTCAATCCCGGGCAGGTCTTTCACTGGACAGATGCAGGTGTTGCTTCCTGGTACGACTTCGCGGTTGCGATCCAGGAATTGGCACTGGCAAGAGGCCTGCTTGAGCGCAAAATCCCAATCAAGCCCATCCCCCATACGGACTACCCAACTCCCGGTGCGCGACCGGCATATAGTGTGCTCGATAAGGCGCCGTTCGAGCACGCTTTTGGTGTGACACCCGAGCATTGGCGCAGCCAGCTCGAGTCCATGCTTCTCGAGTTGGCTCAACAAGAAAATTAACAAGCGGTTTGGAATAATTCATGAGTTCAGGCAAAGCGCCAGCAAAATTATTGGTCACTGGCGGCGCAGGCTTTATTGGGGCCAACTTCGTACACTACTGGCTGGCTGCATACCCACAAGACACAGTTGTTGTACTGGATGCACTCACCTACGCGGGAAACCGTGCCAGTCTTTCGCTTGTAGAGGAGCATCCTGGCTTCACGTTTGTACAGGGCGATATCTGCGATACGGAACTGGTCGAGCAGTTGCTGACCCAGCACAAGCTCGACACCATTGTGCACTTCGCGGCGGAGTCCCATGTTGACCGCTCCATCACCGGGCCGGATGCGTTTATAGAAACCAATATCATCGGTACATATAGCCTGTTGAAAGCCGCAAAAAAAGTCTGGTTGGACCTGCCTGCAGCGGATGGCCTGGACCCCATCAAGCACCGATTCCATCACGTTAGTACCGATGAAGTGTATGGAACGCTGGATCCAAACGACCCACCGTTTTCGGAGCTAACCGCCTATGCCCCCAATTCGCCGTATTCGGCGAGTAAGGCTGCCTCAGACCATCTGGTGCGTTCTTACCACCACACTTACGGTCTGGAGGTCACTACCTCAAACTGTTCGAACAATTATGGCCCCTACCACTACCCGGAAAAACTGATCCCCCTGATCATCACCAATATCCTGCGCAACAAGCCTCTGCCTGTGTATGGAGATGGTAAGCAGGTTCGCGACTGGCTCTATGTGGAGGATCACGCCCGGGGTATTGACCTTGTACTGACGCAGGGACAGCCTGGCGAAAATTACAATATTGGTGGCCACAATGAATGGCAAAACATTGAGATTGTTCAGCTGGTCTGTAATTTGCTGGATGAAGCTTTTGCTAAACAGCCTGATCTGGCGAAAAAATACCCAGAGGCAATATCTGCAATTAACGCGAATAGCACTGCATTAATTGCGTACGTCAAGGATCGCCCGGGCCACGATCGGCGCTACGCCATTGATGCCGAGAAAAGCCGTCGTGAGCTTGGTTACGAGCCGGTAGAGAGCTTTGAAACCGGTATTCGCAAAACGGTAGCATGGTATCTGGAGAATGAGGGCTGGTGGCGTGAGCTACTGAGCGGCTGATCTGTGCGAAATTTGACCGATCTGGGTTGATGCTGGCACCTCGATAAGTGATTGGTGAGCTGACAGCGGTGTGGTGAATACCAAGTTGGTACGGACGTTCAGTCGCGTTCGACTCCAGATATTGCATAAGGCATAATCGGCTGTTCTGTCGGATACTTGTGGGTGTGTCGCTGGCTCCGCGCGGTTTCGAATTAAAATACCGGTATTGATAATAAAGTTAACGTTGCAAGGGCCCTAAATTCGGGCACCAGTTGGGTTGGGGGAGTGGTGTCGGAATTCCAGAATATCGGCCTTATTGGCCGAACGGAAAGCGAAAGTGCGGTTCTCTCGCTCAAACGCCTAATGGCGTTTCTTGAGCGGGAGGGCTACTCCGTCGTTCTTGAAAAGAATACGGCGAATGATGTTGCAGGCCACAACGCTCGCGTATCCAGCAAAGACAAGCTTGGCGAGCTTTGCGATTTGGTCATCGTTGTAGGCGGTGACGGCAGTCTGCTGGCTGCGGCACGCGCACTGGCTAAATTTAGCGTCCCACTCCTTGGTATCAACCGTGGCCGCCTAGGCTTTCTGACCGATATCACTCCCGATGAAATTGAGCAAAAAGTAGGTGAAGTGCTTGCCGGCAAGTATATGGCCGAGAGTCGCTTTCTGCTCGATATGTCCGTTACCCGCGACGGCAAACCCGTCGGTAAAGGCTCCTCACTCAATGATGTGGTAATTCACCCTGGTGAATATATCCGCATGATCGAATTTGACCTGTTTATCGATGGTCAGTTCGTATATACCCAGCGCTCCGATGGCCTGATTGTCTCGACGCCGACAGGTTCTACCGCATATGCACTATCGGGTGGGGGCCCAATAATGCATCCAAAGCTGGATGCTATTGTGGTCGTGCCCCTTAATCCGCATACGTTAAGCAGTAGGCCGATCGTCGTTGAGGGCAGTAGCGAATTCAAGCTTGTTGTTAGCGGGCACAATACAACGCACTCGTATGTCACTTGCGATGGGCATGATCAGGTAATCACGGAGCCGGGCGACGTGATTAGAATTCACAAAAAGCCGCACCGGCTGACACTGATCCATCCGATTGGCCACAATTTTTACGAGACGTGCCGTTCGAAATTGAACTGGCAAAATAATTAAAAGTACGTTTGAGGTTTAAACTTCCAATGACGAGTATTACCCCCGTAATTTTATGCGGTGGCTCCGGAACACGGCTCTGGCCCAAATCCCGAAAAATGCTACCGAAGCAGCTTCTCAGTCTCACTGGGGAGCAAACCATGCTGCAGCAAACTCTCGAGCGTGTACGGGGATTCAATCGGCCGATTATTGTCTGCAATGAAGATCACCGCTTTATGGTGGCGCAGCAGGCCCAGGATATCGGCTTCGAAGATTTCACCATGATCACTGAACCGGCGGGTCGTAACACCGCCCCTGCGATCGCCTTTGCCGCTATTTCTGCCACACAGCAGGACGAGTCAACAAACCTGCTGGTACTTCCTGCAGACCACCTATTGGAAGACGTTGAGAGCTTCCACCGAGCTATTGATGTTGGTCTGCAGAAATCCGCAAGTGGTGGCCTGGTGACGTTCGGGATAGTACCGACCGCACCGGAAACTGGCTATGGCTATATCCAGAAAGCAGAAGGGGAAGATGGACAGGTTCTTCCTATTGCCCAATTTGTTGAGAAACCGGATAAAGCAACCGCAGAGCAATATATCGAGAGCGGAAATTATTACTGGAATGCCGGTATGTTTCTGTTTTCCGCAAAGAGCCTTCTGGCGGAGCTCGCGAGCCATGCACCAGCGATACACCGGACTTCGGTTGCGGCGATAGAAAATGCAAAAGTAGAAAGCGATTTTGTAAAGCTCCGCCTGGATGATATCAACGCAATCCCAGAAGACAGTATCGACTACGCGGTAATGGAAAAAACAAATCGTGGATTTGTTGTTCCACTGGCGTGCGGCTGGTCAGACGTAGGCTCCTGGTCGTCTCTCTGGGAGGCATTGGATAAGGACAACGCAGGAAATGTTGCACTTGGGGATGTCATTCTCGAAGACTGCAAAAACTCTCTGGTGTTTGGTGAAGACCACCTGGTTGCCGCGGTAGGCATTGAAGACCTGGTGATCGTGGATACAAAGAATGCGACCCTGGTTGCACCGAAAGATCGCGCCCAGGAAGTGAAGGCGATCGTCAGTAAAATCAAAACCGCTGGCCGTGACGAACACGAAATCCACCGGGAAGTGGCGCGACCCTGGGGCAAATACGATTCCATCGGCAGCGGCCCGCGTTTCCAGGTAAAGCGAATTACCGTCAATCCAGGTGCCAGCCTCTCACTGCAAATGCACCACCACCGCGCGGAACATTGGGTTGTGGTATCTGGTACTGCTGTTGTTGAAAGGGATGGTGAGCAAATAATGCTTTCTGAGAATGAAAGCGTGTATATCCCGATTGGCGCAAAGCACCGATTAAGCAACCCCGGTATCTTGCCTATTGAGCTAATTGAGGTGCAAAGCGGAAGTTATCTTGGAGAAGATGACATAGTGCGTTTTGATGATGTTTATGGGCGAAGTTAGCATTTAAAAATAGAGCATTTGGGTCGGCTAGAGATGAAAGGCTTTGGAAGATGAGCGACGAGATGGTTTTAACTAAAAATCTGGCAAGTGCAGAGGCAGAACTCGAACTAGCTAGGCTGCAAATAAATCAGCTGAAAGAAGACATTGAGTCCTCTAAAATCAAGCATGATGTGCAAGTTGCGTATTCGCTGGCACTCCTCAAAATACGTCAGTTGAACGAGGAAGTAGATTCCTTGGAGCGTTACGCTGAAACTAGTCAAGGTAGAGACGCGGAGCTTGAATTAGCACTTATTCAACTAAAGCGCCTTCAGAGTGAATTGGAAACTAATCTTAATAGTGACTACCAGCAGTATGTGGCAGAAAAGCAGGTTGATTTAGGGCCCAACGGCGTATTTGCGAGCTGCTTGACTCTTAGGCTACTTAGGCTTTATCAGGTTAGAGTCGAAGGCAATGCATTCGCTAGCTAATCGTGTAAACAGTATGCAGGTAATTCGCTTAATCGTCCTCGATCCTGGGTTAACAGTGAATGGCGGTCATCATGCAGCTTTCTATGAGACAGTTCAGCAAGCAGTGTCTCGAGGAGATATTAAGTCGCCAGTTGAATATTACTGTCATCGCAACGTGTCGTCATCGAGAATGGCGGGATACAAAACCGGAAGCGTCCAGTTAACTCCATATTTCGCAACGAACTTCTATTGTCACTATGGAAACAATCCCAGCTTTGATAGGGCTAATTCCTATATTGCGCATCTTGGCATTGAATATCTTCGACTTTTTAAGCATCTCTTAGTCAAGCCAAAAGCAAAAACGGACGAGGATGACACCCAGTCTTCTTTGCGAAATGACCAGAAAATATTGATTTTCTATCCGGCAATGGAGTGGTTTCATTTAATGGCTCTTGATTTTGCGCTGCAAAATCTTTGCCCAACGATATTGTCTCCAAATGTCGAACACCGAATTTGTCTGATGTATAACCCTGGGATAGATTATACTGGAAAAATTATTGACTCAGTGAAACGCATTAGTTACAAGTTGGCCTGCAATGCTGTATTGAACTGGGAGGGCGTAAAACTATTTGCATCAGACTTTGAGCTGGTCGAGCACTATAATAGTCTGCTGGAGGGTAAAGCAACTATATCTTTGCATCCGCAATACTTATTCAGCCCAATGAGGAGCTTAAGTGTTGAAGGTGGAGAGGCTTATGGGGGGAAAAAGCTGGCGCTATATTTTGGTGATGCCAAAATTGAAAAGGGATTTAATAGGTTGCCCGAGCTTGTTCAGCGGCTATTACCTATTTTAGGTCAGCGCGATCAGATAATAATTCATTATGTTTCTCAGGGAAATTGCCCGAAGCTGCTGGATTCAGAACGTAAAATTCGAGAGATCCAAAAAGTTGATTCTCGTGTTCGTGTGATTGATAAGTATATTCAAAATCAAGAACTGCAGTCTATTCTCCGGGAGTTGGATGTTTTTATTTTCACCTATGATAATGAGCACTATAGAAATAAATCCTCAGGATTTTTATGGTTACTTGTAGGTAAGAAATGCAGGCTGATTTTTCTAGGTGAAAATTGGTTGTATAGAGAGGCGTTGAGGCTAGGGCAGTGGTCATATTTAGTAGCTTTAGAAGAACTTGAGCATGCAGTAGCATTCACCTTAAAAGAAGATGAGCAATTTTCGCGGGGATTGAGAGAGCGGCCTCCCGTAGAGGGCTATTGTGGAAGTATTTTTCAGCCATTTTTCAGTTGGCTGTTTTCGTCATCTCCAGGCTAAGTTCAGAATGAATTATCTAAATTTCCTCTAGGTCACTTATGTCAAATAAACGAACACGACTTCAGTCTCAGATAGAGTATGCGGGACATAAAAGGGCTGCATTACAGTCCGAGCTTGAGGATCTGAGGGAGACCTATCAACTTGAAATTCAAAAGTTAAAACTGAAGATTGAGGAGAGTCAATCAATCCAAGATGAGCTGCAGCGGGAGGTTGGCAGAATCGAAAGTGCCAAGTCTATTCTCGAGCAGGAGCTGGATCGATTGCGCTCTGGTTTTTTCCAGGGGCGTAAGGTGCAATGTTTAGCTGAGCTTGATTCAACAAGTGGCAAAAAACTGAAAAAATCTCTAGATCTTATGAAAGTTGAGGTAAGTAATGGTGAAAGTTTTGAGTTGCTGCCTAATGGGTTTGAAAACCGGCTAAAAATTCTCGAAGTGGAAGTACAAATTTTGAACCATCAATTGAGCCTGGCATATCAAAGAGACCAAACATATAAAAAATGGAAATTATCTAATCGAAATCTAGTGGATGAGGCAGTTAGTCCGAATCTAGAGGAGCTGAGGGCAATTTCTCCCTCTCAGCTCGGGCAGGACCTGTGGGTTTTGGATAAGCTAAATTTTAAAAAAAATGGCTTTTTTGTTGAGTTTGGAGCAACCAATGGCATCTTGCTGAGCAATACCTTTCTGTTGGAGCGCTACTTTGGATGGCGGGGTATCTGTGCAGAGCCAAATCCAAAGTTTTATAAAGAATTAGAAAGTAATCGCTCTTGTATAGTGAGTGATGCATGTATCTCGGGAAAGTCGGGAGAAGAAGTTGATTTCCTTCTTGCCGGTGAATACGGCGGGATATCTAAGTTTGCATTTTCTGATTCGCACGCTGACAAGAGAGCTGCGTATGAAGTGTCTGGTGCTACGATGCCTGTGAAAACCGAGTCACTGCTAGAATTTCTTTTGCGTCTTCAATCACCGCGGACCATAGATTACTTGAGTGTAGATACTGAGGGAAGTGAGCTCGAAATTATAAAGAATTTTCCATTTCAGGAGTGGGACATAAGAATTATTTCTGTAGAGCATAATTACGGAGAATCCAGGCCAGTAATTAAAGAATTGCTAACTTCAATTGGCTATGTATGTGAGAGTCTCGAGTGGGATGATATGTACTATCTCCCGTGCGGATTTAAGTTGTTTTGACGGGAGTGAAAGTGAATTTTGATAGTTTAGTCCGTTTGTACCAAAACGGTGATTTCGAGAAGTTATTGCAAAGCTGTTGCGCAATGGTTCAGGCTAAGTGCGTCAAGTTTTCAACTTATGAGCTTGCCTATGATATTTGTAAAAAAGTCTTTGATAAGACTGGGCAGGAAAATGATATTTATTTTTCGAGAGACGTTTCAGTTGTTACTATTAACTTTAATAATCTTTCGGGCCTAAAGAAAACGGTTGAGTCTGTTCTCTCTCAGACGGCGAGAAATAAAATAAAGTATATCGTTGTCGACGGAGGCTCAACAGATGGATCGCTAGAGTACCTTGAGTCTGTTGCAAGCGAAATAGATATTTGTGTTTATGGGCGAGATGGCGGTATTTACAGCGCGATGAACCGTGGTTGCAAATTTCTGACTGACGGCTATACAGTTTTTATGAATTCCGGAGATTCTTTTTCTGGCGATTTAATTGTAGAAAGTGTATTGAAGCTGATTGATGAGCTTGGGAGAAAACCTGCTGCGATCTACGGGGCCGTTAATTTGGGAAATGGGGTGGTTTGGCGTCCTAAGCCTTTGCGGGATCTATGGAAAGGGATGGCGTTCTCTCATCAGTCGTTATTTCTAAATAATAGTTTTCTGAGAGGCTGTCCATTTAACGAGGGCCGTAAGATTGTCGCTGACTTCGAGCTTATCTACCAAGCGTTCTGCCAAAATGGCGATTTCGTTGATAGCGATATGTTGGTGGCGGATATAGAACCGGCCGGTGCATCGAGTGACTATATAACTCGGACGATAGAGCGTTGGGATGCTGTAAGATCTCAGGGTGAGGCTAGTGTACCCTTAGATACAGTCGACGAATATTATAGGTGTTTACTTCAAGACCCTGAGAAAAGTAATTTGTTTCCCGAGGTTTCAGCTCAATCATCTGCTTTAGGGGCAGGTGTAGAGGAGCGCCTTGTATTTTTGATTTCTATGCCTCGCTCCGGTTCAACCATGTTGCAAAAAATATTGATGGCAACCGATGCAATAGACTCAGTAGGTGAGCCGTGGGTGATGCTCCCATTGTTGAGTATGTATGATGAAGACTTGTTGGATTCAAAGTATGGGGTCAGTTTGAGTGTTAGGGCCTACGATGCACTTTGTAATGAAAGGGGGCTGGATTCTGACACCCTTCATTCGGCACAGCGGGCGTACGCCATTGAAATGTATGAAAAAATTATCGAGGATTCGAAGAAGATGTACTTCCTTGATAAGACTCCTCGTTATATCTATGTTGCTGATAAACTAGCAACTTTGTTTCCAAAGGCTAAGTTCATAGTACTGCTAAGAGATCCTGCGGATATTTTGAGCTCTTACCTCCACACATGGTTTAATGGTGATGCAAACAAACTTCTAGGTGATAAGTTCTGTAAGTATGACTTCACTCATGGATTTGGCCGCCTTGCTAGCTTTGTTAATTCTGACTTTTCAAACATGCATGTCGTTAAATATGAAGATCTTGTCCGCCAGCCTGAAGAGGTGGTAAGGAGGCTATGCAATTATTTGGGAGTAAAGTTCGATGCAAATTGTTTGAGCTATAATAAGGGGAGATCTATAGACAAAAAGTTCTCTTTCGGAGATCCGGAAAGTGTTTATGTGAAGAGGTCTCCTGATGCAAATAACACTGGGAAATGGCTGGAAAAGCTAAAAAATAATTCACTGAAAAACGAATTTCGTAGCGTCTATGATCTTATTCCGGGTGATGTCGTTCAAGCTCTAGGGTACTCTCGTTCTGATGTTGTGTCGCATGCAATGACCGAATTAGAGCTGAAGAAAGTGAAAGATTTTTTCGGGTATTTTGAAAAAGTATACTGTATAAACTTACCTAATAGTGTAGACCGAAGAGCGCATATTTCTGAAACATTGGGGGAGGTTCTTGGAGAAAATTTTGAATTCTTTAGCGCAAGTAGTGTAGAAGATGAGCTTGTTAAACTAGCTTACGATAATGACAAAGTGCTTGAGTTTCCCAGCTGTTTCCGTTGTGGGCAATTAAGCTGCGGAAAAAATGATTGTAATAATGTCCTGATTCCAGCTCAGGTTGCAACGTTTATTACATATAAACGGCTCTGGGCGCATATGGTTGATAATGACATAAAGAATGCGTTGATAATTGAAGATGACATTGTTTTAAATGATTATATAGGTGCGATATTAGGTTCGGCTAGATTTTACTCTGATCTTGATAATACAGGAATTAATTCTGAGAAACCTACTTTGATAAGATTAGGTTGGGCTTTAGGCGATGATCATCAGTACTATGGTGAATATCAATTCATCACAGATGATTTAAAAATGTCAAATCCTTGTCACGCTATAAATGGATCTTTTGCAAAGCATTGTCTCGAAAAGAGTGATTTTATAGGCACTACAGTGGATGTCTTTCAGCATATCCATGCTATTGATAAGAGTGTGAGTAATTTCACTCTAGTTCCCCCCCTAGCCCATGAGCTTTCTTGGAGTACCGGTAAGCTTGCTTCATTGATTCATCCGAAAGAAATTCACTTGAACTTTTTGGAGGGGCGCAGCGTTGGGTCCGACGTGATCGAGCTTGAAAAAGAAAAGTTTCAGAATCATAAAAAGCACGTGAATTCTTATGAGGCAATTATTTACTGTAGAAAAGAAAATATTGCTGATTTTGAGTCTGCTTTTAAAGGTGAGGTAAAAATTCGAGGGCGCTCTTTTAAGTCAAGCTTTATATGTTCAGAAAAAGTTTACTTAAGGCCTGTAAAGGATCAGCTATTTTTGGGTGCGGAAAGACTGGTTCATTCACCGGAGAAAATTATTGTTGTGCCTGACCCGATTGACTTTACGCGAAGGGCTCTCGAAGGAGGTCCTGCTTTGCAAGATCTAATTGTCGAGTGTTCGTTTGATGAGCTGCAAATATGTCCCCCTCAGTTGGCTGCTAGCTCTGGTCTCTCGGCGGAGGCTGCCATCCAAGGGTGTTTTAGTTGGTATTCTGAGCTTGCGAAGAGTGGTTGCCAAATTTTAACACTTTCTCAAGATTATGTTCGGAAAGTTCTGGGTGATTACTCTGAATCACTAAGTCATACAGGGGCGTACTGTAGTTTAGAATTTGTGTATCAATTTTTCCGAGATGTTAGGGGGCTCTCTACTGAGAGTGTAGAGTATCTTGAGCGCTTTTATGGCCTGGAATCTTTCTCGGATAAGACAGGAGTAGATTCTTGGGTTGATCAACGGGAAGAATTGACCAGTGTCTGAATATTTATTACGGGATTTCGCTGAATTGGCCACGATAAACGGTAAATTCGGCGAAAGTTGTCGACTTTCGCTCTCTGACATTACTGTTCGAGCAATAAAAAGTGGGGTTCTTAGGCTTACTATTAATTCAGGAGTACCTAATAGAGAAATCGAAAATGTTGATATATTTATTGGGGCGCGAAGTGGATCTATTTCGTTGACTTTTAGTTATTCCGGAGCCAAGTGTTATTTTGGAGACAACACATCTGGCGCATTTGATGTTAGATTTTTTAGAAACTCTCACTTTAAAATCGGTAATTCATCGACTGCAAACGGTGTTAAAGCAGTACTGGATTTGTCAGATATAAGTATCGGTGAGGATTGTTTGTTGTCAGACGATATCCTGATTCAAGCTGCGGATCAACATGGTATTGTTGATCTTCAAACAGGAATGATAGTAAACAACGTTCCTCAGAAAGTGCACGTGGGTGATCATTGTTGGATTGGTCGAAAAGTTACCTTATTACCAGGTGTGGTAGTAGGCGAGGGAAGTATCATCGGTGCCTGCGCTGTTGTCACTAAGACTATAGGGCCTTGTAGTTTAGCGGTTGGCTGCCCAGCGCGAATAGTAAAATCAGATGTTTCTTGGAGTAGGGCTGCTACGCAACTTGATGGTTGGTCAAAGAAGCTTGTAGAACAATTTAATTTAAACGGTATCTCTTCTTAATTTTATGAAAAAAGCTTTAATTACAGGTGTGACTGGTCAAGATGGTTCATATTTGGCCGAGTTTTTGCTTGAGAGAGGTTACGAGGTTCACGGTATCAAGCGCCGTGCGTCTTTATTTAATACCGAACGCGTCGATCATATCTATCAAGATCCCCACGAGAACAATCCGCGTTTTTTCCTCCATTACGGAGATTTAACTGACTCGTCGAATCTAACTCGTATTTTAAAGGATGTGCAACCGGACGAAGTGTACAACTTGGGTGCACAGTCTCACGTAGCCGTTTCCTTTGAGGCTCCGGAGTATACTGCTGACGTGGATGCGATGGGCACCTTGCGGCTGCTGGAGGCGATTCGTTTCCTAGGTCTGGAGAAAAAGACCCGCTTCTATCAGGCTTCGACTTCCGAGCTTTATGGCTTGGTCCAAGAGATTCCGCAAAAGGAAACTACTCCGTTCCACCCGCGCTCGCCCTATGCGGTGGCCAAAATGTATGCCTATTGGATTACGGTCAATTATCGCGAGTCCTACGGTATGTATGCCTGTAACGGGATCTTGTTTAATCATGAATCCCCTCGCCGTGGTGAAACCTTTGTAACCCGCAAGATTACCCGTGGTATTGCCAATATTGCGCAGGGCCTGGAGCAATGTTTGTACATGGGTAACCTTGATGCCCTGCGCGACTGGGGGCATGCGAAGGATTACGTGCGCATGCAGTGGATGATGCTGCAGCAGGAAGTGGCCGATGACTTCGTGATCGCTACCGGCAAGCAGATTTCGGTGCGTGAGTTTATCCGTATGTCTGCTCGGTATGCTGGCATTGAACTGGAGTTTTCCGGTAAGGGTGTGGACGAGATCGCGACGGTCAGCGCGATCACGGGAGATAATGCGCCAGGCGTTTCTGTTGGTGACGTAATCGTGCGAGTAGATCCACGCTATTTCCGCCCTGCAGAGGTTGAGACACTCCTGGGTGACCCTTCCAAAGCCAAGGAAAAATTGGGGTGGGTACCAGAAATCACCGTTGAAGATATGTGTGCGGAAATGGTGGAGGCCGACCTCGCCAAGGCTAAGCAGCATGCGTTGCTCAAGGAGCACGGCTTTGATGTGTCCGTGGCTAAAGAGTAGGGCGGGGTTGATATGAGCAAGAAACGGGTTTTTGTTGCCGGTCATCGTGGGATGGTCGGTTCTGCGATTATTCGTCAGCTTGAGCTTCGCGATGATGTTGAGTTGGTTGTGCGCTCTCGTAATGAGCTGGATCTGATCAGTCAAAACGCAGTATTGGCGTTCTTCTCCAGCGAGCGGATCGACGAAGTGTATCTGGCTGCCGCCAAGGTGGGTGGTATCCATGCCAACAATACGTATCCCGCAGAGTTCATCTACGAGAACCTGATGATGGAGTGCAATATCATCCACGCCGCGCATCTTGCCGGTGTGGAGAAGCTGCTGTTCCTGGGCTCTTCTTGTATCTATCCCAAAGAAGCGGAGCAGCCGATGGCAGAGTCTGCGCTTCTGTCGGGGCCGCTTGAGTCCACCAACGAGCCCTACGCGATTGCCAAGATAGCCGGTATTAAACTCTGCGAATCCTACAATCGCCAGTACGGACGCGACTATCGTTCGGTCATGCCCACTAACCTATATGGGCCCAATGACAATTTTCACCCGGAAAACTCCCATGTAATCCCCGCGTTACTGCGGCGCTTTCATGAGGCGAAAGAGCGTGGAGATGCGGAAGTCGTAGCATGGGGTAGCGGTACACCGATGCGGGAATTCCTGCACGTAGACGATATGGCCGCGGCCTCTGTGTTTGTGATGGAGTTGGATCGGGCGCGCTACAGTGCGAATACCGAGTCCATGCTGAGTCATATCAACGTCGGCACCGGCGTGGATTGTACAATCCGTGAGTTGGTCGAAACGGTCGCAGAGGTAACGGGATTCCGGGGTTCTATACGGTGGGATACCAGTAAGCCCGATGGCACCATGCGCAAGCTCATGGATGTGGATCGCTTGTCGAAGCTTGGCTGGCGGGCCTCTACCACCCTTAGAGATGGGCTGCAACAGGCCTATTCATGGTTTCTCGAAAATCAGGCGGATTTCCGCCGATAGCACCTCTATCTGCCGGGCGTAACCGCCCGGTCTCATTTCCCCTGTAATTCGCTCTCAAATTTGGCCGTACACGGCTGATTCCCCTCGGGTTCGTGGGTATAATTCTACGTTTTTTATAATGAAGGCCATTTGACCGGGTACGCGTTGGCGTGATGCGGTCAGGAATACAGTTGGAGTACAAAAAATGAGCAGTATTGAGCGCGGTGAAGTTGAAGCGATGGCCGACGATTTACGCTATTTTGAGGCGCTGGTGAAAGATAATGTCCAAGCGCTGCAGGCAAGTGTGGTGGCCGCTGTAGAAGCCAGTGCGAACCCCTATGATCATTTGAAGGCTGTGGCGGACGTGCTGGTTGAGAACCAGGCGCAAATGTCTGCTCGAATTAAGATATTAGAGCAAGTGTTGCTTAGCAAGGCCACTGTAGACACGCGGATGCCTACGATGGCGCAACCGGTAGCGGAACATAACTACGCGCCCCAGGCGCGAGTAGAGGTATCCGCGGCGGTGTTTGGTGAAAACCAGAATATGTACGGTGTTGAATATACACCCGAAGGCCTTGCCTATAGTTGGACCGGGCCAGCACCGGAGATTGTGTTTGACGTGCCGGTACTGCGAAATGTCGACAAGGTGTTTCGTCTGGGCTTTATCTCCGCGATGGATGACGACGAGTTGCTCAAAGAGGCCAAAATCCTCGTAGATGGGCAGGCGCAACAGGTGGATCTCGATTTTGATGGGCAGACGCGCGGCCTGACCTGCCGTGTGCCGGCGAGTGAGGGTGCTCGGGCTACGCGGATTGAAGTAAAACTGGTCCGTACATTAAGCCCAGCGGAATTAGGTAATGGCGAAGATCAGCGAAAGCTCGGACTAGCGGTCACTGGGTACCGGGTTTGCGATGGAGAAGGTCAGTCCAACTGACTGGCAGTTGGTAGCTTCCCGTGAGAAAACTGATTTTACATTACCACCTGTTCAAGAATGCAGGTTCATCGATTGATGAGATCCTTCGTCAAAGTTTTGGCGATACCTGGTTAAAGTTTGATAAAGAGACTTCCTCGGCAAAGATTCTGCCCGCGGATATGCAGGGGTTTATCGATCGACATCCGACGGCACGGGCGATTTCCTCCCACCAGGCGATGCCACCTCTGCCCCAGGGGGAGTATGAAGTCTTCCCGTTGGTGTTCCTTCGCCACCCGCTCGATAGAGCGCGCTCTGCGTACCTTTTCGAGTGGAAAAAGCAATTGGGGTTAACCGAACCGAAGGGTACTTTTGCGGAATACGTTCGGGAGAAACTGGACCCGCAAAACCATGGTCCTATTGCTGATTTTCAAGTATTGCAACTGTCGAACGAATCAGTTGAAGGTGACAAACCGCGGCATGCAACCACTGGCGAAGAGCGTTTGGAGCGAGCAAAAACGTTTCTTGAAGAACTGGCTTTCTTCGGTCTGGTTGAGCGGTTCCACGAGTCATTGCTGCGTATGCACTTTTGCCTACAGTACCATTTCCCCGAGCTAAAAGTCATAAATAGACAGATAAATACTACCCAGGTTGCTGCACAGCAGTTGGAAGATAAATTGATGACTGTTCGACGGGAACTTGGTGAAGCGCTATACGGGGAGCTTTGTGATCGAAACAAGTACGATCTGGAGCTGTATAAATTTGCGTGCGCCCGCTTCGATTCGGTCGTTCCTAGAGAAAGTTGATTTTTAATATTCGGGGGTTTTATGAGTGATTCTGTAGAGCAGCTGTTGCTGGATAAATACAAGTCAGAAAAAGAGAAAGGTGAATATCTGTTTCACCGTTTGTGCGTTTCCTATGCCAAGGTTTATATGTTTCGGCGGTCGATTTTAGGGCGCTTGATCGGCCATGTTGAGCGTGTTGTCCGCTATGCGACCTTTCGTGCATCATCAAAAAGCGAATTGACGCAACTATACGAGGCTGCATTACAGTTTCAGGAAGAGCGTGGAGTCGATTTTCACACCGTATTGAAAGAACACGCAAAAAGTGCCTGAATCGGCAATTATGGATGTATTTAAGCCCAATGAATGAAACGTGTAGTGAGCGACCCGAAGTGCTAGAGCCTCAAATCAGCAATGATATTGAAGCAGAAAGTGAGAAAAATGCGTATCTGGCCGGAGAGCTTGAGCGCTTTTCTTCGGGTATGAGTCAGGTTGCGCAGAGTAAAATCGGTAAGGTAGCACTGGCGCTTGAGGCCTTTGGCCGCCGGATTCCGCTGGTGGGGGGGCGGCGTTATTTGGACGAGGCTCTGGATATCGCGCGCTTGCCGGCAGACGAGAGAACCAGCTTCGCCCACATGGTTTCGCCAGCAGCGATTGGTTCGCATCGCTCAGAGTATCTATCGTCTGCGTATGCCCAATTCATTGAGAGTGGTATCCCGGCTGACCCAGAGCTACTTGACGAAGAGCATCTTCAAGCTCTGGAAGATGTAAATTCTCAGCTATATCAAAAGGTGGTACATCAGCAGGCCGCTATCGGAAGCGCGTTACGTGGCATGCGGGGGGCATTCAATCGGTTGGCAGATTGGGCGGCTGCAAAGCTGACGCGCCGAAGCGGGAAGGCCGGTTATCTTTGGAGTCTTTGGTCCGACTATAAAAGCTTTAAGTGCGACCATGGGGAAGATCTTGCGGCAGCAGAAAGCCGTGGATTTAATCGATTAAAGTATCTCATTCAGGTTTTACGGTACGCGCTGGCCAACCCTTACGCATGCCTACACATTTTTACCTGGCATCGCTTTAAACGCTTGGTGCGCGTACTCCTCGGAATAGAAAAATTGAATGGCGCCGCTTGGATTGAGCAGCGCTTCCCGCTAGATGCAAATGTGGCAGAGAAACCGGTTATTTTCCCGGTTGACGAGGTGTCATCTAAGTCTGTAGAGCTCACCTTTCCGGCGTACGAGAACCCACTGGTCAGCATTATTATTCCGGTGTACAACCAGTACCCCACCACGTTGTCCTGTCTGCAATCTGTTCTGGCACACACCAGTGATATTCCATATGAAGTGATCATTGCCGATGACCGCTCGAGTGATATTACGGAGTCCATCGGAGATCGCATAAAAAATATTCGTGTTGTGCGCAACGATGTCAACCTGGGCTTTTTGAAAAACTGCAACAACGCCGCGAGATTTGCTGAGGGGCGTTATCTTGTCCTTTTGAATAATGACACCAATCCGCAGCCAGGTTGGTTGCAATCACTATTGGATGTGGTCTCAACGCAGAAAAACGTCGGACTAGTTGGTCCCAAGCTGCTATTTGAAGATGGAGTATTGCAGGAAGCGGGTGGCATTATCTGGCGCGATGCGAGTGGCTGGAACTATGGTCGAGGTCAAAATCCGGACTTACCCGAGTTCAATTATGTTCGGGACGTAGATTATATCTCTGGTGCCTGTGTACTGCTTGAAAAGGGGTTGTGGGATGAGCTAGGGGGCTTCGATGAGCGTTTTTGTCCCGCTTATTATGAAGATACGGACCTTGCGTTCGAGATCCGAGCTCGCGGCTTGCGGACGGTTTACCAGCCTGCATCGAAGGTGGTGCATTTTGAAGGTGTAAGCCACGGTAGCGATATCAATTCTGGTATCAAGAAGCAGCAGCGTATTAATCAAGTGGTATTGCGCAAGAAGTGGAAGGCCGAGCTCGAAGCGAATAGCTGCGATGTGGGTGTTGATGTATTCGATGCGCGGGAAAGAGCGGGCGACCAGCCGACAGTGTTGTTTATCGACCATTACGTGCCTTTTTACGATAAGGATGCCGGATCCAGGTCGACCTTCCTCTATGTGAAAACCATGGTTGAAATGGGGATTCGGGTTAAATTTCTCGGGGCAAATTTCTTTCCTCACCAGCCATATACCGAGACCCTTCAGCAACTTGGTGTTGAAGTGCTATATGGTGAAACAATCGCTCGGAACTGGAAACTCTGGCTTGAGGAGAACGCAAAATACCTTGATGTCATTTATCTGCACCGGCCACATATTACCGAAGATTTTATAGCGGAAATTAAGGCGCTTAAGAATTGTCCGCGCTTGGTTTACTTTGGGCATGATCTTCATTACCTGCGTACAGAGCGTGAAGCCGTGGTCGCTGGTGACGAAAAGCTAAAGAAAGATGCGGAAAGCTGGAAGGCGCGCGAAACCCGGATTTTTCAGCAAGTGGATACCGTGCTCTATCCATCGGATGTGGAAGTGGATGCTGTTCGGGAAATCGCACCTGCTACGGACGTCGCGCAATTACCTCTATATGTACTCGACTCTGCAAATATCGAGCCTTACGAGTTTTCTGCTCGAAAAGACTTACTGTTTGTCGGTGGGTTTACCCACACTCCGAATGTTGATGCGGTCCTGTGGTTTATAAGTGAGGTGATGGAGAAGGTCCGTGCCGTTGACCCTGAGGTGCGCCTACATGTCGTTGGTTCCAATGTTCCTGATGAAATCAGTGCTCTTGCTTCAGCAAATGTAATAGTGCATGGCTTTGTGAGTGATGCCGAGTTAGAGCAGCTTTACCGTGCTGTTCGCGTTTGCGTGGTTCCTCTTCGTTACGGTGCCGGTGTGAAGGGGAAAGTTCTGGAAGCATTGCAAGCCGGTGTACCATTGGTTACGACACCAATCGGTGCAGAGGGAATTCCAGCATCCGAAACAGTTATGGCCGTTGCTGAGAGTGCCGATGATTTCGCACACGAATTGATAGCGCTATATACCAAAGAATCCCTTTGCGAGAAGCAGTTGGCTGAGCGCCCGGGTTTTATTGAGCAATTCTTCAGTAAGGAAGTGGTCAGAGGCGCTATTGATAGGCATATTTTGTGCGGTATTGACGAGTGACGGGATAGCCGTGCCCCCTGATGCGCATAAAGGAATAGTCAAGGTACTTGGTTGCGTTTGGAGTCTTAACGTTGTTTTTAGCGTGTCCGGCACTAATAGAATGAGTTGTATTTTCTATGAAGAGTCTTATTAACAGCACAGCGGCACTTTTTGTTAGCCGTAGAAAGATTTGCCGGCAGTTTATCGTCGTAGCACCTGCTCGATTTTTCTCCGACGTTCTAGTGAGTTTTATAAAAAGCTTTCTTGAACTGTTCGTTTTTATTTTGCCGATTAAAATCGTTCTGATTTTGGCTGCGCCGCAGATGCCTGTAATGTTTGACAGGTTTGTGCCCGGAATCTCCCGGGCCGAATGGGCTGGGATTCTCACGGCCCTGATTGTGGTGCTCCATATTGTAGTGTTGATACAGGACTGGTATTTAAATCAATCGGCGGATAAATATGCGAGAAAATTTTCTTTTTTGCATAAAAAGGGGCGCTTTACGGGCAATGATTTTCTGATTTCGGCATACAACGGCATTGTAAGTGCAAGAGGAAGTACATTTCTGCTGTTGGCATTGAGCCTGGTAATCGGGTTTGTATATCTGGACTTCCTGGCATTTTTGGTGGCTGCGCTAGGCTTTGTGGTCGTGGCCGCTGCAGTGCTGGCTTCGGCATCCAGTAAATTTCGTGATGCTTTTCTTGATAGTCCGCCCACAATACTGGGTAGAGCCTCCAATCTGATTTTTATCGCTTGTTTTTGTTTTCTGGTCTATGCCTTCGTTCTCTCTGAGCGGCCACCGGAGTTTCTTCAAGGGGTCGTATCTATAATCCTGGGCAGAAGGCTGTTGGGAGCAGTGACTCAGAAAGCGAGTAATCTTGTCTGGTTTAGTAAGAAGAAAGCTGCAGTTCAGAAGCTGTTCTATCGTGGGCATGCAAAGTTACCGGGAGCGGGTAACAGTGGTGCCTTTATTGACAAAATGTCACAAGGGTCACTGGAAGAGTTTACTTCTGAAGCCTTGAGCGCGCTCGGGGTACAGGTGGGGTTAGACTCCACCTGTGAATGGGTCGAATCACCTTTTCCCTGGATGAGTCTTGTTCAATGTTGTTCTGGTGATGCAAATTTGTTGCTTAAGGTTTATGAAAGCAATAAGGCGAGAACAGCAAAAAACGAGCTGGAACTCTACCCCGATCTCGAGACCTTGGGGGTTATCCCGAAGTTCATTGGGGTAACCGAGGTGGGTGGCTATCAGGTCCACGCATTTGAGCTGGCCGCGGGCTGGAACTTTACTCGAGATCGGGACACGATCATCAGTGTACATTCTAGGCTTCAACTACTTACTTTTGACTCGGCGTTAGTTGAAGAGTACTGCTCGGTCCATCCCACGCTGACAGATCGGATTAACCCTGTCCTACTGTCACGACTTTCGCTTTTAGCCGATTCTGACGAAAAAATCAGGCTTGACTCTCTTGTTGAGCAGCTTCCAGCCATATCCGAAAGGATCAAGGTTTTACCTCTCAGTCTGGTGGTTCAAGACCCGGTTGTTAAACAGTTGACTCTTCATGAAGATGGCCGCGATTGCTTGTTGGGCCTGGGAGACTGGAAATTAGAGCCGCTCGGATTCCATCTATGGCCTTCAGACTCACCCGAGAAAATTGCTGAAAACATTATCTCAGCACACGCGGATTATGAAGAGGGTGATATAGCTGAGGCTGCCTTGGATATTCAGTTTTGCGGTTTGCTCGCAATGTTGGAGCGTCACTGTAGAGGCGGACGTTTACGTGAAGGAATCAAGGTTGTGAACCAGATCCTAGCGCTACTGGAGGCTCAGAGTGTGGGTAGCGAGGAATTGTTTACCTCAGCTTGAGCCCGGATCGGCCAATGCGACTCTTATGGTGCCGGTGGCTCGCCGTTTGCAAATTGTAGCGTTCTATTTACACCCGATACAAAGCCGGGTACAGAAGAATTGATGGACTGTGGTTTTATGCGTTTAGTTATTACTCATGGGCATATTTTCAAAAATGCCGGAACAACCTTCGATTGGGCTCTGCGGCGATATTTTGGCAGTGCATTCTGCGATCATCGCGACGACCAGCCAATGCGGCAGCGCGGAGTTGATTACCTTCAGGAGTTTTTGATCGGAAACCCGGAAGTCAAGGCCATTTCTTCACATCATATGTGCAACACATCAGGCTTACAGGGCATAAAGTCGGTACCTGTATTTTTTCTGCGTCATCCGTTACTACGAGTGCTCTCCGTATACAGTTTCGAGCGCAAGCAGAAATCTGATACGCCGGGTGCCGAAGCTGCAAAGAAATATGATTTGAAGGACTACATCAAGTGGCGTATGGAGCCAGATGTTGGACGGACGATTCGGGACTACCAAGTGGCATATCTTGCGTCAGAGTGCAAAATTCGGAATTCTCAAATTATCGGAATCAAGCACCTTGCCGCTGCGGCTAACAGGCTCAATGACGGATCACTGGTAGGCCTCGTAGAGGATTTTGATCGTTCTATGGCGCTGATTGAGTTAGAGCTCGGGAAGTATTTTCCAAATTTTGACTTAAGTTATGTGCGTCAGAATACGACGCGTTCCCTGCAGGCAGAGCAACGCAGCATTAATTATCTGGCCGGGGAAATTGGGGATGAGGTTTTTGACCTATTGGTTGAAAACAATAGTTTTGACCTGGCTCTATATCGTATGGCGAAAGAGTCTCTTGCCCAGAGAATCGCCAAAATTGAAGACTTTGCAGTACGCTTTGAAAATTATCGCAGTAGATGTGAGCAGCTGAGCCTCGGTAAAAAGCGCGCTTAGTCAATTTGCCCGAGTACAACGGCTACCGCGTATCTGGTTTGTCTGTGAGCCGGGTGCAGTAGGCTGGATGCTCTTATAAAATTTATTCGGACTACTTGCTGAAGGTCAGGTCTCTGTCGCGGAGATCTGCTACCGGGTGGGTTGAGACTATTTATGATTGCAAGATTTGTTCGTTCAATATTTGGTCAGCGACAGGAAGATTCGGCGAGGTCACGCTGGGACGAAAATTATTTGGGACCTGCTATATATGGCATAGACACTATGCCTTTCGAGGTTTATGTTGGGAAAAGAGTCTCAGAAGTAAAAATCGATCTTGCAGATACAAACCATCTTCACCTGGCAGATGTCCTTTTCAATATCCATAGTACGTGGGTTTCATTAAAGGATTATGACAGTCTGTCTTTTGAGCAAAGTTCTGCCGTTAAAAATGACAGAGTTTTCGATATCGCTTCGTTAGCGAATGGGACGAGTGCCTTTTTTTCTACCCGGATGGAAGAAAACCCGCATGTCATTGTGCGTTTTCCACATGACATTGAATTAGAGGCACTAAGGATTGTTAACCGACGAGATGGTCTTTGGCATCGGGCCCGAAACCTTCGGGTTTCTGTTTGCGCTGATGGACGATGGTATCCTATTTACGATGGCTCTGACCTCCAGTCTCGCCTAACGTGGTTGAAACGAACCGTTGAAAACCTTCCTGTTTCTGATTCACCTCCGGTTGATGTTTGTAATTTGCTTTCTGAGCTTCAGAATTGCATCTGCACTAGTCCGTTAACCATTGAATCCTGTTGTGGGATAGTCGAGAGGTTCGGGGCAGAGTATCAGTTTCCATCTAGTAGTATCGAATCGGTAGACTTCTTTAGTTCTAGTTTGGCCCGCTCCCTATCCAGTGTATTTAGCTTCTTCGAGTCGGGGCTAAGCTTTTTTGCGGCACGTTTTTCCATCAACATGCTGGTATGCCATGGTTATCGAAGAGATGCATTTAGACTGTACTCTATTGCCGCTCGTTCTTTATCTGAAGCCGAATTAAAATGCATTGAGGAAGATGTCGAAGTTATTGGGCACAAGAAGTATCAACACCCCTTAATCCCTGCGGCTCATACCTTTGCCCGTCCTTTGTCCAGTTATCCCCGCGAAACCTTACTTGATACTATTGATGCAGTTGTGAAGTGTCTGCATGATTCTGATAAGGCTTTGTTGCTTTGTTATGGAACGCTATTGGGTTTCTATCGAGATAATGACTTTATTGCCCACGATGATGACATTGACTTGCTGTGTATCACGAACGTAGGGCGGGAAGGATTACACGAAGTTGCAAAAGAAATTGTAGAAAATTTAAGCGAAGCTGGATTTCGGGCGCAAATAAACTTTAATAATCGCCGTGAAGGCTTACCGTTTATTCAAGTGTTTTCCAAGTTGCATAAAGTGCATCTGGATATTTTCTTGGCGTTCGAGTCCGGCGGAGAGCTATTGCTTCCGATGCGGAACGTTAACTATTCCAGTGTTCCCGCGTCCATATTGCAGCCTGTTGCAACCAAAGAGTTCTTTGGTCGGGAATACCAGGTACCTGCGGACATTGAGGGATTTTTGGTTGCGCGCTATGGGGTGAACTGGAATGTACCAGATAAGCACTTCCGCGCGAATGAGCATGGAAAGCGCTAAATCCAGTTTTGTGAGAGTTGATATGAGTAAAACAGTTATTACCTATGGCACATTTGATTTATTTCATGTTGGACATGTGAGATTGTTAAAGCGGTTGGCCAATTTGGGTGACCGGTTAGTGGTAGGATGCTCGACGGATCAGTTCAATGAACTGAAGGGTAAGCAGACTATTATGAGCTATGAGCAGCGGAAAGAAGTTCTTGATTCGTGTCGTTATGTGGATGGCGTGTTTCCGGAATCGAATTGGGAGCAAAAGCGAACGGACGTCATTAGAGAAAAGGCGGATATTTTCGCGATGGGGGATGACTGGGCTGGGAAGTTTGACGACCTTTCTGACATCGTAAATGTAATTTATTTGCCTCGAACCCAGGATATTTCCACCACGGAAATTAAAGAACTTGTGGCGTCAGTGAAACAAGACAAAAAGCAGGAGTTACTCAATGTCTGCGATCACTTGATTTCGCTGGCATCGCGATTGTAGCGAAACACAACTGAAAGTTTGTGTCTTGTGTATTTTAGAATTAATGATTTGGTAGGGGCTATATTTTGGGCGAGTTAATATTGCAGCAGGGGAAATGGGGGGGGGGCCGTTCCTTCCTGGTCGCTCCTAAACTCGAAATTGAAGTCCCCGGCCTTGATGTGTTTGCCTTTGTGTTGCCGGTAAATGCGCAACTAGATCATCTCATTATATCTCTTGAAGATGTAAACAACCTGCACTTGTCAGAAATTGACTTGAAAATCGAGGGGGAGTGGGTCTCGCTACGTGAAGGAATCGTGAGAGACTGTTCGCAGAGCTCCATCATGCGCAACGATCAGCGCTTTTCATTGGAAAGTTGGTTGAGTCGAAAGTCCGCATTTTTTTGTACAAAAAAAGAGTGCCAACCATGGGTGAACTTTTCTCTTGAGAAGACATACACAATAGAGGCGATTCGTCTACTCAATCGACGCGATGGCTTATGGGATAGGTCACGAAAAATACGGATTGACATAGGGGCTGAAGCCTCAGGCAGACAATGTATCTTTGATGGCTCGTCATCTGTCTCGGTATTATCCTTTTTACATTCAAGGCTCCAGCAGCTCGACGGAGAACTACTAAACCGATCACTGGGTGAACATGCCGGAATTACCTACAGAATTCTTGACCTCGCTCTACGGTCGCGATTTGGGTTCTGGTGTTTTTATCGATACCTCCCGCGGCTTATCGGACGAGTAGCTTCTCTCTTAGAGGCGTGCCTGGAACGTAATTTCGAAACGTATCAGCAAGGCTCGGAGGAGATCTGGAAACTTTGCTGGATCTGTATGCAATTGGTTGATAGGCCCAATCTCGCACTTCGCAAGGTGCTTATTTCGGCTCTTATTTTATCTGGAAAAGGGCGACACGCCTTTCGCTACTTCAAACATACGATCCGAGATTGGGGTGATGAAGAGGTGAGTGCTCTTGAGTCTATGGTTGCCCGCGTGGGCGAAAAGTTAGACGGCACACCACTGATTATTGGTGCCCACGATTTTAGTCGTTCGCTAAGAAGTTACCCCAAGGACATCTTGTTTGAAACGGTAATCGATGTGCTGGATGTGTGCCGCCTTAATGAGGACGTCTTTGCGTCAATGATCTGTTACGGAACACTATTGGGGCTCTATCGGGATGGCGACTTCATTGCGCATGATGATGATATTGATTTGCTGGCAGTTGTAGATAGCTGTCACTGGGGAGGTATCGAGCCGCTGTGTAACAGAATCAAAGTAGAGCTGCGCAGGCGAGGCTTGACCGTTCGAGAAACCAGTACAAACGATAGTTCTCGGACACCGCTACTTCAAATTTATTCCAAATCTCACCCAGTCAATGTCGATTTATTTTTTGGCTTTTTAGCCAGGGATCGAATTAAACTTCCGATGGCGAAAGTTCGCTACGCTGATATTCCCGCGAAGCTGCTACTTCCTGTCCAGAAGTGGCATTACGAACAGTACACTATGGACGCACCTGGAGATATTGAGGGCTTTCTTGAGTCAAGATATGGTGCTGGCTGGGTTTCGCCCGACCCTCTTTTTCGGGCGAACGAATATAAGAAAGGTTAACTCGAACTCTTGCTAGCTTTTGTACGAGGAAGCTAGGTGAGTTTTATAATCTGGTTTCAAAGGCTAAATGAACGTAATAGTGTTTCAACATGACATGTATCGCCGTATCGGGTTATTTCGGAAACGAGTCGATTACTATAGAGATTTATATGCGGGTAACGCTGACTTAAATTTACTAGCATTTGATGAGAAGAGAGCGAAAAAATTTATAGTTCGAGAATACGGTAATGCTTGGCTTCACGTCTATGAAAACTGTATTCCGTGGGCAATGAAGTCTGATATTTTCCGTGTTCTGGCTATTTATAGTTTGGGTGGCCTTTATATCGATTCGAAGTTTACCGTTAAGTGCGTTCCTAAATTTGTAAAAGAGGAGCCACAGAAGCTGCACATTTGCGAGTGGCATGATGGTGGAATTTTGAATGGTATTTTTTATGCGCCAAAGAAACACGCTTTGCTCGCTGATCTGATGGCCGATATATACTCAAATATAACTGGTCAAAATAGATCAAATTGTGTATTTAGCGCTACTGGTCCGGCAGTTTGGCGACGATTACTGTGTGACTTGCCCGAGGGGGTCAATGGTCCGTACACGGTAAAGCCTGGCTTAGTGGATTTAGTGTCCGTATTTACCAAGCGAGCATTTTTTAGGCATTATGGTGCTCATCTAGACGTCGAGAATACTCGTGGAACGAGCGAACATTGGTCGGTTTTTCAAAAATCGAACCCGATTTTTCGTGACGCGGATATAAGGAAATAAGCTGCATCGTTTTACTCTCAACGTAAGTGTGAGTCCTCTTGCGCTTGAGGTTATCCTGTCATTTACCACTCCTTTCATGCGCCTGTAACCTTTTAATCATATTTCCGTAACCTTATCAAAATATGATTGCCTAAATTTCAAGGGTTTGACTCTTCACCGTAACGTTTTAACGAAGCGCTAGTGGTGCTAACTAGGTGGTCTGTATGAAAAAGGTATTGGTTCTCGGTGGCGACGGATTCTGTGGCTGGCCTACTGCACTTCACCTGTCCGAGCATGGGCATGAAGTGCTTATCGTTGATAATTTATCTCGCAGAAATATCGACAACGAGCTGGGTGTCACATCTTTGACACCTATTTCTTCTATGGAGCAGCGTCTTTCTGCCTGGAAGGAGGTTAGCGGGAGAAATATTCGATTTGTGAACATCGACATCGCTACAGAATATCGGGAACTGCTGGATCTAATTCTGGCGTTTGAGCCGAGCACGATTGTCCATTTTGCAGAGCAGCGTGCTGCGCCATATTCAATGAAGTCGGCCAAGCACAAGATATACACTGTAAGCAATAATTTAAATGCCACCCACAATGTGTTGGCAGCGATTGTGGAGAGTGCTTTAGATATCCACCTTGTTCATCTGGGAACTATGGGTGTCTATGGATATGGTAGCGCGGGTATGAAAATCCCTGAGGGCTACTTGAATGTCAAAATCCCGAAAGATTCTGGTGATGTCATAGATCAGGAGATCCTGTATCCGGTAAACCCCGGAAGTATCTATCACATGACCAAAACGCAGGATCAACTCTTTTTCGCATACTATAACAAAAACGATAATCTCCGAATTACCGATCTTCATCAGGGTATTGTTTGGGGAACTAACACTGCGGAAACCAATCGTGATGAGCGACTTGTTAACCGCTTTGACTATGATGGGGATTACGGAACGGTATTGAACCGTTTCGTTGTACAGGCAGCTGTCGGTTTCCCCCTTACTGTGCATGGTACAGGTGGGCAAACTCGGGCATTTATTCATATCCAGGATACTGTGCGCTGTATTCGGCTTGCTGTAGAGAACGAGCCTGAGACTAATGAGCGCGTCCGAATCTTTAATCAGATGACGGAAACACATAAAGTCAGGGACTTGGCCAATTTGGTTTCTGATTTATCCGGTGTTGAAATCAATTATATGAGCAACCCTAGAAACGAAGCGCCAGAAAATGACCTTCACGTATCGAATGACTGCTTTCTGGCTATGGGGCTAAAGCCGATACTTTTGTCTGAAGGGTTGTTGGCGGAAGTAAACGATGTCGCCAAGAAGTACGAGCACCGCTGTGATCGTTCTAAGATTCCATGTGTTTCTTATTGGACGAATGCGCAAAAGAATAATGCAGTTACTGCCGAGACTGTGCTGCAACCGGCTTGATGCATCGGGGGGAGGGGCTATTCAGTCCCCCGCCAATCGATTGATTGACTAGGCATTATACCGAGGTTCATTTCCTGATGAATTGCTCCACTGAAGAATTTTTGGCGAAATTGGCTAACTCCGACACACCTCGGCAGCTCGTCGACGAAATTGGAGCCTCATTTACATCGAGTGAAGAACGGTTGTACTATTTTGTCGAAGCTTCCGATATGGCGCTCCGAAAGGGACAGCAGCAGTTTGGTATGTTGCTCAACTTGTTTTGCACATTCTTGGTGGGCAGAGGCGATATCGATTCCGCACACTCGATTATTTTCAGATATCAAGACTCTAATTTAGCTGTTATCCCGATTAACCAGTCACAAATCATGTTTCGCAGAGGGAACATTGATTCCGCTATTGAATTTGCCAGAAAGATTAATATTAAGTGTAATTGGTCTGCATCTGTAGCCGCCAACTTGTTGCTGACGTATCACGACTGGGCTTATTTAGGGGAAACCCTTGGAAAAATAGAGAAGCATGCGCGTCCGGACGTTTTTCGTGAAATTTTGAACAAGTTTCAAATTTTCACACGGCACAATGTCGTTGATGGGTTTAACGCATCTGTCCCTATTTTCTGTATCAACCTTGATCGCGATGAGCATCGCTTTATTGGACTGGAGAAGCTATACGGGAAAACCCTGTGTAAAACACAGAGACTCCCGGGAGTACTCGGAAGTTCAGTCCCAATGTTGATGCGAAAATCCGTATTCCGAACACAGCTTCCGCCAAACTCCATCGGCTGCTGGACATCCCAAATTCGCGCACTAGAGCGTGTAGTGGAGTCCGGCGAAGACTACGGCCTTATTATCGAGGATGACGGATTGCCAGGGTTTCAATTCAGCTTTTCGAGATTGCTGGAGGTTGCGCCAAAAGATTTTGACATTTGCTTTCTGAATGATCGCTCCATTCCTGGATGGTGGCTAGACTCTAATCGAAAGCTAGACCTACTCAACGTTAATGAAGTGTACAGCGACGTGGCGGAAAGTGTGAGAGCTATCGGTGCTGATGGGTATCTGGTGTCACGTGCTGGTGCTGAGAAAATTTTGGAAGATTTGGCTCGGAACGGCGCGGCAAAGCACTACGATTGGCAGATATACTCATACGGAATTGGTAGTATCTCGCCTGATGATGATCGTCATGTTAGCAAGATAATTAGAAGTACTCGTCAGATCTCGTCTACTGATCTGCGCCTAAATTCGTATGTTTCTACAATTCCTTTTGTTGTGCACCGACCTATGGGATTTAATGCCCGAATCCACTTTAGAGCGAATGCTTAATGTGTAACGTAAAACAAGAATTTGATGTGTCTGTCTGTATTTTTCGTTATAAGTCACTTGTTATCTATTAGCTCGGAAAGTACAACCTTCATTTGGTGCAGCTCGGATTTGCTTAATTTGTAGCTACGCGCTGGCGTTTCGGCTTCATAGTGGAAAAGCTCTTTTTCAGAAAAGTATCGCTGTGCAACCTCTGAATCGCGTCTTCTATTTCGCGTTATCAACCATTTAGAGATTAAGTGCGGAGTTTGCACGCGCTCGGAAGGAAACTCCTTGTTTAACAGCGGCAGAGTCATATATAGGCGGTGCTGGCAATATTTTAGGGCTTCGCCTGTTCTGTTTAAATGCAATTTAAACTGCAATACTTTTTGATTTAGTGAGGGGTTGGTGGTGGACTTTGCAAGTCTTGGTATTTTCTCTATATCAATACTGAGTCCATGGGTTAGGAAGTCGGCGCGAATGTCATTGTTTGTAAGGAGCTCGCGCTGAAATCGTCGAACAATTAACCTACCTGGAAACTGTTTCTCCCAGCGCTGTAGGAATCGACGATAATTTACCGAGTAACTGGTAAGAAAGTAGCGTCTTATTGAGCCCTTATAATTGCTCGCGTGAATCCACTGTGTGTATGCGGATGCTAAATAATCGACATGATTACGGAGGTAAACGACGACTTTTGTATCATGCTTTCGAAAAAGATTTCTTATGAGCTGTGGGTGACAGTTCTGAAATGCTTCCGAGCTCAAGATAGGTGTGAACTGATCGTTATCAAATAGTTCCTCGTTCAAGGCCGCTGGGAGGCTTGCCCCTGTTAGTGGGCTGATAAATCCCGTAAATCGACCTGCATTTGGCTCGGCGATTTTATGATGCCCGCGACCTTTCCGTGCTTCCTTGGGGTAGTAGTAACCAAACTCTTTGAGCACGTTTGTATTTTCTATAAGCCAATTTTGTATTGCGCTGCTACCAGTTTTGTGGCGCCCAATATGGAGTATCAGTTTTTGCATTATTCTGTGTATTCTGTATCCAGTCTCATCCGGATTGCTATCTAGCCGGGTTACTTTGAATTCGCGAGTGTAAAGCGAATCGCACTGGTTACATGGTATACCAGTTGTTTCGTTGGTAAGCCTCTGCTTTTCCGGTTGCCAATATGAGTGGCTTGTACACATGGTATGTAATATGTGGGTTGCTTTGCTAATCCTGCTCTACGGCAGATGTCGGCATCCTCATAGTACATGAAGTATTTTTCATCAAAACCTTGGATTTCCTCGTATGTACTAGCCCGAAAGCACAGGTATGCACCAGAGGCCCAGTCGGTTACCTCGTTTCCATGTTTAATTCGCTTTTCTACGTTACTTTTCTTGCTGTTAAAAAAGTATCTATAAGCAATATCTTTCAGAGTGGGAAATGAGCGGATGTTATCGTCTGGTGTTCCATCAGGTTTTAGTAAGTTGGGAGCTGCGACAGTATATTGGTTTGCATTCATAATCTCTGACAGTTGGATAATGTCAGCTGCCGAAGTAATAATGTCTGGGTTAATGCAGAAAAAATAATCATCTTCCTTGAGGCCTAAATTTTCTTTCGCGTGACGATAGATTTTATTGTTGTTCGCTCCGAACCCTTGCTGTGTAGTATTTTCAATTAGCGGGAGGTTATATTTATCGCAGTACTTCAATAATGCAGTGTCAGGGACGTTGCTAAGAATGATTGGGAAAATCTTTTCCGAAGATTTCCTCCACCTATGTGGGCGAAGGTCTTCTGCGACATTGAGCGCGTGTCGGTGAGATACAATAGCCACAAAAGTCCGGGGAGTTTCTGTCGTGGTCGCTGCCGTTGTAAGATTAGAATGATTGTCTGTTTTCATCAAATTGGTTTGTATCGGTCTATTCCCTAGTTTCCCGCAAAAAGCTTGGGCAGGGCATTATCATGGGGCTCTGGGTGCTGGGCGGAGCTTTCTTCAATTAATCTCTGAACGAGTATTTGAACTAGCTGTCGATTAATGGGCTTTGCTGGGTTTTGATAAAGCGCATCATTAATTTCCTTTTCTAGTTTTTTCAACTCTGCAAAGTACTTTGGTGGGTGGTTGGTGTATTTCCGATTATCTGTAGCTACTTCCTTCTTCCAGCTAGCCAGCGCAGCTTGCAGTTCTTTTGCTGAGCCTGATTGGGCTGCGCTATATAAATCGTGACCTGAGTGAATAGCAGGTGCTTTTGGCTCGTCAGTAAATTTATTTTGGTGTGGTCGTCTTGATATATACAGGTATAAGATCCAGAACAAGTGGGATGCAATTGCCGCAATAGCTACTTTCTGCCAAAACCCTGGTTCCACTTCTTTTACGCTGGCGCTTTGATTAGTGGGGGGCGTGAGGTTACCGGGCGCGGCAGTATTTGCTATCGGAGTCCCAGAAACATTAAATCGAAATGCCGGCAACTGTGTAGCCCGCTGACGCCCGGTTTTTGTATCCCACCAGGTGATTGTGACAGCCGGTAGCTGATAGCTCCCCGGCTTGGTTGCGACGATGGCTGTCGTTTCTATGCGACTACCAGTAATACCCGTAACACTCGGTTGATCCTCCTGCTGCGGCTGATCCGGGTAGGTTTTCAGGCCCTCGATATTAAGCTTTTGCAGAGGGGGTAATTGGGCGGCTCTCAGCCCCTCCGCACGCAAGGTAATAATCCGTGTAATCGGCTCCCCGACCTTGAACTCTTCCGGGTCCTTGGACCAGCTTTGGACCAGCCCGAGGCTGGCCGCCGGCAGCCAGTGACTACCACTGTAACTGTCCGGTTTCGGCTCTACCTGTACGGTTTTCGCTTCCGAGCGCAGGCGAACCCGTTGTGCGTTGCGGTTAAACAGGGAGAAGGGGTCTCTTCGGCCGGTGACGGCGACGTAGTTGAGCGCGGGGATTTGCAGTTCGCCAGAGCTTTCCGGGAATACCGCATAGGTCAGTTCATAGACGGCATGGCCCACGCCTTTGATTCTGCGCTCGAAGCGTTGCTCATCCACCTTTTCCACGTGGGCACCGGGTATCTGCAGCGGGTCGGTGGCGATGTCGTGCAGGCCAACCGTGGTGTAGAGGCGGACTTTTACCAGGAGCTGTTCTTGTACGTACAGTTTGTCCTTGTCCAGTTCGACTTCCAGAAATGCTTTGCGATTGTCGCTGCTGGGTGTCTGGCCGGCTTTGTTGACGGTGATGGGGATGGCATCGGAGACCTGGCCGTGCAGGTGCAGGGAAGGGACGAAGAGTTTCCCTTCCTTCAGTGGGGCGAGGATCAGGGTCCACTCGACGAAGCTCTCTGCACGGCCATTGATGACGCGATACTGGTTGGACTGCTGGCGGGAGAGGACTTCGAAGTCCTGTTCCAGCAGGTTGAAGTCTGGCTGGCCGCCGCTTTGGCTACCGCTATAACGCAATGTCAGGTTCAAGGTCTCGTTGATAGCGAGTTCGTTGCGGTCTACGGACGCGGTCAGGTCCTGGGCGCTGGTTGACAGCGTGACCAACAGGAGGAGTGGCAGCAGGACCAGATAGGCGAGCCGGGCGGATCGTGGGGTTTTCGCGCGTGCGCGCGGTTCGCCTGCAGGCAGACTCCTGCGGGTGGGAAAGGAGTAGTTATCCACTTGGCTTACCATCTTTGGGTGGCTCCGTTTTCCGGGGGCTGCCATTCGCCGGCGCGATAGGCGCGACGGCGTTGCAGGCTTTCATATTTGAATTTTTCTCGCATCAGACCGGCGGGATCATCAGGGATCTGCCGTAACCATTGGTCCAGTGCCTGCTGGGTTTCCGGGTCCAGTTCGCTTTGGGACTCTTGTGGCTGGGCGTTGGCCTGTTGTTCGGACTCTTCGCCGTCCTGGTTTTGCTGCTGGCTATCCGCCTGCTGTTCCTGTTGTTCTTGATCGGATTGGTCTTGCTCGCCCTGGTTAGCGTCTTGTTGCTGGTCCTCTTCACCTGCCTGCTGCTGGTTTTGGGATTGTTGCTCTTGTGAGGACTGATCGGAATCGCTCTGCTGCTGATCCTGCTGCGATTGATTCGACGATTGCTGATCCTGCTGCCGGTTTTGCTGCTGATCCTGATCCGGTTGCTGATCGCCCTGTTGGGATTGCTGGTCTTGTTGCTGCTGCTGTTGCAGTTTTTTCAGCTTTTCGGCGATTTTTTTGTTGTGGTGCGCGTCGGCGAACTCGGGGTTTTGCTGGATAGCCCGGTCAAAGGCTTCGATCGCCTGATCAAACTGGCCTTGCTGGGTGAGGCTGTTGCCGAGATTGTAGAGACCCTGTGGGTCAGCGCTTTCGGCGAAGCTTTTCGCGGCTCCTTCGAATTCACCCGCGCGGTATTGCGCGGTGCCGCGCCATTGGGAGTTTTCAAAAATTTCGGCTGCAGCTTGAGGATCGCCTTGCTGCAGAAGTTCCTCCGCCTGCTGGTTTGGCGTTTGCCAAAGGTTGCTGGCTTCCTGTGCGCCGGCATCCGGGGTTGCCAGCAGTGCCATTAATGGGAGGCTGAGTGGCAGGGTGCAGGCGAGGGTGCCTCGGCGGAACAGGAATAGGGCGAAGGGTAGTATCAGCAATACCAGCCACGGGCCTTCTTCATTCCACTGGTCGAACTCCCGCTCGGTGAGCTCCGCCTGTTGCGGCGAAGCGTTGTCCGGCAGTACTCGGGCAATATCGCTGTCATCCACGGTGATCTGGGCAAACTTGCCGCCGGTGCTATTGGCCAGGCGTTGTAGTTCGCGGCGATCGAAGTTGGCAATGATGATCGAGCCGCTGTCATCAGTAATAAAACCACTTCCCGTATTTTTCGGGATTGGGCTGCCTTCCCCGCTGCCTACCGCAAGGATGGAAAGGGTCGCGTTACTGTTGTCCATTTCTTTTTTGATGGTCCCCACGGCAGCTTTCGCAATACCGTCGGTAACGGCGAGCAAGCGCCCCTGACCACCGGCACCGTCTTTCAATAGTCGCAAACCTTCCTGTACGGCCATTTCAATATTGCTGCCCGGAACTGGCATGATCCTTGGTGACAGGGAAGGTACCAGGTTGGCGATCGTGGCCGTGTCATCGGTAAGCGGCGTGACGATATGGGCTTCTCCCGCATAGGCTACCAGTGCCGTCAGCCCGTCTTTACGCTGATTGAGAATATCGAGGATTTTCAGGCGTGCTCGGGTCAACCGGTTGGGTGACAGGTCCGTGGCCATCATGGACGGTGACAGGTCCAGCAGAATAACTACTGCGTCCTGATTGCTGTACACCGGTGTCGGCAACTTGCGCCAGGCCGGCCCGGCGAGGGCCACAATAGCGCAGGTTAGCAGTGCGAAGATCAGTGTAAATAACCAGGGACGTTTTTCACCACCTTTCAGCAGCAGATGCGGGAGGAGGTCGGGGTCGATGATTTTTTGCAGCCGGCCACTGGCAAACACCGTGCGAGCCAGCGCCCAGCAAAGCAGTGCCGCGGGCAGGATCAGCAGAAGGGTGCCCGGCCGCAGGAAATGGAACTGATGGAGGTCGGCGAGGAAGTTCACGCGGGCTGGCCCCCGTTCTGCTTGTCGCCGTTTCTGCTATTGCGCAGTTGCAGCTCTGACACTCCAGATGCAATCAGGGGCAGGGCGGCCCAGAGGAGGGAAAGCAATAGCGCGATACCCAGTGGCCAGACATACAGGGACTTCAGTGGGCGGTAGGTTTCCGCTTCCTGTTCCACGGGTTCCAGTCGATCGAGTTCCTGGTAAATCTGCACCAGTTCCTGGGGGTTGTGTGCGCGGAAATACTTACCGCCGGTCTCGTCGGCAATGGCCTGCAGGGTGTCGCTGTCGAGATCCCGGGACGGATTAACCCGGCGCGCGCCAAAGCGGGAACCGAGCAGCCCCGGCTGCACCATTTCGTCGGCACCGACGCCGATGGTATATACGCGCACGCCGGCCTGTTTGGCCAGCTCGGCGGCTTTCAGTGGGGCGACTTCACCGGCGGTGTTGGCGCCGTCGGTCAGCAAAATCAGTACGCGCTGATCTGCTGGCCGTTGGGTAAGGCGCTTTACAGAGAGACCGATAGCGTCGCCAATCGCGGTTCCCTGACCGGCAAAGCCGATCTGCGCTTCATTGAGCAGGGTATCGACGGTTTGCCGATCGAAAGTCAGTGGTGCCTGCAAATAGGCGCGGGTCCCGAAAAGCACCAGGCCGAGTCGATCGCCCTTGCGGCGCAGTACAAAATCCCCCACCACATTTTTTACCGCGGTAATACGCATGGCAGGATTACTGTTCAGAATCATGTCCGGGGTTTCCATGCTTCCGGATATGTCCACGGCGATCAGCAAATCGCGGGCGCTGGTGGTCTGGGTAATGGGCTCTCCATACCACTGGGGGCGGGCGGCGGCACAAAGCAGCAATACCCAGAGTAGCCAGAGCATCAACAGGTTCCAGCGGTTACCCGCGGCGCCGCCATTTTTTTCGGGCAACTGCTGGTAATAAGGCACTTTAAGGGCGCTGCTCAGTGGTTCACTTTTGGGCAGCAGCTTGCGGGCAAGGAGAGGCAGCGGCAGTAGCAGAAATGCCCAGGGCAGTCCGAACTCAAACATGCTCGACCTCGGGGTTCTTATGCGAATCGTTCGGTTTTCCCAGGTTCTCTTGCCGCTGGTGATTGTGCATCCACTCCTCGGCGTATGTACGCAGTGTATTCAGGCTGTGAGCATCGGGGTCTTTCGCGCTGTACAGGCTCTCCAGAATGGCTCGGCGCGCGGCTTCCGGCATCGAAGTGTCGGCGGTGGACTGCAAAAAGCGAATCCATTGCTCGCCGGTAAGTGGACTGCATCGGGCGCGACCAAAGGTGACCACCGCCACACGCTTGAGCAAAACGTTGATCGCCTCGACAGCGCGAGGCTGCTGCAAATCGAGATCTTTTAACAGGCGAACACCTTCAATTCGGTACTGCTTTTTCTGACGCTGGCGGCGCCAATAAAAAAACAGCCAGACAGCGGCAAATACCAGGGCGGTTAATGTGCCCGCGAGTATCCACCAGCCCGGGGCCAGTGGCCACCAGCCAATAGGGGCTGGCTCGTGAATATCCTTGAGCTGTTCCAGCAACTGCTGCATCTCTGGTGTCAGTTGCGGCTGCTGGGGTGGTGCGGCCTGTTTGACCAAGGATCCCGCCGATCTCACGCGTGCCTCCGGCCCGGGGAGGGTTGTCGGTCGCCATAGGTGGCGAGCAAGCGCGGTACGACCGGCCGGGTATTATCAAAGTCCAGCAGTGGCAGGCGCAGCCGGCGACACAGTTGCGCGGCGTTTTCCCGAACCTCTTGCTGGTGACGGGCGAAAAACTGGCGTAACCCCTGGTTTCCCTTTCCTAAAAAGGTGCGCTGCTGACCATCGCTGATGGTGACGGCCTGTTGCGGAAGCTCCTGTTCCAACGGATCGGTTACCCGCAGTACCTGGAGGTCCGCATGTCGGGTGAGTGAGTACAGGGCCTGCTCACAATTTTGGTCGAGATCGTGGCAGTCGCTGATCAGGAATACGGCGCTGCCCGGACGGGCAACTCGGCGAGCTTCTTCTAACAGCGTGGATAATGCCTGGGAACCATTGGCGGGGATTGGGCTGCTCAGTGCGGTCGCCGATTCGACCATTCCGTGAATGGCTGCGAGCACTGCGTGGTGGCTGCGCCGCGGGCGCACTGTGTTGACGTCGTTGTCGTCGAATATCAGTGCGCCGATGCGGTCGCCGTGCTGTAGACCCGCCCAGCTAAGGGCGGCAGCGATGCTGCAGGCCGCCACAGATTTGAATGCATTCTGACTGCCAAAGAACATGGGCGAGCGCAGGTCCAGCAAAATTACCACCGGGCGCTCGCGTTCCTCCTGAAACAGTTTGGTATGCGTTTTCCCCGTGCGTGCGGTTACCCGCCAGTCGATGGAGCGGACGTCGTCACCCGGCTGGTAGTAGCGAACTTCTTCGAAGTTCATGCCGCGCCCGCGGTAGCGGGTAAGCAGGTTGCCCGCCTGGTCGCTGCGGTTGACCCGGGGCTTGAACAGGCGCAACTGCCGGGCGATATGGCGCAGACGCACCAGCGGTGCCACCTCGGGGTAGGCGCCTTTCAGTTCAAGCTCGTTGTGGTTCAGTGCTTCAACCACTTGGGTTCCTGTTTGCTTCTTTCATTGGGTGTGTTGGCATTTGCCCCTGTTTCTTCTGAATGTCGGATCAGGTCCGGCATGACGCTGCATTTTCGTCATCCCGGGCTTGACCCGGGATCCAGCGGGTTTGTTCTTTCAGCGGGCACGAATTGCGCTCGAACCCCGCGTTCACTGGATGCCGGATCAGGTCCGGCATGACGATGTTTACGCCTAAATCGCTGGGACCAGTTGCAGCAGGCGACGGATGACACGGTCGGCGTTGGCGCCGGCAGCCTCGGCTTCGAAGCTCAGTAGCAGGCGGTGGCGCAGTACATCCGGGGCAATTGCCATGACATCGTCCGGGGTGACGTAATCGCGCCCGGAAAGCCAGGCATAAGCGCGGGCGCAGCGGTCCAGTGCGATGGTGGCCCGGGGGCTGGCGCCGAAATCGAGCCAACTGGCGAGTTCACTGTCGTAGCGCTGGGGCTCGCGCGTGGCGATGACCAGCTGCACGATATAGGTTTCCACGGCCTCGACCATGGTCAGGTCGAGTATCTCCCGGCGTGCGGCGAACAGGGTTTCTTGGCTGATGATATTTTCCGGCTTGCCTTCACCGTGGCTGGCTTCCGCGCGGGCCAGTTTCAGAATCTTGGTTTCTGCTTCCGCATTCGGGTAGCTGAGATTGACCTGCATCAGGAAGCGGTCGAGCTGCGCCTCCGGCAGGGGGTAGGTTCCCTCCTGCTCGATGGGGTTCTGGGTGGCCATCACCAGGAACAGCTCCGGCAGGGAATAGGTTTTGCGTCCCACACTGATCTGCCGTTCTGCCATGGCTTCCAGCAGCGCCGACTGTACCTTGGCCGGCGCCCGGTTGATTTCGTCCGCAAGGATCAGGTTATGAAACACGGGTCCTGGCTGGAAATGGAATTCACCGGTTTCCGGGCGGTAGATGTCCGTGCCGGTGATATCCGACGGCAACAGGTCCGGGGTGAACTGCACCCGATGAAAGTCGCCCTCGATGGCATCTGCCAGGGTTTTGATCGCTTTTGTCTTGGCCAAGCCCGGCGCACCCTCAACCAGAAGGTGCCCATCGGCCAACAATCCTATGAGAATCCGATTGACCAAAGTCTCCTGGCCAATAATCTGCTGCTCCAGCCAATCACCCAGAATTTTTATCTGCTGGCGTGTGTCCATATCGTCACTTCTTTTGCCGATTTCCTGTTTCAATACGCTGCCGCGGAGCGGTGGCTATCTATGCTTTTTGAGGTGCCCTCTTATATATAGCCACTTGTCCGAAGTCTGCGGGCAGGTCGATTTTAGCGGCAGTTGGCTGAGAGGCAAATGCCGCAGGGATTACCCGCAATCAAAGGCGGAAGAGTAGACAATTATTCTGTCGTTTTGTTCTACCTTGTAAGCGCGTGGCAGTGAATTGGCGCTTGTAAGGGTGAAGTGCGCGACAGGTGTGATCAGGCGGGCAGAGCCAGGCACCCGGAGGTGCCGCTCAGACAAATCAGCCGGGTGTGATGGCGATCGCACCGGAATGGGAGGATGTACGTGAATATGGCGACGGTCATTACCGATAGCCGGGAAGAGCTGCTGGAGCAGGTCAGCAGTGTCATTCGCGATAAGCTGGGGGACAAGGCGGGGCCGGTGGTGGCCTTTGCTGAGCAATTTTTGAACCAATACCCGCTGGAGGATTTGGCGGGCAGGCGATTGGTGGATGTCTACGGGTGTATTTACACCTGTTGGGACTTCATTCAGCAGCGCAGCGCCGCTGAGCCCAAAGTGCGGGTGTACAACCCTCGCCTGGAAGAGCACGGCTGGGAGTGCTCCCATACCGTGGTTTGTGTACTGCAACGGGATATGCCTTTCCTGGTTGATTCCGTGCGTATGGAGATCAACCGTCGCAATACGGTAATCCATTCCATTAAAAGTACTGTGATGCAGCTGCAGCGTGACGACAGCGGGCGTCTTCAGCACTTGATATCTGCCACACATCGACAGAGTGACAGCCGCCAGGACGACCCGCGCATTACCAGCGAAGCGCTGATCTACCTGGAAATCAATTTAGACACTTCCGCTTCTCACGCCTCGGATATGGCGCGGGCACTGAAAGACGTGCTCGGAGATGTCGAACTGGTGGTGGACGACTACGTTCCCATGCTCGACACCTGCGCAGCCATGGAGGATCAGCTGCAGGCGGGTATTGCCGATAACGATACCAACCTGGAAGAGGCCAGCGCCTTCCTGCAGTGGATGCGTGACGGCAACTTCACATTCCTCGGTTATCGCGAATACGAATTCTCCCAGCAGGGCGACAAGAAAGTCCTGCACGAGGTGGAAAATCGCCGCCTGGGGATCTTCAAAAAGCTGGAGGAGAGTGCACAGCCGACCCCCGAGTATGCGTTTAATGAGGGCAAGCAGCGTTTCTACCAGGGCCCCAACTTCCTCACCTTCGCCAAATCCTCGGTGAAGTCCCGGGTGCACCGGGCGGCCTATTCGGATTACGTCAGCATCAAGCGCTACGACGACAAGGGCGAGGTAATTGGTGAGTCGGCGTTTATGGGCCTCTACACCTCGCCGGTGTACACCGAAAGCCCGTCCAAAATCCCGATCATACGCCGCAAACTGGCTTCGGTCATCGAGCAGAGCGGCCTTTCGCCCACCAGTCATGATGGCAAGGCACTGAAGCGTATTCTGGATACCTTCCCCCGGGACGAGCTCTTCCAGAGCAGCACCCGTGAACTTTTCGACACCACCCATGGCGTACTGGCCATGAACGAGCGAGCACGCTTGCGGCTGTTTATGCGCAAGGATCCATTTGGCAAGTTTGTGTCGGCCATGGTGTACGTACCGCGGGACCAGTTCAACAGTGAGGTGCGGGAGAAAATCAGCGACCGTATCGCCCGCGCGATACACGCCCTGGATTCCGACTTCACTACCTATTTTTCAGAATCGATCCTCGCCCGGGTACACCTGGTATTCCGGGTTGACCCCAATGAACCCGTGGAATTTGATGTAGCGCGACTGGAGGCGCAAATCGTGGATATTACCCGCAGCTGGGAAGACGTATTCCATAGATCCCTGATTGAAACCCACGGGGAAGAAGAGGGCAGTCGCCTGATTGGCAGTTACGGCCAGGCATTTCCCGCCGGTTACCGCGAAGATTTTGAGCCGCGTATCGCGGTGCAGGACGTTACCTCGATTCAGGAGCTGAGTGACGACAACCGCGTGGCCATGAGCTTCTACCAGCCGGTAGGGGCTGAGCCCGGCAGCCTTCGCTTCAAAGTGTTTAATGTTGGCGCTGGTCTGACTCTGTCCGATGTGATTCCGGTATTGGAAAACCTGGGGCTGCGCGTGATGGGGGAATACCCGTACACCATTCGCCCGCGCGGCAAGCAGGACGTGTGGATGCACGAATTCCACCTGGAGTTCGGTCTGCCCACCCGGATTGACGCCCAGGCGTCCCGCTCCCTGTTTCAGGATGCTTTCGCGGCGATCTGGGACGGGGTTGCGGAAAGCGATTCCTTTAATCGCCTGGTACTGGCTGCGCGCCTGAACTGGCGTGAAGTCACCATGCTGCGCGCCTATGCCCGCTACCTGAAGCAGACCAAGTTCAGCGCCAGCCAGTCTTATATTGCGGCGACCCTGGCGAACCATGTGGAGATTACCCGCAATCTGGTGGCTTTGTTCCGCGCTATGTTTGACCCGCGCATCAACTCTGCCGACCGCCAGGACAAGGCGCGGGTAGAGCGCCTGATCAGCAAGATTCACGACGGTCTCGACGCCGTCGACAACCTGAATGAGGACCAGGTGATCCGTCGCTATCTGGACCTGATTCGTGCAACCTTGCGCACCAACTTTTTCCAGCTGGATGAGAACGATCAGCCAAAGGACTACATCTCCATCAAATTCAGCCCGCGGGATATCCCGAATATCCCCGAGCCGCGTCCTCTGTTCGAGATTTTCGTCTATTCGCCCCAGGTGGAAGGCGTGCACCTGCGTGGTGGCAAGGTGGCGCGCGGTGGCCTGCGCTGGTCCGACCGTCTGGAAGACTTCCGTACCGAAGTACTGGGTCTGGTAAAAGCGCAGAACGTGAAAAATGCGGTGATCGTTCCCAGTGGCGCCAAGGGTGGTTTTGTCGTGCGCAAGCCGCCGGCGGACAACAGCCGGGAAGCCTTTATCGAATCCGGAATTCAGTGCTACAAGACCTTTATCCGCGCCTTGCTTGATGTCACCGACAACCTGAAAGATGGCGAAGTGATTCCACCGGAACGGGTGATCCGTCGCGACGAAGACGATCCCTATCTGGTTGTAGCCGCGGACAAGGGCACAGCGACCTTCTCGGATATCGCCAATGGTATCGCCGCGGAATACGATTTCTGGCTGGGAGATGCGTTTGCGTCCGGCGGCAGTAATGGCTATGACCACAAGAAAATGGGTATTACCGCGCGCGGTGCCTGGGTCTCAGTGCAGCGTCATTTCCGCGAGATGGGTATCAATGTGCAGACCGAGAACTTCTCGGTGATCGGCATTGGCGATATGGGCGGCGATGTGTTCGGTAACGGTATGCTGTTGTCTGAGCACATCTGCCTGCAAGGTGCCTTCAACCATTTGCATATTTTTGTCGACCCAAACCCGGACGCCTCCAGCAGCTACCACGAGCGCAAGCGACTGTTTGAGCTGCCGCGCTCCAGCTGGGCGGATTACAACCTGAGCCTGATCTCCAAAGGTGGCGGGATATTCGAGCGCCGTGCCAAGTCGGTGAAAATCAGCCCGGAAATGAAGCAGGCGTTTGGCATTGAAGCAGACCAGCTGACGCCAAACGAACTGATCAGTGCGATGCTGAAATCGCCGGTGGATCTGATCTGGAATGGCGGCATCGGTACCTATGTGAAAGGCAGCGCGGAAAGCCATGCTCAGGTGGGTGACAAGTCCAACGATAACCTCCGGGTTAACGGCAGTGATCTGCGCTGCAAGGTATTCGGTGAGGGTGGCAATCTCGGTATGACCCAGCGCGGTCGTATCGAGTTCTCGTTGAAAGGCGGGCGCTGCAATACCGACTTCATCGACAACGCCGGCGGCGTGGACTGCTCTGACCACGAGGTGAACATCAAGATCCTGCTGGACAAGGTGGTTGCCAATGGGGATTTGACCGAGAAGCAGCGCAATCAGCTGCTGGAGGAAATGACCGAATCCGTTGCCGAGCTGGTTCTCACCAACAACTACGACCAGACCAGCGCGCTCAGTGTGGCCGCCTACCAGGTGGGCGATCGCTTTGACGAGTTCCGCCGCGTGATCAACGCTCTGGAAAGCGAAGGGCGCCTGCGTCGCCAGCTGGAATTCATCCCGGACAATGAGACTCTGAACGAGCGCCAGAGCAAAGGCCAGTACCTGACACGACCAGAGCTCTCGGTCCTGATTTCATACGTCAAGGTGAAACTGAAAGAAGAGCTGCTGGGTGCGCACATCATCGACGACGACTATGTGCAGGCGGCCGTGGAGTCCGCGTTCCCGCCCGCCTTGGTGGCACGATATAAAGGCCTGGTCTACGACCACCAGCTGCGACGGGAAATTGTGTCCACCCAGGTGGCCAATGAAATGGTCAACAGCATGGGGATCACTTTCTTTCATCGCATCAGTGGCGCTACCGGTGCGGATATCGACACCATTGCCGCTGCCTATATCAGCGCGCGGGATGTGTATCTGATGCCGCAATTCCAGGACGGTGTGGCCCTGCTGGATTATCAGGTGCCCGCCGAAATGCAGTTGCAGCTGATGAGCTCCATGATTGGTCGAGTACGCCGGGCCACGCGCTGGTTCGTGCGCAATCGTCGTGGCGAACTGGATCCGGCGAAGGAGAATGCGCTGTATCAGGAACCGGTGCGGCGCGTGATCCGGGCGTTGCCCGAAGTACTGAGCGGTGAGCCCCTGCGTGAGTGGCAGTCCCGCCACGAGCAGTTGATGGCTGCGAACGTGCCGGAAGATCTCGCGCTGTTGGCGGCATCGCCGACCTACCTGTTCTCGGCACTCGGCATATCCCACACCGCGGCACGTAGCGATCGTCCAGTAGAAGAGGTCGCCAAGACTTACTTTGCACTGGCCGACAGGCTGGGACTGTACTGGTTCGGGAATCAGATCATCGACTTGCCGTCGGAAACGTTCTGGCAGTCCCAGGCCCGCGAAACCAGCATGGACGACCTGGACAGCCAGCTCGCTCGCCTCGCCACGCATATTTTGCGACTGGCAGGGGACGACGGTCTCGACGTGGACAGCGCAGTGGATCACTGGGTCTCCGTTATGGCGCAGCCGATACAGCGCTGGGAAAGCCTGATGAAGGAGCTGAAGTCCTCTATTCAGGGAGACTTTGCCATGTTTACTGTTGCCCTGCGGGAGTTGATGTATCTCGCCAATGCCACCGCCGACCAGGAATCCCTGCTGGCGGACTAGGTATCAGCCCGAGCGGTCTGGCGGGCCCGGTTTTTCGTTCGGCCCGCTTTTTCGTACAATACCCGCGCCCCACCCGGATACCATCCGGGTGGGGCTTTATCGTATCTACGCCGTTCAAAATTCTGTAAACATTTGCCAGGAAGCCCATGTACCAGCACTTACGCAAAGCCCTGTTTGCTCTTGATCCCGAGCGCTCGCACCACCTGTCGATGGATGCCATCGGTGCGGCAGAGCGTCTGGGGCTGATGTCGCTGTTCAGCAAGCCGGTCCCCGACGATCCGGTAGAGTTGATGGGCTTGACCCTACCCAACCCGGTTGGGCTTGCGGCAGGACTGGACAAAAATGCCCAGGCATTCAATGGACTCGGTGCCCTGGGGTTCGGGTTTGTTGAGGTGGGCACCGTCACCCCGCGCCCGCAGCCCGGCAACCCGCATCCGCGTCTGTTCCGCCTGCCTGAAGCGGAGGCGATCATCAATCGCATGGGCTTTAACAATGAAGGTGTTGATTATCTGCTGGAGCGGGTAAAACGCCGTCGCTATTCTGGCGTTCTGGGCATCAATGTAGGCAAAAATTTTGATACCCCGGTGGAAAAGGCCGCGGATGATTACTGTATCTGCATGGAAAAAGTGTACGCCCACGCGGACTACATTACAGCGAATGTTTCTTCCCCGAACACCAAGGGACTGAGAGATCTGCAGTTTGGCGATAGTCTCAGTCAGCTGTTGAATGCGCTCAAAGAGAAGCAGGCACAGTTGGCCACTGAACACGATCGTTACGTGCCACTGGCAGTCAAAATTGCGCCGGATATGGACGATGACGCCATTGCCCAGGTGGCGAAAACGCTCCGGGATCACGAGATCGATGGTGTCATCGCCACCAATACCACCATCGACAAATCCTCGGTTGAGAGTCTGGAATATGGCAGTGAGCAGGGCGGTTTGAGTGGTCGGCCGCTGACCGAGCGATCGACAGAGGTCATTCGTAAATTGTCGGCGGCACTCGACGGCAGTATTCCGATTATTGGCGTGGGGGGAATTTTTGACGGTGAGTCCGCCGCGGAAAAAATCCGCGCCGGTGCTACGGCGGTGCAGATTTACTCGGGGTTTATCTACCGCGGGCCGGAGGTCATTCGCGAAGCAGCGGCAGGCATTGCCGAGTTGCACAAAGCGCGGGTGATGGAGCGGGGCGAGTAGCCCGCACCTGGCTTTAGGGTCGACTGGAAACCAAAAAAAATCCCGGGCCAATACGTATGGGATCGGCTCGGGATTTTCTTACTCAATAACGAAACAAGCACGTGACAAACGTATGCGTTACATTGAGTAAAACCGTTCAATTTTCAGTGTAGAAGATGGCTGCGGAACAGTCCTGTCTTCATGTTTCGGCTGTTACATACTCTCCATGCGCTGGGCCTGGGCCGCGCGCCCGAAGCCACTCCAGATATCCTCTCGCCCCTGTCGCCAGCCGTTCACCCACTCCTGGTGCAAAGATCCGTTCTCGTGGGGGCAGCTGTCGTGATTTCTGCCCTGTACGGCAGCAACGTAACCTTTGTGGAAAGCTCTATCGTTGGGATTACGTTTTTGACGTTTCATAGATGTGATACCTCTTTCTGGTTTTTGTGCCGGGCGACAAAACTGCTGCACCGGCTTCACCCAATTTTCCCCCTGCGCGTTTTCCAGCTTATTGTGGAGCTCGGCCGGTGAGAAGAGTTGCAGTTAACCAAATTCACGCGCCACCGGGAATGAACGGTTTTTTCTGAAAACCGGGTGTTTAGGCGTAATCCGTCTAGGCGCTGAAAAGTTGTTGCAGCCCGGCGCGGACCGGGCAGAACAGAATCCCGGTTTGCGGTATGCTTGCGCCACCAGAGTATCGGTTGGCCAAAATGGCCGGCCAGTATTTGCCAAAATGCCACGCGGCGGCGATCCCGTGATCGTTGCCGCCCTGTGAGGTTGAACCCTTGACTGAGAAGTTCCAATTTACCGCCACCTGCCCGAAAGGCCTGGAAAATGTGCTCGCCGAGGAGCTGCGCCAGCTGGGCGCAGAGGTCGAGCGGGAGCAGCCTGCGGCGGTTCGCTTTACCGGTGACCTGATGATGGCCTACCGGGTCAATTTGTGGAGCCGCATTGCCAACCGGGTACTACTGAATCTGGGGCAGTCCCGTATCGAGGATGCCGAGGCGTTGTACCGTGCAGTGGCAGATGTGCCCTGGGAGGAACATATCAGCCCGACAGGTGTGCTCTGGGTGCAGTTTTCCGGTACCAACCGTGAGATTCGCAACAGTCAGTTTGGTGGGCAAAAAGCCAAAGATGCGATCGTCGACCGCCTGCGCAAGGTCACCGGTGCGCGCCCGGACGTGGACAAACGGGACCCGGACCTTTCAGTCATGCTGCGCTTACATCGCGATGTGCTGGAGATCGCGATCGATCTCAGTGGCGACAGTTTGCATCGCCGCGGTTACCGCACCCATATCGGTGCGGCACCGCTGAAAGAAAACCTCGCCGCTGCACTGCTGATGCGTGCGGGCTGGCCGAAGATTGCCGAGGAGGGCGGGGCACTGCTGGACCCCATGTGCGGTTCCGGTACTTTCCTGGTGGAAGCGGCCCTGATGGCTGCGGATGTGGCGCCGGGTCTTTTACGGGAAGAGTTTGGTTTCGAGCGTTGGCTCAATCATCAGAGTGATATCTGGCTGACTCTACGAGAAGAGGCACTGCAGCGCCGCGCCGAAGGGCTGGCAAACCCCCTGCCGGAAATTCGCGGTTACGATGCGGATGCCAAGGTGTTGTTCGCGGCTGAATCCAATATTGCCCGCGCAGGTTTGGATAAACATGTACGAGTGAGCTGCCGTCCTGTTGCCGCCTTCAAGGTGCCCAGCCATCGCGAAGTGCAGCCCGGCCTGGTGATCGTCAATCCGCCCTATGGTGAGCGCCTGGGTGAACAGGAAGCCCTGCGTGAAACTTACGCAGAGCTCGGCCAGCAATTGAAACAGGAATTTTCCGGATGGAAGGCAGGCATCTTTACCGGTAATCCGGAGCTGTGCCATTCCACCGGGCTGCGTTCACATAAACAGTACAAGCTGTTTAATGGCGCGATTCCCAGCCAACTTCTTCTATTTGAAATTCACGGCCAGTCCGCAGAAAAGGGCGGTGACAGCAGCGCGCCACGCCTGTCGGAAGAGGCCCAGATGGTGGCCAACCGCTTGCAGAAAAATCTGCGCACGACCGGCAAGTGGGCCCAGCGAAGCGGCATTTCCTGTTATCGCCTGTACGATGCGGATTTGCCCGAGTATTCCGCGGCCATTGATATTTATCACTCCCTCGAGGGCGAGCGCTTCGCGCATGTTCAGGAGTACCGCGCCCCGGCAAATATTCCCGAGCAGAAAGCGCGTGGTCGCCTGATGGATCTGGTGCGCGCTACCCGGCACGTGCTGGAGCTGGCACCGCGCAATATCTCTATCAAAGAGCGCCGCCGCCACAGTCATAAAGACAGTGGTAGCCAGTATCAAAAACAGTCTGGTCAGAAGTTCGGCAGCCAGAAACGCAGCGATCAGACGTCCGGAGACTTGCCGCGTACTTTCTGGGCCGAAGAGTATGGGGCGAAGCTGGAAATCAATCTGTGGGATTATCTGGATACCGGTTTGTTTCTGGATCACCGCCCGGTACGGCAATACTTGCGCAAACTTGCAAAAGGCAAGCGGCTACTGAATCTGTTTTGCTACACGGCGACAGCCACGGTGCAGGCGGCAATGGGTGGTTGCAGCGAAAGCACCAGTGTCGACCTGTCAAAAACCTACCAGGCGTGGGGGCAGCGTAATTTCCGTGAGAATAGCATGGACCCTTATCGCCACCAATTGGTCGAGGCAGACTGCCTGCAGTGGTTGAAGGCGGCACAGGATAATCGGCGAGGGCACTACGATGTCATTTTCCTCGACCCGCCAACCTTCTCAAATTCGGCGAAAATGCAGGGGGTTTTGGATATCCAACGGGACCACCCGGAGTTGATTCGACAGTGTATGGCGCTCTTGAGTAAGGCCGGAGTGTTGCTGTTTTCGAACAACCTGCGCAGCTTCAAATTCGACGGGGAATTACAAAGTGAGTTTGCCGTGGAAAACTTGTCGGCAACGCTGCTGGATAAAGATTTTCAGCGCAACCCGAAGATTCACAATGTTTGGGAAGTTCGTGCGCGCTGAGATCATCCAGCCTGGCTATAGCTCCATTACCAGCCGGAAACCAACTTCTTTGGAGCGGGCCTGCTCATTGAGGCCGGTACGGTAATCGGAGCTGATATTGCGCAGCGGTTCACGCATGGAGCCGCCGCGTACTACCCGCAGGTCGCAATTTTTCAGCTGTACCGGGCGAGCATCGCTGCGGTGGTTGGTGAAATCACCGAGGAAGCAGTCCTGCACCCATTCCCCCGCATTCCCCGCGGTATCGTAGAGCCCGAAACTGTTCGCTTTGTAGTTGCCCACCGGCGCGCTGGAAATGGAAAACAGTGAGTTGAATTCACTGGCACAACCTCGGCGGCAGTTTGCTTTGCCTCGGGCACTACCATCACCCCACCAGAAAGGGGTTTGGCTGCTGGCTCGCGCCGCATACTCCCATTCCGCTTCACTCGCCAGGCGATATTTCTGGCCGCTCTGAGCACTCAACCATTTCGCGTAGTCTTTCGCTTCCTGCCAGCTGACATTGATAACCGGTCGTGTGCCGCGCCCCCAGCCCTGATCCCCTGGCAGGCCCTGGCCGCTCGCTTTGGCGTAGCGATCGTAATCGTTGAATGTGATCTCGTGGGCGCCAATCGCATAGGGGCGGCGGATGGTAATTTTATGCTCCGGGCTGGTGAACGGGCGCGCGTTGTTTCCCATGGTGAATGTGCCCGGGGACACGACCACCATTTCCGGCCCTGTGCCGCCATCTTTCAAGGGAGACTGGAATGACCTGCCGGGGAAAAACTTGCGTTCAAGTTGCACCGCCAGGTTAACGTCGGCGGTGCTGATTTCAATCCAGCGTCGCACCGTGCTGTAGCCGGGCTTGCTGACTTCTATATCGTAGCGGCCCGGTTCCAGGGCGATGCCCGGGGAATATCGCGGCACAATATTCATAATGCGGATACGTGCGTCTTCCGGTTTGGCGGAAACCATCAGTGCGAAGCTGGGTACGGTTTCTTCTGGCGCTGCCGGATTTTCTCCGCCTGTGACTGCCGGTACGGTGGCGCTCTCCTTACTCGCGCCAGCGTCGCTCGCAACTTTATCCGTTGCGCTGTCACTATCCGTTTGTGCAACGTCATCTACTGGTTTTGCTTCAGCCTCGGAGGTGCTGGCCTCTCTGAGAATAGGGCGTACCTGATTGGCCATCGATACTGGCCCGGTTGCACTTTCAACCTGGACCGGGCCGGGTAGGGTATTCGCAGTGCTATCCGGGACGGCCGGAGTGTCGCTGGTTGTTGGCAGCAGGATTTGCGATGTCATGTCCATCGCGTTGTTTACCAGTCCGGACTCTGTCTGCCACTGGAACTTATTGCTGAACAGGCTGAACAGCACCCACGCAAGGGTAAAGCTCACTCCCAGCATCCCAGCGTACAGCCAGGAGCGTTTTTTCACCGGCGCCGTTTGTTGCATAACCTGCTGAAGGCGCATGATGGTTTGCTGTTCCGAGCGCGGATTCTGCTGGTGCAAGGGCTTGTCGCGCAAGCGCGCCCAGGCCGCGGAAATACGATCGGACAGGGTGCCGTACAGCGTCATGACCAATGCGCGCAGCAGGCTGGACACTCGGACGGAGGTGTTATTCAGCTTGGTGTTTGGCGCCGGTGTTTTACCATCCAGGGCGGCCAGCAGCTGATCGATCGTGTCGACAACATCCAGGCCACGCTGAAAACGTTGTTCAGGGTCTTTGGCCAGGAACCGGTCGATGAGTCCCTGATACAGTGAGTGACGTGCCGGCAGGCGCGGGATGGGGTCGGTCAGATGCTTGATTGCGATGGCCACCGCCTCTTCTGCCTGGTAGGGCACCGCGCTGGTCAACATCTCGTAAAACACCACGCCGAGGCTGTAGAGATCCGCGCGCCCATCCACTGCAGCACCGCGCGCTTGCTCAGGGCTCATATAGTGCGGTGTGCCCACAACCATACCGGTGTTGGTCATGCGCGTGGTGCGCGCCACTGCTCGCGCTACACCAAAATCGGTGAGCACCGCCGAGCCGTCTTCGCGGAACAGGATATTTTCCGGTTTCAGATCCCGGTGGACATAGCCTTTGTTACTGGCGTGATCCAGCGCCATGGCAATCTGGCGGGTAATATGCAGCGCTTCCAGAGGCTCGATAGCGCCTTTGGTGAGTGCATCTGCCACAGATCCACCGGGAAGGTAGTCCATGGCGATGTAGTTGAGGCTGCGGTAACGGCCGATATCGTGAATGGCGACGATGTTGGGGTGGGAGAGCTGGCCGACGATATTGGCTTCGCGCTGAAACCGCTCGCTGAAAATCGGATCCGCATTGAGCACCGGCGACATCACCTTGAGGGCCACTTGACGCCCCATACTGCGCTGGGTGGCCAGGTACACGGTAGACATGCCACCCTGATTGATTTTCTTCAGGATCTGGTAGCCGGGAATTTCCAGCGAAGCGACGCCGCTGCTGACTACTTCCATTCGAGCCCGTTCCTTTTTATCCGTTCAGCAGCTGCCAGGCCGCGTAAACACTTGCCGAAAAAATTATCGCAAGTGTAGCGATTCTTCGGATCAGTTTGCCCCGTGCGGAACGAAATTTGCGGGACACAGGTGGCTGCTCGGATGTGCGGGAGTTCCGGTTTTTTGACGCGGGCTGACCATTTTTGTCAACGCTGTACGCATTTTCACCGGGCTTGCCCGAGGCTTCATTTGGGGGGGCGCTGATTACCTGCACGGTAATGTTATCGCGGCCGCCAGCGTCCAGTGCAGCAGCGATCAGCAATTCACTGGCGCGCTGGTTGTTCGCATTTTCCGTCAGTACCTGGCAGATCTCTGAGGTGCTAACGTCATTGCTCAAACCATCGCTGCACAGCAGCAATTTCTGGCCGTTACCCCAGGAAAATGACGCGCGGTCGATTTCCAGGCTGGGATTGGCCGAGCCGCCAATGCAGCGAGTGATGACATGTCGGTTCGGGTGGTTTGCCGCTTCTTCCTGATTAATGGCCCCGGAGTCCACCAGCATTTGAACGTAGGAGTGGTCCACGGTGAGCTGTTTCAGCGTACCGTGCGGGAATGCAGTGTCGGGGGATTCGGAATCGGCGGCAGTCTTTTCCGGGGGTGTCCACAGATAGGCGCGGCTGTCACCAACCCAGTAAATATGAAAATAGGGGCCATCTTCTGCCACTACGACCGCCGTGGTGCCCATGGCGGCACTGCTGCTTTCATCGCCGGCGAGCAGGGCGTGAGCGCGGCGAAGGGCTTGTTCGTAATGGCGGTCGGTGGCGGAGGAGCGTTGAATTTCTTCGACAACGGTCTGGCTGGCAATCTCTCCGGCCTGGTGGCCACCGAGGCCATCGGCCACGACCCAGACTCCGCGGGTCTCGTCACCCCAGAACGCATCCTCGTTCTGTTCACGGCGGTATCCGGTGTGGGTGGCTCCCGCACTGCGCGTCGTTGCGCGGACGGCGGGTTGGCTCACACCACTTGGGTGTTCCCGTAGGTTGGCTTCACTCACTGGTATGCAACTACCTGTTACCTGTCGTTATTGTCGAAAGCGCCAAACATACTGTTTGCCTCTATCCCCACGCCCGAATTCCGTGGGCTTGGGACTTTTCTCGAGGTAAATGGCGCTTCCATACTAGAGCCTGAGGGCATTGTAAGCTGCAAACGGAATCACAGGCCAATGAAATTGGCCGTGATAAACTGCCAGCGATGTTTTCAGACACTCTGAACGTGAAAATTCTCCGCCAAGGGCCGACGGCTGGCGGAGATTCGGTGCATCGACACTTGGCGCTACCGATGTAACGGCCTCCGGTACGACGAGAGGCGCCCATGTCGATCAATATGATTGGTTAAAAATTGTACGCCTTTTGGCGCCTTCAAGGAAGCCCAAACCATGTTGAAATTGTGTGACGTGAAAGATGCCAGCCAAAGCGTGTGGCTGGTGGCACCCAAGGTCACCATCGGGCGGGGTAGTCAGTGCGACCTGACACTGGCCGACCCGTCTGTGGCAAAGCTGCATGCCGAGATTCTGGTGGATGGCGAGGAGCTGGCGCTGCGCAACCTGTCTGGCGGTGGCCAGATTGCAATCAATGGCAAACAGGTCGAGGGCAGCTGCGCACTGCGCCGTAACGACCGGATTCAGCTGGGCAGCAGCAATCTTGCGGTGGTCGACCCGAAAATTACCCGCATGAAAACTGCCGGCAATGCAGCCAATGTGTCTTGGGCGCTGCGCGCAAACCATCCCGCCATTGTGGGGCGCGTGTTCCCGGTGCGGGAAACCAGCGTGGTTGGGCGCTCGGACGAATGCGATCTCACCTTTGCCATGTCGCATCTCTCCCGGCGCCATGCGCGTCTTGAAGTGCGTGAAGGGTTGTTGTTTGTGGTGGATCTTGGGTCCGCAAATGGCACCTTTCTGAACAATCAGCGAATCACCGAGTCCCGCGTGCGTCGTGGCGATGAGCTCCGTTTCGACAGCCTCAGTTTCAGTGTCGTGGGTCCGGCGGATGACCTGGATAAAACCACTGTGCGCCAGGCGGTCGCCATGCCGGAAGTAGCCCGCCAGAGCGCGGCACTGGATCAGGCGATACATCGTGGGCGCCAGGGTGACCAGCGTGGCGTCGTCAGAGAGGGGGAGGGCTTGACTTCCGACGCGGCGCGGTACAGTGGTGACTCTGCTGCCGCCGGCAGTAACAGTGGATGGATTTGGCTGGGCGTTTTGGTGTCCTGCGCTGGCATTGCCGGTTTTCTCTGGGCGCAGGCGCAGGGGTTGGTGTAAACGGTGGCGAAACGGGACCTGATTCTCTACACCACCCTGGGTTGCAGCCTGTGCGAAAAAGCCAAGGTGGAAATCTGGCCAATGCTCGACAAATACCAGCTGCGGTTGAGCCCAGTGGATATTGCGGACGATGAAACACTGAGCCGACTGTTTGGCTGGAGTATCCCGGTGGTTGGGCTGGGGGCGACCGACGACGTGCTTTGCTGGCCGTTCACGGCCGAAGAACTGGACACCTGGCTGGCCGCGAGGCCAGCCTGATTTATTCGCTTCTCACTTGATTCTCACTTCTTTTTTAAGCCGCTTCCGTCACTTCACCACTTGGTTTCCGCCTCGTTTTTATTGAGCAGTGGCGCCTTGTTGCCACTGCGATACGCGTAAATCACCGAGTAGGAAAGCACGTTCTGTACATATTTCCGTGTTTCGCTGTAGGGGATTGTCTCGATCCACACATCAAATGGCAGTTGCTTATTCGTGTCTTTCAGCCAGCGCGATACGCGAGTTGGCCCGGCGTTGTAGGCGGCGGCCGCGAGGAAGCGATTGTTGTCAAAGCGATTCAGGAGTGAATTCAGGTAATAAGCGCCGAGGTTGATGTTGGTGCTGGGATTCAGGAGGTCCCAGCTGCGCCGGTAGGGAACGCCTGCCTTGCGAGCTGTTGCCTGCGCCGTCGATGGCAACAATTGCATCAGTCCCATGGCGCCAGCGTGGGACTTCGCATCGTGGCTGAAATGGCTCTCCTGGCGCGCAACCGCGAGCACCAGATAGTCGTTGAGTGCTGTTGATTTGCCCATGCGTTTGGCCACATCGCTGACGATGTCGGAAAAAGCCAGCGGGAAGCGCAACTCCAGGTCGTCCAGATAGTCCGCAGCGAGAATCGACTGGATGGACTTGTGATACCAGCCCCAGGCACTGGCGATCTTGCCGGCGGTCATCAGCTCTTCGGTGGTCATTGGATCAGTGGCGTAGTCCCACTCCCGGCGCGCGTGGTAGAACTCGCCGATGGCCTGCAACTCACGGGCGCGTTGCATACCGGGTCTCGCCGCGACTTCATTGACGAGTTTCGGTGTAATGGGGGCGGGGCGGTCCACAAAACTGTAGTCGGCGCCAATGGTGTCCGAGGCGAGGAAGCCGTAGTAACTGCGCTCGGCAGCGGCCTGTTGGTAGAGCTTTTTCGCCAGCGCCTGGCGGGCAGGGTCCTTTTTGCCAGTCGCGGTGAGTTGAGCATCGATGGCCCGGGCTTTCCAGTAGAGCCAGCGATCCAGCTTTTGATCTTCCGCAGGCAGCTGATCGATCCAGAACTCAATCTGCGCCCAGTCCATCTCGCGCAGGGACTGGCGGATCAGCCACTCCGAGGTGCGCAAGTCGTAAAAGCCGGGGTTATTTTTAATCAGGTCCTGCAGGCCCTGTCTATCGTCCTGGCGCGCGAAACGCAGCGCCAGGTACTGCAGATAGTCATCGCGCTCTTCATCGCTGTACAGGTAGCTGGCACTGTAGCGCTCCCACGCCTGGCTGGCCTTGGGGGCATCCTTGATCGCCAGGCGGCGCAACCCGATGTCAACGATATCGCGGTACTCCGGTTCTTCACGGATGTACTTGTCGTAGTTGAGAATCTGCTCTGGCTTGCGGTACACCGCGCGCATCAACTCGGCGCGGGTGGCCCGGGTTTTGTCCAGCTGGCGGGCGATAAAGGCGGCAAGATCCAGGTTGCCCGCCCGTACGGCCAGCGCGTGGCGCTTCCAGGCGCGCTCCTGGGTCAGCCCGCCATCCTTCATCCAGCGTGCGAAGGCTGGGTCGCACTCTTTGGGCTGGGATGCGCCCACGGTCCACAATTCTGCGATCAGATCGTGGGCTTGCTGCTTGTCGCCATAACGGGAAAGGGCGTCGACGTAATAACAGCGCAGCTGGGTGCGGCGGATTTTCTCCGGATCATAGTATTTCAGGTAGGCCTTGAAGCGGTCGCGTCCACCCAGCTCGCGGAGCACGCGAATACGCATCCAGTCACCGATGGCACTGCCCTCATACTTATCCAGAAAGGCGTCTATGTCATCGTAAGGCAGACGGGAAAGGCGCTTGCTGAGCTCCCAGTACTCGATATAGGGCAGCAGTGGATAGTCTTTCAGCTCTTTTTTAAGTGCACTCAACCGGCGCTGGTCGTTGTTGGCAATGGCAAGGCGCGCTTGCTGCAGTTTTTCCCGCTGTGCAACTGCGGCCTTGGCCTCGGCGGTATCTGCTGCCAGAGCTGTGGTCGTGCCGGCCAATAGCGCGGCGGCCGTGAACATGAGGCTGGTAAAGAGAGTGGCGAATCCCTTGCTGCCAATCGACATACTGAAAACCCGATTGCGAAATCGCTTATTCGATGGGATGAAGAATAATGCGTAAAATGGCCTTTTTACACGGACGATGACACAAACTTGAGCGAGGACGGGTCATCCTGACTTTCCCGCTTCTGATTTGTGTGAACGTCTCAGACACATTGTAGTGGTTAATTATGTTGCTTCAGTTGGATGGCGTCGGATTGCGCTATGGCGTGCAGGTTCTGGCGGATGGTGTGAGCGCCAAGGTGGATCGTGGAGACCGGATATGTCTGGTTGGACGCAATGGTGAGGGCAAATCCAGCCTGCTGAGCCTGATTGGCGGCAAGGGTGACCCCGATGAAGGGGAAATCGTCCGCCAGACCGGCTTGGTGCTTGCCACCCTGGAGCAGGCGCTGCCGGAGGACTGCGATCAGTCCGTGTACCGATACGTGGCGGAAGGCCTGGGTGATGTCGGCGTCTGGCTTGCCGAGTACCGGGACAATCTGAATCCCGATCTGCAGGCGAAAATCGAAAACGCCCACGGCTGGGAGCTGTTGGCGAAAATTGACAGCGTGCTGGACCGCCTGGATCTGGATGAGAGTGCGCAGGTGAAGGACCTTTCCGGTGGCTGGCAGCGCCGTGCCGCACTGGCGCGGGCACTGGTGACAGAGCCGGACCTGCTGATCCTTGACGAGCCCACCAACCACCTGGATATCGCCGCGGTTGAGTGGCTCGAAGACTTTCTGTCCAGTTACCGCGGAGCGCTGCTGTTTGTGAGCCACGACCGCGCGCTGGCTCAGCGCCTGGCCAATACCGTGTGGGATCTGGACCGGGGTATTTTGCGGGTATTCAACTGTCCGTTTGACCGCTACCAGCAGGAAAAAGAAAAGCAGCTGGAAGAAGAGGCCCGCAACGACGCTTTGTTCGACAAAAAGCTGGCCCAGGAAGAGACCTGGATCCGCCAGGGAATCAAGGCCCGGCGCACCCGCAATGAAGGTCGCGTACGGGCACTGAAAGCCCTGCGTAACGAGCGCAAGGCGCGCCGGGATCGCCAGGGTGTAGCGAAGATGTCGCTCGATTCCGGGGAAAAGTCCGGCAAGCTGGTGGCGGAAATGAAAAACGTCACCTTCGCTTTTGGAGGCGAGAGTGGAGGCGAGAGTGGAGGCGAGAGTGGAAGCGAGAGTGCCGCGGAACAGGGCCGAGAGGCGCCACTGATTCGCAACCTGAATTTCACCCTGATGCGTGGTGACAAGGTGGGTCTGATTGGCCCCAATGGTGTCGGTAAAAGTACCCTGATCAAATTGCTGCTGGGGGATTTGGAGCCTCAGCAGGGCAGTATTCGTCTCGGTACCAAACAGCAGGTCGCCTATTTTGATCAGCGCCGTGATGTGCTGAATCCGGATCTCAGTGTGGTCGACAATATCGCCGAGGGCCGCGAGAACATTCAGGTTGGTGGTAGCAGCAAGCATGTTATGGGCTACCTCGCCGATTTTCTGTTTACCGGCGTCAAGGCGCGCACCAAAGTGGGCGCACTGAGTGGTGGAGAGCGCAACCGTGCGCTATTGGCCAAGCTGTTCAGTCAGCCCGCCAATATTCTGGTGCTCGATGAACCTACCAATGACCTGGATGTGGAAACCCTGGAGCTTTTGGAGCAGTTGCTGCTGGATTTCCCCGGTACCGTGTTGCTGGTGAGCCACGACCGGGCATTTCTCGACAATGTAGTAGAGAGCTGCCTTGCTTTTGAGGGCGAGGGCATGGTTCGGGAATATGTCGGTGGCTACGAAGATTTTGTCCGCCAGGGTGGCAAATTTCTCAGTGCAGAAGAGCAGTTGAAGGCGCGCAAGCAATCTGCGGAGCAAGATCGGGTACCCAAGGCTGCGCCCCCCGCGGCAGACAGCAAACCGGCCGCAAAGGCGAAAAAGCTCAGTTACAAGCTACAGCGGGAGCTGGATGCGTTACCGGCGCAAATCGAAAAACTGGAAAACGAGATTGCCGCGATGGAAGTGGAGATCGGCGCTCCGGATTTCTACCAGCAAGACAGTGGAATGGTGCAGGCGCGACTACAGGTAATGACGGAATTGCAGACGGCGCTGGAAGCGGCATTTGAGCGATGGGCAGAGCTGGATAGCATGTAACCCTTTAATGGTCCACCTTTCTGGGGCGGGTACGTCAGTACCCGCCCTGGAGCCTGTCCGCTCGATTATTCACTCGGTGGGTGAACCCGGACTGCCAATACATCGCAGCCGGCACCGTGCAACACGCCGTTGGCGGTAGACCCGAGCAGGAGGGCCAGGCCGTGACGTCCGTGGCTGCCAATCACAATCAGGTCGCAGCCACTTTCTTCCGCAAGGCGGTGGATTTCCGTTGCCGGTTGCCCAAGCACTACGTATTGACGATCTGCCGGAATATTCAGGCCCTGCGACGCTTTGCGCAGTTGTTCCTTGGCCTGGTTTTGAAGCTGCTCCTGCACTTCGGACAAGTCCATTGGAATATCCCCGCCGTAAGCAAAGGTCAGCGGTTCGATGATATGCGCAAGACTCATCTGCGCACCCGAGCAGGCCGCGATTTCACTTGCGCGCGCCAGTACCTGGGAAGATTCTACCGATAGATCCAGTCCAACCAGAATGTTCTTATAGCCTGACATGGGCTCTCCTCAATCTCCGTTGGTATTTCGCTTAGTTGGAATTTCGTATAAGTCATGCATGAACCAGCGGCAATCGGATGAAAAATATCCGGCCGTCGATGGCTTCATTCAGTCTACTTTAAAAAAACAGGCTTGACACAACCGCCCCGTTGCGGAGAAAAATGCGCGCCTAAAATTGGTGTCGCGCCCGTTTGGGGTGATGCGATATCGCGTAAATTGTTCGCTCTCGATTCTGACAGGAAAACCATCATGGCCAGTTGGGTGCCTATTGTTGTCGTCATATTTGCCGTTGTCCTGGTGATCGGCCCGGTAATGTGGCTGAAGCCCAGCAGTCGCGATCGCATGCTTGCGGATTTGCGTCAGAAGGCTGCCAGTGCGGGCCTGAAAGTGCAGATGCAACCCCTGCCCGAGGCGCTGGGGCAGGGCACTGCAGCGACTTACTTCTCGCAGTGGCGTAACCCGCGCCGGTTACATACCGGGTGGGGGGTGGAATTACAGCGTATGTCACACGAGATGCATTTCAGCGGCCAGTGGGACTGGCGCAAGGGGCGCGCGGCTGTTGAGGCGGCACAATCAGCGCTGAAAGAACTGATCGACGCATTGCCAAGCGATGCCACCGCCATATTTGCGAATGACAGTGGCCTCGGCGTGCAGTGGCGCGAGCGCAGTGGTGAGAGCGGGTTTGCAAAGATTCAGGAAGCACTGGCGGCACAGCGGCCAGTAATAGAAGAAGCAATACGCGAGCCTTCCCGCGGTGAGGCCGGAAAGGCCTGAAAGGGCGTGTGTCACACGTGGTAAAACTGGCCCCGTGGCAGATCTGGGCTACTGTTTTAACCGATTGAACGATCCCTGGAATCTCCGGTCACAGGCGCTGGTAACAGGCAGGAATTGGTAACCAATTTGACTCTGATTTCGCCGATTTGCTTGACCACACTGGGGGCGGAGCATATATATTCGCGCAGCGCATTGCCGAAACCGAATCGGGTGCGGTGTGTGTGAGTAGTAAATTTTCTATTAAAAATCAAAAGCTTATGGGTAAATCACTGGTCATCGTCGAGTCACCGGCGAAGGCGAAAACGATCAACAAGTATCTCGGAAAGGATTTCGTGGTGAAGTCCAGTATTGGTCATATCCGAGATCTTCCTACCGGTGCATCGGCGAAACAGGCCGTGGATCCCAAAGAGCGTGCGCGCCGGGCCGCAGAAACCCGCAAGCTGTCGCCCGAAGACAAAGAGGTCTACAAGCGCAAGAAAAGCCGTGAGCAGCTAATCAAGCGCATGGGTATCGACCCGGATCACAACTGGGAAGCGCACTACGAGATTCTGCCAGGTAAAGAAAAGGTGGTGGACGAGCTGCGCAAGCTGGCCGCCAACGCCGACCACGTTTACCTCGCGACGGACTTGGACCGCGAGGGAGAGGCGATTGCCTGGCACTTGCGGGAAGCCATTGGTGGCGATGAGCAGCGCTACCGCCGTGTGGTGTTTAACGAAATTACCAAATCCGCCATTCAGGAGGCGTTCCAGGATCCGGGCCCCCTGGATATCGACCGGGTCAACGCGCAGCAGGCGCGCCGTTTCCTCGACCGCATCGTGGGCTACATGGTTTCCCCGTTGTTGTGGGAGAAAGTTGCCCGCGGTCTTTCCGCCGGCCGCGTGCAATCTGTTGCGGTAAAGCTGGTAGTAGAGCGCGAGCGGGAAATCCGCGCGTTTATTCCGGAAGAATACTGGACCCTGTTTGCCGATACGCAAACGGCCAAGTCAGACGCCCTGCGCCTGGAAGTGAAAAAGCAGGCCGGTGAGGCCTTCAAGCCCACCAACGAAGAACAGGCCATGGCGGCGCTGAAGGCGCTGCAGTCCAGCGACTTCACCGTGAGCGCCCGGGACGACAAGCCCACCAGCTCCAAGCCCAGCGCACCTTATATTACCTCCACGTTGCAGCAGGCCGCGAGCAATCGCCTCAGCTTCAGCGTGAAAAAAACCATGATGATGGCCCAGCGCTTGTATGAAGCGGGTTACATCACCTATATGCGTACCGATTCCACCAATCTGAGCGCCGAAGCCGTATCTTCTGTGCGCGAATTTATTGGTGAGAATTACGGTGATAAATACCTGCCGGAGAATCCCAACCGCTACAGCAGCAAAGAGGGCGCTCAGGAAGCGCACGAAGCGATTCGACCTTCCGATGTGCGGGTAAAACCGAATATGCTGTCCGGTATGGAGCGCGATGCCGAGCGTCTGTACACCCTGATCTGGCAGCAGTTTGTGGCCTGTCAGATGACGCCGGCCCAGTTCACTTCTACGTCTGTTGTGGTTACCGCCGGTGACTTCGAACTGCGTACCCGCGGCCGCGTAATCCGCTTTGACGGCTTCCTGAAAGTCGCGCCGGTGCAGAGCAAGAAAGACGAAGATCTGGTGTTGCCGGACATCAAGGTCGGTGAAAAACTGAACCTGAAACAGCTGGATCCGAAACAGCATTTCACCAAGCCACCGGCGCGCTTCAGTGAAGCGGCACTGGTAAAAGAGCTGGAAAAACGCGGTATCGGCCGTCCTTCCACCTATGCATCGATCATCTCCACCATTCAGGATCGCGGCTACGTGCGCCTGGAGAACCGCCGTTTTTACGCGGAAAAAATGGGCGATATCGTTACCGACCGCCTGAGCGAAAGCTTCACCGACCTGATGGATTACGGTTTTACCGCGAGCCTCGAGGAATCTCTGGATACCGTGGCGGAAGGTAAAAAGGGCTGGAAAGACCTGTTGAACGAATTCTATTCCGACTTCAGCAAGCGTCTCGAGGTGGCACAGGATAAAGAAGGCGGTATGCGTCGCAATGCGCCGACGGATACGGATATCGAGTGCGGTACCTGCGGCAGGCATATGCAGATCCGCACCGGCTCCACCGGTGTGTTCCTCGGCTGTTCCGGTTATGCACTGCCGCCCAAGGAGCGCTGCACCAACACCATGAATCTGGTGTCCGGTGAAGAAGCGGTAGATGCGGAAAAAGACGAAGATGCGGAAACTCGCCAGCTGCGAGACAAGCGCCGCTGCCCGAAATGCGGCACCGCCATGGATAACTACCTGGTGGATGAGCAGCGCAAGTTGCATATCTGCGGTAATAACCCGGACTGTAGTGGCTTCGAGGTAGAGAAGGGCACCTTCAAGATCAAGGGCTACGATGGCCCGGTCATCGAGTGCGACAAGTGTGGCGCGGATATGCAGTTAAAGTCCGGCCGTTTCGGCAAGTACTTTGGTTGTACCAGCGAAACCTGCAAGAACACCCGCAAGCTGCTGAAGAGTGGCCAGCCGGCACCGCCCAAAATGGATCCGGTACCCATGCCGGAGCTGGCCTGCGAGAAAGTGGATGATACCTATATTCTCCGCGACGGCGCCTCCGGTCTGTTTTTGGCTGCCAGTCAGTTCCCGAAAAATCGCGAAACCCGCGCACCCCTGATCAAGGAGCTGCTGCCGCACAAGGACGAAATCGATCCCAAGTACAGCTTCCTGTTCTCTGCTCCCACCGAGGACAACGAGGGCCGTGATACGGTTGTGCGCTTCAGCCGTAAAACTCAGGAGCAGTATGTCCAGAGTGAGGAAGAGGGCAAGGCGACCGGTTGGAAGGCGTTCTATCGCGATGGCAAGTGGCAGGTAGAAGCGCCGGCTAAAAAGGCTCCGGCGAAGAAAAAAGCTGCCGCGAAAAAGGCCCCGGCCAAAAAAGCGGCTGCCAAGAAGGCGCCAGCCAAGAAAAAGGCTGCTCCAAAAAAATCCCCGGCCAAGTAATTGGTCGGAGACCTGCCGACCCGTCATCCCGGCGAAGAGCCTGTGCCGGACTTGATCCGGTAACGGGATCCAGACCTATCCGTCATCCCGGCGAAGGCCGGGATCCAGAATCCCAGAGGTATGCAGTTTGAGTAATCCCTATACCGGTACCGTCGCTTCGGCGCTGCGTAAGGCCCAGCTGCTGCTGCAATCCAGCGCGGAAGCGGGCAATACGCCGTTGCTGGAGTCCTCCCTGCTGGAAGCGGCGGTGCTGCAGTTGTGGCGTGGTTACCGTGCGTTTCTGGCGGAGCAGGGGCATCAGATGCAGTTGGGTTTTGCGGCCGGTGCTGAGCCGGAAACAGCGCAGGCGCTGGCGTCCCTGGTGTCCCAGCGTGGCAAATTCAGTGGTGAAGCCAATGAGCTGGTCAGTCTCGCAGAAAACCCCGATAGCTGGTTTGCGGGGCTCTTCGCAGCCTGGCGTAAATTGTGGGTACTGAGCGCCTCTGGTTCAGTAAGCTCTGGCTCTACCGGTTCTGCTGCGCAGGCGGCGCCCTCCAAACCTGCTGCCACCGTCCAGTCCATCATCCCGGTACGCCAACTGGATAGCGCGGCCGAGGCCCCTGACCAGCCTCTCACCCGTGAGCGGGTGCAGCAGTGGTACCAGTCCCTTTTCGAGCTGATCCAGCGCCAGAGGGCCCACAGTCAGGAGTGGTAGGGTGTGGTACACTGGCTCCAAATTACGCGGTTAGTGGAGAAGTGAATGTCTACCGAGACTTACGAAATCATCGAGTTGTCCAATGGTGATGTAGCGTTGCGACGCGCTGGTCACAAGGGAGAACCGCTGGTGCGTATTCATTTCTCGGACGAGAGCCAGCATTTCCTGCGCGAGCACAAGGTGGCGGTGGCCCGTGCCATGCTGGAGGCGGGGATCGAAGCGGTACAGGACATCAACGAGATGGAGCCGGAGCCGTTTGAGGAAGAAGAGGTGGATCTGGCCGAGCACACGATTCACTGAACATTCCGTGGTTAATTCGCAGACATAAAAAAACAGGGCAAAAGCCCTGTTTTTTTATGTTCGAAGTGCGAGACACGGGATGTTTGGCGACTTGTCATCCCGGCGAAGGCCGGGATCCAGAAAACCTGCGGGCTCGTCGCTCCGAACCGCCATTATCAAATCGGGTTCTGGCGAATCACGCCCACCGCCAAACCTTCAATGGCAAAGCTGCGGTCCCGCATGTCCACTTCGATCACATCAAAGTCCTGATTCTCCGGCAGCAGCTGCACGGTGGCCTGATTGCCGCGACGTTTAAAGCGCTTCACGGTGACTTCGTCCTCGATGCGCGCAACAACGATCTGCCCATTGCGAATATTGTCAGTGCGCTGCACGGCCAGTAAATCGCCGTCGAGAATACCCGCATCTTTCATGCTCATGCCGTGTACGCGCAACAGGTAGTCCGCGGGTGGGTGAAAAAATTCCGCGGGAATTTCGCAGTACTCTTCGATATTTTCTTCCGCCAGAATCGGGTTGCCGGCGGCAACGCGGCCAACAATGGGTAAACCACTGTTGTAGTCGGGAATTCGAATACCGCGGGAAGCGCCAGCGACCATTTCAATCGCGCCTTTGCGGGCCAAGGCTTTCAGGTGTTCTTCCGCGGCATTGGGTGAGCGGAAGCCCAGCTCCTGGGCAATTTCGGCTCGGGTGGGCGGGTAGCCCGTATCATCCAGATAGGATTTGATCAGTTCCAGTACCTGAGCCTGGCGTGCAGTGAGGTTTGTCATGGGCTCCTTCCTGTTGTCTGTATTTATATACAGTTGCTGTGATTATATACAGATTTCAGGGGCGCGCAATCATTGCCCGATTGCGGGGTTGCGGTGGACTCGCGGCACGATGACGGCGGGCACTGGCCGGAGCGATCCGTCAGTAGCCCTCGTCAGTACCCGGAAACGAATCTCCTTCAAGCCGGTCAATGACGCTTTGCGCGGGAGAAAAGATCGGGCTGCGGTAGCCTGCGTCTTCCTCATCCTGCATTTCGTCGGCAAAGGTGCCATAACCTGCATTGGCGTCTTCCGGAGCGGCGGCGCCAATTACTGGTAGCGACGGCCAGTTCTGGAACTCGATTTCGTCCAGGCTGCCGTCCACATACTGAATTTCGATCGTGCGGGCGGGATGGTCAACGGCAACCACTTCAAACAGGTCGCCAGTATCAAAATTTTCAAACCAACTGCCAATTTCCGGAGCGATTCGTGCCATGGCGTGCTCCTCCTCTTTTACTGCTTTGTTGTCTTCGCCTTCAGTTCCATCCCGGCGCTTTCAGAACTTGTACACTCGTTCTAATGTGGTGGACGCAAGCTTGGTACTCCCGCGGGGTGGAGAATGGCTTGCGCAGGTTTCATCGTCGGCGGACTGTGCTAGTCTCGCGGTAAAACAAGCGTTTAAATTGTTGGTTTGAATTGGTGTGAAATCGGCATGAGTCAGTCAGACACAGTCCATCGTATTCTGGACGCCGCTGAAGTCCTGTTCGCGGAGCGGGGCTTTACCGAGACCTCCCTGCGTACCATCACCAGTACCGCCGGGGTGAACCTGGCAGCGGTGAACTACCATTTCGGTTCTAAAAAAGAACTGATTCAGGCTGTTTTCGAGCGGTTCCTTACACCTTTTACGGCCACTCTCGATCAGGAGCTTGCGCGCAGGGCGGGGGCTGGTGAGCCACTGCAACTGGATGATCTGCTGCAAAGCCTGTACCGGGTGGCGCTGGCCGGTCTGGCCAGTCAGGGGCGCGACCCGAAACGCTTTATGCGATTGCTCGGTCTGGCGTATACCCAGTCCCAGGGGCACTTGCGGCGTTTTATCGTATCCCGCTACGGTGACAGCTACCGGCGCTTTGCCGGGCAGTTGGCGGCGGCTCTGCCGCACGTTGACCCGGTGACCTTCTACTGGCGTCTCTACTTCATGCTTGGCGCTACGGTCTTTTCTCTTTCGAGCTTTGACGCCATTGAAGCTATCCTACGGGAAGATTTTGGCGCCCAGAGCAGTCTCGAGGAGACCCTGGCGCGCCTGGCGCCCGCGGCCGTTGCCATGCTCACTGCGCCCATGCCGGGAAACAACGCCGGCGACGTCGATTAAATTCAATGTGGAGTTCATGCGGATGTCTACCCCGATTGGCCCGGTAATGATTGATGTCGAAGGGCACACCCTCACCGAGGAAGAGCGCACGCTGCTGCGTCATCCCCAGGTGGGTGGACTGATTTTCTTTGCGCGGAATTTCGAAAGCCGGCCACAGCTGGAGGCACTGATTGCAGAGATTCGCGCCGTGCGCCCGGAAATCCTGCTGGCGGTGGATCAGGAAGGGGGCCGGGTGCAGCGCTTTCGCGATTCTTTCACCCGAATTCCCTCAATGCAGGCGCTTAGTGCCCGGGCCGATAAACAGCAACTGGAAGATGTGGGCTGGTTGCTGGCCGCGGAGTTGCTGGCGGTTGGCATCGACTTCAGTTTCGCGCCAGTGCTGGATGCGGACGACGACTTCTGCCGTATTGTCGGCGATCGCAGCTTTGCCCGGGATCCACTAAAGCTTGCCGAGAAGGCGCGCCCGTTTATGGCGGGTATGCACGACGCGGGCATGGCCACGACCGGCAAGCACTTCCCGGGGCATGGGCAGGTGCTCGAAGATAGTCATGAAGAGTTGCCCGTGGATCAGCGCCCCCTGGAGGAGGTGCTGTCTTCCGATTGCATACCATTTAGCGAGAGTATTGCGGCCGGTGAGCTGGAGGCCGTGATGCCGGCGCATATTCGTTTTGCCCAGGTGGATGAAAATCCGGTGGGTTTTTCCCGGTTCTGGCTGCAGGAGATTCTGCGCAAGCGCCTCAAATTTGATGGCGTTATTTTCAGTGACGATTTGACCATGGAGGGCGCGGGCGCTGCAGGCGGCTACCGGGAGCGTATTCACGCTGCCATGGCGGCAGGGTGCGATATGGGCGTGGTCTGTAATAATCGTGCAGGTGCCATTGAGGTGCTGGAGGCTTTGGAAGGGTTTACACCGGATCCTGCATCCAGCAAGCGCCTGGAGCGGATGCGCGGCCGCGGGGAAATTCAATCCTGGGGTGCACTGAAAAAGAGTGAGCGCTGGCAGAAAACCCGGCAGTGGCTGGCCTCCTGGATGTAAATACCGTGCCTTATTTGTTAAAAATGGTGCGCACGTTTGTTTGTACAGCAATAAATTTCAGTAACTAATGGAGTTGTTTGTGGAGTCAGTTACAGCGTTTTTGCGCTCTCTGGTGGGGGATGATCGTTTCTGGATTGCCGAAATATTTGTCGTCGTATTGATCACGGCTACTGCGTCCTGGGTTCTGGGACTGTTTGTTAACCGGCTGCGCGAGCGCGCGGAGCGAACCGTCAACCCCTGGGATGATGCGCTGGTCAATTCGATCAACCCGCCCGCGTCGATTCTGGTCTGGTTGCTGGGGCTATCGTTTGCCGCTGCCCGTGCCGGTGACGCGACCGGGGCAGAACTCCTGCTCTGGCTGGATGGCAAACCCAGAGCGATAGGCTTTGTCGTGGTGGTTACCTGGTTTGCGCTGCGTTTTGCGAAAGAGGTTGAGCAGAATCTCGCAGATCCGCGCTACGCGCGTAAGCCCGTCGACACAACCACTGTGCGTGCCATAGGCAAGCTGGTGCGGGCCTCCATCATGATTACTGCGGGAATGGTTGTCATGGAACGGCTCGGGTACAACCTCAGCGGGATACTGGCCATGGGTGGCATCGGTGGCCTGGCAATCGGTTTTGCCGCCAAAGACTTGCTTGCGAATTTCTTTGGCGGGCTGATGATCTATCTGGATCGCCCGTTCAAAGTGGGGGATTGGGTAAGGTCGCCGGATAAGGAAATCGAAGGGACGGTTGAAGATATTGGCTGGCGCCTGACCCGAATTCGTACTTTCGACAAGCGCCCCTTGTATATTCCCAACGGTGTGTTTACCCAGATCTCGGTGGAGAATCCGTCGCGCATGCTGAACCGCCGGATTTACGAAACCATCGGTATTCGCTACGACGATGCGCAGCGGATGGCGCCCATCGTGAAAGAAGTGCGGGCGATGCTGGAGCAGCACCCGGAGATCGATACCAATCAGACGCTGATCGTAAACTTCAATTCATTTGCGCCCTCGTCACTGGATTTCTTTATTTACACCTTTACCAAGACCACGGATTGGGTGCGTTATCACGAAATCAAACAGGATGTGTTGCTGAAGATCCTGAAGATTGTCGAAGATCAGGGGGCCTCCTGTGCCTTCCCAACGTCGACCTTGCATATCGCGGATATACCAGAGTTGGCGTTGGGCGATCGGCGTGCCGAACCCTCCAGTCCGCTGAGTGCTTGAGTGCCTTCATTTGATCGCGGCTCGATGCCCCGAGTTTCGAGCGGAGAGGGGTGCAACGAATGTCAGGTTTGTGCGTCTGGGCTTGTTCGAGATTTGGGGCTTTAGAGCATGAAAAGTCAAAAAGTGTGGCACTTTCGTTACTGAATTGGTGATATGTTGCGCATTGTAGGTGGGAAGTAACATTAATTTCACGTGCAAACCTAGACAGTGGCGCAGTTTTATCTAAGAATCGGTAACGACTTGTTCGACATGTCGGATGGGTGCTTCGAGACAGTGGCCGGCCTCCAGATCTTTCTCTTTAAAGGTTTGGTTTTATCGGCACGGCCACCGCAATTGGGGTAGGCGAGTCGCCCGCAACCGGGGCGAACGCAATAACAATAAATGAGGTTGGCTTAATGAGTGATCGCGTTACGGGTACCGTGAAGTGGTTTAACAATGCCCGGGGTTATGGATTTATCACCTGTTCAGAAGGTGCGGAAGATATTTTTGTTCACTACCGAAGCATCCGCGGCGACGGCTACAAGACCCTGAACGAAGGGCAGTCGGTAGAATTTGAGATGCAGCAGGGCGACAAGGGCCTGCTGGCAGAAGACGTGGTTCCCTGCGAGTAATTCGCGACCTCGTTTAGGTTGGCTGTCGGCAGTACGCTGAATCTTCGACGCTGGCGCCAACCTCAATAAAAAAGCCCACAGGGTAGCAGGATGTACTGCTATTCCGTGGGCTTTTTTGTGCGCGAATCCGGCCCCGGCTGGAGCGTTAATTCCAGGTTAGTCGACGAGTCCGGTCGGTTCGATGTCTTCTTCCGGGGAAGGCGTCACCGTCCGCACCTCGATCAACACCCCGAGCTTGGGGTGGTCAATATAGTGCAGTTCACCGCTGCGCAGGCGGCGCTCTTCCTGCAGTACCGCTACGCGTTTCGCGATTTTCTCCATCGGCAAGGCGGGAGCGCCAATACCGTCGATTTCTCCACTCTCGCCGTGAAACACCGCACGATCTGCGCTGGTGCTGAAGCCGCCGCTGGTGGTGTCGCTGTAGCTGTTCGGTGCGCTGCCCTGGTGGGCAGCTGACGTCAGTCCCATGGGCTCTTCGTTCAGTGTGTCCGCCTGTTGCGCAACCGGGGCGCGTGGGCGCGCGGGTACCGCGATGCCAGCCGGGCCGCTTTCATCAGCGGATGGAAAGCTGCTCCCCGTTGCTGGATTCCACTGGCCGCCATTCCCCGCTTGATCCGCCCACTCGCTCAGCCACAGATCAGTGCTCAGATGCAGGTAGCGCGATACGCTGAGTGTGACACTGCCTTCCAGCTGGTGATGATCGCCGCTGACTTCGCCGCCGCTGATGACTACCGCCGGCGCATTGCGTTCGGTTTGAAGAATCTGGCGCCAGGTCTTGTGAAACAGGACGTTGTAGGCGCGATCCCGGCTCAGGGCTGCCACCTTATTGTCCAGCTGATTGGCTGCTGGCTGCAATACCGGCGCCATGGGGTCTCCGGTGGACGGAGTGTTGAAGTCTACCCACTTTCGGTCATAAGAGAGCGCTGGGTTTGTCGGCCAGGTCTCCCGGGAGGTGTTCATACCGTCGGTGCGCGAAAACACCACCAGCTCGATCTCAAACTGGGTGCCAGCGTAGCCGGCAGCCTGGGTGCCGCTAGCGCCAACGATCAGGGGGAGGCTGGCCGCAAGGCAGGTGACCGCAGTTGCCGCCTTCACTTTAATGGAACGGGTCAGTCGCTGGGCGACCGTGGTCTTGAAAGTGGTCATTATCGATACCGCGTTTGTTCTAAACCGCTTTTATGGTGTTGCCAGAGGCTGGCGCTGGCGAATAATTCAACCATGTTAGCACCCTTTGGCGGCGGGATCTGCCGCCGGTGCCGCTATTGAGACAGCTGTTGCAACACGTCGTTGACCTGCTGCAGACGCTGCTCTGGGCCGCTCTCGTCGAGGACAAAGTTGAGCTGGTTGGCCCCTTGCAGCCGGTAGGTGGTGGGGCGGGTCTGCACCAACTTAACCAGGGTCAGTGGGTCCACATTGGCGTTGTCGGCAAACTCGATGCGTCCACCGGTGGCGGAGGCCTCCAGCTTGCGGATCCCCATCTTGTTGGCGTTCAGCTTGATCTCGGTGATGCGGAACAGATGTTTGACTGGTTCCGGCAGCAGGCCAAAGCGGTCGATCATTTCCACCTGCAGCTCCTTGAGCGCGTCTTTGTCTTCGGCGTTGGCGATGCGCTTGTACATGATCAGACGGCTGTGTACATCCGGCAGGTAGTCGTCCGGTATCAGTGCCGGCACGCGCAGGTTCACATCCACGGCGGGGGATTCCAGCGGCTCGTCGATATTCGGCGTGCGGCCCTCGCGGATCGCTTTCACCGCGTGGTCGAGCATTTCCATATACAGGTTGAAGCCGACGCTCTGGATCTGGCCGCTCTGTTCTTCGCCCAGCAGCTCGCCGGCGCCGCGAATTTCGAGGTCGTGGGTGGCCAGGGTGAAGCCCGCCCCCAGATCCTGGGCCTCGCTGATGGCCTCCAGGCGCTTGACCGCATCGCCGGTCATGGCGCGCTTGTTGGGGGTCAGCAGGTAGGCATAAGCCTGGTGATGGGAGCGGCCCACCCGGCCGCGCAGCTGGTGCAGCTGGGCCAGGCCGAACTTGTCCGCGCGTTCGATCAGAATCGTATTGGCGGTGGGGATGTCGATACCGGTCTCGATGATGGTGGTGCACACCAGCACGTTGAAGCGCTTGTGGTAGAAGTCGCTCATCACCTGTTCCAGCTCGCGCTCGCGCATCTGGCCGTGGCCGATACCGATACGGGCTTCCGGCACCAGTTCCTGGAGCTCCCGCGCGATGCGCTCGATGCTTTTCACCTCGTTGTGCAGGAAGTACACCTGACCGCCGCGCAGGATTTCCCGCAGGATCGCCTCTTTGATCAGTGCGTCGTCGCGCTCGCGCACAAAGGTCTTCACCGACAGGCGCCGCGCTGGCGGTGTGGCGATCACGGACAGGTCGCGGATGCCGGCCATGGCCATATTCAGGGTGCGCGGAATCGGGGTGGCGGTAAGGTTGAGGATATCCACCTCGGAGCGCAGGCTCTTCAGCTTTTCTTTCTGGCGCACACCGAAGCGGTGTTCCTCGTCGATAATCAGCAGGCCCAGGTTTTTAAATTTGAGGTCGCTCTGCAGCAACTTATGGGTGCCGACCAGGATGTCGACCTTGCCTTCCGCAATGCGCTCCTTGATCGCTTCCACTTCCTTATTGCTGCGGAAGCGGGAGATCACCTCAATACCGAGCGGCCAATCCGCAAAGCGATCCTGCAGGGACTGGAAGTGTTGCTGCGCGAGCAGGGTGGTGGGCACCAGCATCGCGACCTGTTTGCCACCGTGGGCGGCGACAAAAGCGGCGCGCATGGCGACTTCGGTTTTACCGAAGCCCACGTCGCCACACACCAGTCTGTCCATGGGCTTGTCGGACAGCATATCGCCGACCACCGCTTCGATGGCCAGCTGCTGGTCCGGGGTTTCCTCAAATGGGAAGCCGGAGGCGAATTCCCGGTACGCCAAGCCCGGGTCGCCAAAGGCGTGCCCGACACGGGCTTCGCGGCGCGCGTAAATATCCAGCAGCTCGGCGGCGGCATCGCGGACTTTTTCCGCGGCCTTGCGTTTGGCTTTCTGCCAGGTTTCGCTGCCCAGTTTGTGCAGTGGGGCCAGCTCTTCGTCGGCGCCGGAGTAGCGGCTGATCAGGTGCAGGCTGGCGACTGGCACATACAGCTTGGCGCCGTCGCCGTACTCGAGTGTCAGGAATTCTGCCTGCTGGCCGTCAATATCCAGGCTTTGCAGTCCTTTATAGCGGCCCACGCCGTGATCGATATGCACCACCGGTGCGCCGATACGCAGTTCTGCCAGGTTTTTGACCGCGTTGTCCGCGTCTTCTTTCGCCTTGCGCCGGCGGCGTTGCTGCAGCACCCGGTCGCCGAAAAGTTGCGGCTCTGCGATCAGGTTCAGGTCCGGACCGGCCAGCAGCATGCCCTGGTCGATGGGGGAAACGGTAATCGCAAATCGATCGTCGCTGTCGAGGAAGTCCTGCCAGCAGCGAATGGTTTTTGGCTTCAGTCGAATACCGTGTAACAGCTCCAGCAAGGCCTCGCGGCGACCGCCGCTTTCCGCACAGAACAGCACGCGGCCTTTGTATTCCATTAAATACGCTTCGAGCGCTTTCAGCGGTTGCTCGGATTTTCCGTCCACCGGCAGGCTCGGTGGCTTTGTGGTGGCAAAGTTGTAGTTGCCTTCCGCCTCCGGCAGCGACTCGTTGGAGAAAAAGGCGCGCGGCAGGCTTTTCAGTGCACCGTAGAATTCATCGATATTCAGCAGTACCTGACGCGGCTCCAGAATTGGTCGGGTCAGATCGCCACGGCGACTCTGGTAGCGGTTTTCCGCTTCCCGCCAGAAGGACTCCACCGGCTGTTGCAGGTCGCCCTGAATGAATACCTGACTGTTGTCCGGGAGGTAATCGAACAGGCTCGCGCACTTGTCAAAAAATAGCGGAAGATAATATTCGATACCCGCCGGGGCGATTCCGGCGCTGATGTCCTGGTAAATGGAAACCGGGCCCGGGTCGCAATCGAACTGTCCGTGCCAGCGCTCGAGGAATTTCGCCAGCGCCGGCTTGTGCATGGGGAATTCCCGCGCGGGCAGCAGGTGAATCTGTTCAACCTTGTCCACGGTGCGCTGATCTTCCGGATCGAAGGTGCGCAAGGATTCGATTTCGTCATCGAACAGATCGATGCGGTAGGGCAGGTTGCTGCCCATGGGGAAGATATCCATCAGCGAGCCGCGCACTGCGAATTCGCCGTGTTCGTACACCGTATCCACGCAGTGGTAACCCGCCTGTTCCAGCAGTTTGCGCTGGGTGTCCAGATCGAATTTCTGTCCCTCCCTGAGGATCAGTGCATTCCCTGCGACATAGTCTTTGGGGGCTAGCCGGTGGAGCAGGGTGCTGATCGGCACGATGACTATGCCGCTGCCCATCTGCGGCAATTGGTAGAGCGTGGCCAACCGGTCCGAGATGATGTCCTGGTGTGGTGAGAAGGTGTCGTAGGGCAGAATTTCCCAGTCCGGGAACTGGAAAATGTTCAGCCCTTCGCCGGTGCCGTCGGCATCCCCATCTCGCCGCGGCTTGTTAAAAAATTTCAGCTGCACCTCAAGTTGGTGCGCTTCCTGGCTGTTGCGCGCAATCAGCAGGGTAGGCGCAGTGCTGGCACGTGCGGCGTTCAGGATGGCCAGTGCGGCGCTGGCGCCGTGCAGTTGACCCCAGAATTGTCGGTCATTCTGGTTGCGAAATGCGGGTGGGGACAAAGGGGGGAGCTGACTCATCTTTCCTTATAATTCCGTGCTTTCTGACCACTGCTGGCCGGGGAGGGGGCGTATTGTAGCGGTGAACCGTGACCGTTGCAGGTTTCGGGTTCGGCAGCTTGGAACGGGTGCCTGGTCGGGTGTTCATCCAGCGCGATTGAAAGCAGCGTTTTCCCTGGCGGGAAATGTAGTTTAACTACAGTTTTTAGGCTGTTTTTTGCCCTGTTGCGCGGCCTCTGGTGAATACACATAATTCGCCCGCCTTCCGGTTGGAGGCAGAATTTTGAGCCATCCTTGGTGATACGTTCGGTGAAATTCTCCGACCCTGGCAAGCCCCAATTTTTACTTTGCAGAGGTGTCTGACTGTGACTCAGAAGCGACCGAAGCCCGCTGACTTTTTCAAGGACTGGAAAGCGCGTGAAGCGCTGGCGGAATCCATGATTCCGATGATTGGCAAGCTCAACCGGGAAAGCAACGTCGGCATTTATATGTACGGCCAAAACCTGGTGAACCGCTCCGTGCTCAGCATCATGAAGGCGCATCGCTTTGTGCGCCAGGTGGAAGAGAACGAGCTGTCTGAGTTTGAGACCTATCCGGTTCTGGAGGCCATCTGCAAGCTGGAGCTGGGCCCGGTACATATCGACCTGGGAACCCTCACCAACAAATACATGCGCGATCAGCGCGGGCTGTCCATCGAAGACTTTGTGCGCGACGAGCTGTCTGACGCCTCCGGCGCTGGCAAGCCGCTGCCGCAGTCTCAGGACGTCGTGATCTATGGTTTCGGCCGCATCGGCCGCCTGGTAGCGCGTCTGCTGATTGAGAAGGCCGGTAGTGGCGATGTGCTGCGTTTGCGCGCCATCGTGTTGCGCAAAGGTAAGGCCGACAACGATCTGGTCAAGCGCGCGTCCTTGCTGCGTCGCGACTCGGTACACGGCGCCTTCAATGGCACCATTCGCGTCGACGAAGAGACCAGCACTCTGATCTGCAACGGCAACGAAGTGAAGGTGATCTACGCCAACTCCCCCCAGGAAGTGGATTACACCCAGCACGGCATCAACAATGCCCTGATCGTTGACAGTACCGGCGTGTGGCGCGATGAAGAAGGTCTCTCCCAGCACCTGGAGAGCAAGGGTGCCGGCAAGGTGCTGCTGACCGCGCCGGGCAAGGGCGACCTGAAGAACATCGTATACGGTATCAACAACGGCGATATCACCGCGGACGACAAGATTCTGTCCGCTGCGTCCTGTACCACCAACGCCATCGTGCCGGTGCTGAAGGCGATGATGGACAAGTACGGTGTTGAGCATGGTCACGTGGAAACCGTGCACGCCTACACCAACGACCAGAACCTGATCGACAACTACCACAAAGGCGAGCGCCGTGGCCGTTCTGCGGCGCTGAACATGGTGCTGACTGAGACCGGGGCCGCCAAGGCAGTATCCAAGGCGCTGCCGGAGCTGAAAGGAAAGCTCACGGGCAACGCCATCCGCGTGCCGACCCCGAACGTGTCCATGGCGATCCTGAATCTGCGCCTGGGCAAGGAAACCACCAAGGAAGAGCTGAACGACTACATGCGCGATGTGGCGCTGCACTCGCCGCTGCGCCAGCAGATTGACTTCACCAACTCCCCGGAAGTGGTGTCCAGCGACTTCGTGGGCTCCCGTCGCGCCTGTGTATTCGACTCCATTGCCACCATCGTAGATGGTGACAGCGCGGTACTCTACTGCTGGTACGACAACGAGTTCGGCTACAGCTGTCAGGTCGTACGCTGTCTTGAGGATATGGCAGGGGTCCGCTACGAGTTGTTCCCGAAGAAGGACTGAGCGGGCAATCCGCATCAGTGGGGGTAATCGGCAGGGCCGCTGGCCAGGCAGATTATTCCCGCGCCACCGCTGGTGGTCCGGCCAGTGGTGGCGCCTCCAACTAAAGTCGTTGTTTTTTCAGCAAAAAATTCCTCATCTTGGGGCTATTTGGCCCTATCTGCTCTGGTAAACCCCCGGTCCCATCCTTATAATGCGCGCGATTTTGCGGGGCTGCTGTGCGCCGGGAATTCTTGCGCAAAGATTGCGGGTTGCGAAGGCAATAGCGGATCTTTGCATCCCGGCTGTGAGTGACTTTTTCTTAATACCTGATAGGTGCCGACCGGCCAGACGCGCCGGGACCAGTGGCCGTCGATGTGTGGCTGCTCTTTTTGCGGTACACCTCGAGGCTTGTGTCAGGCTCTCCAAGGCTTAAGCCCCCGCTCCGGGTTTCCTTTTCTTCCGGGCCCAAAAGGCCCAGAAATTTTTAAAACCTACTAAATCTACCAACTTAGAACTAGGCACAGGCGTATGAGAAAGATCCGTCGGGGATTGGATTTACCCATATCCGGCGCGCCCGAGCAGGTCATCTATGATGGCCCTGCAGCCAAGACTGTTGCGGTGATCGGTCCCGATTACAACGGGATGAAGCCCACCATGGCAGTTGCGGAAGGGGATAGCGTCAAACTCGGACAATTGCTGTTCACTGATAAGAAGACAGACGGTGTTCGCTACACCGCCCCGGCCGCCGGCCGTGTGGTTGCAGTCAACCGCGGCGTACGCCGTGTACTGCAGTCCGTCGTGATCGAAGTGGAAGGGGACGAAGCCGAGCAGTTTGCCAGCTACAGCGCTGACCAGCTCGCCACCCTGACCGCAGAGCAGGTACGCGTAAACCTGGTGGAGTCCGGCCTCTGGACTGCCCTGCGTACCCGCCCATTCAGCAAGGTGCCGGCCCTCGACGCCCAGCCTTCTGCGCTCTTCATCAATGCCATGGACACCAACCCGCTGGCGGCTGACCCGGTTGTGGTCATCGCCGAGCAGCGCGATGCGTTTGCCCAGGGTGTTGAGATCCTGTCCAAGCTGGCCGACAAGACCTTTGTCTGCACCGCGCCGGATGCGGATATCCCGGTTCCGAGTGCCGCCAGCATTCAGCGCGAAGCCTTTGCTGGCCCGCACCCTGCTGGCCTGTCCGGTACCCATATTCACTACCTGCACCCGGTCAAGCCCGGTCGCCAGGTATGGTCCATCGGTTACCAGGACGTGATTGCCGTGGGCAAGCTGTTCGAAACCGGCAAGCTGTACACCGACCGGGTGGTTGCCCTGGGTGGCCCGCGGGTGACCAAGCCGCGTCTGCTGCGCACTCGTCTGGGCGCAGATCTGACAGCGCTGGTCGCTGGTGAGACCGAAGGCAGTGACAACCGTGTAATCTCCGGCTCCGTATTCGGCGGTCGTACCGCCAACGGTGCACTGAGCTACCTAGGTCGTTACCACAACCAGGTGAGCGTGCTGGAAGAGGGCCGCGAGCGCCCGATGCTGCATTACTTCACCCCTGGTGCGAATCGCTTCTCCGTGCTGCCGATCTATATCAGCCGTCTGATGAAGAGCAAGCTGTTCAACTTCACTACCAGCACCAATGGCTCTGAACGCGCGATGATGCCAATCGGCACCTACGAGCGTGTTATGCCACTGGATATCCTGCCGACTCAGCTGCTGCGCGCACTGGCGGTTGGTGATACCCAGGTTGCCCAGCAGCTGGGTGCTCTCGAACTGGACGAAGAAGATCTGGCGCTGTGCACCTTTGTGTGCCCGGGCAAGTACGACTTCGGCTCCATTTTGCGGGACAACCTCACCCGTATTGAGAAGGAGGGTTAAGGATGTTGCGTAAACTACTCGACTCCATGGAGCCGCATTTCCATAAGGGCGGCAAATACGAAAAGTTCTACGCGCTGTACGAAGCGATCGACACCGGTCTCTTTCAGCCTGCGGACCGCACCAAGGCCACCGCACATGTGCGCGACGGTATCGACCTGAAGCGCATCATGATTACCGTGTGGGCCTGCGCCATGATCCCGATGTTCTACGGTATGTGGAATGTGGGCTTCCAGGCCAACACCATCATTGCGGGCATGGAAAATGTGGATCTGAGCGGATGGCGCCACGCCATCATCGGCGCTCTGTCCGGTTACGATGCCAACAGTGCCTGGGATAACCTGATCCACGGCGCCATGTACTTCCTGCCCATCTACGCGGTGACCTTCGTCGTCGGTGGTATCTGGGAGGTGCTGTTCGCAGCGGTTCGCGGTCACGAAGTGAACGAAGGCTTCTTCGTTACCTCCATCCTGTTCGCACTGACCTGTCCGCCGGACTTGCCCCTGTGGATGGTGGCGATGGGTATCAGCTTCGGTGTAGTGATCGGTAAGGAAGTGTTCGGTGGTACCGGCAAAAACTTCCTCAACCCAGCACTGACCGGTCGTGCTTTCCTGTTCTTCGCCTATCCGGCGGCCATGTCTGGTGACACCGTGTGGACTGCCGTTGACGGCTACACCGGCGCCACTGCGCTGTCTGTCCTGGCGAGCGAAGGCATCCAGAACGGTGCCGTGGGCGTACCTACCGGTCAACTGACCTGGCTGGACGCGTTCCTGGGCAACATGCACGGCTCTATCGGTGAGACCTCCACCCTGGCAATGCTAATTGCAGGCGCGATCCTGATCGGTATGAAGATCGCCAGCTGGCGTATCGTTGCCGGTACCCTGCTGGGCATGATGGCCACCGCCACCATGTTCAACTTCATCGGTTCTGAAACCAACCCGATGTTCGGTGTGCCCTGGTACTGGCACCTGGTGGTGGGCGGCTTCGCCTTCGGTCTGATCTTCATGACCACCGATCCGGTATCCGCCGCCATGACCGATGCTGGTCGCTGGTGGTACGGCATTCTCATCGGCGTGATGTGTGTATTGATCCGCGTGGTGAACCCGGCATTCCCGGAAGGCATGATGCTGGCGATCCTGTTCGCCAACCTGTTCGCGCCGCTGTTTGACCACTTCGTTGTGCAGTCCCATATCAAACGGAGGTTGGCACGTGGCTAATAAAGATTCAGTTAAAGGTACTCTGATTGTTGCGCTGGTACTGTGTATCGTCTGTTCCGTGGTGGTCTCCACCGCGGCGGTGATGCTCAAGCCCACGCAGGAAGCCAACGCCGCGTTGGACATGAAGAAGAACGTACTGCTGGCCGGTGGCCTGATCGAGCCGGATCAGACCAGTCGCAAGGCGATCGAAGAAGCCTTCGACAACGTTACCATCAAGTACGTGGATCTGCGCACTGGCAAGTTCACTGACGAAGCGCCGGCAGGTGGCAGCGGTCGCGCTGCCTCCAAAATCGCCAGCGCCAGTGAAAAGCTGCCGGCGGATCAGGACACCGCAAAAATCATCCGCCGTGAGAACATCAAAGAGGTGTACCTGGTGGAAGAGAGCGGTGAAATGCAGCGCATCATTCTGCCGGTTCGCGGTTACGGCCTGTGGGGTCAGCTGTACGGCTTCCTCGCTCTGGAAAAAGACCTGAACACCGTTGCCGGTCTGGGTTTCTACGAGCACAAGGAAACACCGGGGCTGGGTGGTGAAGTGGACAACCCGCGCTGGAAATCCCAGTGGGAAGGGAAAGAAGTCTACGACGCTGACGGCAGTGTTGACCTGACGGTTGTGAAAGGCAGTGTAGATCCCAACAGTCCGAACGCCGAACACAAAGTCGACGGTCTGTCCGGTGCGACCCTGACCAGTAAAGGTGTCGATAACCTGGTCAAGTTCTGGCTTGGCGCTGACGGTTACGGTCCCTTCCTGAAAAACCTTAAAGCAGGGGAGGCATAAGCATGAGCATGAAATTAAAAGATACTCTGCTGGAGCCGGTATTCAACAATAACCCCATTGCACTGCAGATCCTCGGTATCTGTTCCGCACTGGCGGTAACCAGCTCGCTGCAAGTGACGCTGGTAATGTGTATCGCACTGACCACGGTGGTGGCTTTCTCCAACACCGCGGTCTCCCTGATCCGCAAGCAGATTCCAAACAGCATCCGGATCATCGTGCAGATGACCGTGATTGCCTCTCTGGTAATTCTGGTAGACCAGGTGTTGAAGGCCTACGCCTACGATATCTCCAAGCAACTGTCCGTATTCGTTGGTCTGATTATCACCAACTGTATCGTGATGGGTCGCGCGGAAGCCTTTGCCATGAAGCATGGTCCCAAGGACAGCTTCTTCGATGGTATCGGTAATGGCCTGGGCTACAGTGTGATCCTGATCGGCCTCGCATTTATCCGTGAACTCTTTGGTGCGGGCAAACTGTTCGGTGTGGAAATCCTGCAAACCGTGAACAACGGTGGCTGGTACGTACCGAACGGCATGCTGCTGCTGCCGCCGAGTGCCTTCTTCCTGATTGGTCTGTTCATCTGGGCAATTCGCGCCTGGAAACCGGATCAGGTGGAAGAGGACGAGTTCAAGATTGCGCCCAACTCAAAAATGCCGTTGGCGCAACAGGAGGCCTGATCGATGGAACATTTTATATCTCTCATCATCCGCGCCGTTTTCGTAGAAAACATGGCGCTGGCCTTCTTCCTGGGGATGTGTACCTTCCTCGCGGTATCCAAGAAGGTCGAAGCGGCGATTGGTCTCGGTGTTGCGGTAATCGTAGTACTGACCATCACCGTTCCCGTTAACAACTTGATTTACACCTACCTGCTGAAAGACGGTGCACTGGCCTGGGCCGGTTATCCGGAAGTGGACCTGAGCTTCCTCGGTCTGCTGTCTTACATCGGCGTAATTGCGGCACTGGTACAGATCCTGGAAATGTTCCTGGATAAATACGTACCGGCGCTCTACAACGCTCTGGGTGTATTCCTGCCGCTGATTACCGTGAACTGCGCCATCATGGGTGCGTCTCTGTTCATGGTGGAGCGCGAATACAATTTTGGTGAAAGTGTTGCCTACGGCTTCGGTGCCGGTCTCGGCTGGGCGCTGGCGATTGCTGCTCTGGCGGGTATCCGCGAGCGCATGAAGTACAGCGACGTACCGAACGGCCTGAAAGGCCTGGGTATCACCTTCATTACCGTTGGTCTTATGTCGCTGGGCTTCATGTCCTTCGGCGGCATCGACATTTAAGCGGGGAGGTTGAATAACATGGAATTAACGGATATTTATTTCGGCGTCGGCATGTTCACCGTGATCGTGATCGCGCTGGTTGCCATCATTCTGGCTGCCCGCTCGCGACTGGTGAACACTGGTGACGTCAACATTGTGGTAAACGGTGAGAAGACCCTTACCGTGCCTGCTGGTGGCAAACTGCTGCAGACTCTGGCTGCCAACAACCTGTTCCTGGCTTCTGCCTGTGGTGGTGGTGGTTCCTGCGCACAGTGTATCTGTGTGGTGGAAGAGGGTGGTGGCGATATGCTGCCCACCGAAGCGCAGCACTTCACCCCCCGTGAAGCCAAAGAAGGCAAGCGCCTTTCCTGTCAGGTTGCTGTTAAGCAGGACATGAAAATTGAAGTGCCGGAAGAAGTGTTTGGTGTGAAGCAGTGGGAGTGCACTGTGGAATCCAACCCTAACGTGGCTACCTTCATTAAAGAGCTGACCCTGAAGCTGCCGGAAGGCGAGAACGTAGATTTCCGCGCAGGCGGTTACGTTCAGCTGGAAGCGCCGGCCCACCACGTTAAGTTCTCCGATTTCGATATCGAAGAAGAGTACCGTGGCGACTGGGAGCACTTCGGCTTCTTTAACCTGGAGTCCAAGGTCACCGAGCCAGTGGTTCGCGCCTACTCCATGGCGAATTACCCGGAAGAGAAGGGCGTTGTTAAGTTCAACATCCGTATCGCGACTCCGCCGCCGCGCACCGAAGGTATTCCGCCGGGCCAGATGTCTTCTTACGTCTTCAATCTGAAGCCAGGCGACAAAATGCGTGTGTACGGTCCTTTCGGTGAGTTCTTCGCCAAAGAAACCGACAACGAAATGGTCTTTATCGGTGGTGGTGCCGGTATGGCGCCGATGCGTTCCCACATCTTCGACCAGCTGAAGCGTCTGCACTCTACCCGTAAGATCAGCTTCTGGTACGGCGCGCGCTCCCTGCGCGAGATGTTCTACGAAGATGACTACAACGGCCTGCAGGACGAATTCGACAACTTCAAGTGGCACATTGCCCTGTCGGATCCGCAGCCGGAAGACAATTGGGAAGGCTACACAGGCTTCATCCACAACGTGGTGTACGAAAACTATCTGAAGGACCACCCGGCGCCGGAAGACTGTGAGTACTACATGTGTGGGCCGCCCATGATGAACGCGGCAGTGATCAACATGCTGAAGAACCTGGGCGTTGAGGATGAAAACATCCTGCTCGACGACTTCGGTGGCTGATCACCCATGATTGGAAGTGACAACACATCCACGAAAGCAGGGCCGATGTATTCGGCCCTGTTTTTGTTTGTGCATTCCGGCTTTCCGCTCCGTGCCTCGGCTGCGTTACTGATCGTCTTCCTGTTTGCGCTGTCCGGCTGTAGCCAGGAAAAGTCTGTCTGGAAGCTCACCGGCCCCACCATGGGCACCGCCTACCACGTCACTGTGGTGGATGCACCCACCGGGCTGGCTCGGGCAGAATTGCAGTCCATGATCGATGCCGAGCTGGCAGCAGTGAATCAGGAGATGTCTACCTACATTCCTGATTCTGAACTGATGCGCTTTAACGGCGGCCCGGTATCACAGCCGGTGGCACTGTCGCCCAATCTGGCATTGGTGGTCGGGCAGGCGCTGGAGATCTATCGCAACAGCGGTGGCGCTTTTGATGTCACGGTTGGCCCACTGGTTAACCTGTGGGGCTTTGGACCACAGCCCGAACCTGAAACGATACCGGCAGCACAAGAAATTGATGCGCTGCGCGCGGAGATCGGCTCCGATGCGCTGACTCTCAAGGGCCAGCAGCTCAGTCGTAGTCGCCCGGTTCAGATCGATCTGTCGGCCATTGCTAAGGGCCATGGAGTAGATCGCGTGGCGGATCTGCTGCTCCAGCAGGGAATTGATAACTTCCTGGTGGAAGTCGGTGGCGAGCTGCGCACTGCGGGGGTCAATCCCGCCGGGCAGACCTGGCGGATCGGTATCGAGCGGCCATCTGCAGGGCAGGTGGTTCAGAAGCCGATCCAGGTGGCGGGCAAGGGCATTGCGACCTCCGGTGATTACCGCAACTACTACGAGCGGGATGGCAAACGCTACGCGCACACCATTGATCCGCGCACCGGCAGACCGGTAGAGCACCGGCTTGCTTCGGTGACCGTGATCGCGGACACCTGTGCCATGGCAGACGGCTACGCCACCGCGCTCAATGTGATGGGTGCGGAGGCTGCGTTAAAATTGGCAGAAGAGCAGCAATTGGCGGTTTTTCTGCTGGTAAAAACCGATTCCGGGTTTGAAGAGCGCGCGAGCAGCGCTTTTGCGCCCTATCTAGCAAATCAGGCTGAAAGTCAGGGGAGGTAACCGTGACTATTTATATTCTTGCGTTCATTGTTGTACTGTTGGTCATTACTGGCATGGCACTGGGTGCCATCGTCCAGAACAAGCCGCTCAAAGGTTCTTGTGGTGGACTGAACAAGATCGGCATGAAGAAAGACTGCGATATTTGCGGTGGTGATGACGACGAGTGCGAAAAAGAGCAGGAGCGTCAACGCCAGGCCGAGCTGGCTAAGACTGCGGCAGCGGACCTCGCCTACGATGCAACCGTGAAGGGCGAGCAGGACAAGTAAGCAGCCGGTCAGCGGGAGCGGCAAAATCAATACGCGCACACATATTCGGATGGAGAAGAGTACTGCCGGCCGGCAGTGCTCCCGATAGCAAACGTAAATTAAAACCAAGACAGTACTTCAATGGCAGATTCCAAATACGATCTGGTAGTGATTGGCTCCGGCCCCGCTGGAGAAGCTGCGGCCATGAGCGCCGCCAAAAAAGGTTTGCGCTCGGCAGTAATTGAGCGCAGCGTTGCCGTCGGCGGCAACTGTACCCACAAGGGCACCATTCCTTCCAAAGCGCTGCGTCATTCGGTCAAGCAGCTGATGCGCTACAACACGCAAAGCGTATTCCGGGCACTGGGTGAACCCCGTCGCCTGACCTTTCCGCAGGTCATGCGCACGGTGAACAAGGTCATTAATCACCAGGTGGAGATGCATACCAGTTTTTACGCACGCAATCGCGTAGATCTGATCATCGGTGATGCCAAGTTTCTCGATGCCAACCGGGTGGAAGTGCAGTTGGCAGATGGTGCCAAGGAAATTATTACCGCGGAAAAATTTGTCGTGGCCACCGGCTCTCGCCCCTATCGGCCGGCGGACGTAGACTTTGACCACCCGAGGGTTTACGACAGTGACACCATCCTGGATATGGAGCATACCCCGCAGGCCATTATCATTTACGGTGCCGGTGTTATCGGGTGCGAGTACGCCTCCATTTTTGCCGCGCTCGGTATCAAGGTTGACCTGATCAACAGCCGTGAGCACCTGCTGGAATTCCTCGACGACGAAATCTCCGACGCGCTCAGTTACCACCTGCGTGATATGGGCGTCACCGTTCGCCACCGGGAAGAGTACGCCAAGGTAACCGGCAGTGATCGCGGCGTGGTGATGGAAATGCAATCCGGTAAGCGGATTTCAGCGGATGCTCTGCTGTGGTGCAACGGCCGTTCCGGCAACACCTCGAGCCTTGGGCTGGAGAGCGTGGGTCTGGAAGCCAACCACCGCGGCCAGCTCGCGGTAGACGAGCATTACTGCACCTCGGTGGAAAATATTTTTGCGGTGGGCGACGTGATTGGCTGGCCGAGCCTGGCATCGGCATCCTACGATCAGGGCCGCGCGGTAGCTGCCGCGATTGTTGGCCGTGGCCACCGTGTCATTGAAGACGCGCCCACCGGTATTTATACGCTGCCGGAAATTTCTTCCGTCGGTAAAACTGAATCGGAACTGACCAGTGCCAAGGTGCCATACGAAGTAGGGCGCGCTCTGTTCAAACACACCGCACGTGCACAGATTTCCGGCGAGCGTGTGGGCATGCTGAAGATCCTGTTCCATATCGAAACTCACGAAATTCTCGGCATCCACTGCTTCGGTGCAGAGGCGGCAGAAATCGTGCACATCGGCCAGGCCATCATGAAGCAGCCGGCGCCGAACAACAGCATCGACTTCTTCGTCAACACCACCTTTAACTATCCAACCATGGCGGAAGCGTATCGCAGTGCCGCACTGGACGGTCTCAATCGGGTAATGCGCCTGTGACCGAGCCCTCAGCGGACGAATTTCGCAAACTGATGGAGGGCATCTTCGAGCAGGTGCCCTTTGTTCGTGAAATTGGACTCAAGTTACACGATTTCAATTTTGCCGAGCAGACCTTGTCGGCGAAGTTCGGGCGCACGCCCAAGCTGATCGGAAATCACTTCCACAATATCCTGCACGGCGGTGTGATCGCGACGGCGCTGGATACGGTTGGAGGTTTTACTGCGATGGTGGCAGCGTACCAGCGCATGGGTGGTGCCATTGACTGGGAAGAAAAAGTTCAGCGGCTCACTCGCCTGGGTACCGTCGATATGCGTGTGGACTACCTCAAGCCCGGCCGTGGGGAGGAGTTTGTCTGCGAGGGTTCGATACTGCGGGTGGGCAACAAGTTGGTGGTAACCCGCATGGCGCTGTACAACGAGAAGCAGGAGCTGATCTCCACCGGCACTGCGACCTTCCTGTACTGATACCGCGGGCGTCAGATTCGGGCACAAAAAACGCGCTGACTGAAAAGTGAGCGCGTTTTTTTGGCCTGAATTCCGTTTTTTGTCCGTGTTTCGCCTTAGCCCCGGTGCTTGGCGACGGTGTGTAACACACGGTCGTATTCGAAGTAGACGAAAAAGTCCGCATACTCCCAGCGGGTGATGGCTGGTTCGCCCACCGGCCCCTGAATATTGAGCGGCTCACCGAATTCCTCGGTGACTTTTTCCCGTTTCTTGCCGCGCAGCTGGTCAGCCTCGGCTGCGTAACCCTGTTCGCCAACGGGGACTTCAACGGTGTCTGCCTGAGTGAATGCTGTGCCGAACAGGGTGGCACAGGTCAGGCTGGCGAGTGTCAGGTTGCGCATGCGATTGCTTGAGAACATTGGGGCTCTCCGGTCTGATTATTGGAGTCTGATTATGGACGTTGTCACGATTAAACCAGATATTCTGCCGAAACACGCGGCATCTTTCACGTTTTTCATGTGCCGCACCGATCGGCGTCTTTTACCGCCCTGTGCTAGGCTGAATCTCGAACAAGGATAACCGGACAGTCACGGATGAGGTTTGCGCACTTCTTCACCAGTGGTGGCCTGCTGGTTGGCACCATCTTTTTCGCGCTCTCGCTGACACCCTCATTGATTCCGCGGGAGGGTGTCACCCAGGGGGTGATCTCCGGCGTTGCACTAGCGGCAGGCTACGGTGTGGGTGTCTTTCTGACGTGGCTGTGGCGGTTTTTGGAACTGCCATCGCTGAGTGACAGGACCCGCACCCAGCTGCGCTGGGCGGTCAGCGGGGCGTGTTTGCTACTCGCAGTTGGATTCCTGTGGCGGGCCGCCCACTGGCAGAATTCGGTTCGCGCATTGATGGGCCTGGAAGAGGCGCCCGGTGTCCGCCCCATGGTGATCGCGCTGGTGGCGGTGGTGCTGTTCCTGGTATTGCTACTGATCGCCAAGGTATTTCGTCGCTTGTTTTATTTTCTGGCCGCCCGCTTCCAGCACCGGGTGCCCCGACGGATTGCCGGGCTGCTGGCACTGTGCGGCGCTTTAGCGCTGTTCTGGGCGGTATTCAACAAGTTACTGATTAAAGAGGCGCTGTACCGGGTTGATGGTATCTATCAACGCCTGGACGCCAGCGAAGCGCCGAATCTGCCAGCACCTACCGGCAAACTGGAGCCGGGCGGCCCGGATTCCCTGGTGCGCTGGCAAGATATGGGGCATCAGGGGCGACGCTATTTGTCTCTCCGCCCCAGGGCGAAGGACATCGCCGAAGTCACCGGCGACGCCAAGGATCCCGTCCGCGTCTATGTTGGGTTGAACGCTGCCGATACCCCCGCTCAGCGCGCCAAACTCGCGCTGGATGAGCTCAAGCGGGTAGGGGGCTTCGAGCGCTCCTACCTGATTCTGATCACACCCACCGGCACTGGCTGGGTCGATCCGGGTGCCATCAATTCGGTGGAGTATCTGTTAGGTGGCGATGTTGCCAGTGTGGCCGCCCAGTACTCATATCTGCCAAGCCCGATCGCTCTGATGACCCAGGATGCCTATGGTCGCGAGACAGCGCGGGCGGCTTTTGAGGAAATCTATGGGTACTGGCGCAAGTTACCGGGCGGCTCCCGTCCCAAGTTGTACCTTTTCGGCCTGAGCCTGGGTGCGCTGAACTCCGACCGCTCCTTTGATTTTTACGACATCATCGACGATCCGTTCCACGGCGCCCTTTGGACCGGGCCGCCGTTCCGCAGTGATACCTGGCGCATGGTGACCGCAGAGCGGGACAAGGGCTCGCCCGCCTGGCTACCCGAATTTCGCGGGGGGGCTGTGGTTCGCTTCGGCAATCATTTCGAGGGTTACAACCGCGGGGATGCCAACTGGGGCCACTTCCGTATCGCCTACCTTCAGCACGGAAGCGACCCCATTGTGTTCTTTGATCCAAACGCGGCCTACCGGGAACCCGCCTGGATGAAAGGCACCCGCGCGCGGGATGTGTCGCCCGAGCTCAAGTGGTATCCGATTGTCACAATGCTCCAGCTCGCCATGGATATGCACGCGGGCGTCGCACCGATGGGGTACGGGCACAGCTATGCGCCGCAAGACTATGTGCGTGCCTGGCATCAGTTGCTGGCCGTACCCGGTTGGGACAAGGCAAAAATCGAACAACTCAATAAACATCTATCAAAATGGAATCCTCGCTGAATTATGTCGTCCAAACCTGAGTGCTTGCCACCTGGTACCGGGGCGGCGCATCCGGCTCTAAATACTTGGATTTCTTGGCGTTTTTCCGCTTAAATCACCGATATGATAAAACCTGTTCCTCTTTATATCGGCCTGCGCTATGTGGCCGCCCGCCGACGCCAGCAGTTTATTTCCTTCATTAATGGCTTCTCCCTCCTGGGTATGGCACTGGGGGTATTCGCGCTGATCGTGGTGACTTCGGTCATGAACGGTTTCGATCGAGAGTTGAAAACCCGCATCCTGTCGGTTGTGCCTCACGGATTTGTGGAGCAGAAGGGCGGCCTCGAAGATTGGCCTGCCATCGCAACCCGGTTACGCGAGCAGCCACATGTGCAGGCGGCGAGTCCATTTGTGCGCGGCTTCGCGCTGCTGGGGGCCAACAATCAATCCCAGGGTGTGGAGTTTCAGGGGGTTGACCCGGCGGCGCTGCGGGAAGTGTCCGCAGTGGGCGAGCATATGCTGGTGGGCAGTCTGGATGGGCTGGAGTCGCGCAGCTACAACATCGTACTCGGGCGTATTCTCGCGCGTCAGCTCGGCGTCATGCCCGGTGACAGTGTCATTCTCACCCTGCCGGATGTGGTGATTACCCCCGCCGGTATTTTCCCCCGTACAAAACGTTTTACCGTGGCCGGTGTTTTCTCCGTGGGCGCTCAGGTAGACCAGAATATGGCGCTGATGCACCTGGACGACGCCGCGCGCCTGTTGCGCATGCCCGGCAAAGTACAGGGGCTGCAGCTCAAGTTTGACGATATGAATAACGCCCTCGGTCGTGTGCAGGGGTATGCATCAAACCTTGGGGAAGGCTTTACCGGCGAAGACTGGAGTCACTCCCAGGGCAGCCTGTTTCAGGCGGTCAAAATGGAGAAGACCGTTGTGACGCTGATGCTGATGATCATCGTCGCCGTGGCCGCATTCAATATCGTTTCCGCGCTGGTGTTGATGGTGGCGGACAAGCGCTCGGACATCGCGGTGTTGCGCACCCTCGGATTAACCTCTCGCCAGATCATGGCGGTGTTTGTGGTGCAGGGTAGTGCGATAGGTATCATCGGTGCGCTGGTCGGCGGTTTGCTCGGCACCCTGATCGCGCTCAACTTGACGGATATTGTGTCCTGGATAGAAGGCGTGATTGGCGCGCAGATTTTTGACCCGCGGGTATTTTTCGTCAGCTTCCTGCCGTCGGAATTCCGCCTGGGCGATGCCATTATGGTGTTAAGTGCCGCGATCATTATGAGCCTGCTGGCGACCCTGTTCCCGGCCTGGCGCGCCGCACAAATTGCCCCAGCCGAAGCGCTGCGCTACGAGTGATCGTGGTGCCCACAAACTGGATTAGATAAAAGATGAATAGCCAAGTGGAAATACACCCGGAAGAATCGACCCCGTACCCGGCCGCCGATGTGGTACTGGCCTGTCGTCAACTTTCCAAATCCTACCGGCAGGGCGCCAACGAACTGGCGGTACTGCGGGGTGTGGAATTGGAGGTGCCTAAGGGTGAGCGTCTCGCCATTGTCGGCGCGTCCGGCTCCGGTAAATCCACCCTGTTGAATTTGCTGGGCGGACTGGACACGCCAACCTCCGGCGAGGTCTGGGTAGGCGGCAAAAACTTGGCCGCACTCAATGCCAACGAGCGCGGCTGGTTGCGCAACAGCAGCCTCGGTTTTGTGTATCAGTTTCACCACCTGTTGAACGAATTCAACGCGTTGGAAAATGTGGCCATGCCGCTCCTGATCGGCAAGCAACCGGTCTCCGAAGCCCGCGCGGCGGCCACGGAAATGTTGCAGGCCGTTGGCCTCGGTGCGCGCCTGGATCACAAGCCCGCGCAACTCTCCGGCGGCGAGCGCCAGCGGGTGGCCATCGCCCGCGCACTGGTGGCGCGTCCGGCGTGTGTATTGATGGATGAGCCCACCGGTAACCTGGACCGCGCTACTGCCCAGGAAATTCACAAACTGATGGACCGCTTAAACAGCGAAACCGGCATCAGCTTTGTCATCGTTACCCACGACCCGGATCTGGCCGGCGCGCTCGACCGCTGCCTGCACCTGGTAGATGGTGAATTGGTAGAAGACTGGAAACCAGGCGACGGTGTTTAAGGTGAAAAATGTTTAAGCCATTACCCGCCTATATCGGCCTGCGCTACGCAGGCGCCCAGCGCAGCGACGAGGACTCCGCCGGACTGGTGTCATTTATTTCCGGCCTGTCCATGATCGGCCTGATTCTCGGCGTGGCGCTGATGGTCATTGTCATGTCGGTGATGAACGGGTTTGACCGCGAACTGCGTGAGCGCATTCTCGGCATCATGCCACACGCCACCGTCTACAACACCAACCCGGATATCAACTGGACCGCATTGCGCGATCAGATTGCGGCCGCCGAAGGTATTACCGCTGCTGCAGAAGTGTGGCAGGTAAATGGCCTCGCCAAAAACGGATTGGAAGTGACGCCGTTACTGGTGCAGGGAGTAAACCCGGAAACCATCGTCAATGTCTCGACCATCGGCGATTTTCTACTGCCGGGCAGTTTTACCGCGCTGACCGGTGACCCAGCCGAGCCGGGTATTATTCTCGGTAAAGGCATGGCCGATAAACTGGAAATCGGTGTGGGCGAGCAGCTCTCCGTGATCGTGCCGCAGAGTGCCAGTGGCAATAGTGGCGGGCGTTCTGCAGCGCAGCTTGCCGGGTTCAAGGTCGTCGATATTTTCCATTCCGGCACCGCGCTGGACCATTCCCTGGCGATCGTGGACTGGGCACAGGCAAAAGCCCTTGCCGGCGGGGCAGGGGGCGCGGGTGTGCAGATGCGCATGCAGGATATGCTGCGTTCCTTCTCCGTATTTCAGGGCCTGTTGCATCAACTCCCGGTCGAGGGCTATTACGGTAACGACTGGACCGGTACCCACGGCAACCTCTACCAGGCGATCCAGATGTCGCGCAACCTGGTGAGCCTGCTGGTATTTCTGATTATTGCTATCGCGGCGTTTAACGTGGTTTCCACGCTGGTAATGGTGGTGATCGACAAGCACGGTGATATCGCGATTTTGCGCACCATGGGTGCGAGCACCAAAGAAATATTGCTGACCTTCGTCAGTCAGGGGGCACTGGTTGGCCTTGTGGGTGCGCTGGTCGGTGGTGCGCTCGGGGTGCTCGGCTCGCTGGTGGTCACCGATGCGGTGGCGGGGCTGGAATCCCTGTTTGGTATCCAGTTCTTAAAGTCTGATGTGTATCCGGTGGATTATCTTCCGTCGGAATTGCAGTGGGGGGATGTTGCGCTGGTGGTCGGGGCGGGATTCCTGCTGAGTCTTATTGCTACCCTTTATCCCGCCTTCCAGGCAAGTCGCGTGCAACCGGCGGCTGCATTGCGACAGGACTTCTGATACATCTTAAACAAGCGTCATGCCGGATTTGATCTGGCATCCAGCGGACCGAAGCACTGGATCCCGGGTCGAGCCCGGGATGACGAAGAGGGCATACCCGTCATGCCGGACTTGATCCGGCATCCAGCGGATCAAAGCACTGGATCCCGGGTCGAGCCCGGGATGACGAAGAGGATGTACCCGTCATGCCGGACTTGATCCGGCATCCAGCGGATCAAAGCACTGGATCCCAGGTCGAGCCCGGGATGACGAAGAGGGCATACCCGTCATACCGGACTTGATCCGGTATCCAGCGGACCGAAGCACTGGTTCCCGGATCAACCCCGGGATGACGAAAACGCACTCCCCGTCATGACGAGAAAGTGCCCCCCGCAGCGCGAGGGGCACGTCACTTACTGGTGGTCAATCCAGTAATCATAAACAACCACTTCACCGTAATTGTCCGGGTGATCCGCAAACTCACCTTCGCGGTCGGCATTACTCTGTGTGTAATTACCGATCTTGAAGTAGGCGTCCCCGTAACTACGATCCATCACATAGTCGTTGGAACCGTCACGCACCAGGTACTGGTCGGCATTGCCAGACAGGAAGGCGTTGGCAAGGTTGCCGTCTTCGCTGTAGTAGGCGTAGTGCCGGCCATCCACCACTTCGAAAATAATTTCGTGAGTGGTGCCCAGCTGGTAGCCGGTTTTGATGGTGAGATCATCCCGCAGCTTGCCGCCGTTAAAACTCAGGAACAGGTGATCGCCTTCCAGTCGCAGGACCATAGCGTCATCGATGCCTTCACTTTTATTGCCGTGAATCTGCGTTGCTACCAGGTGATCTTTCACCATCGGCAGATGGGTGATCGCCTGCTTCACGTACACGATGTGTTGACCATCCGTGGTCCAGTAAACATCCACGCTGCCGTCCGGCTCACGCTCACGCAGCTCCGAACGGATGTAGCTGGAGTTTGGCGTGGTGCCATTGTCGGTACGAATCGGAGCGTAAAACACCATACCGTCGCCCGCATCGTTTACGTAGAAGTACTCGTTGTTGGGTTCGCCGCACAAGGTTTTATCTTCTTCACCGGTGGGGTAGGTGATCTTCCACTGGTTGCAGTTTTCCATCAGGTCAGACGGAACAGAACCGGAACCGGATGACGACCCACCAGAGGAACCGCCGGAAGAACTGCCAGAAGAGCTGCTGGAAGAGCCGCCGCCAGAGCTGGAGCTGGAAGAACCGCTATCACCGTCGTGGGTAACCTCAAAGTTGTAAAAGGAAACCTGGGCGTAATCGCCGCTGTCGCCACCATTGTTCTGGTTATAGGAACCGGCTTTAAAGTAGAACCAGTCATCGTTGTACTCTTCCGCCCAGAAAATGGTCTGACGTGCCCAGGTGCCATCGGCCTTGGTCACTGTCACGGTCATTTCACGGCCGTCGACGTTGACTTCGTAGCCCCACTTCTCGCCAAGTGCGATACCGTCTTCTACCGGCTCTACGGTAGAGGTCAGGCCGTACTCGTTGGTGCCGGATTCGCCAAACAATGGAATGAAGATTTCGGTATCGGAATCTTCATAGGCCATGTACACCCAACCTTTGGTGTGCCCAGGCAGTTTGCGGTAGTACACCTTGAACGGCTCGTTGTCAGACGCGTGAATCTGGCCAACAACAACGCGGCCAACACGCCACTCAGAACCGGAATCGTAGGTGTCCGATACGCGGTCTACAGAGATTGTGGCTTTCATATTGCCATTCACGCCCGCAGCAGCGCTTTGGTCAGAGCTGGAAGCCGTGGAAATTACCCAGTTGTTGCCGAGGCTGGTGGTACCCGCACTCTCATTCAGCATTTCCCGCAGTTCACTGCGCGAGTAGGAAGAGTTGGAGGTAGAACCGCCGTTGTTGGGGCATTGGAATACCATTGCGCCAGTTCCGCTGTCCGTATAGAACTCGTTGGCGCTCACTTGCGGAGGGTATTCTTCACTGGCATCCGGATAGGTGATCTTCCATTTGCTCAGGTCAAAGTTTTCATCGGGGTCGGCGGACGGGTCGAGGTTGGCCAGTGGCAGAGTGCCACCAGAGCCATACTCCAGGCAGCCCACGGTCACGCTGCTTCCGGTGCTGGAGGTTTCACAGTTCCCGGAGCCACCACTGCTGCTGCCACCGCTGCTGCTACTGCTGCTTCCACCGCCTACTGGGTCGGTGTTGCCGTTCTCTTCACTGACGCTCATCTCGGTCAGAGAGTTCCAGGAATTCGAGCTATTCCCGTAACCCACGTAGCGCACGTAGCGCGCTTCGGTTTCAAACAGAGAGAAGTTTTCCTGCGCAGTGGAATTCCCGCTGCTGACACCGCCGTAAAGTACGGTTTCCCAAGCGGAACCATCGTCACTGGTCTGGATGTCGAACGACGAGGTGCGCTGATCCCCCTTGTAGAATGCAATATTTGCACTGCCCACTACCTGCGACTGGCCCAGGTCCAGTTGCAGCCACTGGCCACTGCCATCTGCGGACCAGCGGGTTCCCAGGTCATCGTCCAGAACATTTTCCGGGCCGTTGCCGTCATCGCTGCTCGCAGTGGCGACCACCGCTGGCTCACAGGCCGGGCACCCGGGGTCGCCCGGATCACCGGGGTCATCTTCTGAGGTGGTGATATCCACTTCACTGATGCTGTTCCAGTCGTTGGAGGTGTTGCCGTAGCCCACAATGCGCACGTAGCGCGCGCTGGTGTCTGTCACATCAAATGTCTGCAACGCCGCGGTACTGGAAGGCTGGTCGCCGGAGAAAACCGTCTGCCAGCTGCTGCCGTTGGCAGAGGTCTGAATATCCAGGGTCGCGGTTCTCTGGTCGCCTTTGTGCAAAGCAATTTGAAGAGCCTCGACGGTGTAGCTGGTTCCGAGGTCATATCGGATCCACTGTCCGTCACCCTGGGCGGACCAGCGTGTGGAGAGATTGTTGTCCAGAGTATTTTCAGGTGTATTGCCATCATCGCTAGACGCAGTGACACCCACAGGATCAGCAGCAAAACTCACTGTGGCTTGCGAAGCAAGCAACAGCGCAGCCGCCAATTTCATAGGCGAGTATTTCTGCACATTCATTACATAATTCCTTGCATTATTGTTTTTCACGGCGCGCACGAACCCACGGACAAGCTTTTACAGAAAGCTCGCCTGGAGAGTGTGCCGCGCGATGAAATTCATTAAAGAAATTATTACAAACTACGAAACCACGAACGTGGTCATTGCAATAACGATCAGGCCGATAGTTATTATGGGGATAAGGCCTGATCGATATTTACATTACTGAAACGAAAAATCGTTCGTCAATTAAAATCCCGAGAATTTGAAGTAATTGGTTGACCAGTTCGAATTTTTCGAGAACTGCGTCAAAATCACGGTACTTTTTCCGAAGAAAATCCTGTTTAAATGGCGGTGAATATTTAATGGAAACAAGTCAGAAGTAGGGGAGTTGGCGGGGAAAGATGGGAAAAAAGAAAAACAAAGAGTGACACCGGCCGGGAATGCGAGAGTAAATCTGTGAACGTTTTTCAGCTTTGATCGAGCTGGGATTTGCGTTGAGCAAGGCGCGCCTTCCAACGCTTCACCACCTGCCAGCGCCAAATGGCCTGCATCGCAAAATATGCGGCGGTGGCAAAAAAGATGGCGAAAATCAGTGAGCCGGAAAACAGCGGCAACCAGATACGGCCGACTTCTTCGGTGAGCCATTCCCAGGACAATTCGATCTTGAATTGCATGGGCGGGGTGCCGAGTATCCATGCGCCAAGTTTGTAAGCACTATAGAAAATCGCCGGCATGGTGACTGGGTTGCTGACCCATACCAGAGCCATCGACAGAGGCAGATTGCAGCGGAACCACAGCGCCAGCAGTGCGGCGATCAGCATCTGGCCGGGGAGGGGGAGGAAGCTGGTGAAGATCCCCACGGCAAAGGCCACCGACACCGAGTGGCGGTTCAGGTGGAACAGGTTGGGGTCGTGCAGCAGGGTGCCAAGGAACTTCAGGCCGTTGTTGGCGCGCACCTGTTCGGGAGTTGGCAGCCAGCGCCTGATAATACTCTTAGGCATGATGTTGTTCTGCTCGGTACTCTCGAAATTGGGTCCGGTCGGGTTACCGGTACTACATAAACGGCGGAATTGGTGTTCAATTGCCGACACTTAATAAGGATAGAGTGTTCAGCATAGATTCCGCTGGCACGGGCTTGGCCGGCGCGGGCGCTATTATGCCCATATCGCTATTTCAAGACTACCATTCCCGGCCGGAACCGCGAGAAGTACCCCGGTTCCGCTCCGATCCCTCCAGATCCCTCCTTAATGACAGCAAGTTCAGTCCTGAAATTCGTGACCTGAGAGTCAGTCGCTAAATGACAAAATGTTGACACAATTTGCAGTTGACGCGGAAAAGTTGGGCAAATATCCTGCTTCAAACTAAAAAGTGTCGACAATCTTGTAGCGGCACCACCAGCAAGAGAATCGGGATAGCGAAGACGATGGAATCCGCCAAGCACCATTCGAGCGACATGCCAGAAGCCGCGGCCGCCGTGCCAGATACGGATGCGCCCTCGGTTTCCACCGGCAAGCCCGCCCGCGGCACCCAGAGCCTGGCGGACCGTCTGTTCCTGTCTCTACGCAAAGATATCGTCGAAGGCCGTATCGCTTCAGGCACCAAGATCAGCGAGCCGGAACTGGCCCGCCGTTTCGACGCCAGCCGCGGCAGCCTGCGCGAAGCCCTGATGCGGCTGGAATCCCTCAGCCTGATCGAACGCAAGGTCAATGTGGGCGCACGGGTGGTCGAGCTCACCGAACGCGGCCTGCTGGAAATCTACGACGTGCGTGAGGCCTTGGAAGGCATGGCCTGCCGCCTCGCCGCCGAGAACCGCAGCGAAGAAGACCTGGTGGAACTGCGCCAGATGCTTAACCGCCACGAGCAACAGGAAGAATTGCAGAAGGGCACCGCCTACTACCAGCCGGAAGGGGACTTCGACTTCCACTTCCGCATCGTACAGGCCTCCCACAACGACCTGCTGATCGACACCCTGTGCAACAAACTCTATTACCGCGTGCGCATGTACCGCTACCAGCTCGGCATGGCCAGCCCCCGCGCGCACCGCGCCTTCCGCGAACACAGCCACATTATTGAAGCTATCGAAGCAGGAGATGGCGAACTGGCAGAAATCCTGATGCGTCGCCATATCCGCGCGTCGCGCAGCAATATCGAAAACAAGCTTTCCAAGCAGAGCTAACGAATTAATCAGAATCAATGAGAAACGAGGCAGTTATGAGCAGACCAGAATCCGCCGGCGCACGCTTTCGCCAGGCCCTGAAAGACAACCAGCCGCTGCAGGTTGTCGGCACCATCAATGCCTACACCGCCATCATGGCCGAGCGCATCGGCCACCAGGCGATCTATCTGTCTGGCGCCGGCGTGGCCAATGCCTCCTACGGTCTGCCGGACCTGGGCATGACCAGCCTGGATGACGTGCTGGAAGACGTACGCCGCATCACCGCCGCTACCAAGCTGCCGCTGCTGGTAGATATCGACACCGGCTGGGGTGGTGCATTCAATATCGCCCGCACCATCAAAGAAATGATCCGCGCCGGCGCCGCTGCGGTACATATCGAAGATCAGGTCGCCCAGAAGCGCTGTGGCCACCGCCCGAACAAAGAGATCGTCTCCAAAGAAGAAATGGTCGACCGCATCAAGGCCGCAGTCGACGCCCGCGATGACGACGACTTCTTCATCATGGCCCGCACCGATTCCTTCGCACAGGAAGGTCTCGAAGCCGCCATCGACCGCGCCCAGGCCTGCATTGAAGCCGGCGCCGACGGCATCTTCGCCGAAGCCGTGACCGAACTCGAACACTACCGCGCCTTTAAAGACGCATTGAACGTCCCGATCCTCGCGAACATCACCGAATTTGGTAAAACCAAGCTGTACAACAAAGCCGAGCTGGGCGAGTCCGGCGCCGACATGGTCCTCTACCCACTGTCCGCCTTCCGCGCCATGAACAAAGCCGCGGAAAACGTCTACAGCAGCATCCTGCAAAACGGCGACCAGCAGGCGGTTGTCGACACCATGCAGACCCGTGCGGAACTGTACGACTACCTGAACTACCACGAGTTTGAAGACAAGCTCGACGCACTCTTTAAGAAGTAATCGATCCACCCACCGTCATCCCGGCGCATGCCGGGATCCAGAGCGGAGGTAGCTAAGAACCACCAAACTGGATGCCGGATCAAGTCCGGCATGACGAACAACATACCCAGCGTCATCCCGGGCTTGACCCGGGATCCAGTCAAAGGTTGTCGACAGGCACCGAGCTGGAAACCGGCATACGCCGGCATGACGAGCAACATACCCAGCGTCATCCCGGGCTTGACCCGGGATCCAGTCAGAGCTTGTCGACAGGCACCTGACTGGATACCGGCATACGCCGGCATGACGAAGTAAAAAACTTAAATTGAAAGGGGAATTAGAGATGGCAGAGAAAAAAGTTGGCGGAGCAGGCCTGCGTGGCCAGGTAGCTGGTAAAACCGCACTTTCCACCGTAGGCGTATCCGGCTCCGGCCTCACCTACTGCGGCTACGACGTAAAAGACCTGGCAGAAAACTGCGAGTTCGAAGAAGTCGCCTACCTGATCTTCAACGGCGAGCTGCCCACTCAGGCCCAGTTGAACGACTACAAGGGCACCCTGAAAACCATGCGCGGCCTGCCTGTAGCGCTGCGCGAAGTGCTCGAACGTATCCCCGCCGACGCACACCCCATGGACGTCATGCGCACCGGCTGCTCCATGCTCGGCAACCTCGAAGGCGAAGAGTCTTTCGACCAGCAACAGGACCGCGCCAACCGCCTGCTGGCTGCATTCCCGTCTATCATCTGTTACTGGTATCGCTACAGCCACGACGGCGTGCGCATTGAAACCGAAACCGATGACGATTCCATCGGCGGCCACTTCCTGCACATGTTGCGCGGCGAAAAGCCGAACGACCTGCACGCACAGGTAATGAACGTCTCCCTGATCCTGTACGCAGAGCACGAGTTCAACGCCTCCACCTTCACCGCGCGCGTTTGTGCCTCCACTCTGTCTGACCTGTTCAGCTGCATCACCGGCGCCATTGGCTCCCTGCGCGGCCCGCTCCACGGCGGCGCCAACGAAGCCGCGATGGAACTGATCGAGCGTTTCTCCTCTGCGGACGAAGCCGAGAAAGAACTGCTGGGCATGCTCGAGCGCAAGGAAAAAATCATGGGCTTCGGCCACGCGGTCTACACCGAGTCCGACCCGCGCAACGCCATCATCAAGCAGTGGTCCGAAAAGCTGGCTGCCGACGTTGGTGACGACGTACTGTACCCGGTATCCGTACGCTGCGAAGAAGTCATGTGGCGCGAGAAGAAGCTGTTCTGTAACGCCGACTTCTTCCACGCATCCGCGTACCACTTCATGGGGATTCCCACCAAACTGTTTACGCCGATCTTCGTGATGAGCCGCGTAACCGGCTGGGCCGCCCACGTATTCGAACAGCGCGCCGACAACCGCATCATCCGCCCAAGCGCGGAATACACCGGCCCGGACCTGCGCAAGGTAACCCCGATCGCCGAGCGCTAATTGCTTTCTAAATCGTCATTCCGGCGAATGCCGGAATCCAGCTCCCCCAAACCACCCGCGGGCACTGGATCCCGGACCAAGTCCGGGATGACGAAAGAAATGCCCATCATTCCGGCCTTCCTGTCATTCCGGCGAAGGCCGGAATCCAGTCCCCCAAACCACCCGCGGGCACTGGATCCCGGATCAAGTCCGGGATGACGGGTAAAGAACATCAAGCACCAATCAACCCGAACGGGTGATATACGATGAACACCGAATTCCGCAAACAACTCCCCTGCACAGACCTCGATTATTTCGACACCCGCGAAGCCGTCGAAAAAATCCAGCCGGGCAGCTACGAAAAACTCCCGTACACCTCCCGCATCCTCGCGGAGAACCTCGTACGCCGCTGCGAACCCGAAAACCTCACCGCAGCCCTGAAACAAATCATCGAGCGCAAACGCGACCTCGACTTCCCCTGGTTCCCCGCGCGCGTCGTCTGCCACGATATTCTCGGCCAGACCGCACTGGTGGACCTCGCCGGCCTGCGCGACGCCATCGCCGAAAAGGGCGGTGACCCCGCCAAAGTAAACCCGGTCGTGCCCACCCAGTTGATCGTCGACCACTCCCTGGCCGTCGAACACCCCGGTTTTGAAAAAGACGCGTTCGAAAAGAACCGCGCCGTGGAAGAGCGCCGCAACGAAGACCGCTTCCACTTCATCAACTGGACCAAAACCGCGTTTGAAAATGTCGACGTCATCCCACCCGGTAACGGCATCATGCACCAGATCAACCTGGAGAAAATGTCTCCGGTAGTGCAGCAAAAAGATGGCGTCGCCTTTCCGGATACCTGCGTCGGTACCGACAGCCACACCCCGATGGTGGATGCGCTCGGCGTAATCTCCGTGGGCGTGGGTGGCCTGGAAGCTGAAAGCGTGATGCTCGGCCGTGCCTCCTACATGCGCCTGCCCGACATCGTCGGCGTCGAGCTGACTGGCAAACTGCAGCCGGGCATCACCGGTACCGACATGGTACTGGCCCTGACCGAGTTCCTGCGCCGCGAGCGCGTGGTCGGTGCGTATCTCGAATTCTTCGGCGAAGGCGCCTCCAGCCTGAGCCTGGGCGACCGCGCCACCATCGCCAACATGACGCCGGAATACGGCGCCACCGCCGGCATGTTCGCCATCGACGAGCAGACCATCGACTACCTGAAGCTCACCGGCCGCGACGACGAGCAGGTAGCACTGGTAGAGAAGTTCGCCAAAGAAACCGGCCTGTGGGCAGATTGCCTGAAGAATGCGGAATACGAGCGCGTACTCAAGTTCGACCTTTCTGCTGTAGGCCGCAACCTCGCCGGCCCCTCCAACCCGCACGCACTGCTGCCGGTCTCCGAACTGGCGAATCGCGGTATTGCCAAAGAGTGGAAGGAAGAAGAGGGCCTGATGCCAGACGGTGCGGTAATCATCGCCGCGATCACCAGCTGTACCAACACTAGCAACCCGCGCAATATGATTGCCGCGGGCCTGATCGCGCGCAACGCCAACAAACTCGGGCTGACCCGCAAGCCCTGGGTAAAAACCTCCCTGGCACCGGGCTCCAAGACCGTAAAAATGTACCTGGAAGAAGCCGACCTGCTGCCGGAACTGCAGCAACAGGGCTTCGACGTGGTCGCGTTTGCCTGCACCACCTGTAACGGCATGAGCGGCGCGCTGGACCCGAAAATCCAGAAAGAAGTCATCGACCGCGACCTCTACGCCACCGCCGTACTGTCCGGCAACCGCAACTTCGACGGCCGTATTCACCCCTACGCCAAGCAGGCCTTCCTGGCTTCACCGCCCTTGGTCGTTGCCTACGCCATCGCCGGCACCATCCGCTTCGATATCGAAAAAGATGTACTGGGCCAAGACAAAGACGGCAACCCGGTGACCCTGAAAGATATCTGGCCGAGCGACGAAGAGATCGACGCGATCGTCAAACAGAGCGTGAAGCCCGAGCAGTTCCGCGAGGTCTACATCCCGATGTTTGACCTCAACAAAGCGGAAGCAGAGAAGGGCGAGCCGCTGTACCACTGGCGCCCGCAAAGCACCTATATCCGCCGCCCACCATACTGGGAAGGCGCACTCGCTGGTGAGCGCACGTTGAAAGGCATGCGCCCGCTGGCAGTACTCGGTGACAACATCACCACCGACCACCTGTCGCCGTCCAACGCCATCCTCGCCAGCAGTGCTGCCGGTGAATACCTGGCGAAAATGGGCCTGCCGGAAGAGGACTTCAATTCCTACGCCACCCATCGCGGCGATCACCTCACCGCCCAGCGCGCCACTTTCGCCAACCCGAAACTGTTGAACGAAATGGTGCGTGACGAAAGCGGTGCAGTGAAGCAGGGCTCTCTTGCGCGCATCGAGCCGGAAGGCAAAGTCACCCGCATGTGGGAAGCCATCGAAACCTACATGGACCGCAAGCAGCCGCTGATCATTATCGCTGGCGCCGACTACGGCCAGGGCTCCTCACGCGACTGGGCCGCCAAAGGCGTGCGCTTAGCAGGTGTCGAAGCCATCGTGGCCGAAGGCTTCGAGCGTATTCACCGCACCAACCTCATCGGCATGGGCGTACTGCCCCTGGAATTCCAGCCCGGCACCACCCGCGAGACCTTGGGATTAGACGGAACCGAAACCTACGACGTACTAGGCGACCGCACCCCAGGCACAACCCTCACGCTTCTAATTCACCGCAAAGACGGCGAAACCATAGAGGCCCCAGTAAAGTGCCGCCTCGACACCCAGGAAGAAGTCTCCATCTACGAAGCCGGCGGCGTACTACAACGCTTCGCCAACGACTTCCTAGAAGCCGAAGCCAACGCCTAAACCCGCTTAAATCGTCATGCCGGACCCGATCCGGCATCCAGTAAAAACCCTCGTCATACCGGACTCGATCCGGTATCCAGAGGATCGAAGCACTGGACCCCGGGGCAAGTCCGGGATGGCGAAAGAACCAAACCGTAGGGCGGATAAGCGCAGCGCATCCGCCATTTTCGCGAGAAGCAAAATGAAATTCGCCCCCCAAATACGTATCCCAGCCACCTATATGCGCGGCGGCACCAGCAAAGGCGTCTTCTTCCGCCTCCAAGACCTCCCGGAGCCAGCCCAAACCCCAGGTCAAGCAAGAGACAACCTGCTACTCCGAGTAATCGGCAGCCCCGACCCCTACGGCAAACAAACCGACGGCATGGGCGGCGCCACCTCCAGCACCAGCAAAACCGTCATCCTGTCGAAGAGCGAACAGCCCGAGCACGACGTCGATTACCTGTTCGGCCAGGTCTCCATCGACAAGCCCTTCGTAGACTGGTCCGGCAACTGCGGCAACCTCACCGCCGCCGTGGGCGCCTTCGCCATCAACAGCGGTTTTGTGGATGCCGCGCGCGTTCCTGAAAACGGCATCTGCACCGTGCGCATCTGGCAGGCCAACATCAAGAAGACCATCATCGCCCACGTGCCGATCACCAATGGTGAAGTACAGGAAACCGGTGATTTCGAACTGGACGGCGTCACCTTCCCCGCGGCAGAGGTCCAGATCGAATTCATGGACCCGGCGGATGGCGAAGGAGCCATGTTCCCCACCGGCAACCTGGTGGACGATTTAGAGGTGCCCGGCGTTGGTACCTTAAAAGCCACCATGATCAACGCCGGTATCCCCACGATCTTCGTCAATGCAGTGGATATCGGTTACACCGGCACCGAACTGCAGGAAGCCATCAACGGTGACGACAAGGCACTGGCCATGTTCGAGACTATTCGTGCCTATGGTGCGAAGGCGATGGGCCTGATAGAAAACGTGGAAGAGGCAGCCGCTCGCCAGCATACTCCCAAGGTCGCGTACGTCGCGGCACCGAAGGATTATGTGGCCTCTAGTGGTAAGCAAGTGGACGCAGGTGATATCGATCTGCTGGTGCGCGCACTGTCCATGGGCAAACTGCACCACGCCATGATGGGCACCGCCGCCGTCGCCATCGGCACCGCGGCTGCAATCCCCGGTACCCTGGTCAATGAAGCCGCCGGGGCAGGCGAGCGCAACGCCGTCACATTCGGGCATCCATCTGGCACCTTGCGTGTCGGTGCGGAAGCGGAAGTAGCGAATGGGCAGTGGAGTGCAACCAAGGCCATCATGAGCCGCAGCGCGCGGGTTCTGATGGAGGGGGGGGTGCGGGTGCCAAACGACTACTTTTAGCGGCATTGTGTGTCAGGCCACACAATGGTTTGCGGCTGCCGATACCCAAGAGACATTGCTGGCTAGATACAAGAAAACCCGGTTACCTGTCATAGGAAACCGGGTTTTCCAGACCCCGCTTTACACTGCAATACAAATGTAGACAGCTTCACCGTAATGCAAGGAATTTTGTGACTTTTAGTCACCGGCTCGACATATCGTCGTCGCCACGCGGACTAGTTACCTGTTGGCATTGGCAGGCTAATACCTTCTTTCTCTAGTGCCTCTCGCACATGCTTCAATCGCTGATAATCACTGAGCGTGATTGGGCCAGTATACGTTTCGCTTTGTGGTTTGCGTGGCGGATACTCGACGTAGGTTTTCATCAGCTTTTTAATCGATTCATTAATCGTGACAAGAGTCCAGGTGCGCTCGGTGAAGTTGTTCATAAACAGGTCATACCGTTCCTGAGGGTCCTGCCAAAGATCGAATACCTGCGGCACAGTGGCGGCATACTTTGATCCACCTTTCCAGCCTAGATTGGTATCAACCGAGAGGCCGCCAGTAGGGGCGCCATCGTCACCGCGCAGGTTGAAAACGGCTTTGTAGTTTCCGACACGGGCAGCACCGGGAGAAAGTTCATTCTCTGTAAAATAGAACCAGGAAGTGCGTTCGCTTTTTCCGGAGCCCGCGAGCACTGGGGACATGTCGTAACTGTCGAAGTAGATTGGCTGACCTTCGCGATCCTTCTTGGGAAGGGTTTCCCCGGCGAGGGTGGCAAATGTGGCCATCAAATCTAGGCCGCCGAGAATATCGTGGTTATGCACGCCAGCTGGGATCGTTCCTGGCCACACGGCAATGGCCGGAACCCGATTTCCGCCCTCACGTACTGTGCCTTTGGTGCCGCGGAAGGGGGTGTAACCAGAATCGGGATAGACATCCTGCCAGGCGCCGTTGTCCACCGTGTAGAAAACCAGGGTTTTCTTGTCCAGACCCAGCTCGCGCAACTTGTCCATTACATGGCCTATACGCGTGTCCAATTCCACCACCGCGTCGGCATACTTCGATTTGGACATCGACTTGTGCTTGAACTCTGGCGCCGGCATGTTGGGCTGGTGGTTCTTCATGAAATTAATACTGATAAAGAAAGGCTGGTCGGGATTTTTCGCAGCTTCCTCGAGAAAACTCAGCCCCGCTTTTTCGACATATTCATCGACGAAGGGCAAGCCAACTACACCTTTCTGTGGTGTGTTCACATACTGACCGTTGACTTTCCAATCTTCTTTCGCTTTCTCGCCCGCGTTACCAGACATTGAACCTTTGGTTACTTTCTCGAACATGGCGCGAAGTTTGGGGTCCATGTCTGGGAACCAGGTGGGGTCGCCATAGGTGTAGGCGTTAGCATGATAAAGGAAGGCGTGCTTCATCACGTCGTAACCCTGGGCATTGGGTAGAGCGTAGTCCGACTCGCCTAAGTGCCATTTGCCGGTAAAGTAGGTTTTGTAGCCCGCCTTTTTTAGTACCGACCCCAATGTCCACTCGGCTTTGGGCAGTCCGCCACCCTGGCCCTGGAACGCCACGGTGGTCATACCACTACGATTGGGAATGCGTCCGGTCTGAATCGCAGCCCGACCCGGTGTACAACTGGGCTGCGCGTAGAACGAGAAGAAACTCATGCCATCGGCGGCCATTCGGTTGATATTGGGCGTGGGCATACCGCGCCCCTCACCCCCTCCGTAAGGCCCCAGATCGCCCACACCAGTGTCGTCGGATACGATCAGCAGGATGTTCGGCTTACTGCCGGCTATTTTCGCTGGGGTCGTGGTGGGCTGAGCAGCTACTTGGGAATCTGCTTGCTGTTGCGGTGACGGCCGCGTGACTTGTGTTTCGGCACCTCGAGCGAGACTCGCTGTATTATTTGCCGCACTGGCCTGCTTCCAGACTCCAGCGGAGTTGTTGCCGTCACACGCTGCCAAAGCAGCTGACAATAACAATACTGGGTATAAATAACGCATTGTTGATCCCTGTAGTGTAAGTAAATTTCTCATAGCCCCTCAAAGTATTTAGCCGAAGCAAGTTAACTGGTGGGCCTAGATAAGTTGAATGAATAGAAAGGCTGTGATCTCTACTTCATAAAATTAGACGATGAATTACGTATTGCAGCCCGCGCAGGAATGTTGCCGACGCGAAAGTAAACGCTAGCTTGTTCCCAATAGTGTTTCCGCTCAAGCCAGTCTGTACGAGGGGCTTCCGATTCAATCGTTTTTTTACGCTCTTAATCGAAAGAAAAAACTCGTTTCCAGTCTCCCTTGATGCTGATTACGACCCAACCTTTGCTTTTGGCCTCTTTCATCAGTGATTCGGAAAAGGTGCCGAACTTTGTGTCCGGTAGCCCTTTAGCGGGACCATAGGCGTACTCGCGTTTGTCGTCGTCGTGGAAGACCAGGCCGCTCAGACTGGATCCGTTACCGGCTGCAGTCCATTCAAGCATCTGACGATCACCGTCAGAATTTCCAAAGGCGACGATGGGGCGACGGCCGATAAACTTGTTGATGCCCACGGGCTTGCCGGATTTATCGTCAATAAAATCGATCTTGGGAAGACGCATAAGTACTGGCTTCCCGTTCTTCATCTCGAATTTTGTTTCGATACTGGAGCCAATCACTTGCTCCGGAGGGATACCGTAAACAGCTTCGGTCATCGGGCGCATAAATTCGACACCTCCGCCGGAGACGATGTAGGTTTTGAACCCGTTGGCCCGCAGATACTCTAGCAGTTCAAGCATCGGCTGGTAGGCGAGCTCAGTATAGTGACGATTGAAGCGCGGGTGTTTTGCTGTTTTGAACCAATCTGTGACTACCTGCTCAAACTCAGCCGTACTCATACCTGAGTGGGATGCCATTACCAGTTCGGCAATGCCTTTTTCGCCGGATGCGGTCAGCGCGTCCAGGTCGTTGTCGAGGACCGCTTTGAAAGGTTGTTTGGTTTTCCATTCTGGGTGCTTGGGCGCCAGCACCTTGATGCGGTCGAGTGCAAAGGCAAGTTGTGTATACATTGGGTGTGAAGGCCACAAGGTGCCATCGTTATCGAAAGTGGCAATTCGGTCTTCGGGCCTTACATAGTCAGGGTTAGACTTATCAGTAACCTTATCCACGAACTTGACGATGGCGTTTTTTGTGGCGCCGTCATTCCATGAGGGGAGAGGATCTGTAGCGCTAAACGCCCCGATTGAGAGGGTGGAGAATGCGATCAGCGTCAATAGCTGTGTAAAAAGGTGGCGAAATTGATGTCTCATGACTGCCCCAGTGAAGTTCACAAAAAGGTAATGTTTTCAGCCCGAAGGCTTTCTTGCCTTGGTAGCCTTGGATGCAAAAAACTGAGCGGGACTCTTCATCTGTAGTCGGATCAGTCGTAACCCGGCTCCGAAAAGCCGCCGTAGCGCCAATAGCTATTTCTTAAGGCACATCCCTTCGGATGCTGTGTTGAAAACCCACAAAGAGGTTAGTACATGGATGGCTTCGGGGCTATGTGGTCACCGCTCTATGTGCACGATGATTGAGGTGATTTGATGAGTTTAAAAATTAACGACCGGGAATCAAAAGCAGTTGGCGTTAGAATGGAAAATTTGTCGCGATACGATTCGCTACGTCCGCTATCTTGCAATAGTTCCCTACAGAAAGTCGCGTGTAAGTCGTGATAATTCACATGCTTCCTTCCCCGGCAGCGATACTTACTATCCCCGGGAGCCTGCTTCTAGGTGCGTGGGATAACGTCCTCGGTCTATTCCATTGAGTGAAATTCAATAAGCGAACATATAGTTATCTCGTGAATTCAAAGGAAAATGCAACGGCATGGAAAAATTTTTTCATAGTGTAAGGTTTCGTATTGGCGCTTTATTTACCTGTATTGCGATTTTTGCAGGGAGCTCCTCCGGTGCAATGGCGCAAACCTCTGCCGGAGCGGAAGATTGGGAGTTTGGCGCGGAGGTATACCTTTTTGGTGCGTCTATTGGTGGTACTTCTGCCAATGGCGGCGATATCGATATTTCGTTCCGCGAACTTCTCGATGACCTGGATATGGCTTTTATGGGCGCGATAGGAGCGCGTAGGGATAGATTGACCCTGGCCATGGATATGATCTATCTGAATGTGGAGGAAAAAAATGACAAGCAACTTACCCTGCCACTATCTAGGGAAGTTGATATCAAAGGCGACACTGATATTAAGCTCAAGGGCTTTATTGGCACGCCAACAGTGCGCTACGCTCTGATTGATAGTGAAAGAGGGCATCTGAACATCCTGGGCGGTGCAAGATATCTGTGGCTAGACGCGTCGATCGATGTGCGCGTCTCCGTGGAGGCGCGATCTATCAGTACACGTATCTCTGATACTGGTAGCGTTTGGGATGCTATTGTGGGCGTCAACGGCGAATACAACCTGTCTTCACGTTGGTATTTGCCTTTTCATTTGGATGGTGGGGCCGGCGATTCGGATTCCACCTGGCAAGCCTTTGTTGGGGCTGGGTACAGGTGCAATACTTTAGATTTCATCTTCGGCTATCGGTATATGGATTGGGATTTTGACGGTGCACATAAGGTCCTAAATGATCTTGACCTGAGTGGCCCTATAGCAGGGTTTAAATTTTCATTTTGAGTGATCTCAGGATGTTAAATTTTCAGCGAAAAACACTCGATTGAAAAATCTTCGTGTAGATTCGGGTATGCTTTTTGGGGCTGAATACATGAATAAAAATGCAATAGAAATTTCATGTCACACTGAATGTTCGATTTCTGAACAGACTTTGGCAGAAATGAGTGGAGCTTCCTGGTCCGCGTTACAAAGTTTAATGGTTCGGCCCAAAGATGCGCTGAAAAACTTAGTTTTTTTTATGTCGACGGCTTTGGCGGCACTTTGCATTGCATGTTCCCATAAGCCTCCACAGGTACAGCCGTTAGCGCAATGGTCGCCTGAACGCAATAGGGAAGTTCGTGAATTGCAGGCAAGTGGGCGATCCCCGGATATCGCTGTTTTGCTAGCTTTTTCTGGGGGAGGTACTCGTGCTGCGGCATTGTCTTACGGAGTTATGACGGAACTGGCTCAGACTAAGATCCGCACAACGTACGGCTACCGTTCACTACTTCAAGAAGTCGATATGATATCTTCGGTATCCGGAGGTAGTTTTACAGCAGCATATTACGGACTGTATGGCGATCGACTGTTTATTGACTACGAGCAGAAGTTCCTACGAGCTGACGTCCAAGGAGCACTGATCGGAAAGACGCTGAGCCCATCCAATTGGTCAAAATTGGCAAGCTCCAGGTATGGGCGTGGGGATCTTGCTGCAGAGTATTACGATAAGATTTTGTTTAATGGTGCCGAAATGTCTGCGCTTCAGCGACCAGATTCTCCTTGGGTGGTAATAAACTCAACAGACCTAAGTACAGGTGTGCGGATTCCCTTTATTCAAGAGATGTTTGACCTATTTTGTGTAGATGTAGGGAGCTTTTCAGTCGCTCGTGCTGTGGCAGCATCGTCCGGTGTTCCGTTAATTTTCTCTCCCATCGCGATGCAAAATTTAGCCGGGGGCTGCGGGTTTGAGCGGCCTCGCTGGGTCTCCGATGCATTGGCAGAAGAGGGGCCTACTTCTCGTAAAATAGTCGCACGGCAAATTGAAAGGTATCTCAACAGGGAGCAGCAGCCTTGGTTACATTTGGTGGATGGCGGTATTTCAGACAATTTGGGTTTACGGAGTTATTATCGAACGCTTGAGTTGGCCCCGGATTTTTCTAGACCTTCTAGATATTTACCTCACTTCAAAGCTCGTCATATACTGCTGGTGCTTGTAAATGCGAACTCACATCCACATCAAGAGTGGGCCCGAGTTCCGAGTTCGCCGCCATTACTTGAAGTGGCTGGAAGCGTTACTGGTGATCAGATCTCTCGTTTCAGTGAGGATACTGTTTTACTTACTCGGGAGATTATGGAGCGCTGGGCTCAGGAAAACTCTACCCCCGATCGCCCCGTTACGTTCCGCTTTGTTGAAGTTAGTTTTGATCAGGTAGAAGACTTCAGTGAGCGCAATTACCTGAATAATATCGGTACGAATTTTAAGTTGAGTGATACAGAGGTGGATAGATTGATTTCCGCAGGTCAAGAGCTGCTGGGACAGTCCACGTTATACCAAGATTTTGTCAGAGAGATACAAGAAAACAAATAGGTCCTTCATTCGCTAGGGGGTGGAGTAGTTCTGATAAATATCTGTACGCGATATCTGTTTCTTTGGCTGATAACTGATTATTATTCTTTTCTTTGGTTAGTCAAAATTTGTTTGGTACTTTCGCCCAGAACTTTGTATTCCATACATGTCTTCCTGGGACATTGCGGCAAGCTCGCTGCAGTTGTGTGGTCTCCAAATTGCCAGTGACCGCTTCACACGAAAAAGGCCCTTGCGGAATTAATTGCCAACGTACAATTTCCGTCCATAAAAACGGGCGCCGAAGCGCCCAATAAAATCTACCGAATCTTAAATGTCAGAAGGAAAATTTGTAGCCCACTGACAGATTAAACATCCAGGGATCATAGATGTAGTCCCCGGAATAGGACTCATAAATCGGCTCTACATTCGGCGGCGGTGGTACGTCATCCATCAGCTGCAAGCGCATATCTGTCATGGATCGTGCATAAACCGCGGCAACGTTTACCAGCCATGCGCTCTCGCGTCCGAAATTGAAATCCATACCCACTTGCCAGGTATAACCCCAGGAAGATCCCAGGTCGAAGTCGCCGCGCAGGCCGAAGTCGGCCAGGTCGTCGCGCACTTCACGGCTTAGGCCGCCTTCGCCGAAGTCGGTATAGCTAACGCCAGCACCGATATACGGCTGAACCATGCAGGTCTCATCCAGGGGGTAGAATTTCAGGCTTGCGGTGCTGATGTCGGCGTCAAAACTGGCAATATCCCGAAACTCGACGTTGTCGAAACCCAGCGAGAAAAAGCCGTCAGCGTGGCTGCTGGTATGGTTGTCGCCGTCCATATAGGCCAGCTCGATGCCCCAGTGCTCTACAGGCTTCCACTCGAGGTTCATATACCAACCCCACTCGGAGCCGGGATCGACGTTGGAGCGGAACGCGTCGAAATACCGGTAGGTATCATCGACGAAGCTGACGTCGTCATCGCCCGGGGACATATAGTATCCGCCAACGCGAACAATAAAGTCCTGTGGGCCGGTCAGGCCGAAGGCGCCCGCAGAGGCAGGGGTGGAAAGCGCCAGTGCCAAGGGCGCCAAGAGAGGTGCAAATTTCAACATCCTTTTCATCCGAGGTAACTCCTTATATACCCGTGGAATAAAAAGTGTAATACAGCCATTTATGACTTAAGGCGAAAACAGCTAGCTTTAGGTGCCAAATAGCAGGGTGCCGGTATTTCCGTTCAGCTGATTCAACGTTAGGTCGCCGGGCCCTGATGGTCTATTCACGTTTCAGCGACATTTCGGTCACATTTGCATTGTTAACCTCCCACCGATTCACCAATAAATATCGGCAGATTGTTGTCGGGGCAATAAAGGGAATAACAATATGAGCAGGCAATTGACACAGGTATCGCGGTTGACGTTATCGGCGCTGTTGATGGGAACTCCACTTTTTACCCACGCAGCGGAAACCCCCGGTGCGCTGACGATTGTGGTGAAGGATCAGAATACGGACCGGCCACTCTCATCTGCGCAGATTGTGATCAGGGAGCGGGATACCAACTCCACGCGGTCGGTGGAAACCGACGCACAAGGCCGCATTGTCGTCGATCTGCTCGACCCCGGTCTTTACTCGGTGAATGTGGTCAAAGGTGGGTTCAGTTCCTCCTATGAGCCCAGTGTGCGCGTGGTTACGCGCAAGAATGTCAAAATTGAATTCGACCTTCGCGAGCAGGCGATTGAGGAGGTCGAGGTCCGGGCGCAGCAACCGGATGCATTTGCGTCCGCCAGTAGTACCTACCTCGATCGAGAGGCGTTGCGCAGTGCAGTGGGTGGTGGCTCGGACCCGCTGCTCTCGCTGGATGGTTTGCCTGGCCTGGCGTCCGCCAGTGAGTTCGCGAGCTTCAGCGTGCGCGGCCGCGGCCCAAGGGACAATTTGCTGTTCGTTGATGATTTTCCGTTTGATAAAGCGGTGCACTTTGATGCGACCTTGGGCGAAGAGGAAGATATCGGTGGCGGCGGCCGTTTCTCGATCTTCGCGCCGAACGTGATCGGTGGTGCAGAGTTTTCGCCCGGTGGGTGGAGTGCGGCTTATGGGGGCAGGGCGGCATCGCTACTCAACCTGGAGGTCGCCGATGGCAATCCAAGCCCTTCCGCGAGTCTGCGCTTCGACATTGCGGGCTATGAAGTGGGTTACGATGGTCCTGCCGGTCTTACGGAAGACTCTACCTTGCTCGTTTCTGCCCGTCGTCTCGATTTCGGTTCGTTTTTTGAAACCATCGAAGAGCTCGATATTGGCGCGCCGGTGCTGAGAGATGTGATCGTAAAGTCGGTTGTGCCCATCAATCAGGCCAATACGCTCGAAGTACTTCTGATAGACACGCACGAAGACTATTTTCGCGATGTGACCCACGTTTTTGCGTCGCCCAATTTCGAAGACGCGGCGCTCCAGAAATCCGAACAGGATAGTGATTTGTACGGTTTCACATTGCGGTCTCTGATCGGTGAAGAAGCGGTGTTGACCAACAAGGTTTACTACCGCACCAGCGACAAGATCAGTTCAGAGGGGGAATCCTTTCCGGATCTCGTTCCTGAGGGATCGCCCGCGTCCAGTTTTCCGGTGCGGGAAGACATTATTACCATCGGTGAGGGTGAGACAGAGATCGGCTGGCGGGGCGACTTCGAGACAGTGAATCAGTGGGGCGTGTTCAGCGCTGGTGTTCGCGTAACGCAAACGGAACTGGACTATAGCACCGTCCTGGATGGCGATTGGATTCGGTTTGTCTACGACGACGATGATTTCAGGCCAGACCCGGACCAGCGTTCCATTGTACTGACACCCGAGAGCATCAATTCTTCGCTCAATCAGAAAGCGACGAGCTATGCGGGTTACGCCGAGCAGGTGTTTGAGCGGGGCGATTGGGATTTTCGCACTGGCTTGCGCCTGGAGCGGGACGGTTTTGCAGACGAAAGCTTCGCGTCGCCCAGGTTCAGCGTCAATTGGCGGCCGGGGAATACCTTCCGCTATTTCGTGACCGCAGGCCTCTTTCATCAGTCCCCACGGTTCTTAGACCTCGCCGCGAATGAGTCAAACGACCTTGGGAACGAAGAGATAACCCACGCCAGTATCGGGGCTGAATACTTTCCGACCAGCAATTGGTCGGTGTTGACGGAAGCATATTATCAGAACCTCGACAAGCTGGTGGTAGACCTAGATCGGGCAAGTGGTACCTTTGCCAACATCGGCGACGGTACATCCTACGGTGTGGATGTGGTGGCCAACGGTACGATTCGCGAGGGCATTTACGCTACCGCGACATACTCCTACAACGATGCCGAAGTGGACCGGAAGGACGGTCGCGGTGCCGTCGCCGCCGAGTTCAACCGCGAGCATGTCGCTACCCTGGGCCTGACCTGGGAAATCAGCGACCGCTGGAAGGTGGCCGGGCGTTACAAATATCTTTCCGGCAGACCAGACGATGCGTTTATCATTCATTCAGACGTGTTGGGGGAGGGCGAGCCTTTGCGCTATTCGAAAGAGATCACTGAGCGCAATGTCGGCCGCAAAGACAGCACGGCCATGTTGAACGTGCGGGTGGATTATCGCCGCGCATTTGGCCCGGTGGATGCAACGGCTTTTCTCGATGTCATTAACCTGACTGCGGCGTCATCGAGCGACGATACGGATTTTGATTATCGCCGAGGGGTTGTGGTGCAGGATGATAGCGAGGCCGAGCCGCTTATTGGTCTGCGTTTGGACTATGCGTGGTAAAAAGCGCATGGTAAATAGTGCGTGGTAACTCGTAACGGGCAAGGGGATCGTTGATGGTACAAGCGCTGGGTGAAGCACCGATTAGAGTGCTGATTGTCGAAGATAACCGCGATATTTGCGAGAACATCGCCGCGTATCTTGATAAGCATAACTATGTGCTGGATTTTGCCTATGACGGTATCAGCGCTATGCACCTGGCGTTAACCAACCCGTTCGACGTGATTGTGCTGGACCTGATGCTTCCGAGGATGGACGGCCTCAGTTTCTGCCACAAGCTGCGAGTGGATGCGGAAGTGGAAACGCCCGTGCTGATGCTGACCGCAAGAGATACGCTGGACGATAAGCTCAAGGGGTTCGAGGTGGGTGCCGATGATTACCTGATCAAGCCATTCGCACTGCAGGAGCTGCACGCGCGACTGCAGGCGCTGTACAAGCGCAGCCACGGAAAAGCCACCAGTTTGTTAACGGTCGGTGATCTGACATTGAATCGCTCCACCTTACAAGTACGCCGCGGGGGGCAGCGGGTCGAACTCACTCCCGCGGGTATGAGATTGCTGCAACGACTGATGGAGGCGGCCCCGTCTGTTGTCGCTCGCGATGAGCTCGAAACCTTGCTGTGGGCGGACGAGCGTCCCGATGGCGATGCGCTTCGCTCGCACATGTACAAGCTGCGCCAGGCGATCGATCGGCCGTTTGAAAACCCGCTACTTCATACGGTACATCGTATCGGGTACCGAATTGCAGAGGATGTTGAGTAATGTACCGCTACAGTTTACGCAAGCGCGTCGCCATTGCATTTGCGATGTGTGTTGCGGTTCTCAGCGTGGTTTGGGGGCTCGCGTTCTTCGGCGCGATGAGGTTGAGCGAGGATCGTGTCCTTGTACGTCAGCTGCAGCTTGCCGTCGAAAATTATCCCACTATGTCGATAAACCTTCGTGCATACGATGACATTGGCAGCCTGCCGGAATCTCTCAGGGAGTGGGCGCAGACAAATCCTGCCGAAGGACTGTATGAATTCGAGTCCGAAGAGCTCCATGTAGCGGTAGTGCCATCTGAAAGCGGACAGGGAACCGCCTTTGTGGTTTACGACGTTGCCGGGATTGAGGCTGCGTCATCAGAGGACTGGTGGTTATTGCTCGCGATCACCGGGGTAGTGGCTGCACTTGGTGTGCTTGGTTTCGGGCTGGGAATTTTTGTGATGCGCAGAGCGGTCGCCCCAGTCGTGCAGCTCGCGAAGGTGGTCGCGGAGATCGACCCGAAAAAGCTGGCGGCCGAAGATCTCAAACGCATTGAGTCCTACCGGTTTGGCGATGATGAGGTCGGCGTGCTCGCCACGACCATTGAGAAGACCCTTGAGCGGATCAGCGCGTTTATTGATAGGGAGCGATACTTTACCGGTTCTGCCAGCCATGAGTTGCGGACGCCGATCACCGTGATCATGGGCGCGCTGGAGCTGCTGGAACAGAGCGATCTTTCTGCGGCCGATGCGAAGGTGGTTGAGCGAGTGAAGCGTGCCACTTTTGAAATGAAAGCCACCATTGAAATGTTCTTGTGCCTCGCTCGCGAAGCCGACGATGGCTTGTACGACGAACAGTTTTCAGTAATGCCGCTGGTAAGCCAGGCGATAGATCAGCAGCGCCATCTATTAAACGGGAAATTCGTCGACGTAGAAATCGATGATCTATCCAAACCCGTTGCCAGCGGACATTCCCAGGCGTTTTCTATCGCGGTCAATAATCTGGTGCGGAATGCATTCCAGCACACCCTTGACGGCCAGGGGCCAATCACGATTCATATCAGAGATCGCGCGCTGTTTGTCACCAATCAGGTTAGTAGTGCGGTGAATGAGCGGCACACACCCATCGAGTCTGTGTCGCCGCAAGGGTATGGTCTTGGCCTGGGAATCGTTGAACGGCTGTGTGAACGCAATGGCTGGTCGTTTTCATTGGACGCGGATGAAGCGCGTGTAGCGGCCCGCCTTTCCTGGTGATGAGACCAGGTCGCCCGGGGGCCCTTAAGCTCGGCGCTGGCAATTGCTGATATCTGTGTATTTATCCAGTAAAATGCCTGCAATCTCTAATCCAAGTATCAAGCCAGTACAGCCTCTTGTCCCAAGGATTTCTCCTCACCCGCCACAGCTTTGATCAGCGCGGCAGCACCTGTATCCACTACTGGCTGGCCACACCCGAGGGCCCGGTCAAGCTGGTTATTGAGGGTGAGCGCCCGGTTTTTATGGTCAAAGTGGCGGATCGGCCCCAAGTATCCGAGGCGCTGGCCGGCATCCCTCATGATTGGCAGCAGCTGGGCTTCCAGACTTTTGGCCGCGAAGAAGCGGCCATGCTGTATTTTCCTACGATCGATGTCCACCGCCGGGCCCAGACCCTGTTGCAAGATCGCGGGATCGAGATATTCGAAGCGGATTTTCGTCTCCACGATCGCTACCTGATGGAGCGCTTTGCCCGGGGTGGCCTCTACTTTGAGGGTGTGGCCCGGGCCAAAGAAGGTTATACGGAATACCGCAACGTGCGTCTTAAGGGCGCAGAAGTTCGGCCAGAGTTCAAGGTGGTTTCCCTGGATGTCGAGTGCTCCGGCCAGGGTGAGCTGTATTCCATAGGCCTGTATGGGCACGACGTGGAAGAGGTGCTGATGGTGGGGCAGCCCGAAAGTGCTGAAACCACCATCCACTGGGTGGATGACGAACGGGCGCTGCTGCAGGCCCTGGAGGCCAGAATCCAATCCCTGGACCCGGACATCATCATCGGCTGGGCCGTGGTGGATTTTGATTTTCGGCTGCTGATTAAACGGGCCGGGCGCCATGGTCTGCGCCTTAAGCTGGGGCGCGGCGGCACCGATGCCCGCTGGCGGGATGGCCGCGAAGGTAATCAGGGCTTTGTGACACTGCCGGGCCGGGTGGTGCTGGACGGCATCGACGGGCTGAAGAATGCCACTTACAACTTTGAAAGTTTCAGCCTGGAGTTCGTGGCCCAGACGTTGCTTGGTAGGGGTAAGGACACCGAAGATGTAGACAACCGCCTGGCCGCGATTGAACACGACTTTCGCCATAACAAACCCAAACTCGCCGCCTACAACCTCGAAGACTGCCGTCTGGTCTGGGACATCTATCAGCACACCCGCTTGCTGGATTACCTGCGCCTGCGGGCTCAGCTCACGGGCCTGGAGCTCGACCGCAGCGGTGGCTCGGTGGCGGCTTTCACCAACCTCTACCTGCCCAAGTTACACCGCAGCCGCTATGTGGCGCCCAACCTGCCGGCCGACGGCGGTCTGGCGAGCCCCGGTGGCTATGTGATGGACTCCCGGCCGGGCCTGTACGACAACGTACTGGTGCTGGATTTCAAGAGCCTGTATCCGAGCATTATCCGCACCTTCAAGATTGATCCTATGGGCCTGATTGAGGGGTTGGCTGACGGATTGACTGGCGAACTGTCGGATGACGAGGCAAGTGAGAACAGCATCCCCGGTTTTCGCGGCGCGCGTTTTTCCCGCGACAAGCACTTCCTGCCGGACATCATTACCAATCTCTGGGCACAGCGGGACATTGCCAAGCAGGAAAAGGATGCCGCGCGCTCACAGGCGATCAAGATCATCATGAACTCCTTCTACGGGGTACTGGGAAGCGGGGGCTGCCGTTTTTACGACACGCGCCTGGCCAGCTCCATCACATTGCGCGGTCACGAGATCATGCAGCAGACCGCTCGCTGGATTGAGGAGCTTGGTCATCAGGTTATCTACGGCGATACCGACTCCACCTTTGTCTGGCTGAGTGGCAAACCCAGCCCGGAAGAGGCGGATGCGACCGGTAAGAGTCTGGCCAGCGAGATCAATACACGCTGGCAGAACAAACTCAAAGATGAGCTCGCGCTGGAATGTGAACTGGAGCTGGAATTCGAAACCCACTACCAGCGATTTCTGATGCCCACCATTCGCGGCTCCGAGGCCGGCTCCAAGAAACGCTATGCGGGCCTGGTGTTGAATGGGGACGAAGAAAAGCTGGTATTCAAGGGCCTGGAAACCGTGCGCAGCGATTGGACTGTGCTCGCCAAGCAGTTCCAGACACAACTCTACGGAATGGTGTTTAAGGGCGCTGATCCGTCCGGCTATATCCGCGAGATGGTGGAGAAAACCCGGGCAGGGGAGATGGACGAGCAGCTGGTGTATCGCAAACGGCTCCGGCGCAAGCTGGAGCAATACGTCAAAAATATTCCGCCCCAGGTGCGCGCCGCACGACTGGCCGATGAACACCGCCGCCAGCAGGGGCTGTCACCCAAATACCAGAACAAGGGCTGGATTCGTTATGTGATCACCCTCAGCGGTCCGGAGCCTCTGGAGTACCGTCAGTCACCGATCGATTACCAGCACTATATCGACAAGCAACTTAAGCCGGTGGCGGATGCCATATTGCCATTTATCGACCTGGATTTTGATTCTCTGGTGGATGGGCAGTTGGGGCTGTTTGGGGCGATCGACTGAACACGTTTTCCTGATCAATTTTCCCTTCAGTGGATGCCTTAATCTCAGCCGGCCAAACCAGCCCTGCACGAATTCCCGCCAGCAAAATCACAAGGGATGTTTCCAACGCTAGGAAAACTCCAATCGGGTGGCCAGGCACACCACGCGCTACCAAATAGACAAGGTATGCCGCAGTCAGCAGGTTACCGACAAGCCCGATGTTGAGCGCATACCCGCGGGCCTGCCAGAGCGGTTTGGCAATTAGGGCATTCAATGCCGCGGTGGTGGCGAGCATTGCACCGGGGAGAAACAACAGAATGCGACGTTGCAGGGCTGTGTCCGGGTGCCAAATTTCCGTCCAAACTGCACCAAAGTGTCCGTATGCGCCCAGTGTGAGGAATATGGCGAGAAGCAACGCGCTTACCGCAGCCAGGTTATACAGAGAGTTGCGCTGCAGCCCTGTCGAGGCAGTGGCAACTGGCGTACTAGAAACCAACATCGCGCTCTCCGACGTTGGCCAACCCACATTCATACGCGAAAACCACGGCCTGGGCGCGATCGCGCAATCCCAGTTTTGACAGCAGGCTGGATACGTGGGTTTTTACCGTGGCCGGGCCGATAAACAGGGCTTCGGCGATTTCGGCATTACTTTTGCCGGCGGCAATTGCCGAGAGTACTTCGCGCTCCCGGGAGGTGAGCCGTTCCAATCGCTCGGTCAGGTCGCTTCCGGTTGCCAGTTTTTGCGCGAATCTTCCGATCAGGCGTTTGGTAATTCCCGGGTCCAGCATGGCGCCGCCATCGGCCACGGTGCGCACGGCCTCTACCAGTGATTCTGGCGGAATATCTTTGAGTACAAAGCCGCTCGCGCCGGCCTTTAGTGCGCGGAATATGTATTCGTCTGGGTTGAATGTGGTGAGGATGATGACCTTGCTAACGTTACTGGTGGCGCTGTCTGTACTCAGGATTTGTGCCGTGGCTTCCAGGCCATCCATTTCCGGCATGCGGATATCCATCAGGATGATGTCCGGCTGATGCTCCCGGGCTGCGGTTGTCGCCTCGCAGCCGGTACCGGCTTCTGCCACGACTTCAATATCGGGCTCGTTATCCAGTACCAGCGCGAAGCCACGCCGCACCAGCGCCTGGTCATCCACCACCATTACACGAATCATTGTGATCTCCCATCTTCAGTGGGCAGTTGCGCGTAGACTTCAAAGCCGCCGCGATCTATTGCGCCCGCGTGCAATTGCCCCCCGAGTAATTCAGCGCGTTCGCGCATGCCGGTAATACCGTGTCCACCACCGGACTGTTCTGACTGTGTTTGCTGGCTTTGGCTGTGCCCGTCATCGCGCACGCACACAGTTAGTTCGCCCGGTTCTGCGCGCACACTGACATGCACGCTGGCCGCAGCACCGGCGTGTTTGATTACGTTGGTTAAGGATTCCTGGACGATGCGATAGGCGGCGAGGGCGGTTCTGGCAGGTATGCGGCTGAGATCGCCCCGGGTTTCATACTCCACTTTGGCCAGGACTTGTCGCACCTTTTCGATCAGGGCGGGCAGGTCGCCCAGATCTGGTTGTGGTGTCAGCGTTGTTCCGTTGCTGACCGGGCGCAGGACACCTAAAAGGTGTCGCATTTCTGCCAGAGCCTGGCGGCCAGCGGCTTCCACCGCAGCCATGGCTTCGCTCGCTGCTTCCGGATTGTTGCGGCAGATGGTTCTGGCTGCGCCAGCCTGCACGGTCATTAGACTCACCTGGTGCGCCACTATATCGTGCATCTCCCGCGCAATGCGGGTGCGCTCGGCGATTACCGCACGCTCAGACTCGGCGTTGCGTTCGCGCTCCAGATACGCCGCTCTTTCTTCCAGCAAGCGCAGGTATTCACCGCGAAAACGCTGCCGCCGGCCAATGTGCCAGAGTGCCCACGCCAGCATCAGCGCGACGGTTCCGGAAGCGGTGGGCTGGATCAGAACGTTTACGTCGACCGCGATATACGCCAGCGTCGCCAGCATGGCGGCCAAACTGATGCGGGCATTGGGTTCATAGCGCCCGAGGCTGTAGAGAGAGAATGCCATCGCGACAATGCCATTGGCGGGCAGGCCGAGCTCCAACAGGAGGCTTGCGCCAAGGATCACGCAATGCACCTGCCAGGGGTGCGTGCGGCGCCAGAGCAGAGCCAAGCTGCCGACGAAGGCGCACTGGAACGCGGCAACGTCCCAAAGACTCTGCAGGGCCAGCACATCATGAGCTTGTTCGCGGGACCACATCAACATCGTCAGCAGAAAGGCGAACAGGGCAATCAACAGGTCCGTGAGCTGTGGCCGGCGCTCGAATGGCCCGCGCCATGGCCGCCTGGCCTGGAGTGACGAAGCACCGGCCTGGTGCTGCTCCGGCTCTGCTGTGTGGTGAGGTATTGACTTCATTGCTGCATGCTAAACCAGCTGTGGTGGGCTGTCATGGGCCTTGCGGATGAGCCGGGCGCAGCGTCATCTCCACCTTTTGGGGGAGGTCAGATTCCTGCCTGTGGCGGATGTGTAGAAGCGCCGAAATGTTGACTATGCCTGCCAGGTATATTCAGCAGGAGAAAAATGATGAACGACGCTGTACTTAGTCCGGTAATATCGCGCTCAATTGATACGAACCGCGCAATTGATCTAACCGTAAATCTGTGGTTTTGCATCGCGGCTGCCGGGCATGCCGTATTCCTTATATACATTCTCGCCGTGTTTTTTCCGCCGATTGCGCAGTCCGGTTTGCACGGGCTGGAGGGCTTGCACCTGCCGGCGGGTTTTCGTGATGGTGATACGCTGGGGAATCTGGCGGCAGCGGCTCATGTTCTTTTGGCTGCAGTCGTGATTGGCGGTGGCCCCCTGCAGCTGACCCCGGCAGTGCGCCGACATTTTCCAGGGTTTCATCGCTGGCTGGGCCGCAGTTACCTCGTTGCAGCGGTGATCAGCTGTGTGGGTGGCCTCTATATGACCTGGACCCGCCACAGTATTGGTGGCCTGGTGTCTCAAGTTACCATCTCCGTCGATGGGGTGTTGATTCTGCTATTTGCTTTTCTGGCTGTGCGCGCGGCGATAGCGCGGCGAATTGCCGACCATCGTCGATGGGCGCTGCGTCTGTTTATGGCAGCCAGCGCAGTGTGGTTTTTTCGGGTGGCACTGATGGGCTGGGCGATGCTGACGGGCGGATGGGGGATTGACTGGAAGACCTTTACCGGGCCCTTTCTGTACGCGCTGGGTGTCGGCCAATACTTAATTCCGCTGGTTATGCTCGAGTGGTACTTCTACTGTCAGCAGCGCAATGCGGGGCAGGGGGTACAGATCGCATTTATTGGTACTCTGCTACCCCTGACAATATTTATGGCCATCGGTATTTTTGCCGCTACCATGGGGATGTGGTTGCCTCGGATGTAGTCCGGCCACGCCCGCTCACAACTGGAGATTAAGCGCAATGAATACTGCTCCCGCATACTATCCAATCGGTACCCCCGGCACGCCGTGGGCCGATGCGGAACGTGCCGAGTGGTTGTCACGTCAGGCCCGTCACCGCAGCTATACGTCTGAGGTGACAAGCAAGATTGAACGTCTGAGTGATCGCTTCGACGTGGAAGAGTACGGTCGGCTGGAATACGGCGGCGAAAGATTTCCGCTGCTGGCAATCTGCAGCCGCGATTGGAATGACAACCTACCCGTGATGCTGGTGACGGGCGGCGTACACGGCTATGAAACCAGTGGGGTGCACGGCGCGCTGCAGTTTGTCGATCAACATGCCGCAGATTATACCGGCCGGGTGAATCTGCTGGTGGCGCCCTGCGTCAGCCCCTGGGCTTACGAGCGTATTCACCGCTGGAACCCCAATGCCATCGATCCAAATCGTTCCTTTTACGACAACAGTCCTGCCGAAGAGTCCGCAGCCCTGATGCGGCTGATTTCGCCAATCCGCGATCGAGTGGTCATGCATATTGACCTACACGAAACCACCGACACCGACGAAACCGAATTCCGCCCGGCACTGGCCGCCCGCGACGGCAAGCCATTTTCCCCGGGCGGCATTCCCGACGGTTTTTATCTGGTGGATGACAGCGAAAACCCGCAGCCCGAATTCCAGCAGGCGGTGATTGCGGCGGTAGAGCAGGTGACCCATATCGCCCCGGCGGACGATAACAATGAAATAATCGGCTCACCGGTGGTGGCCCGTGGAGTGATCGAATACCCGCTAAAACAGCTGGGACTGTGCGCCAGCGTAACCAGCGCGCGCTACAAGACGACAACCGAAGTTTACCCCGACAGCCCGCGTGCGACGCCCGAGCAGTGCAATGACGCGCAGGCCGTAGCGGTGTGCGCGGCGATCGATTACGCGTTGACGCACCGATAAAGACTTGGCGGCTTGCTATGGATTATCCGATTGCTGTTGGAATTGCATGATTACAATACCCCGCCCTTGTTTCAGATAGGTATGGAACCGGTCGACGATGGCTGACGGGAGTCCGGCTTCCTCAACAATGGCGTAGCCGAGCGATTCATAAAACGGAACCAGGTGCTGATAGGGGAAGGTGAAGGTGCTGTTGTCGTAGGCTTCTGCCATGTGGGTCAGTAGCAGTCGTGCGATACCTTTGCCGCGGTGTTCTTCGGCGACCGCCACGCCGGTCAGTAGCTGGCTGTCGGTCAACTTGCGTAGAGTGCCGCAGGCCACTATCTGGTTTCCTGAATCTCTTATCACCAGACAGGGATCGTGCCGCCGGGCTTTGCCGCGGAATTTGTGGGTGCGGTAGAATTTGTTGGCTAATGGCATCTCTGCGTCGGAGAGCCACTGGGCAGTATAAGATTCAGTCGATTTTTCCGAGTTCATATCACTCTATGCCACGCGAAACCTGCCCAACTTGCCAGCGTCCGCTCAAGGTCTGTTACTGCAGCGCGCTGGTCCATATCCCCAATCGCATCAAGGTACTGATCATACAGCACCCCCTGGAGGAGAAGCACCCGTTCAACACTGGTCGCATGGCGCGGTTGTGCCTTGATAATAGCGAATTGCTGGTGGCGGAGAGATTGTCGGGTGAGGATCTAGGAGAATTACTGCGGCCGCGGTCTGCGTTGCTATATCCGTCGCTGGAGTGGTTGCCGGAGGTGGAGCAGATAGCACCGGGCGCGGAAGAAGCTAACGCATTGGAACAGTTGGTAGTGATCGACGCAACCTGGCGTAAGTCCAAGAAGATGCTGCACCTGCATCCTGAGCTTCAGCGGTTACCCCGATTGAGTTTTGCCGGTGAGCAGCAGTCGAACTACATCATTCGCCACTCGTCGCTGGAAAACAGTCTTTCAACCATAGAGAGTATTGCTCTGGCGATGGGGCAGCTCGACCCCGCGCGTGATTACCAACCGTTGCTCAAACCATTTAAGTACATGGTCTCCCTGCAAGCCGGCCGTGGCCAGTAGCACATATAGCGCTACTGGGTATTTCACTTTCGCGATATTTATTGAGCTGGAAGGCGGCTATTTGAACCGCTCCGGGTTTCGCGGAGGCTCCACTTTTTGAGAGAATGGAGCCCATATGAGCAAGCACCCTAAATTTTCCCCTGAAGTCCGTGACCGGGCCATCCGGATGGTCTACGAAGTTCGGGAGTCCCACACGTCGCAGTGGGCCGCTATCGAGGCCGTGGCCAGCAAGATCGGCTGCACCGCCCAGACACTGAGTAGCTGGATTCGCAAGGCTACTGCGCCTGCGCCCCCATCAGCCCCGGTTGCCGATGCCCGCGTCAAGGAACTGGAGCGCGAGGTTCGCGAGTTGAAGCGGGCCAATGAGATCCTCAAGCTGGCTAGTGCTTTTTTGCTCAGGCGGAGCTCGACCGCCGTTTAAAGTGATCTGGACGTTCATCGACAACCATCGGGAGCGGTTCGGGGTCGAGCCCCTCTGCAGGAGCCTGCAGGCGGCCCCGTCAGCCTATCGCCGTCATGCCGCCCGACGGCGCAATCCCACACTGACGCGGGGCCGCACCAAGCGGGACGCGGCCCTGTCTGCGGACATTCACCGCGTCTGGACGGCGAACCGAGAGGTCTATGGTGCCCGCAAAATCTGGTACCAGATGCACCGCGAGAACCTGCCCGTGGCACGGTGCACCGTGGAGCGCCTGATGCGGGGCATGGGTCTCCAAGGCGTGGTCAGGGGCAAAAAAGTTCGCACGACAATGCCGGACCCGGCGGCGCCCTGTCCCCGGGACCTGGTCAACCGCGAGTTCAAGGCTGAGCGGCCAAACCAGCTTTGGGTGGCCGACTTCACCTACGTTTCGACATGGCAGGGCTTTGCCTATGTAGCCTTCATCGTCGACGTCTATTCACGCTTCATCGTGGGCTGGCGAGTCAGCCGGCACATGCAGACGGACTTTGTCCTGGATGCGCTGGAGCAGGCGTTGCACGCGCGGTAACCGGCTCCGCACCGACTCGTGCATCATAGCGACCGCGGCTCGCAGTACCTATTTATCCGCTACGGCGAACGTCTCGGTGAAGCCGGTATCGAGCCCTCGGTCGGCAGTGTGGGGGACAGTTACAACAATGCCTCGGCCGAAACAATTACCGGTTTGTACAAGGCTGAACTGGTCCACAAGCAGGGGCCCTGGAAAACCGTAGAGGCGCTGGAATGGGAAACACTGAACTGGGTGACCTGGTTCAACCAGCAGCGCCTCCTTGAACCCATTGGCAATATCCCGCCTGCGGAGTTTGAGGCATTATACGAGCAGAGTCAGGCCGCTATCCCGCAAGCAGCGTGACTCAAACCAATTAGCCTCCGCGAAACCCGGAGCGGTTCAATTACAGTTTTGTACCTGCTGGAAGTATGGCTTATAGATCACGTTCGCATTGTCGAAAAAGGGGATATTCGATAGAAGTTTCATACTGGTGAACTTGAGATGATTCAAAGGGTTTCCTCGCAAGTGTGCGATTCTGCCAAATAAATTCGAGTAGGATTTTATCGCACGCACTCGCTTATCCCGGGCCAATATATAAGTGCGTATCAACGTCTGGTCAATACGCTCTCTGGAGTGATTTCCAAGAAGATGTACCAGCGTTGCCGCATCTTCAAAGGCGAGTGACGCCCCCATGCCCAGATTTGGGGAGATTGCGTGTGCAGAGTCTCCAATTCGTAAATTTCCGCTACTAGTCATCCAGTGGACTTCTGATTCGGAAATTGCATCAAATCTAATCGGTGTTTCTTCGCTCATAGCGTCGCTGACTCGGTGGCCGAGGTCTCCAAAACTCATCAGGATCTCGCGCAGTTGCGGCGTGCGAAATTGTGACTCGAGGTCAAACTTGCAGGGTTGGGAGCATAGAAATACATAGGTGCTGGTTGGGGAAATCGGGAACACGCCTAGTCGATATTTTCCATTATGAATTTCATATGCGTGCCGCGGTTCGCTGCCGTCACTGATTACCCAGCGCCAAACTCCTTGCTTTGAGTGTTGCTGTTTTGCTATTTCACGCGCCAAACCATTTATGCCATCGGCCAACACTACGTCTCGTGCAATCACCATTTTGCCGGATGAGAGCGTTAGTCGGGTCGCTCCGCCTTCGCGGACGCTGGAGATCACGCGCGTGTTAGACAGGCAATGGTTTTGGTCGACATGTCTGTAGAGCAACTGGTGCAAGGTTGGCCGCGATGCGGAGACCACCGGGTAACCTCGGTATCCAACGGGTTGTGTGACAACCCGATTCCTTCTCGGGGTTCCGAAGACCATATGGGTTAGCGGTACATAGTCATTCAGGTGCCGATAGTCGACGCCAAGCTGACTCAGTGCATGTAGCCCATTAGGGTGCAGGACAATACCCATTCCATCGGACACAGGAAGGGAGCGCTGTTCGATCAGGCGATAGGATCTTCCTGCTGCCTCCAGTCCGCAGGCGGTCGCTAATCCAGCCAGTCCCCCACCTACAATCACGACATCTGCATCCATTCGTTACTCCTCCATTTTCCTTGTACTGCAGTGCAATATCACTGCGGTACATTTGGGTGGTGGGGATGAAATCACACGCATCCAGTCAAGAGAAGCCTTTCGTCACGAATTTACGCTAAAGATATTGGCTGATGCGCTGGCTATTTGCGGATAGGAAATCTATCAAGGGTTATCTACAATACACGGCCTTCCGTTCCCCCTTGATCAATAGAGCCCTCATTGTGACCCAATCTGACACAGACTACCCCCGCGATTTCCAGTCGCTACCTTTACCAAAGCCTCTCCTGAAGAACCTGCAGGATCTGGGCTACGAGCGCCTGACCGAGATTCAGGCGGCAGCGCTGCCGGCCATTGTGGCGGGACAGGATGTCATCGGGCAGGCGAAGACTGGCTCGGGCAAGACGGTGGCCTTCGGTCTGGGGTTGTTGCACAAATTGCGGGTTGAGCAGTTCCGGGTTCAGTCGCTGGTACTTTGTCCCACCCGGGAGTTGGCAGACCAGGTCGCGCGGGAGCTGCGCAAACTGGCGCGGGCCATCCACAACATCAAGATTCTTACCCTGTGCGGCGGTATGCCTTTTGGACCGCAGATTGGCTCCCTCAAGCACGGGGCCCATATCGTGGTCGGTACTCCGGGGCGAATTGAGGATCACCTGCGCAAGGGCAATCTTGATCTGAGCCATGTGGATACGATGGTGCTGGACGAAGCCGACCGCATGCTGGATATGGGATTCCAGGCGGTGCTGGATCAGATTCTGGCAGAGCTGCCGAAGGAGCGTCAGACACTGCTGTTTTCCGCTACCTACCCGAATACCATTGATGCACTGGCAACCCGCGTGCTGCGGGACCCGGTCAAGGTGGAAGTGGCCGCGGCGCACACAAAGAGCACCATTGAGCAGAACTACTACCGGGTGGAAAACAATGAAGCGCGCCCTGGAGCGCTGTATCAGCTACTGGCCAGTTACGATGCCTCGTCAGCGCTGGTGTTCTGCAATACCAAAAAGGAAACCGAAGAAGCGGCCCAGTCCCTTAAGCGCGCAGGCTTTGCCGCCCTGGCCCTGCACGGAGATATGGAGCAAAAGGACCGCGACCGCACCCTGGCGCTGTTTGCCAACGGTAGTGCCTCGGTTCTGGTGGCAACGGATGTGGCGGCACGCGGGCTGGATATCGAAGAGTTGCCGATGGTAGTGAATTACCATCTGTCCCGTGACCCGGAGGTGCATGTGCACCGCGTTGGTCGTACAGGGCGGGCAGGGCAGAAGGGCGTGGCGCTCTCAATGGTAAGTAAAAAGGAAATTTACAAGCTGGAGCGGCTGGAAGAACTGATGCAGCAGAAAATTACTCTGCTGGAAGTGCCCGAGCTGTCACGGGGAATTGCGCCGACACGTCCGGTGATGTCCACGCTGCAGATCGACGGTGGCAAAAAACAGAAGGTGCGTGCCGGTGATGTTGTGGGTGCCCTGACCGGCGACGGTGGTATCGATGGCACACAGATCGGAAAAATCCAGCTGTTCGACTTTTCTACCTTTGTGGCGGTAGAGCGGCCCGTTGCGAAAAAGGCATTGAGCAAGCTTTCCAGCGGGAAAATCAAAGGGCGAAAGTTCCGCGCGCGCATCGTGGGGGTTTAACGCGCATCAATTTCCCGGAAGCCCTATTGCAAACCGGTCGGGGTGCAATAGGGCCGCAAAGAGCGATCAGAATCGGAGGCGAACCCCCAGTGCCCCGTCCACTTCAAAGCCTTCCTTATAGTCCACATCGCTGAACGCGTAATGTGGCACTGCCTGAATGTAGGCCTCCAGGCTCGGTGCAATACCAAAGCTCAACCCAACCGGCAGACGAACGCCGGTTTGGTAATAGTCGCCATTGCCGTTACCGTCCCGATAAAAGCCGCCCGCATCGATGTAAGCATGCATGGTGCCCAGATTGTTGCTGAAGTTCTGCAAGCGCATATCAACGGCGATGGCGTCGCTGTTGAAAAAGATCGAAGTTCCTCGCAACTGTGCGGTCACGCCCAGCCCCAGGTCGTGGGCGACACCGAGGCCAACCCCTGTCTTGTTGGCTGCGAATGTCGGAGTGCTCAGGATTGCGAGCAAAAGGGGAAGGGCGATCTTGCGCAGATTCATCGAAAACGTCATGGGTACCTCGTCGGTGGGACAGATTTGGAGGGATAGTTCCGAGGCGCGAGTATAAAGTTGCGGGTATATGGCGCTGTGTTTGCTCTCACACTTCCGAGTGAGAGATTCTGGTTGATAGTTGTGTGGGCGACATTGGGTAGTACAAAAATTGAGCAGTTGAATCGTTCAGTCTCGCATTTGGTGGGGTACTGGGGGCTATGTCTTTGTTTTATAGGAGGATTCAGCTAATATCCGCGCAAAATACTGTCTCGCAAAAACATGGTGTGGGTTCAAAACATCGGCTGAAACCCTGTGGCCGTTCATCGTGTGGCGTGATAATAAATTACTAAGTCATAAGCAATTTCAGCTTATTAATTCTAATAAGCTGGCCAAGGTTATATATGAGCACAACAATCGACTCTAGAACCCTCGTTGATTACGATGGAAATCGCGAAAATAATTTCACCCTAATTAGGTTGGTATTTGCTTGGCTTGTTCTATTTGGCCACAGTTTTGCGATCCAGCCCACTCATGGCCTTAAAAATCCACTAAATCGAATTTTTGAAGGTTCGGAATGGATTGGCAGTTTTGCAGTGCATGGCTTTTTCGTGATTAGCGGGTATTTGGTGTGTGCCAGTCTACTTAATCGGGGCGTTAAAGATTACGTTATTTCAAGAGCGCTTAGAGTTTTACCCGGGTTGATGGTTTGTGTTCTTCTTTCGGTGTTTGTTTTAGGGGCCGTGCTTACGGCACTGCCGCTGGCCGAGTATTTTTCAAGTCCAAAGACTTGGGAATATTTGAAAAATGGATTTTCTATATTTCGTATGGAGTGGACCTTGCCGGGGGTGTTTGAGGAGAATCGCCGGAAGGCCATAAATGGATCACTTTGGACGCTGAACGTCGAGATATATTGCTACTTTTTGCTTGCTTGTATCGGTTTGATCGGCGTACTTGCTAAGAGAGTCCTGGCGAATTTCACATTAGCTGCAGTACTTGCTTTCGCATATTTTAATTTTGGAGATGTTCCTCTTTTGGGGGTTAACAGCAAGTGGAGCAAGCCTGGACTGTTTTTTCTCGTTGGTGTGTTTTTCTACATAAATAGAAGTCTTATCCCGGTAAACGGAAAACTATCCATTTTTTCTTTAATAGTTCTGGTGGGCTCATTCGGCAAGGATTGGTACTTATATGTTGCCCCTCCATTTTTCGCATATCTTATTTTTTATATCGCTTACGCAACAAAAAATTTAAATATAGATAGAAAGTTGGGGGATATTTCGTACGGTGTATATATTTACGCGTGGCCGATCCAGCAGGTGGTTGCTATGTCGTTTCCTGAGTTGAATCCGTATGAGCATACAGTGTTGGTTACTGTAATTGTTTTTATCATCGCTTACTTTTCTTGGCACTATGTAGAGAAAAAAGCACTCAAATTGAAGCCTAATCTTATGGCAATTACTAACGTATCTCGATTCTATCGAGCCCCTACTGCGTCGTCCGCTTCGTAGTAGTTTGCCGGGTCGGCCTGTGTCATGTGTTAAATGCAGGCCGGTACGCAGTAATGTAAGCTAAATGTAGCCCTTACATTTTTATTCAAAGTCTTTTTTTTAGGCTCGATTGACCAATCCCAATGCCTGGTAGCTCCCATGGAAATCAGCGTCAACTTCCTCGAAAACCTGCGCCTTGAAGCCAAGTTCGACGACTTCACGGTCATCACTGATCAGCCGATCCGCTACAAGGGTGACGGTTCGGCGCCCAGCCCGTTCGACTATTTCCTGGCTTCCTCGGCCCTGTGCGCGGCCTACTTTGTGCGGGTTTACTGCCTGGCGAGGGATATTCCTACGGACAATATCCGCCTGTCTCAGAACAATATCGTGGATCCGGAAGACCGCTACAACCAGATCTTCAAGATTCAGGTGGAACTGCCGGAAGATATTTCTGAGAAGGATCGGCAGGGCATTCTGCGCTCCATTGACCGATGCACCGTGAAGAAGGTGATCCAGACCGGGCCGGACTTCCAGATCGAGACGGTGGAGAACCTGGCCGAAGATGCCCAGGCACTGCTGATGGTGGAGCCGGATGCGGAACACCAGACCTTTATCGAAGGTAAGGATCTGCCGTTGGAGCAGACCATTGCCAATATGACGAAAATTCTTGCCGACCTGGGCATGAAGATCGAGATTGCTTCCTGGCGCAATATCGTGCCTCACGTCTGGTCTCTGCATATTCGTGATGCAGCTTCGCCCATGTGTTTTACCAATGGTAAAGGGGCGACCAAAGAGAGCGCTCTGTGTTCTGCGCTGGGCGAATTTATTGAACGCCTGAGCTGCAATTTCTTTTACAACGACCAGTTCTTTGGCGAGGAAATCGCCGATGCCGAGTTCGTGCACTACCCGAATGAAAAATGGTTTGCACTGGAAGACGACGATGCCTTGCCTGAGGGCATTCTCGATGACTACACCCGGGAGATTTACGATCCGGAAGGTGAACTGGGTGGTTCCAATCTGATTGATACCAATTCCGGTCGTGCCGACCGCGGTATCTGTGCCTTGCCGTTTGTGCGCAAGTCCGACGGCGAGTCGGTGTATTTCCCGTCCAACCTGATCGAAAACCTGTTCCTCAGTAATGGTATGAGTGCCGGTAATACCCTGGCGGAAGCCCAGGTGCAGTGCCTCTCAGAAATCTTCGAGCGGGCGGTGAAAAAGGAAATTCTGGAGCAGGAAATTGCACTGCCGGATGTACCTAAAGAGATTCTGCAAAAGTACCCAGATATTCTCGAAGGTATTGAAGAGCTGGAAAAGCAGGGATTCCCGATTTTGGTAAAAGACGCCTCTCTCGGCGGCCAGTTTCCGGTGATGTGTGTGACGCTGATGAATCCGCGCACCGGCGGCGTATTTGCATCCTTCGGCGCACACCCGAGCCTGCATGTGGCGCTGGAGCGCAGCCTGACCGAACTGATGCAGGGGCGCAGCTTTGAAGGTCTGAATGACGTACCCCCGCCGACCTTCAACAGTCTCGCCGTTACCGAACCGCACAATTTTGTCGAGCACTTTATCGATTCCACCGGTGTGGTTTCCTGGCGCTTCTTCAGCGCCAAGTCCGATTATGAATTCGTTGAGTGGGACTTTACCCCGAAAACCAAGTCCGGCGATCATGCAGATACCAATCAGACTGAGGCGGAACGCCTGTTCGCAATCCTGGAAGACATGGGCAAAGAGGTCTATATGGCTACTTACGATGACCTGGGTGCATCGGCCTGTCGTATTCTGGTACCCGGCTATTCCGAGGTTTATCCGGTAGAAGACCTGATCTGGGATAACACCAACAAGGCGCTGGACTACCGCGAAGACATTCTCAACCTGCACCGGTTGGAAGATGAAGCACTGGAGGAACTGGTTGAACGACTGGAAGAGAGCCAGATCGACAACTACGAGACCATCATTACGCTGATTGGTGTGGAATTTGATGAGAACACCGTCTGGGGTCAGCTCACCGTTCTGGAGCTGAAGCTGCTCATTTATCTCGCCCTGCAGCGTCATGAAGAAGCGCTGGAGCTGGTGGAGACCTTCCTGCAGTACAACGACAATACCGTTGAGCGCGGATTGTTCTATCGCGCCGTGCAAGCGGTGCTGGAGATTGCGCTGGATGAGGATCTGGCGTTGGAAGACTATCGCTATAACCTGAATCGGATGTTCGGTGAGGAAACCATGGATGCGGTGGTGGGCTCAGTCGATGGCAGCCTGCGCTTTCATGGCCTGACGCCAACTAATATGCAGCTGGAAGGCCTGGACAAGCATCTGCGCTTGATCGAGAGCTATAAAAAGCTGCATGCGGCGCGGGCGGCTAGGTTTCAGGGGTGAGTGCTGGGGGCGGAGCCGGTGGGGCTGGATTCCGGACTTCGCCGGAATGACGGGAGTGCTATTTCTCTCCCCCGTTACCCCCGCGAAGGCGGGGGGGCAGGTATTTTGGAGGTATTAGTTAAAGGCGGTGTGAATCAATACGATCAATTCAGGCTCGCCGAATCTTCCGATTGCTCTGCCTGATCATTTTTCTTCACGTATCCATCCTCATCCAGCTCAACAATCGGCATGCCCAGTTCCGCGATGCTTTCGCGAATATTGGCCGCGTCGCCAACCACCACAATCGCCATATTCTCCGGTTTCAATAAGCCGGTAATGACCTTGTTCAGGGTTTTACGGTCGGTCTCTTTAAGCATGGCGCCTTGCTGTGAGCGGTAGTCCAGTGGCAGGTCGTAGCGCAGGATGTTGTTCAGCAGGCTGAGCTTGTCGCCCGGGGTTTCGTACTTGCGCGCTTCCTGTTGGCCGATGGCGGAACGGAGATAATTGAACTCGCTCTCGGTCATGCCTTCGCTGTCATACTTGGCAAACTCTTTGAGTACTTCATTCAGGGCGTCTGCGGTTGCGTTCTTTTTCACCTCTGAGCTCATCATGTATTGGCCTTCCTGCGGCTCGCCGATCAGGTAAGAGCGGGCGCCGTAGGTGTAGCCTTTGTCTTCGCGCAGGTTGAGGTTAATGCGGCTGTTGAAGTTGCCACCCAGCGGGAAGTTGCCGAGATAGGCCAGGTAGTAATCGCCCAGCGCATCGTAGGGCAGGCCATGCTGGGCAACGCGCAGACTGGACTGTGCCGCGCCTTCCTTGTTTACCAGGTAGACGGTGCGACCGTCGATTTCCGGCTTCTGCAGTGCGATAGCGGGGCGCACCGGTTGTGCGATCTTCAGCTTTGCCAGCCCTTCCAGAGATTTGATGATCTTCTCGTGGGGCACACTGGTACTGACGGTCACTCCGCTCAGGTGGGCGGGGAAGTGGGCGTTGTAATACTGCTTGATGTCTTGCAGGGAAATCTGCTCGACGGTACCCGGCAGGCCGTCGCCCGGATAGCTGAGCGGATGCTCGGTGCCGCGCATCACTGCGCCTACCGCACGGGTCGCCAGACCTTGCGGGGTCTTGCGGGCCTGTTGCAGGCCCTCAATGGTCTGCTGTTTGATGCGGTTGAAATCTGTCTCGGTGAATGCCGGTTTCAGCATGCGCTCCATCATGAGGGGGATCGCTGCATCCAGATGCTTGGCGAGCACATTCAGCGTGACGGTGGTTTCATACTGGCCGCTGCTGACGCTGACACTGGCGCCCAGGCGCTTGAGTGCTTCGGTGAACTCGGCGGCACTGCGCTCGGTGGTCGCTTCGCTCATCAGGGAGGTCATCAGCGAAGTGAGACCGGCTTTTCCACGTGGCTCATCCCGTTGGCCGAAATCAAAGACGGCGCGCACGGTGACGGTGGGGGTTTCATCATTCTGTACCGCCAGCAGACGAACGCCATTCTCCAGTTTTCCATCCTGAATCGCCGGCAGTTCAACCTGCGGGTTCACACCGGGCGTTGGCTGGACACTGCGGTCAAAAGTGTCTTTGACCGGGCGCAGAGCGAGGGCTTCTTCCTCGTCGGCGTAGCTTTCCGGAATGGTGCGCTTCCACTCGTAATTCTGTTTAGCGGCGGCCAGTTCCGGCTTGCCGTTTGGCACCACGCTGAGTAGCACCGCGGGCTGTTCGGCGATGTACTGGTCGAATACCCGGGTGACGTCATCGGTGGCGACAGACAGATAGGCATTGATCTCTTTGTCGATACCTTTGGGGCTGCCGGTATAGGTTTCAAACGCGGCGAGAGTAGATACTTTGCCGGAAACGGATTGCAGACCGAACACGCGCCCGGACTCGTAACCCGCTTTGAATTTCACCAGGTCATCTTCGGTCACACCGCGGCTGGCGAATTCGGTCAGGGTATCGCGCACCGCCTGTTCCATTTCCGCCAGGGTTTCACCGGAGGCGGGGTTCTGGATCACGATAAACCACATTTCACAGGCCAGCTCCTTACAGGAGTGGCTGACGCTGGCCGACACGGCGCGGCCGGTTTGCACCAGGCGCTGGTACAGCATGGAATCCTGTCCCTGGCCGAGAATCGCGGCGGCGGCATCCAGAGCGGGTTCATCCGGGTGGCTGTAGCTGACGGTGGGCACCATCATTGCCAGAGCCGGCAGGTGGATATTGTCTTCCAGGGTAACGTAACGGTCCGCGTCCAGTTTGGCGGGTTGCTTGGGCAGGTTTTCGACTTCGGGGCCCGCGGGGATCGGGCCGAAGTATTTGGCCACCCATTCCAGGGTTTTGGCTTTGTCGACGTCGCCACCGATGGTGAGCACGGCGTTGTTTGGGCCGTACCAGCGCAGGAAGAAGCGTTTCAGGTCGTTCAGGTCGGCGCGGTCGAGATCCTCCATCCAGCCGATTACCGGCCAGGAATAGGGGTGGCCATCCGGGTAGGTGGCGGCGTACATGGTTTCCAGGGCGCGGCCGTAGGGGCGGTTATCGACGCGCTGGCCTCGTTCGTTCTTGACCGTTGCGCGCTGCACTTCAAACTTTTCCTGAGTGACCGCATCAAGGAACACCCCCATACGATCCGATTCCAGCCACAGCACGGTTTCCAACTGGTTGGCCGGTACCGTCTGGTAGTAGTTGGTGCGGTCGGTGTTGGTGGTGCCGTTCATGCTGCCACCGGCTTCGGTGATGATGCGGAAGTGTTCCTCGTCCGCCACATTGACAGAGCCCTGGAACATCATGTGTTCAAAGAAGTGGGCAAAGCCGGATCGACCCGGATCTTCTCGGTTGGAGCCTACGTGGTAGGTCACATCCACGTGCACCAGCGGGTCGGAGTTGTCTTCGTGCAGGACGACGGTGAGACCGTTGTCGAGTTTGTATTTGCTGTAGGGGATGGCGATCTCAGCACCTTCGCCATCAAAGGTCTCAACCAGGGAAATGCCGGCGGGTAAACTGGCTTGTTGTGCAGCCTCCGGAGACGCTTCGCTGGTGGCGGATGTCTGTGGGGATTCAGGATCGGCGCCCTTGCTGCAGGCTACCAGAAGTGCGGATGCGAAAATCAGTGCGATTTTTGTGCGATGCATGACGGTAGGAGACCTTTTTATTTTCAGAATCTCCGATCCTAGCACAGCTGGCTGATTATGCCGGGGCCTCGACATGGCTTGCGCCACTGATGCGCCGCGTCTGACGCAGTTTTCTTTTTTCCGTGCGCCAGTAAATGAGAAGGGGGCGCGACCCGTAGGTGGCGCCCCTTTCGAATGGAGACCGTATGGGGTCTCGCGGAGTGCTGAAAACCGTTCTGCCTCAGAACTTGAATTCAGTACCTACGCCAACGTAGCTACGTGCGTAACTGTCTGCAGCGGTTTCATCGGTGTAGAAGGTAAACACCTTGGCCGCTTTGGACAGCTTGTAGTCCAGGCCTAGGCTGAAAGTTTCTCCATCGGTTTTTACGATGTCAGACTGGCCGTATTGCGCTTTCGCAGTCCAGTTGTTGATCTTGTACGCTACGGAAGTCATCCAGCCGTCCTGTTTGCTGCTGTCTGCTTTTTCCTGTTCTTCGTACAGTCCGCCAACCTGCAGGTTGCCGAAATTGTATTGCGCGACAAGACGCGACACGTTCCAGTCGTTGGCCTCTACGTCCATATCGTAGGCGTAGGCCAGGTAAACACCGTTGTTATCGTAAGCAAATGCAACGGAAGTACCATTGTCGCGCGTGTCGATCAGTTCGCCGTCGTCATCGAGAATTTCTGCGTCTTTATTGCTGACGTAAGCTGCGGCAACATGGAAACCACCGAATGACGGAGTGGTGTACTGCAGGTTGTTGGATTCGCGGTTGTCGCTTTTGGTGATCAGGCTTTTGATGTCACCCTCAAGGTCGTTGAACAGATCCACTTTCTTTTGTGCGATTTTGAGCGGAGTATCGAACTTGCCGCCGATTACCTGGCCAAAGCCACCTTCGAGGCCGGCAAAGATATTGCGCTGGGTGAAGGTGTCACCTTCGCCATCCATGTTGACCTGGTATTCCATTTTGTAGATGCCCTTGATTCCGCTATCAAGGGGCAGCTCGCCTTTTACACCCAGGCGGGAGGCATTACTTTTCACATCGGTCGCTGCACCGTCACCTTCGTCGTTGGACTGGAAGGAGGCGTTGGCCTTACCGTAGAAGTCAAAAATTTCTGCGTTGGCGAAAGAGGGAAGTACGGCAACCAGCGCGAGCGACATGGCGGTCTTTTTCATGGGGGGCTCTCGTAATGTTTGTAAAAGAAGGAACGCTGTGTGTTCTTGAGTTGCGCGCAGTTTGCTGCGGAATTGTTACAAACATGTGAAAGATGAAAATAAAATGAATAAATTGTTACGGATCCGTGTGCGGTCTGACAGGTGTGTCAGTTAACGTTGGCCTGAAGTAGCGAAATTCCTCAGGGAAAGCCTTAAAAGGGGCGGGCTCAATAAGGACGGGCCTTAAAGGGGTAGAGATAACATTGGACGTTCGACCAAATCTCGTGGTGGGTCTCGGGGCCTGTGGGGCAGGTATCGGCCAGGTTGCGTTCTGGCCCGTTTTGCCGGGTTCCCGTGAATTGGTCGGTGCCATTTTGCTTGGTCTTCTGGCATTGGGCGTGGTGGCGATAGTTAGCGGTGCTATGCGTCGGGATTCGGGCCTGCCAGCTTCGCTGTTAACCAGAGTCTTTCTGCCATTTCTGGTTGGGACCTGTTGGGGGCTTTGGGCGAATCACCAGTCTCTGGAGCAGCGCCTGCCCGGAGACCTGCACGGCTCTGACCATACACTGGTGATACAAGTGGTTTCCCTGCCGCAAAGTGCACCGGCGGTTTCCTTTTTTGGCACACCTTCAAGCGCAACTCGCGGTTACCTGGATGCCCGCTTTCGCGCACGCGTCGTCGATGCAGAAGATCACCGCTTTCTCGACCGCAAGCTGCAGCTCGGCTGGTACCGGGTGGCGCCCGCGGATGCCGCGCGCCTTGAGGCCGGAAGCAGTTGGCAGATGCGCGTGCGGGTGAAGGAGCCCCGCGGCAGCGTTAATCCGCACACCTTCGACTACGAGGCTTGGCTGCTGGAGCAGGGGGTGTTTGCGACGGGTTATGTGCGCGATCGCGACTTGCAGCCGCAGTTTCTCGCCCGCGGGACGGGGATTGATCGAATGCGGGAAGAGATCCGTGGTCAGCTCGCGCAGGACGTGAGCGGGACGCAGCGATATCAGCAGGAGTCACTATTGCGCGCGCTGTTGCTAGGGGATCGCACGGGAATCAATGATCGGACCAGAAACCTTCTACAAAACACCGGCACCGCGCATTTATTGGCGATTTCTGGGCTGCATGTGGGGATGGTGGCGGTTTGCTTCTTTCTATTGGGCGGTGTGCTGGGACGTGTGGCCGGGGTGTCTGGTATCCGGTGGGGTGGTAACCCTCTGTATCTGGCTGGCGCGGCAGGTGTATTTGCAGCCCTCGGGTATACGCTGATCAGTGGTGCGCCGTTGTCTGCCCAGCGGGCGCTGGTGATGGTCGTCGTGGCGATGGCGGCCATAGTCCTGCGGCGGCGGTTGAATGGCCAGCTGGGGCTGACGCTGGCCCTGTGCGTGATTCTGATCTGGCAACCGCTGGCCGTTCTGAGCGCCGGGTTCTGGCTTTCCTTCGTTGCGGTGGCGGTGTTGCTGCTGCGATTTCAGGGGCGCGAGCGGGTGGAGGACGGGCTGACTGAGACGGCGCTGGGGCTGCAGTCATGGCCCTACAGACTGTGGGGCTGGATCTTGAATGGCGCGCGCAGTCAATGGGCAATCGTCATCGGCCTGCTGATACCGTCGGTGCTGATCTTTCACGGGGTAAGCCTCAGTGGGTTGGTGGTCAACCTGGTTGCCATTCCCTGGGTCGGCCTGACGATTTTACCGCTTATTCTGCTGGGCGCCTTGTGTCCGTTTGAGCCAGTCGCAGTGCTGCTGTGGTCCCTGGCTGATGTGCAACTGGTTTGGCTGATCGCCTTTCTGGAATTCGCCGAGCAACTTGCACCGGGCTGGCGTTCTCTGCCGGTTCCGGATGCCTGGGTGCTTGTCTTGGCGGCGCTCGGCGGCCTACTTCTGATATTGCCGAGGGGGATTCCCGGGCGCGGATTGGGGTGGCTGTTGATCCTGGTGCTCGCCGTAGGTACTACCAGCTGGCAGCGGCCGTTGCCGGAATTCTTTGCATTGACTGTATTGGACGTGGGGCAGGGACTCGCCGTTACCGCGGTCTCGCGTGATTCCACGGCAATCTTTGATACCGGCGCGAGTACCGGCGGGGGCTGGAGCGCCGGGTCGAATATCGTCGCGCCCTACCTGCAGGCTCAGGGGCGGGAAGCGGTGGAGGCACTGGTGGTCAGTCACGGAGATCGCGACCACGCGGGCGGTGTCGCCGGCGTACTGGAGCAACTGGATGTGGCAACCATGATCGCGCCCGGGAGTCTCGGCGTGCGGCTGTCGGCGGGCACGAATGTCGAGCCTTGCCGTGCCGGGCAGGTCACCCGACTGGGAGATCTCTCGATCCGCTGGCTATGGCCGCGCGCGACTGCGTTGGATGGAGAGGAAAATGACCATAGTTGCGTGGGACTGCTGCAGTGGAAGCAGGTCCGCATTCTTCTGACCGGGGATATCTCCAGCCGCGTGGAGGCGCAGTTGAAGGGCCTGTATCCGGATATGGGCCCGGTCGATGTTCTGGTGGCGCCACACCATGGCTCGCGCACATCGTCTTCGGCGGCACTCATTGAATGGGCGCGGCCGGAACGGGTGGTATTCAGTGCGGGGTACAGGCACCGGTTCGGGCACCCGCATGCAGATGTGACTGCCAGGTATCGATCTGCCGGTGCGGCGCTGTTCAATACCGCTCAAGAAGGTGCCATTCAGTTCCACTGGAATGGTGTCGGTGAGCTCGATATAGCGCGAGCGCGCGACGGTGGCCGCTTTTGGTATCGGCATCACAGCAACAAAAAAGATAACAATCAGATACTTAGCCACCGCCAATAGCTGTGGTAGAGTTTGGCGCTGTAGTGCTGAATGAGTGCCGAATGGCTCGGCCTGGCACCGGAGTTTGCAGGGGATCTCTCCGTAAAACTCTCGATAAACCATAAGAATCCCGTACGCAGTCTGGGGCACAAACGTGTTAGAAATCATCAAATCCGGCGGCTGGCTGATGCTGCCAATCCTGCTTTGTTCCGTTGCCGTTATCGCTATTTTCATTGAGCGCCTGTGGACCCTCAACGAGCGCAAAATTGCGCCGCGGACCCTGCTTGGGGATGTGTGGGGGAGCCTGCGTAACAACCAGCTGACCACCGAGAAGATCAAGGAGCTGCGCGACTCCAGCCCGCTGGGGCGTATCTTTGCTGCGGGGCTTTCCAATTCCAAGCACGGCCGCGATGTCATGAAAGACAGTATTCAGGAAGCTGCCAGTCAGGTAGTGCACGACCTGGAGCGGTTCCTGAATGTGCTGGGCACCATTGCCGCGGTTGCCCCTCTGATTGGCCTGCTCGGAACCGTGGTGGGGATGATCCAGGTGTTTACCGCCATCATGCTCGAAGGCACCGGTAACGCGGGTGTCCTTGCCGGCGGTATCTCCCAGGCATTGATCACGACGGCCGCTGGCCTGAGCGTGGCAATTCCGGCGCTGATGGCGCACCGCTACTTCCAGCGCCGCCTGGATAGCATTGTGGTCACCATGGAGCAGGAAGCCGTCAAACTGGTGGATGCGCTGCACAGCGACCGCCGTATCGAAGCCGCCTGAGCCGTAGCCAGAGATTCAGGAGCGCTCGATGCAATTCCGTCGCCAAAGCCAAGAGCAGGATGGGGTCAACCTCACACCACTGATCGATGTGGTGTTCCTGCTGCTGATTTTCTTTATGGTGTCTACCACCTTTACCAAGGAAAGCCACCTCAAACTGAACCTCCCCGAGGCCGCCGGGCCCCAGGCGGAGGCGCCGCCATCTACCATTGAAATTCTGATCAATGCGGATGGTTCCTACTCTGTGGATGGACAGGCTCTGATCAACAAGAAGCTTGTTACCCTCAAATCGGCACTGTCGGAAGTTTCTGCTGGCGAGTACAATCGCCCGCTAATCATCACCGCTGATGCCACTGCCGAACACCAGTCAGTGGTTCGCGCCATGGATGCCGCCGGACAGTTGGGGTTTGTACACCTCAGTATCACCACGCGGCAGCCTGACGAACAGTAATCTATAAGTGTTGATGCGGGCGGCGATAGCACCGGCCCCTTAGCCCTTTCACATCCACCCGCCCGCACCCTGCGGGCGGCGTTGTTTGACGGGGTGGTTAACACACGACCTGATTGTTTATGGATAAATCCCCGCAACCGGTTCGCAAACCCAAGAACGGAGCCAGGACCTACCGTCGCCTGCTCTCGTATGCCGCGCCACATTGGGCGGTGTTTGTGTTGGCGGTGTTCGGTTTTCTGCTGTTTTCCACCATGGAAGTTGCCCTGATTGCGGTGACAGAATTGCTGCTGGATGCGGTGGGTGCTGGTATCGATACCGGGCGTGGGTTCCTGTCCAAATACGTTGCCTCTTATTTCCCCAATGGCCAGATGCCACAGGAGACTGCCCGCTGGCTGGTGCCGACGGGGATGCTCTTCATTATTGCACTGCGCGCGGTTGGCAATTTCGTCGGCAGTTATGGTCTGGCGTATGTTGCGCGCGCGGTGATTCACCAGCTGCGTTCCGAGCTGTTCGAAAGCATCGGCCGCTTGCCCAGTAGTTATTACGACCGGTACACCGGCGCTTTCCTGATTTCCAAGGTGGCGTATAACGTGGAGCAGGTCACCAACTCCATTACCAAATCACTCAAGACGATTTTCCGTTCGTCGTTCACCGCGATTGGATTACTCACCTATCTGCTGATGGTGAACTGGAAACTCACGCTCACCTTTTTCCTGTTTGTACCGATTATTGCGGCCATTGTCGGCATTGTGGGCAAGCGTTTTCGCAAGCTCAGTCACCGCATTCAGAACACCATGGGGGACGTCACCCACGTTACCCAGGAAGCCATCAACGGCTACGAAGTGGTGCGCATGTACGGCGGCCAGGAATATGAAAACGGGCGTTTTCAGGCGGCGAGCAATGCCAACCGCCAGCAGTTTATGAAACTGGTGGTGGCGGATAACGCGAGTGTTTCGGTGATTCAGATCCTTGTAGGGCTCGCCACAGCGGTGCTGGTCTGGTTTGCGCTGGCACCGGGTATGGTGGAATCCATGACCGCGGGCGTGTTTGCCTCTTATATCGGTGCGGCGGCTTCCCTGGCCAAGCCTATCCGCAACCTGTCCGAGGTGTACGCGGAAATCCAGAAGGGGATCGCTGCCGCGGAAAGCATTTTCGAGGTGTTCGACGCACCCAAAGAGCCGGCCGAAGGCGACGCGGTACTGCCGCTACAGGTGACCGGGGAGGTGACATTTGAGCATCTCGGTTTCCGCTACAACGACGACGGCCCCGAAGTGCTTTCGGGTATCAATTTCACCGTGCGCGCGGGGCAGACGGTGGCCCTTGTGGGGGCTTCCGGTTCGGGCAAAACCACACTGGTGAGCCTGTTGTCGAGATTTTACGAGCCCACCTCCGGCCGAATACTGTTGGACGGGGTCGATATTACCCGCTTGCCGCTGGCGGATCTGCGCGCGCAGGTCAGCCTGGTTTCCCAGAATATCGTGCTGTTCAATGACACCGTGTACCGCAATATCGCGTACGGGGAGCTGGAATCGAAGCCGGATGCCGATGTGCAGCGTGCGGTGGATCAGGCACACGCGCGCAGCTTTATCGAAGAGTTGCCCCAAGGGCTGCAGACGGTGCTTGGTGACAACGCTCAGATTCTGTCCGGTGGCCAGCGCCAGCGCCTGGCCATTGCGCGGGCGCTGCTGAAGGATTCGCCGCTGCTGATCCTGGACGAGGCCACCTCGGCCCTCGACAACACCTCCGAGCGGCATATCCAGGCGGCGCTTGCCGAGGTGATGAAAGACCGGACCACCTTTGTGATTGCCCACCGCCTCAGTACTATTGAGAACGCCGATTGCATTCTGGTCATGGACCAGGGGCGCATCGTGGAGCAGGGCAGCCACAGCGAGCTGCTCGCCCAGGGCGGGCGCTACGCACTCCTGCTGCAACAGCAGAATATGCAGGGCGCGGGCTGAACACCGCAAAATTGTTGAACACACCGCATCAGGGATAGGGGGCGCAGAGCGCAATGTCGCTTGAAGACTGGTTAAACAAACGCTGGTACCCGGCCACCGAGGGTGGCGATGACAACGGTACCCAGTTGCCATTGCTGGCGCCGCTGGAGCTGGCGTTTCGCCACGGCAGCCGCTGGCGCAAACAGCGCAACAGGCCGGCTCCGCTGCCGGTGCCGGTGATCGTGGTTGGCAATATCACCGTGGGCGGTGCCGGTAAGACGCCACTGGTGGCCGAGCTTGGCCGCTGGCTGCTGGAGCGCGGTCGCAAGCCGGGCATTATCAGCCGCGGTTACGGCGGTCGCGCCAAGCACTATCCGTACGATGTCACCGCCCAGTCCCACCCCCTCGAATCCGGCGACGAGCCACTGATGCTGCACCTGATGACCGGTCTGCCGGTAATGGTGTCGCCAAAGCGCATTGAGGCGGCGGAAGCGCTGATCGAACAGCACGGCTGTGATGTCATCCTGTCCGACGATGGGCTGCAGCACTATGGCCTGTGGCGCAGTATGGAAATCTGTGTGGTGGACGGGCACCGGGGGCTGGGTAACGGCCACCTGTTGCCTCGGGGACCGCTGCGCGAGTCCATCGAGCGTCTGGCCAGTGTCGATATGGTGGTCGTCAATGGTGCGGCTGGTGAGCTGGCGGAATCCCAGTGCGGCGACGAGATCGACTTCACCATGCACCTGGAGCCGGCGCGCTGGCACCAGTTCAATCTGGATCAGACTTCCACCCTCAAGCTGGAATCGGGCCCGGAAGTCGGCCCTTGCCACGGGGTTGCGGCAATCGGTAACCCCCAGCGCTTTTTCAATGCCCTGCGTGCCATCGGTTTCAACGTAATGGAGATGCCGTTCCCGGATCACCACCAGTTTTGCCTACAGGAGCTGCAGCTCGACGGGATTACTCCGGTCATCATGACCATGAAAGACGCGGTGAAATGCCGCGATTTCTGGCAGACCCACTGGTGGGCACTTGAGGCTCGGGCGCAGCTTCCCGATCTGTTCTATCAACGTATTCACCAACATCTCGAGAGTTTTGAAACCCCATGAGCAGTACCGCCGACGATCTGAGTTTTGACGTCATCATCCCCGCCCGCTTTGCTTCCAGCCGGCTACCCGGCAAGCCGCTGGCCGAGATTGCCGGCAAAGCCATGGTGCAACGGGTCTACGAGCGTGCTTGTGAGAGTGCCGCGGAGCGGGTAATCGTCGCCACCGATGACAATCGTGTTGCCGAGGCGGTGGCCGCATTTGGTGGCCAGGTGTGTATGACCAGTGCCGATCACGCATCCGGAACCGACCGGCTACAGGAAGTGGCAACCAAATTGGGGCTTGCGGATGAGCGTATTCTGGTCAATGTGCAGGGGGATGAGCCGTTGATCCCGCCGGCGGTGATCAACCAGGTCGCGCGCAATCTGGCCAAGAATACGGCCGCCGGTGTGGCTACCCTGGCCGAGCCTATTGAATCGGTCGATGACTTCCTAAACCCCAATATCGTCAAGCTGGTGTGTGAAGAGAACGGGCTGGCACGTTATTTTTCCCGAGCACCCATCCCCTGGCCCCGGGATGCCTTTGCCGGTGACAGGTCGGTCCTGCCTGAGGGGCTGAACCCGCGCCGCCATATTGGCATCTATGCTTACCGTGCAGCCCTGTTAAATCTCTTTGTGAGCTGGCCCATGGCACCGCTCGAGCAATTTGAAGCGCTGGAGCAGTTGCGGTTCCTGTTTAACGGACAGGCAATCCATGTGGCTGACGCCTGTGAGGCGGTGCCCGGCGGGGTGGATACGGAGCAGGATCTGGCGCGGATGCGCAGCCTGTTCAGCTGAGCCCGGGTAGGCCGGATCGGCCTGCGGGTATTCCGATCGACCGTGTCTCAGTCCGGCAAGCCTGGCCGTACTGGGCGTAACAGGTACGGCCAATAGATATTCTGGAAGTGCATGATTCAATCTGATATCGACCTGCAACCTTTCAACACCATGACAATCGCCGCGCGGGCGCGTCACTTCTGCTCGGTGACCTCGCTTGATCAGTTGCGCGAAGCGCTGGCGTTTGCCCGCGACAGGCAGCTACCCATCCTGCCACTCGGGGGCGGCAGTAATATCGTTCTCACCGGTGATTATCCGGGGCTGGCCGTGCATTTGGGTATGCGTGGTGTGGACGTCGCTGAGTCTGCCGAAGGGGTGCGGGTCACTGCGGCTGCCGGAGAAAACTGGCATCAACTGGTGATGCGAACGGTAGAGTCCGGTGTTGGCGGTCTGGAAAACCTGGCGCTGATTCCGGGAAATATCGGCGCGGCGCCCATTCAGAATATCGGCGCCTACGGGGTTGAGCTGAAGGACCACTTCGAGCAGCTCACGGCCATGGAAGTCGCCACAGGTAAACTGGTGACCTTTTCGGCGAGCGAGTGTGCTTTCGGCTACCGCGACAGCCTCTTCAAGGGGGAGGCAAAAGATCGGTACCTGATTTGCGAGGTGGTACTGAAGTTGCGCCGCGACTGGCAACCGCGAGTAGATTACCCCGCGCTGCAGCAGCATTTTCAGGAGCACAAGACCCCCGTTGATCAGCTGACGCCGTCGCAAGTGGCAGCCGCGGTCATCGACATCCGCAACAGCAAACTGCCGAATCCGGTAGAAATTCCAAACACCGGCAGCTTCTTCAAGAACCCGGTGGTGACCGAGGCCCAGTACAGCGCCATCAAGCAAAGTCACCCGAACGTGGTGGCTTATGCGGCGGGAAGTGGCTGGAAACTGGCCGCGGGCTGGTTGATTGATCAGGCCGGCTGGCGGGGGTTCCAGCGCGATGGCGTTGGGGTGCACGATCGCCAGGCACTGGTCCTGGTAAACCCCGGGCACCGGGCGGGGCAACAGGTGGTCGATCTGGCTCGCGACATAGCGGCGGATATCCAGGTCAAATTTGGCGTAACCCTTGAACCAGAGCCACGATTTTACCCCTAGGCACTGATACGCTCGCTGGCGCGGGGAGAGTGATATCCTGGTGTCGGGAATTCGAACCGAATTTTCTGCTGTTTACAGTCTTTATTTCAATGGATCGCTTTGCTTCAAGATGCGTACCACTTGCTTTGCATTGAGACGCTAGTCTGGTATGTTTTCTGAGGGCTCTGTGGATGGATCTTTGCGGGACATAACCCGCTGAGCAATAACAAAAAATTCGATTTTGTGCGAGCTGATCTCAGTAGGAAAATTTTGCGCAAAATCGGCTGAAAATCCGTGGTTGGGGCTAATTTGATAAAAGTCTTAGTGGTAGACGATCACGACTTGGTGCGTATGGGTATTTCCCGCATGCTGGGAGATGTCGATGACATTCAGGTTGTCGGCGAAGCCAAAAGTGGTGAAGACGCACTGGCATTTGTCCGCGAGACGGAAGTGGACGTCATTTTGATGGATGTTCGAATGCCCGGAATGGGGGGCCTCGAGGCTACCCGTAAATTGATTCCCCGCTTTCCCAAGGCGAAAGTCATCGCGGTCAGCGCATTGGACGACGACCTCTTTCCGAGCCGGCTGATTCAGGCGGGCGCAACCGGTTATGTGACCAAGGGTGCAGACCTGGAAGAGATGGTGCGAGCGATTCGCTCGGTTGTTGCTGGCGAAACCTATATCAGCTCCTCAATGGCGACCAAGCTGGCGTTACGCAGTGTCAGTGGTGGTTCCTCGCCCTTTGAGGACCTCTCCGAGCGGGAGTTGCAAACGGCGGTCATGATCGTCAACGGCAACAAGGTGGCAGAAATCGCAGAAACCCTAGCGGTGAGCCCGAAAACCGTGAATACCTATCGGTACCGAATCTTCGAAAAGCTCGGCCTGCATTCCGATGTGGAATTGACCCTGCTGGCGGTCAAGCACAATGTGCTGGACCCGGAAGAGGCGGTTTAGCGGTGCAGGGCGTTCGAAGTTGGGATAGAGGCGGAATAATGCCACGCTAGCGCGTATAATCCGCTCGTCATATATTGTTTAGAACAGGGGCCTTTCCGGCCCCTGTTCTGTTTCGGTGGCCGTATTTTTTTGCATGTTCGACAGTAAGCGCTTTTTATCGACAGTGACCCGCAAGCCCGGCGTCTATCAGATGTTTGATAGCCAGGGAAAGGTACTGTATGTCGGCAAGGCAAAGAACCTGCGCAACCGCCTTGGCAGTTATTTCCGGGCCACCGGATTGACCGCAAAGACCATGGCCCTGGTGGAGAAGATTGCGGATATCGAAGTGACCGTTGCCCGCAGTGAAACCGAAGCGCTGGTGCTCGAGCAGAGCCTGATCAAGTCGCAGCGGCCGCCCTACAACGTGATGCTGAAAGATGATAAGGGTTACCCCTATATTTTCCTTTCCAGCAAAGATACCTTTCCGCGAATCGCCTTCCACCGCGGTTCCAAACGCAAGAAAGGCGACTATTTCGGGCCTTTTCCCAATGCATCGTCGGTGCGTGATAGTCTGAATTTTTTGCAGAAAACCTTCCGCATTCGCTCCTGTGAAGACAGTGTCTTCGCCAACCGTTCGCGCCCGTGCCTGCAATATCAGATTGAGCGCTGTACGGCACCCTGCGTCGATTTTATATCGGCGGAAGACTACCAGGCCGATGTGCGCCACGCGCAAATGTTCCTTGCCGGTAAAAGCGACACGATTATTCGCGAGCTGGCCGATTCCATGGAGCAGGCCTCGGCTGCGCTGGAGTTTGAAAAAGCCGCGCGCCTGCGCGATCAGATCGTCGCATTGCGTCGTTTGCAGTCGGACCAGATTGCAGAAAGTGCCGGTGGCGATGTGGATGTGCTCGGGGCGGCGACTTCTGGTGGTCTGTGCTGTGTGCATGTCCTGTTTATTCGCCAGGGGAGGATTCTTGGCAGCCGCAGCTACTATCCCAGTGAGAAGCTCGGTCTGGAATCTTCGGAATTGCTCTCCGCGTTTATCCCGCAGTTTTACCTCGGTGCGAACCGCGAGATTCCCCGTCAGATTCTGATGTCCGAGTCACTGGAAGATGGTGAGACGCTGCAGCAGGCGTTAACTGAGCAATCCGGGAAGGATGTCCAGCTGGTGCACAAGCTGCGTGGCAATCGGGCCTCCTGGGTGGAAATGGCCCAGCAGGCTGCCAGCCAAAACCTGCAAAGTCGCACCGCGTCGCAGCAGAAGCTGCAGGACCGGTTTGAGAACTTGCAGGAGGTGTTGCGGTTGGGGGAATTGCCCGAGCGGTTGGAGTGTTTTGATATCAGTCATTCCAGTGGTGAGGCGACAGTGGCGTCCTGCGTGGTGTTTGATACTGGCGGTGCGGTGAAGTCGGATTATCGGCGCTTCAATATCGAAAATATTACCGCGGGGGATGATTACGCGGCCATGGGGCAGGCACTGCAGCGGCGGTATGCGCGACTGTCCAAAGGCGAGGGCCGTTTCCCGAATATTTTACTGATCGACGGCGGCAAGGGGCAGGTGCGTCAGGCCATTGATACACTCAATGAGCTGGGTGTGACCGGTGTTCAGATTATTGGCGTCGCCAAAGGCACCACCCGCAAAGCGGGGTTTGAGACGCTGCACGTGGTGTCCCAGAATCGCGAGCTGGTGCTGGAGTCCGATTCCCCTGCGCTGCACCTGATTCAGCAGGTGCGGGATGAAGCGCACCGGTTTGCGATTACCGGCCACCGCCAGCGGCGGGACAAGAAACGTCGCGAGTCACCTCTGGAGGGGATCCCAGGTGTCGGACCAGCGCGCCGGCGCGCATTGCTGCACCACTTTGGTGGATTGCAGGAAGTGATGCGCGCATCGGTCAACCAGCTGGCCAGTGTGGAGGGGGTCAGCCGCAAGCTTGCCCAGGAAATTTACTCCACTCTGCACAATGAGTAATGTAAAGAAACCTGTTGGCGTTTATTTTTTGGATGCGGATTGCTAAGTTACGCACTGCCGACGAAGTGTGTTCAGCGAATGTAAAAGGACCAGCATGACCCTTGCCAATCAATTGACCTTGCTGCGCGTAGCGCTGATTCCGGTATTTGTGCTGGTTTTCTATCTTCCCTACAAGTGGAGCTATATTGCCTCCGCACTGATCTTCTCCATTGCTGCTGCCACTGACTGGCTCGACGGGTATATCGCCCGCAAAATGAATCAGAGCACGCCGTTTGGTGCCTTTCTGGACCCGGTGGCTGACAAGCTGATGGTGGCCACCGCCCTGGTATTACTGGTCGACCTGCACGATCACCGCCTGTTTACCATCGCTGCTGCCGTGATTATTGGCCGCGAGATCGCTGTGTCCGCACTGCGGGAGTGGATGGCGGAGCTGGGGCTGCGCAGCAGTGTGGCGGTGAACTATATCGGGAAGATCAAAACCACGGCGCAGATGGCCGCGATCATTGTTTTGCTCGCGTTTGATGTGCAGGAATTTCCCGTTATGGAAACAATCGGCTATATCTTGCTGTACGTTGCCGCAGCGCTGACGCTGTGGACCATGGTGGTTTATTTGCGGGCTGCCTGGCCGGCACTCAGTGGCGACGCAACAACCAAATCCTGAATCCCGTTTACTCGGCCCGGTAATGCCCGGGTCGAGGCCGTCACAATTTTCAATTTACCCTATCGCCGGTAATTTCCGCGCCACAACTCTTCGGGTACGATAGTTCCATTCGAGCTTTTATGCGCCAGTGGAGTTGTCGTGCCGCGTTCTCAAGCTTTTGCTTCTTCCCGTTCCTTTCTCGTTTATTGCCTGCTGTTCCCCGGTTTGCTGTGCGCTGCGATAACTGCCACGGCCGGCGAAAATACCTATCGCCGCAGCGAATGGCTGCCGCGCTGGTCGGATGCCGACCGGGATTGCCAGGATACGCGCCACGAATTGCTGATCCGCTATTCCCTGGCGCCGATCGCCTACCGTGATGCGCGTCAGTGCAAGGTGGCCAGCGGTTTGTGGATGGACCCATACACCGGAAATTTCTTTGAGTTGGCCTCAGATCTCGACGTGGAACATATCGTTCCACTCAAATGGGCACACGAGCGTGGCGGCGCCCTTTGGTCACGCGAAAAGAAGCGCGCCTTTGCAGAAGATCCGGACAACCTGTGGCTGGTAGATGATGGGCGCAACCAGAGTAAAGGGCATAAAGGCCCAGACCAGTGGATGCCTCCGTACGGTCCGGTAAGGCACTATTATCTGCGGCGGTTTATGGCGGTTTCGGAGAAGTATGGGCTTCGGGCCAGCCCCGAAGAGTCCCGACTGTTTCTGGCCATGTTGGAAAGCCCACACCGCGGTTAACCCGGCAGTGTTTGCAGTATTTCACCAAAACGGTCTTCGATGGGGTAGGGAGAGGCCGACCAGCCGAGCCTGACCACGATTGCGTTACGGGAGGGGGCTACCATCAGCTTTTGCTCCCGGTTCCCGAGCATGAAAAAGCTGTCTGCCGGCAGTTGCGGAAACAGCTGCGGCAATCGATTGGTGCGGTTGTTCAACCACAATTGATAGCCATATCGCGGGTCGTTGTCGCTTTGGTTGGCGCGCGTGGCGCGGGTGAGCCAGGCAGGGTCCAGGAATGGCGGGGCGCTATCTACCAGGCCGGGATTACCTAACAGTACACAGCCTATCTGCCCCCACTCCCGAGCGCTGGCGTACCCGTATGAGCTGCCGATAAATACCCCGTCACTATCGAGTTCGAGAATCGCGCTCGTCAGGCCGAGAGGCTCTGCAAACTCTTTTTTCCAGAAGGCCAGTGCCGCCTCTGTGCCTCCGAGGGTTTGATGCATCCAGCGCGCCAGCAGGTTGGTACTGCCCGATGAGTAGGAAAAATGGTGCCCGGGGGAGTGCGCCAGCGGGCGTTGCAGGGCATAGCGGGAAGCAGGCAGGGGGCCAAACAGCATACGTGTGGCATCGCTGCCGGGGCGGTAGGTTTCGTCGAATTCGAGCCCGTCGCACATCTGCAACAGATGCTCGAGTGTTATCTCGCTGCGGCGGTCGTTATGCCACTCCGGAAAAAGATCTCCGGTGGCGGTATCCGCAAGCCCCAGGGTTTCCAGGCGCCCGATTAATATTGCCAGCAGGCTTTTGCTCATGGACCACCCGAGCAGCGGTGTGTGATGGGATATCCCTAAGCCGTAGGCTTCCGCCAGTACTTCGCCACCCTGAATTACCAGCAGAGCTCGGGTATCCAGTCCGGATTCGTGATCGTGTTGCAGTTGGGTTTGCAGGAGTTCCTGCAGGGCAGGGCTGTGCTCTTTGTATTGCAGCCGGGTTCTGGTTTCGGCTCTATTCCGGGTGATATTGGTGGGTTGCGCGTGCAAGTGCGCGGAACTCTGCTTGCCGATGAATACGCAACCTTGCAAGGGGCGAAATGCTGCTTTGACACTGACGAGATTACCAATTTTTGCGCAAGTGATTCCCTGGCTTTGGTGGATAGATACCAGCGAGAACAGTGGCGAATAATTGCGCAGGTCACTTTGAATGCGCTGAGATGTAAAGCCTGAAATATGGTGCGCAGAGCAGGCGAGCCTGGCGCTCATGCCAAGCAGGGTCTGTATTGCGTCAGCGGGCAGACGCAAAACGTTCGATATTTTTGCGTCCGGCTTTTTTAGTCTGGCGAGCAGAGCGATGGCCGCAACGATCGCGACTGCGCAGGAAAGGGTGAATATCATTTGCTTCCGAAAGGCGTGCCGCCACAGCAGGTTGGGAAGAGCAAGGGTGCCAGTGAAGCTTAGGAGAAAACGGAAGGTGGTGCCCAGAGCCGGACTTGAACCGGCACGTCCCAAAGGACGGGAGATTTTAAGTCTCCTGTGTCTACCAATTCCACCATCCGGGCAGATAGGGCGATCGACAGATGTGGAGGAAGTCTGCCGATTGGGTCAGTCTCAAAATCAGACTGGAGGAAAATGGAGGCTAGGGTCGGAATCGAACCGGCGTACACGGAGTTGCAGTCCGCTGCATGACCACTCTGCCACCTAGCCATAGGTGTCGCTTGAAGCGATGAAAACGCCGCGGATTCTAGCGGAATGACAGCAAAAATCCCAGCGTTTTCTGATACTTACGCGCGCCAGGGCGTGCAAGAGGCCGCTATTCTATGGTTTGCCCGAGATTAGTCAAGGCCAATTCACGATCTGGTTAATTCTGCTCAATTTGTGAGCCATGGAGTGTTTTGGCGCCGAGGGTGGAGGATGTAATAACTGGATGAAATGGATCGGCGCTTTCTATTGCCAATTGTTCTAAGTTATTTGGCAATCTCGCTGGCAATCCCCCGGACCTGACCAATACTGAGAGTAGCTGGCTAGCACACATCTCCCCCCACGTCGTGTTTAGTAGTGCCGGCCGGGTGTCTGCCCCCATACGGGCACCCAGTGTGTTGTAAGGATGAAATCCTCCAAGTTTCACTCCTAATGGTCTTGGCCCTGACGCTCTCCCCCCCCCGTCGTCAGGGCTTTTTTTTGCCTGTAAGAAATGTGCGGTCCAACTGCGGCACGGGTTCGCCGGCGGCCTGTTCCACCAGCTTGCGGAATTTTTCCAGCGTAATCTCTCCGCGCTCAGCGGCCAGTGCCGTAACCACTTCATCCAGGTTGCGTTTGCCATCGCTGGACTTTTGAATCTGCTGATCTATCTGGTGGAGCACCACCGTGGCCCGTGCGGTGATTGGTCCGGATGAGCGTTTGACCAGCAGATTCGGCGATTCCTCTCCCCATTCCGCCAGTTCTTCGAGGGCCTCCTGGTAGCGCCGTTCGCTGATGCCGCCGGTGCGGCGCAGTGTCTGCAGCGAGTAGTATTCGGCAATGCCTTCCACGATCCAGTCGCTCTCCTTGTCGCCGCGAATGCCGGTACCTACGTGTACCAGCTCGTGCAGCATGCTGCTCGTGCGGTTCCCGGAAATCAGCGGCCGGTCGGCGTGCATAAAGAGGGAGCGGGTCCCAGATAGGCCGCCGCGCCACATAGGGTCATCCGCCATGACAATCAACAGTTTCTTTGGGAACTCCGGGAACACCTTTTTGAGCTCGGGCAGCGTCCAGCCCAAAAACGCGAGTGTGTCCTGGCGGCGAAGGCCTATGCCGAGGGGGCCCGCGATTACGGTGTCGGTACCATCGATAATGTCCTGCCGGCTGCCGATCCGCCCCGAAATCATCCAGCCTTTCGGGCGAATAAAGCGGCGTCCGGGATCTTTCAGCTGGAAATTGCCATTGTCGTCTTTGGCGTAGGGCGCGAGCGTATTCCAGTTCTTGGGAGTGTTTACCTGAAGCGTCGCCCGTGACTGAAGAGACTTGGGCGCGCGCGCGGAGATCGGCGGGATCAGCTTGTCGCTGCGCAGGATCGTCCACTTGTCGGTCATCAAGGAGTCGTAACTACCGGACGATTTTTTTTTGTCAATTTTGAAGCGGTACTCGATTTCACTGTGATCTTTGCCCGGTTTCCAGATGGCTTTGTCACCTTCCAGAGTCACATTATCTCCGGCGATTTTCGAATGGCGCTCCGGATTGAGGTGCAGGGTCAGCTGACTGGGGAGTGCGTCGCCGGAAACCGCGATCCGGACATGTGCGAAATCCTCACCCGGCTTCAGCTCGACTTCATACCGAACATCGTAAATTGATTCGTCTGCCGAATGCGCAACAGGTATGAAAATGCTGAGAAATAGGGCCATTACGCCCCAAAATGCGTATCTAGGAGAAGAGCAGGTGTTCCAAAAATGATGCATGAATACGTTCTGGCTCTGTTTGTTGGTGATAGATGTGTTAGTTGCGTATCAACAGTATGTTGAATGCGCATTAACTCCGCATTAACTGATGGGACAACACATCCTGCGAACAGTGCCAGAGGGTAGCGTTCATTCTCCCGGGGCGCGACCCCGGGAACTGGTCATTGTGAAGGCCTTTTCAAGGGGGCGAAAGCGCGCTTCGGTGCGCTGCGGTGTGCTTCAGTGTGCTTCCATCTGCGCCGCAGCGCTGTTCTCGGCCGCGTTCAGTGTGGCGTAGACCAGGCTCGCCGCAACCAGGTCTTCAAGGGCGTGTCCCACTGATTTGAAGCAGGTTACCCCAGTGCGTGTTGCAGGTACGGGGCCCCGGGTGAGTGCCGGGAGGTCGCCCAATACCGAATTTGCACTGATGGCACCACTTTGAATGGGGAGGCTAAGGTCCCCGGTTTCGGTCAGTGCGTGTGGCATCACGTCCACATACAGTGCGACCTGCCGGATCAGCGCGTCGTCGGCCTCCCGCATATCCGGCCGGTAGGCGCCCACAAGATCGATATGCTGTGTGGGCCGCAACCAGTTTCCGCGGATCAGCGGTGTTTTACTCAGGGTTGCACAGCTCACGATATCGGCCCGCGCCATACCCTGCTCGATATCACCACACGCTGAAATCGTGCAGGGCATTTCGGAAAGACTCTCGACCAGCTGTTGCGCTTTCGCTTTCGATCGCCCCCAGACCAAAATGTTTTCAATTGGGCGCACGCTGCAGTGTGCCCGGATCAGTTCAGGTGCCAGGGTACCGGTGCCCACCATCAGAAGCGTGCGCGCCTCTGCCGGAGCCAGGTAGTCTGCGGCCAACGCGGATGCGGCCGCTGTGCGCATGGCAGTGATACTCGCTGCATCCATTATGCTTTTGGGTGTACCGGTACTCGCATCAAACAGGGCGTAGTGCCCCTGAATTGATGGCTCATTGCGATTGTCTGGCGCAACGATCACGGTTTTTACACCGAGAAATCCATCCGCCTGCCACGCGGGCATAAGCAGCAGGGTATTTTCGTTATCGTGGGTGTGTGAATAGCAGAAGTGGTGGTGGTGCCGTTGCGGTACTTCGATATCCTGCATGCGGAATGCGTCGCGCAATGCCTCGATCAGTCGGGGGTAGGTGATGGTTTCGCGGACGGTTTTGGCATCGATAAATTTCATGGTGAATCAAATACTATCAGTCAGATAAAAATTAATGGCCAAGCAGAAAGCCAAACTTGAATGGGTCATCCGGGTCCAGGTAAAAGCGGTGTTGCCCGGTGATATATGCCGTGCCTGCAACCTCCGGAATCACTGCTGACAGCCCGGAATACGCCAGCGTCTCGGCAATCTTTCCGGAGAAACAGCTACCGGTAATACTTTCGGCAACCAGGGTTTGCTCTCTTGTTAACAGTCCCTGATCAAAATGCAGGGCCATCCTGCCGGACACACCGGAACCTGTCGGAGAGCGATCCAGTTCACCGTCGGCAAACACGCAGACGTTACGGCTAAGAACTTTCTGGCCTGCCTCCGGTATCGTTTGATCCGACAAGGGTTTTTGCAAAGGCGCCATGTCCATAAAAATGGTGCCGTAGAGGAATCCCAGGTCCGGCTCGACGGGGTGCACAATGTCGGGACCGCTGGCCTGAACACAGTGCTTGATGGATCGCCCCGCCCGAATCAGTTGCTCGGCATTATGTTCGGCCAGGGAAAAAGGCAATTGCGCGGCATCCACGTACGCGTAAAACGCACCGCCGTAGGCAATGTCGTAACGAATTGGTCCCAGCTCGGGCACATCCACCGTTAGCGAGCGCGCTGCCACAAAGGATGGCACGCAGTGAAAGCGTGTGGAAATCACCTGTCCACGTACGCCGGTGCGTGCGAATGCGTGTATCCGGCCACAGGGTGCATCGATGGTTACCGGCACTTCAGAGTCCGGTGCAACCTGGTCTACCCAGCCCAACTCTACCGCGAGTTTTGCCAGTGCAATCACCGCATGGCCGCACATGGTGCTGAAGCCTTCGTTATGAATAAACAGGGCTCCAAAATCCGCACCGTTATCGTTTGGCGGAACCACGATGGCACCGTACATATCCCGATGCCCTCGGGGTTCCCACATTAGGGCCCGTCGTAAATGGTCATGGTGTTCTCGCGCGAGGCGGCGCTTGCCGAGGATGGAGTCTGCAGTGAGCTCCGGAAATCCATTGAGTATGACCCGCAGTGGTTCGCCACCAGTGTGCATGTCAATGGCATCAATCTGCATCCCGTTTGCCGTCGCATAGGATGGCAGTTCCGAATTGAGCGTGGGTGGCGTGCTGGTAGTCATAATGCGTCCGGCGCAACGGCCTAATATTGTTTTTGAGGACAATAACAATAAATGTTTTCGGGCGCAATGAATCCTTTTGGGGTGCGAGGGGAGTGGCGGGAAGGGTGAGAATGTTCGGCAGAATTAGGCAAGGTGACCCGGCAATAGAATCACTGCATGCAGGTTGCTGTCGAGTGGGGAAAAATTAAGGGGGGGAAAAAGAAAATGGTCGGTGAGAGAGGATTCGAACCTCCGACCCCTTCGTCCCGAACGAAGTGCGCTACCAGGCTGCGCTACTCACCGACTTGTACAGCGTTGATCCCATTGCGGAATTTGCTGTGGCTTCCTTGTGAAGCGGGCGGCATTATAACAGCCGTTCCGCTTCTGTAAACCACTGATTTCATTTAATTTTAACGCCTGCGCACCCGCAGGCGCCAGAGGCCGTTTTACTTTTTGATCTGGCGAATCAGCCCTTCCTGCGTCGTGGACGCAACCAGCTTGCCGTCGCGGGAAAAGATCTGGCCACGGCAGAAGCCGCGCGCGCCGCTGGCGGATGGACTATCGGTCACGTAAAGCAGCCAGTCGTCTGCGCGGAAGGGGCGGTGGAACCACATGGCGTGGTCGAGGCTTGCCGGCATCAGATGCGGGTCGAACAGGCTGATCGGGTGTGGTTGCAGAGCGGTGCCGAGGAGCGCCATATCCGAAGCGTAACAGAGGGCGCTGCGGTGCTCGATGGGGCTGTCAGACAGCTCACCGTCCACTTTGAACCAGAACATGCACCGGGGCTCACGCACGGCGTTGTCGAAATAGCTCATCGGGTCCACCGGGCGGAAATCCACCATGTAACGGCGCTGGTTCTGTGCCGCCCCCTGCATCCCGGCTTCCTCGGCCAGCTGCTGGGTGTTCTTGAGCTCTTCTGGCTGGATCAGGCCCTCGGTGGGCATATCCGCCTGGTGGTCAAACCCCGGCTCTTCGATCTGGAAGGAGGTCGACATATTAAAGATGGCTTTGCCATTCTGGCGCGCCACTACCCGGCGGGTGGTAAAGCTGCCGCCGTCGCGAATCGGGTCCACATCGTAAATCACAGGCTTTTCGCTGCTGCCCGGACGCAGAAAGTAGGCGTGCAGCGAGTGGGGGAGGCGGTCTTCGACGGTGCGCGCAGCGGCCATCAGTGCCTGCCCGAGGACCTGGCCACCAAACAATACTTTGCGGTAGTTCTCGACATGCTCCCGGCTACGGAACAGATTGGTGTCCAGTTGCTCTACATCGAGGAGCTTGCTCAACTTTTCCAACATGGGCGATACTGCCTGTCTTGTGTAAAATTTTTACCTAAATTATGTGCCGCGCCAAGCCAAAAGCTGCCGCGCGGGCCGAAAATAATAGCAAGTGCTGGCTAAATGACCATTACTGAATTTATCAAATCCGATGTAAAAGCCGTTCTTCAGGCCGAGGGCCGTCTGCCCTACAAGCTGACCCTGGGTGCCATGTCTGAGCACTACAAGGTAAGCCTCACGCCGGTAAGGCATGCGGTAGACGAGCTGGTGGACGAGGGCGTAATTCACCGCAAAGACAACGGCCGCCTGGAGGCGAAGCCTGAAGTCTTGAAGGGCGTGAAGCTCGAGCCGCCGCGTGAGGACGCCACCGAGAAAAAGCTCTATGACATCATTCGTCAGGATGTGATTACCCGGAGCCTGAAGCAGGACACGGAATACTTGCGGGAAAACGCCACCGCGGAGCAGTACGGTGCTGGCCGTACGGTGGTGCGGCAGATCTTTTCCCGTCTGGCAGGGGAGGGGTTGATCGAGCATGTCCCTCGCTGTGGCTGGCGAGTGCATCCTTTCAGTGAGCAGGATATGCACGACTATCTGGATATTCGCGAAATGCTCGAGCTGAAGGCACTGGATCTCGCGCGCGGCCATTTTACCGATCACGAGCTGGAACAGTTACTCAAGGCCAACAGGCCGGCAAAAGGCAATGCGGAATCGGCACTGGATTTTGACCTGCACGATTACTGGATTGAGCGCTGCGGAAACCGCTATATCTCGGAGTTTTTCAAACGCTACAGCCCGTTTTACAACGCGCTGTTCAATTACGCGGTAATCGATGAAAAGGTGAAGCGCGAGATGGCGCGAGAGCACTGCGATATCGTTGAATGTCTGTTGGCGAAAGACTGGAAGGGCGCGCGCAAGGCGCTGAGCCATCACATTCGGGATCAGCGGGAGGCTGTGTCGCGGATGATCGAATACATCCACGAGCGAAAGTACAGCTGAACACCAGCCCATGACAAAAAAGGCTTGCCAACCGGCAAGCCTTTTTTGTTTAGAAGCCGTGGGCGAGCGGGTCTTCCGGGTCAATGATGACGGTGGTCTCCGCACTGATATAGGCACTGCCGGTAATGGTCGGAATAACCGGACTGGCTGTGCCCGTAAGCCCGGGCGCTGGCTGCACCGAGCCTTCAAAAAGGCTGCCGATAATACTCTCCTGCCGCCACGTCTGGCCCGCCTTCAGCGTGCCGTCTGTATACAGGCAGGCGAGTTTTGCACTGGTGCCGGTGCCGCAGGGGGATCGGTCGTAGGCTTTGCCCGGGCAAAGAACAAAGTTTTTACTGTCCGCCACCGCAGGATCGGAGGGCGGCGCGAAGAGTTCGATATGGTCGATCTCTTCACCGTTCTCCCCGCGAATACCCTGTTCGCGTAGCGCCTGCCGAACCCGCCAGCAAAAATCGGTGAGGTGATCGGTGTTGTCCGCGCTGACGTGTTGCCCGTGGTCGGAGATCAGGAAAAACCAGTTGCCGCCCCAGGCGATATCGCCACTGAAGCCTCCGATACCGTCTACGTACACCGGTACACTTTTCCGGTAGCGGTAACTGGGTACATTCTCGACGCTCACCCGGTGGTTGTTATGCAGTACAAAGCGCACATCGCCCACCGGTGTTTCCAGCGTGTGGGTACCCGGCGCGATAGCACCGGTTCTTGCGAGGGTGGCGGCGAGGCCGATAGTGCCGTGGCCGCACATACCGAGGTAGCCGACGTTATTGAAGAAAATCACTCCGGCGGCATTACCCGGGTTCTGCGGGGTGCAGAGCAATGCGCCGACCATGACATCTGATCCCCGGGGTTCACGGATTAACGCGGTGCGCAGGTGGTCGAAGTGCTGCTGAAAATTCTGCAGTCGCTGCGCCATGCTGCCATTGCCGAGGTCCGGGCCGCCGCTAACGACGACGCGAGTAGGTTCGCCACCGGTATGGGAGTCGATGACTTTTATCGTGTGATCCTGGGTGGCGTACACAATTGCTCTCCAGTCATTTTTTATCGTTTTTGTTTCGTTAACGCGCTTCCTCTGGCCGGGTGGGTCAGGGCAGCGGTTCCCGGGTCCAGTTGCCATCCACCTGGCGCCAGGCGTTTACTGGGTTCCCATCCTGCAGGAGTGGCGGCAGCCGGTTCGGTCGCACGTTGTCGTAGCAGTCGAGCCTGCTGAAACGGGCCATCGATGCCGGTATGCCCACCGCGGTAAACCCGGGGTGACCGGAGGCAGGGAAGGGCCCCCCGTGATTCATTGCCGGCGAAACGGCTACGCCGGTAGGCATCTTGTCGTTCAGTAAACGGCCGACCTTGTCGCGCAGAATCGGCGCCAGCTTGTCATAGGCTTCATCATCCACACCTGCCCGGGAAGAGTAAATACACCCGGTAAGATTCCCCTCCAGTGATCGCAGGATATCGGCGGACTGCTGTACCGACTCGCTCACCACAACAAGTGCTGCGTTACCAAAGGCCTCGGTCTGAAAGGCCTTGGGGTTTTGCAGAAAGCCCTCGCCGGATACACACAGGAGCGTGTTGGGTACGCTAAAACGTGCGCTGTCCATATCGTTTCTATTGGTGACCTGGGTGGCACCGGCGGCGCGCAGTTGCGCTATGGCCTGTTGCAATCCCTGCTGTGTTCCGGCGCTCAGTAGTGTTCCGGGCTCCGCGCCATCAAACAACTCGCCACTTCGGGCAATAAACAGCTCGCCGTCATCGTTGGCGGGGACGATGACCATCCCGGGGTTGGTGCAGAACTGCCCCGTGCCCATCAGGCAGCTGCCGGCAAATTCTTCGGCGAGATCTGCACCGCGCTCACGCAGGGCGCCGGGCAGCATAATAACCGGGTTGATGCTGGAGAGTTCCGCATAGAACGGGGTGCCTACGCGGTCCGCGACCTGTTTGAGGGCGAGGCCCGCGGGTTGTGAACCGGTAAATGCCCCGGCGCCCAACCGCGGGTCGCCCATAAGCTGGTAGCCGTCTTCCCGACGTATGGCGTACAGCATCTGCACCGCGGCTGCGGGCATCCCTGACTGGTTGAGGGCTTGCAACGCAAGACCGGCGAGCTTGTGGCAAGTCCCTGGGTGCGCGGTGTGGGCCTTGGCGATTACGGGGTTACCAGCGGCGATGGCTGCGGCGAAATCGCCCCCGGCGAGCCCATTGAAGGCCAGCGGAAAGTTGTTTGGTCCGAATATGACCACCGGCCCGATAGCACTGCGCATGCTGCGGATATCGTTGGAAGTATCGATGGTGGCCTGGGCCCATGAGCCGTCCCGGGCGGCGTGCGCCGCCGCGCGCAACTGGCCGGTGGTACGCGGCAATTCAACATCCCGTAAGCGCGGGCTCAGGGGCAGGCCGGTTTCCTCATGGGCCAGCGCGCAGATCTCCTCGGCCGCGGCTTCGATGGCATCGGCGTACAGCTCGAGAAATTGCGCGCGCGTTTCCGCGGTTACCGAGTGCAGCGCCGAGGCGGCTTGCGCCGCTGCATCCAGTACTGCCTCGCAATCCCGCCAGTTCGATATCGGGTAGCTGCGATCAATGGCTTCTTTGCTGGACGGGTTGGTGGGCTGAAAGCGGCCGTATTCGGCCGCTTGTCGCCACTCGCCCGCGATCAGCACAGGGGCTGTGTACATGGCGAATTCTCCACTCATGGCGTTACTTGATCACCGGACGGGTGGCAATGGCGGTGTGGATGGTGTGCAGTACGGACTCGCGTTCGGCACCGGTCAGTGTCAGGCGGGGGTTGCGGCATTGCTCGCTGCCGAAGCCGCACTCCTGTACCGCAAGTTTGATGTACTGGACCAATTTTGGTTTGGTGTCCAGGTGCAGCAGCGGGGTGTACCAGCGGTATACCTTGCGCGCCTCTTCATAGTTTCCACTGGTGGCCAGATCCCACATCAGACGGTTTTCCTGCGGGAATGCGTTCACCAGGCCGGAGATCCAGCCGTGGGCACCCAATGCAATGCTTTCCAGAGCGAGATCGTCGACACCGCAAAAGAGGACAAAATCGTCGCTCACCAGGTTGGCGATATCCGTCAGGCGGCGGGGGTCATCGGACGCTTCCTTGACCGCGACAATATTGCTTACCTGGGAGAGCTCGGCCACGGCTTCAGCGGAGACATCCACGCCGTAGCATGCCGGGTTGTTGTAGACCATCACCGGCAGGTTGGTAGCCGCAGCGACACCACGGATATGGGTGACGATTTCATCTGCATCGGCCTTGTAGGACATGGGCGGCAGTACCATCAGACCATCGACGCCGGCGTCTTTTGCGGCGCGGGCGAACTCGCAGGCCTGGGAGGTGGTGTACTCCGAAACACCGGTCAGTACCGGCACCCGGCCCCCCACATGCTGCACCGTGGCCGCGAGCACTTCAATTTTCTCTTGCTGGCTCAGTGAGCAGTTTTCCCCCACGGTACCGAGCATTACGAGGCCATTGATTCCCGCGTCCAGCATGACATCGAGATGCTTGAGTGTGGCTGGAATATTCAGGGACTCATCGGTGTTGAACTGGGTGGTTGCTGCGGGGAATACGCCGCTCCATTCGATTTGCATGTGACTTCCTCATCATGGTCTGAAAGTGCAAACGGGTGGCCAACAATGTCTGTTGAAAAAGCCCTTTGCGTTTAGTTGTTATTGTGTACAATAAATAAAGTTTTCGAAGGCTGTCAACCCAAATCTGTTTTTCATCAGCGCAAAGCGTGGAAATGCTGGGTATTGGCAGTACACAAAACAGAGCGCACTGAAACTATTAAGAGCACAAAGGGAGAGGGTGGATGTCACTGACCAACCTGTATCAACTGCATATCGAAGAAATTATTCGGCGCCACACCCGCGCCATGTCGTTTCACGGGTTCGACCGCGTTGTCATTTACTCCGGCTCGTCCAAGCTGCCGTTTCTGGACGACAATCACTACACATTTAAGGTAAACCCGCATTTCAAACACTGGGTGCCGCTTCTGGAGCATCCTCAATGCGCGGTGGACTTTCGTCTGGGCGAAAAGCCCCGCCTTATCTACTTCCAGCCGGAAGACTACTGGCACAAACCACCCGCGGATCCGGAAGGCTATTGGACGGAAGCGTTTGACATTGTCCTGGCAACGTCCTTCGACGACGTGATCAATGCGCTTGCGGGCAATACCGAGCGCTGCGCGCTTATCGGTGAAGATGCTTCCTGCCTGCCGGACTTGCCGAAATCCCGGGTCAACCCATCGGCGTTGATCAATGAACTGCACTACCACCGGGCATACAAGACCGCATATGAGGCGGAGTGCCTGCGGCGTGCGAACCGCCGCAGTGCACAGGGGCACCAGGCGGCGAAAGACGTATTCCTTACCGGCGGTACCGAGCTGGAGATTCACCATGCATACCTGGCGGGCGCAGGTGTGCTGGAAGCGGAATTACCCTATGGCAACATCGTGGCGGTCAATTCTCACAGCTCTGTGCTGCATTACCACGGCGCGGACCGGGAAAAAAAGCAGCTTACGGATATCCACTCTCTGGTGATTGACGCGGGGGCTGACTATCTGGGATATGCCAGCGACATTACCCGTAGCTATGCCTTCCGCAGTGGTGACTACGCCAACCTCTTGCAGGCGCTGGATGCTGCCCAGCAAACGCTCGTCTCGGAAGTGGAAGTAGGACAGTGCTTTGCTGATCTGCACTGGCGAGCGCATTACATGATTGCCAGTATCCTGAGGGATTTCGATTTCGTAATGATGTCGCCCAAAGATATGGTGAGTGAGGGTATTACCAGCGCATTTTTTCCCTGCGGCCTGGGTCACTTTATCGGCTTGCAGGTACACGATGTAGGCGGCTACCTGATGGCGCCCCGGGAGCGTCCTCGCTTGCGTGACCCGCGTGCTCCGTACCTGCGGAACGCGCGCAATATTGAGGCTGGGCAGGCGTTGACCATTGAGCCGGGTATCTATTTTATGGAGATGTTGCTCGCGGAGTTGTCGAACAGTAAGCACAGTTTCAGGGTCAACTGGGATAAGATTGAGCGCTTCAAAAAATATGGCGGCGTACGGGTTGAGGATTGTGTACTGGTGCACAGCGACCGCATCGAAAACCAGTCGAGAGATGCGTTTGCCGCATTGACCCGTGAGGCCGGTGTTGAGGCGCTGAAAGTGGGAAACGCGGAAGCCGTAGGGTAAGGGGCGGGATTTAGCAGTGAAATCTTCATTGAGCGTACAACCCCGTACGGTGGTTATCGGTGCGGGTATTGTGGGTGTTGCTGTTGCCGAGCAGTTACAGCAGCGCGGTCACCAGGTCACTCTGATAGACCGGGATACGCCGGGGCGGGGTTGTTCGTACGGCAACGCCGGACACTTTGCTACGGATGTGGTTTTGCCCCTGGCTAATATGAAAACCATTTTGTCGGTTCCGAAGCTATTGATGGACCCGCTGGGCCCCTTGTCGATTCGCTGGCGATACCTGCCGAAAATATTACCCTGGCTCGTGCGGTTTGGAATGGCGGCGCTGCCGGCGAATGTGGAGAATTCCTGCCGGCACTTGCGTGCGTTAAACGGCCGCTCTATAGAAAGCTATGACCGGCTGTTGGCGCGCACGGGTCTGACCGCACTAATGACCAAGCGCGGCGCACTGACGGTGTACGAAAAACCGAATTCTGTGCAAAAAAATCAATCGACCGTTGAGCTATTGCGCAGCTTTGGTGTTGAGATTGAAACACTTTCTGCCCGTGAGATCCGTTTGATGGAACCTGCACTGGGTGACGGCGTCGCGGGAGGCCTGTTTTTTCCGCGCACCGCACATACGGTGAATCCCTACCGCCTGGTAACGGCGCTTGCGGAGAAATTTCAACAGTCGGGTGGCAAGTTGTTATGCGAGGATGTGGTCGCGCTCGAGCGCACCGGGCGCTCTGTAAACGTTCGGCTTTCCAGTGGGGCTGTGCTGGAGTCTCGGCAAGTGGTTATTGCGACCGGTGCCTGGTCAAAAACGCTGGCAGCACAGCTGGGCTATCGCGTACCGCTGGATACCGAACGCGGTTATCACCTGATGCTGCCGGAGTCTGGATGTGAACTGAATCGGCCTCTGGTGTCTTTCGAACGTTCATTTGTAATGACACCCATGGAGGAGGGGTTGCGACTGGCCGGCACCGTAGAGTTGGGCGGGCTGAACGCCGCCCCCAATTTTGCGCGCGCGGATATCCTGTGCCAGCATGCTCGGGCGCTGTTACCGGGAATCCGGGATACGGGTGCGCAACGTTGGATGGGCTTCAGGCCGTCACTACCGGATTCACTCCCGGTACTGGGAACCGCGCCTGAAGACCGGCGGATTGCCTTCGCCTTTGGCCACCAGCACCTGGGATTGACCCAGGCGGCGATTAGTGCGGAACTGCTCGCCGATCAGATGGAGGGAAAGGCGCCTGAAGTGGACCTTTCCCCGTTCTCCATTACGCGATTTCAATAAGCTCCCGCGGGAAGTTGGTAATACTCTTAACCCCTTCGTCGCGCACGAATATATCGTCCTCAATACGCACACCGCCCCAGCCCGGAATGTAAATGCCGGGCTCCACGGTCATCACAAACCCCTCCTCGATAAGGGTATCGTCGCTTTCGGTAAAGTAGGGTTTTTCGTGGGTTTCGAGTCCAATGGCGTGACCCAGGCCGTCACCGGCAAAACGGCCGTAGGGACTGTTGCGTAGAAAATCTGCCACGATTCTAGCCGGCTCCGAGCAGGGAATTCCCGTGGCAACACTGGCCACCCCCAATTTTTGCGCTTCCTTGACCAGGGCGTAAACTTCGCGCTGTTGTTCGCTCGCCTTGCCCAATACGAAGGTGCGCGTCATATCCGATCGGTAACCCTGAACTACCGCGCCAAAATCAATGGTGATCATGTCGCCTCTTTGCAGGAGTCGATCGGATGGCATGCCATGGGGGCGGGAACTACGTGGGCCAGAAGCAAAAATAGTCGGAAATGCCGTGCCCTCTGACCCGCGCTTGAGTAGCGCGTGTTCCAGCGCAACCGCCGCCTCACGCTCGGTCAAGCCAGGGCGGAGTTTACCGAATAGTTGCTCCAGTGATTTATCGGCTACTTCACCGGCTTTGGCTATATGCGCCAATTCCGTGTGGTCTTTCTTACGGCGCAGTAGTTCCACCACGCCGCTAAGTGGCTTGAAATATTCTGGTACGAAGGCAAGATCCACTGCGATGGCCTGCCACTGACTGTAACTGATATGGTCGCGTTCGAAACCCAGTCGCTGGACGCTATTGCCCACGGCGAGCCGGCGAAGGGTTTGCCCAAGGTTTTCTCGGGCGCGATCCCGCACAAGCACTTCGACACCATTGCAGCATTGTTCCTGCGCCTGTTCGCCAAAGCGGTAATCCGTAATTAGATAGGATTGTTCAGCGGATACAAGCAGGCTTGCGACCCCCGGCTCATCGCTGGCGAAACCGGAGAGGTAGCGAATGTTGGGCATACTGGTAATAAACATTCCATCGATGCCGAGCCCGAAGAATTGCTTTTGAAGATTATGTAAGCGGGTCATGGAGTACCTGATTAATCGGTTTTAGTGATGAGTCAGCGGCGGTTGCCGAGAATGTATACGTGGTACCAGAGCAGGGCGGTTGCGCAGCACACGGACAGCATTGCAAATCCCCCCCACATCCAGTCCGGCCTGCCCAGGGTTTTGGCAAAGTAACCGTAGCCCCAGCCTGACAGTAGGCCTGCCACCAGGAATCCAATGGCCATGGAGAGAAAGTAATACCCCATAAAGAGCGCGGCCTGGCTGGAAGGCATGGACTCCGCGACATATTCCTGGCTTTTGGGAGACGTCAGCATTTCACCCATAGAGAAGGCAACGACCGCGAGTACGACACCGATACCGCCGAGGACCGGGCCAAAGCCCATCCACAAAAAACTCGCTGCCATCATGCAGGTGCCAGATATCAGAACGTGTAGCGAGGCGAACCGTTTACTGATCTGACTGATCGCAATTTGTAACAGCAGAATACTGCCGAAATTGAACGCGGTAATGAATTCGGGGCTAATTTGTCTTCCGCTTCTGTCGCTGATGGTGTCGGCAATCGCAGGACTGAATGACTCGACTCTGGCTAACAGGGGCGCGGTATCAACGAAATCGCGAATATACAGAGGTAGCGTCAGAAACAGCTGGTTATAGCAGGCCCAGAATCCCGACATGATCAACAGGTAAAGGACGAAATGGCGGTTCCTCAACACCTGGGCAATTTCTCGCAACACGCTCTGGTGCTGCTGACGGGCCTTCGGCGCCCCGCCTTCCAATGGCTCACGTTGAACGGGCTCCTGGTAAAACAGTAGCAACAGAAAGTTGACCGCAATCCAGCAGGCGGCAACAGTAAATACCCAGTCCCAACTGATGCCTTTCACGATGCCGGCCACCACCGGCCCGATAAATCCACCGACGTTGATCATGGTGTAGAAAATACCAAAACCCAGGGCGCGGTTCTGCTTATTGGTCGTGCGGCTCACCGTTGCCACAACGAGAGGCTTGAACACGGCCGCGCCTACCGCAACCAATAGCAGAATGACAAAGAAGGGCCAGAATCCTGATACCTGACCAAGCAGGTAGTAGCCCGGGGTCATGATCGCGAAGGCTAAAAAGAACATACGCTTGTAGCCGTAACGATCCCCGAGCGCGCCGGTGAATACCGGCAACAGGTAGAGCAGAAACGGGATAACCCCCTGAATGGTGCCGCGTTCAGCCTCTGAAAACCCCAGCCCGCCCTCGCTGACACCGTTGGTCATATACAGCGACGAAAGGGTGAAAAACCCATACCAGGCCAGCCGCTCGAATATTTCCATCACATTTGCAACGTAGAACGCCGCAGGGAAATACCCCTGCGCTGTATTTCCGATCGTTGCTTGCTGCTTCGTTGTATCGCCGGTGGTTCCGCGAGTCGGTGTAGAAATCTGCGTCATGCCTTCCCTCTTGTTGTTATCGGGTTCGTATTCGAGTGGTGCGCATTAGTTGTTATTGTACACACAATATGATTAAGTTGATATTGCGTGCAAAGATATTTGACGCGAGATAATAACGACATCAGGAAAGAGGGTTTAAGAAACCATGGAGATAAAAAAGAAGCTGCTCGCGCTTGCGGTCAGTGCAACTCTGGCGAGCACCAGCGTACTGGCGGCAGACACTTCCGGTGGCACCTTGAAAGGGCAGGTCATCAGTGCCAGTGGCAAAGTGCTGGCCGGTGCCGAGATAACCGTCATCCATATTGGCAAGGGCTTTACCCGCACCGTAACCAGTAATGAAAAAGGGGAATACAATCTGCGCAACCTCCCGGTGGGTGAATACACCGTGAGCTTCGAGAAAGACGGCTATAGCCCGTCCACTGCGCCCGAGGTGCTGGTGCGTGTGGGGCAGGCGGTGGTGTACGACGGGACCCTGGCGGTACCGGGCGAGGTGCTGGAAATCGTGGAAGTTACCGGCACCATGCGACGTCCGGTGGATACCGGTTCATCCACCGCCGGTGTGGTGATTACTCAGGAAAAGCTGGAACTTCTGCCGGTGAATACCGGCTTTGAAGCCATGGCCCAGCTGGCGCCTGGGGTTGTTGTGGCCGGCGGCAGTAACTTCAATGGTGCGTCCAGTTTCGGCGGGGCGTCTTCTGCAGAAAATGGTTATTACCTGAATGGCCTGAATGTCTCGAATATTAAAACCGGCCTTGGCTCAATCGCACTCCCATGGGAAGCAATCAGTCAGACGCAGGTAAAGACCGGCGCTATCGACCCGGAGTTTGGCGGCGCGCTCGGTGGCATTATCAATGCGGTTTCCAAGTCCGGTAACAATGAGTTCAACTTCGGCTCGCAGTTGCGGATGGATCCGGATTCCCTGCGCAGTCAGCATGGCTCAGTCACCAATAACGCCGGTGAATACACCATCAATACCCGCCAGAGCGGCATGGACTTTCAGGAAGCTCAGGTCTGGGCGAGCGGGCCGATTGTGCAGGACAAGGCGTTCTTCTACGCGCTCTACAGCCCGAGAAAGACCGACGATACCTGGGCAAGTGGTAGCAGCTACTACGACCGTACCCGGGAAGAAGATCGCTGGCTGGTAAAGCTGGACTGGTTTATCAATGACAACCACGCGATTGATTTCACCGCGATCAACAATGAAGAGAATGGTGAATACCACAGCTTTGCCTACGATCCGGAGCAGAACCAGATCGGCAGCGGGCTAGGGCGCACAGAGAGCCGTGAGGGCGGGAAGGTGTTCGGTGCGCATTACAACGGCCGTCTGACTGACGATCTGATTCTGGATATTACCGCCGGGCGTACGCAGGAAACGGTATACAACTCCGCACTGAACAGTCTCCCTTCAGTTTACGATTGCCGCACAACCTGTGTGAGCTTCAGTAATCACAGTGACTCGACCATATTTGATGAAGACTATGTGCGCGATCAGGTGCGTTTTGACCTGAGCTACGATTTGCTGGATCACGCAATCAAGGTCGGTGTGGACTACAGCACCGTCGATGTGTTTTACCAGGAAAACCAGAATGGCGAGGGTGACGCCCGCGGTTGGTGGGAACAGCGCCTGGCAACGGTAAACGACCCATCCCTGCAGCCGGAAGGCACGAATCTGGTGGAGCGACGTATCCGAGTGCGAGGAACGGATTCTACCGTGAGCGCGACCGCGTTTTACCTGCAGGATTCCTGGTCGGTGACTGATGAATTTACCCTGAATCTGGGTGCGCGTTACGAGCAGTTCGAAAACACCGTCACCGGTGGTGCAGCCTTCGTAGAGAATGACGGCATCTCTCCCCGTATTCAGGCAATCTGGGATTTCAACGGTGATGGCAACAGCAAGGCGTTTGCCACCTTTGGCCGCTACTATCAGCCAGTATCGGCGAATATGAATATTACCCAGGGGTCATACTCCCGCGAGACGTTTGATTACTACGCGCCCGGTGCCATGGACAGTAATGACCGGGTGCTGCTGAATGAAGACGGTTCCCCCAGTCGCGGTGCACTACTGCACAGCTGGGTACGTCAACAGGGTATTGTCGAGCCGGAACTGATTGCCAGCGGAAATCTGGAGGGTATGTATTCCGACGAATTCACCCTCGGAATGGAAACTCTGGTGCTGGATGGCATGGTGCTTGGTGTGCGCGGTGTATACCGGGATCTTAAGCGCTCTGTGGAAGACACTGATATCGGTCCTGTATTGAGTAACTATCTGGAAGCCAACGGCATTGAAGACAATGTTGGCCAGAGCAGCTATTACGTCCTCCTGAATCCCGGTGAAGACGTCAATATCCGCTATGACTTCGACGGCGATGGACAGACGGATAGCGTAATCCTGTCGGCGGAAGAGCTGGCGCTGCCCAAGGCTTCCCGCCGCTACCTCGCTCTGGAAACCTCTCTGCGTGGCCAGTTCACCGATCGACTGTTCCTGGACGCGTCCTATACCTGGTCCCACAGTTACGGTAATACCGAGGGCCTTGTTCGTACCGATAACAATCAGGCGGATCCGGGCTGGACGACTTCCTATGACTACGCAGACCTGATGGACCACGGCTATGGCGATCTGCCAAATGATCACCGCCACGCGCTGAAACTGAATGGTTTCTACGATATCACCGACGATCTCACCTTCGGTTTTGTGACCTCGGTGGTTTCCGGTCGCCCGCAGAACTACTTCAGTATCCACCCGGTAGGCGTCGACAGCTGTGCTGAGGGTAGCCCGTGGAGTGACTGTATCAGTCAGTACTATGGCGAGGTGTCTTTCTATGATGAGAATGGCAATCCGGCGCCGCGCGGTACCGCCGGCAATTTGCCCTGGAGCAAACAGCTGGATCTTTCCCTGGCGTATCGCATGCCGTTACTGGATGGCGACCTGCTGTTAAAAGGCACCATTTACAATGCACTGAATGATGACGCCGCACTGGATGTCAATGAAATTCGCTCGGTGCAGGGAACCAGCGGCCTGGTAACGAACCCAGACTACGGTTTAACAGAAATGCGCAGTCGTGCCCGCTACTTCAGTCTGGTAGCGCGTTACGACTTCTAATCCTTGTATTACTACCCGTAACACAAGTACAGGAATCCCGGCCACAAGCCGGGATTTTTTTGCCCATAAAAAAGCGCCGCTAGGCGGCGCAAAACAGAGAGGTCCAACATTCTCCGACAAGTCCCCGATCAGGGGTAAAGTCCTGTGAGTACAGGGTGCATATGACGATACTTAAGCAGTGTTCGGACTTAGAAGTTGAGGTTAATCCCCGCGTACAGATAGCGTCCCAGCAGGGAATAATTGGCCGAGCCGTAAGAGGTGTAAGGGTGGTTCGTCCAGGTTTCGTTGGTGAGATTGTTCAATCCGAGATACAGCTGGGTGGATTCTGTCACCTGGTATCCGGACCACAGATTGAAATACAGGGAGTCTTCTATGCTGCTGTTTTGATAGCGCTCGCTGCGGCCATCCAGATCTATCGGGCCGCCCTGGGTAAACTTGGTTGTGAGTCGCAGGGTGAGGTCGTTGGCATAGTAGGTCGTGGTGAGGTCTGCTTTCCACTCCGGGACACCAAATTCGCCGACGTAATCCGTTGTCTCCAGTTCACCCGTCAGATTGTTGGTTTCGGTGTATGAGCTTTCCAGTTGACGGTTGGCCACCAGGTTCAGCCTGAGATCACCGGGCAGACCCAGAGCGTCATCAAGGCTGAACTGGTAGTCCGCTTCAATATCGATACCGGTACGGCGCGCGCCGTCGGCATTGATGTAGGTATCCCGCACCGAATCCACATCACCGTTCGCCAGACGGGTTACCTGGCTGCAGAAGTCGTTGTTGATCGATTCTGAATCGACGCACAGTGCGAGGGTATTGCTCGCGCCAAAACGCACGATCATGTCGGTAAGATCAATATCGTAGTAATCGATGGAGACATTGAGGCCCTCGGCAAAAGAGGGGGTAAACACGAAGCCCGCGGTAAAGGTGGTGGCGTCTTCTTCGCGCAGATCGTCGTTGCCTTCAGAAATTACCCGTCCGCGCTGACCTTTCAGGTTGGAGTCCCAGCCTTCTGAAATACCCAGTGCCGAACAGTTCTGCTGGCGGCGCCCGTCTGCCGGGCCGCCATCTATCTCGTCGGAATCACAGGGGTCGGTCAGGTCCGAGTAGCCAATGCTGGTGCCCAGATACATTTCGCCGAGCTGAGGTGCGCGCACCGCCAGGGAGTAAACACTGCGGAAACGCACACTGTCATTCAGTGCCCAGTTGAGTCCTGCCTTCCAGCTGGTGAAATTGGCAGCTTCGGTGGAGTACTCGGCCGCGCGCACTGCGGTTTCGAATTCCAGTGATTCAACCAAAGGTTTTTCCGCGAGCAGCGGTACCAGCAATTCACTGTAAACCTCGTGCACGGTGCGGCTCTTGTCATCGATAGGGGTTTGCTGCGAGCTGAGCAATCCGGACTGCCACAGCTCAGACGGCTGGTAATCCAGGTTTTCGTAGCGCGACTCGAATCCGCTACCAAACTTCACCATGCCTGCGGGCAGTTCGAAAAGATCACCGGTAAGGTTTGCAGCAAAACCGTGTTGGGTGACACTGGTGTGGGTGTCGTGGTCGACCATGATGTATTCGTTAACGGCCTCAGACGCCTGGGTGAATGGGGAAAATTCCGGGCAATTGCCGGCTTCCACACACGGGCCGATGAGGGTAAACGTACTGGTATCAATGCGGTCATAGCGAAGGTTGTTTCCGCGGGTGAGCACCGTATCGGTATAGCCGCTGTTCAGATAGGTATCCCAGTTCCAGCCGTTGTTGAACTGGCCTTCGAGAGTGGCGCTCAGTGCCAGGTACTCGCGGTCGTTTTTGTGCCAGCGCGGGCCGGCACTGGCAAAGGTGTAGGGGATTTGCAGCCAGTTATCCCCGTACTCCGCGAGGACCTGTTGCACCGCGTCGGGCACGGAAATACCGCTGGCCTCGAGACCTTCCTGTGTTACCCAGGTGCCCCAGATAAAGTCGGGGTCGATCTCGTCGAACGATTTGGTGTTTGAGTACATCAGATCGGCAGACAGGCGCGTAGTGTCGGAAATTTCATAAGAGACCCGGCTGTAGCCGTTCAGACGTTCAAACGGACTGCGAGCAAAGTTGTAGGCATTGGGGTCAAAACCGCTGCCGTCGGTGGCCATCCAGCCCTGGGATAGGGCAGTGGCTGGTGTCCTCAGGCGAACATTGTCTCCCTCGATACCGTACCAGTCGAGATCTCCCTGTTCCCCGTTCCACATGCCAAACACGTTACCGGCGATATTGAAGTCCGGATAAGTGATGTTGTTGTGGATGATGAAGTCCGGGATGCCGTCTTCGGGGCCGGTATTTTCCGGATTCGGAATGTAGCGGGTCCGGCCGGCGGCACTGTCGCGCTCGTTAAACAGGAGTGGTTTCTGTTCGAAATAGTCCAGGGAGACGGCGACGTTGCCGCGGTCGCTGGCAAAGTTTTCACCGAAGATGAACGTAAAACCTCCGGTCTCGCCGCCACCTTCTTCGGATGTACCCAGCTGTGAGCGGATGGACATCCCTTCGTAGTCGTCTTTCAGAATAAAGTTGACCACACCGGCCACCGCGTCAGCGCCGTAAACCGCCGAGGCGCCGCCGGTCAGTACTTCCACCCGCTCAACCAGTTCGCTGGGGATCATGCCGATCTCCGTCACCATGGTGTTGCCATCGGTGGTGATTTGCACCGGACGGTGGCCGTTGACCAGGGAAAGGGTCCGCACCACACCCATGTCCCGCATATCCAGGGCGTTCAATCCGGAGTTGCCGAACGAGTAGCTGCCGGAAGTGGAGTCAAAACCCTCTCCAAACTGCGGCATGGTGGACAGAACCTCATTGAGGTTCAGTTCACCGGTCATTTTGATGGATTCCTTGTCGATCACCGAGGTGGGGGAAGGGGTGTCGAAGGTGCTGCGCTGGATTCGCGAGCCGGTAACCACGACTTCCTCAACCAGGTTTGCGTCACCCACCCCGTTGTCATCGGATTGTGCGTGGATAAACCCACTGTGGCCGGCAGCGGTTGCAATGGCAATCGCCAGAATCTTTTTGGATGTCTGCATCGTAAATACCCGTTTATTGTTATATCGGAGTGCCCTGCTTGCGCATAAATTACTTTGTGCGCAAGAGCAAAATAAGGCTAAACAATAATTACATTGTGTGCAATGGTTGTTTTGTTCCGTGCATCCAAAGAGCGCTCGGCTGCGCCACGAGTATTTTGAGTGCGAGGTGCGAGGTGCGAGGTGCGAGGTGCGAGGTGCGAAGTGCGGGCGAGCGGCGGCGCGCAGGCCCGCCGCTCAGGCTCGTCAGATGTGATGGCGATGGCGGGGTGTTTCAGGAAGGTCCGCTGGCTGCAGGTAGTCCCGGTAGAGATAGCGGTACAGCGTCCGCGGGAGTTTTTCCTGCTTGGGTGTGCTGCTTTGTGTAACGGTAATTTCGCTCAGCCAGGTTGCGAACGTCGCCTGCCACTGTTCTGCCAGCTGGTCGAGCTGCTGGCGATAACCCGCAAAGTCATTTTTGCGCAGGAAACCGGCGATGGTGGCAAGGCTGTCCGGGTCCTGCTGATACAGGAATCGGATGGCGAGATAGCTCCAGGAGTAGACCCGTTCACCGCCATCGTCATAGGTGGTGGCAAAAATGTCACTCAATGAGGGATATTCCGACGGCCGTGTTTTACGCAGGTCGCGCTCGGCGCTGTCATAGTGGTCGCCCTGGGCAATATAGTTCGCCAGCCCCTCAGACCACCACACCATATGGCTGGGAAAATGTCCGAAGCCGCCCCATTTGTTGAAGCGCCCATCGAGGTAGTGCACGTATTCGTGCTCCAGGTTCCAGATACTGAAATCGGGATTGGTCCAGAAGGCCTCAAAGGCAATAAAGCGCGCCTGGTTACCGGGTTCGCCCGGGCTGCCTTCCAGGAACATGCCGCCGTTATTGGTGTTGATATCAAACAGGAGTGCGGCGTACTCGTTGTACTGGCTGTAGTTGTCGAAGACGACCACTTCCAGGCGATCATTGTGGTCCTGCTCTACCGGTCTGTGCCCACTTTGCAGTTTGTAGTGGAAGTCGTCCTCCTGGGCGATCAGGGTTTTACAGGCAGATTTCAAGGCGGGCTCACTGATACTGTTGGCGCGGATCAGCAATGACGGTGAGCAGCTGTGTTCGATGGGGAGCGCGGTTTTTACTGCCGGGATATGGCAGCGATCCTTGAACTCTTCATCGCAGGCACTCTTGCCGCGAAACGATGAAACCAGATAGGGGCGGGTGTACAGCTTGCGCTGATCCTCATCGGAAAGAAATGGCAGGTCTTTCGAGAGTAGTTGCCACACGATCTCATCGACCTGGGAATACCGCTCTTCTTCTTCGTTGATGACTTGCAGATTACCCAGTGCCCAGAGCGCGTGTTGCAGGCGCCACAAGCCGCGATCGATATCCGACGGGATTACCTGTGCGTTGCGAATCAATATTTCCGTCGCGGTATTGTTGGCCTGTAGCGCTTGTTGAATCAGTGGCTTGCTTCTCGCCTCGTAAGCGAGAAATCCAATGGCCCGGTAGGTTTCCCAAAGGGTGTAGCGCGCCTGCTCGGTTATTTCGCTCCCTGGTGTATGGGTTACGTGGCGACTGAGAATACCGTACAGCGTATCCAAATGCGCAGCGAGCCGGCCGGTGAGTGGCGTTTGGTTGTAGTAGCGATACAGCGTAACCGCAAAATGTTCTTGCAGGCGCGCGCTTTCGTCACTGCGCTGGATGAACAGTGGGTGCTGTCGCAACTGGGTCAAAATTTTATCGACGGAGAACCACTGCAGATCATCGATTTCCTCGATTGGGCCGAAGTAGCTGTAGGCTCTGAGGAAATAAAGCAGCGCGTCGAGTTCGTCAAAGCGGGCACTGGGATTGCCGGTCAGGGTGTCGAGTTCTTGCAGTGCTGCGGCAAACTGATCTGGTTGGTGTACACCTCCGGTTGTCCAGAGCTCGGTTTCTGGTGCCGAGAGCTGTATCAGTAGCGAGCTTTGACTGCGCTTCTCACAGCTACTGATCAGTGCCACAAGTAGGACCATGGTGATCGTGAGCCAACAACGTCGGTCTGGTGTTCGCTGTGTGCCCCGAAGTATTGATACGAAATCGCTGTGCGTCATGTCGCGCTCCTTTTTTGTTATTGTGTGTACAATAACAAATATGGCGCGGGCAGGATAGTAGCAATGAAATTTTGTGGAGGAGATCCCGGCCGCTGGCCGGGATCGGAAGGGCGCTGGATCAGTTGGCGATTAGTTGAATGCCGGCGCCGGTGTAGCCTTCATTGGTAATGACTGAAATGTAATACCAACCCGTGTCCGGGGTACTCACTGACAGGGTTTCGTTGTTGTCACCGTTGGTGGAACGCTGGTCGTAGTCACTACTGGTCGCCCAGGTAGAGTCCTGGACGTAGAGGTCGGCATTGCCTGTACCACCAAACAGTTTGACGGTCAGGGAGCTGGTGCCCTCGGGAATATAGGTGTAGTAATAGTTGACGCTGTTACCGTCGGTCAGGCAGGTGCTGGTATTCAGTTCCAGGTTGCCGTAGTCCACCGGCGCACCGCTACAGCTTGGTGTACTGGTTTCGATATAGCTTGCCAGCAGGTTGACACCAGTGAATGCCTGATAGGCTTTGAGACGGATGTACCAGCGACCGGACTGCGGATTGTCCACGTCACACACTTCCACGTTACCGCCAATATACGGCCGGCATTGATATTCCGTGTCCGTTGGTTCGCTGCCATGGCGCAGGTACAGATCGGCATCACCACTGCCACCGCTGATGGCAATGCTGAGGCTGTCCGCTGTGGCGGGAACATCGATATAGTAAAGCGTGTCGTCACCCGCGGTTTCCACGGAGATACCGGAAATCTCCTGGTTGTTAGCGATCGGGCTTGGCTCATTGCCACCGCCGTTATCGCCGCCGTCGTCACCGCCACCATTGTCACCGCCATCCTCGGTCGTGCTTTCGACCTGCTGTAGCCAGGTCTGCCACTCGCTGTCATAGCTGGTGCCGATATTGTTGATGTAGCTCAGGTAGCCATCGTAATTGCCGGCACGGAGGTAGGTGAGGATCTGGACCACTTCGCTGTGGTGCTTCTCAAACATGAAGCGCACCGCAAGATAGCCCCAGCGATACACCCGGTCCTGCCCGCTGTTGTAGGTGTTGGCGAAGATTTCGCTGAGGTTGAACGCGCCTGTGCGCCCGAGGTTTACCGCCGTGTCGTTGTAGTTCTTTTTGGAGACGTACTCCGCAAGCCCCTCAATCCACCAAACGGTATTGTGACTGCCGGTGCGGGCATCGGCAAAGTTGCCGTACAGGTTGTAGCGCCCGTCCAGGTAGTGCACATATTCGTGGGTCAGGTTCCACACTTCGAAGTCAGGTCGCAGCCAGTCGGCCTCGTGAGCGATAAACCGGGCCTGGTTACCCTGTACGTCCGGGTTGCCTTCCAGGTACATACCACCGTTATCGGTATTGATGCCGTAGAAGAGCGGGGCATAGGTGTTGTACTCATCCCAATCATCGAACACGACAACCTCGAGGTCGGTATTGAAGTCGTTTGCAACCGGGTTGAAGTTTGTATTCAACAGTTCATGGAAGTGGGTTTCCTGGTCTGCGAGTTGATCACAGGAATCGGCAAACTGGACCGAGTTCATATCCTGCGCGCGGATTTTCAGGCTGCTGCTACAGGTATAGTTATTGGCCAGTACCTGTTGTTGCAGGTCCTCCTCAAATCCACAGATATCGAATACAGCGCAATCTCCGTAATAGTCCGCATTACCCGCCGCGGCAATCCAGACAGTCTGACCGGTTCCCATCATGCTGTAGTGGTCGAAGATTGCCTGCGTCTCTGCTACTACGGTGTTGTACGCGGGGCTTGAGGTGTGCTGAAGGAAACGGGTCAATTCGCGCGCTGCGTTTTCCTGCATGAACTGCGATTCTGAATCCAGCATCCAGTCGGAGCGTGCGAAGCTACCGAGCATTTGCATGAGCTGGGTGTCGCTGCCAGCGGCAGACACGAAGTCATTGATGTAGTGACCGCGGAACAGAACGGTAAAGATTCCGTTGACCGAAGCACGCATGGAAAAAATGGCCCCGGCCTGGGGGTTCCAGCGTTGCAGCCACTCTTTCACGACGGGCAGGTAACGGGCGTTTTCCCCCGCACTGTCGATCAGGACAATGGCATCCGTGGTTGCAGAGCCGTTAGTACTGGACAGGGCGTAGAAATCCGGGTTGGCAACGAACGCATCCAGTGCGCTTACCACGGCCGACTGGACCGAGCCATCGAAACTGACGTTCTCCGGGTAGTAGTACTCGATGTAATACCCGGTACGCAGAAAGTAGAAGAGGTTGTTGATGCTGGCATCACCGTCAGCGGCATCGTAATCCGTGGCCAGTTGTCGTGCGGCATTGGCCACTGTGACCATCTTCTGATTGCTGAAGCTGGCAAAGCTGGTGCTGTTGCCATCATACAGGTCGTTGATACAGCTACCTTGCGACTGCAGGATGTGGTCTACCAGTGCCTGCCCGCTTTTACTGGCGTAACCGTCCACATCACAGGTGGACATGGGCTCTGCCGACAGCATGGAAAACGTCTGCAGCGGAATCGGTGATGTTTGTGTCTGTTCGTGCGGGTTGTATTTGGGTTCCACCGGAGCAATGACGTGCATGTCACTGGCAGTGCTGGTGGGTGGGGTTGCGGGTGCAGGGGCGGCATTTACCTGTATTGCTGTCCCGAGCAATGCGGCAGCGAGCCCGGTAATCAGGCTCTGCATCGACAGTAAAGTTTGATTATTTTTCATGATCTCTCTTTCATTATTAGAATCAGATTCGATTTGGCAGCTGAATCTACGGATAGCTGCTATCCATTTGTCAGGTCAGGTTCGGCATGGCGGCCCTCTATTTTGTTGTGCGCCCAAAAACATAACATTGAGTGCAAGATGTTTTTAGTCTTGCCTCACGTTTTCTGCGGCCGCTGGCGGCAAAATCGTTTTGCGCTGACGTAATTCAGCTTTTCCGCTTTGATTGGCTGAAAAAAGATCAGATCGAGTGAGCTATAAGCGCTAGATTTAAAAAGGGGAAAGAGGAGCTGCGCCGTGTGATACCCGCCAAACTGCGGAAAATGTGCTACTGGCGCGGGTTTTTCCTGTCAATTAGGCGCAAAGTCCCTTGTAGAATTTGGGAAATCCTTTTCCATTCCGGGGGAATTGCCTATCATTCATGAATGAATAGTCAATTTCAGTCTCCACATTCACGGACAGCTAAGGTCGGAAGTATGGATAAGGCAAAAGAGAAGGTTCAGCGGTTCCGCGCGCGGGAGCAACGTATCCTGGATGCGGCGTTAGAGCTTCTGCTCGAGCATGGTGAAGAGAAGGTTACCGTCGAGCAGATCGCTGAACGGGTCGATATCGGCAAAGGCACCATCTACAAGCATTTCATCTCCAAAACCGAGATCTATATGCGCTTGTTGATGGACTACGAGAAATCCCTCACCGAACGCCTGAAAAGCGCCGTTGCCACTGCCGAGCAGGGCGATATCACCGCTCCGGCCCGTGCCTATTTTGAGTCTCGTATGGCCGATCCGGCGCGCGACCGCCTGTTCCAGCGCCTGGAAGAGAAAATCATCGCCCTGAACCTGGCGCCTGAGATGATCGCCGAGCTGCACGCGCTGCGGAATTCCAATGCCTCCGCCCTTAACCGGGTGTTTGAGCGTCGTATGGAGCAGGGTGTTCTGAAGAAGGTACCCGCCTACTATTACTACTCTACCTACTGGGCGCTGGTACAGGGTGCCGTTGAGCTCTACCACTCCAAGTCTTTCGCCGACGTTATCGAAGATCGCGAGGGTCTGATGGAGTTCATCATGGATGTGGGTGTCCATATTGGTGATATCTCCAATCGCCGTCACCTCGGCGGAACCCAGGCCTCCGAGCCCGCACAGAGCACCCCGAGTACCCCGGGGAGCAGTTTTGGCTGAACCGCTCTTCCAGCAGCTGCAGAAACTGCAGGACGAATTCCGGGGGTACCCACCGGTGGCCTCCTGGAACCCGGACCTCTGTGGCGATATGGATATGCTGATCCGGGCGGACGGCCGATGGGTCCATGAAGGGACCGAAATCGAGCGCCAGCCGCTGGTCAAACTGTTTGCGAGTATCCTCAAGAAGGAAGGGCGTCACTATTACCTTGTCACTCCCGTGGAGAAGTGGCGTATTCGTGTAGAAGATGTCCCTTTTCTGATTACTCAGGCAGCCCGTGAAGGGGAGGGGAGCTCTGGTGAAATTTTGCTCACCAGCAACACCGCCGACGTTATAGCGCTGGACAAAGATCATCCGCTTTTGCTCAAGCCTTATGGAGACCCTCCCCAACCTGTTCCTTATGTTGAAGTCCGCAATGGTCTCGAGGGACGGATGTCGCGGGATGTTTACTATCAACTGATTGACTGGGCTGAGCCCCGTCAGCCAAGCGAGCCACCGGCAAAATTGTGCCAATTGTGGCTTAAAAGCCGTGGCGAAGAATTTTTACTCGGGCAGTATTAGTGGTTTTTTTGTTCAACTCCTAACTGGAACTCATGTACTGCCTGTCCATCAAGATCACTTGCCCGGAGTGATAGTTAATCACCCGCCTGATCATTTTTTGCTCCCCCGAGATCTCTATGAAATATTCGTGAAATCAAACAGAAATATTGCGGAAATATAAATTTAACATTGCAATATTTTTGAATTGATTTACTCATTTTTTTCTTCGCGTCTTTCATTCGTAACAATTTCGCAACACTCCCTTCCTAGACTCCCCCTCGTCCAAATTGCTTTGGCCCATAAGAATTTTTAAATCTCGGATTAATTCACTTCATCCTTGTTAGGGGGATCCATGAAACTTGCATCCAACAAGCTGCTGCTGGCAGCTGCGATTTCTGCTGTGCTGGCTGGTTGTGACAGCGGCGGTATCACTATTGCTCCGGAAAACAACGACAATTCCGTGACCAACCCGGGTACCGGTACTCCGACTACTCCCTCCGACAATCCTTGTGCTTCCTATGAGAAAGCCGGCTCTGTTAAGCAGGGTGAGTTCGATGCGGAAACTGGCAACTGTACCTATAGCGCAGCGTTCGTTGACTCTGGCAACCCGCTGACCGTAGACCTGGTTATCTCCAAGCTGGACAACGGTGGCGCGCACATTTTTGAAGGCAGCCTGTTTGTCGGCAACAACTACGACGACGACACCACCATGGCTGCCGCTGGTATCGCTGAAGGCGGTGACGGCGCGAAGCTGACTGTACAAGCCGGCGCGACCGTAGCATTCCCGAACAGCACCAAGTTCATGGTGGTAAACCGTGGTTCTCAGCTGAATGCTGTCGGTACCGCACAAGACCCGATCACTTTCACTTCTCTGTCTGACGTTGAAGGCACCGTAGGCGCCGAAGACGTACAGCAGTGGGGCGGTATGGTCATCAACGGTTTCGGTATCACCAACAAGTGTGCATACGACGCCGATTTGCAAACCTCTGAGTGTCACGTACTGGCCGAAGGCGCTGCCGGTAAAGACCAGTCCAACTACGGTGGCGACAACAACGACGATAGCTCCGGCCACATGGAATACGTTCGCGTTAAGCACACCGGTGCTGAAGTTGCCAACGGCGACGAGCTGAACGGCATTACCTTCAGCTCCGTAGGCGCTGGCACCATCGTGAAAAACCTGCAGGTTTACTCCACTTACGATGACGGCATCGAAATGTTCGGTGGTGCAGTGAGCTTCGAAAACTATCTGGCCATGTACGTGCGCGATGACTCCATCGACATCGACGAAGGCTGGAGCGGCTCCATCACCAATGCACTGGTAATCCAGAGCGAAACCGATGGTAACCACTGTATCGAATCCGACGGTATCGGTTCTTACGACGGTGAAAATGACTACTCCGCGCTGATCGCTGCTGGCCTGAACAGCCGCCCGAAAATCGACGGCCTGACCTGCATCATCTCTGCACAGGCTGAGGGTACTCACGATCCGGGTGCTGGCTGGCGCTTCCGCGAAGGCATCTTCCCGATGATCACCAACTCCATGGTTGTGGGTTCCTTCGCTGCCGACGAAAGCGGTGCTGACGGCAACAACTACTGTCTGCGTGTGGACAGCACTGAAACTGCAGCTGCCCTGGAAAGCGGTGAAGCTCAGATCGAAGGCAATATCTTTGCCTGTGCCGACAAGACCAAAGGCGAGCAAATCGGTGGTGTAGCGCTGGCGGAGTGGGCTGAAGCCAATGGCAACACCTTCGCAAACGTTGCTGCTGACGCTGCCCTGAACCCGACTGCCGCTGCCGACACTGGTCTGCAACTGCTGGAAGGTGCTCTGTCTGTGTTCTCTATCGATGCCGACAGCATGATGGTTAATGACGCTGCTATCGCGATCAGCCCGGTAGTTGGTGCCACCGACGGTTCTGATGACCCGGTTGCCCGCGCTTACTTCGGTGCACTCAGTGCCGGTGGTAGCGACTGGACTGTTGGCTGGACCTACGGTCTGCACGACGGTAGCCGCGCTCAGGCGCTGTGGTTCGAGCAGCAGTAAGTGTATAGCCGGTCGGGAATTTAATTCCTGACCTGAAGGGCGCCGCCTTCACATTCTGGAGTCGGCGCCCTGTTTGATTAAGAGTTCAGGAACGATAAGAGGCCTGGGAAATGAAAAAGAACGAAACGTTTCAGAGAGCGCCGCTGGTATTGGCTATCGCCACGGCCTCAGTCATTGCTCCTAACGCGTTTGCGCAGGTAGAAATGGACAGTGTTGCTGGTCCGCAGGCTCAGCAAATTGAAGAAGTTATGGTCCAGGGGCGCTTGAAAGACTCTGCAGAGATGCTGGTCAGTGAGCGTCTGGAAGAAGAAGTGGTAACCGACATTCTCGGTTCCGAGATGATTGGCCGGGTAGGGGACTCTACCGTCGCTGCAGCTTTGCGCCGGGTGTCTGGCCTGACTCTGGTCAATGATAAATTTGTATACGTGCGTGGTTTGGGTGAGCGCTATTCAAGTACTACCTTGAACGGTGCCACTGTTCCCTCCCCGGATTTGACCCGCAGCGTAATCCCGCTGGATATTTTCCCCACATCCGTGGTGGATTCTCTGGCGGTTCAGAAATCCTATTCCGCTGACCAGGCCGCGACCTTTGGTGGTGGCAATGTGGATATCCGCACCAAGGGCATCCCCGATGCGCTGACCTTCTCTGTAGAGCTGGGTAGCGGCATGAACTCCGAAACCGATGGCGACGTACTGTCCTATCGCGGTGGTGATGACGATAGCTTTGGCACCGACGATGGCACTCGCGCACTGCCGTCAGACCTGACTGAAGCACTACAGCGTTTCAAGGGGCGCCTAGGTGTTCAGGATATCCGTACTGTGCTGGAACAGGAGGGTAACGAGTACGGCTCTGCTTCCGAAGCAATTGCTGCGGCGCAAGATGTCAATCGCCAGCTGGCCAAAAGCCTCAATCGTGACATTGCCATTGAGGAAGATTCCAGCAATCCGGATATGGATGTAAAAGGTAGCGTTGGTAACCGTTTTTACATCAGCGACGACTGGGAAGTGGGTTTCCTGGCCGGTGGCTCCTACAAGAGCCGCTGGCGTGAAGAGGAGACCCTCAAGCGCAGCTACGGTTTCCCGGATGAGCGGACTGACACCGAGCAGAGCTCAACTTACTCCGTGGATCTCACCGGAAACCTGAATGTGGGCATCCGTTACGCAGACGAGCAGGAGGTATCTCTTACCAGCCTGTATCTGCGTAACACCGACGACGAAACTTCCGTGCGTGATTTCTTCAACGAAAACCGCCAGGTTTCTGATGGCCGCGGTTTCCGTGAGTACACCCTGAAGTACGAAGAGCGCAATATGCTGGTGAACCAGGTGAAAGGCAGCCATCTTGCCGGCCCGGCCACCAAAGCGCTGGTACCAGGCGGTCTGCTGAACTGGGCGCCGGATGAGCTGGTGGTTGACTGGTTCTACTCTGATGCGACTGCCGAGACTGATATTCCCAACGAAGTCGCCGTAAATGCGGATACTGCCACCAACGCACAGGGTGAAACCGTTTCATCCAGTGTAAGCACTGGTGTAAACAGTGCGGGATTCCGTTTCACCGAGCTTGAAGACCAGGTAATCAACTACGGCTGGAGCACCACGCTGCCACTGGAGTTCTCTGCTTCAACACTGGAGCTGAGTGGTGGTTTTGCCCGCACTGAGAAAGCGCGCTCCTACAAGCAGACCGAGTTCCGTCTCGGCTCCCTGAGTGGTGGTTCAGATTCCCTCAGTGGTGGCCTGGATGATGTGTTTGGCGATGCCAATATCGACGATGCCGAAAACAATTTTGTCTTTGACCGCGCCGGTGCAAACAATCAGAGTTACCTTGCTGCAACACTGACGGAAGCCGCCTTCGGTAAGATGGACTGGACTCTGAACGAGACTTGGCGAGTGTCTGCCGGTGCGCGCTGGGAAGAGTACAACCAGGTTGCGCTCGACTGGAATCCCTACGGTTACAGCCTGGACGATCCGCAGATCACCTCAGATCCTGAAGAGCTTGAGCAGGCAACCTACGCAGAAGATGCGGTTTACCCATCATTGTCTCTGACCTATATGGGTGCGCTGTGGGCAGATACTTTCCAGTTGCGCTTTGGTGCCAGTAAAACCGCGGTTCGCCCGGACCTGCGTGAAATCACCGATGCCATCTACATCGACCCGATTACTGATGAGCAGATTCAGGGCAACCCGAATGCGCGTCCGTCTGAGATTACCAACCTCGACCTGCGTGGTGAGTGGTATTTCGACAATGGCGACAACCTGACGATCTCGGCGTTCTACAAAGATATTGTTGATCCGATCGAGTTCTTCGAGTTTGCTTCCAGTGATACCAATATCGCTCGCGAGATTGTTAACGCTGAGTCTGGTGAGATCACCGGTATTGAAATCGAAGGCTTGAAGAGCCTTGGTTTCATGGGTGAGGTGATGGACAGCTTCTTCCTGCAGGGCAATGTCACCGTTCAGGAAACAGAGCTGGTTGCCGGTACCGAAGCCGATGCTCCAACCAGTGCAGTTCGTGAAATGACCGGTGCATCCGAGTACGTGGTGAATATGCTGGTGGGCTTCGATTCCCCCGATGGTATGCACTCTGCAACCCTGGGTTACAACGTATTTGGCGATCGTCTGTACCTGGCTGGCCGCAATGGTGCGCCGGATGCTTACGAGCAGCCATTCCACTCTCTGGATCTGACCTACTCCTGGTATCCCACTGCGGAAATCACGGTGAAGGCGAAGATGCAGAATCTGTTGGATGAAGCGATTGAGATCGAGCGCGCAGACGTAATCGTGTTTGAGCAGAAGCCCGGTCAGTCTTTCGCGCTGAGTGCGCAATACCAGTTCTGATTTGATATAGAAGAAACCACGAGCAACCTGGAAGTTGTAGCGGTAATAAACCAACAGGGAATGCTTACTAAGCCGGGCGCTGGAAACAGTGTCCGGCTTTTTTCGATTTGGTGTGCAGGGTTTTCCGGTTTTCAGGCATAAAAAATGGGGCGCCAGAGGCGCCCCATTTGTAATGTGAACAGCTGATTACATATTCGGGTAGTTCGGCCCGCCACCACCTTCCGGTGCGATCCACACAATATTTTGTGTCGGGTCCTTGATGTCGCAAGTCTTACAGTGCACGCAGTTTTGCGCGTTGATCTGGAAGCGCTTGCTGTCACCTTCCTCAATTACTTCGTAAACGCCAGCAGGGCAGTAGCGCTGCGCCGGCTCGTCGAAGATGGGCAGGTTGTGGTTCAGCGGAATGTCGCTGTCTTTCAGGGTCAGGTGACAGGGCTGGTCTTCTTCGTGGTTGGTGTTGGAGATAAACACGGAAGACAGCTTGTCAAAGCTCAGTACGCCGTCCGGCTTCGGATAGTCAATTTTCTTGCAGTCCGCGGCCGGTTTCAGTTGCGCGTGATCGGCCTTGCTGTCGCTCAGGGTCCAGGGCAGCTTGCCCTTAAACAGGTTGATATCGATAAAGGCGTAGGCCGAACCGAGAATGTTGCCCCACTTGTGCTGCGCCGGGCCGAAGTTGCGCTGCATGTGCAGTTCTTTCCATGCCCAGCTGTTCTTGTAGCGCTCGCTGTAGTCGGTCAGTTCATCGCTGGTGCGCTCGGCAGTCAGGGCTTCGGCAACGGATTCCGCCGCCAGCATGCCGGACTTCATGGCGGTGTGGTTGCCCTTGATCTTGGCGAAGTTCAGAGTCCCGGCGTCATCGCCGATCAGCAGGCCGCCGGGGAAGGTCATTTTCGGCTGGGACTGCAGGCCGCCTTTTACAATGGCGCGCGCGCCGTACGCCACGCGCTGGCCGCCTTCCAGGTACTGCTTGATCACCGGGTGGTGTTTGTAGCGCTGGAATTCGTCAAACGGGCTGACGTGGGGGTTGCTGTAGGAGAGGTCGGTAATCAGACCCACAACGACCTGGCCGTCTTCCAGGTGATACAGGAAACCACCACCGGCGGAGCCGGATTCATCCAGAGGCCAGCCGGCGGTGTGTACGACCAGACCTTGCTGGTGCTTTTCGCTGTCGACTTTCCAGATTTCTTTGATGCCGATGCCGTAGTGCTGCGGGTCGCGATCGGCGTCGAGGGAGAACTTGGCGATCAGCTGTTTACCCAGGTGTCCACGACAGCCTTCGGCAAACAGGGTGTATTTTGCGTGCAGTTCCATGCCTGGCATATAGGAGTCTTTCTCCTCTCCATTCATGCCAACACCCATATCGCCGGTAGCGATACCTTTTACTGAGCCGTCTTCGTTGTACAGTACTTCGGCGGCGGCAAAGCCTGGGAAGATCTCTACACCCAGGGCTTCAGCCTGCTCCGCGAGCCAGCGGCACAGGTTGCCGAGACTGATAATGTAGTTACCTTCGTTGTGCATGGTGCTGGGGACCAGCATGCCGGGCACCTTGAGGGAGCTTTCCGGGCCGCGCAATACATAGATGTCGTCGCCATTGACGGCGGTTTCCAGCGGCGCACCGCGTTCTTTCCAGTCGGGGAATAACTCGTTCAGGGCGGTGGGTTCGAATACAGCGCCGGAGAGAATGTGCGCACCGACTTCAGAGCCTTTTTCTACAACACATACGGCGATGTCTTCATTGATCTGACGCAGCTTGATTGCGGCGGCAAGTCCGGCAGGGCCCGCGCCGACGATGACTACGTCGTATTCCATTGACTCGCGTTCCACAGGTCTCTCCTCAAACAGGTTTAATTATTCACCCGCCGAATTATGGCAGGCAATTTATAGGTAGGCGGATTATATCGGGCATCGTGCAACCCCACCAATTGCGTAAATTTTCATTTCTGCTGGCAAATACTGGCGTATTTGACGGTTTCTGGAGCCGCACAATCGGGCTTGTTTATGGCTCGAAATTGATCTTATGAATGGCTGCTAGGCTTACTATTCAACTATTGATTTTGGTCTGTGAAAGGGCCAACATACACGCCGCTCAAACGCTTGTTTGAACTGGAGGCAGGCTCGCAGGTGCCTTAAAGCACTCGCTCCGGGTGCTTTGGCAGGGCCGCTGAAACACTCAGCCGGAAGGCTGCGCGAGTTACCCATGCCGCAGGTCAGCGCCGTAAACGGCTGCGACTGCGGCCTTTATGTAGACTACTGAGACGGGATTTTCATGAAAGTTCTTGTAGCCGTGAAACGCGTTGTCGATTACAACGTGAAAGTTCGCCCCAAGGCGGACGGTTCTGATGTGGACACTGCCAACGTCAAGATGTCCATCAACCCATTCTGTGAGATCGCGGTAGAAGAAGCGGTTCGCCTGAAAGAGAAGGGTGTGGTCAGCGAGATCGTCGCTGTCTCCATGGGCCCGAAGCAGTGTCAGGAACAGATTCGCACCGCACTGGCACTGGGTGCCGACCGCGGAATCCAGGTAGAGACCGACGCCGAGCTGCAGCCGCTCGCCGTGGCCAAGTGCCTGAAGGCCATCGTAGATAAAGAAGAGCCGCAGCTGGTGATTCTGGGCAAGCAGTCCATCGATGGCGACAACAACCAGACTGGCCAGATGTTGGCCGCTTTGACTGGCATGGGGCAGGGTACCTTTGCCTCTGAAGTCAATGTTGAAGAGGGCTCCGTCAAGGTGACCCGCGAAATCGATGGCGGTCTGCAGACCGTTGAGCTGACCCTGCCGGCGGTGGTCACCACCGACCTGCGCCTGAACGAGCCCCGTTACGCCTCCCTCCCCAACATCATGAAGGCCAAGAAAAAGCCTCTGGATGTAACCAACCCGGAAGAGCTGGGTGTGGATATCGCCCCGCGCACCAAGACCCTGAAAGTTGAGCCGCCAGCCGAGCGTCAGGCAGGCATCAAGGTTGCCGATGTAGCGGAACTGGTAGAAAAACTGAAAAGCGAGGCGAAGGTAATCTGATGAGTATTCTTGTAATTGCAGAACACGACAATGCGGAACTGAAGGGCGCCACGCTGAATACCATTGCTGCCGCTAAAGCCATTGGTGGTGATATCGACGTGCTGGTGGCTGGCAGTGGCTGTGGTGCGGTCGGTGAAACGGCGGCCAAGGTCGATGGCGTCAGCAAGGTACTGGTGGCCGATAATGCGGCTTACGAGCATCAGCTGGCGGAGAATGTTGCCAAACTGGTGGCAGACCTGGGCAAGAACTACAGTCACGTGCTGGCACCGGCCACGACGACCGGCAAAAACATGCTGCCCCGTGCAGCGGCACTGCTCGACGTTCAGCCGATTTCCGACATCATCGCGGTAGAGAGCCCCGATACCTTCAAGCGTCCGATCTACGCCGGTAATGTGATTGCTACCGTACAGAGCTCTGACGCCATCAAAGTGGCATCTGTGCGTACTACCGCATTTGATCCGGTTGCCGCAGAAGGCGGTAGCGCCGCTGTGGAGACTGTCGATATCGTTGACGATGCAGCCGTTTCCCAATTCGTTGGCGAAGAGCTGGCCGAGTCCGACCGTCCGGAACTGACCGCGGCACGCGTCGTGATCTCCGGTGGTCGCGGTATGCAGAACGGCGAGAACTTCGAGCTGCTGTACAAGGTTGCCGACAAGCTGGGCGCTGCTGTGGGCGCATCCCGCGCCGCCGTGGACGCTGGCTTTGTGCCGAACGACATGCAGGTCGGTCAGACCGGTAAGATCGTTGCTCCGGATCTGTATATCGCGGTTGGTATTTCAGGCGCCATTCAGCACCTCGCGGGCATGAAAGACTCCAAAGTGATCGTGGCTATTAATAAAGACGAAGAAGCCCCGATCTTCTCAGTGGCGGACTACGGCCTGGTGGCCGATCTGTTCGATGCGGTGCCGGAGTTGGAAACCAAATTGTAACATTCAGTTCATATACTCTATTCCGGAAAGAGGGGCGGCCACTGGCCGCCTTTCTTGTTTTTGACGGAATGTTGGGTCACTGTGGCGGGTATGTTGGCGTTTGTGGCTTTACTCGCCCGCTGGTTGTTATTTAACCTATAAGGTTGAGAACATTGCCTTTCTGGGGGAAGCCCCGAGAATAGGCGCCCAATAAATAGAATTACGCTGTTTGCGACGGGTTTCATCATGTCTTTGGTCAAGCGCACACTATCGTCCGCACTGCAGGATCCGGGGGCTCCGGGGAGTAGTGCCAAGAGGAGCCTGCTGGCGACTACAGCGGTTGTTGGCGGCTGGTTTGCTGTAAACCTGATGGCTTACGGTCATCTGGCTGTTCCCGGCGACAGTGGTGAGCAGAGCCTGTTGGCGGAACGGAGCAGTCGCTCCGTGTCGCGCAATACCACTGAGACACTTCCTGCAACGGCATTTTTTGGTGTCGCACCAGTCAAAAAGGCGCAAGAGCCCGAAATCGACCTGGCCAATATCCCCATCACCCAACTCAATCTTGTGCTTTCTGGTGTACTCAGCAGTAGCGTCAATGAGCATGCCAGCGCCTTGATCGCAGAAAGGGGCAAGCCCGCAGAGCGTATTTTTGTAGGACAGACCTTGCCGGGGGGCGCAGAGGTCTATTCCGTAGAAGTCGACCATATTATCCTTCGCCGTAACGGTCAGATGGAAAAATTGACCTACCCGGATGCGGAAGGTCGCCCGACTGTGCCTAAACAGTATGCGAACTACGCCCGCCAGGCGGCCAAGGTGATCAGTGCAAACTCCAGTGCTGGCCAGGCCGATAAACAGCAGTCCATTCGCGAGCGCCTTGAGCAGCTGCGTGAAATGGCTCGAGAGCGTCAGGGGGCGCAGTCTAGCCGCTAGCGGACTTGTCCGCCGTGCAGGCAAGCGAATTGGGAACTTGGGTATTCGCTTTCAAGACCTAACCATTTACCGACCAGATAAGAATTAGAGTCAGATTCATAATGATGAGCGTGTTACACCGACGACTGGTTGCAGTCGCCATGGGTTTTTTGTTGTCTTTTTCGGTGCTGGCTCAGTCTTCCCCGGAGAGAGTGACTCTTTCACTCGACAACGCCGATATTCGTGACCTGATCAACTGGGCTGCGGATTTCACCGGTAAAAACATCATTGTCCACCCCAATGTGAAAGGTAAGGTGACCGTGGTCGCGGGCGACCCCATGTCCCACGCGCAGGCCTTTGACGTCTTCATGTCGGTATTGCAGGTAAACGGTTTCAGCCTGGTAGAGCAGGGTGATGCCTGGAAAGTGGTGCCCGACGCGCTCGCCAAGCAGCAGGCAATTCCGGTGATTGACGAGCAGACCCGCGCGCCAGGTGAGGCGCTGGTGGTGCGCACGGTGAAGGTCGAAAATATTTCCGCTGCGCAGCTGATTGCCATGTTGCGTCCGCTGATTCCGCAAACGGGCCATTTGGCGGCCTACGCAGACACCAATACGCTGATTGTCGCCGACCGCGCAGCGAACATCGATCAGATTGTGCGCCTTATCAAGCAGCTAGACCGCGCTGGAGCTATCGATATCGAGCTGGTTGCGCTGGAATTTGCTTCTGCCAAAGAGGTGAAGCAGGTGTTGAATGAGCTGCTGCAGGGCGGAGGCAAGCAGGCTGGCAATGATGTGCAGCCATTGCGTATTGCAGTCGATGAGCGCTCCAACAGCATCCTTCTTACCGGTGATCCGGTTACCCGCACGCAGCTCAAGAAAGTGATTCAACGCCTCGACCAGCCGCTGGCAGGCGAGGGCAACACTGCGGTTGTGTATGTACAGTACGCCAGCGCGGTGGACCTGAAGCCAATCCTCGAGGGTATGAGTGGCAGTATCCAGAAGACCGAGAAAGATCAGCAGGTCGCTGATGTCGAGGTCAGCATCCAGGTCAATGAAGAGCTGAATGCGCTGATTTTGACCGCGCCACCGTCCTTGCTCGAAACCATGAAGGGCGTGATCGCCAAGCTGGATGTGCGCCGTGCACAGGTGCTGATCGAGGCGATTATTGTGGAAGTTACGGAAGGGTCTGGCAGCGACCTGGGTATCAAGTGGCTCGCCGGGAACGACGACGATATCTTTGCCGGCTTCAATAACGATGTGGCCGTCGGTGATCCGGACGGGGACAACACCATTGAGGTGGATGGTGTTCCCATCAACCCGGGGTCCCTTAACCCGCTGAACCTGGTCGGTGCGGGTCTGAATCTTGGATTCCTGAGCGGCACCGACGTGCGCGTGGCAATTAATGCGATCGCTTCTGAGAACAATGCAAATATTCTCTCCACGCCGACCATCATGGCTCTGGACAACGAGGAAGCAGAAATTCTGGTTGGTCAGAACGTACCGTTTATTACCGGATCGCAGTTGACCACCGGCAGTAACAACGATCCCTTCCAGACCATTCAGCGTCAGGATGTGGGTACCATTCTCAAGGTCACGCCGCGGGTCAATAACAACAACTCGGTAACGCTGGATATCGAGCAGAAAGTGGAAAATGTGTTGCCGGTAACCGGTGCCGCGTCGGACATTGTCACCAGCAAGCGCGAGATTCGCACCAAGGTGCTGATCGACGATGGCGCCATTCTGGTGCTCGGCGGACTGATCGAAGACAAGCTGACCGAGATTAACAACAAGGTTCCCTTGCTGGGTGACCTTCCCGGGGTGGGCCGGTTGTTCCGCAACTCCCAGAAAGACGTGGATAAGACCAACCTGATGGTATTTATCCGTCCGCGTATTCTCAGCAATCAGATTGCAGGCTACGAGGAAACCCGTCGTCGCTACCGCGATATGCAGGAAAAGCAACTGCGTATGCGCGACGACACCAGCCGAATCTGGGACTGGAATCGCGGCGATGTTCTCCCCGACCTGCTGCCACCTGCGGCAAGCTACGAGCAGGATGCCCAGGAGCCTGTTCCCGTGGAGCCTGAGGGCGTCAAGTGATGGCTGAAGTCGTGCTCAAGCGCCTGCCATACGCGTTTGCCAAGCGGCATCAGGTGCTGTTGGCGGAAGTGGAGGGCACTCCGGTCTGCCAGTATGTGGCGCCACTGAACCCGTCGGTATTGGCGGAAGTACAGCGTCTGTGTGAGGTGCCATTGGGTGTGGCGCCGGTCGATGTGGAGTCCTTTCAGCGCTCGTTACAGCGGGAATACGAAAACCGCGAGGGTGGCAATCTCTCTGATGTTGAAGGCCTGGGCGACGACCTGGATCTCGCTGCGGTGGCCGACTCCCTGCCCGAGACCGAAGACCTGCTGGAGCAGGAAGACGATGCGCCTATCGTTCGTCTGATCAACGCTATCTTTGCCGAATCTCTCAAGCAGGGGGCTTCGGATATCCATATTGAAACCTTTGAAAAGCGCCTGGTGGTGCGTTTCCGCGTGGACGGTGTCCTGCGGGAAGTGCTGCAGCCCCGTCGCGCCCTGGCACCACTGCTGGTGTCACGGATCAAGGTTATGGCGAAACTCGACATTGCCGAAAAACGGGTGCCCCAGGATGGCCGTATTTCCCTGTTGATGGGCGGGCGCGAGGTGGACGTCCGTGTATCCACCATGCCGTCTTCGGCCGGTGAGCGGGTGGTAATGCGTCTGCTGGACAAGCAGGCCGGCAAGATGGATATGCGCAATCTGGGTATGGCGGAGCGCGATCTCAAGGTCATTACCGAGTTGCTCGGCCGCCCCCACGGAATTCTTCTGGTTACCGGCCCAACCGGTTCCGGTAAAACCACCACTCTGTACGCGGGCCTCGCCAGTATCAATAACCGGGAAAAAAATATTCTCACCGTGGAAGACCCGGTGGAATACAACCTGGAAGGGGTCGGCCAGACCCAGGTGAATACCAAGGCGGATATGACCTTCGCCCGTGGCCTGCGCGCGATCTTGCGCCAGGACCCGGATGTGGTGATGGTTGGTGAGATCCGCGACCTGGAAACCATGCAGATCGCCATTCAGGCGAGCTTGACCGGTCACCTGGTGCTCTCCACGCTCCACACCAATACCGCGCTGGGTGCGGTCACCCGCCTGGTGGATATGGGGATCGAGCCCTTCCTGTTGTCTTCAAGCATTATCGGGGTTCTGGCCCAGCGCCTGGTGCGCGTTCTGTGCCCGGATTGCCGTCAGCCCCACGAGGCCGACGCCTTTGAATGCCGCATGCTTGGGCTGGAAGAGGGGGCTACCGCCACCATTTACGGCCCCGGTGGTTGTGAAAAGTGTAACCACAGCGGTTATCTCGGTCGGGTGGGTATCTATGAGCTGGTACCGGTCAACGAGCGACTTCGCCAGATGATCCACGATCGCGACTCGGAAAGTGCGCTGGTGAACGAGGCGCGCAAGCTCGGCCCGAGTATCCGCGACGACGGTATGGCCAAGGTTCTTGCGGGCATTACTTCACTGGAAGAAGTACTGCGGGTTACCCAGGAGTCCTGATATGGGGGCATTCGAGTACACGGCACTCAACAGCGGCGGACGAAAAAACCGCGGTACCCTGGAAGCAGACAGTGCCAAGGCTGCGCGTCAGCAGCTCCGTGCCAAGGGGTTGATTCCTCTGGAAGTCACCGCCGCCGGTGAGTCCTCCCAGCAATCTGCCGGCAGCTTTTTAAGTGGTAGCCCGGGCCTCGGTATCAAACCATTGGCGCTGCTCACGCGGCAGATCGCGACGCTCTTGCGCGCGGGTATTCCGCTGGAGGAAACCCTCAGTGCGATCGCCAATCAGACCCGCAACCAGAAAGTGCGCCGCATTGTGCTGGCGATTCGTGCCAAGGTGCTGGAAGGGCACAGCCTGGCGCAGGCGCTGGGCAGCTTCCCGCGTGCATTTCCAAAACTGTACCGCGCAACCGTCGAAGCCGGTGAGCACTCCGGGCACCTCGATGACGTGCTCGAGCGCCTCGCGGATTACACCGAGACCCAGCAACAGTTCCGCCAGAAGGTGCAGCTTGCCCTTATCTATCCGATCGTGCTGGTGGTGATCTGCGTGCTCGTGGTGACCGGCCTGATGGTGTATGTGGTACCTGATGTGATCGAGGTGTTTACCGGTACCGGCCAGCAATTGCCTTTGGCCACAGAGATACTGGTGTCGATCAGTAACTTCATTTCTTCCTGGGGTTGGATTATTCCCCCGGTCCTTGTTCTGCTGGTTATCGGCTGGCTGTTTCTTTTGCGCCAGCCCGGGTTCCGCTACCGCTATCACCATCGCTTGCTGGAAATGCCGGTGATTGGCTGGCTGGTGCGGGGCGGACAGAGTGCCCGCTATGTCGGTACTTTGGCCATCCTGACCGGTAGTAGTGTGCCCCTGGTCCAGGCCATGGGCATTGCCAGCGGTGTAATGGGGAACGATTTTCTGAAAGCACGTCTCCAAACAGCGCAGAAATTTGTGCGCGAGGGCGGCAGCCTGAGGCGGGCGCTGGAAGACGTGGAGTACTTCCCGCCGATGATGACCTATATGATCGCCAGCGGTGAATCCTCCGGCACGCTCGATGAGATGCTGGAGCGTGCCGCGGAGAACCAGGAGCGGGATCTGCAGGGTGCGGTTACGGCATTTGTGAGCCTGTTTGAGCCGCTGATGTTGCTTGTGATGGCCGGGATCGTACTGTTTATCGTGATGGCCATCATGATGCCGATTATGAATATGAACCAACTGGTTGTCTGATCCGCGACGTGCGGGAGCAGGGCGGCCGAGAGATTTTGAACACGCGAGGTGAGAAATGAAAAATCTGCGTAAAAGTAAGGGTTTTACCCTGATTGAGATCATGGTGGTGATCGTGATTCTCGGTGTGCTGGGCGCGCTGGTGGTGCCAAACATTATGGGCCGTACCGGTGAAGCTCGCATCAAGGCAGCGACCGTCGACCTCCGTGCCATCTCCACGGCGCTGGATATGTACCGTATGGACAACTTCGTGTACCCGAGCTCTGATCAGGGGTTGGGTGCGCTGGTTGCGAAACCTTCCGGCTTCCCGGAAGCCAAAAACTGGACCGAGCCCTACCTGAAGAAAGCCCCGAAAGACCCCTGGGGCAACGAGTATCAGTACATCAGCCCGGGCAGCAGCGGCCCCTACGACCTGTTCAGCCTGGGTGCCGATGGCAAGCCCGGTGGTGAAGGCGAGTCTGCCGACCTGTTCGCGTCCGAGCTGTAAGGCTGAGGCCTGAATCTGTTATGCGCGTCGCGGCCCACCGCCAACGGGGATTTACCCTGATCGAACTGCTGGTGGTGATTGTGATCATCGCCTCACTGGCGGGCATGGCGACGCTCTCCCTTCGTAATACCGACAGCCGTAACTGGACCGGTGAGGTTCAGCGGCTGGCAAACCTCCTGCAGCTGGTGGCGGACCGGGCACTGATCGATAAGGCCCATTACGGTGTCGTGTTTGAAGAGGATCGCTATCAGGTGGTGCGCTATGACTCGTCGCTGCTCAAATGGGAAGAGTTCGACTTTTCGGCCACGCCGAATGCCGCCAACGCCGGCCGCTTTATGTCTCACGAGCTGCCGCCCAATATGCGTCTGGAAGTGCTTTCCCAAACGGAGCTGCCCAGCGCGGACACTAGTAGTTCAAGCTTTGCCCCCAGCGGTCGCAGTGAAAGCGGCAAAGACAAAGAGAAAGAAATCAAACCCCAGTTTGCAGCCCTGTCCAGTGGTGAAGTGCTTCCCGTGGAGGTGGCATTCTTTCTGATGCGCGATGGCGATATCGGACGGGGAGCGATCATTTCCTACAGCAGCCTGTACGGCATGCAACTGGAATGGCAGGCAGATGACTACTAACCGCACTGGGCTTAACAGACGGCTCGGGACAACCCGCGGTTTCACCCTGGTTGAAGTGCTGGTTGCGCTGGTGATTTTCGGCGTGATTGCCGCAAGTGTACTGAAAACCCTGCAAGACAGTGTGCGTCAGCAGGCTGCACTGGAGGAGCGTCTTACCGCCAATCTCGTGGCTCAACAGGCACTGGCTGAAATTCGTTTGCGAACCGACTGGCCGCCCCTGGGCAAGGAAACCGAGCGGGTTTTGTTGGCGGAGCGGGAGTGGGAAGTCACAGCTGAGGTCAAGGCAACCAGTGAACCGCGCATGCGGCAAATCGTCGTTCAGGTTGGCTGGCCGGACAAGCCGCCAATTCTCACGATCGATTCCTGGGTGGCGGAGTGATGTGATTATGCGACCTTCTTTCCGCTTTTCCCGCCGAACCGGCCAGGCCGGCTTCACCCTGATCGAGGTCATGGTGGTTCTGGTGATTGTTTCCATTATTGGCATCGGCTCCTATTCACTGTTGGAAACATTCTTTACTACCGATCGCGTATTGAATGCACGTGCCGATGAAATGCGACGCCTGTCCATGGCCATGTATCGGCTGGATGATGACCTGCGGCAGTTTACCGCGCGCCCGGTAAAGAACGGCTACAGCGGCTACGAACCGGCATTTCAGGGGGTGAGTAACGAATTTGAGTTTACCCGCCTCGGCGCCGCCAACCTCACCGGTGATCCGCGCGGTAATTTACAGCGGCTGCATTACGGTATCGGATACGCGGATAACGAGGATGAGCGATATGAGCAGCCGGACGATGACACCGCGTTACTACTTCGCAGCCGCTGGCGTATCCTCGATCGCGGCCCGGATTCCGAGCCGGTAGCCGAGCCGGTTCTGGACGGAATTGTCGAATTGAATGTGCGGTATTTTGACCGGGATACACAGACCTGGCTGGCGCAGTGGCCTCCAGTCTCATCTGGTTCCACGCCTGGCGCGGTGGACTTGCGTTTGCCGCAGGCTATCGAAGTTACCCTGCTGACGCGCACCGGCGGCGAGATGCGTCGACTGTTTTCACTGCCGGAGTACACCGTTTCATCGGGCGTCGGCGGTAGTGGCGGCAGCTCCAGCGGTGGCGACGGCGATGAAAACAGTTCCGGGTCCGGCTCTGGTGGCTCAGAAGAGGGTAGCGACGATCGCAGCGGCCGCGAAGAAGAGGGTCGCGAGTAATGTTTACCCCCATTCGCACGCAATCGCCTGGTCGGCTCGATCGCCACCCGCTGCGGAAGCAGAACGGCGTGGCTTTGATCACCGTTTTGCTGGTGATGGTGATTGCGGTCGCTGCAGTGACCCACGCGGTTACGCGGAATCGCCTGGCCATTTCCCGCACCAGTGCGATTCTCGCAAACACCCAGCTTGCAGAGTTTGTACACGGCGCGGAAGCCTGGGCGATTGTGACGCTGGAGAAGGATTTTGAAGAGGATCGCGACGCAAGCCCCGCCAGTGACAATCTACATGAGCTCTGGGCGCAGCATCAGACCGAGTTCAATCCCGATAACGGAAAGATCCGCATATTAATCAAAGACTTACATGGATGTTTTAATGTAAATAATTTAACAGTGCCTGGAGCTTCCAGTGGCTCCGGGTCTGGCGGTGGGGGTTCCGCAGGCAGCGGGCCGGGGCCAGTCTTGCGTCGTTTGGTCAGCAATCTCGGTGGGCAAGCGGATATGGCGCTGGCGATCGAGGACTGGCTCGACCCCGGTGATACCCCCCTGGCATCCGGTGGTGAAGATACCGGTTATCTCGGATTGGAACTGGCTTACCGCACCCCCGATACATTGATTACGGATGTCTCCGAATTGAGTGCAGTTCAGGGAATGGAGCCAGAAGTCTGGCGCCAGCTTGAGCCGGAGCTTTGCGCACTCCCCGAGGCCGGAACGCCGGTCAACGTGAATACGGCGTCGGCAGAGCTGTTGTCGGCGATGCTTCCGTCGGCGAATGTTGCGGGTCTTATTACCCAGCGGGAATCGGGTGTGGCCTTTACCCAGATGGCCGACCTGTCTTCGTTCAATGTCTCGGGCGGGGGCGATCTGGATTTCAACAGTGCGTATTATGTCGCGCATATTGCGGTACAACTGGGTCTGGAGCACCGGCAGTATTGGGAGTCGATTCTGAAACTCGACACCACCACCGGAAAAGTAAAAGTCATACAGCGCCAGCGGCGCGAATTCTCCGGGCAGTTTTTGCAGGAATTATTGGGGGTCTAATTGAGCCAGGAAGTAAAACTATTACGGCTGCGTGAGCCTGGTGCGGGTGCCCATAGTGGCAACCACGTGCTTGGCGCCGGGTCAGTCGTGCTTGAGTACTGGCAGCAAGGGCAGTGGCAGCCGGTTGCCATAGACGTGGATTTTGCCCAGGCGTTTGCCGGCGACGCAGAGCCCGGGAACCCGGTCAGTGCCGACTCCGAGGCCGGCACTGTTGGCGGTGCTGAGGCCGCTGGTGTAAACCTTGAGTTCGAACCGGGCGAACGCGGTGTGATACTTATTCCCGGGACCTGGGTCTGGAGCGGCCTTGAAACCGTACCCCGTGCCGCCCGACGTCAGAGCCAGGCGGTCGGTTACATGGTCGAAGAGCAGTTGGCAGAAGATGTCGAAGATTTGCACTTTGTCTGTGAGCCGGTGCAGGGGGACCTCTGTAGCGTTATGGCGGTGGCGAGTCTCAAGCTTGCAATTCTCAAGGCCCAGATCGAGCGCCTGGGTTGGCCGGTAACCACCGCAATCCCCGAGTACCGCTTGCTGGCCAATACCAGCCCCGAGTCCGCTGTATGGCTGGATGGCGAACGCGCGCATTTCTGGCACGTCAGTGGCCGTGGCCTGTCTGTAAATCGGCCTTTGGCGGGGGTGATTGCAGAAAGCCTGTTTGCCGCGGAAGGTCGGGATACCGGTGCGGGCGGTGAGCCCGATGAATTGAGCGGGGCGCATGCGGAAACCGAGCAGCTGCGGCTGTCGGGTGACGCGACTGAGCTTGAGCGCGCGACTCTGGAACAGCTTGGTTCCGTACAGGTACTCGATGCGTCAGCGGAAGAGCAGTTCCTTGCAAGCCTGAAACCTACCATTGCCGGCAATATGTTAACCGGTCCGTATCAGGTCGCCCTTCAGTCCGACGCGGGGCCCTGGTGGAAGAAGCCTGCGATTGCGGTCGCAGCCTGTTTCGTCTTGCAGTTGGTGTTTTTCATCGCTGCCGGTACCTATTACAAAATCCAGGCGGCCAATGCTGAGGAGGCTGCCCGCAACCTGTTCAGCGAGATTTTCCCGGGAGATTCACCCAGCGCGGACCTGCGCCGGCAGATTACCGGGTATCTGAATCAGGCCAGCGGCGGCGGTGGTGATTTCGCCGGCCAGTTACAACAGTTAAGTAATGTGTGGGGGGGCGCCAAAAGCGGCGATCTTAAGCTGCAGTCCCTGCGATTCGACGGCAACCGCGGTGAGCTGGTGTTGCAATTGCGCGCCGCCAATCTCGGGCAACTGGATTCTGTTGTTAACAAATTGGGGCAGGGCCAGTTCAAGGCCGAACTGCTCGCGGCCAACGAGTTGGAAGAGGGTGTGTCCGGTCGGATCCGCCTGCGATAACGAAGAAAGATTTCTATGAAGCAAACAATCGAACAGTGGCGGCAAAAGTGGCTGGCGTTGCCGCCCGGAGACCAGCGCGCCCTCGGAATCCTCGGGCTGTTCCTGGGCTTGACCGTGATAGTGTTTGGCCTTTTCAAGCCAGCACAGTCTTTCTTTGACAGCGCCCGCACCGACGCCGAGAGCGCGCAGGAGTTGGTTAGCTGGATTGAAAAGCAGCGCCCACAGCTTGAGCGTGTTCAACGCAGCGGTGGTGGCCAATCCCAGGGGCAGGGCACTCTGCTGCAGCGGGTTACGGCGGCAGCCAATAACCACAAGGTAACCATCAAGCGCTTTGAGCCGGAAGGCGACCGTCGCATTCGCCTGTGGGTGGATGAAGCCCGTTACCAGGATCTGCAACCCTGGCTGAACACCCTGTTGCAGCAGCGATTCGTTATTCGCTCTGTCAGTGTGGATGCGCTGGCAGAAGAGGGGATGGTATCCGCTCGACTGACACTGGAGCGCTAAGGCGCTCCTTTGGCGAGAAACGGAGTGTTTCACAAGTCTTGCACTGAAAATGACCTTTCGTTCTATTTTTTCATTGTTTAGCTGCGAATATTTCCCTGGATGTTCTGTTAAATCGTAATCTCGGCGCTTTTTCGCGTCGTGCTTCGCCGTTCAGAAACCTAAATTCATCCTCGGATGGCGCCGATTTCTCCCTATACTGATGGGTATTGAGAAGAAATAGGGGTCAACCATGTTGCTGAGAAATGCCGACGGCAATCACCTGATCGATGTGGCCGATGTGGTCACACTGGCCAATCCGTACGAGCTTACCGTCGTCGGTCGCTATTTGTGGGGCGAAGAGATTCAGGATCCGGAGGTCTTCGACAAGGCGGACTTGCGCTTCCTCTCCGGTGAATCCCTCCCCCGCTGCTGGCATGACAGTCGGTATCGAGACCGTGAGGTCCGCCGGGTGAAGTGCGGCACACGTATCGACGACAGCGACTATTATCAAGGCGCCTGAAGCCGCTCCGTGCCCCTGAAATCCGCCCCCGGGCACATGGTTTAGCGCTGCAACCTCCTATACAATACGCGCCAATTTTTCACCGACTCTCGACCGGTCCGGTGTAAGTTAGTAGCCCGGCTAAAGCCTGGATTTACGCGTAGAAGAGGTGTCATGAGCTTCGAGCTGTTTGAAGAGTATTCCCTGATCATTGGCATTGGCGGCCTGATTCTGTTTATGGTGTTTATCGTCTGGAATCTGGCGAAGGAGTCCAAGGCGGGTCGCTTCGGCACTTTCATTCTGTTTATTGCTCTTGGTCTAGGCTTGCTGGGCTTCCTCGTAAAAACCGTATTGGTCGAAGTTATGGGCCTGGGCCAGTAAAAAGCCATTGCAGCGCCTCGACATTTCCGTCACAGGGAGCGTTCGCCGGAATTCGCTATGCCGTTATTTGATCACCCGGAACTGAAAGTTCAAAAAGATCGCCGCGTATGCCGGAACACGGATACGCGCATTGCCAAATACAGTCGCCGCGGTATGTTGTTCACCATGGTGGCGTTTGCCATTGCCGTTGCTATCGGTGAGCTGCGAACCCTCGCACCCAAACTGGTTCTGTCCCTGGCGATTGTTCTGGTCCTGGTCACTCTGTTCCGCGCCTATTACGTTTTCCGCTTTGACAATATTTATGCCACAGGTCCCAAGCGCTGGCGGCACCGATATTTCCTGGCCTCTACCCTCGGGGCGATCTGGTGGGGCGTAATTCTCCTGAGCCATGTATTTTTACTGGGCTTTTCGCCGGCCACTCAGTTCCTGTGGCTGTATACCGTTGTGTTTTGCGCCAGCGTGGCTTCTGTATTCTCTCCATACCACCGTTTTTTGACCTGGTTTCTGGCGGGATCTCTGGTGCCGGCCGCCCTCCAGGGGTTTATGACAGCGGATATTCTCGGGGCCATCTATGGTGCCCTGACGCTGGCGTTTGTATGGCTGATGGCGCACCAGGCGCGGCGTGAGTCTGAAAATTACTGGGATCGCGTGGCTGCCATGCAGGCGCTTCAGCAGAAGGCCAGCAATCTCGCCGCGGCGCGCAAGCACTCCGATGCGGCAGTAGAAGTTACCAATGAGTTTCTGGCCAATGTCGGACAGGAATTTCGCAGCCAGCTGTCTGACTCCCTGGGGGCTCTGGCGCTGCTAGACGGAGACCGACTTTCCGAGCGCCAGCGGGAATGGGTGCGGTTGGCCAAGAACGCCTGCAACCAACAGCTGAAACTGGTTGATAACGTGGGTATGTTCACCCGCGTAGCGCGCAAAGATATTCACCTGCGACGCGCGCCGTTCAATCTGGTGCGAACCATCGAGAAAGCCTTCAAGTTCGCCGCGCGCGCTGCCCAGCGTCAGCGCCTCGAATTCAATTTTCAGATCAGTGATGAGTTGCCGGTCATGGTGACCGGCGACAACCGCAAGACCGCGCAGCTGATTCGCAATCTGGTTGACTCCGCTACGGTAATCGCCGAGAGCGGTGAGCTGTGGGGGGAAGTCCTGTTTGAGCAGGTGGGAACCGAAGAAGGGCAGTTGACGCTCAAGCTGGTGGATAACGGTCGCGGTGAAATCCTGCCGGACGAATCGGAACTGTTTGGTGCATTCTCCCGTAAGGACACCACCCAGGTGACCACCGGACTCGGGCTGAATATCGCCAAGGGCCTGGCGGAGGCCATGGGGGGCTACCTGCAACTGCACTCATCTGACGAGGGCAACCGCTATCAGGTGGTGATCAAATTCGAGATCGAACCAAACCAGCGCATCTATTTACAGCCTGACCGACGCCTGCAGGATACCGAGATTCTGCTGCTGCATCAGCGCGGTCTGTTTGTGGGCGGTATCGTGCAGCAATTGAAGTCCTTCGGTATGGAAGTGTCCTGTGAAGTCTGGGACGACGGAAGTACCGCACCGATGGATGAGCTGTTGCAGTTTATGGAACGCGGCCAGCTGGTGGTGTTGGCACCGGCAGCCGGGGATGCGCAGATGTTGAGTGGCGTGACGCAGGTGATTGCGTCAAACAAGACAGAAAGTACCAAATTTCCCCTGCTATGCCTCGGGGGCTATGGACACAAGTTGGAGTTTTCACCACTGGCCTCGGCTGACCCGGAAGCGCAATATCTGGCCCGGCCGGTGACCCGTAAAGAATTCCACGATGCGCTGGTTTTGCGGCTGTTCGGTGGCCAGAAAAAAGCCAGTCGGAGGGTGGTCAGCCAACAATCTGCGGTGCCCCGCAAAAACAACCTGTTGTTGATCGAGGAGTCCCGACAGCATCAGGGGGTAACCGAGGAAATGGTGCAGGCATTGGGGTATCAGGTTCAGGTGGTTCCCTCCGTCGAAGAGGCTCTACTGTTGCTACCCGAAAACAATTTTGACCTGCTGCTGGTGGATTGCCAGCAGAATACCGGCCACAGTGCGGAAATTATCGAGCAGTTGCGGCTGTGGGAAAGCGAATATTCCAGCGACGATCGCTTGCCGGTGGTGGCATTGACCAGTACCACGGAAGAGCAGTTTGAGGGGCGTTGTCTGGCAGCGGGAATGGACGATTTCCTTACCAAGCCGTTGAGTAAAGACAGCCTGGCGGAGACGCTGGAGCGCTGGCTCGGCGAATAGGTAGATCGCGAAGCCATTAAAAAAATGGCCTGTCAATGACAGGCCATTTCTGTTTTACGGGGCCGTAAAGTTCCGGCTCCGCAGGGGCTGGATCAGAAGTTGTATTTCAGGCCCAGCTTCACACGCCAGGTAGACTCTGCTGCCTCGAAACGGCTGTAGTTGCGCGAATCAAAGCCACCGAAGGGTTCGTCGTACACATACTGGCCGTCCTCATTCACATCGAAGTCGAACAGCTTGTTCTGCGGGTACTCCAGATCGTACACCTTACCCCAATCGTCATTCAGCAGATTGGCAAAGTTATCGATGGTCAGGTACACCAGGCCGCGGTGCTCCGGCATAAAGCCTGGGACTTCCTGGCTGATTGCCAGATCCATGGTGGTTACCCAGGGCATATTGTCGGAGTATTTGTCTACAAACCCACCGGCATACCCATCGACGCCGGCGGCACGGGCCATTTCCATGATTTCCGCGTAGCTCAGACCATTTTCAAAGTCCACGTTGGGGTCATCTGCACCGGACGGGATATAGGCCAGGTAGACATCGGAGTCGTCGAAACTGGCCTGATCGCCGAAGTGTGCATCGCGGTAGGAGTCCAGGGTCCAGGAGAACGGACGCCCGGAGCGGCGCTCCATAAACAGGTTGAAGTTGGTGGCGTAACCCTGGATGAACTCGGCGCGGTAGCCCAGATTCAGAACGAAGCGATGCTCGATTTCGTAGTAGGCAGTGCCTTCCAGGGGCTGGTTGCGGTTTTCGGTTACTTCATACTGGAAGTTGGATTCCGCCGTGGAGCTGGTGCCCGGATTCACTTCGGTAATGTCCTGATTGGTGTAGGACAGGTTGAAGGAGAGGCCGTTGTCAAAGGCTTTGTCCAGGGCGGTGGACCAGATGATACTGCGGCCACCATTGTCGACGTTGGTCAGCTCCAGGTCATAGTTGCCTTCGAACTCTGTGCCGTCATAAATGCTGTCCCAGATAATGCGGTCGCCGATACGCTTGCCGTTATCGACCCGCGACAGGTCGCGCCAGTACACCGCATTTTCACGATCGACGTACATGACTTCGGTGGTCCAGCTGAAGTCATCACCCACGCCCGGAATTGCAAACACATAGTCCGCAGCCAGCTGGTAGCGCCAGTCGGAAGGAAGCTCGAAGTCCGGATCGATGGTATTGGTGCTGCCGGCACCGGGTTCCAGGGCGTCCAACGCCGCCTGAGGGACACCGGTGAAGTCGACGTTGGAAGGGTCAACATCGGTACTGTAGAAGGAATCCTTGGTGGTGCCGTCGTTGGTGTAGGCGTTGGATACCCACACCAGCGGCATGCCGCCGCTGAAGCGCCCGACGCCGCCGCGTAGGGTCAGGTCATCCTGAACCGCCCAGTTAAAGCCGATGCGCGGCAGGAAGATATCGCGTCCATCCAGATTCTCGGTGTTGCTGAAACCATAGGTTTCCACAAAATTATCGTTCTGGTTGGGGGCGCTGTCGATGCTCAGTGTCTCGTAGCGCAGACCGGCCACAAGCTCAAATCCGGCGAATGGCTCGAAGGTGGCTTCACCGTACAGGGAGTAGGTAGTGCCATTTACATCGTAGGCAATATCATCGATGTTGTTGGTGTAGGCGTTGCTGTACTCGAGGCTCGCGACTTCGCGGTTTTCAAACGCGTCGAGGTCGTCAAAGGTCCAGGTGCCCCGTGCATCGCGGCCGTAGAGGTTGTAGTTCCAGGTGTCCTCCAGTTCCGCACCAAACCGATACTGGACTTCACCGGCCAGGTAGGTGCCGTGTACGCCAAAGTTCCATACTTCATTGGCCAGCACGTTGGCGTGGCGGTTTTCGTCTGCACCGGCGACGATATACCCATCTTCGGTCTGGATATTGATTTCCCCCCAGCTGGAGCTAGTCATGGAGGCCTGCTCATAGTCCTTGTAGGACAGGTTCACCTCGGTGCTGAATACATCGCTCCAGTCCGAGAACAGGTGCGCGGTGTAGTAGCTGGTGTCCTGGGCCATGGTCCACAGGTTGGAGCCCAGGTTCAGGGTTTCACTGCCGTCGGTGTAGTTGCGCGCGGAGCGGGTTTCCTGGGTGCTGTAGGTGAAGTCGGCGCGCTGGTTATCGGCGATATTCCAGTCCAGTTTTACCAGAACCTTTTCATCGCTGTCCGGGGCTGGCGCAGATCCTGCGGTGTCGCTCAGGCCGTATACATCCTGAAGGATCGCCAGGGCGCGGTCGCGCTCCGCTGGGGTTACATCGTGATTGGCGAGGGTGTTCAGGTCGTAGTCAAACGCGACTTCTTCTTCCCACTTCTCATAGGAAGAGAAGAAAAACAGTTTGTCCTGGACCAGTGCGCCGCTGAAGGTAGCACCGTAAGTCTCTTCTTCGTTCTCGATATCGATCTCAGTAACCGAGCCATCGGTGGGCAGTCGGTCGTCTTTGGCAGTGCCAGTCCACGGCGTATTTTCGACATAGATGCTGCCGTGATATTCATTGGTGCCGGATTTGGTCACGGCGTTAATGTTACCGCCGCCAAACTTGCCGATACGGGCATCGAATGGTGCGAAATCCACGGAGATCTGCTCAACCGCATCCAGGGAGATCGGTGGGCGGTTGGTGGGGTAACCGTTGGACTGCAGGCCGAACGTATCGTTGATACCCACGCTGTCGATGGTGAACGCGTTGTATTTCGGGTTGGAGCCCGCGATGCTCAGCTCGGTGCCATCGGGGCTGACCACCGCCAGTGGGTTGGCCCGGATGATTTCCTTGAGATCGCGGTTGAAGGTTGCAGCGGAGGAAATCTGGTCTTCACCGAAGACACTGCTGGAACCGCGGTTCTCAGACAGCAGCGCCTCTGCCGTCACAACAACCTCTTCAAGCTCATTCACTTCGACATCGTCACTGTCGAGGTCGATGGGGAGGACTAAGGGATTGCCCAGGGAAAGATAAATACCGTTAACCGTCTCATCCCCAAAATCGGATTCAACACGCACGGTGTAGGGACCACCCACACGCAGGCCGGATGCATTGAAGCGGCCTGCATTGCCACTTTCAATAACGCTCTGGGTGTTGGAGGGCTGGTGAATGATGGTGAGCTTGGCATTTTCGACGGGTTTCCCCCCATCGCTGGTCACTACGCCACGAATCGCTGAAGTCGTCTGTTGCGCGCTGGCGGTCGGTGCGATTCCCAGTGCGGAGATTACCGCTGCGGATAGTAGCGCAACCGGAAAGGCGTTGCGTTTTACGGAACTGATCATGGAACTCTCCTAATGTGTACTTCTGGTTGCCGTGCGGGCGCACCGTATCCTCGGTATCTTTCCCGTGGGCCTGAATGTGTATCTCGTTCATGTAGGTTTCGGACTGCGGTGCAGCCGGCCGAACATTCGGCGCGCCCATTGTTGTGGAGAAGTCTTGCAGCGGAGTGAAGAAAATATTTCCGGTTTATCGCAAACGGGTGACAGATATTTTCTGTCTATAGCGGCAATTAGCGGAGTTAATTGCTTGGTAACAGAAATGCAGTATTTGCGATTTAGTGTCCAGTGGTGAGGTCTAGGCTTTGCAGTTCAGGAGAGGGTTCGAAATAGTTTGAATAGCGGGAGAGCGGTATTTTTTGCAGGGAGTCTAGGGGGAGAGTTGCCCTGTGCACGTCCTTGCACAACAGGGCTTGTTGTTTTCGTGTGAGTCAAAGTCTGGTGTCGCGAGTGCGACACCACTTTTCAGGTTGCTTGCGCCTACATGGATCGCTGATCGATCCGCTGGCGAAATTCTTCGCTGGTTTCCTTGCGCTCGGAATAGCGATCGGTAAAGTAGTCCCGTTTGTCTTTCAGTAAGTAGGTAAACTTCATCAGTTCTTCCATTACATCAACGATGCGATCGTAATAAGAGGAAGGCTTCATTCGGTCGTCATCATCAAATTCCATCCAGGCCTTGGCCACGGAAGACTGATTCGGAATGGTGACCATGCGCATCCAGCGGCCGAGAATGCGCATCTGGTTAACCGCATTAAACGACTGCGAACCGCCACACACCTGCATGACCGCCAGGGTTTTTCCCTGGGTGGGGCGCACGCCCTGCATGGCCAGGGGGATCCAGTCGATCTGCGCCTTCATGATACCGGTCATGGCCCCGTGCCGCTCCGGCGAGGACCAGACCATGCCATCGCTCCAGGTGGCGAGTTCACGCAGCTCCTGAACCTTGGGGTGATCCGCATCGGCATCATCCGGTAGCGGCAAGCCCGAAGGGTTGAAGATACGGGTTTCAGCGCCCAGGCGATACAGAATACGGGCGGCTTCTTCTGCGGCCAGCCGACTGAAAGAGCGTGCGCGCAGAGAGCCGTATAGCAATAGAATCTTGGGTGCTGTGTCGTTTATGGCGGCGGTTAACTGGCTCTTGTCGGTGTCGTGGAAGCAATCCGAAATTAGATTCGGCATTTCGTCATTGAGCTTGCTCATACTTTCTCCCCGGTAGCTTTTGATTCCTGGGTTACTGGAGAGGTATTGCCGTCAAACCAGTGGCGCGTGCGGTTTGCGATGGCGACGAGCGAGAGCATCACGGGTACCTCTACCAGTACGCCAACCACCGTTGCCAGTGCTGCACCGGAGTGCAGTCCAAACAGTGAAATAGCAACGGCTACCGCCAACTCAAAAAAGTTGGATGTGCCGATCATGCACGCGGGAGCTGCAATATTGTGGGGCAGCTTCATTCTATGCGCGGCAAGGTAGCTCACGGCAAAAATGCCGTAGGTTTGAATCAGCAGCGGAATGGCAATTAGGACAATCGCCAGCGGACTATTGATGATGGTCTCGGCCTGGAATCCAAACAGCAGAACCACGGTTGCCAGCAAGCCGGCCACAGAAATGGGTTTTACCCGCTGCAGAAAATTGTCCAGGCGGCTGTGGTCGTTGGCTTTGTCCAGAGCGCGACGTGTGAGCACCCCGGCGATTAGCGGCAGCAATACATACAGCACCACAGAAAGGAGCAGGGTGTCCCAGGGTACGGTGATATCACTGACGCCAAGTAGCAGGGCCGCGATCGGGGCGAATGCAAATATCATGATCACGTCGTTTACCGAGACCTGCACCAGCGTGTAATTGGCATCACCACGGGTGAGCTGGCTCCACACAAATACCATTGCGGTACAGGGAGCGACACCCAGCAGAATCATGCCGGCGATATATTCCGATGCGGTTTGCGGATCCACAAGATCGGCAAAAATCACCCGGAAGAACAACCAGCCGAGGGCTGCCATGGTAAAAGGCTTGATCAGCCAGTTGATCACCAGGGTCAGCACCAGACCTTTCGGCTTGTCGCCCACGTGTTTGATGGAGGAAAAGTCTACCTGCACCATCATCGGGTAAATCATTACCCAGATAAACACTGCCACGGGCAAGTTGACGTGGGCGATCTCCATGCCGGCGATTTGCTGGAAAAGCTCAGGGGCTATATTCCCCAAAAGTAATCCGGCAAGAATACACAAACCCACCCACACCGACAGATAGCGTTCAAAAATTCCCATATCACGAACCTCCTGTAAGCGGTTGTTATTCGCTTGCGATCAATGCCTGGGCGGCATCGCGAAGCTCCGAACCATATTTTTTATCCAGATCGAGCTCGAGCATTTTCTCTACCCGTGCCTGAATAAGGTCGATGGTGTGATTGAAGGCTTGAGCCAGCTCTTCTTCGCTGCCTTCCAGTTTGGATGGATCTTCAAGCCCCCAGTGCACCTTGGTCGATTCGCCCAGCCAGATTGGGCAGGCTTCACCGGCCGCGCTGTCGCAAACGGTTACCACCAGATCGGGAACCCAGCTCTCAAACTCGTCCCAGGACTGGCTCTTGAGGCCGTCGGTAGCGATACCGCGTTGCGCCAGGTATGCAAGGGAAAGCGGATGTACCTCGCCACTGGGCTGACTACCGGCGCTACGCGCGTCGATGCGACCCTGGCCAAGATGATTGGTGACGGCTTCGCTGAGGATACTGCGGCAGCGATTGTGTGTGCAGATATAGAGAATTTTCATCGGGTGCTTCCTTTTGGGTAAGGCGAAATTCAATACGCCGTTACAGTTGATTCATTGAACTACGTAGATCCAGAAGTGGGATCGAGCGTGGAGCCTCGATTAGCAGCAACTGTTTTTGCTTCCAGGGCGGTCCTGCATTTCGCTCAGCGCCTGCTGGTTGGCCTGAATAAATACGGGATTTGCCTGCAGAGTCTGCAGGAGAATCTCCGGTATCCAGTCGGGCAGGTCCGGCGCCAGGCGGTAATAGACCCACTGGCCGCGGCGCTCATCCTGCAACAGCTCGCAATTGCGCAGTTGTGCCAGGTGGCGTGAAATCTTGGGCTGGCTCTCGTCCAGGGCACACATTAGCTCGCACACGCACAGTTCCCCCTCGCTGGCAATCAATAAGAGACTGCGCAGGCGGGTGTCATCGGCAAGGCATTTGAAAACGGATACCGGGTTCATCGGGTACTCCTGAGTCGACAGAGCAGGGCTATTCCAGTGCTGCGCATGGTATTCGAAAATTCATATATACGCAAAATCAAATATGTTGGAATCCAGATATTTTGTGCATGAGCCGTTGCGAGGTGGATATGGGGCGGGGAGGAGAGGCAGAAAAGGTTAGGGAAGTGTGACGCACTGGGGCCGTACCGATGCGCCACGAGGCTGGCTAGTTAGATATCAAATTCCGCCCACACTGGCGCGTGGTCTGAAGGGCGCTCCATACCGCGGATGTCGTAATCAATACCGGTATTGACGCAGCGGTCAGCAAGGGTTTGGGTGGCCATGATCAGGTCGATGCGCAGGCCGCGGCGCGGCTCGCGGTCAAAGCCGCGGCTGCGGTAATCAAACCAGCTGAACAGATCATTGGTTTCCGGGTTTTGCGCACGGAAGGTGTCCACCAGACCCCAGTTATGGATTTTCTCCAGCCACTCACGCTCTTCCGGCAGGAAGCTGCACTTGCCGTCCCGCAGCCAGCGCTTGCGGTTGGGTTCGCCGATGCCGATATCCAGATCGGTTGGCGAGATGTTCATATCGCCAATGACCAGTACCGGTGCCTTGCTGTCGCAGCTGTTGTTCAGGTAGGCATCGAGATCCGCGTAGTACTTTTGCTTGGCCGGGAATTTCACCGGGTGGTCGCGGCTTTCCCCTTGCGGGAAGTAGCCATTGATGACTGTGAGAGGCTGGTCTGCACCGATATCGAACTGACCGGCAACCAGGCGCCGCTGCGCATCGTCGGCATCGGTGGGGAAGCCGTACTGCTTTTTGAGAAAGGGGTAGCGCGAGAGCAGGGCGACACCATAGTGGGTCTTCTGGCCGAAATAGATAACTTCGTAGCCGAGATCCCGAATCACATCCTCCGGAAAATCTTCGTCGGTGACCTTGGTTTCCTGCAGGCCGATGATGTCTGGTGACTGGGTTTTCACCAGTGTTTCCATCTGGTGCAAACGCGCGCGGATACTGTTTACGTTAAAGGATACAACTTTCATTTTTCCTCCCCCCGAAAAGTTTTCTCAATCGTTCAAAAAGCCAAAGCCCGCTGCTCGAAAAAAAGCAGCGGGCTTGGTAATGATTTAATCGGCCCGCCACTTCATTAAAGCCGCAGGCCGTTTGCTCTATCGCACACTCAATTCAGTCGAAGTTGGCTACTTGCGGCGAGTTGGTGTGTTTTTTCAAGCCAATAAAGTCGGCCATGATGTAGCCCGCTTCATTCAGCACAGGATCGTCTTCCAGGGTGATTTCGGTAGGGCCACCAACAGGCGCGGTATCTTCCGATTCACTTTTTTCATAGGCCTCGAAGTTCTCGTAAGGCTCCAGGCCTTTGGCTTCGCGACGCTTGTTCTCCATTGCGAGAATTTCCTGATTCAGGTCTTCACGCTCCTGAATGCGCGCGTCTTCGTTTAGGGATACGGTCTTGCGATTCGCGCGCTCAGACTGGTATTCAAACTGCTTGCGCAGGAATACAAAGTCCGGATCGACGGCGGTGCGCTTGTCGTGCTTTTTCGACAGTTCCGGCACCATGTCTTTCAGGTTGAAGTACTTGGCGTGGCGCACGGCGTGGATACGGTCCCAGGGCAGGGCGGTGTCATAGGCGCTCTCCCCGACCTGCTCGCTGTCGATCAATTGCGGCATGGCAATATCAGGCATCACACCAGCGTGCTGGGTACTGTCACCGGACACCCGGTAGAACTTGGACTGGGTGATTTTCAGCTGGCCTTCCTTCAGTGGCGCCATCGTCTGCACAGTACCTTTACCGAAGGACTGGTTACCTACGACAAGGCCGCGGTTGTAGTCCTGAATTGCGCCGGCAAAGATCTCCGAGGCAGAGGCGGACAGGCGATTGATCAGTACCACGAGCGGGCCGCGATACATGGCGCGGGAGCGCGAGCGGTTGTGTCGGGAAATCTGTTCGTTGGCATGGCGGATCTGCACCACCGGACCCTGATCAATAAACAGGTCGGTGAGCATGGTGGCTTCCTGCAGGGAGCCGCCGCCGTTATTGCGCAGGTCCAGGATAACGCCGTCGACACCTTCTTTCTGAAGTTCGTCCAGCAGTCGCGCTACATCGCGGGTGGTGCTTTTGTAGTTGGGATCGCGGCGGCGATAGGCTTCGAAGTCGATATAGAACGTCGGCAGGTTGATCACGCCCACTTTGTAATTCTGTTCGCCGTCAGAGAATTCGAAGATGGCTTTTTTCGCCGCCTGATCTTCCAGCTTCACCTTACTGCGCTTGATGGTGATGGTGCGGTGGCTGCCGTCACCGCCGGTGGGGATGGTTTCCAGACGTACGAAGGTACCGGCGGAGCCGCGGATCAGGTCCACCACATCGTCGAGGCGCCAGCCGACCACATCGACCATTTCGCCTTTTTCATCCTGACCAACAGCCACGATTTTGTCGTTGGGTTTGATCTTGCCGGTGCGGTCCGCAGGGCCACCCGCGACCAGTCGCGCCACCTTGGTGTACTCGTCTTCCATCTGCAATACGGCACCAATACCCTCAAGGGAGAGGGACATGCTCATATTGAAGTTCTCCAGGGAGCGCGGAGACAGGTAGTTGCTGTGGGGGTCGTACAGGCGGGTGAGCGAGTTCATGTAGAGCTCGAACACGTCGTCGGAATTCTGCTGGCTCAGGCGTTTAAGCTGGCCCTTGTAGCGGCGCTTGAGCAGGTCGGCAATTTCTTCATCGCTCTTGTCGGTGAGGCGCAGGTTGAGCACGCTGCTTTTCAGGCGCTTGCGCCACAGGTCGTCTGCGGCGCTGATGGATTGGGGCCATTCGCTTTTTTCGCGATCCAGCTCAAGGGATTCGTCCTTGGTGAAATCGAATTTGGGCAGGCCATTTTCCAGCTGCGAGACGATATTGTTCAGGCGGTCGGAAATACGCAGGCGGTAGCGATTGTAGATTTCGAATCCGCGGTCGACGTTGCCTGCGCGGAGGTCGTCATCCAGCTTGGTGCGCCACTGGCGGAATTCATTGATGTCGGAAGCCAGGAAATAGCTCTTGGCTGGGTCGAGGCTATCGATGTACTCGTCCCACAGGCCGGCCGACATTTCATCGCTGACCTTGAGCTTGTTGTAATGCAGCATTTCGAGTTTGCTGACGATCTCGCGGGCCGTTCCACCCTGTTCTTCGTGGGGTTTGAGCTCTTCCGTGTCATCGGCCGCGACGACCGGGGATGCGAGTACCAGGAGGGAAAGGGAAAGGCCGGATATCAGTGCGGCTATTCGATTGCTAAGCATAAGGAGTCTCTTTATACGTCCTACTTCAAGGCGTCCCACTGTCAAATGGGGCCGGAAGGGGGCTTCCGGAGCAGTGGCGACTTATAGCTTAGGACAAGTATAAAGGCTGAAAGCTCCGAAAGGCATGAAATGCTTCTTGAACAAGGCGAAAGGTTGCCGGAATAGGGCAATGAGAGAAATGAATTTCCCGCCATCTGATCGGTGGCGATGAAAAATTACTCAGTACTGGCGCTGTCGGTCGCGGTTTCAGGCCGATCTGCGGCCGGTGTTTTTCTCAGGTGGGATGATTTTTGCAGCATTTCCAGCATGGCTTCCACGTGACGGGCGCCGACCTCGGCAATATTGAATGCATCGGGATTCATCAGCCATTCCTGCAGTAAACCAATAATGCCAGCGTGAACCACGGGAACTGCGACCTCGACATCGAGGTCCGAGGGCAGCTGACCGACGGAAACCGCACCTTCAATCAAATTCCGCAACCGCGCTGTTCCTTCGGCGTGGCCCTCGCTGCAGCGCTGGTTGATTTCCCCGTTTTCGGGCACCCATTCGCAGCGCAGCAGAATGATGGCGAAGATCCGATGCCATTGTTCGTTTGACATCACCTCGCGGTACATAAAGAGCCAGCGGTTACGCAGTTCGCCCAATGGGTCGCAGGATTGATGGGGCGCCTGACAGAGAGATTCGTCTGGCAGCTGGATCCTGTCGGCCAGTGCGCTGAACAGGTCCGCCTTGTTTTGAAAATGGCCGTATACCGCGCCGCGGGTAACCCCCGCCAGCTGGGCAATCTCGGTCAGGGAGGGGCGGGAAACCCCTCGCCGGTCGAAGACCTCCACCGCCGCGTCGAGAATCTTCTCGCGGGTCTCCAGGGCGTCTTCTTTGGTTCGTTTGGCCATTATCGGGTCCTGATTAGAGGTGCTGCGCGACGGAACACTGGCGCATCGCTGTGGGGGTTGATCTTACTTTACATTCATCCATGAATAAATAGTTGATATTCATTCATGAATGTATTTAAATCGACTCAAGTTGCCATGCTGTCCACTTAAGTCAGGTCAGTTCGGCAAGCACTCTTCTTCGCCCGACATGGGCAAATGCGCTGATCGGGCCATTCAGTCAGCCCGTCACGTTCTTTTTATGGCCGCCGTTTCCGAGCGGCGCCATTTTTTCTAGCTACTTATCGCGGTGGTACCAGTTGGTACCGGTATGGACGCAATTACGAGGTCGTCATGTTGCACAAAAAGAAGTCGTTGATCTCCGGCAGCCTGTTGCTCGCCGTAGCGCTGTTGTCAGCCTGCGGAGAAAAACAACCCGCCATGCAGGGACACACGCCGCAGGTCACCGTTGTCACCCTGGATACCCAGCCGGTTACCCTGACCCGGCAGCTTCCCGGCCGTACCAGTCCCTTCAAGGTGGCGGAAGTTCGCCCGCAGGTCGACGGTATCGTCAAGGATCAGCTGTTTAAAGAGGGCGGTCTGGTGGAAGCCGGCGGCGCCCTGTATCAGCTGGACGACGCCCGCTATCAGGCGGATTTCGACAGTGCCAAGGCTTCGCTGGAGCGGGCGCAGGCTACCCTGACCGTGTCCAAGCTGCAGGCAGATCGCACCCAAGAACTGGTAAAGACCGGCGCAGTGAGCAAGCAGGACAACGATTCCGCCGTTGCTGCACTGCAACAGGCGAAAGCGGATGTGGCCTCTGCCAAGGCCGCGGTACAGCGGGCCAGAGTGATGCTGGATTTCGCCCGTATCAGTGCGCCGATCAGCGGTCGCATCGGCATCTCGTCGGTAACCCAGGGGGCATTGGTAACCTCAAACCAGGCGGCGCCATTGGCGACGATTCAACAACTGGACCCCATCTATGTGGACCTCACCCAATCGGTGAGCGAGTTGCTGAACCTGCGCAAGTCACTGGCCGCGGGAACCATGGAGCAGACCGACGACCTGCCGGTAACGATTCTGCTGGAAGACGGCAGTCCCTATCCCCACGCTGGCAAACTCGAATTCTCTGAGGTGAGTGTTGATCCCACCACCGGCAGCGTTCGTCTGCGCGTAGTAGTACCGAATCCGGAAAATGTATTGCTGCCCGGCATGTATGTGCGTGCAGCTGTTGGCAGTGGTCAGCGTGAAAACGCCGTGCTGGTTCCGCAGCAGGGTGTGGCACGTGATCCGAAGGGAAATACCACCGCGATGGTGGTTGGCGAAGGCAATACCGTGGAAGTTCGCCCGGTACAGGTTTCGCAGACTGTTGGCAGCAACTGGCTGGTGGAAAGCGGTCTCAAGGCCGGTGACCGTGTGATCGTCGAAGGGCTGCAGAAGATTCGCCCCGGTGTCGTCGTCAATGCTGGCGAGGCCGCGGCGCCTGCGCCAGTGGATCTGCCCGCACCGAAAAATGAAACCGCAGATAACGCACAGAACGAAGCCAGCAAGGGGTAATTGAAATGGCAGGTTTCTTTATCGATCGCCCGATCTTCGCGTGGGTGATCGCCATCGTCGTGATGCTGTTCGGCAGCCTCGCGATCAGCAAATTGCCGGTAGAACGCTACCCGGATATTGCGCCACCCGTGGTTTCCATCACCGGTGCCTATCCCGGCGCGTCTGCCAAAGTCATCGAGGACTCGGTGACTCAGGTGATCGAGCAGAACATGAAGGGCCTCGATGGCCTGCTGTACATGTCTGCCACCAGTCAGTCTATTGGTACTGCAGAAGTTACCCTGACCTTTGCCAACGGCACGGATCCGGATATTGCCCAGGTACAGGTGCAGAACAAACTGCAGCTGGCCATGCCTCTATTGCCGGAAATCGTTCAAAGGCAGGGGCTTACCGTGGGTAAAGGAAGTGCCAGCTTCCTGATGGTGGCCGGGTTCGTCTCGACCGATGGCAGCATGACCAAAGAGGATATCGCGGACCATGTGGTGTCCAATCTGGTCGACCCGCTGAGTCGCGTACCCGGTGTGGGCAGTATTCAGGTGTTCGGTTCAAAATACGCCATGCGAATCTGGCTGGACCCTAACAAGCTCGACGCCTACAAGCTGACCCCGACCGATATCATGGCTTCGGTGCGCAATCAGAATTCTCAGGTGGCAATCGGCAGTCTCGGTGGCACCCCGGCGGTGCAGGGACAACAACTCACCGCCAGTATTACCGCGCAAAGCCGCATGCAGACGCCGGAAGAATTCCGCAATGTCGTGCTGCGGGCAAACCCGGACGGTTCTGTACTGAAGCTGGGTGATGTGGCGCGAGTGGAAATGGGCACGGAGAGCTACGACTTTTTGACCCGATACAACCGCGCGCCGGCCACCGGCGTTGCGATCACTCTGGCCACCGGTGCCAACGCCCTGGAAACCGCCGCCGCCGTTAAAGAGAAACTCGCGGAACTGGATGAAAATTCCCCAGCCGGCCTGAAAACAGTGATTCCCTTCGACACCACGCCGTTTGTGGAAGTGTCGATCAAGGGTGTAGTCCAGACCCTGGTGGAAGCGGTGATCCTGGTCTTCCTGGTGATGCTGCTGTTCCTGCAGAACCTGCGCGCAACCATCATCCCTACGATCGCGGTGCCTGTGGTATTGCTCGGTACATTCGGTGTGCTGTCGGTGCTCGGCTTTTCGGTGAATATGCTCACCATGTTCGCGATGGTACTGGCCATCGGTCTGCTGGTGGACGATGCCATCGTGGTGGTGGAAAACGTGGAGCGGGTGATGCATGAGGAAAACCTCTCGCCCAAGGAAGCCACAAAGAAATCCATGAAGCAGATCACCGGTGCTCTGATCGGTATCGGTGTGGTGCTATCGGCGGTATTCGTTCCCATGGCCTTTATGGAAGGCTCGACCGGCATTATTTATCGCCAGTTCTCCGCCACCATTGTGGCCGCTATGGCTTTCTCGGTGCTTGTTGCGATCGTGCTGACGCCGGCGCTTTGCGCGACCATGCTGAAGCCCGGTTCGCACGGTAGCAAGAAAGGTTTCTTCGGATGGTTCAACCGCAATTTCGACCGCAGCGCAGCCTCCTACCAGCGCGGAGTGCGCGGTATTCTCGCCCGCAGCGGACGCTTTATGGTGATCTTCGCGCTTTTGAGTGCGGTGATGGTGTTCCTGTTTGTGCGCTCGCCCAGCTCCTTCCTGCCGGAGGAAGATCAGGGTGTGCTGTTCTCTTTGGTGCAGACGCCGGTTGGCGCCACCCAGGAGCGCACCATGGAATCTGTTGAGAAGCTGGAAAACCACTTCCTTAACAATGAATCCGAGCTGGTGGAATCCGTATTCTCGGTACAGGGCTTCAGCTTTGCCGGTAGTGGCCAGAACAATGCCATGGCCTTTATCAAGCTGAAGGACTGGGGTGAGCGTGAGGAAGAATCCGAGCAGGCGGGTGCCGTTGCCATGCGCGGTATGGGTGCCCTGAGCCAGATCAAGGATGCGATTGCCTACGCCTTTTCACCCCCGGCGTTGCCGGAGCTTGGCACCTCGGCTGGATTTGCAATGTACCTGCAGGACAATGCCAACCAGGGGCACGAAGCGTTGATCAACGCGCGCAACCAGCTGCTGGGTATGGCGGCACAGAGTCCGTTGCTTGCGGGTGTGCGCCCGAATGGCCAGGAAGATACGCCACAGTTCAAGCTGAAGGTGAACAATGCCAAGGCCGCATCACTCGGTGTGTCCATTGGTGATATCAATAGCACCCTCGGGGTTGCCTGGGGCGGCCAGTACATTGATGACTTTATCGATCGCGGTCGTATCAAGCGCGTGTATATGCAGGCCGACGCACCATTCCGGATGAACCCGGAGGATTTCCGTCTGTGGTCCGTGCGTAATAACAATGGTGAGATGGTGCCGGTATCGTCCTTCGCCACCTTTGACTGGGATTACGGTTCCCCGCGTCTGGAGCGCTATAACGGCGTGCCGGCGGTACAGATCCAGGGGCAGGGCGCACCTGGCGTGAGCTCCGGTGATGCCATGGCGGAAATGGAGCGTCTGGTGAGCCAGTTGCCGGAAGGTTTTGGCCTGGAGTGGACCGCGCTGTCTTATCAGGAACAGCAGGCCGGTTCTCAGACCACGCTGTTGTACGTGTTGTCGGTGCTGATCGTGTTCCTGTGTCTGGCTGCGCTTTACGAGAGCTGGACGGTGCCGACCGCGGTACTGCTGGTGGCGCCACTGGGTATTCTCGGTGCGATTGTGGCGAGTAACCTGCGCGGTTTTGAGCGTGATATCTACTTCCAGGTGGCGATGCTGACCACCGTGGGTCTCACCAGTAAAAACGCGATTCTGATCGTGGAGTTTGCCAAGCAGAACCTGGAAGCGGGCATGGAGCTGATTGAAGCCACCATGCACGCCGTGCGCGACCGCCTGCGCCCGATCATCATGACCTCGCTGGCATTCGGCCTGGGTGTTCTGCCTCTGGCGATTGCATCCGGCGCGGGTTCCGGTGCGCAGCAGGCCATCGGCACCGGCGTACTGGGTGGCATGATCGTGGGTACTCTGCTGGGTATCTTCTTTATCCCACTGTTCTTTGTGGTGGTGCAGAAGTTGTTTGGCAAGAAATCGGTGCAAACCGAAGAGCAAGAATTCGTCGACACGCTGGGTATTGAGGGCGAAAAAACAGAACGCCACTCAGAACCTGCTTAATCCGACTAGACGTCTGTAAACCTTGGCCGGGTGTTGCGCAAGCAGCCCGGCCTTTTTTATGTCTGTGAGAAACGTCGGAACGATTCGTCGTAAATCAGCGGACAATGGCCACCGATTTAATCTGTGCCCAAACCGGCGAGTTCTCTTGCAGAGCCAGCTCGTGCAGCGATCGGCGTGTAACCCGCGCGATGACATGGGTGCAGCCCCGGGGGGCGCCCGCATCCTGCGGTACCATTCGAACCAGCACCATGGCCGGGTCGGTATCCGCGGTGATTTCCTGTACGCGCATGGGCAGTCGATTGAGGATGCTGGATTGCTGATCGCCGGTGCGCGTCAGGCTTACATCTCGTGCCAGAATCCGGAGCCGAATTTTCTCTCCCGGTGCTTCCCCAGTGTCACGCAGCCAGAATTCACCACCGGCGAACTGTGCGCGCAGCAAGTTCCACTGTGCGTCGCGCTCAATGACTTCGGCTTCCAGCAATACACCCAGATCGTCGCCCAGTTGAACCGGAAAATCCGTGCGCGATAGCAGCTCCGTTGCCGGCCCCGCGCGTTGGATCTTGCCGTTTTCCATCAGCAGCAAGTGATCCGCAAGCCGCGCGACCTCTTCGACGGAATGGCTCACGTACAGGATGGGCATATCCACGGACTGATGGAGCTTTTCCAGGTACGGCAATATTTCACGCTTGCGCGCCTGGTCGAGGGCTGCGAGGGGTTCGTCCATCAGTAATAGCCGTGGCTTAACCAGTAGTGCGCGGGCAATGGCCACGCGCTGCTGCTCTCCACCGGACAGAGAATCCGGGCGCTGTGAAAGCAGGGGGGCAATCCCCATCAGTTCGACGATCTCATCGTACTCGTCATTGCTCACCGGCTGCGTTGCGCGCTTGCGTGCAAATCCCAGATTGCCTTCGGCATTGAGGTGCGGGAAAAGGCTCGGCTGCTGGAAGACAAAACCCAGTGGGCGCTGATGCACGGCAAGCGATTGCCTGCGATCTCCCGCTTTTTGCCAGGTCTTGCCATTCACCGTAAGGCTGCCCGTTTCGCAGGGCTGCAATCCGGCAATACAGCGAAGCAACGTGGTTTTGCCAGAGCCGGAAGGCCCAAAAATTCCCGTCACGCCATTGCCCGGAATTTCAAAATTCACGTCCAGCGCAAAGTCGCCCCCACGTCCTTGCTGACGGAGGGGTAGATAGAACTTACCGGTGATTGATTTATCAGAAGAAATCTCAGGGGCCATAGCGCCACCCACCGGCCGACTTGCGTCGCTGGAGCATATACAGCGCCAGTAAAACAGAGAACGAAAACACCAGCATGGCAGCGGACAACCAGTGGGCCTGGGTGTATTCGAGGGCTTCCACATGGTCGTAAATCTGTACCGACACCACGCGCGTCTCACCGGGAATATTGCCGCCGATCATCAGGATGACACCAAACTCTCCCACGGTATGGGCGAAGCCGAGAACGGCGGCAGTGACGATGCCGGGTTTGGCGAGCGGCATGGTGACATGCCAGAAGCGATCCCAGGGGCCGGAGCGCAAAGTCGCTGCAACTTCGCCGGGACCCGGGCCCTGTGCCTCGATGGCATTCTGTATCGGTTGCACCACGAACGGCAGTGAATAGAGCAGCGAGGCAATTACCAGTCCTGCAAAGGTAAATGGCAGAGTGCCGAGCCCGATGGACTCGGTCAAATTACCCAGCGGCCCCTGCGGGCCCATAAAAATAAGCAGATAGAAACCGAGCACCGTCGGTGGCAATACCAGGGGCAGCGTGACCACGGCACTGACCGGCCCCTTCCACCAGGATCGGGTCTTTGCCAGCCAATAGGCCAGCGGCGTGCCCAGTACCAAGAGCAGCAGGGTAACGGTGGTGGCGAGTTTCAGGGTCAACCAGATTGCGGCGAGATCGGAATCAGTCAGCATTCACGGGTACCCGGTATCCGTAGGACTCGATAATTGTGCGCGCCCTGGGGCCTTCTAAAAAATCCCAGAAGGCGTCGACAACCGCCCGATCTCCACCTTTGTTTGCACGGGTCAAAATCGCCGCATCCTGTCGAATCGGGCGGTACAGCGACTCCGGCACTATCCAGCCGGAACCTTCGGAAATAGTGCCATTGCGATAGACCTGAGAGAGTGCGATCAGGCCAAGCTCCGCATTGCCACTGGCGACAAATTGATAGGTCTGGGAAATATTCTCACCCACCACCCGCTTTTGCTTTGTCGCTGTATCGAGGCCGAGCGCGGTCAGCACTTCCAACGCGGCGGCGCCGTAGGGCGCGAGTTTTGGATTGGCAATCGCCAATCGCTGAAAATCGCCGGACTGGAACACCTTCCCCGCGCTGTCGACGTACTGATCGGTGGCAGACCACAGCAAGAGGCGCCCTTCGGCATAGGTTATTCTGCTGTCCGCCTCGGCGAGATTGTTGTCCACCAGCCGGGTGATCTTGTCTTGATCCGCGGAGAAGAACGCCTCAAAGGGCGCGCCGTGACGGATCTGAGCGAAGAGTTTGCCAGAGGAACCAAAGGCCAGCCGCACCTTATGCTCGCTCTGCGACTCGAATGCGTCAGCAATCTCATTCATCGGCGCGGCAAAATTGGAGGCGACGGCAATGGTGATTTCTGCCGCACGGGCCGCCGGGGCAGTAAAGGTACCCGGGCCCATGGCAATGAACAGGCCGGCAAAAGCGATTGCAACAGGCCGATTACGGAGGCGGCAGCTTGCCCATCCCAGCACTCGGTAACTCCTCATAGCTGACGGGGGATTGGTGGAAATGTAAGAATGGCCGTCATTATACGACCAATCAACACGGCACAGCGGTTTGCTTTGCATTACGAGTATGACTTGATGACCGAAAGCACGCCCGTGAGTGGGCAGCCAGTGGAGGCGGGCAAGGCCGAAGACTCCCTCCAAAACCCCGAATTTCTTACTGGTTTGCGTCAGCAGATGGTGAAATTTGCCCGTTTGCAGCTTCGCGACGACGATCTGGCGGAAGACGCGGTGCAGGAGGCGCTGGCTGGTGCCCTGAAGAATGCAGATTCCTTCAGGCGTCAGTCTGCGCTGCGCACCTGGGTGTTTTCCATCCTCAAGTACAAGATCACCGATATCTTGCGCCACCAGAAAAAGGTCATTGCCAGCAGCGAGCTGGGGGATGACGAAGAGCGGGAGCAGATCTTTTCCGAGGCATTGTTCAATCCTGCTGGCCACTGGCACAAAGCGGAGAGGCCCAGCGCCTGGACGGGCCCGCAGGGCGGTGTGCACAGTGACCACTTCTGGCGGGTGTTTGATGCCTGTATCAATGGCTTGCCGGAGAAGCAGGCGCGAGTGTTTATGATGCGTGAATTTATTGAACTGGAGTCGGAGGAAATCTGCGATCAGCTTTCCCTATCGACCAGCAATCTGCATGTGATCCTGTACCGGGCGCGGCTGCGGTTGCGTGAGTGCCTGGAAAGTGGCTGGTTCGATCAGTCAGGTTCGGAGGTAGCCAAATCATGATGAATTGTAAGCAGGCCACCCGTTTGCTCTCGGAACGTATGGAGCGCGATCTCAGCCGCCGGGAGCGTTTTGGGCTGAAGTTTCATTTGCTGATGTGTCGCGGTTGTCGAAACTTTGGCCAACAAATGGGCTCACTCCGTGACATGGCGAAAACCTATACCAAAACCTCCACCAAAACCGATCCCAAGAGCGATGCGGTGCGCGAGACTGGTGCCAGCCCGACCGAAGAGCGGGATGGCGCGAGCCGGCGAGATTAGCGTCAGGCCTGAGGTAGAGCGGGCTCTTGTGGAGCCGGCTCTTTTCTTCCGTACCAGAACCGATAGAAATCTTCGGTTACCTTTTGCTCGATATCCGTGGCTTCTTCCCGTGGGCAGAACAGGGTAATCGTCAGGACATCGTGACCGAGTTCGCTGGTGGTTATCTTGATCTTGGGCTCGGTGCCCGCCAGGTCCACGCCCATGCGGCTCTCAATCAGCTTGCAGTAGCGCTCCGCAACATCTTTAAACGACTCGCAGTGCTCAAGCACGCGCTCGGTGATATAGGCTTTGATGGCAAACGGGTTCTCGCCCTTGCTTTCACGCACAATCGAGAAACTGTGTTCGATGTAACGGCGCATAAAGTTCAGGTTCTTTACCGGCTGGGAAAAGAACACGCTGTTCGGTACGTACAGCGTGGTGCCGGTGTAGCCATTGCCGAGGCCGTGGGGGTCGATTTCCAGCAGGGTCGTGCTCAGCCAATTGTTGTCGATGACCTCACCAAATTGCTCGCCAATCTTCACCCAGTCACCGATGGTGAAAGAGCGCATGCTGACCTGATAGATACCGCCCACCAGGCATTGCACCACATCCCGCAGGGCAATAACGATCGCCACGGAAAAGGCCGCGATCGACAGGGCAAAATTCCGCAGTTCTGACACCCAGATAGCAAACAGCCCCAGCACCATTATCAGGTTGCCAAAGTTGTGGACCATATGGATGCGGCGGCGGATGTCCTGGCGCTGCCAGCTGGTTTTGCGGAAAGACTGGGTGAGCAGAAAACGCACCAGCAATACACCGGCAATCAGCACCAGGCTCCAGGCCAGTTGACTGTCTAATAGTGGGCGAATGAATTCGCTGTTCATGAAAGGCTCAGTAAATCGGTGTTCGGTAGGGGATGCCGCCAATGCCATGGGATTTCTCCGGCACAAATCACGATTGCCAGGTTGAGAAATTGAGTATGGTTTGATGGCAGCGGGTGGGGGTAAATTCAGGCGGCAGTGTAGCCGAAAGGACGAAATCTCCGCAACGACCACAGGCACGCCCGTTGCCGCAACGGTTAGTCGGCGGGCTCTGAAACCGCCATGTGGTCTGCCAGTTTGTCCATTAGCACTGTTGCCGCGTTTTCTGTCATCCGCTGACCTTCTTCTATGTACTCCCACACGGTAGTGTCGCTTTTCCACCCGCCCTGTTTCTTGATCAGCTCGAAATCGACCTTCTCCCGCGCAGCCGACGTTGAAAGCCCCCGGCGAAAACTGTGGCTGCTCAGACTGTCGAGGAAATCAAACCCGCATTCCTTGCCAAGCTGCTTGAGTATCTGGTTCACCGCGCCCGGATTCAGCGCCTTATCCTGCACCTGATCCCAGCGATTCACCCCGCGGAACACCGGCCCCCGGTCTATGTGTGCCGCTTTCAGCCAACGCTTCAGGGCAATTACCGGGCAGACATTTGCGTCGCCAAAGGGGAGGGCGCGCTGCAGGCCATGCCCGGTCTGATCCGTTTTTGACCGGGGTAAAAATACAATCAGTCCCTCCTCCTCCCACTGGAGGTCTTCTACTCGAATGGCCACCAGTTCACTACGCCGAAAAGCGCCAAAGAAGGCCATTAGCACTATGGCGAGGTCGCGGTCTCGTTTGCGGCACTCTGGTTGCGACCGAATGTGGCGGGTAAGGCGGGCGATATGCTCCAGCCGCAGTGCCTTGGCTTTCTGTTTCGGCTTGCCGTGCACCCGGCGAATACCGCTCATGGTTTTTTCTACCAGTGGTTCCTGTACCGGATTGGGTATTCCCTGGTAGCGGTGCCATTGGCCGATCGCGGTCAGGTGCAGATCCAGAGTGCGGGGGTTCAGGCTTTCCGCGCGGCTTAAAAGGTAGCGCACCAGTGTGTCTGCTTCCGTGGGCAGGCGGCCACCCCATTTTTCAAACTGGCGAATTGCCGAGCGGTACGCGCGACGGGTGCTGTCGGATGTGGCGGCGTTCAGATATGCCTGCAGGTCGGCATGAGTTGCTACCGGGCTTTCACTCTCGTCTCGTTCCGAGGGGAATTCCCGTGGCGTCTGTGGCGAAAAGATTTGGTCGGGGAGGGGGTTTTTCATTTTTTGAATCAGTGGCTTTGCATGGTGTTTTGTACCGGATCTTGCTGCGTAATCGACGCGGTAGGATTTCTAACTTGCGATAAGTGTAATTATCGTGTGTTAAAAAATGCGAATCAACGATTGATTCCAAATCTACAAATAATGTAATAATACGTAATATGTAATTCGGTACGTAAAAATAACCAGAGTACAACGGAGAAACCCATGGCGCGCATCGGAGTTGGATACATCGATATTGCCAAAGCCGCAGAATCACTGAAGCAGCGCGGCGAAGAACCCACCGTAGATAAGGTGCGTGCAGAACTTGGTACAGGCAGTAAGAGCACGATTGCGCCGCTACTGAAGCGCTGGCGTACGGAAGTAGATGGTGAAGTTGTCGATACTGCAGGGCTGCCGCGGGAGTTGGTGGATGCGCTCAAGGCGGTGTACGAGCGTGTGCAATCCATGGCGGAAGCCGAGGTTCAAAAAGTCCGGGAAGAAGCTGACGCTGCGCTGGGGAATCTTGAGCAGGAGCTTGCCAGTACGAAAAGTACCCTGGCGACGCGAACGGTAGAGCTCGAACAGTTGGAGCAAAAGTTGCAAACTTCAGAAGCAGAGGGGAAAAATCTGCAGTTGCAGCTTGCGGAAGCACGCACTGCGCTGGAAAAGTCCGAATACCAGCGAGGGGAGGGCAACACGCGGATTGCAGAGCTGAAGTCATCACTCGGCGAGTTGAAAGCGGAAAACCGGGATGTGCGTGAACACTTCGAGCATTTCCAACAGCGAACCGCAGAAGACCGGCAGCAAGAGCGCGATCAGGCACGCCTGGTAGCCGAGCAGCTGCGCGCTCAGGTGGCTGCTTTGAATGAGCAAAGCAATGAGTTGAGCGGTAAGCTGGCTGAAGTGCGAACTCAGCTGGACAGCGCACATTTTCAGCTTCGCGAGCAGGAAACCGACCGGCAGGCGCTTGCCCAGAGAGAATCCGCCGGCCGGGCGCAGATTGCAGCATTGGAAGATCGCGTTTCAGAGCTGCAGCAACAATTGAGTGAGAGTGCCGCCGCATCCGCCCGTATCGGTGAAGAAGCCTCTTCGCTTCGCGTCAATGAGGCCTCTGCAGTTCGCGAAGTTCAAATCCAGAAAACGATGGTGGCTAAACTTGAGGCAGAGCTGGTCGCCTGTAAAGCGAGTGTAGATACGCTGCACGAAGAGAACCGCCGTGTACTGCAGGAAAAGGCCATCTTGCAGGGGCAATTCAGTCAGCTGGAGCGCTCGGTGTCAGTGAGCCCTGCGGCCACAGAATAACTGAAGATTGATACGATCCCACGCAGTTTCAGAAAGTAGCCAATAAGAACAAGGAATGCCCATGGAAGATCCACGTGAACACCAGCTCAGCATGAGCGTGCTGATGACTCCGGATATGGCGAATTTTACCGGCAAAATACACGGTGGGGATCTGCTGTCGTATCTGGATAAGGTGGCGTACTCCTGTGCCAGCCGTTATGCCGGGTGCTATGTGGTGACTCTGTCTGTCGATCGGGTAGTCTTTCGACAGGCTATAAACGTAGGCGAACTGGTGACCTTTCTCGCCTCCGTGAATTACACCGGTAATACCTCGCTGGAAGTAGGGATCAAGGTAATTACCGAGGATATTCGTAGCCGCGTAGTTCGGCACACTAACAGCTGTTACTTCACCATGGTGGCACTGGATGACGACGGCAAGCCGACGCCTGTTCCGCCACTGAAGCCAAAAACCGTGGTCGATAAGCAGCGATTTGAGGCGGCATTGTTGCGACGCAAGTTGCTCCATGAACAGGAAGCGGCACACGAGGCGATCAAGGAAAAGGTGCGCGGCTTTCAGTTTGAGAGCTGACGCCCTCAATACGCGGCTTAGTTCACCGCGTAGCGCATTTGCTGGCCAGAGGGCAGGGCGGTGATATCCAGAAAGTACGTCATGTAAAAATGCATCGCTCTTGCTGCCTGTTGATCGGTGTCGAGCAGGGCGCTCAACGGTGAGTGAAATGTGATGAGGTGGGCCATTTCCAGATGGTAGTCCGCGCAGCGACTGGGCAATGCATCCGCCAGAATGGTGGCAATTTGACGGGCAACCAGTGGCGAGGTGCCGTAGTCCGTCAGAACGCGAGCCATGCGTCGGCAGAAGCGCTCCCGGTGGGCCAGTTCTGGCGCGAAAAGTTCAATAGCGAAATAGAGTTGTTGGCCGATGGACATGATGCTCCCCCCGAGTAAAACGAGCGGCGCATCCTAGCGTTTGCGTAGTCCGGAACCTATACGATAGGGGTGCTTTGGCATGAATCGGCTGCCAAAATTTGTAACCAGTCGGTCATAGGATGCGGGTAGCGCCAGTTCCGCCAATTGCGGTGGCGGCAAAGGCGCCAATTGCCACTGTCTAGGCCAAAATCCAGCCTCCCACAGCTCCACCTAGGACCACCAGCCAGGGTGGGAGCTTCCAGAATACCAGGGCGACCAATGCAGCCAGCCCCAGCGCGAAATCCTGTGGACGATGAATCGCGCTGGTCCAAACCGGTTGATACAACGCGGCCATTAGCAGGCCAACTACACCGGCATTAATACCGGTCAGCGCCGCGCGAGCGCGCGTGTTTTGGCGCAGTCGCTCCCAGTGCGGCAGTGTTCCCGCAACCAGCAAAAAGGAAGGGATAAATATCGCGATCAGGCACAACAGGCCGCCCATCCAGCCTCCTGGCCCCAGGTTAATCGCCGTGCCAAGAAATGCAGCAAAGGTGAACAAGGGGCCGGGTACTGCCTGTGCTGCACCGTAACCTGCAAGGAAGGTTTCTTCATTTACCCAGCCCGGTGTTACGACTTCAGCCTGCAGCAGGGGTAAAACCACATGACCACCGCCAAATACCAGGGAGCCGGATCGATAAAAGGCGCTGATTATTTCGGCGGTACCGCGGGGGAACAATTCTGCGATCAGCGGGAGTCCGATCAGTAGAGCGAAAAAGAGCGCCAGCCAAAACCGGGCGGCAGTATGTCCGACAGCCACGGGTAACGGTTCGTGGTCCGATTCCGCGCCAGGCCTGAATATGACCAGGCCCAGGATTCCCGTGGCAACGATCACCCCGACCTGGCCGGCTGCGGAAGGTATCCACAATGATGCGCAGGTGGCCGCGGCCATTATGGTCATGCGCTGTGTATCCGGGCACAGAGTGCGAGCCATTCCCCATACTGCCTGGGCCACCACCGCGACAGCCACCACCTTCAGTCCCTGGAGAATTCCGGCAGGCAAGATCTCACCGTAGGCGGTCATGCCAAGCGCAAAAAGGATCATTGCGATCGCGGATGGCATGGTGAAACCGGTCCACGCTGCCAGTGCGCCTCGATATCCCGACCGAGACAGGCCGAGGGCGATCCCCACCTGGCTGCTCGCCGGTCCGGGCAAGAATTGGCACAGCGCGACCAGGTCCGCGTAGCTGCGCGCACTCAGCCAGCGACGGCGCGTAACAAATTCTTCATGAAAGTAACCAAGGTGCGCAATTGGGCCGCCAAATGAGGTCAGCCCCAAGCGCAAAAAGATCAGAAAAATCTGCCACGGGCTGTTGCGGCTGTGAGCGGATGAAGGCATTGGGTCCTCTAGGGTTAGCTGAGCATTACAGATAACGGTACGGATAAGAATACTCTGGGACGACTAAGCGTCCCGCAGCTATTCGACTTTTCGACTCTTGCCACTTTCTGCGCGCACCCGGTTTTCCGTCTGTACATAGACAGTATCCGTTGTCGCCATACTGGAATGGCCCAAGTCTTCAGACAGATCCTTGAGTGCGCGGCCGCGTTCAACTTCCATGCTCGCACCCGTGTGCCGGAGCCAGTGCGTAGAAGCTTCCCGTAGTTTCCGCGCGCTGTCTTCACCCTCGGCTTGTCGCATATCGTCGTAAGCCCGGTCGAAAACCTGCTGGACGATTCGTGCCAGCTGCCGTGCTGTCATGCCACCCTGACCGCGGATTTTTTCGACGATAGGGTGGTTTTCACCGGTGACGGGTAGGGGGCTTAACCCACGGTAATGCCGGTAACGCTTCAGGTACGGAATAAAGCTTGGCGGGACCGTGATATCCCTTAACTTACGCCCTTTTCCGTAAATTTTTAGCCACCAGTTACCATCGGTATCCTGCCAGAAATGGCTCATCAGCGGCGACCAGGCGCGACGCTCGGAGAGCTCTGAAATCCGTAGAAATAGCGTCTTGAGCGCACAAATAATAAACAGGCTGCGCTCATGGATGGGATCTTCATCGGCCATCGTGTGTGCCACATTGAAGACATATTGCCACTGCGCCTCGGTTAGCCGTCGGATTTCCTTGACCTGGGCATCTCTGATGAAGTGCCGGCAATCACCCTTGGCGATCTGTGCGGGGTTTCCATACAGGTATTCTTCGTTCATCAGGTATTTGTAGAATGCGATGATGCCGGTAAAGATGCCGGTCAGGGTTTGCTGGGACGGACGGTATTTCTTTTTATCGGGCTCTTCACCCGCTGTCGGACGGTTTTTGGGGAGTTTGAGCCGAAATGGCGCCCAGGCTGGATTCTGTACGTAGCGGCCATTCGTCAGCTGAAACTTTTCGTGATTCGCGAGGCAAATCCAATCTACCGGCGGCTGCCAGCAGAAATCGGCGTACTCGAGGATGTCGGCCTTGCGCAGTCGGTCCATGGGCGTTTGCTTAATTTGAAACACCCACAGCAGGAATCGCTCAGTTTCATTGCGAAACCGCGTGTAGGTATGTTCAGACTTGTTGCGGCCGATATAGCTGAGAAACTCCTGGCCCCAGAGCCAGTGTTCCATCCACCAGGGTTCGCCGGAGGTCAGGAAATCTTTCAGTTCCGGGAAATCACCAAAGAAGGTTTTGTCCGGGCTGACGGGCTTGAAGCCTTTGATGGCGTCATAAGTTGGGTACAGCGCGACGGGTTTCGGGATCGCCATATCTGGAGCCTGAGCGAGGATTTTGTTGGTTTATGGAGCCAAAAGCCGATTCTACCCGCCCCCATACATATTGTCGAACACTAAACAGTATTGGACATAGTGAGGTGTGCTAAATCCCCTGGTTCTCGCTGGCCGAATGTTTGATGAGCCAATTTGCCAAGTGGTTGGGTATAGGTATGGGTATCCTCTGGTTGGCGGTGCCTAGGTGATAATGTAACATCGCGCTTTTGCTCAGCCTGAAGTGTTTGTATGTACCTGAAACACCTGTTCGCCAAACCATCTTTCATTCCATTCGCGCTGTCACCGCTGGTCGCCGTGGTGAGCTTCAACAGCCATGCGGATGTAGAGTCCGCATCATCGAGCCAGGCGTTGGCAGCCATCGAAGAAGTTGTCGTTACTGCCCACAGGCAACCGTATCGAGGCGGTGTACCACTGCGGTCTCTCCCGCAATCTACTCAGGTACTCTCCGAAGACCTTCTGAATCAGCACCAGATCACGGACCTCCAATCCGCACTGGATTTGTCTGCGAGTATTTCTCGCCAGAACGACCTGGGTGGTATTCAGGATACCTTCGCCATTCGGGGCTTTGCCGGTGATGAAACCATGCCCGGTGGCTACTTGGTCAATGGCTTCAGCGCCGGGCGCGGATACAGTGGACGTCGCGATATTTCCAATGTTGAGCGAATTGAGATCATGAAAGGCCCCGGGTCTGCGCTGTACGGGCGTGGGGAGCCCGGCGGTACCATCAATCTGGTTACCAAGAAGCCCCAGTTTGAAACCGAGGGCTATCTGCAGGCTTCCGCCGGCAACTTCGGCAGCAGCCGCCTTGAGGGTGATTACACCGGGGCTCTGTCCGAGAATATTGCGTTCCGGATCAATGGTGCCTTTGAGGATGCCGATGGATACCGCAATACCAACCCCCGCAAGTATGCCCTGACCCCTTCCCTCCTGTTCAGTCTGGCGGATGCGACGTCACTGACATATGAAATGGAGGCAATCAAGCAGCAGGCGTTGTTTGATCGCGGCATCATCGTGGTCGATGGGGTTCCGGAAGTGCCTGTAACCCAGTTTCTCGGCGACCCGGAAAACGGCGCTACTGAAATTGAGGCGCTCGGCCATCAGCTGGTTCTGCAGCACACCCTGGACAGCGGCTGGCACCTTTCTGCAGCGCTCGGTTATCGGGATTCGACTCAGAAAGGGCTGTCTGCGGACGCAGAGCTCTCTGACGGTCGGCAGCTGATTTACACCGACGGCACCACATTGAGTCGTCAGCGCCGTTCACGGGATTACGCCGCCGAAGATCTTTCCGGACGCTTTGAATTGAGCGGAACCTTCGATACCGGGCCGTTCACTCACCACCTGCTGGTGGGAGCCGATGCCTACGAATTCGAATTGGATTTCAATCTCGGCCGCTGGCGCGTGGATTGGGGCTCCATGGACGACAGTTACGCAATCAACATCTTTGATCCCGCGTACGATGGCATTCGCCCGGACCCGGCAGCACAAATCAATCAACTGCAGATACAGCGCACCCAGGGTGTTTACCTGCAGGACCAGATTGATCTTTCCGAACAGTGGAAGATGTTGCTGGGTGTACGTCTCGACGATTTTGAACAGAGCATTGATGATCGCTTGAGCGGACTGCGTAGCACTATGTCGCAAACTGCCACCAGCCCGCGTGTCGGCCTGGTGTACGAGGCAACATCCCAGTTATCGCTTTATGCGAGCTACGCGGAAGGCTTCCGCCCTAACACTGGTTCTGACTTCTACGGTGCTGCCTTTGAACCAGAGGAAAGTAGATCCTACGAAACCGGCATAAAACTCGAGACCGACGACGGTCGGACCAGCGGTACCCTCGCCCTATTCCAGGCGGAGAAATCCAATGTGCTCACCGTGGATCCGGCGAACCCCGGTTTTTCGACCGCACTGGGACAGGCAGAAAGTCGCGGTGTGGAGCTGGATATTGCCAACCAGATCGCGGAAGACCTGAACCTGGTGCTGTCATACGCATACGTCGATGCAAAGACCAGTACCGATATGGTGAATATTGATTGGGGTGTGGAAATTCCGGCCGGGAGTCCGCTGCTGAATATCCCGGAGCATACCGGCAGCCTGTCGCTCACCCGGGATTTTGAATTCCGTGGCGCACCGGCATCGGCAGCGCTGGGTATTCGCTATGTGGACGAGCGCCTGGGGGAAACCGTCGATCCCGACTATATTTTGCCTGCCTATACGCTGGCCAATGTATCTGCCACTTACGCACCAACCAGCAAGGTCACACTGCTGGCGGATATCGATAACCTTTTTGATAAGCGCTATTACGCGAATTCTTACCACAAGCTGTGGACTATGCCGGGTGCACCGCGCACCTATAATGTAGGCGTTCGATACAGCTTTTAGACCATATTGATGATCGATTGTAGATGATCGATAGGCGCTTCACGGAGTAGATTTCATGGCTACCGATGCTACACCTTTAAACTCTGCCGGACATCCTCCGCAGTCCCCGGGTACCGCGGTGAAGCGCCGTATCGCATCCATCGATATCATGCGCGGTCTGGTAATTGTGCTGATGCTGATCGACCATGTGCGTGAGCGCTTTTACCTGCATATGCAGGTGTCCGACCCGATGGACGTGAACAGTACCGACCCTGCCCTGTTCTTTACCCGGCTTTCCGCACATATCTGTGCGCCGACCTTTGTGTTTCTCACCGGGCTTTCCGCCTGGCTCTACGCGCACCCCAGTAGCGGCAACCAGCGATCGGCGAGTGGTTTTCTATTCAAGCGCGGCCTGTTTCTGGTGTTGCTGGAAGTCACACTGGTGAATTTTTCCTGGGCGGGCAGCTTCGGTACTTTCTGGTTGCAGGTGATCTGGGTTATCGGCTTGAGCATGATTGCGCTTTCCGTGCTGGTCATGTTGCCACGCTGGTTGATAGGCGCCATCGGCTTCGCCATTGTGTTCGGCCACAACCTGCTGACACCAATTACCTTTCAGCCGGGGGAATTTGGTTACAGCCTCTGGACCATCCTCCATGACCGTGGCTTCCTGCTCGATACCGAAGCGCTGCGCATCAAAATCAGCTACCCGCTGTTGCCGTGGATCGGTGTCATCGCCCTGGGATATTTTGCCGGTCCTCTATACGGGCGTGCGGTGGATGCGATCACCCGTCGTAAAACCCTGATCGGATTGGGCCTCGGTTTCCTGGTATTGCTGCTGCTATTACGGGGGTTCAATTTCTACGGTGAAACCCTGCCCTGGGAGGCCGGTGCAACGGCGACGCAAACCGTCATGTCTTTTTTGAATTTCACCAAGTATCCGCCATCGCTGGATTTCCTGCTTCTTACGCTGGGCATCGCCTTCCTGTCACTGGCGTGGTTTGAACCGCGTAAAAACGCCGTGCTGGATGCCCTGGAAGTATTCGGGTCGGCGCCAATGTTCTTCTATCTGCTGCATCTTTATGTGCTGCTGATTCTTTATCAGATTGTCATTGCCCTGTTTGGGCCGAATCATGGAGACCTGTTCGGGGTCGATCATATCGTGTGGGTCTGGTTAATTTCTGCGGTGCTCGTCATAGCGCTGTACTTCCCGACTCTGGCTTTCTCTCGCTTCAAGCACAGTACCAATTTATGGTGGGTAAAGTATTTCTGAGAGGAATACTTGACTCCGAATTACCACGTGCAATTATGTTGCGGTGCAACATAACGAGTGTAAAATAAGAAACCGCGTGTAGAACTGGGCGCCAGATTGTTGTTTGAGCAAGGATCGTCCGGCGCCGGGACCTGCTGAACACTACTGCGATGTTTCAGTCAACGGGTGCCTCGCTACGCCCTGCCGAAGCCGTGTCCACTTCTGCGTATATCTATTTCATCGTAATAGTTACAATGTATCGTGCCTTTATTCCGCCGTATGTTTCCTGCTGCCGCGGAAGCCACTGAGTATATTTCCAATAGGATCCAGATGAATAATTTCCCCAAACGGCTTCTGGCCCATGCATTGCCGGTATTTTCCGGCCTGATTTTTACGCACGGCTCTGCGATTGCTCAGGAAAATGCTGAGTTGAGCAATGACGACCACCAGTCCAAAGAACTGGAGCACATACAGGTATCCGGGGAAACCTACCGCGGGCTGGACAGCCAGACGACACAGCCGGTGACGGTTCTCAGCGGTGATGAATTGGCCCGGAGACGCCAGGGCACTCTGGGTGAAACGCTCAATGCCCTTCCCGGTGTGCACCTCGACAATTTTGGTGCGGGAGCCTCGCGCCCTGTGATTCGTGGCCAGACCGTACCCCGGATCGAGGTTCTGATGGATGGCGCGAACGTATTTGATGCATCTTCCGTTTCTCCAGACCATGCCATTGTCACCGATCCACTGTTGCTCGATGCGATCGAGGTGTTGCGCGGACCAGCGGCGACCCGTTACGGCGGTGGTGCAATCAACGGCGCGGTAAATCTGATCGACAGTAAAGTCCCGAGGGCGGTCCCGGAGGGGGGGATTTCCGGCGCGACGGAGGTGCGCTTGGGGTCTGGCGACGGAGAGCAGACTGCCGTGGGACGGATGACAATGGGGCTCGGCAATGTCGCTTTTCATGTTGAAGGTTCGAGCCGCGAAAGCGAGAACTACGATATTCCCAGCGAGTTCGGTGCCGATGAGCTGGCCGACTCCTTTTCCGAAAGCTCAAATTTTAGTCTGGGTGCGTCATGGATCAATGACAAAGGCTATATCGGCGCCGCTTATACACGGCAGGATGCCGAATACGGTCTACCGGGACACAGCCACTTGAATGGTGTCTGCCACACGCATGGGGCGGATCTGCACTGTGAGGCACATGACGAATTCGAAGATCCTTTTGGTTCGTCCGACGACCATACGGCTTATATCGATCTGCGCAGTGAACGTGTGGATGTGCGGGCCGATTACGCGCAATTATTACCGGGTATTGCGCATACACGTATGCGCCTCTCGTATACCGACTATGAGCACGAGGAAATCGACGGCCCTTCGCTTTTCAGCCAGTACCTGAACGAAGTCTATGATGCGCGTTTGGAGTTCACTCATGAGCCCCTGCTCGGCTTTAGCGGTCTTTTCGGTGTGCAATACACCGATGGTACTTTTTCGGGACTGGATGTAAATCTGGTACAAAACTCGGGTTTGATAACATCGCTTTACATGGCGCTTACAAGTTATGGCCCGCCCATTGAGTACAAGACAGAGAACTATGCGGTATTTCTGAATGAGAGCCGGTCATTCGGTCAGCTCGATGTGGAATTCGCGATCCGGAAGGATAATCGTGAGATTTCCCGGCCGGTACCGGCGTTGATTGAGAATGTTCGCCCCGGATATGAAATGTTGTTACCGGTATTTGTCAGCCTTTATGGGGAAAACTGGATCGACAATTTTAGAGATGAGGCAGCTGAAGATTTCATAGAGAACAACCCTGGCTCGAAACACAGTCCATTATCGACATCGCTCGCGGCGACCTGGAGTTTTGACGAGGCCTACTCGGCGTCTGTATCGATTGGACGTACGGAGCGCGCGCCGAATGTTCGGGAACTCTATGCTTATGGTAATAACCTGGCAACGAACTCTTATGAACTGGGGCTTACCCAGCGCAACCGGGCATCGAGTTCGTTCCCTGAAAACTCCGCGGATATTATGGAGTCTGCCGACTCGCTTGACCTCACCTTCCGCAAAACCAGAGGTGACACGCAATTTGAAGTTGGTGTCTTTTACCAGGATGTGACGGACTACATTTTTGCCCGTCACCTCGAAACCGAAGATGAGACGGGTGTTGCGCATAACTATCTGATGTACGTGGCTGCAGACGCAGGCTTTACCGGTATCGATGGACAGATCAGCCATCAATTCTCGCCTGCATCACGAGTGACCGTTTTTGGTGACTATGTCGATGCTGACTTGAAAAGCGAGGACGACCGATTGCCGCGGATGCCACCTGGCCGCCTTGGTGTGCGCTACGACTGGGAATCCGGTCCTTTCGCGGCGAATCTTGAGTACTATCGCACCGCCAGTCAGGATCGAGTTGCCTCCTATGAAACACCAACCGACGGTTACAATATGGCCAATATGACGGTTAGCTATCGGTTTGATAACGACGCAACGGAGGCTTACCTGCGTGGCGTGAATTTGACGAACGAGCTGGCATTCATGCACACATCCTTCGTCAAAGAGCAGTCTCCACTGCGTGGCCGTAATCTGATATTGGGCGTGAGGCACCAGTTCTGATTACTGATACCTGTGCCAGCCAGCGACGGCACAGGTATTGTTTCTGCCAATGCGGACACCACACAGGAATGGCGTCCATGCAATGATTTAGTGTTGTGTCCGCAGCCCCTGATTCAACGACTGCCGATAGGCGCTGATGGCCGGTACGGCGGCGACGATAAACGTCGTTACCAGCACAGCGCCGATCAATTTTACAGCCTGCTCAATCAGTGGCGTACCGGTCAGATAAATGCCGAAACGTTCGCTGAGCAACGGCTCCAGAAGCCATTGACCTGCGAATACCGCCAGAAATGCACCGGCTGCTCCCAGCAGTACCACCAGTAGTGCCTCCGCCTGAATCAGCAGAAACAGTTGCAGTGGCCCGGCACCAATTACCCTCAGCAGTGCAATCTCCCTGCGCCGTTCGCGCATGGAGGTCAGCAACATAATGCAAAGGCCGAGCAACGCCGCAAGAACCACCATGGCGGAGATCAACAGTAAAATTTTCTCCACCATACCCAGCATCTGCCAGAGCTGGGACAGGGTCACGCCGGGCAAAATGGCCAGTAACGGTTCTCCACGGTATTGGTTGATCTGTCGTTGTAGCTGAAAGGTGGCGACGCGGGAGTCCAGCCCGAGCATAAAGGCGGTAATACTGCTGGGTGTCAGATCAGTGTGCGCCTGACCGTGCGGCTTGTGAACCGCTTCCATTCCTTCCAGGCTGATATACAGGGCGCGATCTACCGGGGTACCGGTGGGTTCAAGTATTCCGGATACGGTAAATGGGTGCTCTTCGTGATGGCTGAAACTGGTGCTTCCCAAACCGTGGGCGAGTACCACAGAGTCGCCAAGCTCATACTTTAGTTGCGTTGCCACCGCGGCACCCAGTACCACATCGTGGGTCTCTGCAAACGGCCGTCCACTGGCGAGGGTCAGCGCCCTGCCCTGACCGTACTGATAGTGATTGAAAAATGCTTCGCTGGTACCAACTACCCGGTAGCCGCGGTGGGAATCGCCGAGGGAAATTGGAATAGTCCAGGCAACCCGTGGCTGTTCGGCAATATCGCGATATGCCTGCCAGGAAATATTATTACTGGGCGTGCCGATCCGAAATACGCTGTACAGCAGTAGATTGATCTCACCGGTGCGTGCACCAACGATCAGATCTACCCCGGAGACAGTGCGATTGAAACTGTCGCGGGCCTGATTGCGTATCTGCTCGACCCCGAGCAATACCGTCAGGCTTACGGCTACGGAAAGTACTGCCAGCAGCACGCTGCCGCGACGGTGCATCAGGCTGCGCCAGGCCAGTTTAAGCAACATTCGTGGCCTCCGGATTCCAGGCCTTGTTCAGGTCGCGCATGTCGGCGGTCATCGGAAAATGTTGCGCCAGTGTGGTGTCGTGGCTGACAAAGATCAGCGTGCTCTCTTCACTTGCATAATTCTCCATCAGCAGTTGCACAAATGCATCGCGGGCATCCCGGTCCAGTGCGGACGTCGGTTCGTCGACCAGTAACAGTTGGGGCCGGTTGATCAGTGCACGGGCAATCGCCACCCGCTGCTGCTGGCCCACGCTGAGTGCTTGCGCGGGCCGTTGCAGCAGGTCATCTGGCAGTTTTAGCTGGGCGATCAACTGGGCGGCGCGCTCGCGCACATCCCCACCGCGACCAAAATGCGCCGCAAGGCGAAGATTGTCCATGACGCTCAGGTAGGGAATCAGATTGAACTGCTGAAACACCACACCGATGCGTTGCGCGCGGAACCTGTCCCGCCCACGGTTACTCAGTGCGCTCAGCGACTGCCCGAAGATCTGTACCTGCCTCTCTCCTCGCTCTTTCGGCGCGACCAGAGTGCCGGAAAGCAGATTCAGCAGGGTGGATTTCCCAGAGCCGGAGGGGCCGCGCAGAAACACGCGGCTGCCCCGTGGTACCTGCCAGTCGGCAATCTCCAACACCGGCGAGCCACCGGCGTATGCGAAGCAGAGCTGTTCGATTGCAATCGCGTTCATAGTTCCTTTTACGTCGCTAATTCCGTGCTGCGCAGGCAGGCGTTCTGATGCTCCAGCTCTCCCTGCAAGACCGGCACCTGTTCAGCGCAGATCTCGGCTGCATGGGGGCAGCGGGTGCGAAATACGCAGCCACTTGGGGGATTGATCGGCGATGGCAGATCCCCTTCGAGCAACTGGATCTGCTTGTGCTTTTCTTTTTGGGGGTCTGGGATCGGCACCGCCGACATCAATGCCTGGGTGTACGGGTGCCTGGGGCCGGCAAAGAGCTTGTCCTTGGTGCCAACCTCTACGGCGTTGCCGAGGTACATGACGATGACCCGGTCGGAGATATGCTTTACCACCGACAGGTCGTGGGCGATAAAGATCAGCGACAGGTTCATTTCCCGTTGCAGCTGTTTGAGCAGATTGACCACCTGCGCCTGAATCGAAACGTCCAGTGCAGACACCGGCTCATCGCAGATGATCAGCTTCGGGTCGAGAATCAGTGCCCGCGCGATTCCAATGCGCTGGCATTGGCCACCGGAGAATTCATGGGGGTATCGGTTGACCAGATTGGGCAGCAGACCCACCTTCTTCATCATGGCCTGCACTTTTTCGGTAACGGCTTGCTTGGGAATATCCGGGCGCAGCGTGCGCAAGGGTTCCGCAATAATGTCGCCGATGGTCATGCGCGGATTGAGTGAAGCCAGGGGATCCTGAAAGATCATCTGTATGTCTTTGCGGGTGGCGCGCAGGGATTTTTCATCCAGCGCGGTGAGATCCTGGCCGAGCCACAGGACATTGCCGTCAGTCACTTCGGTGAGCCCGATAATAGCGCGTGCCAGAGTCGATTTACCGCAGCCGGATTCCCCTACAATACCGAGGGTTTCTCCGGCATAGAGCTTCAGATCTACACCATTTACCGCCTTAAGATTGGCGGGCTTGGTCCACGGCCAGGCGTTTTCCTGCTTGATGGAAAAGTGCACTTTGAGCGCCTGGACATCCAGCAAAACTTCGTTATCGGTGCGTTGCGTATTCTGCATTAGCTGGCCTCCAGAATTTCGGCTAAATCGGCGTGGCAGGCACGCATGCGCGTTCGCGCGAAAGCGGTCAATGCAGGGGCCTGCTGGCGGCAGTGCTCCTGTACTCGGTGACACCGCTCCTGAAATGGGCAGCCGCTGGGCAAGTTGAGCAGATTGGGTGGATTGCCGGGTATGGTGGGCAAAGCCCCCTCTTCTGAATCGAGCCGTGGAATCGCCTGCAGCAGCCCCTCGCTGTACGGATGGCTGGGGCGGTAGAAAATATCGTCGGCGCTGCCGTATTCCATGGTGCGCCCGGCATACATGACCAGAACCTTGTCACAGGCACCGGCCACAACGCCGAGGTCGTGAGTAATCATGATGATGGCGGTGTTGAAATCCCGCTTCAGCTCATTCAACAGGGTGAGAATCTGGGCCTGAACCGTAACATCCAGGGCGGTGGTGGGTTCATCGGCAATCAGCAGTTCCGGGCGGCACAGCAACGCCATCGCGATCATTACCCGTTGACGCATGCCCCCGGAAAACTCGTGGGGGTACATATTCAGGCGCTTGTGCGCCTCGGGAATTTTCACCGCGTCGAGCATCTGCCCGGCTTCGACAAGGGCGTCTCTTTTGTTCAATCCCTTGTGTTTGACCAGTACCTCCGCCAGTTGATTGCCCACTTTCATATAGGGGTTCAGCGAAGTCATCGGGTCCTGAAAAATCATTGCGATTTTGTTGGCGCGAATCCGGTTCAATTCGCGTTCGGGCAAACCAAGAATCTCCTGGCCTTTAAAATTGGCGCTGCCGCTGACAATGCCATTCTTCGCCAGCAGTCCCATCATTGCGAATACAGTCTGGGTTTTCCCGGAACCGGATTCGCCGACAATACCAAGGGTTTCTCCCGCGTCGAGGGAGAAATTCAGGTCATTGACGGCGGTAACAGCCCCTTCCGGGGTGGTGAACTCGACGCGGAGGTCTTGCACATTCAGTAAGCTCATGGGTACCTCTCTAGCGATCTTTCGGGTCCAGCGCATCGCGCAGGCCGTCACCGATAAAATTGAAACAGAACAGGGTCGTCACCATAAAGAGCGCAGGCACAATCAACTGCCAAAGGGCGATCTCCATGGTCTGGGCGCCCTCGTTCATCAGTGAGCCCCAGGAGGTCATGGGTTCCTGAACACCCAACCCGAGGAAACTGAGGAAGGACTCGAACAGGATCATCTGCGGCACCAGCAGCGTGGCATACACCGCGACGATGCCCAGCACGTTGGGAACAATATGCCGGGTAATCATGGCCCACTTGGATACCCCGTAAACGGTGGCCGCCTCGACGAACTCCTTGCTTTTAATGCTCAGGGTCTGACCGCGCACGATCCGCGCCATATCCAGCCAGCTGACCGCGCCAATGGCGATAAAGATCAGCAGGATATTGCGACCGAAGAATGTCACCAGCAGGATGACGAAGAACATAAACGGGAAAGAGTAAAGAATTTCCAGCGTACGCATCATGACACGGTCGGTGCGACCGCCGACAAAGCCTGCAGTGGCCCCGTAGAGAGTGCCAATCAGGACCGCCACCAGCGCCCCCATCACACCCACCATCAGTGAGATGCGTCCGCCCATGGCGGTACGTACAAACAGGTCGCGGCCGAGTGAGTCGGTGCCGAAGTAGTGGCCGGAGGCCAGTGAAGGTGTGGCGTGCATTGCGCCCCAGTCCACTCCATCAAACGCAAACTGGCTCAAAGCCGGACCGATAAAAACAAACAGCGTGACCAGTGCAAGAATGATCAGGCTGGTCAGGGCGGCGCGGTTACTGAAAAAGCGGCGGCGCGCGTCGTCCCACAAGCTGCGGCCTTTGACTTCCAGCTGTGTAGAAAGATTTTCAACCGCTTCTCTATTGGCAGTAGTCGATAACATCTGGGTGACCTCAGCTTACGCGTAGCGGATTTTGGGGTCGACCACTGCGTACAGAATGTCGACAATCGCATTGAAAGTGATGGTGAGCGCGCCGACCAGAATGGTCAGGCCCAATACCATGGAGTAGTCGCGGTTGAGGGCGCCGTTGACAAACAGCTGGCCGATTCCGGGCAACCCGAAAATAGTCTCGATCACCACCGAGCCGGTGATAATCCCCACTAGCGCGGGCCCCAGATAGGACAGCACCGGCAGAATGGCCGGCCGCAGTGCGTGGCGCACGATGATGTAGGGCATGGACAGGCCCTTGGCTTTGGCGGTGCGGATAAAGTTGGAGTTCAGCACCTCAATCATGCTGCCGCGCATAATGCGGGATATGGACGCGATGTAGTACAAGGACATCCCCAGCACCGGCAGCACCACATACTGGGCCGCACCATTGTGCCAGCCACCCGCGGGCAACCAGTCGAGCCAGATAGCGAAGATCAAAACCAGTAACGGAGCGAGTACAAAACTGGGTATCACCACTCCGGCCATGGCGCTGGTCATGATGGTGTAGTCGAGCCAGGTGTTCTGACGCAGCGCGGCGATGGTGCCAAAGCACACCCCGCAGGTGACCGCGACAATAAACGCAAACAGGCCAATCTTGACCGAGACCGGTAAGGCCTGGGCGACCAGTTCGTTCACGCTGAAATCTTTGTATTTAAAGGACGGGCCAAGATCACCCTGCAGCAGGCCACCGAGGTAGCTGAAGTATTGCTGGTAGACCGGCTTGTCGAAACCGTATTTTGCCTCGATGTTCGCCATCACCTCTGGTGTCATGGTGATTTCAGCGGAGAAAGGATTGCCGGGCGCAAAGCGCATCAGGAAGAAGGAGACCGTAATCAGAATAAACAGCGTGGGAATGGCTTCCAGCACGCGCTTGATGATAAATCGGAGCATATGGAACTTCTTTTATAGCTTTTGTTGGTAACGTTCTTGTTGTGAATGGCTTCCCTGCTAAAAATACCCGGAGCCCGCTCTGAAGCTCCGGGCTTTTGGTTAGTGCTCGATGATCCACATATCTTTTGAGTAGTAGTTATCCAGCGGATCAGCGGCGTAGCCACCCACATGGGGCTTGACCATATGTTGGATGACGTACTGGTAAATCGGCGCGATGGGCATATCTTCCGCGAGAATTTCTTCTGCCTGCGCGTAATATTCCGCACGCTTGCCCATATCCATTTCTTTGGAGCTTTTCGCCAGTAATGCGTCGTAAGAGGGATTGCTGTATTTGGCGTAGTTACTGCCGCCGTCGGTCAGCAACAGTTTCAGCATGGTGGACGGTTCGTTGTAATCGCCAATCCAACCGGCGCGGGCAATATCAAAATCGGTATTGGCGCGGGTGGAGAGGTAGGTCTTCCACTCCTGGTTTTCCAGGGTGACATCCACATGCTGCAGATTCTGTTTCCACATGGCACTGATGGCGACGGCTACCTTTTTGTGGTTGTCATTGGTGTTGTACAGCACGCTGAATTTGAGCGGGTTGTCCGCGGTGTAACCGGCTTCCGCCAGCAGCGCCTTGGCCTTGGCGACACGATCGGCTTGAGCGAGCTGGCTCCAGGGCGTCGGCGGTGCGTCAAAGCCCTTGACCACGCCGGGGGTAAGATGGAATGAAGGCTCCTCGCCGCGCCCCATCACCTTGTAGGCCATGATGTCACGGTCGATGGCGAAGGCCAGTGCCTTGCGCACGCGTGCGTCGTCAAACGGCGGGCGTGTGGTGTTGAATTCGTAGTAATAGGTACCGATGTAGGGGGTGGTTTTGACTTCGTCCCCGCGCTCTTTTTTCAGGCGACCGATATGTTCGATGGGGATAGAGTAAGCAAAGTCGATTTCACCGGCCTCGTAGCGCTTCAGCTCCGCATTGGGTGAGGCAATGGGCAGGTTGCGCACCTTCTCGAGTTTTACATTGGCCGCATCCCAGTACAGATCATTCTTTACGTACTCGATACGTTCATTGACTACCCACTCGGTAAGCTTGAAGGCGCCGTTGCCCACGTAGTTCCCTACCCGGGTCCACTGGTCGCCAAATTTTTCCACGGTTGCCTGATGCACCGGTGAAGTGGAGGCATGTACCAGCATGGAGACAAAATACGGTACCGGCGCTTCCAGAGAAACCTTCAAGGTCTGCGGGTCCAGGGCCTCTACCCCTAGATTCTCGGGCGGCTGCTTGCCCTCACTGATGTCCTGGGCATTCTTTACCTTGGCAGCGGCGAGATACCAGGCGTATTTGGAAGCGGTGGCTGGGTCCACCAGGCGACGCCAGGAATAGACGAAGTCGTCAGCGGTGACCGGATCACCATTGGTCCATTTGGCATTATCACGCAGCTTGAAGATATAGGTCTGATTGTCCGTGGTTTCCCAACTTTCCGCGATGGCCGGACGGACACCGCCATCCGGAGCGGCAATCACCAGTGTTTCCATTAGATCGCGCAATAGTGCGGATTCGACGGTACCGGAGATCTTGTGCGGGTCCAGGGATTCTGGTTCTGAGCCGCCCCCGCGCACCAGTGTCTGATCTGCGGCGAGTTTGGTTGGGTCGAGTGCTGCTGCGGGGGTACTGGTGTCTTTGCTGGGCTCCGAGGGGCCACCGCAGGCGGTAAGGCCAAACAGGGCCGTCAGAAGCGCTCCCAGATACCAGCTACGGCGAGAGTAGGAAGATTGGTTGCGTCGCATCATTTATTACTCATTTGTTCTTTTGGAACTTGGTTTATTGTGTGCTTGGCTCTGCGGGCGATCAGCCCGCCGATTAGACTTTATACCGCAAATGTCGCGAAAAGTTCTGCTTGGGTGGCCAGGTCCCGTATTGGCGCTTGCCTATATCACGATGGCACCTGAAAAGACCGACACTGCAAGATCACTGCCAACCCAATCAGACAGAAACCGCGGTTGGCTGCATCGACCTTTTTATGGCGTTTCCTTCAGGGGCGCTAAGCTGTACGATGCAACATATCGTAAAAGATCAGACATTTACACGCCATGCTCAATCGAAACAACAGAACCGGCCGTTCACTATCGTTCACCCTCATACTAGCAGCCTCACTGGGTGTTGGCTGTAGTGATGAAAACCGCGAGGCGGAGCGCGCAAGCGACGCTCAGACGACTGTCGCCTCTGATCGTACCGCTGAAGTATCAGCCCCGGGCGAACCGGAAGCGTCGGCCGAGCAAGCAACCGTGGACTACCGGGAGCTCAAATGGGAGGAACTGATTCCCCAGGAAGACCTGGACGCGCTGCTCAACCCACCGGCTTACCTGGCCACCATCGCCGAGGGTTCCGATGCAGATATGTTCCCCAAGGAAGAGCCCCTGACCATCGACGGCCCCGCCAGCGCTGAGGAAGCGCGCTACCAGCAGGCGCTCCAGTCAACCAAGATCAAGCCGGAGTTCGACCGCCAACAGGTGCGTATCCCCGGCTTTGTGGTGCCGCTGGAGTTTGATGACGATCAGACCATTACCAGTTTCCTGCTGGTGCCCTACTTCGGCGCCTGTATGCACCTGCCGCCACCGCCGCCGAATCAGGTGATCTACGCGAACTTCCCCGAAGGGTTCCAGGTGGAATTTCTCTATGACCCGGTGTACATCGAGGGAGAGTTGCGCACGCTGCCAGAAGATACCGAGCGCGGCAATGCGGCCTATTCCATGAATGTGGCGCGGGTGTCTGCCTACGAAGAATAAACCTTGGCGTGCGCACCCCGTAATGGGAGCGCGTACGCGCATTTTGGGCTACAGACTACAGTGTGCGTGGAATCTGCGATGAGTGGTGGTGCAGAATCGGATTAGGGCTGGCGAGGTCGATCACATAACTGAATCGCGCCTCGAAGTTGAGCAGTTCACCGTCAACTGCGAAGCGCCAGTTGTAGATACCCCCCAGCGTATACTGGTCACTCTTCATTTCCTGGACGGTCAGGGTCTTTTCGTGGAGCGCAATGCTCAACTCCGGCCGGCTTCCCAGCTTTTCAAAATAGTCGCGCAGTTTTTCCGGCGTGTTCAAGATCCGGTTTGAAAACGTAGGGATCAGCACGGCCTGCGGGTCATACAGGTCGAGCAGACTTTCTACGTCTGCACTGTTAACCGCTTGCATCCACTGGTCCAAAATATCTCGTGGCGCATGTGCCATAATTTCGGTCTCCTTATAAAATACAAAATCGTCAATAGACCTCTCTTTCGATTGCTTACAATAAAAAGAAGGCCTCGCTTTTAGGGGATTGCGCAACCCGCTTCCCGTCCGCACAGGATCATTTGTTCGATGCCGATCTTTTGATTTTCGCCTTTCAGACGATCAGAAGGCGCAACTGCCGTGGCGCTGCCAGTGCAGAACTGTAGGTACAGCTATACGGCAGCATTCGCTGTTACCGCTGTGCTCGCTGCGGTGTTTTTCAATGGTTTCTGTTTGACTGGTGTTAAGCCACCCAGGCTTCGAAATCCGATGAAAAAAGCCAGCCAGCAAAGTGGCAGCAGTCCGAGTGACATCAAGCCGATCGCGCTCGGCCCGGTGGTTTCCGGATTGAAACTCGGGCGCTTGCCAAATTCCTCACGGCCCATGGGCAAATCATTAAACAGGAAGTCGTAGTAAAAATTGCGGATTTGCTTGTGGAAGTCGGTGATTCGATCTTGATAGGCTAACTGCGCTGTCAGATCAGTGTCCGCGATCCGATGTAGTGCCGCTTGGGCTCCCACACTGGGCATCAACCAACCTAGACCCTCTGTCCAGCGTTGGCGGGCCTCCAGTCCGCTGCGGTAGGCTTGCACCTGTTCGGCGACGCTTTCGTCACCCACCTGGTGAAATGCAAGGTACCATTTCCAGTGAAAACCCTGTGGCAGCGGCGCGGTATCGCGCCACTCGGGGTGGCTCTCAAAAAAGCGCTGCATCATTTCATCTCGCGGCACTTCCCAGGCACCATGTATGGCTTCGCGTTGCGCCAGCATCAGTTCCATGCCTTGCTGCACGGGAATAGCTCGGATCAACACCATGTTCGCGAGCGTTGGCAGTACCAAGGTCAACAGCGCCCAGCTCCCCATCAGCGCGGTGGCATTTGTTACGGAGGTCCAGTTGCGTGCGCACACCAATAATGACAAGCCTACCCAGAATGCCAGATAGCTGGCGGTAATGATCAACGCAATGAAGAGCGCCAGGGGCCCGGTGCCCGACGCGAGAGCGCCGATCACCAGCGGCAAGGAGAGGCAGGAAAATAGCAATCCGTAGCGCAGTGCCGCGCGCCTTTGGAACAAGCGCGACCCGTCGGGGACAGACATCAGCAGGCGTAACCGCCCGGACTGCCGCTCGGTCGAAATAAGGTCGTGCAGCAGCGCAATGACGAATAACGGTGACAGGTAGATCAGTACAAAAGCAAAATCGAATCTCCCTGGCAACGCCAGTTCAGGGTTGAATGTCTCTCCGTCATGAATCTGTGCCTGTAGGCCCAGGGCACGAATTCGCAGTACATAGGGCGCCACGTCACGCATTCCCAGGGCCATATATGCTGCGTTGGACGGTGCGTCCCAGGTATTGTAGAAGGTGTAGTATGCGAAGCTTCCGGCGTCACCTTTCTCAGCGTGGCGGTCAGCGACGGCCGTCGCATCCTGTTCCTGCAGAATAGCGAGGCGCTCGATCGTATGGCGTTGTTGCGTGACCTGATCCACACCCAGCCACACCGACACACCCGATAACACCAGCAAAAATAGCAGGGCAAAAGCAGAGAGTCTTGAGCGGAAGATCAACCGAAATTCATTGGAAAGAGATTTCATCACCCCGCCCTCCCGAGACGTGTACCGGCAAACCGGATCAGTAAGATAAGAACAGTCAGCCAGCACAACAGAACTGAGCCCGCGGGCAGGATTCGATCTAGAACCTCAGCGGTCGGTGCCGGGCGGAATTGAAACTGAGGGAAACTTTCCCAGTGAGTGTGGGAGACCCGATTTTGTTTGTTCGGGCTGGTATCGTCGGCGTAGGTCAGCTCGTCTACTTGAAGCTGATTCAGCCCTTGGATCAATTCGTAACGATAGGCCTCTCCCTGTTTGAGGAAACGCTGGAAATTCTCAAGGTCGGTACCTGCGGCTGACATTGACAGTCTGCGCAGGGCCAGCGTCGGGCTGAGCCAGGCGAAATCATCGACAATGTTTTTTTGTTTATTTTGTAACTCGAACAGTGCGTTCGCGTAGCGATTGAATAATGCACTGGAAGCCCGCTCGCCCTCCATGCCCACCAGTCCTTTGTAGTTCACCGGGAGGTCTTCAATGCGTGTCACGCCATACTGCGCCAGTACTTTTCCTCGGAATGCGGAGAAATGCGGGTCGTCGGGGTTGTGCGCATCTCCCAAAGCGCGGTATTCGCGTTCGACGTGGATCGCACTCTCAAAGCGCGTCGGCAGCGGCACACTGGAATTTACTAGATCTGGCAGCCAGCGGGGCAACAGAATCACAAAGATTGCCCAGGCGACGAGAAGTGTCAGTAACGCATCACGGCTACGCTTGAGCTGGCTGGAAACGAGGGTCACTAGCAGCGCCCACAGTAAAAGCCAGCCGGTGTATCCCAGGGCAAGTATCAATGCAGACTGCCATGAGGCTTCACTGCTAACGCAAAGCCAGCCAAGTGCGAGCAAGGCTGGCAGCATTATCAGACCGACAAAGCCAAATAGCGCGAGCAGCTTGCCACTTATTATCTGAGTACCGGTTACCCCCTGCACCAGTAACAGGCGCAGTGTGCCGGACTCACGTTCTCTGGCAATCAGTGCATGCCCGACAAATACAAGCAGAAGTGGGGCGAGCACCTGTAGCACGAATGCAGGGCTCAGTTGACCGAAACGCAACATCAAGGAGGATTGGCGGGCGTCGGCAAAGTTAGCGGTGTTTTGCCGGTGCCCCTCCAGAAACAGGGTGTTACCTGTGTAGGCATCTATTCCGGGATCGAATGCGGCCAGCGGATTGAGTGGACGGAATGCAAAGTGCCCGTAATGCACCACTCGATGCGGGTGCCGGTCCGGTTGCGCTTCAAACGCCTGATTGGCGAAAGCCTGGTAGTGCGCTTGCTGGGCATTGGCATTGCGTTGGTGTTCGTAGGCGTTCAGCGTCGCGACAAGAGTTAACAGTACAAACAACAGAAGACCCCATACCGCGACATGGTCGCGTAACAGCAGCCGCCATTCTTCGCGGGCGATGCGCATAACGAGACTCACGCCACCTGTCCCGCATAGCGTCGGTGCAGATTGCGGATGTCAAAGCGTTCACTACCCGTGGCACCCTCTGCCGCAACTTCTTCCAGCAGCCGCCCAGAATCGAGGAAACCGATGCGATCGGCTACCTCAGATGCGCTGAGCAAATCGTGGGTAACCATCAGTGTGGCAATACCCTTCTCGCGAAGAAGCTCCAGCAACCGATTGAATTCGGCGGTCGCTTTGGGATCTAAGCCGGAAGTTGGCTCATCGAGCAAGAGCGCCGGCACCTCCCGCGCCATAGCTAACGCGATGGCCACCTTCTGTCGCATGCCCTTTGAGAATCCACCCACTTGGCGATCGTAAGCGGCGGCGTCAAGACCCGCTGCTGACAGTGCTCGATCAATCGATCCCAGCCCCCTACTCTGGCCAGCCAGGTCAAGTAAATAGGCGACGTTTTCTCGTGCCGTCAATTGCTCGTAGAAGGCGACATTCTCGGGAATATACGCAAGCTGACTACGGGCCTGCGAAGCATGTTTGACCGGGTCAACCCCATTCACCCGCACCTGGCCACTTTTGGGCGCGAGAAATCCTAGAAACAGGTTTAGCGTGGTACTTTTGCCGGCACCATTGGCGCCGAGCAAGGCGTATACCTCGCCCCGTTGTACATGTAGATCCAGCGACTGCAAAATTGTGCGCGTTCCATAGCTCGCTGAGACAGCGCTCGCCTTAAGAACGTCTGTTTCGCCAGCTACTGTCGGAGCCTGGTTGCATTGTTCAGAGTTCATGCCATTTCTGTCCTTGGTTCATTGCAGACTACTAAAGGTTTCTCAGTCAAACTTGTTATATCATATCTTTTTGGCGAAGGGCTATCGCGACTGGCGCCACAGAGAAAACAGTCATCTGCACAAAATGGTGGTCGACCGGGGTTGCCAATACCTTTCTCAACGCCCTTTCCTGCCATGTAGAGGCGCAAGTTTCGGTTGTTTCCAGCGATCTCGCCCATTATGATACGTTATATCGTTAATGTGATGGTCCGGCAGGTCTCGAGTCGGGAGAGGATGTTATGAACTCTGCAAATGTCTCGCGAAGCGCCTCGGGTGGGTCAACTTCGCAGAACCAGTTACCCCGCGTCACGCCAGTGCCTGCCGGGACACCCAGCAATGTAGGACTCTCCGGTCGGTCAGGTGTTTCACTTTCCAGAGTTTCCCGTAGAGCGGTGTTCGCAACGACACCGGATGCATTGGCGGATATTTGCGAAAACGAGGTGAATCTGGCGGTCTGGCAGCGCCAGCTCAGTCCGGCACTGACTGCAGAGTGTGCAGCCTTTCTGGATCAGAAAGGCTTCAACAGCCATCGACTGGTGGTACCAGAGGCAAAAATCCAAAACCTGGGCGATGTGATACCGGGTCTCAATGCGTTCCCGAATTTACGTGCGGATATCGAGCTGCTGGCCGACATGTTCACCTGCCTGTTTGACCTGAGCGCCATTGGCATCCGGCTGAGTGTGCTGAGTGACACCATGTGCCCCCGGTTTCACGTGGACCGGGTGCCCTGCCGCCTGATTACAACGTATTCCGGTGTGGCGACTGAATGGTTGCCCCACGATCAGCTGGATCGCAGCAAGCTGGGTGCCGGCAGCGGTGGGCTTAGTGATGGGGAAAGTGGCCTCTATCCCCCTACCCAGTCCATTCAGTCACTGGCTGCTGGCGAGGTAGCACTACTGAAAGGCGAGCTGTGGGCGGGCAATGAAGGTGCGGGTCTCGTGCACCGATCCCCAGCAGTGGCGCCCGGCAGTCAGCGCCTGATTCTTACCTTTGACTTTGCCTCGTCTGACGACTGATTCTGAACGATTTGTTTCAAGGACTGATAATGAAAAAAACAGCGATCTCCCTCGCATTGATGACCATTTCTGGCCTGGCCAACGCACTCTCTGGCCAGGTGACAGACGCAGCCGGTAACCCTATTAGCGGTGCGGCGGTAGAGGTGACCGGTACTCTGTTGCAGACCCGCACCGATGAACAGGGCCGTTTCTCGCTCGACACGGCGAGCGGAGCAGCGAACGAGTTGCATATCAACGCACCCGGTTACAGCCACCAGACCCTGCGTTTCGAAAATGCCGATGTGGCGCCTTTGGTTATCACCCTGCGTCGCTCAGCAATCGAGCAGATCGATGTGACCGCAACGCCGTTGCACACTTCCACCATGGAATCTGCGCAGCCGGTGACCGTACTGGCCGGCGACAGTTTGCGGCGCAAGCAGGCGGCAACTCTGGGTGAAACCCTGAAAAACGAAGTCGGTGTGCACTCTACGTATTTTGGCCCCGTAGCCAGCAGCCCGGTGATTCGCGGTTTGAGCGGCCCCCGCGTACTGATTACCCAGAACAGTCTGGATGTGAGTGACGCATCCCGCGTTGGCCCGGACCATGTAGTCGCCACAGAGGCACTCACCGCTGAGCAGATCGAAATCCTGCGCGGTCCCGCCACCCTCTTCTACGGCTCCGGTGCCATTGGCGGTGTGGTAAACGTGGTCGATGACCGCGTGCCCTCTTCCAGTGAATCCAAGGGTGCCTTCCAGTTCGGCCACAGCACCGTAAACAGCGAGGAAGACGCCTCGTTCGCCTACACCGGTGGCGGCGAGCATTTTGCGTTCCATGTAGACGGTTTTACTCGCAAGGGTGATAACTACGAGATTCCTGGTGCTGCAGAACTCGAGTCCGATCACGACCATGAGGGCGAGGAGCACGAAGAACACGAAGCACACGAAGAGAGTACCGTAGGCATCCTGGAAAACAGCGCTTCCGATAGCAAAGGCTTCAACCTCGGCGGTAGCGTGTTGCTGGAAAACGGTTTTATTGGCCTCGCCTATGGCCGCCTGGAGCGGGTAAACGGAATTCCAGGTCACAGCCACGCCCATGGTGATGAGCATGGGGACGAGGAGCACGGGGAAGAGCACGCAGAATCCGAGATGCATGAGCACGAGGAAGAAGCGGAAGTGCTCTCCGACCTGAAACAGGATCGCTGGCAGCTGATCAGTGAACTGAGCCTGGATAACAACCTGCTGAGCGGCGTTAACACGCGCATCGGTTATACCGATTACGAACACGTCGAAATCGAAAACAACACTATTGGCACCCTGTTCCAGAACGAGACGGTACAGGCGCGTGTGGACCTCTTGCTACAGGAAATGGCTGGCTGGCGCGGTGCTGTCTCAGTTGAAGGTAAGTCGAGCGATTTTGCCGCAGTTGGCGAAGAGGCTTTCACCTCACCCAGTCGTACTGACACACTGGCGATTGCTCTGATGCAGGAAAAGCACATGGGTGATTTCCTGTGGCAGCTCGGCGCGCGTGTAGAGAAGGTCTCTATCGAAGCCGATCCTATTCCTTGGGAAGCGCATGAGCATGAGCACGAGGAAGAACACGAAGGCGAAGAGCACGCGCATGAAGAAGCGGAACTGCTGGTATTCGATGAGCTTGATTTCACGCCATATAGTGTTTCCGCAGGTGTGGTGTGGGATTTTGCCGCAGACTACAACGCGGGCTTGTCTCTGACCCACGCTCAGCGTGCACCGAGTGCGTCAGAACTCTTTTCCTACGGTCCACATATCGGTACCGGAAGCTTTGAGGTAGGTGCATTGTTTGACCTGCATGTAACCGACGAGCCCCACTTCGATTACGGCAGCGATGTGCAAGAAGAGGTATCCAACAACCTCGATCTCAGCTTGCGCAAGCATTCCGGAGACATCGGCTGGGTGGTAAACCTGTTCTACAACCAAGTGGGTAACTTCTACTACGAGCGGGATAGTGGTTTTACCAGTGAAGATTTCGAAGGCCATGATCACGAAGAGCATGCGCACGAGGAAGGTGAAGAGCACGAGCATGCCCACGACCACGGTGCCCTGCCCGTGTATGTGTTCGAGCAAGCGGATAGCGTGCTCTACGGTATGGAAGCGCAGCTGGCATGGCAGTTCTCAGAGCCCTTCACCCTGACCCTGTGGGGTGACAGTATTCGCGGCAAGCTAAAAGACGGTGGTAATCTGCCGCGTATTCCTCCAGTGCGCCTCGGTGGGCAACTGACTTACGCGCAAAACGGTTGGGAAGCTGGCTTCGGCGCCTCCCACTATTTTGAGCAGGACAAAGTGGCGGAGCTGGAAACGGCTACCGATAGCTACACCCTGGTGGAAGCGGAGCTGGGCTATACCTTCGCCAGCAACTTCGGTGACATGACCGTATTCCTGAAAGGTCACAATCTCACCGATGAAGAAGCCCGTGTACATGCCTCCTTCCTGAAAGACCGCGCCCCGCTTCCGGGCCGTAGTTTCAGCCTTGGCATGCGCGGCACTTTCTAATTGATTTAAATATTTCTCGAATTTGACCTGAGCCCAGGTCAGGGAAAAGGAAAAAGTAGTAATGAAACCGACAACAGCAGCGACAGACAAGATCGCCATTGGCCTATCTGCAATGTGTACTATCCACTGTCTGGCGTTGCCGCTGGTATTGGCACTGGTGCCTAGCATGGCGGCACTGGGCCTGGATAACGAGGCGTTTCACCTGTGGATGGTGCTGGCGGTAATACCCACCAGTGTATATGCGCTGACCATGGGCTGTAAGCAACACAAGCGTTACCGCGTTGTTGTGCTGGGTGGTGCCGGCCTGATATTACTCGCCGCCGCAGTTCTCCTGGGCGAATCCGCTGGAGAGTTGGGTGAGAAGTTTCTGACGGTTAGCGGTGCCAGTCTGGTTGCATTCGGACATCTGTGGAATTACCGCCTGTGCCAGCAGCCTTCTGACTGCGCCTGCCCCACCTCCAGCAACAGTTAAGCGAGACAGGCAATGCTACGGGATTATTTTATCGCGCTCGAAACGCACCCCGAGGATGCCCCTTTGGCGCTACACGATGTTATCGAGCAGTTGGCATTTAACGAGCAGGGATTGATCCCGGTAATCACTCAGGATGCGCAGAGTAAAACGGTTCTGATGTTCGCCTGGATGAACAAAGAGTCCCTGCTTGCCACCATAGAGACCCAGCGCGTTACCTACTGGTCACGGAGTCGCGAGCAGTTGTGGGTCAAGGGTGAGACCAGTGGCCATGTGCAGTCCCTGGTTTCCATGGCCTTCGATTGCGATGGCGATGTGGTGCTCTGCCAGGTAGAGCAGCAAGGCGCCGCCTGCCATACCGGCCGGCGGTCGTGTTTTTATCTGCAGGTCGATTCGGAGCAGCGAAAAATCTGGGTTACCGGAGATCCTGTATCCGTATGACCTCGACATTGATTAAGCATGCGCGATTGGTCAACGAAGGCGATGTGATCGATGCGGATGTTCGAATTGTTGGCGAGCGGATCGCAAAAATTTGCCCGGAAATCGCCGCAACGCCCGGCGATCGCGTGATCGACGCAGACGGGGCCTATCTACTGCCGGGCATGATCGACGACCAGGTGCACTTTCGCGAGCCCGGCCTTACCCACAAAGGCACTATCGCCAGCGAATCCCGAGCAGCGGTTGCAGGCGGCATTACCAGCTATATGGAAATGCCAAATGTGAACCCCGCCACCACCACCATTGAAGCTCTCGAAGACAAGTACGCGATAGCTGCCACGAGCTCGGCCGCCAATTTCGCATTCTATCTGGGCGCTACAGAGGACAATCTCGAGCAGATCAAGCGGCTCGATCCGGTCAGGCACTGTGGTGTAAAAGTCTTTATGGGTGCCTCTACCGGCGACCTTCTGGTAGAGCACCCTGCGGCGCTGGATACGATTTTCCGCGAGTCGCCAGCGCTGATCGTTACCCACTGTGAAAGTAGCCCGATCATTCGTCGAAACCACGAGGTATTGCGGCGCTCTAAATCGGTGCTGACGATCGAAGATCACCCAAAGCTACGTGATACCGATGCGTGTTTTGCGTCATCTTCCTACGCGGTTGATTTGGCGAAGAAATACGGTAGTCAATTACATGTATTGCATATCACCACGGAAAAGGAGTTGGCTCTTTTTGAGCCCGGGCCGGTTCAGGGCAAGCAAATCACGGCAGAAGCTTGCGTACATCACTTGTGGTTTTCCGACGAGGATTACCCGCGTCTCGGCAATCTGATCAAATGTAATCCATCTATCAAAAGCCAGCGCGATCGCAATGCTTTGATTCAGGCGTTACATAGTAATCAGATCGACATTATTGCTACCGACCATGCGCCCCATACGTGGGAGGAAAAGCAGGTTGATTACGAACAGGCACCGGCAGGATTGCCCCTGGTGCAACATGCCCTGCTGACCTTGATGGACCACGTGAAACACGGACGTATGAGTGTGGCGCAGGTTGTCGAAAAAACGGCGCACAACCCCGCGATTCGCTATGGCGTGATTGGCCGAGGTTACCTCCGCGAAGGCTACTTTGCCGACCTGGTACTGGTCGATCCAGACACCGCTACCTCGGTATCCAACGAGAACACCCTATATCACTGCGGCTGGTCACCGTTTGCGGGACACGATTTTTCTTCGCAAATTGTTGGCACCTGGGTCAATGGCCGACAGGTCTACAGCAGCGATGGTATTGCCGCAGCTGAGATCGTCGCGATGCCCCTTTCTTTTGATCGCTGATAACCCGTGCGTCAAACACCTATAGAGCAACGGTGGCACACCAAGGCCCCTCAACACATCGTTGACGGGCTTAGAGTCTTTTGAATCTTCAGATTTAGGCAAGAGTTACATGCAGTTTACCGGATCCCTCCCCGATATCGCCAAAACCCAGATTGAAACGGGTACCTACCCGTTACAGTGGGTTGGTATGGAAGGTATCGCCGTTCCCCTGACTCTCTCTCTGGCTGGCGGCCAAGAGCAGGTGGTTGCCGCCACAGCGAATGTGTATGTCAGCCTCGACGATGCCGCCGAGAAAGGCATCCATATGTCGCGGCTGCATGCGATCCTCAACGAGCTGGCCGCGACCACTTGTGACAAAGAAGGCCTGGATACACTTCTGGGGAAAATGGTCGAATCTCAGTCGGGAATCAGCCAAAGCGCGAAAATTGATCTGGCTTTCGACCTGCTGCTGCCCAAAACTTCGCTGTTGAGTAACGAGACCGGCTACCAGACCTATCGCGTTGCGATCAGTGGTCAATATTGCAAAGGCGTCTACGACTATGGGTTACAGGTAACTATTCCCTATTCCAGTACCTGTCCCTGTTCCGCCGCGCTTTCACGTCAGCTGCTGTCAAACGCCCTTGATGAGGCGTTCACCACCCCGCAAGTTGAGAAACAGGCACTGCTGACGCAGGTACAGGCCGCGAGCGTTGCCACACCCCATAGCCAGCGCTCTTATGCTTATCTGGACCTAACATTGGGTGACAGCAGCTGGCCATCGTTACCATCCCTTATTTTCAGTTTCGAGGAAGCGATCGGTACACCGGTCCAGACCATGGTCAAGCGCAGCGATGAACAGGAATTCGCGCGGCTGAACGCGAATAACCTGATGTTTTGTGAAGATGCGGCGCGAAAAATCAAGGCAGTATTGGAGCAGTCGACCTGGGTAAAAGACTACTGGTTCAAAGTTGAGCATCAGGAAAGCCTCCATGCACACAATGCTGTAGTGATCGATCGAAAGGCTTGTATCGATTAATCCCCTCTAAACTATTTGAACTGTGCCACGAGTGCAGGTCAACAACTGAGAAGTGAAAGGTCTATGTTCGGAGAAATCAATCGCTCCACCAAAGAGCAAGATAGGGAAGCGGCGAGTTGCTGCAGTAGCGAAAGTTGCTGTGCACCTCAAGCGCCCGTTACACGGTCGACCCCAAAGGTTGGGCGCAATGACCCCTGCCCTTGTGGTAACGGTAAGAAATTCAAGAAGTGCTGTGGGAAAAACCTCTAATACGCAGTCATTTTGTGCGTCTTATAAGCTTTGCCCTTTCGTATGGAAACCTGAATCATGTCATCCGTGTCTGAAACTGAAAACGCATCCACCATTTTCGTAACACTCCCGGACGGGTCCCAGCGCGCCTTTCCACTCTCGACGACCGTTCTGGAGGTCGCGACCGCCATTGGCCCCGGGCTTGCCAGAAATACGCTAGCGGGCAAGGTGGATGGTAAGCTTGTCGACGCTGTGGACCCGATCAAGCAGGATGCGGCGCTCCAGATCATCACACCGAAGGATGATGAGGGCCTGGAGATTATCCGTCACTCCTGTGCGCACCTGATTGGGCACGCAGTGAAGCAGCTCTATCCAAGTGCGAAAATGGTCATCGGCCCTGTGATTGACGAGGGTTTCTACTATGACATCGCCTTCGAGCGCCCGTTTACCCATGAAGATCTTGCGGCGATCGAGAAGCGCATGCGCGAGTTGATCGCCAAGGATTATGACGTGGTCAAACGGGTACTGCCCCGCGAGGAGGTCATTGGTATCTTTTCGGAGCGCGGTGAAGACTACAAGTTGCGCCTGATTGAGGATATGCCCGCTGAGCAGAAAATGGGCATGTACTTTCATGAGGAGTACGTGGACATGTGCCGCGGCCCCCATGTGCCGAACACACGCTTTCTGAAGCACTTCAAACTGACCAAACTGTCTGGCGCCTACTGGCGTGGCGATGCCAATAACGAACAGCTTCAACGTATCTACGGCACCGCCTGGGCCGACAAGAAACAGCTCAAGTCCTATATCCAGCGTATCGAAGAAGCCGAAAAGCGCGATCACCGCAAACTTGGTCGAGAACTGGACCTGTTCCACTTCCATGACGATGCCCCAGGTGCCGTATTCTGGCACCCCAAAGGCTGGTCTGTGTTCCAGCAGCTGATTGCGTATATGCGTCGTTGTCAGCAGGACGCGGGCTACGTAGAGATGAACTCCCCCGACGTGATGGATCGCAGTCTTTGGGAGATTTCCGGCCACTGGCAGAACTACCGCGATCACATGTTCACCACGGAGACGGAAGATGGCCGCGCGCTCGCGCTGAAGCCAATGAATTGCCCGGGTAGCGTGCTGCTGTATCGTCACGGACTCAAGAGCTATCGCGATCTGCCCATCCGCATGTGTGAATTCGGCAAGGTGCATCGCTACGAACCTTCCGGTGCGCTACACGGATTACTGCGTGTGCGCCACTTTACCCAGGATGATGCGCATATCTACTGCACTCCCCAGCAGATGGACAAGGAATGTCGCGAGGTAGTTGCCCTCGTGTTGGAGATTTACCGCCAATTCGGTTTTGAAGACGTGCGGATCAAGCTTTCCACACGCCCCGATAACCGTATGGGCGACGATGCCACCTGGGATCAGCTTGAGGGCGCACTGGTGCGCTCACTGGAAAGCATGGGGCTCACCTATCAGGTGAACCCCGGTGAAGGGGCCTTCTATGGGCCAAAACTCGAGTTTGTACTGCGCGATGCCATTGGCCGCGACTGGCAGTGCGGCACCCTGCAGGTAGATATGAACCTACCGGAGCGTTTCGGCATTGAATATGTTGCTGAAGACGGTGAGCGCAAGCGTCCGGTCATGCTCCACCGTGCCCTCTTCGGCTCACTTGAACGTTTCACCGGTATTTTGATCGAGCACCACGCAGGAAAGTTGCCTACCTGGCTGGCGCCGGTGCAAGCAGTGGTTCTCTCAATTACCGAGGATCACGCGACTTATGTGAAAGACGTAGCAAAGCTGTTGCGTGGAGCCGGGGTGCGCGCTGAGTCTGACGTGCGCAACGAAAAGATCGGCTACAAGATCCGCGAGCAAACCCTACAACGGGTGCCATTCCTTTTGGTAGCCGGCGCCAGAGAGCGTGATACCGGCACCATCGCTATTCGCAGTCGCGACGGTGAGGATCTGGGTACCCTGCCCTTGCAGGAAGCCCTTGCGTTGCTGACGCAGGAAGCACAAGGACCAGACGAGGCAGCTCGTGCGCGCAGACAAGCGGACCTGACGGAATTACTGGAAGGTAGCCCAAGCTAGTCTTCAGTCAGCAAATACCACCTTATCCATTGCTTAACCGCCGGCTAACGCCGGCCGTTAAGCAGTCAACCAGAAGCAAGAGGAAGAGCGATATGGAAGCGTCTTTTATACCGCAGAACTATCAAGAGTGGCGGCGTTGCATTACCGTCACCTGTGGTCTGGAGCTGACGGAAACTTTTATCAACAGCCGCATACAGTCACTCAAGAACGAGTCGGACTACATGACCAAGCGCTTTGTTGAGCTTTATGGCGAGGCGCAACGCCAGCGCACCCTTGAGTGGTTCGTGCGCGCGAGTGAAGAAATAAAACATCCCAGCCTGTAATTCCACGATTCTGCTGGGTAACACCCCAACTCTTTCCATTCTGTCATACTCGGAATTATCTAAATGACTACGCAGTTACCTGTAACGGTGCTCTCCGGTTTTCTCGGCGCCGGAAAAACGACCCTCCTGAATCAAATCCTGAACAATCGTGCGGATCTTCGTGTGGCGGTCATCGTCAACGACATGAGCGAAGTCAATATCGACGCAGCGCTCGTGAACAATGAGGTGCAGCTGAACCGTACAGAAGAAAAGCTGGTGGAAATGAGCAATGGTTGCATTTGCTGTACCCTGCGCGAAGATCTACTGCTGGAAGTTACCAAACTGGCGAAAGAAGGCCGCTTCGACTGTCTGGTGATCGAGTCCACTGGAATTTCCGAACCCCTGCCCGTGGCCGAGACGTTTACCTTTGCCGACGAAGACGGACAGAGCCTGTCTGAGGTCGCGCGGCTGGATACCATGGTTACCGTGGTGGATGGGGCCAATTTCCTCAAGGATTATCATGCGGCAGAGTCGCTCAAGGAGGCCGGTGAATATCTGGGCGACGAAGACGAGCGCAACGTGGCGGATTTGCTGGTGGATCAGATTGAGTTCTGTGACATTCTACTGATCAGCAAAATCGACCTCATTGGCGATACGCAACTGGAAGAGTTGAAAGCCGTTCTGCGCAGCCTCAACCCCCGGGCAGAAATTCTACCGATGGAAAAAGGTAGTGTTCCCATCGAAAAAGTACTGATGACCGGGAAATTCGACTTCGATCAGGCACAGCAGGCACCGGGCTGGCTGAAGGAGATGCGTGGCGAGCACACCCCGGAAACCGAAGAATATGGTATCAGTAGTTTCGCCTATCGCGCGCGCCGCCCTTTCCACCCACAGCGGCTGTTCGAGTTCTTTAACGATCCCCAGTTGAGCGGCAAGTTGCTGCGTTCCAAAGGTTATTTCTGGCTGGCCAGCCGTCCCCATTACGCTGGCACCTGGAGCCAGGCTGGCGGGATCGCCCAGCACGGCGCGGCCGGCTATTTCTGGGCGTCTGTACCGCGGGACGAATGGCCGGAAAACACCGAGCAGCAACAGTATATTCTCGATAACTGGGAGGAGCCGTTCGGTGACCGCCGTCAGGAGTTGGTGTTTATCGGCCAGAATCTTCCAGAGGCATGGATCAGAGAACGGCTGGATCAGTGCCTGCTAAACGACCTTGAGATGGAAGCTGGCGAGATAGTCTGGCGAACCATGCCCGACCCTTTTCCGGCGTGGGACTAGCGAAAACTCTTGCATTTGCAGATCGAATTTAAACCTCGCTACAGCGCAGGTAAAAAAAGCGGGCCAAATTGGCCCGCTTTTTAGGTTCAATTTACGTCGCTTTTACATGCGCTTTCAGCACACGTTAGCCTTCTGAATTGAGACCACGGCGCTCAAGCAACGCTTCAGTGGTGGGTTCCTGGCCGCGGAATTTGACATAGGATTCCATCGGCGGGCGGGAGTTTCCGGTTTCAAGGATATTCTTGCGGTACCAGTCTCCATTCTTACGCGTCAAACCACCGCGCTCTCGAATATACGCGAAGGCATCGGCGGCCAGAATTTCACTCCACATGTATGCGTAATAGCCGGCAGAATAGCCGCCACCGATAGAATGGGCGAAATAGGTGGACTTGTAGCGTGGCGGTACTGCGGCCAGGTCAACACCATGCTTTTTCAGTGCCGCTGCCTCGAACTTTTCTACGTCTTGAAGTTCCGCGTCCGCTGGCAGTGCGTGCCATTCCATATCCAGCAAGGCTGCAGACATATACTCCAGAGTGTCGAAGCCCATATTGAAGTTTTTGGCTTTCTGCACCTTCTCCAGTAGCTCTGCCGGAATTGGTTCGCCGGTTTTGTAGTGGTAAGCGTAATTTTCAAGTACTTCCGGCAGTCCAGCCCAGTCCTCCTCAAAGGTTGACGGGAACTCGACGAAATCGCGGGATACGCTGGTGCCAGCCAGGCTGGGGTAACGGACATTGGAGAACATGCCGTGGAGACCATGACCCAATTCGTGGAACATGGTAGTCACGTGGTCATAGCTCACCAGCGTGGGCTCGCCCTCCGGGCCTTTTGGAATGTTCATGACATTCACCACCACCGGCTTCTGCTCAAGCAGGCCGGACTGGCCAACAAAAGAACTCATCCAGGCGCCGCCACGTTTGCCATCACGGGCAAAGTAGTCCGCATAGAAAATAGCCAGGCTTTTGCCGTCGTGATCAAACAGTTCATATGCCTTCACGTCGGGATGGTAGACCGGAAGGTCCGGGCGCTCTTCGAAACGGATACCGTAGAGACGGTTCATGGTATAGAAAAGGCCGTCGTTCAGAACGCGATTAAACTCAAAGTACTCACGTACTTCCTGTTCATTCAGGTCGTATTTGTCCTGACGGACTTTTTCAGCGTAGTAAGCCCAATCCCAGGGTTGAGCTTCAAACTCGCCGCCTTCACGCTCGATCATCGCTTGAATATCGGCTTGTTCCGCTTTGGTATTGCGGACGACTGCCGGGACCATGGAGCTCAGCATATTCAGCACACTTTCGGGCTTTTCAGCCATGGTGTTTACCAGCTGATATTCCGCCCAGTTGTCATAGCCGAGCAGTTTGGCCTTCTGTGCACGGATCTGAACCAGGCGCTGGACGATCGGGCGATTATCCAACTCCCCGGAAGTTCCGCGATTGGCCGACGCTTCCCAGATGCGCTGACGCAGCTCACGGTTTTTCAGCGATGTGAGGACCGGTTGACGGGTCGTGTTGGTGATGTTGATCAGGTACTTACCTTCGTGCCCGGCATCTGCCGCGGCCTGGGAGGCAGCCTTGATCGCGCTTTCGGAAAGCCCCTCAAGCTCCGCCTTGTCGTCGACGACCACTGCGATTTCTTTGGTGATCTTCAGCAGGTTCTGGCTGAATTTAGTGGTAAGGCTGGAATGCTCTTCATTAAGCGCGCGTAGTGTTTCTTTTTCATCTGCAGACAGTTTTGCACCGGCCTTCACAAAGTTGTCGTAGTACACTTCGAGCAGACGTTCGGACTCTGGATCCATCTCCAGTGCAACACGCTGCTCGTACAGGGATGAAACACGGGCGAACAGGTCATCGTTCAGATAGATGCTGTCCCAGTGGGCGGCAAGTTTCGGCGCAAGCTTGCTTTGCAGGGCGCGGCGCGCTTCATTACTGTCAGTGCCGGAGAGGTTGAAAAAGACGCGTGATGTGCGGGTCAGCAATGCGCCAGATTTCTCCATGGCAACGATCGTATTGGCGAAACTCGCTTTGTCCGCGTTCGTTGCGATGGCCTCGATTTCCTGCAGGTGCTCACGCATGCCCTGCTCAAATGCCGGCTCGAAGTGCTCATCCTTGATTTTACTGAAATCGGGGGCCTGATACTGAAGTGTACTTGCCTTCAGCAGCGGGTTGTTCTCATTGGAAGTGGCGGAGGATTCCGCAGTAACCTGGGCGTTCTCCCCAGCTGTGACCTGTTTCTCTTTGTCGACGACAGATTCAGGTGACTCTGAGCAGGCTGTCATCGCCACGATTGCAACCGCGAGCAGGGATTTACGCATGTTGTTCTCCGATATAGAAGTTGTTACGGGCATCAGCGAGATTTCACTGACGCACTTTGAATAATGGTGTGCGCACTCATCAGTAGTTGAGCGATTGCCATCTGCTGTGGCGATCAAAAATCAGGGATCGCACCTTGCCCAATCCCTCGACATTTATCTGATTTACCTGGTCAGGCCACCGCTCCTGCAGTGCGTCAAATGCAAACCAGAGCTCCGAGACGTTGTCTGGGCGCGGTACTTCCTGATATACCCATATAAATTTTCCATCCACTTCCTCACCAATGGTCGTCAGGGGCAGTGAAGTCCCTTCCGTCACGCCCATGCGGAAGTGCGCAGTAATATACCGCGCGAACTGCGCCTGCGCTTCTTTGTTCTCTGAAAGGTATACCTGTTTTCCGAGCAGTTCGCTTAGCGCATGTTCCGCATCGTGCACGTAAAACCGGTGCATGATTTCAACATTCTGAGTCTGGTCGCTGAAAACCACTCTGGTAATGGCGGTTTTCATCTGATGAGCCTGCGCTGTGCAGGCTATCAACATGGTAAAGAGAAAGATCAGTTTCCGCATGGTGCCCTACTCCCCGTTTACTTTTTGTGGAAGCCCGGTTTGGGCTCCTCTTTCTTTGTTTTCGAGTCGTGCATGATGTCCCGATAGACCGGGTCAGTGCGCTTTTCTTCCTTGTAAATTTGCAGGCGCGACTTGTTGATCCTACGGGGGAAGTGATTGTTATCGTTGTTGACATCAGCGGTTTCCCAGCGCGGATCAACCACTACTTGCTCAAGAACTTTATCCGTCACTACCAGTTTCGATACGGCATCTGGAGAGCGGCGCCAGATTTCTGCGGGAATATAGCGTTCTTCCACACTACCATCTTCGAACGTGAGCTGAAGCAAGATCGGCATGACCAGGCCACCCAGGTTGGAGAAGTCCATTACGTAGTAATTTTTGTCTTCGTCCAGTGCCCGCTTCAATACGTCCCGTTCCCAGGGCTCCAGATCGGCGAGCAACTGCGCGTATTCGTTGCGTTCTTTGTTGGTGACGGTGAAACGATCATTCTCGTCGTAGAAATCCCGGATGTCTTTATTTCTTTCCAGCCAGGTTTTATTGCCGGCATCGCGCTCGCGCTTTTCAAACAATGGCTGCGGTTTGTCCGCCTCTTCCTGACGGCGGCGTTCAAAATCGATATCCGGGTTCAGGGTGTCGAGACGCAGTTGTTGCACGTTGTCGATACTGATATCGACATGATCTGTGGTGTAAAACCAGCCGCGCCAGAACCAGTCCAGATCCACGCCGCTGGCTTCTTCCATGGTGCGGAAGAAATCGGCCGGTGTCGGACGTTTGTACTGCCAGCGGGTCGCATACTCCTTGAAGGCGTAATCGAACAGTTCTCTTCCGAGAATGACTTCACGCAGGATATTCAGGGCAGCGGCAGGTTTGGTGTAGGCGTTCGGTCCCAGACGCAGTACGGAGTCTGACTGGGTCATGATCGGTACCTGAATATCGGACTTCATGTAGTCGACGATATCCCGGGGTTCTACGCCCCATGGCATTTCCGGGTCCCACTCGCGGCCGGCGACGCCGTCGAGGAAGCTGTTCAGGCCCTCGTCCATCCAGGTCCACTGACGTTCATCGGAGTTGACGATCATCGGGAAGTAGATGTGGCCGATCTCGTGGATGACGACACCGATCAGGAAACGTTTCTCGGCTTGAGTCCAGGTGCGGCTGCCGTCTTCGTGCAGGGTAGTGCGCGGGCCGTTAAAGGTGATCATGGGGTATTCCATGCCGCCCACAGGACCATTTACGCTCTGTGCAACCGGATACGGGTAGTCGAAGGAAAAGCGCGAGTAGACCTCCATGGTGTGGATTACGGACTCGGTGGAGTACTTTTTCCAGAGTTCACCGCCCTCTTTCGGGTAGAAAGACATCGCCATCACCTCGGGCATGATGTCGCCACCCTGCTGATAGCCGCGGGCATCCCACATGAATTTACGTGATGAAGCCCAGGCAAAATCGCGCACATTGTCTGCCTTGAACTGCCAGGTTTTGGTTTTACGAGTGCCTTCTTTCTCGTTTTCCAGTGCTTCCTCTTCGGTGACAATAAATACCGGACGCTTGGCATTGCGCGCCTTCTCCAACCGATCGCGCTGTGTTTTTGTCAGCACTTCTTCGGGGTTTTGCAGGCTTCCGGTGGACGATACGATATGATCCGCCGGCACGGTCAGATTGACTTCGTAATTGCCGAATTCGAGGGTGAATTCCCCGCGTCCGAGAAACTCCTTGTTGGTCCAGGCTTCGTAATCGGTGTAGGCGTGTAAGCGTGGGAACCACTGTGCCAGCAGGAAGATATCGTTGCCCCCGTCTCGGGCATCGTCCGGGAAGTGCTCGTAGCCGGAGCGGGCGGACACCGCATCTTCTTCCACGATATTGAAGGCGAAATCCATGCTGAAGGTGAGCTGTTCACCGGGCTTCAGCGGTTGTGCCAGGTCGACGCGCATATTGGTGCCGACAATGGTGGTGCGCAGAGAGTTGCCATTGGCATCTTTCACGTTGCGGATGGTGTAGCCGACTTCGTTATCGGCAAGCCACTGTTGCCGGCGCAGTTCCCCAAAAGTAATTCCCGCGGGCGCTTCGGGCGACTCTGAGCGGGTACCGGGCCCTCGATTACCCAGCCCGCCGAACGCGAGCGTGGTTTCCGCCATTGAATCCAGGCGGAACCGGTTCTGGTCCAGCTGAAACCAAAGAAATTTGAGCGTATCTGGCGAGTTGTTGGAATAGGTGATGGTCTGGCTGGCGTTGAGAGCGCGCTTGTCTTCGTCTAGGCGGGCATCAATGCGGTAATCCACCTGCTGTTGCCAGTATGCCTGTCCGGGTTCCCCACCGGCATTGCGGTAGACATTTGCGGTTGGCAGCAACTCGTCTAGCTGACGAAACTTATCGCCGGTTACGTTCAGGGGATCAGCGGCCTGAGTCAGGGCTGCGGGAGAGAGTACAAGGAGCGCCACTGAGAGGCGGGCGACAAGTTTCAGCTTCATTGATTGGTTTCCAGCCGTATCACATCGACGTTACATCATATCAATATGTCACCGGAGGGCAACCGTGTAATATGTTGATTTATCGTGAAAACATGGCGCTTTACCCTGACTTTTACATGGATAGCATTGCGATGTTCGGCTTTTGGCTGGCGGGTCGAAATTTTCAGCGGTACTTGTTCGCAGGGAAATTAACCGTCGCTCGCACTCGAGCTTGCTTTGGCTGCCAACCAGCTTGCTTCAGTGGCGTCCCAGTCGAGTGGCTCGGCGTTAATCAACTCCACGCGGCTTTCGAGCGCGTCATCCAGCTCAATCACCGTTAATACATCGCCGGCCTTGTTAAACCCGAAGACCCCCTGCTCGGCAATAAAAACACCTTTTAGGCGCTCACACTCTGTACCACTGATCAGCGAGAACAATTTGTCATAATCGAACAGAAGTGTGGCATCGAAGCGCCAACCACAGCTGTGGTACCCCTCGCCGCTGTTTTCGGCCCTCTGATAGCCACAGGCCGGTAGCGGCTCGTCTTCTGCCAGCACAGGGGTGTGATGATGGGCGTGCTTCTCCGGGAGTTGAAACATGCTCGGTGCCTGCAGCCATTCGGGCTGTATCCTGCCCTGCTCCACGGTTTGCAATGGTTTGTCGGACTCGCCGGGCAGGAAGGCGAGATAGCGCCGAAGGTTTTCAAGGTCTTCCGACCCGTAGAGGTCGGATTTATTGGCGACCACCAAGTCGGCGACCTCAATTTGCTGGCGAAATGTATCACTGCGCAAATAGCGTTCATTCATGACGCAGCGTGCATCGACCAGTGTGAGTGTTGCGCGCAGGTCCAATACACCATTGCGAACGCCGTCAGACAGTGTTTCCAGTACTTCCCGCGGATGACCCAGTCCGGTGGGTTCGATCAGAAGCCGGTGGGGGCGCGCTTTGGTGAGTAGTTGGTTTAATGCGACCTGCATGGGTAAGCCTGCGGCGCAACACATGCAACCACCGGGCACCTCGCGAATAAATACTTCGCTATCCCTCTCCGGGCCAAACAGCGCGCCATCGACGCCGACCTCGCCAAATTCGTTGACCAGTACCGCCCAGCGTTCGTTGGTGGGCTTGCTTGCCAGTAGGTACTGAATGGCTGTGGTTTTCCCGACACCCAGGAAGCCGGTGATTACATTGGTTGGGACCTGTTGGATCATTTCACGAGCCTGAAGTGGTGGCTATCTGGGCACAATCGTCGCACAGGCAATCGAGCTCCAGCTGAGTGGATTGCAATCGAAACCCGGCCCCTTTTACCGCATCAGTCAGGGCGGAAATGACTTCAGGGCTAATGGCGATCTCAATGACCTTGTTGCAGCTTCCGCAAATCAGAAACTGGGGTGTTCCATGGTGGTGTTTACAATTGATATGGGCGCAGGCGAGGTATTTGTTTTCGGAATTGAGTTTGTGTGCGAGGTTTTCTTTCGCCAGAAAATTCAGCATACGGTAGACGGACATTGCCGGAATTGGCTCAGCGTAATCCCGAAGATATTGATCGACGATATCGTACGCAGAAAGCGGTTTTCTGGCTCGCAGCAGTACTGCGAGCACATTCTTGCGCTTCTCGGTGAGTCGTGCACCTGTAGCCCGACAGGCGTCCTCGGCGGCTCCGAGTGTGCGTTTGATTTGGGACACGTTCATCGATTACTTCAGTTTCAGGGTTCGGTTTTTCGCGGTCAGAGCGACGGCCCCCTGGCGGGTGGCAGTGAGCCACTGTACTTCAATTTTGTGGATATTGGGGAACTGGTCAAACAAAGTAACGTAAATGCTCTCGAGCGCGTTCAGATTTTTACAGCGAAAAAGATACGTGGCGCGGAAGCTCGAGTGTTCGGAGTGCACCGCGTGATGCGCGTGCGCCTCGTGCGCGCCATGTCCGTCGTGCTCATGATGAGCCTCACCATGCTCGCCGCTCCCGTGATCCCGCTCGCCATGTGGGGGCGTGACATCGGTGTCTTGTAGCTGGCACTCTGTCCCACTAAAACGCAATAGCTGTGCTGGGATCGCCAGCTGCTTAGTGGCTACCGCCAGGGCTTGGAATTCATCCGGGTTTTCAGGTTTGTGTTCAAAACCCACCAGATTGGCTCCCGGGGATTCAAATTCAATCTGCAGAGTTTCATCACTGGTGGCGATCGTCAGCAGCGCCTCGCCGTGCACGTGTGCAGTGTGCTGCGCGTGAGCGGTAAACGCCATAAGAAGCATGGGAAAAAGGAACAGCTTTCGCTTTGTGGTCACTTTTGTCGGCCTCGGGTTGGATTGTCTGCGCCAGGGCGCTTCTGTGCCGAGCATCCGGGACCGGATCCATGACATAGAACGCTTGCGAAACATTGATGTTACACCATATCATTCGAGTGCCAGTATAATCAACAGCAGTGACGCTAAGCCCCTATGTCTTTAATCTCCGAACAAGAACTCCTGAATATGCCAGCAGCTGACTACATGAACGCTCAGCAGTTGGAATTTTTCAAGCATCGATTGCGGCAGCTTCAAGAGGAAACGCGCGCAGAAATCGAAGCCGTACGCGAGACAATTGCCACGGCGGACCTACAAGCGGCGGATGAATTGGACCGTGCAGTCGCCGAGGAAGAAAACCGACAGAGTCTCCGGTTCACCGAGCGCAAATACTTCCTGTTGCGTAAGGTACAGCGCTCGCTGGATAAAATTGAAGACGGCAGTTACGGCTACTGTGAAGTGAGTGGCGATCCGATTGGGTTGAAGAGACTACTTTTGCGCCCCACTGCGGAGCTCTCGTTTGAGGAGAAATCCCGTCAGGAGCAGCAGGAACGCAACTTTCGCAAACAGCGATAAGATTGCGGCCACTGCGCTTCACGTCGGCGAGGCCACTATTGCCGTTTGCCTGCAATCAGCGGACTGGTTGCGAATACTTGGTGCGCTGCAGGATATCTGCGAGCTCGGTTACGCTCTCGACCACATAATCCGGGGCAGGAGCCAGCGGGTATAGGGCTTTGCCGGGCCGTGTGATAAACGCAGTTTGCAACCCCGCCGCTTTCGCGCCGGCCACATCCCAACCATGGGCCGCAACCATCAAGGCGTCTTCCGGTGCTACCTTCAGCTGTGCCAGTGCCCACCGGTAGGCGCGGAGATCGGGCTTGTAGATCTGAATGTCTTCGATGCTGTAGCGCTCCGTGAAAAAGTCCGCCAGCTCTGCATTTTCAAACTGCGTTTTAACGCCCGAATTTGACGAGTTTGTCAGGCTGACAATTTTGAACCCCTGCTTCGTCAATTCGGTCAGGCCTGGAACCACATCGGTATGCGGGGGCAGACTCAATAGAGGAGGAACGATAGCTTCCCTGGCCTGCGCTTCGGAAAGTGCGATACCGTTGTTTTCCGCCACCATCAGGAGTGATGCCACCCCTATTTTGCCGAAATCCTGATAATCGCCGGTCACGGTTGTCACCAGAGAGTTATGGAGCATGGTGGAAAACCACAACGGCAGCAGCTCTTCCCTATTCCCCAATGCCTTGCCCACCGATGCGCGCATGGATTCCAGATCCAGTAGCGTTTCATTGACATCAAAGATGATGACTTTTGGGAGTTTCCGCACAGAAGCTTTTTCCTCGGCACCGCGCTCTTCCTGAGCGCCTACCGCGTGCGAAAGGACAATCAGGCATGCGATGAAGATTTGGCCAATCAATCGAACTATTTTCATGGTTACCACGTGGTTTCTTGGATGGAGATTGGCGCTTCAGTCAGTACCCTCATGCAGCGCCATTGGTTATAGAGTTAGGGCCCAGTCCGGCAGAATGCCGAGCGCAAAGGCCTCCAGTACCTTGTCGAGTCCAGTCAGCACCATCATCCCCAAAATGAGTAATAGGGCTCCCAGTATTTTTTTTCCCCGGTCCGCACTGGTCATAATGTTTCCGCGCCAGCGCTCCAGCAGTCGCCCGGAAACGATTGCTGCGGCTAAAAGCGCGGAGGCGGTTCCAACGCCAAATGCAAACATGACCACAAAAGCCATGGGTATCTGCTGACCTACCGATGCCAGTGCAATTGCTGCTCCCAGCGTCGGCCCTACACACGGTAGCCACACCAGGCCCAGAAGAGCGCCAACCAGAAACTGGCCGGTAGCGCCGGCGTTTTCGCCTCTAGTACTATTGCCGAAGTGTCCAGTTAATCGAGACCGTTTGCTGCTTCGCGCAGGTCGGACACCACTGGGCGAACACATCTACCAGTACCACATCGCCGGCGTTTTTCAGCTCATTGAAGCGCTGCTCGGTAAATGGTTCTTTTGCGTGGGCGAATACACTGGATGCGATGCCGAGAAATAAGACGAGTGCGGTAAAGAATGATTTCATCAGGTGTCCTTGTACGACAAATTTCAGGATTGAGAGCGCTAATACAGCGCTGAATGTAGCGTTATTTGAGCGATCGCTCAAGTAGGGGTTCCAGGGTTTACTGCACGCTTTGTCCGAGATATCACTCGACTGAGCGCGGTCAGTGGTTGAGAGATTGAAAGCGAGGTGTCGGCATATCGTTCACGCACAGTGGCGGACGAACCCGTTGGCCGTGGGACAATGAACTGCGAGCAGGCGATGAGTGGGGATGAATGGAGTGCAGTGTTCGGCGTCAGTCAATCGGCGCGCGTTTTGATCGCGCCGATGCGAGACTGCGGCATACCCGCTCCATACCTTCGAGAATACGAAAGGTATGCCGCTGGATCAGGTCGGGATGTACGTGGACGAGATTTTCATTTTTGACCGCTCGTAATCCTGGATAGGCCAGCCAATCATTCAGCCAGGGCGGGCGGGATTCGCCCATCCCGCTGGCGATGATGACTTCGGGGTCTCTCTCCAGTACCGATTCAATACTGATTTTTGGGGCCAGTACCGCTGCGTCGGCAAAGGCATTGCGCCCGCCGCAGGCATTGATCACGTCACTGATCAGGTGATCGCCATTGAGGGTCTGCAGGGGGTCATTCCATACCTGGTACAGTACCGTGACTGCGGGCAGTGTCTCGTTGGCCTCCCGGAGTGACCGCAGCCGTTCCTGCCACTTGTCCGCGGCGCGGTCGGCGTGTTCCCGTGTGCCTGCAAGTGCGCCAAACAGCCGAACATTTCGTGGAATATCGTCCAGTGTGCGTGACTCGGTAACGAATACCCGGAGGCCAAGCGCTCTGAGTTTTTGAATGGTCTCTTGCCCGTTTCCAGAACCCCAGGCGATAACCAGATCGGGCTCGAGTGCGATAAGCGTTTCGTAACTGACCGAATTGTAATTCCCAACCTCGGGTAGCCGCTGCGCGGCTTCTGGAAAATCGCTGTGACTGATCGCACCAATCAATCGGCCGCCCGCGCCAGCGCTGTAAATATTTTCAACGATGTGGGGCGCCAGTGCGACTACCCGTGTGGCAGGAGTCGACAGCGTTATCCAGTGTCCCTGAGAGTCCTGGATACGTATCGGTTGCGTGGCACTGGTCGCATTGACACACAGTAAAAACGTCAAGATGGCGACGGCAAGCGTGTTGAGAGCCCCCCATCTCCTCTCCCTGAACACATATTCCGTAGAAAAATCACTCATTGGCTAACACCAGTGGCTTGCCGGTTAACGGGTGCGCTACGACGGTTACCGCGTAGCCATAGAGCTCCGATAAGGTATCGGCGGAAAGCACCGTTTGTGCATCCCCGTAGGCCATACGACGGCCCTGTTTGAGCGCGAGGATGCGGTCGCTGTATCCACTGGCCAGGGCCAGATCGTGTACCGTCATTATTACCGCCACCCCTCGACGGGAAAAAGCCTTCACGGCTTTCATCATTTCGTACTGGTGGGCGATATCAAGGCTTGTCGCTGGCTCATCCAGAAGTAGCAACCGGTCGCCGACCTCTTCTGCGCACCAGATCTGCGCCATCACCCGGGCCAGCTGCAGGCGCTGTTGTTCGCCACCGGAAAGTGTCGGATAAAGCCGCCCGGCCAGGTGAGTGACATCGAGGGTGGACATCGCCTCCATACAGATTTCCCGGTCGCGAGCGATACCGGTCGCGTGCGGGTTGCGGCTCAGGGCGACCAGTTCCAGGCCAGTGAATGCAAAGGAAAGTGGGTTGTGTTGGGGTAACACCGCGAGCTGGCTGGCCCGCGCCCCGGGAGAAAGACTCTGAATTTGCGCGCCTTTGAACAGGACTTGTCCGCGCGCCAGCGGCGCTTCCCCACAGATCGCACGCAACAGGGTGGATTTACCGGCACCATTGGGACCGATCACGCATAAGAGCTCGCCAGGCCGGATTTCCAGGTCGATGTCACTCACCAAGGTGCGCTGGTCGGCGCAAACCGTGACGCTGTGTGTCTGCAGCAACAGGGCCATCAGAGCGACTCCCTGTTCCGCTTCAGCAGCGACACGAAGAATGGCACTCCAATCAATGCGGTAATTAGGCCCACGGGAATTTCTACCGGCGGGATAATGGATCGCGCGAGGGTATCGGAAATCAGCAACAGGCTCGCGCCACCCAGTGCGCAAAGCGGAAGCAGCTGCCGGTGATCCGGTCCAACCCACAGCCGAACCATATGCGGGACCACCAGACCGACAAACGCGATGCTGCCCGCGACGGCAACGGAGGTGCCGACACCGGCGGCGGCGAGCACGATCAGCCAGGTCTTGGTCTTCTCCACATCGACCCCAAGATGGCGGGCCTGTGATTCGCCCAACAGCAGCACATTGAGCGATGCGCCGAACCGCATCATGGTGGCAACCAGTACGGTCAATACAGAGAAAATCAGCGCGGCACGGGCATAACTGGCCGCTTCCAAGCCGCCCATTCGCCACAGGCTGATTCGGCGCAGCATCTCGCTATCGGCAAAGTATTCCATCAGCCCGGTCAGGCTGGCAGAGAGTGCGGTTACTGCAATACCCATTAACAGCATGGTGGCTACCGATGTGCCGCTAACCCCTCTCGCTACTTGATACACCAGCCCCACCGCCACCAGACCACCACAAAAAGCGGCGATAGAGACAACCGGTAGACTGCCAAATATTGACGCGACCTGTGCGCCAAACAGGATTGCGAGGCTCGCGCCAAAGGACGCCCCTGCGGTGACTCCGATCAGTGACGGGTCGGCCAGCGGGTTGCGAAACAACCCTTGTAGCATCGCGCCGCAAATTGCCAGCACCGCGCCGACCGCGGTGGCAAGCAGAGCCCGAGGCAGGCGGATAGCCTGTACGATATCCGCCGCGAGCCCCGCTTCGCCAAGCCCCGTCAGCGCACTGGCTACTTGTGTCAGTGAAAGCGATACCGCACCTATGACGATCGCGGAGATAAAGCTGGCCACCAGTAGCATTGGCAGTAGCCACCAGGCGAGGTTCAGGGCGTGGCGGCGTTGCAGTGTCATTGCTGGCCCTCAAACTGCTGAAGCCAGGCGCCATTCATGTATTCGCCAACGGTGTCTGCAAGTCGATCCAGTTGTTGTTCCCGGTGCCCCTGCAAATCCAGTGCACTGGCCTGCTCGAGTCCGGCCCACTCCAGTAGCGCCCGTTGTGCCGCAGCAGAATCAAACAGTCCGTGAATATAGGTGGCGAGTATCTGCCCGTCCGCATCGACGGCGCCATCCGATCGCTTTTGGCCACTGGCGCAAGTCAATTGAGCCGCGGGCCGGTCCAGTGCCGGCCCCCGGGAAATGCCGCAGTGGATCTCGTAGCCCTGCACCGGTACCTCACACGCTAAGGTATTCAAAGTGAGAATTCCGCGCACGTTTTCCAGCGCTTTCCGGGAATTTAACCGGGTATCAAAGTCCAGATAAGCAAAGCCCGCTTCAGCACCCGGCTCGCCTTCAACCCCATCTGGATCCTGCACCGAGGTTCCGAGCATCTGCAGCCCGGCACAAATACCGATGATTTTTCCTCCGTAGCGCAGGTGGCGATCCAGTTGTTGTGCCCAGTTATTCACTTTCAGGTGCGCGAGATCCGCGCGCACGTTTTTACTGCCGGGAAGAATGATCAGGTCGCAGGCGGGAACCGGCTTCCGGACACTGACAAATTCAAGGTCCACGTCCGGATGCAATCGCAACGCATCGAAATCTGTGTGGTTGCTGATATGCGGCAGTACTGGTACCACAACTTTCAGTTTACCGGCGGCGTTGACCTGCTGTGTGCTAATGGCATCTTCCGCGTCGAGATAGAGGTCGTGCAAATAGGGCAATACGCCAAGTACTGGCTTGCCCGTGTAGTCTTCGAGCCACTCGAGCCCGGATTCCAGCAACCTGATATCTCCGCGAAACCGGTTGATAACAAAGCCAATTACCCGGTTACGTTCAGACTCGGAGAGTAATTGAAGGGTGCCAACGAGATGAGCAAAAACACCGCCTCGGTCGATATCGGCGATCAATATCACCGGGCAGTCTACCGCTTCGGCGAAACCCATATTGGCGATATCGTTTTCACGCAGATTGATTTCAGCGGGACTGCCCGCGCCTTCCACCAGTACCAGGTCGTACTGAGTGCGCAGCCGGTTGAATGAGTCAAGTACGGCAGCCTGTGCGGTGGATTTATATTGGTGGTAATCCAGCGCCTGCATATTGCCGATCGCCCTGCCCTGAATGATGACCTGGGCACCTGTATCGGACGCGGGCTTAAGCAGTACCGGATTCATATCGGTATGCGGTTCCAGGTTACAGGCCTGCGCCTGCAACGCCTGAGCGCGGCCTATCTCGCCATCGTCGATGGTTACCGCACTGTTGAGCGCCATATTTTGCGGTTTGAAGGGAGCAACCCGCACGCCACGCCGGGCAAAGTAGCGTCCTAGTGCCGCAACGAGTGTACTTTTACCTGCATCGGATGTGGTGCCCTGCACCATTACTACTGGCATGGTGTTTCGCCCGCTAGAAGTCCACGCCTTTGCGGGCTTTGATCCCTGCATTGAACGCGTGTTTCACATCTTTCACTTCGGAAACCGTATCCATCACGCCCTGCAGTGCGCTGCCGCCACCGCGACCGGTGACAATCACACTCTGCTCCGGCGGTCGCTGTGTGATTGCATTTAGTACTTTCTGTTGGTCCAGGTATTTATAGGCGAGCATATAGGTCAGTTCGTCGAGCACCACCAGGTCATAGCTGGCGTCCGTGAGCATGGTTACCGCTTCCACCCAGGTTTTTTCCGCTTCTACCATATCGCCGGTGCGATCCTGGGTGTTCCAGGTAAAACCGGTGCCCATCTGATACAGCCTGACCTGTGGGCACTGATTCTTGATATAAAGCTCTTCACCGGAAAGTTGCGCGCCCTTGATAAACTGCACAACGCCCACTTTGTGGCCGTAACCGAGTGCGCGTATGACCATGCCGAATGCCGAGCTGGACTTTCCCTTGCCATTGCCGGTCAGCAGAACCGCGACACCGCGCTCGGTGTCTGCCGCGGCGATATGGGCATCCACCTTGGCTTTCTGTTTCTGCATGGCCGCTTTGTGCCGTGCATTTTTCTTTTGCTGGTCGTCCGACATGGCCACCTCTTTCGGTCTAATAGGGCAAACGCGGGTTTAGAAGCTGAATTCTACACCGGCATAAGCCGCGGCACCGGCGGTGTTGAAGCCGGCAATCTCCACATAGTCTTTATCGGTGAGGTTTTCGCCCCGCAAATAGACCGTGGCGGCATCGTTCAACGCATAGCGCACACTGGCATCCAGTACCTGATAATCATCCATGCCGGAACCGTCGATATCCACACCGTCGGCACTGGAGCGTAGGTTTACCGCAACGCTGAGTGCACGGATTGGCTGGTAGCGGACCCCTAGATTGCCCAGTTGCTTTGGACGGCGCGGGCGCGGAGCGTCGTCGACGGTTTCTGTGTCGGTGTAGGTATAGTTGGCGGAAAGCTGCAGAGTTTCGGAGACCTGTACATTGGCAACAAGCTCCACACCGCGGGACTGACTTTCACTGCCGTACTGACGATAGGTGTAGTCGCTCAGGTCAAATTCGATTTCGTTGTCAATGATCTGGTCGAAAAGAACCAGTTCCAGATGCAGCGCATTCTCCCCAAAGTATTCGATACCCAGATCTATACCACGGCTTTCTTCTGGAGTAAGTGCTGTCAGCAACGGATTGTTTTGCGAGCGGTTGTAGTCAATCTCAAACAGGCTCGGTGCACGGAAGCCGGTACCGTAGCTGGCTTTCAGTTTGATCGCCCCGTTTGCAACCTGATCGATCAGGTAAGCGGTACTGGCTCGGAAACTGTTGTGGCTGCCGAAATCCGTATTATCGTCGTGGCGCAGGCCGAGGGTAAAAAATAGTTGCTCCGCGTAACTGCCCTGGTATTCAGAATAAGCCGCCCACTGATCGCGGCTCATATCGCGCACCGAGTCTTCGCGGCGTTCCAGACCATAGATCACCGCCTGGTTGCCACTCAGGTCGACGTTGCCATTCAGATTTAGCTTTTGGATTTCGCCCTCGGTATCGTAGGAAGCAATACCGGCTGCATAGCTGGTGCGAGTCAGTTCAGCGCGGGAATAGGAAAGTTCCTGCTGGCCGTTTTCACCGTTGCGAGCAAGGCTGACGCGGGCATTTTGCTGGCCGAACGTGTCGGAGCACACATCCTGCGTTACCGGCCAGCCACAGCGGTCGTATTCACTGGTGGCATCCACATCCCGTACTACCGCGTCCAGGCGCCATTGCTCGGAAATATTCCAGCCAGCGCGGCCGTGCAGCGTCTCATTGTTGTAGCCATCGTCGTCCTGCAGCTCGGTGTCGTTGACGCTGGTATTGAATCCGGCGGTGTGCGCCTTGGCGGCAGATAAGAAGTAGTCGAAGGTCTCGGTGCTGCCACCGGCGCTGGCGTTGTAGCGTCTTGAATCGAAGCGACCGCCTTCAGCACTCATATTGATCTGGTGCCCGTTCGATACACGGCGAGTTGAAATATCGACGACACCGCCGGCATCTGCGCCGTAGAGCATCCCCTGCGGGCCGCGCAGCAGCTCCACACGAGCCAGATCACTGGTCAGAATATGCTGAATATGGGCCCCACCCTGGGTACTGGTAGGATCGGAAATATCCACACCATCGATTCGCACCAGGGTTCGGAAACCGTCTTCGCCGCGCACGCGCAAAGTGGTCACCTTACCCATACCGCCAGAATTGGATACTGCCACAGACGGTGCGCTGCGCAGTACGTCCGCAAGCGACACGAAGCCGCGCGCCTTGATATCGTTCTCATCCAGTATGGCGACGGAAGTGGCAACCCGTCGCAGTGGCTCGCCCTGGCGGCTACTGACGACGATGATGGTCTCGAGGTCGGGAATCGCGCTCTCAGACACAGATCGGGAATCGATGGTATTGGCGAAAGCCGGTACGCTGGCAGCCGATGTGATGGCCCAGCTCAAAAGAATCTTATTCAAGGTTCAACCCCTAAGGACAAATGCACATGGGATCGAGGGAGGCGAAGCAATGCGGTGCGCGCAAGGCGCGGGAGGTCGTATTGCAGGATGGTAGCCCTCCGCTCCATCGTGATTCGATCTGAGGCCGGTATCGGGCTTACCGCTCGCCTATTCAGGCACAGAGCAGATCACCGTTGCGGGGGCAGCGCCGGATTTCCGGACTTCCCGTTTAACCTTCTCAGCCAATAACCGAGCCCATATGGGCAAGGCAGCAGAAGGCACCTCGTATCGCGGGGGCGAAATTAGGGGAATGGGTCTGGAAAGTCAAACTTTGTGGGAAGTGCCCGCGGTTTGCGATTTGAGAAAGGCGGGAATAGCCGACTCCAGCCAGTATCTGGGTTTCCACAGGCTTCCGCTGACAAATCCCACATGCCCTCCCCGTTTGCTGATCGCCAGTGTGACCGAAGCACTGACGTCGGAATCGGAAGGAACCGCTTCCGGCGATACAAACGGGTCGTCGAGTGCATGGATCAGGCAAGTGGGCCGTGCGATTTTGTTCAGATGCGGGCGACTCGAGGCCCGCGTGTAATAGTCATCAACACCCCTGAAACCGTGTAGTGGCGCGGTAAAGTGGTCGTCGAAATGGCGGAAATTACTGAACGCGCGCGGATGATTGAGCGGGGGCATCTGCCGCGCCAATTTCGGGTCCTGTGTCTTGCGCCCGAGGCTCTTTTTAAGGCTATCGAGCAGATGCTTCTGATAGACCTTTGAGAAGCCGGTATTCATCTGTTTGCTGGAAAGGTGCAGGTCCAGCGGTGCGGAAACAGAGACCGCCGCAGCTAACGGGCTTTGATCCCCATCTTCACCCAGCCATTTCAGCAGTACATTGCCCCCCAGTGAATACCCGACCGCCATGAGTGGCGTATTCGGGTAATGCGCCTTTAACCGGCCTGCCAGCCAGCGCGGGTCTTCACTGTCTCCACTGTGATAGGCCCTGGGTAATAGATTTGGAATACCGCCACAACCGCGAAAATGCATGACCGCGACCTGAAAACCGGCAGACATGAGCGCGGGCATCAAGCCTTGTACGTAAGGCGATTCCACTGAACCTTCCAGGCCGTGCAGAACTAAAACGATGGGGCGACCAGCATCATCTTCGAGGCGCACCGGGGTGTGCAGTGCAATACGATCCCCATCGGGTGTTTCCAGCCACTGAGCCTGGGTGCGTACCCAGGGTTTTGAGCGATGAAATACCGGGAAAATGGTTTGCAGGTGACAGTTCGCGAGTCCGATTCCGGGGGTGAAAACCTCCTGTAAATACTGGTTTTGGGTAGTTTCGGAAGAGTGAGAGGTGAATGAGTTCAAATTGCGCGCAGCCGTAACAATCGAATATAAGGCTGCAAGGGTATCCCCTGCCGGGCGATGATTCCAGCCTGGCAGGAGTACTTTGCGGGCTTGCGTTAGCTGGCTTCCGGTGCGGTCACCTTTTCATAGAATCGGTATTCGCCGTTAGACTGAATGGCATAGACCACGTAGGGCTCGAAGTTCTTACCCCGGTACATACCGGGGCTGCCCTGCGGCATTCCCGGAACTGCCAGCCCGATACTTCCCTTGGGGGGATTTGCAAGGAATTGGCGAATCAACCGCGCCGGAACGTGGCCTTCAAATACATATTGGTTGTTCCACACGCCGGTGTGACACCCCTGCATACTGGGTGGGATATTCCACTGCTGTTTGACGCTGGCGGTATCCAGTCCATTCTCGCTGGTCACCGCAAAGGCGTTACCTTCCAGGTGCTTGATCCAGTCATTGCAACAGAGGCAAAACGGAGACTTGTACACGGTCATGTGCTGCGCGGCTTGCCCGCTGGAATTGCCAGCGGAGCCGTTGCTGCTGCTTGTGGTACACCCCGCAAGCAGTGAAATTATTGCAGCGCAAAAAATTGGATACTTTAGAAAATTAAAAAAATCAAACTGCTTCGGCATAGTAAATCGCATAATGTTGTTGGTGATCGGTCCAGTACTGACGCGGCTCAAAACCGGTTGAGCGCAATAAATTTTCCAGCGCGCTCAGTGTGTATTTGTGGCTGTTTTCCGTGTGAATAGTTTCGCCTTCGTCAAAGTGGAAGCGACGGCCGCAAACCTCAACAGCCTGTTGCTCGAGGCTGACCAGGTGCATCTCTACCCGGTGGCGCAGACGGTGATAAAACGCCCGGTGCGCAAACGCATCGAGATTAAAGGACCCATCGAGCTCACGGTTAATTCTGTCTAGCAGGTTTTTATTAAACGCTTCCGTGACATGATTACTGTCGTGGTATGCCCGCTCGAGCACCACCGAATCTTTTACAAGATCCGCCCCAAGCAACAGGCCATCTCCAGGCTGTATTTGTTCTGCAAACAGGCACAATAGTGATCGGGCCTGCTCCGGGGTGAAGTTGCCTATCGTTGACCCCGGAAAAAATACGACTTTCCGACCGGTAATATCAGGAAGCTCACGCCAGACCGCCGCGCCGGTAAAATCCCCGACCGCCGGCACAACTTGCATGCCCGGCATGCGCTGCTGAATGCGCTGACGCGCAGCGAGCAAAATCTCCGGCGAGATATCCAACGGGAAGTATCCGGTCGGCGTGTGCATTGCCTGTAATAGCGGCTCCGCTTTTTCACAGTTACCCGCTCCTGGCTCAATCAGGCTGACATTCGGGCCAATCGCTTGGGCCATGGGCTCAATCTGCTGGGCAAAAATCGCCGCTTCCGTTCGCGTCAGGTAATAATCTTCGAGTGTGCAGATTTCTTCAAACAGCCGCGATCCCGCTTCGTCATACAGGTATTTGCAGGGAAGTGTTTTTTGCCGCGCAGCCAGCCCGGCCAATACGTCCTGCTCAAATGCCTGAACTACGGCAATTCCCTGTGCCGCCATATTCATATTTCATCTCCTGCCAGGCGGATTCCGGAGAATTGCCACGCCTGGTGCGGGTAAAAGAAGTTTCGGTAGCTAATCCGGATGTGGCTGCGTGGCGTGACACAGGATCCGCCACGCAACACCATCTGATTACACATGAATTTGCCGTTGTACTCCCCGACAGCATCCGAACTGGCACGGAACCCCGGATACGGCTGATAGGCGCTGGACGTCCACTGCCAGGCGTTTCCCAGAAATTGTGTTCCGCCCGAGGGATCGTCGCGAATAAAATCGGTTTGCTCCGCAACAGGATGAAAGTGCCCCGACTCCAGCAGGTTAGCGGTGCGCCCTGCGTCATTGCGGCAGTGCAACCAGGCAGCGATCTCCCATTCAAACTCCGTCGGCAGTCGGTAACCCGACCAGCTGGCGAAGGCATCGGCCTCGTAAAAACTCAAGTGACAAACCGGGGCATCCGGATCGATTTCGCGCATACCACCGAGCGTAAACTGCTGCCAATGGCCGTCTCGCATGTGCCAGTACATGGGGGCATGGCGACCGGACCGGTTGAGTTCAGCCCACCCATCCGACAGCCATAACCGCGGCTCCTGATATCCACCGTCCTGCAGAAATTCCAGATATTCCCGGTTGGTGACGAGACGCGAGGCAATTCGAAATGCGGGTTGAAAACGCTGATGCGCCGGACCCTCATTGTCAAAGGCAAAACGCTGCCCGTCGCTGCCGAGGGTGTACGTGTCTTCCGGGATGCTCAGCCAGCGAAGATCTGACGTGCCCTCTTCCTCTTCCGCGACTGAAATGTCTTCTTGGTAGCTCGGGCGCAACGGGTTTATAGAGAGTGCATGCTTGATATCGGTGAGCAGCAGTTCCTGGTGCTGCTGTTCGTGATTCAAGCCGAGAACCAACAGATTGGCGAGATCCGCCGTGACCTCTTCCTCCGTCAGCCAGCGCTCAATTTCACTATCGACGTAGTGGCGATAGCGCCGGACCTGATGCAAGGATGGCCTGGACAGCAGCCCGCGCTGTGGCCGAGAAAATGGTGTGCCAAGGGAGTTGTAGTAGGAGTTGAAGAGATGGTGAAAATTGGGATCAAACGGATCGTAGGCCGGCGCATGAGGCTGCAGGAGAAAGGTTTCAAAAAACCAACTGGTATGCGCCATATGCCACTTGCCGGGACTGGCATCGGGCATCGACTGGAGTTGCAGGTCCTCTGCGGATAGTGGCTCGGTGAGCGTCTCAGTCTGAGCACGTACTCGCTGAAACTGGGTCAAAAGTGCGACGCGCTCATCCAGGCTGAGGTCGCGCCCCTCGTCTTCCCCCCAATAAAGCGTTGAATGGCTATCGACATCCGCTATTGAAACAGCGGAATCCAACTCCGAGGTCAGGTTCATTCCATGTCCCGAGAACTGCATTAGATGCTTTTGATCATACATCCATTGCGGTGGATTCCCATGCCGGAAGTCGCTTTGGCGCAGTAATTGGCGCCACTTATTCCCCGGGATCAAAACACTATGCCGAAAACGCAGAAAGGGCCGGCAAAGCCGACCCTTTCCAATGGCGCGTGGCGCCAGTTTGTGAGACTAAACCCAGTGCTTAGAAGCGCACGGTGAAGTCTGCACCATACATGCGCGGCATAAAGCGCCAGGCCGGGCTCGCGCCAATGGCTGCACCGGTGCCGCCGTAGCCTCCAGCGATTTCTTCGTCGGTTACGTTCTGCACCCACAGGGCTGCAGAGTAACGGTCGGAAGCGCTGTTCCAGCCTGCACGCAGGTTCATCAGCTGGTAGTCCGGGATTACGCGGGCCGGATCGCTGATGGAGCCAACACGCTCGTCGGTCCAGTTGTAGTCACCACGCAGAACCACGTCGCCGCCGGCTGCCAGTTCCCAGGTGTATTCCGCCATCAGGTTGAACTTGTTCTCCGGGGTGCCAACGCGGGGCTGGCCTACACGGGAATCGTCTTCTTCCGTTTCACCGATTGCCTCAATGATCTGGTAGCGGGTGTATTCGGTATCCAGGAAGGAGTAGTTACCGGCGATAAACAGGCTGTCGGTCGCCGCCCACTGAACTTCAAACTCTGCACCGCGGCCTTCGGCATCGGCATTACGCAGGTAGTAGTTCGGAATTGGCGCACCTACGAGATCCAGCTGCTGCAGGTTTTTGTAGTCGTACGCGAACACAGATGCGTTGAAGCGCACTGCATTGTCGAACAGGCTGCTCTTCAGGCCGATTTCCAGGTTGGTCACATCTTCCTGATCGAAAGACGGGTCGATGCCTGGTGCGGCGCTAAAGCTGTTGAACCCCCCCGCTTTAAAGCCATCTGCCAGAGAGATGAATGTCATCACATCGTCGTTCCAGCGGTAGTCCAGAACCACGCGTCCGGACAGATCGCTCCAGGAATCGCTCAGTTCCTGATTCAGGTTTTGTACGCCGTTGTTATTGAACGCCATGCCAAAAGGAATCTCGGCAATCTGACCGGAAGGTAGAGTGATGGTAGCACCCAGTGGTGTGCCGTCTGGTGCCATCAGCTGAACTTCACCACCGATAAATGCGATCGGCAGAGTATTTTGATAGTCGCTGACGATGGAGAAATCTTTCTCGTCGGCGGTATAGCGCGCACCAACGGTCAGATCCATCTTGTCAGTCAGGCTCCAGGTGGCGTCACCGTAAATGGCCGCGGAACGGTAATCGCCCGCGTTGAATACGGACTCATTCCACGCGGTGTCGGCGGCTACCCACGGAGCGATACCTGCCATCAACTGGCCAATCATTTGGTCTCGATTCAGCATGCTCGCAGTGACAGTAGACGGGGCGCCCAATGCCTGCAGCAGTGCGTCGGCCTGGCCTGACTGCACCATCAAATCGTAAATGAAAGTGGATACAGCGGCACCTTCAAGGCCAGCAGCGATCATGTCCTGACGCTGAGCGTACGCCATATTCTCGATGTCAGTGGTAGTCAGGTCCAGGCCGAGAGCCTCAACCTGAGCTTTAGTACCCTCGTACACTGCGAAGGATTCCAGGGAGCCAGCGGTAAAGTACGCATCAGTAGTGTGCTCCAGCTCTTCACGAGAATAAGACGCACCCAGTGTCCACTTCAGGGTATCGGTAGCACCGTTTAGGCGGAATTCCTGCGAGAACTGGGTCTGATCGTCGAAGTTGGCGGAGCCGAACATGTAATCCGGATTTGCGGTGCCGTCTTCGTCCTGCTGCAGATGGGCGTCGAAGCCGCGGTAAGCAGTAATAGACGTGAAAGTGAAGTCGTCGAAATCGTGTACCACAGACAGGGAAGTTCCCCAGGAGTCGCGATCTTCGATGGTCGGGGTATCCAGTGCGTAGTCACCGAATACATCGGTGCCACCGGCCTCAGCCTGAAGCGATGGGACGATGGAGGTGCGCAGTGCACTGCCCTGATCCATTACGCCGTATTCGGCACGCCACAGCACTTCGGTGCTCGCAGTGGGTTCCCACAGCAGCGATGCACGGTACGTTTGGGTGTCGATGTTACCGGCTTCGAAATCGTTCGCCAGGTTCTCAGCAAAAGAGTCGCGACGGTTGGTTGATGCGGTAAAGCGGCCGTAGAGGTTGTCTGCAAGCTCGCTGTTCAGCAGCAGGTCGGTAGAAACGCGACCGTAATTACCGGCGGTGAGATTCAGCTCAGCGGTATCTTCCGCTTGCGGCTTCTTGGAGATGATATGGATGGCACCACCGGTGGCGTTGCGGCCAAACAGTGTGCCCTGTGGGCCTTTGAGGACCTCGACGCGCTCGATATCCGCCAGCGGAATCTCCGCGCCAGCACCACGGCCGGTATATACGCCGTCTACATAAACGGCTACAGCGGGGTCAGAGCCTACGGTGAAGTCACCGGTCTCGATACCGCGCACGCTGTAGGTGGGCTGCAGAGGTGTGTCGTTGTTCATTTCCACACCCGGGGTAAATTTACCCAGGTCGGTCAGGTTTTTGACACCCATGGCCTTCATGCTGTCACCGGTGAAAGCGGAGATGGCAATCGGCACGTCTTGCAGGTTTTCCGCGCGCTTCTGCGCGGTTACAACCACTTCTTCGATTTCAGCAGCGTAGGCGGCACTGCTCATGGCTGTGGTCACAGCAATGGCGGCGGAAAGAGTGGTCAGGGAAAAAGAACGGTTTTTTCCGGACTGATCGGCGTTATACATCATCGCGTCCTCGCGTTTGTAGTTATATGAAAAGCGTGATGGAAATTGGTCGTTATTGATAGTTATGTTGGGCCATCTTACGTGGAGCGCAGTCCCAATAAAAGCTTGTTGTGACCTTTTTCTTGTGACTGGTCAGTTTTACAGTATAAAAATGTGAGACTGTGCGCCATTCTGGCGCGTAATGCTACGAAACACCCGAAAATATGACCGATCGGTGTCCGCTGGTAACCATTTCCGGCCCGCCGTATGCTGGTAGACTCCGTGAAACCAGCGGCTGGATCGCTTAGTTAGAAAGCGCTACCTGTCCCAAAATAACAACGCCAACTTAAACCTCGAGAGCCCTTGCGATGTTGACTTCAAATCCCTGGCCACGACGCCTGCTGCGCACGGCCATTGCTATCCTCGTCCTCTTGTTACTTGTCGCGGCCGCCACCTGGCTGTGGCTTCGCCAGAGCCTCCCGGTTCTGGACGGCACATTGGATACCGGGGCACTCGAGCGGCCAGTAACCATTGAGCGAGACGCTCAGGGTATTCCCTTTATCCACGCCGAAACGCGCACCGACTCCGCTTTTGCCCTCGGCTTCCTGCACGCTCAGGAGCGTTTTTTCCAGATGGACCTGCTGCGTCGAAATTCCGCCGGTGAGCTTTCCGAGCTCGTTGGCGAGGCTGCACTGGAACACGACCGGGAAATTCGGCTGCATCAGTTCCGCAAACGCGCAGAACGCAATGTGGCGGCAATGCCTTCAGAGCAACAGCAGATCCTTAAGCAATACACCGCCGGGGTGAATTATGGTCTGGCAGAACTTGGCGCTGCGCCCTGGGAATATGCCCTGCTGCAAACTGCGCCGCGCGAATGGGCGCCGGCGGATAGTCTGCTGACCATATTCAGCATGTATCTGACGCTTCAGAGCAATACCGGAAATTTTGAGCTGCGTGACAACGCCCTGGCGCAATTGCTACCGGAGGACCTCTATCACTTCTTCGTGCCGAAGGGTGGCATCTGGGACGCGCCGTTGATCGGCGATGTGCGCGGCCCCCTGGCTCTGCCACACACGCATATTGCCTCACTGGTAGAAGATGGTGAGCCCATGGCCTACGAGCCCATGGAAAGCGAAGACATGATTTTCGGCAGTAACAACTGGGTCGTGGGTGGCGCGTTGACGGAACACGGTGCTGCCATTGTCGCAGACGACATGCACCTGGCAATCACGGTACCAAATATCTGGTACCGTGCCGGCTGGAACATTCCCGGTACCGATTTCGAAATGCGTGGCGCCACCCTGCCCGGCGGCCCGATTATCGTTGCGGGCAGCAACGGCAAAGTCGCCTGGGGCTTTACCAACACCACGGCCGACTGGGGTGACCTGATCCCACTGGAAATGTCACCGGATGGAAAACAATATCGCGCCCCGGACGGCTGGCGCGCGTTTGAAGTGGTTGAGGAAACGCTTGCGATAAAAGGCCAGGCTGCAGACACACTCAAGGTGCGCAAGACTATTTGGGGCCCGGTGGTGGGAGAAGATTACACCGGCAACCCCCTCGCCTACCGCTGGGTGGCACACGATGTACGCGGCGCAAACATGAACCTGCTGAAAATGGAGCATGCAGGCACCGCTCGCGCCGCCCTCGATCTTGCTCCCGAGCTTGGTATTCCCCACCAGAATTTTGTCCTCGGCGACAGCCAGGGCAACATCGGCTGGACCGTCGCGGGCCCAATTCCGCGCCGTGTTGGTCTTGAAGGCAACCGCTCTGTCAGCTGGGCGGACGGCACTGCCTACTGGGATGGCTACCTGTCACTGGAGGAGCAGCCGCACGTCTATAACCCTCCGTCTCACCGTATCTGGACCGCCAACTCGCGCACCATGGACGGCGAATATCTTCGTGTTATGGGCGACGGTGGCTACGCCCTCGGCGCCCGCCAACAACAGATTCGCGACGACTTATTCGCCAGAGAAACCTTCACCGAACAGGACCTGCTCGACATCCAGCTCGACGACCGCGCTGTATTCCTTGAGCGCTGGCAGCAACATCTGGCGACATTGCTGAAAGGCAATACGGATTACGCGGACGTTCTGGACCAGGTAGATAACTGGGGCGCCCGCGCCAGCGCCGACTCCGTGGGCTACCGCATCGTCCGCAACTTCCGCCTGCGCTTTATCGACCTGGCGACCGCACCGGTGCTCACCTACATGAAACGGTATGACGAAGGCTTTAAGTTTGGTCGCGTAAACCGCCAGGTGGAATACCCGGCCTGGGAAATGCTTTCCGGCGAACCCGCACACCTGCTGAACCCGGAGTTTGAGAGCTGGCGCGACCTGAAAATCGCCGCGCTGGATCTGGTTCTGGAAGAAATGGCTGAAAGCGGCCTGCCCTTATCCGAACAGACCTGGGGCGTGCAAAATTCCGCAAAAATCCAGCACCCGCTGGCCCGTGCGGTCTCCGCTGTAAACTGGTTCACCGCCATGCCCGCCGACCCACTCCCCGGCGACTCCCATATGCCCCGTTTCCAGTCCGCGACCAATGGTGCTTCTGAGCGTCTGGTTGTGGCCCCGGGCCATGAAGAGCTGGGTATTTTCCATATGGCCACAGGCCAGAGCGCGCATCCGCTCTCCCCGTTCTTTGGCAATGGTCATAGGGATTGGGTGGAAGGTAAGGCTTCCAGTTTCACCGAGAAAGAAACGGTATACACACTGACATTGAAATAACTTGGGGATAGAGCACGAAATTTACCGAGCAGGTTCCGATTCCGGGTGTGGCCTTGCAAGACCTTCCGCGAGAGGGACCTCGCGGAAGAGCCCCCAGGGATGGGTTTACGGCGTGTCTTGCAAGGCCACACCCGGAAGCGGGACCGCCACGAAACCAGCAACGAAGCCAGATTGTTCAGGCAGTTTCGTCGAGAATCGCGAAAGATAGAAAGGACGTGAAAAGTCCAAGGCCGAGGATAAACGGCAGCAGTGGGAAGCAAATCATCAACAAAGATGAGCCGATCCAGAGATTCTTCACCCAATTACGTTTGATCTTGTAAGCGCGGGAATAGCGACGCAGGTGGCTGTCGTCTTCGTCAGGCAGCGCGATTTCACTTTCTCGAGGCAGAAAACTGCGCACCAGAAGAGTGCAATAAAAGCAAAGCAACATCCACAGCATAAAACCACCATAGGCAAACATCCCTTTCAGTATAGATAGGGGTTTGCCAATGGTTAGTGGACTGGATGCCTACGCAGACAGAGAGCTTACTGGTACCAGCCGAGGCTCTCGCGCAGCTTCACCACACCGCCGATAATCGTGAGTGCCGGCGCCTCGACTTTGTGGGTTTCCGCAAGTTCCGGCAATGTGCCAATGGTGCCAACAATCACCCGCTGATCTCGTGTGGTGCCCTTCTCTACCAGCGCCGCCGGCGTTTCCGCATCCATCCCGTTGGCAATCAGCTTCTCGGAAATGGTGGGAAGACCCGTCAGGCCCATATAGAACACCAGTGTCTGATTTTTGGTGATCAGCTCTTCCCACGGCAAAACCAGATCGCCCTGCTTCAGGTGACCGGTAATAAAACGCACCGATTGTGCGTGATCCCGGTGGGTCAGCGGAATACCGGAATACGCAGAACAGCCAATAGCGGCGGTAATGCCTGGCACGACCTGGAAAGGCACGCCCGCTTCCGCCAGCTTGTCGATTTCCTCGCCGCCGCGACCAAATACAAACGGGTCGCCGCCCTTCAGGCGCAGAACCTTCTTGCCCTCTTTCGCCAGATCCACCAGCAGCTGGTTGATATCGTCCTGGGGCACGGAATGAAATTGCTTCATTTTGCCCACGTAAATACGCTCCGCATCCCGGCGCACCAGTTCCAGTACTTCGGTAGACACCAGGCGATCGTAAAGCACCACATCTGCTTGCTGCATCAGGCGTAGCGCGCGGAAGGTCAGAAGATCGGGATCACCGGGGCCGCCACCTACCAGGTAAACCTCGCCGCTCGGTGCGGGCTTTTGTTCCCAGCGCTGCAATTCTTCCAGCACCGTTTGTTCCGCTTCGGCCTTGTGGCCGCGCTCGATCTGACCAACCACCGGGCCATTGAAGACCCAGTGCCAGAAATCTTTGCGCTGGGCTTCCGGCAATGCGGCTTTGACGTTATCGCGCAGGCGACCAGCCAGCTCGGCAATCAGCCCGAGCCCGGGGGAAAGCAGTGTTTCGATTTGAGCGCGCAGCATGCGCGTAAGAACCGGTGCGGAGCCACCGCTGGAGATGCCGATGGCCAGGGGTCCGCGTTCGACAATGGAGGGAAAGGTAAAGGTGCAGTGCTCTGGCGAGTCGACCACATTTACCGGCAGGCGACGCGCGCGGGCGTCGGCAGACACCTGTGCATTCACATCGCCATCGGCAGTGGCGGCAACCACCATTTCGGCGTTATCGAGCAGTTCCTTGCGATAAGTGCCAACGATGTATTCGCCACCGCTGGCCATGACCAGCTGGCGCAGTTCATCGGTAATATCCGGAGCCACCACCAGCAGGCGGGCCTCCGCCTTGTTGAGTAGCCGCGCTTTGCGCGTGGCGATGGAACCGCCCCCAACAATCAGACAGGGACGGTTTTTCAAATCAAAAGCGAGAGGCAGGTAACGCAAGGTCTTATTCCATACTACTTAGCCGATCTTGGTGGCGCCTTTCATATAGGGGCGCAGTACTTCCGGCACCTCGATACTACCATCGGCCTGTTGGTAGTTTTCCAGTACCGCGATCAGCGTACGGCCCACTGCCAGCCCGGATCCGTTCAGGGTGTGCAGCAGTTCTGGCTTGCCCGTTTCCGGGTTGCGCCAGCGGGCTTTCATACGCCGGGCCTGGAAGTCTCCCATCAGGGAGCAGGAGGAAATCTCGCGGTATTTGTCCTGAGACGGAATCCACACTTCCAGGTCATAGGTTTTGGTCGCACCAAATCCCATATCGCCACCACACAGCACTACTTTGCGGTATGGCAGGTTCAGTTTCTGCAGAACATTTTCTGCATGACTGGTGAGCTGTTCGAGCGCATCCATGGACTGATCAGGGCGGGCGAAACAAACCAGTTCCACTTTTTCGAACTGGTGCTGCCTGATCATGCCGCGGGTGTCGCGCCCGTGGGAGCCGGCTTCGGAGCGAAAGCAGTTGGTGTGGCTGACATATTTGTGCGGCAACTGATCGGCATCGACGATCTCGTCGCGGTACAAATTGGTCAACGGTACTTCTGCGGTAGGAATGAGGTAGAAACTACGCTCGTCCTCCAGTTTGAACAGATCTTCCGCAAACTTGGGCAGCTGGGAAGTTCCGTACAGGGAATCGCTATTTACTATTACCGGCACATTGGCTTCCGTATAGCCGTGCTCTTCTACATGAAGATCTAGCATGAACTGTGCCAATGCGCGGTGCAGTTTTGCTACCTGGCCAGTCATGACCGCGAAGCGGGAGCCGGTAATCTTGCTCGCCACCTCAAAGTCGAGGCCACCCAGGTTGCTGCCCAGATCCACGTGGTCGCGTACTTCGAAGTCGAAGCTGCGGGGTTCACCCCACTTCGCGACTTCCACATTATCGTCTTCGTCCTTACCTTCCGGTACAGAGGCATCCGGCAGGTTGGGAATGGCCAGCAGGATATCGTCCAGCTGCAGCTGAAGGTCACCGAGGGCCTGCTTGGCCTCGGAGAGCTGTCCGCCCAGGGATTCTACTTCTTTCAGCAGCGGCGCAATGTCCTCTCCGGCGGCCTTGGCGCGGCCGATGTTTTTGGATTTGGTATTGCGCTCGTTCTGCAGGGACTCGGTGCGCCCCTGTAATTCCTTGCGCTGTTCTTCCAGCTGTTCCAGCTTAGCCGTGTCCAGCTGTACACCGCGTTTGGCCAGCGCCGCTGCTACTTCGTCGAGTTGAGTGCGAATCAGTTTTGGGTCGAGCATGATGAATTCATTACCGCGTTACAGATATTTCAGTCCCAGTGTGACGGCGGCTGCGGTTGCCCCCAGACACACCAGAAGGCTGACCGCTACATAGGCCAGCGCCGTTAAAGGCTGGCCATTGTGCCACAACAGCACAGTTTCCAGCGAGAAGGTCGAGAAGGTAGTGAGCGCGCCGAACAGCCCGGTCATGATCAGCAGGCGCCACTCGTGGCCGAGCGCACCCCGCTCGACGATCATCACATAGGCAAACCCGATCAGCAGTGAACCGATCACATTCACAATTAATGTGCCCAGGGGAAAGCGGTGTTCGAACACCGGGTAGCTCCAAAGGCCAATGAGGTGACGCATGACCGCGCCGACCGCGCCGCCCAGGGCAATTGCAATCCACTGCATGGGGTCAGGTCCTTTTGTTCTTATCGGTGTCTGTTCAAAAATCGTTTCGGGACTTGTATAGCGTCCATCGAGGCGCGTGGCGATTTTAGCGCTTTTCCGGCTCCGGGTATCGCTGCCGCACGCTGTTCCGGTTGAGTTCCCGCAGCTTTTGCAGCTTTTCGTCGATTTTCAGCTCCAACCCCCGAGGGACAGGATCGTAATATCGCCGGCCTGCAATGGCCTCGGGAAAGTAGTTTTCGCCCGCGGCGAAGCCATCCGGTTCGTCGTGCGCGTATCGATAGTCGGCACCGTGGGCCATTTCCTTCGCCAGCCTGGTGGGCGCATTGCGCAAATGCACCGGCACCTCGTAGCTCGGTTCACGACGGATATCGGCCAGCGCGCGCTTGTAGGCGCTGTAAACGGCATTGCTTTTTGCGGCAACCGCGAGATAGGTGATGGCCTGGGCTATGGCCAGCTCCCCTTCCGGACTGCCGAGGCGCTCCTGCACATCCCAGGCACTCAGGGCAATTTCAAGCGCTCGAGGGTCGGCATTGCCAATATCCTCACTTGCCATGCGCACCGCGCGGCGAGCGATATACAGTGGGTCGCAACCGCCATCCACCATGCGCGCAAACCAGTACAGCGCTGCATCCGGGTCAGATCCCCGCACCGACTTGTGTAGCGCCGATATCTGGTCGTAGAAAAAATCACCCCCCTTGTCGAAGCGGCGCACGTCCGCCGTCAACACTTCCGCCAGAACATCTTCGTCGATTACCTGTTCGCCGCACTCTTCCCGGGACAGATCACAGGCGATTTCCAACAGGTTGAGCGCGCTGCGGGCGTCGCCATCGGCGCTCAGGGTGATTTTGTGCAGGATTTCATCGGAAATCGCGATTCGGCGCCCGCGGAGTTCTTCGTCTTCGGCAAGCGCACGCCGCAACATCCCGGCCAGTTCGTCCTGACTCAGGCTACGCAGCAGGTAGACACGGCAGCGAGAAAGCAACGCATTGTTCAGTTCAAACGCCGGGTTTTCAGTTGTCGCACCGACAAAGGTGACTGTGCCCTCTTCCACATACGGCAAAAAGGCATCCTGCTGAGACTTGTTGAAGCGGTGTACTTCATCGACGAACAGAATCGTGCCGCGGCCACTCTGAGCGGCGTGCTGCTCGGCTTCTGCAACGGCCTGGCGGATTTCTTTCACCCCGGCCAGCACCGCCGACAGCGTGGCGAAGCGCGCATCGCACTCCTGGGCGAGCAGCCGCGCGAAAGTAGTCTTGCCGACACCGGGCGGCCCCCAGAGCACCATCGAATGCAACTGGCCGCGCTCTACCGCTTCACGCAGCGGCTTACCCGGACCCAATAAATGCGTCTGGCCCACATAGTGGGCCAGAGTGTCGGGCCGCATACGTGCGGCCAGGGGCTGATGCCGGCGCGGTGACCGGAATAAATCATTCATCGCGAATAACGTCGGTACCCTTCGGGGGTTTGAAGTTAAAGATGCGGGAAGACAGCTGCGGATTGGCTTTGAGCCCGTTGAACCGGATATCGGTTGTCTGGCCCATGCCGTCGCGGACGGTCATGGCCGAGGGCAGGCCCTTGCCATCAAAGCGGATTACCATGGATTTAAACGGCGCCGAGGCGCGTTTCGGGGTCAGGTAGTAGGCACCCTTCTTGTTTTCGACATTGAACGAGCCCCGAATTTCTTCAACCTTGCCGCCCAGCAACAGTGCCGGGGTTTCCTTCATGCGGTTGTCTACCGGGCGGATGGTCACCTGCTCGAGATCCGGGTCGTACAACCAGAGCTTCTTGTTGTTGGTGACCAGGAGTTGCGGGAAGGGTTCGCCGGTCTGCCAGCGCAGGCGACCCGGCCGTTGTACGGAAAAGTTGCCGCTGCTCTTTTGCAGGGTTTTGCCTTTCTGATCCTTCAGGGTCTGGCTGAAATTGCCGGAAATGGCCCCCAGGGGTTGCAACAGGCGGCTCAGTTCTTCGCTGGCGTCTGCACTTGCCGTAGCCGCACCAAAGGTGCAGCCCAGCGCGATCAGGAAAATGCTCAGTGTGCGTTTCATTCGATGCCTTCCAGTTTGCTGATCTGTCCCTAAAGCCTAGTCGGAGCCAAGTGAACCCGGCCTGAACCTGTGAAAATCTATTGTGCGATCTGCTGCGTTCGACGGTGGTGCGCAATCAGGGCGGTGGCGGCGCCAGCACCTCGCGATTGCCGTTGGCTTGTTGCGGCGACACAACCCCGGCAGCCTCCATGGTCTCGATCATGCGGGCGGCGCGATTGTAGCCGATACGCAATTGACGCTGAACCGAAGAGATGGACGCCTTCCTGGATTTAGTCACAAATGCTACCGCCTCATCGTAGAGCGCATCTGCTTCCGGATCTTCCTCGCCGCCCTCTGTGGCCATACCCGGCACAGGAATACTGTTGTTGGAATCGTCAACAATCCCATCGATATACTCCGGCTCGCCGCGGCGACTCCAGTCTGCCACAACCTGGTGCACTTCATGGTCATCCACGAAGGCGCCATGCACCCTTATGGGCACCGCTGTACCCGGCGGCAGGTATAGCATGTCGCCGTGTCCGAGGAGCTGCTCCGCACCACCCTGATCCAAAATGGTGCGCGAATCCACTTTAGAAGATACCTGGAACGCCATGCGCGTGGGTACGTTGGCCTTGATCAGACCGGTAATTACGTCCACCGACGGGCGCTGCGTCGCCAGCAGCAGGTGGATACCGGCCGCCCGCGCTTTCTGGGCAATACGCGCGATCAGCTGCTCAACCTTCTTGCCGACAATCATCATCATGTCGGCAAATTCATCAATCACAACCACAATCGCCGGAAGTGGCTTGAGGTGCGGCCGGGTCTGCTCCGCCTCCGGCACACTGGACATGGGGTCCGGCTGCCAGATTGGGTCTTCCAGGGGGTCGCCCTTGGCAATCGCCTCTTTTACCTTGCGATTGAAACCCGCAAGGTTGCGCACGCCCATGGCCGCCATCAGCTTGTAGCGCCGCTCCATTTCGCCGACACACCAGCGCAGGCCATTGGCGGCGTCGTTCATGTCGGTGATTACCGGCGTGAGCAGGTGCGGAATGCCTTCGTAGACCGAGAGTTCGAGCATTTTCGGATCAACGAGGATCAGGCGGACCTCATCCGGCGTCGATTTATACAGAAGGCTCAGCAGCATCACATTGATGCCCACAGACTTACCGGAGCCTGTGGTACCGGCGACCAACAGGTGCGGCATCTTGGCCAGGTCCGCGACCACCGGCTGCCCGGCGATGTCGTGACCGAGCGCCAGGGTCAGCGCGGAGCTGGACTTCTCATAAACCTCGGCGCCAAGCACTTCGGTGAGTCGCACCATCTGGCGGTTCTCGTTCGGTATTTCGATACCCACCACCGACTTCCCGGGTATGACCTCCACCACGCGCACACTGATCACCGCCAGCGAGCGCGCCAGGTCTTTGGCAAGGTTGGTGATACGGCTGACTTTTACCCCCGGTGCGGGCTGAATCTCAAAACGGGTGACCACCGGCCCCGGCAGTACGGAAACAACCTCCGCAACCACGCCGAAATCTTTCAGTTTTAACTCCAGTAGTCGGGAAAGCGCCTCCAGTGCCTCTCGGCTGAAGCCGGCTTTCTTGTTCTCGTCAGCCGGGTCGAGTAGCGACAATGGGGGCAAAGTGCCGGTAACGGGTCCCTTGAAGAGCTCGCCCTGCTTTTCTTTCGCCGCACGCGGACTCTGCTTGGGCGGTGGAGCGGTCGGGGCAATCTGTGGTGGCTGGCGTTTGGCGGTGCGCTGCTTCTCTTCTTCCACGGCGGCCTTGCGGACCACAATCGCTTCCCGTGCCACACGCTGCTCTTCCCGCGCTTTCCTGGCCCGTGCGAAACGACTTCCCATCCAATTGAATACAACCAACACACTGCGGCCAATATCTTCGAATAGCTGCAGCCACGACATGCCGGTGAACACCGTCACTCCAATCGCAAATGTCGCCAGCAATAGAATCGTGGCTCCCACATAGCCGAGCCCTCGCTCCAAAAATGAAGACGCGGCGGCGCCAATAATGCCTCCGTTGGAGAATGGCATGGGTCGCACGGATTCGTTAAAGCAGAGGGTCGCCAGGCCTGCACCCGCAACCAGCAGTAGCAGTAGCCCCGCCACGCGCAGGGCGAATAACGGGCCATGAAAACGCGCATTTTTGTCTCGCAGGATGCGGTAGGCGCGCCACCCAATCAGCACGGGGAACAGGTATGCCATCCAACCCAGTAGCGACAGGCACACATCCGCCAGCCAGGCACCGGTCGGCCCAATGGCATTGTCAATACTGCTACCTGTGCCGGTATGGGACCAACCCGGATCCTGCGGGCTATAGCTCAACAGGCTGATGCCAACCAGCAGTGCTCCCGCCAACAGGGCAATCAGCGCACCCTCGCGAACGATTCGCGCAATCAGGGATTCCGGAATTGCCGCCCCGGATTCAGTTTCACTCTCAGCCTTCAATGGCCACCTCGATTATTACTGTCTTCATGAAGAGCACGTTCTTAGCGGGCCTTCAGGGTATCTGGGGTTCTGTGTACTACAGGCTTGCGGTAAAAGCTACCGCAGTGCGACTTCAGAAATCACTTTAGGTTTTTATTTTAGCAATATAATCAAACAGTTACGCGAAATAGTTCATGCATAGTTAATGTTCCTCGGTGATGCACAGCTCGCTGGACAGGTGCTGGCGATACGGTCACCCTATAAAGTCGGACAATGATATAAATTAGGTCAAACTATTTGGTGGGTATGGCCCCATCCCCTATCATTGCCCGCGAAATTGGGGAGGTACCGCTAAACCCTCCCCTTCCTTTACCGACTGTCCGACACCGAACCAGTGGGTTTCAGTCGACTGCCAATAAGGGGCATGCCGCGCATCGCCGCGGCGCTACGAATTCCAAATCTGAAAACTGAAGTACAGTGAGTTCTGAAATGAGTAATCATCATCGCCTGATCATTCTCGGTTCCGGCCCGGCTGGTTATACCGCCGCCATCTACGCTGCCCGCGCCAACCTGAACCCGGTGGTTATTACCGGTATGCAGCAGGGTGGCCAGCTGACCACCACCACAGAAGTAGAGAACTGGCCAGGCGGCGTGCACGACCTGCAGGGCCCTGACCTGATGGTGCAGATGCAGCAGCACGCCGAGCGCTTCGACACCAACATCATTTTCGATCACATCCACGAAGTGGACCTGAAACAGCGTCCGTTTACCCTGAAAGGTAACGAGACCTACACCTGTGACGCTCTGATTATCTCCACCGGCGCCTCCGCCCAGTACCTAGGCCTGCCCTCAGAAGAAGCATTCCAGGGACGCGGCGTGAGTGCCTGTGCTACCTGTGATGGATTTTTCTACCGCGATCAAAAAGTGATCGTGGTTGGCGGTGGCAACACGGCGGTAGAGGAAGCCCTGTACCTGTCCAATATCGCTGCCGAAGTTACCCTGGTGCATCGCCGCGATGAACTGCGCTCTGAGAAGATCCTGCAGGATCGCCTGATGGAAAAGGCAGAAAACGGCAATATCAATCTTTGCTGGCACCACACCCTGGACGAGGTCCTCGGTGATGACAATGGCGTGACCGGTGTTCGCCTGAAGAACGTGCAGGATGGCTCGACCAAGGAGCTGGACGTTTCCGGTGTTTTCATCGCCATCGGCCACAAGCCGAATACCGATATTTTTGCAGGCCAGCTTGAAATGAATGGCGGTTACATTGTGGTAGAGAGCGGCCTGAACGGTAACGCCACTCAGACGTCTGTGCCCGGCGTGTTTGCGGCAGGGGATGTATCCGACCACATTTACCGTCAGGCGGTTACCTCAGCGGGTACCGGTTGTATGGCGGCACTGGATGCTGAGCGCTACCTCGACGCCCAGTAATTCGCGCCGGGGCGTTTCCAGGAAGCGCTGATACGATGGTATAAAAGGCGGCTCTTGAGCCGCTTTTTTCGTTTCAGGCCGTATTCGATGGGTGAGCGAACTGCATGGATGACATCCTTACACTACTGGACCCCGAGCGGGTTGAGTTTCCCTGCACCAGCACAGCGCTGGCAGACCCAAATGGATTGCTGGCCGTCGGCGGCGATCTGACCCCGGAATGGCTATTGGCGGCATATACCAGGGGTATCTTCCCGTGGTATTCCGATGACCAGCCAATTCTCTGGTGGTCTCCCTCCCCTCGCTGCGTAGTCCGCCCACAGACACTGAAGTTTAGCCGCAGCCTGCGAAAGACTATCCGTCAGCAGCGTTTCGAGATTACCTTCGACCAGGCATTTGAGGATGTATTGTGTGGATGTGCAGCACCGCGGTCTGACGATTCGGGCACCTGGATCACAGATGACATGCACTGGGCTTATACGGAGATGCACGCGCGCGGCCATGCGCATTCGGTAGAGGCCTGGCAAGACGGTCAGCTGGTTGGCGGCCTGTACGGGCTCAATATAGGTCGCGTGTTTTTCGGGGAGTCCATGTTTCATCGGGCAGCGGATGCATCCAAGGTGGCCTTTGCCCATCTGGTTCGCCAGCTCAGCCTGTGGGGCTGCGAACTGATCGATTGCCAGGTCAGCAATCCGCATCTCGCCAGCCTCGGCGCGGAAGAAGTGCCTCGAGACGAGTTTGAGCAATTACTGGCAGAGGGTGTCACCCAGGCTTCCTTTCCCCACCCCTGGCCCACAAAAGCGGGCCCCGAACTATTTGCGGCCGACTAGCAAGTCAAAGAGCAGCGCAGAATGTTTGAGTTTTCGTTGACCACAAATTACCCTCGGGTCTAGAGATACCTATCAATTGGCGGAGAGAGAAAAGGCGTGGCGAAGGCAGACCATATTCGAGTCGAGCAGGCGACAGACCGGTGAGCCAATACTCCCAACTGGATTCTGTGCGCCTGCTGGCAACCATGCCACACCCCTGCGGCTACCTGGAGGACCAGGAAGCCACGACGGTGTTTGTCGACCCGCAAACGCCGGTCGATCAGCGCTTGTACAGTCGATTATCCGAGCTTGGGTTTCGCCGTAGTGGCAACTACCTGTACCGCCCTCAGTGCACGAGCTGCCAGGCCTGCGTACCTGCCCGGGTTCCGGTGGAGCTCTTTGTTCCCAATCGGAATCAACGGCGCTGCTGGCGCCGCAATCGGGACCTCGACGTGTTCCATCGGCAGGATATCGATACGGATGAGCACTATGCGCTCTACGCGCACTATATCGAGCAGCGCCATCGCGACGGTGAAATGTACCCGCCCAGTCGCGAACAATTCCGCAGCTTCCTGAATAACGCATGGGGCAGCACACGATACCTGGAGTTTCGCGCCCGTGACCGCCTGGTGGGCGTTGCGGTCACGGATGTGCTCAACGGCGGTGTATCCGCTATTTATACCTATTTCGACCCCGATGAGGTCAAGCGCAGCCTGGGAACCTACGCCATCCTTTACCAGATTGAGTGGACCCGCCGCCTGGGCTTGCCGAGTCTGTATCTGGGATACTGGATACGCCAGTGCGAAAAGATGGCCTATAAAAATCAGTTTCAGCCACTTGAATACCTGGTGGACAATCGCTGGACTCTCAAGTCGGACCAGACCGCCGGGTAACCCCTCCTCACAAATCTTCGGCAATTCCCGGATTCACTTGGCCTGCAGCCGCTTTTCGTGCAAAATGCACGCCCGTCGCACCGCCGGCTTTGGCGGAATAGCTAGTACACATCAATCAAAGGTTGCTGCCGCATGGCAAAAGACGATTACATTGAAATGGAAGGCGAGGTGATCGACACCCTGCCCAACACCACATTCCGCGTAAAACTGGAAAACGGACACGTGGTGATCGCGCATATCTCAGGCAAGATGCGCAAAAATTACATCCGTATTCTGACGGGTGACAAGGTCAAGGTAGAGCTGACCCCATACGACCTGAGCAAGGGCCGCATCACCTACCGCGCCCGCTGATTGCCGGACTGCAATTTCTCACGGAATTGCAGCTGCAATAAAAAAGCCACCTCATGAGGTGGCTTTTTGCGTTTCTGGATGGTTGACCGACGGTCAGTGGAGTGCCGGGACTGCGGTCCTGATCTTCAGCTGATCATCCTCGACAGTAACTTCAACCTTGCCACCCTCTTCCGAAAGCTCCCCAAAGAGCACGGCTTCCGCCAGTGGCTTGCGCAGCTTCTCGCGAATCAGGCGGGCCATTGGTCGCGCGCCCATCTTCTCGTCATAGCCGTTCACTGCCAGCCACTCGCGAGCTTCGTCGTCCACTTCCAGTGTCACGCGGGACTCGTCGAGCTGCGCCTGAAGCTCAACCACGAATTTATCCACCACCGTTTTCACCACGCCAATATCAAGCGCACCGAACTGGATGATGCTGTCGAGGCGATTGCGGAATTCTGGAGTGAACATTTTCTTGATCTCCTCCATGCCATCACTGCTGTGATCCTGGTTGGCGAAGCCAATTGAGCGGCGACTCATGACTTCCGCGCCGGCATTTGTGGTCATGATCAGAATAACGTTGCGGAAATCCGCTTTGCGCCCGTTGTTATCGGTTAGCGTGCCGTGATCCATCACTTGCAGCAGCAGGTTGAATACTTCCGGGTGCGCTTTCTCGATCTCATCCAGCAGCACAACACTGTGGGGGTGCTTGGTGACCGCGTCAGTAAGCAGGCCGCCCTGGTCAAAACCTACGTAGCCCGGAGGTGCACCGATCAGGCGTGACACCGTGTGGCGCTCCATGTACTCGGACATATCGAAACGAATCAGCTCGATCCCCATCACCTGCGCCAGTTGGCGGCAGAGCTCGGTTTTACCTACCCCAGTGGGGCCAGCAAACAGGAAGGAGCCAATGGGCTTCTCTTCCGCGCCAAGTCCGGCACGCGCCAGTTTGATCGAAGTGCTGAGGGCTTCGATGGCCAGATCCTGCCCGAAAACAACCATTTTCAGGTTTTCATCCAGCTTCGCCAGGGCGGCTTTGTCCGAGGCGGAAACACTTTTCGCAGGAATGCGAGCCATCTTCGCCACAACGTTTTCAATTTCAGTGACAGAAATGGTATCGATACGCTGATCTGCCGGTAGCAGTGCTTGATACGCACCCGCTTCATCGATCACATCAATGGCCTTATCAGGCAGGAAACGCTCGGTAATATGGCGATTTGCCAGTTGCGCAGCGGCTTCAAGGGCGGAATCGGTAAAGCGCACCTTGTGGTGGTCTTCAAAGCAGGACTTGAGGCCCTGCAGGATCTGCACCGTTTCCTCCACGGAAGGCTCGTGCACATCAATCTTCTGGAAGCGGCGGGAAAGCGCGCGATCTTTTTCAAAAATACCGCGGTATTCGTTGAAGGTGGTGGATCCAATACAGCGCAGCTGGCCGCTGGATAGCAGAGGCTTCAGTAGGTTTGAAGCATCCATCACCCCTCCGGACGCCGCACCGGCTCCGATGATGGTGTGGATTTCGTCAATAAACAGCACCGCGTGTTCGCGCTTCTTTAGCTCTGCAAGCAACGCCTTGAAGCGCTTTTCAAAATCCCCGCGATACTTGGTGCCCGCGAGAAGCGAGCCGAGATCGAGGGAATAAATTGTGCTTTCTTTCAGTGGCTCGGGCACTTCACCATCGACAATTCTGCGCGCAAGGCCTTCGGCAATTGCCGTTTTGCCGACACCAGACTCGCCAACAAGTAGCGGGTTGTTTTTTCGGCGGCGCGCCAGTACCTGGGTGACGCGCTCAACCTCTGGTGCCCGCCCTACCAGCGGATCAATTCGGCCCAGAATCGCTTCCTGGTTGAGGTTGGTGGCATAACTCTCCAGTGGATCGGAACCGCCGGATTCCGCTGCGCCTCCCAAATCTTCATCCACTTGCTCCGGAGACGGATCTGGATTGTTGTGCGCATTGTTGCCGCCGGAACTGACGCGGGAGATTCCATGGGTGATGTAGTTCACCACATCGATGCGCGCGACACTTTGCTGCTTCAGGTAGTAAACCGCCTGGCTTTCCTGCTCGCAAAAAATGGCAACCAGTACATTGGCGCCGGTTACTTCTTTCTTGCCTGACGACTGTACGTGGAAAACCGCCCGCTGCAGTACACGTTGAAACCCGAGCGTAGGCTGGGTTTCGCGCTCGGAATCATTCTCAGGAATGAGAGGCGTCGTGGAGTCAACAAACTCCAGGAGCTCGCGACGCAAGGCGCTGAGGTCGGCACCGCAGGCATGCAGGACATCCGCCGCAGATTCGTTGTCCAGCAGCGCCAGCAACAGGTGCTCCACGGTCATAAACTCGTGGCGTTTCGCCCGTGCACCCTTAAACGCTAGATTGAGCGTTACCTCTAAATCCTTGCTGAGCATCTAAACCTCAAAACCTTACTGGCCAATGTCGTCCGGATTGTCACTGAGCACACCCGGCATTCCTGAAGTATTGCCGGTTCCCCCGGCCGGTACTGTTGCGCCGGCATATCGGCCGACGACCTGAAAATCTCCTTTAACCCTCCTCGCCGCGCTCATCATCCTCGTCAGCTTCGATCTCGCACAGCAATGGATGTTCATTGTCGCGCGCGAACTGGTTTACCTGTGCGGCCTTGGTCTCCGCTATATCTCGAGTATAGACACCGCAGATCGCTTTTCCCTTAGTGTGCACCTGCAACATGAGTTGAGTGGCGCGCTCGCGATTTACGTAGAAGAACAGCTCGAGTGCCTCGACCACGAATTCCATTGGTGTGTAGTCGTCGTTGAGCATGACAACCTTGTACATCGGGGGGCGCTTGAGCTGCGGTCGGGCCTCCGCGAGCGCGGTGCCGCCCTCCCCTCCGTGAAAATCAAAGTCGTCGTTATCAGGACCTTGATTCGAGTGTAGTTTAATGATTTGTGAATTTCCCATAGCGCTAATCAATCAATCTTCAGGAATCAGTTCACAGTGCCGGCGTCAGCCTTCCTCTCGCCCTCAGCAAGCGATACGCAAGTCCGTACACCAGTCACCAGAATAGAAATGGCGAGCCGGCATTGTAACCGCAAACGGTAGCTGGCACAGCGCATCGGGGGGTATTCACTTGACAAGCGCTGGGCTGTTGGCTACAAGAGGTAGTAACCGCGCCAGTGGTTAACGAAGGTACACAATTATCGTGCGAATGATTTTGTACGAATAAAAAGCAAGCGCATGAAGCGCGATAACAATAACGACAACATGTATATAGGCGGCCTGCAGTCGCCCCGGCAATATTAGAGGGATTTCGCCATGCCTACCGGTACCGTTAAGTGGTTCAATAACGCCAAGGGATATGGATTTATTCTTGCTGACGAAGGTGGAGAAGATCTGTTCGCGCACTACTCGGCCATTCAGATGGACGGGTATCGCACCCTGAAAGCTGGCCAACAAGTGCAATTCGACATCATCCAGGGCGACAAGGGTTACCACGCAGCCAACATCAGCGCTGCCGATGCCCCTCGCCCGGCTTCTAGTCCAGCCCCCGCCCCACAGGTCGAGGCTGTCAGGGAGCAGGAAACCGAAGAAGTTCTCGACTGACTCATCTTCTGGAAGTGCGGCAGCCCGATTAGCTTCCGCACCTTCCTCAAATTCTGGCGTTACCGCCAGTCATTTGCGGCTATTCCGTAGCCCCTGCCTTCTGACGCCCCCATGATGGAACAAACGTTCCACTCCCACGGCGCACGCCGGGAAACCATCCTTGCCTGCAGTAAAATGACATAAAAAGGCCCCACACCTTGCGGTGCGGGGCCTTTTTTGTTTCTTGCCTGCTAAACAATCAAGCCATGTGCTTAATGACTTCGTCGCCGAACTCAGAGCAGGACTTCAGCGCAGCGCCGTCCATCAGGCGCTCGAAGTCATAGGTAACGGTCTTGGCTTCAATAGCGCCTTCCATACCTTTAACAACCAGCTCGGCGGCTTCGTTCCAGCCCAGGTGACGCAGCATCATTTCTGCGGACAGGATCAGGGAACCCGGGTTTACTTTGTCCTGACCAGCGTACTTCGGTGCAGTACCGTGAGTCGCTTCGAACAGGGCAACGTCGTCAGACAGGTTGGCACCCGGCGCGATACCGATACCGCCTACCTGCGCAGCCAGTGCGTCGGACAGGTAGTCGCCGTTCAGGTTCAGGGTGGCGATTACGTCGTACTCGGCCGGACGCAGCAGAATCTGCTGCAGCATGGCGTCGGCGATCACGTCCTTAACCACGATTTCCTTGCCGGTGTTCGGGTTTTTGAAGCTGCACCAGGGGCCGCCGTCGATCGGCTGAGCGCCGAACTCTTCGCGGGCCAGCTCGTAGCCCCAGTCCGCGAAAGCACCTTCGGTGAACTTCATGATGTTGCCTTTGTGTACCAGGGTCAGGGAGTCGCGGTCCTGATCGATGGTGTACTGCAGGGCTTTGCGCACCAGGCGCTTGGTGCCTTCTTCGGAAACCGGCTTAACACCGATACCCACTTCTTGCGGGAAGCGGATTTTCTTAACGCCCATCTCTTCCTGCAGGAACTTAACCACTTTCTTGGCTTCGTCGGTGCCGGCTTTCCACTCGATACCGGCGTAGATGTCTTCGGAGTTCTCGCGGAAGATCACCATGTCTACCTTGTTCGGCTCTTTAACCGGAGAAGGTACACCGCTGAACCAGCGTACCGGACGCTGACATACGTACAGGTCCAGCTCCTGGCGCAGGGCAACGTTCAGGGAGCGGAAACCGCCGCCCACCGGGGTGGTCAGCGGGCCTTTAATGCTGACAACGTATTCTTTGATGGCTTCCAGGGTTTCTGCTGGGAACCAGTCGCCGCTGTAGGTTTCAGCTGCTTTCTCACCGCAGAAGATTTCCATCCATGCGATGGCTTTTTCGTCGCTGTATGCCTTGCTTACGGCAGCGTCGATCACTTTGCGCATTACCGGGGTAATATCCACGCCGATGCCGTCACCTTCGATAAACGGAATGATCGGGGTGTTCGGTACGTTCAGAGAACCATCTGCGTTGACTGTGACTTTTTCGCCGTTGGCCGGCACTTGGATATGACCCATTAAGTTGACTCCCGTAACTCTTTGACTAAACGTCCGGCTTTTTCGGGGAAATCTCGGCATAATGTGCCGAAATTCCGCTGCCGGTCATGGTTGCCGCCCATTGTTTGCGTCGTTGCACACGCCGAGCCGGCTAAAAATCGGCGGGATTATACCAATATCCGGCCGTTTTTGTAGTTTCATTACATCCAAGGCGGGATGCGCGTAATCTGCGAATACGGCCACAGGGCTTATATTGAGTGCTATGAGCAAGCTGATCCTGCTGAACAAGCCCTACGGGGTTCTCTGCCAGTTTACGGACCCGGATGGACGTCCCACCCTGGCCGATTTCGTCCCCGAGCCGGATGTCTACGCCGCTGGTCGCCTCGATTTCGACTCCGAAGGCCTGCTGCTACTCACCGCTGACGGCCAACTTCAGCACCGCATCGCACACCCCAGAAACAAGTTGCCGAAAGTCTACTGGGCGCAGGTGGAAGGTGAAATCACTGACGACGCGCTGTTGCAGTTGCGGCTGGGCGTCACTCTGAAGGACGGAGAAACCGCGCCGGCAAAAGCCCGGATCATCCCGGAACCAGTGATTTGGCCGCGTAACCCGCCGATCCGCGAACGCAAGTCGATCCCCACCTCCTGGATCGAGCTGACAATCACCGAGGGGCGCAATCGTCAGGTTCGCCGAATGACCGCGGCGGTGGGGTTTCCCACGCTGCGCCTGATCCGGCGGGCGATTGGCGACTGGCAGGTCGGCGACCTCCCCCCGGGGCAGTACCGAATTGAACAAGTAAAAATGCCGGTGGTCCCGGCAAGAGCGGGCAAGCCTCGCAGCACTAAGTCCTCCACCGGGAGAAACCCTCGGAAGCCGCGTAAAAACGCCGCCCCCGCCTCCAGCCGGAACCGAAACAATCGAAATCCTGGGCGATCGCACTGATTTTGCAACGGGGGCTACGCTGATATAGACCGGTGGCGCGGGAGTATTCCGGACACGACCAGGTCAAGCGGCAACAAGCAGCGGTGGGATAGACACGGCTAAATTGGTCACTGACTTCAATCGCAGGTAAAATGCGCCCCCATTTTCCCGCCCCAGTGCGGTTCTGAGGGTATCGCAGGGTTGAAAACCCGCGCTTGCCCCTTACTGATACAACCCGGTAGTTCATGTCAGATTCGGAATCACCAGTGTCTTTAACGCCTTCATCATTAGTGCCTGCGGGTAAACGCGTCATCGTCGGTATGTCCGGGGGTGTCGACTCTTCCGTGGCCGCCCTTCTGCTAATGCAGCAGGGTTATCAGGTGGAAGGGCTGTTTATGAAAAACTGGGACGAGGACGACGGCACCGAATACTGCACGGCCAAGCAGGATTTGGCGGACGCAGAGTCCGTTTGCGCGCGCCTGGGCATCAAGTTGCACACGGCCAATTTCGCCGCTGAGTACTGGGACAATGTGTTCGAGTATTTTCTCGCCGAATACAAGGCCGGGCGCACCCCAAACCCCGATATCCTGTGCAACCGCGAAATCAAGTTCAAAGTTTTTCTCGAGTACGCGGAAATGCTCGGAGCTGACGCCATCGCTACCGGTCACTACACCCGTCGCATCGATCAGGGCGGCCATACGTATCTCGGCAAGGGCCTGGATCCCAATAAGGACCAGAGCTATTTCCTGCACGCTGTAGGCGAAGCGGAATTTGCCAAATCGCTATTCCCTCTGGGAGAGCTGGAAAAACCGGAAGTCCGTCGAATCGCGGAAGAGAACGGCTTTATCACACACAGCAAAAAGGACAGCACCGGTATCTGCTTTATCGGTGAGCGCCGGTTCAAGGATTTCCTGGAGCAATACCTGCCGGCCCAGCCCGGTGAGATGCAGACGCCGGATGGCGAGGTGATGGGTCAACACGCCGGACTGATGTACCACACCATCGGCCAGCGCCAGGGCCTGGGTATCGGCGGCGTTAAAGGTGCAGGTGATCAGCCCTGGTATGTGGTCGGCAAGGATCTTTCGCGCAATGTACTGCTGGTCGCCCAGGGCAAGCACCACCCTCTTCTGTATGCCACTGGCCTGGAAGCAACTCAGGCGCACTGGATCAACGGTGCTCCGCCAGCCCAGGCATTCCGGGCCGCGGCAAAAACCCGCTATCGCCAGAGTGACCAGGATTGTGATGTTCTAGTCGGTGAAAATGGCAAGATCACAATGACGTTCGACGAGCCGCAGCGCGCAATCACGCCAGGCCAGTCAGTGGTGATCTATCAGGGTGACATCTGCCTCGGAGGCGCCGTCATCGACCGCGCCACAGGCGTAGGCGATGTCGAGAGCGACGGACCGGAACACGCACCGAAAGCCAAAAAATCCGCAGGGAGCAACTTTTGAGTAATTGGCGAGATCAAGCACTGGCGCTGGCAGGAGTATTCCAATCAGCCATTCTCGTTGAGCGGCTGGCAAAGACGGCTACCGCGCCAGCCGACCAGATGGAAACCGCGATTTACAGCCTGTTTCAGCAGAATCCTGAAACCACCGAGGACGTATTCGGCGGCGTCGAGAAATTGCTTCCCGGCCTGCGCGCGGCGCGCCAGCTGATTGCTACGCGCAATCATCCAGAATACACCGATTGCCTGCGCTACGTGCTATCGATCCTGTACCTGCAACGACAGCTGGCGAAGAAACCAGACCTGCTTTCCATTATTGGCAGCCGCCTGGAAAAGGCGCAGCTGCAAATGGATCATTTTGGCATTGGTCACGAAAATGTGTCGGCCAATCTTGCGAGTATTTACAGCGACACTCTGAGCACCTTCCGCTTCCGGATCCAGGTACTCGGTGACTTTAACTACCTCCAGCAGCAGCGCATCGCCAATCAGATTCGAACCATGCTGTTTGCCGGCGTGCGGTCCGCCATGCTGTGGCGCCAGCTTGGCGGCCGCCGTTTGCACCTTTTATTCCAGCGCAAAAAACTGATCGCTGAAATGGATGCCCTGGTATCCAAGTACGAATCCCTGGAACACTGATTTTTTACATTTACGCCGGACGTTAAATCTGGCAAGAGCTCACTACCGGAGAGACACAATGACTGTCGAGCTATCCGCACTGACCGCGGTTTCCCCCATTGATGGACGCTACGAAAGCAAAACCGCCCCCCTGCGCGATATTTTCAGCGAGTACGGCCTGATCCGCGCACGCGTGGAAGTGGAAGTACGCTGGCTGCAACAGCTGGCCCGCCATGAAAAAATTGCCGAAGTGCAGCCGTTCACCGGTAACAGCAATCAGATTCTCGACGATATCGTTGCCCAGTTTTCCGTGGATGATGCCGAGCGCATCAAGGAAATCGAGCGCACTACCAACCACGACGTAAAGGCGGTTGAGTACTTCCTGAAGGAAAAAGTGAAAGGCGATGAGCAGCTGAATGCGGTGAATGAGTTCATCCACTTCGCCTGTACTTCTGAAGACATCAACAACCTGTCACACGCGCTAATGCTGCGCGCCGGTCGCGACCAGGTTTTGCTGCCAGCCATGAACCAGATCGTCAGTGAGATCGCCACCCTGGCGAAAACCTTCGCCGACGTCCCCATGCTGTCCCGCACTCACGGTCAGACCGCCAGCCCCACCACCGTCGGTAAAGAACTGGCCAACGTGGTTGCGCGCCTGCGCCGTCAGGTAAAGCAGATTCACGAAGTGGAGCTGCTGGGTAAAATCAACGGTGCGGTAGGTAACTACAACGCACACCTGTCGGCCTACCCGGATGTGGACTGGCAGCAGAACGCGGAAGAGTTCGTTACTTCCCTCGGCCTGTCCTGGAACCCCTACACCACCCAGATCGAACCCCACGATTATATTGCCGAGCTGTTCGACGCCATTGCCCGCTTCAACACCATCCTGATCGACTTCGATCGCGATATCTGGGGCTACATCTCCCTGGGTTACTTCAAGCAGAAAGTGGTTGCCGGTGAAGTGGGTTCCTCCACCATGCCGCACAAGGTGAACCCGATCGACTTCGAGAACTCCGAAGGCAACCTGGGTATCGCCAACGCTGTATTCCAGCACCTGGCAGCCAAACTGCCGGTTTCCCGCTGGCAGCGCGACCTGACCGACTCCACCGTGCTGCGCAATATGGGCGTGGGCGCGGGCTACTCCGTGATTGCCTACGCGGCCACCATGAAGGGCCTGGGCAAACTGGAAATCAACCGCGCGCGCCTGGAAGAAGATCTGAACAACGCCTGGGAAGTTCTGGCGGAGCCGATTCAGACCGTTATGCGTCGCTACAACATCGAAGAGCCCTACGAAAAACTGAAGGCGCTGACCCGCGGTCAGGGCATCACCAAAGAAACTCTGGCGGCGTTTATCGATGGGCTGGATATGCCGGAAGAAGCCAAGCAGTCTCTGCGCGAGATGACCCCGGCTTCCTACATCGGTAATGCCGTGGCCCAGGCCAACAATATCTAATCCAGTTTCCAGAAAACGACCGGGAGCGCAGCATGTCAGCGTCGGGCCAGAATAAAGCAGTACAACCTCTGACCCACCTGGGCGATATGCCGGTGGAGACTTTTTTGCGGGATTACTGGCAAAAGAAGCCTCTGCTCATTCGCAATGCGTTTCCCGGGTTCGAAACACCCATCACCGGCGAAGAACTCGCCGGTATGGCGCTGGAAGAACAGATTGAATCCCGCCTGATCGAAGAGCGCGGTGCAGATGGCCCCTGGCAACTGCGCAGTGGTCCCTTCACCGAAGAAGACTTTTTCGGACTGCCGAAATCCCACTGGACGCTGCTGGTACAGGCGGTGGACCAGTGGATTCCGGAAGTAGCGGAACTCAAAGAGTACTTTCGCTTTATCCCGGACTGGCGTCTTGATGACGTAATGATCAGTTACGCCGCCGATCAGGGCAGCGTCGGTCCCCATTACGACTTCTACGACGTGTTCCTGCTGCAAGCAGAAGGCGTGCGGCGCTGGCAATTGGGCCCCAAGGCGGATGCCAGTAGCCCGCGTATAGAAGGTACACCGCTGAACATTCTGCGGGACTTTGAGGCCGAGGCCAGCTGGGAGCTGGAGCCCGGCGATATGCTCTATTTGCCACCGCAGTTCAGCCACTGGGGCGTCGCCGAGGGAGGCTGCACCACAATTTCTATTGGCTTCCGTGCCCCTTCTGCGCGCACCTTGCTGGAAGATCTGGGCGGCGAACTGGCCGCGCATCTGCCCGACCATATTCGCTACAGTGACCAGGATCTCGCGCGGCCCGCAAACCCTGCAGAAATTGATCCTGCTACGGTAGCCCGGGTCCAGGGGCAACTGAGTGAGTGGCTAAAGCAGCCGGAAACCGTCGCCCGCTGGTTTGGCGCCATCATGACGGAATCCAAGTACCCGGAAACCGTCGCCCTGGATGCCGGCAGCGCGGAAGACTGGCGCGAACAGCTGGAAGAAGGTGGCATCCTGATTTTGAACCCGGGGTCCCGCAGCGCCTTCTCTCGCGACCCGGAGCTACTGTTTGTCGACGGCGAGCCCTTCCCTGCCCCGCTGCTGTTTGCAGAGGCCTTTTGCGACAGCCGCACGATCACCCACGGGGAGATCGTCGGTTACCCGGAGCTGGCGGCTGAAAATGGTTTGATCGACCAGCTGGTTTCCCAGGGCAGTCTCATTTACCCTGAACAACTCGAATACGATGATCAGGATGATGAGTAGGAGTTCGCTTCATGAGTCTGTTTGTACGCCTGGCTGATTGGCAGACGGACCGGGATGCCATTCGCAGCATCCGCCAGAAGGTCTTTGTGGAAGAACAGCATGTGCCGCCAGAGTTGGAGTGGGACGAACTGGAAGAATCCGCCCAGCATTTTCTGGTGTATTACGAAAATAAGCCCATCGGTACCGGTCGCCTCACCGGCGGTGGCAAGATCGGCCGCATGGCGATTCTGAAGGAAGCCCGCGGTCTCGGTGCGGGTCTGGAGCTACTGCGCCGCATCTGTAAATTTGCCGGGCTTTCCGGGCAGAAGAACGTTTATCTGAATGCCCAGGTGCAGGCGATTCCTTTCTACGAGCGCGCGGGCTTCGTCGCCGCGGGAGAGGAATTTATGGAAGCGGGAATTCCCCACGTGCGCATGGAGCGCACCCTCAACGAGAAAGAGCCCAGCGAAAATCTCGATGACTGGAACCGCTGATCGACGCAAACGACTGCAGGCAGGCGCCACACCCGATGCGCCTGCCGTAGATACACTCGAAAACAGTGGTGCTTGCGCAGAAGCGCTGGTTCAACTGCTTTCAGAAAGTCGCCGCAAGGTGCGGATCTTTTCCCAGTATCTCGCCCGCCCACTGTTCCACCGCTCCGAGTGTGTTGAAGCACTTTCGCAATTTGCCCGCCGCAGCCGTTACGCCCGGGTCGAAATCCTGATCACCGACAGCGATCCCCTGCTGCGCCAGCCCCACCTGTTACTACCGTTAATTCAACGCCTCGACAGCCGTATCAGCCTGCGAAAAATACAAAACACCAGTGAACCCACCGATTGGGAATTTGTGATTGCAGACGATCGCCAGAGCATGCTGATATCCGATTCTGCAAAATGGATTGGTCAGTACCGCGGTGACGACCCGGTCAGAAACAGGAAGCTCCAGGAAGTGTTTGAGCAGAACTGGCTGAATGCGCGTCCGGATCCGGCGCTGCGCCGTTTCGTGCTGTGAGAATTTCCGCCAGTCCTAAACCTTAAACAATACGCTCGGGAACCGTGCTTGGCTCCAGCCGAATCGCAATATATTTCGATGTGGGCGTAAAGCTCCCGAGACCAAAGCTCTCCAGCGGCACCAGGGGATTTGCTTCCGGATAATAGGCTGCGGCCTGTCCCTTTGGGATATCAAAGGCAATCAGCTTGAAGCCCGTAATACGGCGCTGCTTGTCATCACTCCAGATGGAGACCACATCCACCGATTGCCTGTCTTCAAAGCCCAATCGGTGAATATCCTCGATATGCGCGAACAACACACGGCGATCACCTTTGATCCCGCGATAGCGGTCATCGAGACCGTAAATCGTGGTGTTGTACTGGTCGTGTGAGCGCAATGTTTGCAGTACCAGGTCGGCCTTGTGTTCGGGCTTACCAATTTTTTCCAGTACCGCCTGTGGTAACGGCGCCGGCAGCGATTCGGCGGTGAAGTTGGCCTTGCCGGTCTCGGTGCGCCACTGGCGCAACCCCGCCGGGTTTTGCAGGTAAAAGCCTCCGGGCTGCTGGATCTTTTCGTTAAAGCCTTCAAATCCCGGAATCACATCGGCAATCAGGTCGCGAATACGGCCGTAGTCATCAATCAGTGTTTGCCAGGGAACGGGATTCGATCCAAGCGTAGCCTGGGCAATTCCGGCAATGATCGCCGGTTCCGAGCGCATTTCCGCGGAAAGCGGGCGCAATTGACCGTATGACGCGTGCACCATGCTGAAGGAATCCTCCACGGTGACCGCCTGTGGTCCGCCGGCCTGGATGTCGATATCGGTACGCCCCAGGCATGGCAGAATCAACGCTTCGCGACCGGTGACAAGATGGCTGCGATTGAGTTTGGTACTGATCTGTACCGTCAGATCGCAGTTTCGCAACGCTTCGTGAGTTTCCTCGGTATCCGGAGTGGCCTGAGCGAAGTTACCGCCCAAACCGATAAATACTTTGACGTCGCCGCGTCCCATTGCCTCGATGGTTTTCACCACATTCAGGCCGTGCTCCCGGGGTACCTGAATTTTGAATCGTTTCGCCAATGCATCCAGCAGCCATTGGGGAGGACTTTCATCAATGCCCATGGTGCGATCGCCCTGCACGTTGCTGTGCCCGCGCACCGGGCACAAACCTGCTCCGGGCTTGCCAATCTGGCCGCGCAACATTTGCAGATTGGCGATTTCCTGAATGGTGGCGACGGAATGGCGGTGCTGGGTGATCCCCATCGCCCAGCAAATTATGGTCGCCTCACTGCGGCAGAAAATATGCGCGGCCCGCTCCAGCTCGGCCAGTTCCAAACCGGAAAAGGTGAGGATTTCGTCCCAGCTTGTATCCTCGACAGCCTGCCGGTATTCCTCAAAACCCTGACAGTGTTCATCGATAAATTCGCGATCCAGCGGGCCCGCATCGGACTCTCCTCGCGCATCGGCTTCGTCCTGCCATTGCAGCACAAACTTGGCGATACCGCGCATCACCGCAATATCGCCACCCAGCGCGGGTCGAAAATAGGCGGTGTGCATGGCGAACGATTTGTTGGTAAGCATCTGCAGCGGATCTTGCGGCGCCTGGAATTTTTCCAGCCCGCGCTCGCGCAGTGGGTTGAACACCACTACCTGTGCACCCCGCGCTACAGCTTCGCTGAGCGGCTCCAACATGCGCGGGTGATTGGTGCCTGGGTTCTGGCCGATCACGAAAATGGCTTCTGCGTGGTCGAAGTCTTCGTAAGTGACGGTGCCTTTGCCGGTGCCGATACTGGCTTTCAGTGCAACGCCACTGGCTTCGTGGCACATATTCGAGCAGTCCGGCAGGTTGTTGGTGCCGAATACGCGCGCAAATAATTGATAGAGAAACGCGGCTTCATTGCTCGCGCGACCGGAGGTATAAAACGCGGCGTGATCCGGGAAATCTAACCCTTGCAGGTGGTCGGCGATTTTCTGAAATGCCTGATCCCAGGTAATCGGGCGGTAGTGATCGCGATCGCGATCGCGGTCATACACCATCGGCTGCGTGAGCCGCCCCTGATATTCCAGCCAGTAGTCATCCTGAGCGAGAAGATCCCGCACGCTGTGCTCGGCAAAAAATGATTCATCGACGCCGCGACCAGAGGCCTCCCAATTCACTGCCTTGGCGCCGTTCTCGCAAAAGCGAATGCGCCCCTCTTTCGGCGCCTCGCCCCAGGCACACCCGGGACAATCGAACCCGCCGTTCTGGTTGGTTTGCAACATTGCGCGCAGATTCTTGAATGGCTGGCGGCTTTCCAGCCAGGCATGAGCCACACTGCGCAACGCACCCCACCCTGCAGCAGGGCGCTGGTAGGGTCGGAATCGAAAACGGTCTACCGGGGTCTTCACAGTACGCATACCTCTCAGTGATGATGGGTTGCCGGAATACTTTAGCGCCGCACACCGAGCGCGCTGTAGACTCGAGGCGTACCTGCCGCAGGAACATGGATCAGGTTGAGCCTATAGCGCCGCGCCCAGCGCACGGCGATGTCGGAAGGAGATGACAAACTCACCAGGGTTGCCACCCCACAGGACACTGCTTTTTGAACCAGTTCGAACCCGCAGCGGCTACTGATGGCAATAAATCCCCGGTCCAGTGGCCATCCATACCGGACACACCCGCCGATCAATTTATCCAGCGCATTGTGGCGACCAATATCTTCCCTGCAGATCCGGGTATGCCCCTGCACGTCCACATAGATCGCCGCATGCATGGCACCGCTAATGTTGCGCGAGGGCTGACTGTCGCTGAAGCGTGTTCGAAGGTCGTGCAGGTGTCCGGGAGAAGGTAGATTGCTGTAGTCGGCGCCGTCTATGACGTTGTGGGCCGGGTTGAGCACCTTTCTCAGCGCTTCGACGCCACATAATCCACACGCACTAGAACCCGCATCGGTGCGGCGCATTTTATTTCGATCAACTTTGTACTGGTGAAAGGCGCGCTGACTGATCACAACGTTCAGATAGATGGCGTCCTGCTCAGTGTTAATTTCCAGATCGAGAAGCTGCTTTTCACTGCAAACAATCCCTGATGCCAGAGAATACCCCAGGACGAAATCTTCCAGTGCCTCCGGCGTTGCCATCATCACAGCGTGATTCAGTCCGTTGTAGCTAATCGCAACCGCAACTTCACTCGCGAGCTTTTGATATCCGGGCTGGGCATCACCAACGTGGCTCTCGTGGGCGTGGAATTCGTAGCCAACAGAGGGCGGACTTTTGCTCATTACTTAACTGAAACTCAATTTGACGTCCCGTCAGCTTACACAAAGAAAAAGCCCCGCGTGTGCGGGGCTTTGGATTTTCCGAAGATTATGTCGTGAAGCCACGACATGGCAGCGCTTAGCCCTGGCTGGCCTTGAATTCGCGGCGACGGCGGTGCAGGACGGGCTCTGTATAGCCATTCGGCTGCGCACAGCCCTCGAATACCAGCTCACAGGCGGCCTGAAAAGCGATGCTGCGATCAAATTCCGGCGCCATTGGGCGATAAGCGGGATCTGCGGCATTCTGGCGATCCACTACAGCGGCCATACGCTGCATGGTTTCCCGCACCTGCTCATCGGTACAGATACCCTGCTTCAGCCAGTTAGCAATGTGCTGGGAGGAAATCCGCAAGGTGGCGCGGTCTTCCATCAGGCCCACATCGTTGATATCGGGCACCTTGGAACAGCCAACGCCCTGGTCAATCCAGCGCACCACATAGCCGAGGATGCCTTGCGCGTTGTTATCCAGTTCGCGCTGGATATCCGCATCGCTCCAATCGGTGTTCTCTGCCACTGGCACAGTCAGGATATCGTCCAGGCTGGCGGGTTTGCGGCTCGCCAGCTGGTCCTGCACTTCCGCTACATTTACCTGGTGGTAATGCAGGGCGTGCAGGGTGGCGGCTGTCGGAGACGGAACCCAGGCGGTATTGGCGCCGGCTTTCGGGTGGCCAATTTTGGCCTCCATCATCGCCGCCATCTGGTCGGGGATGGGCCACATGCCCTTGCCGATTTGCGCACGGCCTTTGAGTCCGGTGGCGAGGCCGGTATCCACGTTCCAGTCTTCGTAAGCGGCAATCCACTTGGACTGCTTCATTTCACCTTTGCGGATCATCGGACCCGCCAGCATGGAGGTGTGGATTTCGTCACCGGTACGGTCCAGGAAGCCGGTATTGATAAACACCACGCGCTCCTGAGCGGCGGCGATACAGGCCTTGAGGTTGACCGTGGTACGGCGCTCCTCATCCATAATGCCCATTTTTACCGTATTGCGTGCGAGACCGAGGGCGTCTTCCACCCGGTTGAACAGCGTATTGGCAAAGGCCACTTCTTCCGGGCCGTGCATTTTCGGCTTTACGATATACACGCTGCCTGCGCGGGAGTTGCGCAGCGAGCCTTCACCTTTCAGGTCGTGAATGGCGATCAGGCTAGTGATCATCGCATCGAGGATACCTTCCGGCACTTCGTTGCCGTCTTTGTCCAGCACCGCATCGTTGGTCATCAGGTGACCCACGTTGCGCACAAACATCAGGCTGCGGCCGGGCAAAGTTAATTCGCCGCCCTCGGCGCCCTTGTATTCGCGGTCGGCGTTAAGCGTGCGCACCACTTCGCGGCCGCCCTTGTTCAGGGTCTCTTGGAGATCGCCCTTCATCAGGCCCAGCCAGTTGCGGTACACGATGACTTTATCTTCTGCATCGACGGCGGCCACGGAGTCTTCGCAATCCATAATGGTGGTCAGCGCCGCTTCCACCAGGATGTCTTTCACTCCGGCTCTGTCGGTTTGGCCGATGGGGCTGTTGCGGTCAATCTGGATTTCAAAATGCAGGCCGTTATGGCCCAGCAGAATGGCTTCCGGCGCGTCCTGGGCACCGCGGTATCCCAGGTACTGGCGGCTGTTTTGCAGTGCGGTAACTTTGCCATTGCCCAGCTCAGCCTCCAGTAAAGAGCCGTTGATACGGTATTCGGTAACATCCTTGTGGCTGACGCCGTTTAACGGCGCCGCCTGGTCGAGGAAATCGCGGCCGAACTCAATCACCTTGGCACCGCGCACCGGGTTGTAGTCCCCAGCCTTCTCCGCGCCGTTCTCTTCGCTGATAACGTCAGTACCGTAGAGTGCGTCGTACAGGCTGCCCCAGCGGGCGTTGGCCGCATTCAGGGCGTATCGGGCGTTCATCACCGGCACCACCAACTGAGGGCCTGCCATGGTGGCGATTTCCGCATCGACGTTTTCGGTTTTTGCAGTGAAATCCGCTGACGCGTCCACCAGGTAACCTATCTCTTTCAGGAAGGCCCTGTACTTGTCGAGGTCACGAAACCCGTTGGGGTTATCGCTGTACCACTGGTCCATCTGCGCCTGAATCTGATCGCGCTTGGCGAGCAGCTCGCGGTTGACCGGGGCAAGGTCGTTGACGACTTTTTCGAACTCCGCCCAGAACACTTCCTCGTTGATACCGGTTCCCGGAATCACTTCATTCGCGATCAATGCGTGTAGTTCTGTAGCGATCTGCAGACCGCCGATACGGACTCTTTCCGTCATGGTTGACCTCTTGGTACTGGTGAGTGCTGCGGCATTCTAAACATGGCAACCCCCATATCACTAATTTATAGGTGCAATCTTCACTATTCGTGAAATGAATTAATTGTGGGGCTCCAGCTTAAAGTTGACGGCCCACATCGAGAATCAGGCGCCGCATCCAGCGGTGCGGCGCGCTTTGTTGCAACAGCGGGCTCCACGCCATCTTCAATTCCAGGGGGGGAATCTTGACTGGCGGCTCGCGCAAAACCACCCGTGGATTGCTGGAGGCCAACTGAGCCAGGCGGGTGGGAACGGTGACAATCAGGTCGCTCTGCTCTGCCAGCAACATCGCAACCTGATAGTGACGGGTAAACACCGAGATATCACGTTTGCGACCCAGACGGCCAATGGCCTCATCCACCCAGCCCAGGCGCTGTACGTCTTCCGGGTTCACCCCGACGCCAACGCCCATGCCGGTTTTACTCACCCAGATATGCTGCGCCCCCAGGTAACTCTCCAGATTGTAGTCTTGCAGTATCGGGTTATCCGCGCGCAGGACGCAGGAGAAGGTATCGCTCCATATGGTCGCCTGATGGAAGCTCTGGGGCATGGAATCAAAGCGGTTGATAACCATGTCGACCTTGCCCTGCTCCACATCCACAAAGCTCACATCGCTGGGAGTCATGATGTCTAGACTGATACCTGGAGCGCCCACCCGCAGCTGCTTGAGCAGCGGTGGAATCAGTGTGGATTCTGCATAGTCACTCGCCATGATACGGAAGGTGCGGCGCGCATCCGTCGGCGTAAAGTCCCGGTTCGGCTGGATTACTTGATCAATTGCCGCAAGCGCCTCGCGCACCATGGGTTGCAGCTCCATCGCGCGCTCCGTGGGCATCATTCCCTCCCGGGTGCGCACCAGCAGCGGGTCACCAAACAGTTCGCGCAGGCGTTTCAACCCGTTACTCATGGCCGGCTGGGACAGCCCCAGGTGGCTGGCCGCACGGGTCACATTGCGCTCCCTGAGCAATACGTCCAGGTACACCAGGAGGTTGAGATCGGCTCTTTCCAGATTCATCGGCACACTCGCTACCGGACTTCTTTGACCGGTGGTTTTTATGGTTTCCAGGCTATCTGGTCATGTTCACGCTATACATCCACTCGACATATTCATGCGTTGTATAGTGAGAATAATGACAATAAATTAGCCAAATTATGCCAGCACTCCTAGGATACGCACAACCTATTCGCAGTCACCGTTCAAGGGAAAATTGCCATGTCCACTTACGCAAATGAGATCGAAACAGCCGCCAAGCTGTGTGACACCAACGGCAGCGCCTGGGATGCCATCAACCCGGAATCCATCGCGCGCATGCGCCTGCAGAACAAGTTCAAAACCGGCCTGGATATCGCGCGCTACACGGCGGATATCATGCGCAAGGACATGGACGCTTACGACCAGGACACCTCCAAGTACACCCAGTCTCTGGGTTGCTGGCACGGTTTTATCGGTCAGCAGAAGATGATCTCCATCAAGAAGCACTTCGAGGGCAATACCGACCGCCGCTACCTGTACCTGTCCGGCTGGATGGTTGCAGCACTTCGCAGTGAGTTTGGCCCCCTGCCCGACCAGTCCATGCACGAGAAGACTTCCGTAGCTGCGCTGATTGAAGAGCTGTACACCTTCCTGCGCCAGGCGGATGCCCGCGAGCTGGGCGGCTTGTTCCGCGAGCTGGATGCGGCCCGTGAAGCCGGTGATCAGGTAAAGGCAAAAGCCCTTCAGAACCAGATCGACAACCATGTGACCCACGTTGTACCGATCATCGCGGACATCGACGCCGGTTTTGGTAACGCGGAAGCGACCTACCTGCTGGCCAAGAAAATGATTGAAGCCGGTGCCTGCTGTATTCAGATCGAAAACCAGGTGTCCGACGAGAAGCAGTGCGGTCACCAGGACGGCAAGGTAACCGTGCCTCACGAGGACTTCCTGGCCAAGATTCGCGCCGTGCGTTACGCCTTCCTTGAGCTCGGCGTCGATAACGGTGTGATCGTTGCCCGTACCGACTCCCTGGGTGCCGGCCTCACCAAGCAGATCGCGGTGACCAATGAACCCGGTGACCTGGGCGACCAGTACAACAGCTTCCTGGACTGCGAAGAAGTGGCCGCAAGCGACCTGAAAAACGGCGATGTGATCATCAACCGCGAAGGCAAGCTGCTGCGACCGAAGCGCCTGGCTTCCAACCTGTTCCAGTTCAAGAAGGGCACCGGCGAAGCCCGCTGCATTCTGGATAGCGTGACCTCCCTGCAGAACGGTGCCGACCTGATCTGGATCGAAACCGAGAAGCCCCATGTGCGTCAGATCGGCGCCATGATGGATGAGATTCGCAAACAGGTGCCGAATGCCAAGCTGGTGTACAACAACAGCCCGTCCTTCAACTGGACCCTGAATTTCCGCCAGCAGGTATTCGATGCGTGGAAAGAAGAAGGCAAGGACGTGACCGCATACGATCGCGACAAACTGATGAGCGCCGAGTACGACGACACCGAACTGTCTCAGGCGGCGGACGAGAAAATCCGTACCTTCCAGGCAGACGCTGCCCGTGAAGCCGGCATCTTCCACCACCTCATCACCCTGCCCACCTACCACACTGCGGCCCTGTCTACCGACAACCTGGCCAAAGAATACTTCGGTGAGAAAGGCATGCTGGGCTACGTGGAAGGCGTGCAGCGCAAAGAAATCCGCCAGGGTATCGCCTGCGTTAAGCACCAGAACATGGCCGGCTCCGACATGGGCGACGACCACAAAGAATACTTTGCTGGTGACGCTGCCCTGAAAGCAGCGGGTAAAGACAACACCATGAACCAGTTTGGTTGATTTGTTGAAGTTGATTCGTTTGAGCCGATTCATACCCTGAGAATCGTTTCACTCACTTATTGGGCCGCTTTGCGGCCCTTTTTTGTTTACCGGTCTCACTGTACTTTCGCCTGCTCGACCGTGTGTAGCTGTCGAACGCCACCGGCGAAGTGGCTGTCGTAAATATGAACTAGGCTTTAGGCAATTCCGCAAAGATTTCACATTGCCTATGTCTACCGAATTGCCAGTCAGTGGCCATGTTCTTGTGTTGAACTGTGGAAGTTCGTCGCTGAAGTTTGCTGTTATTGATCCTCGCAGCGGCGAAGTTTCCCTAAGCGGTATAGGCGATCAGCTGGGGCAGCCTGAACCGATAGTCAACTGGAAACAAGATGGCAAACGGTATTCGCAACCTCTGCCCGAAGGGGCCAGAAATACCGAAGTGATCGCGTTTCTTGTGGAGCAGATTCTGCAGCCACAGGAACAACTGCTCAGGCAAATTGTCGCCATCGGCCATCGCGTGGTTCACGGTGGAGAGAAGTTTTCACAATCGGTACTGATCGATGATGCGGTGATCCGGGCCATCCAACAGTGCGTTGCACTGGCCCCACTACACAACCCTGCGCACTTGTTGGGTATAAAGGCGGCGACTGCGGCCTTTCCGGATTTGCCACAGATAGCCGTGTTCGATACCGCCTTTCACCAGTCAATGCCGCGCCACGCATACATCTACGCCCTGCCCTACGCTCTCTACCGCGAACACGGAATTCGTCGCTATGGCATGCATGGCACCAGCCACCGATTTGTCACGGAGCGCGCCTCCGCTCTGCTCGCGATCCCCGCTGACAAGATCAATATCATTTCAGCGCACCTGGGCAACGGTGCATCCATTACCGCCATCGCTGGTGGCAAGAGTGTCGATACCAGCATGGGCCTTACGCCACTGGAAGGTCTGGTGATGGGAACGCGCAGCGGCGATGTTGATCCGGGGCTGCTCATGCACCTTGGGGCGCGAATGGATTACTGTCTGAAAGAGATCAACGACCTGCTGAACAAAAAAAGTGGGCTCCTGGGAATTTCGGAGCTCAGCAATGATTGCCGTGCCCTGGAACAGGCTGCTGCAAATGGGCACGAGGGCGCTCAACTCGCTCTTGATATTTTCTGCTACCGGCTCACGAAGTATATCGCCGCCTATCACGGTGTATTACCCAGCGTCGATGCGGTGGTATTTACCGGGGGCATCGGCGAAAACTCATCACTGATCCGGGAAAAAGTGTTGTTGCAACTGCACGGTCTTGGCTATCGGCTCGACAGCGAAGCAAACAGGAAAACGCGTTTTGGGGCTGAAGGGGCAATTCACGGTCGTATCGACGGGAACCACGAAAAGCCAGTACTCGTGATCCCTACCAACGAGGAGTGGGTGATAGCCCGGGATGCCGCGCGACTGATACCTCGCGGCAGGGGCCACTAATAATGCCACGTACGATTATGCTGGTGCCCATCAGTGCCGGTGTCGGCATCACCTCTGTCAGCCTTGGTGCGTTACGGGCGCTTGAAAGAGATGGCGTGAGTGTTAGTTTTTACAAGCCCATTGCTGAGACGGTAAAAAATACGCGCAATCGGGACCGCAGTAACGAAATCCTGCGCAAGGCGTCCAATCTTAAGGTGGCAGAATCTTTCAGCATGCAGCACGCGGAATCCATGATTGGCCATGACGACTTGGCGGATCTGCTGGAAGAAGTGCTCGCTCGCTTCAACGAGGATGCACGGAAAGCGGACGTTGCCATTGTCGAAGGATTGGTACCCAATGCCGAAAACCAGTTTGCCAACCTGCTCAATCTGCAGATCGCCAAAACACTGGATGCGGAAATCGTTCTGGTGGTGTGTCCGAACCTGGATTCCACGCAACAATTGAAAGATCGCCTGGAAGTCGCCATGACCACGTTTGGCGGCACCAGTTCCGGTCGTGTGGTGGGGTGCATCGTCAATAAGGTCGGCGCGCCCTCTCAGGTTCCAGATGCGCCGGGTGCTGATATTACCGGTGTCTTTGAAGGGCCACGAATGCGCCGTGGCAGTCTGGAAATCCTGTCGCTGTTTGGTAAAAGCCCGCTACCGATCATTGGCTGCATTCCATGGAATGCCGATCTGGTAGCGCCGCGTGCAAAAGATCTTGCGGATCACTTTCAGGCCGAAATCATCAATTACGGTGAACTGGAGAGCCGAAGGCTACACAGCGTTACTTTTTGTTCCCGCTCCCTCGGCAACATGATTTACCGTTTTGAGCCGGGTTCCATGCTGGTAACCTCTGGCGACAGACCGGATGTAATTGTCGCAGCCTGTCTCGCCGCAATGAACGGGATCAAGATTGGCTGCCTGCTATTGACCGGTGGTTATCATATTGAATCGCAGGTGCGAAAACTGTGCGGTCCGGCGATGGAAACCGGTCTCCCGGTGATTCTTGTGGAGAGCAACACCTGGCAAACTGCCCTGCAATTACAGTCATTTAATACCGAAACACCGACCGATGATATCGACCGCATTGAGAAAGTTCAGGATTTCATTGCCGGTCACCTCGACAATCACTGGCTAGAGTCCCTCGGCAAAGACTCCAACCGACCCAAGCGCCTGTCCCCGCCCGCATTCCGCTATCACCTGACAGAGCTTGCGCGCCGAGCCAACAAGCGAATCGTGTTACCGGAAGGCGATGAGCCACGAACCGTCAAAGCCGCCGTGGTATGCGCCGAGCGAGGTATTGCGCGGCCTGTTTTGCTCGGCGATCCAAAGGAGATCCACCGAGTCGCGGAACAACAGGGAATTACGCTCGCCGACAAGGTCGAAATCATCGACCCCAAGAACGCACGCAACAAGTTTGTGGATGCGATGGTGGAACTGCGCAAGAGCAAAGGTCTGACCGAGATTGTCGCCAAGGAACAACTGCAGGACAACGTGGTTCTGGGCACAATGATGCTGGCGGAGGGCGAAGTGGATGGACTGGTCTCAGGTGCTGTCCATACCACCGCGAATACAATCCGCCCTGCCCTGCAGCTGATTAAAACAGCCCCCGGCGCCAGCCTGGTATCTTCAGTGTTTTTTATGCTGCTGCCAGATCAGGTACTGGTATACGGAGACTGCGCAATTAATCCGGATCCCAACGCGGAAGAACTTGCGGATATCGCCATACAGTCGGCAGACTCGGCGGAGGCATTTGGTATTGAACCCCGGGTGGCGATGATCAGCTATTCGACGGGGACTTCCGGCACCGGGAGTGATGTCGACAAGGTTCGAGAGGCAACAAAACTGGCACAGGAAAAGCGACCGGATCTGGTTATTGATGGGCCTCTTCAGTATGACGCGGCGATCATGGAAAATGTCGCGAAGAAGAAAGCCCCGGATAGCCCGGTGGCCGGGCGCGCAACGGTATTTATTTTTCCCGACCTGAATACAGGCAATACCACTTATAAGGCCGTACAGAGGAGCGCCGACCTCATCAGTATTGGCCCCATGCTGCAGGGGATGCGAAAGCCAGTGAACGACCTGTCGCGCGGTGCGCTCGTGGAGGATATTATTTATACGATTGCATTGACCGCAATACAGGCAAGCCAGCTGGAAAACTGAGCTTAGTGGGTACCCGCTGCGCGGATATTATTTGCCCCAGTACTCACCACGGTATCCCCGAGAGGCCGCCGCTCATCCAGGAATCGCACCAGCGCACCGGCGACTACATACGCCTCCAGCCGATGTTCAAAGCTGTCACTGCGATTGAACCCCATACGATCGAGACAGGCGTGGATAGATTCGAATTCCGGCGCGTCGCTTTTACAGGCCACCAATCCTTTGCGCAGCGTTGGCCATAGCTCCCAAATCTTTCTTCCCTCCTCTTTCACTGCCTTTAAGGCGACAGCCAACTGAGCTTCCTCTCTGGTGAGATCGGTACCGAGCGGGTAGTACGGCAGCGATGCCAGCCTGTGCCCCTGTTCAAATGCTGCCTGAATGCGCTCCGGGGTGTTGTTGGCAAACGCCTCTGGAATCTCGCAGTTGGCTTCCACTTTGCCCGCATGACGAGCCTTCTCCAGCAACTCCTGCTGGAAGCGCGAGTCGGCAATGCACAACATGGCGACGATCACATCCCGATCGGTTTTCCCGCGCAGATCCGCGACGCCGTATTCCGTGACCACGATATCGCGCAAATGACGGGGAATTGTACAGTGCGGATACTCCCAGAGGATGTTACTGCGCACTCTACCCTCAGAGTGGCGAGTGCTCGGTAGAGCGATAATGGAGCGGCCTCCGGGAAGCTCGTGGGCCTGCGCGACGAAGTTGTACTGTCCGCCCACACCGCTGACTACCCTGCTGTCTTCGAGACCGTCGGATATGACGGCACCAGTAAGCGTTACCATCATTGCCGAATTGACGAAGCGCGCATACTGCCGCTGCGCAATTTTCAGATCCGGGTCCTTGAGCATATCGTTGATAAAGTCGATAGCGGTCATATTGAAACCGTCCATCTCCTCTTCCGGCATATTGCGCAGTGTTTCATACAGCCGGCTGGAACCTAGATAGAAGCCGCCGTGAAGCCAGGTTCCCTGCTTGATGGCCCTCCCTTTGCAGGTCCCCATGAGTTTTTCACGCCCCTGCTCGGAGTGCAGATCACACTCTTCCATTTCACCGCCCTGATCGAGGAAACGGTGCCCGCGCCAGCTATAGGACGGATCGACAATACCCATTGCCTGTAAAAACTGTGTGTCTTGCTCGGTCAATGGACTTTGAATTCTCCCTGAGTCGCGCAGCGCAAGTAGCAGACTATCGTCCACGGTATCCGTTGCCTGGCCACTATTAAGAATCTGCTGTAACGCGGTATCCGGGTAAACCTTCCGGACCATCACACCGGCATCACGCAAGTGGAAGAACCCCTCGGGTACCATCTCGCTTGCGCCATAGATCCCCCGCTCGAAAACACCAGTTTCCGGTGGCATCCGGCAAATTGTTGACGTGGCTTCTGTCTGCAAGGCGTGCAGAATATCAGTGAAATCACGATTCTCGGCCTGGCGTAAACGCAACACATGACAGATTGCGTCGCCGAGCGCCCCAATACCCACCTGCAATGTACCGCCGTCTTTCACCAGGCCGGCGATATGAAATGCGAGAGCGTATTCGGTAAGTCCGACAGGTGCGTTGGGTGCCGGAAAAATTTCCTGATCGAAACTCTCCCCACTCATTACGAAATCGAACATGGACGCCGGAACACGCGCATCACTGCCGACAAATGGCAGGTGCGAATTGACCTCGCCCACCATGGTGATTTGTCCATATTGACGCTGTTTGGCGAGGGCGAGCAATGGCAGCGTCAAATCCGGGTTGGCGCTGAGGCTCAGGTCACCAGAGTCATCGGGCGCAGGTGCGACCATTTGTGCAACCACGTTTACACCGCGATCAAGGAGATCTCTCGGCACATGAGTGTAGTTTGAGCTGACATAGCTCTGCTGAGCACTCGGGCTGTTCAGAAAGCTACCGGGCTGCATGAAAAACTCACAAACCTCGACGTTCTCCGGTAGCAGCCCTTTGCGGCGAGCCTGGTTGTAGGCGAGATCCTGATACTCGTAATACAGCCGGTCCAGTAATGGTTGAACAAAACGACGCTGTAGCTCGCTTCCACCAGATGGTCGCTCTAGCGTCAGTGCGGTGAATATCGTCAGAGAAATGTCCGGATCCGCTTCAGCCCGCGCATAGAGCGCATTGGCAAAATGATTCGCCTTGCCAATTCCAAGCGGTAGCCCAAGCACAATACGCTTGCCAACTTTTTCCAATACCGCATCGACACAGGCCTCAGCGGTATTGAAACTGATCGGGTCATCAACAGATGAAGCCATGAAAGCCTCTCTCACTCCATCAGCCGGTTGTGGTTTGTCCACCTAAGGACTCAAAGTGATCAACCTGGATGGCCTTGTCGACGGCTTCGGCGGTCAATCGAATCTGTGACGCTTCGTCGTCGCTGATCAGGCCCCTGGAGCGCGCCTCTTCAACTGCATCCGCACTAAGGGCACGAATACCGCCCTTTTTCATCTTTTCGCGTATTGCCGCCGTTTCATGACTCTTCAAAAACGCCTGTTCCACCACGTCGATGCCGTCACCGGGGTTTCCGAGAAACACACCGCTGGTAAGGCGATCACGGGTATCCGAGGGTTCCATAATCAGATTGGCGCAGGCACGCGCCTGACGATCCGACGCCGAGCGAATACTGTGCCCCCAGGGCATAGTAAGAAAATGCATCAGCTGCCCCACAAACCGTATGGGGAAATTGTGAAACACCTCGATCAGACTGACTTCGATGTTGTGGAAACCCGACCGCATGGCGAACTCCAGGAGCGGACGATCGTCCTCGGGACTGCCATCGTCATTAAACCGCTTGAGTGCGCAGCTCATAAGATAAAGTTCACTGAGGACATCACCCAGCCGTGCAGAAATCATTTCCTTGCGTTTCAATTCTCCACCCAGTGACATCAACGAAATTTCAGTGACCAGCGTCAGGACTGCCGAATAGCGGTTCATCTGGCGATAATACTTTGCCGCATCACCCACACCCTTGGGGCTACTGGCAAATAGCCCACCGGTCCAGCCGTGGAAAACGGCGCGACAAAAGGTCTTCAGCTGAAACAGGAAGTGTTTGGGTAACAGAGCATCCAGCTCCTGTACACCGGCTGCGTCATCCGGGTTGGTCGCCGCTTCCATTTCCTGCAACAGGTATGGATGGCAGCGAATGGCGCCCTGGCCGAAAATCATTAGGCTCCGTGTAAGGATGTTTGCACCTTCCACGGTAATGGCAACGGGAACCGCTCGATACACGTTGCCAAGATAATTTGACGGGCCATCGATAATCGCCTTTCCCGCGTGGATATCCATCGCATCGTTGATGGCCTGGCGCAGACCATTGGTCGCGTGCGCCTTCATGATGGCAGACACCACTGCAGGCTTGCGCCCCTGATCCAGTGCGCGAGTGGTGGTCTTGTGGGCAGAATCGAGTACATAGGCAATCCCGGCAATTTCCGCCAGGCGACGCTGTACTCCTTCGAATTTTCCGATGGAAATACCGAACTGCTCGCGGATATGGGCATAGGCTCCGGTGGTCCGCGCTGCGAGTTTGGCACCACCGGTGGACAGGGACGGCAGAGAAATACCCCGGCCAGCGGCCAGTGCGCTCATCAGCATGTGCCAGCCATGCCCGATATTTTCCTGGCCACCGATAATCCACTCCATCGGGATAAAAACGTCTTTCCCCCAATTGGGTCCATTCATAAACGCTTGCATGGCCGGGAGATGTCGCTGGCCGATGGTCACGCCGTCGGTATCAGTGGGCACCAGAGCAACGGTAATGCCCAGTTCTTCCTCTTCGCCGAGAATATGCTCCGGGTCGTACAGCTTGAATGCCAGCCCGAGAACGGTCGCGACGGGGCCGAGCGTAATATAACGCTTGTGCCAGTTCACCCGCATTCCAAGGGTCTTTTCGCCCTTGTACTCGCCGTAACAGACGACGCCGCTATCGACCATCGATGCGGCGTCGGAGCCGGCCTCGGGGCTTGTGAGGCCAAAACAGGGAATATCCCGCCCGTCCGCCAGGCGTGGCAGATAATGCTGTTTCTGCTCATCCGTTCCGTGCGCCATCAACAGTTCACCCGGCCCCAGCGAATTGGGCACCATTACTGTGACCCCCACACTCGTGCTGCGGGTAGAGATTTTGGTGACGATTTGTGCGTGTGCGCTCGGAGAAAAACCAAGGCCGCCAAATTCTTCCGGTATGATGATGCCGAAAAACCGGTTCTTTTTAAGGAACTCCCAGATCTCCGGTGAGATGTCGTGATCCTCGTAGGACACTTTCCAGTCATCTACCATCTTGCAGAGTTCTTCCACCGGGCCGTCGATAAATGCCTGTTCCGTATCGGTAAGTTCTGGCGGCCCCATTTTCAATAGCTGATCCCAATCCGGTTTCCCGGAAAGAAGCTGCGCATCCCACCACACTTCTCCGGCTTCCATGGCCTCACGTTCAGTATCGGAAATGGGCGGGAGAACCTTCTTGATCCACTTCAATAAAGGGGCGGTAATCCACTTCTGGCGCAGGGTGCTCATTACTTATCCTTGTCGAAATTTCGATTGTCGTACCCGGCCTCGCGGCACAGTGAACGGCAAAAATGATATGTGATGGTATGAGTTGCCTACTGCTGTTAATCATGCAACGGTTGCTTGCAACTATAGGCAATCAAACATTGGTATGTCGAAATAGGTACGGAGAAATAGCGATGGAGAAATCGGTGAATATCAGGCCAGAGCCAGAGTGCCAATACCGCAGAAAATAATCAATGCTGCGAAGACACGTTGGGGTGAAAATCGTTCATTCAGAAGAAACACTGAAATCAGCGAGGCAAACAGGATACTGACTTCCCTTGTGGCAGCAACCGCGGCCACCGGCATCATCGACGTTGCCCAAAGGGCGATACCAAAGCCACTCGTAGCGAGTACACCGGACAGCGAACTGCGCAGAAAGTTTGCCCGCGCAAACGCCAGCCCTTTCAAGGGGCGCGTCAACAGAACAGCAAGAATGATACCGCCGCCAGAAAGGACTTCCAGCCAGGCAACGTAGCTCAGAGGGTTGGCGACGCTGCGCACTCCCGCTGCGCCGAGCGTGGTGTAGCCGGTGATGGCGATACCGGTACCCACAGAGTAGAGAATCCCCATGCGGCTCACGCGCAACTCTTTCATGATAAGCGCGAAAATACCGCAGGTGACCAGCAGGATGCCCGTCAACTGCAGGGGCTGCAGGGATTCGTCCAGAAACAGGAGCGCGGCCGTTGCCACCATCAGTGGCGTGACCCCACGAGCAATGGGATAAGCCGTGCCATAGTCGAGCGCCCGGTAAGAACGGGACAACAGGAAAAAATACAGGTATTGGAAGAAGGCCCCGCCGACAAGGAAACCCAGGGCTTTTTGCCCGGGCAGCGGCAAATGTGTAGCCAGTACAGCGCCTACCAGCAGGCCAACGCTGCGGATCATCGCCAGCTGTAGGAAACCTTCTTCACTGTGTTTGACCACCGCATTCCATATGGCGTGAGCAAGCGCAGACAGCAGGACCAGCGCAAAAATAGCAGATTCTGATATTTCCAAATCACATAAGCAGTTGGGGAGAAACTATCACACCGTTATTATCGGCGTACAAATACTCTCCAGGTTTAAAGATGACGCCGCCAAAAGTCACCGCAATATTGCGTTCCCCGATGCCCTTTTTATCGGTTTTCATTGGGTGGCTTCCCAGCGCCTGTACTCCTAACTCTAGTCCAGAAATGGCATCCACATCGCGAATGCAGCCGTACATGAGTATGCCAGCCCAACCATTTTTACAGGCTTTCTCCGCCAGCAGGTCGCCGAGGCACGCCCTGCGCATGGAACCGCCGGCATCCACCACCAGTACTTTTCCGGCGCCGTCTTCCGCCACCAGTTCACGTACCAGTGAGTTATCTTCAAAGCACTTGACTGTCACTATTTGGCCGCCGAATGCCTCCCTACCGCCGTAATTTATAAACATCGGCTCGACGACCCGCACCAGGTCAGGGTAGTCATCACATAGATCGGGAGTGGATATGCGGCTTGTGCTCATGGCGGGCTCCTTGGCTGTACCGAGAAATCGCGCGCTCGGATTGCGCGATCATTTTCAAATGATGTAGGTGGATTTAATTCATTTCCGACTGGTCATCGATGATAGCGCTTCGCCTTTCCACCTGCATCGCACATACAAAAATGCCGGGTATCATCACAATGGATAACACCCGGCAAACCGGGCCCGCTCTATCTCCGAGGATTACCATTCAGTTAACGGGTAATCGCTCGGGGCGGGACTGCCAATTGGATTGCTAAATCAGTAACTAACGGTGACTGGCATACCAACACGGGAATATTGGAAAAACTTGCGAGCCATATGTGGAGGCATACGCACACAACCATGGGACGCCGGGTATCGGGGGACATGGCCTGATGCATGCAAGCCAACACCACCGTTAAATCGAATGTAGTGATTCATTTTTGCACCGCGGTAATAGGTGCCCGCTGGACGGCGATGCTTGCGGGTATCCACGTCTGCTTTCACGACTCGGCCCGTATTTCGGTCAACGTAGCTTCCGTAGATACTGGAACGGTGGTTTGGACGCTTGGCCAGTACTCGGAATTTCCCCGGGCTGGTGCGAAAACCCTGCTTACCAGATGACACCAGTGATACACCAACCAGTTTTCCACCCTTGTAGAAATAGGCTTTCTGTTCACTCAGGTTGATACGAATGGAGGGGGCTCCGGACGAACTCATGGCGGCCTGATCGTCGAACCAGTTTCCGCCGCTTCTCGCAGCCGCAAGATTGGGCCACAGAACACCCAGCAGCGTGCCGACAAACAGCACCAGTGCGGCAGCAAGATGGCGGGGCATTCCGGCCACACTTGTTTCGGCGGCGGCTTGGGCGACACCTGCATGGACGGCCACATTCCCCCCGGAATGGTCTAGCGCGTATTGCCGGGCTTGCGAGCGGGTCAAGGGCTCTTCATTGGGAGAGAACAGGAAACGTCTAAGCATGGTGGCACCTCGGTCAGTACTTCAATCGAAGGTTTTCTGTCTGAATAACAGCAATCGAAACTCCCGCAACGCCACGAAATTGTATCGGGACTTTCTCAGCGGAAGCCTGTTCGATTTTATTGACCGGATGTCACGTGCTTAGATTGATTTCATCGGAGTTTCGGGAGTTTTATGGGAACTGGCAATGTACTTAGATTACCGGCTCCACGACCACAAGGCCGCGTAACGTGATTCGGCGCGGTTCATTTCGCCAGATGTCCACGCCACGATGGAACAATTTCCTAGCTGTAGGTAAAAAAAATGCGACCACTTGGGTCGCATTTTCCGTGTAACCTGGGAATATCTCTACAGTGCGCCCAGTCGGGGTCTTGATTGGCATCTTGCTTAGGGTTTCCCCAGAGCAAAGTGCCAATGGATATCGCTTTGCTGCAAAGGTACGACATTGCCGAGTGCAACGCTCGCACCGTATCCCGTATCTATGCCTCGTCCGCACTGCGCTGATTGGCGAGATACAACCAGGTGTCCACCGCCGTATCCGGATTCAGGGACACGCTGTCGATCCCTTCATCCATCAGCCACTGGGCGAAGTCCTTGTGATCAGACGGACCCTGACCACAAATACCGACGTACTTGCCGGCTTTCTTGCACGCCCGAATCGCCTGGGACAGAAGCATTTTCACCGCCGGGTCCCGCTCATCGAAAAGCTCGGCGACCAGGCCAGAATCTCGGTCGAGTCCAAGCGTTAGCTGCGTCAGGTCGTTGGAGCCAATGGAGAAACCATCAAAATATTGCAGGAAGTCGTCCGCCAGCAGAGCGTTAGAGGGTAATTCGCACATCATAATGACCTTGAGGCCATTCTCGCCGCGCTTCAGCCCGTTCTGTTCAAGCAGTTCGACGACCTGACGTGCTTCATCCGGCGTGCGTACGAAGGGCACCATGATTTCAACATTGGTGAGCCCCATTTCATCGCGAACTTTTTTCAGTGCTTTGCATTCCAGTGCGAAACACTGGCGGAAATCCTTAGAGCGGTAACGCGCCGCGCCGCGGAATCCCAGCATCGGGTTTTCTTCACTGGGCTCGTACATCTGCCCGCCCACCAGGTGGGCGTACTCATTGGACTTGAAGTCCGACAGGCGCACAATGGTGCGATTTGGGGCAAACGCGGCAGCCAGCGTGGAGATGCCTTCCACCAGTTTCTCCACAATAAAATCTTCCGGAGATGCGTAGCCACCGATCCGGTTGCGGATATTCTGTTGAAGGTCCTGCGGCAGACGATCCAGTTCGAGCAAGGCTTTCGGGTGAATCCCGATCATCCGGTTCAGGATGAACTCCAGACGCGCCAGCCCTACCCCCTGATTCGGCAGATTGCTAAAGGCGAATGCGCGGTCCGGGTTGCCGACATTGAGCATGATTTTGAACGGCAGATCCGGCATATCTGCGACTTCGGTCAGTGATCGTTCGAAGTCGAGCTGCCCGGACATGACAAAGCCGGTGTCCCCTTCAGCGCAGGACACGGTGACCGGGGTGCCGGTGGAGAGTTTTTCAGTGGCATCGCCACATCCTACAACCGCCGGAATACCCAGCTCCCGGGCAATGATTGCCGCGTGACAGGTACGACCACCACGGTTGGTCACAATCGCACTGGCCTTTTTCAGCACCGGCTCCCAATCCGGGTCGGTCATGTCAGTGACCAGAACGTCGCCGTCCTGCATCTTGGCCATATCTTCCACGGAGTCCAATACACGGACAGGACCTGCGCCGATACGCTGACCAATTGCGCGTCCCTCGCAGAGAATGTCGCCGCGTTCCTGCAGTTTGTAGCGTTCGATGCTGGTACCCGTATCGCGAGAGCGGACGGTCTCCGGGCGCGCCTGTACGATAAACAGTTTGCCGGAATCGCCGTCTTTGGCCCACTCAATGTCCATTGGACGCTGATAGTGCGCCTCAATCTTGCGCGCCTGGTTGGCGAGCTCGGTAAGCTCCGCATCATTGAGGGCAAAACGCAAGCGATCCGCTTCGGGGACCTGGACGGTCTTGACCGAGCGGCCGCATTCACCGCTGGCATCGTAGATCATTTTGATGGCTTTACTGCCACGATTGCGGCGTAAAATCGCCGGGCGCTTGGCCTCCAGCGCAGGTTTGTACAGATAGAACTCATCGGGGTTCACGGCGCCCTGCACGACCGTCTCACCAAGGCCGTAGGCCGCAGTGACAAAGATAACGTCGCGGAAACCGCTCTCTGTATCCAGAGTAAACATCACACCTGAGGCACCGGTTTCACTACGCACCATGTGTTGGATACCCGCAGACAGGTAAACACCGACGTCCGCGTATCCGGTGTGTACCCGGTAGGCGATGGCACGGTCGTTGTAGAGAGAGGCAAATACTTCACGTACCGCCTGCAGAACGGCATCGATGCCGCGAATATTCAGGAAGGTTTCCTGCTGGCCGGCAAACGAGGCATCCGGCAGGTCTTCCGCTGTGGCAGAGGAGCGCACTGCAACCGCAGTGTCACCACCACCCAGAGACTCATAGCCCTCGCGGATTTCTTTTTCCAGCTGTGCCGGGAACGGGGTATCCAGTAGCCACTGGCGAATCTCTTCGCCGGCTGCAGCCAGGGCAGTGACATCGTCTACATCCAGCCCCTGGAGCCTTTCTGCGATACGCTTGTCCAGCTCGGCTGCAGACAGGAACTCCCGGAAAGCTTCCGCAGTCGTGGCAAAACCACCGGGTACGCTAACCCCTGCACCGGAAAGGGAGGAAATCATCTCCCCTAGGGATGCGTTTTTACCGCCGACCTTGTCGACATCCGACATGCCGAGCTTCGCGAACTCGAGAGTATAGGTGGTCAATGGATTGCCCTCTGCAACTTCTGTACTGGCGGCAGATTATAAGGAAGGGTTTTGTAAATAATACCCCGCAAACGTCGCCGAAAATGCCCGTTTTCTGTTGTAATTTTTCTACAAAAAACGTCGCCCGACTACATCCAGCCTACCTGTCGACCTTTCCCGGACATACAGTGCGCTGACCCTGTCGCAATCATTCCATTCAATCGCAAAGCTTTGCGGAAATTTTGATATCTTTGTTTTATTCAAACAGACTGATCGAAATCGGCCACGACAAATCCATAAGCGACCCCCTATGAACCAACCGATAAATTCTGGTGCCAATACCACTCCCGGCGACAAGACCATGAAACGCACAGCGTTTTTCATATCTGATGGCACCGGCCTTACCGTAGAAGGTATAGGGCATAGCCTTTTGGCTCAGTTTCGCGATCAGCAGGTGGAACAGGTTACGGTGCCCTATGTCGACTCGGAAGCACGGGTGAATCTGGTTTTGCAGCGCATTGAGCGCGCGGCCGAGGAGTCCGGACTGCAGCCCATCATCATTACCAGCATTGTGTCCGATCATATTCGCGGGCAACTACACCAGAGTTCTGCGTTGATGCTGGATGTGTTTGAGAGCTACCTGGCGCCCCTGGCAAACCTGTTTGGTACCAACCCGAACCGCTCGGTTGGCGTGTCCCACGGCATTGCCAACAACAGCCGATACACCGCCCGCATCGATGCCGTGCACTATGCCATGGATAATGACGACGGCCGCCGTACCCGCGAGTTCGAGAGTGCGGACATCATCCTGGTGGGGGTATCCCGTTCCGGCAAAACCCCAACCTGCCTGTACCTCGCCTTGCAGTTTGGCTTGCGCGCGGCAAACTACCCGATCACCGAAGAGGACATGGATTCCACTTCCCTGCCCAAAATACTGCGCCCCTTTCAGCACAAGCTGTTTGGATTGACCATTGATCCTCGGCGCCTGATGAGCATCCGTCAGGAACGTCGCGCAAACAGTCGCTATGCGTCACCGGAACAGTGTGAGTTTGAAGTGCGCCAGGTAGAACAGATGCTGCGTCGCGCGCAGATTCCCTTCCTCGACGCCACAGAGCTGTCGGTAGAGGAACTCGCCACCCGCCTGATGTCCCAGGCGGGTATCGAACGCAGAATCAGCTAGATTTTCTGAATAGCGGTACAGAATACTCCGAGCTATCCGCGCTCGCTCATCCGGTGACCACACCTATTGGGCTAGAGTCACAATTTGGAGTAAAGTAGCGCCGCCTCAAAGGGTGCACTGATAGCAATGTCGGATTTGATGTGATCAATCCGCGCGAAGTTTGGTTGACGTTTTGCAGATTATTTCCCTGCCCTATTCCCGAAATACCAGTGTGGCCTTCGCCGCCCTGGCTGATCTGCCCTGTCCGGTCTGGCTGGACTCCGGGGTGGCGGGCGCCCGCGGCGGTCGCTTCGACATACTCAGTGCGGACCCCCTCTCAACCCTGACATTGGCCTCCAGCGACAAAACGCCTTTTGCCGACCTCGACGACCTGATGTGCGAACTCGCGCCGCAGGAAGTCGACCAGCAGATCCCTTTCTGTGGCGGCGCCATCGGCTATGCCGGCTATGAACTGGGAACTGCAGGAAACTTTTTACCGGCGGATCACCGCCCCACCCCATTACCGGCGGGCTTTTTCGGCCTGTACAGCTGGGCGCTCATTACCGATCATCAGCTCTGTGCCACACACCTGGTATTCCATCCTGCGTGCACAGAAAGCCAGAAGCGCGACCTGCGCCAGCGCTTTGCAAGCGTTCGCTGGGATACCCCCCTGGCGAATCTCGATGCATTTCGCCTGAAAGGACCGTTTCAGCACGAGTTCAGTGCGAGTGAATACACCCGCTGTATAGAGCGAATTCTTGAATATATCCGCGCGGGCGACGTCTATCAGGCGAACTTTACCCAACGCTTTTTCTCGACGTACGACGGAGACCCGCTGACCGCTTACTTGGCGTTACGAGAGGTCGCCGCAGGTCCATTTTCCGCCTTCCTGTCGCTGCCGGGGGGACAGATACTCAGCCTGTCGCCCGAGCGCTTTATTTTGGAGGACGGCCGCTTTTTACAGACCGAGCCAATTAAAGGCACCGCACCCCGGGACAACAACAAGGAACGGGATGCGGCACTTGCCCGGCAGCTGCGTGCAAGCCCCAAGGACCGCGCCGAAAACCTGATGATCGTGGACCTGCTGCGCAACGATTTCGGGAAAGTCTGTCAGCGCGGCACCGTGCGTGTCCCCAACCTGTTTGAATTGCAGAGTTTTGCCAATGTACACCACCTGGTGAGCACGATTACCGGCCAGTTACCGGAGGACCTGGAATATGCGGAAGTGCTGCAGGCCTGCTTCCCCGGCGGTTCGATTACCGGCGCTCCCAAGCGTCGCGCCATGGAAATCATTCGCGAGCTGGAACCAAGCCCCCGGGGAGTGTACTGCGGAAGTATTGGCTATCTGAGCAGCTGCGGCCGCGCAGATACCAACATTGCCATTCGCACATTGACCGCAAGCAATGGTGAAATCAGTTGTGCTGCCGGTGGCGGAATTGTTGCGGACTCCAATCCTTCGGCAGAGCATGCCGAGTGCCTTGAAAAGGTACGTATTCTGCTGGATACGCTGGAAACCCGGCTGTCCTGAGCGCCCGCTCCGCTGGCGAAGTCACCAGTTATATCCCTATCGCCCTTCGGTATTTCCCTGCCACCAACATCCTTGCTAGATTCCGCGCCAATCACTGGTATCACAATAACAGGCCCCCAATATCAACCGCTCTCAATGCAAGCTCGGCGGTGGCCTGAATCATAAGGCTGTATTCAATGCGAATTACTCTGGTAAAGAAAATCCTTGCTGATGGTTCCCCGTGTGGAAAATGTCGGGATGTCGAGGAAAAACTGAAGGAAAACGATCAGGAAAAATATCTGGATGAGACGTTGATTGCCGACGAACGCGATCCGGAGAGCCCGGGTATGCAGCTGGCACAGCGCCTGAACGTCCAGCGCGCGCCGTTTTTTGTCGTAGAGGAAGAAGGCAAAGAACCGGAGGTTTACACCGTGTACTTCAAGTTTGCCAAGGAAGTACTCAAGAACCTGTAGTTCTTGTGTAATCCGGTGGCGGTGGCGCTACCGGGTGCTCCCTTTTGAGACACGCCGTAAACCCATCCCTGGGGGCTCTTCTAAAACATCCCTGTTTTAGAAGGTCTCACAAGGGAGCACCCGGCACCGCCACCTTCGCATCAATTATTGCGAATCAATACACCGGCAGATCTATATGAGAAAAGAGCTCATCCACTTCCGCGCGGGATGATGCCTGAGCAGCCTGATCGATCAACTCGCGGGTAAGATGCGGAGCAAACTGCTGGATAAACTCGTACATAAAGCCGCGCAGGAAAATTCCCTTCCGGAAACCAATTTTGGTTACGCTGGATTCAAATAGCTCACTCGCATCCAATGCCACCAGATCACTGTCTTCATCTTCCACCGCGGCCATATCCGCAACGATTCCAATACCCAAGCCAAGACGCACATAAGTCTTGATCACGTCCGCATCTGCCGCGGTGAATACCACTTTCGGAGACAGCCCTTTTTCAAGGAAAGCCTCGTCCAGTTTTGAACGCCCGGTAAAACCGAACACGTAAGTAACGATCGGGTACTTCGCGACATCTTCCAGAGTGAGTTTGGAGAGCTGTGCAAGCTCGTGGCCCTTTGGCACGAGGATGCAGCGATTCCAGCGGTATACCGGCATCATGACCAGATCACTGAACAGCTCCAGCGCTTCAGTGGCAATAGCGAAATCTGCGGTGCCGTCGGCGGCCATCTCCGAGATCTGCATCGGGGTGCCCTGATGCATATGCAGCGAGACTTCTGGATAGCGGGCAATAAAGCCCTTGATTACCGCCGGCAGAGCATACCGGGCCTGGGTGTGCGTGGTAGCAATAGCGAGGCTTCCGCGCTTGTCGTTGCTGAACTCCTGTGCCACCTGCTTGATGTTCTCCACCTTGCGCATGATTTCGCCGGCGGTTTTGAGGATGGCTTCCCCTGCCGGTGTCACGCGGGTCAGGTGTTTGCCGCTTCGGGCAAAAATTTCTACGCCCAGTTCATCTTCCAGCAGGCGGATCTGCTTGCTGATCCCCGGCTGCGAGGTAAACAGGCTTTGTGCGGTGGCCGACACATTGAGGTCGTGGTGGGCAACTTCCCAGATATATCGCAACTGCTGCAGCTTCATAGCCTCTCCCTGTCGATAGCTGGCTGTTTCTTGAAAAATAACCAGTGTGATTATTTTTGCGCCAGCGATTGGTTATAAAAACTCTGCGACTTTATGCGGGAAAAGCATAGCAGCGAAAGTTACAGCGAGCCAACAGATCGTGATAAGAGCACGGAAAATGCGAGCAAATGGTTACGAAAAGTGACTCATACTGGTGAGATATGTGCCACATTTCGCAAAATGGCGGGAATATCTTCCGTCCGTAGCACCCTACTTGCTCTGGTTAGCGATGCCGTGTGGGACATGACCGGTAGCGACGTGGGCGGCGGCAGAGGCGCAGTGGGTGGGCTGGTCATCGAAAAATACATCGGCGCCGAACGCGCGCAGGAATTCGCCTTTGGGCAATCCACCCAGGAACATCGACTCATCGATACGGATATTCCAGGCCCGTAGAGTACGAATCACCCGCTCGTGGGCGGGTGCAGATCGGGCGGTAACCAGGGCCGTGCGGATTGGGCAGTTTTCCGGGGAGAACTCTCCCTGCAAATGTTGCAGGGCCTCAAGGAACCCTTTGAACGGCCCGCCCTGCAGCGGCTGTTTGGCCGAGGCACGCTCGGCACTGGCAAACGCTGCCAGACCATCCCGCTTGAAGATTTGCTCTGCCTCATCTGAAAACAACACTGCATCTCCATCAAAAGCAAAGCGCAGCACTTCATCCCCGCGCTGGCGTGCGCCACCCGGGATCAGGGTCGCGGCAGCAATACCCTGCTCCAGTGCACGGCGCACGTCCTCACCATCGGTGGACAGAAAAAGATGGCACCCGAAGGGTGCGATATACCGGTACGGGCTTCCGCCATTACAAAACGCCGCGCGGCTGATGCTCAGGCCGTAGTGCTCAATCGAGTTGAATACCCGCAGGCCGGTATCTGCGCTGTTGCGCGAAAGAAGGATCACCTCTACCCGTGGATCGCCGGGCAGGCGCTCGTTGATCTGCAGAAATTTCTCCACCAGGGAAAAGGCTTCGCCCCTGGGCAGGATGTCGTTTTCCCGCTCAATCTGATAGGAGGAAAATGCGTCGACGCCCTGCTCTTCAAAAATCTGGTGGCTCTCTCGCAAGTCAAACAGGGCACGCGAGGAAATGGCGATGATGAGCTTATTGGGTTTCGTGATAGCCATGCAAGCAACCTCAGGGTGCCTCTATGTCGTCCAGTCCAGAGGGGGATTCATCATTTCGGTGGGGCTCCAGGAGCACCATCAACATATTGAGCAGGTCTTCCCGGGTACGCTCGGAACGAACCCCCACCTGATTGACAACCACCAGCAACATCGCGTGGCAGGTCTCAAGCGTGGCACGAGCGAGACGATTGGTCTCATTGGGCGGGCAGGTAAATCCGAGGCGGCGGAACATGTCCATCAAGTGAGTAATGACAAGTTCATCGTGACGCTCATCCAGCTCATGAAGTTCCGGTACACCCCACATCGCCTGAACAAGCGGCAACAAGCCCCGCTGTTCGCGATAGACGGAGACCCATCGGGTGAGCAGATCATCGAGAAATGCCCGCAGGCTGAGCTGCTCCAGCTCACTGGCAGCGAGCTCATCCAGGCGCTCCGTCAGGCTTGCCAGCCACTGTTCGCCCATCGCATAGAGGATGGCGTGCTTGTTCGGGAAATAGTGATACACCGACCCGACAGATACATCGAGCTCTTTGGCGATCAAAATGGTAGTGAGGTCATTCAGCCCCACGCGTTCGAGGAGTTGTCCGGTGGTTTCCAGGATCTGACGGGTACGCTCCCGGGCCCGTGCCTGCACCGGCTCTCGTCGCGGCGACAACTGGTTTCTGCGGCGATTCTGTTCTGCGCTCGACACTTCCGTCTTCCCTACTGATGAAATTCCTTTGTAACACAATTGGCGCAACGGCTCATTAAAAATGGCCGTCAGCGCAGGGAGCCCATGGGCGTGGACAGGTCAGTGCGCTGGCACCAGGAAGTTCAGGCGCAAACTGCAGATTTCCAGGATCCCTATCGGCCCAGCTTGTCCAATACGCTGTAATAGAGCATTCCCGCTACCAGGCCAGGCCAACGTAACAAGGTTCCGCCAGGAAAGCGCGGCGTCGGGATGCGTGACAATATATCGAACCTTTCCTCGGTTCCGGCAATAACTTCCGCAACGACTTTTCCTGCAAATGTAGCCGTCGGAATACCGTGCCCGGAATATCCGTGGCTGTAATACACATTGGGTTCCAGTCTCCCGATACTGGGCATTCGATTCATTGTGATTGCGAGGGTCCCCCCCCAACCATATTCCACCCGCGTATCCGCCAGTTGCGGATACACCTCGAGCATGTACTTGCGGACAAAACCTCGAATATCCCGCGGAAAGCGCGAAGAGTAATTTTCTCCACCACCAAATACGAGGCGGTTATCGCCGGACAGCTTCCAGTAGTTGATCACAAACAGCGTGTCCTGAAGCGCGTAGTCGTTCGCGATCAATTCCCGTGCCAGTTTGTCGTCCAGAGGCTCGGTTGCCAGCACAAAATTATTAATGGGCATAATACGCCCCGCCATTCTCGGCTCCAGGTTGCCAAGATAACCGTTGCAGGCAAGCACGACATTCTTCGCCTTCACTCGCCCACCATCGGTATTTACGACACATGGATTGCCACCGGTATATCCGGTTACCCGGCTGTGCTCGTAAAACTGGACACCTGCAGACCGGGCAGCATCGGCAAGGCCGAGTGCATAATTGAGTGGATGCAGGTGCAACGAACCCGAGTCGATCTGCCCACCGTAAAAGCGATCCGAGCCAACGAGCCCACTCACCTCTTCACGGCTTGCGTAGCGGATGTCCGTATAGCCATACCTCTGATTGAGCAGCTCAACCTCGTCCTTGAGGCCGGCGTTGTGGCTCGGCTTGGCCGCCAGGTGCATGATTCCACGCTTGAGATCACACCGGATAGTGTGTTTTTCGATCAGCTGTTCTACAAGCTGCACGGCTTCGAGCCCCAGATCCCACAACACTTTAGCGGTATCGAGGCCGAGCATTTTCTCAAGATCTTCCTGACCTTTGCGCTGACCAACACCCACATGGCCCCCATTGCGCCCTGAAGCGCCCCAACCTACGCGCTCCGCTTCCAGTACGACGACCTCGAAACTACGCTCAGCCAGATGCAGTGCCGTAGACAAACCGGTATAGCCTGCACCAATAATGCACACATCAGCTTCTATGGTCCCTTCAAGCGGGGAATACTCTGGCGCGGAATTCGCACTGGCGGCATAGTAAGAATCGGTGTGACCGAGCAGTTGTGATTCGTTTGCGCCAACAGACATCAAAAACTCCAAATTCATACCCGCTAAAAGCCGAATCATTATTCGGTATTTATTGAATGATAATTCGGTTTCTTGCCATAATCAAAGCTAGGACGAAATGTATGCGGTTCGCTGAAAATCGCTCTTCGACGCCCGTGAAGTTTTAAACTACTGTTTGGCGACGTTGGCAAGATATTCAAATACAAGCCTTCCAATCACAAGGTGCAACATGGACAAGATAACCCAGTGGCTCGCGGAACATTCGATTTCCGAAGTCGAGTGCCTGGTACCGGACATGTCCGGCAATGCGCGGGGCAAATTCACCCCGACGGACAAATTCCTCACCGAAGACAGCCGCCTGCCAGAAAGCATCCTGGTACAGACGGTAACCGGTGATTATGTCGATGAACACAACGAACTGGTGGACCCGGCAGATACCGACATGTTGCTGGTGCCCGACCCGGATTCCATTCGGCTGAACCCCTGGGCCAACGAGCCTACCGCGCAGATCATTCACGACTGCTACACCCGAGATGGCAAGCCCCACCCCATCAGCACTCGCAATATTCTCAAGTTTGTACTGGACAAGTACGCGGAACAGGGCTGGCAGCCCGTCGTAGCTCCGGAAGTAGAGTTCTATCTGGTAAAACGCAACCTGGACCCGGATGAAAAGCTGTCTGCTCCCGTAGGGCGCTCAGGCCGGACCGAAAAAACACGTCAATCCTACAGCATTGACGCGGCAAACGAATACGAGCCCATCATCGAGGACATGTACGACTTCTGTGAAGCCCAGGGGCTCGACGTGGATACACTGATTCACGAATCAGGCACCGCGCAAATGGAAATCAATTTTTTGCACGGTGATCCACTCAAGCTCGCAGACCAGGTGTTTACGTTCAAGCGCACCGTACGAGAAACCGCACTGCGCCACGGAATCTATGCCACCTTTATGGCAAAGCCCATGGAGGATGAACCTGGAAGTGCCCTGCATTTGCACCAGAGCATCATCGACGCAAAAACCGGTAAAAACATTTTTGTAAATGAAGACGGCTCAGAGAACGAGCGATTTATGCACTTTATCGGCGGTATGCAGAAATACACCCCCGGGTTTATTACCTTCTTCGCTCCGAACGTTAACTCCTATCGTCGCTTCACTCCAGAGATGGCCGCACCCACGAGTCTGCACTGGGGCTATGACAACCGCACCACCGGATTGCGGGTGCCAGACAGCTCGGCACAGGCAAAGCGCCTGGAAAACCGCTTCCCGGGTGCAGATTGCAATCCCTACCTGGCGATAGCGACTTCACTGGCCTGCGGCTATCTGGGCATGATGAACAAGGTTGAGCCGAGCAAGCCATACAAGGGAGATTGTTCGTCGGAGCCTATCGCTCTGCCCCGCACCCAGGAGCATGCCCTCAGCCTACTGGCGGAATGTTCGGAAGCCATTGAAATGTTTGGCGACACTTTTGTGCGCGCCTGGGCCGCGATCAAGCGGGATGAGTACGAGGAGTTCAACCGAGTAATCAGCTCGTGGGAGCGCGAATACCTGCTATTGAACGTGTGATTAAGCTACGCGTTGCCCGCAATAAAAAACCCGGCAGATGCCGGGTTTTTTATTTTGCTGGAGTGTCCCTCACACTATTTGTGGTTCGGATCCTTCCAGTAATCCTTCACGGTATCTTTCATTTCTCGCGCAAGAATGGATATGCCAAATAAATTGGGCAATGTCATCAGCACGATTGCTACCGCGGAGAGGTTCCAGATTACGGTGGTGTCCTCAATAGCGGCCCAGAAAAAAGCCACAACATAAACCAGCCTGTACGGCATCACTGCCTTGGGGCCGAACAGGTAAATCATCGAACGGTCGCCGTAGTACGACCAGGCAATCGCTGTCGAAAAAGCAAACAGCAAAATGCCAAGCGTAACGATGTAGCTGCCGTACTCACCAAAGAAGCCTTTCTGGAAGGCCCGGTTTGTCAGTGCCACCGAATGCAACAGGGAGTTACCCCACACATCAACATTCGGATTTACCAGACGGCCACTGTTGACATTTAAAACACCCGAGAAGTTGTCTCCCGCCACCCGGAATTCCACATCTTCCGCAACAGAGCGGGAATTCAGAACCGTGAATTCGTCTTTATTGAGCGGCAGGCCGTCTGCCACCACAATAGTGCCGGTATAGGGTTTCACTTCGCTGCTCTGGTTACTGAGGAAACCGAACAGCTGTTTCACATCCGCCTCATCCTTGTCGGTGTAGGTTCCTGCCACCACCATCATATCGGCACGCTCAAAGCGGTTCATGTGCTTCTCGGTCCAAACACCAGAAGACAGAATAACCAGACCAGTAAGCGTACAAATAATAAGGGTGTCGATGAATGGTTCCAGCAGTGAAACCATGCCCTCGGACACCGGCTCGTCCGCCCGTGCCGCGGCGTGTGCAATGGGCGCGGAGCCCTGACCCGCTTCGTTTGAGAAGAGACCGCGGTTCACGCCACGGTTAAACGCATATGCGAAACTCGCTCCCAGGAAGCCGCCCATGGCCGCACTACCATTGAAGGCACCGGCGAAGACCGCACTAAACGAAGGAATGATGTTCTGGTAATTGTAGAGAATGACCGCCAGTGCACCCACGATGTAAAGAACGGCCATTACCGGTACGATCGTGGACGTGACTTTCGCGATACGAGTGATACCGCCGATGATCACCAGGCCCAGCAAAATTGCCAGTACCCCACCGGTAAGCATCTTGCTCAGCCCGAAAGTGTCGTACATGGCCTGGGCAATATTATTGACCTGCGGCAGGCTACCCGTGCCGAAAGAGCTGATTACGGTAGCGATCGCAAAAATCACCGCTAGCCATTTCATGTTCAGGCGGCGCTCCATGTAAAACATGGGGCCACCCGCATAAAAACCATCCGCGGCTTTAATACGGTATTTGTGGGAGAGGGTTACCTCGACAAACTTTGTGGTCATACCGAGGAAAGCTGTAACCCACATCCAAAACAGGGCTGCAGGACCACCGAGGAAAATAGCAAGGCCAACACCACCGATATTACCAGTACCTACCGTGCCGGAAAGCGCAGTGGATAGTGCCTGGAAATGAGAGGTATCACCGGGGTCGCCAGGCTTATCGTATTTGCCCCGCACGATCTTGATCGCGTGGCCAAAATAGCGAATCTGCGGAAAGCCCAGATACAGCGTGAAGAAAAAACCGACCCCTAAAAGTACCCAGGGAAACCAGGCTGCTGAGCCCAGCAAACCATCCAGGGTTAACAACAATTGATTGAATGATTCCAACTCAACCCCCACAGCTCTTATTTTGATTGAAAAATCGTCAGGCTTGCGCGCAGCGCGCAAAACGATTTCGGACAGTCTTTCGATGGCGTTCTCGCGGGTGATCCGCCGCTTTTTATCGCCCGACAGCCCCTGACGTTGCCGGCCAGAGTAGCAGCTTCAGCAAATTGAGAACAGTAATCCGCCAATCATCAGCAGCATAGTCCTGTTTTCTGCCAAAAAATCGATTTATCACCAAATATTTCGCTAAATCAGAGAATTCTGTCGCGGAACAGAACATGTAGTGGCACCGCCCAAGACATTGTTCCTTGCGTTATTGGTTCAAAGATCCGGTTCACCTGTTTGTTTTTCAGCCCAACTGCTTTTAAAACCGTCGCGTTGCGGAAAAATACCGAATTGCCCGCCGGTATGAACGAAGACCAGCTCTTTACTTTGGCGATAGCGACCGATCTCAATGTCTTTCAGCAAACCATGGAAAGCCTTGCCGGTATATACCGGATCCAACAGCAACCCTTCCTGTTGCGCGAGCAAGGCAATGGTTTCGAAAACCTCATCGGTGGCAACGCCGTAGCCCGGACCGATGTAATCATCCACGACGTGGACGCTCTCCATATTCAGCTCGAATCCGTTTGCCGCTGCCGGATAGCGACCGGCCCAGTCCGCAATATCCTTCCTCACCTTGTCGATAAAATACGCAGCATCATCACAAACCGCATAGCCCGTCACCTTTGATGGTACACCGAGTAATTGGCACCCCAGTATCAAACCGGACTGCGTGCCCCCACTGCCAGTCGCACATACGATATGATCCGGCGTAAAGCCGTGCTGGCGGCAATCGTCGATCACCTCTTCTGCGCCGGCGATATACCCCCAGATTCCAAGCCCATCACTTCCGCCGGTTGGAATACAAAGCGCTTTTCGTCCCTGATCTGCGTACCAATCCGACCATTCGTCGAACAATTCGGATAACCGTGAAAGGTATTCTTTAAGCGGGTAGCGGGATACTCGCGCACCCGCAAGGTAATCCACCAACAGATTCCCATCTGGAACAGCGCCGGACGTATCCACTTGTCGGCTTTGACGTAACAGTAAATGCGCCTTTAGCCCGCACTTTGCAGCAGCAAGCGCCGTTGCCCGACAGTGGTTGGACTGCTCGCCTCCGCAGGTAATGAGAGTATCGCAGCCGCTGGCCCTGGCCTCGGCAATGATGAACTCCAGTTTGCGCAGCTTATTACCGGACATCGCACTTTCCGTCAGGTCATCTCGCTTCACCCAAATCCTTGGGCCACCAAACGGGGCTGAAAATTTCGCAGTTATCTTGTCGAGAGGCTGTAGCGGTGTGGGCAGGTTCGCCAATGGGAGTTTTGGCGGGTATTGGATACTCACAATCGGGCTCCAGGGTGGTGAAATGGATATTCAGGCCAAAAAAAACCCGGCTTTTGCCGGGTTTTCGAAGCCTGATTGAGCATTCCGCAGTGGTGCACATAGCATCACAGCCGGACAATCAACTTCAGATATTCTTGATGGTGCCCTTTGGCAGAACCGCGTGTACGGCAACTTTCTGAAACTTGAGCTGCATGTTGTCAGCCACTTCCAGAATCAGGTAATCGTCGTCCACCTTTTCAACCCGGCCCAGCATGCCGCTGGTCATTACTACCTCGTCGCCCTTCTTAAGAGCGCCCACCAGTTCCTGGTGCTCTTTCTGGCGCTTGCGCTGAGGGCGGATGATAAACAGCCACATGAACACAAACAGACCACCAAACATTAGCAGGGTGATCAGTGGGTTGCCCTGAGGAGCCGGAGCAGCCTCTTGTGCCATTGCGGCAGGAATAAAGAAATCCATGGTCTAAACCTCGATAGAGTCAGTCAAAATTCTGGGGCCAACTCTAACGGCTTTGACAAAATGAGGCAATCCAGAGCACCGGCGCTAACCGGTACACTGGACTACGTGATGCGAGGGGTCTTGAGCGACTTCTTAAAAACGTTGGCGAACCTGACGGCGATACCCGGTTGGGGACATGCCGGTCCAGCGCTTAAAAGCACTGGTGAAACTGGTTCTGTCAGAGAAGTCGAGAATACGGGAAATGCCATCGACGCTCAGCGCTGTGTCTTTCAGGAAGTGTACAGCGTGGCGGAAACGAACGTGATCGCGCAGAGAGGCAAAACTCAGATTATGCTCCTGCAAACGGCGCTGCAGGGTCCGGGTAGACATACTGAGGTCAGATGCTACCGGGCGAATTGCCAGAGATGCCTTTCCAATCCGTTGTTCCAGCACGTCGATGACTCGAGCGGCAATACCGAAGCTGGTGGCTTCCGGTGGTGCCAGCAACTGGTCAAGAATGTTCGGATCTCCGGACAGTCTGGCCTGTTGCAGAGGTTTGTCTTCTGAGAGCGAAGCCGGGTCTGGCTGAATATGATTCATGGAGCTGCTCCTTGATGGGTTCCTTGAGCCGCGGTTATTGTTCTACGCCCGCTTCCTGCGAGTCCCTAATTACCACCGCCAGTGACATTGCCGACTTGAATTGCGATTACAAATTCAACAATGACTGACTACTACCTGGGTGCGGGGCGCACCTGAAAACAGGCGATCGAAGCCTACCCAGAGTGAACGTTTTTTGTACTACTTCCTCGCACCACACCCAATCGCTCTGGGCCAGACGGTTGAGCGGCGCTCCTTTACACAAGCCAGTATAGACCATATGAGGATAATGCAAGGGACGACAAGTAATTTTTTTTAAGCCCCGCACAAAAAGAGAGGGCCGCCACCGGGATTGTTGAGCCGCAAGTGACCATTTAGGGCTAACCGACGGCTCCCGGGGGCTAGATAGAGGTTAGATATGGTGTGGAGCAAAATATACCGGGCGGTCGAGCTGCGGCCCTCCCCCCTTGCCCATCAAGCCAGATTCTCGTCAATCCAGTTCAAAACGTCATCGTGGTGAGACTTCGTTTTCACCTTGTCCATGATGTGCTGTAAGCGGCCTGACTTGTCGATAATAAATGTCGTACGGATCAGGCCCATATACTCCTTACCCATAAATTTCTTCAGGCCCCAGCAACCGTATTTGTCGGCGACCTTGTGTTCCTCATCCGCAAGAAGGTCGAAGTTCAATTCGTGCTTATCGATAAACTTTTGCAGTTTCGACTCCGGATCTGGACTCAAGCCGAACACCACGGTGTCACGCTTGGCAAATTCCTTGGCACTGTCACGAATCCCACAGGCCTGCGTCGTGCAACCCGGCGTCAGTGCTTTGGGGTAGAAGTAGAGCACCACATTCTTGTGATCCCGAAAATCCTTCAGCGCTATTTTCTCACCACTCTGATTCTTCAGCGTAAATACAGGTGCAAGATTGCCGATCTTTGGATGTGCCACGGTGCCTCCCCTCAATAAAAATCCAATAAATGTTACATCACAGGATGTAAAAAACCCGAGGCGCTAAGCTCGGGCTGACATTATATAGGACAGACATACCGCCGGGTCGAGCCGGGTCAAAAATCCTGCAGGCGGAAACTCTGCTCTTTTCGCGCTCGCAAGCCACAGTCCCCCAGCTTTTCGACCAGTGCGGCTTTTTCCGCGTCTGTCAAAAAGTCGCCAACTTCCAGACAACCTTCTGGCCCGGTAAATGTTACGCAGGAAGGCTCGGCCGGTGTGGCGCCGATACGCACCAATACAGCCAGGCTATTACGATCAAACTCGGTGTGGTACACCGGGCGCTCTAGGCTGCCGCGACTGGTATCAAGCACTACGCGATCATCGCTGATGCGGATTACTTCCCTACGCGTACCTTCCATATATACGTAGCCGAACAATGCCCCAAGCAAGAGGATTTCCAAGCCTGCGAATGGAATCACCATCCATGCGCCAGCGAGGGCAAATGCAATACTAATCCCAAGGGATACCGCAACCAGGGAGATGAACACCCAGAGGTTTCCGGCAAATGACAGAGACTGATTGGGCGCGAGAAGGATGCAGGCCCGGCGCCCGCGCGCGCCACCGACTTCTTTGACCATGGGTACAACTTCCAAGACCATCACTGTGACCTTTTCAGTGTAGGACAGGGGTAAATTGAACCAAGAGTCACGAGGCCGAGTGCGAGCTTCTATAATAGTGCGGAATTGCCGGACAGTGGGACTGCCCAGCCATATCTCCACTCGCGCGGGTCAGGGAGTGGCCGCCGCCCGTCACGGGGGTGGATTTTCCGGCACACAGGGGGCAAGATGCCGCCGGAATGCGCGACCAAAAGACGCGTGGAACAACCGCGTAGACTGTGGCCTGCTACACCCACGGCAATGCCCAATCGGCACGCGAACGACAACAAGAGCACCATCATGCAAGTTGAATCCATTGAACAGCTTTTAAAATCCAGCCAGCGGGAAGGTGAAACCGCTCGCATCCAGGGCTGGATCCGCACCCGCCGGGATTCCAAAGCGGGCCTGTCTTTCCTCGCCGTTCACGACGGCAGCTGCTTCGACCCGATCCAGGTGATCGTAGAAGCGGACATCAACAACTACCAATCTGAGGTACTGCGCCTCACTACCGGTTGCGCGGTCGATATCGAAGGCACCATCAAGGCTTCCGAAGGCAAAGGCCAGGCTATCGAGTTACTGGCCACCAGCGTGACCGTAGTTGGCTGGGTGGAAGACCCCGACACTTACCCTATGTCACCCAAGCGCCACTCCATGGAGCACCTGCGCGAGCACGCCCATTTGCGCCCGCGCACCAACGTCAGTGGTGCCGTGGCACGTGTGCGCAACTGTATCGCTCAGGCGGTGCACCGCTTCTTCCACGAGCGCGGCTTCAACTATGTACATACGCCCATTATCACAGCCTCCGACTGTGAAGGCGCCGGTGAGATGTTCCGGGTCAGCACCCTGGACCAGACCAACCTGCCCCTGACCGACAAAGGCGATATAGATTACAGCGAAGACTTTTTCGGCGAGGAAACCTTCCTTACCGTATCAGGCCAATTGAACGTAGAGAGCTACTGCCTGGCACTGTCCAAGGTATACACCTTCGGGCCGACCTTCCGCGCGGAGAACTCCAACACCACCCGCCACCTGGCGGAGTTCTGGATGGTGGAACCGGAAATTGCCTTTGCGGACCTGGCGGACTGCGCCAATTTAGCGGAAGAAATGTTGAAGTACGTGTTCAAGGCGGTACTGACAGAGCGCGGTGATGACATGGCCTTCTTTGCCCAGCGCATCGACAAGGAAGCCATCTCCCGTCTGGAAAACATCATCGATAACGATTTCGCCCGTATCAATTACTGCGAAGCCATCGAGATCCTGGAGAACTGCAAAGAGAAGTTCGAATTCCCGGTTTCCTGGGGTATCGACCTGGCCTCCGAGCACGAGCGCTATCTGGCCGAAAAACACTTCAAGAAGCCGGTGATCGTGCTGAACTATCCGAAGGACATCAAAGCCTTCTATATGCGCATGAACGACGACGGCAAGACCGTGGCGGCGATGGACGTGCTGGCGCCGGGCATCGGTGAAATCATCGGCGGCTCCCAGCGTGAAGAGCGCCTGGACAAGCTCGACGCGCGCATGGACGAGATGGATATTCCCAAGGAGCACCTGGACTGGTACCGGGACCTGCGTCGCTACGGCACCGTGCCCCACGGCGGCTTTGGACTGGGCTTCGATCGCATCGTCTCCTATGTCACCGGCATGGGCAACATTCGCGATGTGATCCCCTTCCCGCGTACACCTCGCAACGTTAAGTTCTAAGGTGCTCTAAAGGGTGAAGTTCTGAGTTAACCGTCAGAAACTTCAAGCCAAAAAAAACCCGCACAATGTGCGGGTTTTTTTTGCTTTGAACTTCTAAGAAGCAGAAAGCTTACGGCAGCAGGTGCGCAACGGCGTCGCGCTCTTCAGCCAGCTCGGTCTCGGTCGCAGTCATCTTCTCGCGGGAGAAGTCATTGATGTCCACGCCCTGAACGATTTCCCAGTCGCCGTTCTTGCATACAACCGGGAAGGAATAGATCAGACCTTCCTGAATGCCGTAAGAACCGTCGCTGTATACGCCCATGCTGGTCCAGTCGCCTTCGGCGGAACCCAGCGCCCAATCGCGCATGTGGTCGATGGCAGCGTTGGCCGCAGAAGCTGCGGAGGAAGCGCCACGGGCCTTGATGATGGCGGCGCCGCGCTGCTGTACAGTCGGGATGAAGTCGGTCTCGTACCACTCCTGCTCAACTTTGCCCATGGCGTCTTCGCCGTTGACCTTGGCCTGGTGCAGGTCCGGGTACTGGGTGGCAGAGTGGTTGCCCCAGATGGTCATGTGGGTGATGTCGTTCACGGTGGAATCGGTCTTGTTCGCCAGCTGAGTCAGGGCACGGTTGTGGTCCAGACGGGTCATGGCGGTGAAGTTGCGCGGATCCAGGTCCGGCGCATTGCGCTGGGCGATCAGGGCATTGGTGTTGGCCGGGTTGCCAACAACCAGTACTTTTACGTTGCGGGAAGCAACGTCGTTCAGGGCCTTACCCTGAGCGGAGAAGATCGCTGCGTTGGCTTCCAGCAGGTCTTTGCGCTCCATACCAGGGCCGCGCGGACGTGCGCCAACCAGCAGTGCGTAGTCTACGTCTTTGAAGGCAACGGTCGCGTCGTCGGACTGTACGATGCCAGCCAGCAGCGGGAAGGCACAGTCTTCAAGCTCCATGGCCACGCCTTTCAGCGCTTCCAGTGCGGGAGTGATTTCCAGCAGCTGAAGAATAACTGGTTGATCCTTACCCAGCATTTCGCCGGAAGCGATGCGAAACAGCAGCGAGTAGCTGATCTGACCGGCGGCGCCGGTAACTGCAACACGAACAGGTGCTTTCACGATGTATCTCCGTTGTTTTCAGGCGCCCGCATTATAGGGCTTTGCAAATTAAATGCATTATCCTTTGGTCTGATCCAGAAGAAGAATCAGACGAAAACTGTCAGGCCAAATTCTTCTGAGCGCCCGGATACCGGTTTTTTAGCGCCTCATAGAGCAGGTTGCTGAAATTTTCAGCTGCAGCGTCCAATGATTGAACAATCTCTGCCAGATGCTCATTGTCTTCCCGGCCTTCCCAGGTTTTTACATAGCTGCCGTCTTTGTAACCGTGATCCTGGCGGAAACGGTTCAGCACATTTTTGCCGACGTAGCGGCGGTAAAGCTCGTCAAAACCCATGTCACAATCGGCCAATAATTGTGCAAATCCCGGCAGATCGAACTGCTTGGTGGAAAGCGTGTTCAGGGTGAAGGCTTCCAGGTTTATGCGGAAATCCCCTGCTTCCAGCGCCGCCGATTCCAGTTGCTGCTGCATTTTGCTGGCAACTTCCTCCGGGGAACCCTGCTGCAGCTCCAGGCTCAGGCCAAAATGCCAGATATCGACCAGCTCGAGCTTTACCTGCTCCATTTCCGGCTGCTGCTTTTTCCACCACTTCCAACCGTAGTGATCCAGCAGCTCGGCACTCTCCACCCAGATGGCTCGGTACCAGGCGAAGTTCTGTGCACGCCAGTTTTCGTTGACGACGGTGTTGATGGCATCTTGCAGGGCAAGCATGGTCTGCAACTGTTGTTGTGACATGGTGATTCCTAAATGAAATACAGCGCGCTACCTTCAGGCGGCACGAGGGAAAAGACGGTGGAAGTTCGCAGTGGTCGCTTCGGCCAGTTCTTCATAGCTGAGTCCGCGCAGGTCAGCGATAAATTCCGCCACTTCGCGCACATAAGCCGGGATGTTTGGCTTGCCCCGGTAAGGTACCGGCGCCAGGTAAGGTGAATCGGTTTCTACCAGCAGGCGATCCAGGGGCACCTGCTTCGCGACTTCGCGCAGCTCTTCTGCGTTCTTGAAGGTTACGATCCCGGAAAGGGAAATGTAGTAATTGAGATCCAGGGCCTGCCTGGCCATCTCCCAGGATTCGGTGAAACAATGCAGCACGCCGGCATGCTCGCGGCTACCGTGCGCTTTGATCAATTCGATCGTATCCTGACGGGCATCGCGGGTGTGCACGATCACAGGCAACCCGACTTCTCCGGCGGCCTCCAGGTGTGCGACGAAACTCTGCTGCTGCACTTCTTTGGTCTCGGTGCTGTAATAATAATCGAGACCGGTCTCGCCCAGCGCCACCACGTTGGGTTTTGCCGACAGAGACTTCAGCTTTTCTGTATCCGCCAGCCCGGACTCAACATCCAACGGGTGCACCCCTACGGAACAGACCACATCGGGATATCTAGCTGCGATGGATACCACCTGGTCTACGTTTTCCAGGCTGATACCGACGCAAAGAAATTTGCCTACGCCACGGCTGCGGGCGAGTTCCAGAACATCGTCCAGATCACCATCAAATTTGTCGAGTTTTAGCCTGTCGAGGTGACAGTGAGAATCTACCAGCATGAATCCCGGCCTATCGGAGTGTGTGCAAAATTGAGGGGGAATTATACAGATTGGACCCGCATTGCGCGCGTCCGCACTTCAGAACCGGGCGGCAGATGGGGCTCCACCGCCAGGCGGCGGGCCTTTACAGGGTATGGGTGGGGCGACTCGACTCAAGAGAGCCTGCCAGCAGTGTTTCAATTTTGCCCTGCGCGATGTTTTCCTTATCACTAAACTGGATGCCAATACCTGGGGTACGGTTGCCCTGGGCACCACCTGGAGTAATCCAGACTACCTTCCCGGCCACCGGCAACTTTTCTGGTTCATCCATCAGGCTGAGTAGCAGGAAAACTTCATCACCCAGGTTGTAGGATTTGTCGGTATTGATAAACAGGCCGCCGTTTTTCACAAACGGCATATAAGCCGCATACAACACGGACTTGTCCTGAATTTTCAGCGACAGGATGCCGTTGCGGGCACCGCCCCCCATTCCTTTCATAATCAACCCCGTTTCCGTGGTCCGCCAGAATCGGCGAATACGCCGGAATTCAGACCCGGCTTATATCTTGTTTGTTATTTAAACAACGGCCGACGGACAAAAGTGTTTCACCCGGCCGACGTTTCATTGATTGTTGCGCTAACTTACCCCGAGGACCAGGACCTGTCCACCTTGTCGAGCAAGTCATGAGAACAAGTTTCCGCTGGCGAAAATCAGCGAAAAAGTGCCGCCCATCGGATCATCAACTCTTCCACCAGCAGGCGCTTGTTCGGGTTGCTGTTCCCTGACAGTACCCCCCGCGCCTTGAGCAAGTGGTCGTAGAATGCGAATACCGACCGCATGCTTTCTGGCCCGGATCCGGGCAGTCGCTGCAGCAGCGCCATGATATTCGACTCCGCTGCCTCATCTGTACTGCGGGATTTGAGCATCAGCGCCAGCCAGCTCTGCCAGAACTGCAATAGCAGGTTCAGGTCGGCCCCCTCTCCCGGACTCTCCCACTTCCCCGCCAGTGTCACGGGGTTCTCATCCCCGCGTGTGAGCGCAGTCAGGTCTGCGAGAAACTGCTGCCGTGTCTCCTGCGATTCTGGCTCCATCAGCCGGATGGCCAGCAGAGGCGCGCCGCCAGCGAGGTTCAGCGCACTGTCCGCATCTTCATTTTCAATCCCGCTCTCACGCAACCAGCGCAGGGCGGATTGCTGCGGAGGCACCGGAAAGGCAACAGTCTGACAACGGCTGCGGATCGTCGGCAGCAACCCGGCAGGGTGATCGGTAATCAACAGAAAAATAACCGACCCAGAGGGTTCTTCGAGGTTCTTCAGTAGCGCATTGGCCGCATTGATATTCATTGCTTCCGCGGGAGCCAGCAACACCACCCGCGCGCCTTCGCGGCCGCTGGTGCGGCCAACAAAATCTCCGAGCTCGCGAATCTGCTCGACTTTTAATGGCCCCTGCTCCTTTTCCGGCACCACCCTGGCGAAGTCCGGATGCGAGCCGGCCATCCGCAACTGGCAGCCACGGCACTCGCCGCACGCCAGGCCGTGGCGCGGCTGATCACAGAGAAGCAGGGCGGTGAAGGCTTCTGCAAAACGCCGCTTGCCCAGACCAGTCTGACCGCTGATAAGCAATGCGTGGGGGCAGCGCCCTGCTATCCACTGGGCACCAAGTCGCTGCCACTGTGCGGCCTGCCAGGGCAATGGCGACGGGATGAGCGGTTGCTCGACCGCACCCTTCTGTTCAGAGTTCGCGCTCATGGGGAGCCTGCGATCTGGTGTAACGCGACGGCCAGGCTCTGCTGCACAGCTTCCAGTGGCACCGAGGCATCGATGATCCGATACCGGTCGGGGTCGCTTTCCGCACGACTGCGGTAAGCGGCGCGCACCTTTTTGAAAAACTCGATCTGCTCACTTTCAAAACGGTCCGCCTCTCCGGTGCTAGCTGCGCGCTGCAATCCGATCTCAGGATCTACATCCAGCAGCAGTACACATTCCGGCCGCAGGTCCCCCTGCACCGTTTGCTCCAGCTGGGCAATCAAATTCTGGTCGAGCCCACGCCCTCCGCCCTGATAGGCATAGGTCGCATCCGTAAACCGATCACATACCACCCACTTTCCTTCGGCGAGGGCGGGCTTAATCACTTGATTCAGGTGCTGCGCGCGCGCAGCAAACACCATCAGTAATTCCGCAGTGGGGTCTACCGCCTCGTCACGTTTTTCGAGCAGCAAGTGTCGCAGCTGTTCCGCCAGCGGTGTACCGCCGGGCTCGCGGGTTTGGATGTAGGAAATGCCCTGTTCATCCAGCCAGCGGGTGATAAATCGAAGATTGGTGGACTTCCCCACCCCCTCGCCGCCTTCCAGCGTAATGAACTTTCCTTCGGGAAAATCTTGCATGTATGAATCGATCTTCAATTTCGACAAGTTTTAATTTTGTTTTACGTCCGCCGGGCTGGAACGGTAGTCCGAACGGCGCTTCAGCTGATACTCGCGCACCGCGCGGTTGTGCTCAGCGAGCGTCTCCGAGAACTGATGCGAGCCATCGCCCTTCGCGACAAAATACAGTGTTTTTCCCGCTTTCGGGTGCAATGCCGCATGAATGGCTTCACGTCCCGGCAACGCAATCGGTGTTGGCGGCATCCCTTTGATCACATAGGTATTGTACGGCGTGGCCTCACGCAGATCCGCACGGCGTAAATTACCCGCGTAATTATCCCCCATACCGTAAATCACCGTCGGGTCTGTTTGCAGGCGCATGCCTTTGTTCAGGCGCCGCACAAAAACCCCGGCGATTTCGTCTCGCTCCCAGGGCACGCCGGTTTCCTTCTCCACAATGGAAGCCATAATCAGAGCCTGGTAGGCACTATCGTAGGGTAGATCACTAGCGCGCCCCTCCCACTCTTCCGCCAGAATCGTTTTCATACGCTGCTGGGCTCGACGCAATAGATCCAGGTCTGTGGTTCCCGACCGGTAGATATAGGTATCTGGGAAAATCTGACCTTCCGGATTCCCTTCTATTCCCAACGCCTTAGCGGCCGCTTCTACGGTTGCCGCGCTCTCGGTTGGCTTGATTTTATTCGCCCCCCGCACTTGGTCTAATGCCTGTGCGAAGGTCCACCCCTCTACAATTGTGATACGGTAGCGGGTGACATCCCCACGGTTCAAACGTGCCACCAGGTCCATGGCATTGCTGCCCGCGGGGATCATGTATTCACCGGGATGAATGTGCCCGAGCTTTTTAATGCGCGCGTATGCAAGCACCAGGCGCGGATATTGCACAATATCTTCACTTGCCAGCCTGTGAACGACCCGGGACAAATTGCTGCCTGCCTCGACATCCATACGCATGCCGTCCACTGGAACCGCGAGCGGCTCCACCAGGGCATTCTGCGCAAACCAAAATGTGGCACCACTCCCAATCACACCGAGCACGATCAGTACCAGCAGGCCACGCAGAAACTTTGCGACCAAACCGATACCAGATTGCTTGCCCTTAGTAGTTCTTGTGGAAGCTTTCTTACTGCTCTTTTTCTTCGCTACCATAATTCTTCCGAAATTCTTTGCTGCAAGACAGATACGGCCTGCCCTGGCGATACCGGGTCTTTAAAAAGCGGTGAGGTTTGGGAATCCCGTTGCGATTGCCCTACCGGCAGCAATCTTGCCGGCACCACCCCACGGACACTGTTACAGACAGCAATTTCCTCTGCTGACAGCAAGTCCGACGGCGTAAAGTCATCTTCGCCGATTTCAACCTGACCAGCCAGCCAGCGTAGCATTACCCCCCGAACCCCATACCGGTTTAGCTTCGGGGTGAACCAGTGCCCGTCACGCATGATCAGCAAATTGCTGCGGGAACCCTCAATGACGATGCCATTTTCATTACACAGCAACGGCTCCAGCAGCGGCATGGACTCATTATTGTGACTTGAAGCGCGCCATTCCGCCGCGGCCTGCTCGTAGGTATCGCGACGCAGCAACTTACAGCCCAGATATTCCGGTCGGACTGCGCCACCGACGGAATCTGCCACCGATCGCGTAAAAGGCGACCGGGTATCAGCTGCGGCCAGACGAGTGCTGCAAAGCCCGAGCACTACCCCATTATCCCAGCGCGAAGATTCTTCCAGTGGAACAACCGCGATATCCCATTGTGGAGACTGTGTGGAATCTTCGCCAATCACGCCGTAACGCAGGCGCACCCTGGCACCGAAAGACCAACTTCGTGTGCGCAGGGCAGCCGCCGCCGCGATGGCCGCTATCGACTGCTTGGCATCATCATCCAGAGTCACGCTGCGAGCGAGTCGTTCTAGGTGTAACTGCAACAGTGGAATAGACCCGGTATGGGCACGCATAGTTTCCAATAGCCCGTACTGAAACGCGCGATCGGGCACAACGGAGGGCTGCTCACCGAGGGCAGAATAATAGAGAGGAAGAATATCCGTCACGGAGAGAGAATAGAGGTGACAGCCCGGGGAATCGTATCTCCAATTAACCGGGCCATCACCTGCTCTGTCAGTTAGACGCGCTGAAAGATCAGCGAGCCATTGGTGCCACCGAACCCGAACGAGTTCGACAGTACCGCGTCAATTTTCATTTCTTGGGCTTTGTGGGGAACCAGATTTACCCCGACACAATGTTCATCGACGTTATCAATGTTGATGGTCGGCGGAGCAACCTGATCTTGCAGGGACTTCACCGAAAAGATCGCTTCAATGGCCCCGGCAGCCCCAAGGAGGTGCCCCGTCATCGATTTGGTAGAGCTGACCGCAAGCGTGTCCAGGCAATCGCTGAACACCGAACGTACCGCAGCAATCTCCGCTTTATCACCGAGCGGTGTGGAAGTGCCGTGGGCGTTGATGTACTGAATTGCGGAGGCGTTCATCGCCGCATCTTTCAACGCGTTCGCCATGGACAGTGCAGCACCGGCGCCGTCTTCGGGGGGAGAGGTCATGTGGTGCGCGTCACCGCTCATACCAAAACCACTGAGCTCTGCGTAGATTTTCGCACCGCGGGCTTTCGCGTGTTCATACTCTTCGAGCACCAGCACACCAGCGCCCTCACCCAGTACGAAACCATCGCGGTCTTTATCCCAGGGGCGGCTGGCCGCTTGCGGGTCATCATTGCGGGTAGAAAGCGCGCGAGCCGCGCAGAAACCACCCAGACCGACCGGAGTAGTAACCATTTCCGCGCCGCCGCAAACCATCACGTCGGCGTCTCCATACTGGATGGTGCGCAGACCAAGGCCAATCGCATGGGTGCCGGTGGTACAGGCAGTGGTGGTAGAAAGGTTCGGGCCTTTCATGCCGTATTTAATCGACAGGTTGCCGGATACCATATTGATGATGGCACCAGGCACGAAGAACGGAGAAACCCGACGCGGGCCCTTCTCCGCAATCAGCATGGCATTGTTTTCGATGGCCGCAATGCCGCCCATTCCGGAACCGATACAGGCGCCAACACGCGGTGCGATTTCATCAGTGACTTCCAGGCCGCTGTCTTCCATGGCCTGGATACTGGCACTCATACCATACTGCAGAAATACGTCCATCTTGCGCGCTTCTTTTTGCGCAACATGGGGTTCGGGATCAAAATTTTTGACGGTTGCCGCAAAGCGGGTGGTGAATGCAGAAACATCAAAAGTCTCAATCGGCACGACACCGCTGGTGCCAGCCAACAAAGCGGACCAGGTATCCTCAAGTGTGTTGCCGAGCGGGCTGACTACGCCCATACCGGTGATAACGACTCTTCTTTTAGACACTTGTGCCTCCCCGAAATAAATCTACTGCGCCACAACGAGAATGCTGTTGTCGGTCGCTTGTTTATCAATATGCATTTTTTATCATTATGCAAATAAACGGAGAGCCGCGCTATGCAACATAGAACGGCTCTCGCGATGCTTTCAGTACTGGCTAATCACTTTTGGTGCTGACAGTACGAGCAAAAGGCAATGCGTACCCTTTACTTAAGCTATCCAGCAGGAATCAACCCAGGTTCTGGTTGATGTAATCGATGGCCAGCTGAACAGTGGTGATTTTCTCTGCTTCTTCGTCAGGAATTTCGGTTTCGAATTCCTCTTCCAAAGCCATTACCAGCTCAACTGTGTCGAGGGAGTCAGCGCCCAGATCTTCAACAAAGGATGCTTCAGGTTTTACATCTTCTTCCTTCACGCCCAGTTGTTCAGCAACGATCTTTTTTACGCGCTCTTCAATGCTGCTCATGATTCAATTTAACTCCTAGTGGATAAAAATCTGTTTTGGTCACTGTTTGAAATTTGCTCGCCGCTATTGGCGAATCAGTAACCGGCTAACACAGCTTATGGTTAATGCGAGGCGGCATTGTACCCTGATTTTTTCGGGATGTAATGCACCGCCTCCCAGCAACCGTTGAATGATAAATTTTTCTTTACCAATCAATCAGTTATGGCGACTTTCTCGAGAGAAAATCAGCCCATATACATGCCGCCATTCACTTGAATGGTCTCTCCGGTCACATAACCGCCAGCGTCGCTGGCCAAAAATGCGACAACGGATGCAATCTCTTCCGGGGCACCCAGGCGACCCAGCGGAATTTTGCCCAACAGCGCTTCACGCTGCGCTTCCGGCAAAACCTTGGTCATATCGGTATCAATAAAACCGGGGGCGACGGTGTTGACAGTAATTCCGCGGGAGCCAACTTCGGCCGCGAGCGCCCGAGCAAAGCCACCCACGCCTGCCTTGGTTGCAGCGTAGTTGCTCTGCCCGGCATTGCCCATACTACCGACCACGGAACTGATATTAATGATCCGGCCCCAACGCGCTTTGGTCATATCACGCAGGCATGCCTTGCTCACACGATAAACGGCGGTCAGATTGGTATTCAGAACATCCTCCCACTCATCGTCTTTCATACGCATCAGGAGGTTATCTTTGGTGATACCGGCGTTATTGACCAGAATGGTCGGCGCGCCAAACTCACCTTTCACCGATTCCAGCACCTCGGCAATGCTCTCCGGGCTGGTTACGTTCAATTCCTTGCCGGCACCCGTAATACCCTTTTCGGCAAAACGCGCCGAAATTTTCTCCGCACCGGAGGCGCTGGTCGCCGTTCCAATAACGGTAGCGCCCTGCGCACCCAGCAGGTCCGCAATGGCAGCGCCAATACCGCGGCTCGCACCAGTCACCAGAGCGACCTTACCTTCCAGCGAAGTTGAAATTGTCATAGTTTCTCCCGATCACTCACCACGATAGCGGTATGCCACTGCAGTGAGGTCTTTGTTCCGTTTCTTTTTGATTTTGTGGGCAACGTTTACGACGCAGTTGCATTTACCGCTTCGGACAACTGCTCCGGTGTTTCGATATTGTGCGCACCCAAGCCGCGATCAATACGTTTGGCCAGGCCAGCAAGCACCTTGCCGGGGCCGCATTCAACCAACTGCTGGGTACCCGCAGCCGCCATTGCCTGCACGCAGGAGGTCCAGCGAACCGGGCTGAAAATCTGTTCAATCATCAGCGCCTTGATAGCCGCGGGGTCACTTTCGACTTTCGCGTGTACATTGTGAATCACCGGGATTTCCGGCGCGTTAAATGTGGTCGCCTCGATTTGCGGCGCCAATTTTTCCGCAGCAGGACGCATCAGCTCCGTATGAAAAGGCGCGCTGACGGGCAGCGGCAAAGCGCGCTTGGCGCCCGCGGCTTTACAAGCCTCAATGGCGCGCTCAACGGCGGCAGCACCGCCGGCAATGACCACTTGCCCGGGGGAGTTATAGTTCACTGCCGATACCACTGATCCCTGCGCGGATGCTGCGCAGGCGGCTTCCACTGCCTGGTCGTCCAGACCGATCACTGCGGCCATGGCACCCTCGCCAGCCGGTACCGCCTCCTGCATCAAGCGTCCGCGCTCGCGCACCAGGCGCACGCCATCTTCAAATGCGAGCACGCCGGAACAAACCAGTGCAGACCACTCGCCGAGGCTGTGCCCCGCCATGGATGCCGGCACCGCCCCGCCCTGGGACTGCCACGCACGGTAAAGGGCAACGCTGGAGGTAAGCAGCAGCGGCTGGGTTCTCTCGGTCAGATTGATGTCTTCCTGAGCACCGTTCTGACACAGATCCCACAGATCGTAGCCGAGTACGGAGGAAGCTTCAGAAAAGGTCGCGGCGACCTCGGGGAAAGCCTGGGCAGCATCGGCCAGCATGCCAATTTGCTGGGAGCCCTGGCCAGGGAAAACGAACGCCAAAACTGGATTGGTCATGGAACATCCTTTAACCAAATGATTGAATTCCAGGGAGGCTGTGCAGCGGACACCAACGCTTAGGGCGAAAGACCGGCGCGCTTCTGTTAATCGCTGCCGGTCTGACGCTGGGCCTGGTATGCCATAGCCCTTCCAACCAAATGTGCCAGATCCGACTCAGCACACTCTTTTGCGGTCAGCATAGCGCGGTAAAACGCCTCACTGCTGGCACCGCCATGACTCTTGATGACGTTGCCTTCCAGCCCTAAAAAGCTGGCGCCATTATAGCGACCAGGCTCCAACTGTGACCGCCATTTTCGCAACAAATTTATGGCTAATTGGCCAAAAAAACGCTTTATCGGCGCCTTCTTGTCAATTGTGAACGACTTCTGACCTATTAGTCGAATGACGCCTTCTGCTGATTTCATGGCCACATTGCCCATCAGGCCATTGCAGACCACCACATCTACCACACCGGTAAAAATATCGTGGCCTTCGACGAATCCCACATAGTTAATAGCGGGATCTGCCTGCATCAGCTGGCCGGCGCGACGAATCTCTTCGGTACCTTTGTGCTCTTCCGCACCAATATTCAGCAGTGCAACCGTAAGATCGTCTTTCCCGGCAAATACCCGCTGGGCCTCAATCCCCATGCGCGCAAACTGCAACAGGTCTTCGGCGCTGCAATCGATATTGGCACCCAGGTCAAGCAGGAAACAGGAGCCATCAGCTGTAGGCAGGGACTTACCGAGTGCGGGGCGCTTCACACCTTCAACGGTACCCAGAATGCTTCGGCCCAACGCCAGCAATGCCCCGGTATTACCGGACGTCACCATAGCACCGCATTCGCCAGATGAAACCGACTGCAACGCTTTGGCCATAGAGGACTCACGCTTGTGACGCAGGGCCTGCACCGGATTGCAGCCCTGAGTAATCACCTGGACGCAGTCCACCAACTCCAGGCGCTCGCGCACGGATGGCGGTTCTTTAATCAGTAGGGATTGGAGTTCAGAGCGGGGGCCGAACAGCTTGAGCTCTGCCCGGGGATAGCGGATAAGAAATCTTGAGCAGGCCGGAACGACAGAGCGGGGACCTAAGTCCCCGCCCATCGCATCCACGGCCAATCGAAATTGGCTGGACAAAACTTACTCTTCTTCGGAAGAACCGCCAACGTCGATCACTTTGCGACCACGGTAGAAACCGTCTTTGGTCACGTGATGACGGTGGTGTTTTTCACCAGTAGTCGGATCTACGGACAGAGTCGGTCCGCTCAGAGCGTCGTGAGAGCGACGCATACCGCGACGGGAACGGGTTTTTTTGTTCTGCTGAACAGCCATTTGGTGCTCCTAAACATACCTAACAGTTAACACCGGAACCGGGGCGCCTACCGGCGAGCCCAAACCCTTCAAACATCTCTCGAGACCAACTCAAGACTTGTTTGACGAACCCTTCAACTGTTCCAGTACTTTAAAGGGGTTTTCTCGTTGCTCTTCCGCTTCCGGCTCCTCGCCACGACTCTGAAATGTCTCCTGAGCGACACAATCCCAGTCGTGATAAGCAACCATGGGCAGATTGAGCAAAATCTCATCTTCCAATACCTGATACAGATCCAGCTCATCACCGTCCTGTATCACCGGGTCCAGAGACTTGGGCAACGAGTTACCCTGCTCTTCAGACCACACAAACCCCAAGGCGATATCTGCTTCAATGGATTCGCTCACCGGTTGCAAGCAACGCTGGCACAGCAAACCAACCGTCAACGCGAGATGGCCAGTAGCCACCTGGTTGCGCTGCAGATCTCTGGCAAAAGCCAGGGAAACCGCTATATCGCCCTCAACCGACTCCGTGGCCGCTGCCAGTCTCGGCAGTGCTTCCGGAGGTACGGTACCGTCCAGCTGTTGCCCGCGCTGCACCAACTTGCGTGCGTCTATGCGGCGTGGCAGCGCGGATCTCTGGTCCGATTTCTGCGCTGAATTCTGGGCAGTCTTTTGGGGGGGTATCGACATAAGCGCGCAATTCTATGGACTCACCTGAGCCTTGTCAAAACAAATCATCCAACGCATGATCAGCGGCCCCAATGCCCGGCACACCGCTGTTTCGGCGGATCGAAGCAGTCTTGGAACCCACCATTAAAGGAAGCTCTCATGCGCCGCCTAATTCTAGCGTCCAGCTCCACTTACCGCCGCCAACTGCTGGAAAAGCTGCAACTCCCCTTCGAGTGCCACGCACCCCATATAAATGAAGAAGCATTGCCTGGCGAATCTGCCAGCGCACTGGCTAGCCGCCTGGCCACAGAAAAGGCTCTGGCCTTAGCGACCGACTACCCGGACGCTCTTATTATTGGCTCAGATCAGGTTGCGGAATGCAATGGCACCCTACTCGGCAAGCCCGGCAGTGACGACAAGGCGACTGAACAACTGCGCCAAAGCTCCGGCCGCGCAGTCAACTTCCATACCGGTCTCTGCCTGGCAGATTCCAGCGACGGCACGCACCGCACTGTATGCGAATTGTATTCGGTGCACTTCCGCGAGCTGAGTGAAAGCGAGATTCGGCGCTATGTGGAGCTGGAAAAACCACTGGATTGCGCAGGTTCGTTTAAATCAGAAGGCCTCGGGATCTCTCTCTTCGAAAAAATGGAAGGGTCAGACCCAAACTCGCTGGTCGGCCTACCATTAATTCGACTTATCAATCTACTTAAACAGCACAACATCAGCCCGCTGGCCTGAAGAGTCGCACCTCAGGCCACCAGCGGCGGCCACGCCAACAGCTCGGAGAAATGATCAATTACCCGCTGCGGACCGCATTCACGTAATCGCTCCCGACTGTGCACGCCATAGCTAACGCCGATGGACGGCATGTTGATCGCAGAGGCCATTTTTAGGTCGTACTCGGTATCCCCGACCATTACCGCCTGGTCCGGTGAGGTACGGGTTTCCGCAAGGATTTCGCGCAGCATGGTCGGGTCCGGCTTGGAGGCGGTCTCATCGGCACAGCGACTCGCAACAAACAAGTGCCCCACCCCGTGATCCTCAAACTCGCGACTCAGGCCGCGGCGGCTTTTGCCGGTGGCTACTGCCAGGTCGTGCCCGGCGCCCAGCAATTTATCCAGAGTAGCCGCAACGCCATCAAATAACGGCAGCGGCTCACTGCGAGCGGCCAACCACTCGTCGGCGTAGTAATCGCGGAGATCCGTACGCTGCTCCGAGTGAGCCTCGGGAAACAGGGAGGCAATCGCCTCCGGCAACCCGAGACCAATAATATTGCCGATGGCCGCAGGCTCGAGCACCGGCAGCCCCACACGACTCGCCGCCCGCTGCATGCAGCTCACAATACGCGCCTCGGAATTACATACAGTCCCATCCCAGTCGAGAATTACCAACACGGAAACTTACCTCACAACCTGATACCGATCTAAAGCTGCACCTCAGCGCAACCTGGTCAAAACCGCCTTGAGCTCACCTGGAAGTGGCGCCTCAACACTGACCCGGGATCCATCCGGTAGCGTGCACCCCACTCCAGCAGAGTGCAAAAAAAGGCGCTTCAGTCCAAGATCGCGAAAACTTGCGTTCACCTCGTCCGGGGTGTACTTCACATCTCCCGCCAGCGGGCAGCCAACAAACTGGGCATGCACACGAATCTGGTGGGTGCGCCCGGTCACCGGCTCGGCGCGCATCAGGGTCGCGCCATTAAAGCGCTCCTCTACCTGGAAGCGGGTCGTCGAGGGCTTGCCCTCTCCGTCCACTACCACCATGCGCTCACCGCTTTTCAGAGTGTTTTTACGCAGCGGCGCTTCAACAAGCTTTTGCGCCCGCGGCCATTTGCCGGCAGCCAACGCCAGGTATGACTTCGCCATCTTGCCGGCACGCAACTCGCTCTGCACATGCAGCAGTACGGCCCGCTTGCGCGCAACCAGGATTGCGCCACTGGTATCCCGGTCCAATCGATGCACCAACTCCATAAACGGGCTCTCGGGGTACATCTGTCGCAGCGCCTCAATCAACCCAAGCCGCACACCGCTGCCGCCGTGGACCGCGAGGCCCGCCGGCTTATTCACCACCAGCAACCCGCCCTTGTCATACAGTATGGCCGCTTCGAGCGTACGCCGGAGCTGTTCACCCGCGACCGCCGGTGGTGCCTCTTCGGAAACACGAATTGGCGGTACGCGCACCAGGTCACCACCCTTCAGGCGATACTCGGCCTTCACCCTTCCTTTATTTACACGCACCTCGCCCTTGCGGAGAATGCGATAAACGCGAGACCGCGGCACGCCCTTGAGGCGCGCTTGCAGGAAATTATCGATTCGCTGACCAGCCAGTTCTTCGGGCACAGTGATAAATTGGACGCCCACGCCCACGCCGCCGCCCGCACTCGCTTCAGCCCCACTCGAAGAAGCGCTGGAGGTATCTGTGCGGGAATCTTTGGCCCGGGAGGGTTTGTTTGGAGAAGTTTTTGAGGGGGTATTTCGCATGGGGCGCATGATAGCCGCACACCTCCCCCATTTGAAGCGCGACAATCAATACCTCGATTGATGCCCCCTATCGACCGTGGTATATTCGGCCGGCCTGAATTGGGGCTGGTTTTCGGCGGTGCACGGTTTTTCTGCTATAAAAAAACCCAGGTGCCGCTCTTGAGAAAATACCGCCAATCCGGCCGGTGCGCGGAAAACCGCGTTATCAACAAAACTTTGTCGGTGAGACCCTTCGAGAGCGCGTCGCAAGACGGTGCCCAGGGCGCACAGAAGCGCCACTCCTGAAGCTCTCGCCGACCCCAACCCGACAATATACGGGATTTTTGCGAAGGTAAGACGGGCCGATGCCCGCAGCGCTTGGAACAAACTCGACTCGTTACATCTCGCTCTGAGATTGCGCGCCAGCGACCGAACTGGCCCCCGGCCCGCGCCTGTGATGCACAATGCCATCCCTGCGCCGCCGGCAACTACTAGACCAAAACAGGGCCCAGCCACGAGCCGGCCCCAGAGCGAAGAGATGTGACCCATGCTTGCCCTACCCGGCAAGTAGCCAGGACCCGCCCAAAGAATCACGCTGGGCCGGACTGGCAGGACCCGAATACACCCGAACAAGAGGGGTATTCAGAGTTAATTCGATATGTACCCGGCAGATGTGCCCAGTTTGGAGGCACCCCTGCGCGGGCGGCATACGAGGCAGCCGTGTACACCTGGCCGAACACTGGCCCAAGGTCCCTCCACGGCGGTACCACCAACGTCTGCGAGCTTCAGCGGTGTTTTACCTTTGCGCAACCGCAAGGAAAAAACCAACGCATGAAGAGAATGCTGATTAACGCAACCCAGCCGGAAGAGCTGCGTGTCGCACTGGTCGACGGCCAATGGCTGTATGACCTGGATATCGAAAATCGCACCCGCGAACAGAAAAAAGCCAATATCTACAAGGGTAAAATCACCCGCGTAGAACCCTCCCTAGAAGCCGCCTTTGTCGACTACGGTGCCGAGCGCCACGGCTTCCTGCCCCTGAAAGAAATCTCCCGCGAATACTTTAACAAGTCCCCGAAAGACATCGATGGCCGCATCAAGATCAAGGATGTAGTCAAAGAGGGCATGGAAGTCATCGTTCAGGTAGACAAGGAAGAGCGCGGCAACAAGGGCGCCGCCCTCACCACCTTTATCAGCCTGGCCGGCCGTTACCTGGTACTGATGCCGAACAACCCGCGCGCGGGCGGTATCTCCCGCCGCATCGAAGGCGACGAGCGCAGTGACCTGCGCGACGCCCTGTCCAACGTGGAAGTACCTTCCGGCATGGGCATCATCGTGCGTACCGCCGGCGTTGGCCGCAGCGGTGAAGAGCTGCAGTGGGACCTCAACTACCTGCTGCAACTGTGGACCGCCATCAAGAAAGAAGCGGACGAGTCCAAAGCACCCCACTTCCTGTTCCAGGAAAGTAACGTCATCATCCGTGCCATCCGCGACTACATGCGCGATGACATCGGCGAAGTCATCGTCGACGATAACGGTGCCTATCAACTGGCCGCAGAATTCGCCCGCCAGGTGATGCCGAACTACGCCAACAAGGTGAAGTTTTACGACGACAATATCCCGCTGTTCAATCGCTACCAGATTGAAAGCCAGATCGAAACCGCCTTCGAGCGCGAAGTGAAACTGCCCTCCGGCGGTTCTATCGTGATCGACGTGACCGAAGCGCTGATCTCCATCGACATCAACTCCTCCCGCGCCACCAAAGGCGGCGACATCGAGGAAACTGCGCGCAACATCAACCTGGAAGCGGCAGACGAGATCGCCCGCCAGCTGCGCCTGCGCGACATGGGTGGCCTGGTGGTCATCGACTTTATCGACATGCAGAACAAGTCCAACCAGCGCGAAGTGGAAAAGCGCATGGAAAAGGCGCTCGGCATGGACCGCGCCCGCGTTCAGGTTGGTCGTATTTCCCGCTTCGGCCTGCTGGAAATGTCCCGTCAGCGCCTGCGCCCATCTCTGAGTGAAACCACACACCGCGTCTGCCCACGCTGTAGCGGCCAGGGCACCATTCGCGGCACCAAATCCCTGGCGCTGTCCATCCTGCGCCTGGTCGAGGAAGAAGCGAAGAAAGAGCGCAGCGCAGAAATTCGCGCGATCACTCCGGTGAACGTCGCCACTTACCTGCTGAACGAAAAGCGCAAGGCCATTTCCAACATCGAGTCCCGCAATAACACCCGTGTTGTCGTAGTACCCAATGCCGATCTGGAAACCCCGCACTTCGAAGTTCAGCGACTGCGCGATGACGATTCCACCACTCTGGAGACCTCGTACAAAATCGCCGGTACCATCGAAGAATCCGCAGACAAAAGCGACGACGAGCCTCTGCGCCCGGTTGCCCAGCCTGCGGTTCAGCAGATCGCCCACACCGCCCCTGCCCCGACGCCGGTTGCCAAACCCAAGCCGAAGGCCAAGAGCGACAAGAGCGAAGAGAAGCCCGGACTGTTCAGCCGTCTGATCAGCGCGATCTCCGCCCTGTTTGGCGGTGAAGACGAAGACGACCGCAAGAAGCACAAGAAGTCCAAGGGACGCGGCAAGAACTACCAGCAGCGCGATCGCAATCGCAACCAGCGCGGTGGCCGTGGACGTGGACGCGGTGGTCGTGGCAACCGTCGCGACGACCAGCGCAGCGATGACCGCAAGGATGACAACCGCGGCAAGCGCGGTGACAAGCGTCGCGATGACGATTCCGAGCGTCGCAATGAAACTGCCCGCGATGGCGGTCGAGACCAGAATCGCGATCAAAACCGTGACAGCAACCGCGAGCAAAACCGCGAAGGTCGCGAGGGCGGCCAGCGCCGCAGCCGTCGCCGCCGCGGTGGCGATCGTCGCAACGATCAACAGGTCGCTTCTGCCGACGTAGAAAACACCAACCTGGAGAGTGCGGAAGCCGCAGAATCCGGTGATGACCAACAGCGCCCAGCGCGTCGCCCGAGCAACGTGCGCGGCCGTCCGCAACCGCGTCGTCGTGGCCGTCGCGGCGGTGACAACCGCAACGATGAGCAGGCCCAGCAGGACAATCGCGAAAGCAAATCCGACGCAGCGGAATCCAGTGCACGCGAGAGCGAACAGCGCGAAGTAACCGCCAAAGCGGAACGCCCTGCCCGCGAAGAGCGCGCCGAAGCCAAGACTGGCAACACGGAAAGCAAACGCGATCAGGCCCCGCAGGAACGCAAGCCGAAGCAGGAACGCAGCGAGCCAAAAGTTCAGCAGGACCAAGCACAAGAGAAGCCGAAAGCTTCTCCCTGGGCAGAGGGTGCTGAGCGCATTGCCGAGCAGTCGGAGCCAAAAGCCACTGAAGCAGAGCGTGAACCCAAGCCAGAAGTAGCAAGCAAGCCTGCTGCAGAAGAAGTGGTAACCGAAGCTGAGCCCAAAGCCGAAACGCCGAAGACCCATGCAGAAGGTGACTTCCTTGCAGAAACTCCGGTAGAAACCGCGGCTGCACGCAGTGACGAAGCTGAAGCAGAGGCACCAAAAGCAGAAACGGTTGCAAAAGACGCACCGGAAAGCGCCACCGAAGCTGAGCCCAAAGTGGAGACAGCAGAAGTGGTAGCAGAGAAAGCGGAAGAAAAAGCCGAACCCGAGGAAGTGGTAGAAGCGCCAGCAGCGCAGGAAGTGCAGGTAACGGAATCTCCCGAACCCGTACAAGCGGCCAGCACCGGCAAGCCTACGCGCGCCAGTAACGACCCGCGCATCAACCCGAAACCTCTGGTTGATCTGCAGATCGAAACCAAGCGCCCGGAACGTGGCGAGCTGCGTCCGTTGGATACCGCGCAACCAGCCAACATCCAACACAGCCCCCGCGCCCTCTCCCGCCCCGCCAATGACCCTCGGGTTAAGCGCGATGTGGAAGTGAGCTAAGAGCCGGAGGCGATTGCCGTAACGAACAGAGGGTTAGCTGTTCAAAATTGCAGCTAACCCTTTGAAGTTACTAAAAAAATCGGCCGCGTACTTGTACCCGCATAACAGCTCGGTATAATGCGCAGCACAATTTGGTGGGGTGGCTGAGTGGTCGAAAGCGGCGGTCTTGAAAACCGTTGACTGTAACAGGTCCCAGGGTTCAAATCCCTGCCCCACCGCCATATCATGAGTAGTATCAAGGGCTTACAAAGGCTTATCTGATCTACCCAACAAAAAGCCCAACATCCCTTAAGGTTGTTGGGCTTTTTTGTGCCCCCAAGACCACACGGATAGCACAGGAGCCTTGAATCCCTGGCTACAGCCCACTTTTTCGAGCGCTTTTACCTCCCAGGTCAACGCCACGAAAAACCGATCACAATGCACACAGCATCGCCTCACCGGCCAAATGCCACGTCAAACCTCGACCGCTTTAAGCCGTTTCCGATAGAAGATCCGAGAATTTTCTCCCAGTGCTACTGTGAACCGAAGCAGATTATTGACATCCCCTGCCCTAGCTTTAGTATCTCTACTCTATACAAACTCATAAACGTCTGAGCCCAACAGGCCAAAAAAACAACAACGTTTTTAGTTTGACAAGGCTGACCCTGACACCACGTAACGGCCGGTCAATTATTAAGCTCTCCAGCACGCGAAGTTCATGAAGTAAAAGTATGGAAAAGAAAAGTGTTGCTCCATTTTTAAAGTGGGCTGGGGGAAAGCGGTGGTTCATCCATAAGTACAGCCAACTCCTACCCCAAAAGTTCAACCGGTACATTGAGCCTTTCCTCGGCGGAGGCTCGGTCTATTTCCACCTGCAGCCGAAGCGTGCAATTCTTGGTGACATCAACGCTGACCTAATCTACACCTACCAGGCCATTAAGACAGACTGGCAAGCGCTGGAAAGTTTGTTAAACCAACACCAGGCTGCTCACAGTGACGAATATTACTATGACGTCAGGTCTACAGAGCCCTCTTGCAAAGTAGAAAGAGCTGCGCGATTTATTTACCTCAACCGAACCTGTTTTAACGGCATCTACCGTGTTAACCGACAGGGTACTTTCAATGTTCCCCGAGGAACAAAGAACACGGTAATCCAAGACACTGACGATTTCGCAGGCATGTCTAAATTGTTTAAGGGCACAAAGTTTGAGATCGCAGACTTTGAGGTGTTGATCAAAAAAGCCAAGGAAAACGACCTTGTTTTCGCCGACCCGCCCTACACAGTCCGCCACAACATGAATGGGTTTATAAAGTACAACGAGAAATTATTTTCTTGGGACGATCAAGAGCGGTTAGCGCGGGCACTGTCCGGAGCCAGGGAACGCGGGGTCCAAATCATCGCAACTAATGCCAACCACGCATCAGTTCGAGAATTATATTCGGATTATGGATTCCAACTTCAGTCCGTAAGCCGGTACAGCTCGATTTCCGCGAGCGCCAATAGCAGGAATCAGTACGAAGAATTAGTAGTGCAGTAACTTAACTAAGGAAGCAGCATGGCACCGACGCTAGATAATCTAATAACAACCTCAGCGACACAAGGCAACCCAATCTCCGCATTGCGCCTATTCCTCGAACGGGAAGCGAGACACGAGGAGGCCAGAAATACCGCAGCTATGCGCTTTGTCGGCTTCGTATTGGAGCTGGGATACGAAACTGCAAAAATCATCACCAGCGACCCTTACAAAATTGCTGTGGGCGGAATTCCCCGAGGCTCCTTTCTCATTATGGCCCCGGAAAATTCAACGGACCTCCCTCCTCACTTCACACTACTCCGAGTAAATGGGGTATCGCCTACTCCCTTAAGCAATCAAGTACAGCAAACGTATTTTGAACTGCACAAAAAATCGATGCCCGAACTCGATGTCTGGACTCAAGGGGAGCTGCAGTGGGGGGCACTTGACTGTGACGTTCTCGGAATGTTCTATGCTGAGCCCTCCGAGATCTCCAAGCTGGCATTTTCAGGTGATGTCAACAATGTTGTTAGCGCGCATCGATATCGCGTGTACTCACCTGATGACGAACTACTAAATGTAATCGTGAATGGACTGGTAAGGCCGCAACTACAGTTTGAACTGGGAGAGCTTCGCACGACGGAGTGCAAATTGCGTGCTAGCGGTAATAATCCCCAAATTCCTGCGCAAATCTCCCTCTTGGACTTCAAGGGCTGCAGGACTGCCATGTTTGGCAAGACTCGTCTTGGTAAGTCGAATACGGTAAAACGGCTCGCGCAAGGTATGCTCGAAGCAACAGCGCAGAATCCGACTGTAGGCCAGTTAATTTTCGATATTAATGGCGAATATGCGAATGATAACCCCCAAGATGGTGACAAATCGATTCGGTCCGCCTATGAAGACAGGTGTGTCGTATATGCATTGACCAGGAGATCCGGAACACCTTCAAGGCCTTTACGGTTTAATTTTTATGAAACTCCCGATTCCTGTATGCAAGTCATTGCGTCCATGCTTGAGCAAGACAATCAGACTTCCATCTATATCCGGGCATTTGCATCTGTCCAGCTCCCCTCTATAGCTGAAATTTCGTCGCTTCAACCAAACGAAAAAGCTCGCGCAATCCGAAAGGTCCAAATGTATTGGGCTATTTTGAGAAAAGCAGGCTTTCTTGCAGAGGAAAGTCGCCTACGGGATTTAGGACTCACATCAAGGCATACATCGCACTTTAACCCTGGATTTTCCGCAGGTGCTCGAAACTCAGTATATGGCGCGGAACTGCCACCAGCGCCACAAAACCTCGATCAGCTCGTCTCCGAATTAGAGGCCTTCACAAATCATATCCATGAGCACGGTGACAGCGCCCTCCAATCCAGTAGCGGTAACTCACTCTTCGACTCCGACGATTTGGCATTACTGAAGTTTTTAAAACCAAGCACCGGAGCAGGACCGACGATTTTACGGTCTTATCGTGTTTTCCATGACCCCCAAGCCGGATCATTCAGCAATGAAATCCTTGATTTTCTAGATGCAGGCAAGACTGTAATTCTAGATTTAGGAAATGCCACCGATACTGTACGTCGGTACTTTTCCGACATAATGTCGAAAGAGGTGTTTTCACATCAAGAAAAGAAGTTTGTCGGCAACGGTCTTGGAGACCATTTTATCCAGCTATATTTCGAAGAGGCTCACAACCTTTTCCCGCCTGAATCTAAAGATTTAACCGGTGTATACGCTCGATTTGCCAAAGAAGGGGCGAAATTCCACATCGGAATGGTTTACTCAACTCAGTCCCCATCTACGATAAATAAAGACTTACTGGCGCAGACCGAAAACTTTTTCGTCGGGCACCTATCTAGTCAGGATGAGGCGAGATCCCTTTCGAGAGTTCAGGTCGCCTTTGCGGGGCAGGAGCAGGACATTCTTCGGGCTAAAACTCCCGGCTATATGCGAATGCTTACACTGTCCCACAGATTTGTACTGCCAGTCCAAGTACACAAATTTGAAGTAATCGACCAGCAGCAAGATAACGGCTAATTGGGGGGAGCATGCCTTACCAACCATCAACCCGGCTACCTGGTGAAAGCGCGTCAAAGCTTGGACACCTCACAGTAGTAGAAAGCGAGTGGGTAAGAGAACTGCTTACCGACTTTGAAAGTATTTCACCGAAAGACTCAGACGAGAGCGAAACCACCTGGAATGAATTCGACGTCGAAGGCGTGCTTCCGCTCAAAAGCGTTTGGGCGACTGACGGATCATTTGTATCAGTTCCAGCAGGTGGTACTCCTCCGAAAGAAGTCGCTTTCGTAAAAACAGCACTTCTCACGATTGACAAGGCAAAGCTTGAAGTTGTGGATAAGGACTACCCGCACCCGCTTCATCTTCAAGACATAATGAAGGATAGCGCGATCTTTCATGCGACAGTGTTCCCAATGAAAAACGTCCGCACCCGGCTAGGTAGTAATTACGACGCAATCAGGCACATAGTTAATGATTCGTTGAAGATCGACCAGGGGGGGCAGTTTTACGAGACGCTAAAATGGCTCGCATTTAAGAAATGGAGAGGTGAAGCTAGTAGCTCACCGGCATTTAACTGCCCTCATTGTGATCACAGGATTGAAGATGGGATTCCAGCTGATCAAGATGAAATCAATTGCCCCGACAGCGATTGTAACGGCCTGATCTTCCTTTCAGACATGATCGGTTTTCACTTGGACATGGATGAAGATAGCGCTCCAGATTCAGTCGTGTCTTCATACATGCTGGTCATGGAACATCTTATGCTGTTTACCGCGATTCGTTTACTCTGGGGGCACACCGACAAATCGATTCTAAGCGAAACACTTTTCATAAAAGATGGCCCTCTGACACTTCGCAGCCAATACTCCAAGCTTGTTCCCAACATTCGAGAATTTTTGGAGCATGCCAAATCAGTAAATCGCCCTGTGCACGTGATTGGTCAAGAGAAAACTGGGGCATTTGTTGACCACCTTTCTGCCATAGCGCGATTCCCAAAACCGCACTCAGCGGATGAACCTATGTCCTATTCTGCATTGGATCACGATTACGTACGCCGGGAAGTGTATAGGTCTCCAGACTTATCGAACCCCTACGGCAGCAGAACGAATTGGGGTGAAAAACTCTTTGTTAAAGTGGATCCATCAACACATTTCGTGTTGAGCGTCCCTACGGGTAACTACAATCCAGCAGGAAGCTTTCCGGCGGCAGCCGACCTTATTGGACTTGACAGAATCCTCGCGACTTTACCAAGTTTGATAAGTCGAAAACACGAAAGTGCCCTGTTCCCAATCGAATTAGCGAATGGAATTGCGTCTATGTCGAGTTACCCTTCAGCACGAATTTTGTCGCAGTTCGCTGAAAGTCAGAGTTAATTTAAACCTAGCCCGCCCCCTTTGTTACTGGTTTTTACAGAGCAATCGGGGTGGATCTAGGTAGGCTTGGCCGCTTCCAAAAAACCTCCTCGTAACTACTTCCAGTTGAAGAAGGGCAACTCGCTTACAGCGCAATAAGCACAACCTATTACCTCGACACCTGTAATAGGTTAGTCACTAATGCAAACCCGACTCACAATGTGAAATCTGCGCAGCTGCGTACCCACGTAGGGTACGGGTACCAGGAAGTACCTTTTCCCGCTTTGTCCCCCAAAAGTGTCTCATTGCACCTCGACTGGTACTGCCCGGTCTACTTTCTCACTTGCTGCAACCGTATCGACTTCTCAATAATGCCCCCGCAAGTTACCGTCCTAGGCGTGGTAGCTACATAGCTATTTTTTCCTATCAAAGATGGATTGCTTGCATTTTTAGAACTGCTATTTTTCGGATTATTAAGATGACTATCTCGAAGTGCCCACATAATGAAAACTGGGTATCTGGCAATGAGGCCCTGTTAAGTATCGCAAAGTCGTACGAACTAGCCCTCGAACACGTTTCTGCGCTCGAGAACAAGCTGCAAATCGCCTGTGAAAATGGTGATGTGAAGGCGAAGCGTAAAGACGGCATGCCGATCAATTTGAGAGCGCTCCTGCACGAGTTACTGATCGAGTTTGACTCGCTAAGAATGTGGGCAGAGCGACTGGAAGGCATCGAAAACGGATCCAGAGCGTGGGTGAAACGGCGGAACCAGGCTGGGTTACGGAGTCAAAGGGCCGTTAAAGATGGACCTGCGCCTCCAGACGCCGAGCTACCGCAATACAAACGGAAAATAAACAACCTCATAAAGACCGTATTTGTATTGGTCGATATTATTCTAAAAAAATTGACCGGGATGCCGTTCAAAGACGCAGAAGCAATTTTTCAAGAAGTAGACCTACAGGGGAAAAACCTACCTATTGGAAAGCAGACTTTAGGTAACTATCTGAAAGAAGGCTATGCTCTAGCCAATTAGCTAGCCGGACTAGTAACGGCTAATTAAAACGCCGATCATTTTAATTAAAACCAAACCCCTACCCTTTTCGATTCAATGCAAGCCATGTTCAACGTGCCTAAGGAGGTACCATGGCTTGCAGCCACACCTTGCCGGATTCCGGCTTTCTTCGCGATAAGCAAATCGTCAACCACCTGAGTATCGGGCGTTCAACATGGTGGCGCTGGGTAAATGAAGGCGCCGCGCCAGCTCCGATTCGGCTCGGGAAAAACACCACCGTATGGCGGGTAGAGGACATTCGAGCGTTCGTCGATGCTCGCATACAGGAGGCCGCCAGTGATTGTTGAAACACTCCTGTCCCGGCTCTACAAGGTCAAATCCACCGGTCAGGACCGTTGGCAGGCTTGTTGCCCGTCCCATGACGATCGCTCACCGAGCCTTTCTATAAAGCTGGCGGAAGATGGCAAGGTACTTATCCATTGCTTTGCTGGCTGCACTGCCAGAGAAATTGTCGAATCCGTCGGCTTACGTCTTTCTGATCTATTTCCGGAAAACGACTTTGACCGAGAGGCTTTTGCCCGACGGAAGCGAGTCGACGTTGCGATTGAGCGTGCTCACCTCGATACGCTGATTGTGAAAATTGCTAAAGGCGATATTGCCAGGGGTAAGGCCCTAACATGCCCGCAGCAACAGGAAGTCAAAGCGGCTATAGCGCGCCTGCAAGGAGTGAACCCATGAATGACGATTCATTGTCGACGAGTGAGCAATCTACCTCTGAAAGGCAGCAGGGCGAGGCCTTGAGCCAACTTCTGCGGAGTTTTGACGAGGGGACTTTGGCCGACGCGGCTAATCAGGCCATTTATCTAGAAACCGGTTCCGCTCCCAATAAACAGGGCGGCTTGTTTGAGTTTATTCCTTGCTTTCACGGCTATGACCAGCAGTTCGACTACCTGATAAAGGGATATATGCCGGCTCGCGCACTGGGCGTGCTCTACGGCGCATCGGGAAGCTACAAGAGCTTTCATGCCTTGAGCTGGGCAACCCACGTTGCCCTAGGGCGTAATTGGAACAAAGCGAAGGTCAGCCAGGCTCAGGTGCTCTATATCGCTGGTGAAGGCGGTATTGGGGTTCCACGACGAATCAAAGCGCTGGCCGACCACTACAACGACGGAAATCCCATCCCGAATCTGTTTCGGCTGGATCACCCAGTTCATTTCGGGGATACCGCTCAAGTAGTGCAGTTGATTCACTCGGTAAAGCAAAAGGCAAGCCAAATCGGTCGCCCATTTGGACTAATCGTACTGGATACATTAGCGCGTTGTTTCAATGGTGATGAGAACAAGGCCGAAGAAATGGGTAAGTTCATTAGTGCGTGTGATCGCCTAAAGGCCGAGACCGGTGCCACCGTTCTCATCGTCCATCATTCCGGGGTTATGGATCCAAATCGCGCTCGTGGTTCTTCTGCGCTACGGGCTGCTGCAGATTTCGAATACCGCGCCGAGCGTGTCAAAGGGGAGTCGCCAGGTGTGGTTGTAATCGGCACTAAGTCCAAGGACGAAAAAGAAGCGCCATCACAAGTCTTCTGGCTTTTGGAGCAGGCACTTTTCAAGGACTCCGACGGAGATCAGATCGTGAGTCTTGTCTGTACTGACAAAGGTGAATCGCCTCCAGATAGCGACACCGAGAAATCAGGCACCAAGGCTCTAACCACATACGAGCAGAGCTTATACCAAGCGGTACGGTGTCGGATGGAAGCTGGTGCCCCAACAGGAATCGCCCTACTCCGCGACGATATGCGTGGACAGTATGGCGAAAAAGCGCGCAAGAGCTTCAAGCGCTGGCTAGACGGTTGTATCGCCAAAGAGGTATTGCAAATTGATGGCGAAATATTGGCCACCACCAGCCCAGCACAAAAAATTGGGCAAAAAATAGTTGAAGAGTTTGAGGCGACAGCAAAGGTAAAGGGCGAATAAAACTAGTCCGAAACATTGCCGCGCCGTACTTTGAACACTAAGGGTATTCGTTGCGGCGCGGCACCCGCGAATTGAACTAAGAGGAAAATTGATGAAAAAGGCAGTATGCGAGCGAACTGGTAAAGAGATTCCAATCGAACAAGGCTATTTCGTTGGAAACATGCGCAACGGGACATGGGAATTTGTATCTTACGAGGCATATGAGCTTTTGGGGGACTACCCTATTCTCGGGGCCGACCTGGTTTCCAGCCCCGCAGAACTGGTTGATTGGATTGCACACCTTTACGAGAAGGCCTGGTTCAGGCCTTGGAAGTTTTGCAAATTTATGCATAAATTCCGGGCTTCAAACCGGATCTATGGGGGCTAATCCCTAGTCAAGTCGCGCCGCACACCCTCGGGACTAGGTCTGGTTGGGTGGTGCGGCCTTTTTCACAAGTTATCTCGGAGGGAAAATTTCGCCCACTCCTCCATCATTTTTCTCCTTTCCTCAACTAGTTCACCACGTGCATAGGCTGCGCGGGTTTTGTCATCGTTAACGTGGGCCAGTGCTAGCTCCGACCAATGGTCGGGGAACCGGTCAGACTCCAGAGACCAATCCTTAAACGTGCTTCTAAAACCATGCGGAGTGGCTATTCGGTTTTGACGGGGATCCAGGAAGCCGGGACCACCATTTGCGATATCTGAGTCGTGTGCGCGACGGATTACAGCCCCCATTGAAGCGTTACTCATAGTCCCACCACGAGCCCCTGGAAAAATCGTCGCCCCTGACTTGGGTTGTTTGTGAAGCACACTAAAAGCAGCAGTTGATAAGGGTACCCGGTGGTCTAAGCCGGCCTTCATACGTGATCCGGGAATCGACCAAACTAAACTTTCCTCGCTCACTTCAGACCACATTGCTCCCCCTTTCTGGTCGACTTTCGACCCCACAACCTCTGAAGGTCTCGAAGCGGTAAGAATTGCAAATTCGAGGGCACGTGCTGCATTCCCTGTTTGCGCCGCTATCGCAGTCATGAATCGGGGTAGGTCCGCTACTGGTAGAGCGGGATGGTGAGACCGTCCATTTTTCTTTTTCACCTTTTCGGCCTTTGGAAGTAGTGGCTTCAGCAGCTTGACACGGGCGGGATTTTCACTAGTACGTAATTTTGCGGCTATCGCATAATCAAAGACATTTTCAATTCGCTGACGGACTCGACTAGCTGTTTCAGTCTTTGTTATCCAGATTGGCGCCAAAATATCTACTAGTTCATCATGGCCGATATCGGCTACAGGCCTATCGGCAAGCATCGGGAAAGCATGATTTTCCAGTGTACGAAGCCATTGTTTGCCATGTTTGGCGTTTCTAAACTCGTGGACCTTGATCGAATGACAAGCTAGTGCCGCCTTTTTAAACGTGGTCGAAGCCAATTGCTCTGCAACTAACTGTTGCCGCGCCTGTTTGCGCTCCTGAACGGGATCCCTTCCGTCACGTATTGAATCGCGCATTTCACGAGCTTTCGCTCTGGCCGTGGCTAAAGTGACTTGCGGATACGGACCAAGGCCGATGTCCCGACGTTTAGCTCCTACGGTCGCTCGTAGGATCCAGCTTTTTGATCCACCGGGCTGAACCTGAAGGTGTAATCCGGCGACCCCGCCAATTGCATGAAAACCGGACTTATTAAGCCGGCGCACTTCCAATGCGGACAGCTCTCGCGCTCTTTTGGGCATGGGTTTTTCTCAAAAATTGAATCTTTTACTATCATAACCCAACAAACAACCCAACATAAAATCAGAGAATGGCTGATCAAGCACGAGGTTCCTTGAGACTAGATGTTACCCTAACTATTTGATTATTATAGTTTTTGACACTCTGTGAGACGGGACTGGATTGGAAGAAAGCGGTCTGCCCCACCGCCATACAAAAAAGCCCGGCTTATCAGCCGGGCTTTTTTTGTATGTGTCCATCGGTAAACCCATCAGGCCTGCCACCCCCTCCCGTCAAAACATCCCCCACTCCCCTCTCCTCAATTGTCTAACCTAAAGAAAGACGCCTGAACCCATTCAGCGCCCCCGTTCACCTCATTAGCAGCCATAAGCACAGGAGTGGCGTGAAATTTAACCCTCTCTGGTTGATCGTCATTTGCAGTGTCACCGTGGTCACTGTACTTGGGATCCTCCACTACTTTGACCTGGACGACCGCCTCATCGAGCTGATGCAGTGGATGGATACGCTCGGCTGGCAGGCCGGAATCTGGTTCATCTTGGTCATTGCCCTGGCTATCGTGTGTCTGTTTCCCGGGGTGGTGTTCACCATGGGCGCGGGGTTTGTCTTCGGGGTGATCAAGGGAACGATTTACGTAGTGCTGGGAACAGTGCTCGGCGCCGCAATTGCCTTTCTGATATCGCGCTATTTACTGGGCGAGCGCGCGTCCAACTGGCTGCTCTCGAAAGTGAAACCTCCGAATCTCGGGGAGATTCTGCGGGATGAAGGTTGGCGAATGATCATGCTGACGCGGATGGTGCCCCTGTTCCCTTTCAAGCTGTCCAATTACTTCTTTGGTCTGACACCGGTCAGATTCCGGGATTTCTGCATCGGGAACTTCATCGGTGTCATCCCCATCACAGTGAATAACGTCTACGTGGGATCAATCGCGGCAGACCTAGCCAGTATTGGCAGCGAGCGCAGCACCCGAAGCCCCACGGAATGGACGCTGTACGGCCTTGGGTTTCTACTCGCCGTTATTGCGATCATTGGATTGACCCGCATGGCCCGGCGCGCGCTCAATCAAAAAATCGACCAGAAAATCGATAAAGGAGAACTCTAATGCCCTGGATGAAATGGCTTCCCTGGCGGTTCTTCGTACGTAAATTCGCGACCGCGCATGGATTTCTCGATCCACTGGCGGTGATGGCACGCCTGCAGCGATTTGCGGAACCGTCCGAAGTCAGCGAGCCAATCGAGCTGCTGCGCGCGGGAGTAATTTTCCATGCGCGTGCACTGATGAACAGCAAAGTCATTCAACACAATCTGGACTGGGTGTGGCCCTACTGGATTGAGCGTCAGTTTGATCCTGCAGATATTTCGTTTATCCCTCGGGCATTTTCCATCACCCACTGCAACCTCAGCCATCGAAACTGGACCGCGGTCGGTGTTCCAGGCAGCGAGGAAATGCCCATTGTGGACCCACGCGGACTCCTGACACCCCACTATGACGGATGGTCTATCGATACCTGGATCATCGGCGACGACGGCGAGAACCTGTACCCTTCTCAGCGGGATGACGTTTCTCAGCAGCTCGATCTGGAAGGCGGTGTGGCGGTAGTGACGGAATCGGGATCCGACCAATGCAATCTCAGCGCCCGGGTGTGGGCCGAACTGGATGAACGCGCCAACAATTGCCACATGCAGCTAAAAGCCACACACAACACGGGCGGCTGGCTGGTGGTTGCCCTGCGCCCGTGCAATCCGGAAGGCGTTGCATTTATTCATAAAGTCACCCTTGAAAGCAGCAGGGACCGGTGGCTGGTGGACGGCAAGGACCGCATTCTGTTTGATCGCTCGGTAGATCGCCACCATGCGTCCGACTACAAGAAAGGCGACATCGCACTCTATTTGCGCGAAGAAGGAAACGAAAACCATGCAGAGTGCGAAGTCGGTATGGCAACCGCCGCCGCCCTCTTCCGAATTGAGCCGGGGGAAACACTGGATACCCTGGTTACCATTCCGCAGCACTGCAAACTGAACCTCGGTAATGCACCGGCCGGCTGGAAGCACAACCTGGAACAGCACTGCGCGATGACGGTGCCCGATTCACAGATGCAATTTATGTACGACGCCGCGGTGCGCACACTGATTTTGCACTCCCCGCATGATGTCTACCCCGGGCCTTACACGTACAAGCGGTTCTGGTTCCGCGATGCCGCCTTCATGATTCAGTCGCTACTGCATGCCGGTTTACTGGAGCGTGCTGAGCGCGCCCTCGAGCGATTCCCCTCCAGACAGAAGCGCAACGGCTATTTCCACTCTCAGGATGGCGAGTGGGACTCCAACGGCGAAGCACTGTGGATCATTGATCAATATTGCCGCATTACAAACTCAAAGCTCAAGTCCGACTGGCTCGACCCGGTGCTGCGCGGCGCCCACTGGATTCACAACAAGCGCCAGGCAAAAGATGGGAGTCTGGCCGGTGGCCTACTGCCAGCGGGCTTTAGCGCCGAACATCTCGGCCCAAATGACTGTTATTTCTGGGATGATTTCTGGGGTATCGCCGGCCAACACGCGGCAGTTGCCATCTGCGAGCGCGAAGGCCAACCGCAGGACGCGGAAATATTTCAAAACCACGCCGACGACTTCATGTTGACGGTGGATGAGATATTAACTGGGTGTGCCAAGCGTCTCGGGCGCCCGGCAATGCCGGCATCCCCCAAGCGCCGCCTCGACGCAGGCGCCATCGGTTCCATCGCTGCGGGCTACCCGCTCAAGTTGTATGATGCAGACGACCCCCGACTGCTGGACCTCGCCGAATTTCTACTGGAAAACTGCTTTGTGTCAGGCGGGTTTTTCCAGGATATGATCCACTCCGGTATCAATGCCTATCTGACCATCCATGTCGCACAGATTCTTCTGCGCGCGGGAGACCCCCGCTGTATTGATCTGATGCGCAATGTCGCCAAACTCGCGACACCTACCGGGCAGTGGCCCGAAGCCATACACCCGCACTCATTTGGCGGCTGCATGGGAGATGGTCAGCACGCCTGGGCAGCGGCAGAATGGGTTACCATGCAGCGCAACTGTTTTGTGCGCGAGGAAGGTGAAACGCTAATCCTCGCTTCCGGACTGCCAACGCAGTGGTTAAATGACAGCACAGCCCAACGCCCAATTCGGTTTGGACCGGCACCCACGCATTTCGGTACTATTTCACTGGAAATCATCCCTGGGGAAAGACCGCGAATTTCCTGGAAGGGAAAATGGCACCGCCAGGCGCCACCGATCGAAGTCCGTGCATTTGGCTATCAGGCAGAAACCGCCAGCACCGATACCGAAATGATGGAGCTCAAGCCTCTGTGAATATCGTCATGCTCACCAACACCTACCTGCCACATGTAGGCGGTGTTGCGCGATCGGTCAGATGCCTTTTGCCGGGAGTACCGCAAGCAGGGACACAATGTACTGGTGGTAGCACCCGAGTTTTCAGAGAAGATCGAAAACGAAAAAGATGTGGTGCGTATACCTGCCATCCAGAATTTCAACGGCAGTGATTTTTCGGTGGCGCTGCCACTTTCTGGCGAGCTGACCGAACGCCTGGACTTTTTTGAGCCAGATCTGGTGCACTCACACCACCCCTTTTTACTGGGTATGAGCGCACTACGTATTGCCCGCAGCCGCGAGCTGCCCTTGATTTTCACGCACCACACACTGTACGAACGCTACACCCACTATGTGCCTGCAGACTCAGAGGCGCTCAAGCGCTTTGTTATAGAGCTGGCAACCCGCTACAGCAATCTCGCGAGCATGGTGTTTGCACCCAGCGAAAGCGTTGCAGAGCTATTGCGCGAGCGCGGAGTGAAATCGCCAATCCAGGTCGTGCCGACCGGCGTAAAACTGGATGACTACGGTGATGGAGACGGCCGAGCCGCCCGGGCGCGGTACGGCATTCCTGCAGATGCTTTTGTGATCGGGCACCTCGGGCGTCTTGCGGAGGAAAAGAATCTCGAATTTTTATCTCGCGCCGTTCTCGAATTTACCCGGCGCAATGCCCATGTCCACTTTTTGGTGGTCGGCAGTGGACCGCTCCAGGAGCGCATAACGCGAATCTTTGGTGATGAGAGGTTGGCGGACCGACTGCACTTTACGGGTATTTTGCAGGGAGAAGCCCAGCGAGATGCGTACAGTGCGATGAACGTGTTTGGATTCTCCTCCACCAGCGAAACCCAGGGCATGGTTCTGACTGAGGCCATGGCAGCCGGTGTCCCGGTGGTCGCTCTGGATGCCAGTGGCTGCCGCGAAGTCGTTGATGACCGTTTTAACGGGCGCCTGATACTCAATCACTGCCCGCGTGAATTTATCGCTGGATTGCAGTGGGTATTCGATCAGTCACCCGAAGAGTACCGAGCACTTTGTGAGGGCGCACTGCGAACTGCAGAGCGCTATTCCATGGAGAATTGCGCAACCGCCGCCCTGTCACATTACCAAACATTGGTGCACCAACACTGGCCAGTGGACGACTCACTGTATGCCCAGTGGATGCGCCTGCGAAACACCATCGGTGCGCAGTGGGAAATTTTGGAAGGTGTCACCAGTGCCGCCAGTGCCGCGTTGGAAAACGCCGGCAAAAGCAAAACCTGAAAATGATGTGAGCTGAAAGGCCCCGAATGCTAACCCGAATTGCCACCCGCCTCCGAATCTGGCGTCGCCGCGTCAGCCGCAGTGAATGGCTGGCGCGCATGATGAAATTGCAGATCAATGAACGAGACCCTGACGCCCCAGCGCTGGTTCTGATTCAGATCGACGGTCTGGCCAGGCCGCAATTTGATCGCGCATTGGCCGAGGGTAAGCTGCCATTCCTCAAAAAGCTGATTGAACGCGAGCATTACCACATAGACGACTGGTACTCCGGCGTACCCGCAACCACACCAGCGGTGCAGGCAGAAGTTTTTTACGGCGTGAGAGCGGCAGTTCCCGCCTTCGGGTTTATGTCCGCAGACACACACGAAATGCTGCGCATGTATGAGTCCCACGGGGCAAACAAGGTCGAACAGCGTCTGCTAGATGAAGGGCACCAGCCGCTGTTAAGGGGCGGAAGCTGCTACGTCAGCTCATTCCGCGGTGGCGCAGAGAATGACGAAGCGCATTTCTGCCCCGCTTCCAAAGGATGGGGATCGTCCCTTAGAGATGCTGGCCCACTGGCGCTGATCACCATGCTGCTCGCCAACCTGTGGAGCCTGATTCGCACCGTCGGCCTTCTCCTGCTCGAGCTGGTACTGTCCATTGTCGATTTCTTTCGCGGCCTTATAAAAGGCCAGGACTTTATGCGGGAACTGATGTTTATCCCTACCCGCATCGCCATCACGATTCTGATGCGCGAACTCTCCACGGTCGGGGTAAAAATTGATATTGCCCGCGGGTTGCCGATTATTTACGTGAACCTTCTCGGGTACGACGAACAGTCCCATCGACGCGGCCCCAGTTCTAAGTTCGCTCACTGGACCCTCAAGGGGATCGACGATGCGGTCGCGCGAATCTGGCGTGCTGCACACCGCTCATCCCGCCGTCATTACGATGTGTGGATCTACTCGGACCATGGACAAGATGACGCCACGCCGTACGAAGACCTGTACGGGCGGAGTTTTGCCGACGCCGTCAGTGAAGCGCTGTCGGAATTGCAGAAGAGCCCCGGCAGTGCCAAGTCCGATTCCGATCGCGGCGTGCAGTTACAACGGGTCCGCCTTTTCGGTGGTCAGTGGGTGCAGAAACTGTTCCCCGTCAAAACTTCCGGTGAACAGCGGGACCAGGATGCCCCCATGGCGCTTTCGGCCATGGGACCACTGGCACTGCTCTACAACATCCACTGCAAAGACATCCCCCAGCAGACCATCGCCCGCCTTCTTGTGGAAGAAGCAAAAGCACCCATGGTGCTCTATGCAGATCACCAGGAATATGTAACCGGCGAAAACGGCGAGCGGCTGAGCAAGATCAAGGGATGGTGGCGTGAGGGCGCCTTTTCACTGCCGGAAGACGGACACAGGGTGCTCGGAAATGATCACCCGTTTCTAGAGGAAACCACCGAAGACCTGGCACACCTGTGCCGACACCCTGAAGCCGGAGACTTTATCGCGAGCGGCTGGTGCGCAGGTGGTGAAAGCATCACCTTCGCCATCGAGTGTGGCAGTCATGGCGGTGCAAGCCGCAAGGAAACCCATGGCTTTGCGCTGATGCCGGGAGATATCCACTTCCCCGATGACGGACGCGGCCACTGGCGGCCGAGAGACATGCACAAGGCTGCACTCGCATTTCTACGCGCGCAACCGGCGCAGAAGCTCAAATCAGCAGCGCCAAATGCTCCCGCCAAGGCAGCACCCATAATCACCTCAGGCCGGCGCCAGAAGGAATCGGAAAGGCAGGACTACCGGAAGCTCCGCGTGATGACCTACAACGTACATATCTGCAAGGGTATGGACGGGAAACTCTCTCCCGAGCGGATCGCCCGCGTCATCGCGCGTTACTCACCGGATATCGTTGCGTTACAGGAAGTAGATGTACGCAGGCAGCGTACCGGCGGCGTGGACCAGGCCCACCAGATCTCCCGGCTGCTGTCCATGGATTGTCACTTCCAACCCGCCATGCACCTGGAAGATGAGCGCTATGGCGATGCCATCATGACGCGTCTGCCGGTGCGTCTGGTCAAAAAAGACATCCTGCCCGGACCATCGGAACACTCCCGGATGCACAAACTTGCCGAGCCTCGCGGTGCACTCTGGATGGAGATTGATTTTCACGGCACCCTGATTCAGGTATTCAACACCCACCTGGGGCTGTCGAAGGGTGAGCGGCAGCGTCAAGTCGACGCCTTACTTGGGCCCGAGTGGATGGGAAACCCCGAGTGCCCGAAGCCCAGGATACTGGTAGGCGATTTCAACGCACTTCCCAGTGCGTCGGAAATCAAGCAGATCGCTGGGGTTCTGGAAGATGCGCAACTGCAATTACCCGGGCACAAACCCAAAGGGACTTTTTTTAGCCGGCTACCCAAAGCCAGGATCGACTATGTATTCGCGGATCCGGAACTCAGGGTTACCGATGTGCACGTTCCACGCAGCGAACTGACACGCCTGGCGTCTGATCATTTACCGCTGATCGTCGACCTCAAGGTCCCCATCGGTGATCGCGAAACAGACAGTGAACACTAAACGGGCTGGTCATATTGCAATCCGCACACTCAGCCCCCAATTATTACTATCAGAGCTAGACAAGACTATGAGCGCGGTTGCGCGAATACCGTGTTTCCATAATGTCACTGTCGCACGCTATATTTCACCAACTACCGGACATTCACAGAACCCGGCGCCTACTTGAAGGTCTAAAGCGCTGGTTATATGATCGCGAAAGATTTCATATTCACTTGCAGGAGACGCTAATGCGCCAAGAAGTCTATACACAGTCCGGAGCACTGGACCGCTCGGAATCCGCCAAGGTACTGCGTAACACCTACGCACTGCTGGCAATGACTGTATTGTTCAGTGCAGTCACTGCGGGTATTGCCATGGCCACCGGCATGAGCCGCGGCATGGGTATCATTTGCTCCATCGCAGCCATTGTTCTGGTCTGGTTCGTCCTGCCACGCACCGCGAATTCAAGTAAAGGTATTGGTGTCGTCTTCGCGTTCACCGGCCTACTGGGCGCCTCCCTCGGCCCGATGCTGAATTACTACGTCGCTGCCGGCAGCGGCCAGATCATCATGCAAGCCCTGGGCACCACCGCTCTGATCTTCTTCGCGCTGTCTGCCTACGTGCTGACCACCCGCAAGGACTTCAGCTTTATGGGCGGCTTCCTGTTTGTCGGCCTGATCGCAGTACTGGTGTGCGCGCTGGGCCTGATGATCGCCAGCTTCTTCGGCGTGTACATGCCGCTGGCCAGCGTTGCCCTGAGCGGCGTGATTGCCCTGCTGTTCTCCGGTTTCATCCTGTACGACACCAGCCGTATCGTGAATGGTGGAGAAACCAACTACATCATGGCCACCACCTCTCTGTACCTGAACATTCTGAACCTGTTCACCAGCCTGCTGCACATCTTCGGTTTCGCATCCGACGACTGATGAGCCCGCTGACCCGGTTCTAACGGTGCCCCGCTCTGCGGGGCATTTTTTTATCGGTACACTTTACTGACCCAATCCTGCTTTATCAGGTGGATACACCCATGCAATTTACCCTCGTAGTGTACGGTGCTCCTCACAGCGCTCAGGGCGCCGGCACCGCCCTGCGTTTTGCCAAAGCCGTGCTGGCATCCGGACATTCAATTTTCCGGGTGTTCTTCTACGGGGACGGTGTTCACAACGGCAGCGCCCTGGCGACTCCGCCGCAAGACGAACAGGATCTCCTCAGCCAGTGGCAGGCACTGCAGCAATCCCACCAGCTCGATCTCACGGTCTGCATCGCCGCCGCCCAGCGCCGCGGCGTGCTGAGTGAAAGCGAGGCGAGTCGCCTGGAACAGCCCGCTGCAAACCTGGCCGATGGGTTTACCCTGGCGGGGCTCGGACAATTGGCGGAAGCGACCGCACTCAGCGACCGCCTTGTGAGCTTTGGAGGCTGACCCTGTGACGAATTCCATACTCGCTTTGTGTCGCCATGCGCCCTATGGGACGACACTCGCCCGAGAGGGTCTCGAAGCCGTACTCGCGTGCGCCGCCATGGATCAGATCCCGGAAGTCCTGTTTATCAATGACGGGGTATACCAGCTGCTTTCGCAAAACCCGCAAGCCATCGCCGAAAAGAGCCTGTATCGCAACCTTCAGGCGCTGCCGATGTTCGGGGTGGAGCGGATTTATATTTGCCAGAGAAGCGCCACTGAACGGGGCCTTGCACTGTCGCAGCTACAGCTCACCGGCGCCGATGTACAACTGCTGGAAGACCCTGGGTCATTAATCCGTCGCTTCGATCAGGTTTTGAGTTTTTGACATGACTTTACATATCGTCAACCAGTCTCCCCATGCGGGCAGTGCTCTGCGCGACTGCCTCAATGTATTTGCGGAAGGCGATGCATTACTCCTGATAGAGGACGGCGTTTACGCTGCGCAGGAAAAAGCTCCGCTCGAACTCCCCGGGAATGACGTGTTCGTGCTGAGCGCCGACGCCGAAGCCCGCGGCATTGCCATTGCAACTGATCTCACGGCCATCGATGACCTGCGCTGGGTCGCCCTTTGTGTCGAGCACAAGCCGATCGTCAGCTGGTTTAGATAGCCGGGAGCCAGAAAGATGGAACAGACAGCAACACTGATCATCGAAGGCCGCGAAATCCCACTGGATAAAGAGGGATTTCTGCGCAATCTCGATGATTGGAGCCCGGAAGTTGCCAGCGCAATTGCCGCTCAGGAAAAGATTGAACTGACGCACGACCACTGGGAAGTTATTCGCCTGCTACAGGCGTTTTACCGTGAGTTTGAACTGTCGCCCGCAATGCGACCGCTCGTTAAGTATATCGGCCTGCACCTTGGGCCAGAGAAGGGGCGCAGTATATTTTTGATGCAGCTGTTCCCGCCGAGCCCCGCAAAAATCGGCAGTAAGATCGCAGGGCTTCCCAAGCCGACCAACTGCCTTTAACGGTTTCCAACATATCCCCGTTGGGCGTCCGTCAGCCCGAATATCCGCGGCAATAACGCAAGCGCTTCTCGGCGCGCCGGGTGCCACGGGTGTGCAAAACTGATTCTCAGGCAATTGCCAAATTGTCCCGAGGCAGAAAACAGTGGGCCCGGGGTTATCACCACTCCCTGTTCCAGTGCGAGCGGATAAGCGGCAAGCGTGTCAACTTGCTCCGGCAGTTCAACCCACGCCGCGAGACCTCCCTGCGGCACGCTCACACGGACTTCGCCCGGCCATTTTCCCAGTATTGCACGCAACTGATCGCGCCTTTCCCGCAAGTCTCCACGCAAGCGACGCAGGTGCGCAGCGTAGCTTCCATCGGCGAGAAATGCGGCAACCCCCTGTTGCAGGTAACGGCTGCCGGCCAACTGGGTGACCAGTTTTGTCTGCAGGATCTTGCGGTGCCATCGCGCACCGGAAACCCACCCCAGGCGCAGATCCCGGGAGAGGCTTTTGGAGAATGAGCTGCACAGAATGACCCGATCGTTGCGATCCAGTGCCTTGAGAGGATCCGGCACTGAAGTGAACCCGGTATCGCCGTAAATGTCGTCCTCGATCACCGCAAGGTCAAACTCCTCGGCAAGCGCCAGCAAACGCTGCTTGGCCGCCTCCGGGATCAGCGCACCGCCAGGTGTGGCAAACGACGGAGAAACGATACAGGCGCGCACCGGCCAGCGACGTAACACCTCATCCAGTGCATCCAGGTCCATACCGGTATCAACCGCTGCGGGAATTTCGATTACCTGCAGCTCAAGGTATTCGAGCAGCTGCATCACCCCATAGAAGCCCGGCGATTCAACGGCGACTACATCACCGCGCTTACAGCTGGCCATTAGCGCGAGAAACAGTGCGTTTTGGCAACCGGACGTTATACAAAGCTCGTCCGCTCCAACCCGGCAGCCACGCCGCGCCATCAAAATCGAAAGCTGCTCCCGTAAGCCTGCGTCACCGGCTGGCTCGTCGTAGTACTGATAACTGCCCTGTGACGGCCGCCGCAATGCCCGCGCAATCGACCGATTGAGCGCGACAATACCAGACGGAGGCTCAGCCCCGGTGAACGTCGGCAACAGATCAAATGCCGCGTTACGTCCCATGATATCGAGCAACAGCTCGCTTACCGTGACCGGGTGCGGCGCCTCGATACGTGCGCGGCTGACCGGCTGCTGGACGCTCGGCGGGCGAATGGCGACGAAGTGACCGGCCTTTGGGCGCGCTTCAATCAATCCACGGGACTCAAGCCGCTGCAACGCGTGTTGCACCGTCGCTTTAGACAGCCGTCGATCCCGGCACAATGCGCGAATCGAAGGCAGTCGCTCTCCCCCGCGCCAGCGCTGCTCCCGGATACCCTGCTCGAGCCAGGTCTCCAACGCCTCGTATCGAAATTGTTCGCTCACTCCGGCACACCTCCATTCAGCCTTTCAGGACCAGAGCGGATCCCGGCACCAATCTGTACCCATTATAATTATTTTTATTATCCCTGACCCCATCAAGGAACTCCCTATAGGCTCCGCGCTAAAGTTCTAGCGGATAAGTCACCATGGAAAAGATCCCCGTAGTACAGGACTACACCCCGGATCCGGACGGTAAGCTGCACGTCAGACTGACCGAAGGTCGTTTTCAGAACCTGCGCAGACTGACCAGCTGGCCACTGATGGCACTGTTCTTTGTGCTCGTCTGGGGCCAGGTCGACGGTGAGCCAGTGCTCCTATTTTCTTTTGAGCAGCATCGTATCCTGTTTTTCGGCAGCGCCATTTCGTGGCGGGACCTTTCTCTTCTCGCTGGCCTGCTGATTGCCGCCGCCAGCCTTCTGTTTTTTCTCGCGGTCGCCTGGGGGCGTGTCTGGTGTGGCTTTGCCTGCCCGCAAAGCATATGGACCTGGATGTTTATCCGTATTGAAGACCTCACCGAAGGCAAGGCCCACGCCCGCGCTCGCGAAGCGCAACAGCGCATTTCCGGTTCGCTGATCGTCCGGCGCCTGCTAAAGCACCTGCTCTGGGGTGCTCTTGCGCTCGCCACTGCGGTTACATTCGTCGGCTACTTTGTTCCCGTTCGGGAACTCTTCGCCGACGCCACGCAGCTCCAGCTGTCCGCAGACATCTGGACATGGGTCCTTATCATTGCGCTATTAACCTATCTCAATGCCGGGCTGGTAAGAGAAAAGATCTGCCTGCACGCGTGCCCCTATGCCCGCTTCCAGAGCGTAATGTTTGATTCAGATACGCACACAGTCTGTTATGACAAAGACCGCGGAGAGCCCCGGGCAAGCCGCCGAAAAGGAGATGGGACTGAGGGAGATTGCGTGGACTGTGGTATTTGCCAGCAGGTATGCCCAACCGGAATCGACATTCGCAATGGCCTGCAGGCCGCCTGCATCGACTGCGGCGCCTGCATTGATGCCTGCGATCAGGTAATGACGAAGCTGGAGCGCCCGACGGGATTGATTCGCTTCACCTCCGAAGCGCAATTGACTGGTGAACCAAGCCACATATTACGCCCTCGACTCGCCGGCTATGGCCTCGTGATGCTGTGCGCGTTCACCGGAGTAATATATGGTTTTACCGATACCACCAAACTACTGGTGGAGATTCGGCGGGATCGTACGGCCCTGTTTACCCGAATTGATCGGCATACGGTGTGCAACAACTACCAAATCAAAGTTGAGGGTTACGAAAAGCAGCAGGACTCGGTTGCCGTATCACTCGCAGAACCGAGCCGTCTCAAAATTTTCGGCGCACCGAGTATCGACCTCGGGGAAAACAGTTCGACCTGGCTCCCCTACCGCGTCTGTGCAACTGCGCCGAAACACGCAAAAATGACGTTTGCCTTCAAGTTCAGCAGCGGTGATTCGGTAACTACCAAGGAAACAACCTTCCTTACTCGCCGATTTTAGCGGGCATTGGATTGAGCACTCAGACCTGCACAATCACATTCCGCGTACCGCGGTGGTGCCGATGTTCCCAAAGGTAAATACCCTGCCAAGTGCCTAATAGTAGCTGGCCTTCGTCCATCGGGATGCCGAGGCTACACGCAGTAAGGGAGGCCTTGATATGGGCCGGCATATCGTCCGGCCCCTCAAGTGTGTGGGTATAGAGGGGGTCATTTTCCGGCACCAGCCGGTTCAACCAGTTTTCCAGATCCACCCGGGCACTTGGATCCGCATTTTCCTGGATCAGCAGACTCGCGGAGGTATGCTGGATAAAGAGGGTGCACAGTCCGCAGCCGAATAAATTCTGACCGGCCAGCCAGCGATTCACCTCTGCGGTAAACTCGTATAGCCCCTGCCCGCTCACTACAATTTCCAATCTACCCAGCGCCATTTCCTGTCTCCTGTTTCTGTCACCTGTAACAGCTGTCCGCAACCGTTTATCTGGAGGCCGCATCCGCTATAATCCGCGCCCCGACGATCCTTCATCCGGTTTCGGCAATCATTCCCATAACGCATCTCAACGACAACGGCTTCACACATGGCTCTTCACCGCGTAAACACCGACGACTACCAGCAACAACTGGACCAGAAAGTGGCCCGCTTGCGGGAAGCCTATACCTCCTACACCGACCTGCAACCGGAGGTATTTCCCTCACCGCCGAGCCACTACCGCCTGCGCGCCGAGTTCAAGATGTGGCAGGACGGCGGCCGTGTGGATTACGCCATGTACAAACAGGGGGAATACAAAAAGCCGTTTGTGATTGAAGAGTTTACCGTGGGCTCCGAGCGGATCAATGCCCTGATGCCGCCCTTACTGGATGCCATCAACGGCAGCGAAATCCTGCGCAAACGCCTGTTCTGCACCGAGTTCCTTACCACCCTGAGCGGCGATGCATTGATCACGCTGATCTACCACAAACCTCTGGGTGAAGAGTGGGAAGCGGAAGCACGTGCGCTGCAGGAAAGTCTGGGCGTTCCGATTCTCGGCCGTTCGCGCAAACAGAAGCTGGTACTGGAGCGGGATTACGTCATTGAGAAGCTCGACATCAATGGGCGGACGTATCAGTACAAGCAGGTAGAAGGCAGCTTTACCCAGCCAAACGGGGAAATCTGCCGCTCAATGATCGGCTGGGCAAAGAGCTGCTGTGAAGACAAAACGGGCGATCTGCTGGAGCTGTACTGCGGCAATGGCAACTTCACCATTCCCCTCGCGGAGAATTTCCGCCAAGTGCTGGCGACAGAGATTTCCAAGGTATCGGTGAATGCGGCTCAGGAAAATATCGCGGCGAACGGCGTCGACAATCTGGCCATCCTGCGTTTATCCAGCGAGGAATTTACCCAGGCCATTGACAAGGTGCGGCCGTTTCGGCGGCTGAAAGATTTTGATCTGGACAGTTACGATTTTTCTACCGTACTCGTAGACCCTCCCCGCGCCGGACTGGATGCGGACACCTGTGCGATGATCGCGCGCTTTCCGCGTATTCTGTATATCTCCTGTAATCCGGAGACACAGTTGGAGAATCTGGCGGAACTGACCAAAACCCACCGCATTGAGCGTTTTGCGATTTTTGACCAGTTTCCGTATACGGATCATACGGAGTCTGGGGTTTTGCTGGTGAAGAAATGATTTGGGGTCCTTGGGACCCCGGAGCAGCTGGATCCCGGATCAAGTCCGGGATGACGACTTAAAAACTCCGCCCCAAAATCCGCTTGGCCGCATCCAGGGCAAAATCCCGGTACTCGCCTTCAATACGTACCATTTCCTTCTCAAACGCGAACTTCTCCTTGCGAGAAAGCTTCTTCCAATCTTCCAGAATCGGAATATGGCTGGTCTTGTCCGCTACCTGATAAAACGCCACAAACTCCTCTTTCACCGCCGGCTCAACCTGCAGCGAATCCAATAGAACACGGATACGCAGGGATGCTTCGGTCAGCCCCACGCCCTCTTCCAGCAGCGTTTTCGCAATAATCTGAATACTGTTGTTTACCCGGTCCCGCTGCGCGTCGGCCGCCGCTTCCAGCTCTACCAGCTGCTGAGCCTGCCGTTTGCGCGCGGCGCGCAGCTCCAGGCAGTAATAAGTGGCGATGGCAGAGAGCACGAGAATAATCAGCCCGGCAACTACCAGGATCCACACGGGTACTTCGGTCATGGGAGGTTTACCTTCAACAGTGCCAGCCCTAGGCTGGCGGTCACAATAGAAAAGAGTGTACTGATCGCGATGATGTTGGCGGCAAGCTGGCTGTTGCCACCGAGCGCGCGCGCCATGATAAACGACGCAGAAGCAGTCGGGGTCGCGGCGAGCAGGAACAGAATCGCCATGGATTGGGTATCCAGTCGGAACAACAGGCCGATACCCAACAGCACCAGCGGCACAATCAGCAACTTGAATGCACTTGCGGCAAAAGCGCCAAAAGAACTGCGGCGCAGCATACTGAGATCCAGCGTTGCGCCGATACACAACAGAGCCAGTGGCAAGGTAACCGAAGCGAGGTACTCACCCGTTTGCACCACCATGTGCGGCAGCTTGAGCCCAACCGCCTTTGCCAGTAACGCCGCAACAATCGCGACGATCAGTGGGTTTCTGGCAATGTCTTTTAGCAGCTTGCTCCAGCTAAACTTGGCCTTCTGGGAATACACTGCAAACAGCGCAACCGCAGCGATATTGTAAAAGATCGTGATAACCGCCATCAGCAGCGCCGCCTGCGCTAGGCCCGCCGGACCATAGGCGTTGGCCGCCCAGGCAAGGCCGATAATACCCAGATTGCCGCGGAAAGCGCCCTGAATAAACGCACTGCGATCGCCAAAGGCCAATGGTCGCGCCACCATCCAGGCCAGAGGAACCGTCAACATGGTGCCGATCAAGCCCGCCAGTAGCAGAGGCCATTCATCCCCCAGATGGGCGTCGGAACCGAAGATATTGAAGAACAACAATGCCGGCAGCGTTACCAGAAACACCAGCTTGGACGCATCATCGACAAAGGATTCGCTCAGCAGTTTGACCCGCGCGAGTCCGTAGCCCACCAGCAGGGTAAGAAAAATCGGCGCGGTGACCGCGAGCGCGAAGGAGAAGGTTTCGAAGATCGCGTTCAAAACTTATTCCGCTTCGCTCTCTGCTTCGGATTCGATTAGCGCTTCGTTTTTCGGTTCCAATGATGGCAGCTTGTGGCTGTCTTCCGCCTTCTCGCGCAGGTCGGCGGCAATCTGTTTGCGAGTCTTTGCGCCGAGCTTGCGCAGGCTGTCGATGCGCTTCACCGCATTGCCGCGGCCGGTGGCGAGGCGCTTGTAGGTTTCCTGATAGGCCTCATCCGCCTGACGGATACGACTGCCGAGGTTATCCAGTGATTCGAGCACCAGCGCAAACTGGTCGTGCAGCTTGCCGGCCTCGTCGGCGATCTTTTCCGCGTTCTTATTCTGCTTTTCGTAACGCCAGATATTCTCTACCGTGCGCAGGGTCGCCATCAGGGTGGTGGGGCTGACCAGAACAATCTGGCGCTCATAGGCAAAGCGGAACATCTCCGGGTCCGCCTGCATGGCGAGCATGTAGGCGGCCTCGATGGGGACAAAAATAAATACGAAGTCGAGGGTGCGCACCCCTTCCAGCTGCTCGTAGGCTTTTTTGTTAAGACCGGTGATATGGGCCCGCAGGGAGTTCACATGCTGCTTCAATGCCGCGGTGCGCCCCTCGTCAGTCTCCGCGGACGCATAGCGCTCGTAGTCCACCAGCGAGACCTTGGAATCGATAATCAGGTCTTTGTTCTCCGGCAAGCGCACAATCACGTCCGGCTGGCGACGGCGGCCATCGCTGGTAAAGCTCACCTGGGTTTCGTATTCGCGGCCCTTCTGCAGGCCGGATTCCTCCAGCAGGCGCTCCAACACCACCTCGCCCCAGTTACCCTGGATTTTGCGGTCACCTTTGAGCGCAGAGGTCAGGTTGAGCGCTTCGTCGCTGATGCGCTGGGTCTGTTCCCGCAGCGCCTTGATCTGCCCCATCAGGCTGTTGCGCTCGGCATTCTCGCGGTCGTAGACATGCTCTACCCGTTTACGGAAATCGCCTAACTGGCGCTCCAGTGGATCCAGGCTCTTGCGCAGACTGTCTTCACTGCGGCGCTGGAAGGCCTGCTGCTTCTCTTCAAAGATGCGGTTTGCCAGGTTTTCAAACTGCTGGGTCATGCTAGCGCGGGTCTGCTCCAGCTGCTGCTTTTGCTCTGCGAGCGCGGCCTCACCCTTCTCTACCAGTACCTGATAACGGGCCAGCTGTGTGGATTTTGTGTCCAGCTCCGTGCGCAACTGCTGGATATCCAGCTCATGACGGGACGCCTGCTCGCGACTGCTGCTGAGCTGCGCCTGCACCACCTGGTGCTCTCCCTGCAGCGCCTGCAAGCGCCGGCTGACCGCGGAGCGACCGACCCACGCAGCGATGGTCACAAACAGCACAGCCAATACACCCGCCAGCACCGCATGCTCTAGAGTGACCTGGAGAGGAAACGAAATCATAGAAAACTCTTAAACTTATTGAGGTGGCCCGGATTACCCAGGCGACGCGCTGCGGGCAAATGACCTGCCAGTCCCGGCGCTGAATGCGGTATTCTTGGCCCGATTAGCACTCCCTGCCACCGTGAGCGGGTTGCCGAATTGAGGGAAACAGGTTTTCGTTATGCCCAATGGAAGCGGCCATTCTAACAAGGCCCCCAGCGCATTGATATTCGATTCCGGCGTCGGCGCGATCAGCATTGCCCGCGAGATCCGCCGGCAGATACCCGCGCTCACCCTGCATTTCGGGGTCGATAACGGCTTTTACCCCTACGGCACCAAAAGCGAGGAGGAGCTGCGCCCGCGTATCGTCGAGCAGGCCTCCGCCATGATGGCAGCCACCGGGGCCGATATTCTTGTTGTCGGCTGCAATACCGCCAGCACCCTCGCCCTGCCGCAATTGCGTGAAACACTGAGCCAGCCGGTTGTCGGTGTCGTTCCCGCCATCAAACCCGCGGCCCAGGAGACTGAGAGCGGTGTTATCGCACTGATTGCCACCGAGGGCACCGTCAACCGCCGCTATACCCGCGAGCTGATTGAGCAGTTCGCCAATGGATACCGGGTAATCAATGTGCCAGCACCGGAACTGGTTCGGCTGGCTGAAGCAAAATTACGCGGGGACACTATCGCCGCCGCCGATCTGGAGCCGGTATTGCGCCGCATATTCCACACCGCCGGTGGCGATAAAGTGGATATCGCGGTGCTTGCCTGTACCCATTTCCCCCTGCTGCGAGAAGAGTTGGACGCGTTTGCACCACGGCGTATCCGCTGGCTCGATTCAGGCCCTGCCATCGCCCGTCGTGTGCAATGGTGGCTGGAAGAGCTGAAGCTCGTACTACCGGAGACTGCAGGCGCAAGCCAGCTACTGAGTAGTGCCCCGGACACAGAACAACGGATCGCCCTCGCGTTTGCCGAGTTCTCCCCCGCCCAGCATCAGCCAGTGAGCTAATTGGTGATTATTTAGCCCGGCCGCGACCGTTGACAGCTCCCCCGCAAAACGCGACTGTTACCCGCCATACACGCTCATAAAATTTCAAGAATCAGGTTCGCCTTTCCATGCTGCAACCGGCATTCCCTGTCCTGCAAATTCTCGCGCAACTCCCACCCGGAGGCCTGCTGCTGACACCCAACAACCGCCTGCGCAATCGCTGCCAGCAGGTATATGCCAGCGAACAGCCTGCCGGCGCCAGCTGGGCACCGCCCGCGGTGGAGTCTATGCAGGGCTGGCTGGACAAATTGTGGTTTACCCTGCAACAACAGGGTTGGCAACCGGCAATACAGCAGGTACTGAATCGCGAGCAACGCCAACTGCTTTGGCAGCGGGCGTTCGATGAAGCGCTGGAAAGAGAGTTACTGAACAGTGTGCAGTTGTGCCGCGATGCGGACGGAGCGCTGGCGCAGTTACTACAGTGGCAACTGGTGGACGACCTGGACCAGCTCGACAGCGCCATCGAACCACTGCTGGAACAATTCGCCCTGTCGCTCAGCGCCGACGAATTCCCGCTGTTTCGCATGATTCGCGCCTTCGCTCATCAGTTACGTCTACACAATGCCATTACTCCGGACCAACGCGATCTGCGTATTCTACAGGCGTTCAACGAGGGTGCACTGCCAAAACTACCGCAGATCGATACCGCCGGATTCGCGCAGATATCCCCGCTGTACAAATCCATCATCGAAAGCGCAGCCGAGAATGTCATCGACCACCCGGCAAGCAAACGCCAGGCAACAATCACGCGGGCAGCCTGTACCAATCTCGAAGAAGAGTTGTACCAGGCTGCGCGCTGGGCGGCACAGAAGCTCGAAGAAAGCGTCGCAACAAACAGCCGCGTCAGTGTCGGCATCGTGGTCAATAACCTCGGCCAGTGCCGCGCCCAGGTGGAATCCATATTCGCCCGCGTGCTGGAGCCACAGTTTCTCGACCCGGCGCAACCGCGCTATACCTTGCCATTCAACTTCTCTGCCGGTACCCCGCTTGCGCAGACTCCAGTCGGCGCTGCTGCGCTGCAGTTGCTCGAACTTATGGCGGATGAATGGGACTACTCCCAACTGCGAAACATCCTGTTCAGCCCCTTCTGGGGAAATGACGATGAACTCTGGCTGCGCAGCGCCCTGTTCCGCCGCTTGCGCAAACTGGAACTGCGCAAAGTCACCGGTGATACCCTGCGCTACTGGGCGGAACGTATTACCGATGAGCTGAAACTGGATTCTGCCCAGCTACCGCGACAACTGGAGCAGATCGGCGATCGCCAGCGGCGCTGGCAGCGGGCACCGGCAGAAATCTGGGCCGCGCGTTTTTCAGAGATTTTTACTCTTCTCGGCTGGCCCGGCGCGCGCAATCCCGACAGTCAGGAATACCAGCAGCTGATGCATTGGGAGAGCGCGCTCGAGAACTTCGCCACGCTTTCCGCCTTCGCAGGCTCACTGTCCGTCACACAGGCGCAGCAGCAACTCCGCCAGATTGCGAGCCGCACGCCCTTCCAGGCAGAAACCCGCGATGGGCCCCTGCAGATTCTCGGCGTTCTGGAAGCCGGCGGCCTCGCCTTCGATCATCTGCGCCTGGTGGGCTTTGGCCAGCAACAGTGGCCCGCCACCCCGGCACCCAACCCGCTGCTTCCGATCCAGTGGCAAAAACACTGGAAGATGCCCCGCGCCAGCGCCGAGCGCGAGCTGGAACTCGCCCGCGAACTCACCGGCGACCTGCTGAATGCCAGTGGCGATATCGTGGTCAGTTATGCCTGTGAAGAAGATGGCGTCCACCAGGGGCTGAGCAATCTGTTTGGCGAGCGCGTAGAAGCAGAGACCTTCGACAGCGACGGGCTTACGGAATACAACCAGCTACTTGTCGATGCGACTGCACTGGAAAAAATCACCGACACAACATTGCCACCACTCTTACCAGCAGACTGCGAGCGCGTGCGCGGCGGCGCCTCGGTCCTGAAGGCGCAAGCGCTGTGCCCGCTCAACGCACAGTTGCGCTACCGCCTCGGCGCCAGCGATTTCATGGCCCCCAGTATCGGCCTCAGCCCCGCAGAGCGCGGCAATCTGGTGCATCAGGTGTTAGCGGAATTCTGGCAAGCCTGTAGCGACTCAACGCAACTCAAGGCGCTGGGCGAAGATGCGCGCAATCAACAGATCGAAAACGCCATCGAGAATGCCCTGCGCGATATGCGCAAAAAACACGGGCACCTGCCCACCGGCTTCTGGGCCATGGAACAACAGCGGCTGTTACGACTGATGGACCAGTGGCTAGAGCTCGAATCCCAGCGCCCCGCATTTCGCGTGGAGAAAATCGAATGGGATCAACAGGTCTCCATCGGCGGGCTGCAGTTCAATCTGCGCCTCGACCGACTCGATCAACTCGACGGCGGCGAGCAGTTGGTGATCGACTACAAAACCGGTACACCGAGTATCAATGAGTGGCTACAGGAGCGCATTCGCGAACCCCAGCTACCCCTTTACGCCCTCTTTCAACCGCAAGCCCAGGCCATCGCCTTCGGTCAGGTGCGCACCAGTGATTGCAAGTGGAGCGGCTGCGGTGAACTGGAGCAGCCCATTAACGGCATCAAGCCCGTGGCAGACACCCAGAAAGACGCCCCCTACACCACCTGGCAGGATCTCAGTGACTACTGGCGGCACGGCCTGGAACTGCTTGCCGGCGAATACCGCAACGGCGTCGCCACCCTCCAGTTCGACCGCCCTCAGGACAACACCAATCAGAGCGAACTCTGGCCGTTAAATCGGTGGCCGGAACGGGAGCAAGCAGCACAATGACCGAAGTAGTACCCAATCCTGCCGTCTCCCAGCCCATCGACGCCGAGGCCCGCACCCGTGCACTGGATATTACCCGGAGCTTCGCCGTTTCCGCACCTGCGGGTTCCGGTAAAACCGGCCTGCTCACCCAGCGTGTGCTAAAACTACTGGCCAGTTGCCAGCAACCGGAAGAAGTGCTCGCCATCACCTTTACCCGCAAAGCCGCGGGCGAGATGCGCGAGCGTTTGATCGAGGCACTGCAGACCGCGCGGGATACAGAAAGACCCGAGAACCCGCACGATGCCATCACCTGGGACCTGGCCAGCGCACTACTGGGGCGGGATCGGGAACTGAACTGGCAACTGCTGCAGATGCCCCAGCGCCTGCGTATCCAGACCATTGATGGTCTGTGCCGCAGCCTTGCCAGCCAGTTGCCAATCGAAAGTGGCCTGGGTGCTCCGGGAGAACCGCTGGAGCAAACCCAGATCGCCTTTGAAATGGCGGTGGTGAACCTGCTCAAGTCCCTGGATGGCGACGAGGCGGATACCGCCCTGCAGCAACTGCTGCTGCACCTGGATAATGACCTGGGTCAGCTCAACAAACTGTTGCAGATACTGCTGGAAAAACGCGATCAGTGGCTGGGCCCTCTCTTGGGCGTAGGACAAAAAGGCGCGCAGGATTATTTTCACTTTGCCATTGATGAGCTGGTAACCGATCGTCTCACGGAGTTGGCTGAATGCCTGTCTGTTTATCAGGGTGAATTGCTGGAGCTGGCAGACTTCGCAGGAAGCTACCTGCGCGACAATTCCGTGGCCCATCCACTGACAGTATGTGCCGGCATTGTCGAGCTACCCGGTACCGATGCCAGCGCCCTGCCCCAGTGGCTGGCGCTGATCAATATGCTGGTCACGGACAAAAATGGCCCGCGCAAGCGCGTGGACAAGCGCCACGGTTTCCCCACGGAAAAAGAAGTACCCGGGGCCGATGCCTACAAGAGCCGGCTTTACGCACTGTCTGCGGAACTGAGTGAAAACACCTCCGTATCGGAAGCGTTCAACGAAACCCGCAATCTGCCCACCGGATTACAGGAAAGCCAGTGGGAACTGCTGCAGGCGCTGGCGCTGGTGCTGCCGAAGTTGGTCGCGCAACTAAAGCTGGTGTTCCAGCAGCTAGGTGCCACCGATTACACCGAGGTCGCCCAGGCTGCACTAATCGCCCTCGGTAACAGCGACGAGCCCACCGACCTGGCACTAAAGCTCGACCTGCAAACCCAACATATTCTGGTGGACGAGTTCCAGGATACCTCGCAGATGCAGTTGCAACTGCTGGAGAAACTCACCGCCGGCTGGGAGCCCGGTGACGGGCGCACCCTGTTTATCGTTGGCGACGGCATGCAGTCCTGTTACGGATTCCGCAACGCCAACGTGGGCATTTTCCTCGACGCCCGCGCCCGCGGCATTGGCCACGACGACAACCGGGTGCCCCTGGAGCCACTGGACTTGCAGGTGAACTTCCGCTCCGAAGGTGCCGTGGTGGAATGGGTAAACGATACTTTCCAACTCGCATTTCCAGCGCAGGACAATATCAGCCGCGGTGCCGTGCGCTATCTGCAATCTCATGCGTTCAAGAGCACCAAGTGGCAGGCGCCGGCAGTGAATTTCTACGGTTGCGTGAATGACGAAACCCGGGATTTGGAAGCGGAAAAGGCAGTAAAACTTGTACAGCAGTTACGCGAGCAGGACCCGGAAGGTCGCATCGCCATCCTGGTGCGCAAGAAAAAGCACCTCGGCCGCGTACTACCTGCATTGAGCGCAGCCGGTATTGCCTTTCAGGCCCCCGACCTGGCACCACTGGCCAGTAAAATGGTCGTGCTGGACCTGCTCAGCCTTACCCGCGCCCTGCTCGATCCCAGTGACCGCATTGCCTGGCTTTCCGTATTCCGCGCGCCCTGGTGCGGACTGCAATTGCCGGACCTGTACACCCTCGCCAATTGGGGCAATCAAGCCGGTGACGGAACAGAAACCCGCGCACCGACAGATAGCAGTGCTCGCCCATTGATTATGGCTCTGCAGGAAATCGACGAGATTGCCCTGCTGAGTGACGACGCTCGTCAGCGACTGCACCGCTGCGCAGAGTCGATACACCAAACTTGGCAACAGCGGGGCCGCAAACCCCTGCGCACCTGGATCGAAGGCCTGTGGCTCGCCCTCGGTGGCCCAGCCACCGTAGCCCACAAAAGTGAACTGGATAATGTACAGGACTTCTTCCAGCTACTGGAAAAGTTCGACACTGGCAGCGCCATTGCCGACTGGACCCAATTCTACAACGCACTGGAAAAGCTCTTCGCCCGGCCCGGCCAGGACGCCAGTGTGCAGGTGATGACCATTCACAAATCCAAGGGTTTGGAGTTCGAGCACGTTCTGATTCCTGGGCTCGACCAGGGCGGCAAGCCCGGCGGCGACCAGTTGCTGCGCTGGGCCGAGTGGCTCAACAGTGAAGGCGAAAGCCGCTTTATGCTCGCCCCGAAAAGCGCCCGCGGCGACAAAGACCCGCTGTTTGACTACCTGCGTCACGACAACAGTGAACGGGAGCGCTTGGAAGGCACCCGTTTGCTATATGTTGGATGCACCCGCGCCATTCGCTCCCTGCACCTGCTCGCCTGCGTAAAACGGGACGAAAAGAAAGGAACCCTCAAGCCACCTGGCGCCGCCGCACTATTGGCCTGCATCTGGCCATCCATTCCGAGAGAAGAACCGAGCAACTGGTGCAAATGGCCGGAAGCACCCGAGCACGAAGACAGCGAATCGCGTGTGCGCAAGGATTACGACTATCTTTTGCGTCTGCCGCAACCCTGGGACAGTCCGGCGGCACCCACGCGGGATTGGTTGAGCCAGTACCGCACACCGGATTACAAACCGGCGGAGCTGACAGAAGCTAGCGAGCCCAACCTGCCAGACATGGGCCAGGTTGCGCTGCGCTGGTTCCGCCACGCGGGCACCGTGGCCCACGAAACCCTGGCCACCCTCACCGAATCACCCGCGATGCTAAACAAGTCGCCAGCAGAGCTGAGCGAACAGCTACGTCCCCTTTGGGATATACGTCTCGCACAGACTGGGCTCAGCGGCAGCAACCTGGAAAAAGCCCGGGGTAAAGTTGAGCAGGCGGTGGTGAATACGCTGAATTGTGAGACCGGGCGCTGGCTGCTTGATGCCAGCCATAGGGACTCTGCGGCGGAACTGGAACTGCACAGCGGCGGCCGACAGATGAGACGCAATATCATCGACAGAACCTTTATCGATGACACCAATACTCGCTGGATTGTCGACTACAAAACCGCAGAGCCAATCGCCGGTGAAATCGAGGAAGCCTTCCTAGACCAACAGCTGGAGAAGTACCGGGGCCAGCTGGAAAACTACCGCCGCCTGTTTTATCAACGCGGAGAAAGGTCTATCCGCTGCGCGCTCTACTTCCCATTGCTGCAGCGGCTAGTTGAGCTTCCCCCGAAATAACGCGATGGAAAATCATCCTACCCATGGAGTCAGGAATACGACCACCTGCAGTTTCATCCCAATTAGTAGCGGGATTAAATGACAGGTATTGCGCTCCGACTCGAAAGCCGTGACACCTAAAACTGTTTCAAATGAAACCCTAGCCCTGCTCCCTACCACTAGGTAGCATAACTGCCCCGCAGCGCACGCCCTGCGGGCACGGACGCGTAAAAAATTATCGAAAAGTAGTGAATTAACCATGACCACGCAGCAGTTCGACGACCTGAACGTCGTCTCCCAGGACATCCTGATTACCCCGGAAGCGCTGAAATCGGAACTGCCCGTCAGCGAAGCTGCCGAAGCCTCAGTAGCCGCCGGACGCGCCGCAGTGCGCGACATTCTGGACCACAAAGACCACCGCCTGATGGTTGTGATCGGCCCTTGTTCCGTTCACGACGTAGATGCGGCCATCGATTATGCCAAGCGCCTCAAGGCGCTGGCGGACAAGGTCTCTGACACCCTGCTGATCGTAATGCGTGTGTATTTTGAAAAGCCCCGTACCACCGTGGGCTGGAAGGGCCTGATCAACGACCCGCACCTGGACGACTCCTTCAAGATCGAAGACGGCCTGCATATCGGCCGTAAATTGCTGCTGGATATCGCCGAGCTGGGTCTGCCCACCTCCACCGAGGCTCTGGACCCCATCTCCCCGCAGTACCTGCAGGATCTGATTTCCTGGTCCGCCATCGGCGCTCGTACCACTGAATCCCAGACTCACCGGGAAATGGCCAGTGGTCTCTCCTCCGCTGTGGGCTTCAAGAACGGCACCGACGGCAGCCTGGAAGTGGCCATCAACGCTCTCCAGTCCACCGCCAATCCGCACCGCTTCCTGGGTATCAACAAAGAAGGCCAGGTCGCCATCATCCACACCGCCGGCAACAAATACGGCCATGTGGTATTGCGCGGCGGTAATGACAAGCCAAACTACGACTCCGTCAGCGTTGCCATGTGTGAAAAGGAACTGGAAGCCGCCGGTCTGGTGCCAAATATCATGGTCGACTGCAGCCACGCCAACTCCAACAAAAACCACGAGCTGCAACCGCTGGTGGTCGACAATGTGACCCACCAGATTCTGGACGGAAACAAGTCCATTATCGGCATCATGGTGGAAAGCAACCTCAAGGCCGGCAACCAGAAGATCAATAAAGACCGCAGTAAAATGGAGTACGGTGTGTCTGTCACAGACAAGTGCATTGACTGGGAAACTACTGAATCCCTGCTACTGAATATGGCAGAACAGCTGCGCAATCCGTTGAAGGAGCGCATGGGGTAAAATCCAGCATAAATCGCGTTTCCCTTTCAAAAAACGGTCGGCATTGCCGGCCTTTTTTGTTTATAAACATACGGGATCACGCGCATATACAATCTAGACCCAAAAACATCTAGCGCACGCCAATTTATCAGGTAGTCCATCCGCGCGGTTCTTCCAGATTCACAGTGAACACAACCAATAAAATGCGCAGAAGGAACTGAATGCCAATGCCGGGCCCTAGATCCGCTTGCCACCAATACAAAATCATTTGTATTGCCGAAACTGAACGTATAATTTAAGCGGGAATCGAGCCACCGGAAGGAAATTCCAAGTGTCCAAGCAATCAGTATTGACTGAGTTCTCCGAAAAACTACTGCGCCCGAAAAGCTCGGAAGGTGCTGAAAACTGGGCCTTCGTAATTCTTCCGGGTGAAGTCAGCGCGACCCTTCCGAGGCGCGGACGCACCAGTGTCGACGGCTCCATCAACGGCCACGAATTTCGAGCGGTCCTCGAGCCCGACGGGAAAAAGAGCCATTGGCTGAAGATCGATAAAGACTTAATGGAATCCGCTGGCGCAGTTCACGGTGATATTGCAGAATTTGAGATTGAAGCAGTAGAACAGGAACCCGAGCCAGAGGTACCTGCAGATCTGAAACAAGCACTAACCGCCTCACCACAGTCCCAGGCGACCTGGGATGCTACAACGACCATCGCCCGTATCGACTGGATTCACTGGGTCGAATCCGCCAAACAGGCGAAAACCCGTACGAAACGTATTCAGGATGCTTGCAGTATGCTCGCAGAAGGAAAAAAGCGGGTTTGCTGTTTTGACACTTCCGGTTTTTACAGTAAGGCGCTGAGTGCGCCGAAAACTGCGGACTAGTAGGTTGGCAAGCTAGCTCGCAATAATCACCAGTAGAGCCAGTGTAGGTGTACCACATCGGAATAGATAACCCCGCGAATACCACCCATCACGTCGTAGAGCACGGTGAACGGTCCCAGAATAATCACGGACGTAGAAAATCCGACACCGGTAATCAAATCAATCACGAGGGCAATACTATACCCGGTGACTCGCGGGAGCCCATAAGGGCCGCCTTATTGGCGGCCCTCACCCTCGGGCGTGCACAATCCGGCTCGCTGGCTACTGCACCATTTGTCGCGCGGGATCGTAGATTCGCTCCCACATTGCCACCATGGACTCCGACGATGTCGCGAGGTCGGTTACGTCCGCCCCCACCTCATTCAAATCCCAAAGCAGTGCGGGTAACAAACCGATGTGCGCTGTGCCTTTCTCGTTGTATTCCTGTACATAATCCGGCCAGTACGGATCCGCCGCTCCCTGGGCTTCAGCCTGTGCTAACCGGGTGGACTCATCCGGCGCGGTTGCGCAGGCATCGGCACCAAATCTCGGAGGGTTCATTTCGATAAATCCGTTGAAGTCGGAAGCAAACGCGGTTTTCACCCCGCGATCAGCAGCGTATCGATAGAACTGGGCAATTGATCGCGAAGATCCGTCGCAGTTATTCGCCACGCCCGACGCCGGGTAATCCTTCATTCGCTGGAGACCGGTGCGCAAACCAATGACACCGCCGGTCGCCCGGTAAAACTCCAAAGTCTCATCGGTAGTGACGTGTTCATTCAGAATATCTCGATCTTCCTGATACAGCAGTTCGTCGATGCGCGTATGGGAGTTAAACAATGGGTAGTAGTTGTGATTCTGGGATACGACCTGATAAATCTCGCGCTGGGATTTGAGCGGTAGATGCGCCATGTCGATGATCATGTTTAGTCGGATCATTTCGTCCAAGAGCTCGTATCCGCGCGCACTCATGCCGATGTCGTTATGGACTCCATCACTGGCCTCTGCGTACTCCACATCCCCGGTATACCAGGCCTTCAACTGGGTAACGATCTCGAAAATATCCTGGTGGTACGCGGCTCCGGAAAAATCGTTGTTGGTTTGGTGCGCGATCTGCAGCGCCCTCACACCCATATCGTATACATCGTACAGCTGCTCACGCCAGGGGCCGTCGGATTCGGGAAACAGGTTGCTCGCTTCAATGGCAAGCACTACCGCCAGTTTCCCTTCAGCGATCGCACGACGGGCATGCCAAGGATCGAGTACGATTTCAAACCAGTCTTCCGAATCGTCCATTTTTTTCAGCTCGGTGATCTGGTGCCGGACGGACTCCATATCGAAGGGAGCGATACGGTTATCATGGTTTCCGGACGCGATCATACCCGCGGCAAGCGTCTGGTTGGCAACAACGGACGCAACCATCAACGTCAGCCCCCGCTCGTGGGCATCTTTTAACCATTCAGATGTGACCTGCTGGTGCTTGATGTCGTTCCAGCGCGGCCAGTTGATAAAATCAGGATATCCACTGGTTTCGCCGAGATGCGCCTTGCCAAGCTCATGAATTTCGATTCCCAGCGGCTCCAGGGTGCCATGGTTGTCCCCGCTACACATAGTGACCTGCGTCATAAGATCACCGGGCTGGTGGCTCCCCCAATACCACCCCTTGCTGTACGCGAGATCCGCGGTCTGATGCACGTGAACATCGGCAAAACCGGGCACAGGCCCTGCCGGCGCGCTCGTATCAGGTACCCACGGCTGACCTTCTGCCGGATTGCGCAGCAAGTCGAATCGAATACGCGCACTGCCGACCGCACCGATGCCCACCGCGTGAATCGATAGTCGCTTGCCCTTCAGGCCGCTGTAAGACTTGATCACCTCGTCGCCAATGTTGCGGCGCCCGCCGCTGAATTTGACCTCATCCAGCTTCTGTACGTTTCCGTTCTCGTCTGTGGCACACACCACTTCAACGACTCCGCCACCAAGCCAGGTGCCGTGTTCCTTGGTAAATTTAATGGTAATTTGATCGACATCGAGGGCGTGTGGCTGAATAAACCGCTTGTCGGTAAAGGCCACAATTTCAGAAGTCTGATTGGTAACCAGCCTTCGCGGTCCGATGGTTCCGGGGCCATTTTCACTCTGAATTTCTGACATCATGTCATACAGGTTGTAAATGACGTCTGTATCCCCGCAGCTATATGCCACAGCTTTACCGCAGCCCAGTGCCACGGCACATACCACGCCCGCAAATAACATTTTCATTATCGTTCTCCTCATCACCTCGCTATGGGTGAGAAAACGATATGAGACAGGTTTTGGTATTTCCTTCGTGTGGCAAACTTTTGACGGAAGAATATTTTCTTCAATGAAATCAATTGTTTGTAAAACACCAAGAAACGATCAAATACAGGCGAGTACGGTTTCGGGGACTTTCAAATGCCCTCTTTTCCGGAACTGGGCAGGCGTCATACCCGTGTCGGCCTTGAAGTTCGCATAGAACACGGAATTACTGCTGAAGCCGCTGGCCAGCATGATGTCTGTAACAGAGCGGGCGCGCATTTCGGGATCGGCAAGCATCTGCTTGGCGGCCTTTACCCGGTACCCGTTGATGTAGTCGTAAAACCCGATATCGAGGTGGCGGCTGAACATTTTCGTCAGCTTTGCTGGCTGGGTGTTCAGGTCCTTCGCTAAAGTCTCAAGCGACAGATCGGAATCCAGATAACAACGAGTAATCCGCATATATTGATGCAATCTGTCCGCCAGGGCAGCGAGGCTGTCTTTGGCAACGGAATACCGCCACGATTGCCGAACACGCTCGACGTCCGTCTCACCAGAAATGGAACTTGGTTCACGTATAAGAATTGCGACAAAGCTGATCACAAACGCGATCAAACCCAGTAGCAGCACGTGCCGCAATGACACCTCAAACTGCATGAGTGCGAGTGTCCCGATCAACAACCACAGGCAGTAGTAGGAACCAACAAAGTAGTGCAACCAGGGTCGGTGCAAAGGCACCTGCCCGTCGTACTGGCGCACTCTTCGGTGATATTCGACAAGCACAAAAGGTGAATAGACAAGGAGCTGAATGAGAATCACCCAGACCGTACCCTCATCGGACGGCCACTGCCAGTTACTGAATTCCAGGCTGGTTCGGTAGTAACTGAGTTTGTTTACTGCATCACTGAGCCAGAATGGCACCGTTGCGAGAATGGCAATCAGGGAAGGAATGAAATGTGCAGCGACCAGTAATGGGTGCATCGACCGGCCATTCAGGTTGCGCAGATACAGGTAGGCCAAGGGTGCAAAAGCTATATCCAGCGGGTCCATCAGAAAAATCAGCCCGGTGAATCTTTCCGCCATGCCATAGCGAACCAGTGACATCTGCAGAGCCGCCGACCCCAAAATGAACAGGAACAGGCGCAAGGTCCAGGGAAGGTTTTTTGACGGCGACACTATCGCTACCAGAGAAGCCATCAAAAAACAGGAAAATCCAATAGGCAGAATCCAATCATCCAGCATATTTTTATTCTTTTGCCAGAAAAGTGTTTCCCTCACATTAAGGGTTAGGGAACCTCTGATCAAGTCCGTAATGCCGCAGCGTGACCTGAAGGCAGTAGCTGGTAGGCGCAGCTCGCAGTGAATGGCTAGCCCTTTACAAGAGCTGTAACGCAGCAGATGCTGTCTTCAGGTCGCGCCCTGCGGGGCTTTCTCCATCAGAACTCCAGCATCCAGACCACCTCATCTGCTGCAACCTTGCCCTTCAGCCCCCCTTCCACCGGCACAGAGTCAACTTTCTCGACACGGTAACCAGCTTCATACAAGGCACGAATGGCCGAGTCATTCACACAGAACGGTGGTCCCGGCAACTGATTCTGATCGTAATCAAAACTGATCAATAGTTGCGGCGCCGCCCGGGTAATCTTGATCAGGTGATCGGCGTATTCACTGCGCATGGAATCCGGCAGAGCCACGAGCGCCGCCCGATCGTAGATACCGTCGACCGCCCCAAGGGATGATTCCGCAAGTTCGAAAATATCACCAACAAATACTTCGACACCGTCACCGTAGTATTTCTTCAGTTCTCCGAGCTCCTCGATTTGAGGAGTCATTGCCAATTGCTCAAAGAGCTGAATCACTGCAGATTCACTCAGCTCTGCCCCGACTATGCGGTACCCCTCACCGAGCAGCCAGCCTATATCCAGCGTCTTTCCGCAAAGTGGCAGGAAAAGGCGGTCGCCTTTTTCAAGTTTCAGCCGGTGAAGGTGTTTCACCAGCAGTGGATGCGCTTCACTGTTATGAAAAGCAATTTCATTTTTGCGCCACTTCTCCAGCCAGAATGATTTTTCCATGGATCTTCGCGCTCCCCGTTAAAGTACTGCCACTGTCGATTCATCTTCACGTTTTACGATCTTGTGCTGATCTTCACTCAGGCCATATTTCCAGTAGCTGGAAATATACCGAAGCTTCGGATCTGTCGCGCGCCCCTCTCGAAAATACGCACGAAACCGCCGCATGCTGGAGAATTCACAAGCACACCAGACAGACGGCACACCTCCACCCCACGGCAATTCGGCTACCGCATCGAACAACGCCTCGCCCGGCGAGGACGGGTTACAAGACACCACCCAGACGATGTCGACGCCGGGCGGACATGAAAGAGACTGGCGATCCGCCTCACTCGCTATTTCAATCACCGCAATACCTTGTGCCGTATTCGGTAGTAGCGCCAGGTTCACACTGATTGCGGGCAGCGCGGTCATATCGCCGACAAGTAAAAACCAGTCGCCGGTGGGGTTGATCAGCTTCCTAGGCCCGGGACCTCCAACCAGTATGCGGTCGCCCGGTTTTGCGCCCAGCGCCCAGCTGCCTGCCGGCCCCGGGTGATCGTGCACGACGAAGTCCACATCGATTTCATTTTCGCGCTGATTGCGGATGGTGTACGTGCGCATCAGCGGTTTCTGGCCTTCGCCCTGCTCGAACAGCAGTTTGATATACGCGCTCTCCTGGTCCGCCGGAAACCCCAAGATACCTTCACCGCCCAATGTGACTCTCAACATGTTTGGTGTGATAAAACGGGTCTGTATAACCTCCAATAGGCGTGGTGCGGGTCTGGACATACTATCGACCTCCTTCAGATTCTTTCGAGAGATTTGCCACCATTCGCGCGGTGAGATCGGCAAACTGGGAGAGCTCGCGTGTACTCAGGCTGCGCGTCATCGCCTTCGCTGTTTCCTGTTCCGCCGTCATCAGTTCGGCCAGAACCGCCTCGCCCTGCTCGGTTGGGAACAGGAGATGGCTCCGCCCATCATTCGGATTTGGACGCTTCTCAATCAGCTTCTCTGCAATCAGCTCCTTCAACACGCGCGTTATCTGGGCCTTGTCGCGCTGCATGCGCTGGGCAATGGATTGCGCGGTGGATTCCGGGTTGCGGCAGATCCCCTTGAGTGCACGGATATGGGTGATCGGCAACCCGAGATCCCGCCGCGACACCTCTTCGCGCAGGCGACTGCGATAGCCGTGCATCAAGCGATGCAGATTGTCGCTCAGTGTTGATTCACTCATAGATTGCGCTCACGAAAATTCTTCACCAAACCGCTTCGACCTCTGCCCAGAGTCGGGCGGATGAAATTTGATTGACACTATCAACAATAAAAAATAAAGGTGACACTGTCAACCATCTGATTGCGCCTGCCCTCCTCCACCCATCTCCGGACCGGTATAATCGCGCCATGAAAGAATTACCCATCCAGGACGTACTGCCAGCCCTGCTGGAGAGCCTGACCGAACATCCAAATATCGTATTACAGGCCCCTCCCGGGGCCGGTAAAACCACCGCGGTCCCATTGGCACTGCTCAAATCCTCGTGGCTGAAAGACCGCAGGATCATCATGCTGGAACCGCGGCGACTGGCAGCGCGCTCCGCCGCCGCCCGCATGGCCGATATTCTGGGGGAACCCCTCGGCAAAACCATCGGCTACCAGATTCGCGGAGAGCGTAAAGCCAGCGATAACACCCGAATCCTGGTGGTTACCGAAGGTATTCTCACTCGGCTCCTGCAGTCCGACCCGGAACTCGCGGGCACCGCACTGGTAATTTTCGACGAATTTCACGAGCGCAACTTGCAGGCGGACCTGGCACTGGCACTCTGTCTACAGGCTCAGGAAGTGCTCAGGGAGGACCTCAAGTTGCTGGTGATGTCGGCAACACTGGACGCAGATGCCGTGGCCAGCCTGCTCGGCGATGCCCCCGTTATTACCAGCGAGGGGCGCGCCTTTCCCGTGGAAATCGAGTACCTGCCTCATCGCGAAGTGCCGCAGGATGCACGCCAGCTCCCAGCACTGGTCAGCCGCAAGATTCAGGAGCTGATGGCGCAACAAGATGGCAGTCTGTTGGCGTTCTTACCTGGCGTACGGGAGATTCGTGCGGTTGAGGAAGCACTAAACAACGCATTTGCCGGAAACGCGCACATCACGGTTGCGCCGCTTTACGGCGATCTGAACAAGCAACAGCAGGACGCGGCCATCGCCCCCTGCCCCGACGGCAAGCGCAAAATTGTACTGGCCACCAACGTCGCAGAAACATCCATTACGATCGAGGGTATCCGTCTGGTGGTGGATTCTGGCTTGATGCGGGAATCCCGGTTTGACCCAAACACCGGCATGAACCGCCTGGTGACAACCCAGATTTCCCAGGCGTCTGCCACACAGCGCACAGGTCGTGCCGGTCGCCTCAGCCCGGGTCACAGCCTGCGCCTGTGGAGTGAATCGACCCAGCGGAGCATGGCGAAAAAAAGTGCTCCGGAAATACTCCTCAGTGACCTGGCGCCAGTGATGCTGGATCTGGCTCAATGGGGCGTCACGGATACCGCGGAACTGCGCTGGCTTGATCTGCCACCACCAGGTCCTACCGCTCAAGCCAGGGCGCTGCTGCAGGAGCTTGGGGCACTGGATGACAACCTGCGCATCACCGAGCACGGCGAGGCAATGCTCAGACTCGGGGCGCATCCGCGACTGGCCCACATGATGCTTTGCGGCAACACGCTGGGGCTCGGCCGAGAAGCCAGTCTGATCGCGGCACTACTTTCCGAGCGTGATATTTTCCGCGGCGAGCAACGCTGGGACAGGGACATACGCAAGCGCCTGGACGTGGTGACCGGAGATCGGAACAACGCTCGCGCAGACCAGGGTTCCGTGCACCGCATACGGCAACAGGCGAAAGCCTGGCACGCGCAATTTCCGAAAAGCGACACTGGCACGCGCGTAACTCCGGACTATCTGGATACCACCGGGGTACTGCTCGCCCACGCCTACCCGGATCGAATTGCACAAAACCGGCACGATCGCGAACGACGTTTTCTGCTATCCAATGGTCGAGGGGCACACTTTTCCCACGACGACGAACTGGCGCATGCGGATTATCTGGTTGTCGCTGATCTCGATGGCCAGGGGCGTGACGCGCGTATTCAATTGGCCGCGCAAATTTCCGCCGATGCGCTTTTCACCTATTGCCGAGATCAGATCGTCCGGGAAACCGCGGTGCGCTGGGATGAACAGGCCGGACGCGCTATTGCCAGCGAACAAACCCGGCTTGGAAAGCTGGTACTTGAGGACAAGCCGGCCCGAAAGTTTTCACCGGAAATGCTCAGCCGCGCATTACTTGATGCGATCCGGCAGCAAGGATTGCGCACTCTGCCGTGGAACGATGAAAGTGAAAATCTTATTGCGCGAGTGCGATTTCTAAAATCACTACAGTCAGAACATCCCGACCTGATAGATGCAGATGAGCTGCCGGATTGGGATGAAATCGCCCTGCTCCAATCCATGGAACGCTGGTTGCTCCCCCATATGCAAGGACTGAATAAACTCGACCAACTCAAACAACTGGACTTGCAGGCCATTTTGCTTGCACAACTGGAATGGCCCACCCAGCAAAAACTGGATCAGCTGGCCCCCTCCCATTTGACGGTACCAAGTGGCTCCCGCATTGCCATTCAATATGCCGAGTCACCCCCTGTACTGCCAGTTCGCCTGCAGGAAATGTTTGGTCTCGCCCAAACACCGACAATCCTCAACGGCCGCTATCCACTGATGATTCACCTGCTCTCGCCGGCACAGCGCCCGGTGCAAGTCACTCGCGACCTGGCAAGCTTCTGGGCAAACACCTATCACGAAGTAAAAAAGGAATTGCGCATCAAATACCAGAAACACTTCTGGCCCGATGACCCGGCAACGGCACAGGCGACCAATAAAACCAAAAAGCGCATGAATGGATAGATAGCCTTTCAGAATAAAAGGCAGAAGGAAATGCAGAAACAAAAAACGCGGCCAAAGCCGCGTTTTTTATCTGACCTGAAAAGTCTAATCAATAGTAGGCCTGAGATTTGTCGGTGTGGTCGGTAATATCCTTCACACCTGCCAGTTCCGGCACTTTCTCCTTCAGGGTTTTCTCAACGCCCTCTTTCAGCGTCATATCCACCATGCCACAACCCTGGCAGCCGCCGCCGAATTTCAAAACCGCATACATATCTTCGGTCACTTCCACGAGGCTCACCTGGCCGCCGTGCGAAGCCAGGCCCGGGTTTACATCGCTGTACAGCACGTAGTTGATACGGTCTTCGATGGGGCTGTCATCGGTGACTTTGGGCATGCGGGAGTTGGGGGCGCGGATGGTGAGCTGACCGCCCATTTTGTCGGAGGAGTAATCGACTCGCGCTTCATCCAGATACGGGATGCTTCGCCCTTCAAAGTAGGCCTTGAACCCATCCAGCTGCATTTCCAGATCGCCCTCTTTCTCCTCGCCGGGGCGACTGTAGGCGATGCAGGTTTCCGCGTTCGGAGTACCCGGATTGGATACGAACATACGGATGGCGATACCCTCGCAGTCCTGCTTGGCCAGCAGGTCGCGCAGGTATTCCTGGGCAGATTCCGTGATGGTGACGTTCAATTCTGACGACTGTTCTGACATAGACCTTCTCAAATCTCAGGGCTTCCACAAACAGGCCCGAAATAACCGAGCTCTGCGGTCGGGTATTCTACGCGCTAAACCCTGCAAGTAAAGCCAACCACATAGCCGACAATACCGGCTAGTGGTCCATGCGGAAAGTTCGGTAACTAAGGAGCACAGCCAAAGTGTTCAGATCAAGGCGAGAAAGCGCAGGAATAGTGGTTCTATTTCAAGCTTTCTCAACGCAGAGCTGGGCACTTTGGCGAAGCGAACAGTTACACAACTTTCCGCATGGACCACTAGGCAGACAATGCGCCCAATAACGACCGCGCCGTGGCCTCGGATGAGGCCGGGTTCTGGCCGGTAATCAGTAACCCATCGGTCACCACATGACTCTGCCAGTCCTCGCCCTTGGAGTAATGCGCGCCGTGCTGGTTCAGCATATCTTCCAGCAGAAACGGCACCACCTCCGTCAAACCCACCCCCGCCTCTTCGCTGTTGCTAAAGCCGGTAACCTTGCGACCGCGCACCAGCGGCTCACCGTTTTCCGACACAGTGTGCCGAAACACCGCAGGGGCATGACAGACAGCAGCAACCGGCCTCCCCGCGCGCTGGAACCCGTGAATGAGTGCGATAGACCGCTGATCTTCGGCGAGATCCCAGAGAGGGCCGTGACCACCGGGAAAGAACAGCGCATCAAAACCTTCCGCATCGACTTCGTCCAGTGAGCGGGTATCCGCCAACGCAGCCTTGGCAATGGGGTCGCCCCTGAAGCGCTTGGTGGCGAGCGTCTGGGCATCCTCTGCGTCACTCTTGGGGTCCAGCGGCGGCTGCCCGCCCCTTGGCGACGCGAGGGTCACATCGGCCCCCGCATCCACAAAGACATAATAGGGAGCGGCAAACTCTTCCAGCCAGAACCCCGTTTTCTGTCCCGTATCACCGAGCTGGTCATGGGATGTGAGCACCATCAGTATCTTCACGGTGTACTCCTTGCTGAGCGATGAATTTGCAGAACCTGAGTGTAGTGTGAGCAACGCTATAACCTTTGGTTCCGTTGCCATAAATACATGATCTTAAGACGTGACTGAGAAGCCTGAGACTTGGGGCAATTGTGCTAAGATTGCCGCCCTTTTGGTCCCCGGTTTAAGGAAAACCCATGTCTGAGCAGTCCCGCGATCAACGTCTTAAACAGCTGTACGCCGCCCTGGGCGAGCGCATCCTGATCCTGGACGGCGGTATGGGCACCATGATCCAGCAGGAGAAGTTGGAGGAAGCGGATTACCGGGGCAAGCGCTTTGCCGACTACCCCTCCGATATCAAGGGTAACAACGACCTGCTGGTACTGACGCAGCCGGATCTGATCGAGCGCCTGCACCGGGAATACCTGGAAGCCGGTGCCGACATTATCGAAACCAATACCTTCAACGCCACCCGTCTGTCCCAATCCGACTACGACATGGAAGACCTGGTGCCGGAACTGAATCGGGTAGCCGCCCAGGTCGCCCGCCGCGCCGCTGACGCCCTCTCCTCACCGGAGAAGCCGCGCTTTGTTGCCGGTGTCCTGGGCCCGACATCCCGCACCGCCAGTATCTCGCCGGATGTAAACGATCCGGGCGCGCGCAATGTGACCTTCAACGAGCTGGTCGAGAACTATATCGAGTCCACAAACGCGCTGATCGACGGCGGCTCGGACCTGATCCTGATCGAAACCATCTTCGACACCCTGAATGCCAAGGCGGCTATCTACGCGGTACAGGAAGTATTTGACCAGCGCGGTTTCGAGCTGCCGATCATGATCTCCGGCACCATTACCGATGCCTCTGGCCGCACCTTGTCCGGCCAGACCACCGAAGCCTTCTACTACTCGATCGCCCACTCCAAACCGCTCTCCGTCGGTCTGAACTGTGCCCTCGGTGCCACCGAATTGCGCCCCTATGTGGAAGCACTGTCCGGCGTCTGCGCAGGATACGTATCCGCCCACCCCAATGCGGGCCTGCCGAACGAATTCGGCGAGTACGACGAGACTCCGGAAGAAACTGCGGCGATCGTAAAAGAGTTCGCAGAGGCCGGCTTCCTGAATATTCTCGGCGGTTGCTGCGGCACCACGCCCGACCACATCCGTGCGATTGCCAATGCCGTGGCCGATCTGCCACCGCGCAAGTTGCCCGAGATCAAACCGGCCTTGCGCCTCTCCGGCCTTGAGCCCTATGTGGCCGATGAAAACGCCCTGTTCGTGAACGTGGGCGAGCGCTGTAACGTCACCGGCTCTGCGCGCTTCAAGCGCCTGATCATGGAAGAGGATTACGATACCGCCCTGCAGATCGCCGCCACCCAGGTGGAAGACGGGGCTCAGGTCATCGACTTCAACATGGACGAGGCGATGCTGGATTCCGTCGCCGCCATGCGCCGCTTCCTCAATCTGTGCGCCACCGAACCGGAAATCGCCAAGGTGCCGTTTATGGTGGATTCCTCCAAATGGGAGGTCATCGAGGCTGGCCTGCAGTGCATCCAGGGCAAACCCATCGTCAACTCCATCAGCCTGAAGGAAGGTGAAGAGGAGTTTATCGAGAAAGCACGCCTGTGCCTGCGCTACGGCGCCGCCGTGGTGGTGATGGCCTTTGACGAAAACGGCCAGGCGGACACTTTCGAACGCAAGATTGAAATCTGTAAGCGCAGCTACGACGTGCTGGTGGACAAGGTCGGCTTCAACCCGACGGATATTATTTTCGACCCGAACATCTTCGCCGTCGCCACCGGTATCGAAGAGCACAACAACTACGCGGTGGACTTTATCGAAGCCACCCGCTGGATTCGCCAGAACCTGCCAGGTGCCAATGTCTCCGGTGGTGTCTCCAACGTATCCTTCTCCTTCCGCGGCAACAACCCGGTGCGCGAAGCTATCCACTCCGTATTCCTGTATTACGCGGTAAAAGCCGGCATGAATATGGGCATCGTCAATGCGGGTATGCTGGAGGTCTACAGCGACCTGCCGGACGAACTGCGGGACAAGGTGGAGGATGTAATTCTCAATCGCAACGATGAAGCCACCGAAGCCCTGCTGGATATCGCAGAAAAATACCGCGGCGATGGCAGTACTGCCGAGCGCAAGGAAGATCTGGCCTGGCGCCAGTGGCCGGTAAAGAAACGCCTGGAGCACGCGCTGGTAAAAGGCATCAACAATTTCATCGAAGAAGATACCGAAGAAGCCCGCGCTGCCTCCACACGTCCACTGGATGTGATCGAAGGTCCGCTGATGGACGGCATGAACGTGGTTGGCGACCTGTTTGGCGAGGGCAAGATGTTCCTGCCACAGGTGGTGAAGTCCGCCCGTGTTATGAAACAGGCGGTGGCCTACCTGCAGCCGTATATCGAAGCCGAGAAAACTGCAGACAGCAAACCCAACGGCCGCATTCTGATGGCCACGGTAAAAGGCGATGTGCATGATATCGGCAAAAATATTGTGGGCGTGGTGCTGGCCTGTAATAACTTCGAGGTGATCGATCTCGGCGTAATGGTGGCTGCGGAAACCATTCTGCAAACCGCGAAAGAAAAGAACTGCGATATCATCGGCCTGTCCGGCCTGATTACGCCTTCTCTGGATGAGATGGTACACGTGGCCGCGGAAATGGAACGGCAGGGTTTTGATATTCCCCTGCTGATCGGCGGCGCCACCACCTCCAAGGCACACACGGCAGTGAAGATCGAACCGCAATTCAAACGCAACCAGGTGGTCTATGTAGCAGACGCCTCCCGTGCGGTGGGTGTTGCCAGCAACCTGCTGTCCGACGAGCTGCGTCCCGGCTTTATCAAAAGCGTGCAGGAAGAGTACGTAAAAGTGCGCGAGCGTACCGCCAACCGCAAACGCAATGACCCGCGCCTGACTTACCCCGACGCCTTGAAGGCAGGCCCGCAGTTCGACTGGGCAAACTTCAAGCCAGTCGTTCCGAACAAGCCGGGCCTTACCGTACTGGACGATTTCCCGCTGGAAAAACTGGTCGACACCATCGACTGGACGCCCTTCTTCATCTCCTGGGATCTCGCGGGTAAATACCCGGCGATCCTGAACGATAAAGTGGTCGGCGAGGCCGCAACGGATCTGTTCAAAAATGCGCAGACCATGCTCGCCGATATCATCGACAACAAGCGCCTGAAAGCCCGTGCGGTGTTTGGCCTGTGGCCGGCCAATGCGGACGGCGACGACATCGTGGTCTACACCGATGAAAGCCGCACCACCGAGCGCGCCCGCCTGCACCAGATGCGCCAGCAGGTGCAAAAGCGCGGTGGCGATGGCCTGTGTCGCTCGCTGGCCGACTTTATCGCGCCCGTCGGTAGTGGTGTCGAAGATTATGTCGGCGGCTTTGCGGTAACCACCGGCATTGGCGCCGACGAACTGGCCGCGGAGTACGAGGCCAAGCACGACGACTACAGCGCAATCATGGTCAAGGCACTGGCGGATCGACTGGCGGAATCCCTTGCCGAATACCTGCACCGGGAAGTCCGCAAAAACTACTGGGGCTACCAGCCGGAAGAAACCCTTAGCAACGAAGAGCTGATCAAGGAGCGCTATAGCGGTATCCGCCCCGCTCCCGGCTACCCCGCCTGCCCCGACCACACGGAAAAGGCCACCCTGTTCAAACTGTTGAATGCGGAAGAAAACGCAGGGATGGAGCTGACTTCCAGTTTCGCCATGATGCCCGCCGCCGCAGTGAGTGGCTGGTACTTTGCACACCCGGAGTCAAAGTATTTTAATGTGGGCAAGATTTCCCGGGATCAGCTGGAAAGCCTGGCCGAGCGCAAGGAAATGAGCGTTGAGGAACTGGAACGCTGGCTGCGCCCGAATCTCGAGGACTGACTTACGTTCGCTAACCACTTACTCTGCAGGAGTCTGTAAGCAGGCTCCTAAACCAAGATGTGTGGAGAGGATTATGGAAAATAACGACAAGAAACCCTCATTCGGCCAGGTAGTGCTCAGCACCCTCGCCGCGGCGATTGGCGTGCAGTCGAGTAAAAACCGCGAGCGGGATTTCAAAGGCGGAAGCTTCAAGGCCTATATTGCTGCCGGAATTATTTTCACCGCACTGTTTGTACTAACGCTGGTGCTGGTGGTGAAAACCGTGTTGAGCAATATGGGCTGAGCAATAAGCAAAAATTGCCGGGCAAGATCGGATAATAATTCTCAATTGTATTTACAGCTTTAGCGCTAGTCCTGCGACTCAAACCGTAAAACCAATAGAACATCGCCGGCGACCCGAACGCCGCCAGTAAAAAGAATCATTCGCAAATACCTATCCTGCTCTTATAAAAAGAGACACTCAGGTAAAGGGTTATTTTCTGGGGAGCCCGGGCCTTAGCCCTGTGAGGCAACCCAGTAAATACAGGTAGCGACAAAGATGGCCACCAGTGCCACCGCCGCAATGGCGTCTACAACGTTATCGCTATCGTCGGATACAACTACTACATCTCTTACTGCTTGATCGTTCATCGGAATACTCCGTCTCTCAAGAAATCATTATTGTTTTAAAGGTAGCAGCACCGCTAAAAAGCGCGGTTTCTCAAGTAGATCAAATCCCCACGCGGGGTGCAACCGTGCAGTATTTCGCCAGTTATACACGGGCGAGCTACTTATAACCGGCGGTTACTAAGGTAGCGAAAAAAATTGTTATTTTTTGTATAAGGCGGCTGGTATGTTATGCGCCACTCAGGGTCATAGATAGGCTCCAGAAGACCCTCTGGGCGCTGTGAGACCAGCGCAAAAAAGTAATGGAATCAAGCTCTTATGTATCGATACGACGAACAGGACCACAAGCTGATCCGGGAACGGGTGGCCCAGTTTCGCGGCCAGACCGAACGCTATCTCGCCGGTGAACTGAGCGAAGAAGAATTTTTGCCTTTGCGCCTGCAAAATGGCCTCTATGTTCAGCGACTGGCACCCATGCTGCGCATCGCGGTGCCCTACGGGCTAATGAACAGCAGCCAGGTTCGTCGACTGGCGCACATCACCCGCAAGTACGACAAGGGCTATGCGCACTTCACTACCCGCCAGAACGTCCAGCTCAACTGGCCAAACCTGGAAGATGTGCCCGATATTCTCGCGGAGCTCGCGGAAGTAGAAATGCACGCGGTGCAGACCAGTGGTAACTGTATCCGCAACACCACCACGGACCAGTTCGCCGGTATCGCCCGCGATGAATTGATCGACCCTCGCCCCTACTGCGAATTGATTCGCCAGTGGTCCACATTCCACCCGGAATTCGCCTTCCTGCCACGCAAATTCAAAATTGCGGTATGTGGCGCTGAAGAAGACCGTGCGGCCATTCGCGCCCACGATATCGGTGTACAGATCGTCAGGAACGACAAAGGCGAAACCGGCTTCCAGGTATTCGTCGGCGGCGGCCTCGGCCGCACCCCGATCATTGGCGTTGCGATCCGCGACTTCCTGCCGGAGACCCACTTGCTCTCCTACCTTGAAGCGATCGTTCGCGTGTATAACCAGCTGGGCCGCCGCGACAACAAGTTCAAGGCGCGCATCAAGATTCTGGTAAAGGCCATGGGCGCGGAAGAGTTCGGTCGCCGTGTGGAAGCGGAGTGGGAACAGATCAAGGACGGCGTCGAAGAATTGACACCGGAAGTGATCGAGTGGTCCAAGCGGTTTTTCCCGGAGCCCGCGTACAAGTCCTTCAGTGAAGGCCATGGTGAAGCGGTATTGCGCGATCAGTCCGGTGGTGACAAGGCGTTCGCCCGCTGGCTCGAACGCAATACTTTCCCCCATCGCGTAAACGGCTACCAGGCCGTCACACTGAGCACCAAGCCTACCGGTATTCCACCGGGCGACGTTACCGATCGCCAACTGGAAGCCATCGCCGATCTCGCCGACAAATACAGCTTCGGCGAAGTGCGCGTAACCCACGAACAAAATGTGGTTCTGGCAGACGTGGAGCAGGAAAAGCTGTTCGACCTGTGGCAGGAGGCCCGCAAACACGGCTTTGCCACCCCGAACATCGGCACCCTGACCGATATGATCTGCTGCCCGGGTGGCGATTACTGCTCCCTGGCCAATGCCAAATCCATTCCCGTTGCGGAAGCCATCCAGCGCAAGTTTGACGACCTGGATTACCTCTACGACCTGGGTGACCTGGACCTGAATATCTCCGGTTGTATGAACGCCTGCGGCCACCACCATATTGGCCATATCGGCATTCTCGGCGTCGACAAGAAAGGCGAAGAGTTCTACCAAGTTCAGCTGGGCGGCAGCTCCAATGAGAAAGCCAGCCTGGGTAAAGTACTCGGCCCCAGCTTCTCCCGCGATGAAATGCCGGAGACCATCGGCAAGATTCTCGATGTGTTCGTAGAGAACCGTCAGCCGGAAGAGTTCTTTATCGACACCTACAACCGCATCGGGCTGCAGCCATTCAAGGAGCGTGTATATGCCAAAGCCAGCTAACCTCTCCGCGAAAAAGCCGGTAGGCGCGCAACCTGAAAACCCGGCGCAACTGATTGTTGACGGCGCGGTTGTCGAAAACGAATGGAATCTGTTGCCGCTGGGCGGCGATGAAGAGATCAGCGCGAGCAGCCTCGCACCGGGCAAGGTGATTCTGCCCTTGAGCGTGTGGCTGGAACTGCGTGAAGATCTAGCGGGCCGCAAGGACGAAATCGGTGTGTGGCTGGACAGCGACGAAACCGCAGACCTGATTGGCGACTACGCCAGCGAATTGCCGCTGATCGCCGCTCACTTCCCCGCGTTCACCGATGGCCGTGCATTCACCGCCGGCCGCCTGTTGCGCCAGCGCTATGGTTTTACCGGCGAACTGCGTGCGGTGGGTAATTTTATCCGCGACCAGCTGACCTACCTGACCCGCTGTGGCTTCAACAGCTTTGCTTTCCAGGGCGAACAGCCTCTGGCAGGACTGTTGGAGTCCATGCAGGATTTCACGGACAGCTATCAGTCTGCGGTAGATCAGCCCCTGCCGATTCATCGCCGTCGCGCACTCGCATAACTTACCTTGCGTAAGTAAGCGGCGAGCCTCTATAACAGCCCGACAGTTTCACTGCCGGGCTGTTTTTGCATCCGGCCGCCAGATTCTGACGCTTTCACCAGTTGTGAAGCCAACCACTGCAGCCCTTCCCTGCCCTGCAGAACGTTTCCTGTCATCGGTAATGCCAGGCTGGGCAACCCGCCTAACTGTTCCGTTATTTGACCGAGTACTCGCTGCTGGCACTCCCAGGCACCCCGCAAAAACGGAATCTCTGCGGCCTCTTCCGGTAGTAACCGGTTCAGCAAAAGACCGGCAACCGGAATCCCGCTGTTCTTGAGCGCTAACGCCGCTCGCCGGGTTTCGTTCAACGGAAGCATTTCCGCTGTCATGACAAACACAAACGCGCTGAGTTGCGGGTCTTTGAGCGCATTCGCGGACTCCCGAAAACGCGCCTGACGCTCCACGAGCGGCGCCAGTTGCGCGCTCACGGCCTGATTCGGCGTCTCTACAGTGCCGGCAAACTTCCCGAGCACATCCCGAAAACGCCCAGCGCGCTCTTTCTGCGCAACAAGCCCCTCTGTCCATGCCGACATAACCACGGGCAGGGAAAGCAGCCGCAGGGTATGGCCGGTTGGTGCCGTATCGAAGATCATCAAATCAAATTCATCGCGATTCTGAATCAACCGCGTGATTTCATCCAGAAGCGCCGCTTCTTCCGCTCCGGGAGAGTGGCGGGTAAGGTGCAACTGTTTCTCCAGCTGTCCACGCAATGCCACGGCCACATGCGGGAGCATCTGCTGCCGCACAGACTCGAGATACCTTTCCAGCGCGAACTCCGGATTAATCTCCAGCGCATGCAGGTTTCCGGCGCTCCAGGGAATCTCGCATCCGGCAGAGCCGATTTCACACCCAAACAGGTCACCGAGATTGTGCGCGGGATCGGTGGATACCAGTAACGTCTTCAGCCCGCGACCGGCGGCGATCGTCGCCAGAGTGGCCGCCATCGTACTTTTGCCAACCCCACCTTTGCCGCCCACCATGATCAGTTTGCGGCGTAGTAAGTGTTCCAGGTCGATCGATATTGTCATCGGGTCATGGGCTCTTTGGTTAACAGCAACGCATTTCATCCAATGGCGAACGCTCCATCCCCATACGCCGGTGCCACTGATGAAATCGCTCCAGCATTTGCGGCTGCAATTCCAGGGTGTAAAAACTGACGGGATTGGGAATACCCAGGGACTCGGCGTAGATCAGCAGCATAAACAGATCTTCCTCATCCCGCGCCGCCCGCGCCAGCGCACTGCGATAAGGCGCGCTGTAATAGACATCCAGCTGAGCGCTGATACGACGGAACACCAGCTTCAGGTTTCTCGGTAGCCCAGACTTGTTTTCGCCATCCATGGTTACACCCTCCTCAGAGGTTTCCGTTTATCGCCAGATCAGTGCACGTGTATCACAGCTCTTCGCCACCGATTTCTGCGGCCGGCTTTTTAAATGCCGAAACACATTCCAGTGTCACGAGCATTGCAGCGACGAGTACCACAAGGTCCAGGCTCAGCAGGAACCAGTCTTTTTTCTGGTAAAACTCATTTAGCTGAATCAGCAGTGCGGCCAGCGTCATCAGCAACAGAAAGACCAGTGGAACCAGAGTGAGCCAGACCGGACGATTCAAACGCACCAGCATCACCGAAATCACTAGCAGCGTGAGCCCCGCCAACAACTGATTGGTGGTGCCGAACAACGGCCAGATCAGAAGTCCACCGGAGCCGTCCGCGCCCCCTGCACCGAATGCCAGCAACACACAGCAGGCCACCGCCATCATCGTGGCCGGCAAAGGCTTCCCGAGCCAGCGGATGCCGTAAATCTCCCCAAACTCCTGGAAGATATAGCGCTGCAGGCGCAAGCCGGTATCCATGGTGGTGCCGGCAAACAGCGCCGCCATCACCGTCAGCATGGTGCCGGAAACCGCCGCATCAATACCCACCCCCTGATTGAGAATGGCCGCGCCGCCGTCCACAAAGGCCTGCACGCCACCCTGGCCAAAGGCACTGTATACGGCCTGCCAATCACCCAGAGACGCAAACCCCGCACAGGCTGCAATAATCGCTGCCAGCGCCAACGCGCCCTCGCCGATCGCCCCGAAGTACCCCACAAAGCGCGCATCGGTTTCTTTATTCAATTGCTTGGACGTGGTGCCGGAAGCCACCAGTCCGTGAAATCCGGAGATGGCACCGCAGGCAATCGTAACGAACAACAGGGGTATCAAGGGTGGCGCGCCCTCCGGCACCTGGTGATTGATCATCGGTGCCACAAGCTCCGGGCTCGCAATAAGCACCGCGGAATACAACAAGATCAACCCGACGAACAGCTGCAGGCCATTGATGTAATCCCGCGGTTGCAGCAGCACCCATACCGGCAACAGAGAGGCGACCGCGGCGTAGGCAAACAGAATCAGAATCCACGCGGCTTTGCTGGAAAGACCCACCACCGTTTCCGGCAAAGAAACCGGCACCGAAGGGCCGACATAAATCAGCGCATACAGGGCTATCACCCCGAACAGGGACACCAGCGCGAGATTGAATTTGAACCGGTAAATCAGCTGGCCAATGACCAGCGCTACCGCGATTGCCCCCCAGATTGGCACTACCGAGCCCGGGTTGTCGATCAACAGCCCGGCGATCACCACCCCGAACACGGCGTTGACCATCAGCAGCACCAGGAAAATCACGATCATAAAGATGCTGCGAGCACGCTTGCCGACCACGTGCCCGGTCAGGGAACCTACCGACAACGCCCGATTGCGCACGCTGGCCCAGATAGCACCGCTGTCGTGCACCCCGGCAAAGAAGATGGTGCCGAAGACGACCCACAGAAACGCGGGCAGCCAACCCCAGATAACGGCAATTGCCGGACCCACAATCGGCGCGGCACCGGCAACTGAGGTGAAGTGGTGGCCCCAGAGTACAAATTTGTTGGTGGGCACATAGTCCACACCGTCTTCAAATTCGTGCGCCGGGGTAATGAAGTCAGGGTCGAACCGGTAAATGCGCTCGGCAATAAAGCGCGAATAGAAATAATAGCCCGCAGCCATGCCACCCAGGCCGAGTACCATCAGCAATATCGCGCTCATGCACAGTTTCCTTATTTTGTGCTGTTAGCTTTATTGCTGTGATACTAGCGCAGTCGTCTAAACCTACACGGCCTGTGGCGCAACGCTCTTTATATTGGCGCAAATAGGCACACGTCGACCGGCGTACTTCGATAGAAAGGCGCCCCTCGAAGCAGCGATCAAACGAGCCGCGTCAGATAACCCCCTGTGCGCGCAGATCTTCAATCTCACCCGGCGACAGGCCCAGCTCGGCTTCCAGTACAACCTGGGTATGCTCGCCAAGGGTCGGCGGCGCCTGTTGGTATTGCAGCGGTGATGCAGAGAACTCCAGGGGGTTGCGCACCGTGCGCACCTTGCCGGCCTGGGGATGCGGCTGCTCAACCACCATACCCCGCGCCATTACCTGCGGATCCGCAAATACCTGCTGCAGGTTATTGATAGGCCCGCAGGGCACGTGGGCGGCACTCAACTGCTCCAGCCACCAGGCTGCGGGTTTGCTGGCGGTTGCCGATTCGATCAGGGGTACCAGCGTATCGCGGGCTTTCACCCTGTCGCGATTGGTGGCATAAGCCGGGTTTGCGGCGAGCTCATCCAGCCCCGCAATCTGGCAGAACTTCTGGAACTGGCTGTCGTTACCGACCGCCAGCATAAAATAGCCGTCGCTCGCGGGTACCGCCTGGTAGGGAACGATGTTCGGGTGCGCGGTGCCCTGGCGCTCCGGGCTGACGCCGGATGTCAGATAATTTTGTGCCTGATTGGCAAGCCACGCCACCTGTGTATCGAGCAGCGCCAGATCGATGTGCTGTCCCTCGCCGGTCTGATCCCGGTGAATCACCGCGGCCAAAACCCCCGAGACCGCATACATCCCGGTCATCAGATCCGCCACCGCGACCCCCACTTTCTGAGGGCCGGCACCGGGTTGCCCCTCGGGCACGCCAGTCATACTCATCAGACCACCCATACCCTGGATCATGGCATCGTAACCGGCACGCCTGGCGTAGGGACCGGTCTGTCCAAAGCCGGTGATCGAGCAGTAGATAATGCGCGGATTGATCTGGCGGATGGCGTCGTAATCGAGACCGTATTTCGCCAACCCGCCTACCTTGTAATTCTCCAGCAGGATGTCGCACCGCTGCGCCAGTTCCGTGATCAGCTTCTGGCCGGCGGCCTGGGTGATATCCACGGTAATGGACTTTTTGCCGCGGTTTGCGCTGAGATAGTAGGCGGCATCGTCGGTGTCCTGTCCTTTGGAGTCCTTGAGGTAGGGAGGACCCCAGTGCCGGGTATCATCACCCTTGTGCGGGCGTTCAACCTTGATGACCTCAGCACCGAAATCCGCCAATACCTGACTGGCCCAGGGACCGGCGAGAATACGGCTGAGATCGAGAACTTTCAGGTGGGAAAGAGGACCAGGCATGGCGATTCCTTGTAGTCATGGACAGCCCTGAAGCGGCAACCGCCCGAAAACGTGATCACAAATTTGGAGCGAAGATTAGCAGAACCCTCAGGTGCCGTCGAAACTGATCGGTCTGTAGTGCACCAGAAGCTGCAATGTCCCTTTCAGACCAACGTTGAGTACCGGGTTCTGGTTAGAATCCGGAGTATCAACTTTCATCCAAAACAATACTTACTCCAGCAGACAACTTACGCCTACATACAATAAGCAATAAACAGGATAGCGAGATGGCCGAAAATACCATGCAGCAATCGAATGACCGGGAGGAAACTCCGCGCTTCAATTCATTCCGCGAGTTCTACCCGTTTTACCTCAATGAACACAGCAACCTGACCTGTCGCAGACTGCACTTTGTCGGCACTACGCTGGTGATTGGACTGGTGATTACCGCTGTTGCCACGAAAAACTGGCCACTGCTGTACGCAGTGCCACTGGCCGGATACGGATTCGCCTGGGTTGGCCACTTCTTTTTCGAACACAACCGCCCTGCCACGTTTAAAAATCCGTTTTACTCCCTGTGGGGCGACTTTGTGATGTTCAAGGACATGCTGATCGGAAAGATCGAGCGCTAGTCGGCCAGTCCGTATTTGCGCAGCTTGTTGGCGACAGCGGTATGGGAGATGCCCAGCCGCCGAGCCAGCGCGCGGCTGGAGCGCAGCCTTTTGGGCTGGCTTTGCAGTAACTCCTCCAGAATCCCCCGCTCGACTTTTTCCATCTGCTCCGCCAGTGTCAATCCGCGCCCCCAGGCGCTCCAGGACTCCTGCACTGGCGCCGAACCCCGTTCCGCTACCGCCGAAAAGTCGTCAATGGATAAATTCGCCCCACCGCGGGCACGCAAATGTGCAATTGCCGCCCTGAGCTGCTCCTCCAGCCCACTGAAATTTGTCGGCCAGTCCATTAATTTCAACTGATCTGAAATCGTGTCGGGCTCGCCGCCTTGCCACACCGCGCCAAGGGTTTCGGAAGCGCTGCGAGAGATTTGATCGACCATCAGGGAACAAAAGCGCGCGATTGCCGGGCGCATAGCGCGCAGTGGCGGTAACTGAATGCAGCAGCCTGAAAACAATTGCTGCACTGCCGGCGCGAGCCCGCCGAGCTGCGTGGCGGTCAGAATCAGTCGCGGCCTGAAATGGCGCTGCAGAACCATTTCCGCCAGACGCCTCTGAACCTCAACCGGCACGGCATTCAGGTCATCCAACAACACCACGGTTTCAGCAGGGAGGTCGGCAAGGTATTCAATACGTTGCCGGTCCAGTTCTTCACCACAACAGCGATATACCCTGCCGCGCTCCGCCAGCGGGCTCAGGTAATAGGCCGCGTTCAGGAAAGTGGTTTTGCCACTTCCCCGTTCACCCAAAATCAGCAGCGGCGCACTCAGTGGCGCAAGCTGCTGCAATTGCAGACAGCAATGGCGACGCAAATCGAGGTCCCAAAGCACCTGGGGCTCCGGTGGCACCTGCGCGGTGGTTTCCCCGGTGCTGGCAGCCCGAGGCTGTAAGGTCAGCACAGCCCCCGCCAGTGAAGCAACCGCACCCGGGGCATCGTCCAGCGTGATTGGGGACCAGTCCAGGGTATAGGGGCGACCGCGCACGGCAACGGGGAAACCGTAACGGGGCGCAGTAAGACCGCGCAGCAGCTCCTCCAGTTGTAAACGCGGCAGGAAGCGCTGCAACTGCATGCCCGGTGCCTGCTCCAGGCTCACACCGAACGCCCTGGCTGCGGCAAGGTTGGCCGCAATGATGCGCCCTTCCGGATCGACAGATAGCACCGGATCTGCCACATGCCGCAGCAGAGTATCCAGTTCGAAGTGGCGCCGTTCCGAGGGAATCAGATCGATCCGGCGCACCTTCCGAACACCGGGAACCCGCTGCAGTGCCTTCTCGATGGACTGAAACTGGGTGATGAGCAGACCAGGCGCCCACAGGTAGACCTTGTCCCCGCTGTCTCCACCAATTTCACCAGTGCGTACATTTATCCGGAAATCAGCAAATACACCCATGATTTCCTGCAAAATACCCACTCGATCGCTGCAAGTAATTTCAACTCTCATAGCCAGACTGTAAACCTAAATTTACAGAAAGTGTAGACAGCGGCCGCTCGAGCATACTGGTTTTACCCCACCTCCCCTGCCGCACCCCGGCGCAGATGTCTAAGAATAGAGAGACGATAAAAACAGATGTGGCGGCATATCCGTGACCGCCCACCGCGGAGATAGTCATGAGCAGCAGCAAAAAGCCCAGTAAGTACGTGGCCCGTGAACCCAATGCCGAAGGCTTTATTGCCTATACGGATCTGGAGCACCAGACCTGGCAACGCCTGATTGAACGGCAACTGAAGGTGGTACCCGGCCGCGCCTGCGATGAATACCTGCACGGCCTGGAGCTACTCAACCTCCCCCTGGACCGCATTCCACAGCTGGAAGAAGTGAGCCGGGTTCTGCGTCGTGAAACCGGCTGGGAAACTGCCCGGGTACCCGCACTGATTGGCTTCGAGACCTTTTTCCGACTCCTGTCGGAGCGCAAGTTCCCGGTTGCCACCTTTATCCGCTCCCCAGAAGAATTCGACTACCTGCAAGAGCCGGATATCTTTCATGAGATTTTTGGCCACTGCGCCATGCTCACCAATCCGGCCTTTGCCAACTTTACCCAGAAGTACGGCGAGCTTGGCCTCAATGCATCACCGAAAGAGCGCGCCTATCTGGCCCGCCTTTACTGGTTCACCGTCGAGTTCGGGCTACTGAACACCAAAGACGGCCTGCGCATCTACGGTGGCGGGATACTGTCGTCGCCCAAGGAAACCCTGTACGCCCTCAGCGAAGAACCGGTGCGCGCCCCGTTCGAGGTGGTGGATACCCTGCGCACGCCTTACCGCATCGATATAGTGCAGCCGATTTACTACGTATTGAGTGATCTGGAAGAGCTCCAGCAGCTCACAGAAATCGATCTGATGGCGCGAGTGCGCGAGGCCATGGCCGCGGGGCTCTTCGAGCCTATGTTCCCGCCCAAAGAAGCGGCGTAAGGGAAACAGCCCGCACAAAACAAAATTCCTACATCTCCCCTGTAGCTTGGCCGGGCATTGCCCGGCTTTTTTGATGGTCATAAGTGGAGGGAAAAATTCCACTACTGATGTGGAAATACTGAGATTATCGTTACGGGCAAGACACGGGGCACAGCAAACGATTCTTCAAAGGCCCGCCAATGTCGGATCTCGCTGTGCCTTTCAAAATTACCGGGGTATTTTGTTGCAAGGGACTGCACGCAGACAGTGAATAATGGAACCGATCCCCGCGTTTTTGGGAGCGCTGTAGCACTATGTCCTCACTCGACGCGATTGATCGACAACTTCTTGCCATTCTTCAATCTGATGTTAGCCTCTCCATCGAAGAGCTGGCCGAGCGCGTGGGCCTTACCAAGACCCCGTGCTGGCGCCGGATACAGAAACTGGAGAAAAGCGGCATCATACGCCGCAAGGTGGCTCTGCTGGATGCCGAAGTCCTCGGCCTGCCGGTCTCGGTTTTCGCCCAGGTGAAAACCAACCAGCACACCGCAGAGTGGGCAGAATCTTTCGCCCGCGCCATGGCTGAATTGCCAGAGGTGGTCGACTGCTACCGTATGGCGGGCGACTACGACTACGTCCTGCGTATTGTTGTCAGCGATGTAGCCGCCTACGACCGCTTCTACAAAAAGCTGATCGGCCACTCCGGGATTTCCGACGTGTCCTCCACGTTTGCCATGGAGCAAATCAAGAGCACCACGGAGCTGCCCATACCAACCGGTGAATAGCACCAGCTCAATGACTGATTCTGAATAACGCCCGCGGGTGATCCTCGCGGGCGCAGTACATTGAGGTTGCCATGAACAATTCGACCAATAATACCGCCCGCCAGGCGCCCACTGCCCCATCCTGCGCTCCGGAAACCGCCGAACTGCTGCAACGGATCCGCGACAATGTCATCGGCGAGCGCATGCCCATGCAAACGCCCTTCGGCGAGCGACCGCTGGTCTATGCGGATTACACCGCCTCCGGCCGTGCACTGCAGTTTATTGAGGACGCCATCCGCAACCAGGTATTACCCTGGTACGCCAATACCCATACCGAAACCTCCGCCACCGGCCGCCAGACCACTGCGTTTCGCGAGCAGGCCCGAGCGGCCGTACGCAAGTCCGTGAACGCTGGCGAGGACCACGCGATTATCTTCTGCGGCTCCGGCGCCACCGCCGCGGTAAACCGCCTGGTGGACTGTCTCGGGTTGCGCAAGGACAGCTACAAACGCTTCGGCGGCAACGCCGGCAGCATTGCCGATGACAAACGCCCGGTGGTATTTATCGGCCCCTACGAACACCACTCCAACGACCTTCCCTGGCGGGAGTCCATCGCCGAAGTGGTCACCATTCCCCAGGACAATCTGGGCGGCGTCAACCTCGAGGCACTGCAAAAGGCCCTGGATCAATATGCGGACCGGCCACTGAAGATTGGCAGCTTCTCCGCCGCCTCCAACGTCACCGGCATCCGTACCGACGTTGACGCGGTAACCCGCCTGCTGCACCAGAACAACGCCCTGTCGTTCTGGGACTATGCTGCAGCAGCGCCCTATGTCGGAATCGACGCGCAGGGTGACGGTGAGCTGACCAGCAAAGACGCTCTATTTATTTCACCGCACAAGTTTGTCGGCGGTCCGGGCACACCGGGTATTCTGATTCTGCGCCGCGACCTGCTGCCGGAAAGCCAGCCCGCAGTGACCGGCGGCGGCACCGTATCCTGGGTCAGTCCCGCGCGTCACACCTACCTGCCCGCGGGCGAACGGCGCGAAGAAGCCGGTACACCGGCCATTGTGGAATCCGTGCGCGCGGGCATGGCGTTCGCACTCAAAGATCAGGTCGGTGCCGACACCATCGAGGCCCGGGAGGATTACTGGCTCGCCCGTGCATTTGAGCGCTGGTGCCACAACCCCAACATTCAGATTCTCGGTGGCACCGAAGCCCGGCGGGTCAGTATCGTCTCACTGCATCTGCTCCACGCCGGCAAGCCGCTCCACCACGGCTTTGTGGTCGCCCTGCTGAATGATCTGTTCGGCATTCAGGTCCGCGGCGGCTGCTCCTGTGCGGGCCCCTACGGACACCACCTGCTGCACCTGACCGACGAGCAGAGCACCGCCATCGAAAAACTCGTCAGCGAGGGTGAAAGTATTCTGAAACCGGGCTGGGTGCGACTGAACTTCAACTATTTCCTGGATGAGGAAACCGTCGACTACCTGATCGACGCCATCGATCTGATCGCTGAACACGGCCACCGCATGCTGCCCTTCTATCAATACGATGCAAGCCACGGGGTCTGGCGCTACCAGGGCATTGAAGCGGACGCGCCAATCGCTGTCGGTTTTGATATGGCCGGCAGTGCACCGGCAAAAGTGGCAACGCCCTTACCTGAGTTTATTCAACAGGCGAGATCCATTCTGGCAAATCCACCGGGGGAAGTGTGTCAGCAGCCGGTACTGTCTAAAGAAGGGGAAGTACTCCGCTGGTTTCAGCTCTAACTAGAATCGTCATACCGGCGAATGCCGGTATCCAGCCCCACAAAACCTGGATGCCGGATCAAGTCCGGCATGACGCTCGGTCAGGTCCACGCTTGAAACGGCACTCACTCCCCGCCGATAATGGCCGCATAACCAAGAACCCAGTCTGCTTCAAGGATGCGCAGTGCCTGAGACCTCCCTGTTCCAGTCGTTCTTCCTGATCTTCAGTGGCGCTGCCGTTTTGGCCTCCCTTGCGCTCTGGGGGCGTCAGCCGTTGCTGGTAGCCTACATCGCCCTTGGCTGCCTCCTCGGTCCCTCGGTCTTCGGTGTTATCGACAATGTTGCGCTGATGGCAGAGATGTCCAGCATCGGCATTATTTTCCTGCTGTTCCTGCTCGGCCTCGACATGCAGCCGAAAGCGCTGATTTCAGTACTGCGCAAAGCCACCTTTGTTGGCCTGATCAGCTGCGCGCTGTTTCTCGGGCTCGGCTACGCCATTGGACACCTGTTCGGGTTTACCGACACCGAGTCGTGGGTGATCGGTATGGCCATGATGTTTTCCAGTACCATCATTGGTATCAAGCTGCTGCCGACCACTGTGCTGCATCACAAGCACCTGGGTGAAATGATGGTCGGCCTGCTGCTGTTTCAGGACTTTGTCGCCATTACCTGCCTGATGATTCTGCTGAGCGGCAGCACCGGCTCCGTCGACTTCGCTCGTCTGGGTACTTCTTTTGCGGCACTACCGTTACTGATCGCTTTTGCCTGGGGCGCAGTGCGCTATGTGCTGCAACCGCTACTGGCAAAATTCGACCGTTTCCACGAATACGTATTCCTGCTCGCGCTGGGCTGGTGTATGGGAGTTGCGGAGCTGGCAGAAGTGGTGGGACTTTCACGGGAAATCGGCGCGTTCATTGCCGGTATTACCCTCGCGACCAGTCCCATCTCCCAATACATTGCCCTCAGCCTCAAGCCACTGCGGGACTTCTTCCTGATTCTGTTCTTCTTCAGTCTCGGGGCCCAGTTCCATCTGGATATGGTGCCGGAAATCGCCATCCCCGCACTGGTGGCCGCGACAGCGGTACTGATCATCAAACCGGTGGTATTTCGCTACCTGCTCGGACAGCAGAGCGAACGCAAAATACTTGCGTGGGACATCGGCTTCCGCCTCGGCCAGATCAGCGAATTTTCCCTGCTGATTGCCTTCCTCGCCGTCAGCCAACAGCTGATAGGCAGCAAGGCCTCACACCTGATTCAGGCCACAGCGATCCTGACCTTCCTAGTGTCGTCGTATATCGTGGTATTGAATTTCCCCAATCCTATTGCGATTAAGGATGAGTTACGGCGGGATTGATCCGCGACACTTAACACATCGCTATTAGGCGACAGCAACGCACAGTTGACTGGACGTGATCAGGCAAAAAAGAGTCGGGACCACATCTGACTGTTATTTTCCGGGCTCATCGTCTGTTCCACCTGCACGAAAGATGGTTCCAACCGTTATCGTTTTCCCTTCAGCTTTCGCTCTCAAAAACCTCTTCTGGAGTTTTGTGGGCTTATCTGCATCGATGGTCGAAAACGCTGGGATATTCGCAGTAGGCTCCCAAATCATTTTTGGGTCAGCTGTGTCCACAAGTTCCGAGCGCAACCGTTCGATTCGCCAATCAGTCTCCGGCAATGGGCAAAGTTCGCGATACAATTTGGGGGAAACTTCGTAACTTCCGCAATTTTGGCATACAACCGTCATTCGACCACCGCTCCACTCCGGAGGCCGAGTAACGGCATTACCTTTGCAAACTGGGCAGCATTCCATATTTACTGGCCTCTGAGAAATAGCGTCCGCACTTGCAGCTGGTTTGGAGCGCAACCGAAAACCACAGTGCTGGCTAATGCTCAGCCGCTATTTTTAGCTACCGGTGGTGGCTGCCAACCAAATGTACCCGAGATAGAGGGCGATACACAGGTAACACAACGATAATACACTATTGATGACCCACAAGGTTTTCCCAAAAGGGCCGATGAAATAACTACGCTTACGAACTTCTGGCCATAGCAATGCTATTGAAGATGGCACAACTAAAAGAGCGGAAAGTACTACAGCGGGACCAACAAGGAACATTAGCCCAAACCCTGCTCCGCCAGCGGCAGAAATCGAGCTACCTATTTCTATTGGGGATAACAGGAGATATCCAAGAACAACTGCAGTAATCGCAATCAACACCCCAATTACTTGTATTGTTCTCATGCTATACCTCGGAGCAAATAACGCCCAGCGCAGGCGCAGCCAACGCGGAGCACCTTTTGTGTTAATTTACGAGCGACAGCGAGTAACACAAAAGGTGCGTAGCGTTGGCTGTCGCTCTGCCGCTGATTGTTATGTTTTGCGGCCTATTTTCTTTAGTACGTAGCTGATACCCAATGCAGCCAAAAGGAATACGATAAGTAGCTCATGGTTTCCCGTATTATCTGCCCATTTCATTGCTTCTTTCTTACTTCCCAAAATGCTAACGAACAAGAATGGAAATCCGATTATGCTTAAAATCATACCAATTGCCACGGCTACCTGGCTTTCAGCACCCTCTCTATAAAATATGGCGGCGATAATGACCAAGAAAAATGCGCCGATAATAAACAACAGAACTCTTGAGGATAATTCATCAAACTCTTCTCTTTTTCTTCTACTGCTCACGTTTACTCCTGAAACTTAACAGATTAATCGCGGGCATCGCGGTCAATATTTCGCCACCACTATTTAGCGCCCTATTTCCCCCAGCCTGTCAGAAACCCCAAAAAAGTCAACGACTTAGCCTTACACGCATCCGACATCACATTCTGGAAACTAATCCCCCTACCCACTATCCGCCAAAACGGAAATAGCCGTAAGCCATTAATTTAAATAGATCTTCCCGGCCAAACTGCGCGCACACAGAAATAGTGATAAGCATGACCGATATGCAGCCTCACTATGGGTCACGCCTACGTCTCAGCGCCAGCTCGCATATCGGCAATCAGGCTTCCGCGCTTTTGCTAACACGGCGTTTCAGCATCCCAAAGAATTCAGGAAGATCCCTCGAAAACATCAAAAACAAACACGGCACCAGCAGCAGAGAAATCGTGGTCGCGGCAAGAATTCCGTAGCCGAGGGAAATCGCCATCGGAATCATAAATTTCGCCTGTACCGAGGTTTCAAAGATCATCGGCATCAAACCACAAAAGGTGGTTACCGTGGTGAGGATGATGGGGCGGAAACGGCGGGCGGCGGCGGCCTTGATGGCGTCGGTGATTGGCATGCCCTCTGCGCGCAGGCGGTTGCCGTATTCGATCATCACCAGAGTGTCATTGATCACCACGCCGGCGAGGGCCACCATGCCCAACAGGCTGACCATGCTGAGGCCGTACCCCATAACCAGATGCCCGAGAATTGCGCCGATGACACCGAACGGGATGGCAACCATCACCGTAAGCGGCTGGATATAACTCTTTAGCGGAATCGCCAACAAGAAGTACAACACAGCCAGCGTCAGCGAGAAGGTCATGCCCAGGGATGAGAGCCCCTCCCGCTCTTCCGCCTGCCGCCCTTCATAAGAAATGCTCAGGCCGGGAAACTGAGCGCGCAATTGCGGCATGGTCGTCTCGTTCAGCTCGTTTATGACCAGCGCCGCCTGATCCGCCGGTTCCACGTTGGCCGTGACGGTCATTACCCGCCGGCCTTCCCTGCGATTGATACTGGCGTAGGCACGCCCCTGATCAATGACCACCAGATCGGGCAAAGGTAACCACAGACCGTTGCCGGCCTGGATCATGATGTTGTTGACATCGTCCAGGGTTACCCGCTCTTCTTCCGGCAGGCGCACCATGACTTTTACCTGGTCCCTGCCCCGCTGCTGACGCATTGCCTCAGCGCCGTACAGCGATGCGCGCAATTGCCGGCCGATATCCTCTGCCGTAAGCCCAAGACTTTTTGCGGTATCGGTAAGGGTCAGGTCCAGTTGTCGTTTACCCTGGGAAACACCGGCATCGATATCACCCACCGAAGGGAATGCCTGCAGCGCCTGTGACAGCTGGGTAGCGGCCTGCTCCAGCATATCCGTGTCCGCATGGCGCAACTCCACCGTGAGTGCAGGCCCGGCCCCCGGCCCACCCCGGTCACTGGCAAAACTGGAACTAAGTGCTCCCGGCACCGGCCCCACCTCGCGCCGCCAGCGCCGCACAAAATCACCGGTGGTCACTTCCCGCTGATCGCCCGGTGTGAGGTAAACGTCAACCTGTACGGAATCGTTACGAATCAGGCCGCGCATTCCGATAAATATCCCTTCACGACCGGTCTCTTCGAGAATGCGATCGGCGGCCCCCATAATCTGGGTACGCGCGCGCTCAAGCTGCGCTTCGGAGGTGCCCGGCGGAAAGGTAACCTGTACGCGCCCGGAGTCCCGCTCTACTCGCGGCATCAGGGTAAAACCCATACGCCCGCTGGCCGCGTAGCCGGTCATCACAATCAGAATGGCAAGGGAAATGGAAATGATGATGTAACGGTGGCGCACGCAGGCATCGAGTACCGGCTTGAAGCGGTGCTCCACAAACCGGTCCAGTCCCCGCGCGATCAGTTTCTGGCGCGCGGCGAGACGACGTGCCGAGCGACTTTTATAACCCCGCTTGGAATGGGCAAGGTGTGCGGGCAGGATAAACAGTGCTTCCACCCAGGAAATAACAAATACCGCACCCACCACGAACGGAATGACGCCGAAGATTTTACCCATAAATCCGGGCAACTCGGTCAGCGGAATAAACGCAACGATATTGGTGAGGATGGCAAAGGTGAGCGGCACCGCTACCTGGCGGGCACCTGCTATCGCCGCGTCAAAATTACTGTAGCCCCGCTGGCGCCATTCATAGATATTTTCCCCCGCGATGATCGCATCATCCACCACAATCCCAAGGGCAATGATGAACGCAAACATGCTGACCATATTGATGGATATATCCATCGCCGGCAGGAACAACAGCGCACCCAGAAAACTGATGGGAATACCGAGGGTCACCCAGAATGCAAGGCGCAATTCCAGGAATGCACCGAGCACCACAAACACCAGTAACAGACCAATAAACCCGTTTTTCAGCAGTAGCGAAAGGCGCTCCTTGAAAATTTCCGAGTCGTCATCGCGCACCGTCACCTGCATACCCGGTGGCAGGGTTTCCTGCAACTCCTGCAACACTTCGTGGGTAGCATCGCTGACACTCATTGGTGTCTGATCACCGATACGGAACACGTCGATACCGGCCGCCGGCTCACCGTTGAAAACCATATTGCGCGGCTCATCCACCAGCGCATCCCGAATCGTCGCCACGTCTTTCAGGCGCACGGTACCGCCACCCGCACTCTGAGCGATGGCAATATCGCCAAACTGTCGCGCCCAGTCTTTGCGCTCGGTCACCCGGACAAGAATTTCTCCGGCTTCCGATTTCACACCTCCGGCGGGAACGTCGACCGCGGCATTGCGCACCAGCTGCGCGATGGCCGCAAGCGTGAGGTTATAGCGGCGCAGGTCATCCCGCCGCACCTCGATCGCCACTTCGAAATCCTTGACGCCATAGGCTTCCAGCTGGGTGATGTCCGGATGCGCCTCCAGCTTGTCGTACACCTGCATCACAACCGCCCGCAGGGTGCGGTCGTCCACCTGCCCGTGTACTACCAGATCCAGTACGTCCCGCTTGCGCTCCGCCAGGCTCACCTGGGGGCGTTCAATATCCGAAGGAAATGTGGAAACCCGGTCGATGGCCGCCTGCACATCCTGGAACACCTTGTTGGCATTGGCGTCTTCGTCCAGCTCCAGGGTCAGGCTGGCATTGCCCTCGCCGGCACTTCCGCGCAGCTCCTTGATCCCCTCAAGGCCGGTCACCGCCTGCTCTGCGGGCACCAACACTCCGCGCTCGACCTCTTCCGGACTGGCTCCGGGGTAAGCGATATTGACGCTCACCATATCCAGGCTGAATTCCGGGAATACCTCCTTCTTGATGGTGAGGGAAAAAATCAGGCCGCCGATAAGGAACACCAGCATCAACAGGTTGGCGGTGACATGGTTGTGGGTCATCCACGCGATGGCGCCGCGGCTGGTATCGATAGCCGGGCGAGGTCCGCGATGGGCTCTGTCCATTGGGTCGTTCGGGTTGCTCATCCACGTTCACCATCGGTGCCCTGCTGGCGCGCTTTGCGGGAGTTCTCCGGGAGTTCTGGCGGCCCCTCCGCACGGCTTCGCCGCGGATTGCCATCGGTAGATTCATTACCGGTTTCTTTACCTGTACCGGCTGTACGCACAGGCATACCCTCGGTGACACTGGCCAGGCGTGTGGTGACGAGCAGCTCCCCACCGCGCAACCCGCTTTCGAGAATGGCGAACTCATCGTCGTAGTGGGACAACTGCACCGATTGAATATGAATCTTGCCATCGCGCACCACCCATACCCGATTGCCGTCCTGCAGTGCGGTCAGCGGAATGCGTACTTGTTGGCCGGCGGCCTGACCGGTGATTTGCACCCGCGCCAGATCATTGAGTAACAGTTGCGGTGAGCCGGGCTTTTTCAGGCCGAGGGGATCGTCCAGCTCTACCAGCACTCGCGCGAGGCGGCCCTGCTCTTCCAGCACCGGTATGACGCGCACAAACCGGCCGCCCCGGTATGTACCTTCGGGCCACTGGCTACCGCGAATCTGCACGGTGGCTTTGGGGGTATTCAACTGTGGAAGCTGCCGAGCCGGCACCTCAACCTCAATTTGAAAGCGGTCCGCCCCGGCCAGCGAATAGAGCACGGTTCCCGGCGCCACCCGATCCCCCACGTCCACAGTGCGCGAGACCAGCAGTGCGTTGAACGGGGCACGGATTTCGGTGAGGCGGAGATCCCGCTGCGCCAGTTTTACCTGTGCCTGTGCCGCATCCATACGCGCCTGGGCGGCTGCCAGCTGCGGCTCGCGCAACACCAGGGACTGGTCCGCATCCGGCAGCGAGCGCCCCAACAATTCAAATTCTTCCTGGGCAACCAGGCGCTGGCCCTGCTCCTGCTGCAATTCCGCGCGGCGCTCGGCCAGCGTGCTGCGTGCGGCCTGCAGGGCGAGTTCGTAGGGTTCGCGCTCAATGCGCATCAGTGGCTGCCCTTTCGCCAGGGTTGATCCCGGACCCAGGTCGTAATCCAGCCAGTCAACGCGACCATCCACCTGCGGCTGAAGCTCCACCCGTTCGCGGGCGACCACTTTGCCGAGTGCTTTGATGGTTACCGGAAACTGACCGTACTCGGCGGTGGCCACTTCCACGGTCAATGGTGGCGCTTTGCGTTCGCCGCGCTGCATGGTGGGTTTTTCTCGCAGCAGCCAACTGGAGACGACGGACGCCAGCACGATCAGCAGGATCGGAATGGCGATATTCCAGTTGAGTTTATTCAGCATGACAGCTCCTGAAATACAGTTTCTAATTGTCCGTCTGCTCTCGGACTTATTGTGATTCCTGACGGTATACGTCCAGCTCGACCGGTACGGGTTGCGGCAGATCCTGCGCGGGCAGGCCACCGGACAGTGCGCGATACAGGGCCACCCGGTTTTCCAATAGCTCCCGCCGCGCGGTCAATAGCTGGCGTTCGAGAGATTGCTGGTTGTTGGTGGCGGAAAGTACATTCAGGAAATCCAGCGTGCCCTGTCCATAGGCGCGGCGTTGGCGCAGGGTAATCTGATCGGCGAGCTCGGAACGGGTCTGCAGAAACTGCAAACGCTGGCGAATGGCCTGCTCGTTGATCAGTGCCTGCTCCACTTCGCTCAGGGCCTGTAACACGGTATCCCGTAACAGCGCCCACCGCTCCTGCTCCACGGCCTCCTGCTGGCGCTGCTGCGCCCTGAGGTTGCCGCCATCAAATATCACACCGTCCAGAGATGCGCTCAGATTCAGCAGCCAGTCTTCGGTAATGTCCACCAGGGCCAGACCGCCGCCATTCAACAGCATGCTCAGGGAAAGCGTCGGTAGCCGTTCGGCCCACGCTTGATCCGCAAGATAGTGCCCCTGTAAAACCGTACGCTGAGCGCTCTGTACATCGGGGCGTCGCAGCAGCAGGTTTGATGGAATCCCGATATCCGGCAGGGCCGGTAATTGCGGTAGCTGGGAATCGGCAAAGGCCGATGGCGGCAGAGATTCGACGCTGGTTCCGAGCAGAGCGGCCAGCTGGGTGAGCAATATGCGGGTATTCGCGCGGCTCTGCTCGAGCTCCTGCAACGACTGCTGCACCAGCTGGCGCTGCTGCAGGACGTCGGCGGCGGCGGTCACCCCGCTGCCAAAGCGCAGCTCCAGGGCGCGCAGTGACTGCCGGTTGGTGTCCAGCTGCGCCTGAAGAAGACGTGCCTGCCCGCGCTGCTCCTGTAACTGCAGCCAGACACCCGCCACTTCCGCAACCAGCGTCAGTGCGGCGATATTGAAATTCTGCTCCTGAGCCAGGTACCCGGCCTCAGCGGCGCGGGCACCACTGCGCACCCTGCCCCACAAATCTATTTCATAGCTGGCGGCAAGGTTTCCACTCCAGCTGTTGCCCTCGTTTTCGGCGCCGGAAAAATCGAATTCATTGCTGGAGGCGCGGCGTTGCTCGGTGTTCTCCAGAGACCCGGTCAATCGGGGCCAGAACCCACTGCGTGCCTGCGCGGCGGCGGCATCGGCCTGCTGCAGCCGCCAGTAGGTCGCCTGCAGGTCCGGGTTGGCCGCCAGCGCTTCCTGGACCAGAGCATTCAGTGCCGCGTCATCGAAGGCCTGCCACCAACGCGCACTGGTCGCCACCTGTCCGGAGGCACTGAAGCGCTCTGGCAGCTCAAACACCTGTCCGGGCAGCTCCGCCGGCAACGGCTGGGGGCTACTGCACCCGGCGGCAGCCACAGCACCGACAAGACCGCACAACGTGAAGAATTTCCGCGAAAACCCCATAAAACTGATTCGATCTAAAAGCATTTCTTTTCATTATCAAAACTTATGAGCTGCGGGCCAAGGCGTTTTACGTTTGTTTACGGTAACGGCAGGTCATCCGGTTGAAAGATGGCGAACCGCAAAATGTGATCACAAACGTGACTCCAACATGGCTGTTCGCTATGATGCCCATACAGTCAATCCACCGGCTCTGTGCCATTGCACCCTGAGACCGGTTTTTCGTGGATGCGCTTATGAATCGCCAGGCATTTGCCTACTATGACGAGAGCGCAAGAACACTATTTCTAAAAACCCTGTTTCTAGAGACTCTGTACGGATCCATACCATGAGCAAAAATCAGCCGCTGGCCCACTGGGACGACATACTGCTACTGGACCGCCAATTAAGTGATGAAGAGCGCATGATTCGCGACACGGCACGTGAATACTGTCAGTCAAAATTGATGCCGCGGGTGCTGGAAGCCAACCGCCACGAGATCTTCCACCGTGAAATCATGGAGGAGATGGGAGAGCTGGGCCTGCTGGGCTCCACCATTGAAGGCTACGGTTGCGCCGGCCTGAATTACGTTTCTTACGGCCTGGTCGCCCGGGAAGTGGAGCGTGTGGACTCCGGCTACCGCTCGGCCATGAGTGTGCAATCCAGCCTGGTTATGCACCCGATCTACGCCTACGGCAGCGAGGCGCAGAAAGAAAAGTATCTGCCGAAGCTCGCCACCGGTGAATGGGTGGGCTGTTTCGGCCTGACCGAGCCGGATGCCGGCTCCGACCCGGGCGGTATGAAGACCCGCGCGAAGAAGGTTGACGGCGGCTACCGCCTCTCCGGCGCCAAAATGTGGATTACCAACAGCCCCATCGCAGATGTGTTTGTGGTCTGGGCGAAAGACGATGAGGGCGATATCCGCGGCTTTGTGCTGGAAAAAGGCATGGAAGGCCTGAGCGCACCCAAGATTGAAGGCAAATTCTCACTGCGCGCATCCATTACCGGTGAGATTGTGATGGACAATGTTTTCGTGCCGGAAGACAACCGGTTCCCGGATATCAAAGGCCTCAGCGGCCCCTTCGGCTGCCTCAACCGCGCCCGCTACGGCATCTCCTGGGGCGCCATGGGAGCCGCAGAATTTTGCTGGCACGCGGCGCGCCAGTACGGCCTGGACCGCAAACAGTTCAACAAACCGCTGGCGCAAACCCAACTGTTCCAGAAGAAGCTCGCAGACATGCAGACCGAAATCACCCTCGGCCTGCAGGGCTCTCTGCGGGTTGGCCGCTTGATGGACGAGCAGAAGAAGCACTTCGACCCGGCGATGATTTCTCTGGTGAAACGGAATAACTGCGGCAAAGCACTGGAGATTGCGCGTATTGCCCGCGACATGCATGGCGGTAACGGCATTGCCGACGAGTTCCACGTAATTCGCCACGCCATGAACCTGGAAGCGGTCAACACCTATGAAGGTACCCACGATGTCCACGCACTGATTCTCGGGCGTGCACAGACCGGGTTACAGGCGTTTTTCTGACAGCACTGTACCGAATCCTCTTAGCCCTCCATAATCCCACGCCAGAGGGCGCGGGCTCACCTTAGAACCCGGTAGCACTCCCGCTACCGGGCTCCGCCTCCTTCTCCTCCAGATTCACTGCCGGCAACACTCTGCCTGGATCACCGAACTGGAACTCTGGAACTGTTGCGAGCCGGACTCAATGGAACAACTTCTCTACTGGTGCGACCTGATCGGTATCGTGGTCTTCGCGTTTACCGGTGTACTGGCGGCGGGCCACAAGCAGATGGATCTGTTTGGTGCCGTGGTGCTGGCCTGCGTCACTGCGACCGGCGGCGGTACCACTCGGGATATGATTCTGAATGTCCCGGTATTCTGGCTGACCGATAGCTACTATCTATGGATCGCGGTCGTTACCGGCGTAATCAGTTTTTACGTCATCCGCTATCTTCGTGTGCCCATGCGCCTGCTGATGATCGCCGATGCGGCGGGGTTGGCGGTATTCGTGGTGATTGGCACCCAGAAGGTACTGGACCTCGGGTACTCTCCGGCTATCGCGATTGTGATGGGAGTGATGACAGGCACCTTCGGGGGGCTGATCCGCGATCTGTTGTGCGGGGATATTCCCCTGCTTCTGCGTCGTGAAATTTATGCCACCGCCGCCTTGAGTGGCGCTGCGGCTCTGGTAATACTGGACGACATCCCATTGTTACCCGGCGAAGCGGTGGTGGCCATCGCGGTTCTGGTTACCCTGTCGATTCGCCTGGCGGCGCTGCGCTGGAACCTTTCCGCTCCCATCGCTCGCTTCCGGCCGGAATAATCGACCATTGGCTGGCTCTTTTTACATTCAGAACTTCCCTATGCCATTACGCTCTTTGTATTTGTTCCTCCCCCCTTCCCCGCAAAAAATCCGGATGGTCGGCGCGCTGTGTATCGCGCTGCTTTTGGCCGCCTGCGCGCCCGAGGAACAAAGCGCTGCGCCGTCCCCCAGCCGCCTGATTCCCAAGCCCTGCTGGTTTGATGCGGAGGCCAGCTGGCCCACGACCCAGTGCTACATGATGGAAGTTCCGGAGGATCACGGGAAGCCTGCAGGCCGCAAGATACAGTTTCCAGTGGTGCGCTTCTTCGCCGAGATCAGCGACCCCGATAAGGAGCCTCTCCTCCACCTGGGCGCCGGCGGGCCCGGCGCAAGCATGGGGCTGGAACCGGAAAATGCCAGCGACTGGCTGTGGGTGAATTACTCGGCCATGAGTGTGGAAGATGGCCGCGACCTGATTGTGATGGACCCGCGCGGCACCGGAATGGCGACCCCCAAGCTCGCGTGCACGGAATTTATCAAGGATGCGGATCTGGCGTTCACCCGCAATCTGAGTACCGACGAAGAAGGCCGGGTTTTCACCTACAGTATGGAGCGCTGCTACAGCCGCCTCAGCCAAACAGCGGACCTGGCGCAATACAACAGTGCGGTCGTCGCCAGGGATGTCGAGGAACTGCGCAAGGCCCTCGGTGTACCCAAACTCAACCTTTACGGGGTTTCCTATTCAACGCGCTATGCCCTGACCGTTGCCCGTGATTTTCCCGAGTCGGTGCGCGCGATGGTGCTGAACAGCGCGGTATTCCCAAACATCATTTATACCCAGAAACTGCCCGAGGATGTGGTGGCGGCCTACCGCCGGGGTGTGGAGCGCTGCCGCAATGACAGCGAGTGCAACAAACGCTACCCCGACCTCGAACAGCGGCTGGAAGCCCGTGTTCAGGCTCTGGATGAATCGCCCATTACCGTGAGCACCGGGAACATTCACCCCGGAGGGCAATACGACTTTGTCCTGACAGGCCAGCGATTGTTGCGGGTGCTGTTTCAGGCTCTGTACAACGAAAATTTCTACAGGGATTTCCCGGCCATCATTGAAGAACTGGAGTCGGACCAGGCCGAATTACTAAAACCGGCAATCGCAAGTTTTATGGGCCTGGTACTGGATCCGAACTTTGGTGACGCCGCCGGTATTAGCCACTTCTGTTTTGAAGAAGCGCCTTTCGTCGACTTTCAGAAAGCCCGGGACCTGGCCTCCACCAGCGGCATTCTTGGTGGTTCGGTGCGCGCCGACATCGACATGATGCAGATGCAATGTCGCATCTGGGCCATTCCGTCGGCCCCCATGGTCGAGTCCAGGGCGGTGCAGACCCCCATCCCCGCGCTGGTAATGCACGGGGCTCTGGACCCGGTGTTATCGGCGGACGACGCCAACAAGGCGCGCAAAAAGCTCCCGAATCACCAGTGGGTGCTCTTCCCTAACCTCGCCCACGATGTCATTTCCGCGAGTGACTGCGCCGAACAGGCCGCGGCAGAATTTCTCGATAACCCCGAGCAATCGGTTGCAGAAAGTGTCGATCAATGCCGCAAGGCGGAGCTTGCGCGGCAGGCGGAACTGGAGCAAAAAATCGCCGAACTGAAAATTCAGCAGGCACAGGAAGACGCCGCCTCCGCACGCCCCACCTCGGAAGAGAGTTCGGAAGAGAGTCCGGAGGAGCAACAGGGCTCAAGTCTGACGGAAGAAACTGGCCAGACCAGCGCAGAAAAGCCTTCCGAAAGCTCAGGCGAAATTACCGTGCCGCCCTCCTCCACCTCCGCCACTGAACTGAAGTCAGAAGCGTCAACCGGCGGAGAAGACAGCACCCGCGACGAGGCACAGCGGCACCGCCAGACACCCGGCGGCAACCGCTACTCCGAGCTGTATTGAGCTTGGCAAGCGTTATCGCAAGCAGTGCGGTCAGGCCACTTCGAGAAGGGTATCAAGAGGCTGGACAAATTCGTTGTAGAGGCTTAATTTGGTGTCCATAACGACGATAAAAAGCAGTAGCTATGAACTATCAGGGTGTGATTGAAGTCTCCGAGCTGGCAGCACTGCTGGCGCATAAAGAGGGACACCACAACACGGATGGCCAGGTGGTCATTCTTGATTGCCGATACGACCTGGCAAATTCCGAGGCCGGTGCCAACGCCTTCCTCACCGAACATATACCCGGTGCCCAATACGCCAGTTTACACCGGGACCTATCCGCTCCCTGCGATCGCTACGGCGGTCGGCACCCCTTCCCTTCGCAACAACAATTTACCGATTTCGCGCGCGCCAAAGGCATTACCGCCGATACCCAGGTCATTGTGTATGACGCGCAGCGCTTCGCGTTTGCCGCCCGCGCCTGGTGGCTGCTACGGCATTTTGGGCACGATAAGGTCGCCATTCTGAACGGCGGCTTTGATGCCTGGAAACGTGAAGACCTGGACATCGAAAGCGGAGAAGCGCACACGCCGCTCGCCGGTGATTTCACCGCGAAAGCCACTGCGAACGAACTGCTCTTTTACGAAGACATTTACCCCCACCTGGGTAACCCGCCCTGGCGACTGGTAGATGCACGCGAAAACAAGCGCTTCCTGGGAAATGAAGAGCCCATTGATCCTATCGCCGGACATATCCCCGGCGCGATCAACAAACCCTGGCAGGCCATTACCGATGAAGATGGAATGGTGCTTTCAGCGGCGTCACTGCGGGAACACTGGCAGAGCATCCCGGCAGACGACAATATCGTGTGTTACTGCGGCTCCGGCGTTACCGCCTGCGTAAACCTGTTTTCACTGTACCTGATTGGTCGACCCGCACAGCTGTACCCGGGAAGCTGGAGCGACTGGTGTGCGCACATCCTCTATCCGCGCAACACCGCCGCCTCCGCCTGATCGCCAGACTGGTGGGAGCCTGCTGCCTACTCAACGCAGCAGGCAGGCACCGGTTCCGGCTAACCCGCAGTAACCACCGGGGTTTTTCGCCAGGTATTGCTGGTGATCCTCTTCCGCATAATAGAAGGTGGGCGCGGGCAGAATCTCGGTTGTGATTTCTCCGTACCCTTTTTCCTGCAGAGCCTGCTGAAAGGCAGCTTCCGAAGAGCTGGCCTGTTTCGCCTGCTCCGGTCCGTAGGTGTAAATCACCGAGCGGTACTGGGTGCCGAGGTCATTGCCCTGGCGCATACCCTGGGTCGGGTCGTGCTCCTCCCAGAAGCGGCGCAGCAACGCACCGTAACTAACCACCTCCGGATCAAAAACCACCAGCACCACTTCTGTGTGGCCGGTACCACCGCTACAGACTTCCTGGTAATTGGGGTTGGGGGTACTCCCACCGGCATATCCCACGGCGGTCACCCAGACGCCGTTTATCTCCCAGAACAGGCGCTCGGCACCCCAGAAACAGCCCATGCCAAACACGGCTTGCTCCAGGCCTTCAGGAAAAGGCGCGACCATTGAGCGACCCGATATAAAATGCTTGCCACCGATCGGCATCGGTTCGGCGCGCCCGGGTAGTGCTTCGCCTGGCGTCGGGATACGAGACTTGTCAAACTGCATGGAATACCTCGAATTGCCGTAAATGACGGTGTCTATTCATTGCCCGCGAGCATTATGCAGCCCGAGGCCTTCATGGGGCGGAGAGTCTGCCACTCGATATACTGGGCGTCGAGTTTTTCTGCGGCCCGTTCCGCCAACTGCCGAAACGGTGACCGGCCCGGATCCACCAGCATCACCCGCCCTACCCCTGCACGCAGCGCACGCCGGGTCAAATTGTAAAGTGGTGCTTCCAGCTGATCCCAGAAACAGATATCAGTGCCAATAACCGCGTCAAACTCTCGCAGCGCCGCTTCGGTGACCTTTTCGTACCGGCAACGCCAGGTTTCAATCTCCACCCCGTTCAACGCCGCATGGTACTCCGCGAAGGGAAACACACTCGGGTCCGCGTCCAGGGAAGTCACTCGGGCGTCAAACTCTTTGGCACAGAAAATCCCGCCGAGCCCCCAGCCACACCCCAGATCCAGCACTCTCGCGCCCTTCTTCAGCGGATGCTTCCTGAGGTGATCCATGGTGAGGCAGGAACTTCTCCAGAATTTGTTTCCGTGCAGACTGGCGTCGCCCGCTTCCCGCCGTAACTTTCGCATATCCGGATGCGCATTTTTTCGCACCACCAGTCCAAACATCTGACGACTTAGCGATTGGCTTTCACTCAATTTTTCTTCCCCCACCTACTGCGATCGAATAAATCCATTCTGCGATTGAATGACTTGATTGCGGCGAATCCCACAAAAATAAAGTAGACACTGCCATTTCTGCGAAGTCGGATCATTATGCCAAATTGATGTGGCGATCTGGTCTATTTTTGCTTTGGGAAAAATACCGAATTGTGTCGATTGCCCGACTCCATAAATTCGATTGCACAGAACGACACGACAAAAGAGTACATTATCATGCCAAGCATCCGCCGCACATTACTGGCCGCCTCGGCGATTACTGCCGCATCTAACGTGACCGCGGTACCGATTTACCAGTCAAACCAGGTAACCCTCTATATGGAGGGCTACCTCACCGCGCATATGGTGAACAGCTTTGGCGACACCTCCATGCAGAATGGCGCTTCGCGAATTCGCATCGGTCTGAACGTTCCCGCATACGACCGCTGGGATACCGGCTTCAACGTTGAATGGGGCGTGAATGCAATTAATTCCGTGCAGGATGTTGTGATTCAGGGTGACCAACAGGCAGCCCTGGGGGAAACCGATCTCTCTCTGTACCTCAGGCAGGGGCACGGCTTTGCCAAGCATCCCAAGTGGGGTGACTTTTCCGCCGGTAAACAATGGGGGGTTTACTACGAAGTCACTTATATCACCGACTGGTACAACGTGTCCGGTGGTCTCGCCAGCGGCACCTACGCGCTGGGTACCGACGGCGGTGTAACGGGATCGGGCCGCGCTGACAGCGCCCTCGCCTGGCGCAAGTCCTGGGAAACGGAAGCGGGCGAATTCAAGATCGGGGTTCAGTACGCGGCACATGTGGCGGACCTGGAGATCAACGTGGATCTGGGACCGGACATTGAACTGGAGTGCCCCGTCGGAGATTGCGAGTACGGCATCAGCCACGGCATTGCCGCGGTTTACCGCGCAGATATCGGTGACGGATTCTTTATCGGGGCCGCCTACAATCGGGTGAAGCTGGATATCCAGACGGACAACGGCCTCGTGTTCGATACCTCAAGTGGCGAGCGGGTGCTGATCGACAGCAACTACCCGATCAGCTCGAGCAGTAACGACTGGACGACCGCTCTCGGCATGTACTACGGAAAAGAGGCGTTTGCCAAAGGGTTTTACGGCGCCGTGGTATTCCAGCGTTCACAGAACAACGAACTTGCCCCAGCGGGCTCCGTAATGGGCATCACCAACTTCTTTGATGCCAAGGGGTCTGAGTCCTTCCTCAGCTACACTTGGGGGGCGGATAACTGCTATTCCGTTTACGGTGGCCACAACTATCTGGTCTCCGATGACCCGGAATTTGACGCCGCACTGATAGACGCCGATCGCTACAAACTGGCTCAGTACTATCTCGGATTCCAGTACCGCTGGAATGAGCGGGTGCGCCTGTACTGGGAAAATGCCTACGACGACAGCAACGCCGTCGCCCGCCAGCAGTACGACAGCTTTATGGCCGTCGGCTTTCGCATCGACATCTGATACGCTTGCGGCCTAACGTCTCGTTCCTTGCCTGGAGTAGTAAACCTTGGGCCGCATGATCCTGCTTCTTGCCGTCGGCATTTTTGCCTGGCTGGCAATCCAGAAATTCAAATACAGCCCACCCGAGCAGCGACGCAAGCTCATCATTCAATATGTGCTGGTTGCTCTGGCGCTGGCAGCCGTCTTGCTTGCGGTCACCGGTCGCCTGCACTGGGTAGGCGCGGCGGTGGCCGTGGTGCTCCCCATCATCAATCGACTGTGGCGCACCTTTGGCCGCCACCTGCCCTGGGTTGCACCGCTCATTGCCAAGCATGCCCAGGCTCGCGCCCAGAAGCAGCAGGAAAAAGCGCGCAAAGAGCAAACTCAGGAAAATGCAGAAGGTGGCAAGCACACCAAACCGGACCCGGAACCCCAGCTGACCGTAGCGGAAGCCCGGCGCATCCTGAGTGTTTCAGCCAATGCCAGCCGGGACGAGATCATCGGCGCACACCGCAAATTGATTCAAAAATTCCACCCCGATCGCGGCGGCAACGACTATCTCGCGTCCCGCATCAACGCCGCCAAGGCGCTATTGCTAAAACAGTTGGGCGATTAAGAAACCTTACTAGATTTTTCGGCACAGCAGATGGACATAGCGCGCCAACTGGCGGTATGGATCGATACGGGAATAGCGCAATTCCTTCTCCACAATGGCCTCCGCGGGCAATTTGTCGCGCATCTCCGGCGTCATGAAATCGTGAAAGCAGCGAATACCGCTGTGCGCCACCACAGACAGGCCCGCCAGCTCCACCCAGCCCATAACCTCCTCCGGAAGCAATGGATTCTGCGGCGTCAGGCTACCGGGGTGCCCACCCCAGTTATCGCTTTCGATATGCCGATCCAATTGCCGCAGGCTACCCCGCTGTAACAGACGAAACTCCAGGGCCCGGCGGTTATAAAAGGTCAGCGACAGGTAGCCGCCGGCATTGAGGCTGTCCGCAAGATGCACCACGGCCTGCTGTGGCTCAACCAGCCACTCGAGCACCGCATGGCAAAGCAGAAGATCTGCTGACGGGATTTCCTGCGCTGCCCGGAGTGCCTGCAGAGGAATCTCGGCGAGGGTAACCCGGCTCTGGAGACCGCGCGCCGCAACCTGTTCGGTTGCCAAATCCAGCATGGCTCGAGAAATATCGGTGATCCAGACCTGGTGCCCCGCCTGCGCGAGGTCCAACGCAAATTGCCCCTGACCACCGCCCGCATCAAGCACCACCAGTGCCGCATCCTGCTCGACGCTCAAGCTCACATAAGGCGCAAGGTCCCGCTGTAACACCGCAAGACGGATTTCGCCCTTTAGCCCACCGTAAATACGCTTGCGAAAGCGCTCCGCCAGGTCGTCAAAATTTCGATCGTTCACGGCAGCTTACTTGTCCCGCGCCTGATCCAGCGAGCGCCCCTCTGCGGCGAGGATCACCTGCAGGGTGCGCGAGCGGAACTCGCGCATATACAGCACCCACACGACAGCGAGGAACCCCAGCACAAACAGCAGCGGATGCACGAACCAGCCCATCACGGCCATGGAAAAGTAAAAACAGCGCAGGCCGTAGTTGTAGCTGTGCCCGGCCTGATCGATCACCTTGGCCGCGCTGATCGCATAGCGGCGGCGCTCCTCACGGGTCACATCCTGCTCCTCTACCGCTGGCGCGGCACCGAGGAGTACATTGGCGAAGGAATACTGACGCAGAGACCAGGTAAAATTGAAAAACGCGAAAATATAGATAAGGATCAGCACCAACACCTTCAGCTCAAATTGCTCGACGGTGGTGGTCTGGGCGAATGGCAGGCTGCTCAATACCTCAACGGCCGCGCTATTGGCGGACAGCGCGGTTACCAGACCCGCCAGAATCAGAATACTGGTAGACGCAAAAAAGCCGATAACCCGCTCAAGATTACTGAGGATGGCGGCGTCGGGCATGCGCATATCCCGCTCCAGCATGCGCAGCATCCACTCCACTCGATACCACTGCATGGACGACGCCAGGCACCAGGCCGTCTTGGCCTTGCGACGTGCGAACACCGTATAGCCAGCCCAGGTAATACAAAACCCTGCAAGGCTCGCAATATCCATCCAATTCAACACAAGATCTCCCATCGACTACATTTATTGCGTCAATTACATATAAATAACGTGCGGCCCGAAGTGTCGCACCGGTGGCACTGGTGTCAACACTAGATCGTTACACACTCTGGCCTGTCAACCCTGTCATTTCGCCGCCGCTCGGCGCTAAAATGACCGCCGATTTGGCCCTGTTGTAGATCCTGGGGCCACCGCCCATTACCCATTGGAGCTGTCTTTTGAGCAACGTACACCCCGCATTCGAACCAATTACCAGTGCCGAGATCGAGTCTCTTGGCGTTCGCGTGGAAGAGTACCGCCACCGCCGCACCGGCGCCCAGCACCTGCATATTGCCGCGGACAACCCGGAGAACGTTTTCCTGGTGGCCCTGCGCACCGTACCCCACGACTCCACTGGCGTAGCCCATATTCTGGAGCATACCGCTCTGTGTGGCAGCGACAAATATCCGGTGCGCGACCCCTTTTTCATGATGATACGGCGCTCACTGAACACCTTTATGAACGCCTTCACCAGTTCCGACTGGACCGCCTACCCGTTCGCCAGCCAGAACCGCAAGGATTTTGACAATCTGCTGGATGTGTACCTGGATGCGGTCTTTTTCGCCAAGCTGGACCCGCTGGACTTTGCCCAGGAAGGGCACCGCCTGGAGTTCGCCGAAACGGATAATGCAGACAGCGACCTGGTATTCAAGGGCGTGGTGTTCAATGAAATGAAGGGCGCCATGAGCTCTGTCACCTCGCAATTGTGGCAGAAACTCAGCAAGTACCTGTTCCCCACCACCACCTACCACTACAACTCCGGTGGCGAGCCCGCGGATATTCCGGACCTCAGCTACGAGCAACTGGTGGACTTCTACCGCACCCACTACCACCCGAGTAACGCCATCTTCATGACGTTCGGTGACATTGAAGCGGCGGAACACCAGGCAATCTTTGAAGAGAAAGCCCTGCACAAATTCGATCAACTCGACGAAGTCATCAGTGTCGGGCGGGAAAAACTGTATGTGGCGCCAGTGCGCGTGGAGGAGAAATACCCCCTGCCCGCCGACGAAGGCCAGGAAGAGAAAACCCACCACGTCCTCGGCTGGCTGCTGGGCGATGTAACCGACCTGGAACAGGCTCTGACAGCCCACCTGCTGTCCGGTGTGTTACTGGACAACAGCGCCTCCCCCTTGATGAAACTTCTGGAAACGACCGAGCTGGGTCAGTCCCCCTCTCCGCTGTGCGGCCTCGATGACAGCCAGCGCGAGCTGGTGTTTGTGTGTGGCATTGAAGGCAGTGAGCGCGAGCGCGCGGACGAGTTTGAGCAGCAGGTACTGAAGGTACTGGAGCATGTTGCGGAAAATGGGGTGCCCTATGAACAGGTTTCCGCCGCGCTGCACCAGCTTGAACTGCAACAGCGGGAAATCGGCGGCGATGGCTATCCCTATGGCCTGCAGCTGATCCTGACCGCACTTTCCGGTGCCACACACCGGGGCGATGCGGTTGGCCTGCTGAATATCGACGCCACTCTGGAAAAACTGCGCGAGCAGATCAAAGATCCAAAGTTTATCGCCGATGCCGCGCGCGAATTGCTGCTGGAAAACCAGCACCGGGTGCGCCTGGTCCTGGCTCCGGATCCGGATATGGCAGCGCGCGCCGACCAGGCGGAAAAGAACCGCCTGGCCGACATCAAGGCCAAACTCAGCGATGGCGAGAAACAACAGATCATCCAGACTGCCCAGGCCCTGGCGGAGCGCCAGCAACGCAAGGACGATGAATCCATTCTGCCCAAGGTGGGTGTAGAAGACATTCCCGCAGAGTTACCGCGGGTGGACGGCGAAACGGTCGAGGTGAATGGCAACAAGGTCAGCCGCTATAGTGCCGGCACCAACGGGCTGGTTTACCAACAGCTGGTGGCCTCATTACCGGACTTTACCGACCAGGAGCGCCTCCTGCTGCCCTATTACTGCCAGACCCTGAGCGAAGTCGGCCTGGGGGAGAAAGATTATTTGCAGGTCCAGCAATGGCAGGCGGCAGTCGCCGGGTCCCTGCACGGCTTCACCAGCCAACGCACCGGACTCGAAGATCTGCACAGCCAGACAGGCCATTTCATCCTGTCCGGCAAAGCACTTGCCGCCAATCAACAGGGCCTGACCGAATTGATGCAGGCAACCATGGAGCAGGTGCGCTTTGACGAACTGCCGCGCATTAAAGAACTGCTTTTGCAAACCCTGGCCCGCCGCGAACAGTCTGTAGTCGGCAACGGCCACGCCCTTGCCATGGCCGCCGCCAGTGCCGGGTTTAACCGCGCCGCCGCCGATAGCCACGAGTTTGGCGGTCTCCAGGGACTGCGCCAGCTGAAAGCGCTGATCAAAAGTCTCGACAGTAACGCTGGCCTCGAAAACGTCGCCGGGACCTTTAACGCGATTCACCAGAAAATTCTCGGTGCGGAACGTCAGTTCCTGCTGATCGGTGAGGAAGAGAAGCTAGCGGATTTCACTGGCGCGCTCACCCCGCTGGCGAACGGCAACGGTACCCACTACGGCGCCGAGAAAGACGATTTCACACCGCGCCCGGTACAGGAAATGTGGGTGGCCAACAGCCAGGTAAACTTCTGTGCCAAAGCCTACCCTACCGTGCCCATGTCACACCCGGACGCCGCGGCACTTGCCGTGCTCGGGGGCTTCCTGCGCAACGGCTACCTGCACCGCACCATTCGCGAACAGGGCGGCGCATACGGCGGTGGGGCGAGTCACGACGCGACGATTGGCGCATTCCGTTTCTATTCCTATCGCGACCCGCGCATGGCAGAGACGCTGAAAGATTTCGATGCGTCCGTGGAGTGGCTGCTGAACGAAACGCACGACGACCTGCAAGTGGAAGAGTCCATCCTGGGCGTGGTGGGTGGCATGGACAAACCCGGCTCTCCAGCTGGCGAAGCCAAAAAGGCCTTCCACTCGAACCTGTATGGTCGCACCCACGCAGTACGCCAGGCGTTCCGCCGCCGAATTACTGAAGTGACCCTGGACGATCTGCAGCGGGTTGGTCGAACTTACCTGCAGGCAGACAAAGCCAGCACCGCGGTGGTAACCGGCAACCAGGGCCGCGACGCGGGCCTGGCACTGGACCTGCACGAAGAAAAGCTGTGAGTCGCCCAGTGAGCAAGCCTGACAGTAAAAAGGACAATATCTTTGCCAGCCCGCTGGGCCAGGTGGCAGGGTTTACGTTTGACCGGTCGGTGGTGGATGTATTCCCGGATATGATCCAGCGCTCGGTACCGGGCTATACCACCATCGTGGCCATGATCGGTACCCTCGCGGAGCGCTACGCCCAGGCCGGCAGCCGCTGCTACGATCTGGGCAGCTCGCTGTGTGCGGCTACCCTGGCCATGCGTCACCGAATCCCGGCGGCAGACTGTGAGATCGTCGCGGTGGACAACTCCGCCGCAATGGTCGAACGGGCGCGCACGGTACTGGCGGCTGACAGCGGCCAGCTTCCCGTGCAACTGGTGTGCGACGACCTGCAGAACGTAACTATCGAAAATGCCTCCGTGGTGGTTCTCAACTTTACCCTGCAATTTATCGCCACCGATGAACGTGAAACCATCCTGCAAAAGATCTACGACGGACTGCGCCCCGGCGGAGTCCTGATTCTGTCAGAGAAGGTGGCGTTTTCCGATACCGATCACCACGAGTTGATGATCGATCTGCACCACTCTTTCAAGGCGGCCAACGGCTACAGTGCGCTGGAAATTGCCCAGAAGCGCAGTGCACTGGAAAACGTTCTGATCCCCGAAACCCTGTACGACCATCGCACCCGCCTGAAAAATGTAGGTTTCGATAGCGTCGACGTGTGGTTCCAGTGCTTTAATTTCGCTTCCATGATTGCCATCAAACGGCGCGATACCTGATGCGTTCCGGTATTGCCGTGTTTATAACTGCCCTCTCCTAGTGGTCCATGCGGAAAGTTCGGTAACTAAGGAGCACAGCCAAAATGTTCAGATCAAGGCGAGAAAGCGCAGGAATAGTGGTTCTATTTCAAGCTTTCTCAACGCAGAGCTGGACACTTTGGCGAAGCGAACAGTTACACAACTTTCCGCATGGACCACTAGTGATGGCCCGTTCCACTCAAAGCTGACCATGATTGACTACACCCAGTTATACGCCGGCATTCAGCACACGCCGGAATTACGCCCCTGGCTCACCAGCCTGCCCCAACAGATAGCCGACGGACTCAGCCCATCACGCTGGGGCGACCTGCCAGATTGGCAGCAGGTGCTAGAGTCGCTGCCTGATATCTCCGCCTCCTCACAGGAAACCGCCTCCGAAGTCCGGATCGGCTGCGCCGCAGACGCCACCCCGCAACAACTTTCCGAGCTGGAAACACAACTGCGGAAACTGCACCCCTGGCGCAAGGGCCCCTGGACGCTGTTCGATATTTTTATCGACACCGAATGGCGATCGGACTGGAAATGGGATCGGGTTGCACCGCACCTGCACGACCTCACCAACCACCTGGTGCTCGATGTAGGCTGCGGCAGTGGCTACCACTGCTGGCGGCAGTATGGCGCAGGCGCGCGCCGAGTTATCGGGATCGATCCTTCTGCCAAATTTGTCGCTCAATTTTACGCCCTAAAAAAATACCTGGGCCTCGATAAACCGGTGGATGTGCTGCCCCTGGGAATCGAGGCACTACCGCCGGGCCTGCAGGCCTTCGATACCACCCTTTCCATGGGCGTGCTCTATCACCGCCGCTCGCCACTGGATCACCTGCGCGAGCTGAGAGAAACCTTGCGCCCGGGCGGCCAGTTGCTACTGGAGACCCTGACAATCGACGGTAGCCTGGGCGAATGCCTGGTACCCGAGGGTCGCTACGCCAAGATGCGCAATGTGTGGTTCTTCCCGAGCACCGCGACCCTGGAAAGCTGGCTGCGCAAGACCGGGTTTGTGGACGTGAAAACCGTCGACCTGGACCGCACGACCCTGGAAGAACAGCGTCGTACTGACTGGATGCAGTTTGAATCCCTGGAGGATTTCCTGGATCCAGACGATCCCAGCAAGACCGTTGAGGGGCATCCGGCGCCACTGCGCGCCACGCTCACGGCCACAGCCCCCTGAGCAACAAATCTGCGCCTCCTCCGACATGACCGCACATCCCCAAAACGTCTCACTTCTCACAGCATTCTGTACCGCCGGCCGCGACAAACCAGCCATTTGTCGCACTGGCGCCCGCCCGCGCCAAATAAAATATTGATTTCTTCCGCCAGTATTGCGACGCCGTTTCGCTTCAGCGAACGTGTGCGCCTGTAAAGATCAGGGCACCTTTGCGCGGTCGCAAAAGCCCAATAACTACACTAATAATCAACGCTTGCGGAGTTCACCGCGAGATATGGCGAGAGATACACCGAACACATGAGCATCAGTGTTTTCGAACTATTCAAAATCGGCATTGGCCCGTCCAGTTCTCACACCGTCGGCCCCATGGTGGCGGCACGTCAATTTGTATGTGACCTCGACGCTCGCGGCGACCTGGTCAAGACGGAGCGCGTCGAAGTCCACCTGTATGGCTCGCTGGCATTGACCGGTGTCGGACACGGCACCGATATGGCAGTGCTGATGGGCCTCGAGGGCGAAGCGCCGGATACCATCGACGTGGATGCTATCGACGGCCGCCTTGCGGGTATCGACACCCACCAGCAATTGATCCTGAACGGCCAGCGCGCCATTCACTTCGAGCGAAAGCGCGACCTTGTGTTTCACAAGGAGGAGTTCCTGCCACAACACTCCAACGGCATGACCTGCAAGGCGTTTGCCGGCGACGAATGCCTGTTCGAGCGCAGCTACTTTTCCATCGGCGGCGGCTTTGTTCTCTCCGAAGAAGATTTCAGCAACAAGGAACAGATTGCCACCCTGCTCCCGTACGATTTCAGTTCCGCCGAGGAGCTGATGTCCCTGTGCGACCGGCACGGCTGGACCATTGCTGAACTCGCGATGGAGAACGAAAAGGCATTCCGCTCCGAACAGGAGATCAAAGATGCGCTCTGGAATATCTGGGAGGTCATGGATGCCTCCATTCAGCGTGGCTGTCGTCAGAGTGGCACCCTGCCTGGCGGGCTGGGCGTACGCCGCCGCGCGGAAGAGCATTTCCGCGAGCTATCCAAACAATCCAGGGAGGAACGCTGCCAGGGCCTTTCGATTCTCGACTGGGTAAGCCTGTTCGCACTGGCGGTCAACGAGGAAAATGCCGCGCGCGGGCGAATTGTCACGGCGCCGACAAATGGCGCGGCCGGCGTGATTCCCGCCACCATTGCGTATTACGTGGAGTTTGTGCACGACGATGCGCAGCACGGGGACCTGAAAGATCAGGTGGTGGAATTTATGCTCACCGCCGGCGCTATCGGGATGCTGTTTAAAAAGAATGCGTCGATCTCCGCAGCCGAAGTTGGCTGCCAGGGAGAGATCGGGGTGGCCTGCTCAATGGCTTCCGCCGGGCTGGCCGCGGTTCAGGGCGGTTCCAACCATCAGATTGAGAATGCCGCAGAGATCGGGATGGAGCACAACCTTGGGCTGACCTGTGATCCGATCGGCGGCCTGGTCCAGGTACCCTGTATTGAGCGCAACACCATGGGTGCCGTGAAAGCAATCAATGCTGCGCGTCTTGCGCTGCGCGGTACAGGGGCGCATATCGTACCCCTGGATAGCGTGATCGAAACCATGCGCCAGACCGGGATCGATATGCAGAGCAAGTACAAAGAGACATCACTCGGCGGCCTGGCGGTCAACGCGGTTAACTGCTAGCCCGGTACGCCATGCTTGGTATACACGTCAAAGCGTCCCGACTTGCCTTCAAAGCGGAGGTTCGGCTTCCTGTCGTTTAGATCAGGGGCGAGCCGCGGTCGCTTTACCACCGTGCGGTAATAGCAGGTCTCCAGCGCGGGTGACATCAGGGCATCCGCATCTTCGTCGCTACCGACGATCTCGTGGAACGCGACCATCTCTTTTTTGACCTTGGCACTCTTGTCGCGACTGGGGAACATTGGGTCCAGATCAGATGACCGGGATTGTTTCGCTCCCCTGGTCTGCCAGCCAGGCCGCGGCACTGGAGACTCTCGGCTCCAGGATCAGGCGGCTGGCAATGGGAGCGAGTTCCAGATCATGCTGGGCAGCCTCGCGCAGGCGCGAAATACCGTCCTCCAGCAGAGCGTAAACCACCGGATTACGTTCCAGCATACGCACTTCACTGCCAAGGGAAGCGAGGACAAATGCGTCGCGGCCCAGGCCGGCGGTGGCATCGAGAATCTGGGGATAGAAACCGCTGCGGATTCCGACGGCTTTGGCGATCTGCTGCCCCTTACCCCCGCCGTACTTGCGGCGATGTGCCGCGGCGCCCGTGACGAAATCAACGGTGACAGGACCCGGAGCTTTGCGGCCAGTGGCACAGAGCTGCAGTGACTCGCCCCGACGCAGTACGAAGGGAAACTCTTCGATGAATTTTTCCTGCTCGACACCGAGATACGGAAGTTCAAGCGATTCGGCGAGGGTTTGCGCGTACGCTGCGGTGGTTTCATCTGCGGCGGTAACTGCCAGCTGCATGGTTTGGGCACATCCGAATAATTCGAGGGGTATTGCGTGAGCAATTTACCCGGGATGCGCGAGCCATGCCAGTGCGGGTTCCTCCCCGGTGCCAGGGAATGGCCGCACTTCTGCCGCAACGAAATGATTTAAAAGCTGCGGCATAAAGGCCAGCAGCACATTGTCTGAGAGTACCGCGATACGGTGCAGGTGGCGGTGCTGATTGCGGGTGAATACGCAGTGGGACACCAGGGTGGCAAAATTTTGCCAGCCATGGAAATGACGCGCGTCGATCAGCAGGCCCCGCAAGCTGCCGTGCTCGCAGATCACCGGGTCCACCTGTGCGGCCAGCGCACGAAATTCCGCGGGTTTAAGCTCCGCTACCGGCCGGATTTCCAGAATATCGTGGTCGTGATGCCAACAGTGCTCGATCATCGTCTGTCATAACTTCGTAACTACTTTTAAAGCGTAGAAAAGAAAAAGGCCGCGAACCAGTCGCGACCTTTTCTTTAGACTGACAGCGAGAAAGTATTTTACTGCTGAGGCTCGTCTTCGCTCTTGGCCTTGTCTTTCAGATCGTCCCAGGCCTCTTTGGCTTTGTCCTTGGCATCTTCAGCGGCATCTTTGGTCGCCTCGCCAGCGTCTTTCAGCGCGGCCCCGGCATCGTCCGCAGCATCTTTCATGACATCGCCCGCGTCATCGGCCGCATCCTTCACCGCATCACCAGCATCACGCGCCGCGTCTTCGGTGTCATCCATCAGGCTACTGCCGGAAGACTGCGGGTCGGTGGTGGTTGGCGCCACATCATCACTTTCCTGCGGCATGGTGGGATCACTGGAAGAATCGGGCATGGTGGAATCACTACCCGGCGCAGGCTGGGTGTCTTCTATGGCCGGCTTTTCCATTTTGTCGTAGGCGTCGCCCACGGAGTCGTCCGATTTTTTGGACATGAAGTAGCCGATAATCAGCAAAAGAATAATCAGTGGCAATAGTAGTTTTTTCATAGTCCCGTTGACCCCTGGTCGGTTGGAATGAGAGCAAAACGATCGGGCAGATCCTGGGACCTGGCGGCGAGCACAGGTGATGTACCTGCCCCGTCGTTCTCGGTTGGCGTTAATTCGGCACCACTGAGGAAGCCGACGCCAATACAGATAAGAATAATCCCCTATTGCTGCACTTCAAGGAACATTGTTCCAGCATTTAAGTATTTATACTTATAAAGGCCCAATCGGATATTCGGGCAGATTCTATGGGCGTGTCGTGGAACACTCGCCGGCATCTTACTCACCCCCCGGAATCCGTACCCGGCAAGCCCCTCTCCCGGCGGATGCCTGCACCCGCGAGCGCCTACCCCTGGTAGTAGCGGTCAAGCTGCGCCAGAAGGTTTCCGGCGTCGGCGTTGGCAACGGCGGCCTCGCAACTGAGTAGCTCCAGGTACCCGAGGGAACTGGTTTGGGCAAAAATCAGATACTCTTGCCCTACCTGCAATTTTTCCTGACAGTCCGCCAGGTGAATTCGAAAGGCGATGCTGCCAACCGATGCTCCCTTCCACACCCGCTGTGCCGACCCGGAGTAAACGTAGCCCAGCACGGCAATCATCCCCGGCTCGGACAAAGCGTGATCAACCAGCCGGTGGATTCCGGTAATTTCCACCCGCGCAACAAGCTCTGCTTTGTCGAGCTGGCGCTTCAATGGTGCGGTGAGCGAATCGCCAGTTACTTCGGCCCGCGCAACTTCGTCGGCGGCGGCATATGTGCCAATCAATGCGACGATTAGCATTACGGTTTTCCGGGCCACCGCGCGCAAGTGGTCCTTCGCGCTTGCCAGTGAATTGTCCCAGGCCATCATCCTCTCCCTGGATAACACCAATCATTAATTATCATCAGGCACAAAAAAGGGCGCCGAAGCGCCCTTGGTTTGCCCTGCCCTATTGCAACGGCAACAGTTCCAGCTCTACGCGACGGTTGGCCTGGCGACCAGCGTCGGAATCGTTACTGGCGATGGGGTAACGCTCACCGTAGCCTACCGCCTGCACACGACCAGCGGCAACACCGCGAGTGGTAAAGAAGTCGGCCACAGACTGAGCACGGCGCTCACTCAAGGTCTGGTTGGTAACGTCAGAACCGGTGCTATCGGTATGGCCGCTAACCCGGATAGCGGTCTTGTCGAACTCGTTCAGAACCAGAACGACGGAATCCAGGGTGCCGTAGAAGTCATTGCGAATTTCGAAGCGATTGGTAGCAAAGGTAATGTTGCCCGGCATGATCAGGCGAATGTTGTCGCCTTCACGCTGAACACGCACACCAGTGCCTTCCAGACGCTGACGCAGCGCCATCTCCTGGCGGTCCATGTAGTAGCCGATACCGCCACCAATGGCTGCACCACCGAGAGCACCGGTGATCGCGCCTTTTTTACGATCGCTCTTACTGGCTGTCGCTGCGCCGATGATAGCGCCTGCGACGGCACCGGCACCTGCGCCTTTGGCGGCGTTACTGGTTTTACTTTCCTGGGTGTAAGGATCCAGGGTGGTACAACCAACCAGTGAGCCCAGAGCAAGAATCGCGACCCATTTTTTCATTAAGCTTTCTCCTAACGCTTTTACTGATGACGGGTGGAATATGAAGCAGTTTCGCTGTTGCAAGCTGACTGCAGGCTGAACCGTGTTCGCCATTGGCACGAAGACTATGCGGAAAGTCCGCTTCGGTCTACTGCTCACTTCCCAAATTTGGCGGGAATCTTTATTTACCAAGTTGTCGGTGAAACACACTCACCGACGCCACGATCATTTTCACCTGTGCCGACGGTTACACCTCGCGGAATTCCCATGCCTTCTCCCTGTGGGCGCGCGACACGCACTTCCCGTGTAACCGGGTGTAATAGATCCTTCCACAAGATCTGTGGATAACTATGTGCATGAATATCGTAAACCGCGCGATATGCGGCGCAATTCCTAGCCCCCAGCGATTTGCGCACTTTTTATCCCTTTATATTTTTTCCTTTAAAATCAACAATTTATGAATGCAAGGGAGCGCCGCGTACCAATTTCCAGCGAATCCGCGAACAGTTCAAAAGGTCAGATTTTTATGTGGAAAAAATTTGTCAAGGGCTGACAGGGGGGAAGGAGCGGAAAAACGGTAAATTTCCAGAAACTCGCGTAGAAAAAGGCGCAGCGCTGAAAGTGTACTGCCCACGGATGACATTCCGGTGATGGGGTTCACTTGAGACATAGGAAATTCGAGTTGGTGATTGCCGGCCCTCTCAATAATGTGGCGGCCTTTCATCACCGGGCTTGTCGCCCTTGTTCATTTCGAACATCAGATCCTGATACTTGTCGGATACCTCCTTGAGGCGACCGAGCAGTGCGCGCAACTGGGCATCCTGCCGGGCGATGGTGTCATTGAGCTGGGTGAGCGTGTCTTCCTGAAATGCCAGGCGGGTTTCCAGCTCGTCGACGCGGGCTTCCAGCTGTTGAACGGTATCGCTCATGGGTTTACTTCCGTTGGATTGTTCTTTGGTCGCCGTCTGACGGCTGACAATTGGTTGTGCCTGCACGCAACCGGCTCACAGTAACTGGTACAGGCAATCTTTCAGGCCTACGGCACGCTGATCCATAAACAGGCTTTGCCCCATACGAGAGGTGACGTAACCAAAACCGACTTCCGTTTCCGGGTCCGCAAAGCCCACACTCCCCCCGGCTCCCGGGTGGCCGAACCCTTTCTCTCCGCCGAATGCCAGGTCTTCAGCGGTACCCGCTTTCAGGAAACCGCAGCCGAAGGCAACGTCCGTCTGCAGAATCGCGTCGCGGCCACGACTCTGCTCGACAGTTGCTTCACGAAGCACATCGCCTGATAACAAGCGCGGATCCTCACTGGCCAAATCGCCGTACACCGCAGCCAGGTCACGCGCACTGAAATGGCCGTTGGCTGCCGGAATCAGTGCGCCGCGCCACTGCTCGCCATTGGTTCCCATCATCAGGGTGACGGGGTTGGTAAACGCCGTGGCCACCGGGCCCTTCCGGTCCTCCTTGATTGAGCGTCCGATGGCGTTAGGGCGCAACTCGGGAAGCGGCTTTTTCAGCGGACCCACATCGGCAATCTGCGTAGAGCGGTGCCCCACCGCACCGAAACCGCCGTCGAGTTCCAGCGGGGTACCGATGCCTTTACGGTACAGGTCACACAGGTCGATGCCGCTGGCTTTTTCAATCAGCCCGCCTAGTGTCCAACCATAGAGAAACGGCGAGTAACCCTGCAGTGTTCCTGGCTCCCACCAGGGGGCAGTCTTCGCCACTTGTTCGAGTGCCGCATTCCAGTCATAGATGAGGTCATCCGCGACTTTATCGCGAAACGCAATAACGCCACTGCGGTGGCACAACAGCTGCCGCCCGGTAACACTGGACTTGCCAGCCTCGGCAAACTCGGGCCAGTAATGGGCTACGGGAAGGTCGAGATCCAGCTTGCCCGCGGCAACCTGCTGCAATGCGATCAGCGCAAGTATGCCCTTTGACGACGAGAATACATTCGCCAGGGTGTCTTCCTGATAGGCAACCGCTCCCGCCCGGTCAGCGCTGCCTGCCCACAGGGATGCGATAACCTCTCCGTGCTGTACTGCGCAAAACGCAGCGCCTACGTCGCCGTGGTCACGAAAATTTGCCGCAAAAGCATCGTACAGGGCCTCAAACCCCGGGGCGCAATATCCCTGAATATCCATGGAAATACTTACCAATCGAGAGAGCTGATCTGAGAAGGACTCTGGCCGCCACCACATGTGGGGCGCGGCCGTCGAAACGGGGCGCAAGGATATCCGATCGCCGCGGGGCTGTTAAGGCGCACTACCCCGGTGACTCGGACTAAAACCGGGTAGCCAGGATTTAATGCTCCTCGCCCACCGGCTCCTCAAAGTCTTCCAGGCGGTAACCACACTGCTTGCAGTACTCTGCATCTGCATCGTGGCCGGCCTTGCCGCAGTTGTGGCAACGGGCAAGCTGCTTCTCACGCCCGATTTCGTTGGCCAGCTCTGCGGTAACAATGCCCGTGGGCACGGCGATGATCGAATAACCAATCAACATGGTCATTGAGGCAATTGCCTGCCCCAGCGGGGTATGCGGAGTTATGTCGCCGAAGCCCACCGTGGTAATGGTAACAATGGTCCAGTAGATGCTTTTCGGAATACTGGTAAAGCCGTGCTTGGGCCCTTCCACCACAAACATGATGCTGCCGAAGATGATGCACAGCACCAGGACACTGGTATAGAAGACAAAAATCCGTCGCCTTGCCTGCCACAGGGAGCGCATCAGGATATTGGCGTCACTGAGGTAGCGGACCAGCTTTAGCACCCGGAAAATTCGCAATACCCGCAACAGGCGGACAACCATCAGGTAGGTGGCGCCGGTGAAAATCAGGGCGAGGTAACTTGGAAGAATGGCGAGTAGATCTACGACACCATAGAAGCTGGTGACATACTCCCGGCGGTTGCGTGCGCAGTACACCCGCGCCATATACTCGAGGGTAAACAGAGCCGTGAAAAACCACTCGAGCACATAGAAGGTTTCGCCGAAGCGAACCCACAGGCTTTGCACCGATGCAAGAACCACCAGTGTCACGCTCAGGAGAATCGCCCAAATCAGGACGACGTCAAAATACTTCCCCGCTGGCGTATCGGTACCAAAAATCACTTCGTTCAGCCACTTGCGGGTTCCCGTGAGAGGCATGCAATCAGGTCCTTCTCGTTATCCATAATGCAATTGCAGACATTCTAGCTGACACCGAAGGCGCAGAATATGCCGGTTTTTGATTAGGCTCCGGGATCCGCTATGCTTCGCCACCTGAATTTCTCCGACATTCCGCGATCCGCCGACCAGCAGGAAACCCCAAATGCGCGAAAAGAACCGACTCGTCTACTCCACAGACCGCGGCCGTATCAAAGAGCCCGCCAAGGAGGAGAAGCACCACAAGGGCGACGGTATTGTAAGGATTCAACGGGAAACCAAAGGCCGTAAGGGCAAAGGCGTGACCTGCGTGCGCGGTGTAGACGGTACTGACGCGGAGCTCAAGCTACTGCTTGCCGAGCTGAAGAAGCGCTGCGGCTGTGGCGGTGCGCTCAAGGAAGGGATCATCGAGATTCAAGGCGATAAGCGCGAAGAAATCAAAGCGGTGTTGGAAGCGAAGAAATATACCGTCAAGCTCGCCGGGGGTTGAGCCCCCGGCGGTCTAGAGTCCAGTACGTCGCGGGTCGAGCTCCACCCGACATCCCTGCGAAAAGGGTCAGATGTGCGCGAGACGTAGTGGCTTTACCTTGAGGCGCGCCTCTTCTGCGAGGCAGAGAGTCAACAGCTGTGCCAGCTCCTCCTGGTACGCATCCATAACCACGCCGCTAGCCGTCTTGCCGCGTAACTCCAGCGCCTGCAGGGCACTGACCATATCACTGGTACGGACAGCCGTTGGTATCATCAACTCCCCTTCCCCACAGGATTTCAGTTTCTCGAATTGTACCGGGCTTAGCGGCACTTGCTGGGTCTGCGCCCCCTGCTCAATTTGGCGAATTTGCTGGCTAACCAGCTGCGGGTACTTCTGCAGCACCGCAGTGGGCAGTTCCTGGGCGGGAGCACGCTCGATCAACTCACATACGACATCGTTGTAGCGATTGAGTGCGGCCAGTGGCTCCCGCAATACCTCAAATGTACGCAGACGCAAAACGATCTCCTCTGCGCGGCTGCGGTCCGACACGACCATCGTCGCAATCACCCGGGTAATCCGCTGATAGAACATACTGTGCAACTGCTGCCGCTGTTGAAGACACTCTTTTATACGCACCCGGTTATCCTGGCGTGATTCGTCCGTCGCCGCCGGCGTTGTTCCACTCAGGTCGTAGCTACGGGGGTCAATCCGCACATTTGCCCGCACCAGCGCCGCACCAATCTGTATGCGTGCGCCTTTCAGCTGCAGTTGAGCGATCCGCTGCTCAAGCTCCTGCAAGTCAACCAAACGGCCGCGAAGCCAGTCAATCGAGGCCTGCAAATCCAGGTCTGCCAGTTCGCTGTTACCCGGTGGCTGCAGGAACATAAAGTCCCGAGGAATCGCTCGGTTGAAGTATTGGGCAAGAACCTGCTGTGCGGCCTCGCTACTCTTGTCGATTTCCAGTAGCAACCGGTTCTCCACCGGCCGGCAACTGTCGTCGCCCCCGACCCGACTAACCCTGGTGGCAAGCTCAGTGAAATCCACAAATAGCTTCTGTAGCGAAAAGTCCAGCCGCTGCAATTGCGCATGCGCCTGGCGCTCTTCCACTGCGCCAATACGCTGGTGGCCAGCGGGCTCCTCCCGTGTCCAGCAGTCAGTCTCCTCCGCCATGGCTGCATCGATACCCTTGAGGGTTTGCGCATCCATATTTGCATACATCCAGCGTACCGCCAGCGGTACATTGGCCAAACGCTTGCCCAGTAGTTGTGCTTCGCGATTGATCTCACCACACACCAAATCCGCATGTAGCAGGCGATTCCAGCGTTCCGCAAATCCGTGGAACGCTTCTGCCCCGATCATTTCTCCGGCAGCCTTGTCAGCCTGGGCCTCCAGCCTGCGCGCCAAAGGCCCGCTTAAACGCTGGTGTACACCCTGAAGGCGTTCAACCACCGGTGCCAGCGGTCGACCACAAATCGCCAAAACCTTGTGCAGGGGCTTTAGCAGAAGCGGGACTTCACCGTCTGCACCGAAGAGCGTCGTGCCCTCCTCCAAAGCGTCCTGCATCCCCTGCAGCCGATCGAAGGTGCCGAACGCGATCGCCTGCGCGGTCCGGAGCCATCGATTGCTGTAGTTACACAGAGCCCTGGCGATAAGCGCGACCAGGTCCCCTCCGTCAAGCGTGGCCACAGCACCGAGCCCCAGTGACAGTTTTGGCTGAGAGAACCTTTCCCGGACCACCCGAATGTCAGTCCCCGCCGTAACCAGCACCTCGGTTGTCAGTACACCGCTGGCAGAGGTGAGGTTCCTTGGTCCTCTCTGCTTGCTCGCGATGCTCAAGCCGCAGGTATCACGCAATACGTCCAGCAGCAGGAAGAACCCCGGCGCGTCCCGCTTTGCCAGGCGTGCAGCCTCGAGACCACCCATGGAGCCCGCTCCGGAATGTATGTTCGACTGACGAGTAAAAAAGAAAGGATGCAGCACCAGTGCGCCGACAAAGAGTACTAACGTGAGCGCAATTGCACTGCCCACCAGAGTACCCGCCCCGAATTCTCCGGCAAGCACCGCCAGCGGTAACGACAGAAGCGCACTTCCCAACTGGTAAAGACACAGTATGGCGAAGGCGACAAAACCTGCAGGTACTGCAGCACCAAGTAGCATCTGTGGAATCAAGGTCATCCGCGCCGACACCGGGGTAGCCTCGGGGGAAGCACCGGGATAGAACAACGCCTGCAGCTGGGCCCGGGCAGCGCCGTCCTTTTGTTCAGATTTGTTTGTGTCCCGCCCCGCTTTTTCTGGCGCGGGTTTCACCGCACTGGCCTTTACCGGAGGGGCTGTTTTCAGGGTGCGTGTAGGCTCACCCGATTTGGCACCGGTTGCCGGGGTAGATAAAGGGACTGTCGTTGCTTTTTCCGCAATCCCCTCCGGCAGGCTACCGGGCACTTTCTTTAGCGCGGCTACTGCGCCCGGCTGCGTCTTGCGCTCCTGTCGCTGCTTGGCAAATTTCAGTCGCGCCAGAATCGCTCTGTTATCAAATTTGCCCGCGGGGTGAACTTCTATTTTCAACCCCATTTGATGTAATTGCGTGCGATATTGCACAACCTGCCCGGGAGAGAGTTCATCCTTGATGACCCAGCCTTTCAAAAATAGCTTGCGCGCCTGCGGCGCACTGATCGAAAAGGCATTGGACATTTGCGCCAGGACCTCATCGGGGTTTCTGGATCGCAAGACTTTGCCCGCAGATACAATCTGAAACTTTTCCTGTCCCGGCATGATTTGCCCCCGAAGATCCCTTTTTAACCCCTTACCCCCCAGGGCGCGCCATCGCACCCCGGGAATCTACGACAGCCACCGGCTGCCATTCGGCGAGAGAGTAAAAGATTCCGGTGCACCTGATTGCGCACTGGTTCTCAGGGAACTTGCATGTATTCAACGGGGTACAGGTTTACCAACTGCCATCACAGAGCTGCACGGAACGGGGTCTCACCGAAAGTGTGTCAGCCGTTATGCCAGACCATCAACAACGCCTGCTCCGACAGAGCATCGAGCGACAACCCGCGACCGCGAGGCTTGAACCAGGTATGACTGTGAGCCAGGGCCCCCAACAACAGCTTGCGGGCCAGCGAAGCATCAGCGATGCCAGCCCCCTCCGGCCGGTCATTCAGTGCAGAGATCCAGATGGCCTCGTAACTCTGGCGCTCCGCGAGCACTGCTCGCTGATTGTCCGCCGACAAACTGCGCCATTCGCTCACAAGAATCGAGAAGCCCGGCACGGCCAATCCATGGATTGCCTCCAATTCGCAACGGATGCACGCAAGAAGCCTGCCCCGCGCATCTTGCTCCTCCGAAACCGCGGCCGCCATACGCGCCCGGGCTACCCGTGTAACCTCGAGCATCACCTGACAGAGGATCTCATCTTTGTTTCTGAAGTGGTGAAAAATACTTCCAGAGAGGATCCCAACTTCTGCAGCAATATCTCGTACGGTAGTGCGGGCAAAGCCTTTGTCCTGAAAATACTGGGCTGCCGCAGTAAGCAGCCGGCCCCTCGGACTGGCAGGGTCACTCACGTCTCCGGCCGCTACCAGCCTGGAAAGTGCCTTGCTTGTGTCAGTTCGCTTCTTCACGGGCTTTCTTGCCGACCCTCTGGCGGAACCACGTACCGGCTTTCTCCCAGTTTTTCGTCCGGTGTCGCCTAGCGAGTTCCCAGCAGAACCGCTGTCGCCCACTCCATCTCCGTATACCAATTGGGGATCTCCTCTTTCTGCTGGCACACAATCTGTCTGCAACGATATTGGCTATTGATAACCAAGCGCTTGCTTGGTAGCGTTGAGGCATTATTTCCGGACGGTGTCATCTATGCAACCCGTTACACCAAAGATCTCCAGCGCAAGTGAAGAATTCCAGCGCAACTCCGATGCGATGCTCGCTGCGCTCGGGCGATACCACAGCGCAGCGCAACGGGTAATCGACGCAGAGAACGCCAAGGCCGATCGGTACCACGAGCGCGGGCTGCTACTGCCAAGAGAGCGGCTGAGCCACCTACTCGACCCGGGTGCGCCGTTTATTGAACTGTGCGCAATGGCGGGTTACCGCATGTTCGACGACCACGATGGCACCGGAGCCGGCGGCGGGGCTATTTGTGGCATTGGGGTAGTCAGCGGACGGCGCTGTCTGGTGCGGGTCGACAACTACGCGGTAAAGGGCGGGACTATCTCTCCGGCAGGCATGGAGAAGGCGCTACGAGTCCAGCAAATTGCCCGTGAAAACCAACTGCCGCTGATCACTCTCGCGCAAAGCGGCGGCGCTAACCTGATGTACGCGAATGAGACCTTCGCCCCCGGCGGGCGCGGATTCGCCAACCAGGCGCGATTGTCCGCGGCGGGCATACCGCAGATCACCGTGGTACACGGCAATGCCACCGCCGGTGGCGCCTATCAGCCCGGACTGTCCGACTACGTGATCCTGGTCCGCAATCAGTCAGGTATGTTCCTGGCCGGGCCGCCGCTACTGAAGGCCGCCACCGGGGAAATTGCCAGCGAAGAAGAATTAGGCGGTGCAGAAATGCACGCGTCAATCGCCGGAACTGGCGACTATCTGGCGGAAGATGATCGCGACGGAATCCGTATCGCACGGGAAGTGGTCGCCGCCCTGCCCACTCAACAGCAAAGTCTTGCTCCGCAAACCTGGAATGAGCCGCTATACGCCCCCGAAGAGCTACTGGGAATTGTCCCTGCCGACAGTCGCGTTCCCTACCTGGTAGACGAAATCATCGCGCGCATCGCAGATGCTTCTGCCGCACTGCCGTTCAAGCCGGAATACGACCAGCAAACCTATTGTGGACATATCCGTATCCAGGGGCATGTGGTCGGCGTGATTGGCAACAATGGCCCGATAACGCCCAAAGGCGCAAACAAGGCCGCGCAGTTTATCCAGCTGTGCGAACAGAGCGCCATCCCCCTGCTGTTCCTCCACAACACCACAGGTTTTATGGTCGGCACCGATGTCGAACGGGATGGCATCATCAAGCATGGCTCTAAACTGATTCAGGCGGTCGCCAACGCAGGCGTTCCCAAGCTCAGCATTGTTGTCGGCGGCTCCTATGGCGCAGGCAACTATGCCATGTGCGGGCGCGGTTTCGACCCGCGCTTCATCTTCGCCTGGCCCAATGCTCGCACCGCGGTGATGGGGGCAGCGCAGGCAGGTAAAGTCATGCGCATCGTGAGCGAACAAAAAATGCAACGTAACGGGACAGTGGACAAAGCTGCGTTGGACAAACTGGAAAATGATACCGCGGCGTTTATGGATGCGGGGTCAGATGCTCTCTCATGCACAGCACGCCTGTGGGACGATGGCATTATCGATCCCCGCGATACCCGCACACTTCTCGGTCTGCTACTGGATATCTGCCAAGAAGCAGAAAGTAAAACGCCGAGAGACAACAGCTTCGGCGTGGCCAGGTTCTAATACACAGGAAAGCGCACAATGATCATCACCGACCAGCACCGGGAACTGCAGCGGACGGTCCAGCAGTTCGTACATCAGGAACTGAATCCCCACGTTGAAGAATGGGAATTGGCTGGCCACTTTCCAATCCGCGATATTTTTAAGCGTCTCGGCGAGCTCGGCCTGCTGGGTATTAGCAAACCAGACTATTGCGGTGGACTGGGACTCGATTTCAGTTATGAAGCCGTTTTCCTCGAAGCCCTGGGCGCGGCCCACTGTGGCGGAGTGCCACTGTCAATTTCCGTTCAAACATCCATGGCCACCCCGGCGCTGGCGAAATTTGCCAGCAGGGAGTTACAGGACGAATTTCTGACACCGGCAATACGGGGCGAAGCGATCGCCTCTATCGCGGTATCAGAACCTGGTGCCGGGTCAGATGTCTCGGCAATTTCCACAACGGCAACCGCGGATGGGGATGACTACCTGATCAATGGCAGCAAGATGTGGATCACCAATGCACCCCAGGCCGATTTTTTCTGCACGCTGGTCAATTCTGGCGGCGACAAGGCCCACAGTAACAAGTCACTGATCGTCGTTCCGTCGAATTCCCCGGGGGTCACTGTCGGTGAGCGACTACACAAACTGGGTATGCGCGCTTCGGAAACCGCGCCCGTATACTTCGACAATGTACGGGTACCCAAGCGCTTCCGCATTGGCGATGAAGGCAGTGGCTTCTTGCTTCAAATGCTGCAATTTCAGGAGGAGCGGCTCGCCGGCGCCGCCTTGACCCTGATGGGCCTGGAAAACTGCGTCACGTCAACGATCGACTATGTTCGGGAGCGTGAAGCCTTCGGCGCACCGCTGCTAAACAATCAGACCATACACTTCGCATTGGCGGAAATGCAGACTGAAGTCGAATGCCTCAGGGCACTGACTTACCGCGCCATTTCTGCCTATGTAAACGGAGAAGATGTAACCACGCTAGCCTCCATGGCGAAGCTCAAGTCCGGTCGCCTTACTCGCAGTATCCCGGATCAGTGCCTGCAATTTTGGGGCGGCATGGGGTACATGGAAGAAACTTCAATCAATCGCGCCTTCCGCGACTTGCGGCTCACCTCCATCGGCGGAGGTGCCGACGAAGTCATGCTGGGGATTATCTGCAAGTTGATGGGCATTCTGCCGTCACGCAAGAAAAGCAACAACTAAGTCCTGCTGGCCGGACTCTTCTGATAAGCCACGACTGACGCACAACCGGATTTCCGTGAGAGGGAGCCACTTCATGCCCAAATTGCTGATCGCCAATCGCGGGGAAATCGCCTTGCGCATCATGCGCACGGCAAAGCAACACGCCTATTCCACATTGGCCATTTTTAGCGATGCCGACAGGAAAGCGCCTCATGTTAAGGCTGCTGATATCGCGATACCCATTGGCGGTAACACCCCACAAGAATCCTATCTGGATATTGAAAAAATTATCGATGCCGCACTGCGTGGTGGCGCCAACTGTGTTCACCCCGGCTATGGATTCCTGTCAGAAAATGCCGAATTTGCCCGCGCCTGTGAAAAGGCCGGGCTGACGTTTATTGGGCCATCTGCCGAAGTCATCGAACTGATGGGGAATAAGAGTCGTGCGAAAGAATTTGCGATTTCTGCCGGGGTGCCGTGTATTCCGGGTTATCAGGGCAGTGACGATACGGCGGAATTGCGCCGCCAGGCCAACAAAATCGGATACCCTCTGATGCTCAAGGCCGCAGCGGGTGGCGGAGGGCGCGGAATGCGTATCGCCGAGGACTCCCAGGCATTCGATGCACAGCTCAAGTCGGCGAGATCAGAATCCCTTGCCGCATTCGGCAGCGACGAAGTCATTCTGGAAAAAGCCCTGAGCCAGGTCCGACATATCGAGATTCAGATTTTTGCGGACCAACAGGGAAACTGCATCCACCTCGGCGAGCGGGACTGCTCAGTGCAACGTCGCCATCAGAAGATGGTGGAAGAGGCTCCATCACCCGCAGTCAGCCCGGCGCTGCGAGCAAGAATGGGCCAGTCGGCGGTCGCCCTCGCACAAGCGTGCCAGTACACCGGAGCCGGCACCGTCGAGTTTTTACTGGACGCTGATGAAAACTTCTATTTCCTGGAGATGAATACCCGGCTTCAGGTAGAGCACGGCGTGACAGAACTGATCACAGGTACCGATCTGGTCGCGTGGCAGTTGGCCATTGCTCGCGGAGAACCCCTCCCCCTCGCACAATCAGACGTGATGTTGCGCGGCCACGCGATCGAAGTACGCCTTTATGCAGAAGACCCAGAGCACGAATTTCTTCCCCAGAGTGGCATTATTCAGGCATGGGAGCCTTCGGGTGCGTTAGCCGAGGGCAGCATATCCGCTACCGCCGGAGTCCGATTTGATCACGGACTAAAGACAGGCCTGAACATCTCCCCCTACTACGATCCCATGCTGGGGAAGTTGATGGCCTGGGGAGAAAGCCGTTTGCAGGCACGTAACCACCTGGTCGAGGCGCTGGACAACCTCCCGCTCATTGGCCCGCGCAACAATCGCTTTTTTCTAAAACAGATCCTTGAGGACTCCACGTTCGCTAGTGGCGGTGCTCATACAGGCTTTATTACCACACAATTTACTGCAAGGTCCGCATCTGAATCGTCTGGGCAAACCGCCAGGGCACTCGCTGTCACATTACTCCACCACCTCACACTATCACCGGTCGACCTGCACAAAGGTCGCGCCAATTGGCACAGTGGAGGCTACCCCGCTCCCCGGCAATACCTGATTTCCGACGGGGAAGCCGTCACCCCGTTTCGCCTAAGATCAGCAGGGAATGGCGAATATCAACTGGACGGCGAATCCGGTGAAACCATTCACATCGCCGTCCCCCAGCCACTGCACGCCGCCTCCGCGAAAAAACAGCCTGTATTGATCAATGGGCAGCAGGTGTCGGCTCAGTGGTATCGGGCAAACGCGCTGCTTACGCTGATCTTTGCGGGGCAACAATGGGAATTCACCGATGAGACCTACACCCCGGCCCGGGGTACTGAATTGGAGGGTAGCGGCGAAATTCGGGCGCCGATGCAGGGTAGCCTGATCGAGGTTTGCGTAGAGGTGGGCACCCGGGTCCGACGTGGAGACCTCGTGGCAACCATGGAAGCGATGAAAATGGAGCATGCATTGAGATCGGACTGCGACGGGATCGTGCGCTCCATTTCAGGCAATGTCGGTGACCAAATTAAAACCGGCCAGGCGCTGGTCATGATCGAGAGCGACCAGGAGTTGACACCTTTGAATGGGTGACACTGTCGGCGCTAAAAAATAGGCGCGCCAGCTAGTAGTGGGTCAGTCGTGCTCACCGGGAACATGCGGACCGCCACCCCAGACATCACTTTCGATTCCGCGAATATCGTGTTCGCGCGCATCGAATACAGGCTCATCGATACCGCGGTCCCGCTGTGCCTCATAGTCCGCAAACACTTTGATAGCAACGCCGGACAACAGCAGTATCGCAAGCAAGTTAGCGCTGGCCATAAAACCCATGGACATATCGGCCATGTTCCACAGCAACTGAAAGTTGCCCGAGCTCCCGCTCCAGGCCACCCAGGCACCGAATAGAATAAAGCCAATATACAGAAACCGATAACACGCAATAGATACCCGTGAGTGCCACAGATAAAAGATATTGGTTTCCGCGTAGTAGTAGTTGGCGATAATAGAGGTAAAAGCAAAGAAAATTAGTGCGAGCGCAATAAAACTGCTGCCCCACTCACCCACTTCACTGGCTAGTGCCGCCTGAGTGAGGGTTACACCTTCTACCATCCCGCCCAGCTCGACATCACTCAGCAGAATGATGGCCGCGGTGGCACTGCAGATCATCATGGTATCCAGGAACACGGATGCCATCTGCACATAACCTTGAACCACCGGGTGTTTCACATCGGCAACCGCGCCCACATTCGGGGACGACCCCATACCCGCTTCATTGGAAAACAGGCCTCGCTTTATACCATTTGCCACTACAGCCCCAAAGGCACCGGCCCCCGCCTCCTGCATCCCAAATGCATTGCTGAAGATCAGGCCGAACACTTCCGGTACACGGGAAAAATTCATCAGGATGATAACAACGGCAATCGCGATGTAGATCAATGCCATAACCGGCACCACAACCCCGGCAAATTTGCCGATGGACTTGATCCCGCCAAAAACGATCAATGAGGCCAGTACGGCGATCAGCGCACCCACCAGCATAGGATTGACACCCCAGGCTGCGTGTATCGCCTCCGACATGGCGTTGGCCTGTACCGCATTAAAAAAGAAACCAAAGCAGATAATCAGAAAAACGGAAAAAACAACGGAAAGCCACTTCCAACGGTGCCCCAGCCCTTTGTCAATGTAGTAGGCCGGGCCGCCACGAAAAGTCCCTGCCGTCTCCCCCTGTTCTTTGAATACCTGTGCCAGGGTATTTTCGATGAAACTCGTCGCCATACCGACCATGGCAACGACCCACATCCAGAAAATGGCACCGGGTCCGCCAGCGGTAATCGCTACCGCGACGCCAGCGATATTGCCCGTGCCGACACGAGCTGCCGCACTGGTGGCAAATGCCTGAAAGGATGAAACCGAGCCATCGTGCTCTTTGCGAAAGCTGCGCGCCATTACTCGCAGCATATGGCCAAAGGCACGAAACTGAATAAAGCGGGTACGAATGGTGAAATAGAGGCCAGCTGGCAGCAGCGCGGCAATCAGGATGCCCAGCCACCAGATCCCCCAAAGACCGCCCCAGGTCAGACTGTTCCCCCAGTTCACCAGTGCAGCCAAGCTATCCCAAATACCCTGCATACTCCACTCCACCGCTATGAACCGGTTCCGGAATATTCCGAAAGTGTCTTAACCAACTGGCGCCGAATAGCGCAATCAATCTAAGACTAGCAGTTGCAGAGAACGGCGTTGCATATCTTGCAAAGGGCCAGCCATTCACTGTATGTCGCACCGATTAACGACCAACCCCGCGCACCGAGAGGCATTTCCAGCGTATTCAGTTTCGCCCTAGAGAAAAATCTGCCGTGCCCGTTCAGGAGACACAACGGTGCGACCGGCCTGCTCCGCCACCTGAACCAGAGCCTCGATCAAGTCGCCATTTCCACGGGTGCGTTCACCGCAGGGTAAATAGAATGTGTCTTCCATTCCACTGCGCAAGTGCCCTCCGAGCTCTGCGGTTCTACGATGTACGGGCCAGATTTCTTCACGACCAATCAGTGTGCTCTGCCACAGCGCACCGCGCTTCATATAACGAGGCAGAATAGACAGCAGATCACTGTCTGCGGGCATGCCGGAAGCTACCCCCATCACCAGGTTGTAATTCGGTTGCGCGACCATGCCTACGTCGGAAAACATCCCAACAGACCGAACTATACCGACATCGAAGCACTCGAACTCCGGACGTATCCCCACTGTTCGGCACACGTCAAGCAGCTCCTCCACCTTCTCCACGCTGTTTTCAAACAGCATGGGCGGCCACGCCCATTCGCCACTGGCGCGGGCCTTAAGGTAGTTGAGACTCCCCGCATTACACGCAGCAATCTCGGGCTTCCCGGCGCGCAGGCAATCCAGCGCACCCCGCTGATCACGACCAATGGTTCCGGTGGTGAAATTCAAGATAACGCCAGGGCAGGATTCGCGAATAGCCTCGGCAATGGTCCGCGCAACCGAAGGGTCCCAGCTCGGCAAATGCCCCTTGCCCGGCTCCTGTACACGAAAATGGATATGCATGACGGAAGCGCCGGCATCGAAAGCCTCCTTTGCAGAAGCAGCCATTTCCTGTGGCGTCACCGGTACCGGGTACTGAGCGGGATTGGTAAGGACGCCGGTTAAAGCACAGGTAATTACCACCTCATCGGACGAAGCCAATGTGGCGGCGGGCGATGACTCAGACATTGCGGATCTCCCGGCAGACGCAGGTTTGGCCAGCTATGTTGAGCATGCAACATTACAAGAAACACAAGATACAAAGACCCGCGCAACCCGTCATTTGACGCACAAAGCCGACCAAGCACTTGCTTGGTTTTCTAGGGTATGGCCGAGCGTAGCACAATCGCAATTGGCGAAACAGCGCCTCTTGCCGGCCGGTTCGACCGGCGTACAATGACGCAAAGAAATATTCCGGGCGATAGGAGAACCAGCTTGTCCAGAAGTGATCATAAAACCGACAAAGCACCCGATTCGACACAGAAAGAGGCCCCCTATGGAAGTTGGCAGTCGGCAATCAACGCCGACCTCCTCACAGCTGGCAACGTACGTCTGAGTGAAGTACGACTGTTTGATGGAAAAGCCTACTGGCTGGAATCCCGCCCCGCAGAAAAAGGCCGCTCGGTACTGGTGCAATGTGAGATCGACGAACCGGATAACATACGCAAACGGGATTTGATTCCAGCGCCGCTGAGCGTTCGCTCCAAAGCACACGAATATGGCGGCGGCGCCTATACCGTAGGAAACGGCGCGGTATATTTTGTACTCGCCGCCGACCAGCGTATATACAGGATGGCACTGGATAGCCAGACACCAGAAGCGGTGACCCCTGAGGGCCCCTTTCATTACGCTGATCTGCAACTGGACCATCACCACAATCGATTGATCTGTGTCCTGGAAGATGAATCAAACCCGGATCAAGAGCCAGTGGCGCAATTGATCGCCATTGATCTGGATGACGCCGAGCGGCAAGGCGAACAAAATCACGAGAGAGACAGCACACGGCTCCACTACACAGTGCTCGCCGAAGGTGCTGACTTTTACGCCTCACCCAGCCTCAGCCCCGATGGAAAGCAACTGAGCTTTCTGCAGTGGCACCACCCGGATATGCCCTGGGACGCCACGGAGCTAATGCTTGCGGAACTTAATCGGGATGGCGCCGTTAGCAAAATCGAAAAAGTAGCCGGCAGCACAGGCGAGTCCATCTTCCAGCCACAATGGTCGCCAGCCGGTGACCTGTATTACGTCTCCGACAAAAACAACTGGTGGAATATTTACTGGACCGGCAGCGACACCCCTCTTTGGGAAAAGGCCGCAGAGTTCGCCACACCCCAATGGGTTTTCAGCATGTCCACCTACGGCTTTCTGGACCGGGATACCCTGTTCTGCACATTTACTGAAAGCGGACGCTGGCAGCTCGCACGTATTGACCTGAAACGCGGCACACACACCCTAGTGGAGCACCCCGGATGTGACTTCGAAAGCGTCCGCTGCGAGCAAAACCAGGCGCTCTTTATTGGCAGCAGTGCAATCGAGTTCCCCACTGTGTACCTGTATTCCGGAGAGTCTGGCGACATACAAACCGTATTCAGCAGTAGCTCATCCCCCATAGATGCAGCCAATTTTTCGCCAGCACAGTCAGTGACCTTTGAAAAAGACGGACGCGAGGTACATGGTTTTTATTATCCGCCGCACAATCCGAATTTCCGCGGATGCCCGGACGAGAAGCCACCCCTAATCGTATTCGGCCACGGCGGCCCTACCGGATCAACCTCCGCCGGCCTCAACCTGAAGGTCCAATACTGGACAAGCCGCGGTTTCGGCATACTGGATGTCAATTATTCGGGCAGTACCGGCTACGGTCGCGCCTACCGCGATCGACTGAAAAACAACTGGGGCCTGCTCGATGTCGAGGACGTCTGTGCCGGAGCGGAATATCTCGTAGAACAGGGACTCGCCGATCCTGAGCGGCTGCTCATCAAAGGTGGCAGCGCCGGGGGATACACCGTACTGGCCGCCCTCACCTTCCATAACACATTTTCCGCAGGTGCAAGCCACTACGGTATCGGCGATCTGAGTACCCTCGCGCAGGATACACATAAATTTGAGTCTCGCTATCTCGACAATCTGGTCGGCCCCTGGCCAGAGGCCACAGACATTTATCGGCAACGCTCCCCCATCAACCATATTGAACAGCTGCAGTGTCCGGTGATTTTCTTCCAGGGCATGGAAGATAAAGTCGTGCCACCGAACCAAGCGGAAACCATGGTAAACGCATTGCGCGAACGCGGTACTCCAGTGGCCTACATTACATTCCAAGACGAAGGACATGGTTTCCGCTCGGCGAGCAGTATCAAAATGGCACTGGAAGGTGAGCTGGAATTTTACAGCCGCATCTTTGATTTCCCGCTGCCGAAAGCTGGCCCGGGGATCGCAATCGACAATTTAGAGGCAAAGCCCTGATGGGCCGCTGGCGCCCACCGCGGCCACGCGGCTCTCGCTATATAACAGCAGAAGGGGCAGCGCGTATGCGTGCAGAGGTAAAACATCTCTGGGAAGTTGAACGCCCGCGAGTTACCCAGGCCGTGAGCGATGCAGCAAAACTCGGAGACCGCAGTGAAAACGCGGACTATATCTACGGCAAGAAGCGGCTGCGAGAAATCGACAGTCGTGTCCGCTTCCTCACAAAACGACTCGAAGAAATAACCGTGGTCGACCGTATTCCCGAAGACCGGGAAAAAGTATTCTTCGGCGCCTGGGTGACGCTGGAAGACGAAGATGGCAATACCGTGAAGTACCGTATTGTCGGCCCGGATGAGTTCAACGTAAAGGAAGGATTGATATCAATGGATTCCCCCGTTGCGCGCGCAATACTGGGAAAGCGGTTAGATGACGAGGTAGAGATTCAGCAGTTTGAAAATTGGGTGACTTACTATATTTCGGTCATCGAATACCCGGAAAGCAGCGCTGATTAAGCAGCGCTGCTGTTCGCGAGCGTATCTCATTGGCGGGTAGATATGCACGAATCACGCTAAAAGAGTTGGCGCACCCCAAAACCCATAAAACCGGCAAATTTTCACCCTAATCCTTCTATCGCGTTTTTCTCAGCTCGCTCGGCGTCATACCAAACAACATCTTGAACTGATCGGTAAATCGGGATTGTGATTGATAGCCACATCGTTCAGCGATGATTCCGATGGGCTCGATAGTACTTTGCACCAAATGCAAGCCGAAGCCGAGCTTGGTTCGATTCTTAATATCCTGGACACTGGTGTTTTCGGCCTTCAACTTCCGGCGCAATGTCGATTCGCTCATACACAAAATCGTGCATAGTCGATCGACGCCCCAATCTTCCGAGATATCACGGTTGATTATTTCATAAACCTGGTGACTCAAACTCGGAGGCTCGGCTATAGCGCAAACCTCTTCGTGACCAGACAAGTAGATTAAGTTCAATAGCTCTTGCTTGCGAAACTTCAGGGCCTCATGTGGCACCTGAGTCGAAAACTCTATCAGCTGACCGAGAGCCAAACCTAATGATCTATCAATCTCCCCCTGGAAATACTTCTTAGAACTCTTCGGCTTGTGCCCAAACTGACTGAAGTCAGAATAATCAAACTCCAGCAATACAGCAAAATACTCATTATCGCTATTGGGGATATTTCTCATATCCACATCGGGGCTATTGGAGAGGAATACAAAACTTCCTGAGGGGCACTTCTCCTTTTCCTTTCCCAGGAGCTTAGTGCCACCAAGAATAAAGATAAGTAGCGGCTTAATAACGGGAACATTGGCCAAGCGCTGTTCCTTGACCGAAGAATAAACGGAAAATGGCAGGACAGCGCTACCGCCAACAGCGGTTCTTGCCATATCCTTAAGCTTTTCGTGCGAGAGAGACCCCTGCCCCATTAAATTACCTGAAACCACAACGCTTCCTGTCCATCCATTGGAATAACACCACCGAGTGGCCGAGATAAACCATCATCTCAAGCGAAGACGCAGGAAAGGCTTCCTACGAGCAGTGATACGGCAAAATTCTACAGCACCCTGTCACCTAAGCAAGAAATAGTCTTCCAAGCACTGGAGAGTTTGGCTGTTTATTTACGCTCGTACAGGGCTTCTATGTTCGTGGAAGCCAGAGAGTGCGCCTTCACCATATAGCCAGCCAGGGCTCCAGATGCGCCCTCAGGAAGGGTGAGTTTTTTCGACAGAGCGTGCAAAGTGAACTGATATCGATGTACACCATGGCCTTGCGGAGGGCAGGCGCCACCAAATCCCTTTACGCCGTAGTCATTGGCGATACTGACACTTCCGTCTGGCGCCAGTTTCTTACCTGGATCGCCTGCTCCAGCCGGAAGGCTGTTTACCGAAGCAGGAATATTGATCAGCTGCCAGTGCCACCAGCCACTGCCCGTCGGCGCATCCGGGTCGTAGACCATCAACGCGAACGCTTCGGTGCCTTCCGGAGCGCCCTTCCAGGACAGTTGCGGTGAGGCATTATCGCCACTGCAACCAAACCCCTGGAATTCATGCTGCTTATTCATGAATTCGCCGTGAGAGATATCACTACTATTCAGGGTAAACGTCTCCGCATTTGCGGAACACGCCATAAGCGTGAATAGCGGTAAAGCCAGTTTAAGTGCAGAACGTCGCATTGCTAATCATCCAAGTTTGTTTCGAAGATCAAATTTTATTCTTTCTCGGAGAAAGGGTTAGCGTCAAAACCGTTAACTTTTCGCCCTTATCCGTCAATACCACGGTTCCACCCAGGGAGAGTCCCGGTATTGCATAAAGTAGTACTTCGGCACCATTTCCCGGATTACCTTAGGTCGTCGATGCGATAAGCGTGAGGAATTAATCAGGTTTGATAAATTTCCCACAGCGAAATAGTGGGAGGAGATTTGTGCCAGGAGGCCGCAGGTGAGTATGCTCGGAAACGTCCGATTCGATGGCTCCCTAGTGGTCCATGCGGAAAGTTCGGTAACTAAGGAGCACAGCCAAAGTGTTCAGATCAAGGCGAGAAAGCGCAGGAATAGTGGTTCTATTTCAAGCTTTCTCAACGCAGAGCTGGGCACTTTGGCGAAGCGAACAGTTACACAACTTTTCGTATGGACCACTAGTTTTCGTGCCAACGAACAAGGTCCTGGTGCGTGTCTATATCAATGGCAGCGCGCAGCATTTCACACTCGGCAATTGGGAATTCCGCAGTATTCAGTATTGACCGCGCCCCCTGATCACCACAGAGGCGCTCAAGAAGAGCAAAATATTGAGCACCAAATATAGCCGGCACTCCCCGGCTTCCCGCGTAAACTCCACAGGCCATATTATCCCCTTCAAATTGCGAGAGGAGTGCCCGGATATCTTTTCGGGTAACGGCCACCTGATCCGCAAGGGTAATCAGTACCCCGTCATACTCGGCCTCAAGTGCACCTACCCCTGTGGCGATTGCCGTACCCAGCCCCCTTTGCCACTCGGCGTTACGTACGAGTGTCACACCGGCGCGGCGCTCGTGGCACAAGGCCTTGCTGATTTCACGGTGCCACGCTCCGGTAACCACGTAGGTATCCGTGACCAATTCCCGAACACAGTGAATAGCCCGTAGCAGCATGGGCTGGCCATCGACATCAGCCAGATGCTTGCAGCCACCGAATCGCGTCGACGCACCGCCAGCCATAATAAGTGCCGCAATTCGGAGCTCAGACATGGGTAAGCGTACCGCTGATAGATCGCCCGCTTCCCTGATTCAACACAGCCTGGCACTCAGCGAGAATGGATAGCGCGATGGTTTCCGGGAGGTCCGCACCGATTTCAAGGCCCGCTGGACCGGATATCTTTTGCTGTGTTTGGTTCGATTCGAGGCCGGCCTCACGAACGACGCGGTCCCGGCGGTTGTGCGGGCCAAGCAGTGCGAGATACAACAGCGACTCCTCGTGTAGAACCGACAAAGCCGCAGCATCCAGTGCAATATTGTGACTCATTAACACCACTGCGTTGACCTGCTGATTACGGGCGAAGTCTTGTAACTCTTCTACCGGACAGCTTAGAAGTTCATCGGCATGAGGAAAATACTCTCGCCGCCCATTGGCTGGACGAGAATCCCAGACACTGATACGCCAGCCCAATTGGTGTCCCATCGCTGCCAGTGGGCGAGCATCAATTCCACCACCAACAATCAGTAGGTGGGGTGGCGGTGAAACCGCGGTGCACAACCAGAGAGTTGTGCCCTCTTCCACGAGCTGCGCACTGCCCCGAAAAGAACGCCGCTCCACGGGATCGTTGCCCATAAAGCGGGTGCACACCGAACCATCACTACCCGGTATCAATTGATAAAAATAACCGGAGCGGAATGATTGCAGTGCCTGATGCAGCTGGTCCAGATGAAGGTAGAGATTCTCCTGATACACCGGCTGCAAAAGGATATGTACGGTACCACCACACCCGATCCCAAGCTGGAACGACAGGTCGTCTTCATCACTGCCGTCATAGGTCAGGGTAACCGCCCGCCGGCTGTGCATGACCCGGCGGGCCTGCTGGTGAATATCTGATTCGAGGCAACCACCACTCAGCATACCGAGCTGGTGCCCATCGGAACTGAACAGCATCATAGCGCCCGCTTTTCGGTAGCAGGGGCCTTCGGTTTTATAGACGCTGCCCAATACCCAGTCGCAACGATCCCGCAACGGATACCAGGTTTTTAGCAGCGCGATTAGGTGACTCGACATCGAAAATTCAGTCTTCTCACAATCAGGTCTTAATACGCAGAGTGTAGTAGCGCTTGCCGGTTGCTGCGGCCAACGCCACCGTCTATCTGTGCACGAATTACATCCAGGGTGATCTGTACGCCGCAATCCCGATCAAAAGCCAGCGCCGACCATCAGTACGATGCCCCCGTATGCGGCGACACCGGCAAACACCGGCCAGCCTAGCGAGTGGGTATAGCGCCACACAACATAGGTAACCAGCACACCGAAACCTGTTGCCCACCAGCTGACGGGGTTGATTGTCGATGGCACCAGCGACACGCCAAACATCGCGGAAATCATCAGCGGTCCGAGCACCGTAAGCCATGCAGGCATTGCATCCAGCGAATTGGCGACCTGTTTTCGCATGAGGTGTCGACGCATCCACATCAGCGGCAGTGCCCGCATCAAGAAGGTGCCCAGCGCAGTGGCAATTAGCGCAAACCAGAGTTCGCTACCCATTCTCTCCCCCACCAGCGCGGTAAATTTTGTCGCGCACCAAGATATTAAGACCGTAATACACCAGCCCCCCACACAAGGCAGCAATTGGAATTGCGGCGTTTTTCATACCGAACACGGCAAAGGAAAGTGCGATCGTGACCGTTGCAGCAAGAGTAATAGCCCAGTGTCTGGACGCGAATTTCGGAGCCAGTAAAACCAGGAACAACGCGGGCAGAGCAAACGGCATGACTTCGCCGAGAAGCGGCCAGCGCTGTGTTAACTCTTTGCCAGCAACAGCCCCCAGTGCCGTCCCGCCAATCCAGCTGAACCATGCAACTACAGAAACACCGATATACCATCCCATCCGTTCATCGGCTCGGAGCTGGGGCAGGCGCACATGGGACAGCGCGAAAATCTGATCGGTCAATCCGTGCATCAGCCAGGGCCACCATCGGCTTCCTGAAAGCCAGGGCGCAATATTCGGCCCGTAGACCACGTGCCGCGCATTGATCAACAAAGTCATTACCACCACAAACCACAGCGGCGCACCGGCAGCGACCATAGCGACAAACAGGAATTGGGATGCACCGGCGTAAACGAGCGTGGATATCAGTACCGACTCCCACGCAGTAAACCCGGACTGCACCGCGATCAGACCAAAGGAAATCGCCACGGGGATATATCCACCAAGCAACGGGATGGCCTCCCGCGCCCCGATCAGCCACGCGTGTCTTTGGGGTGTGTCAGTCTGAGGATTCAAAATCCGACCCTCCTTAAAATCTTTGAAACGGGAACCGTGGCCTACCCTACAAACCACAAAGCCCCAGCAGCCGGGAGCGGCTACTGGGGCTTTGTTATTGCGAGTGTGGCCGATACTCGCGAGTTAGCGCACGCCTTCCAGTAGATGACGGGCAATAATCAAGCGCTGAATTTCACTGGTACCCTCGTAAATAGTGGTGATACGCACATCGCGCGCCATCCGCTCAAGTGGAAACTCACGAGTGTAACCAACACCACCATGCATTTGCAGGGCAACGTAACAGGCTTCATTGGCCTTTTCAGAAGCATACAGTTTTGCCATGGACGCTGCAGGCCCGAATGGCTTGCCGGCATCCTTTTGCCATGCAGCCTGTAACAGCAACAGACGGGCGGCCTCCATCTCGGTAAATTTATCCGCTAACTGCCACTGCAAACCCTGGAACTGGGCCAACGGTTTGCCGAACTGCTCGCGCTCTTGTAAATAAGCCCGAGCGCAATCCAATGCTTCGAGCCCGATACCGAGCGCCAGAGAGCCAATGCCGATCCGACCACCCGCCAGCTCACCTGCAGCTATGCGAAAACCACGGTTTTCGTCACCCAGCATATTGGCCGCAGGCACACGGCAATCTTCAAAGGCGACTTCATTCGTGACCGAGGCCTTCTGCCCCATCTTTTCTTCTGCCTTGCCGATCACCAGTCCCGGCGTACCGGCCTCCACCAGAAAACAGGAAATGCCCTTTCCTTTCGGCGCTGCGAAATCGGTCACCGCCCAAACCACGAACACCCCGGCAAACTCGGCACTACTGATAAACAGTTTGCTGCCATTCAACACATAGTGATCACCATCTTTCACCGCACGGGTGCGCATGGCCGCAGCATCGGAACCGGAGCTTGGCTCTGTCAGACAGAATGATCCCGCCGGGTATTCACCACTGCAGATCTTGGGCAGAAAATACCCTTTTTGATCTTCGGTTCCCTTTGCCTGAATCACTTCAGCCACCATGTTGGTAACCGAAGTCGTGGTGGCAGTGGAGGCACAGCCCCGCGCAATTTCAGTAATGGCGAGACTGAAGGCGACGGTTCCCGCCCCTGTACCGCCGAATTCCGGGTCGATATTGATTCCCATAAATCCAAGCTCTGCCAGTTCCTTGAGCTTTTGCAAAAACAGCGGGCGGTTGCCGGTTTTATCCAGATCGGCGGCTATCGGCTTCAGTTCGCTGTCAGCGAACTGCCGCGCAGCTTCCTGAATCATCTGTTGTTCATCGGACAGTTCAAAATTCATGACAGTTTCTCGCTCATCTTCGAATGCATCTGGCCGTTACGTATATCCCAGAATGCATCGTTATTGTTATAAGTGTTTAATCGACTTTAGACCCAGCAGCAACCGCCGTACTGCACCCTGCTGGATTGCCACACCCAGAAGTATCAGTGCCAGCCCACCAATGGTGGCCAGGTGAATACTCTCTCCAACCAGCAGGGCAATCAGCAACAGCGACAACGGCGGAGAGAGATAAATAAAGTTACTGATACGCGCAGTATTGTCGCAATTCATCAGCGCAGCCTGCCAGAGCAGGAAGGCGATTCCCATTTCGAACAGGCCAACGTAGGTAGCACCAATCCAACCGGCGAGCGGCGGCCAATGCCATCCCCCCTGCCACCACACTGCAGCCGCCAACCAGGGCAGCCCGCAACAGAATGTCAGAAACAGATTTACCGCCGCATTGCCGCCGATACGGGTGTTCAACAACCAGTAGCAGGACCAGATCAGCGTACTGAGCAGTGCCAGCGCAACGCCCCAAGGCTGTTCAAAGTGAAGCTCGGCCAGATTCCCCCGCGTGGCAATCACCAGTACCCCGCCATAGCACACCAGACCAGCGAGCAGGTCCTGCCGGCGCAACGTCTGCTTCAGCACCGGCACGGATAACAGCGCAAGCACTACTCCCCAGGTGTAATTGAGAGGCTGTGCCTGTTGTGCCGGCAGCAAATCATAGGCATGAAACAGAACGAGGTAATAGAGGAAGGGATTGCAAAATCCCAGAGCAAGAAACCAGCCCCGGGAATGCCGCCAGGCACAGCCTATTTCCCGCACACGCCCTTGCCACACTACTACCGCCCCCATAAACACGGTGGATACAACAGACGCAATGGTCACCAACTGCAGCGGCGACAGATACTGCAGGGATAGCTTGAATGCGCTGGCCACTGTAGACCAGCACAGCACTGCCGCCAGCGCAAACCAGGTCGCGCGGCGGTTATTGCTCACGGTCTGGGGAACGGACGTTTCCATACAGAGACGGGTACCACGGAACACTCAGCGCTTGCCGCTTTTGAGGTCCTGCTCCGGGATAGCCACCGAGGTATCGGTTTTTACTTCCTCAATCACCACATAGGTATGGGTTTCCCGCACACCGGGTACCGAAGCGAGCTTTTCGCCAAGGAATTGGCGGTACCCGAGCATATCCTTGATACGAATTTTTACCAGGTAGTCAAAGCCGCCGGCCACCATGTGGCACTCCTGAACCTCTTCGAGACTGGACAAATGCTTATTGAATGCTTCCAGCGCTTCGGTCGCGGTATCCGTCAGGGATACCTGGATATAGACAACGAGGCCCGCATGGACCTTCAGCGGGTCCAGCAGCGCAACATATTCTTTAATAAAGCCTTCACGCTCCAAACGCTTGACCCGTTCGAGGCACGGCGTAGGACTCAGATTGACGCGTCGCGCCAGTTCCACATTGGGAAGGCGGCCTGCGCGCTGAAGAATCCGCAGAATCTGGCGATCAATACGGTCCAGATCTTCCAATTTCCGAGACATAGCAAAATACCCTACTGGTGATTAACCGGATAACCCCGATATTTAACCACACTTTCTTCCAAAATGGAGATTAATTCTGGGATTAATCCCACATAATCCGGGTTTTTATCCTGCATCCATTTCCCCCAGGGAGTTCTAAGGAAATACCTATGCCTACACACTTCGCCGGAGAACTGAAGAGCGCGCGCCAGAACGCCCGCAAGTATCTGCATGCGGACGAGAACCAGTGCGTCAGTGAGCTGTTGGCGGCCCCGCGCCCGGGCGAAGCATTGCGGGAGAAAATCCTGTCGACCGCGAGCCAGCTGGTGGTCAAATCCCGCGAGCAGCGCAGCAAGCGCGGCACACTGGATGCCTTTCTTCAGCAGTTCGGCCTTTCCAATAAGGAGGGCGTGGCGCTCATGTGCCTGGCGGAGTCCCTGCTGCGGGTACCGGACGCGGACACAGCCGACAAACTGATCGCCGAAAAGGTGCACTCTGGCAACTGGTCCAGCCATCGCGGCCAATCTGACTCCCTGTTCGTAAATGCCTCCACCTGGGGTTTGATGCTCACCGGCAACATTGTGGAGCTGGACCCGGACATCACGGAAAAGCCATCTACCATGATGAAACGCCTGGTCAGCCGCATGGGCGAGCCCATGGTCCGCACCTCCATGATGCAGGCGATGAAAATCATGGGCGGCCAGTATGTGCTCGGTCGCACCATCAAAGAAGCACTCAAACGTGGCCCCGCGGAAAACGTGCCGGGCACCCGCTTTTCCTTCGATATGCTGGGCGAAGGCGCGCGCACCATGTCCGATGCGCAGCGCTACTACGACGCCTACATGATGGCCATTGAAGCCATTGGCGCTGACAACACCAAACGCGATGTGGTGGAGGCCAACGGCATATCCATCAAGCTTTCGGCCCTGCATCCGCGCTATAGCGAACTGCAGCGCGAGCGCGTAATGACCGAACTGCTGCCCAGCGTAAAGTCCCTGTGTGCAGCCGCGGCCAAGTACGATATGGGACTAAACATCGATGCGGAAGAAGCCGAGCGCCTGGATATCTCCCTGGACATCTTTGAGTCTCTCGCCCGCGATCCGGAGCTGGCCAATTGGCAGGGGCTGGGCTTTGTTCTGCAGGCTTACCAAAAGCGCGCCCCCCACGTCGCCGACTGGCTGATCGCCCTCGGCCGCGACACCGGGCGCAAACTGATGGTGCGCCTGGTAAAAGGTGCCTACTGGGACACCGAGATCAAGCACGCGCAACAGATGGGCCTGGCGGATTACCCGGTGTATACCCGCAAGTGCCACACCGACCTCTCCTACCAGGTGTGCGCGAAGAAACTTCTGGATGGTCGCGATGCCATCTATCCGCAATTCGCCACCCACAACGCCTACACCGTAGGCCTGATCCTTGAGCTGGCAGGCGACGGGAATGACTACGAATTCCAGCGCCTGCACGGCATGGGCCACCTGCTTTACGACCAGATCGAAGCGGTACACGGCAAGCGCGTACCGGTACGGGTCTATGCGCCGGTCGGCGCACATAAAGACCTGCTTCCCTACCTGGTTCGCCGCCTGCTGGAAAATGGTGCCAACAGCTCTTTCGTCAACCGCTTTATGGACGAAAAAACACCGGTCGCAGAACTGGTGCAGGATACCCTCAAGCAAAGTGAAGCCTGCAACCCGTACCGCCATCCGGAAATCCCGGTACCAGCGGACATCTATCTGGGCCACGAGGCATTGCCACGCAAAAATTCATCCGGTATCGAGCTTACTGACCCACATGCCGTCGAGCCGTTGCTGCAGGCAGTGGAAGCCACCCAGGATCAATCCTGGACCGGTGGCCCCATCGTTAACGGTGTTGCCGCTGCGGCAGATTTGCCCGTGGTGAACCCAGCGACCGGCGAACTGGTCGGCCATACTGCCAACGCCAGTGCGGCACAAATTCAGCAAGCGTTCGAGCTCGCATCCGAGCACCAGCGTGCCTGGAACCGCCTCGGCGGCAATGCACGTGCGAAGATCCTCGACAAGGTCGCCGACCTGTACGAGCAACACCTGGACGAGCTGGTGGCAATGATCTGTCGCGAAGCCGGCCGAACCCTGAACGACGGTATTTCCGAGGTGCGTGAAGCGGTCGACTTCTGTCGCTACTACGCCAACGGTGCACGCCAGCATTTCAGCACACCGACCGTGCTGCCGGGACCAACCGGTGAAAGCAATGAACTGAGCCTGTGTGGCCGCGGTGTCTTTGTCTGCATCAGCCCGTGGAATTTCCCACTGGCCATTTTCACCGGCCAGGTAGTCGCCGCTCTTGCTGCCGGCAACGGCGTGTTGGCGAAGCCCGCAGAGCAGACCCCACTGATCGCCGCCCGCGCCATCCAGCTGATGCACGAAGCGGGAGTTCCGGCAAAGGTACTGCACCTGATTACCGGTACAGGCGCCGCCGTCGGCAAGCCACTACTGGATGACCCGCGCGTTGCCGGTGTTGCCTTCACCGGCTCAACAGAAACCGCCAAGCACATCAATATGCAGCTGGCTGCCAAAGAAGGTCCGATTGTTCCATTGATTGCGGAAACCGGTGGCCAGAACGTAATGATCGTGGACTCCACTGCCCTGCCCGAACAGGTGGTGGACGATGTCATTCAATCCGCCTTCCTCAGTGCCGGTCAGCGCTGTTCCGCACTGCGCATCCTCTGCGTACAGGACGTGATCGCGGACAACCTGCTGAACATGCTGAAAGGCGCGTGCGAAGAACTGAGCCTGGGCGATCCGTCCAGACTGGAGACCGATATCGGCCCCGTCATTGACGAAAAAGCCCTGGGTCTGCTTGAGAAACATCGCGAGCGTATGGCTCAGGAAGCCAAGCCGCTATTCTCCTTCGACGCGGCAAAACAGCCGAACACCGGTACGTTCTTTGGCCCGCAGGTAGTCGAGATTGAAAACTTTGATCTGCTCAAGCGCGAAGTATTTGGCCCCTTCCTGCATGTGGTGCGCTTTAAGGCCGACGAACTGGAAGACGTAATCCGTCGGATCAACGCTACAGGCTACGGCCTGACCTTCGGGCTGCACTCCCGTATCGAAGGGCGTGCCGGTGCGATTTTCAAACGCATCGACGCAGGCAATTGCTATGTAAACCGCGACATGGTCGGCGCAGTGGTCGGCGTAAACCCGTTTGGTGGTATGGGACTTTCCGGCACCGGCCCCAAAGCCGGTGGTCCGCACTACCTGTTCCGCTTCGCCAACGAAAAAACGAAGACCATCAATACCGTTGCCACAGGTGGCAACACACAGTTGTTCACCCTGGGGCAGTAACTGCGCCAACGGACCCAGACACAAAAAAGCCCGGAATTTCCGGGCTTTTTTGTGTCTGGGTCTATCACTGGATGATATTTTTCAGGACCGCTACTACCTCTTTGCCTGCGCGCTTCCCGCCGGTTTCATCAGTGAAAACTCATCAATCACCGTTCCCTGATCGTCAATTGCACGGTACTTGAGTGAGCCGATCAATGGGTTCACATCAATTACCTGATAGGTTCGGGTATTCACTGCACCAAACGCCGCAAACTCTGGTAACTCCTGCTCATACATTTTGGTGCCGGAGACCGCCACCAGATAGATAGTTCCCTGCTCACCCTTGGCAACCGGCTCGTTGCCACGCATGGGGACGGTGCGCATATAGGCGTGATCGTGCCCCTGGAATGCGATATCGACATTGTGTTTGTCGAAGATTGGGCCCCAGGTATCGCGGATGGATTTGTTATCCCGGCCCTCACGGGAGGCATAGAACGGGTGGTGATAAATCACCACTTTCCAGCGTGCATCGCTCTCGCCCAACACTCGATCCAGCCAGTCCACCTGCAGCTCGGGTTCCACCAGGTGATAGTTGGAGTCCATGACCACCACCAGCAAGTCCTGATAGGTCACATGATACGTGCGCCCGGGATCCAGCTTGCTGCTGCCGTTCTCAGGCAACGCAAATTGCTTCAGGTACAGGGTCGGGTGGCCACCGTGGCTATCGTGGTTGCCCAGTGCCGGCACCACCATGGAGCGATCGAATACGGAACTGCCCTCGTGGAAAAACTGGTCCCAGTTATCCTGTTCCTGGCCGTGATCGATCAGGTCTCCCGCAATCATGTAGAAGCGCGCGTGCGGGAATTCAAAGTCGGCCTGACGGATCAACTGCCCCCAGCGATCCAGCCCATTCTGGGGATCACCGAGATAGACAAACGAGAATGGCTCATTCGGCACGGACGCCGCGGTGCGGAACTCTCGCGGCTCGCCCCAGCTCTTGCCGCCGTCGGCACTCACCGCATAGAGGTAATCGGTCGCGGGCTTGAGTCCCTGCAGGGCAACCCGGTGCAATCGCACCACCGGATCATTGACCACCTGACGGGTGCGCAATTCGATAGATTTGGCGGTCTTGCGCTCTACTCCTTTCATCCCGCGCGCAAAGAAGTCACTTTTGGGTGCCACCCACAGCAGCCCCTGACGCGCACTGTCATCGGTCCGCCACTGCACCGTGGCACTGGTCGCCGGGTCCCCCTGCCAGGTCAGCTGTAAATGGTCTGGGCGCGGAGATGACGGGTAGCGCGTCTCACGGAAATACCCAACAAAGCGGGAAACAAGCTCCCAACTCTCGAAACTACGCAGCACCGGAAGACCCACCAATGCTTTCGGCAGGGTATTGAAGTAATCGTTGTCGTCAATAAACGGCTTGCCGCCGACCTTTGCAATTTCAACATCAGCGCCTGCCGTCAGCGGAGTGATTCTGACCATCTCGCGCCCATTGGCCGGAGCAGCAAAGACCAGATAGGGTTTCAGCTCGCCGGAGAGGCTCGGCACCCCAAGGTGCACCGCACCAGGCGCCACCTCTTTAGACCACACGTGGTATGGGTCTTCCTCATCCACGATAAAATCCAGCTCCGCACGACGAGTGAATTTCTGGTCAACAAGCCAGAACGGCGTCTCTCCGTAGGACGCGTCAAATGCGACAAAAATGACCGCACTGCGATCTACCTGGAAGCGGGAAAAAGCCGTGCCGAGGTAATCGCGCTCCTCCGGCGAGAGAAACGCCACCACTGACTCCGGCGTCAGCGCAATTCGCTCGGCCGGTGAAAGCTCTTCAGACATACGGTCAATGATCGCAGAAACACGCTGTTCGAGTTTCGCGTGCACGTTGTCCTGTGGCTCGGCGACGACCAAGCCGCCAGCGAGAGCCAGGAATACCGTCAGAATCAGATTAGAAAATAAGCGCATGGAACCCCCTGCTATTTTTGCGGAGATTCTAACGACATATTCGAAAGCGTGGGGTCAGGGATATGAATTTTTCATGGCATTTTGATGACAGGCAATCGGAGACGGGCACACCGACCAGCCAACAGATGCAAAAAAGCCGGGCGTACAAGCCCGGCGCAACATCCTGTGGTTTGCCGAATAACTTACCTAGTTCAACACTCGATACCCGCGTCCGCGCAGGCAATTGCGCGCAATGTAATTCTGTTCAGCATGGGCACTACCCACACCACTCACCCCGCCGATCAGCGCACCGGCCGCTGCAGCACCCGCCGCGGCGCTGCTGGTATCACCAATAATTGCGCCCAGCGCACCGCCCAGCAACGCGCCTCCCGCGGCACGGGTGACACCGCGTCGTCCGGCGTCATTGCGCGCCGCCATCGACATGGATTTGCAGTCTGCCAGGTCCAGCTGATATTGCCGCATATTGACCCCCTGCGTATCGATCACGATATCGCCGGCTCCGTACACCTGCTCCTGCTGATAGGCACAGCCAAACAGGGTTACTGCGCTCAGGCCCACAGCGGCCATAAAACTGAACTTCATTGGCGCCCCTCATCACATTTTGTCGCCTGTGTCCTCTTAGGTTTAGACCAATGTGGAAGATCGCGCCATGGTGGTTTGCAATATACAAGGTGTCGCTTAGAGAAAAGCTGGATGGAAGTAACAGTGACACAGGAGTGAAAGTGGAGAGAGACTGAAAGGTAGGCAGCGCTAAGTGACCAGAATGGTGGGCTTGTCCACCCTACCGATAGTGATACTGGATTTCGAGAACCTGGGATTCGCCCGCGCCATCCAGCACATTCACGGTACCGCGGAATTTGCTGAGACGGAGCCCGACGCGATCGGCAGCGCGCAGATCCTGATCTGGCAATCCAGCGCCGCCAGACGCGACCGCGTACTCGAGGTAGATAAGCGAGCCAGATATCCAGCGCAACAGTCCGCTGGCCAAACCGACGTCGACACAAAGGAATGCCTCACTCGAGCGACAGGATGCGGAACGGGCCTGCAAGCGAACAGCGCGACCGTGTGGCGGCGACGCAAAGCCAAACTCTATCGCTTCCCCTGCCGCGAGAACTTGATAATGCTCGCGCACATAAGCATCGAACCCCGCGTCCACCACATCCAGCTGCGAGACGGGCACAGTTCGCTCCTTCATTCTCGCGCCTGCATGCGGACGATAGCGCAGCAACCAGTCTCCACCGGCCCGTACAACCTCCCGGACTTCCCCAAGCCGAAAGTCCTCCTGTGCGACCTCGGGCCGGGGCTCCGTGACCAAAGGCTCGCTAACCAGATCACCATGCAACCGCTTTTCTGCGATTTTCACTCCCGCGGGATCAAAGTACAGAACACGCCACTGGCCCTGATCAGGAAGGAAGTACTCGCAATATTGCGCAGCGCCATCGGCGGGTGATACCGCTAGACCGACTATTTCAGCGCGCTCGTTGACGTCTTCCGGAGCGGCACAACCAAACACCGAAAGTGACATAACCAGTAGCGACGTGATCATTGAGGAACTCGTATAACTCCGTTAACTGCTCAAAGTTCGCATCAGGGTAAGAGAACTGTATCAGTGCAAATCCGGAAGCTTGCGACAACGGGGCTTGGCGAAGGTGAACTGTGCAGTACTGATAGCCCGCTCCAGAAAACCGCCCTCGCAATAGCAGAGGTAAAAGTCCCACATATTGATAAAGCGCTGGTCAAAACCCTGAGCACGGATATCATCGATATGTTCGAAAAATTTATCACGCCAGGACGCGAGCGTTTTTGCATAATCAAAAGTAATATCGTCGAGCCCAACGATCTGCATATCGGTGTGCTCGGCGACATTATTTGCGACGACCTGATTGGATGGCAGGCAACCGCCAGGGAAGATGTAGCGCTGAATGAAATCAACACTGTTCTTGTAGCTATCGAAACGTTGATCCTGGATAGTAATCGCCTGCATCACCATGATTCCATCCTCTTTCAGAAGCGCGCTGCAGCGACTGAAAAACGTGGCATAGTACTGATGACCGACTGCTTCGATCATCTCGATTGATACGATCTTGTCAAACTGCCCTTCCAGCTCTCGATAATCCTTGAGCAAAAGCGTTACCCTGTCACCCAGCCCTTCCCGTTCAACCCAAGACCTTGCATATTCGTACTGTTCGCGGGAAATGGTGGTCGTAGTCACTTTGCACCCAAAGTGCTTCGCCGCGTAAACCGCCATGCCGCCCCAGCCGGTACCAATTTCGAGCAGATGGTCGGAAGGCTTCAACTGCAACTTGCGGCAAATCCTGGCCATTTTGAATTCAGATGCCTCAGTCAGGCTCGCACCATCGGACGGAAACACCGCGCTCGAGTACAACATCGTGGGATCAAGAAAAAGCCCGAAGAAATCGTTTCCAAGATCATAGTGCGCAGCGATATTCTTTCGAGAACCCCGCAGAGAGTTCATATTCAATCGATGCAACACTTTCAGCACTGCCTTGTGCAGGAAACTCCAGCGCGAGTCGAGGTCCTGTAGCAAGTCGACATTGGCGACCATCAGCCGGATCACCTGAACCAAGTCCGGTGAGCGCCACGCCGATTCCATATAGGCCTCTCCAGAACCAATTGTTCCGTTAAGAAGTACCTGGGTGTACGTCGACGGATCGTCGACATGAATGTGCGCCTCGATATCCGAGAAGCCTGCAACCTGTCCAAACTGAGCCACCGACTTTTCGCCGAAATTCTCATGAACGTAAAGAGTCCCCACACTGATCGAGCGCAGTTTTGCCAACACCAACTTTCTGGCGAGTCGATCGAACCACTGGAGCTCAGCGGAATTTAGTTCCTCCTGCCCGGTATCCGAAGAAACAGGGGGTACAGCCGTTTCCGCAATGTCTTTCTGCATAGGGTTCATGACGGACAAATCTCTCCAACACAAAAATTTAGTCGAAAATTCGTAATTCACGTTTTGGGGTGCGTATGAATGGGTACGCGCTTGAGCCATAACCTGAGCGCTTCCCAGTAAATGGCCCCAATGACTTTTACGGTAAACAGTGGGTATCGGATCAATTTGCGGGCCAATACGGCAGGGGTAATCTCCTCCCGCTGCAGCGACATACAGGCATCGAAAACACACTCCCCTCCTTGCTCTGAGCGGATACTCACGGTCAGGCGCTTTCCCGGTGTCGTGCTTCGCCAATGATAGGATTGTTCGAGGGGCATAAACGGCGAAACGTGCAGCGACTTGTTGAAAATGGCTCTCTGAACCCTTCCGCCATTTACGGGTAGCACATAGCCATGGCGCTCATTCCAGGGCGTGTTGTGAACGTCTACCAGCAATGTTTGGATCTGCTCCCCGGAAGCATCAAAACAGTAATAGATACTAATGGGGTTCATGTTGTATCCAAAGTATCGCCAATTGGCCAGGAACGCGATGGGCCCCACAGGGCGCTCTCCGAGCGCGCGCTCCACCCTGTCGCGGACGGCCTGATCCAGTGGGACAGAAGGATCGCCGTAGAAATCTTCACGACAGAAACGGGCGGGGGAAAATGCCGATGCGGACCACAACCACGACTGCTCCAGAATCTTGGGAATCTCATCGAGAAACGTAAAAACCATGAATCCCTGGTAGCGAAACCAGTGCGTTCTCGGCGAAAATCGTCGATGCTGAATCCATCCGGAGTAGATGCCACTACGCATCAGAAATCCACTCCCAATGCCTTGGCCACCCGCACCGCACTCACAACACCGTCCTCATGAAAGCCATTGGCCCAGTAGGCGCCACAAAACCAGGTGCGATTGACACCATTAATCTCCGCCCAGCGCGTTTGTGCCGAGTTCCCCTGCACAGAGAATTGCGGATGCGCGTACTCGAATCGCCCGATCACTTTTTCTGGATCAATCAGCTGATCCGCATTCAGGGTTACGCAGTACGTTTTTTCGGAGTCTAAACGCTGCAGAATATTCATATTGTATGTGAGCGCAGGCAATACGGACTCATCGCCCTGCAGGCGATAGTTCCAACTTGCCCACGCCGACTTCCGTTTTGGCAGCAGGCGCTCGTCGGTGTGCAGTACGACCGAGTTTTTCTCATACGGAATATGGCCGAGAATGTCACTTTCGGCGGAATCGGCATCACCGAGGATCTCCAGTGCCTGATCCGAGTGGCACGCGAAGATCACCTGGTCAAAGTGCTGCGAACACACTTCACCCGATGGCGGCCGATACTCCACCTCTACATGCGACCCCATACGCATTACACGCTGTACAGGAGTGCTGAGATGAATGCGATCGGAAAACGATTGGGCCAGGGGAGCAATATAACTTCTCGAACCTCCCTTTATTACACGCCACTGAGGGCGGTTGAAGAGATTAAACAGTCCGTGGTTATAAAAAAACCGCACAAAGAAATCGACCGAAAAATCCAGCATGCGAGACATGCTCGCAGACCAGATAGCGGACCCCATGGGCACAAGATAGCGCGAGGCAAACTCAGCGGAATATCCATTGCCATCCAGGTAGGCACCAAGTGTTGTGGACTCGTGCAGCGCGCCGCGCTTCCAGTCCTCCACTGCAGCGCGATTGAAGCGAACGATATCCCGCAACATACGCCAATGACCGCCGTCGAGGAGGTTTCGACGCTGGGCGAAAAGCGCATTCAAATTATTTCCGGCATACTCAATTTCCCGTTGCCGTCCGCACTCTGATGCCGGAGCGGATACACTGAACCCCATATCGGTAGCCAGATTTTCAACACCCAACTGATCCATCAATTTGATAAAATTCGGGTAGGTCCAGTCGTTAAACACGATAAACCCGGTATCGACCGCAAAGCTCCGCTCACCTTCCACGACGTCTACCGTGGCGGTATGGCCGCCGAGGCGGTCATCTGCCTCGAACAGTGTTATCTCATGGTCTTTATTCAGCAGATAAGCCGCGGTCAGCCCGGAAATCCCGCTACCAATAATCGCAATCCGCATTACGATCTCCTCAATTTACGTATTCTGGTCAGACGAGGTGCAATCAGGCGAAACCAGACCGCCGGGCACCATCGGAGCATACGCAGCGGCCAGCTCAGGCGCCGGGGAAAATCGATAACGTGCTGATTGCGTTTTAAGCCGGACAGAATACGCTCGGCCGCTTCATCTGGGCTCATCAGAAATGGCATGTTGAAATCATTCGTTCTCGTTAACGGGGTGTCGATAAATCCGGGGCGAACCAGAACGGTACGCAGGGGAACATGCACAGTGTCCGCGCGCAGCGACTGGAGGAAATACTCCACTGCCGCTTTGGAAGCGCCATAGGCCTCCGCACGGGGAAAGCCAACCACCGAAGACAAACTGCCAACAGCAACGAAGACCGGTTCACGACTGTTCGACAGTAGAGGCAGCGACTCCCTGAGCGTATTGACCACACCGAAAAAATTCCCATTGAAGACTCGGCGATAACGGCCGATGTCCATCGTCAGGTCATTCTCATATTCACAGATACCCGCACAGGCAATCACCAGGTCCAGCTGGTCTGTCACGTCGCGCAGTGCTGCCCCGGCTTCAGACATGGACTGGTCGTTTCCTACATCACAGTCCAACACTTTCACGCGTTTGGGTGCCGATTGCTGGATCGCGAGCAACGGTTCGCGAGTTCGCCCACTGACAATCACAAAGTGCTCATCGGCAATAAGACGTCGCGCCAAAGCCTCGCCGATGCCGGAACCGGCGCCGGTGATCCATATGTTTAACTTGTTCGACCATCGCGCTGAATCAGTCACTCTGCCCTCCACTATTACCCAGGATCACCCAGGCGCCGCTTTATCTGCCGGATAACGACACCGAGCAGTGGCACCTGCTCATAGATCATTGCGCCGAGGTCATATACATCCTCATGTAATACCACACGGTCTCCGCGTTCATCCAAACCCACTAGCGAGGCACCACGCAGCGTCAGCAACGCTCCACCCTTGAGTTTTGGATGACGGTAGTGCATCGACCACCAGAGGCTGTGCCAGCGCCCGTCCCGGACTGTCCGTTCAAATTCAAACCGACATTCCAGCAAGTTGACCGACACACCGGCGAAATACGCTTGCATCGCCTCTATACCCGCAATCTGGTGTACCGGATCACGAAAAACCACATTGGCCGCATAAACATCGGCTATGGATTCGGCATCCGCTTTCAGAAAATCGGCGTACAGGGCTTCTAATCGCTCCAGGACATCAGACATTGCGAGTCTCTTTCCTTTGCCAAACAGGGAACATGGAGTCATTTACGCCCAGGCGCCGAATTCGGATTACCCGCCACCGGACCATTGTGGCCGTGTTGAGTATTATTCCGGCTCGCTGAGTGATCCAAGCCGCATCGGATTCCGTACACAAGTCGAGCAAGTGCAGACAGGCAGAAAACGGAGACCGGTTTAGCTATCATGGTCGCAATACATCCCACACAGGGCGGAAAGAGCAGCGTGCAGGCACCTGATCAGACAAGAGACGACGAGTGGAGCAGTCTGCTGGTTCGCGTTGGCCGCGACCGGGACAGGCAGGCTTTCGAGCGCCTGTTTAGCCACTTTGCCCCCTTGATCCGCGGCTTCCAGTTCAGCCGCGGGGGACAAAGCTCAGCTCCCGAGGCAGCCGATGAACTCGTTCAGGAGGTGATGTTCCGAGTATGGACCAAGGCACCCACCTTTCGTCCGGAGAAGGCGGCGGCGAGCACCTGGGTGTTCACTATCATGCGCAACTGCCGCATTGATGCGCTGAGAAGAAGCAGTCGGCAACCAGCCGCCGACGACAGCCTCAATGTCGAAGATATCTGGGATGACAGCCAGGACGAGCAGCCACTGGTGTACCTGCAGCAAACCCGCAATCAGCACGCCATTGCCGCGGGACTGGAAACTCTTCCACCAGAGCAGAGCCACGTTATCGAGAAAGCCTATGTGGAAGGCAAATCCCACAGTGAAATATCCGAGGAGTTAGGACTGCCGCTGGGCACGGTTAAATCCCGCGTGCGTCTGGCCCTCAAGAAACTTCAAAGCACCATTGCCAGGTAAAGAGGTCAGGTAGGGAGCTATGATTCACCACCACCCCGACAACAATTTATTGCTGGAATATGCCAGTGGTAGCCTCAACTGGGCCCACAGCCTGGTAGTTTCGGCCCATATCCAGCTATGCCCCAAGTGCGCTGCGCAGATGAAGCTGCTCAACAGTGTTGGAGGCAACCTGCTTGCCACCGCTACCCCCGCCGGGACTGCAGGAAATGACGATGCCGGCGCTTTCAGCAAGCTGATGCAGCGGATTGATGCGGAACCAGCGGTATCCGCGAGCCACCGGTCAGTTTCAGACAACCAACCCCGACCACCCTGGGACCCGATATTTGCGGCGGTACCGCCAGTGGTCAGGAAGTTACTCGCAGACAACCCGATACTTCACTGGCGCCGCCTGTCGAAGGGATTAAAAGAGGCACGCCTGAAAACGGGCCAGAATGAGCGAGAAGTGTCTTTTCATCGCATTGCACCGGGTAGCAAGGTCGCCGAGCACGATCACCGCGGCAGGGAGATTACCATGGTGCTTTACGGTAGCTTTTCCGATGGCGACGGCGTGTATACAACGGGAGATTTCCTAGTGCGAGAGCCGGGGCAAGTACACCGCCCTACCGCCACCCAGGATCAAGAGTGCCTCTGCCTGTCAGTGGTGGAGGCCCCGGTAGCCTTGACAGGTATCTTCGGAAAAATCGTCAATCCGTTTTTATCCATCAAGCCACAGTAAATTTCCTGCCAAAAAAAACGCAAAAAGCCCGGGCATTCCGGGCTTTTTGCGTTGTGTAGAAGTCTCTTAGCGCCGTTCGGTCAGCATATTACCAAGCCCCGCTCCAGTGTCCCGGTTTCTGAACCGGGCCCGCAGGTTGCGCCAGCGCTCGACAATCTCGTCCATTTTTTGTGCACGGATATGTCCGTAGCCACGCACTTTTTGCGGCAACGAAAGCAACTCCTCCGCCTGCGCGAGGTTTGCAACGGAGAGGCAACCAGCAACCTGCAATACAACTTCCCGTACTTCTCGCGCCCAGCGCCGCTCACCGCGGCGCTCTGCGGTATAGCCAAAAATATCGAGCGGCGTTCCACGCAATACCTTGCCTTTTGCGAGCAGTGGCAGCACTCGACCCATCCAGGAGCCCAGCGCAATCTTGCGGATTTTACCGCTGGCATTGGGGCGGGCAATCAGCGGTGGCGCCATCAGGAATTTGAGTTTGTAATCACCACTGAATGTATCCCGCAGCTGTTTCAGGAAGCTTTCGCTACTGTAAAGGCGTGCCACCTCGTATTCGTCTTTATAGGCCATTGCCTTGAAAAGACTAAGCGCAGCTGCACGCGTTACGGCTTCGCCGGCGCCAACAATACTCGATTCTGCCCGCTGTACCTTTTGCAGTGCGGTCTCGAAGTGGCGCGCATAAGACGCATTCTGGTATTCCCGCAACTCCCCGGCCAAGCGGGCAATCAGTTGCTCGGCCGTTTCCAGAGGCTCTACCATTTTCACAACCTGTGCGGGCGCCAGAATCTGATCGATGGCCCGGGGCGTTTCCGCGAGCAACCGACCCGCGCGGAAAGCACGAAGATTGTTCTCTACCGCGACACCGTTAAGGGTCACCGCGCGCTCCAGCGCTCCACGACTTACCGGCAACAAACCTTTCTGGCAGGCATAACCCAACATCATGAGATTCGCAGCAACGGTATCGCCAAACAGGGATTCCGCGTATCGATTGGCATCAAACGCGAAGTACTCGCCCGCCACAGACTGGATGCTGCCGGCAGTCGCGTCCGCAGGAAACGCCAAGTCGTTATCGCGCACGAAGGCTGCCACGGGTACTTCAGCGGTGTTCACAACTGCCTTCATCTGCCCGCTGGAAAACTTACTGCGCTGCCCCGCCGCGGTGACCATATCGCAACCCAGCAGCAGATCTGCAGCACCGTCACGAATACGTGCAGTGGTAATATCTTCCGGCGAGCGCCCCACTTTTACATGGGCCACTACCGCGCCATTTTTTTGAGAAAGACCGGTGAAGTAGAGGGTAGTACTGCCCTTATCCTCCAGGTGTGCCGCCATTCCCAATAACGCCGCAACGGTCAGCACGCCACTGCCACCAATGCCGGCCACCAGAATATTCAGCGGCTGATCCAGCTTCGGCTCCGGTGCAGGCCGCAGGTCCTGACTGGCAGTATCAATGGCTTCGGCCAGAGTGTTCAGTTCCGGCTTTTTGAGCTCACCACCTTCCACACTGACGAAGCTCGGACAGAATCCGTCAGCGCAGCGCATATCTTTGTTACAGCTGGACTGATTAACCTGGCGCTTGCGTCCAAACGACGTTTCCAGAGGCTCGACGGCGATACAGCTGGACTGCACGCTGCAATCTCCACACCCTTCACATACGCGGTGGTTGATCAACAGGCGGCGGGATGGGTCTTCCATCTGACCTTTTTTACGACGACGGCGTTTCTCCGCCGCACATACCTGCTCGTAAATAATCGCTGTAACACCCGATGTATCGCGCAGCTGCCGCTGTACATCATCCAGGGCATCGCGATGAAATATTTCCAGATCCCCGGGTAATTGTTCCCGGCGACGACGCCAGTGATCGGGATTTTCACTGACCAGGCAAACCCGCCCCACCCCTTCCGCACTCAACTGCCGTGACAGTGTCGGTACTGTAACCTCGGCATCGGTGGGTTGCCCGCCGGTCATGGCGACCGCATCGTTCAACAGGATCTTGTAAGTGATGTTGATCTTGCTCGCCACAGCCTGGCGAATGGCAAGCAAACCGGAATGGTTGTAGGTGCCATCCCCCATATTCTGGAAAATATGTTTGTCGCTGGAAAAGCGGTGCAGCCCCACCCAATGCGCGCCCTCGCCTCCCATGTGGGAATACGTATCCGTGCGCAGCCCTTTTCCCAGCGCCATGATATGGCAGCCAATGCCGGCACTCCCGGTGCTACCCTCGGGGAGCTTCGTCGATGAGTTATGCGGACAACCCGCACAGAAAATCGGCTCCCGTGCCAGCAGCCCACTGGCTTTTGCCGGCACCGCAGAGCCGAGTTTTTCAGCGAGCGGAATCAGTTTTTCTGCCAGTGCCGTATCCGCCAGCCAGCGAGCGATGGCTTTCGCCACATGGTCCGGACCAAAACCCCAGATCGCCGGCAGCAGGTCATTGCCAGATATATCTTTTTTACCGACTACTTTTGGGCGGCGCGCGTCATCCCACCCGTAAAAGAGGTTTTTGATCTGGTCTTCCACCAGTGGACGCTTTTCCTCCACCACCAGAATACGCTCCATTCCCTCCGCGAATTCACTCATACCGCGGGGTTCAAGTGGCCAACTCATCGCGATCTTGCGTACGGAAATACCGGCATCGAGCAAGTCCTGCTCGGAAAGGTTGAGCAGTTTCAACGCTTCCAGAAGATCACCGTGGGCCTTGCCCACGGTCACAATGCCAAACCGCTTGTTCGACGCGCTTACAACGTTCTTGTCGAGGCCATTGGCATAGGCGAAGGCCCGCGCTGCCGGCAGCCGCTCCTCCAGCATGCGCCGCTCGTACTCCATCCGCTCTGCCGGCCAGTTGAGATGCGGGTCGTAGTTGAGCCCGTGGGCAGGAACCGGGAAGCCTTGCGGCAAAACGAACTGCGGTAACCCGGGAACCTGAATGGACGCACCCGCTTCCACGGTTTCGGTAATAGTCTTGAACCCGACCCAGAGACCGGAAAAGCGGGACAGCGCGATACCAGCCAACCCCAGAGTGAGATACTCATCGATGGTGGCGGGAAACAGTAACGGCATCATCACCGACTCAAAGATCTGGTCGGTATTGTGGGAAAACATGGAGGATTCAGCCGTGTGGTCGTCGCCACACAACGCCAGCACACCTCCGTGCCGGGAGGTGCCCTGGATATTGGCCTGGCGGAATACATCCGCACTGCGGTCTACACCGTGGCCCTTGCCGTACCAGATGGAGAAAACGCCATCGCGCGTGGCCTGCTGGCGATAGTGGTCGAGTAGCTGGGTGCCCCAGATATTGGTCGCGCCCAGGTCCTCATTGATCCCGGGTTCGAAGTGGATATCCCGGTCCGCCAGCAGCTGCTTGTGGCGCCACAGGGACTGGTCGTACCCACCGAGCGGCGAGCCCCGGTAGCCCGAGATGAAACCTGCGGTATTCAGACCCGCCTGCTCGTCGAGGCGCTTCTGCATCAGGGGAAGACGCACAAGGGCGTCTATGCCAGTGAGAAATACGCGTCCGCTATCGCGGGTAAAGGCCGCTTTGAGCGAGTATTCGCTATCAAAGCCCAGTTCCTGATCGCTTTCAACCATCGCCATCGTGGGGTACCTTCGCTTGTGCTGTCGGCTACATAGACCGCCGCGCCGGTCACACACCGGGTGGGACCGCGCCGTTTATTGTTTGCCGTAAACTATCACCGGCAATACGGGCAGGTCATACCAAAATCACTACGATTCCACCGACAGACGGCTATAAATCACCACTTCAGATGAAATTTCTGCAATAATTGGGTCCTCGAGACCAACAGAGACTATCAGGTACCACCATGGCCTATTTACTGGATGCCATTGATAAGCACATTCTGGAAATCCTTCAGGAAGATGCCACGATTCCCAACATCGAACTGGCTGAGAAAGTGTGCCTCTCTCCCTCTCCCTGCTCGCGCCGGGTGAAAAACCTCCACGAACAGGGGTTTATCAAACGGGCAGTAACCCTGTTGGAACCGGATAAAGTCGGTCTCCCAGTCAGCGTGTTTATTCAGGTGACCCTGAACCACCAGGTGAAGAAAGAGCTACAGCATTTTGAGTCGACCATCGGGCAGTGGCCGGAAGTGATGGAGTGTTACCTGATGACAGGAGACTTCGATTACCTGCTGCGGGTAGTGGTACCGAACCTCCACGCATACCAGGAGTTTCTGGACAAGAAACTGACGGAGCTTCCGGGAATTGACCACATCAAAAGTAGCTTTTCGCTGAAACAGGTACGCTACCGGACCGAACTACCACTGGATCAGCTACTGGAAAAATAGTGCCGGCTTATTACCCGCCATTCACCGGTCGGCACCTTACGACGGAAGTGAATTGAAATCGGAATGAAAGTGAAATAAAAAAGGCCGCGATGTGGGAACATCGCGGCCTTTTTCGCTTGTGATCAACTCGGCCGGATCACTCGCCGGCAGATGCCGTTGAGTCATCCTCACTACCGGGCAGCGGGAAGCCACGATCACGCATCAGCGGCTCAATCCCCGCATCGCGCCCACGGAACAGACGGTAGGCATCCGCCGGGTCAATCGCATTGCGCGGTGCAAACAAATATTTCACCAGTTTGCCGGCCACTTCTTTATCGTAAAAACCACCCTCCGCCTCCGCGAACGCTTCAGACGCGTCAGAAGTCAGCACATCAGCCCACATGTATCCGTAATAGCCTGCGGAGTATCCCTCGCCAGAGAAGATATGCCCGAAGTGCGGTGTGCGGTGACGCATAACCAGCTCAGACGGCATACCCAGCTCGCTCAGAGTCTCGCGCTCGAACTTGTCCGGATCGATCCCCTTCGGATCAGACGTGTGCAGCTTCATATCCACCAGTGCAGATGCCAGGTACTCGGTAGTCGCGAAGCCCTGATTGAAGTTGGCAGCCTTCTTGATCTTGGCAACCAGCTCCGCCGGGATCGGCTCACCGGTCTTATAGTGCACCAGGTAATTGTCGATGATCGGATCGGTGCTCAGCCAGCGTTCCAGCAGCTGCGACTGAAACTCGGTGTAGTCGCGTACACCACCGTTCAAGGTCGGGTAACTGACGTTGGACGCCAGGAAATGCAGCGCGTGGCCGAACTCGTGGAAGAAGGTTTCCGCATCGTCCCAGCCGACCAGAACCGGCTCCCCTGGAGCGCCCTTAATAAAGTTGGAATTGTTGGAAGCCAGTACGGTTTCCTTGCCATCGAAGGTGGTGTGGTCGCGGTACATACTGGCCCAGGCACCGGAGCGTTTACCGGTACGCGCGAAGGGATCCAGGTACCAGAGGCCGATATGCTCACCGGAGGTCTTGTCAGTAACTTCCCAGACTTTTACGTCTTCATGGAAGACTGGCACGCTACCTTCTTTCACTGGCGAGAATTCAAAGTTGAACAGCTCGCCCGCTACGTAAAACATACCTTCACGCAGTTTATCCAACTGCAGGTACTGTTTCACTTCGTCGGAATTAAGATCGTACTTCTCCGCGCGCACTTTCTCCGCATAGAAACGGTAGTCCCAGGGCGCAATCTTGATATCGGCTTTCTCCGCGTCCGCAACGGCCTGCATATCCGCCACTTCTTCGTGCACACGGGCAACAGCCGCCGGCCATACCGCTTCCATCAGCTCAATGGCATTTTGCGGATTTTTCGCCATACGGTTTTGCAGGCGCCACTCGGCATAGTTATCGAAACCGAGAAGCGCAACACGCTCGTCTCGCAACTGCAGGATTTCAGCGATGATCGCATTGTTATCGTGCTCGCCACCGTTGTCACCGCGGCTATAGTAGTTGGTCCATACCTTTTCACGCAGGGCACGGTCTTCCGAGTATGTCAGGAACGGATCCATGGAGGAACGGGTATTCTTGATCGCGTACTTGCCCTTCTGGCCTTTTTCTTCCGCCATGGAAGCAGCCGCTTTGACAAATGATTCCGGCAGGCCAGCGAGCTGATCTTCGGTCAAGAAAATATCGTAGCCTTCTTCGTCCGCCAATACGTTATTTGCAAATTTGGTATGCAGTTCAGCGAGGCGCGTATTGATTTCCGCGTAACGTTTTTTGTCAGCGCCGGACAGCGTTGCACCATTTGTCGCAAACTCATCGTAAACCAGCTCAACTACTCGCTTCTGCTCCGCGGTCAGATCAGCGGTATTGCGCGCGTCGTAAACCGCCTTCACACGCTGGAACAGTTTATCGTTCTGGATAATCTTCGAGCTGAAAGCAGAAAGCTTTGGAGCCATCTCCGCCTGCACCGCTCGGAATTCCGGAGATGACATATTGCCGCTCCAGATTCCCCAATACGTGAATACGCGGCTCAACTCTTTGCCGCTCCGCTCCATTTCTTCAATGGTGTTGGCAAAAGTCGGCGCTTCCGGGTTGTTGGCGATCTTATCGATTTCATCCAGGTTTTGCGCCATGCCGTATTCCAGCGCTGGCTTCAGGTCTTCTACCTTCATTTTGTCAAAGGCGGGCACACCACCATAAGGACCGCCCCACTCTGCCAGCAGCGCATTATTGCTTGCGACTTCTGACACAATTTCCGCAGAAGCAGAGACCTGCTCAGAAGGTTTCGCAGAAACCGCTTGTTCGGATTCTTTGCTGCAGCCGGCCAACGTGGCCAGCGCAGCGGCGATGGATATGGCGATCAATGTTTGACGCATCGACTCGATCCTCGTGTAAGTTGGATGGTATTCATATCGTTATTAGATTTCAGAATGGTCGAGTGTACCCCGCAGCTATATATCTATCTACGACGGCGGGATAAGCTACCAGTTTGAAGCGGCAAACCGGATACGGGACAGAACATTCCCCCACTACTGATCAACAAGGCAGGAGATTCGTTCAATAGATATCATTTTGACAATTTGATAACGACTTATTAAGTGTATTCTTTTGATCTGGCAATAGAGAAGGCCGGACCGGCCACTCTGAGACCTGGGGCCAGCGGCGTGGCCCCGGGGATGCTTACAGCCTGCGGTCCTCGACAATATCACCGACCGCCAGTAACTCATTGTCGTGGCCGATTTCCCGCCAGGGCTCGCGGATGGCATCACGCACCCAGGCCTGCATTGACGGCAGCTCCCGCATTCGCTCGGCATAAGCCATGGCATCCTCTCCCAGGGAAAGCTGGTAGCCGTACAGGCGGAATACCACTGGAGCGAAGAAAGCATCAACCGCGGTAAATTGCTTACCGGCCAGGAATGGGCCTCCAAAACGCTCCAACCCCTGTCGCCACAGTTCTTCGAGTCGAGCGAGGTCCTTTTTGAGGGCCTCGTCAATCTGATGCATAGACACTGTCACGCCACAATTCATGCTGCACTGATTGCGCAACGCAAAAAATCCCGCATGCATTTCCGATGCCGCGCAACGCGCCCACGCGCGCGCAGCCACATCAGCTGGCCAGACAGAAGGATTCGACTCGAACAGATACTCAGTGATCGCCAGGGAATCCCAAACGGTAATATCGCCATCGACGAGACAAGGTACCAGGCCGGTGGGGGAAAAGGCGCGAAACTTGTCCCAGCTACCGCCCTCATCAAAGGGCACCAGAACTTCTTCAAAAGGAATGTCCAGCTGCGTGGCCAGCAACCAGGGTCGCAGCGACCAGGACGAATAGTTTTTATTGCCGATATAGAGCTGCATCAATCCCTCTCCCCTTTTCGTAAAGATCACCCGCTCAGACGTTTCCGTTTCGACCATCCCGCAACATTTCAGAAATACAGAACGCCAGCTCAAGGACCTGATCCGCATTCAAGCGCGGGTCACACTGGGTCCGGTAGCAGCTGGCAAGATCAGCATCCGAAATTTTCCAGGCGCCCCCGGTACATTCGGTGACATGCTGCCCAGTCATTTCCAAATGGATTCCGCCAGGGTGCGTACCCTCGGCACGGTGTACGGCAAAGAAATCGCGAATTTCCCGCAAGATATTATCGAAATTACGCGTCTTGAATCCGCTGGACGCTTTTTCGGTATTTCCGTGCATGGGATCTGTGCTCCATACAACAGAGCGCCCCTCCTTCTCCACGGCCCGCACCAGAGCGGGCAACTTCTCCCCGAGCGTATCCGCACCCATACGGGTAATCAGGGTCAGCCTGCCGGGCTCATTGTTGGGGTTCAGTCGGTCAATCAGGCGTATCAACTCGTCGGTGGCCATATTCGGCCCCACCTTCACGCCAATCGGGTTCCATACCCCGGCAAGAAACTCGACATGCGCCGCATCCAGCTGGCGAGTGCGTTCTCCAATCCACAACATGTGCGCAGAGCAGTCATACCACTTGCCGGTGAGGCTGTCTGTGCGGGTCAGTGCCTGCTCGTAATTGAGCAGCAACGCCTCGTGCGAGGTATACAGGGTAGTTTCACGGATCGCCGGGGTATTACTGGAATTCACCCCGCACACCGCCATAAACTCCAGGGCATCCTGCAGGCGCTCAGCCAGTTGCAGGTAGCGATCGCGTTGCGGATTGTTTTCCAGATAGCTCAGGTTCCAGGCGTGTACCTGATGCAGGTCCGCCAATCCACCCTGGGCAAAGGCGCGCAACAAATTGAGGGTGGCAGCGGACTGGTTGTAGGCCGTCAGCATCCGCTGTGGGTCCGGTACCCGCGCCTGCTCGGTGAAGTCGATACCATTGATGATATCGCCGCGATAACTGGGCAGCTCGATCCCGCCTACGGTTTCCGTATCCGCAGAGCGGGGCTTCGCATACTGCCCTGCCATTCGTGCGACTTTGACCACCGGAAGGTTACCAGCAAAAGTCAGCACAACCGCCATCTGCAGTAACACTTTAAAGGTATCGCGGATGCGATTGGCATTGAAGTCCGCAAAGGATTCAGCACAGTCGCCGCCCTGCAGCAAAAACGCCTTGCCTTCCGCCACATCCGCCAGCTGCCGGCGAAGCTCCCGAGCTTCTTCCGCAAACACCAACGGCGGATACCCCGCCAGTTGAGCCTCCACCGACTGCACATCACGGTCCGATCGATACGTTGGCTGCTGGTGCGCAGTACGCTTGCGCCAGCTGGCTGGATCCCAGGGCTTTACCAATGATTCAGGTTCGCGCTGCTCGGTCACGGTGGTTTCTACCTCAACTTCCATTTACGGCTAACTCTTCAAACAATGTATTCAGACAATGACTCAGGACTCTAGAACTTCAGCAACAGATTCACAGAAGTACGCCATATTACTCTGGCTCAAGCCCGCGATACTGATGCGACTGGAATCTACCATATAGATGGAATAGTCCTGTTGCAGTTTCTGCACCTGCTCCGGTGTAATCCCCAAAAATGAGAACATGCCCTTCTGCTGCTGGATAAAATGGAAGTCACCCACCGCACCGGCTTTTTCCAGGCTATCGACCAGACCGGAGCGCAGGCTGTTGATGCGCTCACGCATTTCGGTGAGTTCCGCCTCCCAATTCGCCCGCAGACCGGCGTCGGTGAGAATCGCTTCCACTATGGCACCACCGTGATTCGGCGGCATGGAATAATTGCCGCGCACCACATTCAATAACTGGCTCTGTCCGCGGTCTGCCGCATCAGCATCGCGATAGATCGCCATCGCCATACCCACACGCTCTCGATACAGGCCAAAGTTTTTCGAGCAGGAAGCGGCCACCAGCATTTCCGGTACGGATTCGGCCATCAGCCTCAATCCGTACGCATCAGCATCCAGGCTGTCACCGAAGCCCTGATAGGCCATATCGATAAACGGTGTGAAACCCTGTTTCTGGGCCATTTCAGCCAGCACTTTCCACTGTTCTCGGCTCAGATCTGCACCGCAGGGGTTGTGACAGCAAGCGTGCAACAGGACCAGCTCGCCCTCTCCTACCTGCTTCAGAGTTTCCACCATCTCATCGAACTTGAGACTGCTGGTAGCGCGGTCGTAATAGGGGTAGCTCTTGATCTGCAGCCCAGCATTACCCAGTAGTGGAACGTGGTTGGCCCAGGTTGGATCACTCACCCAGATAGTGGCGTGTTCCTTGGCACGATTCGCAAATTCCGCCAGGACACGCAATGCGCCACAGCCGCCGGGAGTTTGCGCGGAGCGTACGCGATTTCCCACCAAAGCCGGATGGCCGGCGCCCAATACCAGCTCCTGCATAGCCGTGTTAAAACCCGCGGTGCCAGCAGGGCCGACATAGGCCTTGGTTTCCTCGCTGCGCAGCAGGCGGGTTTCCGCCTCTTTCACCGCCTGCAGCACGGGGGTATGCCCCGCTTCGTCTTTATAAACACCCACCCCCAAGTCGATCTTGCGGGGGTTGTCATCGGCGCGGTAAGTGGCCAGCAGGCCGAGAATGGGGTCCGCAGGCAGGCTGCTCAGGTGGTCAAACATGGTCACTCCTGAAAATTCTGGGCGGCGTGCGCGCAAAAGCACACCGACAAGTCGATTCGATTAAATGAATGTAAGAATGGCAGAAGAAAAGCAGATCAGTCGATCAGGCCGCGGTTCGCCCAGTCCTGCGCACGCGCCATCAGCTTTTCAATGATACTGTCGAGCTGGTTGCGCTCATCCGCAGAGAGCGAACCCATCAGGTCGTTTTCATACTGCTGTGCCAGAGGTACGATGCGCTCGTATACGTCGCGCCCCAGTTCGGACAGGTTGAGCACCTGGCGACGACGATCCGCGAGATCTTCACTGCGAGTGATGTAGTCATTCTTGATCAGAATGGACACCGCTCGACTGATCGCCACCTTATCCATCGCTGTCTGCTCCACGAGATCGGCAGCAGATAGATTCGGAAAACGACCGAGAATCGCCATCACCCGCCAGGCTGGAATAGTGAGGTCAAAGCGCGCACTGTACGCGTCCGCGATGGCATTGCTCACCCGGTTGGACAGAACCGACAAACGATATGGCAGGAATTTTTCCAACCGTAGATCGTCTGGACGCACGGCGTCGATGGGATCACTAAATGCCCCAGGTTCGCTGTGAGTTTCGCTGTTGGTGGTGTCGTTTGTCATCGCGGTTTTTGTACCTGCTAGGAATCCGGTTGTACCAAATATCAAATGTAACTAAGATTGGTTTCAATTGTAACCACTGCCGCAGGATTTTTTTGGCAGGGTGCTGCCGCTGACGGGAAGAACGGCGCGACAGGCAACTCTCCAGCCAATCGGGCATGTTTGTACAGCATTGAAAGAAATTGGCCGCGTATTATACGGCGTTTCACGCCATTTTTGTCAGCCTTTCACTAAGTTTACGCAAACTGTTTGCGTGGATACCGGTACTCCCCATCCCGCGGCAGTTAACCCATTGCCCCAAACCCACTCCCCGCCATTTGTAGAGGAACCCCTGATATGGAGCTTCACGGATACTTCCGCTCTTCCGCCAGTTACCGGGTACGTATCGCCCTGAACCTGAAAGGCCTCGATTTTCAGTACCATCCGGTTAATCTGCTCAAGGGCGAACAAATAGAAGCGCCACACCGGAAGCTGAATCCCCAGGGCCTGGTACCGGCACTGATGACAGACGACAGCGAGGTACTGACCCAGTCCCTCGCGATTCTGGAGTGGCTGGACGAGCAGCATCCAGAACCTGCCCTGCTACCTACCGGCGCAACCGCGCGCGCCCGCGTCCGTGCCCTCGCCTACAACGTGGCCTGCGACATACAGCCCATTCAGAATCTGCGAGTACTCAAATACCTGCAATCTGAACTAGGTGCATCGGATGAGCAGAAGGTCGAATGGGTTCGTCACTGGATAGGACTGGGGTTTGAAGCGCTTGAGGTTCAGCTCGCCGAGCAGCTGAATGCCTGCGGTACCGACTTTGCCGGCGGTGAGGCCCCGGGGCTATTTGAGTGCTGCCTGGTGCCGCAAATCTATAATGCCGAGCGCTTCGGTGTTCCGGTAAGCGACTACCCGACAATTGCTGGTATCAATAAAGCCTGCGCCGCACTCCCCGCCTTCGAGAGCGCCCGCCCGGAGAATCAGCCGGACAGCACGCTCTGATCAGCTGCCCCCCGGCACCGACGGAGCCTCATCAATGGACAGAGGCTCCTTGAACGTCAGCGTGCGGTAGGGGAACGGAATCTCCATACCCGCCGCATCCAGCGCCTTTTTGACAGCCGCCACCACCTGACCGCGGGATTTGCGCTCCTCTAGGGGTGTGGAGCCCGCCCACCAGGTAACCTCGATATTGATGCTGCTATCACCAAACTCGTGCGGGAACACCTGAACCGGGTCGTCGTCCCGGACCAGATCACAGGCGAGCACAGCCTCTTCAATCACGTCCACCGCAGCATCCACATCCACGCCATACGCCACCCCCACCGTGATGGTAAAACGTCGCTTGCTGCGGTCGGTCAGAATTTCACAGGGGTTTTTGAACAGAAACAGGTTCGGCACAATCACCAGCTCTCCGGTAGTACGACGGATTGTGGTATTGCGCACCTCTACCGCTTCTACACGACCGGATACGTTTTCACATTTGATGACATCGCCCGCCTCGAATGGAAAACGCCACAAGATGAGGATGCCGGCGAAGAAATTCTCAAAAATATCCTTGAACGCCAACCCGACCGCCACTGACAGCAACCCCAACCCACCCAGGGCCTTGGCCGGCGTAAGCCCCGGGAACAGCACCATGGCGGTAAACAGGAGCCCGATCACCCAGATGAAGATTCGTAGCAGACGGACCAACAGATCCTGCAGGGAGGGGCGTCGGGTAGTCTTTTTGGCAAAGCGCCGGGCAAACTTTCCTGCAACTGTGGCAATCAGCCAGGTCAACAGCAACATCAATACGCTGGCGGCGAAAAACGGGATGTGCCCAAGAAACCCGTGCCAGATATTCAGCAAAGATTCGGAAACCGTGTCGATGACATCGGTAAAAGAGGAAGGTGCCACCCTGGCAAGCTCCAGAGATTCAGCCAACTCCTTGGCTTTCTCCGGATCCACCGGCGGACTTTGGACTGACGACGTGCTCGAGAACCGGGGGAACATCACCCTGCCCTGTCAGGAGGCGCCGGGCGTATATTCCCGCATACGCAGCCACTTGGTGGCAATCCACTTTTCGCCGGCGAGGACCGGACTGCCTCCGTGGAGCGTCTGATAATCGAGATCACCCGAATCACTGGTGTAAGAAAAGAATAGTGCCGCGCCCTTTTGTGGCAGTACATCCAGACCCAGCCGGGGAAATACCGTCGAGCCACCGGATGCCACATCATTCAAGTACATGATCAGGGTGCCGACCCGCTGGCCGCCTGAGCAAAGAACCCCATGATTCCCCGGTTTTTCCGGATTGAAGAAGTCGTAATGGGGCCGATATTCCGCACCCACCTGGTAATTCAGTATCTGCAGCGGTTCTCCGCGGTCTTCCGAGACACAGAGAAGTCGCGCAATCCGCGCTTCAATCGCCGTAATCAACGGTGTTTCGCCGCGACTGAAATAGGTGCCCGAGCTGGTTCGGGTATTCCTGAGGTCAAAGGAGCCGCGGTCAGAGTTCACCACTCGGGAGGGTTGCAGGTTGGGCCTGGACATATCGACCAACGCATCGCATTCATCATCGGACAGGAGGTTCGTGAACAGGACTATATTGGGCTTTTTCATGGCAAAGCGAACTTCCACCTGGCGGTCTTCCAGGTCAATCTGGTTACCGTCGGCGGTAAATGCATGGAAGCGTGCATCGCGTTCACTGGTTTGCGCTGCTATCCAGGGCGCGGAAGTGTCCCTGGTATGGGATTTTCCGACCTGGGTGAGCGTTGCGCTGGCATGGCGGAGGCCAACCCCGTGGTCGAGAATACACTGCTCTACCGCCTGGGATATGCCTGGCTGATAGCCGGCTTTCAGCAGGGCGTCCACCATCACAGAAAGGTGCTGCCCACTTTTCACCGCATCGCGAATCCACTGCTGTAGTTCTGGTTGAAGCTCTGCAAACTCCATTGGCTATCCTTGCCCGTCCAAACGACCACAAGAGTATAGCCCTGAGCCTACCAGATGGTTAGGCTAGCGGTAGTGGAATTATGGGATTTCTCAAGGAGTACGCATTGAATACGGTCACCGGCACAAGAAGTTTTCAGGCACTGGCGCGTCCGCTCGGATGGGTCACAAGCAAGCTCGCCAGACGGAAGACAGCCCTGCGGTTGTTGCCACTTCTGTTGCTGCTGGGGTTCGTACAGGGGTGCGCATCCCTTTCACCGAATTTCGAAAAGCCGGATGTTCAGGTCACCGCGGTAGAGCCGCTACCGAACAACCACAGCGGCGACCTGCGCTTTCGCATTCACCTGCGGGTCTTCAACCCGAATGACAGCGCCCTGGCCCTTTCCGGACTGTACTACACGCTTAAGCTCGCGGGACACAAAGTGATAACGGGCACCTCGAATAATCTGCCGGTGATTCCGGCCTACGGCCAGGATGCCATTGTGGTAGACGCCTCAGCCAACCTGATGGGCTCGATCATGGCCATGACAGAGCTGGTTCGGCTGCAGGGGGATACCGTACCCTATGAACTGGAGGCAAAGTTAGGATTGCAGAAGTCGATCCTGCCAGCGATACGGGTCTCCAAGCGCGGAGAATTGCGCCTGGGCCAGTATCAGAACTGAATACGTTCAGAAGTGAAGATGTAGAATTGCTAAATTGATTGCCCGCCAATCAGCGGCGGGCTGCCATGATGCCGCCGGTCATCGCCACCAGCGATCCCAGCATACCCAGTCCAACCAGGCTGTACAGACTGATACTCTGCTCCGCCGCAGCCACCAGCACTTCCCGCAGCGGGAATTGCCAGCAGACAATCGCCGAAGCCATTACGACCGCCGCATACTGGTAACGGGTGGCGCGGCGCTCAGCGCGCTTGGCCGGCACCGGCGGCAAATCCGCCATTACCCGCTCGCAGAAGCCGTCGTCGTCCAGGTGCGGCTCGCTGAACTGCAGCTGCTGAGAAAGCCAGGTGTCGAAATCTGGCTCGCCGTCGCCCATGGGCCCGGCGGCGTGCACAACACCGTTTTTGATGACCATACCTTCCGATCCACCCCACTCTTGCTGGGGATTACCGTTTTGCGAATCTGCGGACTGTTTGTCGAAATCAGCCACTGACTACCTCCTCCCGCCAGGCCTGAAGCAGAGACTGCAACTTGGCCCGCGCGCGGTTAACGTGGGATTTTACCGTGCCCAGCGGCAGTTTCATAATGCTTGCCGCCTCTTCGTGTGAAAAGCCGCGCTGCATGCACAGATGCACCGCCTGCCTTTGGGCATCACTCAATTCCCCCATAGCCGAATTCAAGTCCCTGGCCATACCCAGTTGTTGCGCTTCTTCGACGCTTTCCTGGGACTGGGCATTGTCCACCGCCTCCTGGTCTACCACCGGGGCGTTTTTGCGCTTGTGACTCATGACCAGATTGTAGGCAATACGGTACAGCCAGGTGCTGAAGCGCGCATCCCCACGAAACGCGGGCAGCGCCTTATAGGCCTTGATAAAGGCCTCCTGCGCCATATCGTCCGCAAGACCCTGGTCGCCATCGCACAGCTGACGGAGCGAGAATCGCAGCTGTGACTGATAGCGACGAACCAGCTGGGCATACGCCCGCTGGTCCCCGTCTTCGACGACGCGCCTGATCAGATCCCCATCATCGAGGTTCATTTATTGGTTGCCCTTAACCCGCTTGTTTTTGGTCGTGCTTCCAGTTGACGTAGCGGGCGATCCCGATAAACAGGGGTATCAGGCCAAGGCTACCCACATCCACACCGGTGGAAATGGAAAGCCAGATAAACACAGCAGCACCAATGGCGATCAGGGTGACTCCTCGATCCTTGGAGGTATTGGTACCCTCCCGGTCCATCGCATCCAGCAGCTCAGGTGGGATATCCCGGCCTTCAGACACCATGCGATTGATGTTCTCCATCAACAACTGCTTCTTGCGATAGTTGTTACGAGTCACCATCCAGACAATCAGGATCGGCGTGCCGAATACCGCGAGAATTGCCACAATGCCGATCAACCAGTCCATGTCCGGACCTCCCCGGCGCTGCTCTTTAATCTTTTCTTCGTGAACTGCATAGGCGTGCTCGTGCATACGCTCCGCATGCTCCCGAGCCCGTTCCGCCCGCTCACGGATGCGCTCGGCACGCTCCACGTCAGCTTTGATACCGATGCTGATATTGCGCGGTACAGAATCCAGCGCCTGCTCAACCACCAGGCCTTTCTCGTCCAGAATGCCTTTTTCTTCCAGCTTCTCGTAGATACGCTGGGTCACCTTGCCACCGAAGGCTTCGCCAAGGTCAATCTCAACATCCGCGTTTTCGCCATTCTCGTCGCGGGTATGGATACGCAGGGTGCCATCTTCCTGGCGCAGGATACGCACCTGTTTAGTGGCTTCCTTTTCAACCGGCTTTGGCGCGACTACCGGGGCTGGCGGTACCGGCGGCTTGGGTGCCACGGTATCTTCCTCCTGGGCCAGCAGGCTGCCCGATGCGACCATACCCAGTGCGGCCACCAGGGCCAGCGCCCAGGTATTCAGTGGGCCGCGTTGCTTGATTTCATTCGCTCTCATTGGTGTTATCTCGCTCTTACTGATCTGAGGCAAAGCAGGGAAATGCCCCGGCCAACCCCGCCCGGCGATGGTGATAGATAGACGAACGACCTACCCCAACCATCTATGGCGCCAGATTGTACCTTTTTTAGGCAGTTGATATCAGGCTTTGGGAATCCCGATGCCTGCTTTTACCCTTCCCCTGATGGACGTCGACAGCAAGCACTTTGGATGCAATCCACACAAAATATTTGAAGGAGCAAGCTATGAGCCCCGAAACGGTCACGCCTGCAGAGGTACTCGAATTCTGGTTTGGCACCACAAACCTGAACGCAAACCCGGCGGAGGACCTGCGCGCACGCTGGTTTCAGCGCAGTGACCAGTTTGACGAGGAGATTCGCAGCCGCTTCGCCACCAGTGTCGACCGGGCGATTTCCGGGCATCTGGACACCTGGCGGAACGCACAGGGCGGACAGTTGGGTTTGATCCTGCTGTGCGACCAGTTCAGCCGGAATATCTATCGCGGGTCAGCCAAGGCGTTTGCCGGTGATGCGCTGGCGCTGGACATCGCTCAAAGCATGGTCCGCGACAACACCCACAAGCACCTGGGTCTCCACCAGCGCGCGTTTGCGGGCATGCCACTCGAGCACTCTGAGCTCGCAGAGGTTCAGGACCAGTCGGTGGCCTATTTCGACCAGCTGCAACGGGATTTTGCACCGGATATCGCCGGCGTCACGACCGAGGAAGCCGAGGCGGCGGCGGGCTACCACCGGTTTGCCGTCGCCCACCAGAAGGTCATTCGGGAATTCGGGCGGTATCCACACCGCAACCAGGCACTTGGCAGAGAGTCCACCCCGGCGGAACAGGAGTGGCTCGACAATGGTGGCGGCTTCTAGCCTCCCCCTCCTCAGCTAGCCCTAACCGGCCCTCAGCGCGTACACTGGCGCGGAATGTGGTGTTTTTGCAGTTGACACTGAATATCCATACAGATACTGTACATCCATCCACATCAACAACACATAACCACAATACCAAGACCTCAGGAGGCCCAATATGGCGGTAGTAGCCGTTTGGAAATGCGATAGAGACGGAGCCATGTTCGATAACAAGAAAGATGCCGAAGAACACGACAAGATGCTGGAACTCGCTGCCAACATCACCGCTCTGATCGAGCGCAATATTGAGGGCGTTTCAGAAGAAGCCAGCGAAGAAATTGGCCTGATGCTGGCCAAGCGCCGCGAAGTCCTGGCCAAGGCCTGTAAAGGCAAGCCGGAAGAACTGCTCGCCGCCGAAGAGCAGGACGAGCAGTCCAGCGATGAAAACGTCACACCGCTGGCGGCAAATCAGTAATCCCCCCTGGATACCAATATTCTGGTTTCCATCCCTGTACTATGCCCGGCTTGCCGGGCTTTTTTTTGCCTGCAAGCCGGCCTTAAGCTCAAGCGGGATCAGAAGACTGACGCGATATCGATCACCGCCAGAATGATGATCACCAACCAGGTCAGCGAAGTGCCGATAAAACGCCCCGGGTGATAGCCACCTTTTCCACCAATCAGGCCGATCGCGTGCAGAATCCGCGCAAAAACCAGTGCGCCACCAAGACAGTGCAACCACACAGCGGAAACCCCGTTGATCTCCGCTACCAGCAACAGGATAAGCGCCAGGGGAATGTACTCAATCGCGTTGGCGTGAGCCCGGACTAACACCGCCCCCTCTTTATCGCCACCGGTGCCGATACCGACCTTTTTGCCACGGCGGAACTTCACCACGTTAAACGCCAGCGCAATCACCAGTAATGCACACAGTCCGCCATAGAGCGCGGTAATTTCTACACTAATCATCAGTTTTTATATCCATGTCCGGTACCCGCTTTGGGGTGTAAGTAACGATCCCGCAACCGCGTGGAACGATTGACGAGAGACTGGGGTTTGCCATCGATCAGCACCAGTTCGGCAAAGCTTGTGACTTCCAGGGGATCACCACTCCACAGCACCAGTTCCGCAACACCACCCGGGGCTAACACACCCCCATCGAGGCCAAAAATCGTGGCAACATTGGCAGTTACCGCGCGTACCCCCTCTTCAAACGGCAAGCCGTAGGCAACCGCGTTACCTGCCGCTTGCCGCGACAGGTAGCTGTTGTGAGAACCCGCGTATCCAGGGCCACTAATCGCAACGGTGACGCCAGCCTTGTGCAGAAGCGCGGCATTATCCATCCGCGCGCCCAGCTTCTCAAAGGCATCCGGCGTATTGCCCAACACATCCACCACCACCGGAACGCGGGCCCCGGCCAGCTGACCAGCGACCATCCACCCTTCTGCGCCACCGATAATAATTGGCCGAATCTGGAATTTATTCGCCAGCGCCAGAACCTGCAGTATGTCACTGGCGCGGTCCGCGCTGATCAGCAGGGGCTGCTCGCCACGCAGCACCGGCTGCAGTGCCTCCAGGTCGTCCATTGCGAAGTCGAGCTCGCGCCATTGCCCACGGCGCACCTGATCGCGATTATCTGAATACTCTTTTGCCTGCTCCAGTGCGCTCTCCAGCTGAGCGTAGGCCATTGCCCGGCTGCCGCCGGACAACTGTGCCCCGTACTCGCCAAAGTACACCTTTTGCACCAGGTTCTGATCTGTCACGCTATCGAAATCGCCGGTGAGCTTGATGGCAAAACCCTGTCCGGCAAAGATTCTGTCCTCACTCGATGGCAGCACTACGGCGCGCGTCAGGCCACCGGCGCGGTTGAACGGGATCAATGTGGAATGAGGATTGAACGCGACCAGCGGATTAAAGGCAGCCCCAATGGACTGTTCGGTAGCAGCACCATCGTTGGTCGAAGCGGCCGCGCCGATTTCGGTCAGTCCCAGCTCACTGCTGGGCGCGATCAACCCCGGCGTGACCACCTTTCCCCGGCCATCGATAATCAGGTCAGCGGTGATATCGCCGAGGTCGTCAGCAACCTGCACAATCTTGCCGTCACGAACCAGCAGATCACCATTCTCGAGGGTTCCCTGATCACCGAGGGTCACAATTCGGGCATCCTTGATCAGGATACTTTCACTGTGCACAGCAACCGCAAACCCGAGCAGGGAAAACAGGGTGATTTTTACCCCGGCTTTGAGCGTATTCGAAATTCCCATTAGCGCTCTCCTCCGTCCGGCAGGCGTTCGCCGTCTGCGTTCAGAATACCCAATTCAAAATCGCTGTGCGGTTGCCGCTCGGGGTTACTGCGGTCAAACATCAGCACGCCATCGATAAACACCTGCTCCGCCTTGGCGTAGACACTGAAAGGGTCTGCAGACCACACTACCACATCCGCCATCTTGCCCTTTTCCAGGGTTCCCGTGACCTCCTCAATGCCCAGCGCGCGCGCCGGGTTGCGGGTCATCCAGGTAACGGCGTGGCGAGGTTGAATTTCAAAGCCCGCCCTTTGACCTGCCACCATCGCTTTTGCGGTTTCTTCATTAAGATGCTGAATACCCACCGCAGAATCCGAGTGAATCATGGCACAGGCCTTGGCCTGGTCGACGATGGCGATATTCGCCTCCGTCATGTCAAACGCTTCGTGTTTGAACCCCCACCAGTCTGCCCACATGGCTGCACACACATTGTTTTCGGCCAGAAGGTCGGCCACTTTGTAGGCCTCCACCGCATGGTGGAAAGTGGAGATCTTGAAGTCAAACTCGCGCGCGATGTCCATCATGATGGCCATTTCTTCACCCCGGTAGCAGTGGTTATGCACCAGGATCTCACCGTTTAGCACACCGGCAAGGGTTTCCATTTTCAGATCCCGGTCCGGTGCATCACCACCATTACTGTGGTAGTTCTCCCACTTCTTTTTGTAGGCGCTAGCGTCGATCCATGCCTGCCGATAACCGGCGACATTACCCATTCTCGTGGATGGCAAGCTGCCCTTGCCGCCGTACACACGCTTGGGGTTTTCCCCACAGGCCATTTTCAGGCCGTAGGGAGCGCCGGGAAATTTCATGTCCTGCACACTGCGCCCGGGTACGTTTTTAAGTGTCACACCACGGCCGCCAAACAGATTGGCAGAGCCCGGGAGGATTTGCAGTGTGGTCACCCCGCCCGCCAGGGCCAGCGCGAACTGTGGGTCCTGGGTCCAAACGGAATGTTCTGCCCATACTTGCGCTGTATTGGGTGCGGTCATTTCATTGCCGTCCTGAGAGGACTCAATCGAGGGCGCCGGGTAATCTCCCAGGTGGGAATGCACATCGATGATACCGGGCGTCACCCACTTGCCTGCGCCCTCCACGACCAGGCCCTTCTTCGGGGCCTTCAGCTTTTCGCCAACCGCCGCAATCTTGCCGTCCTTGAGAAGCACATCCGCACTGAGCAACTTTTCGCCGGTGCCGGTCAAAACCGTCGCCCCGCGAATCAGTACGGGCGCCGCCTTATCTGCCGAATAGGTGCTGGGAAAGTCCCCCTGACGGGCGAAATCCGGGCTGTCAGAGCTTTTTTCCTTGTCTCCGCCACAGCCGGTTAGCGCGGCAACCACTACTGCGCCACCGATCGCCACTGTCAGGCGATGCCATCGCTGCACCGATCTTGTTACCGATCCCCATAATAAGCGCATGCCCTTTCCTACCCCCTGATCTGTTGTTAGGAAACTATTATCAAATTTCTCACAGCCCCATCGGATTCAACAACAATGTGATGCTGGCAGCAACCGGAGATTCCACCGCGATCGGAATTGTCCGTTTACTAGACAATTCTGTTGAGCCGTGTTGCAATCGAAAAACGTTCCCAGGTTCCAGGAAGGACAAATGGAAACCACAGTAAAAACAGGAGTCGCGCTGCGCGCACCTGCCGAATCAGAACCTCGAACCGACCACCGGGATTCCCATGAGGTATATGAAGCGCTGCGCAAAAGCGAAGAGCGCTATCGAGAGCTGGTAGAGCACGCGAACTCGATCATTCTCCGCTGGGACCGCAACGGAATCGTCACCTTCTTCAATGAGTACGCGCAGCGCTTTTTCGATTACTCGGAAGAAGAAATCATCGGCAAGCATGTGGTCGGCACCATCGTTCCCGAGAACGAAACCACTGGCCGTGATCTTCGCCCGCTGATGGACCACATCTGCAACCATCCCGAAGAACACCGCTACAACGTCAACGAGAATGTCACCAAAGACGGCACCCGTGTCTGGATTGCATGGACCAACAAAATTCTGACCGATGACAGCGGCGAAGCCATCGGCGTGCTCAGTATCGGAACTGACATTACCAAGCAACGCCTGCTCGAAGAGGAGTTGCGCCAGGCACAGAAGATGCAGGCCATTGGTGAACTCGCGGGAGGTATCGCCCACGACTTCAACAATATGGTGCACGGCATCGCCGGATTCGCCGAGGTCATCAAGCAGACGACCTACGATGCAAAAATATCCGAATATGCGACCCAGATTCTGACCACCGCCCACCATGCAGCCGAACTCACCAAGCAACTCCTCACCTTTGCCCGCAAGGGTTCCTATCAGCTACACGACTGCAACACACACGATATCGTGCGCGATGTTTGTTCCATGCTGGAGCGCACCATCGACCGCCGCATTGTGGTACGGCAGCAGTTGCGCGCGGCACTGCCACATGTAAAAGGCGATTCGGCCCAATTGAAGAGTGCGCTGCTGAACCTGGGTATCAACGCCAAGGATGCAATGCCCGCAGGCGGCCAGCTGGTGTTCAGCACCAGCAATATTACAGTCACCGAGCCCATCGCAATTTCGGATTTCCAGCTGGAACCCGGCCAATACCTGCAAATCACTGTCAGAGATAGTGGTTTGGGGATGACAGAGGAGATCCGCCAGCGCATTTTCGAGCCCTTTTTTACCACCAAGGCATGTGGACGCGGCGCGGGCCTTGGGCTTGCAGCGGTATACGGCACCACGCACCTGCATAAAGGCGCCATTCAATGCCGCTCAGAAGTAGGCAAAGGCAGTTGTTTTGATCTCTATCTACCGATTATCAATGATTGCAGTAAACAGCAAAGTGGCCGTAGCGTCGGGCCCTGTGCGCGCTCTATTCGTATGATGGTGGTCGACGACGAAATCATCGTGCGCAGCTATTCCAAAACTCTTTTCGAGATGCACGGCCACCAGGTAGACACATTCGCCACCGCCGCCGAAGCCATTGGATTTTACCAAAAGCACTACGAGGACATAGAGCTGGTGCTACTGGATATGATCATGCCGCAGATGGACGGACAACAGTTGTTCGCAGAATTGAAACGCATCAACCCGGACATAAAAGCCATACTATCCACCGGTTACAGCGTGGAAAGCAAGGTGCAGGAAATTCTCGCCGACGGCATTCTCGACTGCATCAAGAAGCCGTTTACCTACGATCAACTGGAGCAAAAGATCTCGACACTGCTCGCTGATGCGCCCGGCTCGGCTTAAGCGGTCAGTAATGTAGAATTTTGATAATCGGCTCTCCGTTATCGCATTCACCGACCACTTCGGGCTTGGAAATCAGCGACCCCGCCTGTCGCGGAATTCTGGACGGATAAGGCGCAAGGCACGCGTAGTGGAAATTTACCGACCAGTTGCAGTAAATAATTCCGTCATCCTCGTCATAGAAGCGCTCCTGGCAAAAGCTCAGGTAAGGGCTCTGCCCTCCCCCGGGCTGCCCCACACTTTCGCCCCCCTCTGAATCACTCTGTGCGACAACAGAATTGGGCGATAGACACGCAAGTATCAAACAGCCAAATACCCATGGGTAGCTGCGATTCATAGGGGAACCCTCGGTCAATTCATTCCGGCGGCACCAAACCACGGCCACACCGGGGAGCAGACCCGAACGCGGGCCTCTCCATTCAGCCTAGCAGGTCTGGCGCAGATATCCTCCACCTTAACTTGCCGGCGAAGACCTGCCAGTCTCGGTCCCAGCTGCTATGATGCGCGACCATTTGCGTAGACTGCGAGGCCCTGATGTCCACCACCTGCCCCTGTGGTACCGGCAAACCCATCGATCAGTGCTGCGGGCTGTACCTGTCCGGCCAGACCTACCCCAACAACGCAGAAGCCCTGATGCGCAGCCGCTACAGCGCCTATGTCACCGGCAATATCCCTTACCTGAAAAAGAGCTGGCACCCGGACACCTGCCCGGAGCTCAACAACGGTGACCTGAACACGCAGTGGGCAAGGCTTGAGGTTATCAAATACAAAAAGGGTTTAAAGTCGTCGATCGTGGAATTTCGGGCGTGGTTTCACGACGGGGGGGAAGAGCGGGCGCTCCATGAAATCTCACAGTTCAAGCTGTACAAAAAGCGCTGGGTGTATTTAGGGCCACTGGAACAGTGGCCCTAAGCGAGAAGTCTTAGTAGAAGACGGAAGCGGGCCGTTTCTAAAGAATAACGTGCGGTAAATAGCGGCTGGAATCCAGGGTGATCAGACCGCTGTCTTCCCGCAGGGAAATACCGGCAGCCTCGTCATCAATCAGCCAGCTACCGATCAGGGTGTAGTTGTCGCCGAACTTCGGTAGCGGATACATGGCCTGATAGATATACCCCTCTTCCCCATAGGGCCCGTCCGAAAGCGCCTCTGCCGATGGGTCGCCGCCGCCCTTGAGCGACGCCCCCTCTACCAGGGAAATATTCGCACCTTCGCGGGAGAAGATCGGTTTCTTTACCAGCGAATCGTGCTCGGCCGCCTTTTCCAGCTCGTCTTCAAAAAACGCCGGCAACAGGTTCGGGTGCCCGGGGAACAGTCGCCACAGCATGGGTAACAGCGCCTTGTTGGAGAGGATCGATTTCCACGGCGGTTCCAGCCAGCGGATATTGTTGCCCCCCAGATACTCGCCAAACTCCTCCCGGAACATAAATTCCCAGGGGTAGAGTTTGAACATCCAGGTGATCACCCGATCCTGAAGATCGGTAAACTGCCCCGCCGCATCGCGCCCGATGTCTTCGACAAATACAAAGTGCTCATCGATGCCCGCCTCGCGCGCGCAGTCCTGCAGGTACTGCAAGGTTCCGCGGTCTTCTTCGGTGCCCTTGCAACAGGCAAGGTGCAGCGCGCGGCCAGGGGTCAGAAACTGCAAATCCTTGAAGCGATTGACCAGCTTTTCCTGCAAGCTGTTGAACTGATCCGACTGTCGCGGCAGCGCGCCGCTATCCACGTTGTCCTGCAGCCACAACCACTGCCAGAAACCGGTCTCAAACAGGCTGGTGGGTGTGTCGGCGTTGTTTTCGTAGAGTTTGGCCGGGCCTTTGCCGGTATAGGCGAAATCCAGGCGGGAATACAGGCTGGGATCACCGTTCTCCCAGGAGCTGCGCACGAAGTCCCAGTGGCGCTCCGGAATGCAGAAACGGCGCATCAGCGCGTCGTCGGCCAGCACCCGCGCCACCACTTCCAGGCACATTTGATGAATTTCTTCGGTGGGATCTTCCAGATCCCGCTCTATCTGCTCGAGGGAAAACTGGTAGTAGGCGCTCTCATCCCAGTAGGGTTCCCCATACATGGTGTGAAAGCCAAATCCGAACTCCCGTGCCCGCTCTTTCCAGTGCGGGCGCGGTTTGATGGGCATACGCAGCAAGAATCAGCCTCCCCAGCCCCCGGAACGCCCGCCGCCCCAGCTGGACTTGGCAGACGCAACAGAACCGAAGCCACCGCGGGAAACCGTTTTGGTTACCGTGGGTTTGGGCTTGGTAGCGGAGTTCGGCACGGTGTAATTCACCTTGCCGGATCGGCCAATCACACTGCCATCTGACGTCATCAGTCGGTCGTAATGATTGGAGTACGGGTTGGTATAGCGGTAAACCGGGTTGTAGTAATAGTTGCGGTCGCGGCTATCCAGCATCTGACCGACCATAAAGCCGGTCATCAGCGGCAACCAGAAGCTGCCAGACTGGCGGCAATTGCCGAACTCGGTCTCGCACATATGGCGAGAGTCGTATTTCGGCCCGGTGCGCTCCGCTTCGCGCAGTGCCTGCTGATAGGCCGCCTCGCACTGCTCCTGGTCCAGCTCGGTCTTGTCGACGCAATCCTGCACCGACGCCACCACTTTGACCTCTTCTTTGGAGCTACAGCCCATGAGCGCCGCAACAATACCCAGCGCCAATGGCCGCAGGACAAAGTTGCGCCCCGGGTTTTTACGCAGGTTTTCCAGATTGATTGTCTTGGAACGTTTGATCGATTTCATAACCAGCTCCCCACTCAGTAGGACATGCAGGCGGCGTTCAGAACACCAACGGAAATCGTGGTCGCAGCGAGCATGACGCCCGCACTGATTTCACCGTCTTCAATGCGGGAAACAATGCGCGGCATAAACAGGAAACGGATAATCGCAAAAGCCAGCAGCTGTGCAATCAGCGCAATGAACGCCCAGGTAGCAAAATCCACCAGGGATACGGAGTTACTTGCCGCACCGCCGAGGGCAATGGCAAAACCGAGAATCGCACCGCCAAAGCCGATGGCTGCCGCGGTGTTCTTGTCTTCGCGAATCAGTTTCCATTCATCTTGCGGGGTCACCAGCGCATACAGGAACTTGAAGGCAATCAGCAGTACCAGCGAGATGCCAAAATAGGCAGCAAAGTGCAGGATGCCTGTCAGTAAATCGTAGTTTTGTTCCATCGGTGAGGTTCCTTGTTATCCGTGAATGGTAATTTGCGATGGTGTAAGGGAAATGCCGGTACTCAGTACCAGGCAACGGCTGAGGTAACCCCCGGCCTCCAGTTTTTCTTCTGCGGAAAGAAACAGAGATTCTGTGCGTTCGTCGGTCAGTGGACGCTCGAACAGCATGGTGAATTGATCGGTGCTGGAATGTGCACCATCTTCGTCGTAGGTGGTCTCCGCCATGTGCACCGGGTTGTGGTAGTCGCCGGTGGAGGTCCATACGCGCTGGTAGTCTCGGCCATCCAGTGCATAGGTGCCCGCGCCGATCTCTTTATCCAGCAGGTTTTTCCACGTAGCGTCTGTCGCGATGTCGCGGGTGTCGTAGAAGTGAAACAGTTTCACATCCACCACATGCTCATCGCGCTGGCCGCCTTCCGCGACCACCTGCAGCCAGGCATCGTCGTCGGTATAGAAGCGGTACACCCAGGTTCCATCCAGGTCCACCACGCCGGCGGCCTTGATGATCTGGGTAGGCTCGAAGGATTCGATGGTCAGCTCGTCGAGAATCAGGCGAATCGCCAGTGGATCGATCTCGAAACTGGCACCGAGGCGCAACCCCATGATTTCCGGGGTTTGCGGCTTCACTTCGGGCTTTTTGAATTTATCAATCAGTTTGCCAAACATGCGTCCTGGCCTTCCTTGTCCGCTACTTTCACATCAAAACACCGGTTCGCCGGCAGGCGCTGATCGGCGATGTAGTAGACGGTATCCCCCGCCTCGACATGCGCACTCAATGCCGGGTTGATTTCAATTTTTTGCTCGCCGGCTCGACGTACACCAAGCAACGTCGCAGAGAGCGCGTGCTTGAAATGATCGAACAAAGCGCCGAAGGGAATCGCCTGCTCGCCCTGATACTCCACGCTGTACTGGGTCATTCCATAGGTACTGTCCAGCAGCTGCCGATGCAGGCGCGCGGAACCGGGATCGAGGGAGGACTTTGCCAGCAGTTCAACCGCCACAGAAGGAATACATTCGATATTCGGACAGTGTGCACGCAACAAATCACCCACGTTTTCATCTTGGAAATACGCGGTTTTATGGCTGTGGGGGCTGACTTTGTCGCAGAACAATGCGGTCGTCAGGGTGACGTCATCCAGCGGGTTATCGATGATGATACGGGCCGCCTTGTCCAGGCTCGCGCGCAGCATACTCTCCCGGTGCGAGAACGAATCGACTTTGACAAAGTCGATACGGCCAGGCAGCGGGTTTTCGATTTCCGCCTCAACACACAACACCACTTCCGCAGCATCGCCATTGGTTTTTGACAGCAGTAATTCGATCAGGCGCAGAGTACGGGTACCGTTCCAACCGATAATTACCGTATGGTTTTCATGGTTCATATTGCGCAGCCCCTTTTTGCCCCGCTGGATAAATTCAGTCACACCAAAGCCCACCCGGGTTACGATCATCGCAAACAGGCTGAGTCCGAGGGGAATCACCCACAGGCTTACGGCCACTTTGCCCCACACAGTTGTGGGAGAAAAATCCCCGTAACCCACGGTGGACGCGGTAACCACCAGCCAATAGAAGAAGTTTTCCGGTGCGACAATGTCCGCCTCGCCTGCCAGTGACAACAGCAGATAACTGCCGATCACATAGGTTGCGGTGGTCACGAGAACGGTGGTGATACTGGCCCTAATAAAAAGCGACGCCAAAAGGCGTCGCACTTTATAGATCAACATGGTTTAGGCCTGGGTGCGTTTAGCCAGCAGCTGTGCCAGTTTATCGCTACCGCTAACCTGTCCGCCCGGGGTGATGCCCGCGGACTTCAGCTTGGCGTCCAGGCTGGAGCCACTTTCTTCGGTAGCCAGCTCTTCCGCCGCTTCCAGCTCTGCAGCGCGTTGCTGCTGCTTGGCCTTGATGCGCTCCATGCTGTCCAGCGCAGTTTTCACTTTGCTGTTGGCACCCATATGGCGGCTGGAAACCGCAACCTGGGCCTTCTGCACAGATTCCGTCGCTTTGATCTGATCGATCTGCTGCTCCATGCGACGCACATTGGCCTTCGCCTTGGAGATATTGCTCTTCAGCGTGATTTCGGAACTTTTGAAGCCCTGCAGAATGCTCTGTTCGGTTTCCAGCTGGGTTTCCAGCTCGGCAACACGCTCGGCACACTCAATGGCCAGCGCCTCGTCGCCCTTCTCGCTCGCGGCAATGGCGTGGTTGGTGTAGTTGTCTACATCCGCCTGCAGCGCCTTGGCCTTGTTCTCCGCCAGCTTGCGCTTGGCCATGATCTTGGTCAGGTTTTCGTCACAGGCTTTCAGCTCACTTTTCGCTTCGCGCAGTTCCTGATCGAGGATACGCAGAGACTGGCTGTCAGCAATCGCTTCAGTACCTTCGTTTACAGCGCCGCGCAGTGCGGTCCAGATTTTACTCAGGCTCATGCTACACCCTCCAATTCAAATTGCGCGGAATACAGGTCCAGGAAATCGCCCACATTGCCAAACAGGGTTTCCACCTCTTCGATCACCACTTCGTCTTTGCTGGACACAGAAAGTGCACCAAAGGCTACGTAATAGTCATTGCCACCAATGCTCTTTATCGCCACGGTGGTCAGCGGTACCAGCTGGTGTGTCTGCAGGATCAGCCGGTTCAGGGCCGCTTCGTCTTCTACCTGGCTGACGGGGAACAGGATGCTCTCCACCACAATCTGCCGCTCGCCTACATAAATAAAGGCATCTACACCCTCATCGTTAGAGACGCTCAGACAGTCGCCCTCCGCCTCGACCACCCAGTCGGGGTGATTTTCGGCCAATTGGCGCAGGTTTTCGTTGTTCCAGGTCATTTCAACTCCCTTGCACATGTGGAATATGAGTCACAAATATAACAGTAAATTTTTGATGGTCAACGGGTATCGGGCACTTTTGTTGCAAATAAACCACATACGGCTATCATGCGTAACAAATAGAGAGAGTACCATGGACCAGAAGCAAAGCCTCGAAAACCACCGCGCCCTGAGCCCCTACAAGCAGGCCATCGCCCGCTACGTCCGCGCCGCCATGGCCCTGAAAGGCGTGCGCTACAACGATCTTGCCAGCGCCCTTTCCAACAAAGGCATCGCCGTCACCCCGGAAAACCTGCGCAGCAAAGTCAGCAAGTGCATGTTCTCCGCCGACTTATTGGTGGCCATCCTCGACGTCCTCGACGCCGACGAAAAAGCGTTGCCGGATATTCTCAGGCAAACACGGGAATTGCAAAGCCAAGATGCTGACCAAGGGTGACTGCGCAGACAAGCAGCACCATGGTACAGATCGCAACACTCCGCTCACCGGCGGATAGCGGACTCCGCTTCGAGCGACGGCTGTTCGGTGACACAGGGGTTATTCCTGTTCAGAAAACCGTGTATTAACTCCAGACATCGCTCACGATCCGACTGCCATTGACTATGTGGCAACGGGAAAAGTGGCACTCCAGCCCGATGCAAGGCGTGGTATATGGACAGGTCCAGGTAATCACAGAAAGTACCGGGGTACCCTGTCAGGTCGATACCAAAATATTGACCATCGCGCTCACACAGCACGTCGACGACCTGTCCGGCCACGGTATAACCAACCCAGCATTGAACCCCCTGCTCCTCCAGAACCTCGCGCACTTCCGCGGCGAACCCACAAGCACCCTGACTCGCTCCCGCGTGATCATTCCGATGATCATGGGCAAGATAGTGCGCGAATAAATTACCATCGCTCAGAGCGCCTTTCTCGATAGAGCGAATAATCAGCTGCCGTTTCCGCGCGCGGGTAACAGCCACATTAAACATATCCGGCCGATTCAAATAGGCTCCCGCACGCGCGCTCACCGGGTCTATGGCAATCGACAACAGCATGAAATCTCGCTCCTCCCCCTGAAAGCCGTATGGGGTGGCAACCCGCAGGGACATTCGAGATATTTCCTGCGCACTAAATGCCTTGCGAATTTCCGTATCCAAATACTCTGCCTGGTCCCGAAACGGAGACAACACCCCCACCGATGGCATTGTGGGTAAATGCGCGTATTGATTCAGGTGTGCGCGCAATTCTGTCACAACCTCATCACGCTCCCGAGAGTTTCTACCACTGGCACTGCGCACACCGTCGACCAGACGAAAAGACAGGCCTGCATCATCTAACGCGCCAGGGCGCGACTGCATGATTTTTAGGCGGCCACCATAGAAGCGCGCATTACTGAAGCTGATCAGATCGGGCTTGCTGCGATAATGTTCATCGAGCATAGAAATCGCTGACTGCTTCCCGATCACATCGGAAGCGAGATCCAGCAGTGAGTGCTCCCGATAACTGAATTTGGAAGGTGGACCGCCGCTTTCTTCCATAACATCGTTCCAGATGCCCGCCTGCATTTTTCGCGATAAAAATGAAACATGTCGCAACTGCTTTCCATCACCGACGATCACCGCGCGCTGGCCCCGCTGCAGAGCTGGCAACGCACTGGCAATGTCGCACTGGGTGGCTTCGTCAAAGATCACCAGATCAAACATATCCGGGATGTTCGGCAAGGTATCGCTTACCTCATCCAAACACACCAGCCAGATCGGGTATGCCTCCAGAACCGCGCTGAAATCCAGCGCTGCAAACCGCTCCGCCTGCCGTTTGGAGGTCCGCGAACGGAGCGCCTGGTTGAACAACGACAAAGTAGACCGCTTTGTTTCGAGCAAATGTGCCAGGCATTCATTACGTGCGGTGTTCAAGTATGCTTTGGCAGCAGTTTCAAACTGTCTCCGGCTTTCACCTATTGTTTTCTGAAGATCCCATAGCGGCGCAATTTCAGATTTTGCCCCGGTACACGCACGCGCTATTTTTCCGGAAAATCTTCGCCACAAACCCAGCAAGCCCTTTGGGCGCGGCACCGCAGACATCTGCAGTGAACGCACAAACTGGCGCTCGACCCGGTCCAGCTGTCTGCGACGGTTCGCCAGATTTTGTTGCACCTCTGCCAGAGAACTCTCATCTGCCGGCAACCCCTCTTTCAGCAAGCTATCCAAGTGCGATTTCAACCCACGAGAAAGACCTTCGCTACCCGCACTCACAACACCCGCCTGCAAGCCAAAGGTATCGGCTAACTTCTGTCCGACAACGTCCACAGCATGCCGGGTTTTCGAAACAATCAGTACAGACTCGCCCTGTAGCACCCGGTCGATAGCCATAGCCGCGATGGTGTAGCTCTTTCCCGTTCCTGGCGGCCCGGATACGAGGCTCAACGTACTTTTTGCTGCACTCTCGAGTGCATGCGCTTGTGTTTCAGACAGCAGGACCGGCAATGACATTGGCGTGCTGACCGATCGCGTCTTGGATCGAGATTTCACAGTGGATGGTGTTTGACCCAGAAGCTCAACAACCGGATTGGAGTGTCGGTCAGCCTCAGCCAGAGCGGCAAGCTCGTGCAATACTCCCCGCACACCGCGAGAGCGATCGGCAAGTACCAGACAAGTTGCCGAACTGATCTTCAGCGCACTCCCGGAAAGTCTGCGCTTCAGCACATCCTCTCCCTGTAATTTGGGCCAGCGCCCCAGTTCCTCAAGGTCACCGAGCACGCTATAGCGTTTCAGCCACTGGCCGATTGCCGTGATCAGGCTGCTCGTCATGGGCCACTGCACCTGCGGAAATTGATCTATCGCAGATGCATCCACATCCGGCTTCAACAGATTGCGCAGCAGGGGCAGATTGATCCTCGCATCACTCGCATCCGCTTCAATAAAGAGGTCTTCATCCGTAATGAAAGCAACCGGCACATAGATCAGCGGCGCGCAAATTTTGCGCTGTCGGCTGAGCCCGGTCGCATTCGCCACACTGCCAGAAATCAAAAAGGTCCCGTACACCAGGCGGCGCTCCCGGCGATAGCTGTCCGCCAGTGCAGCGAGCTGCTCCGCCGCCTGCCCGACCACAGGAATACGATGCAGATCGCCACACCCGAGCGCATCCTCACCGTCGAGATACATCCTGCGGTTTGCGGGCAACTTGGTGATATTGGACAGGGCGAGGTCATAGCTGTCCGCCCGATAACAGCGGCGGAAGTATTCGGTGAGAGGGCGGAGGGGATAGGACATCGAGCTAGCCAGCGAATAAACGTACCAATATTGTATTCGTGAATTACCGGCGAGAATAGCGTACGAGCAGTGACTCTGTGTGCCCGAACTTCCATCAACAGCTGCGGGAGCTGTCCCACTCCCGCGCTGCTTTTCTGGTTTGTTGCTTGCTGTCAAAGCGGTCGGCGGACTTGGCCCGGGTATGGGCGCCGCCTTTGCGTAACAGCGGGTTTTGCGCAACCGGATTGCCCGGGCTGCGCGCTTCCGAAGCTAGTGGTCCATGCGGAAAGTTCGGTAACTAAGGAGCACAGCCAAAGTGTTCAGATCAAGGCGAGAAAGCGCAGGAATAGTGGTTCTATTTCAAGCTTTCTTAACGCAGAGCTGGACACTTTGGCGAAGCGAACAGTTACACAACTTTCCGCATGGACCACTAAGCTACAGCGTGCACCCTGAAACAACGCCAGTAACATTATCCTCATCTTCCATGCGCATCATGCGCGCCACCTTTTCCCCAGCATCCAACCCATGGTGAGTCACCACCAGGTCGGAACGTTCCTCATCCCATGAGCGCACCAAATCGCAGTCTGCTGCCCGCTCATCCACAAACACTTTCTCTACAGCCACCTTGGAAAGTTGTGACCAATCTTCAACTTTTGCGCCCCATAGAAGCAGGCGACCATGAATATTGGTAAATTTCGGCAGCCCATCCAAGGTCCCACCGGTAAACTTCAGTTCGGAAACACTCTTTGGTAATGGTGCCTTAGCCATATCCACCATATTGAAATTGTTTATCTCAATATCCGTCAGATTCGTAAGCTGGAATAGCTCCGTTAACGCAAGAGGAGATTCTTCATGGGCTGTGCATGAAATCTTCTCGATCTCCTCCACAAAACGGAAACCCTTGTCCGAGGCAATGCTATCAATACATTTGGCGAGACCCGCATTATCAAAATTTAATGACGTCACCGGTGTGTAACCGACGCGGGTTACATCCACCGCCAACTGGTACTCGCTGTACTTATCGGCCACCGTACCGGTAATACGAAAGGTAAAGGGCTTGGTGAGATCACTGCGATACGGCTCAGGCAATACCACCTCGAGCCCCTCATTAATCGTCACCCCATCACTCAATTGGACGCCCTCCAGATCCGAGATACCTTCAACATCGGTTGGCAAAAGTCGATTGATCCAAATGGGTTTCAATGGAAGTACACTCTTCGATTTTGTGTACTTTTCTACTGTCAGATCGCCCGCAGACCGATGATCAAAATCGCCGCTTTCTGAATCACTACTCTCCGCGGATTTCGAATGCTCGTTGAGCTCGGACTTTGTCATCCCCATCGCCGCTGGCACTTTACAGACCTTGAACATCTCCACCATATTGCTCATGCCGGCCGCAAAGGATTTTGGGGTAGCATTGAGTGCAACAATAATCGCGCCGCCCTCTTCCAAGTCTGCACCCTTCAGCTGGCGCAATGCACTCGCAATCTGGCGCTTTTCGGCGATCGCCGTCTTCAGGTTATCGGCAATTTCCGGGTGGTAGCACGGCGAATCCTGATCCAGCTGCGCAAACAGCGACTCAAGTTCCTGCTGATATTGAGTGGCCAGTGCCAGTGCACTATCCATGTTTCCCGCCAACTTGTCGTACACGCCCGACTCTACTGCGGCTTTGGCACTACCGGTTTCACTCACAGTGCGGGAAAGCTCTTCGACCAGCGCTCCATACTCATCCGTCAGTGCTCGATCCTTCTCCAGCAGTGTCTCTGTGCGCTCGGAGAATGCCTCAATTTCATCCAGTGTATCGCTATCCGGTACACAGGCAGTCACCAGAAAAGTAAAAACAGCAACAAAAAACACCGGAAACCACTTTAGGAGGCTCGATAGCCTATCAATCAACATCATCACTTCCTTGTAAAAATATGGTCAGAAAACCAACAACAATTGCTACTTGGTACGCCGTATTAAAAACGTGTACCGCAAGTCGCCAACATGCTACACAAGTTATGCTGCAGAAATATAGAATCGCCGTCAAAAATGTGTTCAGAAAGATCATTTTGCCAACTGAATCGCCAGCGAATATTGTTGTGTCCAGCTTCTCCCGCCCCCCGGTAAAACAAAGGCCGACGCAACTTCTGTCAGACTTTTGATCACTAATGGCTAGGCTTGCTCCGCAACTGCATTTCATGTCTCCTGTTGATGTATTCATCAACAGTAAAAATTTGGTGGTAACCATATTGGCTTTATTGGCTTTATTGGCTTTAGCCCCGTATCAATACTCTTCCGGAAATTTTCGCAATCCTGCTCAGCTCTCTGCGTGTTTCTCGCTAAGACACACTTTATAATTCCATTCCGTTTTCAGCCGAGCAGCGCCTCGCAAATGACACCAGAGTTACTTTTTGAAGACGACCATCTTATCGCCGCCTACAAACCGGAGGGCTGGCTGGTGCACCGCTCGGATATCGACAAGCATGAAGACCGCATCCTGCTACAGTACCTGCGGGATCTGGTCGGTGTGCACCTGTACCCGGTGCACCGGCTGGACAAACCAACGTCCGGTGTGATCGTGTTTGGCAAAAGCAGAGAGGCAGCCGCCAAACTGCAGGGGCAACTGGACAGTGACTCCTCGATCAAACAGTACCTCGCCATCTGTCGCGGCTATTGCCCGGAAAGCGGTGTCATCGACCACCCACTGCCGCCGGTGGCGGACTTCAAGCACCAGCGCAAACGGCCAAAAAGCGATCTACCCCGCCAGGATGCGATTACCCATTTCCGGCGTCTCGGCACTGTGGAGCTCCCCTACTCCGTCGACCGCTACCCCAGCAGCCGTTATTCCCTGGTGGAAGTGGAACTGAAGACGGGCCGCCGCCACCAGATTCGTCGTCACTTCAAGCACTTGTCGCACCCGCTAATCGGCTGCCCGAAATACGGCAAATCCACCCACAACCGCTTCTTCGCAGAAGAGCTGCAATGTGCAAGACTCTTGCTGCATGCCTATCGGTTGTCCATACAGCACCCTGAGTCCAGTGAGCGCCTCGAGATTGTGGCACCACCCAGAGGCTGTCTTATGACATTGATTGAGCGATTTGGCTGGCAGCTACCCTGAGTGCGGCCCGTTAATAAAGATAGATCCTACCTACACCGTGGAGCCCCCGAATGTCCCTGACGTCCATTCATCGCACGCCCGCCTTCCGCCACCGCGTATGCTCACACCTGTGCCGGTTTATTGTGGGGTTGGCCCTGGCCAGCAGCACTGCTGTGGCGTCCAATGAACTGACCGCCCCACTCCCGGAACTGCTTCCCTGGAAGGGTGCATCGGAAAAGCTCGTCCAGCAGAAAGGCGACTGGGTGACCCCAGCGGAAGCCAGCGACTTCAAAACCACCCCCGATTACAAAGTAACCCGAGCCTTTGCCAATCGACTGGCGGCGGCCAGTGACGATATTCAGGTAAGCGATATCGGTGCCGCCAACAGCGGCCGCAAAATCCAGCTGATTACCGTGACGGAAGGTGGCAGCGACGCGAAAACCAACGGCAAGCCTACCCTGCTGGCCCAGGCGGGTATCCACTCCGGTGAGATTGACGGCAAAGACGCCAGCTTTATGCTGCTGCGAGACTATATCGGCGGTGACAAATCGCTGAAAGCGCTTATCAGCAAGGTCAACCTGCTGATCATCCCGATCTTGAATGTCGACGGACACGAGCGCGCCGGCCCCTACACCCGAATGAACCAGCGCGGGCCACACAACGCGGGCTGGCGCACCAACCGCAACAACCTCAACCTGAACCGCGACTACGCCAAACTGGACACACCAGAACTGCGCGCGGTGATGGACGTGATCAACCAGTACAAGCCAGAACTCTACCTGGACATCCACGTCACAGATGGTGAGGACTACCAGTACGACATCACCTATGGCTACAACGGCTCCTTTGCCAGCGATTCGCCGAAGATTGCCCGCTGGCTCGAACAGACTTTTCAGCACAACGTGGACAGTGCACTCACTAAAGCCGGGCACATTCCCGGCCCGCTGGTTTTCGGCGTAAACAGCGATGAATTCGCCGAGGGCATCAGCCACTGGACCGCCAGCCCCCGCTACTCCAACGGACTCGGCGACCTCCGTCACACACCCACCGTGCTGGTGGAAAACCACTCACTGAAGCCGTATCGTCAGCGTGTGCTGGGCACCTATGAACTGATCAAGGCGAGCCTCGCCTCACTCGCGGAGCACGGCAATGCACTGCGCGCGGCCATCGCGGAAGATCAGCAGCAGCGCCCACAGACCCAGGTTCTTGCCTGGAGTGCCAACAAGACACCAGACCTCAGCGTCTATGCTGAAAAGCCCTTCAAAGGCATGGCCTACGAGAAAAAACAGAATCCCATCAGCGGCAAAGAAAGTGTGGTCTGGCTCGGCAAAGCCAGAGATTATCTGGGATTACCGGTATTCAGAGACGACGTTAAAGCCGTAGAAGTGCGCGTACCGGAAGCCTTTTACATCCCCCGCCATGAAAAGCTCGTCATCGAGCGCCTGAAAGCGCACGGCATCGAAGTTTCCGATGCCAAGGGTGGACCACTCCCGCTTACACAGTTCACTGCTGAAGCTCACGAATTTGGCAAGGCCCCGTTTGAAGGCCACTTCCGTGTCGATGCCAAGTTCTCGCAAGAACGCATTCAACGGCCGGTTGATGATTACCTTGAGGTATCCACCAACCAGCCACTGGGAAAGCTTGCCACTGCGCTCCTGGACCCTCGTGGCCCTGACTCCTTTTTCCAATGGGGATTCTTCAACCAGATTTTCCAGCGTACCGAGTACGCGGAACCCTACGCACTCATTCCCTTAGCAGAAAAAATGCTGGCGCAGGATGCCGATCTGAGAAGCACCTTTGAGAAGCGCTTACAGGACAAAACCTTCGCCGAGAACCCCTCCGCCAGGCTTGCTTTTTTCTATCAGCGCAGCCCTTACTACGACCAGGAATATCTGAAGTACCCGGTTTTACTGAAATACTGAAAGGGTCTGCACCATGAAAAAAGTATCTAAATTAATAATTCGCAGGCTGGAGCTAGCGCCCGAGCCATTGCTGAAGCAGACCTTTCAGGCCTGGTGCGGGGTGTGCCAACAGAACAAAACTGAAATTATCTGTTGCACTGGTGCCTTCGATCGCACGCGTGAGCGCTGCTGCGGTTTCCTGTAGATTGCCACCCGACGTCAATATATCACTCAGCTCACCGGGGCTGAGCATATCGCTGACACCATCCGAACAAAGCATTAGCCCACCCCTGGAGCTCGGTCGATAGTAGGATTCACCCGGATTCAGATGCGGTAGCTCCACCAAGCCCAGGGCCTGATTGATCAGATTTTTTTTCGGGTGACTCTGGGCCTCCTCTTCACTCAGAACCCCACGCTCAATCAGATCCTCCACAAAGGAATGATCCCGGGTCAGTTGTCGCAGTCGCCTCTTCCCGTGCCAGGCATAAACACGGCTATCGCCGCTCCAAATCAGCCGGAATCCACGCCGGCATCGCTGTACCGCAACAAGCGTGGTACCCATACCCGACTGAGCGGGGTTATCGCGAGCGGCGGCTTTAATTACCACGTGGGCACGCTGCACCGCCAGGCGCAGGTCATCCCCCGCCATCATGTCCTGCGCCACCGTATCCACCGCCAATTGGCTCGCCACTTCACCCGCAGCGTGTCCGCCCATACCATCCGCGACGAGCCACAAGCCGAGCTCATCATCGTTGAACACCGCATCTTCATTGTGCTCACGTACGTGCCCCACCCGGGATACGGCAATGCTCTCAATTCGCCCCTGTATCAATCTGGCTTCCACGCTTTAACTATTGACATCCAGCTTTTGCAGCCAACCCTCCTGTTCGAGCAGCGCGCGATCCAACGCTTCGGATTCTTCATCCATGACCTGGCGAATTTCCCGTCCGGTTTCCGGATCCCTCGCGGTGATGGTCACTATCCCTTCCAGGTCATAGCACATTTCAATTTCAACCGGATATTTCTTGCGCGGATTTTCGATAGGGCCGAACGCAAAATACCCCAGACTCTTTTCTTCCGCGGACTCACCCTCACCGCGTTTTTGCACCGCCTCGATGATCATGCGGGTCTGGTCGTCACGGCTGGTATAAAAGGTGGTGACTGCACTGGCGGGAACCGCGGAGTTCTGTTCGATCAATACTTTTACCATCGGCTCGCCATCACGCCCGAGGGTCCGGATTCCCAGATCATAGGAACAGATGGACTGTAGTGCTTTTCCAGTTGAATGGCCGAAGGTCTGCTGGGCCAGAATGGCCGTGCCGTAGGCAACCGCCTGATGGGGTTGCTTGCACACCAGCTGGTCACGTGCCTTGCCACTCGCTCGCGCGACCTTATCCAACACCAGAGGTAGCAGTGATGATCCACCGGTAAGAAGCACGGTATCGATAAAGCCCCAATCCATACCCGAAGCCTGTAATGCCCTGTTACACACCGCCAGAGTGTCATCGACAAAATCGTCGATGAGCTGGTTGAAGCGATCTTTTGTCAGAATAAATTCCAGCGTGCGACCTCCGAGAACCAGTGTTTTGTTGACACGGCCTTTACCCGGTTTAGCCAGGGTGTGTTTTGCCTCATTGGCGAAACGGCGTAGGGTTTGCAGCGACACGGGATCGTCCGGTTTGAACCCGTGCTGACGCTCAAACTCTTCGACAATAAACCGTACGATGCGCTCATCGATGTGCTTACCACCAAGGCGATTACTGCCCTGGGTCGACAGCGCGTAAAGCCCACCCTCGGAAGACTGCAGTACCGTGGCATCAAAAGTGCCACCGCCCAGATCATATACGAACAGGGTCTGCTCTCCGCCGACCTGATGCACTCCATAAAAAGTAGCCGCCGCCACAGGCTCTTCAATCAACTTTACTTGCGAGATGCCTGCCATCTGCGCGGCGAGCTTGGTTGCCCGACGCTGTGCATCGTTGAAATTGGCAGGCACAGCAATCAGTACACCACCGATATCTTCGTGGGCAAACGCATCGACATCCTTGAGGACTTTCTTTAACACAAGCGCCGAGAGTGCCTGTGGATACCACTCCCGTTTATCGCTATCAGTAAAAACTGGCCGATTCGCCTCCATATCCAGTTTGAAAAAACGCGCGTGAGGTAACCCCGGTTCATCTTCCAGAATTTCTTCCACCGGCGTGCCCACCAGACACCCCTCCTCCCCAAGATGCACCACACTGGGTGTGCGGAATTCATTGGCATCGTGGAAATCCGGAAACAGGGTCGGCTGGCCACGGTCGTTGACGAAGGCCGCTACCGTGAATGTGGTTCCGAGGTCTATCCCCAAATGCAACAATGTATTTCTCCAAAAAGTCTTTCCGCTTTGCGGCTATTTCCATACACTCACAGCGCATGTTATTCGTATAAAAATTCACCCAATTACTGCAGAGTGAAGTCCAATTGTGTCATCACTCCGCGCGTGCGCACTGGAACACCATCCTCGATCAGAGGCTTATATTTCCATTTGGATACCGCTTTTTTTGCTTCACGGTCAAACACACGTAAGGGGCGCGAATCCACCACCTGGACGTTTTCAACCGCACCCACCTCATTGATATCAAACGCGACGATCACAAACCCTTCAATGCCATCCCGCGCCGCCTGTATCGGATAGCGAGGCGCGATTCGAACAAGGGGTTGCAGCTTATCCATTTTTGCCTGCTCTTCTTTACGTGCCAGCTCTTCGAGGCGCTTTTGCTCCGCCATTTTTTCTGCCTCGCGGCGCCGCTGTTCTGCCGCGGCAAGCTCTGCCCGGCGCTTTTTCTCCGCCGCTTCCGCATCCCGTTTGCGCTTGGCGGCCGCTACGGCTGCCTTTCTTTCCGCATCAATACGAGCGATCTCGTCGCCCATGGCCCCTGGAGCCTCGCGCCACTGTTTCTCGCCCAATTTCCAGCCCGCCAGGGCGGCGGCAAAGTCGCCCCGTTGCTCGGCCAGTACTGCCTGATTCTTCGCCTCCAGTGCTGCGGATACCTGAGCAGGTGCACTCAAACTGTACTCATCCTGTACACGCTCCCAGTCGTTTCGGGCTTCATCGAAGGCCGCTTGTGCCGTAAGGAGCCCGGCTGCCGCATCGAAATCCTCCAATAAGGCAGAAAAACCGGAACGCACTTTCTCGAAGACCGGTTGCGCCTGATCAAAGGCCTCATCGCGCAACAACGTCTCAGCCATCGACAAATCTCCTTCCAGCTCCGTCAGACGGTGGCCTGAGAAAATGCCCTGCTCTGTAACCTGCTGCCAATTTTCCAATGCTCTCAACTCCGGGCTCTCGTTGCGTTTTGCATCCCGCAGATCACTGTCGAGACCCCGTCTGGAAGAATCCAGACGTTGTTTCAGCACCTTGATTTCCCCCTGAATACGGGCGAGGCCGGCCTTGCGTATGGCAATCTCTTCCTTGCTCATGGGCAGCAGGCTTTTCAGGCTGTCTAACCCGATATATCCACTGGAAGCCAGACCACCGACGCCGAACAGCGCCACCAGTAGGCCGGCAGCGATACCGATTCCTTTCCAGGGCAGGTTCAACCTGGTCCGGCCTTTGTTTTTTTCCAACGCCTGCGCAAACGCGGCCATATCATCAAAGCGCCCTTCGGGCAATGTATCCAGTGCCTTTTCAATATCGTCGGTAAAACGCTTGCTCAAATCTTTACGAAGATCGCGTAGCGGCCGGAATCGGCCCGCAGGGACTTCACCGGCGAGCAGTTCATACAACAACACCCCCAGCGCATATTGATCGGCGCGCCCGTCAATGGCGTTACTGCCCTTCAACTGCTCCGGTGCCATGTAATAGGCAGTCCCCATGGCCGCACCGGTCTGGGTGCGCTGGCTCGCGGATTGAATGCGGGCAATACCGAAGTCCATAATCTTGTAGTCACCGTCTTCGGTGACCCAGATATTCTCAGGCTTGATATCCCGGTGAACAGTAAACTGGTGCGCGTGAACGAGTGCCTGCGCGAGTGTGACCGCCAACCCGCGGGCTTCTTCCTCGGTGAACGGCTGACGAGTGAGACTCCGCACCTCCATCAGCTGTCGCAGGTCCTGCCCCTCCAGCAGCTCCATAGTCAGGAAAAAGAGATCCCCATCCTGCTGGACGTCGAATACATTGACGATATTCGGATGGCTCAGCTTGGACGAGATGCGCGCTTCATCCAGAAAGCGCTCGCGGGCCCGCTCATTGCGAACCAATCCGGGTAATAACACTTTGAGCGCGATCTCATCCTGCCGGGTCGTATCGTACGCACGATACACCGCGCCCATGCCACCCGAGCCTATCTGCTCACGAATTTCGTAGCGGTTGGCAAGAAGCTGACCGGATTGAAGCCGAATTTGCACATTGTTCGCCCCGTCAAACTGCGTGCCCGACTGCGGCAGGTCCGCCATTTTGGTCTGCGAAAGAGCGGCATTCACATGCCCGCTCTCGTTGCCCTGTGCAGTTAATTGCCCACGAGCAAGCTGCAATTGATCCAGTTGCCGCTGATACTTGTTGCGCAAAACATCCGTCGGCGCCTTGGCTTGAGCCTGCTGCAATTGCACGATTTTCTGTGCGATCGCCTCCCGTATCTGATCTGCGCTGGCACTTTCATCAAGCCCCACAAGTCCAGCAACTGCGCTTTGATTCATTGTGTCGTTTTCCAATATTTTAAATTACGTTTCTGCAACCACTGCCCTGCAGGGTGCGCGTCGAGCGGCGGGCAACCTGTGAAGCATCGTCAATTCACCGCCAGCATAGTGGGCGTTACCCCTTCGAACTACAGATCGGTCTTGACAGTCGATCGCGTTGTAGTAAATAGATTCTGAGGGCAACAGATAGCGCTCACCGCCGAATCGCTCATCGTTGGTCTGATATTTGAATCCGTTTTGCACAAAGTGCATCAGGCGCACGTTTCGCAGGTTGGGCGCCTGAGGAAATCGCAGCGCGCCACCATTGAGACCAACGCGAATTAAATCTTCCTGTTGCGGCGATTTCTGCTCGGAAACAGTACCGGGTTGAGTGACAGGATTTTTTTTCGGTGCGGCGGGTATTGGCTGGGGAGCCAGTAATGGCTCTAAAGAGTCAGACCCGAAAGGGCTATTCGCCGGAGCTGGTTCCATCGCTCCCCGCGATGCTTCTAATTGCGGAACACGAGGCCGGCGTTTCGGCTTTGGCGTTTGCTCGCGAACCAGCGCCTTATGCGCCTGGAATTCACGCCAGCTGGTGCGCAAATACTCCGCAAGTTCACGGTCACGGGCGGTAACAAATCCCTCAAAGGCGCCGCGCTGCTTCTGTTTCCAGCGATTGAATTCGCTGTCGCCCCAGACCAAATTGCCCGAAATGCACGAAGTCAGTGCCAAAAGACACGATACGACCTGTTTCATGTGATGGGATGCGTGCTGTTTTCGTTGTTGTTACAGATGGCCAAATCGGTGCATTACACACAATCACCCAGCTCTTTATTGAAAGTGCTCAATAATGCGACAAGGGTACCATTTAATGCGTGAATTGCGCAGCATAAAATGCGACGATCAAACACGAGTCCGGGAAAATCACATCCAGTCGATGCAGATGCTGTCATCCAGTGTGGATTTCCCGACACCAATATCCGCGACTGAACTTGCAGTAAATAAAAAACGACAAAAACAATCTCATGCGCAGTACGAATTCCTGGCCAGCGTTAATCCTCTCTGAAGCATGGATCGGCAAGCTCGACCGCCTCGCCGACTCGTGCCACAGCCAGCCTGGCCTTGCGGAAGAAGCCTGCACCCATATCATCGATCGCCTGAGTGAGAATGACTGGTCGCGCTGCAAAACCTACTCGGGACAGTCCAGGCCAGAAACCTTCGCCCAGTGACTCGCCACAAACCTGCTGGAAGAATTCCGCGTAGCCAAAGCCCAGCAGGAGCTTGAGAAAAAACTTTCTCGCTGAAAGGCGCCACCGTAAAATGTGAAAAAAATCACACAACTACAACAACATTGATCGTATCTGCCAGGAATCTCACATATGCCCAGCAAGGAATTCAGCTCCATTCGCAGCGAACTTGAACAGCAGCTTGCCCAGGCACGCGCCGAAGCGGAAAAAGCCCGTCAGGCTGCGCAGGACGCCGAACTGGAAAAACAGAAGGCGGAAGGCGAAGCCTCCATCGCCAAAGATCAGGCGGCACAGAGCCAGGAAGCGTTGAATGTGGCCCAGCAGCAGGCCCAGGCAGTGACCGACTCCATGAGCCAGGCCGCCAGCGGTGCGCAGCAATCGAGCTCCTCCGCCAGCGATGCACAACAGCAGGCCAACCAGGCCGCGCAGGCCGCCGCCGAAGCGCAGCGCGAAGCCGCCGAGGCCCGCCAGGCATCGGACAGTGCCGACTCGGAAGCACAGGCCGCCCGCTCTGCCAGTTCCGATGCTGCCGCAAATCAAAGTGAAGCGGCACAGATGGCCAGTACCGCCGGCTCCGCAGCGAGCAGCGCAGAACAACAGGCCAACGCCGCCGGGGCTTCCGCCAGCGATGCACAGACCCAGGCGTCCCAGGCAAACGCCGCGGCGACCGACGCCCAGAACCAGGCCTCTCAGGCGGGGCAATCCGCGGCAGACGCGCAAAACCAGGCTGGCGCGGCGAATAGCTCCGCCCAGGACGCACAGGCGCAGGCCACAGACGCCGGCACCGCGGCCGGCGAGGCACACACCCAGGCCGGAGATGCTGGCCAGTCCGCCGACACCGCGAGAACCGGTGCCGATCAGGCCACAACGGCCGCAACCGATGCCCAGACTCAGGCCGACAGCGCCACGGACGCCGCCAACCGCTCTTCTCAGGAAGCCGAGCGCGCGGCGGAAGCATCGGAAACCGCCAGTACCCTGCGCGACCAGGCACAGAGCGCCGCTGACGTGGCCCAGGAGAGCGAAACCCGCGCGGCGGATGCCGCAGTGAGCAGTGAAGAACAGCAGCTGACCGCGCAAAAAGCGGCGGAACTGGCCCAGCAGCAGGCCCAGGCGATTGCCGAAGAGGCGGAGAGTGCAAAAGAAGCCCGCACAACCGCCGATAGCGAAGCGGAAGAAGCCGACGAGGCCCAGCAGACGGCCAGTGCGGCCGCCGAACAGGCGGAGTCTGCGGCACAACAAGCCGACAGCGACGCCAGCCAGGCCGCCGGTGCCGCAAGCCAGGCGCAGTCTTCCGCGTCACAGGCCCAGTCGGAAGCCTCACAGGCATCTGCTGCCGCATCCGAAGCCCAGTCCGAGGCGAGCCAGGCGGAGTCCGCTTCGTCCGCCGCCGCCAGTGCCGCCTATCAGGCGCACAGCAGTGCGGAACAGACCGACGAGGCACTGCGCCGTGCACAGGACTACCTGGCCCGCGCAGAACAACAACTGCAACAGGCAGAGGCGGCGCGACAGGAAGCCGAGTCCCTGCGCGACGACGCCCGCTCGACCTCTGAACAACTGGCAAAGCTGCTGTCGGATATGGAGCAACAGGCCATCGCCGCGGTGGACAAAACCGAAAGTGAAGCACTGGATGCAAAGAATGCGGCCACCGACGCGTGGAAACACAACGAAAAAGCCATGGACGCAATGATCGACGCGCAAAAGCATATGGACACCGCCGAGCGCTATGCCGGCGAGGCGCAAAACGGCGCGCAACAGATCGTAGGGTTCGTGGACACCGCGCGGGACACCCTGAGCACTGCCAACGACGCCGCCGGCGATGCCCGCGAAGCGGCATCCGATGCGCGCTCTGCAGCCAACAGCATTTAATGCGGTCAACGAACTAGGACACTGTCATGGATTCCACAACCAAAGACCGCAGCGAACTGGAAGCCGCACTGGCGCGGGCTCGCGCGGAAGCCGAACAGGCCCGCCAGGCTGCCCAGCAGGCACAGGCCGACAAACAGGCCGCGGAAATCGAAGCAGGTGTTGCCCAGCAGCAGGCCGCGGCCAGCCGCGAAGCCCTGCAACAGGCACGCAGCACGGCCCAGTCGGCTACCGAATCCGCCAACCGATCAGGCCAGCAGGCGCAACAGGCACAGAGCAGCGCCAATACCGCCCAGCAACAGTCACTGCAATCCCAGCAGGCAACCAGCGAAGCACAGCGACACGCGGCCAGAGCCGGAAGCGCCTCGGATTCCGCAGAGCGCGAAGCACAAGATGCCGGCCGTGCCTCCCGCCAGGCAGAAAACGCATCGCACGAGGCAAGCCGCGCTGCCACGACCGCCAATGCCGCCGCCAACCAAGCGCAACAATCCAGTAGTGCCGCGCAAAGCGCGGCCAGCAACGCACAGGCCCAGGCCGGCAACTCCGCCAGTGCCGCCAGCAGCGCTCAGGGCAGCGCCCAGACCGCCGGTGGTGCGGCGAGCAATGCGCAGTCCCAAAGCAGCAGTGCCAATGCCTCCGCGCAGGAAGCGCAGTCCGCCGCATCCGCGGCCGGCAGCGCCAGTGAGCAGGCGCGCGACCACGCCGGCAACGCTGGCCAGGCTGCCGATGCTGCACGCTCGCAGGCCAACGACGCGTCCCAGGCCGCCGGTACCGCCGCGTCCCAGGCCGGCGATGCCGGGACCGCTGCCACCAGCGCACAAACCGGTGCAGATACCGCGACCGATTCCGCCGGGCGCGCACAGCAGCAGGCCGAGAACGCAGGTGATGCCACAAGTGCCGCGGAAGATAACGCAAACACCGCAAATTCCTCGGCGGAATCCGCTGACACGCAAAAGTCTGCCGCGGAGCGTGCTGCCGACGCTGCCCGCAATCAACAGCAAAGTACAGAAGATCTCGCCACCGAGGCCGCTCGTCTGCGTGCAGAAACCGAACAACAGGCAAACCTTGCACAACAGGCCAGGGAACAGGCACAGCAACAGGCGGAAACCGCCGAGAGAAACCGCCAGTCCGCGGAAGACGACAGCGCCAAGGCCAACGCGGCTTCCTCGCAGGCGGGCAGCGCGGCGAACGAATCTGCGTCTGCAACCGCCCAGGCCACCGCTGCGGTGGGGCGCGCCCAGAGCGAAGTCTCTTCCGCACAGACCGCGTCCGCCAATGCGCAAACCTCTATGCAGTCTGCCGAGCGTTTCGACGATGCCGCGCAGCGGGCGCACGCCACAGCAGACGTCAACGCCAGTGAAGTCGACAAATTACTCGCACAGATCCAGCGGCTGTCCCAGGATACCCAACAGACACGGGACGACACCGACGGCCTCAAGTCCGACATCCAGGATCTGCTGAGTTACGCCGAGGACGCCGCGCAGGAAAGTCGCAGCCGCTTCAACGAGCTGCTCAAAGAAGCCATGGATGCAAAGAATCGCGCACTGGATGCAAAACTGGATGCGTTCAACGCCCAGGTCACCGCCGAAGCCAACCGCGACAAAGCTCAGGAGCACGCCGACGCGGCGAAGGTTTTCGCGGAACAGACCGCGCAGCATCACGGCGATGCCAGCAATGGACTGGGCCAGTGCCTGCGGATGACATCCAGCTGCACAGCAGAAAAAAGTGATGCCCAATCCAGCCGCGACGAGGCTGAAGACTGGGCGCGGGTAGCGGAACAGCGCAAGCGCGAGAAACTGGATAAAGCGAACAGCACACCCAATGGTTGGGCGAATATCTGATATGCCAAGAACAGCAACTGCAAAACCATTCCTGGTAAGCCTGACCGTCGCCAACTCACCCTCTACCCGGAGCGTGTCAACGGCCAGCGACTGCCCCTCCAGGTCCCTGCGGCCACCGAATACCGCTGGCAGATAAAAGCCGGGAACCCCGGCTACCTGCACCTGCTGGGCGTGTATCAAAATGGTGAGGTGGATATATTGCGACAGGATCTGACCATGCGCCAGGCAAACGCCATCACCATCCCGGAAAGCGGCGGTGTGTGGGAGGCGGGGCTGATTGCACCGGACACCCCCACAACGGATTCCTACATTGCACTGGTTACCGATGTGCCACTGACCGAGACGGCGCTGGGGCAGCTGTTAAATGGATCAAGCGTCCACCAGCATTTCGAGTTGGGCCCGACAATCACTGACGATCTTGCTTACGCTGCCCTGTAGTTTCTGCGCGGGTAGCTGTTGCCGTTGCCACTGATTGATCAGCGTATCGATATTCGCCAGGCGCTGGCGGGACTGATGGGATTGCTTTTCGCTGGTCTGGCGCTCGCGCTGTTGCCAGTCTTGCAAGGTGCGGTCCAGCACCAGTTGCCATTGTTTTTTGGTGCGCTCGAGAAAATCGCCGATGCGCGACTGCTTCTCACGGGTCAGTTCCCCCAATAGCCGGCGGCTGCTGCCGAGAACTTCCTCGCGCACGCGGCTGACCTCTTTCTCAAGGCGCTCCTCGTCCTCCCGCTTCCAGCCGTAATAGGTGAACACAAAAGCACCAACAAACACAAAGAAAATAATGACGCCGATCAGCGGGTTATCCCGCAGATTGATACCCATCATCGCCAGCAGTGAAACACTCATCAGAATGACGAAGGCCGCGCGGCGCGCTTCCCCCAAACGCTGAAAAAAGCCGCGCTTGGGCATCTCGCCTTGGTAGCGCATCTCCAGATTCACCGAGCTGGCGAGATCATCAATCAGGCCATCGCGATTGAGCGGATCGAACTCCAGTACCGGTTCCACGCCGGTCTTGCTTTTGAATTCATTGGACAGGGAGCGCTTGAGGGAATCCAGTTCGCTATTGAGCATTTCCGCATCGCGTTTAACCCCGTTTTTCAAGGCGTCGCGCAGAAAACGGGTAAGGGATTCCTGATACTTGTTGCTGAGAGATAGCTTGATCGATTTGTACCCCGTCTCCATCGCCAAATCGTCGATGTGCATGGAGTCGATAAACTGCTTCAACTGCTGACCGGCGTTGCCGGTGCCAGTGTCGTTGCGACGGGCCTTTTCCTGCAGGGATTTATTGATGTCACTCACCCCATCCCCGAGGTGGTTGCGCAGCTGACTGGCGAAACCCATGTCATTGCCCAACGCAGCGCTGGTCTGGGTTTTGCGCGCTTCGCGCTTTTTGCGGCTCTCCAGCTGACGCAGCTCCTGAGACAGCCGCTCGTTGACCGCCTCGACCGCAGTCTCCGCCTTGCGACCGAGCAGCAGCAGTTGCAAGGTCTGGCGCAGCGCATTTTCCGGGCTAGTAAGGAACCCGGGCAGTTCGGCCTCAACATGGGTGGTAATCAGCTTGGGTGGCAGGTTGATCTTGGGGCGTGCCACTTGCTGCCACCAGCCGTTCTCCGGAATACTTACCTCTTCCGCAAGCTCATCCACGGGCAGCAACGGCCAGAAGCCTTCCATCTCCGCCATCAGATCATTGATCACACCGCGCTCGATTTCCGACAAAGCGTAGTGCGGATGCCCTGCCACCATCAGAATATTGGTCTCGCGCAGAATACGTGTCAGTAATGCGGGCGACTCCTGCACAAATTTTGTGCTATCCGGCAACAGCAGGTTGAGGTTTTTCAGGTCGTTTACCCGCTCCGTCACCAGTGTGAGTTCCCGGCCACCGCTGTCCGTCATGCCGGACGAATCGCCCACCACCTGTACCAGCTCCTCCCAAGTATCGAACTCCTGACGCGAGCCACTGCTGTTTTCAACCGCGTAGCCCTTGTCCTTCAGCTGCACTTCCAAAAGGCCGATCTGCCCGGAAATCTGCAGTGAGAAAACCGCAAACTGGTGGCCGTACAGCCACTTCAGCACCCGCTCCCGACTGGGCTTGTCCAGGCACAGCAGCGTGACGGAAAACGGTCGGCGATCCAGAGATTGAATCAGGCTACCGAAGTGCTCGGCCAGCGGCATTTCCGCCTGGCCCTGTTCCAGGGTGGCGGCAAGATTGCGGGCATCGGATACGGTCTGGCGGAAGTGGTTTTCGATTTGCTGGGTGCGGGCCATTGCTACGTCTCGAACTCATTGTGGCCGCCGATGAAGCGGCACGATTTATTCACGGCGAATCATCTACGGAGAGGGACCAGCAGCCATTTTAAACAGAACTCGATGAAATTTGTGATTCCTCGCACACAAATAGCCCCTTGGAGCCATGCCCTGTGGTAGACCCGACAGCCACCGGGAATCCATCGCGGTAAATTCGGTCAGTCATCTATCAGTGCTATGATCATCAGCGCTGCTGTCCAGGTCGTTTTATAAACAGAACAAATTAACAGCGGCGCGATCGTGCAGAGAGCAGAACCACGACTCACCCAGCCGAACATTCGCAATACCTCAAGGAGTACGAAGACTTATGCTGAATGCCACCCGCCAACCGTGGATCCGACTGCCCCTGTTGCCCCGATTTCTTATACCCCTGGTCATGGCCACGCTCGGCCTGATCTGGCCGCCGGCTCCCCTGGCCGCAGCAAGCGCCCCTGCGGTAAAACCCCAGGATGCCCGCCTGAGCGATATGGACTACCCCTACCCGGTCGAGACCTTTGCGTTCCGCGACCAGCAGCAGCCACTGGAAATGGTCTATATGGACGTACCGCCGGCAGCGGACGCCAATGGCAAAACCGTTGTGTTACTGCACGGCAAGAACTTCTCCGGCGCCTACTGGCAGAGCACCATCGATGCCCTCAGCAGACAGGGCTATCGGGTTATCGCGCCGGATCAGATTGGTTTTGGCAAATCCAGTAAGCCGGAGGGCTTCCAGTTCACCTTTCAGGCGCTGGCAGACAGCACAATGGCACTGCTGGACAGGCTCGACGTTTCCCGCGCCACCGTTGCCGGCCATTCCATGGGCGGGATGCTCGCCACCCGCTTTGCCCTGATGTATCCGGAAACCGTCGAAAAGCTGGTGCTGATCAACCCCATCGGCCTGGAAGACTGGAAACGCGCAACCCCCTATCAGCCCATCGAGCAGGCCATCGCCCAGGAAAAGCAGCAGACCCCGGAGAAGGTGAAAAGCTATATGACCGCCGCCTACTTCGACGGCAAATGGAAAGCGGCCTACGACCCGCTCCTGGCCATTCAGGCCGGCTGGACCATTGGCCCGGACGCAGACAAGATTGCGGAAATTGACGCACGCACTTCCGATATGGTGTTTACCCAGCCGGTGCTGTACGAATTCGGCGACCTGAAGGCTCCCACCCTGCTGATTATCGGCACCCGCGATCGCACCGCCATTGGCCGCAACCGCGCGCCGGAGTCCATCCGCGCCGATCTCGGCCGCTATGACAGACTGGGCAAAACAACCGCGCAGGCGATTCCGAATGCGCAATTGGTGGAGCTGGACGGCATCGGTCATGTACCGCAGTTTGAAGACTTTGACCGCTATATGGCCGCACTCACCAAATTTCTGAAAGCTCCCGGCAAGCAGTAAGCGCGGATTAAAAGTCCGGGGGGTAAAATCCGGTGTGCCCGGACTTTAAACATTAAAAGGAAGCGATCGAATACTAGGGCGATCGCGTTCCGCAGAATTCCCGCTCGCAGCGGTTTTCGTAACAGTTCACCAGGGCGTCCCGTGTACAGAGAAAACTCTCGGCCGCGGCGCTCTGCTTACACTCCGCATTCGGGCTCCAACGAATCTCCGCCTTATAGCTACTCCCGCAAAACTCGGCCGCCTGATTCCGCAAATTGGTTTCCGCCAGGTCGATGGCCACGGATCGCTGATAATAGCTGCTGGAACTTCCGCTGAACGGGTAATCGCGCCCCGCTCCCACATAGGCATTTCCGCTCTCTTCTTCGGCACCCGTGGGCTCAGCTTCCTTGGCAGCGGCGACCGCTGCAGGGCTCGCCGTGCCGGGCCTATGCTGTACTTTCTTTCCCGCTTCCGAATCCGATTCCGTAGATTTTCGCTCCGTGTTCGGCATATCGGGCACCGGACGGGGCGCGGTTTGTGCACGGTCGACCATGGCACTGATCTGGCGAGACTGCTGTAACACCTGCGCATTGCGGTTGCTGATGGCGCTGAATGTCGACTGCCAGGTAGCCTGACTAAAGGCTTCCGCGCGCTGCTTTGACGCCGCCGCCCGTGCTTCTGCCTTTTCTATATTCGCCAGGTCGCGGTAGGCGCTTTCGATTCCCTCTGCAGCCTCGTCGATCCATTTCACCGCCTGCGGCACCACCTCCTGCGGCGGTATCATCTTGCGGCGAAGGGAACCGCTGGACTGGGCCCACAACGCACTCTCACGCTGCTGCAGCTGCGCAAATTGAGACTGGTAAGTATTCAGGTCGTACCGCGCCAGCGCATCGCTCCGGCATTCCACATATTCCCGGTTCAGGCGGATACGCTGTTCCACATATATCGGTGCCAATCGCTTATAGCGTTGACGGGACGACTGGAAATCTTTCGGACAACCCTGGGACACGGCAAAAGCATCGAACAGGAGCGGTTCGACCTCTTCGCGCCAGAAGCGGCGATAGCGCGCATCTCCCTCACGGGCATCCGCCAGGGCGGCCCTGTTTTTCAGGTAATAATCGGTAAATGCCTGCTGTTGCTCCCGGGCACGCTCCCCTACTTCCACGGTCAACGTCGCCGTACCGGCAGAGCGCGTGCGTGCCGCAGCTGCCGTGTTCAGAAAGTACAAGCCACCCAACGAGCGGTCTTCCATCCGGCGTTTTACATTGGATGTGAGAAAGTTCAAGTCTCGCATTTCCAGTTCTTCGATCTCGCGCTGGGCAAAGCAGGCATAGCAGTATTGCCAGTCGGTAACCAAGGCACCCTTATACGAACCTGCAGGCGTTTGTGCGGGCAGCCCAAGGTCTTTCTGCTCACTGATATAGGCGCCCTGCTGGAGAAGCGTCTCTGCGCTTACATATTTCAGAGGGATTACCACATACCTGTACAACGGAATCGCCTGCGGTCCCTTTTTCATTTCCAGCCATGCCACAATCATCGGTGTTTTTGCGGACACCAGTTCGTCGGTGCTGCGCAAGCGCTTCACACTGGTAAACTCGGTTGTCGCATAGGTGGCCACCAGCACCGACCTGTCCGTGCGGAACTCGGCGTCAGAATCCTTGTGCCAGTCTGCCGCCCATTGATCGATGCGCGGCTTCTCACTGTGGTATGTTTCAGAAACCACCTGACGTGCCGGCGTGCTACACCCGGCCAAAAGGGCAGCCACAATATTGAGAATCAAAACGCCGAGGCAGGCATAGCGGCGAGAAAGGCGAGCAGAAGAGCGGTATGAAGGCATTTATTATGTCTTTGAGTTCGGCGAGGTTCGAAAAGTCAGGGTCAAAGACTACATCAGGGTTAATAGACGACACAATTTCCAGCGCCGAGTCACGCTTCAAATCGATACAGAACGGCCGGCAAACACCGCGGCAGCGGCCCGCTGACCACTCGCTTCCACGCGCGCTGCTCCCACCAGCTCATTCCAGCGCGCCTTCAATACCCGGTAGTAACTGGCCGCATGGATATCACCAAACGCTTTGAGCGACCAGGCGTCTTTTACCTGAACCAGCGCGGTATGCCCTCTCGCCATCACCCCCCAATCCATGGCAAAGGCCCGCGGCGCGGCAGGGTCGGCCTGAAATGCTTTCAGCGCCCTGTGCACCACGCGCATATCGATGGAGGGCCCCGCTGGACCGGCGTACTGGCCGCCACCCACGATCGTCCCGTCCACCACATACAGGCGGAATTCACACAACCACTCCACCACCTCAGAGGCGTACACATCCAGCGCAGGCGGTGCGTAGTGCAGTGCATTGTTGTCGCACTCCGGGGAATAGACATTGCCCGGCACCAGCCCCCAGGCCACCGATTTGGCAAACGCCATTTCCCCACGCTGAACGCGGTTGAGCAGGTTCCCTGCGGTAGTTGGCCATACGGCCCGGCGGAGATAGGGTCTTAGGGAGGCGGGATAGGGATCAAGAGATGGCGGCGCCGCACCAAGGGTTTTCAACGCATCCTTGACCGCACCAACACAGCCTACAACCAGCTGAGCGTACTTAAGGGAGAGCTTGCCACTGCAAATGTCGAACGGCTCGAACACCTGGGTAGGTATCCGGTTGGCAGTGCAGTATTCCATGATGAGCTTGGACTCTACATCGAAACAACCGTCCAGGCCCTTTTCTACGAAAACGGCCATCTGCAATCCTGTGATTCTTTTTATCGAAGAACAAGTGTAGGCAGAGATTTGGTGTTGTGGGGAATGCGAAGGGACGGCAGGTGAATTCCCGCGCCAGCCACCTATCATCCAAAGACAAGGTGCGGTTCTGGTGAGATCCGAGGTGCCCTTCAAACCTATAAAGTAGGTTATAAAACCCACTTTGCAGGTTTGGGTCACACCGGCAGCGCACCTGTAATCGAAATGGGCAAGCTCGCTGGAGAGATTGATACTTAAGTTGCGACAGGTAACAGTGCAACAATGCTACACGTTATAAGTCAGCAAGATCCGAAACAGCCCATGACCTACGTACCCTCCAAAAGCCCGATTCTGAAACTCTGGAGCACCCTGGGCGGCAACAGCATTGGCCGCTGGCTGGTGAGCAAAATTGTCTGCTTCAATGCCCCCTACTTCAGCTCGATCAAACCGCGCTTTGCTCAGATACAGCCGGGCCTGGTTGAGGTCAAACTGAAGAAGCGCCGCGCAGTACAAAACCACATTAAAACCGTGCACGCCATCGCCATGTGTAACGCTGCGGAACTGGCCGGAGGCGTATGCCTGGACGTATCCCTGAATGGTAATTTCCGCTGGATTCCGGTAGGCATGACCGTCCAATATCTGAAGATGGCCAAAACCGATCTGCGCGCCGTGTGTAGGGTCGACGACTTTCATTGGGATTCAGCACAGGATGTGGTGATGCCAGTGAGCGTATTTGATACCAACGGTGAGGAGGTCTTCCATGCGGATATCACAATGCGGATTTCTCCCAAGAAGCAATAAGTTAGGCCAGCACGAAGGATCGTTGCGATAACTTACGCATTATCGATTTCGTCATTCCACTGTTGCTCGTAGCCTGCACGCTCCAGATACCCACCTAGCGTGCTATAAAGTTTCTCCGTCCAGTACTCCGATGTGCCCTCGCAAGGCAAGTTCACTCCCTGAGCAGATTTATTAACCATGGCCCAGAAAAACTTACTCAGATGTGTTGCTTCCTCCGCGGAACTTACGAAACCCCGGTCAATAATAGCTAGCGTTTCTCCATCGTTGAGCAGATTTGCGAAAAACTTGGCGACAACTTTCTCTTCCTGATATTTGTACTCGATCATAGCGCTACTCCGGCATCTTCAATCACAGATATTCGATCTGCAATGCACTGCAAATCGGTCGAAAGATACCACGCTTAAACACGCAACCCATTGACTAGATCTTAGCCAAGTGGCAAATCTGCAGCATCATATAGTGTCTAATGGCTATTACCGACTGTTGGCCTGCCAACAAACCCCTGATATTTCTTAATTATATTTCGAAGGTCATCCATCGTTCTAAATTGATGAATGTATTGTTAATCCATTTATCCACCTATTCCCTTTATATGCACTGGCTCCTCTCGCCGGCAAAATGCTAACGTAGGTTCCAAAACTAAAGTTTGGACCGTATTTACATGCAGATAAAGAAGTTGAAGGGAAACTGCTTTGCGTATAGCGGGTTAACAGAGCGACCTCTACCGGATATATTGCCCGCAGAAATAAATATGGACCCAATTAACCAGTACAGCTCAAGGGGAGAAATTATCGGACCAATAGCCAACCTACAATCAACAGGAAAAACACCATCCACATTCCCAAAAGATGAAAAATCAGCTGCCGACGTGCCGAGGTCTGCAAGTTGGAAAAAATCTCTTGAACCCCCGCTCGTTCAGCTCTTCTTTTACTCAGACAGTAAATTGCCCAATTGGCGAAAAGAATCACGACTGAAAAAAGAAACCCGAAGTTTTCAGGCTTTCCAAAAAGTTTCTCATTGATACTACTGCTGTGCGCAAAATAAAACCACACTGCATTCACCACGAGCAAACAGAACAAAATTAGAACCGCCGCTCCAATACCAATAATATAAAAGGAGCTTACGCTCATTTTGAATAAACCTCATAAATCTCAGAACTCACACCTTCGCCGAATTCAGAGCCAAATTTTGCGCCGCCGTATCCGCCAACACCCCCGGCAACGATTCCACACCATAAAAGGCTGGTACCAAGCGTTTCAACACCAAAAACCAGGTTGCACACGGAATAACCGACAACTCCCCCAGCCCATCCGCCTAGGATTCCACCGGCGACTTTTCCTGGCTCTACAAATCGTGCCTTCATACAACGAGTAGATTCGGGCTCAAAAGCACAGGCTTTCTGAACATTCGCGATGCCGCCAACCACGTCAATACCAATAGCAACATAACCTAAACGGCTGAATAATGAAGCCGTACGCTTCAAATTTTGGTAGTTACTTGCGAACCCTTTAATACCGTCCGCGTAACCCTGCATTTTCCATTGATGAATCGTAGCTTTACTGCTTATACCAAGCTGACTCTTGAGCCGAACACTCGCGTCAGGCACACCGAAAAGCTCACGCTTTAGCATCCCATTCATCGCTTGGTCCAGTTGAAAATACAGGATTTTTCGCTGACTAAAGAAATGATCAGTTCGTAAGTGGCCATGGTCCCGATAGGTGGTCACAAACAAGCTGTCAATCTGCGAGTTATTGTCAATTCTGGTGTTCAACAGGCTTGATCAAGCAGCGTCCTGATCGGCCGTTGGCGCTTCCTCCCCATCTTTGAATTTCACCCCGGTGATCACCTTCGCGAGGTAATCAAAACCCCGGAGTTTTCTCCATTTCCCTTCTGCGCACATCGCGAGTTTGAACAGCATGTGCAGCATACCTTCTCGCGACAGGCAGCCCTTCGAGCGCTTGGTGCGGTGCCGGATCGTCCCGAACGTCGACTCTATCGGGTTCGTTGTCCGGATGCTTTGCCAGTGTTTTGCCGGGAAGTCGTAGAAGCTCATCAGCTCTTCGTGATCCTTCAGCAAGCACTCGGCAATTTTTGGGTATTTCGCTTCGTACGTCTCGATAAACGTATCGAACGCTTTCTCCGCATCGCCCCTTGTCTCTGCCTGCCAGATGTCGTGCAGGAAGCGCTTGGCTTTCGGTTGGCTCGCTTTTGGCAGCTTGTTCAGAACGTTGGCCGTTTTGTGTACCCAGCAGCGCTGCTGGCGTGTCTCGGGGTAGGTTTCCTCCAGTGCCGCCCAGAACCCCATTGCGCCGTCGCCAACCGCCAGCTCCGGGGCGTTCATGCCGCGCTCCTTCAGCTTACCCAACACACCTTTCCAACTCAGCGTCGACTCTCGCTCTCCGTCGTCAATCACCAGAAAGTGCTTTTCTCCGCGCTCGTTTACACCTATGACGACCAGTGCGCAGAGCTTGCTTTCTTCCGACCGCAGGCCGCTGTAGATGCCGTCGGCCCAGATATATACCCAGCGGTCCCTATCCAGAGCCGTGGTTCGCCAGGTCTCGTATTCGTTTTTCCACTGCGCTTTCAGTCGAGCCACGGTGCTGGCTGAAAGTCCCTTGGCCTCCGGGCCGACCAGCACCGACAGGGCCTCTTCCATCTCGCCAGTAGAAACGCCCTTGAGGTATAACCATGGCAGCGCGGCTTCCAGTGATCGGGCTTTGCGTACATACGGCGGTACCAGAGCCGAGCGGAAGGTTACCGGCTCTCCATCCTTGCTCCTGACCTTCGGTACCTTGACCTTCACCGGGCCAATCCCGGTCTGTATATCGCGCTCCGGCAGGTAGCCATTGCGGACCACCGCCGCGCGGCCATCGTCCAAGCAGCGGTCTTGAAAGCCCTCCATGAAGGTGGACAGCTCTGCCTCTACTGCCTTCTGCAGCAGCTCCCGTGCGCCTCGACGCAACAGCACGGTCAGAGGACCAGTGGCCTCCTGTCGACCTGTAAACTCAACAACGGTATTCTTGTCCATAGCGGCGTACTCTCGGTAGGTTTCTTTGTTTGGCGACAACAAATCAACCAGATACGCTGCTTTCTTTCAAATCCTCAAACACCAGATTCGGTTATAACTCTTAGCAACGTGCAGGCCTACCAGCTGGCGCACAACCCCAACTAAATAATAAATGGCCCAACTGTAGCCAGTGGTGCGTCAATCTTTCACAAAGCGTTTCATTTATTTTATGGACTGATTTCGTCTCCGACATATCCACTGTTTGTCTAAGGAAATAGTCGCCAAACCCGTTAATCACTACGCACTGATCACATTCAAAACATGTCATTTGAGATACGCAGTCAAGTGAAGACAAGTCTGAAAATTTCGAAAAAATTTCAACCCAATAAGATCCATACAAGTTATCGAGCCCAATGGCGTCACGAAGGGTCATCCCCTCCTTATGATCGAAGAAATCCCTGAACATTGTACTCGTCTTGTCGAGCCTGTTAGTTACGTCAATGGCATCTATTATAGAAGCATGTGCTATCGACACTTTTTCTTGATACAAAGACATTGGCAACAATGACTCAGCCTCTCTGACATTTATTACTTCAGCCAAAGCCATCCCATCAATCTCAAAATCATCGGGAACGAACGCCTTTACGGTATCTCCTTTAGCACCCGACGGATGCTTCATATCACTATCAACAAGGCAAAGTACAAATTTTTTCTTCTGAGACTCTAAAGCAAAAGTATTTTTTATTTGACTACCACCACCTGGAACGCAGTCCAGACTTACTGGGGTATAGCCTTTGACTACTATTTTAGAGTAATGATCTGCAATTATTTTATAAAGTCGATAGTCGTCGGAATTCTCAACAACTAATGCTGTTGGAGCAACGTGATCAACTCCAATAAACTGTTCATAACCAACTCTAACGGCATAACGATCGCCTTCCTTTTCTACTTGGATTCCAGAAAATTCGAAATCTACAATACAATAGATTTTAGCACTACCCAACACACCACCGTACTCCCTAGCAGACTCAGATATTTCACCGGCAATAACGCGATCTGGAACCCCGAATTCGTGAGAAGACATAATCTCTTCCAATAACTCTCGCTGCCCCAAAACTATATTATTCCTAGCCCCATGAGACCGAATTAACGAGGATAGAACAAAGTGCTTTTGGTAATCACCACAGAAACTACTAGGATTACAATTAACTATTTTAAAAATCACAATTAACGACCCGCAAAAAAGCCTACGGGCCATTTGGTCAAATAACCACTCTCATCAAATTTAGAAAAATTTATCTCTGAGTCACCGCCATCCTCTCCTTTTTGAAAGAGACAAATATTTATATCTTTGGACTGAATAATCCCAGACTCAACGCAGTCTCCCAATGTGTTGACCATTGTTTTGCTATGCGTCTCAAAAAGTATTCTTAAATCAACCCCTTTTTCTTTAGCCGCCTTAACCGTAGCCGCAAACATTCTTGAAAGACGAGACTGGTACTCAGGGTGCAAGTGCAATTCAGGTTGTTCAATAGCAAAAATCAGCGGAACGTCTTCACGCCTCCCCCCATAAACAACCGACTGCTTTCGCACACCAGTTGCCTCCATCCAGATTGCAGCCAAAATTGGAAGGATTTGAGAAAAGCCAAACCCCATATCGCTAATATTGTATTCTTTAGTTTCTTCTTCTAACTTAATTTTCAGCTCATAATGAAGGCCTTTCTCTTCGACTCGAACTGAAAATCCGAAATTTTCACGCGTCCAATCCATAAAACTTCGACTTTGACTGGCACCAAATGATCGCAGAAGAACTGCGAGGTTTGACCCCGTATGATCAATCTCACGAACCTGTAAATCTTGGTGACGATAGTATCGTTCTGCAGTAGCTCTAAGTGGCGCAATGTATCTTACACCTTTAAATGCATGTGCAACCTCCCGGTTAATCCTTCCGATTAATACCTGAGCATTCGCCAGCAAAAGATTTTTATAGACAATATCACAGATTCTTTTTTGACTTTTTTCTAAGTTTTTAAGAAAAAAAGCATTATCCTTAAACACTTTCTTTAAAGAATAATATATTGACGACCTAGATTGCAGCCCCAGCTCGCATGCCCCAGCGAAAATAGCATCTTTTGATTTTTTTCCGTGGAAATACATTCCCAAAAAAGTCGCGATTTTTTTATAGTAATCACGAGGTAAAAATTCTCGATCCCAATCCATAATTCTATTATCCTCATCGAATGAAGGATAAGTAATATCGGGCAAGAATGCTCTTCCCGGTATAGCATATAAGGGCCGCTGGAGTTTTATTGACTCCCCATCCAAAGCGATGTCACATCTGTACCCCTCGCCAAAACTAAAATTCAGGACAGAGTCAAAAATTTTAACTTTTAGATTCTTTGAAATTGTTTTTTTATTATGTTCGCCAACCCCCAGCTCTACCCCCACACGTATAGAATCCTCCTCTAAGTACCTGACACGATAACGACTAAGTTGGAAATCAAAACGTCTAAATTTTAGGTCAAAATTAAAATCGAAGTAGATATTACCGTCTTTAACTTTGTCATTTATCGCCTCTGAGAAGGCTCCGAAATCCACATATGGCCCGAACCAGAGTATTGGACCAGTTGTATTCTCTTCTACCGATTGTCTAAGTAGTGGAAGAGATCTTAAAAATGAGCTTTTACCGCTACTATTCTTTCCCACGAATACGGTTATCGGCTTCAAATCTAAAAATGGTCCATCCGGCCTTCCACTAAAGCCCCTTAGATTTCTGAGCCTCATTGAAACCAGCATAACTATCCCTTACTAATTAAATTTATTATCTGTTAAGCAATATTAAAGGTAAAAACTAGACGACTAACTCACCGATAAAATTATCACCATTAGCCATCCAAATATCGTCAGTGCTCTCGCTGAAACTGATCAAGCTAAAAAGTCTGAAGCACAGATTTATAGCCAACATTTATTTTTCGTATTTTTTCTTCCGCATTTCGAGTGTAATCAAAGCGAAAAATTAAAGAGCAATGATAGATTACGTATGGCCAAAAACCGAATTCTAAGTAGCATGCTCTATTTGAGTCAGCTCAAAGTTTCATTTCTACAGAATGCAGACATCGCAGACTAGGCGACATATTCTTTACCAGCCCCCTCCTCCTAAGCCACTCAATATATGAAGGAAGCAGCTAAAGCCATATTTTGACGTCAAAGCTGTTTCAAGTCACGCTTCATTGATGGATAAAGTCACTGCATATGCATTCGCAAAAAGAATGCTAAATTCCCCCCGCTCTCTTGAGCCAATTTTGCTCTATATCATTCCACCTCTAACAGGCCACTAATTCGATAGGCAATAGACGCTAACCAATATCTATTCGCACTGATATGAACACTTATTTAAGTACAGAAGGGGCTGGAAACTACAGAATGCCCATTCAGTAGTGTGACAGTCTATCGCTCGCAAATTAACCGCCAATATCAGAATTGCCTATTTTGACGCTCATTGGTAGCCATACCTCATCCAATCGAGCATTCAACTAGATCCAAAGCGCTTAAATTACCTTGGTTAGTAGCGACACGGCTCTAGCTCGCTGTTGCAGGAAGAAGTCGTGTACGGACTACAGCAAGAAGAGCTAAGCCACCCTGAAGCCGCTAAGAGAAAAGTTACTTGGAAAAATTAAGATAGGTGGTGACTAACTACTATTTGATGCCCACCACATGCCCAATCTGAGCCGATGAGAATATGTGAAGAGGAAGCGAGTGCAGCCGTAAACATCTTGTTTTTAGCACTGATCAAAAGCCACACAAAAGACCAACGCACGCCGTATAAAGAGTGCACCCGCATCCAATGCAAATGTGAAACGGAAGGGGCGGGACCAAGTTAGACTACATTTTGTACAGCTAATGCGGTCATCAATGGTTTAAATTTGGTTCAAATTGGGCACCACACTACAGCACAGTGTATGCAGCTAACCCTTTGATTTATATAGAAGATAATGGTCGGAGTGGCCACGTGATGCCTGTGCGATAAAACCATTGAAAGTACTCTCTTCAGAGAAATCGATATCGTGAGATGCCGTCATATGTACCGAGATTGTTGCTGGCAAGCTCGCCAAACACAGTCTCACGTGTAAAAAGTAGACCACTATTTAGACGTTTTCACGTGCGAAAATCTGCATCAGCCCGTCTCACGCACAAAAATTAGATAACCCATTATAAATGATCAAAAAGCAAGCGTAGCAAGAGGTTCTTCTAGGTAGCATAAACTAGTATTTACGCCACACAGAAACTGTTCATTATTTATGCAAAAACAGCGCTTATCAAATTGTAGTCAATCCGCTTAAGAGGAAGCTGCTTACTCATTATTCACTTCCAAGTCTAATCAATTCTCAAAGCTGACCCCAGTGTAGCCCTGGTAATACTAGTAAATTTTCGATTCTTTAGTAGTCCAGGGCATCTCTGGCTGAAAGACTGTTACTGCCAAGCCATTTGGATTGCTTCCGCCACATCAGCCTGCTGCTCTGCATCAAGTGAGATAGCACCATCAACAGGCACACCTATTGTAGTCATGGTATTTGCAAGGCCTCCGATCATATCGAAAGCCAAGCTCGCTCCCGACTCTGTGGCGATACTCTCGATACGATTATCGAGAGACTCCCAGCTTACGATCTGAATCTTCTCGGACCCAGCAAGTAGATAGATATCTAAATGTGCTCCATTTTTCACGATCCAAATCTCTTCGGGCGCTATCGCACCTTCAAAATAAAGGGTATCTCCATTGCTGGAGCCTGAATCACGGATGGAGTCCGAACCATCGCCGCGGGCGAAGATATAGATATCGGCACCAGCATTACCATAGAGCGTATCTGTGCCTTCTCCGCCACGGATAGTGTCGTCCGATGCAGAGCCGTGAACGGTATCGTTTCCTTTCGACGCGTCAATCTCAGCAATACTGGAGAGCTCTGTTTGTGAGAAGTCGAGGGTGTTGTTACCGGTGGTGCCCTGAATGACATCCTGGCCACCGTTGCCGTTGATTCGTTCAACGGTGGTAGCGCCGGAGTATGCTGCCAGTCGGATCAGGTCGTTTCCGGTCGTACCTCGAAGCTCATCCGCACCATCACCTCCCGCATAGCGATCGTACCCAGTGTCTCCCGCAGTTAGCAGGAATACATCATCACCGCCCTCTCCGTAAAGGTTATCGCTGCCGAGGCCGCCTTCGATGGTGTCCGCAGCATCCGTACCGTAGACGGTATCGTTACCGGATTGGGTGGCGATCAGCGCGATATTAACCAGAGAAGTATTGCGGAAGTCGAAAGTATTATTCGCAGAACTGCCGGAAATTTGATCGTTTCCGCCTTTTCCGTCAATTGCCTCGACAGTGGCATTTCCACTAAAGGCACTGAGTCGGAACACATCATCTCCGCTGGTCCCGTGCACGCTGTCCATACCGTCGCCACCTTCGTAGCGGTCGAAGCCGGTATCACCTGTGGTCAGTAGGAAAACGTCATCTCCGGCGTTTCCATACAGGTTGTCACTGCCAAGACCTCCGACAATCAAGTCAGCGGATTCTGTACCAATTACCGTGTCATTTCCGTCACCGGCATTGATTTCACTGACATTGACCAACTCGGTATTAGAGAAATCCAATGTGTTATTGGCACTATTGGAGAGGATGCGGTTAACGCCCAGTTTTCCATCAATGCGCTCCAGGGTTGCCGCACCACTGAACACGCTCAGAATAATGTCATCGTCAGCATCAGTACCCAGAAGCTGGTCAAATCCGTTACCACCACTGTAACGATCGCTGCCGGTGTCTCCTGCGGTAAACATAAACGTATCGTCGCCATCTCCGCCATCCAGGTAGTCGCTACCCGGACCGCCAATAATGGTGTCCGCACCAGAGGTGCCGTATACGGTGTCATTCCCGTCACCGGCATCAATGGAAACAATACCGATCAGCTGCGTATTTGAGAAATCAAGCGTGTTGTTCGCAGTGGTGGCTTCAATAGTATCCGCACCACCATTGCCGTCGATAATTTCTACCGAAGCTTCGCCGGCAAAAGCACTGAAGCGGAATATATCATCGCCAGTAGTACCTTGAAGAGTATCCGTACCCGCACCGCCGCGATATTGATCGAAGCCAGTATCGCCCGCAGTCAACTTGAACAGGTCGTCACCGCCTTCACCATACAAGGTGTCGCTACCGATACCGCCTTCAATTACATCAGCGAGATCTGAACCATACACCGTGTCATTTCCGGCACCGGCGTCGATCAATCCGATGTTGATCAGCTCAACCCCACGGAAATCCAGTGTGTTATAGGCAGTATTTGAGCGAATCACGTTTGTACCAGCGCCGCCATCGATTCTCTCTACCCGGGCTTCACCACTAAATACTGACAAGATCAGCTCATCATCTTCAGCACTACCCAACAGGGTATCGAAACCTTCACCGCCGTCGTAGCGGTCTGCACCGGTATCGCTTACGGTTGCAACGAACACATCGTCGCCGCCATTACCATACAGCCTGTCAGAGCCGGGGCCGCCAAGAATTCTGTCCGCGCTATCGGTTCCGTATACAGTATCGTTACCCGCGCCCATATCAATCTCATTGATATTCAGTAATTGAGTCTCACTGAAATCAAAGGTGTTGTTCGCACTGGACGCTACCAGTCGGTTTACACCCGCGCCGCCGTCAATGATTTCAACTCGGCCATTACCACTAAACACAGTGAGACGAATATCGTCATCAAGCTCTGTACCAAGCAAACGGTCGACGCCATCGCCCCCCTGATAATGGTCGAAGCCTGTGTCCCCATGGGTGATTTGGAAAGTATCAGCTCCACCATTGCCGTAGATCAGATCTGAGCCTAGCCCGCCGATAATGACGTCTGCCGCAGTGGAGCCCTTGACCGTATCATTGCCTTTACCCGCATCAATCAGGTCGATGGAGATCAACTGCGTCTCGGAGAAATCCAAGGTATTGTTGGCGGTACTGCCCAGGATCTGGTTTACCCCGCCATCACCATCGATCACTTCTACACGGGCGTTACCACTAAAGGCACTCAAGCGAATGCTATCGTCCGTCGAGGTACCGACGATCCAATCGTCCCCTTCACCGCCTTCATAACGCTCAAAACCAGTATCGCCGACGGTTAATAGGAAGCGGTCATCACCGCCTTCACCGTAAAGCTTATCGCTACCCAAACCACCTATAATGGTGTCTGCGATAGAGGAACCATAGATGGTGTCATTACCCGCAGCACCCTCTATGCGAGCGATATTGATCAGACTGACATCCCGGAAGTCCAAAGTATTGTTCGCGCTGCTGGCGACGATCTGATTCAGTCCGGCACCGCCGTCGATGGCCTCTACCCGGGCATCGCCACTGAATGCAGAGAACCGGAACCAGTCATCGCCGTCACTGCCAACCACCTGGTCAAAGCCGGTACCACCTTCTACCCGGTCATAACCGCTGTCATTGCCTTCGATTACAAAGATGTCATCGCCAGCATTGCCATAGAGCTTGTCACTGCCGCTATTGCCAATAATTTTATCGTTCGCCGAGCTCCCGTAGATGGTGTCGTTACCTGCGAGACCGTCGATAAACTGAATATTGACGAGTTCGGTATTGGAAAAATCTAGGGTATTGTGTGCACTGGTGCCGTAAATCGCATTGAAGCCGCTGGACCCATCAATACGCTCAACGGTTGCAGCGCCAGAGAACACACTCAGGCGGATGGCATCGTCTCCGGCACCACCGATCACCTGGTCGAACCCATCGCCACCTTCTACACGATCTGCATGACCATCATTGCCTTCAATGATGAAGGTATCGTTGCCGCCTTCGCCATAAAGCTTGTCCGCACCGGTTCCACCGATGATCACATCATCGCCATCACCGCCGTAGATAGTGTCGTTACCCGATTTGCCATCAATGGTGTCGGCACCGTCGCTACCCTGCAGGGTATTGTGACCACTGTCCCCTTCTACGTTGGTGAGGGATTCGCCGGGCTGAATGTTCCAGGCAAACTTGGCAAAGTCTACGGGCTGACTTGCCGGGTGGCGAATCACCAGTACTTCGCTACCTGCAACACTTCCGTTACTGGCAATATCAGAGAACAATTGGGATCCATCACTAATCACCGTGGCGGAATAATTCAGGTCTGGCGATGGGAGAAGTGAAAGTTCGGCGGTGGCGCTAACCAATCCCACCCCTTTGTTGCTCAAGGTCACGCGGTAGTGAGAATCCACCTCACTGCCACCGGCCACCGCGACCTCTTGCTCCAGTGCGTATTGGCAGATAAACAATGTCTGCCCCGGGACTTCGCTGTCCGCATTGATCAGCTCGATGCTGTCGAGCAAATAGCCACTGTACGCTGGGTCATCACTCTGCGCGGGTTGAAAAACTAGATTGAACGGGCGATTGCCGTCTACTTCACAGTCATCCACCCCTTGCAGCTGGATCGCTTGCGGGATGTCCCAGCTATCCGCGGTAAACTGCAGATAACTTTCTCCTAACAAACGGGCTTCACTGCTATCGGAAACTGCCAGGTTCAAAGTTAGGCTGGTGCCCGACTGTAAAGGCTGGTCGAGCACTACACTGACACCGGCAATTACGGTTCCGGCTTCGTCAACGAGCAGATCGGTTTGTGGGGTCGCGGTGATGCGCTTGGTCTGCGAAGGCACCTCGATATTGCAACAGCCATCCGCCAACACCGTAGTTTCGCCATCGGTGATTTCAAGTTGCAGACTGTAGTTCCCAGGCAGCAGGCCGGAAACGTCCCACAGATATTGGTCACCCGCGCCGTCAACATCTTCGTCAATACCATCAACAATCAGTGTGCGGCCGCTGCCTTCATAGAGGTAGTAAATAGAGACACTCGCGCTACTGTCGGGATCAGTATCCAACCACTGAATCAAAATTTCAGGTTCTGACACAGTGACCGCGCTATCCGGCAATACCACGGAAATGGTCGGAGCATCATTGAGGCCATTTTCATTTACCGCAAAGGCATTTGCTTGACTCCACTCACTCGTAGCCCCTTTGGCGTCTTCGGCCTGAGCCCGCCAGTAGTAATGACTGTTGTCATTGAAATCGAAACCAGGTGTCCACTGGGTGCTGGGTTGCAACTGACTGGCTACCAACATGGAAAGCGCAGCATCGGAATACACCTCGAAGCGATACTGGACAGTATCGCCATCTACATCCACTACCGGGTTGACCTCGAACAGTGGGCGCAGGGTTTCCACCACTGCGCTATCACCGGGGTTATGCAGTGTCGGAACCGGCGGTGCAGTATTATCGGAATCGACGCTAAAGCTCGCGTTTACCCAATCACTGTCTACTTCACCATCGCTCACTTTCGCCCGCCAGTAGTAGGTCGTATCTTCTTGCAAACCCTCTGCGATCCAGCTGGTTTCTTGATTCGCTTCAGCGATGGCGCCTGAAACAAGTTTGCCAGTGCCATCAAAGCTCGAAACGGTGTCCAGCTCGAAGTAATAAGTCAGCGGTTGCTGTTCGGGGTCAGATCCGTTGCGCACCCGCAAAGCCACACCGCTATTCGGCAACCAGGTCTGCAACGCGCCGCTCGGTGCCAGCACAGTTGGTGCTACTGGCTTGTTGTTCAGTGAGCTCACCAGGAAGGTGCCAATAGCACTTTCCGTACGAGCACCGTGTTCGTCCTTGACCCAGGCATTCCACACGTAGGCGTTGTCTTCCGCCAAGGGGTTGGGCACTTGCCACTGAGTCTGGTGGTTACCACCGGGCAGGAGTCCGACAACTTGCGCTATTGGGTTTTCCAGGTCGGATTCGTGGAACAGGTCAAAGCCGTATGAAAGCGTGTCCCGGTCGATGTCGAGTGCGTGGGCAACAACGAGGGTCGGACGCAAGTCTGAAACGATGGCGTTCGCAGCCGGTGCAACAATCGCCGGTGCACCGGGGGCATCATTTTCGGTATTGATAAAGAAGCGGCTCGACTGCCACTCGGAGGCGATAGGTACCTCGCCGCTCCCCTCTTCTACCTGAGTGATCGCGCGGGCGCGCCAGAAATACAGCGTGTTATCCGCAAACGATTTACCGGGAAGCACATCATCATTGGTCACAGACCAGCTAGTGCTCTCGCTGCCTTCTGCTACTGCGGACTCGGCAACTTTATCGAGCATTGCCTCATCGGCATAGACTTCAAACTGATAGGCAACCAACATTTCCGCCGCATGATCACCGTTGGTGATCACAAGCGTTGGCAACAGGTTGGAAGCACCATTCAGAACCTCGCCGTCATACATGGGGCTGGTCACTTGTGGGGCACCTGGGGCCAGCTCTGGCACGGTTGGGTCACTACCCACCTCTTCTTCCTGTCCATCGGTGCGGCCATCTTCGTCGTAATCGCCGGATCCATCGCGGTCCAAGTTACCGAAGTGTTCCATTTCCCAGGCGTCATCCAGGCCGTCGCCATCGGTATCATCTGCCGGGTGTACCGCGATGTTTACTGCACGCTGGCTGGCGAGCTCACCGTCTGTTGCGGTAAACGTAACCACGTAATCGCCTGCCTGGCCGATCGCCGGTTGCCAGCGGAAGATACCGGTACCATCGCCGCCATCGGTAAATATCGCACCGGCAGGAAGGCTGGCGGCACTTAATACCGGTACTGTGCCATTGGGATCGGAGGACTGCACCAGAAAGCCCACCTGGCTCCCCTCGTGACTGCTACGATCCAGAATTGCCTGAATCACCGGCGCCTGCGGTACTTCGCTGGAGTCAACGAAAGAGAGGGAGTAGCTGCCGGTGCTACCGAAATCAAACACGTTGATGAAGTAATTAAAATCTACGTTGTTCTCGGCACGCTCTTTGGAAATCCAATAGTTCGCGGCATTGAGCTGCTTACCGTCATCCCGCGCTACCCGATGCAGTACCTTGGCGCCCGCATAGGGGTCTGCCACTTTTATATAGCTAAAGCCAGTTTCGGCGGTGCCCGTAAGTGCGCGGGAGCCGGCACTTTCCGCTCCCAAGCTGTAACTCAGCGCTGCAACCTGGGCGCAGCTCTTGCACAGCGCCAGGTCGGCGCCGGTTGCCTGGCTTTCGTAAACGTAATAACTATCGTCGGCACCATAGGCAAGAAAATCCGGTACCGCATCGCGGCCGGCAAGATCCACTTTGACATCTCGAACTAGCAGGTGCGCATTAGTGGCTTCAATCAGGGAAGTGAGTTCGCCGCCGAGTTCATCCGCATGGGTAAAGCTGGCATTGAAGGAGGTGAACTTGCCGGACAGGGTGGATTCCATGATCCAGCGGCCGGCCTTCATTCCTTTGGGATCAATTTCGCCGAAGTCGATCAGCAGGCTCGGCTGGGCAGCCTGATTTTCGACGAAGCTTTTGGTGATCGTGAAATCAATGGCCAGGCCCTGTTCGTTATCGACGATTCTCGGCTGGGCAGATTCGATTTTGACCTTGTTGGCGGAGCCAAAACCGCTGTTGTCGATACGCACACCCAGGGTATAGGGCTCGGGCGGCTCGACTTCTGTTGTGAAGGCATCATCACCAATGACTTCGTGTGTAAGGAAGTAATCCAAGGTCAGCAGCGGCTGGGGTTTGACCACGATGGAGTCCGGCGCGACCTCGACCACCTCTTCTTTGCCGCCGTAGGAATAGGAGAGCGTGGCGCCGACAAAGAACAGCTCACCGTTATCGGTTTCGCCAGCGGCATTGGCCGTCGGCACGATCAGCCAGCGGAACTCGCCCACGTTACCGGCATTGATCACCGCATCGGTCACCGTCCCATTATCCGCAGTCACCAGTGAATTCACATTCTGGGTGTCATCAATGCGGATAAAGAAGTCGGCATCACTGGCGGATGTGTCTGAGGTGGCGGTCACTGAGTTGCCATCGGCATCGGCGAAATTCACCGTGATAGCGATATTCTCGATGGAATAGGTATCCAGGCTATTGGTAATGCGCATAATCGCCTCAAAGCCCTGACGCTCCAGCGTCAGTTCCTGAAGAATTTCGATACGCACCTCCGCGCAGAGCGCCTCTTCCTGAGCTGTGGCGACAGCCGGCACACCCAGTGTGCAGATCCAAAACGCCGCCAGAATCCCCCAACGCTGCAACATGATTCCTATTCCTAATGGTCGTAATGCTTTTGTTTAATTATTTATTCGTCAGGCTGTCGTAGCGGGCCGACGTCAATCTATTTCTATTCGCGGCCTTCCGGGCCGGCGATGCTCAACTCGGAGCCCTACTCTGTGTTCTATCTCATCCACAAACCGGCTGTTGCCAGTCAGTTGGTTGCGAGACCAGGCCTCGTTCAAGAAAGCCAGTTCGTCAGACGACACGCCGGCTTTAACAAATTCTTTATACGCTGCCACCCGCTCGGCACCAGTGCGCCCGAGTCGCTGCAGCTCTACGTGTCTATCCAGAACGCAGCTTTCATCGGCCCCAACCCGCTCGCGATAGCTGGACCACTTGTATTGTCGTGGCCCGCGCACCATCCCGGCGCGCACCGGATTTAGCTCGATATACCGGCAACAAGCCAGAAAATACGACTCCGCCTGAACCACGCTCGCCTTGAAGCGCCCTTCCCACAGGGAACCTCGACGCCCTTCCAGCTTGTTCACATAAGCCGCCTGCCGACCGGCAACCCGCTTCATCAACAATGAAATCGATTCCGCCCGATCCCCTGGCTCCACCAGCAGGTGGACATGGTTGGTCATCAAACACCAGGCATACAACTTGATCCCCAACTTGTCCTTCCACTCGAACAAGTTGTCCCGGTAATACTGATAATCCTCATCCGCAAGAAACACCGCCTCGCGATTGTGCCCACGCTGCACAACATGATGTGGCATATTCGCCACCAATATCCGCGCCTTCCTTGGCATAGCTCTTCTCAATCCTTCCAGGCGTCACTCCCTGCCTTGTTTATTTGGGCGTCTTAAATAGATCTGTCCCCTTTAGCCCTTAAATAGATCTGTCCCCCTTATCTTACCGATTCGGATATGTTTCTAAATTGAATTGATAGTCGGCGAGCAAATGATCGTACTTTTCATTCCATGGATACCCTTCAACATCTTGGGATGACAAGAATGCTTTATGAACTCTGATTGGGGCAACCACCTTTTTTCGTGTCAAAGTGCACAAATCTTGTTTAGTGGCAGGCCTCAAAATATCACCAGCATTATTCTCAACAACATCCACGCCGCCATTGGTACCAATAAAATTCTGATTAGGTATAAGATCAAAATTTATTTTTTCATTGCCAATCACGCTCCATCGACCATGATAAAGCAAGGCGTCAAGTGTATATGCCGCCAGCAACACATCCTCACGCTCAATTTTAGAGTAATCAAAATCACCGCCCCAAACGCCATCAAACACTATAACTTTGAGGATATCGCCAGTCTCAACTATCTGGCCAACGCCAAAAGTCACAGCATCTATAGGTAATTTAATTAAATCGCCTGATTTCAATCTCTTCATTCACTAAAGCCCATATTTAGTTCTACGTTTAGGACCAAAATTATTCCGCTTGTTCCTAGTCCCACCGTTTGGATTTGACTTATTTGTAGGCCCACCATGGGCATCAATTTGTTTTTGCTCTGCAATGTCCAGCTCAATGCCATCATTAGCTCGATCCAAAATTTCAAATTCAAAATCTTCATCGGGATAATCTCTAGCATGCTCTTTTTGACGCTCTGCATAACGCTGGTCACTCTTAGATTTCCCAATATATGGTTTAGGATCAGAGTCACTGGTTCTCTTATACACGACCCCGGGCTTTTTCTTGCCCCACTTTGGAGCAAACCAATTTAGCGGATTCAAGCAACCAAACCCACATCCAGCTGCTGCGGCTCCTAGTGTCCCCCAATCTGGTTCACAACCAGAAATTACGAGTTCCGCAAGTGCTCCCAGCCCGGCTCCAACCAAACACCCAACTACACATCGGGCATAAAGAGCAACAGGGACAAATTCCCCCGTGGGGTCGTAAAACTGGACAGGGTTGTTAAAGGCATATTGATAGACATTTATTCCACCCAATAGGCCTATCGGATCTTCCTGAATATATCGACCAGTTTCTGGATCAAAGTCCCGTTTGTAATTCTGATGCAGCCCACTCTCCCCATCAAAATACTGTCCAGGAAACCTCAACGCATTCCCAACAACCTCAACCAAAACCTCAGCCTGACCAAAAGCCTCATACCGAGCCTCCCAAACCACAGCCCCAGACTTATCCACCATCCTTTGCGGCGTACCCAAATGATCATTCTGGTAATAATAAACCTCCCCAGAAGCCACCCGCTGGAATAACGGCTCGGTCATCCATGGCATACCCGGCTTGAAGTGGTACTCCTTAATCAGATTCCCACCCGCGTCGTATTCCGCAGCCATCCCCTCTTCGTTATAAAGAAAGTAAGTCGCGCTATCGGTCTGCTTGCGAATCCGCTGGCCGTAAGGGTTGTACTGATACTCCCCCACCATCTGCGCATTCTTATCGACAGCAATCAGACGCTCTTCGTGGTTGTAGCGGTAATCCCAGGTAACGCCGCCCTGCGCCTTTTGCGTGGTGTGGCCGTTGTCGTTGTACTGGAAGCTGGCCGGATCATCACCGGTGATTTCCGTCAGCTGGTTGTGGTCGTTGTAGTCCAACACCTCCGATGAGGACGGAATAAATTCCGTCCCCACGGCTTCGCCGCCCGTCCCCGTAGGTTCCCCGCTCGCTTCCGCAACCTCACCCACCGCATAATCGGTGCGGTTACCCATCCCGTCATACCCAAACTGCTCATCGTTCGCCGCATTCTCTAGCGGGTAATCAGCCGTGGTGAGGCGATATAAATCGTCATAGTCAAACGCATAAGCCCCATGCTCGGTATCAATCCCCTTGATATTGCTCTCAAGGTCATACTCGTACACAGCAGTGGCTTTATCGTTACCCGCAGAGTCTTCCAGAATCCGCTCTTTCACCCGCAGGAAGTCATCGTAGGTGAGCGTGATCTTGTTACCACCGGGCAACAACAACGTCTGCGGAGCCAGCCAGTTGAAATCCGTCCACGCTAACTGCCCTTCCCCGGGCACATGCACCGCCGCGAGCTGGTTGTTCTTGTTGTAGTAATAGGTGTAGGTAATCCCTTCCGGGTTGGTATAGGTTTTCTTCAGGCCATTACCGTAATAGGTGTAGCTGTAGCTTTTGGAGAAAGCGATCTCCGCAGCCTGTGCGCCCTCCCCGTAATAATCCACCCGCACGGATTCGAGGCGATTGAGCGCATCGTAGGTGTAGGTTTCCCCGTGATGGACGATATCCGCAGTGGCATTGGCGGTGTCTGCACCAGGCTGCTGGGTATAACCGGTGTACTGGGCCTTGTCGTTGTAGTGGTAATCCACCACCTTGACCGGTTGCGCATTGTCTTTGTGCGCAAATACTTCCAGTTTGCTCAGACGATTGGCGTCGTCATAGGTGTAGCCACGCTTTTCCTGCTGCGGATTGATCACCTCAACCAGATTGCCATTGGCATCGTAGTTGTAGACGCGCTGCTTGTTGGTACCGATAAAGTCGTGCTTGGTCTCGGTTTTGAGGCGGTCGGCCTTGTCGTAGGTGTAGACCGTGAGGCGCCCTTCCGGGTCTTGCACCTGCAGCAGGTTGTCGCGTGCGTCGTAGGTAAACTTGGTCTTCTTGGTTTCGCCATTCTCCGGATCGATGATGGCGACCAGGCGACTGAGGTTGTCGTACTCGTACTTTTCGGTGTTCTCCAACGCATCAGTATCGCTATCGAGATTGCTGCCCAGGTCATAGCCGTACTTGCGCAGGTACTCCAGGTTGTTGGCCTTTTGCTTGCTCTGCTCTATTCGGTCGCGCTTGTCATAGCCAAGTTCTTCCGCGTAGGTGGGGTATTCGATTTTTGACAGCAGGTTTTGCTGATACGTGTACTTGGTACGGTTCTGCTCACCGTCGACGATGGCGCTGAGGCGGTTCTGACTATCGTACTCCAGACCGATGGTGGAACCTTCCGCATCGGTGATGGTGGCAAGGCGGTCGCCCTTGTCGTAGTCCAGCTTGAGCAGGTTGCCCGCATCGTCGGTCACTGTTAGCGGCAGGCCGGAGTCGTTGTTGGTGATATGCAGGCTGCTGCCGCTGGCGTCGGTGACTTTTACCAGATCGCCGGCGGCGTCGTAGTCGTATTTGAAGCCCTCGCCATAGGGATTCAGATCCTCAAGAAGATTGCCTACGGCATCAAAGTCCCGCGTCCAGGTTTTGAGGCGCGCATCTACGACGGTATGGGCATAGCCATTCACGTCGTAGTCTTTGTATTCGGTGACCTCAAGCTCGGGGCTCGTGACTTTGGTGACATTACCGTAATCGTCGTACTCCCAGCGGGTGGAGGCCAGTGCGGTATTGGCTGCAGTGGATTCACCAGTGGTCTGGGTCTCCAGCTGGCCATACTGGTCGTAGGTGTAGCGGGTGATACGCTGGTCGGCGGTACCGGCGGCTTCTGTCAAGACAACAAGGTTGCCCTTCGCATCATATTCGTATTGCGTAATTACACCGCGCTCGTCGCGCTGCTTCGTTGGCAATGTGAAATTTGTATCCCAGTCAGTGGTCGTGTATGTCCCATCTGGATACTCTGTACGTGTGATATTCCGAAAGACATCGTAATACCTGACGGTCTCCAGTCCTCTCGCATCAGTCGTGGTACTAGACAATATTCTTAAAGGTGCATACTCGACAGAGGATGTGATCGCAATACCAGGCTGATACAACCGTGCTATATCTTCAGCCGTTCTATTTCCCGCAAACTCATATTCGGTTTTATATTGCAGTTCGCCCCCAACCTGGCGCTTTATCTCCATACTTAGAGCGTTGTACCAGGTCTCTGTGATTACCCCAGAGCTATTCGCCTGCGTGACCTTGTATATTTTATCGTCATTTACAGAATGGGAATACTTAGTAGCAACACCTTCTTCATTTTCGTAGCCGTTAATAAACCCATCTGCATTCAGAGAATATGCTGTTGACCTGCCACCCGGGTCCACCATGGATCTTAATGAATATTGATTTTTATTGCCTACTTTTTCGTATGTGTAGCTCCACGTTTCTCCACGCACGTCCTTTACAGTTACTAGCTTTCGAAACGTGGTTAATTCTTCAATATCATTCCCGTAAGAATATACAACCTGCCGGCCAGTATAATCCTCCAACATCTTCAGCCTATGAGATGGTGCGTCGTCATATTCACCGATTCTTTCAACAGCCTCCCAGTGATATGTAATTACGACATTACCAAAGTGATCTTTAATCTCCTTTATGCGACCATTCTCATATTCAAAGCTAACTCTTACACCGTTCTTATCTTCGTAATAAGAAATATCACCATCTTTATAGAAAATGACATTTCCCTTTCTATCCCTCCATGTATAGTCGCCGTCATCAGCCTCTAGAGTGCTATTCAATAATGAGTGATACCTGCTGCTAGTTGAGCTAACACAACCTTTTTCACCGGAACTCGAAAATGATTCCGGACGGTAAGCCATTCCATTCCTGTACAAATAGAAAGTGTACAGTTGATTACAGAAAACGCCTGTATTTACTCCTTGCGCTGACGCAAAGCGGCCAAACCTACCCACTCCAGCCGTCGACTTTGGCCTCGCAAAATTTTTACCAAACAATTCAATTGCTGCACGTCTTTCTTCATTTTCGTACAAATCAAAAATTTCATTCTGTGAAAGAGTTGGCCTTGAACCCGGCTCGAATCCATCAATACCTGTACTTTCTTCATAATATGTCTTGATTGAATTCCAGCGGGTATTCCACTTCCACCCTTCTTTCGTCCACCGTCTGGTCATTCGCACGTAGCCACCCAGGACCTTTACGCGCATATCTTCATAATCTTCACGATTTTCTGAAGTTGCAGTTTTCGGTGCTGCACCATCATTTGAAATACCAGGTTTAGCCAATGCCGATACTGCAAAGAAGGGTAATAGCAGCACTACTAAAATATTTAGCGGTTGACGAGACACAAGCCCCCCAAATTCCAATTTCATTGTGATTTTTCTCACTTTCGAGAGGCTAGCTTTCCTATCAGAGCGCCAACCACATATTGAATCTTTTCCCGGTGCTTTATTGAGCGCCACTATTGTCTTTATTGCACCCTTCATCACAGCTGGGATCGGGCTCACATCGCAAGGTTTCTACATCACCTCCGATCGGTGAGTATCCACCACCGTATCCCGAGCCACTGCCAGTACCTCCACCGTAGTAGTAGCCTGCGCCACCGCCGCCGCCGCTGGAGCACGATCCGGTAGAGGCCGTGGCCCAGTGCGTGGAGGTGCCTCCAGGCACCACTTGCCCATTCGCGCACTGGCTCGCGTAACTCACCTGGTACTGGAAGCTGTGGCGGCCACAGCCGGCACCGGTGGCATCACCCTCTTCGCTCGGGTTGAAGTCGCGCAGTGCCGTGATCCGATACGGGATGTACACCACATCGCCCGCTTCCAGGGTGTCCGGTACTTCGGCGAGGAACTCGAAGTCGACAACATCATTGCCCGAGGGCAGTTTGTTGTTGACGTCATCCGCGCGGATCAAGCCGTAGTTGGTGAGGCTCAGTTCGCCGGTGAAGACGTCGCCCTTGCGCATATCCGGGAGGGTGATGCTTAAGGGGTCGAGCATGACGACGGCGACCGGGACGTGGGTTTCGAAGGTGGCTTCGAGTTTGATCTCGTAGCGGTCTTCGAGGTTGATCTCGTTCACCTGCCATTCGACGCTGATGATCTGGTTCATCAGGAACACGTCTTCGGCGACGGTGGTGCCGGGTTTGACCCACAGGCGGCCGGCGACACTTTCGTGGTCGAAGGCGGTGACCCGGTAGCTGTAGCGGCCGGCGGGCAGGTCTTTGAGCAGGGCTTCGCCGTTGGCATCACTGCTGATGGTGCGGGTTTCCGAGAGGACCTGTTCGTTCTGCAGTTCGATCTTGGCACCTTGCAGGCCGGGGATGAGCTGGTTGTTCTCTCCCAGGGTGGCGGTGTAGATGTCACTGATATGGAAGAAGGCGTCGCCCAGTTCGGAGGTGACGACGGCGATGTAGACGGGCACGGTAAAGTTGTGGCCGCCGTCGCCGGTGATCTGCAGCTGGAAGCGATAGTTGCCCTGGGTGACGCTGTTACCTGGGGCGACGTTGAGGCTGAGATCGCGGCTGTCACCGATGCCCATGTCACCGAGGTTGCTGGTGCCGTTGAGGCTGAGCCAGTTCGGTGCGGGGTTGCCTTCTTCATCCACCAGTTCGACGCCGGCGTTGCGCAGGACGTCGAGGCCGGTGTTGTTGAGGGTGAAGGGTTCGCTGGTGCTGCCATCCAGCAGTACGCCGGTGTCGATAAACGACGGCTGGGTGGTGATCACCGGGCGGCTTTCCGAGAGGGTGTACTCGACGGCGATGTGTTCCAGTACCTGTTCGGTACCGTTGACGTCGGCGAGGACCTGGAAGTACAGGAAGCCGCTGTCCGGGGCGAGGTTGTCACCACTCACGGTGAGGTTAATGACGCCTTTGGCCTGGGGAGCCAGGTTGATGACGGCACCGAGATCCAGGTGGATACCACCGGGGATCTGTACCTGCTCGTCACCGGGGGCGGCGACGGAGACCAGGCGCACGTTGGCCAGCTCGCTGCCGTGGCCGGCTTTGACGGTGACGGGGACGACCTGGTTGTAGTTGCGCGGTACGCGGATGTTGACCTGGCTGGGGGTCACCGCGGAGGTGAGCACGCTGAACGCGCCCTGGTTGGGTCGCGCGAGGCTGTCCGGATGGATGACGGAGATGCGCCAGTTACCGCTCTGCCCTTGCGGGTCGAAGGTGTAGCTGAAGTGGCCGTCGCTGTCGGCGATCACCGAGGCCTGACGTTCGAAGCCGCGCAGTTCCATGACCAGGGTCAGCGGGACATTGCCGGTGGCGGTGTCGCTGCTGCGGTCGATGGCCTGGCCGGTGATGGTAACAGTGTCTTCGGCGCTGTAGATCTCCGCGGGGGCGACCGTTTCCAGGGTGCCGTAGTAGGCGGTTTCCTGCAGGGAGGCCTGGGTGCGGGTGCCGTTGCCGTCGATGACCACTTCGGTGGCTTTGCCGGTGTGGTAGCGGAAGTGATCCACTTCCAGGGCGACGGTGATCAGATCCGGAGCGGCGGCCGGTACCGGGACGTCGATCCAGTCGGAGGTGAAGCTTTCTCCCGGTTGCAGGCGGGCGACGGTTTCTCCACTGGCGACGGTGATGACATCGCCGGTGTACTGCTGCACGTCTTGCAGGGTGAGCAGGTTGCCGTCGGCGTCTTCGAGGCGGATGCGGATCTCATCGGAGGCGGCCTTGCCGTTGTTGCGGGCCATCAGTAGTTCGGTCTCCACGGCGGAGGTGTTCTCCAGAGTGAAGCGGAACTTGCCGAGGCCACCGCGGTAGACGGTGTCGGACTCCAGCGACAGGCGCAGGGCGGCGTCGCCGACCATGACCTGATCCTGAGCGTGGATGAAGATGGTCTCACCGGGCAGCGGCGACTGCTCGAGGCGCAGCTGGAGCTCACTGAGGGTATCCAGTTTGGCGTAGCCGCCGATGACGATGGGCACTTCGACGATACCGCCGGCGGCAACACTGAAGCTGGCGGACTGGTGTTCGCGGTCGGCGCCGTTGTCACGGACGCTGGCGAACAGCTTGAGGCCAGTCACATCGGCACTGCCGCGGTTCTGTACGCGGAAGCGCACTTCGTTCATGACGCCGCGCTCCAGGGTCGACTGGCCGTCTTGCGGTTCGATCACCTCGACGGCGAGTGCGGGCAGCAACAGGCTGTGGCCGATGCTGGTCGCGCCCTGATCGTCTTCGGCGATGACGGTGTAACGGCGTTCGGCGGTGACGCCCTGGGCGCCGGCGCTGAAGTTTTCATCCACGAAGGTGGTGGGATTACTGCTGTGGGGGATCAGTGCGGTGGTGATCTCCTGCAGGTTTTCTTCACCCTCACCGGCTTCACCATCCACATACACTCGGTAACCGGCAATGGCGGCGCCGCTGTGGTGCCATTGCAATTGCGGGTTGCCGTCGGCGCTGATCGTGATGCTGAGATCGCTCACCGGTAGCAGGCCGAAGTTGAGGTAGGCGGTGTCGCTGGGGGCAGATTCGTTGCCGGCTTCATCCAGTGCGGTAATCGCATAGGCGTGCTGGCTCTCGCTGGGGTTGGCATCCAGGGCGATGGGCTCGGGGATGCCGGTCTGCAGCGGGATGATGTTCTGCAGCTCTTCCGCGGTGACGTTCACACCCTCGCCCACACCGAGACGGTAGAGGTTGTAGGTCAGTGCGGCCCCCTCTTCCGGTTTGCCTTCGGCGTCTACGGTAGGTGCACTCCAGGTGGCGACGATGCCGGCACCGTTCAGTTCCAGTGCCAGATCGGCCGGCGCGGCCGGGGCGATGCTGTCGGCGCTGACCGCAACTGCTTCGCTCAGGGCACTGACGGCGATCTGGTCGTTGCTGCGACGCTCACTGGCGACGGCGTAGTAGTACTGGCCATCGCTGGGGAGTGTGTCGGTGGTTTGCGTTTCAGAGAGACGCTGGATCTCGGTGAACTCGGTGTCGCTCTCCGCTTTGCGGTACAGGACGTAACGCGCCTCTTCCACCGGATCCCATGTCAGCGCGACACCGGCGTTGGGCTGGGCCACGGCTTTAAGGTTCTGCGGGATATCCAGCGGTGGCAGGTCGCCCTGGTACACCTGGAAGGCATTGCGCACACGCACTCGGCTGCCGAGGTTATCCAGGTCGTCGGCGGCCTGGTAGTCGAAGCTGAGGCTGGCCACGCTGGGGTTGCCCGCTTCGTCCTGGCCGGCACTGGTGGGTAGCGTGAAGCTGCCCACCCACAGGGGTTCACCTTCGATGGACTGGGCATCGCGGGTCAGGCTGATGCCACTGCTGTATTCGGCGAGAGCGACGCTATTGAGCTGCGGAATCAGCGTGGGCTGTGCGCCGGGCTTCACTTCGTCGTTCAGCCTGGCCACCACTTCCACCAGTAGACCTTCCTGCTCGTCGACCTTGAGCGGCGCACCTGGGTTGAGAGTCAGCGCAATCACTTCCGGGCCCTGGGCATCGATCAGCAGGGTACCACCCTGTTCGATCAAGGTGCCGCGATTGCCGACGTCGTCGTGGGCGGACATGACGGCGTAAGCGGTACCCGAACGCATGCCGGGTTCGATGGTGAAGCTGCCGGTATACAGGGTGTCGTCGCTGTAGTCTTTGCTCAGCTCAACGGTCAGCGGTACGCCGCCTTCCGGTACCAGTGCGAAGTAGGGTTTGTTGCGCAGGGGTTCATCGAACTGTACTTCCACTTCGACGGTGCCCGGAGCGTGGCGACCACTGGCGGCGTCCACGACGCCGTTGGACTGGTAGGTGATATCCAGGGCGTGCGGACCTTCGCTGTCAGCAATGGCCTCGACCACGCTGGACAGGGCACTTTCCGTGGCGGCTTCGTTAACGGCGGTGACGGCGTAGAAGTAATGCCCGTCTTCTGCCGGCAGGTCGCTGAACTTGGGTTCGGTCAGCAGCTGGTTGTTGAGCTTCTGTGCCTGCTGTGGGTTACCGAAGGTGGCCATTGCGCGGTACACGTTGTAACCGGCAATGGTGTTGTTGGCATCACTGCTCTCCACCGGATCCCAAGACAGGGAGATCTGCCCCAACTCCCGCTCGATGGCGGTGAGGTTGGTGGGCGCATCCGGGATGGCGGTGTTGAGCTCGAGGGTGCGCGCGGCACTCTGCGGGCCGAAGCCACCACTGCGGTTGGGATACTCGGCGGCGGCGGTGATGCTGTTCGCGCCCTCTTCCAGGGTGACTTCGATCTGGAACTTGCCGTAGCTGTTCACCAGCTGCAGATCGGAAGCCGGGGTACCATCGCGATACAACTGTACCTGGGTGCCCTTCTCCGCATTACCCTGGATCAGGACCAGCGGCTGGTTGCTGATGGTGCCGTCCACCGGGGCGGTGATTTGCGGTGCAGCCGGCGGTGCCAGCAGTACCTCGAAGGTGTACTGGCCGATGGTGCTGTTCTCCCACACATCGAAGACCTTCACCGTGAGGGCGTGATCGCCATCGGTCAGAGACTGCAAGGTGAGGTTGCGGCCGAAGGCGCCATTGCTGGCAGCGTACTCGGTGCCGAGCAAGGTACCATCGACGAAGAACTCGACGCGGGCAATGTCCGAGTCATCGCTGGCGGTGATCTTGAAGCGACCGTCCTGGGACAGTTGTGGTGCTGCGGCCAGATCGAACAGCGCACTGCCCTGACCCTGTTGCTGGTACTCGGCAGACTCGATTACCGGGCCTTCGGTATCCGCTACCGGGGTCACGGCCACCGGGGTCACCTGCGGATCGCTGCCGCCGGAGATGTTGATGGCGGTTACCGCCACGTAATAGGTGGTGCCGTTCTTCAGACCGGCCAGAGACCAGGTGTGTTCGCTGTCGCCACTGCCGCCTTTACTCAAGGTCTTCTTCGGCTGCAGACCGTCGACAGAAGTGAAGCTGCTTTCCTGTACATACACCGCGTAGTTCTTCAGCAGGTTGTACGGGGCAACGCTGGACCAGGTGATGGCGATCTGGCTGCTCTTCGGCTCCGCGGTAACGGTGGCCGGGTTCGGCAGCAAGGTGGTGCCGGCATCGGTCACACCGTTAGAGGCATTACCGGTGGCGTCGTAGGCGTAGACGCGGATCGGATAGGAGTTGGCGGGGTTGAGGCCGGTCACCTGGTACTGCACAACGGCAGCCGGGTCCGGCAGTGATGCCAATGGAAGATCGTCTACACGGCCTTCGGCATCGTCCACAAACGCCACTTTATACCCGGCCAGGTCGCCGTCGCTGTTAGCGGATGGGTTCCAGCGCAGGGACAGACTATCCGCGCCCGGCTCGACAACCAGGTTGGCGATCTCATCCGGAGCCTGCACATCTACCGGTACTGCAGAGACGGAAGTCACCGCGGGGTTAAACAGCTCCTGGGTATCGAAGGCAACCACCGCGAAGTGCGCTTCGGTCCCACGCGGCAAGCCTTCTACACGGAACTGCTTGGTGCCCTGCCCGACCACGGCAAACTCTGTTTTACCGGCGATATCGGTAAACGGTCCCGCGCTCTGATAAATGCGGTACTCGTCGATATCGTTGCCGTTGGTGAACTCGTTATAACTGCTCCAGTCCAGCAACAGATCGGTACCGCGGCCGTTGGGGTCGATCGACAAGGCGACCTGCCCTGGCGGGTTGTTGTCGTAGTGGATCGAGGCAGTAGTGGGTTCACTCAGGTTACCCGCCGCATCGCGCACTATAAATTCGATGGTGTTATCGCCCTGCAGCAGGGCTACCTGGGTACTCCAGGTGGTTGATGCGGACTCGATCACCTCGAGACTGCCGTTCACCAGTACCGCACTGCCCGCCTCTTTAGAACCGCTAAAGGTCTGGGCGTTGACGGTGGTAATGGATGGATACTCGCCCAGCACGGTCGGTGCCGGTGGGGTGTAGTCCAGCACGAAGTTGTAGGTCTTTTGGGTGGACAGGTTGCCGAGCTTATCCGCAATGCGTGCACGGATGGTGTACTCGCCGTCGAGGAACGGGGCATCCGGGGTGAACTGGACTTGGCCTTCGTACTGGGCAATGGAGCCGGACAGGGCTACGCCGTTGCGTTCTACCACCAGGGAGCTGGTATCCAGGTCTACGCCGCTGCCCTCTTCGGTAACGACAACAGTAATAAAGGGCGGCGCTACGTTCTGAGAGCCCGACGGGTTCGCGCCGGTGATCGACGGCGCTTTGCTATCGACATTGAAGATCAGGGTGACCGGGTCAGATTGGTTACCACTGAGGTCTTGCGCAACAACAGAAACGGTCGACTCGCCTTCCGGGAGGTAATAGGTTCCGGACCAGTTGCCGGAGCCGTTGGCTACGATCTCATTGCCATCGACCAGGATTGCGGTGTTGTCTTCGCGGCTGCCGGAGAGGGTTATCCAGCGGTTACTGGAGGCGATTACTGCCGGGGCTACCGGCTGGTCTAAAGATAGGGCCTTAGGTTGCGTGAGGTCGATGACGATCTGTGTCGAGTACTTATCATCGATGGGTTCAAGCTCGATGCCGTCTTGGTCTTGATCCATACCGAGACCATTGGTACCAAAGATGTCGGGACCAACACTTAGCGTATAGGCTCCCTCTATGAGAGTCTCGGAGAAATCAATTTGGTAGCGGATATCGTCAATCGAAACGACTGAATCTATCGCAATTGCCCCACCAGTGTTATCGACAAGCTCAAAATCACTAGTATCAAGAGTCGCGTTATCAATTCCAAAGCTGAACTGAACAATGGTGCTATCGATTGATGCGCTGTGGTATCCGCTGGGGGAAACTTCCCGTACTCGAGGAGGTGCGGTTATTTCAGCAATATGGACTGACCCATGCTCAGCGGAAGCACCTGCATAGCTACCGCCTCCATTAGCCTGGACCCGCCCTAAATTCAGCCCCTCAGTAGATTCATAGTAGATTGCTACACGACCACCGCCACCGGCTCCCGCATACCAACCATAACCACCATTGGCATAAATATATCCCGCACTGCCAGAGACCAGTTCGCCAATTTCGAGCCAAACGGACCCACCTGCGCCGGCACCTTTGTAGCTGCCATGACCAAAACCATTTGCATATATATATCCGTAATGCTCTAAACGATCCGCAACCAGTTTTATCGCGCCACCGCCTCTGTGGCCAATTTGGCTGTCGTCCTGGTAACGACCACCCATCCCGAAATCTGTTGGCTCAACCGCACTACCAAATACAGCATTGGTGGCACCACCGGATATTACACCACCCAAGCCACCAAAACTTCCTCCGGACTTGTAGCCCACGTCAACCGATGGGAGGTACCCCTTTCCGCTTACATCCACATAAGAATTAGAACTTATATAAAAGTCTTTAGTACTTAATGTAATGCCCGAAGTAAATAATTCTGAGGCAGCTGGCGTCGTGATCTTCCCGCTATTCTGGACTGTAATAGATTCAAAAGCGTAGTCCTGTCCCAACTCCAAGGTTACGCCATCGACCACGAGTTCATTATTTGAGACAGTAAAATCGCCCTCAGCTACTAGGTATGCACTATTGTATCCTGCGCCGGAAATCGGAGCATTGAAATGCACACCATCCTCAATCTGTACCCGTGCGTTTGAAAGGTACAGAGGACTATCAATATTTCCTGCCAGTCGATACGGCTCGTATGTGGAGCTAGAGTTGTAGTTTGCGATTTGAAGCAAACCATTATTTGCAGGCAGAGATCGGTCATACAAATAAACCGAGCCCGGCCCTCCATAGGCTGTTACTGCCCCCCAACTAGAACCTGAGCGAGCCAATACTTTAGATACGGGATCGAATCCGGAGAGAGAATCAAAATAGACGGCAACTCGCCCACCGCCTCCAGTAGCTGACGAGTGTCCATCACCCCCCTCAGCTGAAATTAAAGTACTGTTACTGCCGACCAGCTCTCGAGCTTCGATCCAAATAGAGCCGCCGCTGCCACCCCCTTTCAGATACTCCTGAGAGCCATTACTCAAGATATCGCCATAGATTTCGAATCTATTACTTGCGATCAGTTTGATGGCGCCACCGCCTCGGGTTCCCGAAGCGGATTCATCGGCGCCATAACCACCTACCCCGAAGTCAGTTGGGTTTTCTACCGAACCGAAAACTGTGTTTGTACCGTCAGTTAATGGATCTCTACCACCCAAACCACCATAACTCCCGCCAGATTTCCAATACTGCCCATCAACGAAAGAAAGCCCCTTTCCGCTTACATCTACGTAAGAGTTGGAACTTATATAAAAATCTTTAGTACTTAATGTAATGCCCGAAGTAAATAATTCTGAAGCAGCTGGCGTCGTGATCTTCCCGCTATTCTGGACTGTAATAGATTCAAAAGCGTAGTCCTGTCCCAACTCCAAGGTTACGCCATCGACCACGAGTTCATTATTTGAGACAGTAAAATCGCCCTCAGCTACTAGGTATGCACTATTGTATCCTGCGCCGGAAATCGGAGCATTGAAATGCACACCATCCTCAATCTGTACCCGTGCGTTTGAAAGGTACAGAGGACTATCAATATTTCCTACCAGTCGATACGGCTCGTATGTGGAGCTAGAGTTGTAGTTTGCGATTTGAAGCAAACCATTATTTGCAGGCAGAGATCGGTCATACAAATAAACCGAACCCGGACCACCATAGGCTGTTACTGCCCCCCAACTAGAACCTGAACGAGCCAATACTTTAGATACGGGATCGAATCCGGAGAGAGAATCAAAATAGACGGCAACTCGCCCACCGCCTCCAGTAGCTGACGAGTGTCCATCACCCCCCTCAGCTGAAATTAAAGTGCTGTTATTGCCGACCAGCTCTCGAGCTTCGATCCAAATAGAGCCGCCGCTGCCACCCCCTTTCAGATACTCCTGAGAGCCATTACTCAAGATATCGCCATAGATTTCGAATCTATTACTTGCGATCAGTTTGATGGCGCCACCGCCTCGGGTTCCCGAAGCGGATTCATCGGCGCCATAACCACCTACCCCGAAGTCAGTTGGGTTTTCTACCGAGCCGAAAACTGTGTTTGTACCGTCAGTTAATGGATCTCTACCACCCAAACCACCATAACTCCCGCCAGATTTCCAATACTGCCCATCAACGAAAGAAAGCCCCTTTCCGCTTACATCTACGTAAGAGTTGGAACTTATATAAAAATCTTTAGTACTTAATGTAATGCCCGAAGTAAATAATTCTGAGGCAACTGGCGTCGTGATCTTCCCGCTATTCTGGACTGTAATAGATTCAAAAGCGTAGTCCTGTCCCAACTCCAAGGTTACGCCATCGACCACGAGTTCATTATTTGAGACAGTAAAATCGCCCTCAGCTACTAGGTATGCACTATTGTATCCTGCGCCGGAAATCGGAGCATTGAAATGCACACCATCCTCAATCTGTACCCGTGCGTTTGAAAGGTACAGAGGACTATCAATATTTCCTACCAGTCGATACGGCTCGTATGTGGAGCTAGAGTTGTAGTTTGCGATTTGAAGCAAACCATTATTTGCAGGCAGAGATCGGTCATACAAATAAACCGAACCCGGACCACCATAGGCTGTTACTGCCCCCCAACTAGAACCTGAACGAGCCAATACTTTAGATACGGGATCGAATCCGGAGAGAGAATCAAAATAGACGGCAACTCGCCCACCGCCTCCAGTAGCTGACGAGTGTCCATCACCCCCCTCAGCTGAAATTAAAGTGCTGTTACTGCCGACCAGCTCTCGAGCTTCGATCCAAATAGAGCCGCCGCTGCCACCCCCTTTCAGATACTCCTGAGAGCCATTACTCAAGATATCACCATAGATTTCGAATCTATTACTTGCGATCAGTTTGATGGCACCACCGCCTCGGGTTCCCGAAGCGGATTCATCGGCGCCATAACCGCCTACCCCGAAGTCCTCAGGCGACGAAATCGAACCGAATATTGGGCTTGCTGTGCCAGAAGAGGGATCTCGACCGCCAAGACCACCGTAACTACCACCTGACTTCCAGTGCTCCCCGTCCGAGGGGCCACGTCCTTTCGCGCTTACATCAACGTAAGAGTTAGAGCTAATATAAAAATCAGTCGCGCTTAAGGCAATTCCAGAAGCAAAAGTATCAGAAGCGATAGGTGTAGTTATTTTTCCGCTATTTTTTATGGTAATTGATTCAAACTCGTAGTCTTGAGAAAGCTCTAGGGTAAAGCCATCAACCACCAAGTCGTTATTAGCGACCGTAAAATCGCCATCAGCGGTCACATATACTGAGCTATAACTGGTGCCGGAGATTGCGGCTCCCAAATGCACTCCCTCGCCCAGAACAACTTCCGAGTCTTTAAAAGTAATTGGCGCAGTCAAGTTGACATCTTGATCAATAATTACACGCAGATGCTCGAAAAATGTGGGAATGTCTACTTCACCACTCAATGTATATGAAGGGTAAGCTTCACTCGTGCCCCGGTTAATAATCTGCAACAGTGCATTATTTGACGATAAAGAACGATCATATAGATAAACCGTTCCCGGGCCACCATAAGCCGTAGCACTCGAGTAGTTTGTGCCAGTTCGCGCGAATATATCATTCGTTGGACTGACACCAGACATTACATCGTAGTAAATCGCGATGCGACCACCGCCACCCGTTCCTGCTCGATATCCTCGACCACCCGACGCCTCTACTAATGTTCCACTACCCCCAATAACTTCTGGAGCTTCGATCCATATAGAACCACCACTACCGGCACCGACATCAAGCGGACCATCTTGTCCGTTAGCTAAAATGTCACCGTAGACTTCAATTTTATTACTCGCCACCAATTTGATAGCGCCACCACCACGGCTACCCTCGACGGAACCATCAACCCCTTGACCCCCGACACCAAAATCCAGAGGTCTTTCGAGCGAGCCATACAGTGACGATACTGTACCAGACGATGGATCTATCCCACCTAGGCCACCATAGCTACCGCCGGACTTCCAGTGAACCCCGGATTGAGGGAGACGTCCTTTAGCACTTACGTCGATAAGCGAGTTCGAGCTTATATAAACATCAGTACCGCTTAAGGTGATTCCAGAAGTAAAAGTCTCAGAAGCCGGAGGTGTAGTTATTCTCCCGCTATTTTGCACTGTAATAGATTCAAAGTCGTAGTCCTGAGGAAGCTCCAGGGTAAAACCATCCACAACCAGATCATTATTAGCTACTGTGAAATCACCCTCGGCAGTTACATAAACTGAGCCATAACTAGGACCGGATATTGCAGCGCCTAAATGTACGCCATCGCGCAACACAACTTTCGAATCTTTAAAAGTAATTGGCGCAGCCAAGTTAACATCTTGATCAATGATTACACGCAGATGCTCAAAAAATGCAGGGATGTCTACTTCACCACTCAATGTATATGAAGGAAAAGCTTCACTCGTGCCGCGGTTAATAATCTGTAACCGCGCATTATTTGACGGTAAAGAGCGATCATATAGATAAACTGTTCCCGGGCCACCATAAGCCGTAGCACTAGAGTAATTAGTGCCAGTTCGCGCAAATATATCATTCGTCGGACTGACGCCAGACATTAGATCGTAGTAAATCGCGATGCGACCACCGCCGCCCGCTCCCGCTCGATATCCTCGACCACCCGACGCCTCTATTAATGTGCCACTACCCCCAATAACTTCTGGGGCTTCAATCCAGATAGAGCCACCACTACCGGCACCGACATCAAGTGGACCATCCTGTCCGTTAGCTAGAATGTCACCGTAGACTTCAAATTTATTACTCGCGATTAGCTTGATAGCCCCACCGCCACGACTACCCTGAACTGAGCCATCAATACCTTGGCCACCGACACCAAAGTCCGATGGCGTCTCGAGCGAACCATAAAGTGGCGCTACCGTACCCGATGATGGATCTACTCCACCTAAGCCACCATAGCTACCACCGGATTTCCAATGATCTTCTGATACAGGAAAGCGGCCTTTAGCACTTACGTCGATATATGAGTTGGAACTAATATAAAAATCAGTGGCGCTTAAGGTGATTCCAGATGTGAAAATTTCAGATGCTGCTGACGTGGTTATTTTTCCGCCATTCTGAACTGTAATAGTCTCAAAACTAAAGTCTCGAGATAACTCCAATGTAAATCCATCAACGTTTAATGAACCAGTATCGGTAGTGAAGTTACCTTCTGCTGATATATACACTTCACCATAGTGACTTCCGCTAATTGGCGCAGACAGGTAGGCACCATTTTTTATGGTGACACTGACATCGTCAAAGTAGTGCGGAATATCTACATTTCCAGACAGAATATATGGCTCATAAGCACCATTGATTCCCTGATTAATAATTTGCAACCGTCCATTGTCAGCTTCTTGTGAACGATCAAATAAATATATAGTGCCCGGGCCGCCATACGCAGTAGCATTACCACCAGAACCTGCACGCGCAAATATTTCGGTTTTCGGGTTGAAACCAGAAAGCGAATCATAGTAGATCGCTATTCGTCCACCGCCCCCAGTGCCGGCCCCATTACCAGCACCACCACTCGCCTCAATGTGTGCGGAACTGCTACCTAATACTTTATTCGCTTCAATCCAAATGGAGCCACCACTGCCCCCACCAATATTGCTTACATATTCTCCATTTGCTTTAACTTGGCCATAAATTTCCATCTCTTGATGAGCAACGAGCTTAACTGCACCGCCCCCTCGAGTGCCCACAGTATCAGTATCCCCCCCGTAGCCACCGACCCCGAACTCAATCGGCGCCTCAAAGCTTCCAAATATTGCATTTGTTAGGCCGGAATCAGGGTGACGACCACCTAATCCGCCGTGACTACCCCCAGACTTAAAATAATTACCAGAAACCGCAAACAAACCCTTCGCACTAACATCGATTGATGAATTACTTGATATAAAAATATTTTCAGCAGTAATTCCAAGAGGGAATGAATTCTCGTCTGAAACAACACTAGTAACAAAGCCCCGATTAACAATAGAAAAATTACCAGAGAATCCCTGTTGACCTTTGGCAACAAGTTTATAACCATCCACTACGAAGTCGCTTCCTGAAGAAACAATATCACCTAAGAAACGGACCACTGAATTGTTGTTGCCTTGTAATTCAATTCCCCCAAGATCAGTACCATTTAAAACTTCTACAGAAGCGTCTCGCAATTTAACCTTGGCTACACTAGTTTGCTCAAGCTTATAAGGCTCACTAATTGAATTAGAAGAGCGATTATCCAAGACCAACACACCAGAGTAACTCTCGTCCGTTAATGGATCATACCCTTCCAGGTGCACCTTTAATTCAATATTGTCGAAGTATGCATGCGAACCACTGCCATCTTGACGTGAAGATCGCACAACCATATCGAACGAATCAGTCCCCTCCGGCACTACTGCTGAATAATTCCGAGATTCCCACACCCTGTTCGCAGTCGTCGATAGCCCGCCAGCAACCTCAGAAATCACTTCTCCACTATCATTCAAAAATCGGAAAGCAAGCTCACCCTGGTCCTCGGTATAATACGACGACTGCAACCAGCTCGCAGAAATTGAGACTCGGCCTTGAGTCACATCATCCTCAGAAAATTCATTACGTAATAATTTAACGTTTTGCGAAATGACCGAGCGACCTGAACTAGAATAACCATTAAAGTAATTTGAGCCACCGAAATCCACTGGGTATGGAGATGAAGACCTTATAGCTGGAATCCCTTCCTCCAATCGCCAATACTTCAGATTACCGAACTCCGCACCCGCATTTTTCAACGATAGATGCGCAAGTGATCCATCATGAAGAAATACACTTCCTGGGCCGCCATAACCTTTGCCCGTTCCACCCTTGGCAGAAACTCCCCCCAGGAAATCAAAGTCACTCCACGAATCATAATAGATAGCGATTCGTCCGCCAGAACCACCATAGGAGTACGATCCATTACCTGATCCACCGTGGGCAGTTATTTCACCACTGCCCTCTACCTCACCGACCTGAAGAAAAATAGAACCACCTGCACCGGCTCCAGAATAACCTCCCTCAACGTACCCGGTCCTAGATTCGCCGTTGGCCAAGATACTGCCATTCAGGATCAGCTTTATGGCACTAATGCTTATCCGCCCGCCTCCTCGAGTTCCCTCCACATCTTCTAATGCGTGCTTGCCGCCACTTCCTGTAGCCAGAGGACGCCTGTAGTCCCCATATGGCTCTTGGCCGCGACCACCACCGAAGCTTGCATGGGCCCCACCACAACCAGCGCAACTTTCCTGCGGAGCTTTACCACCCAATCCCGACAGGTCAATTTTTGAAGAGCTATCAATTTCAATGTTGCCAGCCACCAATAATTCAAGCTGATCTACTACATCGAGGGAATGATTCACTACAGCACCATTTTGCAGAACCAAACTAGCAAAATGATGCTTTCCGTCGATCGTTACCGAAGCGCCATCGATTACAACATCTTTATGTTCGTACGATGCATCTTCGGCCCCAATAATGATGTCATTTAAAATGATGGCTTGTCTTTCCTGTGCCATCAAATCCAATGAAGCAATTAAAACAAAGAATGAAGCCGTAACGACGGAAAAATATCCCTTCATCAACCCGTTTCCCTAGCCCTAAAGCATTTGCACACTCAATCGCGGGTCATAGCTCAAGAACCTATGGCTATTTTTCATGCGAGAGTGCATATTAAAATTGTAGAAAGCGATATATGACTCATATCCAGAGTCGAAAATATTGTTCTGCGGGTCCGCGATTTGCCAAGCATCATCACGCTCAAACTCGGACCAATTATGATAATTTTCTGCTTGCAGCCTTCCGGACTGCGTCAAAACAAATCCACCAACTGCTCGAGATGGAATCTCGCTCGCACGAGCCAACGCCACAAAAGCTGTCGAAAACTCCGTGCAATCACCTTTCCTATTAGTAATCGCATAAAGGGCTCCGCGATCTTCCGCGACGTAGCCCACATCTACAATATTCTTTCCGAGCCAATCCGAAATGGCCGCGGCACCCTCGCCTTTTGATTTGATGCTCTGAGCGAGCAACTTGACTTCGGGCGAATCCGCTTCAATGTTTTGTTCAGGCAATAGATAGCCTTCAGTGTCGCCAGAGGCTATCGGCTGAGGCGACGCCGCCCCCTTCAGCAGCGCTGTAATACTTATAACCCTACTCGATAGCGGGGCAATATTATCTAACTTAAATATGAGAGACTGATTACCGAAATCATCTGTTTCAAGCTCAAAAGGAAGATTTGCGGATATATCTACTGTCAATTGATATGAGTTTTGCTTAACCGGCGCAAAGACTCGAAATGAGGCGCTATCAATATACTCAGGAGTACTATTCTCGACTAAAAATCCATAGCGAATAGTTTTCTCAATCTCGTAGTTAGCGCTATGCCCCCGGGACGCAACAAGTAAACTTACGGTAGCGATTAGAGCGACTAATAGCGCAGAAACTATGATCAGGTTTTTAGCGGGCACAGCTAGACACCACGCTATCGCGATTTCTATTTATCGTATTTAGCGCACTAACATTGACCGCCTTCTGAACCCCGGCAATACCGCCTGCTACGGAAAACACCTTCACTAAATGCTTTTCACGGGCTATACCTATATAGGCTTCAGCATTCAAAGAAGAGTCGCCAACTAAAAATATCGGAAGATATCCATTTATCGAGTAGCTTTTCGCAGCAGCAAGCTGGGCCCCTAGATCAACACCACCCTCCACTACTAGTGCCGACAACCCCAACGCACCTAATTGGTCTGCAACATTTTTTCCCAAAGCAATCACTACCGCCCCGAAGTTACTCACCTCGACAATAAACTCTTCAGGAGAGACCTCTTCAAGATTTCGGATATATGGAGAACCTGGAACATCCCCTATTAAGATTTTGGGATTGTGGAAGTCGCCTTGAATTAGCTCCCAACAAAGACGAGCTAATGAATAGCGCTTATGTGGTTCATCTATGATAAGTAGAGGCTGTTGCTTCAGAGCATTCCGCAGCTTTAGCTGCCGGTCGCTCATGCGAACACTTGGAGAAGCGGGAGGCAGGGAAATCGAGTGATTGGATAGGTTAACGACAAGGTAACGACCCAAATTTTCAGAAACATCGCTTGCGCGCACAAAGCAACTTTCTGAAATATTTGAAGCTTTTGCACTTACAAGCGATGCGTATTGGGAGTCGGGCACTGCAGCGCAATGCTCGATACCATCATCGCTTGAACTATTACCGAATACACATCCGGAAAATAGGCAAAGAACCCCAGCCACGGACAATGTGGATGTGAAACGTCCTGTCACACCGAACCACTCGAACTTTCTTGTACTTTTTAATGCAACCTAAACTACTGCTGCTCCCCCCGAAAGGGCTAATCCTAATGAAAATTGCGTCACACAGTCAACAATAAATGGAATTAAATACTGATCTGGAAATAAACACGGTACACGCGTACCAACTGCACCATCTGGAGCTCAGTATGCTTGGAAGAAATAGTTGGCAATCGTACGTAAGCTGCACTGGGAATTGTCTGTGTACGGCCAAGCCCGCACGCAATCCTGTCAGACAATTCAGCACAATGACTAAAATAGCTAACCCCCTACACCTGTAATTCACCCAGTCGAAGACCTCAGCAAGTCAACTGAGGGCAGCGCTTTGCTAACTTTGATCACTCTTTGATCGATCCCGCCTCGCACGATAAGGTACGGAACTCGAAATTCCTCCAACCAAGCAATTTGAGCAGATTGAAATTCGGCTCTGTTGGCCTCGCCGGACCTATCCCATGTATCGTCATATGGGATATCGTCTGCACACAGCACGAACAGCCCGTAGCGCTCTACCGCTTGGCGGGCAAGCGCCTCCAATTCTTCATGAGCATCGCCATAGTAATACTTGGAAAAAAGCAACGTAGTAATAGCGCAGGTATCAGTGAATAGGTAGCGGTCGGCACGAAGTAACGCCTGCTCTTCTAGAATCAAGTGTTGCTGTGCTAGTTCAAGCAGCTGCTCTTTCGAGAGCCTCCTGTTTACCTGGTTTTTCTCCCAATAGTCTCTGCCATGCTCATGCATTATGGCTGTACGATATTTTTTTCCCAAAGCAGCCGTCAGCGTGGACTTTCCGGTAGATGGCGCTCCCAATAAACAGATATTGGCAACCAGATCCCGGTAAACCAATGGATGAACGTATTTCTTATACTGCAGTGGGTTCTGTCTAATTTTCGTAGCCGAAATTGGAAACTTTTTTCTGCATGAATCGATCCGGCGATCGACAGCTCCAAGAGCGCGACTCATATGCTCGCCGTAGAATTCACTCGAATAGAAAGCATTGACCGCTTGCCCCTTCAACGCTCGAATGACCACATCTTCGTGTTTGCGAGTAAGTTCCGGACTTGATCCGACCTCACTGGGCGCTCCGACTACTTCAATGACCTCGACCTTAGGATATAGCCGCTCGATCCATGCCGTTCTGGTTCTCAATGGGACTGCAATTACCTCTGGGCTATCGTAAATAAGGACGACAGTTTTCTCATTTTCTGACAGCGAAGTCTCTATCAGATACTGGTGCCCTTTATGTAGGGGTGCAAATTTCCCCAAGACCAGGCCAGTATTCATGCGACCTGCATTTCCCGGGTTGTGGCGCGCTCATTTCGCCAGGCAATGAGTCCAGCGATTGCCATACAAAGAAATAGCGCGTAGAGAGCACTAGTCATGTAGAGCTCTTTGGAGGCGTATACGAAAATCGCAACCACGTCTACGGCAATCCAAAAATACCAATTTTGCAGATATTTTCGAGTGAGTAGCCACTGTGCTGTAAGGCTGGCGACAGTAGTAAATGCATCAGCGAATGGAAGAGATGCGTCAGTATAGCGTGTCATAATAATTCCCAGTGAGGTGCTACCCACTAGGCTTATCGCCACCAATACGATTAGGCCTCTCGTCGATAACTTTTTGACCGGTAGCTGATTCTTCCCTGGCCCACCGTACAGCCAGTGCCACCAACCATATAACTGCAACCCGATATAGATAATATGCAGGCCCACGTCCGAATAGAGTTTGGCGTGGTAGAAGATCCAAATATAAACTGAAACTTGAATAAGCCCTACTGGCCAACACCAGATTGATCGGATAATAATCAAATAAACACAAAGAAGTCCGGCAACTACTGCAACCAATTCCAGCCAGTTCATAACTTGTCGTTCATGTAAGTTCAAAGGCGTGATTTATAGCCGGATTCAGCCGTTATTTAAAGGAATTGGGAGAATTGACCTTCTCTTAAGGAGCTGGCTTGTATTTAGTGTCCTATAGACACATAATGCTTGCGAGATCACCCTAAAAGCCCCGGAAAGACCGAGGCCTTCTCTACAGCAAGGAGCTTGCTGCCATGACTCGAGACTACGACTTCGCAGTGTTTATTGGCCGTTTTCAGCCGTTCCACTCTGGACATTTAAGGGTTGTTGAAGAGGGGCTTGCCCGCGCGGACCGCCTCGTCATTCTGATTGGCTCGGCCTACCAACCACGCAACCCACGCAATCCTTGGACTCACCTGGAACGGGAATCACATATCAGAGCATGCCTCGCTGACGACGAGAATAGTCGCCTAACTTGCCTGCCGCTTATGGACGTCCCATACAACGATGAACTCTGGGTCCGTAACGTCCAAGACTCAGTCTCCGGAATCGTTACTGCTCATCACACAGTCCCTCACCGCCCCCCAAAGGTTGCGCTAATCGGGCATCATAAAGACCAGTCAGGCTTCTACCTGAATCTCTTTCCCCAGTGGGACTCCATCGCGGTAGACAATCACCAAGAACTCAGTGCCACTCCGATTCGCGAGGGCCTATTTACCGACGATGCGGAGGCATTTTTGCAAGCCGCCACTGAAAGGCATGCGCTGCCCGCAGCCGTGGCGAATCAGCTTGGCAAATTCGTCGCGTCAAATTCAGCATATGGCGCTATGCGAGAGGAAATGGCCTTCATCAAGCGTTACAAGTCATCGTGGGAAGCTGCGCCATATCAACCAACCCATGTAACAGTGGACGCAGTCGTAGTTCAGTCTGGGCATATCCTTCTGGTGGAGCGCAGAGCCTTTCCAGGCCGGGGCCTATGGGCTCTACCCGGCGGCTTCGTAGACCCAAGCGAAAAGTTAGTAGACGCCTGTTTACGTGAGTTGCGCGAGGAAACTCGCCTTAAAGTACCAACACCGGTGCTCCGGGGCTCAATAAAACGACAGGACGTGTTTGATGAACCACACCGCTCTGCGCGCGGAAGAACCATCACCCACGCTTATTACCTCGAGCTAGAGCCGAGCAAGCAGCTCCCCAAGGTAAAGGGTGGTGATGATGCAAGGCGCGCACAATGGGTTCCATTGGCCAGCCTAGATCCCCAAGAAATGTTCGAGGATCACTACTACATCATCCAGTCCTTGATTGGAGGCGCCTGAACCCAACTCAAGCCGGAGGCAACCTCAAAAAGGTTGCCTCCGGTACGCAAGCGGCGGCAGTGTCGCTTACAGAACCATGCGCTCTACGCGCCCAAGAACCTGCCCAGCAAGTCTCAGAACTCGCCCCCTATTTCCCGAGCGCCGCGGGAAGCCGATCACATCAAGTCCCCCCTAATAGATCGCAAGTACAGCCCCCTAGCACCGACTTTCTGGTCGATTTTCACCCTGAAGCCCCCTCTCCACAACAGCTCAAAAGAATACCTAAATTTCGACTTGACCTTTAAGTGTCCTTTGGCCACTATATACTTGTTAGTGTCGTAAAGACTCTATCAAAGAAAAGAATCGCCAAACGCGCTGGATAGACCGGCGCCAAATACCACTCACGGAGGATTTCCGCGATGCATAACTACAATCCGATCTTGAACGTTGATAGCTACAAAACTAGCCACTACCTCCAGTACCCTGAAGGGACTCAGTACGTTAGCAGTTATATCGAAAGCCGTGGCGGCCAGTACAAGGAGGCGGTGTTCTTTGGCCTGCAAGCCTTTATCAAGCAGTACCTCACTACTCCGATTACTGCCAATGACATTGACGAGGCTGAGGAGCTCTGCCTCGCACACGGTGTGCCCTTCCATCGCACCGGTTGGGAGCACATCCTGACTCAACACGGGGGGTTCCTCCCTATTGAAATCGAGGCTGTGCCCGAGGGAACCATCGTCCCAGTCAAGAATGTTCTGGCCCAGGTAATCAACACCGATCCAGCCTGCTACTGGCTAACCAGCTATGTGGAGACTGCCCTGTTACGTGCAGTTTGGTACCCCACTACCGTGGCCACCCAAAGCCGTGAAGCAAAGAAGATCATTCACCGTTACCTTGAAGAAACTGCCGACAACCTCGATGGCCTTCCTTTCAAACTACATGACTTCGGCGCACGAGGTGCAAGCAGTGAGGAAACCGCGGCCATTGGCGGATTGGCACATCTAGTGAACTTCCAGGGCACAGATACGATTGCCGCGCTGCTTGCCGGGCGACGTTACTACAACACACCAATGGCTGGGTTTTCTATCCCCGCCGCGGAACACAGCACCATGACCAGCTGGGGTCGAGAGCACGAAACCGAGGCCTATGCCAACATGCTGACTCAATTCAGCGGCGACGGGCGACTGGTGGCCGTAGTCAGCGACAGCTACGATCTGTGGAGCGCTATCGAGAACATATGGGGTGGCGAACTTAAGGAGCAGGTGGAGAACAACGGCGGCACCCTGGTGATACGCCCAGACAGTGGCGACCCTGTCGATGTGGTGACACAAACCATCGAGCGGTTAATGCGTATCTTCGGTGCGCGGATCAATGACAAAGGCTACCGCGTACTACCGGATTTCGTGCGGGTGATTCAGGGGGATGGTGTCTCTCTCCATACGATAGAGGGGATCCTTGCCGCGATGAAGGCGCGCAAGCAGAGTGCCGACAATATTGCGTTCGGGATGGGCGCCGAGTTACTGCAAAAGGTGAATCGCGACACCATGAAGTTTGCGATGAAAGCCAGCGCAGTCCGCGTCAACGGTCTCTGGCGAGATGTATACAAGGATCCGATTACAGATACCGGTAAACGCTCTAAGAAAGGTCGCCTCGCGCTCGTTCACCGTGGTAACGGCACTATCAATACCATCAGGGAGCAGGAGCTCGGTGCTAGGACAAACCTTTTGCGGCCGATATTCCGAAATGGCAAAGTGCTGGTGGAACAGGATCTTGACGAGATTCGCACTCTGGCAGCGGTACCGGCAACGGAGAACACATTGGCCGCTACGGGATAATCACGCCACACCACTGATGAGGAAAGTCGGTAACGCCGACTTTCCTTTTGTTCAGCTTACGTAGCGAACACGTAAACGATGTTCACAAGTAATTCGTCCAGGGGCTAGAGAAAAGTGCCAATCATCGCCAGTCTCTGGGCGAGCTACTACAGCTGAGCAGTAAGCCAACATACACTCTTAGTGGATCTGAGTCCGGACGCCTTAATATCTCTTACGACAATAGCTGCTCGAAGTACTTTTTAACCTCTAACCAGCTTGGGAACTCCGCGCCGTCATATTGGATCAGTGTCCCTTCAAAGCGCTCCTGACCTTTCCCCTCCGTCAGGTTGTCGATCAAGTAATGCCCCCGGTTTAGATCCTTGTGCGGGCTGATGATCAGGCGATCGACCACGTCATACCCCAAGTGCTCCTCGACCTATAGCCGCTTTTCCATGTAACTGTGCGGGTTCTTGAGGGAAGGTGCGGTCAAAACAAACGTGGCTAATTGAGCCTGCTCATGCAGCCAGCGATAGACCTCTACGGCATCAGGCAGCGGGGCCATGCCGGAATAGAATCCGGGGATACTTTGCGGAAATCTGACCTCAGGGTACTCCCGCTGGTACTCTGCGTAGGTGCTGTCGTAATCACACAACGTATGGTCCATGTCGACATAGACGATCAGTTTGTTCTGCCAAACCATTAAACCTCCCCGCGTAGTGCACTAGCCTTACAGTTCCAAGTTGCGCACAAAAGTGAAACTACCCGATTTTGCTCGCATCTTATAGAGGCTTGCCGGACGCCCTCCCTCCGATCGCTTTTCACCCGTATCGACAAGAAGGTCCGCCTGCTCTATTCGCCTGCGAAACGACTTTTTCTGCAACGGCTTACCGATTATTACTTCATGGACCTGCTGCAGTTCAGGCAAAGTAAACTTTTCTGGCAAAGCATAAGCCGGGACGATGCTGTAGAGTGCCTTCTGAACTAACCGTTCATGGGCACGCTGTAGAATCTCCTTGTGATCAAAGGCGAGCGCCATCTTCTCGGCCTTACCAATGGGCACCCAGGCAACATCCGACACGGTTTCGATGTGGCTTTCACAAGTTTGGTGGGCGATAAGCGCGGTATAGCAAATAGTCACGGACCAGCCACGCTTATCTCGGCCCGCACCGCCAAAAGTGTAGAGCTGCTCAATATATGGGGGAACAACTCCGGTCTTTTCTTTGAGCTTTCGCACCACGGTATCTTCCAGTGTCTTGTCTTCCGACTCCGATACAAAGCCACCCGGCAATGCCCATTTTCCCTGCTCAGGGTGATTGGAACGCTCTACAAGTAATACCTTCAGTATGCCCTCGTGATAAGTAAATAGGACCGCATCGACGGTCAGCAACGGGGAGTCGAAGGCGCGCTTGTCGTATTTAGCTAAGTATTCACGTTCGTTCATTCCCGCCCCATTAGTGTCAATTAGCCACTTATAGTAGTGCCGACCCTTTCACGATGCAACTTTCGGAGATATTTCGTCATTTTCTCTTGATTGAATAGTGTCTTTTAGATGCTATCAAGGAGGGCCTAACGCTCGGCATCCGGTATTACAAAGCGGACTCATCTACCTACGTGGTGATGTAGTGGTCAACGGCAGGACAAGGCGTATAGGCAAGGGGCTGAGCTTTTACTACAAGGGGTAACGACTTCGATCGCCGCGATCCCTATCAATGTTCAAGATGCACCCTTCACCTTCAACCTACAGACTGACGGTATCTGGCTCTAGTGCTTAATAAGTACCGTCTGATATATCGCTCTCTTCGAGCGATTAAATGAGACTATTTGCCACAGCATGGGACACATTGTCGCCATGGACGGATGATGAACCAGGTTAATAGATACGCAAGGGGTTGGATCCGGAAATGAAAATAGTCGGGCTGGGCTCGTGAAGCTTACTCAAAAAATTCTATTAATAGTACACACTTCAAACATAAGGGTACATCCATATACCGTAAAAAATACCGGATTACTTTTTTAAAAAAATACCAGCAACACAATTATAGCTGAAAAATTGACCATTATATCCAGAAATTTCCGTGCAATGATGAGACCCACCACGTCCCAATCAGGAAAGATCTAAGACCATTATAAATGATCAAAAAGCAAGCGTAGCAAGCAGTTTAAAAACACGTCTAGGTAGCATAAAGTCATATTTACGCCACATAGAAACTGTTCATTATTTATGCAAAAACAGCGCTTACCAAATTGTAGTCAACCCGCTTACGAGGAAGCTGCTTACTCCTTATTCACTTCCAAGTCTGATCAATTATCAAAGCTGACCCCAGTGTAGCCCCGGTAAAACTAGTAAATTTTCGATTTTAAGTAGTCCAGGGCATCTCTGGCTGAAAGACTGTTACTGCCAGGCCATTTGAATTGCTTCCGCCACCTCAGCCTGCTGCTCTGCATCAAGTGAGATAGCACCATCAACAGGCACACCGATTGTAGTCATGGTATTTGCAAGGCCTCCGATCATATCGAAAGCCAAGCTCGCTCCCGACTCTGTGGCGATACTCTCGATACGGTTATCGAGAGACTCCCAGCTTACGATCTGAACTTTCTCGGACCCGGCAAACAGATAGATATCGAGATGTGCTCCATTTTTCACGATCCAAATGTCTTCGGGCGCTATCGCACCTTCGAAATAGAGGGTATCTCCGTTGCTGGAGCCTGAATCACGGATGGAGTCCGAACCATCGCCGCGGGCGAAGATATAGATATCGGCACCAACATTGCCATAGAGCGTATCTGTGCCTTCTCCACCACGGATAGTGTCATCCGAAGCTGAGCCGTGAACGGTATCGTTTCCTTTCGACGCGTCAATCTCAGCAATACTGGTGAGCTCTGTTTGTGAGAAGTCGAGGGTGTTGTTACCGGTGGTGCCCTGAATGACATCCTGGCCACCGTTGCCGTTGATTCGTTCAACGGTGGTAGCTCCGGAGTATGCTGCCAGTCGGATCAGGTCGTTTCCGGTCGTACCTCGAAGCTCGTCCGCACCGTCACCTCCCGCATAGCGATCGTACCCGGTGTCTCCCGCAGTTAGCAAGAAGACATCATCACCACCCTCACCGTAGAGGTTGTCGCTGCTCAGACCACCTTCGATAATATCCGCGGCATCAGTACCGTACATGCGACTACGACTCTTTTTCTCCATAAGCTGAAAGGAAAAAGGATTTCCCACTCGCGGGACTCGAAGATGCCTGAGCACCCACACCATCTCGTTTGGCAAGATGCTGGTCGATGCCATCAACTATCTTCTTCAGATCGCTATTTAGTACAGCGTTATCTGAGTTACTCTCGATAGCTCTTAGAAGCGCTCTCTTCGCCTCGGCCATTCTCTCTTGATGTAACGCAATCAGTCCATCATGGACAAACCTCTCATATGACTCCTCTTCCAGCCCCGCAAAATATTCCAGAACTTGTGCAGCCTCATCGAGGTTATCTAGAGCAGTCAGTAGCAAAGCAAATTGAATGCGAGCCACTGACATTTCTGGACGCAACTTAAGAACTTCTCGATAATGGGAAAGAGACTTATCAAAAAGCTTTATCTCAGCATAGTCAGCGGCCAGAAGAAAGTGAGCATTGGGATTAGCGGGGTCAACCTCAAGCAGCTCCTTCAACTTAACAATGGCATCGTCGATACGGCCATTTACTGATGCATGAATGGCGAGATGCAGGAGTTCTTCCAAATCAAATTTTTGGTTATTCATTATAGAAAATCCTAGATAATCGTGCTCTGAGCCAGATTTAAAGTAATTAGAGACCAGCCATCAAGCAGCACAAACAGCATTAGCTTGATTGGCATCGAAACTGTAATTGGTGGGAGCATGATCATACCAAGTGACATGAGAACACCTGAAACAACCAGATCAACCAGTAAAAACGGTACCATTACGAAAAAAGCTGCCTTAAAACCATAGGCTAATTCGCTCAGCATATACGCAGGCATCAGTTTAGTGATAGAGACCTCTTCTGCAGTCGCCGGCACTGCCGATTGCGACATAGCATAAACCGCTTCCAAATCATCGCCCGACACACGAGGTATCATCCATCCCTTTGCTGCTTGAACAAGCTCGTCAGCGGCAACTTTGAGCGTGATCTCCTGCTCAGACAATGGAAGAAGAACGCCAGAATATATCTGACTCGGAACATCCCCCATTACGGAAATAGTTGTGAATATCGCTAACGCAATCAAAACAATATTTGGCGGACTTTGCTGAAGCCCGAGCGCATAACGGATTGCTGAGTACACAATAATGAACCGCAGAAATGGCGTTACTGCCACAAGAAAAAATGGCAAAAAGGTCAGCGATGTTAAAATCGTAAACCAATTGAACTGCTCAGCCACTAGTACAACATCCCGGAATCAATCATTCTCAATAATCTTGACAGCCAAATGGGGGCCATCTGCGACTAAAAGACCGCGCCCAACCTCTTGACCGTCGCACTTCAAAACAACGGGGTCACCGATTGCCTGATCAAGAGCAAACACACTACCAACCTCGCCATTTACCAGCTGACCTAACACAACTTTTGCTGAGCCAACGATTACCTCCAACTCCACCTCAACAGAATTTAGAATCTTGTCGAAATTTCCAGAGATTGGCTTTGCTCTCAAACTTTCCTCCAAATTGGAAACGTCTTCTAACACAACTTCACTCATATCAACTCTCAATCACAACTGCACGCTTTTCGCCATCCCTTCCTAGATATGCCGTCAATCCGACATCCTTGGATTCAATGGCTAAGCGCCAACTAAAATCATCTAAATCCCCAAGACGAATTGTCTGTCCAGGCTGCATTGACCGAACCGTAGATAAATCAACCTTGATCTTCTTATTGACGACCAGATCCACATCGTTATTCAAGGCAGAACTTGTAATGGAGCCGCGCTTCAATACGCCGGCTTCAAACGAATCAACAACACACTCAGCAGAAAGCGCAACAAAACCAGGCCGCCCACTGGGTAACTTGAAACATAACTTCAAAACATCAAACGGACCTATCCCATTGGGAAGGAAATCCACGCGATTTGGGGGATCCATATCCAACTGACCGAGCAACATATCAACTGCCGAAGGAAATGCTGAAATTGAATTATATTCTGAGCATAAATGAGACAGCTTCCTCAATTCCCAATCTACAAATTCACTGACGGATTCAGAGATTAGAACTATCTTTCCGCCAGCAGACCAAGCAGACAATCCACTGGAATCTTCAGGGGTAATTAGTCGAAATTCCGCCGCAATCAGCGCTTCAAATCCCAACCAGTCCTGTAGCCAACGAGAAACATGATCGATTCTTGGGAAAATTGTTGAAGCATTGGAGCAATCGCCAGTCAAATTAAAGACTCTCATCAGGCATTACCCCTTGGACTGGTACAAAGTTTCGATCATGGTATTAGCTACATCCATCACGTGCGACGCGGCTTGATACCCTCGCTGTGCGATAATCATTTCAGCGAATTCTCGGACCAAGTCGACATTTGAAGATTCAATACTATTCCCTTGGATCGACCCGAAGATACCAGTATCCGGCTGACCGTAACTGACACCTTGTAAGGTATTTGCCACGTAGAACCCATCTCCCATATGGCGCAAATCCTGAGGATTGTCGAAATAGGCTAAACCGATGGTATAAGGCTCTTCGGTATCACCGTTGGAATACAGTAGATTTAGCGCGCCTTTGTCATTAAAACTGGCCGCTACAAGCCCCTCAGAACCACGACCATCCACGATCTCAGACCCCAGTGTTGACACAGTTCCGCCGGCAAACGAAGTACTGCCCGAAAAATCGCCAGGAGTACCAAATGTCAGAGTCAAATCAAGTGCAACACCAGCCGTACCATTTTCGGCTGACGGAATTGTAATCGATAACGATTCGCTACCTGTACTTACTGAGCCATCAAGTTCAAAATTCAGCTGCCCGGTCCACAGAGGAACCCCGGAATCACTTTCAACAACTACGGACCACTCACCAGGATTCGTGGCAGTGTTATTGACAAAACGAATACCAAATGTTACCTCCTCCCCCAAGGTATTAAAGACAGAAACCGAGGGAATTTCGTGTTCGTCGTCACCTGTAGAAAGGTTTCCAGAGAAACCGAGCTCGGTAGTCGCTTCGGGGGGCAGCGTCTTCATTGTGGAAATATCCATTCGATACAGATTCCCCCCGGGACCGGACCCCATCACATACCCATCCGAAACTGTATCCTTCAAAAATCCATCGTCATCGAACACAAACTGCCCGTTACGCGTGTACTGATAAACACCATCTTTCTCGATAATGAAATAGCCTTCACCAATAATCGCCAAATCCGTCGCCCTTCCGGTGTCGCGGATGGTACCGGCAGATTCATCCATATACTCACCGGACAGTTTCGCACCAATTCCGTGACCATCCTCCCCCAGTGAGCGGTAAAAATTGTTTACGGCCTTGAAACCCGGAGTATTCATATTCGCAACATTGTTACTGATCGTATTGAGACCCTGCGAAAACACGACCATCCCGGACAAACCATTAAAAAATGATTGGAGCATAATGAACCTTATTGCCGTATAACACGTATTTGAGAAAGACGCAGCCCAGACACAACGTTGCCATCTGTGGCATTCACAGTAAACGTAGTGCCTGTACCGTCAAATGAAACCGCTGAGATAGATCCGAATAGGCTCCCGCTCTCGGAAGAAACCTCAACGGAACGGCCAAGTAATTCAGAAGCCTGATAGCTAGAATTAAGCCTAGCGATATTCTCCAATTGCAAGCCATTCTGCCGATTCTGTTCAATACTGGAAAACTGCGCCAACTGCGCCAAGAACTCACTATTGTCCAGCGGCTCCATCGGATCTTGAAATTGAAGTTGTGCTAGGAACAACCGAAGAAACTCTTCCTGAGAAATGGAATTTGATGATTCTGTCTCAGTATTCCCAAGGACGCTCCCGATTGCATCAACGGACATAGTCTAAAGCCTCTCCATTAAAATATACCCTTGCATTTTCTAGTAATTCCGAAGGAACCATCTCAAACAACCAGCCGCTGTTTTCAAGCGACTCACCATAATTTCGCACAAAAATAGAACAATGCTTACCTTCATTCTCCGCCTCATTCTTCACCAAAAAAAGAACAGATCTATTTGGCAGCGAAGTACTAGACCAAGTGACTGGCGTATAGCCCATCTGATACGGAGAAAGAGGAATCCGAGAATCAAAGCGATCAACTTGGTAAGCTGTACGACCAGCAACATCAACAGACATCGATCGACGCTGCCCCCAAAAATGAGTCAGAAAATCACGGACATCCTTCACATCATGGCTGCTCACTATTCCATCGGAAATTGAGACTGAAACGTCTATTGACATAACATCAATCTCCTTTGAGCCGCCAAACCGCAGAGAAACACCATCGACACCTGTAGCATACGATAATAACTGCGGCCAATTCTGAATAGTGGGATAATCACCACTAGCCATTCCACCCGAAAGCGAGAGCACGTACTGCTCTACTTCGAAGTTTGCACCCGCCTCAATCTCAAAAATTGAAGTGTCTTTCTCAGACGGAACATGGTTCTGAGAATCAGATTCGAGCAACTGCTTAAATGGCTGCGTTTCCTGTTTATTGCTAGCCGTTTTATTGTCTCGGGGGGCAACGTCGCCAACGGCTGGAAAAAGAAAATCGGACAGCAAGCTAACGCTCATTTTGATTGATCCCCGCCCTAAACTCATCCTGCGTTACTTCATCCTGGTATTGATCCAGGGCAAACTTTTCAAAAAACGTCCGCTGACGTCCCAGCTCATCCAACATTTCAATTTGTGAAGAAACAGCAGACAACTTGGACTCTACCCGCTTAATCTCTGAGAACAATCGATCTGACTCACACTTCAACCTGACTGCGTTTTCTTCGTATACTGCCACCTTGGTTAAATATTCATCCAGCAAATATAGCGGCATACTTGAACAAACCGCACTATCCAATACACGATTTAGGTTTTCCAGCTCTCCTTGAACCTGCATCTTGCGTGCATCTACCTTCTTTGTACTTCCCCGAAGAGATTGCCCTTCCGCGTCGATTTTTCGAACTGCTTTATATCTTTGATATTTGGCTAATTTGTAGAAACTAGTCACTTGAAATACTCTCCAAGAGGTTGGAAAACGTTTGCTCTCCAAGTAGCCAAGAATCTAGGCATTTTCTGTTCTTAACCGCTTTATCAACCGACTTCTGCTCTCCAGTGCGATAACCCGAAAACCGGATGTAATCTTCCAACTCCTCAAACTCGGCAACCGCACTTCTGACGGTCCGAGCAGCCTTCTTCTCCGCCTCAGAAAACACGACTTCAGTAAGTCTTGACTGGCTAGCCAGTAAGTCAACTGCCGGAAACACGCCTCTATTCGCGAGCTTACTTGATAGAAACACGTGCCCATCAGTAACAGACTTTACGAAATCAGCGATCAGGTCCTCAAAATCTGACTCCAGAAGAACACTGCCAACGATCGTCAAACTCGAACCGTTGACATAGACTGAGGCGCTTTCCAAAAGGGCAGAAACACCATTGAAGGCAGACAAGGGGTTGCCCTGCCGACCAGGAGTCTCTCCAGATGAAATACCAATGTCTCTTAAAGCGCCTGCGTATCTTGTAATCGAGTCAACTACAAGCAGTACATTCTTGCCCTCGGCAACTAATTCTCCAGCCGCCTCTAAGGCCGTTTCTACAACTCTCACCTTCCGAATACTTGGCTCTGAAGCCGCTGCACCAACCACCGTAGTCTTGGTAGATTGATCCAGTTTTACGTCACGAACAAAAGTCAGCAACTCTCTTGAACGCTCTCCTACTAATGCAAATACGACATGATCAAACGCTCTCGAATTTATGAGCGTCTTAAGTAATGAGCTTTTACCAAGTCCCGCTTTCGAAAAAATTGCTGTTTTTTGTCCATACGCCAATGGAAGAAAATCATCGAACACTGATATTCCAGTAGAAATTTTTTCACATGCGGGCAAAGGCGCAGCATAGCGTTGACCCTTGCCCCCATCCTCAGAATCATCCCAAAGCGGCTCTTCACGCTTGTATTCCTCCACAGGTTCGCCCATTGCTGTAAGAAAATATGACTCATTCATTGACTCGCGCACTGATTGAGTCTTTTTCTGTTCGGGCTTGATTACGGCACAGCCTGGCTGTACTTCCGTAGCTTTTCCGAAGGGCATGAGGACAGTAGTATCCGCCGTACTCCTTATGATCTCAGCACCAATATAGGCGCCGACGCGATCGCGCACGTAGCATACTTGGCCGATATACCCAACTATTCCAGTGGTGGTTATCGAACTCCTATCTACGCCTGTCACACGTCCTTCACGATACAGAATTGGCGGAGCACATAATCCATAATCGAAAAGTCTACGCTGCGACATCACAGGAACTTTACATCGCGAACAGGAGACGCCACCAGTGCGTCGCGAATCATCCCAGGGTCCCAGTAGAGCTCGCCATTACCATCTATAAGAACCAACTTGCATGCACCCTGCTCGACTTCTATTTTTGGCAAGTGATGAGCCAACAACTCATCCATTTCAAAAGACTTTTTCAAGGCAGAGTCTGCTATGATCCGGTAGTCGACCAACGTCAATTTATTGAGAAAGCTCTCCAACTTGCGGGCTATTTGCTGCGCAAGGAGATCCTCATCGAACAGAAAGCAACGCACCAACTCCTTCTGAAACTGGCTGGAAACCACTTCGATACCACTATTGATGGCCTGGGCACCCTTGTTGAACTCATCGACAAGGCCGGCGATTGCCCTGGTGGACTCTTCCAGCATTGAGATTTTCTTCTTCAACGCAGTAGTCAGTACTTCAACTTCCTCACGTTCTGCTGCAACCGTACGCATAACTGCATTCTGGCCATCTTCAAGACCTCGTTGGTAAGCCATTTCTTCTGCAGCTTTTACGTCATCGCTAGAAATTAGAACTGACGGAATAGCTACTTGTTCTGACTTCAACTGCGATTGCGACTGTTCGACACTTCGGACTTCAATCGCTGCTTGCATTTGCTTTACTGGTAGCTTGAGAGTAGGCATATCCTTGTCTAGCCTAAATTAAGTTGTTTGAGAAGGTGACGCTTCATTTGCTCACCAAGATTGAGTCCCCGAATAGCACGGCTTCGCGTTTCTTCATCAATTGGCAGTTCAGAGAACCTAGAAATCAACCCTTCCAGGTCACGACTCTTCAAGTACTTGAAATCCCTGAAAGAAAAGTTCTCGTTGAGATTTTTGAGTGCTCGCTTAACCGCAAGCACCTGATCATCGGGAAGCTCCGACATCGCCTTTTCTTGTGCGGCTTTCGGTAAATTGGCCAAGGCAATTGCTGTTAACTTTGCATTCACTGTAGAACTTCCCCAGATAGCCAGGACTCGACCTTCTTGACCACACGCCTCCTTTGACGCCGTCTGTGCAACCGATTCGTAATGAGCATAAGTGCCACACTCGCTGAAACTGCCACTTCCCAGAACAGCAAGGTCCGCGAACCAATGCCTCCTATCCCATTCTCAGGTACAGTGATCTCGGAAGGTAGCGTTGGCGCATCTAAATCAGTCGCGCTTTCTAGGACATTTAGCCTGGTTACAGTTAGGCTATCGCCGCGTTGTTCATCGAGCCCAATGGCACTGGAAATCAGCTCTCTGATTGCAGTAAGGTGAGAGTCACTGATATCCGCATTGATTGCTACACCCATGCCAATTTTGACGATCTGGCCTGCAGGCACCTCAATATTTTCAGACTTGGTTCCATACTCATAGCTAATATCTTCTACCGCCTCTCCATCATCGCCCGATGTCACTTTCTTTGTGCGAACAACGGAAGAAGATGCAACCGGAGCGGTTGATGCGATCGTCTTACGATCCTTGGTCATTGTGACCGACACGCTGACACTGAAATCTGCAGGCTTGAACCACGTTAGCAGCATCTTCGATACTGACTCGACGATATCCGCTTCACGCAACCTCTCCTGCGCCGAAATGGAGTCGCCCACGGTCGTACCTGAACGGCTCCCACTATCCTGGATTACGGAAACACTCTCGGCCGCGATGTCAGGAACTGCGCCTATGACGATACTGCGAACTGCCGGCTCGATACTGCCCAAACTCGCCTCATCGGAAAGTGACACAACAACCGACGCAGCCACTTCCTCGGTTTTTCGAAATATTCTGGTTTTTGTGGGTATTGCCAAATGCACCCTTGCGTCAAGCACTCCGTTTAAGGAAACAATTGTTTTCTCGAGTTCTCCCTGCAATGCACGCTGGTAGGATATTTTTTGTGCAAACTCTGTCGCACCGTAACTATCTTCCTGGAAAATTTCGAAGCCGACTCTTTCGTGGCTGAGTACACCAGTAGCACCTACAGATCGCCGAACTTCCTCAATCTGATCTGGGGATACCATGATCTGACCCGAATCATTTACGCTATATTGTATCCCACGTGTGGCAAGGTAGTTCTTAAGCGCTTCTTGCTTCTGCTCATTTGCCAAGCTATCGACTACAACGTGGTCACCTTTCCACAGCACATACGTCGTCAAAGCGGCAATAATTGTCAGTACAACAATCGCTACGGACATTAAGAATTTTGAATTCATCGGGGTTACACCTGCATTCTCATTACTTCTTGGTAGGCTTCAACCACCTTGTTTCTTAGCTCCGTAACGGCCTGTAATTTGAGTTTCATATTCTGCATTTCGATCATGACTGTATGTAACTCGACATCCCCACCACGAACAAATTCTTCAACCAGTCCTTCGACTCGACTCGCTTCCTGAGAAACATTCTCAAGAAACTGTGTGAAATCTGGCCCATTGGGCAACTCGGTTACTGACGTTTCATTGCCAATGATTTCGCTCATTGCGGTATATACTGGTCGAATGCTATCAATACTCATCGTCCTATCTCCCGCGCAGTGGCTTTCATACTCGAAATTGAGTTATACACTTTGATCGCGGCCTCATAGCGGCGCTTGGTCAGACTCATGTCAACAAATTCTTTTGCGACATCGACATCCACCATGCGGACGTATCCTGCAGAGTCTGCCGAGTCAGAATCAGGTAGGTATACTTTCTTTGTCGGTACCTCAACCGCGCCCATCAGTGTCTCTAGTTGATCACTAAAAGAAAGGCGGTCTGAACCATGTGCATAGCCGACGTAGAGCGATCCTGTACCTGTAGGAAGCATCCGCTCTGCATTCGCCACAAGAAATGTAGAAAGCTCTACCGACGCCAGATCTCGCTGCATTGAGCGAGCAAGTTCTTCAACAGCCGCAGTTGTACTCACTTACCTTTCCCCAGCGCCACTTGATATAACTCAACCATCTGGTTGTAGACAGTACCAATATTCTTGTAACTACCAGACAGCCTCTGACTTGAGAGCACTACATCAGGCAGGGCTACTTCTCGCGCATTTACCGTGACATTTTCGTCGACCAACTGAGATGCCTCAGCCCAAAATGACTGATAGCTTCCTCCGGCTTCAAGGTGTTCATTCAAGATTTCATTGAAATCCGCCGCAACCTTAAAGCCCCTACCCGTTCCCGTCGCACTAAAATTTCTGCTATTGACTTCCTGTGCTGCGGCATAGTAGTCAAGAGCCGACCCCACAAGTGCCGACATAGAATCTACATTCATTATTCCACCACTATCTCTGCTTGAATCGCACCCGCACTCTTCAGCGCTTGTAGGATGCTGATAATGTCTCGCGTTTGAACACCAATACTGGAGAGGTGCTTCAGAAGCTCGTCGACCTTGGTACCTTTACGCATTGTCACGGGTGCGCGATCTTCTTCCGCAACGATAATATCCGTGCTTGGCACAACCTCAGTGCGAATATCCCCTGTCCTCGATCTACGCCCGGCAAACAGACCTACCGCATAGGGCTGACTTACGTCATACACAGTAGTGATGGCCACGTGAATATTTTCGTGCGAAATCGTCGCTTCCCCAATTTCGATATGCCCACCAGCTACGATCGTGCCCGTTTTCTCATTAATGACAATACGATTTCTTTCAACGAGATCGATATTCACCGCTAGCGCACGGGTAATTACATCAAAAGGGGAAGCACCCTTCCCATCGGAAGGTGAAACGAGTACTTTCCCGGGATTAAGCGGTTCCGCAAAGGCACCAGGAACTCGATCGGTAATGGCACTAGCGATATCACTAGCCATCTGGAAGTTCGGCTCGTTCAAAATCAGCACAACGCCACCATCTTCGCCGATAAATTCAGAGCTGAAATTTCGCTCTACAATGGCTCCTTTCGTGACCTTGCCGACCGTTGGGTGGTTCTTCTGTAAGCTAGTATCGAACTTGGAGTAGTTGTAGCCACCAGTAACAACAGGACCCTGCGCCAACGCATGTATTCGGTTATCCGGGCCTTCTAGGGGTGTCATAAAGAGCGTTCCACCGGCAAGCGAGCGAGCATCGCCCAGTGACGAGACCTGAACGTCTATCCGATCTCCACGGGAAGCAAACGGTGGCAAGGTTGCAGTGACGATTACTGCAGCAACGTTCCGGGATGCGGAATTAAACCGCTCCGTATTGACACCAAATTCTCGCAGAGTATTCGAGACACTCTGTATCGTTGCCCGATTTCTTGCAGAATCCCCTGTCCCCGCAAGGCCGACAACCAGACCATAACCCACCAGCTGGTTATCCCGTATACCTTCTATGCGTGTTACCTCTTCAATGGTGATAGCAGAGACCGAGACGGAGATGCATGCGGCAATCACACACAGCAGTCGCAAGAACATATACATCAGTTGAGCCCCAGCCATCTCATTACCCACGTAATCGCACCCGCCCGTTGCGCACCACCTACCACGCCGTCACCCACAAATTCAATATGGGCATCCATTAGACGGGTTGAGTAAATCGTGTTATCTCGAGAAATATCCTCGGGACGAAGGGTGCCGAAAATGAACAAGGATTGCGCCTCTCCATTGATCACGATCACCTGCTCCCCTTTTACAACCAAATGGCCAACCTCGCTATAACCAATCACTCGTGCAGTGAGTTGACCTTGAAGCGCACCGCGGCGGGAGGTGACTGCCTCACCGCGGGATTCGGAATCAAGCCCAAAACCCACTCGATGGTCGGAGGTGGAGTCATAAGCCGACGCATTGAAATCCAACTCTCTCTCGCGATCTGTGAACGCCGAACTCTCGGCCGCTGTGCGCTCGGCTATATATACGGTTACCGTATCCCCAATCTGGTAAGCGCGTTTATCAGCAGCAATACCTTGATACAAGTCAGGGTCTACCAGATCTTCAGCAACGGCAGGAGTCAGCTTGACTGTCGCGCAGAGCAGTACAGCGAATAGCAACCTCATGATTATTCAGTATCCCGCAATTTAATTGGTTGTTATGGAGTGTGACAACTTTCAACGTATCGCCAATGTCAGCGTCAGAGATCGCCACAGATTTCAAGTTGATGATGATGCCACGGGCCTGAGATTGAAGGATCAGCTCATCGCCAGCCGCAACTATTTTTCTCTGAAGTGCATTCACACTGGTTAACATCTCGCCTCGCTTTATACGCTTCTTGGCGAGATAGTTTTTCACTGGGTTACCAAATACGCCTTCAAAGTCAACCCAGCGCTCCTCAATCTTAGCCTTGTAACCCAAAATCGACCTACCTTTACGGTAGCTTTTATCTGCAATTAGCACTTGTGCAAAAAGCTCGACATTCAACCACACGGCCTTTCGCACCCGGATCCCATGCGCGTCCTTACCTAATAGCTCAACCTTGCGGATACCCGGACGACAGGGGTACTCAAACTGCGATACAAGCTCCGGCCCGACGAGTATCCCTTGCGCCTTCTCGTACCCCTTGAAAGCAGTAGCCCGGACGGTGCAACCCTGTGATCGCGCCTGCTGTATAAGTAACTCCCTTGCGAAGGCCGTAATACTGCATCTTTCATTTTCACACGATGGAGTCACATCTACATTTCGGCTGTCACCTGAAACCAGCGCTGAGCGTTCCTGTGCGGTTATCGAAGACGCTGCTAGACACACGAGAAAGCAAATGATCGATTTAGCAGTCATCGCCGCAGGTTATTGACCGTTTCCATGATCTGATCGCCGATCTGCACAATCTTTGCATTAAGCTGGTAGCCGCGCTGTGCCATGATTAGCTGGACCATTTCCTGAGTAAGCTCTACGTTGCTGCCTTCCACATAGCCCTGGCGTACCAGCCCCATACCTGAGTCACCCGGAGTAGCCGCAGTCACTTCAATACCGTCCTCGACGTAGAATAGTCCGCCCTGACCCTGCGACATTTTCGATACATCCGTCACATTGTGGAGCTGTATTTCCCCAAGAAGCACCGTTTCGGCCCCGTCCAACTTTCCAATTACTTCACCTGTTGGAGAAATAGACACACTTTCCACACCGTAGGGTACATTCACATAGTCTGAGAGCTTTTCGCCTGAGGATGTTTTCAGATAGCCGTCTTCGTCCACCGACAATCTTGTACTGCGCACATAAGCGTAATCGCCATTATCCAAAGCAACCTGAAAAAAGCCGTTGCCCTGAATCGCTATATCCCACTGATTGTTGGTGACTTGCATTGATCCCTGACTAAGGTCATTGCGGACACCTTCTACAGCAACACCACTCAATGCCTGGCTGGATTCACCAGCTGCCTGCAGCACCGCTGTGAACTCGACATCCGCTTTCTTATAGCCCCGAGTATTCATATTTGAGATGTTGTTAGAGATAACATCCAATTGTTCAGCCTGGGCATTCAGCCCTGTTTGAGCGATATAAAGTGCGTCCACAACTACTTCCCAATTTGGTTAATGCCAGCGTCGTAAATACTGTCGATTGTCATTAGCGCACGCTGTACGGATTCAACATGCTTGGTTTTTTGCATCATGCTGATCATCTCTGATGCACTATTCAGATTCGGGACTACTACATGCCCTTTCAGAATCGAGGCACCGTCGGTAATTCCGCCAAGATCCCCGGCTTGAATCCGATAAGCACCGTCAATCATTTCACCGGACAAATGTCCCACAATTGAGATAAGTGCAATCGGCCATTCATGGGAACCGTCAAGCGCGCGCACTCCGTCCTGCGTTATTTCAAAGTCCGAATGTATAACGATCTTCGAGCCATTATCATCAAGTACTGGTAAGCCAAAAGAATTCGTCAACACGCCCTCGGGATTCACCGTTAATGTCGCGCTCTTGGCGATCGAGGTACTACCATCGCGTGACTCCAGCCATAAATAGCCGTCACCGATTACCGCGAGGTCTTTTTCTGAACCAGTGGGTTTTATGGACACATCGTGCTTGCGTACACGGATGACCGGCTCAGAGGACGAATCGAGCTGAAACTCAATCGGTGCAATCTCGGCACCAATCGGCATATAGCCAGGCGTACCAATATTGGCCACATTTTGGCTAAGCAGCTCTACCTGTTGGATGTTTCCCTGAATAGCCTTGAGGCTATATTCGTAACCCGCACTCACGCTACACCCTAATCATTTGGTTAGAATTTATTTTTATGTCGCTAATGATTTCCGCAGTGGAGAGCACCTTAAGTGACGGCAGCATACGTCGACAAAAGTCAAACAAAGGCCTACGCAGTCGAACGCTGCACACAAGCACAGGCTCCTGACCGCGTGAAATCACAGTATCACTGGCTTCCACAATACTGGACATCAAGCGATCAAGAATTGATGGATCTGGCACCAACACACCACCACGGTCATCCTTGCGGATAGAAGCCACAAGCGTATTTTCGAGATCCGGAGCAATGGAGATGACTTCAAGCACCTCGCGGCCGGAAGCAATTTTCTCAACTATCTGCGATCCCAAGCGGGCTCGCACTACTTCCACAATGTCGTAACGGTTGTTACTGGTGGTGACCGCCTCGGCAATCGCCTCCAAAATTCTAGGAAAGTTTCGAATAGAGACACCCTCTCTCAGCAACTCTTTGAGAATGGACTGTAATTCTGATATTTGGAGCTTGTTGGGAATCAATTCATCCAGAAGGCCAGACAAGTCGCCACGAACCTGGTCAACCATCATCTCAACAGTCTGGCGCGTAAGGAGCTCTTCCCCTTTTAAGTTGATTGCCTGCTGCAAATGCGTAATCAAAAGCGTGTCGGGATTAACAAGCGTGCACCCTTCCCGCTTTGCCAGATCGTATTGTTTTGCATCAATCCATTTGGCAGGCAACTTGTAGGCGGGTTCACGGGCATCCACGCCATCGAGCGCGTCCAGCCTTCCTCCTGGGGATATGGCCATTTTTTGTCCATCGTACAATGTGCCATTACCCACCATAGAGCCATGGAAAGCGATGCTATAGGTATTGCCGGCCATTTTTTTTGATGGGACATAGCTCACCAAAGGTACGAGCAAACCCAGGTCCTGTGCTATTTGCCTGCGCAGATTCTCATACAGGGCGCCAAGGTGATCGCGCTGTGCTTCCACATACTTCGCGATCTCGGCTCCATACTGGAATTCGATTGGCTTCATCCGAAGTAAATCAGCGAAACTTTCAGGTTCAGCGTCTTCCGTGGAATCATCCTGTGTTTCTGGGGTAGGTTGCTTCTCTTTGGTGGAGAGTGAATACCAGGTGGCGGCACCAAAAATAAAAGCCAGCAGTAGTGGTGGCAGCACTGGGAGGCCAGGCAAAAGCGTCACCAGTAACAGAACAATAGTAATCAACGATAGGATCTTGGGGTTAGCAGTGATTTGCGTCACTACTTCTTCACCAAGGCGCGCGTCCGTTGCCGCGCGCGTGATCAAAATACCAGTGGCGACAGCGATAACCAGAGAGGGAATCTGAGTAACAATGCCGTCCCCTACTGTGAGGAGCGTAAACGTCTGAAGTGCATCTCCCCAGGTCATGCCATGCTGCGCCAAACCAATGGACAGACCACCGACAATATCGATCAAAATGATGATGATTCCCGCAATCGCATCGCCCTTTACAAACTTGGTCGAGCCGTCCATTGCCCCGTAAAAGTTCGCTTCACGCTCAATGTCACTCCGGCGTTGACGCGCAGTCTTTTCGTCGATGAGTCCCATATTCAGGTCTGCATCAATACTCATCTGCTTGCCGGGCATACTATCCAAAGTGAAACGCGCAGCCACTTCCGCTACGCGCTGTGCACCATTAGTTACAACGACGTACTGCACTACCACCAAAATCAGGAAAACCACCAGGCCGATAACATAGTTACCACCCACGACGTACTCGCCAATCGCACCAATAACTTTGCCCGCCTCGGCATCGGCAAGAATCAGGCGCGTTGCTGCAATATTGAGCGCAAGCCGGAACAAAGTTGCCATTAGCAGTAGTGACGGGAACGTCGAGAACTTAATTGGCTTATCACTGTAAAAGGTGATAAGCAGCATCAGTAGCGCAAAGCTGAAGTTCAGGATAATGAGAAAATCCAACAAAAAGCCGGGCACGGGCACAAACAGCGCCATCAAAATACCAATCATTGCAAGGACCAGACCAAGATCCTGATAGCTTGCCTGATAATGTTGTTTCAGCGCCTTTAGCTGATGGGGTAATTTTAGCGTTGGTAAAACCACTGATAAACTTCCGCTACTTCTTGATAGGAATCTGGTGAAATTGACTGCTCTAACCGACTTGACTTATACAACTGGCGTGCCAGCGTTGGCCGAGCAACAATTGGCTTCCCGTAGATTCTGGCTCTACGCTTAATCTCCAGTGCAAGTGCACCGGCACCCAAACTAACAACCTTTGGCGCGATCATTACGTTGCGCTCAAAGCGCAACGCAACCGCATAATGGGTAGGATTTACCACCACGAAATCGGCAGACTTTACGTTGGCCAGCGCTTTGCTTTTTTCCAGCAGTTCTTTCTGTGACTGCCTGCGCTTCTTCTTTTGCTCTGGATTCCCATCCAGCCGTTTGTGCTCGTCCTTTACCTCTTTACGACTCATGCGCATTTGCCGCAGGAAGTCCCTCCTGGTGTAGAGCTTATCCACGATTACAATGGGCAATAGCATCAGGATAAACACCAGTACCACCTGCACCACGACATCCGTGGTCCAGCCACCAACGCTGGATAGCTGTAGCGTTACCCCACCAACCAGCCACTTGACCAGTGGTATACCCATCAGCAGGATAAACGCAATCAAAAAACCGATCTTTAATACTGCCTTGAGCAATTCATACAAGACTCTACGGGAAAACAGCTTCTTGAAGCCCGCCGCAGGGTTCAGGCGCTGAAAGTCCGGCTTTAGCGGAAAGGAGGAGACCACGAACTTTACCTGGGCCAAATTGACCAACACCGCGGCCAATACGATTGTCACCAGCACTGGTCCGAGAACGTTCAACACGCTCCCCAAGAAGTATGACATCCAACTTACCGGCGCACCGGGTACCATTGGCTCCGAAAACCCGCGCGAGATGACGGTGCGCAACATCGCCTCTGCACCACTTGCAAGCCGCTCCTTAAACAACAAAACTGAAAGCAGGCACACTGAAACCACTGCGAAGGCATTTAGCTCGAGGCTTTTCGAGACTTGGCCTTTTTTACGCGCCTCCCGCAATTTAAAGGGCGAGGCCTCTTCGCTTTTATCCTGATCCTGCTCTGCCATCTACCGGCCCACCGCCATCAACATAAATTCGCGGATGTTGGCCAGCATCTGCTCAAGCCCTGCCCCTGTCAGTCGCACACTGACAACCAGTGTCACAAGACCAATAAAGATCTTGAGTGGCAAGCCAACAAAATACACATTCATTTGCGGCATGGATTTGGCCAGGTAACCAATACAGAAATCGAAAATCAACAACACTATAGAAACCGGCAGAAAAATCGTCAGCGCCAGGGTAAATTGCTGAGTCAGATAGGCAGTAAATGCACCAAGATCCAGCTCTACCCCACTCCCAAACATGGGCAGCATCTTGAATGACAGCAGCAGTATCCCAAGAATGTCGTAATGGAAGCCGAGCTCAAAGGTCAATACAAAAAGCACCCACAGATACAATGTGCCAATGATCGATTCCGAGCTATTGGTTGCCGGGTCCAGCACCGCGGCCGCACCAAAGCCCATTTGCATATCCACCATGCGCGCAAGTGTCAGTACTGCTGCAGAGCCGACAAAAAATCCAGCGGCCAGGGCGGTACCGATAAATAGCTCAATGGAGGCCGCACGCAGGAACTCCGCGAAATCCAAGGTTACCGGCACCTGGATCTGCGGCGACAACTGCACGCAACCGATGGCCGCGGTAGCCGTTAACATCAGGCGTACACTTGCGGGCACGCGAGACAAGGGGTTTGATAGCGCAACAAAAAGTAGTGGCGCCAGGCGCACCATGGCCAGTACCACAAGCGCAGATTGCCGGGAAAGCGATTCCAGCAGCATCGTCAACCTGCCACCATGCCAATCGACTTTTCAGCAAACTCCATCCATGTAGCGAGTATCCAGTTACCCATCAGAATCAGTACGACCACCGCACCAATAATTTTGGGAACGAAGGTAAGTGACATTTCCTGAATTTGCGTCACTACCTGAAAAATTGACACCAAAAGCCCGATAAACAGGGCCGCAGCCAGCACCGGCGCACTCATCCATGCGGCAACTTCCAACATCGACGCCATCAGCCGCATAGCCGTATCCGGTTCCACTACTGCTGCTCACTACGGTTGGCGAGATATTTCTGCACCATTTCTGGCAGCTTGCTTTCTACCTTTTGCCCAGTGGGTGTTGCAAACAGTTTTTGGCGCAACTGTTCTGCAGCTCCCGCCTCGCCCCGATGCTCGAAATAGAGAGCCTCCGCATAACGACCAGATAGGTTGCTGCGATCGAGCCCCAGTGCGCGCTTGCTGGCCTGTTGTGCAGCATCCCAATTACCTAGTAGCGCATCGACAACTGCCAAGCCACCATGGCTTTCTGCAAAGTTTCTGTTTAACTCTAAAGCCTGTTCAAATGCGTGCCGCGCCGCATCCAAGTCGTCCCGCAAAACCTCACACCAGCCAAGCAAGTGCCATGTACCAATATGCTCTGGCATGAACTCAACGCCTTTTGTGAAACTTACTCTGGCCTCAGTAAAATCGAACTCAGCGAGTTGCAACTGCCCTTTTATCGCCCAGAAACGCCCAACACATGGGTATTCTCTTAAACCCAGATCGCACCAATGCCCCGCATCCGTGTACGCCTGCAATGCGGTATAAGCATCGGCCATTGCCAGTAGTGCTTCAAATTGGTGAGGCTCCTGCTGGATAACCATTTCCGCGAGCTCTAAAGCCTTTTTACGGTCACCTGCATCGTTGTAAATAAGAGCCAGGAGTCCGCTTATTTGGGAATCGGCGCTCTCTGCAATGGAGGCTTCGAGCGCACCAATCGCTTGGTCGAGTTCTCCCAAGTGGTGATGTGCGCGGGCCTTAAGCACGAGCACTTCCGCTGTCGGCTTGGTTATGCCGAGCAGAAGCGCTACTACCTCTACATACTGGCGCCGTTGAAACAATGCGTAAGCCAAGTTGTATTGAATCGCTAGTTGACCGGGCGCTTTCGCATCCGCCCAGCGGAAGCAAAACTCCGCTTGGTCATAGTCATTTACAGCGAGGCATAACAAGCCCGCGGAATGGGAAACCTGAGGAAACCCCAAAACCTCTTCAGGGAGAGCATCAACAAACGCCCGTCCCTGATCCAGGGCACCGACCTCAAGATATTTCGAGAGCAAATCCTGCGTAAGCATCGGGTTCGCCCTATCCTGCTCCCAAAACCTCCGCAGTCTTTGCAAACCTTCTTGTATCTCTATATTGCTCACTAGCTTTTCTCGTCACCGGCAAAATACCGGTTATATTTCTGTTATTAGTTGGTACTTCAGTTTGTCCAGCGCCATTTTTTTTATTTGACTGACTCGCCCCTCTGACAAACTCAACGCACGAGCTACTTCCCGATTGCTGTGGTCGTGAAAGTACGCGAGCTCAATCACCTTCTGCTCGCGTCCGCTCAATCGGGAAATCACATCGTTTAACACCGTGTGCATTTCACTTTTGCAAGTAAAGTCCGGGTAAATGGGCGCAGCGTCCGGGCCCATACTACTCAGCAATATTTCCATGACCATCACATCGAGCTGATCCACCAGTGCAGTAAATGGACGTCCACCTAGCTCTGGATTCGGAGTATTCAAAGCCTGCCGATTTGCTGCAGTTACCTCGTCTAACAAGGCACCGCGTACACGCTTTCGCGCAAAAGCTTCGAACGGTGCACCCTTATCCGGGCAAAAACGCTCGATGGATTCTAGCAAGGCGACCGCAGTGATCTGGCGAATATCGTCATGGGGAACTAAGTTTGGTGGGAACGCCTTCATCAAAGAAAACGCTACCGATACCCCCCAAGGCAGGTAGTGTAAAACCAGCGCATCTCGAAAAGCACCGCCTTTCCCCTGCTCCCACTGCCTCCAAAGTTTGATTGCGTTTTCTTGTTCTCCCACCGGTAATGGCGCCCAATTTATCTTGGCGGGGAGAATACAATGAATACAAAATGTGACAAATAAGTCAGTATTAATTTGTATGAAAATGTGATCAAAACCGTGATTACCCGGACATTCGAGAAAACAATTTAAGCAAATCGAACGATTTACAACCAACAGCTGTGAATTTGGCAAACTGGTCAAGAGAATGGAAAAGCACAATTGTCACAATGGTCACAAAAAACTTTCATGTAATACCAGCATCTTGAAGTGACGAAAGAAAGGAAAGACAAGGGAAGAAAGAGGGCACCCACCAAAGAAAAAGTAGTTTGCGCCAAACTATTGCTTCTAACTCGGGCTGAGGCAGGATGCTGTTTATATATACAGCTAACTGACCACAACCATGACACAACCGCGTATAAACCTGATCGATCCGAAGGTTACACCGTACTATCACTGTGTTTCCCGCTGCGTACGTCGAGCCTTTCTATGTGGCCGGGACGAGCGTACCGGACAATGTTTTGAGCACCGGCGCCAGTGGGTCGAAATGCGATTACTCGAACTTGCTGAAGTGTTCGCGCTGGATATCTGTGCCTATGCAGTGATGAGTAACCACTACCATGTAGTACTGCATATCAATCTGCAACAAGCTGGTGACTGGGATTTGCTTGAGGTTGTTTCACGGTGGCACCAGTTGTGCAAAGGCTCGGCCCTGTCGCAACGTTTTGTTAGCGGCGATAATTTGGATTCCGCCGAGCTGGCACGGCTTAGGGAGGTTGCCGAGCTTTGGCGATCACGGCTTGCTGACATCAGTTGGTTTATGCGCTATGTGAATGAATCGATTGCCCGAGAGGCCAACCGCGAAGACCATTGCACGGGTCGTTTTTGGGAGGGACGGTTTAAGTCCCAAGCACTGCTCGATGAGAGAGCGCTTGCAGCCTGCATGGCCTATGTGGACCTCAATCCGATCCGGGCAACAATGGCGGAGACACCGGAGGAGTCTGATCACACCTCCATAAAGCAGCGTATTATCACCGCGAGAAGCGCGCAACAGCCTTCCGCCCTGTTTCCTTTTGTTGGCAATCCCAGAGAGCCCATGCCCGTAGGACTGCCATTTCATATGCAGGATTATATTGAGCTGGTGGATTGGAGTGGACGATGCCTTCGCGATGACAAACGCGGGGCAATCAGTAAACAACTACCACCTATTCTTGAGCGCTTGCAGATTGATCCCCGGCATTGGACCTACTTGAACAAAAACTTTGAAAGCCGCTTTAAATCCCTGGTTGGTACGGGCCACACGGTTCGTGCTGCCTGTGAGCAGCTTGGCAAACGTTGGGCACATGGCATTCGCGAGTGTGAGCAATACTTTTCACCTCGAGTCCATCTTAAAATATAAACCCCTCCGGACAAGCAAACCTTCATCGCACTTTCCATGCGAAGTTTACGCTCGCCTCCAAAACCAAAACTGACCGAACACCGGCGAAATTCCTCGCGATAACCTCACCATGTGAAAATACTAAAAAACCAAAGGCCAAAGCAGGCAGCGGAAAACCAATCTTCCATTTTATGGCTGTCCTTTTATTTCCGGCCAGATGTCAGAAGATGATCAACGCGCCATTCAATCGATTATTGATGGCATGATCTTGAAGCATACGGCCAACCAATTAGGTAAAGCCGGATAATATTTTGAAGGCGCTGACCTGACGGGCTGCAACCCAACAGGCCAGCTAATCACAACAACCTGTATGAGAGGTTATTATGACTAGAGACAATCATAAGCCAGCTTCACGCTCGGCTAAAGCAACCCGGCAAATTAAAGTCACCAAGACATACTATGACTACCGGCTCAAGGAGCAATCGCCCAATTCAGGCGCTCGACCTATTCCCTGGCTGCAACTCAAGGGGCACTGGCTAGATCAAGCAGGATTTTCCATTGATACGCCGGTGACGGTCAGAGTCATGGAAGGCTGTTTGGTGCTGACCACCGAACAATAAACCGTATAACGTAAAAGCCCAGCTCGATAGCTGGGCTTTGTTATTTTCATTAAAAAGTCTTTGCTACAGCATCCAGCTGCTCAACTAAATTTCTAGGGGGCGGAGTATCAACATACACTTGCGCCAATAGAAATGGGTCGATTACTTTCTCGGGCTCAGAATAACCAAACTCTCCTATTACATATCTTGAGAAAGAGTCTGACTCAATCATCTCATCGACCATCCAGCACCCATCAAATTTACTGACAAGTAACTCCCCAATAAAATAACCGATCCTTGTCAACAACCAAGTTCGATTATCACCTTCCACATTTTGCTCCTCCATATACTTGCTGATATAGGGCAGAAACTTATCAGGCATAATTAATATTTCATGCGGATTTGGGCACCCTAATATTTCAGCAAATTTATGTAGTACAGGCATGCGTTCCTCTCGGAACGCATCAAACCCAGCTTTTCTTTTTTCTAACTCGGCTTTTTCTTCAGCCGTTAGGTCTCTCATAAGCCTCTCTCATATCATTCGTAAGTAACATGAATAATTCTATTCAATTCAAGTATTCTGGAAAGGTCTTGTGAAGGCGGCGCCTCAAGGAAATTCCACCGTGGGTCATAGCCCGGTACGGTATCCCTCAGATAGAGGTCTTTTTCTATTTGCTGGTAAATCTTGTTATTCAGAGGTACTTCATTAAGCCCACCTGAGCTTACTGTCCGCTGATAAGTTTTAACTTCGTTTGCTAATACTCCACCATTTGGCAAATCAGCTGGCGCATCAACAAAGCGACCACCTGTTCCAGGCACAGGGTAATGTCGCTGGCCAGTAGAACCATACAATTCCTGAACGTAAGTTTCTCCGGCCTCCCATTTTTGACGACCTTCTAAACTACGTAATTCATCAAGAGTAAAAGTACGTTGCCCTGGTGCAGGTAGCGCTAGGATTTCGTCAGATCCACCCGTTACAGTGGTTGTTATCCTTGGAGTGCTACTGTTTGGAACAAGACTCCCCGGCGCCGGCAAATCCCCAAGCTCAATCATTCCCCGAGGTGGCGAAAATTCATAGTTACTGCCAGCAAATGCTCGCTCGTCAAACTTCCTCAGTGCCGCCGCAAACCCGTCACTGGTGGCATTATAGATCTCGTCCCTATTCCGGGCAACGAGAAGGCCCGCACCGGACACCAGAGATGCACCTCCTAGCGCCTCACCCGCCAGCAAATCTACCCCTAGCTCAGTGACCACCGCACCGCGATAGCCAGCATATGCTCTAACACCAACAGCCCCAAGGGTCGATACTTCTTGCCCGATGAACCGGTAAGCCGCGCCCACTCCACGCCCCAGCCCCCCCAATGCTGCACCGCCACCAACAGCCAACAGTGGCGAAGTCACGGCTAGCGCCACTGCAGTTTCCAAGTCCTGTTGCTGCTGCACAGCTACCGACCACTGAGACTCCATCTCGGCCTGCCGCCGCTCTAGGGTGTACTTGTTGGCGACATCGGTAAGAATTTGAACTCCCTGTTGCCTTACGTCCTGACGCCACTGGTCAATATCGTTCTGGATAAACGCGACCTGGTTGGTCAGGCGTATCTGGTAGTCTTCCATTTTGGCGAACTGGATAGCACTTTGTTGTTCGATCCGTTCCTGATTTCCGGTCGCCTGCTCTAACCGCCGCACCATTGCCGCATCGTTCTGCGCAGTCCAGTTCTTATACAGGTTCTGCTCCATGCTGTAATTGGCGGTCACCGTCATGTGCTCCATGCGTGCAGCCATATCGGCTTCCACCCTAGAGCTGGTATGCCCAGAGATGGCTCCAGCCATCTCCTCGTTCATGGCCTCGGTATCGCGCGCCAGCTTGTCCGGGTCAAACCGGACAGCACCGGCAGATGCGGCACGGTTAATTGAGTTGCCAATGCTATTGGCGAATGCATCGACAGCGATGGACTGCAGTTCCACTTTGCCGCCAACGCCCAAGGCGCGAGCCGCTGCAGCCGATGCAACGCCTGAGGCAGTTGCACCGATAAAGTCACCTGCAAACTGACCAAAGCTATCGCCGCCGAGACTTTCTGTAACAATGCCACCAACGTTATCACCTACGTAACCGCCGGCCTCGGCGCCCACGGCCGAAGCCGCCACCGCAGCCCAGCTAAAGCTGGTGTCTTGGCCAGTGACCACCTGAGCGGCCTGAGAAGACATGTAAGCGGCAGCTCCCCTTGCCCAACGTGCTTCTTTCAATAGGTTGCCGGCTTTGGCCCCCTGGGCATAGGCTCCAATACCCGCGGTCGCGGCGCTGGTAATACCACTGGCTACTGCATCTCTCAGGGAGAAGTGCTCAACAACCCCCATGGCTTTCCCGACCAGCTGACTGGCCACTGAGCCGACAAAACCACCAACAGCTGCACCAGCTACAGCCGCAGCACCCAGCCCCGAAGTACCACTCAAGACTGCAAGGCCAGTTGAAAATGCACTGGCACCGGCGGCAGCACCACCTGCTGCCGCAGCACCACCTGCTGCCGCAGCTCCAGCAGCAGCACCGCCCGCGGCAGCGCCACCACCAGCAGCAGCGCTCCCTGCGCCTGCAAAGGCTGTCGATGCGGCCCCCGCCGTATACACCGTCACCACCACCGCGACCACGATCATGATGATCATGCCGATGGCGCCACAGCCCGCATCTGCAGACGGGGGCGGCGGTATATAGGGTACCGCCGGTGTGCGGTCACCGATAATTTCTTCTGCGTTATAGGTTTTGAAGGTGTTGGCGTCATTGACGCTGGTGGTGTGCGCAGGAATCCGCAGCTGCTGACCATCTGTCAGCACGACCGCATCGTCTGCCAGACCGTTGGCGTCAGCGATCAAATACCACAGAGAACTACTGCCGTAGATAGTTTGCGCAATAGTACGCAGGTTATCGCCGGGGCGTACGGTGTACACCATGGACTGGGCGGGACCCGACTGACCGGCAAGTTTGTAACCCGCTTGATCTTCAAAATGGATGCGGCCACTGCCATCAACCGAGCCAATTTGTTGACCCTGGGCGTAGTAGTAGTGGCGTTCTTCGGACCCATCCGATTCTGTAGTAAAGGTGCCGTTTTCCCACTCGCCGGCGATCTTGTTGATGATCTGGCCGTCGCCGTTGTAGCGGAAGTAGCGGCGCTGGTATTCCGTGATTTGGTCGGTTTTATAGGTTTCAGTGGTATACCGCAGACGGCCACTGTCGTCATAGACGCTGACGTTGACACCATCTTTGTGATTGGTATTGCTACCCACACCGGTGACGGTATTGGTCAAGTAGCTATCGCGACTATGATAGTTGTATGTGTATGTCAACGTGTAGTTTGACAAGGTATCAGTATCACCCTCGCCCTTCTTTAACTTCACGTAACTGTAGTTAGCCAGGCGGCCTGCGGCATCGTATGCGCCAGATCCATAAGTTACATTAGACAGCATCTGTAACGCCGGAACATTGGTAAAAGTTTGCCCCGGTGTTTCAACGCCAGTCCAAAGCCCAGCCGTGTGGCCCATGTTTTCGACTTTAGTTACACGCCCATCTTTATCAAAGTATGTAAAAGATTCAGACTCCTTGCCTCCTGCGACAGAAACATCTCGATATTCAAAAGAATCCCCGCCTAGCAGCTCAATTCGAAAGCGGCGAGTCTCATTCTCGCCAAAATAATTTGTTGTTCTTGTATTACGTCCAGCTACGTCATAGCCATAGCTGGTTCCGGTGTGCCAAATCGCGTCGTCTGCGTATTTGCTGTCGCGATTTGACTTAACCGACCAATCAATCGTCCCAGAATAGATACCTTTAACCGTTTGAATGGATTGGAGTTGACCAGTCTGACTGTAATTAAATCGCGAAGCATCGTAACTATTTTCGGATCCAGTCTTCTCTACCCGAAGAACCTGATTCCCGACCGCGTCGTACTCAATGTAGCTACCCTTCCCATTGGATATCGTAATCTCACCACCAACCAAATCGCCTTCAGAGACAAGCATTCGACTTTCGGAATCGTACTTATACCAATACTGCTCATATCTTGTAATGGTTGGATCGGTTATCCACCAATCACTGTCTGGATTGATATAACCATCCTCTAGAACAGGGAAGGACATCTGTACCATAAGCGGAATTTGACCGCCGCCAGACCCTTTGCTCACAGATAACGAGAATGTATCCGAAACACTGCCGCCTCGGCCGTCTGAGGCAGTTACAGTGACGCTATGCGTTCCCCAAACCGCGGAAATTCCGAATATCCTGATGATGCCGGCACTGGTAATGGACATACCCGTTGCAAGGCCCGTAGCAGAGAAAGTTAGTGAGTCACCATCGGGATCGCTGAAATGACTACTTATACTAAACGACTTCTCGCCCCCTTGCGAAATGGTATAGGATTTATTCGGTATTGCGCTGTTCAATACCGGAGCTCTATTCGCTGTAACTGTAATACGGAATATATCAGAGACTGTGCCGCCGTTACCGTCATTTGCGGTTACGCGTACATCCCAGGTTCCTCCTGATGTCGGGGTACCGCTAAACTTCCTTGTACCAGCATTGAACGAAAGCCAGCTAGGAAGATTATTTCCGTTACTTAACTTTGCACTGTAGGTAAGCGTATCTCCATTCGGGTCAGAGAACGTGTTTGTCGGGAATGTATAGCTGAAACTTGAGCCAGCGGTGCCCGAGCGATTCGGAATTGGGTTAGCGACGACAGGAGGTTCGTTGCCTGGCTGCACAGTCAAATTAAAGTGTTCATAGACACTTCGTCCGCTCGGATCCCGTGCTTTTACCGCTAGCTGCCAGGTTTCATTACTCGAAATCCCCGTCCGTGTTCCAGAAAACTTCCGTGTTGAAGTATTGAATGATAACCAGCTGGGCAACGCCTCGTAATCCCAATGCGCGGGAATAGTAAACCACTCACCAATTTCCGGCTCATACCACTGGCTTTCAGGAACCCATACCCGCTTATATGCGGAATACGTAAGAACATCACCATCTGGGTCACTAAAGGTTGATGTAGGTACTGTATAGCTCCATGCACTATGCTCCACGGCAGTTTTATTGGAGATACCGTTCGAGACGATAGGCGCGCGATTCGCACCCTGATCCACGGTAAGGCGGAAGGTATCTACACGTGTCCCCCCACGACCATCGGAGGCCGTCACCTTGATATCGTAGGTACCTTTGTGACCGTAATCGGGATCAAAATATAAAGTTGAAGCGTTACTCCAGGTTATCCAGCTTGGCAATGGATTTCCATTACTCAATGTCGCTGAATAGCTTAGAGTGTCGCCGTTTACGTCCGAAATATCATTATTCAGGTTGTAACTTAAAGTCCGGTTTTCCATCACCGACTTATCCACCAACGTACCCGTTGGTGCGTCGTTCGCGGCCACAACCGTTACGGTAAATTCATCGGTCACTGAAAGTGCTGGGGAGCCGCTATCTGTGACTTTAAGACGAATGGTAAAGTTTTCGTTTTTCGTGATACCCGTACGGGTGCCAGAGAATGTCCGGTTGCCACTTGAAAATGACAACCAACTCGGCAAAGAAACCTCCTGCTCTTCTACGTATCGAGGCTCCCAAACCTGATCGATAGGGTTCCACCAACCCTGCGGATCCCAGTATCCGGGAATCACCTTCTTTGCAACAAAATTTAGCGAATGCCCATCCGGATCAGTGAAGTAGCTAGCAGGAATTTGGTAAGTCCACGCCTGCCCTTCGTTAATAGACTTATTGGGAACTGAAGTATTTTTAACCGGAGCGCGGTTGGGACCTTCCGTAACGGTGAGACGGAAGACATCAGATACCGTCCCGCCATTACCGTCATTGGCGGTCACTTTTATGTCGTATGCGCCTTTGGTCCCATAGCCCGGACTCCAGCTAAACTTCCGAGTACCGGCATTGAAGGTAATCCAGCTGGGTAGAGGGTTCCCATTGTTCAGCTTGGCGGAATACGTCAGGTTATCGCCATTTGAGTCCACAAAGTAGCTACTGCCGAATGTATAGGAACCGGAGTTAGTTTCTTGAACTGATTTGTTTGCCAATGGCGTCGCAACCGTTGGCGCCTCATTTATATCAACAACGGTTATTGAAAAATAATCATACCCGGTACGCCCCTCTGGATCTTTGGCCGCGACTGCCAGTTGATAAACTTCGTTACTACCATTTAAACCATTGCGCGTTCCTGTAAAGGTTCGCGTTGACGTGTTAAATGATATCCACCCGGATTCAGAAAGGTCACGATTTTCCCAATGAGCGGGGATTGTTATTTCCGGATCACCACCTTGAGGCGGAATAACTTGCTCTTCCACCCATACTCTGAGATACCCTTGATAAGTTAAGCTGTCGCCATCTGGGTCGGTAAATGTATTTGAGGGAACCTGGAAGCTCCAAGGAGTTCGCTCGTTAACACTTTTATTTGGAATTGCGTTAATTACCGTTGGTGCCCGATTTGGTCCCTCGGTTACCGTAATGGTGAAATTATCGACTTTAGTGCCACCTCGCCCGTCACTTGCCGTCACCTTAATGGTGTAACTACCTTTGTGACCGTAATCTGGCGTGAACTTGAGCGTGGAGCTATTTGTCCAGCTAACCCAACCTGGAAGCGCTGAGCCATCAGATAGTGTGGCGCTGTAATCCAGCTCATCCTGGTTAACATCAATAATATGGTTATCAAGATTAATCGTTAACGATTTACTTTCTTGTACTGATTGATTCGGAACATCCCCCGTCGGTGCATCGTTGGCGGCAAGAACCGTCAAGTTAAAATCATCCGTTACCGATTTTGCAGGGCTCCCGCCGTCAGTGACGGTAACCCGAATCGTATAGGTCTCATTTGTTACGATACCCGTCCTAGTACCAGTAAAGGTACGCGATGCCATATTGAACGTCAGCCAACCTGGAAGGTCGACCTCTTGCTCCTCAACCCATACAATATCGGGTTCTCCGGGAGTATGCTCAATCTCCTGCCAGTAACCAGGGACCACTTTTTTAGCTACAAAGCTCAGAGAATGGCTGTCTGGATCAGTAAAATATCCCGCTGGAATTTGGTAGCTCCACACATCACCTTCATCAACAGAGGCGTTGGGAATTGCAGTATTTTGAATCGGAGCTCGGTTAGGACCTTCAGAAACTGTCAATCGGAATATGTCAGATGCGGTACCGCCATTACCATCGTTGGCAGTAACCCTAATATCATACGCTCCCTTATTGCCGTACTCCGGAGTCCAGCTGAACGTCCGTGTAGCTTCGTCGAAGCTAATCCAGCTGGGAAGCGAATTCCCATTACTGAGTTTTGCTGAATAACTGAGCGAGTCCCCATTGGCATCAACGAAGTGTGCGGTACCGAATGTGAATGAGCCTGACTTGGTTTCCTGAACAGTTTGATTCTGTAGCGGCGTAATTAATATTGGGGCTTCGTTTTGATCAATAACCGTCAGCTCAAACGTCGCTGTCCCTATTTTTCCGCTGGTATCTTCTGCAACCACAGCAAGACGGTATGTTTCCGATGCGGAAGACATACCCAAGCGTGTACCACTAAACGTTCTGGTATCCACATTAAATGAGATCCAGGGGGGCAGCGTTTGATTTTCCCAGCGCGCAGGTATCGTGAAATACTGCTGAGCCTCGCCATCCCAAACGGTCTGCTCTTCAACCCATACTTGTAGTACACCCGTGTAGGTTAGAGTGTCTCCTTCAGGGTCGGAGAATGTATTTGAGGGTACCGTGAAACTCCATGGTTGTTGCTCATTGACCGTTTGATCTGCTATTGCATTGACAACAACTGGAGCGCGATTAGGACCCTGTGTGACACTAACGTTGAAAACTCGAGTTTCAGTTCCGCCATTTCCATCATCGGCAATTACTTTAAACGTGTAATTGCCTTTGTGCCCATAGTCCGGGTCAACTTTTAGCGTATGCTCGGAATGCCACGTAACCCAGGAAGGCACAGGGCTACCATCACTCAAAGTAACGGTATAACTCAGGTCGTCCTCATTTAAATCCCAGAAATAGCTATCGAAATTGACATATAAGACCTTGCTTTCCTGCACTGACTTGTCTTCGATCGCTACCGAGCCAGGCGCGTCATTCTTTGCAACTATGTTCAACACAAAATCATCAGTCACTGACATCGCAGGTTCGCCACTGTCGGTCGCTTTGACGCGAATTATCAATGACTCATCTACGTTTATCCCAGTTCGAGTTCCCGAGAAAACGCCAGTTTCCGAGTTTAAGGAAAGCCACGAAGGTAAAGCTGTCTCCTGCTCTTCGATGAATTTTGGTATCCAAATTTGCTCTTCTGCATCCCACTCTCCTTGCGGGTCTGTGTGTGCAGGAATTACCAGGGTTGCCGTATAGGTCAAGGGAAACCCATCTGGATCATCAAACGTCTCAACGGGAATCTGATAATTCCACGCCACACCCTCACTCGCCGCTTGGTTCGCAATTGGAACCTCCAGTGTGGGGGCCTGATTCAAGTATGGATTTATGTTTAGATCAAATTGATGGGTAGTTGTGTACCCGCTTCTATCTTTGGCCACCAAGTAAATCGCAAACTCACCTTCACTGTTTCGGGAGCTCGCATAGTCTACGGAATCCGATGCGCCAATAGGGACTTCAGATATATCCAAATAGAATTGGTTGTTTTGGTTGACTTCCAATCCCAACCAACTTGGAGGCGATGAGTAGAAGCTATCGCGTACATAACCCGGCATATGGTAACCGGGGTCACCTCCCTGAGGCGGCACCCATATGCCTTCAGGATCCCAAGTCCATCCAATCACTCTGATTTCGTAAGTAAGCTCATCGCCGGAATCCGGGTCCGTAAACAAGTTCTGACCCAGATAGATCGTCTGACTCTCCAACTCCCTGGCGGTTTTGTTCGTTACCGTCCCATTCACCGTCGGCGCATGGTTCACCGGCGGCGTATAGGTGTAGTCGTATTTCGATGCCACCTTTACTGAACGACGGTTACCTACCTCGTCATATTTATAGGTCGCGTCCAGGGTAACCAGGTCTTGACGCAGATCGACAGTCTTAACGCGACTTAAACGCCCATGTTCGTCGTAGCGGGTGTGTGTCACCTGTTCGTACAGAATGCCGCGCGCGTCGGTACCACGGATATAGTCGTAGCTCCGCTGCCCGTTCTCGTCGTATTCGTATTCGGCGTAGAGACTGCTGTCCTTGTCGTTGATGCTCTTTAGGGCACCGTTGGCGTAGTAGCTATATTCGATACCGTACTTGTTGACGGTCTCGCCGTTCTCAAGCACCGTGTCGTTCTTCTCGGCAGTGCGCACTTTGCGCTTTAGCTGCCCGTTATCGTAGTACTCGTAGGTAAAGGCGGTACCACCCAGGTCGTTGTAGCTTTGGATTCGGCCGAAGTAGTCGTAGTCCCAGCTAAGCTGATGACTATTGCCACTGGTGTGCAGTCCGTTGCGGTCGATGATCTTGTTGCCGCGGGCGTCGAACTGGTATTCCTTGATCACCCCTTCCGCAGATTCCGTCCTGACCACATTGCCGCGCACGTCGTGGTCGGTGTAGCTGGTGGCGAAGGTGGTGCTGGCGCCGCTGCCGGAGTAGGCGACCTGCGTCCGGATCTGGTGATTCAGTTCGTTGTAGCTGTGTTTGATCAGTGCCTGGTTGTAGGCATCCCCATCGGTTTCGAAGCGGATGTCACCGAGGGCGGTGATGCTGTTCAGCCGATCATAGGTAGTGGTGGTGATGTAACCAATGGCGTTTTGTTTGGCGACTTCGCGATTAAAAATGTCGTACGCATAATGGGTTTCGGCACCCAGGGCGTCGATTTTTCTCAGCAAGCGACCAAAGCTGTCGTATTCCTGGTAGCGGCTGTTGCCGCGGGCATCGGTTTCGGCGATGCGGTTGCCACCGAGATCGTAATAGTAGGAGGTCTCGGGGTTCTTACCCTCTTCTACACCCTGTTCATCCACCACCAGCGTTTCGTGTTTCTGTTCCCAGGTGACCTGGTCCAGCTGGTTGTATTTGTAGAGGGTGCGGTAGCCGATGGCATCGGTTTGCTGCAGTACATTGCCCCAGCGGTCGTAGCTCTGATAGTAGTTGGGCGTTAATGTGATGTTGTCGCCGCTAAAGGCCTGGGCAATGGTGCCCAGCTCCGTGCGCCCTACCCGGCCCAGCCCGTCACGGTAGTAGAGCTTGGTGTAGAGGCCACCGTCGGCGGTGGGCGACTGTTCGCGTACCAGCTGGCCGCGCAGGTCGTAGGTGTAGCTGATCTGGGCGCCCTTGGCATCGGTACCGGTGGTCATGCGCCCGGCGTTGTCGTAACTAAAGATCTCTTGGAAGTTGCTGCGGTTGTCACCACGGGCAATGACTTCCCCAAAGGCGTTGTACTGTACTTCGATAAACTGGTTACCCAGCGAGACGTTGTCCAGGTTCCACTGGGCGCTGTTGCCGAGGTCGATCTCCGTGGTGATCTGCTGGCCCAGCTTGTCGTACACGTAATTGGTTTTGGCGGTGTAGGTGGCGGTGCCTTTGGCATTCTGGTAGACCTGACTGGTCTCGGTGACGTGCCCGGCCAGGTCGTACTTGTAGCTGGTGTCATCGCCGTTGGCATTGCGCACCTTGACCTGACGGCCGTGGCTGTCGTACTGGCTGTAGGTAATCTGGTCGGCGCTACTGGCATCGTTGCCGTTGTTGCCGTCGTCGGTGTAGTTGGCGTAGCGGTGTTCTTTCAGGACGTTGCCGAAGAGATCGTAGCTGTAGCTGACGTAGGGGGTGCGACTGACGGTGTTGTTGAGCAGTACCTGATCCTGCTGTTCCAGGGTGCTGGCGGTACCGCTCAGGGCTGCACCGGTGCCGCTGGTGTTGGTATTGAGCAGGATGCCACGGGCATCCTCTTTCACCCAGGCGGTGTGGCCCAGTTTGTTGTAGCCGGTGAGCACCCGGTTGCCGTTGATGTCCATGGCTTCAGTCACCCGGCCCAGGGCATCGTAGTGATTCTCCTGCACCTTGGCGGCATACACCTGGTTCTGGATGACGCTGTAGCCGCTGCTGCTATCTAGCAGGTCGTACTCGTAGTTGAGCAGCCATTCTTCTTTAACCTGGCCCAGTTTGTCGTATACAAACTGGCGTTTGCGGTCACGACCGATATCCGAGTCGTTGCTGTTGGAGGCGGCGGGGGCCGCCGGCTTGCCGCTGTCCAGGTCGACGCCGGCACCCAGTGCGCGCGCGTATTCGGTGACGAACTCGGCCTGGCCGAACTCGTTGTACTGCCACTCAGTGACATAGCGCTCGGCATCGACGGTCATGACCTTCTGGCCGAGGTCGTTGTAGTAGTGGTAGGTCTCCGCCCAGCTGCCGCCGCTCTGACCGCTGACCTTGACGCTGGTTTTTTGCAGCTCGCCGAAGGCGTTGTACTGGTACTGGGTTTCCGGGCGGCTGGTGGCGCTGCTGCCGGTCTCCACATCGAAGTAGCTGACGCTCTCTTCCAGCACCTGGCTCAGGCGGTTGAGTGCATCGTACTCCCGGTTCAGGGTGCGGTTGGCGGCGTTGTTGCCGTAGCCGCTCTCCGCGAGCTTGCTCTGTATCTCGGCACCACTGACCGCGGCCAGCCCTCTGCTCGCGGCGCCGGTCCAGGCCTTGGCATAGCGGGTCAGCCCGGTCTGGTTGCCGTAGGCATCGTATTCGTATGCGGTGATATAGCCTTCGGCATCTATCTCGTACTGCAGCTGGTTTTCCGCATCGTAAACCTTGTAGGCGTAGTTACCCCGCACGTCCTTGTTGGACACCGCATTGCCGAAGGCGTCGTAGAGGGTATCGACCTGCGGGGTCTGCCCGTCTACCTGCGGGTAGGTGATACCGATCTGGTTGCCCCGATTGTCATATTGATAGCTAGTGGTTCTCGCAAAATTTGAAATTTCATTCCCGAAATTTGGATTTGGTATCCACTCGGTAGGTTCACCTGGAAACTCAAACCACTCCCCTTCTTTGGTATCAATATAAATGCCTTCAGTGCGGCTGGTCAGCTGCCCACGGAAGTCGTAAGTCATTTCCGTAATGAGCCTGCTGTCTTGCATCAACTGCAAGTTAGCAACGCCGCTGGAGAGATAGAAATTTTCTTCCGGTGTGATCTCTTTTACTCGGTTGCCGCGCTTGTCGTACTCGTAGACCCAGGTATATTCCGGATCATTGGCGGCGTTGCCCAGTTTGTTGGTAAAGCTCGTCAGATTGCCGAAGGCGTCATAGCCGTAGTATTCGGTGTGCCCCTCGGCATCGGTCAGGGCAACAGCGCGGTTGAGTGCGTCATAATCAGTGTGGGTAATACGCGCGGTATCTTCCCAGTTGCCACTTTGAATGGCGGACTCAATATCCGCTTCCTTCAAACTGCTCGCGTATACATAGTCGTATTGCAGCATGCGGGTGACGTTGCCGAAGCTGTCGTATTCGTATTCGCTGATATAACCGGCAGGGTTAATTTCGAAGCGTGCGCGGCCAGTGGCGTCGTACACACTGTGGCTGGTGCGCACGGTGCCTGCGCTTACCTGGCTCTGGATCTGTGCGGCGGTCAGGCTGGCGATGTCACCGCTGAGCTTTGTTTCGTAGCGTTTCAGGACGGTCGCATTGCCGGCGGCATCATATTGGTACTCGGTGACATAACCGCCGCTGTTGATGTTGTACTGCAGCTGCCCGGCGCTGTCGTAGACGCTGGTGGTGCTCTGCTTGTTCGCGCTGGTAACAGCGGCAGTCAGGTCCTCGAAGTCTGCGAGGGTGACATCCGAGGCATCAGGGGTTACACCGCTGTAAGCGATTTTTTGACGGACTTGCCCTGTATCCGTGTATATAAATTGGGTGACGTCACCGGCTGCAGTGACCTCGAAGGCGATGCGACCCACGGCGTCGTACACGGAGCGCAGACTGTGGCTGCTGTATGCGCCCTGGCCGTCGATAAAGCTCTGCACCGCGGCGGTATCCGACGGAGCGCCGGTAAACTTAAGGCCGTAATGGATCCGCTCTAGTACCTTCCCGGAGTCGTCGTAAACAGTCTCGCTGATATAACCATCGCCATCGATATAGAAGCGCTCACGTCCGGCTTCGTCGTAAGTGGTGTAGGTGACGATATTTTGCTGACCGTCAACGGCTGTGGCCAATGCTTCAGCATCTGCGATCGCGGCGCCATCGACCATGTAGTCATAGCGGGCTACTTGGATGAGGCGCCCGTTATTGTCGTAACCGTACTGGTTGACATAGCCTTCTGCGTCCACAAAGAACGTGCGTTCGTTGCGGTCGTTGTAGAAGGTGTATTCAGAGCGAGCGGGGGTCTGCGCGTCAATGGCACTGGTGAGACCCGCATCGTCTAGCTGCGAATCCACTGCAGCTGGGTAACGGTGGGTTTCGGTAACACGACCCAGATCATCGTAAACCGTTTCTGTCGCATAGCCTGCGCCGTCGATTGTATAACGTTGACGACCGGCAACATCGTAGATATAGCGCGTCGATTGAGCTGTATTCTCAGCACTTATACCGCCCAAATAAGTCGCGATGCCACTTTCAGACAGATCGCTCAATGCGTCAGGCAGCGCATCCTGATGGCGCTTGCTTTGGACCACATTGCCCGCTGCGTCGTAGACGGTTTCAGTTACATGGCGATTGCCGTCAACCACAAAACGCAGGCGATTCAGGGCATCGTAGGCATAGTAAGCGGTATCACCATTTCCATCGGTGACACTGGTTACGTTGTTGTTTGCGTCATAGGTGTAAGTTGTCGTTAATGCAAGGCCTTCCGGGTCAACGATCACCTGAGCTTTATTGCCCTGGGCGTCGTAAATGGTGGTTACTTTGCGATTTTCAGCATCAACAACACTAACCGCTTGGCCCAGGCCGTCATATCTGTATTGGGTACCGAGATTCAGGCCATCGGGATCGATCACCTGCGTCAGCACACGGTTATTGGCATCGTAGCTGTAGCGTACCTTCCGCCCTTCCGCATCAACCGTCGCCACCAGCTGATTGGCCGCGTTATATTCATTGGTCGCTGCCGTTACGTCCTGCCCCTCAATGGTTTGCTCTGAGGTTTTGAGGTTTCCGTTCAGGTCGTAGGTAAAACGTATTTCATGCCCTTCTGCATCGGTAACACGAATCGTCTGACCGAAGCTATCCGTTACCGTGCTTGTCGTGAAATTACCCGGCATGGTTACGACGGTGGTCTGCTCGCCGGATTCCGGGTCAAAGCTGTAAGCGTAGGTGGTTACCTGATCCAGTGCATTGGTTGTGGTCAGTACTCGCCCGAAAGCGTCATAAGTACTTGTGGTCTCGTTGGTCAACGGGTCTGTGACCACAACGGTACGACCCTGATCCTGATAGTCGTAATAGCTGGTGTTGCCACGCGCATCGGTGGCTTGCGTGACACGGCCAAAGGCATCGTATTCCTGGCTGCTGGAGATATTCAGGTTCGCAGGTAACGCACCGAAATCCTGCACGCTAGTGAGCTGGAGGCCGCGATTGTCATAGGTAAATTTGCTGACCCGAGTTTCACTTCCCGCCTGATCGATCGCACCGATATCGGTGGTAACGGTTTTCAGTTCGCCCCAGGTTGTGTAGTCATTGGTGGTGGTCAGCGACGCGGGCTGACTCTGACTGTCAATAACCTGACGCAATACGGTCGCCAACTGGCCACGGGTGTTGTAGTGGTAGCTGGTAACACGGTCGCGGCCATCGTTCGCCAAACCGCCTACAAGCGACTCCAGCTCGCCAGTTACTGCGCCCTGCGCGTTTGCGAGTGCGTTGTTGAGTGCGCTATTGGTAGGCCCATCACTCAGGTCAAATTGCTGGGCATAGCTGCGGCTGCTGCGGGCATCACCAAAGACGTTATAACGGGTCTCGGTAACACTGGCCTTTTGAGTTTGTGCATCCTCGACAATCAGGTAGACAAGCTGACCGCGCTCGTCGTAGATGTAGTGCGTGCTGTTACCCTGGGTATCCTGACTTTCGATTAAGCGGCCAGCGCTGTTATAGATATGGCGCACCCCTTGATTGTGGGTGTCAATTGCCGCATCCAGCTGTGTATTCGTTAGCTCGGTCGCACCATTACTGTTCAGGGTGATACCGAGCGTTCCGGCAATATCAGCCAACTGTTGCGCATTTAGCTCGCCCGTTAGTTGGCCCGCGGCATCGTAGCGTAGATACCGGTTGCGGATATTATCGCTGGTTTGGCCATCCCCATCAGTGTCGACAGCATCACCGTTGCTATCGACCTGGTAGCTGGTGACCTGAACGAGGTTACCGGTATTGTCGTATTGGTTGAGTACTAATAGCCCACGGTGATTGCGGCTGGTGTGCAGGCGCCCAGCATGATCGTAGCTATAGCTGATCCACTGGTCTTTATCGTCATCCGATGTCGCGGTGACACCACTCGTGTCAGTCAGTGCGGCCAACTGACCAGCACTGAGCGCGGTGGCAAACTGGGTGACCTGGGCTTGCTGGCCGCTCAGATGATAGTCGTACTGGGTGACGTAACCCTGGTGGGAGACTTCGTGGCTGAGCTGTCCTTTGCTGTTGTAGTAGTATCGGACAGATTGGTCCTGCGCGTCGCTCCCGACGAGAGTGAGCAGTGCGCTGAAGTCATTGCTCTCGCTAAAGGCGTCGGCGCTGTCGAGCTGAGTGGCGTAGCGGATCTGCTGCACCAATTGCCCGGCACCGTTGTAGCGGTTTTGAATCAGGTAGCCTTCTGCATCAACTGTGCCCAGCTGACGCCCGGCACTGTCGTAAAAGAAGCGGATTTCCCGGTTACCTTCTGTACCAACGCCATCGGCACTGGTTTCCGTTCTGAGTAACTGACCTGCACCGTCGTAGTGATATGTGGTAACGACTGGATTATCACCTATGCCCGCCGTTTCAGACTGCAGCAACCCATTATCCAGATAGGTAAAGCTGACACTGCGATCCAAGGCATCTGCAGTAGGTTTAAAGCTCCCTTCAAAATCCGCAGTAGTAATAAAGTATTGCTGGGCACCTTCATCGAACCAAGTACCCGTATCAACGGTATTGGTAAATACAATGCGCTCTTCAAGCTGGTTTTGATCGTTATATTTGAACTCGGTAACACCGCCGCTCGCGTCGACACTGTAAACAACTTGACCCAACGCGTTGTAAAACTGATAGCTACGGGCACCTGCGGCATCCACACTGGTGCGCAAGCGGCCATTGTCATCGTAATAATAACGGCTGGACCCATAGTCCTCAGTGCCACCATCGGCACTGCGGGTAACGCTCGTGAGTTGACCCCGCGTGTCATAAACAGAGCTGGTGGTGAGACCAAGCCCATTTTGCACTTCTATGGTGCTCTGGCCGTCTTTATAGGTCGTGGTAACCTGGTTGCCTTCTGCATTGGTGACACTGGTTACACGGCCCATACCGTCGTAGCTGTAAACGGTGGTGTAATCAGTTTCTACGGCAGCAGCGGTGGCGCTAGCAGATTCCGCTTCGGCTGAAACCTGCTTAATCAGTTGCCCGGTTTGGTCATAGAAGAAGTAGCTGGTTGCCGCCGTTCCGACGCCTTCGCCTGTGGCATCCAGGGTATTCCACTGTGTACTGCTTTGTAGCTGACCGCGAAAGTCGTAGGTAAGCGTGGTGCGCTGAGCCCAGCTCAGATCCAGACCGGAGCGCCACGCATCCATTGCAGCAAGACTGGGCGCCTCATCATCGGCAAGGCCCGATACATCATAGAGTTCGTCAGTAATCACCCAGGTATCTGAAAGCTGACCAAAACCGTCGTAATCAAAGGCCGACACTGAGCCGTCTGCGCCAACGGTATAAGCCAACAAACCCTGTGTGTTATAGACATAGCGACTGGTTTGCGCACCGCTCGGGGCACCCGCCTGATCGATGCCATCTGGATCAGCCACCAGGTAGCGGGTTTCAGTGAGCAGTTGATTTTCTGAGCTATAGGTACGGGTAACCGTGTTGCCGATACTATCGCGCACAGCCGTCTGGTTACCGTTGGCGTCATATCGATAGTCTATGCGGTTGTTCGCGTTATCAATGACATGATCAAGGTTGCCGTCAGCATCATAGGCATAGCGCACAACCTGGCGCTGCCCGTCAACAGCCGGGCTCTCCAAACGCTCCAAATAGCCCGTTGCACTGTTAAAGTACATTTTGGTGCTTTCCCCCAAGGGGGAAACCACTTCGGTATACGAGCCGTTGGCATCGCTTAGGCCATAGTTGTAGGTGGTTACCTTATTCTGACCATCGGTAACCGTTTTTACGGCATACTTTCCCTCGATCAATTCGTAGCCAAAGCTAACGGTAGTGCCGTCACTCTGGGTGATGGAGGCTATACGGTTGCTACTACCATCGTAGCTATAGGTAGTGGTGTAGGCTTTGCCATCGGTAATACTATTGTCAGCCCCCAGTTCCAAATCAATGGAAACCGTTTCCAGGCGACCATTTGCATCGTAGCTGTAGTAAACCTGTACCAGATTTTCGCCAGCGGACTGCGTCTCCAGCGATTCCAGCTGGTTACTGGCGTTGTAATGCAACACCATTTTCTGGCCGTCTTGCAGAAGGATCTCTTCCAGCTGGCCGTTGCCGTTGTATTGATAACTGATTTCATTGCCGGCACGGTCCGACATCTTGGTGAGCTGACCGGACGCGTTATAGGTTTCCGTTACGGCACCGTCATCGGCGGTGAACACCCATGCATTGTTTGTCCCGTCGTAGCGGATCACATCGTGCGCACCGCTCCCTTCCTTGGCGACGAATTCGCCAGACGTCGCATCATAGGTAAAGGTGATATCAGAACCGTCACCCGCAACACGACGAATAGTGACGTTCTCCAAATCATTGACCGGGTCACCTGAGATCACCAATGAACGATTGGCGCTCAACCGCCACTGATCGCCCATCCCACCGGTAAAACTGCCCTGACTGTTGTAGGTACGCACTAAGCCCGCATCCAGGCCCAGCCCCATTAGCAGCTCGTCCGCCTGACGAACAAAGAGGTTTCCGCTGGCGGCGTTCACGTAACTGTTTAAGCCTGCCTGCCCTAAACTGGCTTGGCCATTCTGTCCCAATGCCCCGAGGATATCGGCGGAGGAGTTCAGGAAGCCCAGTCCATTAGAGGTGATAACAGCGGTCATAGTGCGGTCCCATGGTCAAGCGAGATGGCCAGTTGCGCTAACTCCAGCAGTGGGTATCTGCATGGTAGGTAGGTGGCCTCTGATTCTGATATTTGGTTATTGCTTCAAACCTATTCGGGAGGCGGGCGGAAAGTTTTAGCCGAGAAACTCAAAAACAGCCACAATTGTGACGAGAATCACAAAACTCGGGCGGTGCGAAGAAAATTCATACGAAAATCAATGCGCGCGGGAGGGCTGTCGAGAAAAAAGGTTATTTGCTAGCATTCGTCTAAGCGCAAATGAAACGATCAGGTCAATATGAGCAGGATTGCACCGCCACAAGCACTCACCTCTTTGAGTGCCGCACTTGGAATAGCAAACAAAAGTCGGAAAGGTAACGCCGACCACCCTGGTGCACTCAACTCTGCCCCCCAACTTTCAGTTGATGAGCTTTTCTCGGAGATAAAGACAGGCTTTGTAAGCAATTCAAAATCACTGGACAGCCGCTCAAAGAAAAGAGCTTTCATCATCCAGCGTTTAACCCTGTTGCGCTACCAAAACCTCCCTCTAAACGCCGCCCAGTTTTCTTTTCTTGCATCTGAATTGGCATCTAAAGTCTCGGAAGATCCACAACTTTTATCACTAGTTGACCAAGTAATATCCGACCTCGAAAGCTAGTCGCCCAACCTTCTCGAACCGACGCTCCGCCCTACCCACTCAAAAACAATCTGACACAGCCCACTTACCAATTCTTACCCCCCGTGAAGGCCCCCTTTTTGTGACCGAAGAGAATGGAGTCAATTAGCTCGGGAGGGAAAGCACCACAGTTCACCACTATAAAAGGACGGGCTGCACGGGGACTGGCATTGTGGATCGCGCGGGCAAACAGCTCCTTGCCGGTGCCGGATTCGCCATATACAAGCCCTGGCACTTCCCGCACAGCGAGAATTCCCGCCTGAACTTTGAGACGTTCCATCTGCGGGTTCTGGGTGATGATGTCGGCGAAGGCTGCGTTGGCGGGCGCGTGCGCTGTGGACAGCTCGCGGATGGCCCGCGAACCGATGCTGTCCGCTGCGGGAATATACTCCGCGGCGATTTCGAACGGGATCTCGACCTTGCTGACGCCCTCCTCCAATGAGGATTGCCAGAAGGTCACAGGAAAGCGTGTTTTACCCAGAAGGATCCAGACCGCTTGCATCGCCGGGGTTCCCGGGCTCAGCAAGATGTTCAGCTGGGTGCCTGTCTCATGGGCCAACCTCAAGAGCACAGATTCCGCTGATTGGTAGATTTCACCGAAGTTTACCGGGGAGGATAGGTTGCAATCGCTAGAAGTTACTCGTGCAGCAATCTGCGACCGAAGCCATGCCAGGTAAGCGTCCACACTCGACTGCGGATAGTTGTAGAGGAGTTCAACACGGTCGAACCGCTGCCCCAGTAGAGTCTGCGCCACCGGTCCCAACTGCTGCACATCCTGTTGCGCTGCGGCCAGATCTTTTCCTCCGATCCAGCTGACTAAAACTTGCTCGACTGCCAACTCGCAGCCCCACCCCAGGCTGCCGATCGATGCTCAGGCCGTGGCGCCTTTTTTTGTTTTTGTATCGGCCAAATAATCCTGTGATCTTAATCACATTTTGCTTCGGATTGAACTGGTGTGTGCTCGCTGTAATTGCAGTGAAGTTAATCGATCGATTCTCATACATTGCGTGCGATTTTCAGCCACATGACATTCAACCCCAACCTCTCCGCTTACGCGATAAACCCTCCAGCACCCCCTGAGCCCGCTGTGCCCATGTCCATCAGCATTGATCGGGTCAGGCAAACTGTCCGATGTGACTACAGAAATTATCTTACTCGCATCGGAGGAAAGGCAGTGCTCAACGACATGAAAATCCGCAAGGCGAAACCGAAAGAGAAGGCTTTCAAGCTGAGTGATTCAGACGGGCTGTATTTGATCGTGCTGCCCACAGGCGGAAAGAGTTTTCGCCTGGATTATCGCTACGGCAATAAACGAAAAACCGTGACGTTCGGGCTCTACCCTCACGTCAGCTTGGCGGATGCTCGCACACAAGCACTTGAAGCCCGCCGCCAACTCGCCGCAGGTTTGGACCCGGCGGTAGAACGCAAATTGACCAAGGCGAGTACATATCTGGACAGCGAAGAAACATTTGAAGCGGTCTCTCGTGAGTGGGCGAAAGCGCACCTATCCGATAAATCTAAGTCACACCGGGAGCGCTCCATGGCATTACTCGAAAACGATTTGCTGCCAGTATTGCGCGCAATTCCAATTCGTCAGCTGAACGCTCCACTCTTACTCAGCGCGCTACGCATAATTGAAAATCGCAGCCCCGACATGGCCGAACGTGCCAGAGCGCTAGCTGGGCAAATATTACGCTATGCAGTGGCAACCAGCCGTGCAGACAGAGATTTCACTACGGACCTCCGCGGGGCGCTGCGCAAACACCAAGGCTCTCATTACGATGCGATCGTTGACACAATTACCTTTGCTGAGCTAATGCTGGCGATTGATGAATACCAAGGCACTGTGACCGTACGGAACGCTCTGAGGATTGCACCATTGCTGATGTTGCGACCAGGGGAACTTCGACGTATGACTTGGGATCACGTCAACTGGGAGGCGGAACAACTGGAATTCAAAATCGGGGACATGAAAGACAAAAAACGCCCCCATATCGTCCCGCTGTGCCAGCAAGCCATGAATATTCTGCAGGAACAGCACCGCTATTGCGGGGGGTTCGGACCCGTCTTTCCATCCGCCCATGGGCGCAGAAAACAAATGGGCCCTACTGCCATGCAGAAAGCGCTGAAAAGCCTGGGGCCCCTAGGGCTCCAGCAGAGCGCGCATGGGTTTCGTGCGTCGGCACGCACGATTATGGAGGAAGTACTGAACGTGCCGCCCCACTTGCTCGAACATCAACTGCATCACATGGTGCGGGATCCAAATAGACGGGCCTACAACCGCACCGTTCACCTCGATGCCCGCCGAGAAATGCTGCAGAATTGGGCGGACTGGCTGGATACCCAAAAGGCAGAAATCGCTAATCGCATGCAGCGAGAAAAACAGCAACATGGAGCAAGCTCGTCAGCCACGAAGGATGGCCAGAGCCAACTCGAGATCTTTTTCGAGGAAACCTGAGGTTGGATCGGTAATAACTAACTGGGAGAGTTTCGGAGGGAACAAACCGGCCTGATCATCAATGATGACATACTTCCCCGTATTTTCTCGATCTCGTAGATACGTCTCAACCTCCAGCCAGCGCATTGGTATTCCCGCCGGAATGCGTCGCACCAGCGGCGTCGCATCGATGATCCGGTTACCAAAGATTGGCTGAAAAGCTCGCAGACTGAACTCTAGCCGCCAAGTGGAGGTCACTACAATTTTTGCACCGGATTGTTCACACAAGCGGTTTATTCGAGCCACCTGTTCTGGCAGGAAAAAATTGCGTCCAATTAGCGACCGCACCTGAGCCCAATGAATTGGCACGTGCTGGCCTGCGGGGTGTACGACTCCATCAAAGTCCAGGAAAACAATACGTTGTGCCATCATCTAGCTGCTAAACCTTCTACCACAAGGGATATCTCCCGTCACCAACTTTACTTTGAAAGCGTCTCCTCGTCGTCCTCTGTGTAGAAATATTCCTGTGGGGACTGAAGAAACTGCATGATTTCACCATACCGCCAAGATGAGCCGCCGGTAAAAAACTTTTTCGGTGGAGGGGCCCGCCGAAGTTCAATCCAGCGGTACCAGGTGGATGAGGATACACCCACCAGCCGTAAAACCTCCGGGAGTCGCAGAAGGCGATCCGGGTGTTCGTCCAGAAGCCGCTGGATGTCATTCGGGTCTGTTTTATCTCGTTCCATTACACACCTAGGGAGTTTTGGGTTCAGCTCGTAGCCTACCCCAAAAGGCCATCCGCGGCGGCCGTGGGCACCCGTGTTTGAAGGGGCGGTCGTGGCTGATCTCGACCTATCGGTGCCGATCCGCCACTTGGGAAAGCGCCGAAATCACCTGAAACAGGATCTCACGCTCCTGTTCCAATAAAGAGAATTGCTCACGAAGATCCTGGAGTTGGCGGTCGCAAAAGAAAAATGCCGGTGACACCAAGCGGAGTAGCTCGGGATCGATCTCCTTGAGTTCGTGCCGTCGAATTTCCTCATAGCCCTGGCTTATTCGGTAGCTATCCCAACGCTGCCAAACCCTGCGATTGAGCTCGCGCAACAGCCTGCGGTTGTAGATACGGTGGGGCCCGATATGGGGACTCCCGAGGGGAAATTGTCTGACCACAAAAAACGAGAGTTTTTCGACTGGATCGCCCTCTTGGGGCCCAGAGAGTATCGTCAACTCTACATCGATGGGCGTTAAGTAGAGGCGCCATAACGCGGTGGAAATCCATAGGTCATAGGGACCTGTCTGAGGATCTACGCTGCGCAGTAAAAAATCGAGCTCGTCCACACCGGGAAAGTCCCGCATTTCGATGTATGGTTGCATTTCCATGTCTTGCTCCGAGATAGTCCAATTATCAAGTCAAACACTTGATGCTATGAGGTCAGTCATCCGCATCGAGTTTGCGTTTCTGAACATCGATCCAGTCCGCCCAGCGCTGCAACATTTCTCGGCGCGCATCCAGATGACTAGTGCGGTTATAGGCGCGCCCAGTACTGTCGCGAACCATATGATGCAGCTGCGCCTCAAGTAGATCGGGGCGCTCTTCTAGTACTTCATCCATGATTGTGCGTGCGGATGCGCGAAACCCATGCACCGTGTGAATGGAATTCGCGTATCCCATATTGCGCAACGCAGCGCGCATGCCATTCTCACTCATACAGCGGCGGCGCCCATGGCCAGACGGAAACACCGGTGAAAAGCGCCCATTGAAACGCTGCTGTTCGCGTAAAATCGCCAACGCCTGCGTAGAAAGCGGCACGATTTGCGGGCGATCCTTACGCTTCATATAGCCGATCGGGAATTCCAGCTGCTCAAGCTCCCAGTTCACATGTTCCCAAGTCATATGGCGCAGCTCGCCTGGGCGCAACATCAATAGCGGGGCGATTTTCAGCGCATTGCGAACTGTCATAGTGCCGTCGTAGTAATCGATGGCGAGCATCAACTTTGCGAATGCTTTTGGGTCGGTAATGGCTGGGTAGTGGGATTTGTGATGGGTGCGCAATGCACCGCGCAGGTCTGGGGAGAAATCTCGCTCCGCCCTACCCGTCGCTACCGCGTAGCGCAGGATCTGGCCCGCCAACGCTCTTGCACGGTGGGCCATGTCCACACTGCGGGATTCGACCTTGCGCAGGGCCCCGAGCAACAGCACCGCATTGAGGTCCCGCATCGGGATACCACCCAGCACCGGTATGAGGTCATTTTCCAACAGGGCCGTGGAGCGCGTTTTGTGCGAATTGGACTTGTCCGCCAGATTCATCTCGGCCCACTCCCGTGCAACGGCCTCAAAAGTCTCGTTGCTATTGAGATAGGCAGTGGCCTTTTGGACCTTACGCTCGATCGCTGGATCAATACCTTTGGCAAGCTTGGAGTGAGCCTCATCGGCCAGGCTCCGCGCCTCGACCAGACTGACCCGAGGAAACAGTCCCAGGCTCAGTGTTTTCCGTTTGTCTCCATACCGATAATCCAGACGCCAACTGCGACCGCCAGAGGGTAGTACATAAAGGTAGAGACCAGCGCCATCGGTCAGTTTGTAGCCTCGCTCCCGGGGCTTGGCCTTTTGCACGGCGGTTGCCGTCAATTTGCCCATGCGCGCCCTCCCGAATGCCGCGGAGTGACGGTATGCGAACTCGAAACGGCGTGAATACCGCTAGAAATACCGTAATAGTGCCGGGTTTCCGTGGTTTTGAATGCTACAAGATGGGAAAGGTACCGCGCGCTGATTTGAGGAAAATCAGGGGGTTGGAGACGGAATGAACCGAAACGGGATAGAAAGTTGGTCGGAGTGGCCGGATTTGAACCGACGACCACCACACCCCCAGTGTGGTGCGCTACCAGGCTGCGCTACACTCCGATAAGAGTAAATCAAGCGGGGTAAAAGTTACGTAAGTGCTTGATTTATAAGGGGCATCGCTTGGCGATGAGGCGCAAATCATACCGAAGTACGGTGGGAATGCAAGCCCGTTTTGCGCCTTTTTGACTCAGGTTAGATCAGGCTTCCGCTTCCAGCAGTTCCAGCACACCTTCCAGTTCAGCGATCATCTGTGGGATCACCTGGTTCAGCTGTACGGTCTGCACTTTTTCGGAGCTGCCGCTTTCCATCTGCAGGCGTGCGCCGCCAATGGTGTAGCCCTCTTCGTACAGGAGCGCGCGGATCTGACGGATGAGGATGACATCCTGGTGTTGGTAGTAGCGGCGGTTGCCGCGACGTTTGACCGGGCTGAGCTGCGGGAATTCCTGCTCCCAGTAGCGCAGTACGTGAGGTTTGACAGCACACAGCTCGCTGACCTCACCGATGGTGAAATAGCGTTTCCCCGGGATTACAGGGAGTTCGCTGTTATGACTCGCTTCCAGCATCTTCTTCTACTCGTGCCTTGAGTTTTTGCCCCGGCTTGAAGGTGACTACCCTTCTCGCGGAAATGGGGATTTCTTCGCCAGTCTTGGGGTTCCGTCCCGGGCGCTGGCTTTTGTCACGCAGATCGAAATTGCCAAACCCCGACAGTTTGACCTGCTCGTTATTTTCAAGGGCGTTGCGGATTTCCTCGAAGAAATATTCGACGATTTCTTTGGCTTCGCGCTTGTTGAAACCCAGCTCTTCGTACAACTTCTCGGCGAGCCCGGCTTTGGTCAGTGCCTCTGTCATTGGTTCCTGCCCAACAGATTCAGAGGCGTCGACTCCCGGTTGTTAAGCCTGGTACCGCGTTGGCTTGGAACCCGGAGGCAGACGCTCTCGGGATACGCGCGTCAGTCTGCGTACCCCGGAGCGTTTTCCGAATCAGCGCAGGCTGGCGTTGTATTTTTGTTCTAGTTCAGAAACAACCGCTTGCACGGCGGCATTGATTTCTTCGTCGTTAAGGGTGCGCGAGGGATGCTGAAAGGTCAAGCCCATGGCGACACTTTTTCTATTAAAATCAATGCCTTTGCCCTGATAGACGTCAAAAATGTTGAAGTCTGTCAAAAATTCACCAGCGGCGCTGACCGCCGATTCAGCAAGCTGACCAACCGGGGTCTCCACGTCTGCCAGTATGGCGAGATCGCGGCGAACCTCGGGGAATTTGGACAGTGGAGTAAAGGCAGGAATGACCGCCTGCCCCAGCCCATCCAGGCTCAGCTCAAACAGGAAGGCACCTTTTGGCAGGTCGTAGGCTTTTTGCAGTTCCGGGTGCAGTGCGCCCAGTACGCCAACGGGCTTGCCATTGCGCTGCAGCTCGGCGCACTGGCCGGGGTGCAGAGCGGAGTGCCTGGCGGGAACGAAGGTGAATTCGCCCTCTGCCTCGAAGTGGCTCAGCAGCGCTTCCACATCCGCTTTGATGTCATAGAAGTCCACCAGGTCTTTGGAGCCGGTCCAACCTTCCGGCTGACGGGTACCGTAGATCAGACCGGCGAGCATACGCTCCTGTTGCAGTGCCTCGCCCTCATTGCCGGGCACGAAACGCAGGCCGGTTTCGAACAGGCGCAGGCGGTCCTGCTGGCGGTTGAGGTTATACTGCAGGGCTTTGACCAGGCCCGGCATCAGCGTGGTGCGCATTACGGAGAGATCTGCGCTGATGGGGTTCTGCAGGGCTACAGGCTCTACTTCCGGGTCGAATTTGGCGGAGGCATCGCGGTCGATAAAGCTGAAGGTGATGGCCTCTTGATAGCCGCGGGACAGCAGGGTCTGCTCCAGGCGGGACTGGGCCACACTGGCTTCGGCGCGCGGCACAATATCCAGAGACGCTTTCAAGGCGACACTGGGAATACGGTTGTAGCCGTATACGCGTGCCAGTTCTTCCAGCAGATCGGATTCGATGGCGATATCGAAACGGAAGCTGGGCACCAGGAAGGTCCAGCCTTCGCTGTCTTCAGCGATCTTTTCCAGGCCCAGGCGGGTGATGATCTCGACGATCTCGGCATCGCTCATTTCGATACCGAGACCACCGCTTACACGCTGGCGGCGCAGGGTGATATTGCGCTCCGCCGGCATGGCTTCGGTCACTTCACGTAGGTGTACCGGGCCCGGCTCACCGCCGACGATTTCCAGCAGGAGCTGGGTGGCGCGCTCAATGGCTTTTTCCTGCAGGCGGTAATCCACGCCGCGCTCGAAGCGGTGGGAGGAATCTGTGTGCAGGCCGTAGGAACGGGCTTTACCGGCAATGGCCAGCGGGCTGAAAAAGGCGCTTTCCAGGAAGATGTCGTTGGTGGCCTTGGTGACGGAGGAATCCAGTCCACCCATGATGCCAGCGATGGCCAGTGGGCCTTTCTCGTCGGCAATCAGCAGGGTGTCGGCTTTCAGTTCCACTTCCTGCTCGTCGAGCAGGGTGAGTTTTTCGCCCTGCTCTGCTATGCGCACCTTAATGCCGCCGCTCAGTTTGGCGAGGTCAAAGGCGTGCATGGGCTGACCCAGTTCCAGCAATACGTAGTTGGTAACATCCACTACCGGATCGATACTGCGCACACCACTGCGACGCAGGCGCTCCTGCATCCACAGCGGGGTTTCTGCGTCGATATTGATGTTGCGGATCACACGGCCGACGTAGCGCGGACAGGCGTCTTCGGCGAGCAGGGAAACTTGCAGGCTGTCGTCGATTATCGGGGCAACCGCCTCGATAACCGGCGGGGTGACTTCGCAGCGGTTCAGCACTCCCACTTCACGGGCGATACCGGCGACGCCGAGGCAGTCGGAACGGTTTGGGGTCAGGTCGACCTCGATGGTGCTGTCGTCCAGCTGCAGATATTCGCGCAGGTCGGTGCCGATAACGGCGTCTTCTGGCAGCTCCCAGATACCGTCGCTGTCGTCACCCAGTTCCAGTTCGGTCTGGGCACACAGCATGCCGAAGCTCTCGACGCCGCGCAGTTTGGCTTTTTTGATTTTGAAATCGCCGGGCAGCTTGGCGCCCACTAACGCGAAAGGAATCTTGATGCCGGTGCGCGCATTGGGTGCGCCGCAGACCACTTGCATCTCCCCTTCCGGGTGGCCTTTTACTTTACAGACGCGCAGTTTGTCGGCGTCCGGATGCTGTTCACAGGCGACGATTTCACCGACGACCACACCCGAAAACGCGCCGGCTACTGGCTCTACGGCGTCCACTTCCAGGCCCGCCATGGTGATCTGGTCGGCCAGCTGCTGTGCTGTCAGGTCCGGGTTTACCCACTCCCGTAACCAGGCGTTGCTGAATTTCATATCTGATCTCTAGCTATTTGTTTCTTGCGCGCTTTGCGCGGTTCACCCACACAGTGGGCTCCCAATAAATTGGATTCGATTTAGAACTGCTTGAGGAAACGCAGGTCGTTGTCGAAGAACAGGCGCAGGTCGTTTACGCCGTAACGCAGCATGGCCATGCGCTCGACGCCGAGGCCGAAGGCAAAGCCGGAGTATTTTTCGCTGTCGATATCGCAGGAGGCGAAGACGTTGGGGTGCACCATGCCGCAGCCGAGAATTTCCAGCCAACCGGTGCCGGAGCACACGCGGCAGCCTTCACCGCCACAGTTAGTGCACTGGATATCCGCTTCCGCAGACGGCTCGGTGAACGGGAAATAGGAAGGGCGGAAACGCACCGGAACATCCGCCTCAAAGAAGGCTTTCAGGAACTGGTCGATACAGCCTTTCAGGTGCGCGAAACTCACGCCTTCGTCGATCACCAGGCCTTCTACCTGGTGGAACATGGGCGAGTGAGTGACGTCGGAATCGCAACGGTACACGCGGCCCGGGCAGATAATGCGCAGGGGCGGATTGGTTTTTTCCATGGTGCGGATCTGCACGGAGGACGTGTGCGTGCGCAGTACCGTGGAGGGATCGATATAGAAGGTGTCGTGCATGGCCCGCGCCGGGTGGTGGGCGGGAATATTCAAGGCTTCAAAATTGTAGTAGTCGCCCTCCACTTCCGGGCCCTGTTCGACGGAGAAGCCGAGGCGCTGGAAGATCTCTTCAATGCGACGCAGGGTACGAGTGATGGGGTGCATGCTGCCGTGATCTTCACCGCGGCCCGGCAGCGTGACGTCGATGGTCTCTTTGGCCAGCTTTTCTTCAATGGCGGCCTTTTCCATCGCGGTACGGCGCGCATTAATCGCGTCCTGCACCTGCTGCTTGGCTTCGTTGATTTTGGCTCCCGCCGCCGGACGCTCTTCCGCAGAGAGCTTGCCCAGACCTTTCAGCAGTGCGGTGATCTGGCCTTTCTTACCCAGGTAATCTACCCGCACCTGGTCCAGTGCGGCGAGGTCGCCGGCCTTTTCTACCAGCGCCAGCGCCTGCTCGGTGAGGGACTGCAATTCTTGCATTGATACTATCTCGCTTAAGGCTCGCTATTCGCTCGCTCTGACTCGTTCTGATCGATGAGTGACAATGAGTACTTATTTTCCGCAGCGGATAATAGCAGTCCACCGCGTCAGAAATTTGTTCTGTATAGACATTACAGATAAAAAAATAGGGAAGAGCCAAACAGCCCTTCCCTATTTTTAAAGCACAAATCCGCCCTTGCGGGCCGATTTATTCTGCAGGCGCTAATTAAGCTGCCAGGGCTGCCTTGGCTTTTTCAACTACGGCAGCAAAAGCGGCTTTGTCGTATACCGCCAGATCAGCCAGAACACGGCGATCCAGAGCGATATCCGCCTTCTTCAGGCCAGCAATCAGTCGGCTGTAGCTCAGGCCTTCAGCGCGGGACTGGGCGTTGATACGCGTGATCCACAGAGCGCGGAAGTTACGCTTCTTAACGCGACGGTCGCGGTAAGCGTACTGACCAGCTTTGATGACTGCCTGCTTGGCTACGCGGAATACGCGAGAACGCGCACCGTAGTAACCTTTAGCCTGCTTCAGAATTTTCTTGTGACTGCGACGCGCCACTACACCACGTTTTACACGGGCCATATCAATATCCTCTTAAAAACTTACGTGTGCAGCCAATTACTTGGCGCGCAGCATGCGATCGACCAGGGTGGCATCAGACTTGTTCAAAGTGTTGGTGCCGCGCAGCTGACGCTTACGCTTGGTGGTCATCTTGGTGAGGATGTGGCTCTTGTTGGCGTGCTTGTGCTTGTAGCCCGAAGCCGTCTTCTTGAAGCGCTTGGCAGCGCCACTGTGTACTTTTGCTTTCGGCATTTTGTACTCCAAAGTAAATAATGACCCACGAATGGGCTTGTTTAATTGGCTACAGACCGAGGCCTGTAACTGTGCGGGAGTGAGAAGGCAGCCGTCGCCCGATCACTTCCCGAAAAGAAGGTGCAGAGTGAACCCTGCGCCTTACTTTTTCTTTTTACTGGGCGCAATGACCATGATCATCTGACGGCCTTCCATCTTCGGCCGCTGCTCCACAGTACCCAGCTCCTCGAGATCTTTCTCGATGCGCTGCATCATTTCCATCCCCAGCTCCTGGTGAGCCATTTCACGGCCGCGGAAGCGCAGGGAGACTTTCGCCTTGTCCCCGGCTTCCAGGAAGCGGGTCAGGTTGCGCAGCTTGATCTGGTAGTCGCCGATATCGGTACCGGGACGGAACTTCATTTCCTTGATCTGCTGCTGCTTTTGTTTCTTCTTAGCCGCATTTTTAGCCTTCTTGGCCTCAAATACGTGCTTCCCGTAGTCCATGATCTTACAGACGATGGGATCGGAGTCCGAGGCAATTTCAACGAGATCCAGGCTGGCTTTCTGCGCGTGTTCCAGCGCCTCTTCCAGAGAAACAATACCTACCTGTTCACCATCCGCACCAATCAGTCGCAGTTGCGAAGCTTCAATCTGATCGTTGATACGGGCCTTTTTGGACTTTCCTTTCATATCTCGTTTAATAACACTCGTCTCCGGTAATTTATAAAAGCCTATTGGGGCGCTTATTCAGCTGCACCCTCAATAGACGAACGGCCGCGGCGATCCACGTCCTGGCGGAGGAGCTCAAGGAAAGACTCGTAAGTCATGGTTCCGAGGTCCTCACCGCTACGTGTCCGCACGGCGACCGTCTGGTTTTCCACTTCCTTATCGCCGATCACCAGCAGATAAGGAACACGCTGAAGCGTGTGCTCGCGGATTTTAAAGCCGATCTTCTCGTTTCTCAAGTCAGCAGCGGCGCGGAATCCTTCTGCACCCAGCTTGGACTCAAGGTTCTGGCAGTATTCAGACTGGCGATCGGTGATATTCAGCACCGCCACCTGCTGCGGGGCCAGCCAGGTCGGGAAGGCGCCCTCGTAGTTCTCGATCAGAATGCCGATAAAGCGCTCGAATGACCCAAGGGTCGCGCGGTGCAGCATTACCGGGGTCTGACGGGAGCCATCTTCCGCCACATACTGGGCGTCCAGGCGGCCCGGCATGGAGAAGTCCACCTGAATGGTGCCGCACTGCCATACACGGCCGAGGCAGTCTTTCAGGGAGAATTCGATCTTGGGCCCGTAGAAGGCGCCCTCACCCGGCAGCTCTTCCCAGGGCAGATCCGCCGCATTCAGGGCGTCGGCCAGGGCTTTCTCCGCCTTGTCCCAGCTTTCGTCGGAACCGACGCGCTGTTCCGGACGGGTAGATAAACGATAGATCACTTCTTCGAAGCCGAAGTCTTTATAGACCGCATGCAGCAGGTCCATGAACTCGGATACTTCCGACTGGATCTGGTCTTCGGTACAGAAGATGTGGCCGTCATCCTGCACAAAACCGCGCACACGCATCAGGCCGTGCAGGGAACCGGACGGCTCGCTGCGGTGACAGGAGCCGAACTCCGCCAGTCGCAGGGGCAGATCGCGGTAGCTGCGCAGGCCCTGATTGAACACCTGCACGTGACAGGGGCAGTTCATGGGCTTGATGGCAAACTGGCGCTCTTCGCTTTCCAGGGTGAACATGTCGTCGGCGAACTTGTCCGCATGACCGGACTTCTGCCACAGAGAGAAGTCCACCAACTGCGGAGTCTTGATCTCTTTGTAGCCGCGCTCGCGCTGGCGTTCGCGCATGTACTGCTCGACGGTGCTGTACACGGTCCAGCCGTTGGGGTGCCAGAACACCATGCCCGGCGCCTCTTCCTGAATATGGAACAGGTCAAACTTCTTCGCCAGTTTGCGGTGATCGCGCTTTTCCGCTTCCGCGATACGGTGCAGGTACGCCTTGAGCTCTTTCTTGTTGGCCCAGGCGGTGCCGTATACACGGGTCAGCATCTCGTTGTTGGCATCGCCGCGCCAGTAGGCGCCGGCCACTTTGGTCAGCTTGAACGCCTTCAGCTTGCCGGTGGACGGCACGTGCGGGCCGCGGCACAGGTCTTCAAAGTCGCCCTGGCGGTACAGGGAGATATCTTCGTTGGTGGGGATACTGGCGATGATTTCCGCCTTGTACTCTTCCCCCATCTCGCGGAAGTATTTGACCGCGTCGTCCCGGGGCAGCAAGCGACGGCTGACCGGAATATCTTCCTTGGCCAGCTCTTCCATGCGCTTCTCGATCTTCTCGAGATCTTCCGGGGTAAATTGCCGCTCGTAGGCGAAGTCGTAATAGAAGCCATCTTCGATCACCGGTCCGATGGTGACCTGGGCACCGGGGTACAGTTGCTTGACCGCCTGGGCCAGCAAGTGTGCGGTGGAGTGACGGATGACTTCCAGGCCTTCTGGCTGGCGATCGGTCACGATGGCCAGGTTGGCGTCGTGATCGATTACAAAACTGGTATCCACTTCCTTGCCGTCGACAACACCCGCCAGCGCAGCTTTGGCCAGACCGGGACCAATATCATTGGCAACGTCGAATACGGAAACAGGATTGGAGAATTCGCGACGGGAACCGTCAGGGAGGGTAACAACAGGCATTGTTCTTCCTTTTGTTTCAGTGGCGATCCCTACGAAAGACCGCGTGATTCACAGAGCGTGAAGATTGGGCATGTGCCCGAAACGAGTCAGATCAGGATAGAAGAAAAAACTCGCGAGAAATTGGTAGACCCAAGCAGACTCGAACTGCTGACCTCTGCCATGTCAAGGCAGCGCTCTAACCAACTGAGCTATGGGTCTATAGAGTTGCAGACTGAGGATACTCCATAAGACATGGCCCCGCTGCGAAGGAGGCGAACTTTAGCACCGGCTTTTTTGCTTTTCAACCGCCCAAAACAGAAAAAATTTCCGCCAATCAAGCACTTGGGGTATCGTGATCCGGCTGCAGGATGCAGCGCCGAGGCCACCACCGTGTCCGGCCGGTCTCGCACCGCAGTATTTGAAGGATTTTATGAGCACCTCACCTACCGACAGCGCCATCAGCCGCAGTGGATTCCTGCTGGCACTGGGCGCCGCTGCCCTCTTTTCCATCAAGGCGATCTTTATCAAGCTCGCGTATCGCTACGGCGTGGATGTGGAGACTTTCATTCTCCTTCGCATGGCTCTCGCCCTGCCGTTTTACATCGCCATCCTGCTCCTGCTGCGTCGAGGCGGACAGTGGCAGCCGGTGAGCGGGCAGAACGCGTTGATTACGGTCGCACTCGGACTCTGCAGCTATTACCTGGCGAGCTTTCTCGATCTGCAGGGGCTGCGCTATATCAGCGCCAACTTCGAACGACTCATTATCTACCTGTACCCCACCATCGTTGTGGCGCTTGGCTGGCTGTTTCTCGGAAAGACGGCATCGACGCGACAGATGCTGTGCCTGGCCGGAGCTTATGGCGGCATTCTGCTGATTTACTGGCAGGACCAGGATTTCAGTACCGGAGTACCAACCCCGACCTGGGTAAACCTTGGCGGTGTCAGCTGGGGAGCGCTACTGACCTTCGGCAGTGCGTTTAGCTTTGCCCTGTATGTGGCATTCAGCGAGAAGGTGATCAAGGTGCTGGGGAGCCGGCAATTCACAGCTCTCGCCATGATGGTGGCGAGCGCGGCCATTGCCGTCCATTTTACCATTCAGGGCGACTGGTCGCGCTTGCAACAGCCCTGGCCGGTTTACGGTTATGCGCTGGCTGTGGCCTTTCTCTGCACGGTAATTCCATCGCTGATGATGAGCGCCGCCATTTTGCAGATTGGCTCCAGCGCCACCGGCGCCATTGGCACATCTGGCCCGGTCGTGACACTGATTGCTGCGGCACTGGTTCTTGGGGAACCCTTCACACCTACCCATCTGCTCGGCATGGCGGTGATTATTGGCAGCCTGCTCTTATTGAAACAACCAATGAAGCAGCCAACACAGCCCAAGGTAGCGCCGACAACCAATCAGACGAACTAGCACCCAACACCTTACGGCGCCGCCTCTTTAAGCTTGGTGATTTCATCGCGTAGCTTGGCGGCCGCCTCGAACTCCAGATTCTTGGCGTGGTTGTACATCTGCTCCTCGAGCTCTTCGATGCGCGCCCAGCGCTGCTGCTCGGTAAGCGGTTTCTGATCGGCCTTGTAAGCGGCGCCCTTCTCCGCCACTTTGCGACGGGATTTAGGCACCCCGGGAGCAATGGCGCCCTCCATGATATCGGCAACACTCTTGCGGATGCCTTTGGGGGTAATGCCGTGTTCCGCGTTGTGCGCCAACTGCTTTTCGCGGCGGCGCTCAGTCTCCTCCAGCGCGCGCTTCATGGAATCCGTGACTTTATCGGCGTAAAGAATTGCCCTACCCTCCAGGTTGCGCGCGGCACGACCGATGGTCTGGATCAGCGAGCGATCTGAGCGCAAAAAGCCTTCCTTGTCCGCATCAAAGATGGCAACAAGGGAAACCTCGGGCATATCAAGCCCCTCTCGCAGCAGGTTGATCCCCACCAGCACATCGAACTCACCGATACGCAGGTCGCGAATGATCTCTACCCGCTCCACCGTGTCGATATCCGAGTGCAGGTAACGTACACGCACACCACTCTCCTGCAGGTATTCGGTCAGATCTTCCGCCATGCGCTTGGTCAACACAGTAATCAGCACGCGCTGATCCTTGTCGACGCAGCGGTGAATCTCCGACAGGGTATCGTCCACCTGGGTCGCGGCCGGACGAATCTCCACCTCCGGATCCACCAGGCCCGTGGGCCGCACCACCTGCTCCACCACCGCGCCGGCGTGCTCCTGCTCGTACTTACCCGGGGTAGCCGACACAAAAATTGTCTGCGGCGAAAGGTGCTCCCACTCTTCAAATTTCAGCGGCCGATTATCCAGCGCCGACGGCAAGCGAAACCCGTATTCCACCAGCGTTTCTTTGCGCGAACGGTCTCCGCGGTACATGCCGCCAATTTGCGGCACAGTCACATGGCTTTCGTCGATAAACAGCAAGGAATCGTGTGGCAGGTAATCGAACAAGGTGGGGGGCGGCTGACCGGGGTCGCGCCCAGAGAGATAGCGGGAATAGTTTTCCACGCCGTTGCAGTAACCCAGCTCCTGCATCATCTCCAGATCGTAGCGGGTGCGCTGCTCCAGCCGCTGAGCCTCCAGCAACTTGTTGTTTTCCCGCATCTGCTCGAGGCGCCCCTTGAGCTCCTCTTTGATCAGGTCGATGGCATCGACGATCGTCTCCCGCGGGGTTACGTAGTGGGACTTCGGAAAAATAGTAATGCGCGGGACTTTTTGCAGCACTTCCCCGGTTAGCGGGTCGAACAAGGTGATCTCTTCGATCTCTTCATCAAAAAGGGAGAGGCGCACCGCCTCCAGATCCGAGTCCGCGGGATAGATATCGATGATGTCCCCGCGCACCCGGTAGGTGGCACGGCGAAAGTCCGCATCGTTGCGAGTGTACTGCAGCTCGGCGAGGCGGCGCAGAATCGTGCGCTGATCGACGATATCCCCGCGGTCCAGGTGCAGCACCATTTTGAGGTACTTGTCCGGATCACCCAGACCATAGATGGCGGATACTGTCGCCACCACAATCACGTCTTTGCGCTCGATCAGTGCCTTGGTGGCAGAGAGGCGCATCTGTTCGATGTGCTCGTTGACCGAGGCATCCTTCTCAATAAAGGTATCCGACGACGGCACGTAGGCTTCCGGCTGGTAGTAGTCGTAATAGGAAACGAAATACTCCACCGCGTTGCGCGGAAAAAACTCCTTCAACTCACCATACAACTGAGCGGCCAGGGTCTTGTTGTGGGCCATCACGATTGCGGGCCGCTGGAGGCGCGCGATTACGTTGGCCATGGTGAAGGTTTTACCGGAGCCGGTTACCCCCAGCAGGGTCTGATGCGCGAGGCCATCCCCCACCCCTTCAACCAGTGCCTCAATAGCGGCGGGCTGATCCCCTGCGGGCTCGTATTTACTGGCGACTTCAAAAGGACGGGTTTCCATTGGCCAACTACCACTCCGGTTTCGCTTCACACCCGGCACTCCGGGGTGGGAAATTGTAGGCGCACACCCCGGTGCGGGACAAATCAGGTGTTAGTTTGAACGGGGCGGCGAGAAAATAAACACTGCAAAATCAAAGGCTTATTTTTAGGTAAAAGGGTTGACCTGGTTTGGGGTGCTCTATAAGATACGCGCCACCTGACCGGGACGGCATTTGCAAGACCGATCAGACAGTTCCGCCTTAGCTCAGTTGGTAGAGCAAATGACTGTTAATCATTGGGTCGCTGGTTCGAGCCCAGCAGGCGGAGCCAAATTCAAAATGTTCGTTGCGACACTTAATTGCCACGAAGATTTTATTTAGAGCTATGCTCTTTCAGGGCCACCTTCACCAAGAGGCAGGCGCCCTAACCAAAAATTCCGCCTTAGCTCAGTTGGTAGAGCAAATGACTGTTAATCATTGGGTCGCTGGTTCGAGCCCAGCAGGCGGAGCCAAACAAAAAACCCCGCATCCTTACCGGTTACGGGGTTTTTTATTGCCCGGTACAAATTGCCCGGCACCTCTATCTTCTATCCAACCTCTACCTTCCATCCAAGAGTGCCGAGGGGCCGACCGCAATCCGCCCCAACAATCTGTCAATTACACTTCCGGCACCTCACCGGTAATCCGCCGAGCCCGGCGACTGTTTGATGCCACCGGCAAGCGGCGCACCTCCGCACCGTCTTGCGTACCGCCCTGCACACCTCGGAGCGCAGCATCTCCGGATGCATTCACTTCCGACAACTGTGTCCAAACCGTATCCACCAACTGCTGCTTCGGCGTGTAATCCTTCACCGCCTCAATCAGCAGCCGGTGCACCGTGGCACAATCCTGGCGCGCGCAGGCGTCTTTCAGCTCAACCATAAACGACTGCAGCTGCTCGCTGGGCAGGCGTTCCTCTTCCGCGCGCATGATCATAGGATGATCGGTTCCCGCAACCGCATCCCCCAACAGCAACTCTTCGTAAAGTTTCTCACCCGGGCGCAACCCGGAGATCTGAATTTCGATATCGCCATCGGGATTGGCCTCATCGCGCACGGTGTGGCCCATGATTTGAATCAGGCGGCGGGCAATATCCAGGATACGGACCGGCTCCCCCATATCCAGTACAAAGACTTCGCCTTTGCGCCCCATACTTCCCGCCTGCAACACCAGCTGTGCCGCTTCAGGAATGGTCATAAAGAAACGGGTCACCTTGGGGTGAGTCACCGTCACCGGGCCGCCGGCATTGATCTGATCGGTAAACAGCGGAATAACGGAACCAGAGGAACCAAGCACATTACCGAAGCGCACCATACACACCCGGGTACGCCCGAAACGGCGCCCGAAGTCCTGACAGATCAGCTCTGCGAGACGCTTGGTTGCCCCCATAACGTTGGTCGGGCGCACCGCCTTATCCGTGGAAACCAGCACGAACTGCTCCACACCGTAAGCCTCGGCGGCCTCCAATACGGCGAGCGTACCCAGCACGTTATTCTCCGCACCCACCACCACATTTTGCTCCACCAGAGGCACATGCTTGTAGGCCGCCGCGTGGTAGATGGTGTGCACCTCGAATGACTGAATGATTTCCGCTACACGCGCGCGATTACGGACATCCCCCAACAGCGCTGTCACTTCCACTTGCAGGCCTTCATCCTGCTGCTGTTGCTGCAACTCGCGCTCAATCTGATACAGGGAGAACTCCGAAGACTCAAGCATGATCAGCTTGGCCGGCCCCCACTGGATAATCTGACGGCAGAGCTCGGAACCAATCGAGCCACCCGCTCCCGTAACCATCACTACCTTGCCGAAAATGGATGCGGAGACCAACTCTTTTTGCGGCTCTACGGGAGCGCGCCCAAGGATGTTTTCATAAATCTGGGAAACATCGGATACGCGGCCGGCACTGTCTACCAGCTCTTCCATGCCCGGAATCACTTTTACCACAATGCCGCGCTCACGCAGGCTGCGAGTGATCTCACGTCGACGGCGCTTGGGGACCCCCGGCATCGCCAGCAGAATTTCAGAGATATCGCGCTCGGCGATTACTTCGAGGATACTGGCGGGGCTGTATACCAGCACCCCATCGATCAATGTATTTTGCTTGGACGCATTATCGTCAAAAAAGGCGACGGTCTTGTACATCTCGCCGTGAATCAGCCCTTTGTACAGCTGCAGACCAGCGGTACCCGCACCGTAAATTGCAACGCGCGTTTTGTGAATTTCCAGCGCCATCTGGTAGTAGACACGCACCAGCCAGCGGGAACCTCCCACGGTAATCAGCGCAAAACACCAGTAAATGACCGGGACAGAGCGCGGCACACCGGCATAGGTGAGGTAGGATGCAACTGCCAGCACAACCGCAGACGCCGTCACGCCCTGCAGGACAGCGACAATGGCCTGTTGCCCCATATAGCGGATCACCGTGCGGTACAGACCCAGGCGAAGGAAAATGAAACTACTCGAAATGAGCGTCATGGCCAGACATAGCGCCATGGTGGGCTCGGTAACTGTACCCGCACCGTTAAAGCGAATAGTCATGGCCAGTAAAAACGCAGCCGTGAGCATCAGCAAGTCATAGCAGAGCATCAAAAACGGCTTGTAGTTTTTCTGTGCAGCTTTATAAAAGCTATTCACCAATCCCCCAAAAAATTCCTTTACCGGGCACCACAGGCCCCTCCATAAACACAAACAACCAAAACGTCCTTTAAGCCACTGTCCGCCCACAAATACCTGACGGGGGCTCAAGCCAATTCGAATGCTACCAGCAGCAGGGCAAGCAAAGACGTGCTCACCATCACGGCCAATTCGATAAACAACGACGTTTTCACACCGCGCTTCAGTGCCACACGCTGGTAGAAATGCTGACGGTGCGCCTCCCACCAGCGCTCTCTGCGGAGCATTCTGATGATTAAAGTAACCGTGGCATCCAGCCAGAAAGGGAGAAATACCAGCAGCGGAATCACCACCCCAAAGGCTCCCTGCTGCCAGCCAGCTACACTCACTGCAAATACGGCCAGGCCGATCACGGTTGAGCCGGCATCGCCCAGGAAAATTTGCGCACGCGGCCAATTGTAGTACAAAAAAACGACACTACTTGTTGCGACCAAAAGGCAAATACTTCCAATTTGCGGCACATCTCGCAAAAAGCAGATCGCACCCAGGGTCGCAAAACCAATCGCCGTCATACTGCCGGCAAACCCATCCATGCCATCCATAAAGTTGTACAGGTTGACGACCCAAACGCCCACCAGCACCAACAGCGGCCAAACAACCCAAGACCATGACCCGCCTAACGGCAGGGCCAGCGCATATAACAGGGTCGAAACGGATAAAATCTGTACAGAAAAACGCAATCGCGCGCTCAACGAGCGCAAGTCATCAACCAGAGATACCAACAACAACGCCATAAAGGCAAAAACGATGCCAGGTTGGATTTCAGGCTGGCTTAACAGCACACCGACAGTGGCACCAGCCAACAATCCCCACCCACCAGTTCTCGGCACCGGCGTCTCATGTAGGGAACGATGATTGGGCGCGTCCAGGGCGAATTCGCGCAATCGGGTAAGAAGTAACCGCAATACCATTGCGGCCACGACACCGGATACTGCACAAAAAAACAGCAGCGACCACCAACTGTGGTCAAAGTACGCCCCCATCAACGATCCCCGTCAAAACCCCGCAAATACTGACCATAGCGTCGACTTGGACGCCAGTTCAGTGCATTTTTTATTCGCGCTGAACTATAAAGCTCGCCCCTTCCAACATCAAGAAAACCTGTCTTAACTCCCAAAACAGAGAGCAATCGAGCAGGAGTCAAAAGCAATGCCGCGGCTAAACGGCTACTTTTTATACGGCGCCCACTGGCCACAGTGGCAATCCCGGCAAGATCATAAAATTGCGGTTCCGCCGCGATAAAGGTCTCACGATCACAATCCGATTCCACGACCAGGCGGATAGCCGACAGCAAATCTTCCAGCGCCACAAAACTCCGCCAACCGGTTGCGGGCACCCACGGAAATAACCGCCCCCAGGCTCGAAACCTCTGCCGCCAGGCATGCGCCCTCTTCTGTTTCACCGCGTCGCCCCCCCGCCCCGGGGTGACAGCAGAAGACCCATAATCCCCATAAACGGCCGCCGGCCGCAGAATGTTGACACGAATCTTGCACACTGACGCCAGAAGCTTCTGCTCTGCGCGCCATTTACTACCGCCATACACATCGAGCGCTGGCTCTCCAGCAAACTCCCCGGCGATCTCCCCATCGGGAGGGACAACCGCCTTTACGCTGGAGAGATACAGGAATGACTCAGCTTTTGCGCTCTCAGCTCCCTGTAACATTGCCACTGGCAGGCGAAAATTTACTTCGTTGGCCAGCTCAGGGTGCCGCCGGCAATCTTTTACCGAAGACAGGCCCGCTGCAAACACAACCCTATCACCAGTAGAAAACAGCTCCGCGCAAGTATCGGCGCAATAGCTCTCGACCTGCTGGTGGCTCGTCCCGTCGGGACCGACGGCCTGACGTGATACCGAGCGCACATGGAAACCGGCGGCCACCAGATACCGACAGAGCGCCTCGCCGATGTAACCCGAACTTCCAACTACCACCCATCGCATTCGCGCGACCCACTCCCCGATCAAAAAAGAAACAGCGCCCTGAGGCGCTGTTCCGGTACTTATTTACAACTGGATCCGATCCCTGTTCTTCTCCAGCGTGGCTACGCCGATCCCCTTGATTTCGAGAAGCTCCTCAACGTTGGAAAAGCTACCGTTTTCTTCTCGATACTGGACAATCAACTCCGCGCGCGCCGACCCCACACCATCCAGTGCCGCAGACAACTCTTCCGCCGTGGCGGTATTCAGGTTCACGACCTGTACTTCTTGCGCCGGCATATCTTCGGCGAATACGGCCGGCACATTGACCAGCAACATGGAAAGGGCAAACAGTGCGGCAAGAGGGAAACGAAACAGTTTCATGGCAAATTCCTTTTTGTAATGGCTCAAAGCGTTATGGTCTTCAATCCGTGGGACCACAAACCTCCCCAGGCGGAAGCACTCTACCAAACTATCCGCAGCCTTTTGAGCCCTGAGCCATTACACACCATTACAGCGTGTTACACGGGTTTACATAACGATCAATGGCCTGCCAAATCACTCACGATCGCCTGCAGTGCCGCAGCGGGGTCTTCCGCTGCGGTGATCGGGCGACCGATTACCAGGTAATCGGAGCCATTCTGCACCGCATCTGCCGGCGTTACGATACGACGTTGGTCGTCTGCTGCCGCACCCGCGGGACGAATACCGGGGGTCACCAGCGCAAAATTCTTGCCGCATGCAGCTTTGAGCGCACCCGCTTCACGCGCAGAACAAACAACACCATCAAGGCCACTTTCCTGAGCAAGCCTGGCCAGCGCGGTAACCTGCTCACCCAGAGCGCGCGCCACCCCTACCGGCGCCAGCTCTTCCTCGGCGGTACTGGTCAGCACGGTTACCCCGATCAGCAACGGGCGCTTGTCGCCCAAGGGCTCCAGGGCTTCGCGAGCGGCGCGCATCATTCTCTCGCCACCAGACGCGTGTACATTCACCATCCAGACGCCGAGATTGGCCGCCGCACGCACAGCAGCCGCCACTGTATTCGGAATATCGTGAAATTTCAGATCGAGAAACACATCAAAGTTCAGCGCCACCAGCTTTCGCACCAGCTCTGGGCCGGCAATGGTAAACAGTTCTTTTCCGACTTTGACACGGCAGACTGCCGGATCCAGTTGCGCGGCCATCGCCAGAGCGTCGTCGGCATTATCGTAATCCAGAGCCACGATAACCGGAGAAGAAACAGATTCAGTCAATGAGCACCTCAGTGTTAGAAATGGGAGAAAGAAATAAGTCGTCCGGGCCAGAGCTATTCGCCCTCAATCCCTTTGACCGAGCGCACGGTATCCCAGCGCTTACAGCTGGGGCACAGCCAGTGCAGTTGATTGCCGGAAAAACCGCAGTGATTACAGCGGTAGTGAGGACGGCTTGCAATCAGCTGATCGATCAGGTTTTTCAGCAGGTACAGGTTCTCTCGAGAGCGCCCTTCAGTACTGTCGATATGCAGGTTCAGAAAATGACCCAGGCCACGCAGTGAAGGGCGTAGCGCGAGCTGCTTACCCATAAAGGCCGCTGCTTCCGCTTCACTCTGCTGCTGGTGAATTCGCTCGGCCAGCGCGATCAACACACTATTTGTGGGATGCTCCTTCTGTAGCGCCTCAAGATAGCGCTCAAGCCCCCGCTCGTCACCTAGCGCGTCGTAGCAGGTAATCAGTAACTCGAGGATTTCCGGGATGTAATCCGGGTTCTGCTTGGGCACCCGCTCAAGCACGCGAATCGCTTCCTGTGGGCGCCCCAGAATATGCTCCAGCCGACCCAGCAGCAGATTGGCACGCACCGAGTGCTTGTCGTATCCCAGCGCCGCGTCAATATGCTTGCGCGCGCTCAGATAGTCCTTGCCATTGATCGCCTCTTCCGCCAGCTCACAACAGAAGTGCGCCTGAATCGGCGCCCATTCGCTGGACAGGCGCTTGAAGCGACGGCCGTGCAGCAGGTTAACCGCGTGAATGCCCTTGGCCCATTCCCGTTCATCCCTGTACACCTCAACCAGATATTCAAGACTGGTATTACGCAGCTCAGAAGACGTCTCCACCAGCTCCTGTAACAGGCGCTCTGCCCTGTCGAGCCAACCGGCGGCAATGTAGTCCCGCGCCAGTTCCAGTTGCGCCTTTTGCTGACTGATACGGTTGAGACTGGGACGCGCAAGAAGGTTCTGATGCACCCGAATAGCCTGGTCGTGCTCCCCGCGTTTGCGCAGCAGGTTGCCGAGGGCAAGGTGAGTTTCAAAGGTGGCGCTACTGACTTCGAGCGAGTCGATAAACTTTTCGATCGCGTCACCGTGGCGCTCACTCAAGAGGTAATTCAACCCCTGCGCGTAAGACTGCGCCAGGGCTTGGTGCTCGTTATTTCTGGCACCCTTTTTCTTGCCACTCTTGCGACCGAGATACCACCCAATGGCAATAGCCGCAAAAATGAAAATGAAAAATATCAGGTCGCTCAAACTACTCTCCGGCAACCTGTCGACGCACCGTATGCAACTCGCGCTCGGTGCGCAGTAATTGGCGCTCCAGGCCTTTCACCCGGCGCCGCTCAGTCCAATAAGGTAGAAGACTGGCGAGAAACCCGAGCAAGGCACCGATCAGCAGGAAACCGATCAGCCAGAAGCCGACACTGCCCGCAAATAGGGGATATCCCGCAAATCGGGGGGTAATGCTTTCGGGGTTATCGACTGCAAAATATACACCCAGCGCAATACACGCCAGTGCCAATATCCCGAACAGCAAACGCGATATCCAGCGCAGAAATGACAAGCGAACCTCCGGTTCCGGAAGGAATGTGAAAATCTAAAAGTCCGTTACAGTGTTAGCCCACTGTGACCAGCTCGGCAATGGAATCCTCGTCCGCGACTTACGCGTCCTCGTAGACATCCCGCTTCATCTGCTGGTTTACCCTATCCCTGAGTTCTTTTCCCGGTTTGAAGTGCGGTACATATTTGCCCGCCAGCTCGACGGAGTCACCGGTTTTCGGGTTGCGCCCAGTGCGTGGTGCGCGATAGTGCAGGGAAAAACTGCCAAAACCGCGAATTTCTATACGCTCCCCTTCTGCCAGAACACACGACATGGTGTCCAGCATGACTTTGACCGCCAGCTCTACATCCTTTACCGGCAGCTGATCCAACCTCAGAGCGATCTTCTCGATCAGTTCAGACTTGGTCATGCAGTCCGCAATCCTTTCTAAGTCATTGATTATTCTGGAATAGCGGCAATCATCTAATAGAAAGCCGGACTGGGCAACCCCAGTCCGGCTCTCGCATAGCCTCAACTCATTGAGTTGAGTCCATTAATAACAAGACCTTATCAGTCTTTGTTATTCATCTGCGCCTTGATCAGGTCACCGATAGTCGCTGGCTGAACCTGTTCAGCCTGCTTCTTGCTGTGATCCTTGATGGCTTGCTTCTCATCGTCCTGATCTTTGGCTTTGATGGAGAGGCTGATCACGCGGTTCTTGCGATCCACGCTGGTGATCTTGGTCTCTACTTCTTCGCCTTCTTTCAGAGCGTTGCGCGCATCTTCAACCTTGTCGCGGCTGATTTCGGAAGCGCGCAGTACGCCTTCCACTTCGTCGGCCAAGGTGATGATGGCTTGCTTGGCATCAACTTCTTTGATGGTACCCATTACGATGCTGCCGCGATCGTTGGTGGCCACGTAATCAGAGAACGGATCGGATTCCAGCTGCTTGATACCCAGGGAGATACGCTCGCGGTCGGAGTCGATACCCAGGATAACGGTTTCCAGCTCGTCACCTTTCTTGAACTTGCGTACGGCTTCTTCGCCAGCTTCGTTCCAGGAGATGTCGGACAGGTGAACCAGACCGTCGATGCTGCCGTCCAGACCGATGAAGATACCGAAGTCGGTGATGGACTTGATCTTACCGGAGATCTTGTCGCCTTTAGCGAATTTACGCGCGAAGGCATCCCACGGGTTTTCTTGACACTGCTTGATACCCAGGGAGATACGACGACGCTCTTCGTCGATGTCCAGAATCATTACCTCGACTTCGTCGCCAACATTGACAACTTTGGACGGGTGAATGTTCTTGTTGGTCCAATCCATTTCGGATACGTGTACCAGACCTTCCACACCTTCTTCCAGCTCGGCAAAGCAGCCGTAGTCGGTCAGGTTGGTTACAACCGCTTTCACGCGGCTGTTTTCCGGGTAACGCTGCTTGATGGATACCCAAGGATCTTCGCCCAGTTGCTTCAGGCCCAGGGATACACGGCTGCGCTCGCGGTCGAACTTCAGTACTTTTACTTCGATCTCGTCGCCAACATTCACGATCTCGCTCGGGTGCTTGATGCGCTTCCAAGCCATATCGGTGATGTGCAGCAGGCCGTCGATACCACCCAGATCTACGAAAGCACCGTAGTCGGTCAGGTTCTTCACGATACCTTTGATCGCCATGCCTTCTTGCAGGCTGGCCAGCAGGGCTTCACGCTCTTCGCTGTTGGCTGCTTCCATCACGGCGCGACGGGAAACAACAACGTTGTTGCGCTTGGCGTCCAGCTTGATCACTTTAAAGTCGAGCTCTTTGCCTTCCAGGTGCGCGGTGTCGCGAACCGGACGTACGTCTACCAGAGAACCCGGCAGGAACGCGCGGATGTTGGCAACGTCAACAGTAAAGCCGCCTTTAACCTTACCGCTGATAACACCTTTAACCACTTCGTCTGCAGCGTGTGCAGCGTCGAGGATTTTCCAGGCTTCAGCGCGCTTGGCTTTTTCGCGGGACAGACGGGTTTCACCGAAGCCATCTTCTACGGCTTCCAGGGCAACCTGTACTTCGTCGCCGATCTGCAGATCGACTTCGCCTTTTTCGTTTTTGAATTGCTCTGCAGGAATCACACCTTCAGACTTCAGGCCCGCGTGAACGGTTACCCAGTCTTTATCGATGTCGATAACCATACCGGTCACGATAGCGCCAGGCGCCATCTCAACACTCTTCAAGCTTTCTTCAAATAACTCAGCAAAGTTCTCGGTCATTACTCATACCTATTTGGGTAGGCCCGGCCGTGGATGACTGTAAAACGTAGTCAATCTTCAGCTCAGACCCCGCCGCGCTGCCAGTACGCGGGTTAGATTACGACAGCGGCCGGGCAATTCTGGCTGATCCCGGCCGCTGACGTTAGAAACAGATTGTCTGGACTGCCCAGCACCGATGCGCTTTAGCACGGTGTTGTCAGTCTGGCTCAGTCGATACGTTTTTGTACCAGTTCGAGCACTTTTTGCAGAACACCCTCTATATCGATGTCCGTGCTATCCAGCACCACGGCGTCTTCCGCCGGGGCTAGAGGGGAGGCTGCGCGGTTCATATCCCGGTCATCCCGGGCGCGGATGTCCTCCAGCAGGTCGCGGAGGCTAACAGAAACCCCCCTACCCTGCAACTGATCGAAGCGGCGGCGGGCGCGCTCTTCCGCGCTGGCCGTCAGGAACACTTTGACCGGCGCGTCGGGGAACACGGTAGTACCCATATCTCGCCCGTCCGCCACCAGCCCGGGAAGTGCGCGAAAGTCCCGCTGACGCTGTAGCAGCGCCTCGCGCACGGCGGGAACCGCGGCCACCTTCGAAGCGGCCATACTGACCCGCTCCATGCGGATATCCCGGCTGACATCCTTGCCCGCCAGTACCGCAGCCACTTCACCGCCGGCAATGGCAAAACGGATATCCAGATTGCCGGCAATATCTGCCAGGCGATCTTCATCCCCCAGGTCCACTTCCGCATCGAGCGCCGCCAGCGCAGTCAAACGGTAAAGCGCCCCGGAGTCCAGCAAAGCGTAGCCGAGCTTGTCCGCGAGAAGCTTGGCGATGGTGCCCTTGCCGGAACCGCTGGGGCCGTCAATGGTGACCACGGGGGCCTGGGAGGAAGTGTCAGTCATAACGATTCGATACTGCTTACGTTAGTGATACAGATAATAGGGCGATGCGCTCAGCGCACCACCAGTTTCATTCCGGCGCCGGTCGCCAGCGCGGCAAAGTTGGGGAACGAGGTGGCCACGTTGGCGCAGTGCCGAATTTCGATATCCGCACCGGCACGCAGAGCGGCTACCGCGAAGGACATGGCAATACGGTGATCCCCGAGGCTATCCACCTCACCGCCACCAAATACCGCGCCTTCACCTCCTGTACCCTGAATCACGATGCCGTCTGGGGTTGGCTTGGCGTCCACACCCAGGATCTCGAGGCCATCGGCCATAGCCTGAATGCGATCACTCTCTTTGACCCGAAGCTCTTCGGCGCCGGTCAGCACGGTTTCCCCTTCGGCGCAGGAAGCAGCGACAAAGATCGCCGGGAATTCGTCGATGGCCAGGGGCACCTGGTCTTGCGGAATATTGATGCCTTTCAAGGGTGCGTAACGCACGCGGATATCCGCCACCGGCTCACCGCCCACTTCGCGCTGATTCTCCAGGGTAATGTCGGCACCCATGGCGCGCAGGATATTGATGGCGCCGTCGCGAGTCGGGTTGATACCCACGTGCTGCAGCAGCACGTCGGAACCCGGCGCAATGGAAGCCGCCACCATAAAGAAGGTGGCGGAAGAAATATCCGCGGGCACATCGATGTGGCCGGCAGTCAGCTTGCCACCGCCTTTCAGGCTGGCGCGGGGACCGTCGCGCTGCACTTCGTAGCCGAAGCCCGACAGCATGCGCTCGGTGTGATCGCGGGTCGGTGCTGGCTCGGTAGTGCTGGTTTCGCCATCGGCGTAGAGGCCCGCCAGCAACACACAGGATTTCACCTGGGCACTTGCCATGGGCAGGGTGTAATCAATCGCCTTCAACTGGCTTCCACCCTTGATCTTGAGTGGCGGGCGCCCTTCTTCACCGGTCTCCACAACCGCACCCATTTCACGCAGCGGATTGGCCACGCGATTCATCGGGCGCTTGGACAGGGATTCGTCACCGGTCAGTACGGTATCGAATTTCTGACCGGCAAGCAGACCCGCCAGCAGACGCATGGAAGTGCCGGAGTTACCGACGTACAGAGGCCCGGGAGGCGCCTGCAGACCGTGCATGCCCACACCGTGAATGGTAACGCGGCCGTTGACCGGCCCCTCAATCACCACACCCATATCGCGGAACGACTGCAGAGTGGCGAGCGCGTCCTCCCCTTCCAGGAATCCCTCTACCTCAGTGACACCTTCTGCCAGGGAGCCCAGCATGATCGAGCGGTGGGACATGGACTTGTCACCAGGCACTCGCAGATCGCCATTTACCGCACCGCCCGGTTGGGCAATAAAAGTTACTTCCTTCGCTTCCATAGTTTCCGTATACGCTTTTTTGGCCAGCATTTTGGTGAAGTGATCCCGCGCCGCCTTGGCCCGGGTAAACACCCCCATCAGCTGTTCGCTGTCGCCGCTGGCAATGGCACTGCGCAGAGAACCCAGATTGGAGGTGTAGAGATCGATGGATTTCAGAATGGCATCGCGATTGGCGAGCATGATGTCCCGCCACATAACCGGATCACTGGAGGCGATACGGGTGAAATCGCGAAAGCCACCGGCGGCATAACGGAAAATATTTTCGTTTTCCGCATCGTGAGCCAGAGTATCGACAAGACCAAAGGCAATCACATGAGGCAAGTGGCTGGTAGCGGCGAGCACTTCATCGTGCTCATCCACCGGCATACTCAACACTTCTGCACCCACGGCTTCCCACATTTTCCGGATGCGATTAACGTGCTCGCCCGCGGTATTTTCCAGCGGTGTGAGAATGATGCGGTGCGCGATATAGAGGTCGTCGCGAGCAGCGGTCACACCACTCTGCTCGGAGCCGGCGATGGGGTGACCCGGCACCAGAAATTCTGGCACTTCGCCCCAGACATTTTTTGCCGCGGCAATCACGCTGCCCTTTACGCTGGCACCATCGGTAATGGTGACACCCGCAGGCACCCGGTCTTTTAGCTGGGCGAATACCGCCTCGACCGTCAGCGTAGGTACCGCTACGAAAATTACATCCCCGGCTTCCAGCTCCGACAGAATTTCCGCGATATCAGTAACCGCGCGATCCACCACACCCAGCGCCACCGCCTGCTCACAGGTCTGCGGACGACGGGCAACGCCGATAACCTGACGGCAACCACTGGCCGCCTTCAATCCCAGCGCGAGACTGCCACCAATCAAACCAATACCGACCACGACCAAACGGCCAATCCCAGCGACTGCATCCTGCCCCACCAACATCCCTGCTCTCGACATTTACAGGACTCCGCGGGGGTAAGAGCCCAGCACTTTCATATCCGAAGCGCAGGCGCCCACATCTTTCAGCGCAGTGGCGACATTCTCGATATCGCGGTGGCCGACGAAGTCGATAAAGAATACGTAGGTCCAGTTACCGCTCTGGGACGGGCGGGTCTCCACCCGGGTCAGATCGATCTTGTGGGTCTGGAACGGCACCAGCAGATCGTGCAACGCACCCGGCTCGTTACGCATGGAGACCATCAGGGAGGTCTTGTCGTCGCCACTGGCGGGCACCGCCTGGGTACCAATAATCAGGAAGCGAGTGGAGTTGTCCGGACGGTCCTCGATTTTTTCATTGAGGATTTTCAGGCCGTACATGTCCGCCGCCATATCACCGGCAATGGCCGCCGCATTCCACTCTCCCTTCACGCGCTTGGCGGCTTCCGCATTGCTGGCCACCGCCACCCGCTCCACATTCGGGTAGTAGGAATCCAGCCATTTACGGCACTGTGCCAAGCTTTGCGCATGAGAATAGATGCGAGTAATGGATTCCTTGCGGGTGATATCGGAAATCATCAGGTGCTGGTGAATACGCAACTCCACCTCTCCACAGATTTTCAGGTTGGACGTCATAAAGTTGTCCAGGGTGTGGTTCACCACACCCTCGGTGGAATTCTCCACCGGCACCACACCGTAATTTACCGCACCGGCTTCCACTTCGCGGAACACTTCATCGATAGCCGCCAGCGGCTTGGAAACCGCAGAATGCCCGAAATGCTTCAGCGCCGCCTGCTGGGTAAAGGTACCTTCCGGGCCCAGGTAGGCCACTTTGACGGGCTCTTCCAGCGCGAGGCAGGCAGACATAATTTCACGGAACAGCCGCGCCATCTCTTCATTGGTCAGCGGCCCCTTATTGCGCTCCATGGCACGGCGTAATACCTGCGCCTCCCGTTCGGGACGGTAGTACAACGCATTCTCACCGTTCTTTTTTTTGACTTCCGCCACTTCCAACGCACAGTTCGCGCGCTCGGAAATCAGCCGTGCAATTTCGCTGTCGAGACCGTCAATACGGTCGCGCAGTTCGAGCAGGCGCTCATCCTGCTTGGGCTTCTCTTCAGACATAATTTTCGCCCTCTTACCTAATCCTTTCAATCAATATGCAGCTGTAATCAGCCGTTGCGCTGTTCGAAATCCGCCATAAAGGCGACAAGTGCCTCTACTGCAGCCAAAGGCACAGCGTTATACAACGACGCACGCATGCCGCCCACGGAACGGTGGCCTTTCAGATTCAACAGGCCGGCCGCTTCGGACTCCTCGAGGAACAACTTGTCCAGCTTTTCATCTGCCAGAACGAACGGCACATTCATGCGCGAACGACTTTCCTTAGAAACCGGACTGGAAAAGAAATCGCTGCGGTCGAGGAAGTCGTACAGCAAGGCAGACTTCTTCTCGCTCAGCTCCGCCATGGCAGCAACGCCGCCCTGCGCCTTCAGCCATTTGAACACCAGGCCGGACAGGTACCAGGCAAAGGTCGGCGGCGTGTTATCCATGGAACCGCCGTCTGCGGCGATCTTCCAGTTCAGGCTGCGCGGGATATCCGGCAGCGCGCGATCCAGCAGATCGTCGCGCACGATACCCACGGCAATACCGGACGGGCCGATATTTTTCTGCGCACCGGCGTAAATAAAACCGAACTTATCGACCGGGATTTGCTGAGACAGAATGCAGGAAGACATATCCGCAACCAGCGGACTTTTTACGTCCGGAATATACGGAAACTCCACACCGCCGATGGTTTCATTCGGCGTGTAATGGAAATAAGCGGCATCACTACTTTCCTGCCAGCTATCCGCCGCCGGCGCATAGCTGAAATTGCGGTCTTCCGAGGAGGCGACGATGTTCACCTGGCCGTAGCGCTGGGCCTCTTTGATGGCCTTGTCCGCCCACTGTCCCGTATGGATATAGTCAGCGGACTTGCTGCCACCACCCAGCAGGTTCCAGGGGATAGCGCTGAACTGACCGGTAGCACCGCCCTGCAAAAACAGGACTTTATAGTTGTCCGGAATGGCCAGCAGATCGCGCAGATCCTGCTCAGCGGTTTCTGCCACCTCGGTAAACTCCGGCGAACGGTGGCTGACCTCCATTACGGAGCAACCCAACCCCTGCCAGTCCAGCAATTCTTCCTGTGCCTGCCGCAATACCGGCTCCGGCAACGCCGCAGGTCCCGCACAGAAATTAAACTTTCTCATCGATTCACTTCCACAGAGAAAAACAAACTTGGATAAATTCTTTGGCCTCAGTCGCAATGTCGAGATGGGCAAACCCCACTTTTAGCACTTGCGATTACAGACCTTTCGCCACTAACACATTCCCGGCCGCTAAAGTCAAAAAAGGCCGCGAGTATTCGCAGCCTTTTTCGAGATAAATCCGGTTCAGAGGTTACTCCTCGGCAGCGCCGCCTTCGGCTGCCTCACCCTCGTCGCCCTCGTCACCTTCACTCTCCTGAATCCGCGCCAGGCCCACCAGGTTCTCATTTTCCTTCAGCCGGATCACGCGAACACCTTGAGTATTACGACCCAGCTCAGAAACTTCATCGACCCGGGTACGCACCAGGGTGCCCTGATCGGAAATCAGCATAATTTCCTCACCGGAATGCACCTGACAGGCACCCACCAGCGCACCATTGCGCTCGCTGGAAGCAATCGCAATCACACCCTGGTTGCCGCGACCTTTCGTCGGGAAATCCGCCGTGGCGGTGCGCTTGCCGTAGCCATTTTCGGTTGCCATCATCACCGAGCCACCCTCTTCCGGGATCACCATAGCGATCACGTGTACGCCTTCGGCCATGCGGATACCGCGCACACCGCGGGAAACACGACCCATGGAGCGCACGTTTTCTTCGGCGAAACGGGCCGCTTTACCGGCACTGGTCAGCAGCAACACATCCTGCTTTCCATCGGTAATCGCAGTGGCCACCAGGCGATCGGTTTCTTCCAGCTCGATGGCGCGCAGGCCAACGCTACGCGGACGGGAGAATGCCGTCAGCGGGGTTTTCTTCACGGTGCCGTTGGCGGTGGCGAAGAAAATAAAGTGGTCTTCATCGTACTCGGACACCGGCATCAGGCTGCTGATACGCTCGTCGTCTTCCAGTGGCAGCATATTTACCATTGGGCGACCACGGGAAGCGCGACCGGCGGTGGGCACTTCATACACCTTCAACCAGTACACCTTGCCCTTGTTGGAGAAGCACAGAATGGTGTCATGGGAGTTGGCAATCAGCAGGTGCTCGACGAAGTCTTCGTCTTTTACCTGGGTGGCGGATTTACCCATACCGCCACGGCGCTGGGCCTGGTAGTCCGCCAGCGGCTGGCTCTTGGCGTAGCCACCGTGGGAAATGGTTACTACCTTGTCTTCCGGAGTAATCAGGTCTTCTACAGACAGATCCTGACGGGAAGCCACGATATCGGTACGACGCTCATCGCCGTACTCTTTTTCCAGCACTTCCAGCTCTTCACGGATTACCTGCATCAGACGTTCTGGACTACCCAGAATTTCCAGGTATTCGGCGATCTGTTCCAGGCGCTCGCTGTATTCCGCCAGCAGTTTGTCGTGCTCCATACCGGTCAGGCGGTGCAGGCGCAGCTCGAGAATGGCCTGGGCCTGAGCCGGCGACAGATAGTAGGCGCCGTCACGCATACCAAATTCTTTCGGCAGGTCGTCCGGGCGGCAGGCATCGGCGCCAGCGCGCTCCAGGAACTGCTCCACTTCACCCACCGGCCAGCCTTTGGCCAGCAGCGCTTCGCGGGCCTCTGCCGGAGTGGCGGAGGCCTTGATCAGCTCGATCACCGGGTCGATATTGGAGATGGCAATCGCCAGACCTTCCAGAATATGACCGCGCTCACGGGCCTTGCGCAGCAGGTATACGGTACGGCGGGTCACCACTTCCTGGCGGTGACGGATAAAGTATTCCAGCAGCTGTTTCAGGTTCAGCAACTTGGGCTGGCCGTCCACCAACGCCACCATATTGATGCCGAACACGCTTTCCAGCTGGGTCTGGGCGTAGAGGTTATTCAGAACCACATCACCCAGTTCACCGCGCTTGAGCTCGATCACCACGCGCAGGCCGTCCTTGTCAGACTCGTCGCGCAGCTCGGAAATACCTTCGATTTTCTTTTCTTTTACCAGTTCGGCAATACGCTCGATCAGGCGCGCCTTGTTCAGCTGGTAGGGAATCTCGTGAATAATGATGGTTTCGCGATTGGTCTTGTCATCGCGGATCACTTCCGCCTTCGCGCGGATATAAATACGTCCACGACCGGTGCGGTAGGCCATCAGGATTCCCGCACGACCATTGATGATCGCACCAGTAGGGAAATCCGGGCCCGGGATGTACTCCATCAACTCATCGATGGACAGCTCACTGTTATCGATCAGTGCCAGACACCCTTTTACCACCTCACTCATATTGTGGGGCGGGATATTGGTGGCCATGCCCACTGCAATACCGGAGGAACCGTTGACCAGCAGATTCGGCACGCGCGACGGCAGTACTTCCGGCATCTGCTCGGAGCCGTCGTAGTTGTCGATAAAGTTAACGGTTTCTTTATCCAGATCCGACAGAAGCTCGTGGGCGAGCTTGTCCATACGGATCTCGGTGTAACGCATGGCGGCCGCGCTGTCACCGTCGATGGAACCAAAGTTACCCTGGCCATCTACCAGCATGTAACGCAGGGAGAACGGCTGTGCCATACGCACGATGGTGTCGTACACCGCACTGTCGCCGTGCGGGTGGTATTTACCGATAACGTCACCCACCACACGGGCAGATTTTTTGTAGGGTTTGTTCCAGTCGTTTTTGAGTTCGTTCATCGCGTAGAGCACGCGCCGGTGCACCGGCTTCAGGCCATCGCGCACATCTGGCAACGCACGGCCCACAATCACGCTCATCGCATAGTCGAGGTAGGATTGCTTCAGCTCTTCTTCGATATTGATCGGAGAAATTTCTTTGGCTAATTCGCCCATATTTTCAGGCATTCCTTATCGTTAACGCCGCCCGCGGGGCAGGCCCCGGCTACGCCCGCTGCCACCACCCTTCTCTGGGGGAGACGCAACAACAGGCTGGGAACTGGTGGGGCCAGCGAGTCACGGACCCCGATCAAGCGGGCGATTCTAGCACAATTGGCGCGCGGTAGGACGACTTGTAGAGACTTGTTCACGCACCTTCCCGCGGTTAAAGTCTCCGCCTTTCCAACGGAACAAAAAACGCACAGCAGCCATGGCAAACAGCAACGCAACCGCTGAAAAAACGCACAAAAAACAACCGATCGATACCTTGATTCACGCCCGCTGGATTATTCCGGTGGTGCCGGAAAAGCGGGTGTACGAAAACTGCTCACTGGCCATCACCAATGGCATCATTACCGCCATCCTGCCAAGCAGCGAGGCCCGCAATCGCTTCGCGCCGAAAGAAGAGTTGCAACTGGGTGATCAGCTGCTGATTCCAGGGCTGATCAACACCCATAATCACGCCGCCATGAGCCTGCTGCGGGGTTACGCCGACGACTACCCGCTGATGACCTGGCTGGAACAACATATCTGGCCCGCGGAGCAGCAGTGGGTTGGCCCGGAGTTTGTCAGCGACGGCTCCAGACTCGCCATGGCGGAAATGATCAGAAGCGGCACCACCGCCTTCTCTGACCAGTACTTCTTCCCGGAAGCCACCGCCGCCGCCGTCCGCGAAGCCGGCATGCGCGCCCAGATCGCCTTCCCAATCATCGACTTCCCCAACAACTGGTCCAGAAATGGCGACGATGCCATCGAAAAAGGCTTGGCACTGCGCGACGACTACCGCTCCCACCACCGCATCGGCCTCGCTTTCGCCCCACACGCCCCCTACACCGTGGGTGACGAGACCCTGAAGAAAATCGCCATTTACGCCAACGAGCTGGGCATGTCGGTGCAGATGCACCTGCACGAAACCGCCGGCGAAGTGGAGCGAGCCGTAGCCGAAACCGGCCAGCGCCCCACCGAACGGCTGCACAAACTCGGCCTGCTGTCCCCTCAATTCCTGGCCGTACATATGACCGCGCTGAATGACGATGACATTGCCCTGATCCAGAAAACCGGCGCCCACATCAGCCACTGCCCGCGCTCCAACCTCAAGCTCGCCTCCGGATTCAGCCCGGTGGCGAAAATGCTGGAAGCCGGCATCAACGTCTCCATCGGCACCGACGGCGCCGCCAGCAACAACGGCCTCGACATGCTCGCGGAAACCAACACCGCTGCACTACTGGCCAAAGCCGTCTCCGGACAGGCCGACGCCCTCCCCGCCCACCAGGCCCTCGCCATGGCCACCATCAATGGCGCCCGCGCCCTGGGCATCGACGATGCCACTGGCAGCATTGAGGTAGGCAAAGCCGCAGACCTGTGTGCCATCGACCTAAGCGCCCTGGAACAGCAGCCCCTGCACGACCCACTGTCACAGCTGATCTACACCGCCAATGGTCACCATGTGCGCAATGTGTGGGTTGCCGGCAAGCAGCTGCTGAAGGACCGCAAACTCACCACACTAAATGAAGAAGAACTGAAGCAACGGGCGGCGAACTGGCGTGATAGAATCGCCGGTCTTAGCAGTTAAGCCCGATCAACTGGATCCGCTTACGGAGCACAATTCTCAGGATTGAAGGCTGTGCTGGCGGGGGCTTCTCGCGGGACCGTCTGCGGCCTGGACGGCCGCAGCCGAGCCCCCAGGGATGGGTTTACGGCGTGTCCCGCGAGAAGCCACCGCCAGCACGGCCGCCACAGGGCCATCTAAAAGCATCAACATGGCAACCCATATCTGATGATCAACGTAGATCCGGCGGAAATCGCCAAATTTGAACAACTGGCCAGCCGCTGGTGGGACCAGCAGGGTGAATTCAAACCCCTGCACGAGATCAATCCCCTGCGCGCCAATTACATCGACCAGCGCGCCCCCGTCGCCAGCAAGAAGCTACTCGACGTAGGCTGTGGCGGCGGCATTCTCACCGAAGCCATGGCACAGCGCGGCGCCGATGTCACCGGCATCGACCTCGGCGAAGCACCGCTCAATGTAGCCAAACTGCACGCCCTGGAATCCGGCGTAAAAATCGATTATCAACGCATCCCCGTGGAAGAGCTCGCCGAAAAGCAGCCCGGTAACTTCGACATCGTCACCTGCCTGGAAATGCTCGAGCATGTACCGGATCCGTCTTCCGTGATCCGTGCCTGCGCCAAGCTCGTCAAACCCGGCGGCCATGTATTCTTCTCCACCATCAACCGCACCCCCAAGGGCTGGCTGTTTGCCGTAGTGGGAGCCGAATACGTCTTGCGCATGCTTCCCAAAGGCACCCACGAATACGGCAAATTTATCCGCCCGTCGGAGCTGGGGCGCTGGGTACGGGAAGCAGACCTGCAAACCCGCGACATCACCGGTATGACCTACAATCCCCTCACCAAACAGTACAAACTGAATCCGAGGGACGTCGACGTCAACTACCTGATGCACGCCATTCGCCCCGCCGAATAAATCCAGAATTACCCGACTATGAAAGCTGTACTCTTTGATCTCGACGGCACCCTGTTCGACACCGCTCCAGATTTTGTGGTGGTGCTCAACCAATTGCGCGAACAGGAAAAACTGCCGCCTCTGGCAGACGCCACCATTCGCGAAGTGGTCTCCAATGGCGCCCGCGCCATGGTGCATCTGGGTTTTGGCGTCGACGAAGGGCAACCCGGGTTCGACATGCTGCGCCAACGCCTGCTGGACCTGTACCTGATGCACCTGGCCAAACATACCGTACCCTTTCCGGGCATTGAAAAACTGCTCAATCAACTGGCGGAAAACGGTATCGCCTGGGGCGTGGTGACCAATAAACCCTCGGCCTACACCATTCCCCTGATGCAAGCCTTCGCGCACCTCCCTACCCCCGGAGCCATCATCTGCCCCGACGACGTTACCCATCGCAAGCCCGATCCCGAGCCCATTCTGCTCGCCTGCAGCCGCATCGGCTGTGATCCCTCGGAAGCGATTTACGTCGGTGATCACGAGCGCGACATCATGGCTGGCCGCGCCGCCGGAATGCCCACCATCGCCTGCAGCTATGGCTACATCGATAACGGTGACGACCCGGAAAATTGGCAGGCGGACCACCTGATCCACCACGCGGAAGAGATCTGGCCGCTGCTGCAAAAACACTACCTGAACCCATAGTTGCACTGCGCAATATCCACAAAAATACGCGATCAACGAGTCTGCATACTGCAATGTCCGAAATCATTTCCAACTACCAGGCACCAGCCAACCTGCTCAAAGAAAAAATTATTCTGGTCACCGGCGCTGGCGACGGCATCGGTCGTGTTGCCGCCAAAACATTCGCTGCCCACGGTGCCACGGTTATTCTGCTTGGCCGCACCGTACCTAAGCTGGAAGCGGTCTATGACGAAATCGAAGCCGCGGGCGGCGCCAAGCCGGCAATTTTGCCGGTGGATCTTTCCGAAGTACGCTGGGAAGAGCTGGAATACCTGGCCCAGGGCGTAGACCAGGAATTCGGTCGTTTAGATGGCCTGCTGCACAACGCCGGCGTACTCGGCCAGCGCACCCCCATGGCCAACTACCACTATGCGACCTGGCAACAGGTGATGCAGATCAACGTGAATGCCGCGTTCGGATTGACCAAGGCAATGCTGCCGCTACTGGAAGAATCCAAGGCGGGATCGGTAATCTTTACCGGTTCCGGTGTAGGCCTGAAAGGTCGCGCCTACTGGGGCGCTTACGCGGTTTCCAAATTCGCGACCGAAGGCATGATGCAGACCCTGGCGGATGAAGTGGACGGTGTTTCCAATATCCGGGTCAACAGTATCAACCCGGGCGCCACCCGCACCAATATGCGTGCCGCAGCCTACCCGGCGGAAGACCCGGCCTCGGTGACCACACCGGAAGACATCATGCCTACCTATCTGTACCTGATGGGTGACGACAGCGTTGGCGTAAACGGCAAGCAGTTCAACGCTCAGGGTTGATCCCCTCCTTCCCCAGTCAATTCGAAAGATCCGGGCTGCAGTGGTGCACTGCAGCCCGGGTGATTACACTTTCCCCAATCTCGACCAACACGCATTTCAGGTCGACCGCCAGGTTCCGGGCATAAATCAATCGCCGGCGAGGGGATATGACCGACCACAGCTCCAAATCGATCGCCAGTTCAGGCGCCAGCGCTGCACCCAATCGCACTAGCGACACTCAAAAAGAGGATCTGGGCGTACTTACCAGTGAGTCCCGCAATCCGGACACTCAGGACATCGATCTGCTCCCCACCTACGGGATTCTCGAGAAGATCAACGACGCTGACAGCGGTGTCCCCGGCGTGGTGCGGCAAGTACTGCCGGAGATCGCGGAGGCGGTGGATAAAGCGGTAGAGGCCTTCAAGGCCGGCGGCCGCCTGATCTATATGGGTGCCGGCACCAGCGGGCGTATCGGCCTGCTGGACGCAGTGGAATGTCCTCCAACCTATGGCGTTCCAGAAGGGATGGTGGTGCCACTGATCGCCGGCGGTGAACAGGCGGTACACCGCGCTCAGGAAGGTGCGGAAGACAACCCCGCCCTGGGTGAACAAGACCTCCGCAGCATCAAGCTGACCAGCAAGGACATGGTGGTAGGGATTGCGGCCAGCGGGCGCACGCCCTATGTCACCGGCGGGTTGCGCTACGCGCGCAGCCTCGGTTGCACAACGGTAGCCCTTGCCTGCAACAAATCCGCAGCCATTGCCAAAGAAGCGGACATCGCCATTCTGCCAGAGGTGGGACCGGAAGTATTAACCGGCTCCACGCGCATGAAAGCCGGCACCGCACAGAAACTGGTGCTGAATATGCTTACCACCGCCAGCATGATTCGCATCGGCAAGAGCTTTTACAACCTGATGGTGGATGTGAAAGCCACCAACCAGAAACTGGTGGACCGCACCCGGCGAATTGTTGTCGAGGCCACCGGTGTGAGCTACGCGGAAGCCGATGAGGTGCTGATACGCTGCGATCACAACGCCAAGCTGGCCATCATGATGATACTGAGTGGACTCGAGCGCGCGGAAGCGGAACACGCACTGAAAAGAGCCGATGGCTTCCTGCGGCTGGCACTGCAGAACCTGCAGCAGCACTAATCATTACGATGAATTGCCAAAAAAATACCCGGGTAGCGAAAAGGATAACTCCTCCCGCAACTCGGGTATTGTTCAATGACTGCAGTAAACGATAGCGAGAAGTAAACTGTAGCGAGCGTTACTCTTCGCTGTGATCAATTTCCTCAACCAGCTCTTCCGCTTCCTCGGCCATCTCGTGCATTGCCTCTGACGTTTCATCCAGAGCGTGGCCCATGGCTTCTGGTACGTCGGCAAATACATCCCCTTCTGCAGAGGCCATCATATCGCCTGCGGCCTCAAGAGAGTCGTCTGCTGCCGCCTCTGCTTCTGCTACGGCGGATTCGACTTCGTCAACGATTAGCTCTTCCTCGACAACAACCTCTTCCGCCTGCGGCGCAGTCGTTTCGAGGTTGGTGTAATAGAAATAACCACCGACGGCGGCAATGGCAATTGCGGGAATCAACAGCTTTTTCATATTCGGCTACACCCCTGAGTGTTGTTTATGATGTTTTATGATTTTTGTATGCTTACGCCTCGAATATTCTTCCACGGCGTGCCAATCGGAAATGTGACAGGCAACTCAAATTGCATTGTGTGGCGTGCACGAGTGGTGCAATATTCAACAGACCCAACGAACGGACCTGACATTATGCGAAAAATAGGCGCTACCTCTTTGCCCTATCCCAAACCTTTTCTGGCACCTCTGTTTCTTCTGCTCGCTATCGCTTCCTTTTTCCCGCCCACCACCAGCGCCGAAACCCTGGAAGACGCCCTGCGCCGCTGCACTGAATTCAGCGATGACCAAAAACGACTCGCGTGCTTTGACAAGGCTGCCGGCAATCTCAAGGCACGTGCCGAGCTGCGCTTTGGCCACGAAGGAAAAGATGCCGTTGAAGACGCGCCGGAATCCATCTCGGCCACGATTACCAGCGCAGTGGAAGGCGCCCACGGGAAATACACTTTCACGCTGGATAACGGCCAGGTGTGGCGGCAAACCGGTAGTGGCCGCGCCATCTGGCGCGACGGCGAGCAGATCACGCTGGAGCGTGGAGCCCTGGGCTCCTTCTTTATGCGCAAGGCAACGGGCGGCCGCTCGCTGCGGGTCAAGCGCATCAGATAGTCGTCTACGTCGGTAAAACCGCACCGTCAGGTGCGGTTATAACCGGACCAAATAAGCCAGCACCGGTTAACTGAGAACACCTCTAAAGGTTATTCTCCGGCAAAAAGCGGTGAAATCCCGGAAATCTGCGGGGTTCTACCGCTAAATACCAATCCCACTCCTCCTCCTCAAGTCATCAGTACCCGCGGGTCCCGATTTTTGCGGCGCCAGTTTCCACAGGCCCTACGCAGTCATCTATAGTCAATTGGTCCGCATGGCAATTTCTGCGCCATGCCGCGATCCTGCGAAAGGATGACGCCGGTAGTTTTACGGCAGCAGCGTGGTCCACAAGGTAAAACTGCGCTGCCTCAGCATAAGGTTCAGACTTTTGTCCCGAGTAAATATTGAAACAAGGGATGACCAGTGGCTGAAGGAAAATAGCAACAACGCAACCGGGAGCAGCTTCCAACAGGAAGACCCGGATCCATCCATGCAACCCCGCGCGGAGGCAATCGAAGAAGACTCAGGCTCAGAAGACTCCCTTGGCGATAACGTCGGCACGCCGATGCAGAATTACCTCAAGCATCTCTATCGGCTTGACCTGTTGACCCCGGAAGACGAACACACCACCACCTGCCTACTGCGGGAGCTGGAGGAAAAAATTATCGCGCTACTGCAAAAACGCGGCGTGACACTGGTGGACTTGCGCAGTGAAGGAGTTGAGCAACGTGGGAGTACCGGGGCCTACGATCACGGATTGATTATTGCCAAAGCTGACGACCTGTTAGCGAGCGGTAATATCTCCCAGCGCGACCGCAGTGCCCTGCAAAACCTGATGAAAAAATTCAAGGCGCAGCGCAAAAAGCTCATTCAGTGCAATCTGCGACTGGTCATTGCCATCGCCAAGCGTTTTCGCAATCCTTCGGTGCCGTTTATCGACCTGATTCAGGAAGGCAACGTTGGCCTGATGAAGGCGATTGAGCGCTTTAAACCCCAGATGGGTTACCGCTTTTCCACCTACGCCTATTGGTGGATTCAGCAGGAAATCCAGCTGACCCTGCGACGCAACGATGACATGGTACGCCAGCCCGCCAATGTGCAGGACGATTTGCGCAATATTTACCGGGCAATAAACCAGGTGCGCTCAGAAGGGCTACCGGCCTCCGATGAAAATGTGGCGAAACAGACGGGGCTCGACCTGGAGCGCGTGCAGAGCCTGCTTAAGTTACCCGGCCCAACCGGCTCTCTGGATGATCCGATTTCCGACGACCAGAACAGCACGCGGCTGGACTATGCCCCCGCGGGAGATATGTTCAATACCGACGAGCTGGTTTCCAATCAGGAACTGGCCCAGCGTCTGCGGGACGCGGTTGCCAAGCTGCCACCACGCCAGCGCACCGTTCTCAGCTTGCGCTACGGACTCATCTCGGACCGGGACTGCTCATTCCGGGTCATTGGTGAGCAACTAGGCCTTAGTCAGGAGCGAGCACGGCAGTTACATTCCGATGCACTGCGACAACTGAAGCGTCAGTGGCGCTAAGGTTGCGGCCATTTCTGTAACAACAGGGCCCCGGAAACGGGGCGCCTGCTTGCCTTCATTTCGTTTCCGGCTAACCTTGTAATACTGCCTCTAACAGCGATAACCGGCGACTACATCATGCCCTACTCTTTCGTGTCGGCCCCTGTGCCCACACCATCACTCTCCTATTGGAAAAAAGCTGTTGCACTGGTGGCAACCGGTGTTTACCTGGCCCTGACTTCAGCGACAACCCACGCCGGTGCAGTGTGGCGCGAAGGCGCTCAGGAGCTGATACTGAGCGGCGGTAAGGGCCTCGGCAGTGCGCTGATCCAGCAGAAGTCGATCGCGGGCTCCGACATGGTCGGCGTGAACTGGTCTTATCAGTTTTATGACTACCCGAGTAACCATCACTTTCAGTGGTGGGCTCAGGTCAGCTATAGCCATATGTGGATTGACTACCGGGGCGAAGACCAGAAGCAGCAGATCTGGGAATTAAAGCCGGTGCTCCGCTGGTACCCACAGCAAGAAGCAAAAGGGATTTTCGGTGAAGTGGGTGTCGGGGCTGCCTACCTTACCGAGCGGAGCTTCGGCGCCATCGACCTGTCAACTAACTTGAATTTCTCCCTACATTTTGCAGGTGGCTACACCCTGGAAAACGGGCACACGGTGTCACTGCGTTACAGCCATTTTTCCAATGGCTATACCAACTCCCCAAACCCGGGATTCGACTTTGCTTCACTGAACTGGCACACCAAGTTCTAAAGAATTTTGGTCACTTTTCAACCAACACAAAACAAACCGTAACATTTACATCAAAATTCTGTCACACCCCTGGGGGACAATAACGCCATTCCTGAACCGTGCACGATGCACGGTCAGTCTGGCGCCGTACCGATACCGCATTAACATGCCTATCCTGCCTGAGAACCAATAAACCAAATACGGCGCAGCGACATCGGACGTGTAGCCGTATGATTCAAACCATCTGCCACCTGATCGCCAGCCGTGAACACGGCGGTATGGAAAAGCATGTCGCCGACCTGTCCCGCTGGCAGGCGCGCAATACCGATGCGCAGGTTGCGGTAATTGCCCACCCCAGATATCTCCAGACCCTGGATGAGCGTATTCAGTTTATTCCGCTGAATACCGACCGCAGCCGCCATCACCCGAACCTGGTTTGGCGCCTGGCCAACCTGATTCGCAAAGGTGAATACCAGATTGTCCACGGCCACGGCTCGAAATCTGCACAGTTGCTCGCCGCGGTTCAACCCTATACGGAAACCCACCAGGTCATCACCCGGCACAATGTGCGGCACCCGCGAGACAAGCTCGCCAGCGCATTCGACGCGCGCATAGCGATTAGCGAAAATACGGTCGCCAATTCGAAACTGGATTGGCACATCATCCCCAACGGTGTGGATCTCCCAGTGGCCAGTAACGCGCCCTCTGCCGCGCTGTCACTCGGCGCCGAGCAACCCACAATCCTGGTCGCCAGCCGACTGATCAAGGCCCGTGCGGTCGACAAACTGATCGACGCGGTTTCGTCGCTGCCTGGTGTGCGTCTGATGGTATTGGGAGAAGGTCCGGAGAAAGAAAACCTGCAGCAGCAGGTAAAAAGTCTGAGCGCGATAAGGCCGGACTCAGCAGACCTGGAAAGCCGCGTAGAGTTTTTCTCCGGCAACGGGGTGGTATCCCATTTTATGGAAGCAGCCGATCTGGTGGTAATCCCTGCCGAAGCGGAAGGTACACCCTACACGCTGATTGAGGCATTGCTGCATCGAAAGCCGGTACTCGCCAATCGCGCGGGCAATGCGATCGACTATCTGCCCGAGGAATACCTTCTGAACTCAACAGAACCTGAACATCTCGCCGAAAAAATCCACAGCGCCCTGCACAGGGCCCAACTTGGCAGTGACTTTGAGCCTCTGTATGGGCGCGCAGCAGACAGCTTCACACTAGACTCCATGGCCAAGGCAACCTGGCAGGTTTACACCCGCCTGCTGCCGGAAGCCACTATCTGAAAGCGCTAGTCCACTACCAACGGCTGTGCAGACTCCGCAGTAAACTCACCAAACCACTGAACCGCTTGCGCGGTGGTTTCCGCAAGGCTGAAACCGGCAAAGTTGACCGGCTGCGCCGTATCCAGAATGGCTTCACAGGTTTGAGCCAGCTTTCCGAGCTCCGAGCCGGTGTCTGCCGACTCGGATGCACCCCTCACGACGCCTTGCGGAAAACAATGCTCCAGTAATTCCAACCCAGGGCCGCCGGTCGCAACGGCGGGGCAACCCATTGCCAGAGCCTCGGAAATCACTCGCCCATCGGTAAGCGCCGGGGCAGCCAGATCAAACGTGATCCGCGCACTGGCGTATAGTTCTCGCATATCCCTGCGCGCCCCGAGAAACAAAACATGTTCAGCCAGCCCCATGGATTCGGCGCGCTGCTCTAACCCCCGGGCAAATTTTTCCTGCCCGGGAACCACTTCTCCGACAACCAGGCCAAACAGGTCCTCGCGCGATTTCTTCAGTTGCGCCAGCAGTTCCAGAAAACGCTCCTGCCCGCGCCCCGGGCCAATACTCCCAGGCAGCAGCAACCAGCTTCGCCCTTCGATCTGCGGGAAACTGTTCAGCAGGCGTTGCTGCCAATGCCCGGATACCGGTGCGCGCCGGTCCAGTTCTCGTGTGTTGACGCCCCGGTACAAAACCTGAATACCGGTCTTGGCGGTGCCATCCTCCAACACCGGCAGGGAAAAACGCTGGGACAATCGCTGGGCGAGATCCTTCGAAGACACCAATACCAGCTCACCGCGTGACACAGCACTGTTCATCCAGGCTCCGCTAAACAGGCCTCCAGCGGGCCAGCGCTGTAACGTCGTGACCAATCGCGGGCGCGCCACATCCGGCAACCTAGACCACACCTTCCACCCATGCCAGCTACACAGGGAATCGCGGCACAGAAGAATATCCGCAGACAGGGATTCAAGCTGATGTCGCAGCCGGCGATGGAGTCGACCGTTAATCAGCCCCCGGCGATCTATCGGCAACTCCAGATGCTGACAATTGTGCAGTGTCAGGCGAGAAACCAGATCACCACCTGCTGAGATCACTACAGACTCATGCCCCTGACGAGCCAGCTCCTGAGCAAACTCCAGTGTTTCCTGGGCAAGTTTGTCTCCGTCCATGGACGGCACCAATTGAACAATCCGCATGCTAATTCAGTCCTAAACGACTCCTGTCCTGTACTAAACATTGTACCGACAATTTCTGCGCCACAAGGCACATTTTTATATTCCCCGCATCGGTTCACAAATCCTGCGGAATCCGGTCACCTCCGATGCCTGAAAGAGGGTTATCATGACCTTCGGCAACCCTGTGGGTACCGCCAGATAATACGGACAGTCGTGAAAGGAAATACAAGAATGACCATTCTGAACGCAGCATTTTTCTCCACCGCGAACGCCATTGGTGCACGCCTATTTACGCACCGACTTGCCCGCTCCGTGGTTCTATTTACGGCTCTGTGTTTTGGCCTGAGCACCGCGCATGCAGCCAATGACCGCGGGCTGTTGCTAGAGGCAAAAAAGGGTGAGCAGCGCGTCTTTTTACTCGGTTCCATCCATCTCGCCGACAAGAGCTTTTACCCCCTGCGCGAACAGATTGAGCGCGCCTATTCCAGTAGTGATGCACTGGTGGTGGAGGCCGATATTCTGGCCATGGAATCTGACCCGGCACTGCAAATGAAAATCATGCAGGAATCCGTATACCCCGCCGGCCAACAACTGAAAGATCACATTTCACCTGCGGTATACCGTCAGCTGCAGGACTGGCTGAGCAAAAGACAGATTCCCGAGCAAAACTTCAGTCGACTGCGTCCGGCAATTGCCATGATCACACTCAGCATGGTCGAAATGCAGGCGCGGGGTCTCGACCCCAAAGCGGGTATCGACCGCCATTTTCTCACCCAGGCACACCGCAGTAATGGAACCATCCTCGAGCTGGAAAGCGTGCTCGGACAAATCGAGATGCTGAATAACCTCGACAACCCGGAGTTATATCTGCAGCAGACACTGGAGCAGGTTTCAGAGATGGACAGCTTTGTCCCGCGTATCACCAAGGCGTGGAAAAATGGCGACCAAAATGACATCTACGACCTGGTGATCCGTGAAAGCCTGGAGGAAAACCCGTCATATGCCCCACTTTTTGACAAGCTTTTCTATCAACGCAATCGCGATATGGCGGAAAAGATCCGCGACTTCAGCGCGAATCACAACACCCTGTTTGTGGTAGTTGGTGCCGGACATCTTGTGGGTGAAGGATCCGTTACAGAGCTACTGGAAAAGGCCGGCTATTCGATCGATCAGATCTAGTGCACCATAAGCTGCGAAACACCACCCACTCCCCGTGACCCCCTCAGAGCCCGGCGCCACACATCAATCGCCGGGCACTCCCGCCGCCAAAGCAATTAACCCGTAGCATTCTGCGCTTTCCGCTACCTTTCGGGCGTCACGCGCAAAGTACCCACACACTGGTGAACTATTATCCTTCTGCGAACCGGCGCTTTGGGATAAGCCTTTCATGGCTTTTCCTGACGACATTACAGAAACATTTCATTTCTACCCCCAATTATGTTTCCATGCGCCGCTATTTTTTCACCATCGCTTTTTCACTGTTGTGCTCAGGAGTCTCAATGAAAGCCTCAGTTACAGGGACGGTCAGCAAGGCTCTCGCCGTGGCCACTTACAGCCTGCTCTCCATCACCGCCGTCGCCGACGAGGCGGAAACCAAAGGCGGACTGAAAATTACTTCGGACGACGGCAATTTTTCTGCCTCGCTGGGGGGGCGCATCCACTTTGACACCTACCTTTTCGACACCGATATCGAAGATCCCGTAAGTACCACCGAATTTCGTCGCGCACGAATCACCCTGAAAGGCAGTATCTACGACTGGAAATATGTGCTGGAGCAGGACTTTGCCGCAGGCGACACGCACGCGGGCTTTCGCGACGTATTCATTGCCCATAAATTCCTGGATGGCGAGGTTCGCATCGGGCAGTTCAAGCCCTTCCGCTCCATGGCGGAAATGACCAGCTCCAATGAGATCACCATGCTGGAGCGCCCTTTCTCCAGCGCCACCGGCCTGTATGACGGTTACCAGTTCCAGCAGGGAATCGGTTGGACTGGCGTACTGGACTGCTTCACCCTCGGAATGATGGCCTTCAACCTTCGCGACGCTGCCGAATCTCGCAATGAAGGAGTCGGCGCCGCGGGACGACTGGCCTGGGCCCCAATCAATACCGACAATGCAGTATTCCACCTGGGCACCTCTATCAGTTTTGAAAATGCCAACCGTGACTCTGGTGATCTATACGCCGAAGCCGACTATGCGGGACGTCGTGGCCCATCGCAGCTTGTGGCGCTGACACCCGGTGATCTGGGCGAGGACGCCTCCTATGCTGGCTTTGAAATCGCTGGCAGTTACGGACCGTTTTACCTCCAGGCGGAATACGCACTTGGGGAATTTGAGGCGGATTACTACCTGACAGAAATAGAATTTGAAGACGAGTTTGGCGCGCCACCACCCTTCTACTGCGACGCGATGTTTGGCTGTTATATCGACGATCAGTCCGTGCACACCTGGTATGTGCAGGGCAGCTGGATGATTACCGGTGAACACAAGCCTTACAGCAAAAAACGCGGCGCGTTCAATTCGGCCAAACCCTCCGGAGATGGCCTGTGGGGCGGAGCTTGGGAGCTGACCGCTCGCTATGACACCATGGAAAACCGCGACATTCACAGTCTCGAAGCCAGCAGTGCACAGATCGGCCTAAACTACTACGCCAATCGCAATGTGCGCGTGATGATGAATATGATCTTTGGTGACGATGATTTTACCGGCGATGGCACCAACCAGTTTGGCATACGTGTACAGATGGGATGGTAACCAGCTTTTCGAAGAGCCTGCAATCCTGCCGGGAGAAACAAAAAAGCGAGCTGTTTAGCTCGCTTTTTAGTTTGAACAACCTGAAACTTAACCGACCTGCTGTGCCTTGGCCGGATCAAATACTTCCACTTGTGATGTGCCCGGGGCTTCCGCCTTCGGATTATAGAAACGCTGCAATGCCTGATTGCGCGCCTGCTGCGCAAGCTGTACGTTCTCTTCCTTGATTACACCGTAACCACGAATCTGATCTGGATAGCTCAGCAGCTCTATCGCCGCCGCATGATTCTCAGCATTCAGTCGGCCAAGTACTTCGTCGACAATTTTTTCGTATTCGGTAATCAGGCCACGCTCCATCTTGCGTTCTGCGGTGTAACCGAAAATATCCAGCGCGCTGCCGCGTAGGAATCGAAACTTTGCCAGCACACCAAACGCCTTGTGCATCCAGCCACCGAATTTGAGTTTGCGCGGGCGCCCGATATTTTTATCGAACGGGCTCAAAAGTGGTGGTGCCAGATTGAATTCCAGTTCGAAGTCTCCGGCAAAGTTCTCTTTCAGAGATTCGACAAAACGGCCATCAGAATACAGGCGAGCCACCTCGTACTCATCTTTGTAAGCAAGAAGCTTGGCGTAATTCCGAGCGACCACCTCGGCCAGAGCCTCACTGCCCGGCACCTTGAGAATCTCTGCGCCCTTTACCTTGTCGACGAGATTGCGGTAACGGCGAGCCAGCGCCGCACCCTGATAACCGGTCAGATGCCCCACCCGGTGGGCGACGATCGCTTCAAGTCCTTGCGGCAGAACAACCTCTTCCTCTTTCGACAGCAATTGATCCAGCGCCTTGCGATCTGCAGCCGCCAACCGGCCCGCCGCCAGCCCCTGCAGATTACTTTCTACCGCCACACCATTGAGGCGGATCGCTTCCCGAATGGCATCGAGCCCCAGCGGGATCAGACCTTTCTGCCAGGCAAAACCGAGCATGAAAATATTCGCCGCAAGAGTGTCTCCCAGTGCCGCCTTGGTGAGGGTGTGCCCCTCGACCACATCCAGTTCCAGCACGGCATCCTTGATGGTGTCCAGCACCGCCTGCGGTGAATGAATATCTTCACGCCCCAGAACCGATGCCGCCGTTGGGCTCAGGTGGGTATTCACCACCGCACGGCTGTGGGTCTCATCCAGTTTGGCGAGACTCGCGGAAAGGTTGCCCGCGGCAATCAGGTCACAGGCCATCAATGCATCTGCGCGGCCATCGGAAATACGCACGGCTTTCAGAGATTCCGGGCGATCTGCAAAGCGCACATGGGAATACACCGCCCCACCCTTTTGCGCGAGGCCGGTCTGATCCAGGGTACTGCAGGCTTTCTGTTCAATGTGCGCCGCCATGGCCAGAAGTGCACCGATGGTGACCACCCCGGTACCACCGACGCCGGTTACCAACAGGTTGAACGGCTCACTCAGATCCGGCATCTGCGGGGCCGGCAATTTGTCCGCCGCCTGGCACAGAGCGTCACCGACGCCTGCACGCTTGTTCAGTTTTCCGCCCTTCACGGTCACGAACGACGGGCAGAAGCCGTTTACGCAGGACATGTCCTGATTACACGCGGTCTGATTGATCCGGCGTTTGTCGCCGAGCGCCGTGGTGACCTTCTCAACGGCAATACAGCTGGATTGCGTGACGCAGTCGCCGCAGCCTTCGCACACCAGCTCATTGATAAACGGGCGCCCTTCGGCCTTCGGCAAAAGTCCGCGCTTGCGCTTGCGGCGCAGCTCAGTGGCGCAGGTCTGATCGTAAATAATGACGGTACAGCCAGGCTCCTCGCGCAACTCTTTCATCACCGCAGGCATATGGTCCCGGTGGCGAACTTCCACTTCCGACGGGAAGCTCAGGGCACCCTTGTACTTGTCGGTATCGTCCATCACCAACACCACTCGCTTGACCCCTTCCGCCAGTACCTGGCGACAGATCATATCCGGGTGCAGCTCACCATCGTGGGGCTGACCACCGGTCATCGCCACCGCATCGTTGAACAGAATCTTGTAGGTGATATTGACCTTGGCCGCGACGGACGCGCGAATGGCAAGAATTCCCGAGTGGAAATAGGTTCCATCCCCGAGATTTACGAATACATGTGGCTCACTGGTAAACGCCGCCTGGCCGATCCAGTTGACCCCTTCCGCACCCATCTGGGTAAAGGTGTAAGTCTCCCGGTCCAGCCACTGGGCCATATAGTGGCAACCAATGCCCGCCAGGGCGCGACTGCCTTCGGGGACACGGGTGGAGCGGTTGTGAGGACAACCGGCACAGAACATGGGCAGACGCGCCACGCTGGAACCGGCCTGGGCTGAAATCCGCTCGGCCAGCGCATCCAGCCGCATCAGACGGTGCCTGGCGCGATCGTGCAGCCTGTCTTCCCCCAGCAGGTAACCGAGCACCTGCGCCACGACCGCAGGCGACAGTTCGCCGTACATGGGCAGCAGCGGCTTATCGTGCTCGTCCACCTTGCCGAGGATACGCGGGAAATGGGGGTCCCGCAGATGCACGTTGTACAGCTCCTCTTTCAGCTGTACTTCCATCAGGCTGCGCTTCTCTTCCAGCACCAGCAGAGAATCGAGGCCCCGGGCGAATTCCTGAATCCCCGGTACATCCAGGGGATAGGTCATACCCACTTTGAGAATTCGGATACCGAGATCGCGGGCGCGCGCCTCATCAATCCCCATATCCTCAAACGCCTGCATCAGATCCAGGTGCGCCTTACCCGCAGTGACGATGCCAAGGGTGGCATTGGGGTTGTCCAACACCAGCTTGTTGAGCTGGTTGGCGCGGGCAAAGGCCAGGGCCGCCGGGCGCTTGTAACGCCACAGGCGCTCCTCCTGCTCGAGAGGGTTATCCTGCTTGCGGATATTCAGCCCGCCCTCCGGGCGCTCGATCTCCGGGTATTCAAACGAGACTCCAGCCGGGTCCACATCCACGGTGGAGGCGCTGTCCATATTTTCCGCCAGCGTAATCATCGCCACCCAGCAACCGCTGAAGCGGGACAACTCCAGACCGTACAGCCCGTAGTCCAGTACCTCCTGTACCGTGGACGGGTTCAGTACCGGGATATGCATATCCACAAAAGCGAATTCGGACTGACCGGGGTACGAGGAGGACTTACAGCCATGGTCGTCACCGGCGATGATCAGTGCCCCGCCTTTCGGCGACGAGCCCGCCGCATTGGCGTGGCGGAAGGCATCGCAGGAGCGGTCGACGCCCGGGGTCTTGCCATACCAGATACCGCAGACACCATCGACTTCAGCCCCTTCAAACAGGCCCACCTGCTGCGAGCCCCACACAGAGGTCGCCGCAAGCTCTTCGTTGACACCGGGGGTAAAACGGATATTGAACTGATCGAGGAGTTTACTGGCACGAGCCAGTTGCTGGTCGTACCCACCCAGAGGGGAGCCGCGGTAGCCGGAAATAAACGTGGCGGTATTGAGACCCCGCGCCGCATCGATACGCATCTGGTCAATGGGCAGGCGCACCAGCGCCTGAATGCCCGATAACAGCACTCGCCCCTTGAGGGTGGTGTATCGGTCGTCGAGAGAGACGGCTTTCGCTGCCGTCGATTTGCCGCTGATCGCCTGATCCAGACCTTGCTGTTCCTCGGCCTGAGATCCGGCATTCACCTTCTGCTCGTTCATACGCCTACTTCTTCCCGCTGATCGTTGAAGCACCGTCTTGGACACGGGCTTCCGCTAATTATTGTGATTCGGGACGCGCATCGCCGAAATTGGCGCCAGATTGATCGGGCCGGGTCTGTGCCGGCCAGGGCTGCCAAAGATAGCGACGGCGTGGTCAGGTCATACTAGTGCTTAAAGCGCATTGAAACATTGCTTTATTTACACGTTTGCACGTAAAATTATGACAGCCATCTCGGCCAATAGTGAAACTGTAGGACAGGAGTTTATATGAAGCGCTCAACCGACCTGGATGATTTCGACCGCAAGATTCTGAGGGCGCTGCAGGAGAACGCCGATTATTCCATGGCTGAGCTGGGAGACAAAGTGGGTTTGTCCCACACACCTTGCTGGCGCCGCATCAAGCGCCTGGAGGCCGAAGGTATCATCCGTGGCCGCGTCACCCTCCTGGATCCGCGCAAACTTGACCTTGGGGTCACAGTATACTGCTACGTCACCATACACAACCACGATGAAGATTCTTTGAATAATTTTGAATCGGCGGTACAGGACGTACAGGAAGTTGTGGAGTGCTACTCCACCAGTGGCGATAAGGACTATGTGCTGCGTGTGGTGGTGGACAGCGTTGAGCACTACGAACAGCTGCTGAAGCGCTCGCTGGTGCATTTGCCGAATGTGGCATCGGTGAACTCTACCTTTGCGTTGAAGCAGGTCAAGTACACCACGCAGTTGCCGCTCTAAGCGGGCGCCACAGAAACATCAACACCCGTCGCGCCGGGCTCGCCCCGGCATCCCCTGCGCAGCGATGGACCCGGGGCGAGCCAGGAATGGCGAGAGAGGCGCCTGTCCGCCCTGGTAGGTTTCCAGGCACGTAAGCGCTTAGCGGGCCTCAAGCCTGGCAATCACCTGCCCCAGCACCTGCTCCAGGTCCTGGCCATCGCAATCCACCACAATATCGGCGTAACGGCGATACAGCGCCTGACGCTCCTCGAAAAGCGCTTCAAAACTCTGCCCTGGAGCCTTCGCGATTCCGCGGCTCTCGTAATTGTGGATCCGGCGACGGAGCTCATCAGCCGAACAGTTAAGAAACACCGCCGGCCCGAAAGACAGCAGATTGCGCATGCCTTCCTCGCTGTACACCGCGCTGCCGCCGGTGGCAATGACATGATTGGGCAGCTCCGCCTCCGCAATCACCTCCCCTTCAATGCGGCGCAGATTCAGGTAATCAGACTCGTTCATGATTTCCTGCAGCGTCTTGTCTTCCCGCAGCTGAATCAATACATCCGTATCCACAAAATCTTTCGCCAGCTCTTTCGCCAGCAACACACCCACCGTACTCTTGCCCGCCCCAGGCATCCCGATCAGTACCACACTGCCCTGTTTATGCATTGTTATTCGATATCCAAACTGCGTTAATCCCCGCGCCTCGGCCACAGCTGCGACCTCAGCCAACCCAACAGGCCATTGCCTGTGAGCAGCATTTTATCCAATTCGTCCAGATTGTGCGCCTGCCGGAAGCTATCCGCAAACAGCGCCTCCCGGGTAATCATCCGCCGGCGCGGATTGATCTGCTTGATCTCACGGGCCGGATTCCCAGCCACCACGGTATTCGCCGGTACATCTCTGGTGACAACGCTGCCCGCCCCGACAACCGAATTATCACCGATGGACACCCCTTTACAGATGATCGCGCTGTCGCCTATCCAGACATTGTTGCCAATGGCAACCGGTGCAGTGCAGCGAAACGGCCGGGTACGGTTATAGATCCCATGCCAGTCGGAATCGGAAATATACACATTGGCGGCCAGCATGCAGGCATCACCGAGGGTGATGGATTCTCCCGCGGATATACGCACCCCCGGGGAAATCAGCACGTAGTCACCAATCGTGATATACGCATCACCACCGCGATGCCCCATGGCGGTAAAGCGAATGCAATTATCCGGTGTCGATATCAGGTGCGGAAAATCCCCCAGGCAAATGTTACTGCCAAACACTTTGACTGAAGCCGGGTGCATGATTTCAGGCTCGCAGCCGATGGCGTCAAACTGCGGCAAAAGGAAATGCCGACTGCGCCAATTGCGGAAATTGATCAGCGCGCGTTTGAGCCAGTATGGTCTATGATCTTTTCGCATTGTGCGCCTTGTTGTTTCGGTATCAGGCTCGTGTCTACCCGCTCGCGATAAACAATCGCTGCCCAGCTACCGCCGGTACTGGGATCTGCTTTTATTCTGAAATCCAGGCTTGCAATTTCTGCCAGTAAAGCTGTCTCTCCCGCACATTGCCAAAGTGCGCTAATGCACGTAACGTCTCGCAAAACTTACGAACTACCGCACAGAGATTACCCTGCTATGGATACTGCCCTGCCGATGGAACTCCCCCTGGATATCACGACCGTGAAAGGCTTTCTCGCTGATGCCGAAGGCAAAGCGCTCTACCGGCTGGCAGCCGATGCCAGTGACCGCGGCCCCTGCCTGGAAGTGGGCAGCTATTGCGGAAAATCCACGATTTACCTGGGCAGTGCCTGCAAACTGATGGGCAATACCCTGTTTGCGGTGGACCACCACCGGGGGTCAGAAGAACATCAACCCGGTGAGGAGTACCACGACCGCGAACTGTTCGATGATCGCAGCCAGTTGATGGACAGTTTCCACACGTTTCGCACGAATATGCGCGCCGCACAACTGGAGGATCACGTGGTGCCGGTGGTCGCGCCAACGGCGGTCGCCGCGCGCCACTGGAATACTCCTCTGGGTCTCGTGTTTATCGACGGTGGCCACTCGCTGGAGGCAGCACTTACCGACTACCGCAGCTGGTCCCGACATATCGTCGCCGGCGGCTACCTGGCCATTCACGATATTTTTCCCAACCCGGAAGACGGTGGCCAGGCACCTTACGACATCTACAAATTAGCGCTCGCTTCCGGTCAGTTCGAATTGGTCGAGATGGTCGAGACACTCGGCATCCTGCGCCGCCTCTGAGACAGCCCCAACCAAGTTTACACTGGTAAACAGCCCGCTGGCCGGCGTCAAACCGGCCAGTGCATCCGCGGCCAGCAGCATGGCGCCCACTGTCCAGGTGGTTTTTTCTTCCGGCCATACAGCGCTGTCGCGGTATACATAGCCAGTCCAGTAGCCGCCATCGCTGTCCTGCCAGCGGTGCAAACCCCGATAAAGGGTGCGCGCCTTGACCGGCTCTCCGGCCGCCAGCAATGCCATGGTCAACTCACAGGACTCAGCCACAGTAACCCAGGGTTCGTCATTGACACAGCGACACCCCAGCCCCGCAACCACAAACTCTCCCCATTTTTTTTGCAGGCGTAATTTGGCCGCGTCTCTACTGACGGCACCCGTCAGCACCGGGTAAAACCAGTCCATCGAGAACCGGTCCTTGCTTTCCCAGGTGCGATCAAATCGATGGGGTTTCTCACGCAGTGCTGAACCCAACCGCACACGGGCATCCACCCACTCGGGTCTGGGTCGCCCCATAACTGCCGCGATATTTATTCCGCACTCAAGGCTTTTGAAGATAGACGCGCAGCCGGTAATCAGCGCGTCCTCCATTGGGGCTCCGTTTTTATCGACGGCCCACTGAATCTCACCATGGGGAGACTGGAGTTTCAGTACAAATTCCAGAGCAGCCTCGACCATCGGCCAGTGATGCTCAAGGAACGCCCGCTGCCCGCAGATCAGATAGTGCTGCCAAACACCGGTAGCCACGTAAGCAACAAAGTTAGACTCGCGTCGCTCGCCACTCTGACTGCTGGTATCGACCTCGCCATCGCGGTAAGCCGCCCACCAACTGCCATCCGGCAACTGCTTGCTCGCAAGCCAGTTGTAGGCCCGCTCCGCTGCGGCAAACTCGCCCGCAATACTGAGCCCCATGGCCGCTTCCACATGATCCCAAGGGTCGGCGTAATGCCCTTCAAACCAGGGGATACAGCCATCGGGCTGCTGCTGGGAAAGGATGTAGTCAGCGCTACTGCGCAGAAAGCCTTCTGGTATAAGTGGAAGCTCTTGACTCGCCAACGCCTTAGAGGCGTGCGTATCCCCGTCACGCTGCAGGGTTTCCATATACCGGCTCATGCAGCCTGCTCCTCTCGAGAGTCATCGGTGTTGGCTGTTGACAGTGCTGCATCTGCGCTTTCCGCCACGGAAGGCTTTACGAAATACAACGCAATACTCTTGCCCAGAAGAGGATTTAACAGGGTTTCCAGCCAGCGGGTTGTACGCGGACGCTCCATCATGTCCCATACCAGCATGCGGTGATACTGACGCACAACAGGGTTGTCGTCCTGCCCCCAGAAAAGGCATTTGAGCCACCAGTACGGAGCATGCAGCGCATGGGCTTTATGACGGGCAAAATACTTCAGGCCGAAGGCTTCAATGTCATGTCGTAACTTCTTCTCGCGGAAAATCCGGATATGCCCTCCTTCGACCTCGTGGTAGGCATCAGACAATTTCCAACACACCCACTCCGGAAAAAACGTCGGCACCGTCGCGGCAAAAATGCCACAGGGTTTGAGCACGCGAAAAATCTCGCCGAGCACTCCCCGGTAATCCTCGATATGCTCCAAAACCTCCGAGCAAATCACCGCATCAAAGAAACCTGAGGGAAAAGGCAGCTGCAGGGCATTCCCCACGCACAGCTGCAAACGACCGGACTGCTGGCCGCCCTCGACAAACGGTTGCGCTCGCTCGGCGGCAGTGGCCAGATCATTCTCACTCAGATCTACACCAAAAATGTCCACGTTATCCGTGATCGCAAAATGGATCGCGTGGCGACCCTCACCACAGCCAAGATCCAGCACTCGCTGGCCGGATTTCAGGCTCAATAATTTAGGATCCACGGTAATCATCAGGCCGCCTCTCCGCGACGCGCTGCGCCTTCTGCGGCTTCCGCATCGGCGCAAGCGAGGTCGGTATTGCCAGCCTTTGCGCTGGTGGATACCACCGCAGCCGCCCTTCCCTCGCGCCCGGCACGAATACCCGTGCCGGCGAGAATCTCCCGGTAATAGGAAACCAGATGCCTGGCAGCTACCTGCCAGGAGAATTGCTCCTCAATCCGCCGGCGCCCGGCTTCACCCAGAGTCGCACGCAAATCCGGGCTTTGCAGCAATTGCTCGATAGCGCGCGCTAAGGCACCGCTGTCACCGGCCGGTACCACAATACCCGCGTCGCCAACTACTTCGGGCAGTGCGCCACCATCACTGGATATGACAGGGACACCACAGGCCATCGCCTCGCCGGCGGGTAAACCAAAGCCCTCGTACAGCGATGGGCAAACCACCATACCCGCAGATGCGTAGTGGTAAACCATTTCATCATTGGAAATGCCAGAGACAAATTGCACGCAGTCCTGCAACTTCAAGTCTTGCAGCAATTGCTCGGTGGCTCCACCCTCTTTCAATTTCCCGACCACCAGCAACGACAATTCGGGGTGGCGCGCACGCAGCAGTGCCATGGCCTGCAGCAGGAAGCGCAATCCTTTCAGCGGTTGGTCAGCAGAGGCGGTCGTCATAATACGCATCGGGTTTTGCGCTACACCTGGTTGCGGCGCGAATACGCTGGTATCGATACCGTTATAAATCAGTGTTAACTGCCCACGGCTGACCCCAAACTGAGACACAATATCATTCAGGGACTGTGTCGATACGGTGACAATGTGCCGCAGTTTGCGCGAGACCTTGATCTGCATACCGAGGAAACTGTGCCAGCGGCGCACCAGCAACCGGTAGAACCAGTCTGGTGCCGCATCCAACGCAAGCTGGCGGTCTCGGGTGATTGGATGGTGAATGGTGGCAACCACCGGCAAGCCGGCCTTTTCAATCTCAAGTAACCCGTAACAAAGGGACTGATTGTCGTGCACCACGTCGTAGCGCTCGCGGTGCCGACGCAGATACCGCGCCACACGACGACCGAAGGTGTAGGGCTCAACGAAACCACCGGTCAGTTTGCCGAACCATTCATAGAAATCGGCCCAACTCAGCAGGTGTTTGAGTTTCAGTGCGCGAGTGGGGTTGTCATGCTCGTAGAGATTGAGACCAGGCATTTTTATCAGGCGCACGCGCGAATCCAGTTCCGGATACGGCTGCCCCGAAATGACATCAACCTTGTGCCCCGCTTCAACAAGGGCCTTGCTCAGATAGTGGAGATAAACACCCTGACCACCACAGTGCGGATGGCTTCGGTACCCCAGTAAGCAGATATTCAGTGGCCGGGACTCGGCCGGTGGACCGTCTGTATGATTCTCCAAGGCGGTCATAATTTCCCCGTATTTATTGTTCTGGCTGGCGTCTGATCCGGTGCCAAGAAACGCGAAGAATACACTGGCAGGGATATGACCGCTAGACAGAATCCGTCCACCACCAGTGCAAGACTACTCAGGCTATCGGTAGTGAGAGCGATCCGCGAGAAGTGTCCGCTTTACTCTTTTTTGCCAGCGCAGGTACGACAAAGCCCCGACCCGCCAGAAAAAGCGCGCCGGGGCAATGGTGTCTGGAGCATTCGGCCGATCAGAAACTGAACTTGTAACCCACGCTCATATTGAATATCCACGCATCCATATCCAGATCATCCCGGTAGCGGATACTATCGATCGCTATACCATTGCTCAGAATCACGTCATCGACGCCGATCTCAACTTCCGGCGAAGCATCCACATACATTGCGGAGGCATTGAACAACCAGTTGGCGTCTCGGCCGAACTCGATATCAATACCCACCTGAGCTGTCCAGCCCCAGGAGCTGCCGAAGTTTATCAGGCCACGATTTACCTGGTCGACGATCTGATCATTGGCATTACGCACATCTTCAACAAATACCGGACGCAAGTAATCCTGATCAATATCGGTGTAATTCACACCAACGCCTACATAGGGCTGAACCCAGCTCTCTACACAAACTGGATACCAGTTTACAAACAAGCTGCTGACATTAGTTTCGAAATCACCAAGGTCATCGTAGCTGCGAAAATCTATACCATCACCGACCACATAAGTGGTGTAGTCTGCATCCAGATCCGCACCATCCATGTAGTACAACTCTACAGCCCAATGGTCCGCAACAAAGTAAGTGCCATTGATATACCAGGTAGTATCTTCATCCAGATCCAGCGCATCGCCAATTTGCACTTCAAACATGTTGTCTGGATCCAGCGGATCCACAACCTCGAGAAGAGTCGACTTGGAGAAGACAGAGTCTTCTGTATCCATATACGCGGCACCGACCCGCACAATAAGATCGCCGGCGTTAAAGTCGGCAAATGCCGGGGAAGTTGCGCTGGCGGCAGCAATCGCCAGCGGCAGAAGAAGGGACTTGGTTCGCATGGGTAACTCCTTTTAACACGAAATGCTCCAGGGCCGCCGGGGCCACAGAATAAAAAGTGACCCGTGCGTGCGGTTAGTTTCAGTATAGGTGGAGTTTTCAGGAAAACAGCAAGTACTGACTAAGGTTTAACCCGCATATGGGAAGAAATTTCTGAAAAAAGTTTTCAGGCAAAAAAAATGCCCGCCAAGTGGCGGGCCAGATTTCTCGAACACACTTTCAGGAGGAGAGTTTGCGACCCGCTGTGAACACAAGTACACAGCTGTCTGTGTTTAGGTATAGCAGAGCATTTCCCTCTGCCAGTCCGCGTGTCACCAAACCCATTGGGTTGTGGACGCAAACTACGCCGGAAGTTCAGCCGGCGGAAAAATTGCTGTTTATGGAGCTGGATACCAGAGCGGAGACAGGAAATTCAGACTCGCTGCAAATAACTCTGGTATTCCACATCGGTTACCCGGGCGGCAATTTCCGCCTGCTCCTGGCGCTTCAATAGCACGAACAGATCAACAAACTCCGGATCCATATATTCCCGCCACAGCGGGCTGCTCTCGAATTTTTTCACCGCGCCATCCCAGGTGTTGATCAGCTGTTCGCTTTCTACCTGATAGGCATCGCCCTCAACCGGCGCTGGCGGCTGCAAAGTATTCTCCAGGCCATGACACACTCCGGCGAGAATGGCCGCCAACACCAGGTAGGCATTTACATCGGCGCCCGCGATGCGGTGTTCAATGCGGCGTGCCTTGGCCTCACTGGCGGGAATACGGAAAGTGACCGTGCGATTGTCGTAACCCCAGCAGAGATTCAGCGGTGCATGACTGCTCTCCTGGAAGCGGCGATAGGAATTCGCGTGAGGGGCAAAGATCGCCATAGCATCGTTGGCGGTAACCATCATTCCCGCGACGGCGTGACGAAGCAGCTCGGAACCCTCGTCACTGCCATCGTCAAAGACATTGTTGCCGTCATTGTCCACCAGGCTCATATGCACGTGCATACCGTTACCTGCCAATTCACCAAACGGCTTGGCCATAGCGCTCACCCGTAAACCGTGACTGCGGGCGACACCTTTCAGCAAGCGCTTAAACAGCAGGGTCTGGTCGGCAACTTTTACCGGGTCATCGCAGTGCAGTAGGTTGATCTCGAATTGACCAGGCGCGCATTCCGACAGAATGGAATCCGCTGGTATTCCCTGCTCCTCACAGGCTGCACGCACATCGGCAAAGAAATGTCGCTGGGCATCCAGTTCTGCCAGATCGTACACGTCGGTGGAAGGTACCAGATCGGAGTCATTGTCGCTTACCGGGCGCGGGCGCCCCAACTCATCGGCCTCTTCCCGCAAAAGGTAAAACTCGAGCTCGGTGGCACAAACCGCCTTGTAGCCCAGCTTGCCCAGACGCTCGACAACTTTTTGTAATTGCGCCCTGGGGTCTGCGTATAGCACATTGCCATCCGCCTCAAACAACTGCATATGCAGCTGTGCAGTCTGCTCCCGGTGCCAGGGCGCCAGGCAAATGGGTGAAACCGGATGGCACACGCCGTCACTATCACCACTGGCAAACACCAGCGGGCTGTTTTCAATATCGCGACCCCAGATATCCAGACTGACGGCACTGCGCGGCATTTGCAGGCCGCCCGCCAAAAGCTTCTTGGCTGAGTCCGCCGGCAGCCATTTTCCTCTGGGCACCCCGTTGATATCGAAAGCAAAACCCTCGATCCACTTCAGGTCCGGATGCGATTGGAGGAAGGCTTCCGACGGTTGAAGGATATCCGTGGGCGGCTGATATTTTTGTTCTGCTGCCATAAATGAATTCACGCGATTGATGAGAATTGGCTTGAACGGAAATCGGCGCCCCCCTTAGAGAGCGGACGCCAGCACCGGAGTTTACGCCATGGCCTTGGCGGTATCATCCAGAGCGCGACGGGCTTTTTCCATCAGCTCGTCGATCTGTATGGTATCCAGAATCAGCGGTGGAGCGATGATCATGGTATCGCCAGTGGCACGCATAACCAGGCCATGCTTGATACTCATATCCCGACATACCGCACCAGCGGTGCACTTATCGTCAAAACGCGCCCGGCTTCCCTTGTCCTGCACCAGTTCGAGAGCGCCAACCAGGCCAAGACTACGCGCTTCCCCAACAATCGGGTGATCTTGCAGTTCGGCCCAGCGCTTGGCTAGGTACGGGCCGGTGGTATCCCGCACCGTCTCGATAATCTTTTCTTCGCGCAGAATGCTCAAGGTAGCAATTCCTGCAACACAGGCCGCGGGGTGAGCCGAGTAGGTGTAGCCGTGGGTGAACTCGCCGCCCTTGGCTTTGATCACTTCCGCTACGCGGTCGCTCACCATGGTGCCGCCGAGAGGGAAATAGCCGTTGGTAACGGCCTTGGCAAAGGTCATCAGGTCCGGCTTCATACCGTAGTAGTCCGCGCCGAACCACTCACCGGTGCGTCCGAAGCCAAAGATCACCTCGTCCATCACCAGCAGAATGTCGTACTGATCGAGCACCTTTTTTACTTCCGGCCAGTAGGTCTCCGGCGGAATAATCACGCCACCGGCACCCTGAATCGGCTCGGCGATAAAGGCCGCGACCTTTTCTGGGCCCAACTCCTGAATTTTCTCATCCAGGCAACGGGCAGCGTGCACGCCAAACTCTTCTGGTGACATGTCGCCGCCCTCACCGAACCAGTAGGGCTGCTGGATATGCTCAATGTAATCCAGCTTCTGGAACTGCTTGTGCATGCCGCTCATGCCGCCCAGGCTGGCACCACCGATGGTGGAGCCGTGGTAGCCGTTGGTACGGGAAATAACGATGCGCTTCTCTGGCTGTTCCAGCAGATCCCAGTAGCGGCGGATGATACGCAGGTTGGTATCGTTGGCTTCACTGCCGGAACCGGTGAAGAACACGTTGTTCATGTGTGCCGGCGTCACCTCCGACAGCAGGTCGGCAAGCTCGATGGAGGGCACGGTGGTGCACTGGAAGAAGCTGTTATAAAACGGCAGCTTGTTCAACTGCTCGTATATGGCCTCGCTGATTTCCCGGCGGCTGTAGCCCAGGTTGCAGCACCATAGGCCGGACATGCCATCGAGCATTTTGTGGCCGTCGATATCGGTGATATAGGCGCCTTCTGCGCTGGTAATTACACGGGTGCCCTGTTTACCCAGGTCGCTGAAATCCGTAAACGGGTGCAGCAGGTGCTCGCGGTCATGCTGTTGCAACTGGTTCTTGTTCATGAACTCACTCCTGATTCGAATGACGCCAACGGCTACCACGGCACTCCGAAGCGGCCGCCAAAAATGTGATCACATTTTAGGGGTAAGAACGGAAGCTGTGCAACTGCTATTCACCGGCCAGTCACAAACGGTCGAATACCACTACACGATTAGCACAAGCGTAGTGCCAATTGGCGGTTAGTGGTTGCACGACATTTGAGGGGAACTCTGAGGGTGGAAAGGCGAACAAGGGAATATAAAAGAAGAAGTATCGATGGGAAGGAAATCCGCGATCAGCGCCCCATACCGGCAGCCACCGGCATAACTGCCAGAGGCCACCAGTACCAGTCAGTCGCGGAGGTCTTGCACCACCGCGACGGTTTTAACGGCGGAGCGCCCTACACTGGGAACCTAGTGGTCCATGAGGAAAGTTGTGTAACTGTTCGCTTCACCAAAGCGTCCAGCTCTGCGTTGAGAAAGCTTGAAATAGCACCACTATTCCTGCGCCTTCTCGCCTTGATCTGAACGCTTTGGCTGTGCTCCTTAGTCACCCAACTTCCCGCATGGACCACTAGCGGCTGTCCGTTAGCGACTTTCCATTCGGCCTCTCGGTTATCGCAACAGACACCGGTTCGATATCCATGACCACGCCGACTACCGAGTACTGATCTTTGGTACCGGAGCCATAGAGCCAGTAACCACGAGACTCGTCGGTCTGCCGGAAGCGGAACATCACGCCCTGCCCGCTCTCGGCATCAAAAGAATAGCGACGCAGCTCACGCATTTCGCTGTTGTCCAGCAGGGAAAAGCCGAGCAAGTGATCCAGGCGCGGATTTGCCAGGGCAATACCACTGCCCTGGGTAGCGCGATAGCCGAACGCTTCTCTCCCCTGGGTCTCGCTTCCGTTGGCGATTACCTCGCCGTCCTCCCAGCTCCATCGATCTCCGGCGCTCAGTACATTGAGTTCGACACCCTGCGCGGCAAATGCCTGGCCGGCACCGCCATTGCCGGTAAAGCGCGCGCGGCGACCATCTGCCACCACTAAATTACCCGCGCCCAGGACTTCCATGGTTTTGCCGCCCAGATCCACCAGCAGTGCGGTATCTTCATCGACACCAAAACCAATCTGTTCGGCCACTTCAGAACGGTTCCCCAGCGCTCGCACCAGGCGCCCCAAACGCGCTTTGCGATCAAAATGCTGATCCACAATACCGACCGGTAAAAAACCCAAGCCACGTGTCAGCAACAACTGGCCGGACTCCTGACTTTCCATCCCCGCGTAGTCATTCACGATAGGCAGCGTCAGCGCGCTCAGGGAATCTCCGGCAGCGATCATTGTGTTGCTCATAATCGCCGCACCGGCACTGGTCCCACCGATCACTGCACCCCGAGAAAGCTGCTGGCGGATAGCCTTGAGTACCGGTGTATCCGCCCCGTCCGCCGCCAGCAGAGTATCCGTGGTTCTTGTCTGATCGCCACCGACAAACCAGATCCCCCCCACATCCTGCAGGCTGTCGGCCAATGCCTGGTCGTGCGCGCCATCGCGCCACCGGCTTTCGTCTACCGATTCCGTCGACGCATCATCTTTGACCGCAATGGGCAATACACGCACATCACCAGTGAACCCGAAGGTTCGCAAATCATCGGCGAACTGCTTTGCATAATGGGCCGGCCGACCCGATGCGGCGGGGACAATCGCTACATGAGGATAGGCGGCAGGAACAGAATTGATAAAAGCACGGTAAATAGACTGGTTGTCACTGCGCAGGGCGCCACCGACAATCAGCAGTCGCCCAGAGTCAGCGTGAGCATGACGTTCGGCTTTCAACGGTTGTTTGTTCTCAGTTTTGCATCCCAGCGAAAACAGACAGACCGCGATCAAGAACAACCGAGACACTACAGAAAAACTCATACACATAATTCTACTCGCAAGTAGTCAGACTTTGCCGGGCGGAAGCAGTAGCGATATGCGGCTTCTGCCCGCTCCCCGTACATGCGCTCCGTACGAGGGCTACGCCCGTAGATTTCACGAAAAGAGCGGCTGAAATGCGATGCAGAGCGAAACCCGCACTGTAACCCCACCTCTTCAATGGTCAGTGCACTCTCAAATAAAAGCGCTCGTGCCCGACGCAATCGCAACTCCCGATAATAGCGGGCTGGCAAGACGCCCTTGAAGCGACAGAAAACACGCTCCAACTTCTTCACGGTAATATTGAGGTACGCCGCCAGCTCGCCGGTGCGCAACGGCTCGCAGAGGTTGTTGCGCATCAGTACCAGCGCCTCATCCAACAGCTGTTGATCCTTAAAAGCGGTCACTGAGTCCTCCTCTCAATCAAAACATCGCGCCGTGCGCAGCTGGCGATCGAACAACTGCCAGCGGCCTCGCGCCATGACGTGTGTGATCTGGAATCGCTGTGGATCCACCAACATCAGATCCGCGTCGCGCCCGGCGGCCACCTGTCCTTTACGCTTGAGACCAAGCGCCCGCGCCGGATTACTGGAAACCACCTGCAGCGCACGGGAAAGCGCCACGCCCTCGTCCTGCACACTGCGGCGGAATTCTTCGAACAGGCTGGCGATGGAGCCCACCTCGATATCCTGCAACTCCCCAAGATCACAAAAATTGGTCAGCGAACCCTGGGCATCGGAAGAAAAGGTCATCTGATCAATAGACGCGCCCTGCTCCAGGGCCAGTGCCAGTGCCTTGCTCGCGCGCATTTCACCACTGGCCAGGATTTCATCGGTTGTCGAGGTGGTAAAATCGATAAAGCCACCGGCACGGGCAAACGCGACACCATGCTCCAGTAGCGCCTGATTGCGGTTCATATGGGTGGGATAAAACTGGCTAATCGGAATTTCAGAGTTTTCCACCACATCAAACAATGGCTGTAATCGGGCAGCACCGTCGCCCACATGTACGCTGATGACACCGCCCTTTCCGCTCAACAGTCCCGCGACACGCGCATCGGCGGCGATGCGTGTCAATTCATCCCGGGAAGGATGAGACGAGCGATGGTCCGAAATGGCCAACTCACCAACACCAATAATGTTGTCAATCAGCATGATGTCGCTGCGCACGCCACCGGTCAGTGTGTTTACCGGCACCTGATAAGAGCCGGTTTGCATGAAGCAGGTGATACCCTGCGCTTCCAGTGCCTTGGTTTTTCCAAACAGTTCATTCAGGGTTCGAGTGGTCGCATCGGTACCGAGCGCACCGACCACCGTCGTCACACCCGCCGCGAAAGCTTCGCGCACATCCAGCTCAGGAGTGCGCGAGCCAAAGCCGCCCTCACCGCCACCGCCGCTGATATGCACCAGCGTGTCGACCAGGCCTGGCATTAACCAGGCGCCATCCGCATCCACCACCTGGCCAATATTATCTGGCAGTTCCAGGTGCTGATCGATCTTGACCACGCGATCCCCGGCCACCAGAACATCGCAGCGGCCGAGACCACGAGGCGCGAACACCTCTGCATTTTTGATCAGAGTTATTTGAGACATAAAAAACTGCTTAAACGTTAAAATCCGGAAATCGCGGCAACGAGCACCGCCAGTGACGCGAACAGAAAGAGCGCCCCTTGCAATGGCAGTACAAAGCGGATCCACACTCCCCAATCCAGGCGCGCCGCGCCCAGGCAACCCATCAGAGCCGCTGACGTGGGGACAACAATGTTGGTCAAGCCATCGCCCAACTGGAACGCCAGCACTGCGGTCTGTCGCGTGACACCCACCACATCGGCGAGCGGCGCCATGATCGGCATGGTCAACGCGGCCTGGCCGGAACCGGAAGTGATAAAGAAATTGAACACCGTCTGAAACACCAACATAAACCAGGCAGAGACAGCGCCGGACACATCCGCGAGACCATTGCCGGCGGAATGCAAAATCGTATTGAGGATACTGGCGCCCTGAGGATCATCTCCGCCGAGCAGCAGAACAATCCCCTTGGCAAAGGCCACAACCATCGCTGCGGGTAACAACTGCTGGGCTCCCTCTTTGAAAGCCGCAGCCGCCTTGTTCGCGGTAAGCCCATTCAGCCCGAAGGCGATAGCCACCGCGGCAATCACGATGCCCATGGTGAAAAACTGGCTGGCGATTTCCGGGAGGAAGTAACTGCGCTCTACAACGCCCCAGATCATCCAGGCGATGCCCACACCAAACAGCAGGAGCACCCAGCCATCACCGCGCATCATGGTCTGCAGTGATTTGACGGATACTGACTTTTCGCGAAACACCCGGTCAGACTCGTAGGCCAATGACCGCGCCGGATCCCGCTGAACCCGTCGCGCATAGAAAATGGTGTAAGCCGCGAGACCACAGGTAGCGAACAGCCACAGTGCCATACGCAGGCCACTGCCGGACATCAACGGCACACCGGCGATACCCTGAGCGATACTCACTCCAAAGGGATTCATCCACGAAGTGGCAAATCCAACCTGAGTGGCGACGTAAGTCACCAGCAGGGCCGTAATACTGTCGTACCCCATGGTGACCAGTAGCGGCACCACAATCAGGGTAAACGGAATCACCTCCTCGCCCATGCCAAATACGGCACCGCCAAGGGAAAACAGGACACACAGGATTGCCAGATAGAAGTGTCCCGCTTCGCGATTGCGCGCGATCACCTGAAACAGACCACGCTCCACCGAGCCGCTGGCAAAAATCAGGCCGAAGGCACCACCGGTCAGCAGAATAAAAGCGAAGACTCCGATAGAAGCGCCCCACTTGGTGCCAGAGACCATTCCCTCAAAAGCAAAATTAAGGAAACCGATACCGCCACCTTCGGCAAACAGCGACATCCCCGCCGGCTCTTCGGAGGCTCGCTGGTAGCTCGCGGGGTCAATCACCGTGCGCTCAGTGCCATTGACCACACTGGTAACGGTGTCAAAGGTGCCCGCAGGAACCAGAAAGTTCAGCGCGAATGCCACCAGCGCCACCGCCAGCAATATCAGATAGGTATCCGGCATTGCCCAGGTTTTGTTCACTAGTTGCTCCACATCACCGGTCATATCGGCACCGATGGATTGGGAATCGCTGGTCTGCATAGAAATACACCGCAGTAATTAAAAAGGTTCGGCGGGCGTAAACCTCACACCCGCCGAGATCAGGGCCCTGTGAGACGCCGATCAGAACGCGTAGCCGTAGCTCAGGGTGTAGAAACGCCCCATAGAGTTGTGGTTGAAGTGATCCACGTTGGCGCCAGTGCCCAGTACCAGCGGCGGCTCTTCGTCCAGCAGGTTGTTCACCCGCAGGCTCAGCCAACTGCCGTTGTCGAAGTCGCGGGAGACGCTGAGATCGAAGGTCAACCAGCTGTCGACTTCCACGTTGCCTTCGTCATCGAAATTGACGCGCGACAAGAAGTACTCAGCACCCGGTTCGAGGAGAGCGTCCAGAGTACGAGGAGCGGGATCATCCATGTAGCTGTGGGTATACCTGGCGGACAGAGTGGAGGACCAGTCCTCGTAGCGCCAGCGCAGGGAGCTATTTGCCAGCCAGCGTGGGTAGGTATAGTTACCAGCCTCACTGACTACGCCGAGTGCATCAGACGGCAGTTTGTCGAACTCCGCCAGGTAAGTGCCATCCAGCGTAAACCGGAAGCTCCCCCAATTTTCGGTTTCGATGTACTGGGTCAGAGCCATGTCCACCCCGCTGGTTTTCTGCCAGCCAAGGTTAGATAACTGGAAGTGTGCGTCCACCACGAAACCACCGGCCACTTCAAGGCCAGGTTGACCGGTGGGCAGCTCTCCCTCGCCTACCACTGCGAAATCACCGTTAAAGGCACGCAGGATAAAATCATCCTCTTCCACACCGATCAGGTTTTCGTGCTCAATGTTCCAATAGTCGATTGTGACTTCGGTGTCGGCGGTCGGTTTCAGCAGGAAACCAGCCCCCCAGGTGGTCGCGGTTTCCGGTTTCAAATCATCGTTACTCACATCTTCCGATAGCAGAGATTCACCCGACTCATCTGCCAGGCCGTCACAGGCGACTGGCGTAATACTGCAATCAACGGAATAACTGGACAGCAAGGTGCCCGCTCCCACTTGCGCCAGGGATGGAGCCCGGAATGAGGTGGACCAGTTACTGCGGAAGATAATCGCATCGTTAAACGCGTGGCGCAGGGCAATCTTTGGGTTAGTGTCACCGCCGAAGTTATCGTAGTGATCGTACCGAAGCGCGAACTGCAACTCGGTATTGGCTGCCAGCGGAATCATCTGCTCCATATATACCGCCCACTGATTGCGTGCAGCGTCGGCAGAAGTAGAGCTAAAGCCAATGATAGGTTCGGGATTCACGGTAGTGGAAACAGCGTCGCCCGAAGGAGTATCCACCACACTTTCACGGCGGAATTCACCACCAAAGGCCACTTGAACGGCCCCTGCCGGCAACTCAATCCAGCTACCGGAGATATTACCGTCAATCGCGTAAAGGTTTGATTCACCGCTACGTTTTGCATCAGTGCGAATCAGGCCATCCATTTCGGCGATCTGATCAACCTGTCCACCGAAAGGATTGTACCAGGCAGTGGTTTTTCCCAGATCCTCACAGGTTTCACCCGCCCCAAAACTCGCACCGGGACGTGCCAGGTCCACTTCCCAGCGATCGACAACAGAGCCGTCGGTACATAGGTTGCCCAGGCTTGCGTTGTAGAAGGCATCCGCCTTGTACAATCCAGAAATTCCGCGCTGTTCGGATTCGCTGCGACCCATGTTGGCGGCAACTTCCCAGTTCCAGTCATTCACCTCACCGCGGAGGCCGGAAACCAGCCGCACGGCTTCGTTTTCCACTTCTACCGCACGCGCATCCGGGAATTTGCCCCAGGCGTAAATCGGGTAACCGTAAAAATCGCTGAAGTCGCTGGTGGGATAATCCGGGTGGAGGGAGCCTTCTTCGACCATATCCGCTTTCAAAGCTTCAGGCCAGTAGGGGTTTTCCGGGTCGAACGGCGCGCGGGAGAAATTCGCCGGTGAAGAGGTACCGCGGGACTCACTGGTCTGCAGCATCAGGGTGTTAAACCACTCCAGGTTGTCGGAGAGGTCGTAATTGAATGTAGCTACAACACTGGCGCTCTCGTACTCATCCTGAGTAGCGGAAACCGCATTAGCATTGAATTCGCAGTAGTCCCCTAGGCTTCCCATCCCAAACTGATCCGCCGGGCAGCCGCCAGAGGCAGGGCCCTCTGTTTGGTCGAGCCACATCAATTCGAGATCATTAAAGCTCGGATACACACCCTGCTGGCTCGGACGCACAGAATCCGCAGTCAATTTTCGATCGCGATCATACATTGCATTGCGGGAAAACAGGTCCACTACAACCATGGTGTGGCTGTTCTCACCTTCGCGGCCCCACACCCAATTCAGGTTGTATTTACCTTCATCGGTACCCGCGGTGGAGTTGCCATGGGTCAGTGAAATCTCACTGCCGGTAAAGTCATCACGCAGCACAAAATTCACTACGCCGGCGACAGCGTCGGCACCATAGGTTGCTGCAGCGCCACTGGGCAACACTTCAACACGTTCAATCGCAGACAGCGGAATGGAATTCACGTCGACAAAGGATTCCTGCCCTTTGGCAAAGGAGCTGACGGAAACACGACGACCATTTACCAGAACAAGCGTTGAGCTCGCACCAAGGCCGCGCAGGGAAACACCCGCTGCACCCACCGGGGTACTGCTGGACAAAGCGCCGGAAGTCGCGGTTGAAAAAGTACCACTACCACCACCGGTCTGCGTCAGTTGCTGCAGAATTTCGATCGGAGAAGTCGCGCCGGAGGCTTCGATATCATCGCGATCGATCTGCACAACCTGTACAGCGCCTTCCGCATCCAGCCCCTTGATATGCGTACCGGTAACAACAACCTCTTCTACCGCATCAGCCACTTCCGGGGCTTCTTGTGCAAAAGCAATGGCGCCACCGCCCAACAGTGAGCACCCCACTGCCAGCCGCACTGCCTTGCTTAAAGGATTTTTATTTAGCTGAGTTCTGTTCAACTGGGTTTTGTTATCCATTTTTATGCCCTTCAGGAATGAATTCCTGTCTCCGATTGTTCTTGTTGATTTTCTTAATCTTTTTTCCGGACAGGCAGGCGGATGCCAACCTCAACCGGACATATGATGACGTTCAGAAAGAAAACCGGCGGCATTGCAGTACAAACCAAAATCCAATAAATACAGAGCGCAGCCAGGCTACGAGCAGTACCGATGAATCAGGCTGGAGATAAGAACGGAAAATCCGACTTATAGCTTCCTTGCACTCACGCAACCTGCAGTGACCTTTGAAGGCTTTCTAGAAGAGTCTCTAGACTAGAAAAATCTCTAAAGCCTTGATCAAAGACGTCGCGGAGCCCCCGGTTATACCGAGGTGGGGAAGCTACTCGTCAAACCACTCGCTGAGGTAGTAGTTGGAGGAGCAGCGCTCGATGGCAGCAATACTATTCATTTTGCTCTTTTCGCGCTGTTTTTCTTGAGGCCGGTCAGCCTTTTAAAACCAATAGCCAAACCGAGCCTATTTTTTATCACGGTGAAAAAATGCTGTAAAGCTTTTCTGCTACGGAATTTAGTTTTTAAGTCGGACCGCCGCGCGGCCGAATAATCTGCACAATCGCAAATCGGGATTCGATGAAAATTTTGCACACATCTGTGAAACCATATATCCGGAAACGGGTTGAGAGAAGAACACTTTCCCAACCCACTCTGGATCAATACCAATCCGGTCTAAGTACTTTTACTGGTAGGGCTGGTTGATATAGTAGTTGCCCGAGCGCCCATCAATGCCGATGCGCTTCGGTGTCACATTACTGGCGCCATTGGAAATATTGAACTGGTCAAACTCGTCCAGCTTGTAGCGCAACACATCTTCGTACACTACCGGCTGTCCGCACTGGGCCTGCGTCCTCGACGTCTGGCCGTCTTCCTGCAGGATATAGACACTGCCAGCACCATCGACTACACCGCTTCCATCGGGAGTGAAGAAAATGGAGGTGGCTTCATCAACCCCTATCCCCTGGATCCCTGCGGGCAATCCAGCCATGAAGGCCATTAGCCGGCCCATTCGGTCGCGCTCGGCAAAGTGTGTATCGACAATCAGGCCCTGCATGATGGGCGTACTGAGGAAGTTGGATGAAATATTAATGTATTCGTGGCAGAGGTCAGAAACCGCTTCCGACGAGTAGGCACCCGGCACACCATCGGGATCATAGATGTGCTCGGACTGCACAGCGGCGCCCGCCGAAGTACCGCCCAATACACCTCCGCGAGCCATGACCTCATCAAGCGCCTGCTGCAGTTCCGTTCCCTGCCACTGGTTCAGATAATCCGACTGGTCGCCTCCGGCAATCCAGACAAACTCTGCAGAGCGCACAACCCAGGCCACATAATCATCGTTCGCATATTGCGGGCGATCCACAATCAGCGTTTCTACAGAATCTGCATTCAATAGATCTTGCAGGTAATCGTTATAGCCATCACTACCACTGGTACGCAGCACGACAACGTCGCCACCATCAATCAGCGGTTCCACTCTCCGGGTGAAGGCAGCATCCACATCACTACCGCCCCCCATTACCAACAGCCCCCCCGCGGATTGATTCACACAGATATCCGTCTCGCTTCCGGTGATGTAGCGAGTCAGCCCACCGGGCTTATCTGGGCGCGCACCCAGATCGCAATTGCCGCCACCGCTGCTCCCGCCACTGCTACTGCCACCACTACTACTTCCACCACCACTGCTCGAAGGGATGCCATCGACGCTCAAGGTGTAATCCCCGCGTCCACTGTAGCGCGTCACCTTCAGTGTATAGAGCCCGTTGCCAGCCACACTGACACTGGCGGCTTCCGGACGATCACCGGTTTCCGCACTGTAAAGCCGCTGGGACACGTCGTACAGATGCCAGTCAAAGTCGTCGCCACTGGCGTGATTCAGAGAGATATCGAGATTTGCGGGAGAATTGATATTGAAGTAATACCAGTCCTGGTCCCGACGATTGGCAATGTTGCCATCGATCGTCTGACTGGAACACACAGGTCCATCCGCATCGGACTCCGCGTCGTTGGATTCACTTTCGGCGGAAATACAAGCCAGCGCTCCGTGACTAAACGCAGATAACAGCAGAATTGAAATAAATTTACTTCCCATATTGGTCTCCTTGAGGCGTCGTTATAGTTATTGCCTCGCAAGAGTAACCAAACCGCTGGCTGCGCATTTGCGATTCACAGCCAACGGGAGAAAACAGACAAGTTCGGGAAAAAAAAGAACAGTTTTTGCGGGAAAACGGACTAAATACCGCAGTCGATGGCATCCAACAGCATATGGGTAACCAGTCCAATACCCAGCCAACGCACCGGCTTCCACGGCAGAAACATCATCGCGCCGTAGAAAGAAATCGGGAACATAGTGTGCAGAGGATGGAAGTTGATACTGCAGCGATCCGGATCGTACATCGGCGACGCAAGCAGGTGGTCGAGATCCACCAGGTTTGCCGCCAGCATAAACAGCGCGGCCTTCTTCCATTCGTCACGAAAGAAATACCAGGCGATGGCGAGGGGAATCAGGAAATGTAAAACGATATGTAAATAACTGAACATCAGTGCGGCATTAACTCTTCAGCAGAAATAGAACCCAGACCCTCTTCGATATCCTGACGGATGGCCGTTCGCACGGCTTGCTCGTCTTTTAGCGCAATGGCCTCAACCAGGTCCTGGTGCCTGTCCGGCAACTCCTGGACACCGAAGCGCTGAAAAACCAGGTGCTGCAATGGTGCCGTTTGCAGCCACAGGCTTTCGATCAGGGACAAAATGATATGCGGGCGCCCGAGACGGTAGAGGGTGAAGTGAAAATCCAGGTTACCTGTCACATATTCCTGAATATCGTTTTTATCCAGCGCCGCTGTGACCCGATCATCCAGCGCACGTAAAGCCTCCAGCTCTGACTCGCCCACGTGGGGTAAAGCCTGGGCTGCGGCCTGACACTCCAGCGCCACTCGCGCCGCACAGATTTCATCCAGTTTTTCCCGGGTCATGGTGGGCACCGTGACCCGCCGCGTATCCGACAGTTCCAGCGCCCGCTCTGAGGTCAATCGGCGCAGCGCTTCGCGCACGGGCATCGGGCTACAGCCCAGCTCCGCGGCAAGGCCGCGAATCGTAATTGGGTTTCCAGGCAGGAACTGACCGCGGAGTATGGCATCCCGCACCTGATAGTAAACCCGCTCCTGGGTGGTGCGGAATTCTTCCTGAGGCTCGGTAAACTCGGCGTCTTTCACTGGTGGCCTTTTGCTATTGGTCCCGCGATCACGGATTCAGTCCTTCAGGCACCGTCACACACGGCCTGCGCGCCGCCTAAGCGGAAAGGGCCAGCTTGTGGGGTGCCTGGTCGCTGCCAACTTCGATCAACTCGCTGGCAATGGCGCCAGTTTGCCACAATTCGAAGAAATCCTCCGCTACCTGTTTGCCCGCCTCGGTCACCGCATTCCAGTACTTGAGGCGCTCCTCGGTAGAGAGCTTCACGAAATCGTCCCGATCCGGGATTTTGCTGAAGGGCAACTTGGCCACCCAGGACGGCGACGGTGCAACGAGAATCACATTTTCCATGGCGCCCCCACGTACCCAGCGCCAGCGCAGACTCTTGTCGAACCAGCCCGGCACCATATAGGGAAAGAAGTGGGGATACAGAACCAGCCCCTGCGGGTGCTCAAAGCCGAGGTCGAAATGGTAGTCGGTGATACCGCCATCGCGGTAGTTTCCTGTGGGGGCCCCGGCGGGCGTGGGCACTCCGGCCATCACCAGGGGAATAGACCCGCTGGCGAGCACCGCCGGGCACACATTATCTGCGCTGAGCGGTGTGTTGACGGTGCTGAGGTTGCGAAAAGCCACACTCGGCGCCTCGCCAGAGTGGAATACCACCCGATCCCAAAACGCACGCAGACTGCGGCGACTGACCGCGTTCGCCAGGGCCGACGCCAGCAACGCCGGCGCGAGCAGGGCTTTTTTCTCGCTGGCCAGCGGCCCGCGTCCACGCACGGTTACAAAGTGGCTGCGCCAGATAACATTGGTCGCCACCTGCTGCGCGCCCTCTTTACCCAGCACATCCAGCAGGATCTTCTCACCAGCACCGGTAATCTCCGCCGGTAACGGTCGGTCGCTGGCGTACGTCTGATTGACGTAGCCGTACTCAAGCTTTTCCAGCGCAGCCATCGGGTTGGCGGTGGCATAACACATGTTGCGGAAGCTACCGATAGATGAGCCGAGGGTAGCGATGGGCGTTTTGCGGTCGCGGAAAAACTCGCCAATCAGTACCCGATCCAACTGGCTGATCGACAACCACTTGGGGCCGCCGGACGCTCCGACCAGGGTGGACACCATGCCCTGATTGAGACCTTCCTCCCGCACTCGCCGGGCCGCGCTGGCACCGGCAAGAATCACACAGCTTCGGGGTTTATTTGGCTTCACCATCTTTACTCTCAACTCAACTACAGCGTACTTCGTTAACTGCGATTACCTGTGGCGGGTTACCACTCCCCGGTGTTCTCCATAGACGCCCAGGGCTCCTGCGACGGCAGAGAGTCACCCTTCTGCAACAGTTCGATGGAAATATTGTCCGGGGACCGTACAAACGCCATATGACCATCCCGTGGCGGACGGTTGATGGTGACCCCCATGTCCATCAGGCGCTGACAGGTTTCGTAGATATTGTCTACGCGATAGGCCAGGTGGCCAAAGTTCCGGCCACCGGAGTAAGATTCCGGGTCCCAGTTGTAGGTCAGTTCAAGACAGGGCCGCGCGTCGGCATCCGCCGTGCTCTTGTCTCCCGGCGCCGCCAGAAATATCAGAGTGAAGCGACCTTTCTCGTAATCATTGCGCTTGACCTCGTACAGGCCCAGTTTGTCGCAATAAAACTCCAAAGATTTTTCCAGGTCGGTGACACGCACCATTGTGTGCAAATATTCCACTGCAACGCCTCCTATGCGGGATTAAAATCTCAGGGATTCTCTGTTCAAGCCATACGACAACATTGCCGGCTTGTTCAGATGCTCCCTAGTACATCGAATAACGGATGGCAATTTAGCCACCCCAGATAAAGTTACCAGAGCGAAATGTATCAAAAATACTATCGACATTTTTTACAGGCCGCCCAAAAAGCGGCCTCCCCTGGCTGCGACCTGCCGGTTCTGCATATGGCATGCCACTCCCACCACTACTGGGCCGACATCACCCTGGACGCGGTGAATGCCTACTGGCAGGACGCTGCGGCTATGGCCGACCTCAAGTGGGAGAAGATTTTCGGCGAGATGATACCGGCCTTTCAGCGAAGTATTGCAAGCACACTCAATCTGCCCGCGCCGGAACAGATCGCGCTGGCGCCAAATACCCATGAACTGGTATTCCGCCTGCTGAGTGCATTTGATCTGAACGAGCCTCTGCGCATCCTTACCACCGACGGCGAATTCTACAGCTTTGCCCGCCAGTTGCTGCGCCTGGAAGAATTGCCCAATGTGCAGGTAACCCGCATTCCCACCCTGCCCTACGCCACGCTGGCGGAGCGCTTTGATGAGGAGCTGCAGTCCGGGCAGTACCAGCTGGCCTACGCCAGCCAGGTCTTCTTTGACTCCGGCGTTGCCTTTCCGGACTTGCTGGCGCTGGCCGAACGCAAACCCGCAACCACTGAGATGGTGATCGACGGCTACCACGGATTTTTTGCCCGCCCCACTGATCTCGGCGCCGTGGCGGACAAGGTATTCTACACCGCAGGGTCTTACAAATATCTCGGCGCCGGTGAGGGCATGTGCTTCATGAGCATCCCCCGCGGTTGCCAATTGCGACCACTCAATACCGGCTGGTTCGCAGAGATGGCGGAGCTGGAGAACCGCGCTGAAGGTGTCGGCTTCGGCAATGACTGGCTGCGCTTCGCCGGCGCCACTATGGATTTTTCGCCGCTGTACAAGGCGCTTGCTGTACTGGATTTGTATCAGCGGGAAGATCTGACCGTGGGTGCGATCCACCGCTATGTGCAAAACAATCAGCAACGCTTCCTGCAGGCCATGGATAGTGCCTCGCACCCGATCCTGAACCGGCAAAACCTCATCGCCCACGACCTGCAAAACGGCCACGGGCACTTCTTCACCTTTCGCTGTGGCAGTGCCGATGCAGCAGAAAAACTCCAGGTGGAGCTGCGTGAAAAAAATGTATTGTGCGATCGGCGCCAGCACCTGCTGCGTCTCGGTTTCGCCCTGTACCACCCGGAAAACGAAACTTTCGCACGCCTGTTCACCTGATATTCATCTTTTTGGCGCCACAATGGCCGCCGTAACGAGAAGTACTTTTGGCAACTTAAGGATTCGCCATGCACAAGACCATGAAGCTTTTCTCCGCTGGCCTGATTGCCGGCCTCGCCATTTTTGTAGCCGGATGCGGTAGCGACGCCAGCAACCGCCCCGCAGGCACATTAATCAGTATCTCTGCACAGGGAGAGGCCAGCCAGGTACCGGATATCGCAAACATTTCCGCGGGTGTAGTTACCGAAGCCGATGAAAGTCAGGCGGCGATGGAGGCCAATGCAGAGCAGATGGAAAAAGTCATGCAGGCGATAAAGAATGCCGGCATTGACGAAAAGGATGTCCAGACCAGCGGCATCAGCCTCAACCCGCGCTACGACTACCAGCCAAACCGCGAGCGCAAAATCATCGCCTACCAGGCCCGCAACAGTGTGAGCATTACTGTGCGCAAACTGGATGACCTGAGCAAAGTGATCGACGCACTGACCGCAGAAGGCGCCAACCAGATCCACGGCCCCAGTTTCTCCATCGACGACCCGGAGCCCCTGCTGGCAGAAGCCCGTGAAAAAGCCTTGAAAATGGCTCAGGCCCGCGCAGATTCTTATGCGGAAGCTCTGGGCACCAAGGTACGTAGAATTGTGAGCATTTCTGAGGGAAGCCACGGCGGCATGCCGCGCCCGATGGTAATGCGCGCAGAAGGCGCCATGGCCAAAGACAGTGCCAGCACGCCGGTGGCACCGGGGGAGACTTCGGTATCGGTTAATGTGGAACTGGTATTCGAGCTAGCCAAGTAATCTTGCTATCGAATGGACCGAATAATTTAAAGTCGACGATAAGGTGACGGTATCAGGTGCACCCTTGTGAGACCTTCACCGCCATGGATGGCGGTGCAGAGCCCCCAGGGATGGGTACACGGCGTGTCTCACAAGGGTGCACCTGGTAGCGTCACCGCCACCAGGCTTCATAGAAACTGTTACTCGGGCTGCTTGTAAACCTCCCCCCCCTTCATCACAAAGCGAACTCGCTCAAGGGTAGTGATATCTTCCAAAGGGTTGCCAATCACCCCCACCATATCCGCCCATTTCCCCGGCGCAATACTTCCCAACTGATCCTGCACCTCAAGCAGCTGCGCCGCATTCCAGGTAGCAGAGCGGATCGCATCGGCCGGGCTCATACCACCCTGTACCATCAACGCAAACTCTTTCGCGTTATCCCCGTGCCGGCTTACCCCGGTGTCAGTACCAAACGCGATTTTCACACCCTTTTTGTGCGCGCGATTGAACGTATCCTGGATCAGGGGGCCAATTTTGGCTGCCTTGGTACGCACCATTTCCGGGAAGAAGCCATCCACCGCCGCCTTTTGAGTGACCCAGTCACCGGCGAGCAGGGTTGGCACATACCAGGTGCCGTGGTCCACCATCATCCGCATGGTCTCATCATCCATATAGGTTCCGTGCTCTATGGAGTCCACGCCTGCGCGAATTGCCCGCTGCATACCCTCTTTTCCGTGGGCGTGCACCGCTACGGTGAACCCGTAGTCTTTTGCCGTCTCTACCACCGCCTCAACTTCGTCCTGCATAAACTGCGGATTCTGGCCACTTTTGGCCACACTCAGCACACCGCCGGTGGCGGTGATTTTGATCAGGTCTGCGCCCTCTTTGTAACGCTGGCGCACAGCCTCGCGGGCACTGGCAACACCATTGATTACACCCTCCGCCGGGCCGGGGCTGCCCATTAGATCGTGCCTGTGGCCGTTGGTCGGGTCCGCATGGCCGCCGGTAGTGGCAATGGATTTCCCCGCGGTGTATATCCGCGGACCGACAATGTCACCGCGATTGATCGCGTTACGCAAACTGACCGTAACATTGCCGCTGTCACCGAGATCTCGCACGGTGGTAAACCCGGCTTTCAGGGTGCGCTCTGCGGTATTGACCGAACGAAGGGTGTAATCCGCAGGGTTCCAGGTAAAGGCCTCGGTATAGGTACGGGGGCCAAATTCATAGGAGAGATGCGTGTGCATATCCATTAAACCAGGCAGTACGGAAAAGGCACTGAGATCAATCACCCGTTCGCCCTCACGCTGATTGAAGCCGCGTTCTACGGATTCCACCTTGCCATCCACAATATGCACCGTGCGTTTTTCAAGCAGGCGACCTTTTTCGCTGTCGAATAGCCAGCCCGCGTGCACAGCGATATTTTCCGCCTGGGCTGCCGTGCTGAAGGTGAAAGCGGCACTGAAAACAAGGGCGAACAGACCGAACAAGCCGCCGATCCGGCGCCTGATACGAACGAGTAGAGAAGTCATTGTGATCATGGGTATTCCGGCAGATACGGGGTCGAACGGTTGCCGCCCCGGTATTATTCGTGTTGGAGACCCGTGCAATTTAACGTATTCCGACGCCATAAAAAAAGCCCGGTGCAGTCAGCACCGGGCTTTTCAAAGGTATAACACACCCCGTTAGTTGGTCGGCAATACCTCAACCGGCCCCAGATTCAGCGCCTCGATCGACTTCTGGATCTTCTTCAGGTCACCTACCACCAGCCATGTGAACTGGTCCGGTGCGAGGTACTCCTTCGCCGCACTCTCCACCTGCTCCTTGGTCAGTGCAGTGACACGCTGGGGGTAGTCGGCGATGTATTCCGCTGGCAACCCTTTTTCCACCTGCCAGGCAATACTGGACAGCAATTGTCCTTTGGTCTGGAAGCGTGCGCTCTGTTTCAGCACTTCGTCGTCCTTGTAATCGTTCAGCTCACTTTCCTTGATCGGGCGGCTGCCGAGATAGTCCTGATATTCCTTGATCAATTCTTTCATCGCCGCTGCCGTCTTGTCCGTTTGCACGGGAGCGACAACGATATACGGGCGCTGGGCTTCAGTGTCCATCGAAACAGCCCTCGCACCGTAGGACCAGTGCTTGTCCTCGCGCAGATTCATATTGATGCGCGAAGTAAATTTACCGGCAATTGCAGATGCCATCGCATCAAATGCTTCCGCCCCGTCGGGCTTCCACGGCGGCATAACCAGCCCGGCCATGATATAGCTCTGCTGGGCACCAGGGCGATCCAGCAGGTACACCCGCGCATTGGGTGGACGCTCTACCGCAGGAATCTCCAGCGAAGGCAACGCCTCACCCGGCGCCGTCCAGTTGCCGAGGGTTTCATTGAGTAACTCTTTGAGTTCCTGCTTGGTCACATCGCCGACCACAGTGAGCTGAGCGTTATCCGGGCGCAACCAGGTTTGGTGAAATTTCACCAGATCTTCTCGTGTGATGGATTCAATGGCTTCCGGAGTCCCGGACCCCGTCAGGGGGGCACCGTAAGGATGATTTTCCCCATACAGCAACGGAGGCAATTTTCGCATCGCCAACCCCTGAGGCTGCGCTTCTTCCTGACGGATGGAATCCAGCCAGTTGGACTTGACCCGCTTCAAATCGTCCTCTGGGAATAGCGGGCTTGAGATCACATCACGAAACAGCTCCAGTGATGGCTTCAGCTGAGATTTCAGCGCACTGAAACTGAGTGTGTTGTAGTCGAGCCCACTGTCAGCGCCAATACTCACGCCAAGCTCTTCCTGACGCGCGCTGAAGGTGAGGCTGTCAAACTCCCCCGCACCTTCACTCAACATTCGCGCCACCAAGGAAGCGAGCCCCGGGGTCTCGCCATCGGCGGATGCGCCACTGCGATACTGTAACGACATAAACACAGCCGGCGTATCGTGTCGCTCCGCCAGTACGACCTTTAACCCATTATCCAGCGTGAACGACTGTTGCTCCGGCAATTCCAATTCGACAGTCTTGTCAATCGCCGGCACTTTGCTGCGGTCCACGTCCTGCCCAGAGGTCGCGTACTCGTCCTTGGGGGAAATAATCAGCGTGAACTGCTCAGAGGTCAGCCACTTTTGAGCCGCATCCTGCACCTCGTCGACAGATACCTTGGCGTAGTCATCCAGGCCGCTGATCAAAGCTCCCGGGTCGCCGTAATAGAATTCCGAGCGTGCGAGAATATCCGTCTTGCCGCCAAAGCCACCGATTTTCTCCAGGCCTTTCACCAGGCTGGCAAATTCACTTTGCTTGATACGACGCAACTCTTCAGCACTGATTCCGGTGCGCACGAATTCTTCAATTTCATGGTCGAGCAGCTTTTCTACCTTTTCGACAGGCTGCCCGGGTTTTACGTCCACCATGATGATCAGCTGCCCTGCGAGCTGACGACCGTAGTAAAACGCACTGACGCTGGTAGCCACCTGCTCATCCCTGACCAGCCGGCGGTACAGCAACGAGTTCTTGCGATTCGCGAGCAGCGAAGTCATCAGGTCCAGGGCATTTTCTTCTTCACTTCCGATAGCCGGTACGTTCCACACTTTGTATATACGCGTCTGGGGAACCTGATCCGTCATCACCTGGCGTTTTTTAACCTGGGTCGGAAGCTCCCAATTTTTGAGCTCCGGTGGCACAGAAGTACTGGGGATACTGCCGAAATATTTGCGCGCCTTTTCCATTGCTTCGGCCACGGTAATATCCCCGGCAATTACGAGAATCGCGTTGGCCGGCTGATAGTAATCCGAGAACCACTGTTTGACGTCTTCGAGGCTGGCATTATCGAGATCCTCCATGGAGCCGATGGTGGTCCAGGAATACGGGTGGTCCGAGGGAAAAGTACTGGTCGCAATCACATCAAACGCCTGCCCATAGGGGGCGTTTTCGCCCTGGCGCTTCTCGTTCTTGACGACACCGCGCTGTTCGTCCAGCTTCTCCTGGCTGATCGCCCCCTTGAAGTGGCCCATCCGGTCCGACTCCATCCACAACGCCATATCCAGCGCACCCACCGGCACTGTTTCAAAATAATTGGTGCGGTCGTTATTGGTGGTGCCGTTCATATCCGTGGCGCCGGAGCGCTGAAAGGGCTCAAAATACTCGCCCGGATAGTTTTCGGAGCCATTGAACATCAGGTGTTCAAAAAGGTGGGCAAAGCCGGTTTTACCGCGGGTTTCATCTTTCGAGCCGACCTTGTACCAGATGTTGATGGCAACAACCGGTGCCTTGTCGTCCTCGTGCACGATCACCGTCAGGCCATTTTTCAGAACTTCTCTATGGTAAGGCAGTTCAATTTTCGGCGCTTTAACGAATGCAGCATTGCCACTGGCAGCAGCTTTGCTACTCGCTGCCGCCTGCTTATCCACGGTGAGTGCCTTGTGCACGTTTTCTTCTCCCCCCGCACCATCCCGGTGGCGGTCGCACCCGGCCAGAGCGGCAAGCAGAAGTGAAGTAAGCAAGGGCAAAAGCACCCGGAAAAATCGCATATCCATTGTCAATTAGCCTGATTCTTTTGGCGCGCCATCCAGATTGCAGATGGGCACAGGGCGACGGGAGTTTGGCGCGAGGTACGCGAGTAACAGTGTAGGCAAAAAAGCGGGCGCCGTAGCGCCCGAAGAATACCTCACAGAGAGACGACAGATCGTCAGAGGAAAGCTGTAGGCCCCGGGTTATGCCGGGGCCAGAATAGGAAAGAAAAATCAGGCAGCGGCGGAATCCGTGCCATCCAGCGCGTCTTTGTGGCCGAAACGCTCTTCGGCAACGCGGTCGGCAACATGCGCGGTGGTATCGCCCGTTTCATCGGCACGCTGGAAAACTTCTTCCATGGTGGTGGCAATACTTTCGATATGGGTCTTTACCTGAGCGGCGTCGTACTCGCCCTGCTCCTGACCCAGCTGCTGGTAATACACATCGATGATGCCACCGGCATTGATCACATAGTCCGGCGCGTAGAGGATTCCGCGCTCCTTGAGGATCTGCGCGTGGCGCTCTTCCGCCAGCTGGTTATTTGCTGCACCAGCAATGGCACCTACTTTCAGGCGGTCAATAGTGTTGTCATTCAAAATGGCGCCAAGTGCGCAGGGCGCGAACAGGTCCACATCGAGATCGAAGATTTCGTCGGCGCCTACCGCAGTGGCGCCCAGTTCGCTGACCGCACGATCGATGTTGTCCTGGAAAATATCCGTAACGAACAGCTCGGCGCCGGCCTCTTTCAGGAGCTTGCCAAGGCGGAAGCCCACATTACCCACCCCCTGAATGGACACTTTCATACCGCTAAGGTCGGTGCGGCCCCAGCGGTGAGCAGCCGCGGCCTTCAGACCAACGAAAACCCCATACGCGGTCGAGGGCGATGGATCACCACCGTGTTCCTGGCCGGAAATCACGCCGGATACATATTTGCTGCGCTCGCCAATAATCTTCATATCGGCCACGCTGGTACCGCTGTCTTCCGCGGTGATATAGCGCCCACCCAGGGTATTCAGGAAATCGCCCATGGCGCGCAGCAGCTCAGGTGTTTTCTGCTTGCGCGGGTCGCCAATAATGACCGACTTGCCACCACCCAGCTTCAGACCGGCCATGGCCGATTTGTAGGTCATACCGCGAGACAGGCGCAGCACGTCATTCAGTGCTTCTGCGTCGTCCGCATATGGCCACATACGACACCCGCCCAGTGCGGGACCCAGATTGGTATTGTGTACCGCGATAATCGCTTTCAGGCCGCTCTTGGCGTCATGGTAAAAAGCAACTTCTTCGTGGTTGTCGTAGGCAGGATGGGAAAAAATACTCATGTGCATTCCTCTCCAGAGGGCGGAATTTCTACGGCGCCAGGCACGGCCGATTTTGTCGGCACAACCCGCAACCGCGCTTTATTGTAAGCCACTAAGAATATAGCCAGCAGCGGCAGATTATCATTGCGATCTTTGCACAAATAACCGATAACGCAACTTACTCATCCTAAATTTCAAATTATTTTGGGACATAACATTCAATAGAAATCACGCAACCTGTGTGGTCATTTTTCACCCGTATCAATCCGGTATTTTCGCTCCCACGCGCCCCCGGCAACTGGTCTGGAAACCCTCGTCTGGTAGAATCCGCGCCCTGATACGGCCTTCCGCCGACTTCCCCCATTTAGAGACAGAGTTACAGAGACCTGGTTATGCTCAACGCCGACGCCCTCAAGCAGCTTTCCCAGCTGAAGACCGATATCCGCTCCACCAAGGAATTCGCCGAAGGCCGCGTGCGTGGCGCCAATGGAAAGTTTGGCTTTGTGGTACTGGACGATGGGCGCGAGGCTTTTCTGCCACCGTCGGAGATGGACCGTGTTTTTCCCGGAGATCGGGTTAAGGTCAGCCTGACCGAAGAAGACAAAGGCAAGCTGTCGGCGGAGCTGGACAGCCTGGTCTCGTCAGAGCTCAAGTATCTTGTGGGGCAATATATTCAACGGGGTCAGGGCCACTTTATTCAGCCCAACGAACACGGACTCTCCCGCTGGATTTTCCTGCCTCCCAGGGCACGGGGCAAAGCACAGCCCGGAGAATTCATCGCCTGCAGCATCACTCGCCACCCGTTCAAATATGGCAAATCTCAGGCGAAAGTCGAGAAAGTCATCGGCAAACCGGATATGGCAGGTATTGAGCACGCTTTTGTCGTCGCGCAGCATCGCCTCCCCAACGAATTTTCCCAGGCCGCCCTGGAACAGGCCGAGGCCATTCCCGCACAACTGGAAAAAGTATGCGCCGAGCGAAATGATCTCTCTGATCTGGCTTTTGTCACCATTGATGCAGAAAGCACCCGCGATATGGACGATGCCATTGCTGTGACCAAGGTCGAGGCTGGCTGGAAACTGCATATCGCCGTCGCCGATCCATCCAGCCTAATAGACCCGGGCAGCCCACTGGATATAGAGGCGCGCACCCGGGCCAACAGCGTATACCTCGCAGGCGAGACTCTTCCTATGCTCCCGGCCAGCCTTTGTGAAAACAGCTTCTCACTGCTCGAGGGCGAACAGCGCCCTGCACTGGTGATGCATATCACCGTGGGAGAGGACGGCGCCCTGAATGGCTTTGACTTCGAATTCGCCGCTATTCGCTCCCAGCACAAGTTGAGTTACGCACAGGTGGCTCAGTTTATCGACGGCGATACCAGCGCTGTGCCGGCAGAACAGCATTCAGCACTCAAAGAACTGGACGCTCTGAGCAAAGCCCGCGCCCAATATCGCGCCGGCCACTCTCTGGTTATGGAAGATCGCCCGGACTATGACCTGGTCCTGAACGAGCAGCGCAAAATCGAGCGTATCGAGAAACAGGAGCGCTCGTCAGCGCAGCGTATGGTTGAAGAAGCCATGCTCGCGGCCAACATCTGCGCCGGCGAAAAACTCGCCGCGCTGGGTGGTGGCTGCTTCTCGGTACATCTGGGCTTCCGTGACGAACGCATGGCGGAAATCCGCGCACTATTGAAAGACACCATGCCCGAGTTTGCCGAACAGGATTTGCACCAGCTCGATATCTACCTGAATCTGGTCAAGACCCTTGAATCCCAGGGCGATGAAGAGTCGAAAAACGTGCTGGCGGTGCTGAAGCGTATGCTGCGACCGGGCGAACTTTCCGGGAATGCAGCCGCACACCTCGGACTGGGCCTCGCCCACTACGCCACGATCACTTCGCCGATTCGCAAATTCAACGACTTGCACAATCACCGGGTGCTGCGTGCCGCTGCGGATGAGAAGTCCCTTCCAGCATTCAATAGTGAAGACGGCGAAGCCCTGCAACAAAGTGTCGCCACTGGCAGACAGGCCGATCGCGCACTTCAGCAATGGCTTTACTGCCAGTTCCTGGAAAAGAAAACCGGTGAAGCCTTCAGCGGAAAAATCACTCTGGTCAACGGTGCCGGTATCGGTGTGCGCCTCGATGACAACGGCATCAACGGCTTTGTGCGTTTTAACAATAAAAAGAACCCTTTTGAGTTCGACGGCAAACGGCTGCGCATCACCCGCGGCGAAGAGCGGTTCCAGCTCGATCAGGAGGTACAGGTAAAAATATCAGCGGTAGACACTGACAAACGCCGCATTGCGTTTGAATTGATCTCCGAAGCCCCCATTGCCGAATAAGCGGAGTCACATCCCGGGCGCTACCGGCCTGTCGCCAGCGCCAAATGACTAAACTTCCAGCCGCGGGCCAAAAGTCCGCGGCCGTCACCGGCCCCACAACCGGGGCCAAGCAACCAGGAAAAATCATGTCGACCATTGCAGAGCTGAACCCTACGCCACTGTGGAATCACTTCGCCAAACTGTGTGAAATTCCGCGTCCTTCCAAGCACGAAGACAAGGTGGTGGCCTATATCGTCGACTTTGCGAAAAATCGCGGTCTTGACGTCAAACTGGATCAGATCGGCAATATCATCATAAAGAAGCCTGCCACCCCCGGCATGGAAGATCGCAAAATCCTGGCCATGCAGAGCCATGTCGACATGGTGCCGCAGAAAAATGCCGATACCGAGCATGATTTTCTGACCGACTCGATCAAACCCTACATCGACGGCGAATGGGTCACGGCCGAAGGTACTACCCTGGGAGCCGATAACGGCATCGGCGTCGCGGCCATTCTCGCACTGATGGAATCCACCGATATTCCGCACCCGGCCCTGGAAGCACTTCTGACCATTGACGAGGAAGCGGGCATGACCGGCGCCAAGCATCTGCAACCGGGCCACTTCGAAGCAGATCTGCTGTTGAACCTGGATACCGAAGATGAAGGCGAGCTCTATGTAGGTTGTGCCGGCGGTGTGGACGTCAACGCTACCCTGCCCTTTACCGCGGAGCCGATTAAAGCGGGCCACCTGGCCTTCAAATTGAGTGTGCGCGGCCTGCGCGGCGGGCACTCCGGCCTGGATATCGACAAAGGTCGTGGCAACGCCAACAAGATTGCCAATCGCATTATCGATACGGCGCAGCAGCAGATCCCGGACCTGCGCATCGGCAGCCTCGACGGTGGCAGCCTGCGCAACGCCATCCCGCGGGAGTCTTTCAGCGTTGTTACCGTGCCGGAAGGTAACGCTGCGCTCTTCAGGGAAATCGTGCAGCAGTCAAGCGCAACCATCAAAGCCGAGTTCGATAATGAACCAAAGCTGGACATTGCACTGGAAGCCACCGAAACACCCGCAGTGGTGATGGATCTGTCAACACAGCAAAAACTGATTCACTGCATCCGCTGCTGTCCCAACGGTGTGGAGCGAATGAGCACCGCGCTGGAAGGTATCGCCGACACCTCAAACAACCTTGCTCGCGTAGTGACCGAGACCGGCGAGAGCGGCAATTACCAGGTAAGGATCCAGTGCCTGGTCCGCAGCCTGTCCGACAGCGCCCGGGACGAACACGGCCTGAACGTCGCTGCCGCATTCCAGCTTGCCGGTGCCGAGGCCAGCCTCGACAACGCCTACCCCGGCTGGACACCCAATATGCAATCGCCGCTGCTGGCGCTGATGAAAGGTGTCTACAAAGAAATGGAAGGCAAAGAGCCAGAAGTGAAAGTGATCCATGCCGGCCTGGAGTGCGGCTTGCTTGCCAAGCCCTACCCCAACTGGGACATGGTCTCCTTCGGCCCCACCATCCGCCGCGCCCACTCACCAGAAGAGCGGGTACATATTCAGAGCGTGGCAAACTTCTGGGATTACTTTGTGAAAGTGGTTTCCGCCATTCCGCAGAAATAAATCGTCACCGCTTCGAAAAGGCCCGGCCAGCACGCCGGGCCTTTTTGTATTCCGCAAGTAATCGGGAGAGAATGTGGGAAACCGGATAGGTAGGTAGCCCAGCATGACCCCCGCAATCAAAGCCGCCGAAATAGCGAAAGTGAAATTTCAGATTCACGAGTATTCCCATGATCCAGCGGCTGAATCCTACGGACTGGAAGCGGCGGAAAAGCTGGGGCTGGCACCGCAACGGGTGTTTAAGACCCTGGTGGTATCCCTGGATGGAAAATCGCTGGCGGTAGCGGTGCTACCGGTGGAGGATCAACTCAATATGAAGTTGATCGCCAAGGCAGCGGGCGCAAAAAGAGCGGCGATGGCCGACAAAAACGCGGTGACTCGCTCTTCAGGCTATGTACTTGGTGGGGTAAGCCCGCTTGGCCAGAAAAAACCGCTACCTACGTTCCTGCACACTACAGCGAAGTCCTACGACACTATTTATGTCAGTGCCGGCCGCCGCGGATTGGAGATTGAGCTGGCCCCCAATGACTTATTGGAGCTGACCCGAGGAAAACTTGCTTCGCTGGCCACATAATCTCCGCACCTGCTAGAAATTGAAATAAGACTCAGGAGCAATACATGAGTAAATATGAATGGCTGTTATTTGACCTGGATGGGACCCTGAGTGACCCCGCAGATGGTTTTGTGAATTCCATGAATTACGCCCTGCAAGCCTTCGATTACGCACCGCGGCCCGCAACTCAACTTACCCCGCATATTGGCCCACCTCTGGAGGTGACCCTCGCGCACCTTACAGGCTCCGAAGACAGCACCCATATCCGTGCCCTGGTAGATAAATACCGCGAGCGCTATGGCGAAACCGGCTATGCGGAGAACAGGCTGTACCCAGGAATCACTGACATGCTGCAGCAACTCAGTATGCAAGACGGCATTCGCCTGGGTGTATGTACCTCAAAACGGGCCGATTTCGCCACGCGAATTCTCGAACAGTTTGAGTTATGCGACTATTTCGAGTTTGTTAGTGGCGGCGATGTCGGTATCGCCAAGGGGCAGCAGCTGAATAGACTCCTTAAAGAAAACAGGATTGGGCACAATTCACTGATGATCGGCGACCGTCACTTTGACCTGTCCGCAGCAGCACAAAACGGCCTCCCCGGTGCCGGCGTTCTCTGGGGCTACGGCTCCAGAGAAGAGCTCGATAAACACTCACCCAGCCACCTGTTCCGCCACCCATCCGAAATCCTGAACATCTTCTGATTTCTGTGGTCCGACTGCCGGTAGCAAAATAAAAGGAATTCTCGTGAAACGCATTTTATGTACCCTGTCCCTCGCGCTTATTTCTGGTTGTGGCACCGTGACTACTCTGACCAGCTCTGACTCAGAGATAGCCCGCAACCTGAAACAGAAGAACTCGGGGTGTGTCAGTGTGCCCCGGGTATACAGCGGTGTTGCCTACAATATGTGCAAGTTGAATTCCAATGGAAGCTCCATTTACTTTGCCCCACTGGTAGGTATTTACCTGGTCGACAGTGTATTTTCAGCGGCCACCGACACCGTCGCACTGCCCTACACCATCTATGCGCAAAGTCAGCAAGGCAGTGTAGACCTGTAGAAATTCTGACCAATACTTTCCGGCTGCGCCAAGCCCGCCTGGAACCACCGGTCTCGACTTTGGCTGGTTCCCAACCCGCTTACATCGCATAATGCGCGGCCAAATTTTCCAATCGATCCCTGGCCTGTTGTATGTGGTTTAAAAACCTGCGCGTATACCGTCTCACCCGCGAATTCTCCCTGTCCGCCGAGCAACTGAATGAAATGCTCGAGCCAGACACCTTCACCCCCTGTGGCAGCCAGGATATGGCCCGCTACGGCTGGGTTCCCCCTCTGGGCCGGCACGGTACCGAGCTGGTGCATGCGGCCAACGGCTATCTGATGGTATGTGCGAAAAAGCAGGAAAAGGTCATCCCTGCCGCGGTGGTAAACGAGAAGGTCGAAGAGATGGCCCTGGCCATTTCGGAAAAGGAAGCCCGCAGTGTTGGCCGCAAAGAGCGGCAAAACCTCAAGGACGAAGTGCTCTTGGAAATGCGACCCAAAGCCTTCGCACGCTCCAGGCTGCAGTTTGCCTATATCGACCCGAAAGATGGCTGGATTGTGGTCAATGCCTCCTCCGCCAAGGCTGCCGAAGAGCTGCTGGAAAACCTGCGCGAAGCCATCAGCAGCCTGTCTGTTATTCCGCTGACCGCGAAAAATATCCCCCAGCAGTCCATGACCCACTGGCTGACCGCCCCGGAGGCACCCGCCAACTTCGAGTTCGGCCATGAGTGCGAACTGCGCGACCCGCAGGAATCCGGCAGTGTCATCCGCTGTAAGAACCAGGACCTGTGCGCGGAAGAGATTCACAACCATCTGGTGGCCGGTATGCAGGTGCACAAGCTTGGCCTGATCTGGCGCGATGGTGTTGAGCTGATGGTGGACGATCAGTTAGCGATCAAGCGGCTGAAATTCAGTGATGAGGTCACCGAGAAAGCAGATAACGTGGATGCGGACAACGCGGCCCAGCGATTCGATATTGAATTCTCGGTAATGACCCTGGAAATCTCCGCCCTACTGAAGGACCTGCTCAGCGCCTTCGGCGGGCTCAATACGGACACCGCCAGTGTCGATGAGATCGTCGCCCGCGCAAGCCGCGAGGAACGCGAGCAGCAGCTTGTTAGTGAAGTGGAAGAAGTTGTGTAGAGGCGGGAGCGAAATCGCCCCCAAATGACCGGCCGGTTCCAGCGATGTTTTCACGCCAGCCCGAATCAAGGGAACCTCTGACCAAGTCCGTGAAAGCCCCGCAGGGCACGACCTGAAGACAGCATCTGCTGCGTTGCAGCTCTTGTAAAGGGCCAGCTATTCACTGCGAGCTGCGCCTTACAGCTACTGCCTTCAGGTCACGCTAAGGCATTACGGACTTGGTCAGAGTTTCCCTATGCTGGTGTCGGTAATCACTACCGACGTTTCGGGGTTGGCTTATGAAATACAGGAATTCCTTCCAAAAACCCTTCACCACCGCAGCGCTACGGGCGCTCTTCCTGACCGGGTCGCTAGCAGTGGCATTCACCACCCTGCAAGGCTGTGCCACTCCGCCCACCGACAAGGCAGCGGCAGCCGCTTTTAGCCAGTACCAGACTTTCGGCTTTGCACCGGTTACCGGCAGCAACGGCCGTGCGATGTCATTGGCACAAAACGAAGTCTCCCAACAACTGATGGCCCGCGGCATGATGCCGAGCGCCAATCCCGACCTGCTGGTGAACGTGCAGGTACGCGCATATCCCACTCGTCAAATGCCAGCATACGCCCCGCACGCCCGTGTCAGTCAATCCGCTACTGAGGGACAACTGACCATAGACCTCGTTGATGCACGCCAAAAACACCTGGTATGGCAAGGCCGTACAGTCGCTCCGATCACCCGTGAGGTGCTGAATAATCCGCAACGATCGATGGATCGGGCTGTTGATGAAGCATTTCGAAACTTTCCGCGGCGCGTGCACTAGTCCGCGACAATCTCACAAAAAACTCAAAAAAAGTGGCCGCAGCTTTTCAAAGTTAGTGCGGCCATTTTTCTGGTGAGTCTTTAGACCTTCTTCATCGGTCGACCCGATTCGCCCCAGAGTACGTGGTACTTCTCCTGCTCCGGCTTATCCACCCGCGAAAAGGTGTGCGCGCCGAAGAAGTCCCGCTGAGCCTGCAGCAAGTTGGCCGGGAGGGATTCGCGACGGAAGGCGTCGTAGTAACTGAGGGCAGAAGACAATGCCGGGACCGGAATACCACCGATGGTGGCGTCAGCGACGGCGCGGCGCCAGTTGCCCTGGTGATTGGCAATCTGCTCAATAAAGAAATCATCCAGTAACAGATTGGAAAGCTTCACGTCGCGCTCATAGGCATCGCTAATGGACTGCAGGAACACGGCGCGAATGATGCAGCCGGCGCGCCAGATGCGCGCGATCTCGGCAAAGTTCAGTTCCCAGCCCTGTTCGCGGGCGGCCAGCTTCATCAGGTCGAAGCCCTGCGCGTACACACAGATTTTTGCGCAGTAGAGTGCGTCGTGCAGCTGGTCGATCACCTCCTGACGCTTATCCGCCGGGACCGGGGCGACCTCTGGCCCAACCAGTTTCTTGGCCGCACGACCACGCAATACCTTGCGCGTGGACAGTGAGCGCGAGAAAACCGCCTCGGCGATACTGGGCGCCGGGCAACCCACCTGCAATGCGCCCACCGCGGTCCAGAGGCCAGTACCTTTCTGGCCCGCACGATCGAGAATCACATCGACAAGGGGCTCGCCGGTTTCCGAGTCGCGGGTGTCCAGTACTTCCGCACTGATATCGATCAGATAGCTGTTCAGCACTCCCTTGTTCCACTCACGGAATACACCGGCAATTTCACTGGGGGTCATTTCAAGCGCGCTGCGCATAACGTCATAGACTTCGCAGATCATCTGCATGTCGGCGTATTCGATGCCGTTGTGCACCATCTTCACGAAGTGGCCGGAGCCAATCGGGCCGATATAGGCGGCACAGGGATCCCCTACTTTCACCGGGTTGCCGGGCTCAAATCGCTCAATGGGCTGGCCGGATTTTGGGTCTACCTTGGCCGCGATGGCGTGCCATACCGGCTCGATACGCGCCCAGGCATAACGGTCACCACTAGGCATCAAAGACGGTCCGAATCGCGCCCCAACTTCACCGCCGGACACCGCAGTGGTGAAGAAAATCAGCTTGCCCTCATAGCGTTTGCAGCGCTGAACCGAATCGGTCCAGAGACTGTTACCGGTATCGATCACGATATCATCTGCCTGCAGACCGGCATCCAGGAGCTTGTTGCACACGTCGTCCACGGGGGCGCCAGCGGGCACAGACAGGATAACCAGGTGTGGCGCTTTTACTCGGGAAAGCAGCTCCGTATAGGAATTGCACACTTCCACGCGAGGGGCACTATCCCCCCGCTCTCTTGCATCCTGCTCCAAGAGCGCGTCCAGACGGCTGTGATCGAGATCGAAGGCACACACACGGTATCCGTTATCTACCAGGTTGAGGATGAGGTTCTTCCCCATCACGCCGGCGCCGATAAAGCCGATATCGCATTGTGTTTCGTTCATGTAGATCTCCAGTGCACACTTGGTTGCGTAAGGGGTGCGTTGGGGCGGGCTGGATTGGTGCCCCGTCTCAAAGGGCGCGGAGTATAGCAATCGAGCAGGCGCATCGGGAGCGCAAATTGCACCTGAGGCCATTGTAGTAATCACTGGCCCCATTCACCGGTTTCCATCACCGCCCTCCCCGCCGAGCAATATGGTTGCAGCAGACGCCCGCAGGGGTAAACTGCAATTGAACCAGTCACTCAGAAGGCCTGGTTACCATTTCATTCGCGAATGACTACCGAGACAACCTCCAATGCCGGACCAGAAAAATAAAGTCACAGAGCGATTCGGTGCTCCCTGGAGCCGTCAGCTGAAACTGCTTACGTTGATCTGTAGCGTGATTTTGCTGGGAATCAGTTTCGCACTGCAACAGAACACACCAGCTCAGGCTCCCCCCATTTACCAGCTCGGCATCTGGATTCCGCTGGCAACACTTGTACTGAGCGCGATGTTTGCCGTGCGTGGATACCAACTTGAAGGCAACCAGCTCTATGTGCTCCGCCCGGGTTGGCGCAGCCGGCTGTCACTAGCAGAACTGCAGTCTGTGACTGTGGATTCAGCCGCAATGGATGGCTCCATTCGCCTGTTCGGAAATGGCGGTCTGTTTGGGTACCTTGGACTGTTCCGCAACAGCAAACTGGGTCGTTACCGGGCATTTGCTACGGATACGAGCCGCAGCGTCATACTGTGCCTACCAGCCAGAACAGTTGTGATTACACCAGACAACCCTGAGTCATTCGCCGAAAGTGCCGCATTACTGGTCGGCGATACCAACGAGATCGCCTAGCCGGTTCCCCGCTACGCATCACCAGACGGCACCAGACTCTGGCGCTGAACTACACTGATATACAAATTGTTTCAGAGGCCCATCGGCTATGCGGATGAGAGTTATACGATTGGTGAGCGCAGTTTGTATGCTGCTTATTTGCGGCGCCGGCCTCGCCGACGAATCCCGCACTGAGACATTGAAATTTGCCAAGGGTGCGACAGGAACTTCTGTCACCAGCCGCATCGAGGGCTACGATACCGTCAACTACAAAGTCACAGCCAAGGCCGGACAACATATGGTGGTCAAACTTTCCACCAGACATACTGCTACCTACTTCAACGTGTTTCGCCCGGGCACAGCGCCCGGCGATGCCGCGATGTATATTGGGTCAATCAGTGGAGGCCGGTTTGCAGCAGACCTGCCAGAGAGTGGCACCTACACCATTCAGGTTTACATGATGCGAAGTGCCGCCCGCCGCAACGAGGTAGCCGACTTCAAATTGCGTGTCGATATCGACAACCGCCGCCCTAGCAATCGGAAGACCAGCAAAGTACACAGCAGTATTGCCGCAGGACACACCAGTGTCACGAATACTTTGTAATTCCACCCACGGCTTGCCATAGTGACAGGAGCTCAAGGAAACCGTATACCCTGCGATTAAAAACAATGAATACCTTTTTAGCCTCCGCGCTCACCGCGGTACTCTTTCTGACTGCCCCTCTATTGGCTCAGGCCCGTGATTGCGTGATCCTGCTGCATGGTCTGGCGCAGTCCAAAAACGCCATGAAGAAGCTGGATACGGCCATTTCATCTGCAGGGTTTACCACGGTAAATGTGAACTACCCGTCGACGGACCATCCGATCGAATCGCTGGCTGGCCCGGCAATCGCACCGGCCATTGATCGCTGCGCTGCGCTGACACACACCGCGCAAGGCATCAGAGCAACGGCACACGCAGATCCAGAAACCTCCCCACCACAGGTACATTTTGTCACCCATTCCATGGGCGGCATTCTGGTGCGCCAGTACCTGAGCAAGGTGAAATTGGACAATCTGGGCCGAGTTGTCATGCTCGGCCCACCCAATCAGGGCAGTGAGGTAGTGGACAACCTAGGGCAGGTACCGGGATTTCACTTTATTTTTGGCGACGCCGGTCTGCAGCTTGGCACCGGAAAGATGAGCGTACCGAACAAACTCGGCGCGGCAAATTTCGAGCTGGGTATCATTGCCGGTACCCGAAGCATCAACCCGATCCTATCCACCATGCTGCCAGATCAGGATGATGGGAAAGTCAGCGTTGCCCGCACCCGTGTAGACGGTATGGACGATCACCTGGAAATGCCCGTGACCCACGTATTTATGATGAAAAACCCCAAGGTGATTGAACAGGTAATCCACTATCTCGAGCATGGAAAATTTATCCGGTCTCCCCAACAGTAATTTACCGATTTCCCGACTGCCGCGGCCGGCTCAACTGAAATTTAACGCCAACGACTAATCCCACGCCCCGCAAACTACACTGAGTGGCTCAGAAGTTAATCGAGCGGGGCGTTTCGTGCAGCCAATTTCCTGGGTTTTCGACAACCTGCTCTACCCCTTCGCAGTACCCGCGGCCGCCTGCCTGCTGTTTTTGTCCACGCCGACAGTGCTGCAGGCGCAAGAAGTCCACTCCGCCGCACCGGCCGAAACGCCCCGCGAAACATCCAGACCCACCGTTGAAAAAATTCAGCTACACAAACACGGCGACAGCCCCTTCGAAACTGCGGGTATCAAAGGCACCCTGAACGGGAGCCACACCATCGAGTATCTGATTGAGGCGAAAACCGGACAGTCACTTGAGCTTGACCTGCGCAGCGATCACGCCCAGGCCGGCTACCGTATTACCGCACCCGCCGCACCTCGAGCGCTTCACAAAGGCCAGGGGCAGCACTCCAGGTATTCGGGGACGCTCCCCCGGGATGGCACATATCGCGTACTTATTTTCCTGATGGAGGCCGCCGCGAGAAATGGCGAGCGAGCAGAATTCGTCTTGAATATCCGAATCCGCAACCCCGGATAAATCGGCCTTAACACTATGCGCCCGGTAGATGAGGAAACCACTACGCAAGTTGACGCAGATCTGAGTGAAGCCATCAGTCAGGTCGACAGCTGGGTAGATGGCGCCGTCAAACTCCTGCCAAACTTTGCCGTAGCCCTGGTCGTTCTTGTGGTTTTTTACTGTATTGGCGCTCTGGTCAAGTACCTGATTCGCCGTCACCTCAACCGTCGCGACCGCTCGAACCTGGGGGATGTGCTGGGGGGACTGGTGAAATGGGGCATTACTCTGGTGGGCTTATTACTGGCTGCGACAATCGTCATGCCTAGCCTGAAACCCGGCGACCTGATCGCCGGTCTCGGTGTTGGCTCTGTAGCCATCGGATTCGCTTTTAAGGATATTTTACAGAATTGGCTGGCGGGATTGCTGATACTGATTCGACAGCCATTTGAGGTCGGCGACCAGATCCAGGTTGCCGATTTTGAAGGAACAGTGAAGCGTATCGAAACCCGCGCTACGGTAATCAATACCTACGACGGCCAGCGGGTGGTGATCCCCAATAGCGATATTTATACCAATGCGATTCTGGTAAAAACTGCGCGGGCCTTACGCCGCAGTGATTACGAAATTGGTATCGGGTACAGCGACAGTATTGGCGAAGCCTGTGAGATTATCGAAAAAGCACTCGGGCGAGTCGAGGGTGTCGAGGAAAAACCCGCTCCCGAGGCGCTTCCCTGGGATCTGGCCGCGAGCTGGGTCACCATACGTGCGCGCTGGTGGACCAATAGCCGTCAGACAAATGTCACCCATGTGCGAGCGCGGGTCATTGAGGCGATAAAGGAAGCGCTGGACGAAGCCGGCATCGATATGCCATTCGAAACTCAGGTACACCTGTTCCACGATCAAACAGATGAGTCCGACGGACGCCGGGGTGTACAGAGAGAAGGATGGCCCGCAGCAAAAAATACCGCGGACCATTCAAAAAAGGATAAATAACCGTATTAGCGGATTTTGCGGATACCTACCGCTGCACGTAGTTTCTCCAGGAATGGTGCCGAGTAAGCGCGCGCTTTCTCCGCCCCCTTTTCCAGTTCCTCTTCAATCTGTGCGGGGTTCGCCAGCAGCTCGTTGTAGCGCTCCCGCGCTTCGCCAATCTGACCATTGATCAGCTCAAACAACTGCTTCTTGGACTCACCCCAGGCAATACCGTCAGCGAATGCCTCGCGCATTTCAGCCGTTTGCTCTGGAGTAGCAAATGCCTGCCAGACCTGGAATACCGTCGAGGTATCGGGATCTTTGGGTTCACCAGGTTCCAGCAAATTGGTTTTTATCTTGTTGATGTGCTTCTTCAGCTGCTTTTCCGCCAGGAACAGCGGAATGGTATTACCGTAGCTCTTGCTCATCTTGCGGCCGTCGAGGCCCTGCAAAACGGAAACGTGCTCATCCACCACCGCCTCTGGCAGCGCGAAGTGTTCGCCGTAGTGATGATTGAAACGGGCGGCGATATCGCGAGCCATTTCAATATGCTGGATCTGATCCTTGCCCACCGGAACCTTGTTGGCATTGAACATGAGGATGTCCGCCGCCATCAGCACCGGGTAGCTGTACAGCCCCATGGTGATACCGAAGTCGGAATCCTGGCCGTCATCGCGGTTGGCATCCACCGCCGCCTTGTAGGCGTGGGCGCGGTTCATCAGGCCCTTGGCGGTCTGGCAGGTCAGCAGCCAGGTCAGCTCCGGAATCTCGACAATGTCGGACTGGCGATAGAACACCACGTTATCGGTGTTCAGGCCCAAAGCCAGCCAGGTGGCGGCAATTTCGCGAGTGGACTGGTGGACCTGCTCCGGGTCATGGCATTTGATCAGCGCGTGATAGTCCGCCAGGAAATAGAAAGACTGATTATTTTCGTCCTGACTGGCGGCGATGGCCGGGCGAATCGCACCCACGTAGTTACCCAGGTGGGGAGTACCGGTGGTAGTAATACCGGTCAATACACGCTGCTTGCTCATATGTCCTTGAAATTCCGTACTTTAAATTGTCTGTCGGCTGGTATTGCTTCGCGAACCAGGGGCCGAATGATACCTGTTTCCGGCGGTGGGTTGTACGCTCAAGGGGCCTCGCCCTGTGCGCAGCTTTGCAACCGCGCCTGATACATCTCAGCGAGTTGTGCCCAGCTCAGGCGCTGCACATCGGGCACGCGCAGAGGCTCGTTATTCTGTACACGCTGGGCACAGCGCAACATGGCCGTACTCAGGTTCGCCGCACAGGACTCCACATCCTCTGAATAGCGCCAACCGCCTCGCCCGAACCATTCAGGATAGGCGAGATTGTCTGGCACCAGGGGTTGGCAGCCCGCCGCAACCGCTTCCAGTACCGCGAGGCCCTGGAAATCGTGGCGCGCGGTGGAGATCACTCCATGGCTCTCACCCAGCAAGCGACGATATTCAGACAGCTGCTCCTGATAGCCCCAGGCACCGAGTGCACCCAGTTTCTGCAGCAGTTTGCGGATATGGGCAAAATCCGCCGGCTGACGACGGAATTGCTGGCCCACCACATGGCAGGTAAACGGTATTCGCGCGCGTCCGAAGCGCCTCAAGGCGGCAAATAGAATGTCCGGGCCCTTGTCGTACTCCCAGCGGTGGTTCCAAATAAACGTAGGACGTGTTGCCTTGGTCTGCTCCACTTCAAATGCCGCGCTTTCCAGGGGCACAGGTAATACACAGGACTTCTGCGCAATCTCATCGCAGATACCCGGTGGCACCTGATCGGGCAACTTGTTCAGCAGTTCCCCTGCCCCGTCCAGCATGGTGCTGCGGTTGTATTCCGAATTGAACAACACAAGGTCCGCACACAGCGCGGTATAGATATTGAGGATCTGCGGCTCAACGGAAGCCACCGCATCTTCGCTGCGCGGGTAATCGAACTGGTTCTCGTGGAAATAGACCGCCGTGGGCACCTGGGCCAGTGAGGGCACCAGGCCCCGCAGGGATGCCAGATCGACCATCGACGTCGCGACCACCAGATCCCAGGGTTGGGACAGCAACCCTCTTGCGTCTCCCCGCCCCCAGCTCAGACTGTTGCCGCGCACGCGCCAGCTGAAGAATCTGGGCGGTAGCGTGAGCTGGGTCCACTGCAATTGGGGAATGGCAGACACGAGGCCGCGCCGCCAGCGCTTATGGCTGTCGGCGTCGTAGGCGGAAAGCAGGAGGACATTCACAACAATGGCTCACTGGAATATTTGGGAAGTGAAGATCAGAAGGGATGCGAAATGACTCAGTCGAAATCCCGCAGGTTGGTCAAACGGGCAAACAGGCTGGAAGTATCCCAGCGTCCACCACCCAGTGCCTGAACCTCGCTGTAGAACTGGTCCACAAGGGCGGTAACTGGCAACAAGGCGCCATTTTTCTGCGCTTCGTCGAGCACGATCCCCAGGTCCTTGCGCATCCAGTCCACGGCAAAGCCGTGTTCGTATTCCCCGGCCAGCATGGTCTTGTAGCGGTTTTCCATCTGCCAACTTTGCGCTGCGCCCTTGGAAATCACCTCGACGACCTGCTCGGGGTCGAGACCTGCTGCGCGGGCGAAGTGCAGTCCTTCTGACAGGCCCTGTACAAGACCGGCAATGCAAACTTGATTGACCATCTTGCACAGCTGGCCACTGCCCACAGGACCCAATAGATTTACCGCACGGGCGTAGCAATCCAGCAGAGGTTTCACCCGCTGATATTCGGCATCGGCACCACCCACCATAATGGTGAGCGCACCGTTTTCGGCACCAGCCTGGCCGCCGGACACTGGCGCGTCCAGAAATCCGATCTGCCGCTCATTCGCCGCCACAGACAACTCGCGGGCGACATTGGCCGACGCAGTGGTGTGATCCACAAACAGACTGCCCGCAGACATGCCATGGAATGCCCCGTCTGCTCCAACGGTGACCTGCCGCAGGTCTTCGTCATTGCCCACACAGCAAAACACAAACTCTGCACCTTCCGCCGCTTTGGCTGGCGTGGCAAAGGCTTCGCCCTCATACGATTCGAGCCAGAGGCTGGCGCGACTGACGGTACGGTTGTAGATCCGCACCTTGTGACCCGCGCGGGAGAGATAGCCGGCCATGGGAAAACCCATCACCCCGAGCCCGATAAATGCCACTGTCGTTGTCATGGTTTCACCTGAAAATTGCGCAGTAATGACCTCACAACCGATCGCCCGGCTGGCACTGGATCAACTGGAAAAAATGAGCCAAATCAGCGCACCGCCCAATATCAACCGGTATATCGCGAAGGGCGCCATACCGATACGGCTGATGAACTGAAGGAAAAAATGGATACACAGATAGGCGCTGATACCTGACAAGACAACACCCAGAAATATGCTTCCCCAAGGTACCGAGCTTGAATCGAGCAGTTCAAGGGTCAGCAACAGCGCACTCAGCGCAATGACCGGGATCGACATCAGAAAAGAAAAGCGTGCAGCGGCCTCCCGCTTCATTCCCAGCATCAGCCCCGCAGTCATAGTAATGCCAGAGCGGGACGTGCCAGGGATCAGGGCTAAGGCCTGCGCGGCGCCGATCATCAATGCCTTTTTCCAGTCGAGCTTTCCAATATCATCGCGGCGCTCACCGCGGGCATCCGCCCACCAGAGCAACAGACCGAACACAATAGTTGTGGTCGCGATAACTGCCGACGAGCGCAGGTGCTCCTCGATAAAGTCCTTGAACGTCAGGCCTACGAGGCCGGCAGGAATTGTGGCCAGCACAATGAGCCAGGCAAGGCGACCTTCACTGGAAAATTGACCGGTCTTGAACCCACCCAGACCGTCACAGATCAGCTGCCAAACGTCCTTGCGAAAATACACCAGAACTGCCATGAGGGATCCGAAATGCACCGCCACATCAAACGCCAGCCCCTGATCGGGCCAACCCAGTACCTGGTGAGGCAATATCAGATGTGCGGAGCTGGAAATCGGCAAAAATTCGGTGATTCCCTGGATGAGGGCCAGAATGACGATCTGAAAGGTTTCCATACTTTTCTACTGCTTTTGAATATTATTTGGCCGGACGAATGCGTTCGCGTTTTTTCCAGGTGATTTCGTTACGAAGGTAAGTGGGCTCCAGGGCTTCAGCGGATACTTGCTCGCCTCTTCCCCACAAGTCTGCGGCCAGCACCGCGATATCCTGGGCGTGAATAGCGGTACCCAGTGCGAGAGCCCGTGGATTCAGCTCCGACAACTGCGGATAAACCCAGCCGGGGCCCGCAGCCAACAACTGCGCCGGGGTAACGCCTCCCGCGATATATTCGCCCGATGTCAATACCGACACGACCTGCTCCGGCGCGGAGACCCGGTCCTCAATCAACGCCTTACCCGGCACTGCCGCATCATAGAGCCCCCAATAGACCTCCTGCATACGTGCATCCAGTGCCGCCAGAACCGGCGCTTTCTGCTCTGCCCACTCCGGATTTTCCCGAACCGCACCGCGCGCAAGGGCGGCCAAACTGGACACAGGCACCACAGGTTTGTCTGCCGAGAACGCTAAACCCTGAACGCAACTGATCGCGATACGCAGGCCGGTAAAGGACCCTGGCCCTTTGCTGACCGCAAGGGAATCGACCTGACGAAGACTGCATTGCCCTTCCGCCAATACCTGCTCCACCATAGGCAGTAGCCGGCGTGTATGATCGCGCTCCGCCCGAACAAAGGCTTCCTGCACCCTACCCTGGTCGTACAGGGCCACTGAGCAGGCGCCGGAGGTGGTATCGATGGCGAGAATTTTCAATTGAGGGGTCCCATTTCCGGTGTTTTCAAAGAGGCCGCCACGTTATTGGGGCGCACTGCCAATCTGGAGAAGGGCATGACCCGGCCCGGATTCAGCCACGATAGACCGCGCTTCGGCTTTGGGGGCGAATTGTGGCACGGCCAGCCATAAACGCAACCAGCGGGGAAGCCGGGGCCGAGCAAAAACAAAAAGCCCCGGAACAGAGTTCCAGGGCTTTCGGTAGGTATTGACCCCTATGAGTCAACAGGCGTTATTCACGCCTTCTTCGGCGGACGACCGCGACGGGAAGTCGACTTTTTCGCCGTCGCTTTTGGCGGGCGTCCCCGGCGAGCAGACTTCTTAGGCGCCGACTTTGCAGTTTTGGTTGCGGCCTTTTTCGCGGCAGCCTTTTTGACAGTCGTTTTTTTCGCTGCGGCCTTTTTAGGGCGCCCGGCAGCAGACTTCTTCACCGCCTTCTTCTTGGTGGCTTTCTTGGCTGCCTTTTTGGCTTCCGCTTTGGCCTTGGCTGCGGCTTTCTTTTCCATTGCCTTGGCTTTGGCGGCCGCTTTCTTCGCCGCCGCTTTCACCTTGGCGGTGGCTTTCTTTTCCGCCGCTTTTACTTTCTTGGCATCGGCCTTGGCACGCGTCTTTTTCCAACGGGCTTCAAAGGCTTTCAGCGCCTTGCTGAGCTCCTTGTCCGCTTTGCTGGAGAGTTTATCGGCCAGTTCGGAAACCGTTTTCTTGGCTGACTCCTCTGCCTGACGCACCGCATCCATGGCATTGGCCTTAGCCAGACCAAGTTTGGCTTCGGCCAGTTTCGCGCGCTGCTCGCGCAGTTTTGCGTTGGCTGCCGTCAGTGACTTTTTCGCCGCCGCGGTATTGGACTTCTGCACCCGGGCGCGGGCTTTGCCAACGCGATCCAGCTGGGCATCCATAGATTTTGCAGCTGCATCTACTGCTTTCTGCGCTTTGGTTACCACCGGTGAGGTGGCGACTGAGGCTTTGGCGGCCGGTTTTGCTACGCGCTTTGCCTTCGCCTTTGCCTTTTTCTTTGCGACTCGTGCCATCCCTTGTCTCCTCTTTCTCTTTAAAGAAGTCACTGTAAACACTGAATTGTGTATCGAACAACGTGAAGAATTGAGAGCAGCCCAGCCATTGAAAATGACACGGCTGTATCAAAGTTAATAAAAAAAAGAGGGTTTGCAAGAAAAAAAGATTAAAAACAACCAAAAACCACAAAAAAATTGAGATTTTTTTGGGATTTTACAGAATTCCGATGGAATTTCCGGAAAACCCCAGATACGCGCGGGTGAAAACAAAAGGAAGTGGGCGGAGAATAATTAATTAAATCACCTCAGAACAACCCCGATTTAGCCGGCGATGGCCGCCGGTAATCGATCGCGAAGAATAGCCTCCAGAGCCTGAATATGATCGTCACGGGCATTCAGCGCTGGAACATAACGGTATTCAATCCCTCCCTCATCAATAAAGTTAGCGCGATTCTCTACCGCGATTTCCTCCAGGGTTTCGAGACAATCTGCGGAAAACGCCGGGCAGATCACATCCACACTCGCCACCCCGTTTTGCCCCCACTCAATCAGGGTTTTGTCCGTATAGGGCTGCAGCCACTCCGCCTTACCAAACCGCGACTGGAAGGTAATCTCCCATTTATCTCTCGGCAGCTTCAGTGCTTGAGCCAACCGCTCGGCTGTACCGCAGCACTGATCATAGTAAGGGTCGCCTTTGCGGACGTTCGCCTTGGGGATGCCATGAAAGGACATCATCAACTTTTCTGCTGAACCATGCTCGGCCCAGTGCTCACGCACGGAGTTGGCCAGGGATTCAATATAAAGCGGGTGCTGCCAATAATCGTGCACCACAGAAATGTCCGGGACATTGCGGCTGCTGCGGACGATATCTGACACCTGGTCATAAATAGCACCGGTAGTAGTGGCGGAGTACTGCGGGTACAGCGGCAGAACGGTAAACCCGTCCGCCCCGTCTTCAGTGAGCCTGGACACGGTATCTGCAAGTGAAGGGCCGCCATAAGTCATGGCATAGGCCACGGTAAATTGGCCTGTACACGCTGAATCCAGCCGCTGCTGTAACTTTGCCACCTGTCGCTGGGTGTAATACACGATGGGAGAACCACTGACAGCCTCACCATCCAGCCCCTGATTCCAGATTTCCCTGTAAGCCGGGGCAATTTTTGCGGGTCGAAACGGCAGCACAAACAGGTTGAGGATCATCGCCCAAAGCGGGCGGGGAATCTCGACCACACGAGGATCGGAAAGAAAGTCTTTCAGGAATCGCCGTACAGCGCCGGGGGTAGGCTCTGCAGGAGTACCCAGGTTCATCAGGATGATTGCGTGCGCCATATCGCGATACGCTCCTTTATAGAAGTTCAGTGCGTTGCCGGAAGGCCAGGATGGTGCTGAGTATTCCAGAATCCCGCGGAAAAGTATTTACCAGGCTTCTGGGTGCCCTGATAAATCCCGACAATCACCACGCTTTCGGCATGGGGCGTATAAACAAAAAAAGCTCCCGAAGGAGCTTTTTTGATGTCATTCCGCCAGCGGGAACAACCTCGAATATTGGTGGGTCAGCTCAGGGCTTCGATCACCTTTTCACGAATATCATCCATGGAACCAACGCCTTCCACTTTACTGTACTTGGGCGCAGTTTCAGGGGCACGCTGTGCCAGCTCGCGGTAGAAACCTACCAGCGGCTCGGTTTGCTCGTGATACACAGACAAACGATTGCGTACAGTTTCTTCGGTGTCATCGGCACGCTGAACCAGTGCTTCGCCTGTTACATCATCCACACCTTCAGTTTTGGGTGGGTTGTAGACCAGGTGATACACGCGACCGGAACCTTCGTGTACCCGGCGGCCAGACAGTCGCTTGACGATTTCTTCGTCGTCGACGGCAATTTCCAGCACATTATCGATAGCCACATCCGCGTCCAGCAGCGCCTGAGCCTGAGGGATGGTACGTGGGAAGCCGTCGAACAGGAATCCATTCGCGCAATCCGCCTGTGCGATGCGCTCTTTCACCAGGGCGATGATCAGGTCATCGGAAACCAGTTTACCAGCGGCCATTACATCCTTGGCCTGTAAGCCCAAGGGGGTGCCCGCCTTTACTGCGGCACGGAGCATGTCTCCAGTAGAAATCTGAGGAATTCCAAACTTCTCGGTGATGAACTGGGCCTGGGTGCCTTTACCGGCGCCAGGTGCGCCCAGAAGTATGATTCGCATAAACAGATAGTCTCCAGATCATGCCGAGGCAATTATTGAATATTCCAGTCCGGCCGTGCCGGCGGCGCCCCGAGAAAAGAGCGCTACCTTACACTTTGCCCCCACACAGAACAAGCCCGCATGTGGTCAGGCCGAATTAGGTAAATTTTTTACAAGTTTCCCGCCAATTAATGCAGATCGCTTCTCTTCCCGGGGATAATTTCACCAGCCAGCCAAGTCTTACTTGACTCAAGCAAACAGCACCGAACACGGTTCAACCCGCCTCCGGGGACGGATTTCCGGCGACCTTCGCCGCATCCCAAAGCCGGTCCAGTTCTTCGAGGGAAACGTCCGCAGGTTGCTGGTCGCGCATAGCGAGCGCCGCTTCAACCGCAGCAAAGCGCTGCTCGAATTTACGGTTGCTCTGACGCAGAGCCGCTTCCGGGTCCTGCTTCAGATGACGCGCAACGTTGACGCAGGAGAACAGCAGGTCACCCAGTTCTTCACGGGCGTGCTCAGGGTCGCCACTGGCAATGGCCTCGCGCAATTCACGCAGCTCTTCTTCCACTTTATCCAGTACGCCGCCAATTTCAGGCCAGTCGAAACCGACCTGGGAGGCGCGCTTTTGCAGCTTGGCTGCCCGGGTCATTGCGGGCAGCCCGGTGGCCACACCGGCGAGGGTGCCCGCTTCGCCTTTGGACTCCCGTTCGGCCGCTTTTATGGCTTCCCAATTGGCCTTTACCTGCTGCTCATCGATATCCGCGGCCTGGTTCTCCCCGTATAGATCCCCGGACGGGAAAACGTGCGGGTGACGGCGAACCAGCTTGCGCACCAGGGTATCGACAATACGGGAGAAGTCGAAATGCCCCTCCTCCCGTCCCAGCTGGGCGTAGAAGATGACCTGAAACAACAGGTCTCCCAGCTCCTCGTGCAGGTGCTCGAAATCTTCCTGCTCGATGGCCTCGGCAACCTCGTACGCCTCTTCAATGGTCGACGGCACGATGGTGGCGAAACTCTGCTTAAGATCCCAGGGGCAGCCGCCATCCGGATTGCGCAACTGCGCCATCAGGAATTGTAGATCTTCGACGTTGTAGCTTTGCTTCATGGTGGCTTTCTGTATTTCCCGGTCATCAATTCAGAATACGACGCTTGGCCGAGGCGACGTTGGGCAGCTGGTTGATACGGTGCAGCACCTGGCTGAGCTCTTCAAAATTGTGAATTTCCGCCGTAATGACCATATCCACCGTGTGCTTGTGCTTGTTGGAATAGGTCTGCATGGCGGTGATGTTGATGCGCTGACTGTCCAGCATGGTGGTCACGTCTCGCAGCAGACCGTGGCGATCGTAGGCCTCCACCATGATTTCCACGGCATAGAGTTCGGTGGGCTTTTCTGCCCACTCCACCTGCAGGATGCGCTCCGGTTCTTCGGATTGCATGCGCAGCATATTGGCGCAATCTTTCCGGTGAATGGAGACCCCGCGCCCCAGGGTGATATACCCCATGATTTCATCCCCCGGCAGCGGGTTACAGCAGCGGGCAATATGGGTCAGCAGGTTACCGACACCGTCGATATACACATCCGTCTGACCTTCCCGCGCCACCGATGCGGTGAGTGAAAGTACCGGCTCGCCCTTCTCCACCTTCACCATGCGCTGGGCGGCATTCAGCACCTGCCCGACACCGATATCACCGGCACCAACCGCCGCGTAGAGGTCGTCGAGAGAGTGCATATTGAGCTTTTTCGCCAGCTTCTCGAAATCGAAATCCGCCAGCGCCAGCTGTTTGAACTCACCATCAAGAATGGTGCGACCTTCCGCCACATTCTGGTCCCGCGCCTGCTGTTTGAACCAGTGAATCACCTTGGCGCGCGCGCGTGAGGTGGTGATGTACCCCATACTGCGCGAGATCCAGTCGCGACTCGGCGCTTCGCGCTTGCCGGTGAGAATTTCGATCTGATTCGCGGTCTGCAATTCGTGGTTGAGCGGCACGATGCGGCCATCCACCTTGGCGCCGCGACAGCGGTGGCCGATCTCCGTATGGATCTTGTAGGCAAAATCCAGCGGCGTGGCGCCCCGGGGCAGATCGACCACATGACCATCGGGGGTGAATACGTAAATTCGGGTATCCACGTCGCTGGCCTGCAGGTCGTCCTGCAGTGGATTGCCGCCGACCTCTTCGTGCCAGTCGAGTACCTGGCGCAACCAGGAAATTTTCTGTTCGTAGCCGTCCTGCCCTTCCAGCTGGCCGGATTTTTTATCGGTACCTTTATAGCGCCAGTGCGCACACACCCCGTATTCCGCTTCCTCGTGCATGGCGAAGGTGCGGATCTGCACTTCCAGTACTTTGCGATCCGGGCCAATTACCGCGGTATGCAGGGAGCGGTAGCCGTTTTCTTTCGGCGAGGCGATGTAATCATCGAATTCGTTGGGGATGTTGCGCCACAGATTGTGCACGATGCCAAGCACCGCATAACAGTCGCGCACGGTGGGCACCAGGATGCGCACCGCGCGAATATCATAGACTTGGGAAAAGCCGATATTTTTGCGGCGCATCTTCCGCCAGATGCTGTAAATATGCTTCGCGCGCCCGAAAACTTCACCTTCGATATCCGCTTTGTGCAGCTCGTTGCGCAACAGGCTTAAAACATCGTCGATGTAATCCTGGCGTGCCAGACGCTTCTCGTCCAAAAGCCGGGCGATCTGCATATAGTCGTCGGGCTCGAGGTAGCGGAACGCCAGATCCTCCAGTTCCCACTTGATATGGCCGATACCCAAACGGTGCGCGAGAGGTGCGTAGACGTCCGCCACTTCCCGGGCGACGCGGCGGCGCTTGGCCTCGTCGGCTTTTTTCGAGGCGCGGATAGCGCAGGTGCGCTCCGCCAGTTTGATCAGCGCAACCCGTACATCATCCACCAGCGCAACCAGCATACGACGGATATTTTCCGAATGCTCTTCAACGGCCCCGCTCTGATTTTCCTCTCCGGTATCCGCGCTGCGATTGCGGATCACTGCCATCTGCAGGACGCCGCGAATCAGCTTGGCGATGGTCTCACCCATCTCGCTTTCGACGGTCTTTAGCGGCAGACGTTTCTCCCGCACCGCGCGGTACAGCATGGCCGCACAAAGGGCTTCGCCGTCGATCTGCAGGTCTGCGAGGATTTCCACCATCTCCAGACCGGTGAGGAAGCTGCTGGCCCCCTCTGCCCAGATATTCTCCGCGTCAATGGCCTTTTGCTCGGCCTCTTCGCTCATTTCCACCGCTTTGCGGAGGTTGACGAGGGTACCGCCATCCAGTTTGGCCATTGCCTGTATATGACGTAGCCAGGCCTCCCTGTCCAGGGTGCCGTCTTCGAGTCGCGGATAATTTTTTCTGACTTGTACCAATGGTCTAACTCGCGGTTACAAGGGTTTTTCTATTTTCGATGTAGTGTCGAATTCATGCGTCCCGGTCGGCATCAAACAGTCCGGAAGATAAATAGCGGTCGCCGCGATCACAAACGATCGCCACGATGGTGGCATTCTCCACTTCTGCGGAAATCTTCAGTGCGCCGGCCACGGCGCCACCAGAGGATACTCCGCAGAAAATCCCCTCTTCCCGCGCCAGGCGCCGGGTCATGGTTTCGGCTTCCGCCTGACTAATGTCCATTACCCGGTCGACTTGTTCCGGAACAAAGATCTTGGGCAAATAAGCCTGGGGCCAGCGACGAATACCGGGAATGGAGGAACCCTCGGTGGGTTGGAGGCCGATAACCTGGACCGCCGGGTTCTGCTGTTTGAGATAGCGCCCGCACCCCATGATGGTGCCCGTTGTTCCCATAGAGGAGACAAAATGGGTAATTTGCCCGTCCGTTTGCCGCCAGATCTCGGGTCCGGTGCTTTCGATATGTGCCGAGGGATTATCCCGGTTGGAAAACTGGTCGAGCACAAGCCCCTGGCCCTCTGCCTGCATTTGCAGTGCCAGATCCCGCGCCCCCTCCATACCCTGCGCGGCGGTAACCAGAATCAGCTCAGCGCCGTAGGCGGTCATCGCGGCCTTGCGTTCATCGGTGGCACTCTCGGGCATGATCAGAATCAGGCGATACCCTTTAATCGCGGCAGCCATGGCGAGCGCGATACCGGTATTACCGCTGGTCGCCTCAATCAGGGTGTCCCCAGGTGAAATCTGTCCGCGGGCCTCTGCATGGCTGATCATCGATAACGCAGGGCGATCCTTTACGGATCCCGCCGGATTATTGCCTTCCAGCTTGAGCAGCAGCGTGTTGCTGGTCAGCCCTTGCAGTCGCTGCAAGCGCACCAACGGGGTATTGCCGACACAATCGGCAATCGTCGGATATTCCATAGTCAACTTCGGGTCCATCGCTTGGTCATAAGAGCGCTTCATGGGGTAGCCCATGGGATAGGCGGGCGCACATTCTACCTGTCCGCCGGGCAGGCTGCGAACCCGAACCGAGATATCTGCCGTTGACAAGGTTAAATGGGGCTGGTTTCTGCTGCCAGCAAAGGTAGAATCGGACAAAAATAACACAATCGATACAGGCGCGATCAGTCAATATGGTTCACTCATCCTCAGACCCGACATCCACGCCGCAAGTGCCGCCCACCGAGGGCCCGCGGCGCCGCAAAAGCAATCGCCGGCTGTCGCTGAGAGCGCTCCTGTTCCGCTACGCCATGACCCCCGCACTGATTTTAGCGGTGCTCCTGTGCCTGTTATTTACCCTGCAGCAAATGAGCGATCGGCGTGACCTGTTACTAAGCCACGGTCGCGCCAGTGCCGAGCAGCTGGTAGAACTGATTCACCTGAGCGATGGCTACGCTTTTGAAGAGCGAATCCAGTGGCTCGACAAAAGCCTGATGGCCGTGATGCTGGAGCGGGACATGATCCGCTCGGTGCAGCTGTATCGGGCGGACCTGAACAGCGAGGGCGTTGAGGAGTTCAAGCTGATATCCAGCGTGGGCCCGCGCCCGCGCACCACCTTTACCGCGGACGAGCTGCGCGGTAGATCTGCTCACGTCCACGAAGACCTGAACAGCCTGCAGGTCCTGCAACCCCTGATCGGAGACGACGCCAATTGCTGGCTGACTATTGAACTACATCGCCCTTACTTTCTGGTCGGCACCTATCAGGTAGCACTTGTAGGGTTGGTGGGCCTGATTATCTGTAGTCTCGTGGCACTGGTGTGGGCGGTGGCCATGTCGGAGCGCGCCGCACGAAGCATGGAGCGGATCAAAGAGTCACTGCGAGTGATTGGCACGGGCAAGTTCGCAACCCGCGTACCCAACTCACGGAACCTGGAGCTGTTTCAGCTGGGCGAAGAGATCAACCAGATGGCCAGAAATCTGGCCGAATATCACCGGGACTACCAGGAAGGCCTGCACCAGACCATGGAGGATCTGCGCCAGTCGCTGGATGCCATGGAAGAACAGAACATCGAGCTGGAAATCGCCCGCAAAAAAGCCGAGGAAAACAGCCGGGTAAAATCCACCTTCCTCGCCAATACCAGCCATGAAATTCGCACACCGCTGAACGGTATTATCGGGTTTACCAACCTGCTACTGAAAACTGAAGTGGACCAGCTGCAACACGATTACCTGCAGACCATTTTGCGGTCTTCGGAAAATCTGCTCACCTCCATCAACGACATTCTGGATTTCTCCCGTATCGAATCCGGCAACCTGGTGCTTGACCACAGCCCTATGAATCTGGGGCAGGTACTGGAGGAGACACTGCAGATCCTCGCCCCCTACGGCTACGAGCACAGCCTGGAGCTGGTTCCTTTTGTTGACCCGCAATTACCACCTTCGCAGATCGGCGACCCGTTGCGGATCAAGCAGATCCTGACCAATCTCGTGAGCTCCGCGATCCGCTGCTCTGAAAATGGCAGCATCCCGGTCCGCATTGCGGTTTTGAGCGGAAAAGAATCCGAGCTGAAGGTGCGTATCAGCATCACCGACAACGGCGAGCGCTGTGATGAACAATGTCGCCGTGAGCTACGCCTTCTGCTCACCAGCACCGCGTCTCAACAGCAACTTTCCAACAGCGGCATGGGCCTCGGGATTGCGCGAAACCTGGTGTATTCCATGCAGGGTGAAATTGGCCTCGATGACAACGAGCAGGGCGGCTGCACATACTGGATTCAATTGCCTCTGACCATTGACCGCAATCGCATCGCAGTTACCCGAGAACAGTTCCCCGGCTGTCGCCTGCTGCTGGTGGACCCGAACCCCATGACTCGCCAGCAGATCTACCAGCAGCTCACCCACTGGCGAGCCGCGCCGCTGGAGCACAATGACGGCGAAAGTCTGGTGCCGGCTGTCGAGCAAATGTGGCGCCACGATGCCCTGCCCGACGGCCTGATCATCGACACAGCCCTGGCCAACGATGACTTCGACAGCTTTATCAGTACCGTGCAGCAACTCATTGACACCTACCAGTGCCGGGTCATCGTGCAGGGATCCCCGGTGGATCTGCGCCGCTGCTATGACGCGCTGCGCACGCGCGTGCTGGCATTCCTGGCCAAGCCCGTCAGTCGCGAAGGATTACTGCGCGCCCTGAAGCGCGCAGTTCCGCAGCAGGCACAGTCACGTCCGCAGACCGGCACTTTCCCCGCACTGCCCTGGCCGACCCAGCCGCGGGTACTGGTGGTAGACGACTACGAGGCAAACCGGCGGTTAATGAGCGAGCTTTTGCGCACACAGAGTATCGATGCCACTCTCGCCGACAGTGGCGAAGAAGCGCTGCGACTATGGCGAGAGCAGCATTTCGATATGATTTTTATGGATATTCAAATGCCAGGGCTCGACGGCATTGCCACCACGCAGACCATCCGCAGTGAAGAAACCGGGCGGCGCACACCGGTTATCGCCCTTACCGCCCATGCCGGTACCGAAGAGAAGTCGCGCCTGCTCAGTGCCGGCCTCGACGACTACCTCAGTAAACCAGTCAGCGAAAGCCAGTTGACCCACACCGTCAAACGCTGGATGGAAGTCAATACATTTAGCGAAACACCACAATTGACCACATTGATGGAACCGCGACTGGTGGATATCGGTGAGAGTCTGAATCTGGCAAATCAGGACGCCAGGCTCTCGCGGGACCTACTGCGCATGCTGCTGAAAGGACTGCACGAAGACGAGCAGGAACTCGCGCGCATGGCGCAAGCCAAAGATTATCTGGCAATGTTCGAACGGGTACACCGCCTGCACGGAGGGTGCTGTTATTGCGGGGTACCGCGCCTGCGCACCGCCACCGAACAATTACAGGAATTACTGCGGCCTCTGCAGGAAACAGGAAACGGTGTCGACGAGCCGGACCAGGCCACCTTTGAAAGAGCCTATAAGCTGGTCAGAAAAGAAATTCGGAGTCTGCGAGACTGGGCAGCGGACCAGGACCTGGATGCGTTATTCGGACTGGAATGCGAAGCGACAAAGCCGGAATCTCAGGAACACTGAACAAGGGCATCGCCGGCGAGGTCAGTCTGCGCAATACACCTGACGGAACAGCTCGCGGCTTTTCAGTGGACGATGCCCCAGCAGTGGCCCCAGCAAAAGGCGGGCAAGCCGTTTGGCATCAGACAGACCGTGATTTTCTGGCGCCAATTGGCGCTCAGCTGCAACATCTATCGCGAGCAACTGCGCCATCGCCAGCAGTTGTGCGCCGGCAAAATCTGCCGAGCGCAGTGCTTGCCCCGAGGGTATCACGACAGGCACAAACCCCTCCTCCTGCGTCAACCGGTACACACCGTCAGGCCGTATCGGCGCGCCTTCAATAGAGCAAAAATCCAGTTCCGGGCAGCTGCCCAGTGCCTGTAGCAGCTGCAGCTCAAAAATCCGCAACGGCGGTTCCAGTTCTCCGCTGTGCTCACCGGACAACCGCGCCAGATGCTGCAGTAAATCCTGGTAAGCAACAAATACCGACACCAGGCTCTCCCCTTCCGGCATCAACCGCACCAGGAGCTCATTGGCATAGAGGCCCGCATAAACGGCGCGCCCCTTCAGCCAGAGGGGCTGACCGGCATTTTCCAGCGGCCCCAGCGTTTTCAGATCGTGACGCCCCAGAAGAGTCACCAACAGGGGGGTAAAGGGTTGCAGTGCGCGCTGGCGGCGCTGTTTGTCGCGGCGCGCACCTTTGGCAATACAGGCGATACGCCCGTAGTCCGGGGTAAGCAGTTCCAGAATCAGACTGGAATCCCGAAACGGGCGGGAGTGAAGAATATAGGCGGGTTGCGGCGGAAGCTGCTGCACAGCACGTTGCCGACTGGTTACTGCTTGTCGACGTAGCCGAGGCTGCGCAGGGCGCGCTCGTCGTCAGACCAGCCGGATTTGACTTTCACCCAAAGGTTCAGCATCACCTTGCTGTCGAACAGTGTCTCCATATCCAGGCGCGCCTGCTGGCCGATTTGCTTGATACGCTCGCCTTTAGTGCCAATCAGGATACGTTTCTGACCGTTGCGCTCCACCAGTATCGCCGCACTGATGTGCAGCACCTTGCCTTCCTGAGCGAACTCTTCCACTTCTACGGTGACCGAATAGGGAATCTCTGCGCCCAATTGACGCATCACCTTTTCTCGCACGATTTCGGCGGCGAGGAAGCGGGAGCTGCGATCGGTGATCTGGTTTTCCTCAAAGAAGTGCATACCTTCCGGCAGGCGCTCTACTATCACATCTTCCAGAGACTGAAGATTGGAGGTGCGCAGCGCAGATATCGGCACAATTTCCGCTTCCGGGAATCGCTCTTGCAATGCCTGAAGTTGCGGCAGCAGTGCATTTTTATCCTGCAACTGATCGACCTTGTTGACCGCAATAATCAAAGGGCACTTGAGGCCGCGCAGTTTCTGCGCCACAAGCTCGTCCCCTTCTGTCCAGCGAGCCGGCTCTACCACGAACACCACCACATCCACGTCCCGGGTGGAGCTGATGGCTGCGCGGTTCATGTAGCGGTTGATTGCTTTCTCTTCGCCCGCATGCAGTCCTGGGGTGTCGACAAAGATGATCTGGTTATGCCCGTCGGTCTTGATACCCAGCATATTGTGGCGGGTCGTCTGCGGCTTGCGGGACGTAATACAGATCTTCTGCCCCAACATGTGGTTCAGCAGCGTGGATTTCCCCACATTGGGTCGGCCGACAATCGCGACATAGCCGCAGCGGGTTGCAGGGGAATCAGAAGTATTGGATTCGCTCAAGGGGATCTCCGAGCTGGTCGAATGGGCCCTTCGTATGGCGGGCCAGTCAGTATTTGAGGGCGAATTGCAGCCGATTATAGGCTCAAGCCTGCCCGGTCAGTCGCGCATAGGCTTCAGTGGCTGCGGCTTTTTCCGCGGCTCGACGGTTTCCAGCCACACCCTTGGCGGGCTCGCTGAGGCCGGATACACGGCATTCCACCACAAACTGCTGGGAGTGCTCCTCACCGGCCACCTCCACCACCGTATAGTCGGGCAGCGGCTTTTGCCGCGCCTGCAGCCATTCCTGCAGGCGGGTTTTCGGATCCTTCGCGGTTTCCAGGGAGAGGCTTTGCAGGCGCGGGGCAAACCAGGCCAGTACCCGTTCGCGCGCCACCTCGAGCCCCGAGTCCAGATAAATTGCGCCGATAATCGCCTCCACCGCATCCGCCAGGATCGAGGATCGACGATGACCGCCACTCTTCATTTCCCCTTCGCCGAGGCGCAGGCACTCGCCCAGCTCCAGCTCCCGGGCGACTTTGGCCAGGGTTTCACCGCTGACCAGCTGCGCACGCAGCCGGCTCATCTGGCCTTCGCGACCTTCAGGAAACTTTTCAAACAGGGCTGCACTGATGGTAAACCCGAGAATGGAGTCGCCGAGGAATTCCAGCCGCTCGTTGTTGCGGCTGCCGTGGGAGCGGTGGGTCAGTGCCAGGTCGAGCAATTCCGCCCGGGTGAATTGATACCCCAGGCGATTGCCCAGTCGTTGCAGATGGAGGTCTGTCACCGGTTAGTAGTCATCTCGCTTTCGAAACTGCTCAAGATCCACCAGCGGCTCACAACAGAGCTCGGGCTTGGCAGTGTTCAATTGTTTATCAAACTTCATTACCACATCCACATTGTGGAACAACGGCTGGCGAAGCTCGTAGTTGATGCTGACCAGAGTACTGTCAGCACCGCGAATAATTTTGACCGAGTTGACCGGCTCACCACGCACGTTGTTGATGGTGAAGAATCGATCCAGCTCACGTTTGATCTGGGTATTGCTCATTTCGCGGATGCCGTCGTTTTTTGACAGGGAGTGCAGTCCCTCTTCGACAAAGTGCGCATCCACATAGGCCGGTCCCATTTTCGAGACCACAGTCAGGCCAAAGCCGAATACCGCAATAATCGCCAGCCAGCCCCAGTAACTCATACCCCGCTGGCCAGCCAAGCTGCGGGAAATCTGTGTATCTAATGCCATGTCGATCTACCGATTGTTATGGTTTTAATCAATGCCCCCAACCCGGTCAAAACTGGGCAGGCTCAGTAGTTTCTCCCAATGCATCCAGATTGCAAAGGCTTTGCCGACAATGTCTTCCTCAGGCACGAAGCCCCACTTGCGGCTGTCGAGACTGTTGTCGCGGTTGTCACCCACCATGAAATAGTGGCCTTCCGGCACTTTCAGAGTTCGAATATTGCCAAACGGGCCCGGGCGGCTCTGCTTCGCGGTCAAATGGCGATGCCCGCCGAGAGTTTCCCACAGCAGTTCGCGCCCCGGGTTCTCCGTATCAAAGCGGATAAACTCCTGTGGCATGGCCTCGCCATTGATGTATAGCTGGTTGTTTTCTATACGAATCTCATCACCCGGCAGACCAATGACCCGTTTGATGTAGTAGGTCTCGTTCATATGCGGAGGGAAAAACACCATAACATCGCCGCGCTTGGGTTCACCGATATTCAGCACTTTGGTTCGACTTACCGGGAGACGAAGGCCGTAGGCGTATTTGTTCACCAGGATAAAATCACCCACTTCCAGGGTCGGATCCATGGAAGCAGACGGAATCTGAAACGGCTCTACCACGAATGATCGCAGCACGAACACGATGGCCAGTACCGGGAAAAAAGACTTGGCGTATTCCACCGCGACCGGCTCCTGCACCGGCTGCCCCTTTTCCGCCTGCGCCTTGCGCCCGCGAGCCAAAAACAACGCATCAAACAGCCAGATCACCCCTGTCACCACAACCAGCAACAGCAATATTAGGGGGAAGTTGATATCCATTCAGTTGTCTCTTTCCGACTGTTTCTTATTTGATGTGACCGAGCACAGATTGCGGCCTACCCGATTACTAAATGCCATTTTTGCCAATAGGTGACCGCATTAATTGTCCACTTTCAGCACCGCAAGGAATGCATCCTGTGGCACTTCGACCTTGCCCAGCTGCTTCATACGGCGCTTACCGGCCTTCTGCTTCTCCAGCAGCTTCTTCTTACGAGTTACGTCACCACCATAACACTTGGCAGTTACGTTTTTACGCAGGGCTTTCACCGTGGTCCGCGCTACCACCTGACCGCCGATAGCCGCCTGAATTGCCACGTCAAACATCTGCCGTGGAATCAGCTCTTTCATTTTTTCCGCCAGGGCGCGACCGCGCTGTTGCGCGTTGTCCCGGTGCAGAATCACCGCCAGGGCGTCTACTCGCTCACCGTTGATCAGGATATCAAGACGCACCAGTTTTGCCGGGTCAAAGCGCACAAAGTTGTAATCCAGGGAGGCAAAGCCGCGGCTGACGGACTTGAGGCGGTCAAAGAAGTCCATCACCACTTCACTCATGGGCAGCTCGTAGCGCAGGGACACCTGCCCACCCACATACTGCATGTCCTGCTGGACACCGCGCTTCTCCACACACAGGGTGATCACGTTACCGAGGTATTCCTGTGGTACCAGAATATTCGCTTCCACAATGGGCTCACGCATTTCCTCGATCTGACCAAGGTCGGGCATGCGCGAAGGATTGTCCATATTGACGATTTCGCCATTGGTCAATTCCACCTCGTACACCACGGTTGGCGCGGTGGTGATCAAATCCAGGTTGTATTCCCGCTCCAGGCGCTCCTGAATAATTTCCATGTGCAGCATGCCGAGGAAGCCACAGCGGAAACCGAAGCCCAGGGCATCGGAAGTTTCCGGCTCATAGAACAGAGACGCGTCGTTCAGGGAGAGCTTGTCCAGGGCATCGCGGAAGGCTTCGTAGTCGTCAGAACTCACCGGGAACAGGCCCGCGTAAACCTGAGGCTTGACGCGCTGGAAACCCGGCAGCATTTTGACCAGATCCGCATCTTTTGCGTGGGTCAGGGTGTCACCCACGGGAGCACCGTGAATGTCCTTGATGCCGGCCACCACAAAGCCTACTTCGCCGGCTTTCAGTTCACCGGTTTCCTTGCGCTTGGGGGTAAACACACCGACGCTGTCCACGACGTGGGCGCGACCGATGGATTTGGTAACGATCTTGTCTTTGTTTTTTAGGGTACCCTGCATCACGCGCACCAGGGACACGACTCCCAGGTAGCTATCGAACCAGGAGTCGATAATCAGCGCCTGCAGGGGAGCAATTACATCACCTTCGGGCGGCGGTACCAGGCGCACCAGGTCTTCCAGTACATCTTCGATGCCCAGTCCCGACTTGGCGCTGCAGCGGGTGGCCTCGGTGGCATCGATGCCAATAATATCTTCAATCTCTTCCGCGACTTTCTCCGGCTCCGCCTGGGGCAGATCCATTTTGTTCAGAACCGGAATCACCTCCAGGCCCTGTTCGATCGCGGTGTAACAGTTGGCGACGGACTGTGCCTCAACGCCCTGGGCCGCATCCACCACCAGCAGCGCGCCTTCACAGGCGGCCAGTGAGCGGGAAACTTCGTAGGAGAAGTCCACGTGCCCGGGCGTATCAATAAAGTTCAACTGGTAAGTTTTACCGTCACGGGCTTTGTAGTCCAGAGTCACACTCTGGGCCTTGATGGTGATACCCCGCTCCCGCTCGATATCCATGCTATCGAGTACCTGCGCCGCCATCTCACGGTCACTCAGGCCACCGCACACCTGGATAAAACGGTCTGCGAGGGTGGATTTGCCGTGGTCGATGTGGGCAATAATGGAAAAGTTGCGGATATGGGAGAGATCAGTGGCCACTGCGAGGATAAAACCTTTTAAAAATCAGTGAGTTAATGGGCGGACCGGGCCGCGCTGTGGGCGCAAGTCTAACAGGTTGCGCAAAAAGTGCATCCAATCTGTCTGCAACCCTCGGGGCTGTTGGCCTTGAGCCGGTTGAGGGCCGCATTGCTGTGCGCAACCGGCCCTCAATCCAACTAACTCACGTGATCTTTGCCAGTATCAGTCCTCTTCGATCTGGATAGTGCGAAAGGTCGGCTGGCCGCCGCGGAAGAAGCGGATCGGCAGCAGCTCACCTTTCGGGAGCTTCTTCACCACCTTCTCGTAGTCTGACAGGGACTCCACCTGCTCGAAGCCCAGCTGGGCGATGATGTCGCCGCTGCGCAGTCCGGCATTGGCACCGGCCTTGCCCGGCACCACCTGCTTGACCAATACACCGCTTTCCACCCCCAGGCGCTGCTTGAGGCTGTCGGGAATTTCGTCGACGACAAGACCCAGGCGGCCACCCACGTCAGTCGCCGTCGTTACGCTGGCTTGCTGCTGGCCGTCGTCGTCGCCAGGCAGGGCGCCCACACGCACGCTCAGTTTGCGCTCCTTGCCTTCACGCATCAGCAGCACCGGCACCTCGGCACCCGGGCGAGTGCGGCCCACTACATGGGGAAGATCACCGGACATCACGATCTTCTGGCCGTCAAAGCGGGTGATGATGTCGCCCACCTGGATCCCGGCCTTGTCCGCCGGAGAGTCAGCCTCCAGCTGACCGACCAGTGCTCCAGCCGGCTTGCCGAGCCCCATGGCGGTGGCGAGTTTGCGGTCCACATCCTGGATACCCACCCCCAGCCAGCCGCGGTCAACACGCCCCTTTTCCTTGAGCTGGGCAACCACGTCCTGGGCGAGACTCGCGGGAATCGCAAATGACAGGCCGATGGAGCCCCCGCTGCGGGTGTAGATCTGGGAATTGATACCCACCACTTCGCCGTTCAGGTTGAACAGCGGTCCACCGGAGTTCCCCGGGTTGATGGCCACATCGGTCTGGATAAACGGAACATAGTTCTCGCGGCTTTCGTTGGGGATGCTGCGCCCCATGGCACTGACGATACCGGCGCTGGCGGAGTAATCCAGGCCAAACGGGGAGCCAATGGCCACCACCCATTCACCTACCTTGATGGTTTCCGAGTCGCCCCAGCGCACCGTGGGCAGGTTTTCCCCTTCCACTTTCAACAGCGCCAAATCGGAGCGGGGGTCGGTACCCACCACCTTGGCCTCGTACTCACGGCGATCGGTCAGAGTGACACGGACTTCATCCGCGCCGTCAACTACATGGTTGTTAGTGACCACATAGCCATCATCGGAAATGATGAATCCGGACCCCATACTGGCTACCGGGCGCTGCTGACGCTGCCGGGGTTCCAGCAAGTGCCGGAAGATATCCGGGATCTCCTGCTGGTACTGCGGCGGCATGGAGTTGCGCGAAACGCGGTTGCGTTCCACCGTATTGATCTTTACTACCGCCGGCGAATTCTGCTCGATTAGGTCGGTCAGTTCCGGCAATCCGCGCGCAAACGCCGCGGTCGAGACAAGGAAACAAAGCGCAAGTAAGAATTGCGAACAGCGTGCAACCATATTTGTCACCCCTGATAAGCCCTTTTACTAATATGCAAAAAATACATTTTGAATTGGCAGCCTTTTGGTTATCACTCAGTGTTATCCGCGAAGGCTGCTATCGGCCGGGAACATCGCTGAACCCCAGCCCGTGACACCCTATTAGTTGGGCATTACGTTAAAAAGTTCGCATTCCCTAGTGTAAAACAGTGTTAAGGATTGCATGACAGCCCCAAAACAACCTCCCCGCCAACATCGCGCCCCCCCTGTTCGCCTTCGCCCGCGGACACAGCGTGGCCTGTTTCACACCCAGAGGCTTCAGTATGGTCAGTCTGCTCTGGGCGCGCCGCTGTACTATTTTCCGGCAGAAATCTGCGACGAGAATACCGGACTGGTGATGGCCGGCACCCACGGCGACGAAGTCGCCGCGGTGGTCACTCTATCGTGCGCCCTGCGCTCTCTGGAGGCGGGCCTACTGCGGCACCATGTGATTCTGGCGGTCAACCCGGACGGCTGCCAGCTGGGAGTGCGCTCCAATGCCCGCGGCGTGGACCTCAACCGCAACTTTGCCACCATCAACTGGAAGTCCGGCGGCACCGTCTACCGCTGGAACAGCGCCGCCGACGAGCGGGACGTCTATCTCTCCAGCGGTGACCATGCCGGGTCCGAGCCGGAAACCCAGTCCCTATGCCGCCTGGTACGCGAGCTTGCCCCAGCCTGGATGGTCTCGATTCACGAGCCCCTCGCGTGCGTGGAGGACCCCCTTCAAAGCCCGCTGGGGCACTGGCTGGCCGAACGGATCGAATTACCACTGGTGACCGAACTGGGCTACCAGACACCAGGCTCATTTGGCACCTGGTGTGCGGAAAACGAGCACCCCTGTATTACTCTGGAGTTTCCGCCAATTTCTGCGGATGTCGCCAGTGAAGAATACCTGCAGGTAATGACCGACCTGCTCTGCTACCGCCCCTGACGCCGAGCGCACTGGCAACACTTCACCACGAGCCCGTCACCAAGGGCCCGCTACCATCAGGTCCAAAAAACCCGGCCGTGAAAAAACTGCAAGGGCTTCACATCTTTTGCCAGCCAGGTGGGCCCGTCCAGATCGACAAAGCGCGCCCTTTCCCCGAGGGGCCAAACCGCGCGAATCGCCCGCGATGTGCACAACATGCAGCCAAGCATCAGCTCAAAGCCCTGTTCACTGGCGGCATCTGCGAGCAGAAGCGCCTCTTGTAACCCGCCTGTTTTGTCCAGTTTGATATTCACCATATCGTAAAGGCCCTTGAGTCTGGGCAGGTCCGCACGAGTATGGCAACTTTCATCGGCACAGATTGGCAATGGGTGTGCAAAGGTTGCCAGCACGCGATCCTCACCCACCGGCAAGGGCTGTTCGAGCATTGAGACCCCCAGCTCGGCAAGGGTTTCACAAAGTGCCGGCAACCCCTCGGGCGCCCATGCTTCATTGGCATCAATCACCAGCTCGCAGCCGGGAGCCGCACCGCGCACGGCACTCACACGCTCCAGAACCTGATGGCGGTCGAGCTTGAGCTTCAGCACCGACACACCGGACTGTTCGGCAGCTTGCGCAGCATCAGCCATCGCATCAGGCTCCGCGATCACCAATGTCTGAACCGTGGGTAGGGAGTCGGGACCAGCAAAGCCTGCGCCACTCTGCTTGCGTGTCCAGTCGGACAGCGCACAATCCACCGCATTGCGCGCGGCGCCGGCAGGCATCAAATTCTGCAATTGACGGCGGGTGATCCCCCGCTGGAGGGCGGGCATAACCGAATGAATCTCCGCCAGCACCGATTCCAGGCTTTCACCGTAGCGCGGATAAGGGGTGCACTCACCCGTTCCCGTCACACCTTCCGCGCAAACCTCAACGACCACAACCCGTGCCTCGGTGCGCGCACCGCGGGATATTACAAAGGCCGTTTTCAGCGGCCAGCTCTCTGCATAGCAGCGCCCCTCGAAACTCTGAGGCCCGTTCAACTCTCCCTGCCCTGCCATCCCTGATCTCCGATGAGTATGTTTATTGCTTTGCTCGGCACGATACGGGTCGTACCGCCCGGTCAGCATTCAGTGTAGAAACAGATGGGAAATCAGCAGCCAAATCCACGCATAAATCTGCGCAGGCCCGAAACGACCAACAAGAAGAACGCAGGTATGGGACACAGGCGTACGAGCCGGGAAGGGATCGCAGCAACAGCAGCCAGGGAAGAAGAACGGCGCCCGGGTGCTATTCAGGCAATGGGAGACACGGGTATCGCACAGGGATTGCCCCGTTCACGACGAAGGAATTGCGGTTCAAGTGCGCTATTACCGCGATTGAAATTACTGTAGAGACGGATAACCAGCGCACCTGCTGCAAGGCCCAACGCAGCCCCGGCAATCGCCAGGGGTTCGGACCCCGCAGATTGTCCCACCAGCGCGCCCGCCACCAGCGTAACCAGAGGCGCCAGATACACGATCAGCGAACTTGTTGCCAACACGCGCTCGCCAATGCCAATCACCACGGTATCGTGCAGCTGTATTGTTTCTGCCTCTGCAGGTGGTACCGGCACGCGGACACGAGACGCACTGGACCAGAAGTCGCCAAGCAGGCCTGTGCCACAGCCGGACTTTGCCGCACAACTGTGGCAGCCACTGCGCTGCACCGTCTCTATCCACACCGCAGAATGCTCGATAGCGACGACTTTGCCACGCTCTTCAATCATGTTTTCGATACTTCCGGTTACCGTTTTTCTGTGACCGCCTTGGCCACCAGTTGCGCGGTATTGTCGGGGATTTCACCCACAACTGTCACGGTGTAGCGTGCACCACCCACATCGATATGATCCATATAGGCGACGGTGGCACCTCGCACGGCTCGGCCTTTGTAATTCATTTCCGGCAGCTGCTGTACAAAGACAGTGAACGCACTGAGGCCATCGCTGAATACCAACATCTGGCCATCGGCCAGCGCTTGCACGGCCACCGGTTTGAAGCCGTTTGGCGCCCAGCCAAGTCGCCAGCGGCTTTCAGCATCCGTGCAGGTAATGGGGCTAGTTTCTTCGCGCACCGCGGGTGAACGCGGCTGCAGCTCACTGTCGGTCACCGGCGCCAGATCAAGCTCCACAAACTGAAAGCGCTCAAGTACACGGCCAGCAGGCGCCACCAACATGGACTTGAGCGGCAAACCCGTCTCTTTGTCGACACTGATCACCATGCCGAACCGGTGCAGGTCCCGTGGGCGTGCTTCCAGCACAATCGCTTCGCGATCAGCGATGCGCTCCTCGCCGCGAACCAGGAAGAGATAGTTGGACTGGACATTCTCCAGCCCCGCGGCGCTGTGCAAACCGGGACGGGATAGCGGGCTGCTCTCGCGGTGGCACTGGCTGTCACTGCTGCGAGTCACCATTTCCCGCGGGCTGCCGGTGAGATAACGGATTCGCTCGACCTGCTCACCGTCACGGATACCATGCACCACTTCCAGGGTCTCCATGGACCCAACATGCTCGAATGTCGCAAGGCCGCGGTACTCCAAACTAGCAACCGCCTGTGCGAGCTTGGCCAGCAATGCCCGGGTCGCTTCAGTCGACTCCGGCGCGGGCAGTGGCACAGAGGGCTTCTGACCAGCAGAAGGCGGCGCCGAAGCGGCGCCATCCAGGGCACCTGAGTTTTCAGCGGGTTCAGCGCTCTGCGCGCTCACGCCGGGTACAGCAATGGGTGCAGCCAATAGTAAAAAAGCCAACAGCGAGCTGTTGGCTTTGCGGGCATTACGGGAAATCAGGTTTGCCATATTCACGCTTTATCTGGTTGTGCATCGGGAAAGCCGCTGCCTGGCACCGGCTATCGCAATTACTCCGGTGGGCGCTCCCCATAGGTTGCGCGCGCATGGGGGACCATGCCCTGACTGCCAACGCGGGCCGCCTGTTCGGAGTGCTCGATCATCACCCGGTTCAGATGTCGCATCAACTCTGGTGTAGGCACCATCTGCACTTGAGGCGCAGGACCAACACGCTGTTCGGGTACCAACTGTGGCGCTGTACTCACCGCGCGAGTATTCAGTGTCGGAGCAAGAAAACCGCTCGGCTGAGGCATGGAAGCCACCGGTGCCTGCTGCGGGCGCTCGGTTTCCGCTACCAGGTCACCCTGAGTTTGCGGAGCCTGAATTTGCTGGACACCAAGCACCGCAGCGAAGGCTACCGTTGCCGCCACGGCACCGCGGGAAAGCGGGCGCCACCAGCGGCTGCGAGTAACGTCGTGATGGGTATCATTGGCCGGCACCGGTTCTCCAGACTGCAGCGGCGGCTCATCGGCAATGGCGGCGGAAATACTGGCGGCAAGGCCGAGATCAACCGGAGCCACCTTCTCACCACGCATCACGCCGGCAGCCAGCTGATAGCGGGACCAGCGCTCGTTCAAGTCACCGCCAGAAGCGCTGCCCGCGGCATCACTTTCTTTAAGCAGACGCTGAATTTCCAGCTCATTGGCCTCACCGTCCATCAAAGCGGACAGTGACTCATTCAGACGCTGCTGATGATTCCCGTGGGACATACGGGTCAACCCTCTTTCAGTGCAATTCTTTGGGCGCTGTATCACACCCTGTTTGTTAATAGGTGAGACCGGGGTCTGTCGAAAAAGTTTTACCGGGCAGACAAAATTTGTGTGAATTCATCGAAAATTTTATCTGCCGTCCCGGTCACCGGGAAGATTTAGACCAGAAACCCCTCAACGGGTTCTGGCTTGAAACAGAACTGACTAAAGAATAGCCAGCGCCATCCCCCCGAACATCGCCCACTTTCTAACCGCGCCCATCTACAGGTTCCGGCTCGCCAGCCATGGTTGCCTGAACCGCGCGGTCAATGGATTCCCGGGCGCGAAAAATCCGCGAGCGAACGGTACCCACCGGGCACCCCATCACTTCGGCAATTTCCTCATAGCTCAGCCCTTCCATTTCGCGCAGGGTCACCGCGGAGCGCAGGTCTTCCGGCAATTCGCGGATCGCGCGGTGCACGGCGGCCTCAAGCTGGTCGCGAAACAGTTGGTTTTCCGGGGTCTCGTTGTCCCGCAGCAGATCCGCGCCGGAATAGAATTCGGCGTCGTCCAGATCCACATCGGATGACGGCGGGCGGCGGCTGCGGGATACCAGGTGGTTCTTGGCGGTATTGATCGCAATCCGGTACATCCAGGTATAAAAGGCACTCTCTCCACGGAAATTGCCCAGCGCGCGGTAAGCCTTGATAAAGGCCTCCTGCACCACATCGTGTACCTCGGCGTGGTCGTTGATATAGCGGCTCACCACCGCCATGATCTTGTGTTGGTACTTCAGCACCAGCAGGTCGAAGGCGCGCTTGTCCCCTTTCTGAACCCGCTCTACCAGCTGGCGATCACTTGGTGACGCCTGTTGCCCTGTCATCCCCTACTCCAAACCGCTGCTCTGGCGCCGGAATGCGCCATCGCCAAGCTTATTCTGTTGTGTCCAAGACACTGGATTTTGGTCATAAGTTCCTGACAAATCGGTAATTTTTGAAGATGGCGTATACTACGCGCCCCCTAATATGAATAAAACTCCATGAGAGAGAAGGCAAACGGACCTGTGACCCCGAACGAGAACCACTACGACGTCCTGGTAATTGGCAGCGGCGCTGCGGGCCTGACCCTGGCGCTGCACCTGGCTGCACGCCACCGCGTGGCCCTGCTGTCCAAGCAGCGCCTGCAGGACGGCTCCACCTGGTTTGCCCAGGGCGGCATTGCTGGCGTACTGGACGAAACCGACTCGGTAAACGCGCACATAGCCGATACATTAGATGCAGGAGCCGGACTCTGCCACCCGGACGCGGTGCGCTTTACCGTGGAGAACAGCCGCGACGCCATTCACTGGCTGATCAATCAGGGCGTGGATTTCACCCGCGAAGACGACGGTGACTACCACCTCACCAAAGAAGGCGGCCACAGCCACCGGCGCATCATTCACAGCGCCGACGCCACCGGCCGGGCAGTGCACAGCACCCTGATCGAGCAGGTGCGCAACACCCCCAATATCGACTGTTTCGAGCACCACATCGCGCTGGACCTGATCCGCCAGCCAGACGCCACTACCGGCCGCTTCCGCTGCGCCGGTTCCTATGTGTACAACAAGGAAACCGAAGAGGTAGAAGTCTTCCAGGGCAAGGCCGTGGTACTAGCCACCGGCGGCGCCGCCAAGGCCTACCTGTACACCAGCAACCCGGACGGCGCCAGTGGCGACGGTATCGCCATGGCGTGGCGCGCGGGCTGCCGGGTGGCGAATATGGAATTCAACCAGTTCCACCCCACCTGCCTGTACCACCCCAAAGCCAAGTCCATGCTGATCACCGAGGCACTGCGCGGCGAGGGCGCCCTGCTGAAACTGCCGAACGGCGAGCGCTTTATGCACCGCTTCGACAAGCGCGGCGAGCTGGCCCCACGGGACATCGTCGCCCGCGCCATCGACCATGAGATGAAGCGACTGGGTGCGGACTGCGTCTATCTGGATATTTCGCACAAAGACCCGGAGTTTGTCCGCGAGCACTTCCCCACGGTGTACAAGAACTGCCTGAAATACGGCATCGATATCACCCGCGAGGCCATCCCCGTGGTACCCGCCGCCCACTACACCTGCGGCGGCGTGATGGTGGACCAGCACGGCCGCAGCGACCTGGACCAGCTGTACGCCATCGGCGAAACCACCTTTACCGGCCTGCACGGCGCCAATCGCCTGGCCAGCAACTCCCTGCTGGAATGTGTGGTCTACGCGCGCTCTGCGGCCATGCATATCGACAGCACCATCGAAAAGGTCGCCCCGCCGAAGTCCGCCCTGGCCTGGGACGCATCACGGGTAACCGATTCCGATGAAGATGTAGTGATCTCGCACAACTGGGACGAGTTGCGGCGTTTTATGTGGGACTTCGTGGGCATTGTGCGCACCCGCAAGCGCCTGCTGCGGGCGGAGCACAGGGTGAAACTGCTGCAGCAGGAGATTCTGGAGTTTTACGCCAATTACCGTATCACCAGCGACCTGATTGAACTGCGCAACCTGGCGGTGGTATCCGAACTCATAATCCGTTCCGCCCTGGACCGCCGCGAGAGTCGCGGCCTGCACTACTCACTGGACTACCCGGGACTGCGGGAACTGGCGATGGATACCATTCTGGTACCGGAGAACTTTGCCGATCAGCGGCACTTTATTGGCCCCTGAATTGCCCCCTCCTGCCCCCCCGGAGAATAGATCTAGCGGGAATACCGCAACGCCACCAGCAGGCGTCGCCAGTCATCTGCACTGGCGGCGTCCCGCGCCAATACCAACCGCAGGCGCCGCCCCTCGAGATCCCGGCCGTTGATCACGATCAGCCAGCGCCACAGCGTCAACTCCCCCACCAGCTGAAACTCCCGCTTTGCACCGCCTTTCACCTGCCAGTACCAGCGCTGCTCCGCCGTTGAAAGGCGCCCAACGGACGCCGCCAGCCGGCGCCACTCAATTACCCCGTAAAACGCGATTGCGGGAATCAATGCGCACACGGCAAGCCAGGGAAGACGGGAAACAAACAGCAGTAGAATCGACTGTAGAAGAACAACAGGCAGGAAAATGCGCAGTAGCCGCGACGGTGCCAGATCACACACCAGCCGCGCACTGCGTTCTGCACACTTCAGCCCCGCGGGACGGGACTGAGCGGCATTGGAAGGCGGGGAATCGGGAGCGACTTTCGCTCCGGTGTTATTCCTGCAGGCCGGTGTTGTCGCGGATAATCTGGACAATATGCATCAACTCCGGATCCTGTGGATCGTCCCGGCGCATGAACCAGGCGAACAGATCCTGATCCTGCTCGTCCAGCAATTTGATATAGCGCTGCTTGTCTTCCTCGGACAGTGTCTCGTACACGTTATCGAGAAACGGCAGCAGCACCAGGTCCAACTCCAACATGCCGCGACGGCTGGCCCAAAACAGGCGGTTGCGATCCATACTTCGTACTCAAGCCACAATTCAAAGTGCGCGCAGTATACCGGTAGTTGAAATCCCGCGGCAAAACCCCAAATTAGACAGTCACCTAGACGCACCATTCGGCGTCGTATAAACGCATATTAAGCGGGTGGAAGGGAGGAACCGCCCTCTTCCGAGACCGTATGAGGCATGGGTGCCGATTACGAGCGTACAGGGACGTATTTACAGCGTGTCTCGGGAGAGGGGGGGCTCCTCGCTTCCGCCCCATCAATGTTTCAGGCAGCGAGTTCAGCATGGATCAACAGCAGTGGCAGGATTTTCTAAGCACCCAGGGCGCAAGCTGGCAGGACGGCGGTGCGCTCTTCCCGGCAACTGACACTGAGAACGGCGCAAAGCTTCAGTTGATCGACCTGAGCCCTATGGGCGCCATCTCCGTGAAAGGCCCGGACAGCCAGAAGTTTCTCCAGGGCCAGCTTACCTGTGACCTGGTCAACCTGCCCGACGAGCATCTCACCCTTGGTAGCCACTGCAATCCCAAGGGCCGCATGATCAGTGCCTTCTACGCACTGAAAATCGAGCAAACAGAATTCGTCCTGTTGATGCCCCGGGACCTGGTCGCCACCGCCCTTGCCGCACTGAAAAAATACGCGGTGTTCTTCAAAACCGAATTGAGTGATGTCAGCGACAGCAATCGCTGGCTCGCCCTGTGCGGCCGCGACGCCTGCCGCACCGCCAACCAGTTGCTGAGCCTGTCCAACAGCGAAGACACCGACCTGCTCCCCCACCAGCTGCGCCCCTTCGACCACAACGGTGAACGCGCGCTGGCAGCGGGCCTGAGTGAGCGCAATGTGGTGCTGCAAATTCCGGCAGACCAGTCCGCTGATCTCTGGCAGAGACTCGCCAGCAATGGCGCCGAACCCGCCAGCTACAGCCAGTGGCTGTTGCAGCTGGCGGAAACTGGCACTCCGCTGGTGTATCAGAGCACCAGCGAAGAATTTATTCCGCAGATGGTCAACCTGCACCAGCTCGGCGGCGTCAGCTTCAAGAAAGGGTGTTATACCGGACAGGAAGTGGTGGCGCGCATGCAGTACCTGGGCGCCGCCAAACGTCGTATGTACCGGGCGCAGATCGACAGCGGCGAACTGCCGGCACCGGGCGCGGAGATTTTCTCTGGTGAAGGTAAATCCAGTGTGGGCAATATCGTGCTGGCAAGCCCGCTGAACGGTGAAACAGCCCTACTGGCAGTGCTCACCAAAAGCAAAGTCGCTGACGGGGAAAGCCTGCAGCTCAAGGATGGCCGCGTGCTGGAAGTGCTTGAATTGCCCTACGACGCCGACGCTGATCCCCTCGCCTGATCAGATCTCTACCGCAACCCTACTCAGCGCTCCTGCTGCAGGCAGCGCCCATTCAATGGGCGCGACTCCGCTGCTTTGCAGATAGGCATTCGCCTGAGAGAACGGCCGCGTGCCGAAAAATCCACGGTGCGCGGAAAGCGGTGACGGATGCGGGCCGCGCAATACCAGATGCTTGCGCTGATCGATAAAGCCGCCCTTTTTCTGCGCGTAGCTTCCCCACAATACGAACACCAATCCTTCCCGCTGCTCTGCCAGTGCGTGTACCGCGGCGTCGGTAAACTGCTCCCAGCCGCGTCCCTGGTGCGCACCGGCCTTACTCTCTTCCACGGTAAGTGTCGCATTCAGCAATAACACCCCCTGCTCCGCCCAGGGCTGCAGGCATCCGTGATCGGGCGCGACAATGCCGAGGTCCGACTCCATTTCCTTATAGATATTTCTCAGTGATGGCGGCACGCGCACACCGGGCATGACCGAAAAACACAGGCCGTGGGCCTGGCCTACGCCGTGGTAGGGATCCTGCCCGAGAATCACCACCTTCACCTCATCAAACGGGGTGGAGTTAAAGGCGTTGAAGATCTGACCACCCGGGGGAAAGATAGTCTTGCCGGCCTGCTTTTCCTGCTGCAGGAATTCCCGTAGTTCTCCCATATAGGGCTTGTGAAATTCCGGCTCGAGCACCGAATACCAGGATGGGTGGATTCTAATATTTTCGGGAACCTGCATCGTCAACCTTTCAATACGTTCTGAACTTGCGCGCGCAATGTTGGCACCACCTCTTCCTCAAACCAGGGGCGGCGCTTTAGCCACAGGGTATTTCTCGGGCTCGGATGGGGGAGAGGAAAATAACCGTGAGGCAACGCATCGGCAAAATGGCGCACGTTTTCGGTAATGCTGCCATACCGGTGGGGTAGATAGTAGCGCTGGGCGTACTGGCCGATCAGCAGGGTCAATTGAATATTCGGCAACTGATCCAGTATGCGCTGGTGCCAGGTGGGCGCGCACTCGGGGCGCGGCGGCAGGTCACCGCCTTTTCCGCGCCCGGGGTAGCAGAATCCCATGGGCATAATGGCAATCTGGGTTTCATCGTAGAAGGCATCGCGATCCAGCTGCAGCCAGTCGCGGAGGCGTTCACCGGAAGGGTCGTTCCAGGGAATACCGGTTTCGTGCACCCGCGTACCGGGCGCCTGCCCAATAATCAACAGACGCGCAGATCTGGCCGCACTGACGACCGGCCGCGGCCCGAGGGGCAGGTTCGCCTCACATAACCGGCAGGCGCGCACCTCTTTTAACAACAGTGCCAGTGAAGAATCCGACAAGCTCAAGTTTCGCTAATTTGCTACCGCATCCAGGGATGCAGGAATATCGGGAAACGCCAGGCGCATCAGCAGGCCACGGGCATCTTCCGGGTCTGCCGCACGAGCCACACCATTGTTATCCAGTACCACAAATATCCCTTGTTCGTTGATCGCCAACCCTTCGCCTTTACCAAAGCGGGTTTCCTGATACACGTACTCAGGCCCCTCTTCCACATCCCGGTATTGAATACACCAGTCTGCGCGCAGGCTCTGCAAATTGCGCCGACATACTGCAAAGGCATTGCGCTCCAGAGTAAACAGCGCACCGTCGTAAAAGGCCAGCGCCGCCAGATCCTCCGAACGACCCCGGAAATCCAGACCGGGCACCTCGGGTATCGGATAAAACGCCTCTCCTTCCACGTCACCGGGCTTTAGCCTCAACAATCCCCGCGGTTGCCGCTCCAGCGCCACCCAGAAGTCTTCTCCGGCCTTGGCCAGCCCTTCACTCTCCGCGTTGAACAACTGCAGATAACCCTGCTTTTTTGCAGATTCCGACCAGCGCTGCGGCAACCACTGCGCTTTATTGCCGGGAATATCCAGCTGAGCGATACGGTTGTGCCGCTCGCTCAACAGGTAGGTGCCATCGGCATCGCAGGTGATCCCTTCAAAATCCATACTGAGTGGTGCACTGGCATAGTGGAGCGCCCTGACTTTAACCGAAACCGGCTGGTCGTCAGGCAGCGCCGGGCGGGAAAATTCCGCTCGCGTATCCAACCCAACACTCGTCTGCCCTGATTCCGGGGTAAGGCGATAGATTCGCTCCGATGACTTGTCCGCGACCGCAAGCAGCTCACCGTGGCAGAAACTGAGGCCGGATATATCCAACCCGTCACTGCCGTCGATCCACCAGGCGTCGAGCAACTTTGCCGAGATGACCGGAGCCGACTGACCCACTACAGGGTCACCAAACGAGGCCGGCACCACAAAGCCCAGACAAACAAAAGCACCAACACTGCGCAGAAAGGACGGTATCGAGTTCATCAATGGCTTCCCCCAATTGGAGATCGCCACTTTCGATACTGCCCGGTGACCATCTCTCAAAGAATCAGTCGCGGAAGTTATTAAACTGCAACGGCTGTTCCAGCTCCTTACCCCGCAACATGGCGATTACTTGCTGCAGGTCATCGCGCTTCTTGCCGGTGACCCGTACCGAGTCCCCCTGAATCGCCGCCTGCACCTTCAGCTTCTCTTCCTTGATGATCTTAACGATCTTTTTTGACAGATCTTTGTCGAGACCATTTTTCAGGGTCACGCCAACTTTTACCTGTTTGCCGGACTGCTCCTCTTCTCCCACATCCATCGCCAGCGGGTCGATATCACACTTGATCAGCGCCGCCCGCAACATATCTACCATCTGGTTGACCTGCATATCGGACTCCGCGCGCAGGGTCAGGGCGAACTCACTCATTTCCACTTCCGCGTCCACCCCCTTGAAGTCAAAGCGGTTGGTGATGGTGCGGTTTACCTGGTCCACAGCATTGGTCAGCTGGTGCTTATCCACTTCAGAAACAATATCAAAAGAAGGCATATTGAACTCCAATCATAAAATCCCGCGGCCTGCGGGATAGCTAAATTACTTCCAGCGCTGAGGCTGAATTTCTACGGTTTGTTTATCACTGGCAAGCCACAGCTGCCCGTCCTGAATGGTGGCGGTCAGCTCCATATTGCGCTCGGCCATCGACGCCAGGTCTGTGCACTGCTCCGCCGGTAAAAAGAACACCTGCAGATTGTCGAATCGTGCACTGGCCGACTCCATCTTCTGCCACCACACCGGTGCTGTGCGCTGGCCATAGGCATAAATCGTCGCCCGCTGAGCCCGGCCACAGGCCTTGCGCACCCTTTCCTCCGCCGGCACTCCCACCTCGATCCAGTGCTCGATCTCGCCACTCAGGCTGTGTTGCCAGAGATCGGCTTCGTCGTCACTGGATAGCCCGCGGGTAAACTCGATCTGATCGCTCGCATTCAAGGCAAACGCCAGCAACCGGATCATCATGCGCTCATCGGTTTCCGACGGGTGACGCGCCAGAGTCAGGTTGTGCTCCGCATAGTAGTCCCGATCCATATCGGAGATCTGTACGCGGGCTTTGAAGATAGTCGCTTTAAGTGCCATTACTGCTCTCTATCGCTTCAACCGGGAAGAACTTGCGCGAAAATGCCGGATTGAAGACTATTATTGTGTGGTTCGTAACCCACAGGGATGGAAGGAATGAACGCACCTACAAAATTTCTACGCCAGGAAAATACATCCATCGCCGGCTCTCGCCAATGGCAGCTGCTGATCACGCTCCTGATTGCCTTTGGGCTCAGCGGATGTGGCATAAACAACATTCCCACTTACGACGAAAATGTTAAAGCCAACTGGGCCCAGGTACAGAACCAGTACCAGCGCCGCGCGGATCTGATCCCAAACCTGGTAAAGACCGTAAAGGCCTACGCCGCTCATGAAAAGGAAACCCTGGAAGCGGTGACCGAAGCGCGCGCCAAGGTGAATTCCATGCAGGTGGACTCCGATATCATCAATGACCCTGCCAAACTGCAACAGTTTGAGGCGGCCCAGTCCCAACTGAGCAGCGCCCTGTCGCGCCTGATGGTGGTTGTCGAGCGCTACCCAGATCTGAAAGCCAACCAGAACTTCCTTGCACTGCAATCACAACTGGAAGGCACCGAAAACCGCATCAGCGTAGCCCGCCGGGATTATATCGCCGCCGTAGAACGCTACAACCGCGAGATTCGCACCTTTCCCGGACGCATCTGGCATACCGTTCTTTACAGCGATATGCCACTGCGCGACACCTTTGAAGCCACCTCGGAAGGTGCAGAAAAAGCACCGGAAGTCGACTTCCAGTAATTTCGACCACGGGGCCTGTCTATGACGATCCGGCGGATCGCGCTTTTACTGCTCTTGTGCCCGACACTATTGTGGGCAGCGGCAACCTTGGCAGATATCCAGTTTCCGCCGCTCTCTGGACGGGTCGTGGACAATGCCAACCTGCTGAGCCAAAGCACTCGCTACCAGCTCACGGAGCAACTGCAGCAGCAGGAAAAGGCCACCAGCAACCAGATCGTAGTGGTTACTCTTCCAGACCTGCAGGGGCTGACCATTGAGGAGTACGGCTACCAGTTGGCACGCCACTGGAAAATCGGACAGAAAGACAAAGACAATGGCGTGCTACTGATTGTGGCGCCCGCCGAACGCAAGGTACGTATTGAGGTCGGCTATGGACTTGAAGGCGCACTGACAGACGCCATATCCTCCAACATCATCCACACCAAGATCCTGCCTCAGTTTCACAACGGTAACTTTGATGGTGGTGTCGTCGCCGGTATCGACTCAATTATTGCAGCAATCAAAAACGAGTACGTAGCTGAAAGTACCGACACCAACGACAACCGCCAGCTGGCTCTGCTTGTCGGCATCTTCCTTCTTTTTGTAATGCTGCAGATATTTGGCTCCTCGGTATTGGGCGCTCCCAACGGAAGTAGTGGATATCGGCGCGGCCGGTACGGCGGCTACTATGGTGGTGGCGGCTTCGGCGGAGGTTCTGGCGGTTTTGGAGGCGGCTTCGGTGGTGGAGGCGGCGGTTTCGGTGGCGGAGGGGCCTCCGGTGGTTGGTAAACACCATCAATAAGCGAAACAATTCATCAGCGGCACAAATATGCTAAATGCACACGAAAGACGCCAGCTTGCCGATACCATCAAGGCCGTGGAATCCACTACGGATGCAGAAGTAGTGACGGTACTGGCGCGTCAGTCCGACAACTACCTTTACATATCCACCCTGTGGGCGGCGTTTATCGCTTTGCTGATTGCGCCGCTGATGCAATTTCTCCCCTGGTGGATCGAGTACCAGCAGGCGTTTACGTTGCAATGGATACTGTTTATTGCCCTCGCCGTCCTGTTCCGCTGGCGTCCACTCACCATGTGGCTGGTTCCGAAGAAAATCAAATTCTGGCGCGCTGCAAATCTCGCCCGCCGCCAGTTTCTCGAACATGAGTTACACAGCACCAAAGACCGGCTCGGCCTGCTGATTTTCGTGTCCCAGGCGGAACACTATGTGGAGATTCTCGCCGACAGGGGCCTAGCGGAGCAGATCACCAACGAAACGTGGCAAGAAATCGTGGAAAATTTTATTCGCGAAGTAAAAAAGGGTAAAACGGGCGAGGCCTTTGTCCACTGCGTAGAAAAATGCGGGGAACTGCTGGAAGAAGCCGCACCCGCCACAGTCATCAAGAACGAGCTGCCCAACCACCTGGTACTTCTATAATCAGCTACAAACGGCAATAGTGAAGTTCACGGGTGACCTTATGCAGCCCAGCGTCCACACCTTTCGCAAATACAGAATTCTGCTCGCGGTAGCAGCCCTGCTGCTGGTTGGCGGCGCGGTTGCTCACTGGACCTCCTCGAGCACTATGACACCCGCCACCTTCTCTGACTCCAAAAACCCGACTCGCGAACACCCCACCTCCGATAGCCTGGAAGCCCGGCTCGCGACTCTGGAGAGCACACTGGAGCAAACCCTGAAAATTCAGGGGCAGCTGTTAGAGTTGGTCAATGAGTTGAGTTCCAAACTCGATCCGGAAACCGCAACACCACAAACCCGCCACGCCAGCGCGATGAATATCGAAAATATCTCCAACCAGCCGCCAACCCAGAGTCGTCAACAGCGCCGCAGGAACCGATTTGAACGACAGCGGGAAAACCAGGTACAACAGTTGGTGGAGGCAGGGTTCAGCCACAGCCGGGCTACGGCGATTGTCGAGAAACAGGCACGCCTGCAGTACGAGCAAATGCAGTTCAGTTACGAGTACCACCACCTGCAAGACAAACGTTCGGAGCGTGCTCAAGAGCTGCAGCAAAAACTACAGACGTACAGTAATCCCCGGCGTGTGTTTGAGCAGGAGCTGAACTCCGCGGAGTTTGAGCAATACCTGAACGCTTACGGCGGCCGTACGGAAATGGAAATCGGCGATCTGGTGGAATCCGCTCCGGCATACGAGGCGGGGTTGCGGCCGGGAGACAAAATCATCCGCTACAACAATCAGCGCGTGTTCCATATGGGCGACCTGCGCACCCAGGTGTACCAAGCCAAGCCGGGAGAATCCGTGGCGGTAGAAATTCAGCGCCAGGGAAGCTCGTCTACCGAGACGATCTATCTGCCTGCAGGTCCGCTGGGTATTCGCGGATAGACGGCTCAGGCTTTTACAAACAAGCTTCCACAAAAAAGGGGCGATGGCCGCAAAGCCATCGCCCCTTTTTTATACTTTATGTTTCCGCCAAATATTACTCGGCGGAAGCTTCCGGACGCATATGCGGAAACAGCAGTACGTCGCGGATGGACGGTGAGTTGGTCAGCAGCATTACCAGACGGTCGATGCCGATACCTTCACCGGCAGTGGGCGGGAGGCCGTATTCCAGTGCGCGGATATAGTCGGCATCGTAGTGCATGGCTTCATCGTCACCGGCGTCTTTCTCGGCCACCTGGGCCTTGAAGCGCTCGGCCTGGTCTTCGGCGTCATTCAACTCGGAGAAGCCGTTGGCGATCTCGCGGCCGCCGACAAAGAATTCGAAGCGGTCGGTGACGAACGGGTTGTCGTCGTTGCGGCGCGCCAGCGGTGATACTTCGGTCGGGTATTCGGTGATGAAGGTCGGCTGATCCAGGCGATGCTCGACGGTTTTCTCGAAGATTTCGATCTGAATTTTGCCAAGCCCCCAGATATCCTTCAGCGGAATTTCGAGGCCTTCGGCTACTTTCTTCGCGCTTTCGATATTGTCGATATCGGACGCTTTCAGTTCCGGGTTGTACTTCAGGATGGAGTCGAAAACGCTGATACGGTCGAACGGCTTGGCGAAGTCGTAGCTGCTGTCCTGGTACTGAACGGTGGTACTGCCCAGCACGTCCGTGCAAATACCGCGGATCATGTTTTCGGTCAGGTCCATCAGGTCGTTGTAGTCCGCGTACGCCTGGTAGAACTCGAGCATGGTGAACTCGGGGTTGTGGCGGGTGGACAGACCTTCGTTACGGAAGTTGCGGTTGATTTCGTAGACGCGTTCGAAGCCACCGACGACCAGACGCTTGAGGTACAGTTCCGGCGCGATGCGCAGGTACATGTCGATGTCGAGGGCGTTGTGGTGGGTGACGAACGGGCGTGCGGTGGCACCACCGGGAATGACCTGCAGCATGGGGGTTTCCACTTCCATGAAGTGGTTACCGTTGAGGTAGCTGCGGATGTAGCTGATGACTTCGGAGCGGACGCGGAATACGTCGCGGGACTCCGGGGTGGCGATCAGGTCTACGTAGCGCTGGCGGTAGCGCATTTCCTGGTCGGCGATACCGTGGAATTTTTCTGGCAGCGGGCGCAGGGCTTTGGTGAGCAGGCTGTACTCTTCGCAGTTAACGTAGAGGTCGCCTTTGCCAGACTTGTGCAGTGTGCCTTTGACGCCGACGATGTCGCCGATGTCCCAGGTGCCCCAGCGCTCTTTGATATCTTTCTGTGCGGTTTTGTCGGCGTACAGTTGGATGCGGTCGGAGACGTCCTGGATGACCATGAAGGGGCCGCGTTTGGCGAGGATTCGGCCGGCGACGCAGGCGGTGTTGCCTTCGCTTTCCAGTTCTTCCTTGGTCTTTTCACCAAACTCTTTTTGCAGGTCGGCGGCGAGGTTTTCGCGGCGAAAGCTGTTCGGGAAGGCGTTGCCCTTCTCGCGCATGGCACTGAGTTTGGCGCGGCGCTCGGCGATCAGTTTGTTTTCGTCTTGCTGAGTTGGTGTGTTGCTCATGATCTATCACATGTCTTTTGGGTGTGGTGCGGGCTTCGTAGCTTGTTTTGAGCTCTGTTTGGGCACCGTGGCGGCTGAGCACCGGGTATCCCTTTTCGAAACCGCTGTGAATACATCCCTGTACGCTGCGTCGGCGACATCCCTGTCGCCGACGCTTTCGAAAAGGGATACCCGGCACTCCGCCTTCGCCTTGAAGTTTTTTACTTCGTAAGCCGGTGGAGTCCGATGCTTGGGTTACAAACCTGCCTTTAGGCTCGCCTCAATAAACTGATCCAGGTCCCCATCCAACACTGCCTGGCAGTTGCTGGTCTGGACGCTGGTGCGCAGGTCTTTGATGCGCTGGTCGTCCAGTACGTAAGAGCGGATCTGGCTGCCCCAGCCGATGTCGGATTTGCTTTCTTCCATCGCCTGTTTTTCGGCGTTGCGCTTTTGCATTTCCTGTTCGTAGAGTTTGGCCCGCAGCATTTTCCACGCTTTATCGCGGTTCTGGTGCTGGGAGCGCTCGCTCTGACAGGCGACGACGATGCCGGATTCGATGTGAGTCAAACGTACGGCAGAGTCGGTTTTGTTGACGTGCTGACCACCGGCGCCGGAGGCGCGGTAGGTGTCTTCGCGCACCTGGGATTTGTCCACTTCGATTTCGATGTTGTCGTCGATCTCCGGGGAGACGAAGACGGAGGTGAACGAGGTGTGGCGACGGTTGCCGGAGTCGAACGGGCTTTTACGCACGAGGCGGTGCACGCCGGTTTCGGTGCGCAGCCAGCCGAAGGCGTATTCGCCCTGGAAGTGGATGGTGGCACTTTTGATACCGGCGACTTCACCCGCAGAGGCTTCTTCCAGGGTGGTTTTGAAGCCGTGGGCTTCGCCCCAGCGCAAATACATGCGCAGCAGCATTTCGGCCCAGTCCTGGGCTTCGGTGCCGCCGGAGCCGGCCTGGATGTCCAGGTAGGCGTTATTGGGGTCGGTCTGGCCGGAGAACATGCGGCGGAATTCGAGGGTTTCCAGCTGTTGCTGGAGGTTTTCGAGTTCGCTGGCGACTTCGGCGACGGAGTCTTCGTCGTCCTCTTCCACGGCCATGTCGAGCAGCTCGCGGCTGTCGTTGATACCGGTGTCGAGGTCTTCGATGGTTTTTACAACGGCTTCCAGGGAGGAGCGTTCACGCCCCAGGTCCTGGGCGCGGTCGGGGTCGTCCCAGACGCTGGGCTCGGCCAGTTCCAGTTCGACTTCGGTCAGGCGTTCTTTCTTGCCAGCATAGTCAAAGATACCCCCTGAGAACGTCGGTGCGCTCTGCGAGGTCTTTCATCTGGTTAAGAAGCGGATTGATTTCCATAGATGCGTCGGCTTCTGTCGGTTAAATCGGGCGCGCATTCTACCTCAGGACGGACCTGGAAATAAGGGGCCTGGCGGCGGAAGGTGGCTTGAGTGGGGGAAGTTGACGGGGATAGAATGGCCTGACCAATAACAATGCACTATCAGGCCAATTTTTGTACGGAGTGAGAGAGATGCTGCACCGCCTGTTTCAAGGGACCCCAACTTCCAGTCTATCTGTGACTTCCCGGCTCCCGGCACTTGCCTCGAGGGCTTCGGGATGGTTGGCCGCCCTGCTGGGCATCATCTCCCTCACCACGCTCTCTACTCTTACCGCCTGCGCCGATCAGTCGCGCTATGACGCGGTGGTCGGAACTGCTCCCACCGAAATCAAAGCCGTCGCCCGTTTTGACTCCCTGCAGGCCGCCATCGACGCGGCACCCCGCAATGGCGATACCCCCTATTCGATTTACCTTCCCGCCGGAATCTACGGGGAAAAAGTACTGGTAGAGAAACCCAACGTCCACCTGATCGGTGCCGGCCGCGATGAGACCATTATTCAGTATGGAGATTACGCGGGCATGCCCGCTCCCGGTGCGGGGCCGGAGTCCGGCGAGCAGATGGGTACCTTTGCTACCGCAACGGTAACTATCGAGGCTACGGACTTTCGCGCGGAAAACCTGACCATCGAAAACAGCTTCGATTTCCTCGCCACCGATGCCCTGCCCAAGGATCACACCAATAAGATCAACGGTACCCAGGCCGTGGCCCTGGAAACCGGATTGAACAGTGACCGCTCCGCCTTCCGCAACGTGCGGCTGCTGGGCTACCAGGACACCCTGTTTGTGCAGGGAGGCCGCAGCTATTTTGTGGATAGCGTGATCGAGGGCAATGTGGACTTTATCTTTGGGGCGGGCCAGGCGCTGTTTGAGAACAGCGATATTGTCACTCGCCCCCGCGGAACCCAGCGGGAAATAGTGGGCTACGTGACCGCACCGAGTACCGATATCAGTAATGAATTTGGTCTGGTGTTTTTGAATTGCCGGTTGCTGAAAGCCGACGGCGTTCCCGCCAATTCTTCGCCGTTGGGCCGCCCCTGGCACCCCACCACAACCTTTGCCGACGGCCGCTATGCAGACCCGGATGCGATCGGTGCGACGGTATTTATCAATTCCTATATGGACGACCACATCACCGGTGACGGATGGGCGTCCATGCGTGGCACCAGTCGCGATGGCAGCAAGTCCACAGTATTCACACCGGACAGTGCGCGCTTTTTTGAATACATGAGTCACGGGCCGGGAGCGCAAGAAAATGAGAAGCGGCGGCAGCTGACGGACGAGGAAGCGGCGCGCTTCTCCAAAGAGCAGATTCTGGATGGATGGAAGGCTCCGTTTTAGGCCAGGCTGCCACCCCAGTTTCCATTACTTCCCGCTGGCCAACTGATCGAGAATGCCACAATTGGGGGAGTTGTCGCCGGCGCAGGAGTCAGCCAGCTCGGTCAGCGTGGAATGCATAGCCCGCAGGCTCTGTAACTGCTGCTCCACCTGATTGAGCTTTTCTTCCACGAGCACTTTTGCATCGTGACTGCGCCGAGACGGATTCCGGTACAAAGAGAGGAGCTCACGCACTTCCTCAATGGCGAACCCGCAGGCCCGTGAGCGCTGGATAAATTGCAGGGTACTCACATCTGCAGGCGAATACTCTCGATAACCATTCGCCCCTCGCCCCGGTACAAGCAGCCCAACGGCCTCGTAGTAACGCAGCGCCTTGGATGATAAGCCCGCCTGAGCGGCAGCCTGAGATATATTCATAGGTTTAGCCTCACAATAATCCCCTCTCCGACGACAACAGAGAGGCAATTAGTGTGCGCTTTCCCCCTGAAGGAAGGTCAATAACTCCTCTACAGGGAGATCAATAGGCTGAAGACCCGCCAGGCTTCACATTCGGGCAGTCACCAAATTGATACTGCCCCGGCTTGGCGGGATCAAAGCCCAACTCCAGGGCCGCGTCGAGAAAGCTCGCCGGGATCCGATGCACCAGCAGATCGCCGGTGGCGCCACCGCAGACACTTGGATACATGCGATCGGTGCGGGTAGCACAGCGACTTTCCTGAACCTTGATACCATTTTCCGCCAACTGTGCTGCGCTCGCTTCAAGTGAACGGCCTCCACCCTCACACTGGCGATTGCCTCGAGGCTGCATTACCCAAAGGCTGCTACTGCTGTCCGCGGTGTCCCCTGACGTTGCTGCGCCCGCAGTTTCGTCCTGAGCACCATTCGTCTGGGAATCCGGGCTCGTTGCAGGCACTTGCTTCTCCTCCGTCTGCCCCGGGTCAGCCCCCTTGTCAGACTTGTTGTGAGAGGCATCACAGCCCACCATCACCACCACCAAAATGGCCATATACAGCGAGTGAATCCAAGGCTGACGCATAGTTGCTCTCCATTTCCTGTTGCAGATCAAATCCATTCCAACCAATTCAGCTTAGCGCGAGCCAAACACCCACGCCCAACATCAAAGTGCCCGCGATGCGATTCATCAGCCTGACATTTTCTCCACGATGTAGCAAGCGACTCAGTGTGCGCCCACCACTGGCATAAATCAGCATGCAGATAAACTCGAGCAACAGGATCACGCTGAGCAATACCGTCATTTGCGGCAGGAGCGGCTTGGCCTGATTGATAAACGGCGGCAGCAGGGCAATAAAAAATGCCCAGCCCTTCGGATTGGCTACCGCGGTAATAAACCCCTGAGACGCCAGGGAGAATGCTGAGACGGGCGCGGGCGCCTCGCCGGAAGATTCCACCAACACCATCCGCCCCCGCGCGCGCCACATCTGTATGCCCAGATACGCCAGGTAGATGGCACCGCAGTATTTAAAGATCTGAAAGGCCTGCGGGTATTTCAGCATAAACGCCGCAATACCCAGTACGGCGGCAATCGCGACCACTGCCACGCCGCACAACTCACCCAGCATCATCCACAGAGTGCGCTTTACCCCAAACGCCATCCCCATGGTCAGCGCCAGGGTCATACACATACCCGGAGTAATGGATACGAAAAAGAAGGTCGGCACAAACAGCGCCAGCACAGAAAAGTCGATTACACCCATATCCAGCAGACTCAGTGATGAGTGCCCGCGTGAGCGCCGTAGCGGCTCAGCAGCATACCCGCCAACATCAAACCACAGCCCAGCAGTTCATGGCCGGTAAACACCTCGCTCAAAATCAACCAGCCAGCAATCAGTGCAAACACCGATTCCAGACTCATAATCACCGTAGCGTGAGATGTGGCCGCGTGGCGAAGCCCCAGCAGCTGGAACGTAAACGCGATGGCGGTGGAGAAAATCATCATATAGGCAATGGGCCAGGCGGCATCAATGGCGCCCTGCAAGGTGGCCTGCTCGATCATCAGCGATGCCGCGGTCGAAAACAGCCCGCAGAAAATAAACTGGATGGCCGCCAGTCGCAGGGCGTGATAGCGCTTTACCAGACGGTCGGCGGTCAAAACCTGTAAGGCAAACGCGAAGGCGCCGGAAAAAACCAGCAGGTCCCCAATCATCTGGGACTCTTGCGAGAAGTCGCCGAGGATATAGAGACCGATCAGGGCCACACCGATCCCCGCCCAGGTCCAGCGGTTGGTCGCCACACCCAGGGACAGACCGATCACCGAAACCAGCAGCATTTCCATACCGGAAATAAACCCGGCGCGCCCGGCGCCGGTATACACCAACCCCCATTGCTGCAGCGCAGAACCCAGAAACAGCCAGAAGCCCAGAATGGCACCGCCGGGCAGGCACTGACGCCAGCCCATTTTCACCGAAGCGCCCTCTTCCGGCGTGGCCACTTCTGTAGCGACCTCCTTGCGGGAGGACAGCCAGTACACCAATGGAATCAGGATCAATCCGCCCAGCAGAAAACGCCAGGCGTTAAAGGCCAGTGGCGGCAGGTGCTCCATGGCCATTTTCTGTGGGACGAACGCTATCCCCCAGAGTAAGGCGGCGATCAGGAGCAGCAATTCGGCGCGGGTCTGTTTTTGATGCATATAAGTTCGAAACTCTCGAGCTGTAGGAGACTGCTTGTAGGCCTGTTTTGGGGATTTATAGCGGGCTGATATGGCTGACCATCAGCTGCAGTGACTGCCGCCCGCGGAATTCGTTGATATCGAGTTTGTACGCCAGCTGGACTTTGTCCACCTGCGCGGGCCAACAATCCGTATCGACATTGAAAGCGATGGCGTCAATCGCCTGTTGCGGCGCGGCAACCGGTGCCACCGTCATTTTCAGGTGGCGCTCGCCCACAATCCGCTGCTGCAACATCAAAAACTCACCGTCAAATTCCGGCTCGGGAAACGCCTGTCCCCAGGGCGCACAGGCGCGCAGCAGCGCGGCGGTTTCCATGGAGAATTCGTGCGGCTGCAATTCACCATCGGTCTCAATAATTGCCTGCAGCTGGGATTCGTTCAGGCGGCTGCGTACAGCGACTTCGAACGCATCGGTGAATGCCGCAAGATTTTCAGCCGGCAGGCTGAGACCCGCGGCCATGGCGTGACCACCAAACTTGCTGATCAGATCCGGATGCGCCGCCGCCACATCACTCAGAGCATCGCGAATATGCAAGCCGGGGATGGAACGCGCTGAACCCTTTACCAGGTTGTTATCGCCATCGGCAAAGGCAATGACTGGGCGGTGGAATTTTTCCTTGATGCGGCTGGCGAGAATGCCCACCACACCCTGGTGCCAGTCGCCATCGTACAGGCACAGGCTCCAGGGCAATCCCTCTTCCGCGAGCTGCAGTTTTTCGAGGGCCGCCATGGCTTCCCGCTGCATACCCGCTTCAATGGCCTTGCGGTCGCGATTCAGGCCGTCGAGTTCCGCTGCCAGCTCCCGCGCTTCCAGCGGGTCCTGCGTCAGCAGGCAGCGAATGCCGGTACCAATATCGTCGAGGCGCCCGGCGGCATTGATACGCGGGCCGAGAATAAAACCGATATCGGTGGTGGAAAGGCGGCTGCGATCGCGACCGGCCACTTCCATCAGCGCCTGAATACCCACACGGCAACGACCCGCGCGAATACGCGCGATGCCCTGATGTACCAGAACGCGGTTGTTCTGATCCAGCGGCACCAGGTCGGCGACGGTACCAAGGGCAACCAGATCCAGATACTCCGCCATATTGGGCGGTGTAACACCGGTCTCCTCAAACCAGCCCTCTGCCTGCAGCGCACTTTTGACGCGACTGAGGAGATAGAAAATTACCCCGACACCCGCCAGGTTCTTGCTGGGGAATTCGCAATCGGGCTGGTTGGGATTGACGATGGCATCCGCCTCGGGCAGTACTTCGCCCGGTAGATGGTGGTCGGTCACAATGACTTTGAGACCCGCTTCACGCGCAGCGTTAACACCATCGATACTGCTGATGCCGTTGTCCACGGTAATCAGTAGGTCCGGGTTGTACTCCTTCGCCACCTCGACGATTTCCGGGGTGAGGCCGTAGCCAAATTCAAACCGGTTGGGCACAAGAAAATCCACGGGGCCCGCGCCCAGCGCGCCGAGGGCGAGTACCGCAAGGGTACTGCTCGTGGCTCCGTCCGCATCAAAGTCGCCAATAACGAGGATTTTGTGTTGTGCGCGTATGGCGTCGGTGAGCAGCGCAACTGCCGCCTCCAGGCCGCGCATCGACATTGGGCTGTGCAGGCGCGCCAGCTGGTGGTCCAGTGCGTCGTCGCTGTGGACACCGCGGCCCAGCAATACGCGCTGCAGAATTTCGGGGGTGGAGGACGTAAAACGGCCAGAGGACAAATCCACTGGCCGTCGTCGAATAATCGCGTTCATCGCATCCGTTCGCTTGAGGCTAAAGTCTTGGAGTTAGCCTCATTCTACCCGGACAGCGACGCCGAGGTTAACCCAGGGCGTGAGCGATAAAATCGTGTACCGCAGAAAGCTCGTTTGGCAGAACTTGTAACCGCTCCTCCCGCTCCAGCAGATCCTCCATATGGTGCGGTAGCGGCACCTTGGTGCCCGGCAGCGCCTTGTCGACGGCCTCACTGAATTTGGCCGGATGCGCAGTGGCCAGACAGACCATGGGCTCGGCACTGGACTTGCGCGCGCGACGCGCGGCTTCCACCCCAATGGCGGTGTGGGGATCCAGCAGGTACTCCGTGGACTCGTACACGTCTCGGATCACTTCCACGGTGCGTTCGTCACCGACACGCTCGGAAGCAAACAGGGTGCGCGCTTTTTCCAGCACCTTTTCGTCCAGCTTCAGCGGCGCACTGCGGTCCGCCAGCAGATCGGCAACCGCTGCGCCGTCGCGATCGTACAGATCAAACAACAAGCGCTCGAAGTTGCTGGACACCATGATGTCCATACTCGGCGACAGGCTGTGCACCAGTGGCTTGGGAGAGTGGTCATTGGCACTGATGCAGCGGTGCAGAATATCGTTGGCGTTGGTGGCGATCACCAGCTGGTTGATCGGCAGACCCATACTCTTCGCCAGGTAACCGGCAAAAATATCGCCGAAATTCCCCGTAGGCACGGAGAAGTTCACCGCGCGATGCGGGCCGCCCAGACTCAGAGATGCATGGAAGTAGTAGACGATCTGGGCCATGATCCGCGCCCAGTTGATGGAGTTCACCGCAACCAGGCGGCGACCATCGGGCAGGAACGACTGATCGGCGAAACTCGCCTTCACCATGTTCTGGCAATCGTCGAAATTACCCTCGAGGGCGATATTGAATACGTTGTCGGACAGTACCGAGGTCATCTGCTTGCGCTGCACTTCCGATACGCGATTGTGCGGGTGCATGATGAAAATATCGATATTGTCGCAGTGACGGCAGCCTTCAATGGCAGCGGAGCCGGTATCGCCGGACGTCGCACCCAGTACCACCACTTTTTCGCCGCGCTTTTTCAGCAGCAGGTCGAACAACTGGCCGAGGAACTGCAGGGCAAAATCCTTGAATGCCAGGGTCGGCCCCTGAAACAACTCCATTACCCACTCGTTGTGACCAGTTTGCACCAGCGGCGCGATGGCGCTGTGGCGGAAACTGCTGTAGGCGCGATCGATAGCTCCGCGCATTTCCTCTTCGGTCAGATCCTCGGATACAAACGGCCACATAATCCGAAAGGCCAATTCCTGATAGCTCAGGCCAGCCATATCCGCGATTTCTTCGCGGGTAAAGGTGGGTAATTTTTCCGGTACGTACAGGCCACCGTCACTGGCAAGTCCGGTGAGAACGGTGTCGGCAAAACTCAAAGACGGCGCGCGGCCGCGGGTGCTGATAAATTTCACGGTAATTCGATAGTGCGCAATTAATTAGTTGAAACCTGGCGAGCGGGAACCGCTCGCCAGCTTAAAGGTTGGCCTGCAGAGTGCAATCAGCCGAGGGATTCCACACGAATGCGTACTACCGGCCCCTGAATGCTGTCCAGGGCTTCGATCTGATTTACCGCTTCCTGCAACTGCGCCTCGCGAGCGCGGCTGGTCAGCAGTACGACCGGCACCAGCTCTTCGTCTTCCGCCGGCTCGTGCTGAATCAGCGCTTCGATACTAATGCCCTGCTCACTGCAGATGGTCGCCACCTTGGACATAACACCGGGCTTGTCGAAGGCAGAAATACGCATGTAGTAGCTGGTTTCCGCGTCGCTCATGGGCAGGACATCGTCCAGGTTACCCTGGCTGTCCTGAGTGACGCCCGCCAGCGGTACACGCTGGTCCGGACGCACATTCAGAGTACGCGCCACATCCACGATATCCGCAATCACCGCAGAAGCGGTAGCCTCAGCACCGGCACCGGCACCGTAATACAGGGTCGGGCCCACGGCATCGCCATTAACCAGTACCGCGTTCATCACACCGTTCACATTGGCGATCAGGCGACGCTGGGGAATCAGGGTCGGGTGTACACGCAACTCCACACCATCGCTGGTGCGGCGGGCAATACCCAGATGTTTGATGCGGTAGCCCAGTTCATCCGCATACTGGATGTCTTCCTTAGCCACACCGCTGATGCCTTCGGTGTACACCTTGTCAAAGGCCAGCGGCATACCGAATGCCAGGGACGCCATGATGACCAGCTTGTGGGCCGCATCGATGCCTTCCACGTCAAAAGTGGGATCGGCTTCTGCGTAACCCAGCGCCTGGGCCTGGGCCAGGGCCTCGTCAAAACTTCGGCCCTTTTCACGCATTTCGGTGAGGATGTAGTTACCGGTACCGTTGATGATGCCAGCAAGCCACTGAATGCGGTTGCCTACCAGGCCTTCGCGCAGGGACTTGATAATGGGAATACCACCGGCAACGGCGGCTTCATAGGCGATGGTCACGCCCTGCTCCGCGGCGGCTGCGAACAGCTCGTTGCCGTGCTCGGCGATCAGCGCCTTGTTGGCGGTCACTACGTGCTTGCCGTTGGCAATCGCGGTCAACACCAGCTCACGGGCTACGGTGGTGCCACCGATCAGCTCAACCAGCACATCGACGTCGGGATTATTGGCAACGTCAAAAATATCGCGGGTGATATTCATCTGGCTGGTGTCGCAGTCCGGATTGTCCCGGCGGGCACCAATCTGAACGATTTCAACCGGACGGCCACAGCGCGCCGCGATTTCCTCGCAGTTGCGCGCCATAACATTGACTGTACCGCCACCTACGGTTCCAAGACCGCAAATACCGATACGGACTACAGGCACACTGCCTGTAGCGGGTGATTTTTTTGAGACCTGGGTGGCTTCGTCGGCGAATGCGCTCACAACTTCCCTCCGCGCATGACTTGATGGTACACAGCGCAATAACTGGCGTATAAATCGAAAAAAGGTCGACAACCTTACTGAGACAGGGGGGAAATTGTCAATTAAATTGCGCAAGCTGGTCATAAGATCACCAAACCGGCCAGGCATTGATCCAATCCACCCCAAATACATTCTCCCACATTGCCAGAAACGACAAAGGCCGGCAAAAGCCGACCTTTGAGCGCGCAACCGAATGAAGTATCCGGCTTAGATTCCCAGCGCTTTGGCCAGGGTCTCCGGGGGCACATAGCCCGGCACCACGGTACCGTCTTCCATCACGATAGTGGGCGTACCGCGCACATCGATCGCCTCGTTACCCAGCTTGTACTGAGCCGCCACCGGGTTGTCGTTACACACCTTCAGAGGCACATTCTTGCGGTTTTTGAGATCGGTCAGTGTCTTGTTGGGGTCATCCGCACACCAGGCAGTCGCCACCTTGCGGTAACCCACCGAGTTCAGGCCGGCGCGAGGGAATGCCAGATAGCGCACTTCGATACCGCGGCGATTCAGTTCGGGCACGTCGTCGTGCAACTTGCGACAGTAGCCACAGTCAACATCTGTGAATACATAGACGTGGGCTTTGGTCTCTCCTTTTGGCGAGAAGACGATCATGTCGTCCAGCTTCTGCTCGTCCATCACTTTTGCGCGGTTCTTGCCGCGGCGCTGCTCGGAGAGATTGACCACTCGCTGTGGGGTCACCTCAAACAGGTCCCCCGCAATAAAGTGACCACCATCTTTGGATACAAACAGCACATTACCGCCACTGATGTCCACTTCATACATGCCCGGCATGGCACTTTCACGCACCTCACCAAAGCTCGCATTGGGGTTACTCGCCGTCAGCTTGGCCTTGATCTGTTTCGCCACAGCCTCATCGACGGCAACGGCAGGCTGCCCCATCAGCAGCGCAGCGGTAGCTGCCAGCGCAGTGAGCGGCTTGAGAGACTTGGCTAGAAAATTCATCTTGGGAGTTACTCCGGTGTTATTCGTCACTGTTGACCCATGAAAGACCTTACTCAGACCATACCCGCGGGTGCCGGTTCCAGCCCAGTATGGCATCCGACAGGATGCTCGGGATGGCATTGGCGCACGTTTGACGCGTTTTACTACACAATCAGCGCAAACGCTAATCCCAGACACCAAACGTCGCGCGAATATCCCATCACCCTTGTGACGTATCACGCACCGCAAGGCCAAACCGCAGACATAAAAAAACCGGAGCCAGGCTCCGGTTTTTTTTGAACAAGTAAAGCTTACTTGGCCAGCTTCTCTTTGATTCGAGCCGCTTTACCAGTCAGGCTGCGCAGGTAGTACAGCTTGGCCTGGCGAACGTCACCACGACGCTTCACAGCGATGCTGTCAACCAGCGGGCTGTGGGTCTGGAAGGTACGCTCAACGCCAACACCGTGGGAAATTTTACGCACGGTAAAGGAGGAGTTCAGGCCGCGGTTACGCTTGCCAATTACAACACCTTCAAACGCCTGCAGACGCTCGCGGTTACCTTCTTTTACTTTTACCTGAACAACGATGGTGTCGCCCGGGGCAAAAGCCGGCAATTCCGCTTTCAACTGTTCAGTTTCCAGCTGCTGAATGATTTTGTTGGTCATTTGGAGTTCTCCAAAAGGGTTTTATGTAGCCTCTCGGCTAGATGGCCGAATTACTCTCGCCTCACGGCGAATTCGACGTTATTTCTGCTCTCCGGATTCAGTCTCCTGCAGGAACTCGTCCAACAGCTTCGCCTGCTCCGGGGACAGCGCCAGCGATTCCAGCAGATCCGGGCGGCGCTGCTGCGTCCGGCCCAGGGCCTGCCTGAGGCGCCAGCGGCGAATCTTCTCGTGGTTACCGGAAAGCAATACCTCCGGCACCGTCATGCCCGCAAATTCTTCCGGGCGAGTGTAGTGCGGGCAATCCAACAGTCCCTGGGCGAAGGAGTCCTCCACCGCAGACAAGTTGTGTCCGAGCGCACCGGGGATCAGACGGGTTACCGCATCCACCAGTACCATGGCAGCAAGTTCGCCACCACTCAGCACGTAATCGCCTATCGACCACTCTTCATCGATCAGGGTATCGACGATACGCTCGTCAATTCCCTCGTAACGGCCCGCCAGCAATACCAGATTGCCACTGCCGGAGAGCTGCTCAACGCCCTGCTGATCCAACTGCCGCCCCTGAGGGGACAGGTAGATAGATTTTGCGGGGCCAGTTTCCTCCGCCCAGTTACGCGCCTCCTTCAAGGCTTGGGAAAGAGGCTCTGCCAGCATCACCATGCCGGGGCCACCGCCGTAAGGGCGGTCGTCCACGGTGCGGTGGCGGTCACTGGTGAAATCCCGGGGATTCCAGCAGCGCACTTCCAGCAAACCGTCTTTCACTGCCCGGCCACTGATACCGTAGTCGGTCAGTGCCGCGAACATCTCTGGAAAGATGCTCACCAGCGCAATGCGCTTGGCAGCCATCAGAACTCCGGATCCCAATCGACCGTGATCACACCAGTAGTGAGATCCACATTGGTGATGAATTCACCGGGAAGGTACGGAATCAGGCGCTCACGCCCGTCGCTCCCCCCACGCACCACCATCACATCGTTGGCACCGGTTTCCATCAGTCGCACCACTTCCCCGAAGGGAGTCTCACGACCTTCAAACACACTCACCACCTGCAGGCCCTGCAGCTGATGCCAGTAGTACTCACCCTCTTCCAGCTGGGGCATTTCACCACCGATAACGGCGATGTCCCGCTGGCAAAGCTGCGCGGCGATATCCCGATCGTCCACATCCTTGATATGGATGATCAAGCCCTTGCCGTGATGCTTACCAGCATCAATCTCCAGGGGCTGCCACTGGGGATCACCCTTAGCGGCGGGATTGTGCAGCCACCACTGGGAGTACTGCAGTATGTTTTCCATCGGTTCGGTATAGGAATGCACCTTTACCCAACCGCGTACGCCATACACCGAGGTAATGCGCCCCACCGTGACCAACGCTTCGCTAGTTACCGAACTTTCAGTCACAGGGACACCCCGGAATACAGCCAATCAGGGATCGAAGAATCAGGCAGATTCTTTCATCAGCTTGCTGACGCGATCAGACAGTTGCGCGCCCTGGCCTACCCAGAACTCAACGCGATCACGGTCGATGCGCAGACGCTCTTCCTGACCACGTGCAACCGGGTTGAAGAAGCCAACACGCTCAATGAAACGACCGTCGCGGGATTTGCGGCTGTCGGTCACAGTCAGGTGATAAAACGGGCGCTTCTTCGCACCGCCACGAGCCAAACGAATGGTTACCATGTAGCTATCCTGTAGTTTCAACACTAACCGGTCAGGGATTATGACCGGAACATCCCGCCTCTCGGCGGTATTTCAGAAACCGCCGAGGCGGAAATCTGCTTTTAAATCAATGTTCAACAAGCCGGAGCTCGCTGAAAGGCGGCGTATTCTAATGTACGCAACCGGGTTTGTATAGCAGCGAATCCGCCGCCAGCGGTAACAGGCACCACAGGCCCTGCCGCACCCTCCCGAATCACTTTTTCTTGAAGCCCGGGGGCAGGCCGCCGGGCATTCCGCCCATGCCACCCATACCGGCGCCACCCATGCCGCCACCGCCCATTCCAGGCATGCCGCCGAGACCGCGCATCATCTTGCTCATGCCGCCGCCCTTCAGTTTCTTCATCATCTTACCCATCTGCTTGTGCTGCTTGAGCAGGCGGTTCAGATCCTGAATCTGGGTGCCGGAACCGGCGGTGATCCGGCGCTTGCGGGAGCCGCTGAGAATATCGGGGTTGCGGCGCTCATCCGGCGTCATGGAGCCGATGATGGCGTCCATACGACGGAACTCTTTCCCCATATCCGCCTGTTGCGCCGCCTGGGCGAGACCGCCCATACCGGGCATCTTGTCCATCAGAGCACCCAGACCGCCCATGTTCTGCATCTGCTGCAGCTGGTCGCGCAGGTCTTCCAGATCGAAGCCCTTGCCCTTCTGGACTTTCTTGACGAGCTTTTCGGCCTTCGACTTGTCGATGGTCTGCTCGGCCTGCTCGATCAGGGACAGGATGTCACCCATACCGAGGATACGAGAGGCGATACGGTCCGGATGGAAGGTTTCCAGGGCGTCGGTCTTCTCACCCACACCAATGAATTTGATCGGCTTGCCGGTCACATGGCGCACGGACAGTGCGGCACCGCCGCGGGCGTCACCGTCGGCCTTGGTCAGCACGACACCGGTCAGCGGCAGGGCGTCATTAAAGGCGCTGGCGGTATTCACCGCGTCCTGACCGATCATGGCATCGATGACGAACAGGGTCTCTGCGGGGCCGAGGAACTCGTGCAGCTCACGAATCTCACCCATCAACTCCTCATCCACGTGCAGGCGACCGGCGGTATCCACGATCAGCACGTCAGCAAACTGCTTACGCGCCGCATCCATCGCCTGACGGGCAATATCTACAGGTTTCTGATCAGCCTCGGAAGGCTGGAACAGCGCACCCACTTCACCCGCGAGGGTTTCCAGCTGCTTGATGGCCGCTGGGCGGTACACGTCCGCACTGACCACCATCACCTTCTTTTTCTCACGCTCCTGCAGGTACTTGGCGAGTTTGGCCACACTGGTGGTCTTACCCGCACCCTGCAGACCCGCCATAAGGATTACCGCCGGCGGCTGCACCGCCAGGTTCAGCGGCGTGGCCGCCTCACCCATTACCTTGACCAGCTCATCCTGTACGATTTTGACGAACTGCTGACCGGGGTTGAGCGCCTTGCTGACTTTCTGCCCAACGGCCGCGGTACGGACCTGCTGTACAAACGCCTTGACCACAGGCAGCGCCACGTCTGCCTCAAGCAGCGCCTTGCGCACCTCACGCAGGGTGTCGCGGATGTTGTCATCCGTCAGGCGGGCCTTACCTGTGACTTTTTTCAGTGCCGACGATAATCGGTCGCTCAGGTTATCGAACATATCACCTTCTCAAATCGTAAAAGCCGGGCTGGGGACTTTGCTTTCATCCGCGCCGAAAACGGCAGCCACCCCAAAAACGCGGCAGTATAGCCCAGCCGGGCTTTCCAGCACAGGCGCGCTGTGACACACTGCCCGCCCAGACAAATAATGAAACTGCAAGACGGACACACCCCAATGGCGGCATTCGCCCACTGGATGGCAATCGCGCTTTATATCGCCACTACAGGTGTAGCGGTGGCCACCCTGTCTCGCCAATCACAGGCTAAAAGACAGCCCCTGCTGCTGGGCCTGTTTGCGTGCGCGCTGCTGGCGCACGCAATTTCCCTGAAATTTACGCTCGTGACCGTGAGCGGCTTTCGCTTCGACCTGCTTGCCGTCATATCCATGATCACCTGGTCTGTAGGGCTACTACTTCTCTGCCTATCCCTGCGGCACAAGCTGACACTACTCATTCTCGCCATTGCACCACTGGCTGCCCTGGCAGAATTGTTCGCGGCACACGGATGGGGAGGCACCCCACCGCCCACCCAGATTTCTCCCGGTATTGCCGCACACGCGTTTTTCTCCATTGCCGCTTACTCACTGCTGACCTTGGCCACACTGCAGGCCATCTACCTGTACTGGCTCAACCAGCAGCTGCACAATCACCGCCCGGGCGGTATCAGCCGCCTGCTACCTCCACTACAGACAATGGAAAGCCTGCTGTTTGGCCTGGTAGCATTCGGCCAGTTACTGCTCACTGCGGCGCTGATTACCGGCACCCTGTTTGTGGACGACCTGTTTGCACAGCACCTGGTGCATAAAACCGCCCTGTCGATTCTCGCCTGGATTCTCTACAGCATTCTGCTGTGGGGCCACTGGAAAAAAGGCTGGCGTGGCAACACCGCTGTGCGCTGGACCCTGTCCGCTTTTGCGATCCTGATGCTGGCATTTTTCGGTAGTAAACTGGCGCTGGAAGTCATCCTTCCCCAGCAGTAAATCACTACCGCAATCACCGGGCTGAGCCGCAACAGAATAACGAAAGTTGCGAGCTCAGCCGTTCTGATCCAATATCGCCCTATCCCAATAGAAAGAGCTCTCCCTTGAACGATCTGCCGCCCGGCCTACTCTTTGCACTGATAGGCCTGCTGATAGTTATTTCCGCGTTTTTCTCCAGCTCCGAAACCAGCATGATGGCGCTGAATCGCTACCGCCTGCGCCACCAGGCCAAAACCGGCCACCGTGGCGCCAAGCGGGCCATGGAGTTGCTCGCGCGCCCGGACAAGCTGATCGGTGTCATTCTGATTGGCAACAACATCGTCAATATTCTGGCCTCGGTCATCGCCGGCGCCGTATTTACCAGGCTCTACGGCGAAGCCGGAGTCTGGTACGCAACTGCAGCCCTCACCCTGGTTGTACTGATTTTTGCAGAAATCACCCCGAAAACCATTGCCGCACTGCACCCGGAAAAAATCGCCTTTCCCGCCAGTGTCGTGCTGCGCCCACTCCTGTGGCTGCTGACCCCTTTTGTAAAACTCATCGGGGGCGTCTCCAATGGACTCGCCCGCCTGGTGGGCGTGGAAGCCGACAAGGAAGCCGAGGCGGAACACCTGGCACCTGAGGAGCTGCGCTCGGTGGTATTTGAGTCCGGCGCCCTGCTCCCCACCAAGCACAAAGGGATGCTGCTGAACGTACTGGATCTGGATCAGGCCACCGTGGAAGACATCATGATTCCCCGCAATGAGGTGATTGGTGTCGACCTGGACAATGATGCCGAGGCCATCCTCCAGCAACTGGCAGAAAGCAGTTACACCCGACTGCCGGTCTATCGCGGCGACATCAACCATGTAGTGGGCATATTGCACCTGCGCCGCGCGGCGCAGATCCTGCGCGATGGACCGGACACGCTGACTGCGGAATCCCTGAAATCGCACCTGAACGAACCCTACTTCGTCCCGGAAGCCACCCCGCTACCCACCCTACTGATGAACTTCCAGCAGAAGAAGCGACGCATGGGACTGGTGGTGGACGAGTACGGTGAGGTCATGGGCATTGTGACCCTGGAAGACCTGCTGGAAGAAATTGTCGGCGACTTTACCGCAAGCCAGGTACCCAGTGACGACGAAGAAATCATCGAACAGGGCAACGGCTGGTATCTGGTGGACGGCGGCACGTCGATTCGCGAGATTAACCGCACCCTGCACTGGGACCTGCCCACCGACGGTCCGAAAACCTTCAACGGCCTGATCATGGAACACCTGGAAAGCATCCCGGAGGGTAACATCAGCTTGTATATTCAGGATTACCTGATCGAGATTGTGGAAGTCTCCGACAAGATGATCACCAGTGCACGGGTGAAAAAAGCGGGCTAACCCAGCCCGCCCCGCGTCAAATCAGATCCAACTGACGCTTTACCGGCGCAAAACTCTTGCGGTGTACCGGCGTTGCACCCAGACGCGCCAGCGCCTCCATATGAACCTTGGTGGGGTAGCCCTTGTGCCCCGCCAGGCCATATCCCGGGTAGACAGCATCCAGCGCTACCATCTCTCGATCTCGAGTAACTTTCGCCAGAATAGAAGCCGCCGCGATAGCCGCAACCCGATCATCCCCTTTCACTACCGTATCGCAATCGTACTGCCACTGCGGTTTGCGATTGCCATCCACAAGCACAAATTCGGGCTGCACCGACAACTGCTCGACCGCACGCTTCATGGCCAGCAGGCTCGCGTGGAGAATATTCAGGTGGTCAATTTCCTCCACCGTGGCGCGCGCAATGGCAAAGCTCTTCGCCTTCTCCTGAATCTCATCAAACAGGAGCTCGCGCTTTTTTTCACTGAGTTTTTTTGAATCTGCCAAACCCACGATCGGATTCTCCGGGTCGAGAATAACCGCAGCCGCCACGACATCACCGGCCAATGGGCCGCGACCAACTTCATCGACACCCGCAAGCAAAGAACCGGTGTAGGAGCAGATATAGGGAGGCAAAGATGACTTGGGCATAGAAAAGACAAATAGAATTCACAAAGGAAATAGGCAAGAGGAGATGTAAGGAAACGAACTTATTTGCCCAGCAGCGCACAGACCGCATCTGCGGCTTTCTCCGATGCGTTGCGGCGCAGCTCCTGGTGCATCTCACTAAACTCTCGACGCAACTGGTCACCCAGCAGCGGGTCGTGAAAATAGTTCAGTAGCGCGGCACCCAGTGCCTCGGGAGTAGCATCGTCCTGCAGGATTTCCGGCACCAGCTCTTTTTGGGCGAGCAGGTTCGGCAGCGACACCCAAGGCGTGTGCAGCATGCGCGAGAAAATCGCATAGGACAGTGCCGCCATTTTGTACGCCACGACCATGGGCTTGTTCATCAACATGGTTTCCAGGGTCGCAGTACCGGACGCGATCAATACCGCATCTGCTGCCGCAAGTGCCTGCTGGGAATTGCCATCCAGAACCGTCAGCGACAGCTCCTGCAGAGCGGGGAACTGCGCGAGCTGCTGCTCCAGTTGCTCGCGACGTTGAGGGCTGGCGGCGGGCAATACAAACTTGAGTCCCGGCCGGCGCTGCTGACACCAGAGAGCGGCCTGCATGAACAACGGCCCGAGCAAACGCACCTCACCGCCGCGACTGCCTGGCAGAAGCGCCACCACCTCATCCTGCTCAGAGAACCCCAACGCGCGGCGAGCCTCCGCCACATTCACATCCAGTGGGATTTCATCTGCCAACGGATGGCCGACAAAGGTCACAGGCACCTGGTGCTCACGATAAAAATCCGCCTCGAACGGCAACAGCGTCAGCATATGATCTACGGCCCGGGCAATCTTCTTGATTCGACCGCGGCGCCAAGCCCAGACCGACGGACTCACATAGTGCACCGTCGGGATTCCCGAAGAACGCAGAGCTTCTTCCAGCCCGAGATTAAAATCCGGGGAGTCGATACCGATAAAAATATCCGGAGGATTGGCAATAAAATGTTCGCGCAGGGTGCGGCGAATTTTTAACAGCTCAGGCAGTCGCTTGAGCGGCTCCACCAACCCCATGACTGAGAGGCGCTCCATCGGAAACAGGGATTCAGCGCCCAACGCGAGCATGCGTGGTCCGGCAATGCCGACCACTTCCACGGACGAAAATCGCTTTTGCAGCGCCTGAATCAGGCCGGCCCCAAGAATGTCTCCAGAAGCCTCGCCGGCGAGCATACCGACCCGCAGGGGATTGCTGTTAACGGGGGAGGCAGCACTCAACGGACAATCCCGCGGGAAGAGTTTTTCAGGGAGTCAATCCAGGGTTGAATGACTGCAGACTCCTGGCGCATCTGCGCCAGGGATTCCAGCGCCTCTTCGGTCGTCAGCCCGCGCCGATAAACCACCTTGTAGGCTTTATTGATCAGTGCGATTTCATCGCGGGAAAACCCCCGACGGCGCAATCCTTCCGCATTGATCGTCTTGGCTTCCGCCGGATTACCGGTGACCATCACGTACGCGGGTACATCCTTTCCAATACCAGAGCCCATACCGGTAAACGCATGCTCACCGATTGTGCAGTGCTGATGCACCAGGGTATAGCCACTGAGAATGGCCCAGTCGCGCACATACACGTGCCCTGCCAGCGCGACATTGTTCACCAGAATGGTGTGATTACCGATCACGCTGTCATGGCCGATATGGGCATAGGCCATCAGCAGGTTGTCATTACCAATCGTGGTCTCACCACGGTCCTGCACCGTACCGCGATGGATGGTGACGCCTTCGCGAATGACATTATTGTCACCAATCACCAGCGTGGTGGGCTCACCCTGATACTTCTTATCCGGGGTATCCTGACCAACCGTGGCGAACTGGTAAATATGGTTGTTGTTGCCGAGCTTGGTGGGCCCGCTCACAACCACGTGGGAAGCGATCTGGCAGCCGTCACCAATTTCCACATCGGGCCCCACAATACTGTACGGGCCAATTTGCACCCCTTCGCCGATGGTTGCCGACGGGTCGACAATAGCGGTCGGATGAATACTGGTCTGCATTTTGTGGCTTTCTCCTCACCGGCTCGATAATGCATCGGCTGGCGGCAGCGAGGACTCCCTCGCCATGGCGCCAGAAACGACGACGATACTTTACCCGTGAATGGCGAATATAAAAATCAATTTGGTCACAATGAATTGCACAAGCCGCCCTTACAGGCGCACCCTGTGCAATCAGATTTTTTTCACCGCACAAAGGATATCGGCGGAGGCAGCGAGATTGCCGTCTACCGTTGCCTTGCCAGCGAATTTCCAGATGCCGCGGCGCTCGGAAACCACTTCCGCTTCCAGCTGCAGACAATCACCGGGCACCACCTGGCGCTTGAAGCGCACATTGTCGATACCCGCAAACAGGTACAGGTAGCCATCTTCCGGTTTTTGCCCAAGGGTTTTGAAGCCGAGAATTCCCGAAACCTGCGCCAGCGCTTCCACGATCATTACACCCGGAAAGATCGGCACTTCCGGAAAGTGGCCGTTGAACACCTCCTCATTGATCGAGATATTCTTATAGCCCTTGATCGACTTCCCCTCTTCCAGCTCAACAACCCGGTCCACCAAGAGGAAAGGATAGCGGTGTGGAAGGTATTGACGAATTTCCTGTACGTCCATCATGACGATTTGTCCCCAGAAACCACTTCGGGGCGCCGTACGCCCCGAAACTACGATTAAATCTTGTAACTACAACTGGTGAAGCAGGTATAGCTTAATTCGGCGCTTACTCCTGCTGCTTGAGTGCCACTTCCAGCGCTTTCAGGCGACGCGCCATCAGATCCAGCTGCCCGTAGCGCACGGCATTACGACGCCAGCTACGACTATCCATAAAAGGAACGCCGCTGGAGTAAGAGCCGGCCTCTTCAATGGATTTTGTAACCAGGGTACGCGCAGTGACGTGGCTGCGATCTGCAATGGTGACATGGCCAACGATCCCGGCCCCACCTGCAATGGTGCAATGCTTGCCGATAACCGCACTACCGGCCACCGCAGAGCAGGCAGCCATGGCTGAGTAGTCACCAATCTGCACATTGTGCGCGATTTGCACCATGTTGTCGATCTTCACCCCGCGGCCGATTACTGTGTTACCCAGGGCACCGCGGTCAATACAGGTACAGGAACCTATCTCGACTTCATCGGCAATTTCCACACCGCCTAATTGATGGATTTTGGTCCACTGCCCCTGAGCCGGCGCAAAACCGAAACCGTCCGCACCAATAACCGTATTACTGTGCACGGTGCAATCAGCGCCGATAGAGCAGCCGTGATAAACCACCACATTGGGAAACAATCGCGTGCGAGCGCCAATTTCACTACCCTCACCGACCACGCTCCCAGGGCCAATAACGGCACCCTGACCGATTCTCGCATGCGCTTCCACCACGACGCCCGGGCCAATACTGGCATCCGCAGCTACCTCTGCGCTGTCATGAATTATGGCTGAGGGATCAATTCCTGCCGCCGGGGTAGGCGTACGATCATAAATCGCAGTGGCCCGGGCAAACGCCAGGTAGGGGTTGGGCACAATCAATGTAGTGCCCGGACAGGACTCCACATCGTCGGCAGAAACCAGTACTGCACAGGCATTGGTGGTGGCGAGAAAACGGCGGTAGTTGGCACTGGCGAGAAAGCTGACTTCACTTTTCGCCGCATCCTGTAATGTATTGAGGCCAGTCGGCACCTGATCGCCGCTGGCCCCAGCCGCCAGGCGCAATTCCGCGCCCAGTTCGTCAGCCAACTGCGCCAGCGTTGGCTGAGCGTTTTTCATCATTGCTTTACTGTCGAAGTTACTTGGCAGCGTTGAGGCGCTTAACCAGCTCTTCGGTCAGATTGGCAGTTTTGCCAGCGTAAACCGCAGCACTGGCATCCAGTACCAGATCCAACTTCTGCTCCTTGATCACTTCCTCCAGAGCCGCTTTGGCTTTCGGCAGCAGGTCTTTCTGCAGATCCTGCACTGCCTGACCTTCCATCGCACGCAGCTTTTTCACCGTGGTTTCGAAGTCAGAACGCTTGAAGTTGATCTTGCGCTGCTGCTCGGCTTTCTTCTCTTCAGACCAGGTTACGCCATTCTTTTGCGCGTCTTCAGCCATTTTCTGAACTTCTGCACGAATACTTTCGGCGCTGTTTTGCAGCTGGGAGTACTCGGAGCTGGTCTTCAGGGCATTGATCTTGGAGGTCGCCTTCTCAGTGCTCATGATCGCAGCCTGGATATTCACCACGGCTACCTTTGACTGTGCGCTCGCGGTTCCCGCAAAAAGCAGGCCAGCCAGCAGAATCGCACTCACTTTTACAAATTTGAACACTTTTTATTCTCCGTATTTCTGTAAATTTGCGGCCACTTCCACAGTGGCCCTTTTCAATGAGAAGTCATCTGGAAGGCCACCGCTTACCGCTCAGGAGTGAACCCTAAACAGTTGCGGCGGCAATTTCCAGTGGTCAGAAGCTATTACCCAATGAGAACTGGAATACTTCGATCTCGTCGTCTTCGTTTTCTTGCAGAGCTTTGGACAAGCTGAAGGTGAGCGGACCAAAGCCGGTAATCCAGGTCAGACCGATACCTGCAGACACATTGATATGGTCAACGTCGATATCGTAACAGTTGAGCTGAGAAACACCGCAGTTGGTACTGAATACATTACCCGCGTCGATAAAGAACGCGGACTGCATGGAGCGCTGATCCTTCACGAACGGAATCGGGAAAATGATTTCGGCACTGCCCTCCACAAGAATGTTGCCGCCGAAAGGGTCTGGACGGCGATTGCTCACCGGAGTCGTTTCCAGCTCACCGGTTGCGTCGTCCAGCACATAACAGAATTCGGTTACATCACCCTCTGCATCAACCGCACAAGGTGCTGTTCGGTAATTCACGGCAGGTGTTGAACGCGGCCCGAGTGTGTTGCGCTCAAAGCCGCGCACAGAACCAAAACCACCACCGTAGAAATTTTCAAAGAACGGCAGCTCATCGGTTTCGCCGTAGCCTTCGGCGTAGCCCAATCGCGTACGCAGACGCAGCGTCAGGTCTTTGGTAAGCGGGCGGAAATACTGTCCGGTATAAATAAACTTGTAATACTCGAGGTCTCCGCCAGGAAGCGCTATTTCTATGGAAGCGCGCTGGGACGCACCGCGGGTTGCGAGAATACCCCGATTCAGTGTTGAGCGTGCGTAGGACGTCGTCAGGGACCAGGAATCAAACTCATCGCCATACAGATCAACGAAGCCATCCGGGTTAGTGTTCAGAAGACCGGTATCCACCGGCATACTCAGATCCAGCGCAATGCCGTCTTCGACGGCCATCTCGAGCTCTTCGAGAATATCCGCCTCATCATCGGAATTGATCTCACCGTTTACCCCATTGATCGGCACAGGGCTGTCTTTGATTTCCTGCACGGAACTGCTGTGGGTGCTCAACTCCAGGTGATTGAAGCCGATATTCAGGCCGATACGAGAAATCTCAGAAATCGGGTAACCGAAGCTCAAACCCGCACCATAAGTGGTGGTGTTATAGCTGGACAGGTTGATCTCAGAGTAATCGCGTTCCTGATAGAACACGTTGAAACCACGACTGACACCGTCTGGCGTGAAATACGGGTCGGTATAGGAGAAGTTAAGTACCGTCTGATAGGTCGAGGTGTTTACCGCAAAACCAACAGATTTACCGGTACCCAGCCAGTTGTTTTCCTGCACATTAGCGCCGAGCACCAGGCCGCTGCCCTGCGCGTAACCCACAGTACCGCCGATGGTACCGGAAGGCTGCTCTTCTACTGTGTATTCGACATCGATCTGGTCGGACGTGCCCGGTACCTCGGTGGTTTCCACCTGCACTTCCTTAAAATACCCCAGGCGCTCAAGACGAACCTTGGACTGCTCGATACGGGCAGAAGAGGCGGAAGCGGATTCCATCTGGCGCATCTCACGGCGCAACACGTCGTCAGACGTACGAGTATTGCCACGGAAGTTGATACGACGTACATAGGCGCGCTTACCCGGATCAATAAAGAAGGTGACCTTTACGGTTTTATCATCTTCATTGGCTTCCGGAATTCCATTCACCTCGGCAAAGGTATAACCCTCATTACCCAGGCGTTTGGTAATGTAGTCGGAAGTAGTGGTCATCAGTACCTGAGAGAAGGTCTGCCCTTTACGCACCAGCAGCAGGCGGCGAATTTCTTCCTCGGACACCACCGGATCGCCGGCAAGCTCAACTTCGGAAACAGAATAGACATCACCTTCAGTGATATTCACCGTGATGAATACACTTTGTTTATCCGGGCTCAAAGATACCTGAGTGGAATCAATTTTGAATTCCAGGTAACCGCGGTCAAGATAGTAGGACTCTAGGCGCTCCAGGTCGCCGGTGAGCTTTTCACGGTTGTATTTGTCGTCGCTATTGAGCCAGGACAACCAGCCAGTGGTCTGCAGCTCAAAGATCTCACCTAGCTCGTCATCGGAAAACGCCTGGTTGCCGACGATATTGATATGTTTGATGGCAGCAACAGAGCCTTCATCCACCACCACCTTCAGCTCCACCTGGTTGCGTGGCAGCTCTTTCACTTCGGTGGTAACACTGGCGCCATAGCGGCCCTGCGCCACATACTGACGCTGCAGCTCCTGCGCCAGACCTTCGAGGGTCGCGCGCTTGAAGATTTGACCTTCGGCCAGACCGTTGTCGTTCATGCCCTTGAGCAGGTCTTCGGTCTTGATGGCTTTGTTGCCGGTGATCTCAATTTTGGAAATGGCCGGGCGCTCGCGCACGGTGATGACGAGCACACCGCTCTCGCGTCCAATCTGAATATCCTGAAAGTAACCGGTACGAAACAGCGCACGAGTAGCGCTCTGGATTTCGACACTCTCAATCTGGTCACCGACCCGAACAGGCAAAGCGGCAAAAACAGTACCGGCGGAAACACGTTGCAACCCCTCAACGCGAATATCGTTGACTACAAACGACTGGGCGTAAGCAGCAATGGGCAGTGCAAGGCCGAGACTCGCCGCCTTCAGGAAATCTTTCATCTACTAATTCCGAGTGTTTATTCGCAATTCCATAAGGGCAAAATTGCCCGATACATCAGAGGCCGCGCCTCTCGCATGATCCGATTGCATCATCAGATCAACTGGCGCCCGTCCCTCCTACTTTCGCCCTAAATGGGAAGCCCCACCAAGAACACAGAATAGGACAGAGGTCACCGGCAAAAATTCATTAGAGACGCAGAATATCGTTATACAACGCCAGCGCCATGATCCCCAAAACCATCGCCATCCCCACCTGCAAGCCGATCATCTGCACCTTTTCCGACACCGGGGAGCCTTTGATCGCTTCAATACCGTAGTAGAGGAGATGGCCGCCGTCGAGCACGGGAATCGGCAAGAGATTCAACACTCCCAGACTAATACTCAGGAGTGCCAGCAAAGACAGGAATGACTGCCAACCTGCGTCTGCCGAAGTGCCGGCAACTTTAGCAATGGTGATAGGGCCACTCAAGTTACGGGTTGAGATCTCGCCAAACAGCAGTTTTTTCAAACTGTTCAGGGTAAATACCGTCTTGCTCCAGGTCTCTTCCAACCCCTTATTGAACGCGCCCAGCACGCCATAGTGATAGCGCCGCACCTTGTCCTCTGGCCAGGATGCAGCCACCGGCAACACGCCGATACGGCCAATTTTTTCACCGCTATCGAGGCTCACCAGCTCCGGCGTTATGGTAACCACCTGCTCACTATCGTCGCGCAGCACGGTAACCTGCACACTCTGCTCCGGATGGGCCTTGATATAACTGGTCCACTGATCCCAATCACTGTAATCGCGCCCATCGGTAGCGATGATTTCATCGCCCTCTTGCAGGCCACCTTTCTCTGCGGGGCTTCCGCCCACTACCTGCGCCAGGCGCATACTGATGCTGGGAATCCACAGTTTGACGCCGATCTCGTCCAGCGGGTCCGGCACTTCCTGCCCTGCCAGCCATCGATCGATGTCCGCATACATGTGATATTCGAGGGTGGAATCGGGGTAGCGCACGGAAAACTTAATATGCCCCGTGTCGCCGAGACGATTCGCCAGGCGCCAGTTGAGCGCCTGCCAGGTGGGTGTGGGGTGGTCATCGATGGCAATGATTTCCTGGCCGGATTCCAGGCCTGCGTACGCTGCGATACTGCGGGGCTCGACCTGATCCACTATGGGTACAGGGCCGGAAGTCCCCCCCATAAAAACGCCCCAGAAAAGCGCTATGGCCAGCAAGAAGTTGAACACGGGACCTGCGGCGGCAATCGCCATCCGCTGCCAGACATTTTTGCGGTTGAAAGTCCGATCGAGATCCTCCGGCGCTACGGTACCTTCACGCTCGTCGAGGAACTTGACGTAACCGCCCAGTGGAATCGCCGACACGGTAAATTCAGTGCCATGGCGATCGTAACGGGAAAACAGGCGTTTGCCGAAGCCTACGGAGAAACGCAGCACTTTGACACCACACCAGCGCGCCACAATGAAGTGGCCAAACTCGTGGAAGCTTACCAGTACGCCAAGGGCAACGAGCGCCCAGGCAGCAGTCTGTAGAAAATCTAACATGGGGTCAGTTTACATTGATCTCGTTTGCGGCCGCTGCCCGTTGGTATTATCACCGTCGACGCTGTGGACGCCGCACAGCTCGCTCAGCACCTCATGAGCTCGCGCACGCGCTTCCCGATCAGCCAGTTCGACTGTACCCAGATCCGTCAGTTCAACCATTTTGGTAGAATTCATGACCTTTTCGATCAAGTCAGCGATTCCGGTGAACGGGAGCGTCCCTTCGAGAAACGCCTCCACCGCCACCTCATTCGCCGCGTTGAGCACGGTTGGCGCGCTGCCACCCTGCTCCATTGCTTCCCGCGCCAGACGGAGGCAGGGGAATCGCGCCTCATCCGGCGCCTCAAAGTCCAGGCGTCCGGCAGAAATCAGATCCAGCGCACCTACACCACTGTCAATACGCTGGGGAAACGCCAGGGCATGTGCAATGGGTGTACGCATATCGGGTTCCCCCATCTGCGCCAACAGGGAACCATCCCGATATTGCACCATGGAGTGCACGATGCTTTGCGGGTGTACCACCACCTGAATATCGGCAGGTTCCGCGTGAAAAAGGTAGCAGGCCTCAATGAATTCCAGCCCCTTGTTCATCATGGTGGCGGAATCCACCGAAATTTTGCGTCCCATGGACCAGTTGGGGTGGTTACAGGCCTCATCTGGCGTAACCTGGTGCAAACTCTCAGGGTCTGCGGTGCGGAAAGGCCCGCCCGAGCCTGTCAGCAAAATACGCTCCACACCGGCATCTGCCAGGCTATCGCACGGATACGGCAGACACTGAAAAATCGCGTTGTGCTCGCTATCGATCGGCAACAGTGAGGCGTCACTTTCCGCCAGAGCCGACATAAACAGCGGCCCGGCCATCACCAGCGACTCTTTATTCGCCAGCAGCACCTTTTTCCCTGCCTGCACGGCCGCCAGTGTCGGCTGCAATCCGGCCCCGCCTACAATCGCAGCCATAACTATGGCCACCTGTGGGTCAGATGCCACCTGGCATAAACCTTCCACACCACTCAGCACTTGCGTGGAGAGCCCTTCTTCAGCGAACTCGCCACGAAGTCGCAGCGCTTTCCCCTCGTCCAATACTACGGCATAGCGTGGATTAAACCGGCGGCACTGCTGTGCCAGCTCGGCCACGCGGTCGCGCGCAGTCAGGGCAAAAACAGAATAATCCTGAGGGTGACGGGCAAGCACATCCAGCGTACTCACCCCGATGGAACCGGTGGACCCGAGCACACAGACAGGTTGTGGGGTCGTGGTTTGCATGAATTCGAAATACCTCTGCGCCCAAATCAACTATCGAAGATTACAGATATTTGGGCAGTTCGCTGGCAAGCGCCGCCATGGTAAACACGGGCAGCGCTGCAGTAAGACTATCCAGGCGATCCAGAATACCGCCGTGTCCCGGCAGGATTCGGCTGCTGTCCTTGATCCCCCGATGGCGCTTGAACATACTTTCCACAAGATCACCAATCACGGATGCCAGTGCGGTCACCAGCACGCCGATAGTGAAAAGCACCGTATTTTTGGTGGGCAGATCAAACGCCACGGACACGCCCAGCGCCAGAACCAGACAGGCTGCGAGACCGCCGAAAAAGCCCTCCCAGGATTTTCCGGGGCTCACTTCCCGCGCCAGCTTGTGTTTGCCGAACTTGCGCCCCACAAAGTAGGCACCCACGTCGGCAGCCACGACCACCGCAACCACAAACAGCACCAGCCAGGCACCGTGATCCTGCCCCTGCAGAATAACGACGGACAACCACGCTGGAACCAGAACCACCAGACCGATCAACCCGCGCGCCCACCGATTCCCCCACAACATGGCACTGGCGGGGTACCCCTGCACCCATAGAAAGGCCAGCGCCCACCAACCGCAGGCAACCGCCAGTATCTGACGTGCGCGATCGGTATCGGGGGTTGAGAAATCAAAACTGAAAACATAGTGGGCCGTGGCGATCAATGCACAACCCAGTGCGGCGAGAAAAACAAAGCGCAGGGCACGGTTCAGATTGGAGAGGTTGGCCCATTCCCAGCCACCCAGCAGAATGACCCCGGCGATCACAATGGAGAACCATTGCAGGGGCACAAAAAACAGCAACCCCAGGAAAAGAGCAACCAACACCAGCGCGGTAATTATTCTTTGTTTTAGCACCGTTAAACCCTTAAAAACCTTTAACTATTATCAATCGGTAATCCGTGCTCGTCAGCCTGGCAGATCCGGTTCTGTCAGGCTTGAGCCCCCAGGCCATCCTCGCCGCGCCCACCGTAACGACGGTCCCGCAGTCGAAATGCCTCCAGCGCAAGATCCAGCGCTGGCACGTCGAAATCCGGCCACAGCGTATCGGTGAAATAGAACTCGCTGTACGCCGCCTGCCAAAGCACGAAATTACTGATTCGCTGCTCCCCACTGGAGCGAATCAGCAGATCCACCGGCGGCAGGTCCGCCAGCTGGATGTGCGCGCCCAAAGATTCCTCGTCGATGGAATCGGCAGAGCGTTGACCGCTAGCGACCTCTTCAGCCAGCGTACGCGCGGCCTGGGCGATATCCCACTGGCCACCGTAATCGGCAGCGATCACCAGAGTGCCATTTTGGCCATCGCAGGTGATGGATTCCGCTTCCACAATCGCCCGCTGCACCCGCGGTGAAAAGCGGTCGCGCCGCCCAATCACACGCAATTGCACACCCTGCTCCTGCATACGCCGGGCCTCCCGGCGCAGATAGGAGTGGAACAGGGTCATCAGCAGCTCTACCTCCTTGGGCGGACGCTGCCAGTTCTCACTGGAAAATGCGAACAGGGTAAGCACCTCGATCTGGCGCTCTTTACACGCTTCGATCAGATCGCGGATCCGCTCAACGCCCGCCTTGTGCCCGGCGGACGGTGACAGCCCGCGACGCGCAGCCCAGCGGCCATTCCCATCCATGATGATGGCAACATGTCGCGGTCCCGCCTGCTTGAGTGCTGTCACACCAGTACCGCCAGAAGACATCAGATTTCCATCAGGTCTTTTTCTTTTGCCGCCAGTGCCTTTTCCACCTCGGCAATATATTTATCGGTCAGTTTCTGGATCTCGTCCGCTGCACGACGCTCGTCGTCCTCGGAGATTTCCTTATCCTTAACCAGCGCCTTCACTTCGGCCAGGGCATCGCGACGATTGTTGCGGATGGAGACCCGCGCGCTTTCCGCTTCGCCTTTGGCCTGCTTGATAAAGTTCTTACGGGTTTCCTCGGTCAGCATCGGCATCGGGATACGGATTACCGCACCGGCGGTGCTGGGGTTGAGGCCCAGATCGGACTTCATAATGGCCTTTTCGATTTCCGGCACCAGGTTCTTTTCCCAGGGAGTAACAGACAAGGTACGCGCATCTTCTACGGTCACGTTGGCCACCTGAGACAGCGGCGTGTCGGAGCCGTAATAGGACACCTGGATACCGTCCAGAATGCTCGGGTGGGCGCGGCCGGTACGAATTTTATTGAAGTTGGTACCCAGCGCATCGATGGCTTTACCCATGCGCGTTTCGGCCTGTTTCTTGATATCGTTAATCACGATTCACTTCCTCTTCGATCAGTGTGCCCTCTTCACCACCCACAACAATATTGAGCAGTGCGCCGGTCTTATCCATGCGGAACACCCGCACAGGCATATTGTGTTCGCGGCAGAGGCAGATTGCGGTTAGATCCATTACCCCGAGTTTCTTGTCCAGAACCTCGTCGTAAGTAAGTTGGTCGTAGCGGGTGGCGTCGGGCACCAGTTTCGGGTCCGCAGAGTAGACGCCGTCCACCTTGGTGGCTTTGAGCACCATTTCCGCCTCAATCTCGATACCGCGCAGACAGGCAGCGGAATCGGTGGTAAAGAAGGGGTTACCTGTGCCGGCGGCAAAAATCAGCACTTCGCCACGCTCCAGGTACCGGATGGCGGCGCGGCGGTCGTAGTGGTCCACGATACCGCTCATCTGAATGGCCGACATAACGCGGGAAGATATATTGGAGCGCTCCAGGGCATCGCGCAGAGCCAGGGCGTTCATCACGGTGGCCAGCATGCCCATGTGGTCGCCGGTTACCCGGTCGAGGCCTGCAGCGTTCAACGCGGCACCGCGGAACAAATTGCCGCCACCGACCACCAGACCAACCTGGACACCAATACCCACCAGCTGGCCGATCTCAAGGGCCATTTTGTCGAGCACTTTGGGGCTGATACCAAACCCCTGTTCGCCCATCAGCTCTTCTCCGCTGAGCTTTAACAGGATTCGCTTGTACTTGCGGTCTTTAATACCTGGCATCCCTTGTTCCTCAACTGTTACGGGCTAAATTCTCTGTTGAGACGCAACCGCAGTTCCGGGTCGCGCCCGCCGAACATTACAACAAATTCGGCGCTTTACCTATGGCTATACCGATCTGGCCTGGTTCAAAGTGCGGGATAGCCTCACCCGCCACCAATTTCGCTCAAATATCGAGCAGAAACCCTTAGTGGTCCAGATACAACAGCGGGGCGCCCCGGACGTATTCAAATGAACACACCGGGTGCACCCCGCTGGCGCCAGCGACCGCTTGGTCGCCGGCTGATTCAGACATCAAGAGCTGGCTTTAACCTGAGCGGCCACTTCCGCTGCAAAGTCAACGTCTTCTTTCTCGATACCTTCACCCACCTCAAAACGCACGAAGCTAGCAACGTCGCCACCGGCATCTTTCACCAGTTTGCCGATGCTCACGTCCGGGTTCTTAACGAAAGGCTGTTCCACCAGGCTGTTTTCCTTCAGGAACTTCTTGATGCGGCCGCCCATCATCTTCTCGACGATTTCGGCAGGCTTGCCTTCCATATCCGGCTGCGCCTTGATGATGTCTTTTTCCTTCTCCAGCACGTCAGCCGGCATATCTTCCGGCTTAACCACCTGCGGGTTGACCGCAGTTACGTGCATGGCCACGTCGCGCGCGGTTTCAACATCACCGCCACTCAGGGCAACGATGGCAGCGATACGGCTGTTGGAGTGCACATAGGCACCCACTACCGGCGCTTCAACCAGCTGAATGCGACGAACACCGATGTTCTCACCGATTTTCTGTACCAGCGCTTCGCGCGCTTCTTCCAGCTCACCTTCCATCAGTGCAGCAACATCTTCCTGACGATCGGCAAATGCCTTGTCGACAACCTTGCCAACGAAAGCTTTGAAGCCTTCATCGCGGGCAACGAAGTCGGTTTCGGAGTTCACCTCAACCAGAACACCGTAGCTGCCGTCTTCGGCAACTTTGGCAGCAACAACGCCGTCAGCAGCGGTACGGCCAGCTTTCTTGGCCGCTTTCAGGCCGGAAGCCTTGCGCAGGTCTTCAATCGCTTTCTCGATGTCGCCATCTGCCTCGTTCAGTGCTTTTTTACACTCCATCATCGGCAGACCGGTGCGCTCGCGCAGTTCTTTTACCATTGACGCGGTAATCGCCATGATTCAATCCTCGGGTTCAGATTCAAATTCTTTGTTGGATTTGAAAAAAAGGGGCCGGATAAGTGGCCCCTTTTCCCTGCAGCGTAACCCAAAAATGTTACACCGCCAGTAGCCTGCGGCTAGTACTCCGAATTAGGAGTCCGCAGCTTGCTGATCGTCCTGCGCTTCAACGTACTCATTCTGAGCAGCAGCGCCACCAGCTTCGGCAGTGCCAGCCAGTACAGCGTCGGCTACCGCAGTGGTGTACAGCTTGATGGCACGAATCGCGTCATCGTTACCAGGGATGATGTAGTCAACGCCTTCCGGGCTGCTGTTGGTATCAACGATACCGATCACAGGGATACCCAGCTTGTTGGCTTCCTGGATAGCGATACGCTCGTGCTCCACGTCGATCACGAACAGTACGTCCGGCAGACCACCCATGTCTTTGATACCACCGATGGAGCGCTCAAGCTTCTCCATGGTGCGGGTACGCATCAGGGCTTCTTTTTTGGTCAGCTTTTCGAAGGTACCGTCTTGAGACTGGGCTTCGAGATCGCGGTAACGCTTGATGGAAGCACGAATGGTTTTGTAGTTGGTGAGCATACCACCCAGCCAGCGGTTACTGACGTAGGGCTGACCCGCACGTTCGGCCTGCTCTTTGATGGACTTCTGCGCAGCGCGCTTGGTACCAACAAACAGGATCTTCTTCTTCTGCGCTGCCATGCCTTTGATGACTTGCAGAGCTTCGTTGAAGGCCGGAACAGTGTGCTCCAGGTTGATGATGTGAATCTTGTTGCGAGCACCAAAGATGTATTCACCCATCTTCGGGTTCCAGTAGCGAGTCTGGTGACCAAAGTGGACACCAGCCTGCAGCATATCGCGCATGCTGACTTGCGGCATAATAAACCTCAATAACAATAACGGAGGCAGCCGACCGTAACTTAAAGGCCGAATGCTTCCCGGGTTTGATCCTCCATATACCCCATTCACCAATCCTCGGGTTTCACCATCAGATGGGGAACCACAAAGACACCCAGGAGAATGTGCCGGTATATGTGCGGCGTTTGTTAAGTGCGGTGAAATTCACCACCCTTTGTTTAGCTTCACCTCGGGCACTGCCCAAAGCGGCGCGCTTTATACCATATTCCTCAGGGCGCTGGAAGTGTGAACAGCGCCACGAAAGCGGATTCTGCAGAATCGCTCTGGGTCGGACACGAATGCTGACATTCCGGTCACCTAATGCCCTGCCCCTGTAATTCCGCTACAATATCGCGCCGTTTCCGGGCCCAGCCTGACCTCGGGGCCCTGACTGCACCAAAATTGCGTTAAAAGTGTGCAAAACACGCGCACTTCTGCCAAAAGCCACGAATACCCGGGAAGATTCATGACCAACGCTGTAAAAAGTCCAGAACAGATCGCCAAAATGCGCACCGCCGGCCGCTTGGCCGCCGAAGTGCTGGAGATGATTGGCGAACATGTGGCTCCCGGTGTCACCACGGAAGAACTGGACCGCCGCTGTCATGACTATATCGTCAATGTTCAGGAGGCCATCCCCGCCTGCCTGGGCTATCGCGGCTTTCCCAAATCCATCTGCACCTCCGTTAACGAAGTGATCTGCCACGGCATCCCTTCCGAGTCCAAGGTGCTGAAGAAAGGCGACATCATCAATATCGACGTCACCGTCATCAAGGACGGCTGGTACGGCGATACGTCCAAAATGTACTTCGTCGGCAAACCCGCCGCCCATGCGGAACGCCTGGTCAAGATCACCCAGGAATGCCTGTACAAGGCTATCGAGATCGTGCGCCCCGGCACCACCCTTGGCGATATCGGCCACGTGATCCAGCAGCACGCAGAAAAAAATTACTACTCCGTGGTCAAAGACTTCTGCGGCCACGGCATCGGTGACGTCTTCCACGAAGACCCGCAGATCCTCCACTATGGCAAGCCGGGCACCGGCCAGGTACTGGAGGAAGGCATGACCTTCACCATCGAACCGATGATCAACGCCGGTAAGCCCGGCAGCCGAGTGCTGCGTGACGGCTGGACTGCGGTCACTGTCGATCGCCGCCTGTCCGCGCAGTGGGAGCACACTATGGCGGTCACCAGCGACGGGGTTGAGATTCTCACCGCGCGCAAGGAAGAGTCGTTCTGACCCCGACCAAAAACAAGACACATTTCAGCGCTCGCGCTGGCCGACAGGGTAAACCGGGTTCCGCATCTATGAATTCCACGCAGCTTGCGCAGTTACCGCATTTCGAAAAGCCCCTGTTTTTCTTCGACCAGTCCCGGTTCCGGAGAGATCTGGCGGAGGGTGCCCGCCCCACTCTGGAAATTTTCAAGGATGCGGTAGGCGCGGCAGATACCCATATGGCACGCCGTTTCCGCGAGGGCGAAGATGTTCGCACGCTGGTCTACGAGCGCGCCCTGTTTGTGGACTGCCTGCTGCACTACGCCTGGCACCAGTTCCAGTGGCCGAGCACCATCAGCCTGCTGGCCGTTGGGGGCTACGGCCGCGGCGAACTGCATCCCAATTCCGATATAGACCTGCTCATTCTCTCCACCGAAAAGCCGGACGAGACCGTCGTCGACAATATCGAGCGCCTGGTCGCCTTCCTGTGGGATCTGAAACTGGATATTGGCCACGCCGTGCGCACCGTGGACCAGTGTGTGGAAATGGCGGCGGAAGACATCACGGTTGCTACCAACCTGATGGAATGCCGCACCGTGGTCGGCAACCCGGCCCTCTGTGAAACCCTCACCGAGCGCATGACACCCGACAATCTATGGCCCGCAGACCAGTTCTTCAGCGCAAAGTACGAAGAGCAGGAAGCCCGCCACAGCAAGCAGCAGGGTGCCGAGTACAATCTTGAACCCAATATTAAAAACGCCCCCGGCGGCCTGCGGGATATCCAGACCATCAACTGGGTGGCCAAGCGCTATTTTCATGTGCGCACACTGAAACAATTGCAGGGCAAGGGTTTCTTCACCGAGGAAGAGTTCGCCATCCTGCAGTCAGGCGAGGACTTCCTGTGGCGGGTGCGTTACGGCCTGCACCTGCTGGCTGGCCGCCCGGAAGAACGGCTGCTGTTCGACTACCAGCGGGAACTGGCGCGAGACTTCGGCTACAAGGACAACGACACCCACCTGGCGGTGGAGCAGTTCATGCACACCTATTACCGCATCGTGATGGCGCTGCGGGAATTAAACGATGTGATGCTGCAGTTCCTGGATGAAGTGATCCTGCAGCGCGGCAAGCATCTGCCGGTCACCCCCATCAACGAGCGCTTCCAACTGCGCGGCAATACCATCGAGGCAGCGGTAACACGCACCTTTATCGAGTACCCGCCGGCCCTGCTGGAAATCTTTGTGCTGATGGCAAACAACCCGGAAATCCACGGGGTGCGCGCCTCCACCATTCGCCTGATGCGCGAACACCGACATCTCATCGACGATCAGTTCCGCGCGGACCCTGCCAATGCGCGCCTGTTTATGCAGCTGCTGCGCAGCCCGCGTGGCCTGTCCACGCAGCTGACCCGAATGACCCGCTACGGCATCCTCGGCCGCTACCTGCCGGAGTTTGGTCGCGTCACCGGGCAGATGCAGCACGACCTATTCCATATTTACACCGTGGATGCCCACACCCTGCAGGTAGTGCGCAATATGCGAGGCTTCCGCAGTGACGAGGCCTGGGAGAAGTTCCCGCTGGCCGCAGAAATCCTGTCGCGCATGCGCAAGCCCGAGCTGCTGTATATCGCCGGCCTCTATCACGATATTGCCAAGGGCCGCGGCGGTGACCACTCCAAACTTGGCGTGATCGATGCAGATGCGTTCTGTCGTCGCCACGGGCTCTCAGCTCGCGACCGCCGCCTGGTGTGCTGGCTGGTAGAAAAGCACCTGCTGATGAGCGCCGTCTCCCAGAAACAGGACATTACCGATCCGGAAGTGGTCCACGCCTTTGCCGCCGAAGTGGGCGACCGTGAACACCTGGACTACCTCTACGCACTGACGGTGGCAGACATTAACGCCACCAACCCGGACCTGTGGAACAGCTGGCGTGCCAGCCTGATGCGCCAGCTGTATCAGTACACCCAGCGCGCCCTGCGGCGCGGCCTTGAAAACCCCATCGACCGCGACGAAATCTACGTGGAAACCCAGGCACAGGCGCGCAATATGCTGCGCGCCATGGGAGTCCCCAGCAATGCGGTGGAAGATATCTGGTCGGAAATGGGTGAAGACTATTTCGTACGCGAAAGTACCGACAGCATCACCTGGCACACCGCCGCCATCTATCAGCTGCAGAAAGACCCGGCGCGGGACGAAGACAGCGACTCTGTGGTATTAACCCGCAACTCGGGCCCCGGAGAACACGACGGCGCTACGGAAGTATTTGTATACACCCCGGACAGACCCAACGTGTTTGCCGCGGTGGTTACCGGCCTCGACATGCTCAACCTGAACATTCACGACGCGCGGCTGTACAGCTCCGCCGGTGGCTACACACTGGATACTTTTTACGTACTGGACGAGAGTGGCCAGCCACTGCTGGACGAACCCCACCGCCTGGAGCAGATCCGCAATACCCTCCACAAAGAACTGAAACTGGTGGAGGATTATTCAAAAGTGATCAAGCGCCGCACCCCGCGCCGCCTGAAAATGTTCCATCTGCCGAGCCAGGCCCATATCTCCACTGAGCCCGGCGACACCTACAGCACCCTGGAAATCACCAGCGCGGACCGCCCTGGCCTGCTTGCGCGCATCGCACGGATTTTTATTACCCACGATCTGCGACTGCACAACGCAAAGATTTCCACGCTTGGGGAGCGGGTCGAGGATATTTTCCATATTACCGACGGCGACGATCAGCCGCTGACCGACGACAGCCTGATCGAACTGTTGGAACAGGCGATCTGCCAGGAACTGGACGCGCACCAGGCCACCTTGCCGCCGCAGCCGTGAAGCGTCGTGAGCGCCCCTGAATAGAGTCGTAAAACGCGTTACAAGCAGACAATAATATGAACCCGAATTTGCAACAGCTGCAGCCCTACCCTTTCGCCAAACTGGCAAAACTGAAAGAGGGTATTGAAACGCCCGCAGCACTGCCGCACATCGCGCTGTCCATCGGTGAACCCAAACACACGCCGCCGGCGTTTGTCCGCGACGAACTGATCGACAACCTGGAAAAACTCGCCGCCTACCCGCTCACCAAAGGGCTGGACGCGCTGCGTGAGACCATCGCCAACTGGCTGTGCAATCGGTTCAAACTTTCGGCACTGAATGCAGAATCGGAAGTGATTCCGGTCAATGGTACCCGCGAAGCGCTGTTCGCCTTCGCGCAGGCGGTAGTGACGCCAGGCTCGAAGGTGGTGATGCCAAACCCCTTCTACCAGATCTATGAAGGCGCTGCGTTTCTCGCCGGTGCCTCGCCCCACTTTGTAAACTGCAGTGCGGAAAACGGCTTCAAACCCGACTTTGCTGCGGTGCCAGAGAGTGTCTGGCAGGAATGCAGCCTGCTGTACCTCTGCACCCCAGGTAACCCCACCGGCGCGCTACTGAGTACCGACGATCTGAAACAACTGATCGCGCTGGCGGACAGGTACGACTTCATCATCGCCTCCGACGAATGCTACTCGGAACTCTATTTCGACGAGGCCAATCCCCCAGCGGGCCTGCTGCAAGCCTGCGCGGAACTCGGGCGCGATGACTACCGCCGCTGCGTGGTATTTCACAGCCTGTCCAAGCGCTCCAACCTGCCCGGCCTGCGCTCCGGCTTTGTGACCGGCGACGGTGAAGTTCTGGAAAAATTCCTGCTGTATCGCACCTATCACGGCTGCGCCATGCCGGTACCTACCCAGTATGCGTCCATTGCCGCGTGGCAGGACGAACAGCACGTGAAAGAGAACCGCGAACTGTATCGCCAGAAGTTCGATGCAGTACTGGAAATACTCGACGGCTGTATCGAGGTACAAAAACCGGAAGCGAGCTTCTACCTGTGGCCGAGGGTCGGCGACGGTGAATCCTTCGCCCGCGAGTTGTTCCGCCAGCAGCACATCACTGTACTGCCCGGCGCCTACCTGGCCCGCGAGGCCAACGGAGTAAATCCCGGCGCGGAATATGTGCGCATGGCCCTGGTCGCCACCCTGGAAGAATGTATCGAAGCAGCAAGGCGCATTCGCAGCTTCTGCGAAAAGAATCCGTTGTAGGAGCCTGCTTGCTGGCGAATAAAATGACCGAAGAATTTGCAGTGAAAAAAAACCTGCTCAAGCAGGAACGGGTAGATTACATCCTTCATAGACTGGAAGAGCTCTACCCGGAAACCCCGGTGCCCCTGGACCACTTCGATGCTTACTCTCTGCTGGTCGCGGTTTTACTTTCCGCGCAATGCACCGATGAGCGGGTAAACCAGATCACCCCGGCACTATGGGAGCTCGCGGACAATCCCTACGACATGGCCAAGGTGCCGGTAGAGAAAATCCGCGAAGTAATCCGCCCCTGTGGACTGTCACCGCAAAAGTCCAAGGCAATTCAGAAACTCTCCGAGATTCTGGTCAACGAATACCACGGCCAGGTGCCGGAAAACATGGCCGCTCTGGAAACCCTGCCGGGAGTGGGCCACAAAACCGCAAGCGTAGTGATGGCCCAGTCCTTCGGCCACCCGGCCTTTCCGGTGGATACGCACATCCACCGCCTGGCCCAGCGCTGGGGTCTTACCTCAGGTAAAAATGTGGCGCAGACGGAGAAGGATCTGAAGCGGGTTTTCCCGCGGGAGAAATGGAACAAACTACATCTGCAGATTATTTTCTACGGCCGCGAATACTGCTCCGCCCGCGGCTGCGACGGCACCGTATGCGAAATCTGCACCACCTGTTACCCGGCGCGCAAACATCCGAAGAAAACAAAAAAAGCCTGAATCCAGAACTTCAGGCCTGACAGAACGACAGAAACTGGAAAACCAATGATTACCCTGTACGGCATCAAGAACTGCGACACCGTAAAAAAGGCCCGCAAGTGGCTAGAACAAAATGGTGTGGAATACACCTTCCACGATTTCCGCGAAGACGGTATGGGCAGCGTGCCGCTAACCCAGTGGCTGGAAGAATTTGGCTGGGAGCAGGTACTGAACCGCCGCTCCACCAGCTGGCGTGCCTTGGATGAGGCGCAAAAAAACGGCATGGACAATGGCAGCGCAAAAGCCCTGGCCCTTGAGACCCCAACACTTATTAAGCGCCCGGTGATGACCAAGGGCGGCGACACCCTGTTCGGCTTCAAGGCCGACAGCTACGCCAGCTTCGTCAAGTAATCCCCGGCAGCTAACCCCGACAGCAACACATTAACAAATTCAGACTCACGAAAAGGAAACCATCATGAGCAACCTGTACAGCATTGGCTTCGGCGTCGGCACCTGCAACAGCAAGGGCGAGTGGCTGGAAGTGTACTTCCCGCAACCGCTACTGAACCCGAGCGAAGAAATCGCCAAGGCCGTGACCGGCACTCTCGATATCAATGGCGGCAACGTAGCCGTTGCTCTGGAAGAAGCACAACTGCAACCGCTGGCAGATCAACTGGCCAGCGCCGGTGCCGAAGAACAGGCAGCCATCCTGCGCCAGTTCGCCAACAGCCAGCGTCCGCTGGTGGCGGTAGTGCTGCACAGCGATGACGCGCCGCAGTCTGTGCCGGAGGCCTACCTGAAGCTGCACCTGCTGTCCCACCGTCTGGTAAAACCTCACGGCACCAAGCTGGACGGTATCTTCGGCCAGCTGGCCAACGTAGCCTGGACCAACCAGGGCGCCATCGATCTGGCAGAACTGCCCCAGCGTCAGCTGGAAGCACGCCTCAAGGGCGAGCTGCTGGAAGTTTCCTGCGTGGACAAGTTCCCGAAAATGACCAACTACGTTGTGCCGACAGGTGTGCGTATCGCCCACACTGCCCGCGTGCGTCTGGGTGCTTACCTGGGTGAAGGCACCACCATCATGCACGAAGGTTTCGTAAACTTTAATGCCGGCACCGAAGGCCCGGGCATGATCGAAGGCCGCATTTCTGCCGGTGTATTCGTGGGCGCTGGTTCCGATCTGGGCGGCGGCAGCTCCACCATGGGTACTCTGTCTGGCGGTGGTAATATCGTCATTTCCCTGGGCGAAGGCTGCCTGCTGGGTGCCAACGCGGGCACCGGTATTCCCCTGGGCGACCGCTGCACTGTTGAGTCTGGCCTGTACATTACCTCCGGCACCAAAGTCGCCCTGCTGGACGACAAAGGCGAAGTTGCCGAATCTGTTAAAGCTCGCGACCTCGCTGGCAAATCCGACCTGCTATTCCGTCGCAACTCTACCACTGGTGCAGTTGAGTGTTTGACCAACAAAAGTGCCGTCGAGTTGAACGCTGAACTCCACAGCAACTGATTTTTTCGTCGCTACCGGGTCCATTTGGTTTCCGCACTGTGGCGGCAAAACACCTGGTGGAACATTTCGGAATCGCTGTAGATACATCCCTGTACGCTCCGGCGGTGCCATCCCTGGCACCGACGGTTCCGAAATGTTCCACCAGGCGCATTGCCTTCAGTCGAAGTTCAGCACTTCGCACTGAAAAACCGGGCAACCAGTTGAACCTGTTCAATTATATGCGTTTCAACGCGAAGGCCTGCCTGCCGGGGGCTGTTCGCGAGACCTTCTGCGAGAGGGACCTCGCAGAAGAGCCCCCATGGATGGGTTCACGGCGTGTCTCGCGAACAGCCACCGGCAGGCAGGCCGCCACAAAATAGGAACAGCGCTCCCAATACCACGGAGCCAGTAGAAACTCCCATGACCCCGACAGTAAAACTAACCTGCGACCTGATTAGCAAAAGATCCGTAACCCCTGAAGACGCGGGTTGTATGGACCTGATGCTCGAGCGCCTGGAAAAAATCGGCTTTAAAACCGAGCACCTGCGTTTTGGCGATACCGATAACTTCTGGTCCGTACGCGGCGAAGAAGGCCCACTGTTTGCCTTCGCCGGCCACACCGACGTAGTGCCAACCGGCCCGGAAGCAAACTGGAAATACCCTCCGTTCGAACCACAAGTGGTCGACGGCATGCTGTATGGCCGCGGTGCAGCCGATATGAAAGGTTCACTGGCCGCCATGGTGGTCGCCTGTGAAGAATTTGTCGCGGCACACCCGGACCACAAAGGCCGCATCGCCTTTCTGATTACCAGCGACGAGGAAGGCCCGGCAAAGCACGGTACCGTGAAAGTCGTCGAGTGGCTGGAAGAGCGCAATGAAAAAATCGACTGGTGTCTGGTTGGCGAGCCCTCCAGCACCACCCTCGCCGGTGACGTGATCAAGAATGGCCGCCGCGGCTCTCTCGGCCTGGAGCTTACCGTATTCGGAATCCAGGGCCACGTCGCCTACCCGCACCTTGCAGAAAACCCCGTGCACAAACTGGCACCGGCCCTGGCCGAGCTGGCTGCAGAAGAGTGGGACCAGGGTAACGATTTCTTTCCGGCTACCAGCTTCCAGGTCTCCAACATCAACGGCGGCACCGGTGCCACCAACGTGATTCCCGGAGACGTGAAAGTCGTGTGCAACTGGCGCTTCTCAACGGAAACCACCGCAGAGGAACTGGAAAGCCGCGCCCGAGCCATTTTTGACAAGCATGGCCTCAATTATGAAGCCAACTTTAACCTGAGCGGCCAACCCTTCCTGACCGCCGAAGGCCCGCTGGTAGAGTCCGCCCAGGCCGCCATTCGTAAAGCGACTGGGCGAGAGACCGAGCTGTCCACCGCCGGTGGCACCTCCGATGGCCGTTTTATCGCCCCGACCGGTGCACAGGTGGTAGAACTCGGCCCGGTGAACGCCACCATTCACAAAGTGGATGAGTGCGTGAAGGCCGATGACCTCGACCTGGTAAAGGATATGTACCGGGAGATATTGAAAGGCCTACTAGCCTAGTCTCACACCACAGCAACGAAGCGTGATACATATCACATAGATGTCGCCCAATCTGTTTTCCAATAGACTGGTGTCTCGAGGATCGATCATTTTCGATCCTCGAGTAACAGATACGGGCGGCCGTTTACGCAAGGTGATCTACTGACCGATGCTCAGGCCCCCCGCCCGGAAGAATCGAAGAAGTACACGGAGTCACCATGCGTTTTGTTTCTGCTTTGACCATAGCCCTGCTCGCAATGGTCAGCCCTTTTTTCGTCTCAGCCGCCGCGGTTCCCCTCGAAGACCTGATCCGCCACCCGGAAGTTCACCAGGTAAAAATCTCCCCAACGGGATCGCATATGGCTGTCGCCCGCAGCTATGAGGGAGAGCGGGTGCTGGTCTTTATGAGCCTTTCCCCACTGAAAATTACCGGTTCCCTGCGGTTTCGTGGCAAGGAAGAAGTCGGAGAGTTTTACTGGGCGAACAACGAACGGGTTGTTGCCGAGGTAATGAGCCGGCGCGCAGCCCTTGAGACTCCGGTCAACTATGGCTCGCTGTTCGCCATCAATGCAGACGGTAGCCGCGGTAAAAATATTTTTGGCTACGCCGCCGGTGAGCAGCAACTGGGCAGTCGCATCAAAAAAGCCGAGGCAACGTACGCCCACGCCACCATTATTGACCCACTGGTAGACGACAAGAACGAAATCCTTATATCCACCTCCCCCTGGGCCCGGGACTTTGAAAGCCACGGCGATGTATACCGGCTCAACATTTACACCGGGGTGCGTAAAGAGATCGTCGGTCTGCCGCAAGTGGGTGGGCGGGCGTATACGGATGGCAGGGGTAACCTGCTGTTCGCCAACGGAACCAATCGCGAGAACAAATACGAACTCTACGCCAAGGCCGACAATGGCTGGTCACAGATCACCCACCCGTTGCTGCGCAACGCCTACCCGGTTGGGTTCGATCACTCTCGCCAGTTGAGTTATCTGGTGGTGGATACCCCCAACGCTACGGAAACACTGGTCACCTGGGACGCAGAAAACAAAACTCTCGGAAAGGTGCTGCAACACGAAATCGCGGATATCAGTGACATCATCCTGCACCCTCACACCCAGACTCCTCTGGGTGCCTACCTGAACCCGGACTATCCCACCGCGCAGTTTTTCGATGAGGGCGATGGCTTCGCACCCTTCTATCGCGGACTGAAACAGGCCTTCGAGGGCTACCATATCAACTTCACCAGTTTTACCCGCGATGGCAAGAAAGGGGTTTTACAGGTATCCGGCGACCGCCTGCCAGGGGACTACTTCCTCGTCGACCTGGAGTCCAAAAAAGTCGACTTCCTGCTTTCTTCCGCAGAATGGCTGGATCCGATGAACCTGAACCCGATGCGTGCGGAATCCTTCGAGGCTTCCGATGGGCTGCGAATCAGTACCTACCTGACCTTCCCGGCAGGCCGTGAAGAAACCGGCAAACTGCCGATGGTCGTGATGCCCCACGGCGGACCGCACGCTAGAGATTTTTGGGGGTACACCCGCGACGCACAAATTCTTTCCCAAAACGGCTATCTGGTACTTCAGGTGAATTTCCGCGGTTCTACCGGGTTTGGCGATCACTTCCAGGATGCCGGAAAAAATGAGTGGGGCGGCGCAATTCAGCGGGATATTGCCGAAGCCGTACAGTGGGCAGTGAAGCAAGGCCACGCCGATGCAGATCGCGTATGTATCTACGGAGCCAGTTTCGGCGGTTATTCTGCGCTCATGAACCCTATCCGCTATCCGGCACTTTACCAGTGCGCTGCGGGCTATGTGGGTGTTTACGACCTGGAGTTGTTGTACAAGAAGGGAGATATTCGCCGAAGGGATCGCGGTGTCGCGTATCTTGGTGGAACCATTGGACAGAACCCGGAGGTTATGCGCGCAAACTCTCCGCTGTATCACACCGATAAGCTGGACCTGCCGCTATTTATCATTCACGGTGAAGAAGACGAGCGCGCGCCGGTAGCCCACGCGGAAGCGATGCTTGAAGAGCTGGAGAAAAGCGGCAAGCCGGCCCAGTCCCTGATCGTCAAGCACGAGGGGCACGGATTTTATAACGAGGAGAACCGGCGCTTGATGTACACCCAGTTACTGGATTTTCTGGACGCCCATATCGGTGTGGGCGCCGCGGAGAAATAGGAAAAATTGAAACGTGGCCGGTGGGTTAATGCAACCTTCCGTGCCGCGCTACCGGCTCCGTCTGATCGTGGCCATCGTAGCCGTGAGCCATCACAAAATAGTAAAGCACCTGTTCTTCGCCATCCGCTTCGGCCATCAGATCGAAGATCACCTCGTCCTTATCGCCGGGCGTCATACGCACGGATGTCACCAGATCCGGCTCGATAAATACTTCTCCGATCAAGCGTTTACCCCGCACCAGCTGAACCAGCAGTGTGCGCGGGTTCTCCTGGGTGAAACGCCAGTGAAAATCATCGTCGTCGTAGAGTATGGAGTCCGGGGTACCGGCGCGCAGGATACAGTTACAGTGATCCGCAAGCCAAGGCCAGAAATCCTGCAGTGCCATGGAAGCCGTGTGCATGTCCGTTTGCGTCATGACGCTATCAATCCTCGATCACAGCGATACTTTCTGCACCACCTTCCAGGCCAAATTCTTCCGCGATCTGCTGGCACCATTCGTTCAGGCGCGCGCAGGTCATTTCTTCCTGCTGATCCTCATCGATCGCCAGGCCCACAAACAGGTTCTGCCCGGCTATTTCCGCTTTCGAGGCTTCAAACTCATAGCCGGCGGTAGACCAGTGACCCACGATGATCGCTCCATTGGCGACGATCACATCGTGCAGCATTCCCATGGCATCGAGGAAATAGTCCCCATATCCAAACTGGTCGCCCAGGCCAAACAGAGCAACAGTTTTACCGGTAAAGTCGATTTCCTGCACATCTTCCCAGAAATCTTCCCAATCTGACTGGATCTGCCCAAAGTCCCAGGTAGGGATACCAAAAATCAGTTGTTCATAATCCGCTATTTCCAGCTGGGTAACATCGGCAATATCGTGGACTACCACCCGGTCTTCCCCCAGACGCGCGGCAATACGCTGGGCGACGCCCTCGGTGTTGCCCTCGTCGCTACCGTAAAACAGGCCGATCTTGCTCACTGTATATCCTCTACTGCCAATTGCTGCCCCGAACGGCGCGACTCGGAAAGCGAATTCCGGGCGATATTCGTGGGGCGGGCATTTTCCCAACAATGGGCGGGTTCAGCAAGGCGCGTCGCCTTTCTCGGGACATTGCCCGGCAAAACGAAAAAAACCCCTGCAGAACAGGGGCATCAGGGGGATGGACCCCACCGGCTGTTGGGGTGGGCGCCGGCGAGTCCGATGCTGCATTCACAGCATAAGGGTATGACTGACTGCTAAAACAAGAACCTGAGAGCGTCGCTAGCGCTTAATCCGCCTGCTTTTCCGCGCGACGCGCCTTTCGCTCCTCGAAGCGCGCCTTGCGCTCCGCTTTCATTTCTTCCAGTTTGGCCTTCTGCTCATTGGTCAGGATGGCCTCGAACTGCTGGCGCTTCTGGTGCATCCGCTGCATTTTCGCCACTTCCAGCTTGCCCAGCTGCGCACCCAGACTGTCGAGGGTCGCCTGGTCAGCACCGGAGTCAATGGCCTCGCGCAGTTGCTTGTGCAGCTCGCGCATCGCCTGGCGATCCGCCTTGCGCGCCTCTTTGCCAGCTTCGCGATCCGCTTTCAGTTGCGCTTTCTGGCCTTCGGTGAGATCGAGCTCTTCCGCCAGGCGCTCAAACATGCGCCCCTTGTGGTCACCACCGCGGTGGTGCTCTCCCTTGTGATGGCGCGGGCCGTGATCCCCGTCGGGGAAGGCCATCACCAGGCCGGAAGTGGTCAGTGCGCTACCCAGGATCAGGGTGCCAGCGAGTGCCTTCCATTTGTTCATAGTCAGTTGTTTCATATTGAAATCCTCAAATAACGCTGTGCTGTAAGGCAAACCACTTTGTCGTTCACGTAGTCTCTCAAGGACCCGCTTGGCGGTTTGCGTGTTTCCCGAGTCGGTATGTGCATACTAGGCTCGCGCACTGTAAATAGGGGCTAATGGCGGTAAACATTTGTTAAGAACGGTAAAACACACAATCCTATTTCCCGATTCTCCGCGACACTGCGCATATAATTCCCCAACACTGAGCAGCAACCCTGCACCACCCGGAAATGTGAGCACTTATTCATGAGTCATATTCTGCTGGTAGACGACGACACCGAACTGACTGAATTACTGGAAGAGTTTCTGGTAGGGGAAGGATTTGAGGTAACCGTGGCGAACGACGGCGGCCGCGGCCTGGAACTGGCCCGCAGCATGCCGTTTGACGCACTGGTACTGGACGTCATGCTGCCGGTACACACCGGTTTTGATGTTTTGCGCAAGCTGCGCGAAGACGCCGCCAACCCCGGGCACTCGCTACCCGTGGTCATGCTGACGGCGAAAGGCGATACCGTTGACCGGATCGTCGGACTGGAAATGGGTGCGGACGACTACCTGCCCAAACCGTGTAATCCGCGCGAACTGGCGGCCCGTCTGCGCGCCATTCTGCGCCGCGGGCGCAATGAGTCAGAATCGAGTAGCGATGACCTGGTCAACGGCTCCCTGCGCCTGTTACCGCGGGAACACCTGTGCCAGTGGAATGATCAGCCGGTCAACCTCACCGGCGCAGAGTTTTCCGTACTCAAGGTTCTGGCAGAGAGCGCGGGCCAGGTGGTCAGCAAGGAAGTACTGACGCAACAGGCCCTGGGGCGCAAACTGATGCCTTACGACCGCTCCATCGATGTGCACGTGAGCAACATTCGCAAGAAGCTCACCGAGCAGGGCGCGCACCGGGAATTGATCATCAATATCCGGGGTGCTGGCTATATGCTGACCCGCACTCAGAGCTAACCTGATGAGCAGCTTGTTTGGACGCATTTTCTTCGGTGCCTGGCTCACCGCGATCATCATGGTACTGGCGGCGGTCTACATCACGCATATCCGCGAGTTCGGCGATCCAGCACAGAGAGATCGCTGGGAGGGGCCCGAGCTGTTCCGCGAGATCACGCACAACTTGCGTATGACCCGCCGCCACGGCATCGATCATTTCCAACACTGGCTGGAACAACAGCCGAAGGATGTACAGAAGCGCGTCTACGCCATCGACAGCGACGGCCAGGAAATTCTTCACCGCCCCATCCCCAGAGACATGGCGCCATTTTTCACCGGCCTCAACTTCCGCAATCGCGAGGCGCGTGGGCTGGTGGACAGAAAACCCAGTGTGGGCTTTTTCGTCCACCAGCGCGGTGGCGAGACACTGCGCGTGGTGTTTATTGCCGGGAAGAGTAAGGAAGAGCTACTGCTGCGATTTATCCTGCGCAGCTTTTGGCCGATTCTGGTACTGGTCACCCTGGCCTCTGGCCTGGCGTGCTATCTGCTGGCCCGCTACCTGAGCAAGCCCCTGGACAATTTGCGCATTGCCACCCGCCGGGTGGCGGCCGGGGACCTCAGTTACCGGGTAACCCCCACCCTGCGCGGCCACGGGCGCGAGCTGGGGGAACTGGCCGGAGACTTCGACTCTATGACCGCACAGCTTCAGGAGTCGATGTCGGAGCAGCGCCGACTGATCAAGGATGTGTCCCACGAGTTGCGCTCCCCCCTCGCGCGCCTGCAGGTGGCACTGGGTATCGCCCGCCAGAAGCAGATCGAGGCGTTGGACCCCGAGCTCGACAAGATCGGCAAGGCGGCGGATTACCTGGAAGACATCATTGCCGATATTCTGTCCCTCCCGGTCAGCGGAGACGCTGAGCGGCCACTGGACGACGTGGTGGAAATCAACGGCCTGCTTCAGGCGCTGAGCGATGAACTGAAAGACGAAGCCCGTGGCAAGCAGGTCTCAATATGCCTGCGCGGCGAAGGCAGCGAGTTACTGGTGGCCACCCGCGGCAGCTCCCTCACGGCGGCACTGGAGAATATTTTGCGCAACGCGATCAAATACAGCCCCGAGGGCGGCCGCGTTACGGTGACCGTGGATTCAGTTCCCCCACCTGCAGAGCAGGCTGGCTCGCCCAATGAGGAGGGCTGCCAGATTCAGGTGATCGATTCCGGGCGCGGTGTGCCGGAGTCCGAGCTGCAGGCCATTTTCCGCGCCTTCTACCGCACCGACGAAGCACGCAGCCGCGAAAGCGGTGGTTTCGGGCTTGGCCTGGCCATTGCCCAGCGCACCGTTGCCCAGCACCGGGGGCAGATCGAGGCCTTCAATGCCCCCGGTGCCGGCCTTGCCGTGCGTATCACCCTGCCGGTCCTGGACAACAACTTTTAGTCGTCAGACAGCGGATGGATAAGGATCTCATTCCCGTATCCATCCGCTGGCGAAGCTGAAATTCTCCCAGTACACTTTCCTGCAGGCTTTGCAGGCCGGTGATCGTGCAGTTCCCTCCCCCTGCCAGAGTCCCTTTCTCACACTTTCCTCTAGGGGGTCCGCGATGCGCTGGATACTGTACATACTGCTTTTTCTCGCCCTGCTGGTACTGGCCGGCTTTCTGTTTCCGCGTGTCGCCACCACTGAGCGCAGTGTCTACATCGCCGAACCACCGGAGGTGGTCTTCCCCTATCTGAACAATTTCCGCAACTTCAACAAGTGGTCCCCCTGGTACCAGATCGACCCGAATACCGAATACACCTACGAGGGTTTTACCGAGGGCAACGGCGCCATCATGAAATGGACAAGCGACAACCCCAGTGTGGGCAGCGGCTCTCAGACCATTACCGCCAGCGAGCCCTACTCACGTGTTGCCACTGACCTGGACTTCGGCACCCAGGGGCAGGCCAAGGCTGAATTTACCCTGCAGCCACAGAGTAGCGGCACCAACGTAACCTGGTCATTTGAGTCGGAAATGGGCGGCAGCCCCATCGCACGTTGGATGGGCCTGATGGTGTCGCGCATGGTTGGCAAGTCCTACGAAGATGGACTGCAGAAGCTGAAAACCCTGGTGGAGTCCGAAGCCGGCGCCGGTACTCCCCCGGTCTCAGCGGATGAAGCGGTCCCTTCCGAGGGCGGCAATATCGAACCGGAAGTGACAGACCCGGGTATGGAAAACGAGATCATCGAAGGCGATGATATTGAAGTGCCGGATTCCGACGGTGATGCGATTGAAGATTTCGAGCAGGATGAACAGCCCTGAACCACATCGGCGACACCGTCGCCGGGGCACAAAAAAGGCAGCGATCACACTGCCTTTTTTTGTGCTCAACCCGTGCGCAAACTCAGTGGCTATTGCGCTTTGGTGCGCGGCCACCCGAGGGCACCGGTGACTTACGAAGCTTGCGGCGCTGGCGCTGCAGGATTTCTTTCTCCGACTGAGTAAGCGCGCGCTGCCCCAGCTTGGGCAGTCCCGCGGTAATACACAGGTCGTCGATCTCTTTGGGTTCCATTTCAATCCACTGCCCGACGCGCACGTGGGACGGGATAAATACACTGCCGTAGCGCACCCGCTTCAGACGGCTGACACGCACGCCTTGGGATTCCCACAACCGTCGTACTTCCCGGTTGCGTCCCTCCATGACCACACAGTAAAACCAGCGATTGGTACCCTCACCGCCGCTTTCCACAATATCGGTAAAACGGGCATCGCCGTCATCCAGCGAAACACCTTTGGTCAGGCGCTTCTTCATGTCGTCGTCCACCTGCCCCTGAATCCGCACCAGGTATTCCCGATCGATCACCGACGACGGGTGCATCAGTTTGTTTGCCAGCTCGCCACTGTTGGTAAACAACAGCAGCCCGCTGGTATTGAAATCCAGTCGCCCGACAGAAATCCAGCGCCCGGTCTTAAGGCGCGGCAAGCGGTCGTAAACCGTGGGACGGCCTTCCGGGTCGTGGCGGGAGCAGATCTCGCCGGTGGGCTTGTTGTAAAGAATCACGCGTACGCGGTTTTCGTCACCACCGGCAATACGTTTGCCGTCAAACTCAATCTGGTCGTCTTCGCTGACCCGCTCACCCAGCCCGGCCACTTCGCCATTGACGGTGACTCGGCCAGCTTCGATGGCGCGCTCCATTTCCCGGCGCGATCCAAGGCCGGCTCGGGCCAATACTTTTTGCAGTTTTTCGCCCAGTGGCGCTGCTTCATCACTCATGAGTGGAGATTTTCCGGGGATTGCTGTTCATCTTCATCCTGTTCGTCGCTAGGATCATCGTACTTGGCGACGTCTTCCTCTTCAGCTTCCGCTGTCGGGTCGCCATCTTGTGCTAGAGACGCCTCTTCAGGGTAGTCCTCGTCGCTGTCGCTGTCTGCGGTTTCTATTTGTGGTTGTGCCGGCGCGTCTGAAACTTCATCGTCCACTGGCGACATGTCGTCTTCCTCCGTCACTTCGGGGGCTGAAGCTTCGCCACTGTCGACCGAGAGACCTTCGGGCGCTGGTTCCGCTACCTCACCATCGGCAGCCTGCTCTTCCGCTGTACTGGCAGCAGGCTCGCCCTCCTCCCCTTCACTGTCTACGGTCCCATCGCCCTCCGCTGGTGCCGGCGCACCATCGCCAAGGTCCAGGACGGCATTGAGGCTTTCGATATCGCGGATTTCCGCCAGCGTCGGCAGGTCGTCGAGGCTCTTCAGATTGAAGTAATCGAGGAATTCACGGGTAGTGGCGTAAAGTGACGGCTTGCCCGGCACGTCACGCTGCCCGACAACCTTGATCCAGCCGCGCTCAGACAGGCTTTTGACAATATGCGAACTCACCGCCACACCGCGGATCTCTTCAATATCACCACGGGTGATGGGCTGCCGATAAGCAATGATCGCGAGAGTTTCCAGGGTCGCACGGGAATATTTCTGCGGTTTTTCTTCCCACAGTTTGTTTACCCAGGGGGCCAGATCTTTCGGCACCTGAAAACGCCAACCACTGGCGACCTGTGTCAATTCAAAGCCGCGCTCGGCACAATTTTCCGCAATCTCTTCCAGAGCCTGTTTCAGCTCGGCTTTCTCCGGGCGCTCCCCTTCGTCGATCAGGGACAGAAGCTTGTCTTCCGACAGCGGCTGCGCTGCGGCCAGCAGGGCGCCCTCGACGATCCGGCGCAGTAATTCCGGGGCGATACTCATGTTGTTGGATTCACTCACTCTTCACTAAACCCCGGCGCTGTGCGCACTGGTGATTCAATACTGGTTTCTTGTTCGGTCTCGGTATCAAACGCGAGTTCACCATTGGGCTGAGGCGCTTCCGCTTGCGGTGCGCCCTCAGCATCGTCAACGATCGCGTTTTCTTCGCTCTCCTCGCTGTGGAAAGCATCGGCCTCACCGGTATCCTCATCGCCGGGCACCTCTTTATCCGAGGCTTCCGACACTTCGCCGCGAGCGCGTACGTGAATGGGCCCAAAGGCGTCATTCTGTACCAGCTCCAGCAGAGACTCCTTCACCAGCTCCATTACCGCCAGAAAGGTCACCACGACCCCGAGGCGGCCTTCTTCCGCCCGAAACAGGCTGACAAATGGCACAAACTGGCGGTGCTTGATCTTGTCCAACACCTGCGTCATGCGCTCACGGGTAGAGAGCTTTTCTTTCTCTACCTGGTGACTTTCAAACATGTCCGCGCGACGCAGAACGTCCGCCAGGGCGACCAGCACTTCTTTCAGGTCCACCTCTGGCTCCGGCCGGGTCAACTTGCGATCCGGGCCGCTGGCACTGGCCTGATGGATATCACGGCCCACCCGGGGCAGCTCATCCATATCTTCCGCTGCCGTCTTGAAGCGCTCGTATTCCTGCAGGCGCCGAATCAGTGCAGCGCGAGGATCCTCACCCTCTTCCTCCTCCGCTTCCGGCGGGCGCGGCAGCAGCATGCGGGATTTGATTTCAGCCAGCATGGCGGCCATCACCAGATACTCGGCGGCCAGCTCAAAGCGTATGGAGGTCATCATATCCACGTAGGCCATGTACTGGCGCGTGATGTCCGCCACATTGATCTCGAGGATGTCCAGGTTTTGCCGGCGGATCAGGTACAAAAGCAGGTCGAGCGGACCTTCAAAGGCCTCGAGGATCACTTCCAGAGCATCTGGCGGGATATACAGGTCACTGGGCAGGTCGGTGAATGCCTTGCCCTCTACCATGGCGAACGGCATTTCGCCCTGTCGTGGGCTCGCGGAGGTGTCCTGCTCACCGGAAGACCCGGGCTCGTCCTCTGCCTCGGAAGTGCTTGCCGCACCCGTTGTCTCTGCGGTCGCGGACGTATTGCTGAGCTCGCTGGCCGCAGGCGCCTGCTCGGCCACAGGCACTGTCTCAGCCTCGACGGAATCGGCCGCTACGACTTCATCTAATTCTTCACTGGACACACAATCACCGGACATCTAAGGGGCAGCGCGCGCCGGAGCCCACGCCAAACGCGCGATTATACATCAGCGTCAGCCGAGAATTTCATCAATTGCACCACATCCCTGACGCACCAGTACCGGCTCGTCACCGGTGAGGTCCACCACGGTGGTCGCTTCGAGGCCACAGAATCCGCCGTCGATGACCAGCTCAACCTGATGCTCCAGGGTATCGCGGATGTCGTAAGGGTCGGTGAGCGGCTGTTCCTCCCCAGGCATGATCAGACTGCAGCTCATCAGGGGCTCACCAAGTGTGCTGATCAATCCCTGCACGATGGGGTTGTCCGGCACCCGCAGGCCAATGGTCTTGCGCTTGGCCTGGACCAGGCGGCGCGGCACTTCGGAAGTGGCCGGCATGATAAAGGTGTAGGGCCCCGGAGTGTGGTTCTTGAGCAGGCGGAACATCTGGTTGTCCACCTTGGCGTAACTGGCCAGTTCAGACAGGTCCCGGCACATCAGGGTAAAGTTATGATTCTTGTCCAGCTGGCGCAGGGCGCGAATGCGCTCCACCGCCATTTTTTCACCCAGACGGCAGCCGATCGCGTAAGCAGAATCCGTGGGAAATACGATTACTCCGCCAGACGCGACAATATCGGCCGCCTGACTGATCAGACGCGCTTGCGGGTTTTCCGGATGAATCTGGAAGAATTGCGCCACTACCTACCCCCTGGTTCTCAAAGCGCAGAGCAACAGCTGCGCAACAATTGTTTATTGGCGCCAGTTTGCCACAAACACCTCGGACGAGCAGCCTCCCCCGCGGCAAGCACCGGCCGAGCGACACCGCGCGTGACACTCGTTAACTGCGCCACAGCGTCCATACGGGCTCGACACTGCCTGGCAAATGCACACTGCCCAGTGCCCGCCAGGGCTGATCGGGCTGATGGAAATCGCTACCCAGTGAGGCAAGCAAAGACCGGCCACCCTGAGCAGCCCGGTCATCAACCTCGGCCATCAATGCCTGGATCTCCCGGGTCTGAACCGGGTTTTGCTGGCCGCACACCACCTCCGCGGCATCACCCCCGGCAGCATGAAAATCTTTAAGAAGCGCCAGCAGGCGGGTGCGGGTCAAACCGTATTTCAGGGGGTGGGCAAGTACCGCGGCGCCGCTCGCCCCGTGAATCGCCGCCACCGTTTCCCTCAGATCTGGCCAGGGAACCAGCACGTCACCGATCTTGCCGGTGCCCATATACCGCTTGAATGCTTTGGCGGTGTCCGCCACATGCCCCTCGGCCACCATCCAGCGAGCAAAGTGCGGGCGACCGATCTCTTCCCCGCCGGCGAGCGCGCGGGCGCCTGCAAATGCGCCCTTGAAGCCGCGTTTTTCCAGGCGCCCCGCGATTTCCAGAGCCCTCTGCCGCCGCAGCTTGGCGCGTGCCGAAATCGCTTCCTGCAGGACCCCGGACGTACAGTCGATATTTAGCCCGACAATATGAACCACCCGTCGCCCCCAGCGCGCGGTAAACTCGATACCGGGCATCAGCGCGACACCTTCCGCGGCGCCAGCGGCTGACGCCTCATCGATCCCGGCCACGGTGTCGTGATCGGTCAGCGCTAACAGCGTCACGCCAGCGGATTTCGCCCTCGACACCAGCGCTGCAGGACTTAAAATACCGTCCGACGCAGTGCTGTGGCAGTGCAGATCGATTTGACCAGATAGCGCCTCGCTGGTCACGACGGATCGGGCAGTGTACATATCAGAGTCCATAACTCGTGTTAACTTGTGTGGCAATGGTGTGTGGCGTTGGGCCGGCCTGAGAGGCGCTGCGAAATTGACGCCAAACGGAACTGTTTAGCCCCGTTACTGTCACAGTAACTCGCAGGTTAAACCGCCGATGCAGCCGTCACCGTGGCGCGCCACAGACGCCCTACTGACAGGCCTGCCACTTCAACCGGTTTACCGGTTTCAGGGATAAGGCCCCACACGGGGGAAAGTTACTTCGCCACTGACAGCTGTACCGTCAGCCAGCGGGCATTATCACCGGAACAGAAGATGACTGATAGCAACCAGACCCACTCAGATACGGCGCAGCCCGCCGCATCCCCAGAAAACACTGCCGACAAGCCCCACAAAGAAAGCTTGCTGGGCAACCTGCTGCTCAACATCGTCATCCCTACCCTGATTCTTACCAAACTGTCAGGCGATGACTGGCTGGGCACCAAGTGGGCCATCGTCGTGGCCCTGGCATTTCCTCTTGGATACGGCCTGCGCGACCTGCAACGCTCAGGCAAGGTTAACTTTTTTTCCGCGTTGGGCGTGATCAGCATTCTGCTGACCGGCGGCATAAGCCTGCTGGAGCTGGATGCAAAATATATCGCGATCAAAGAGGCCGCCATTCCCGGGCTGCTCGGTGTACTCACCATTGCCAGCCTGTACACCCGCTGGCCGCTGGTACGCACCCTGATTTACAACGACCGGATTCTCGATACTCGCAAAATTGCCAACCGCCTCGCAGCCAAAGGCAACGAGACCGCGTTTAATCGCACCCTGCAACAGGCTTCGTGGATGATCGCCGGGTCCTTCTTTCTGTCGTCGACCCTGAATTACATTCTTGCGGAAGTGTTGCTGCAAAGCCCCCCGGGCACCGCAGCGTTTAACGAAGAGCTCGGAAAGATGACCGCGCTCAGTTTCCCGGTAATCGCCCTGCCCGCCACCATCATTCTGATGCTGGTGCTGGTGTTTCTGTTTCGCCGAATCGGCAAACTGACCGGGCTGACGCTGGAAGAAATTATGGTGCAGCAGTAACGCACTCTCGCGAGCAAAGAGTTAAAGCGAACTGCCACCCGAAACACGACTATCGCCGAAAACGATAACGAACCAGGATTCCGATACAGATTATGTGGTACGCCATTATCAGCCAGGATGTCGAAAACAGCCTGCCCCTGCGCAAGGCCGCGCGCCCCGAGCACATCGCGCGCTTGAACGCCCTGAAGGATCAGGGACGCCTGTTGATCGCCGGCCCGCACCCGGCCATCGACAGTGAGGACCCCGGTGAAGCGGGCTTTACCGGCAGCCTCGTGGTCGCAGAATTTGCGTCACTGGCAGACGCGCAAAGCTGGGCCGATGCCGATCCGTATATGAGTGCCGGCGTTTACGCCTCTGTCACCGTCAAACCGTACAAGCTGGTTCTGCCCTGAGCCGACCTGCGACACCATAACTATTTGAGCTTCCGATTTCCCCGACCATGAAGAAACTGATCTCCACACTCACCGCCTCCCTGATCGCTCTTGCGGCAAGCCACAGCCAGGCCATCAGCTCCGAGCGCTATATTACCGATGAGCTGCATGTGCCCATGCGCTCTGGTCAAGGCAATGAGTTCCGCATCCTGCACCGCGGCCTCCCCAGCGGCACCAAATTGACCCTGCTGCAAGACTCCCCGGATACGGGTTGGGCACAGGTGCGCACCCCCGGCGGTGAAGAGGGCTGGATACGCCGTCAATACCTCGAGTCCGAGCCCGTCGCCAAGATCAAACTGGCCCAGGCAGAACAGCGCCTCGAACATATTGAAAGCATGCAGGGCGATCTAGGTGGTGAAGTGCGCCGTCTGGAAGAGGACAACACCAAACTCACCACGGCACTGAAAATCGAGCAGGAGCGCGCCGAGGCGTTGGCGAAAGAACTGAAGGAACTGAAGTCACTGTCGGCAGACGCGGTTGCACTGAACCAGCGCCACCAGAACCTGCTGAACCAGCACGAGCTGCTCAAGCAAAAGCAAACCATGAACCAGGCTGAAATTCAGCGCCTGTCTTCCAGTGACTCCCAGAAGTGGTATATGTACGGCGCCATCTCGGTACTGCTCGGTGCGATTCTGGCCATGGTTGCGCCGCACTTCAAACCGCGCAAACGCAATTCCGAATGGGCCAATTAAACGGAATTTTCCCTTCACCGAACGCTGCGGTTAGAATCTCAAGGCCCGGTTACCCACCGGGCCTTTTTGTGTTTGTCATTTGTATTCGCCATTGGAAGAGAATATGAAATACCTCCCCACCTTTCGCCCTCTGCTAAAAACTGTCTTTACAGGATTCTTGCTGGGCCTTTCCAGCCTGGCACTGGCGGTTACCAATAACCCGCGAGTCGAGCTGGAGACGGATCTCGGCACCGTCGAGCTGGTGCTGTATGCGGACAAGGCACCGGCCACGGTGGAGAACTTCTTGAATTACGTAGACAGCGGCTTTTACAACGGCACAATTTTTCACCGGGTAATTCCCGGCTTTATGGCCCAGGGTGGCGGCTTCACATTCGACTTCCAGGAGAAGCCCACCAACGACCCGATCAAAAATGAATCGGACAACGGCCTGTCCAACGAGCGCGGCACCATCGCCATGGCGCGCACCAATGATCCGAACAGTGCCACCTCACAGTTTTTTATCAACCTGGTGGACAACAGCCGACTTGACGGCAGTGCCGACAAACCTGGCTACACCGTATTCGGCAAAGTGCTGCTTGGCATGAGCGTGGTACAGCAAATTGCCGCCGAGCCCCGCGGTCAACACAAGGCCTTCCGCGATGCACCGAACATGTCAGTGCGTATACTGAAAGCCAAACGTAAAAACCCGGACGCCGCGCCTTCCGGGGAACAGCAGACCAGTGGAGAAAACGCACAGTGATTGATCTCAGCGTCAACCTGAACAAAATCGCCCTGATTCGCAATTCTCGCGAAGGCAACTACCCGGATGTGGTCGCCCACGGGCGCACCTGCCTGGACTCCGGCGCCAACGGTATAACCGTGCACCCGCGCCCGGACCAGCGACACATTCGCCCGGGTGACGTGCGCGATCTCGCCGCCCTTTGCGCATCGAGGGGCGTAGAGTTCAATGTCGAGGGCAACCCGTTTGCGGGCCCGGCGGGTACATATCCTGGCTTACTGCCGCTGGTATTGGAGACTCACCCCCAGCAGTGCACCCTAGTACCGGACAGTGACGATCAGCTCACCTCCGACCACGGGTTTGATCTGACCCGCGACGGCGCACGCCTGGAACCCATCATTCAACAGCTGAAGGAAGCGGGTATTCGTGTCAGCCTCTTTATGGATCCCGACAAAGCTCAAATCAGCCTCGCAAAAGACGTCGGTGCCGATCGCATTGAGCTGTATACCGGCCCTTTCGCGGAAGCGGTGACAACCCAGAGCCCCGATGTCGATCGCATTTTTGCGGAACACTGCGCCGCCGCGGAGCACGCCCTGCAATTGGGCCTCGGCGTCAACGCGGGCCACGATCTGAACCTGATCAACCTGCGTCGCTACCGCACCCTGCCCGGCTTACAGGAAGTGTCTATCGGCCACGCATTGACAGTAGATGCCATCAGCATGGGACTGGCCGACGCAGTGGCCGCTTACGCGACCTGCCTGGCAGGAAAATAATTGCAAACACTGAATATCATTGGTGCCGGCAGGCTGGGGCAAACACTTGCCGCCCTGTGGCACCAGCGCGGCTTCCTCGAGATCGGCGGCATCCTCAATCGCCAGACAGGCAGTGCCGCGCGTGCGCGGGCGTTTATCGGCGCAGGCAGGGTCATCGATGACTTGCAGCAGATGCCCGCCGCCGATATCTGGATGCTGGCAGTGCCAGACGATCAGATTGCAGCCACAGCGAAGGCACTGGCGCCGACTCTCCGCAAGCAGAATACACAGCCTCTGGTATTTCACTGCAGTGGCGCACTCCCCGCATCGACACTTGCCGCATGTGGCGCACAGAGGCTGGCCAGTGCACATCCGGTGCACAGTTTTGCAGATCCGAAGCGCTCACTGGCGGACCTGCCCGGCGCCACGGTAGCACTGGAAGGCGCTGCACAAGCAGTAGAGATACTGGAAGGCGCTTTTCTCGCACTGGATTGCCAATGTATTCACCTCAGCCCCGCACAGAAAGTGCTCTACCACACCGGATCGGTGATGGCGTGCAACTACCTGACAGTCTTGTTGGATCAGAGCCTGCAGGTTCTTGATGCCGCGGGTATTGACCGTGAAACCGCCATGCACATGCTGGAACCCATCGTGCTGCAGACCGCGCGCAACAATTTCTCTCTCGGCCCGCAGCAGGCACTGACCGGGCCACTGGTCCGGGGAGACCTGGAGACGGTTGCGCGGCAGGTAAAGACCCTGCAGCAAACCAGCCCAGATACGGCGCGGGTTTACCAGACACTGGGGCTGGTGGCATTGCCACTGGCGAAAAAAGCCGGGCTGAGCGAAGATGCGCTCCGCCAATTGCAAACCATTCTTGACGAAAATCTATCGTGACCGACTCACCCGAATACCTGAAAAAGCGCGCCTTCTTTGACAGCCTGCTCACCATTTACGGTCGCAAACCGGTACTGGAAGCACTGGAAGACAATGCGCTGCCGGTCCACAAGCTGCATCTGGCTGACAGCAACCGCAAAGACCAGCTGATTTCCCGTATCGAGCAGCTAGCGGCGGACCGGGGCATCGAAATTGCCCACTGGGACCGAAAAGGCCTGTCGCGAATCTCCAAAAATGTCCGTCAGGATCAGGGCGTGGCGCTGGATCTGGCACTGCCCAAATACGGCAGCGCCGAGCGTTTTCTGCGGGAAAATGACGGCAAGCACTTTGAACTGCTGGCACTAGATGGCATTACCAATCCGCAAAATCTGGGCATGATTATCCGCTCGGCCTGTGCCGGGGGTATCGACGGCATCCTGCTGCCGAAAAAAGGTTGCGCGCAAATCGATCCACTGGTGATCAAGGCGAGCGTCGGCACCCTGTTCAAGACGCGCATCCTGCGCTGCGACCAGCTGGGAACCACCCTGGAAAAGTTCAGTGCGCAAGGTGCCCGCGTATGCGCCCTCTCCTCCCACGCCCCGGATACCCTGGGCACACTGGACTCAACGGCGGCGACCATTTTCGTCCTGGGCAACGAAACCCACGGGGTGAGCCCTGCAGTGGAAAAATCCTGCACCCACCGCATTCGTATTCCGATGCAAAACGATGTGGAAAGCCTCAATGTAGCCATCACCGCGGCCCTGATCAGTTTTCGCCATCAATTCTGAATCTTCGGGCAACTTCACAACGTCATTTTATTCCGAACATCCTACCCCGGCTGTCGCTGCCGGGGCATGCGCCCGCCTCTCAATTTGCCGCAGTTTCACGCCGAACCCACAATCCAATATCAACACGTAAATTTTCGCGCCATTTATCACCCTCCCACCTCTATAGCACTGGCAAAGTCGCGGAGATCAACTAAAAGTAACGGGAAGAAGTAAAAGTGCTCGAATCAGCAACGAGCTTCTAATTTTTTTCTGACTTGGAGTGCGTTCGATCTCAAGAGCTCTCAACATGCACCCCATAACCCGACGCCTCTGACACCAGCGTAAAAAAACGATCTCTGCAAATGAAAATGCCAAGGAAGACTTCTATGCCTTTCAAAATCTTTACCCCCAAAACCTCCGCGGGGATCACGCTCGCCGCCGCAATGATCGCCAGCACACAGCTTGCCGCCCAGGAAACCAGTTATATCGATATCATGGCTGTGGGCACGCGCGTAGACCAGGACCGCCACACCGAGCGCCAGGGTGCCGGTGCGCGGGCCGCCTACGGTTGGCAGACCAGTGGCAACTGGTTCACCGAGGTGCAGCTGTTTGGCGTAAAACTGGATGAAGACGACAATCAATTCCAGCCTGAGCTTCAACCCACCGATAACCCTTACATTTTCACCGGTAGCCTGACACCGTCCGGGGATGTAGAACTGGCGGGCCTGGGGATGGATGTGGTGTATCACTTCAACGGCCGCCAGGGGTACTCTCCCTTCCTGCTGGGCGGTGTCGGTGTATCCCACAACAACACCAAGTTCGATTATGGAATCCAGGAAACCAACGCCTTCTTCAACCTTGGTGCCGGTATTGTCAGCGGCCCGATCAGCGATAACGGTGTGAAAGTACGCGCGGAAGTGCGCTACCTGCGCGACTTCTTTGCCGGTGATATGAACGACTACCAATTCGGTATTGGCATCAGTATTCCGCTGAATTGCCCGCCTCCGCCCGCCCCTACCGTGGCCTATGCCCCCCCTCCCAAAGAGGAACCCGTAGAGCAGATCAATCTGGATGACGATGGCGATGGCGTACTCAACCAGAACGACCGCTGCCCAAATACCTTGCCCGGTGCGGAAGTGGACGAATTTGGTTGTGTGGTTGCCGACCAGACCATCACTCTGGAGAACATCCAGTTTGAATTTAACTCTGCCAAGCTGACCCCACGAGCGGAAACCGCGCTGGATATGGTGGTGCAATCGCTGCGTAGCCAACCAAATACCCTGGTGGAAGTAGCCGGCCACACCGACAGCAAAGGCAACGACGGTTACAACCTGCGCCTTTCCGGGCAGCGGGCGGAGTCTGTGCGCAAGTACCTGGTCTCCCGCGGGGTGAATACCTCACGCATTACCGCCAAAGGGTACGGTGAAACCAAACCCGTCGCGTCCAATGCAACGGAAGCCGGCCGCGCACAAAACCGCCGGGTGGAATTGAACTTCCGCTGATCTGACCAATTGATTCTGTTGCGTTTGCCCCCGGGCAGCGCCCGACAGACTTACAGAGCAGTAGCACAAAAGCCGGCAGTTGCCGGCTTTTTTTATTCACAATCCACAGAAACTGTGGATATGTCTGTGAGCAACGTACGGGAAAACGCCGCCAGCCCGCATGACTCCGTTGTAACCACTTTGTGAAGAAAATTTAACCAAATTAAATTTTCATTACAAATCAGTCACTTACAAATGCTTTCAAAACAGGGTTGACAAATTTCCGCTGTAACTAAACCCCCTGATCGGTTCACACGTCACTGTGGAAAGCTTTTTCGACTAGCCCGAAAGAGCTATCAAAATTCAAGGTTTTTTTGATACAGAAGGCGCCAGACTGGTCGTCGCCCCCAATGCGGGCACAGATTGCGTAGTGGTCAGTCAGGTAGCACCAACAAATTGCGTAGGAAGGGGAGATTCGCGCCGCCGAATGCGACGCGAAGCGATAACAGCCGCCTCAAGGATCTAACGGGCGAAGGCTGCCAGCGGGTGAGTAGTGGTAATAGCCATCTGTACACGGGCCCCGGGTTCCGCATGTATCTCGTGGCTGGTGCGGACCTTGAGCTGCACGCCATCGGCAATCTGCACTGCGAACAGGCGCGAGCAGCCCTCGTAGCGCACCCAGTCCACTACACCATTCCCCATCTCTGACGGGATCAGAGACAGGTCATCCGGGCGCAATAGCAAGTCCACGCTGCCACTCGCACCATCGATCGGAATACCGGGGGCAGGCCCCAGAGCAGTGGTTACCTGGTGCCCTTCCAGCGCGCCGGGAAGAAAACTGGCCTCACCGAGAAAGCGCGCAACGAAACGGCTCGCTGGCTCGGCAAAACACGCTTCCGGAGTATCGAGCTGCTCAAGCTTACCGCCGTTCAATATTCCCACACGATCCCCCACGGAAAGTGCTTCTTCCTGGTCGTGAGTAACCCAGATGGCGGGAATGCCCGCGGCCTTGAGGGCCTCGCGGATTTCCCAGCGCAGGCTGTCTTTCAAAGCGGCATCGAGATTGGAAAGCGGTTCGTCCAGCAGGATAAACGCGGGCTGATGCGCAATGGTCCGCGCCAGGGCAACCCGCTGCTTTTGTCCACCAGACAGGCTTGCAGGCTTCGCCTGCCGGAAATCTTCCAGCCCCAGTAACTTAAGCCAGTGATCGGCCAGCGCGGTATCCTTGAGGCGGAAGCAGACGTTTTCCTGCACCGTCAGGTGGGGAAAAAGCGCAAAATCCTGAAATACCATTCCCACATTGCGCTTTTCCGGTGGTACCGGTTGCCCGGCAGTAGAGCGCCAGCTACCCAGCGCGATCTCCCCTTCAGACACAGGGATCAATCCGGCCAGCGCCTGTAGAATGGTGGTTTTGCCACAGCCGGTGGGGCCAACAAGCATCAACACCTCATCCTCTCCGAGGGCAAGGTTGAGATCATCCACCACGCGAGTGGAACCGTAGTCGACAGACAAGTGGCTTACGTTCAGCATTACCGCAGTTATTTTCCTGAAACTTCAAGTTCGGCCCGGCGCTCCCCGGACAACATCAATGCCAGCCCCAGGGCCGACATCAATACCAGCAACAACCCGGGAATGGCCGCGCGGCCAAAATACCCCGCTTCGTACACTCGCCACAAGTAGGTTGCCAGCGTTTCAAATCCGGTGGGGCCCAGCATCAGCGTGGCGGGCAGCTCGCGCATGGCCTCGAGAAAAACGAGTGCCGCACCGGCAATCATGCCGCGCATGGTCAGCGGCAGCGTCACCCGCTGAAACGCCTCCCGCGGGCTCGCCCCCAATACGCGGGCGGCTTTTACCAGGCTGGAATCCAGCCCTTCCGCGGTAGAACGCACGGAACCTACCGCCAGCGGCAAAAAGCGCAGCACATAACACAACACCAGCAATCCCAGAGTCTGATACAGGAACGGCAGCTTGAGGCCGACGTAAACCAGTGCGGTCCCCATGACGATGCCCGGTACACCAAAGCCGAAGTAGGTCACCCGCTCCATAACACGACCAGCCCGGCCAGCAATCGCCGCGTGGGCCACGGGAACAGCCAGTACCACAGCCAGAAGCGCCGCTAGAAAAGAAGCGTGCGCGGAATTCCAGGCGTAACGCAGATCGAACCCGCTACTGCCCTCACGGGCCAACCAGACGGCAAAAATGGCTAGAGGCAGCACCACCGCCAGCAGGATCACCGGCGAGACCACCAGCCCAATAAGCAGCCGCTGAGCACGGTTGGGCCACAGTGTCAGGTGCCGCCCCGGTTTCTCGCGGCTGCCGCGTACCCGCGATTCGAGGAATAGCACCAATCCAACAATCACCAGTAACTGCAGGGAAAGCATCGCCGCCTGACTCAGGCCAAACGCGTTGTACTCGACGAAAATCACCCGGGTGAAGGTATCCAGGCGCATGATCGCCGGAGTACCGAAATCTGAAAGCGTATACAGAGCCACCAGCAGCCCACCGGCGGCTATCCCCGTGGCAACACGCGGCAATACCACCTTCCACAGGCTCATTCCGAGCGACATACCAAGAGTACGCGCCGCATTCACCAGGCTCGCATCCAGGCTCAAAAGTGATGCGCGCGTCGTCAACATCACAAACGGGTAGGAATACAGGATCATGACCAGTGAAGCACCGAGCAATCCGTCCATCGCGGGCAGCGGTATCCCCAGCAGGCTGTGGATTTCACCCCCGCGGCCAAACGCAGCGTAAATGGTAAAAGCACCGATATAACTGGGAATTGCCAGCGGCGCAGCCAGTATCACCAGCCACAACCGCCGCCAGGGAAACTGCGCATAGGCGGTGACCAGTGCCAGTGGTACGCCAATCAGCACCGAACCGAGCACAGTAAATGCCATCAACAAAAGTGTGTTGGAAAGCACACGGAGGTTATGCGCATCGAACAGTGCCGCCTCGTCGGCGGCCAGATCGACCAATACACCAATAGGCAGAATGGCCAGCAGCGCGATCAGCGCTGCCAGCGGATAGGAACTGGGCCAGCGGGTCATAACACCCCGATTCGGCGCATCAGGTTGAGTGTGGGACGCAAATCCGCCAACTGGGTGAGATCTAACTTGGGCGGAGAAATGGTATTTAGGGCAGGCAATCCCTGCGGCGGCTGTACACCATTTACCAGGGGGATTTCATAGGCCTCGCGAGCCAGATAAGACTGCACTTCCTGAGTCAGCAGGTAGCGAATAAAGTTGATCGGCAGATCCCCCTCACTCAACGCCAGAATACCCGATGCATTCACCAGGCAACCCGCATCATTGTTGGTAAATGCCAGATCCACGTTTGCATCCGGCTTGCCACTTTTCAGGCGCAAGGTGTAATAGTGGTTGGCGAAGCCGATATCCACTTCACCGCGCTCCACGCCCATCACAACACCCAGCTCACCCGCGTAGCTTTTGGCCCGCTGGCTGATGCCCTTGAGCCAATCGGCAGTTACCTTCTCACCTTCCAGCAAGCGCATTGCGGTCACAAAGGATTGAAAAGACGCATAGGCCGGCGCCCATCCAATGGACAGGTCACTGTCCGGCAATGCCATGACACTGTCGGGAATACGATCGGGCGCCACACGTTCGGTGTTATAGGGCAATGTGCGGATACGGCCTGTGACCGGCGCCCATTGCGGATATTGGAAACCCGGCTTCAATTGACCGGTGAGGTCTGCCGGCAGAGCCCGCGCAAGCCCCGCATCGGCGACCAGGCCGATCGCGCCGGAATCCACCGCCCAGAATACATCCGCCCGTCGCACCCCGGCCTTGGACTCGGCAACAATCGTATTGGCCAGAGCAGCGGTAACACCGCGGCGGATTTGCAAATTAAATTTAGGATTGCGCTTGCGGATCGCGTCGAGAACATTTTCATAAAGCCCGCCCTCGCCGCGCCCCAGGTAGAGGGTAAGATCCCCCTCCAGCGGAGGCAACTGGTCGACTGACAGGGCCGTTTTTTTCGCATCCGCAGCCAGCGCGGAAAATGGCAGGCATCCCATGGCTCCAGCCACGGCAAAACTATTTAAACAGGCACTACGTAAAAAAGCTCTGCGCTGCACGGATGGTCCTTATTCGATTCGATGGGACGGGGCCAGAAGCCGCTCGACTGCGGCTTCCTCGTGTATGCCCTTGGGTTAACGCACATGGGGCAGTTAGAAAACGTCCTTGCGCTTTTTCTCGGCGGCAACCAGCAGCGCCTTGGCGCGGTCGATTTTAACCTGCATGGACTCCACGACCTTGCGTACGTCATCGACGCTGGATTTACCGTTCAGCGCCTGCGGCAGAGTCACATTGAAGTCTTTCTCCAGATCTTCCACCAGAGCAGCATCCTGCTCGATCAACGCACCTTCTACCCCTTCGAAACGGTGCAGGTAAGTATCGTGAACGATGGTGGTCGCGGCTTCTGGCAGCTTCTCGGCGTATTTGGCCACGACGCGATCCAGGCGATGCTTAATATCGTCCAGCGTCTCCGGCATGGTGGTAGGCTCGGATTCCGTTGTCTGGATTTTGGCCAGCAAGCCCTTCTCCTGGAACTGGGACGCAAGCTTCACCGCTCCCAACGCCTGCCAGAAAGCACTGTTCAGCTTGTCCTGCTCGGCGCGCACTTCAGCTACCGGCTTACCCGCTTCAATGGCCTGCTTGATACCATAAATGCCCTGCCAGATATTCGCGTAAACAGGTACATAGTTGGTTTCGATCGCGGAGTGGAAATCCACCTCTTCCCAGAAGTCGATCAGCTGCTGGGTCTCTACTGCCTTCTGCCCCTTCGCTTCGTATGTATCGACTACGCCGTCATATTTTCCGACCAGCCAGCTTACCTCTTCCGAGTACTGCCCCAGATGTCCTTTCAGGTCATTTACGTGGTCGCCGATTTCACCGTTGGCTGAAGCATATACGGCAGCCAGCATGGAGAGCAGGCCAAGTACCAGCCCTTTTCCGCGGCCAGCCCGCACTTGTTGTTGAGATTGCATGGTCACTCCTGAAGTTCAATTTTCGCAAATGATACTTATTATCAAAAACAAGATAAAGCATCAAAGCTTGGCCTTGCATCGCGCACGGACGGTTGCAGCCAGAAACGTGGAGACTTTCTTGAGACTGATGGTGGAATCGAGAATCTGTTCGCACTCCAGTGCCGCGGAATGCTACCAGCCCGGGCGGGGTATTTCACCTACTTCATCGGGCCGGCGGCAGGCACCGGACTACCCCCGGCTTGCACGAAGCACGCGGAAACCGATAAATGAAAAGAGTACGGTCAACAGCGGGTTTAACAGGTTGAAGAAACAGAAAGGCGCAAATGCAATGGTCGAGCTGCCGAGGGCAGCGGCCATATAGGCACCACAGCTGTTCCAGGGTATCAGTGGCGAAGTAACCGTGGCGGAATCCCCCACCACCCGCGATAGCATGACCGGCGCATAACCGCGCTTCTCAAACGTCGGACGGAAAAGCCGTGCCGGCAGAACGATGGCAATGTATTGATCCGACGCGAGCACATTGGTTCCGAAACTCGTGGCCACCACGGAGGACACCAGTGCGCCGGCCGAGCGCGCCCTGGCGATGAGCGGGCCCACAAGACGCTGCAACAGCCCCGCGTGCTCAACCACCGCCCCGAACGCGAGTGCGGTGATGATCAACCACACCGTGTTCAGCATACTTGCCATGCCGCCCCGGGACAGCAGTTCATCGACGCGCGCATTGCCACTGTCCGCAGTAAACCCGGTGGCAATGGCGGCCCAGACACCTTTTACGTAGGCCAGTGCGGTGGGGATATCACTGTCGCCCGCCAGCGCCAGCACACTGTCCGGCGCGGTGATCACCGCCTGGCCACCCCCTACCAGCGCACCGATAAAGATCGTTACAAAGGGCGGGAAACGCAACAGCGCCAACACCACCACAACCGCCAGGGGTAACAGCGTCCACAGGGATACTGTGGCATGGGCACGCATGGTTGCGAGTACCGGACTGGCATCGAAATTCCCGGGTTCACCCAGCAGGGCGAACAGCCCCACCGCAAGGATCAGCGAGGGAACCGAGGTCCACAGGGACTCGCGGATATGATCGAACAGATTTGCTCCCGCCGCGGCACTGGCCAGGTTGGCCGTATCCGACAGGGGGGATGCCTTATCACCAAAGTAGGCGCCGGAAATCACCGCCCCGGCAGTAATGGCCGGCGACAGCTGCATACTGTGAGCGATGCCCATCATGCCGATGCCAATAGTGCCCGCCACTGTCCAGGAGCTGCCTACGGTAAAGCCCACAATCCCACAGATGATAGCGGCCGTGGCATAAAAATAACTGGGACTGAGTACTTTCAACCCGTAGTACACCATGGTGGAAATGGTTCCAGACATGGCCCAGGCGCCAATCAGGGCACCCACCGCCAGCAATATCAGAATGGCCGCCAATCCGGTCGAAATACCACCGACTACCGCCTGGCGGATACCATCTATAGACATCCCATTCTTGAACGCTACCGCCATGGCAATCAACGCGCAGAACAGCAGGGCAATCTGGTTGGGGCCGTAGGACGCATCGTCGCGAAACAGGTAATAGGAAAGACTCAACAGGCACAGCAGGGCCACTACGGGCACAAGCGCATCCAGCAGCGACGGTGTTTTTACCGGCGGATTCGACACACCTGATTCATCGCTCATCTTTACTCACCCATCCATCAGAGAATTGTTCCCACCCCCACACGCCGCGCGCAACTACCGGGTACTACCAAAGCTTAGATTGCAGGCGCCAGATAGTGACCCATACTGAAAACATCCGGGTCGTGGCCACCCTAGAGCGTGTGGATAGGAGATCCGTGCTTCAGCAACACAGCAACTATCGCCGCGCGAGGAGTCATACGTGAACACCGGCAATGAATCCGACCAACCCCCATCACCAAGCCCCGAGACACAGGAAAAGCGCTTCAGCTTCCCCACTGCGTTCACCATCCTCTTTGGTTTGATCATTTTTGTGGCCGCGTTGACCTGGATTATTCCGGCGGGTGAATACACTCGGGAAATGAATCCAGAACTGGGGGAAGAAGTTCCGGTGCCCGGCACCTATCACGAGGTAGAGTCCGATCCGCAGCGACTGCTGATTTCCATGCTGATGGCGCCGGTCGACGGCATGTACGACACAGACACCAACGAGGCCCGCGCCATTGACGTGGCACTCTTCGTTCTGATGATCGGCGGCTTTCTCGGTGTGGTCACCCGCACCGGCGCCATTGATGCGGGCATGAGCCGCACCATGCAGGCGCTCAAGGGGCGAGAGATCTGGATGATCCCGTTTATGATGGCGCTGTTCGCACTGGGCGGCTCCACCTACGGGATGGCGGAAGAGTCCCTGGCATTTTACGGCTTGATTATTCCGGTAATGATCGCCGCCGGTTACGATGCGGTCACTGCCGTGGCGATGATTATGCTGGGCGCCGGTATCGGTACTCTCGGTTCCACCGTCAATCCATTTGCCACGGTCATCGCCTCCAACGCCGCGCAAATTCCCTTTACCCAGGGAATCTGGCTGCGGGTGGTCATTCTGGTGCTCGGCTGGCTCGCCTGCGTCTTCTATGTGATGCGTTACGCCAAACGGGTAAAGGCCAACCCGGAAACCTCTCTGGTCGCCGATATGCGGGAAGAAAACCGCCAGCATTTTCTCGGCGGAAAATCGAGCCTCGAAGCCATCGAGTTTACAACCACCCGCAAAATCATTCTGGTCATTTTCGCGCTGACCTTCGCGGTCATGATCTGGGGCGTGTCCTCCGCAGGCTGGTGGATGGGGCAGATGTCCGCCCTGTTTCTCGGCGCCGCCATACTGATCGGCATCATCGCCCGCCTGGGTGAGAAAAATCTGGTGAACACCTTTCTCGATGGCGCCCGCGACCTGCTGGGCGTGGCACTGATTATCGGTGTGGCGCGGGGCGTAGTGGTCATCATGGATAAGGGCAAAATCACCGATACGCTGCTCTACTGGGCCGAGCAGGCTGTGGGCGACCTGCCCTCAGTAGCGTTTATCAACGTAATGTTCTGGATCGAGGTACTGCTGTCGTTCTTCGTGCCCTCCTCTTCGGGGCTCGCGGTGCTGTCGATGCCCATCATGGCACCACTGGCAGAATTTGCTGAGGTGAGCCGACATCTGGTGGTCACCGCCTTTCAGTCCGCCAACGGGTTGGTAAACCTGATCAACCCGACGTTCGCCGTGGTTATGGGAGGCCTTGCCATCGGCCGTGTGGGCTACGACCGCTGGCTGAAATTTATGGGGCCCCTGCTGCTGATTCTGGTGATCATGATCTGCGCCGTGCTCAGCCTGGGCGCGCTGTGAATATTTCGTGTCTCGTGTCGGGATATTCTACCGTTCGGGAAAACTGAACTAAGGTTTTATATATCCCTGTTGACTGGCAGTCGCTGTTCCGCAATCCGGAGACTCCACTATGACAAAATTCGGTGTTCATTCAGAAGTCGGCAAATTACATACCGTAATGGTTTGCCGCCCCGGCCTGGCCCACCAGCGGCTGACCCCGGGCAACTGTCACGACCTGCTGTTTGACGATGTAATCTGGGTGCACGAGGCGCAGAAAGACCACTACGATTTTGTGCTGAAAATGCAGGAACGGGGCACCGAGGTACTGGAGCTGCACGATATGCTCGCCCAGACCATGGACGTGCCCGACGGGCGCAAATTTGTACTTGATCGGCGGGTCACCGCAAACAGTGTCGGTCCCTATACCGCCGAACTGATCCGCCCCTGGCTCAACGAAATGTCCAGCAAGCAACTGGCGGAGCACCTGATCGGCGGAATCGCCATTTCGGAACTGCCGGAAAATCAGGACAAGAAGCGGATGATCGACGCCTTCGGGGCGGAAGAGTTTATCCTGCCTCCGGTGCCCAACTCCCTGTTCCAGCGCGACCCCTCCTGCTGGATTTATAACGGGGTCACGGTCAACCCCATGTACTGGCCCGCGCGCAAGCCGGAAACCCTGTTGCAGCGGGCGGTCTATAAATTTCATCCGCGCTTTGCCGGCGGTGACTTCAATATCTGGTGGGGAGATTCCGACACCGACTTTACCGGTGCCTCCATGGAGGGCGGCGATGTCATGCCCATTGGCCAGGGCATTGTGCTGATTGGCATGGGTGAGCGCACCACCCGGCAGGCCGTACTGCAGACCGCGCAGGCGCTGTTTGCCGCTGGTGCCGCGGACCGGGTGATCGCCTGCCAGATGCCCAAAAGCCGCGCCGCCATGCACCTGGATACCGTGTTCAGTTTTCTCGACCGCGACGCGGTAACCGTGTTCCGGGAAGTTGTCGATCAGATCCGCTGTTACAGCATTCACCGCGGCGACAAAAAGGGGCACTACGAAGTGCGCACCGAAGAAGCGTCGCTGCTCGATGTGGTGAGCAAGGCCCTCGGTATCAAAAAACTGCGAGTGGTGGAGACCGGGGGCAATGTCTACGCCGCCGAGCGGGAACAGTGGGACGACGGCAACAACGTGGTGGCCCTGGAACCCGGTGTTGTGATCGCCTACGACCGCAATGTCTATACCAATACCCTGCTGCGCAAGGCCGGTATTGAAGTGATCACCATTCGCGGATCGGAGCTCGGCCGCGGTCGCGGCGGCGGCCACTGCATGACCTGCCCGATTGCGCGGGACCCTGCTGACTGATATGGCAGCGTTCTCCTCCCGCAACCCCTCGCCCCTCAAGCCCCAGCGTTCCACAGGAGAGACCCGGCATGAGTTTCAATTTACGCAATCGCTCCCTGCTCACCGTTCAGGATTTCACCCAGCGGGAATTCAAATTTCTGCTGGATCTGGCACGTGACCTCAAGCGCGCCAAATACGCCCGCACCGAACAGAAGCACCTGGAGGGCAAGGCGGTCTGCCTGATTTTCGAGAAAACCTCCACCCGCACCCGCTGCGCCTTCGAAGTGGCCTGCAGTGATCAGGGCGCGACGGTCACCTACCTCGATCCTGCGGGCTCGCAGATCGGCCACAAAGAATCCTTCAAGGACACCGCCCGGGTTCTCGGCCGGATGTTCGACGCCATCGAGTATCGCGGCTCCGCGCAAACCGGTGTGGAAACCCTGGCCAAATACGCCGGTGTCCCGGTGTACAACGGCCTCACCAATGAATATCACCCCACCCAGATGCTCGCCGATGTGATGACCATGCGAGAGCACTGTGACAAACCGGTGCACCAGATCAAGTACGCTTATGTGGGCGACACCCGCTCCAACATGGGCCATTCGCTGATGCTGGTGGGTTGCCTGATGGGAATGGATGTACGCATCTGTGGCCCGAAATCCCTGTGGCCAGATCAGAGCTACCGCAACATTGCCGAAGAGCTGGCAGAAAAGTACGGAGCCAAACTCACGATTACCGAAGACGCGAAAGCCGCGGTGCAAGACGTGGACTTCATCCACACCGATGTCTGGGTCTCCATGGGCGAGGCGAAAGAAGTCTGGAAGGAACGCATCAAATTACTGATGCCCTACCAGGTCAACCGAGAACTGATGTCGGCGAGCGGCAACCCGCATGTCCGCTTCATGCACTGCCTGCCCGCCTTCCACGATACTGAAACCACCGTGGGAAAACAGATTGCCGAAGAGCACGGTATCGACAACGGCCTTGAAGTCACCAACGATGTATTCGAGTCCGAAGCCAACGTGGCCTTTGAACAGGCTGAAAACCGCATGCACACCATCAAGGCGTTGATGGTGGCGACTCTGGGAGACTGATGCCATGCGTGTTGTAGTGGCTCTGGGCGGCAACGCCCTGCTCAAACGTGGCGAACCCATGACCGCCGAAGTGCAGCGTGCCAATGTGCACCTTGCCGCCCAGGCACTGGCCCCCATCGCCCGCGAACACCAACTGGTGATCAGCCACGGCAATGGTCCGCAGGTGGGCCTGCTGGCATTACAGGGCGCCGCCTACAAGCCGGACGAGGCCTACCCACTCGACGTGCTGGGTGCGGAAACCGAGGGCGGCATCGGCTATATGATTGAGCAGGAGCTGGGCAACCTGCTGCCGCAGCAAGTCCCCTTCGCCACCCTGCTCACCATGGTGGAAGTGGATCCGCAAGACCCCGGCTTCGAGAACCCCACCAAATTTGTCGGGCCCGTCTACGACAGACAGGAAGCCGATCAGCTGCAGGCGGACAAAGGCTGGGTGTTCAAACAGGACGGGGACAAATGGCGCCGCGTGGTGCCGTCGCCCCTGCCCAAGCGCATTTTCGAAATACGACCGGTCAAATGGCTGCTGGAGCGGGATACCATCGTAATCTGCGCCGGGGGCGGCGGCATTCCCACCCTGTATGAAACCCGGGGAACAGAACGCAAGCTGGTGGGGGTGGAAGCGGTCATCGACAAGGATTTCTGCTCCGAACTGCTGGCCCGGGAGCTGGACGCAGACCTGTTCGTCATGCTGACCGACGCCCCCGCGGTTTACCTGGATTGGGGCGAGGCCACCCAGCGGGAAATCCGCCGCGCCACACCGGCATCCCTTGCCGATATTCCCTTCGCAGCGGGCTCCATGGGACCGAAGGTCAAGGCCGCGTGTCAGTTTGCCGAGAACACCGGCAAGCGCGCCGCCATCGGCGCGCTGGGGGACCTGCAACACATCATCGCCGGAAAAGCGGGCACCACCATCTCCGTCGACGGCGATGGCATGGATTGCGAGAATTGAATCGATTCACGACACATAAATCCTCAAACCGGCCAATCCGGAGGTGAATCCGCTGCCCGGATTTACCCCTTGCGGCCCCCTGAAATTCCCCGGTGTCTTCGTGCGACACTGGTCATAAATCGGCCAGAAATTTGCTATAATTTCCCGGTTCGGGGCAGCGACCACCGCGTTCTGCCTGCTGCCTTCCGGTCACGCCAGACAACACGGACAGGTTCAGAGGCTCCCCGGTACACATAACGAATAATCCTGAGCGCATCTCATGCGTCCCCTGACCGGCTATCTATGACCACCGAAAACAGATCGACAATGAAGCGCGTGATTGCCGGTCTACGAGTGCGCCTGGCGCGTCTGCGGCCCCGTCACGTCCCCATCGCATTCAAGCTGGCACTGGCCATGACATTATTGCTGGTGCTGGGCATGACGACCCTCGGCCTGCTGATCAGTGACAAACAGAATCACCTGATTCGCACCCAGTTGCATGATTTTGGCAACGCCATGGCGGCCCAGCTGGCGAGTCAGGCCAGCGAACCCATTCTTTCGGAGAACAGTCTCAGCCTGAGCCTGCTCACTGCCAATCTGGGTGAGGAAGCGAAAGTGCTCGGCGCCAGTATTTACGCCCACAGCGGCGAACTGCTGTCCACCTCCGGTATTCAACCCGCGCTTGCGTCCTCCGCACTGGCCTCCCCCAAAGGCGGTGCGCACCCGTGGTTTCACCGCGACCCGGCCGCAGCTCCCGAGCGGGTCATCAGCTTTGTAGCACCGGCGATGTATCAGGATGTACGGGTTGGCTCAGTGGTGGTCACGCTGTCGGCCTCGCTGATGGATCGTGCCGCCAGCGAGGCCCGCACCGCGGTGATCTACGCCACCCTGGCCATGATCCTGCTGGCCTCCCTTCTGGCCTACTGGCTCAGCCGCCGCCTGTCACTGCCGATTCATCGCCTGATGGAGGCCACCGAGGCCATCGGCCGCGGCGATCTGGCAACCCGAATTCACCAACAGCGCAACGACGAAATTGGCTACCTGTTCGAAGGCTTCAACAATATGGCCGCCGGGCTGCTGAAAAAGTCTCAGGTTGAGCAGGTATTTTCCCGCTACGTATCGAAAAGTGTTGCAGACAAGGTGCTCGCCAACCTGGATGAAGTGCGGCTGGTGGATCGCCCCATCGAAGCCACGGTCCTGTTTGCGGATATCACCGGCTTTACCGCCATGTCGGAAGAGCTGGAGCCCTGCCAGGTATCTGAACTGCTCAACGAGTACTTCTCATATATTTCCCGCGCCTGCGCACTCTATGGCGGCGTCGTCGACAAATTTATTGGCGACTGCGCAATGCTGGTATTCGGGGTGCTGGAAGATGATACGGACCACGCCTTCAACGCGGTGAGCTGTGGCGTTCTGATTCAGCAGATGGCGGCGCGGCTGAACCAGCAGCGACGTGCCGAAGGGCGCCCGGAAGTACAGTTCCGTATCGGTATCAACTGTGGAGCCATGCTGGCGGGGAACCTTGGCTCGGATGAGCGCATGGAATATACCGTGGTCGGCGACGCCGTCAATCTTGCCTCCCGCCTGTGTTGTGAGGCAGCGCCGGACCAGATCATTATTCGGGAGCAACTCTTCAATATTTTGCAACCACGCATCGTTGCCCGCAGAGAGCAGGCTCTCTCAATACGCGGCAAATCTCTTCCGGTACAGGCCTATTCTGTACACGATATCCGCACTGACGCCCGCAAGACGCTGGAAAGCAACCTGCAACAGATACTGCAACATCACACGCAATCACCAGTGCGGAGAGCTGTCGATCATGCCTGATCGCCGGCACGCGCCCGCGTGGTACCTGACCGGCCTGTTGCTGCTACCGCTCCTGCCGGGCTGCAGCCTGCTGCCCGTTACCTCACCGTCACTACCGGGTTTTTCGCATCAACAAGTCGCACAGGTTCGCCAGCAGTCTGCAGCTTTGAAACAGCTGCAGAAGCAACCTCACCCCTCCCCCGCACAACAGCAGCAGACCACCCGGCTCGACGAAGCTTTGAAGGCGTTTGCACGGGACGCCGTGCATACGGCGACAGAATTGGAGGCGCAGAATGACTGGCACAGTGCCAGCGAGCTACTCAAAGGCGCACTCGACCTGCTGCCAGACAGCCATAGGCTCAACAGTGCCCTGCAGCAACTGCAGACCCGTCGTCACCTGCATGAAGACCGGGTGCGTATGGAGCTGGCAATTCACCGCGGAGAGCAACTGTTAAAAGACGCGCAAGCTTACCAGCGCCTGGAGCAGCTGCAGGGGCCGGGCGTCATGAACTGGCTGGAGCTAAAAAACTTTCACCGCAAACGCAACGCATCCGCGAAATCGCTGCTGGAAAACGCTCAGCGGGCATTACAGCGAGAACAACGCACCGACGACCAGCTGGCACGGCGCGCGCTGACCGTGGCCCTGGGCCTTCTGGGGAGCGACCTGCAGCTGGCTGAGAACACGGCATTACGAGATGCGATCCAGCGGGATCTGAACAGCGTGGAAAAGCGGCTGCGACCGGCGCAGCCGCGCCGCGCAAAACCACCGCGCAAAAAAATGGACCCGCTACCCATTGCGGAATTGCAGCAGGCGCTGGCCAGTGGCGACCTGATCCGCGCACAGCAGCATTTAAACCAGTTCCAGAAAAAAGCACCGCGACACCCACAACTGACACCGCTGCAGGCGCAGTTCAACGCCCAGAAAAGTGCCCGCGTAGCGTCTGCGCTGAAAACCGGCAACGAACTGTACAGCCAGGGCGAAATTGAGCAGGCACTGGCGGTATGGCGCAAGGCACAAGCCCTCGTCCCGGAAAATGTCGAGCTGCAAGCCAATATCGCCCGGGCCGAGAAGCTACTGGAGAACCTGCGGGCGCTGTCCGCGCCGTTCGGGCACAGGCGCTAAGCCGCACCAACCTCCATCGCGCACACCCATCACGACGTTTACGACCATCACCCGGCACGACCACCGTACCTTAGACCCCGCTTACGCCGGCACATTGGCCGCGAGATTGCGGTACTGTCCTCTGAAATACAGCAGCGGTTGCTCGGGGATATCGGCGGGTGACTGCAGGGCCTTCACTTCACCAATAACAATGACATGGTCCCCGGCGGCGTGTTCGGCGTGTATTTCGCAATCGAGCCAATGCAGGCAACCCGCAATCACTGGGTTACCCAGGGGCGATCGCTGCCAGTCGATCCCATGCCATTTATCTTCCCCCTGTTGGGCAAATTGATTGGACACGGACACCTGCGCGCCAGAAAGTATATTCACCGCAAAACGCCCTGCCCTGCGGATCTTGGGATAACTGAATGAGCTCGCCATCACACTGAAGGAAACCAGTGGTGGGTGCATTGATACGCTATAGAATGACTGACAGGTGAACCCCACAGGCTCCTCACCAACCTGCGACGTAATCACGGTGATTCCGGAGGCGTAGTGACCGAGGGCCTGACGAAAGTGCAGCGGCTCGATGGCCGTCTTGGGTAGTGACATAATCCGTCCTGAATCTGGATACAACAGTGAGCGTTGGGGACAGGCTCTAGATCGAGGGCTCAGAATCGAGACCTCCAGATCGAGAGCACTGCCGGAACAGCGCTAGCGCGAAAGCTCTCCCCGGACAATCTCGGCACCGGCACTCAATGCGTTTAACTTGTCCTTGGCAACCCTACGGGACAACGGCGCCATGCCACAGTTGGTACACGGATAAAGTTTGTCCGCATCTACAAATTGCAGGGCTTCACGCAGGGTATTGGCCACCTCTTCCGGAGTCTCGATGTCATTGGTCGCCACATCAATAGCGCCCACCATCACCTTTTTACCTCGCACCAGCTGCAACAGTTCGATAGGCACCCGGGCGTTATGGCACTCCAGAGAGATCAGGTCGATACTGGACGTTTGCAGCTTGGGGAAGGTCTCTTCGTACTGTCGCCATTCTGAGCCCAGCGTCTTTTTCCAGTCCGTATTCGCTTTGATCCCGTAGCCGTAGCAGATATGCACCGCGGTCTCACAGCGAAGCCCTTCGATGGCCTTTTCCAGGGTGGCGATTCCCCAGTCGTTCACCTCGTCAAAAAACACATTGAACGCAGGCTCATCAAACTGAATGATATCGACACCCGCCGCCTCAAGCTCCCGGGCCTCCTGATTGAGAATCTTGGCAAACTCCCAGGCGAGCTTTTCACGGCTCTTATAGTGGTTGTCGAACAACGTATCGATCATCGTCATCGGACCAGGAAGGGCCCACTTGATTGGCTTGCTTGTTTTCTGTCGCAAAAATCTGGCGTCCTCCACAAAAACCGGCTTTGGTCGGGACACTGCTCCGACAACCGTCGGTACACTGGCATCGTACCGATCGCGAATTCGCACAGTCTCACGCTTGTCAAAATCGACACCGGTGAGATGCTCAACAAAGGTGGTTACAAAATGTTGCCGGGTCTGCTCGCCGTCGCTGACAATATCAATACCCGCCTGTTGCTGTTCCTGCAGCGCGAGGCAGAGTGCATCCCGCTTGCCCTCCGTCAACTGAGCAGTCTCCAGCTTCCAGGGGGACCAGAGTTTTTCCGGCTCGGCCAGCCATGACGGCTTGGGCAGGCTGCCCGCGGTAGAGGTCGGCAATAATTTTTGCATAGTAAAAATCTTATTTTCTGGTTGATCAAACAGCGTAATGAGCTGCCCACTGATCGAGGATACGTTTATACGGTTTTATAAACCGCTCTTCGGTGAACTTCCCCTGCTTTAACGCCAATTGATTACGCTCTTCCCGGTCGTACTGAACCTGGGTCAAAGAATAATCGGTATGCTTCAGGCTGGGCCGAAAGATTTTCCCAGCGGCTGAATTCGCGTTATATATTTCCGGCCGATAAATTTTCTGAAACGTTTCCATGGTGCTGATGGTGCTCGCAAGCTCAAGGTTTGAATAATCCTCCAGCAAATCACCAGCGAAATAAAACGCCAGGGGAGCAACACTACCCGGAGGCATAAAATAACGAACCCGCAACCCCATCTTCGCGAAGTATTCATCCGTTAATGAATACTCGTCGTTCCTGTACTCGACACCCAGCACCGGGTGCTTATTTTCTGTGCGATAGTATGTCTTACTACTTGAGACACTCAGACAGATTACCGGTGGCTTTTTAAAACTTTCTTTATAGGAATTGGAGCCCAGGAAAGACTTGAATATTTTTCCGTGAAGATCACCATAGTTTTCCGGGAGGCTGAATTGCTGCTTTCCCTTATTATGCTCCGACAGTAATACGCTGAAATCATAGTCCCGCACGTAAGACGAAAAATTATTGCCCACGATACCTTCAATGCGCCTACCAGCTTTGCGATCGATAATATTCGTTTTCAGAACCTCTATCGTCGGAAAAGTCTCTCCATTACCTTGTACATCGATGTCCACGGAAATGATTTCGAGTACCACGGAATAGCGATCCGCATTCGGGTTATCCCAGTGCGCCAGGGCATTGAAGCGGTTGTCAATCATTCGCAAAGCATTGCGCAGATTCTCCTGTCGACGCTCCCCACGGGCCAGATTGGCGAAGTTGGTAGTGATCCGAGAATTTTCCAAAGGGTGATAGTTCTCGTTGAAATCAATGCGCTTGATGACAAATGTGAACTTGTTGCTCATAGTAGTCCTTTATCCCTACATCTGACCCCGACCTCTGAACTCATACTGCACTGAGTATCACGGTATTCGGGCTTTTTCTGACAGCGGAGCTTCAAACCGCTGACGCTGAATACCCGTATTCTAAGGCAACAACAACATTAATTATATTGAATACATTTAACCTAAACTTTAAAACTTTTCATGATGAGAGTGTAGGGATACACTGAATAACAGGGCAGGTATAGCGCTAGCCAATTGCGAGCCTGAGCTCGACATGGAGCGATTATCCAGGGTTCTTGAAATTGACTTGCGAGGATGAAGAGTTGAAATTTAAGCGTCTTAATACGCCAGCACTACTAAATGATCCGACGTAATCAGCTCATATTACTTTTTCCATAAGCCCGTTGGACAACGGAAATTACAATTGCTGTAGTCCAACCAAACATGATGATACCGCTGGCGGCCTGAAATGAACCGAGTAAACGCCAACGGGCATCCAGAACAATATCGCCGTAACCAAGTGTCGTAAACGTCACCATTGAGAAATAGGTTGCGGAATCAAAATTCTCGATAGCCCCCAACAACGTATAAGCGTACGCCCAGGCCATCACCTCGAGCACTGACACGACAAACAACAAAACAACAACAGAAGAAATTACCAGTGGCTTGATAAGCGCCAAACTAGGATGCCCCATCTTAAACCGCAAAATATCGCGACTACAGCGCAAAGAAATTTCCATTCCCGCAGCATGAATCACTGTAGTTATCACAAGTAAAAGTGAAGCAATAAGTAGATTATTCAGCATGAAGACACCTCCAACGCAATAAAAAGCTGTAGTGGCACACTGACACCAATACGTATTCGCACCACTTCATCATGAGAAATCAGCGCTTCTATACCGTTTTAGATGACATGCAGTGTAGACAACGAGCATGTCCCGGGATCTACACTATATTTTCACTATGTTATCGCTGCACGAATGGTAGCGCGGATGACCTTTCCGCTGACAAGTACCACAAAAGAATCCCTGAAAACGGCTCTCGCCCTGGTAGTGACTTACGGCATTGCGTTGAGCTTGGGTTGGCACAATCCAGCCTGGGCTGGTTTCGCCGTAGTATTCGTCAGTCTTGACTCTTTGGGCTCATCACTCAACAAAGCTGCCATGCGAATGGGCGGCACTCTACTTGCCGCCGTCATCGCCATCACGATCATCGCTCTGTTTTCACAACAGCGCTGGCTATTCATAATTGCCCTGTCATCCTGGATCGCGATCTGCACCTATATGCAATTGTACAGTCAGCGTGCCTATTTTTGGGTGGTGGCCGGCTTTGTCTCAGTCATTATTTGTGTGGATGCGGCGACCGCATCCGTGGACCCCTTCAAGGTAGCTATTCTACGTACACAGCAGACCGGACTCGGGATACTGATTTATTCACTAGTGGCCTCTCTATTATGGCCCCGTACCTCTGGAAGTAAACTGACTACACAGTGCGAGATATTACGCAATATACAAGTTTCGTTGCTTCACGAATTGTCGTCGAAGAAAAAGCGGCTTCAAGCCGAACCCCAACACCTGCTTCGACAACTGTATGCGGAGCAATCCAAACTGGGAGCACTTGTTACTGCTGCCATATCAGATACTCAATCTGTACGCACGTTACGTCGCCAATGGCAATACCTTGCAGATAACTCAGAACGCCTCACCGATACATTGCTGCAAATCAATAGTGAATGGAAAGAAACAAGCAGCTTGCCCGTTCGTGAATACTTTCCAAATCTGGAAATATTCCAGCAGTGCCTTATTGATTGCATGGAAAAGGCTGACCCCACTTCGTCAGCGGAATGCAATACCACCCCCCCCAAAGTCCCCCCCCTGCAGACCAACACTGGAATATTAAACCAGCTAGGGGAGATAGAGGTGGCCCGGCTGCAGCTAATCAGAGATGCATTAAACGAACTACAAGCATGTATTCTCTCTATGTGGCAAAGCGCATATGCGATACGAACAGGCAGTAGCAGCAGTAAGATTACATCGTCCTCTCCCGCCGCCGACGCGACAGCTCACTTCATGCTACCTGATCCACAGCAACTTGCGGCGGTATTACGAGCCTACTTCACGATGTGGATGGCCTACCTGCTGTTCATTTATGTCCCGAGTCTCCCTGGAGGACCAAATCTTGTAATCACCGCGGCCTCACTGGGCCTGGCATTGGCGCCAGTACCGTTCATGTCACCGTGGCTTCTCGTTGGTCCCATTTTGATCAGTATCGGTTCGGCCGCAACTCTATATCTACTGGTACTGCCCCACCTTTCGAGCTACTGGGGCTTGGGCACAGTACTATTTCTGGCGATATTCGCAATCTGTCAGTCTTTCTCTTCACCCGCCAAAGCTGCAGGAAAAGGCGTTGCACTCGCTCTATTTCTAAACGTTTTCAACATACAAAGCCAGCAGGTTTATAGCTTCCTCGCTGTTGCAGATCTGGCTCTATCCATGGTGATTGTCGTCATAATTTTGGTAGTCGCGGCCTACATTCCCACCCCCCCAAAACCGGAAAGAATATTTGCAAGGCTACTAGAAAAATACCTCGACAGCGTTGAAATTTTAGTCAAACAGATATACGCCACTAAGCCGCCCTCAAGCAGCCGGAAAATATTTCAGTGTAAATGGTTTTTCAAGTGGCGCACCCACTATCATCGCAATGTACTGAAGAAAATACCCCCGAAGCTTGTATCGCTAGCGGGGCTGGTAAGCCCTAATCTGCTACCTGACAATGGAATTTCCGTGCTTCAGAACATTGCAGAAAACGCCAAGATTTTGAGTATCCGTATCGACAAGTTGCTAGAAGCAGTCATTGCGCTGGAAGCTTCTCATGAATACGTGCCGACACCCGCGTTTGTGGCATGGCGCAATGCAATTATCAGCGACATCCAGACTCTATCCCATCATTGCTTTACCCATGACACATGCCCACACGACTCCAACGTGTGGCGCAGAATACAAAAAGAGTCGTCCACGGTCCCAGAATCGGGACTAAAGTGGAATGGTGTCCCGAACCAGCGCGATTCTCAGCTGTTGCTACTCGGACTCGCACACTGTACCGGCGGGACGCTTTCTGAGCTGTCAACGGCCGCAACTCATATCGACTGGAAGAAGTGGACGGAGACACGCTTTTACTAAATGTACTGCGGACAAGGATATTCCAATGGCACACGAAATTTCCTTGGGCGGCGTGTATTTTCCGCCGCTATTGATCGCCAGTATCGTTGGTCTGATCGCTACCCTATACTCTGCTCGCCTGATGGATCGTTATCGAATTTCGCGACATTTTGTCCACCCGCCACTGGTACTGCTAAGCATATGTGTCATTTACACATTGGTGATCGGCAATCTGTTTATTGGGATCTGACCCTTGAAGTTGTTCAGCAAGTACCTCCTGACCGGCTCTGTCCTGCTGATAGCGTTGCTCATTGCGCTGCTTAAATTCTGGAGTTCTCTAAACAACCCTTGGACACGCGACGGACAGGTCCAGTCGAATATCATTCAAATGACACCGAATGTTTCCGGTCAGGTGATTGAAGTGCCAATCAAAGATAATCAGTTTGTACACCAGGGAGATCTACTTTTTCAAATTGACCCACGTCCCTATCAGGCTGCACTGGCCGGCGCCAGAGCACAATACGACAAGACTGATGACAGCTATTTGGCACAGGAACAAAAAGTAGAAGCTGCAATAGCGCAGGTTGAGGAGTCTGACGCAGCCGTGTGGCAGGCGGAAAGTAGAATCAAAGAGCTCGACGCCGAAATCAAAAAATACCAAGCGGAGCTCTTGCGCCAACAACACTTACTACCACAAAGAGCCACCTCTCAAAGATCACTGGAATCGGCGCAGGCACAGTATGATGTTGCCCTGGAAAAGCGTAGGGCCGCGCAAGCGGCCTTAGCTCAGGCTAGGGCGTCACTTTCCGGTACGCGCTCACAACTAAAGGAGGCTCGAGCAGAGCTTGGCCAACTGGGTGAAGCCAATGCCAGTATTCGCGCCGCCCGGGCTGCCGTGCGCCAGGCAGAGCTGAATCTTGAATTTACACGACTGGTTGCGCCAGTTGATGGCTATGTCACCGACTTGAATCTGCATGTTGGTAGTCATGCGATGGCGAACCAGCCAGCCTTGGCGATCGTCAGTGCCGAGGATTATTGGATCGAAGGCTATTTCAAAGAAACTACAATTGCGAGAATACGGCCAGGTGATGATGCCGTAGTTACTCTGATGTCGTACCCTGACCACCCACTTCAAGGACGCGTGGAAAGCCTCGGCTGGGGTATCTCACAACAGGATGGTAGCCCAGGCTACGATTTACTGCCCAATGTCAGCCCAACCTTTGAGTGGATTCGGCTTGCACAGCGGATACCGGTTCGAATTCGCCTAAAAATGATCCCGGAAAATATCGCCCTCAGGGTAGGCACTACCTGTTCGATCACAGTCAGGAGTGGAACAGCCACTGTCCATGATGGCGCTGAATCAAGTGAAAAATAGGTGGCGTAATTTTTACCTCCGCAGCCGATCGACCGTTGCCGCCGGCTCCTGTGTCCTCCTTGTTAACGGCTGTATGCTCGGCCCAGACTACCGAGAACCACCTGTTCCCGTACAGGAGAGCTGGATTTATGAAACTGATTCCCGTTTAACCACTGAAATTCCGGTTAACGTGGCATGGTGGGAAACGGCTTTTTCCGACCCTGTTTTGAATGATCTAGTGGGTTTTGCGCTACAAGAAAACTTGTCCCTGAGTTCTGCATCGCTACGCGTCCTTCAGGCACAACAGCAATTAGCCATCGCCATCGGCAATCAGTTCCCCCAATCGCAACAGCTAACCGGTTCTGCTTCAAGAAGTAAAGAGAATGACATCATCATCGATGACTATAACGTAGGATTCAATCTCAGCTGGGAGCTTGATATGTGGGGGCGACTTCGCCACGGGGTTGAGAGCGCAGCCGCTGAGCTCAGTGCCAGTGCCGCAGACTACGATGGTGTTCTAGTATCATTAGTGGCACAAATCGCCCAGACCTATATCCTGATACGCACAACTCAATCACAGATTTTTGTTGCGGAACGCAATATTGACCTGCAGAAACAAAGCTTAAAAATTGCGCAGTCAAAATTTGACGCCGGTGCCGTTAGTGGCCTGGACGTCGCGCAGGCAGACACGCTATTAAATAATACAAAGGCATCTGTCCCTGTACTGGAGACGACGCTTCAGCAATTGAAAAATTCATTGGCTACTCTCCTCGGGCTTCCCCCCGATGGCGTCAGTCAACTCGAGGGAAAACCCGGCAGGATTCCTTCGCCGCCTCTGAAAATCGCCATTGGCATGCCACAAGATATGCTGCGCCAGCGACCGGATATACGCGCAGCTGAAAGACGTCTGGCCGCGCAAGGTGCGCAAATCGGGATTGCGCGTGCAGAGCTTTATCCTGCATTTTCTATCGCCGGATCTATCGGTTCGCAAGCTACTACACCTGGCGATCTATTTACAAGCAAGAGCGAAACCTGGGGTCTTCTCGGGGGCTTTCAATGGAATCTGTTTAACTACGGTCGACTGCGCAGCAATGTACGTCTGCAGGACGCCCGTTTCCAGGAGCTGGTGGAGGAATATCGTCAGTACGTAATAGATGCACAAGCGGATGTTGAAAATGCAATCGTCGCCTATTTAAAATCATTTGATCGACTCACACTTCTACAGCGTGCCGCACGGGCATCGAGTGAGTCCGTCACCATCTCCACTACTCAGTACACAAACGGGCAGATTGGGTTCAACACCGTTATCAGCACACTCACTGCGGACGCACAGCAACAAGACTTGCTCGTGCAAGCACAAGGCGCGGTTGCGGTAAATCTGATCCAAGTCTATCTCGCGCTTGGTGGTGGATGGGAAGTACGGACTGATAGTAATCCCATCAATTTATTGCCAGAACCGGTGAAGGAAGAAATGCGCGACCGCACCGGGTATTGGGACAAAATATTTGAGCAATAAATACACTATACCGGATAGACCACGTTCCTTACGCGCGCCTTAATAGGTAATCGAATGCCTAAATCGACAGTACTTGTAATCCAGGTTATACACTTCCCAGAAGAGCACCGATACGGAATGCACTTGCCATGGGCAGAGCGCCAAATCAACAAATCCGTTTGAGTCGACGCTGGAATTCCTACACGCCGGAAAAATCGATCCATTGGCTACCTATCGCGATAGGTGTTACCTGTTCAATCAGGAGTGATAAATGCCAGAATTGACACTATTTCTTTATTTGCGGAATGTAACTACGCGAACTATACAGTATTTGCGGGGAGCGCCATTATTGGTGTAGTCAACGACATAGGCTGCAATTTCCAGCCTTGCATTAAAATTCGGTTACAGAATTGAATGACATTTAGTCTACGCCCACCGATGGCTGGCGCAGATATTTACTCCTGTTCGAAAAAATGCAATTGGCGATACAACATTCAACGTCAGGATGATGGAAGGAACACCTTGGGAACAGAAAACTCGAGAGCGGAATTCCTCACGAGGAACCGCCGATCAATTGTCGCCGCATTCTTCTCCTGTTTGTTATGTGCGGTTCCGTTGAGCTACGCCTTCCACCCCATTTCAAAAAAACTGGAATTCATCACTACTTACCCCACCTACCCGCCGGTAGACTACGGCACCGGTGCCCAGGCTCAGACAATCCGGCGTGGAGAGTACTTGGCAAAAATCGGTGACTGCCTGGCCTGTCATACGACTACCGAGGGCGGCAAACCTTTCGCCGGTGGACTGCCCATCCCAACTCCATTTGGCACTTTCTACACTCCCAACATCACACCTGACCAGGCTACTGGCCTGGGCAATTGGAGCGAAGCAGACTTTATAAAGGTAATGAAGGAGGGAATTCGACCCGACGGCTCAAATTCTTTTCCAGCGTTTCCTTACATCTACTTCAATCGGGTAACTGAGTCAGATCTAAAAGACCTCTGGGCCTATCTCCAGGCCATTCCCGCAGTAAAACGTGAGAACCAGGAAAACACCCTTCCCTTTCCAGCGAACGTGAGGCTTGCACAGTACGGCTGGAAGTTGCTGTTTTTTTACCCTGATCGAGGCAAATTCACGCCGAACCAAAATCGTTCCGAGACATGGAATCGCGGTGCATATATCGTCGAGGGCCTTGGCCACTGCAGCATGTGCCATACACCCATGAATCTGTTGGGCGCCACCAAGGACCGCTATTATCTTACCGGCTCAATGATCGATGGATATTGGGCGCCAGACATCACCAGCCGCGGGCTGGAAACGGCACCCCGCTTTCAGATCGCCGACGTTTTCCACGAAGGCAAGTTGATTAACAGCGCAGGAAATGTGCGCGGTCCCATGGCAGATGCCAACCATAATAGTCTGCGACACCTTACCGAAACCGATGCACTCGCGGTGGCAGAATACCTGAAATCGGTGCGCAGTAAGCAACCGCGACCGCTGGATGAGCGCAGAGCCGGTCAGCCACATTTGAAACGCGGCGAACAAGTGTTCTGGAATGCCTGCAACTTGTGTCACGTCGATGGTGAGGCGGGTGCACCTCGCATCAAGGACAGTGATAACTGGTGGCGCCGCCTCCAGGCCCGACCTATCGCCACGCTTTACCAGCATGCCATTGCAGGCTACAACAATATGCCCGCGCGCGGCGCGTGTGTGAGCTGCGATAATAAGGATATTGAATCAGCGGTAGACTACATCATCAAAAAATCCCTCACAGACTCGCAATGGCGGCAATATACCGGCATTGTTCAGTCGCCGAGGCCGGTTGCTATCAGTCACAATACAGGCAGGGCTATATACCTGGCTTCTTGCGCATCCTGCCATGATAAAGGTGCTCTGGGAGCACCCGTACTGGGTGACCGACAACAATGGGCTGCGCGACTGAATAAGAATTTTGACGTACTGCTTCACAACACCCTTAAGGGAATGAATGGAATGCCTCCTATGGGGGGGTGTACCACATGCAGTGGCGAAGAAGTGGTCGAGGCGGTGAAATACATGGCCGAGCAGGCCCAACCGGATAAGGATTTCTCGTTATGGTAGTCCTACTCTGCGCGCTGGCCTTGAGCCTGGTTTCCAACGCCGCGGCGGCTGCAGCGCAAGTCAATATGCCGCGCGGCGTAACCCCCGTCAGCCAGGGAATCTACGACCTGCATATGCAGGTAATCTGGATTGTCGTCGGTATCATGGCTGTGGTTTACGGAGTCATGATTTACTCCGTCATCCGTTATCGAAAATCCAAGGGTGCTGTCGCCTCCACCTTCTCCGAGAACAACCTCCTGGAAATCACCTGGACGGTGATTCCTATCGCCATCATCACCGCAATCCTCATACCGTCCATCAGATTACTTGTGGATATGGACGACTACGACGCTGCCGACCTAACGGTCAAGGTGACCGGATACCAGTGGAAATGGCAATACCAATACATGGATCACGGTATCGGCTTTTACAGTAACCTGGCCACGCCTATGGCGGAGGTGGTCGGGGCCAAAGCGAAAAACGATTGGTACCTGCTGGAAGTAGACGAACCACTGGTTCTTCCGACAGATCGCAAGGTGCGCTTCATTGTCACATCAAATGATGTCATCCATTCCTGGTGGGTACCAGAGCTGGGTATAAAGCGCGACGCAGTCCCCGGCTACATGTACGAAGCTTGGGCGCGCATTGATCGACCGGGTATTTATCGAGGTCAGTGCGCCGAACTTTGCGGAGTCAACCATGGCTTCATGCCCATTGTGGTCAAGGCAGTCGAACCACAGAAATTCGATCAATGGATCGCCGGACGCAAAAATGTTCCGATAAGAAAATCCTTGAGCCAGAATTGGACCTTACCCGCGGTAATGGAACGCGGCGCCGCGTTGTACGACCAGCACTGCAGTGCCTGCCACAAGCCAGACGGTAGCGGTATGCCGCCCACCTTCCCCTCGTTGCGTGATAGCTCTATCGCCACAAGTACCGATGTCAATCGTCACATCGACCTGGTGATGTTCGGCGTGCCCAATACCGCCATGCAGGCCTACGCCCCCCAGCTCGACGACGAGGAATTGGCTGCAATCATCACTTACGAACGGAACGCCTGGGAGCACGATACCGGCGACCTAGTGCTCCCTTCCCAGATCCAGGCGCGCAGGAGATGAATACCGTGCAAAGCGAAACTTTGACAAGCCAAGAGAGCAAAGGTAAGCGCGTACTGGATTTCCTCCATCGCTGGGCCACCACCACCAACCACAAGGACATCGGCACATTATACCTGTGTACCGCACTGGTGAACTTATTTATCGGCGGCGCTTTAGCCCTGTGTATTCGCGCAGAGTTGTTCATACCCGGGCTGCAATTTGTCGAGCCAAATTTTTTCAACTCGCTAACCACTCTTCACGGCCTGGTAATGCTATTCGGTTTTATCATGCCTGTGGCGGTCGGCTTCGCCAACTGGCTAATACCGTTGATGATTGGTGCACCCGACATGGCCCTGCCGCGACTAAACAATTTGAGTTTCTGGCTGCTGCCATTCGCCACCGTGCTGCTTTCCAGCACCCTGTTCATGGATGGCGGTGCCCCAAATTTCGGCTGGACCATGTACACCCCTCTGTCTACCACGTACGGCCCGCCCAGCACTGACTACATGATTTTCGCAGTCCACATGCTCGGCATCTCCTCAATCCTCGGTGCCATCAATATCATCACTACCATTTTTACCATGCGCGCGCCGGGTATGACCTTCATGAAATTACCAATCTTTGTCTGGACATGGCTGGTCACAGCCTTTCTCCTGATCGGGATCATGCCAGTACTGGCCGGTGCAGTGACCATGATGTTGTTCGATCGCAACTTCGGCACCGCCTTTTTCGACGCTGCCGGCGGTGGCGACCCACTACTATTCCAACATATATTCTGGTTCTTCGGGCACCCCGAAGTGTACGTGCTTGCGCTTCCGGCATTCGGCGTAATCTCCCAGATCATTCCTACGTTCAGCCGTAAACCGCTGTTCGGCTATCGCACCATGGTCGCAGCCACCGTTCTCATAGGCTTCCTGTCCTATATCGTTTGGGCACACCATATGTTCACCAGCGGTATGCCCTATGGGGCACAAATGTATTTCATGCTGGCCACCATGCTGATTGCGGTTCCAACCGGTATGAAAGTATTCAACTGGATCACCACTATATTTCGTGGGTCGATAAGCTTCGAAACACCCATGCTGTTTGCAATCGCTTTCGTTTTTATGTTCACCTTCGCCGGCGCTACCGGAATCATGCTGGCAGTAGCTCCAGCCGACTTCCAGTATCACGACACTTACTTTGTTGTGGCCCACTTTCACTATGTACTGGTTAACGGGCTGCTTTTCGCTTTTCTTGGAGGAGCCTACTATTGGTATCCCAAATTCTGGGGGCGCATGTACGATGAGCGACTTGGGAAATGGCACTTCTGGTTGTCGACAGTTTCAGTGAACATGCTTTTCTTCCCGATGCATTTTCTTGGGCTAGCCGGAATGCCCAGGCGCATTCCGGACTACGCCCTGCAGTTCTCCGATTTCAATTTAATCTCGTCCGTGAGCGCGTTCGTCTTCGGTTTCAGTCAGCTGATATTCGTGTACAACCTGATCGTCTCTCAGCGCCGAGGCCAACTTGCAAGCAACCGGGTATGGGAAGGTGCCGAAGGCCTGGAGTGGAATCTGAGCTCGCCACCACCACACCACAGTTTCCAGAGCCCGCCGAAGGTGGGTTGAGTATGGCGAAGAATGAATCTGCCCCAGCGCGGCGCCCGCTACTGATTAAGCTGGCGCTCACTACACTGATAATGTTTGGGTTTTCTTTCGCGCTGGTACCACTGTATGACCTCATGTGTGATGCGTTGGGCATTGGCAAGATACGCATATCCGAGAAGCCTTCTGCTGGCAGTGTTCTTCCCCCACACTCGCTAAAGGTCGAGTTTGTCGCCACCAATGCTGAACAGCTCAATTGGCATTTCTATCCCCTAGTTAAATCTCTACAGGTAACTACCGGAAGGACTTATCTGGTGAATTTTGTGGCGAGAAACAACAGCGCATCCACCATGACAGTACAGGCAATACCCAGTATCACTCCGGTCCAGGGTACAGACTATTTATTCAAAACCCAGTGTTTCTGCTTTGAGCAGCAAACATTGGAACCCGGCGAGTCGATCAAGATGCCAGTGGTGTTTTTGATCGACTCCGCCCTCCCAGAAAAATATGCCACTCTTACCCTATCCTACGCACTGTTTGCACTCCAGCGTGAGGCGCCCCCGAAGCACAGCGGTGCAATCAAACCAGGGAATCAATCATGAGCGAGCCCGGCCCTCCGAAAGGAAAATATTATGTCCCCGCTCCATCCTACTGGCCCATACTCTGTGGCCTCTCTCTACTGATTTTTTTCACCGGTATCGGCCGCTGGCTACACGAACTCCCCAGCGGCCCCTGGATTTGGATGTGCGGGGCCACCCTGTTATTGGTGGCGCTGTGCGGCTGGTTCGGCAAGGTAATCGACGAGAATTTATCGGGGGTCTACAACGAGCAGGTGGGGCGATCATTTCGCTCCGGAATGAAGTTGTTTATTTTATCTGAAGTTATTTTTTTTAGTGGTTTTTTCGCGGGCTACTTCTTCATCCGACTGTGGGTGATTCCCATGTTATCAGGAGAAGTACACCCAATAACGAACGTAACTCTGTGGCCGGATTTTCAAGCCCAATGGCCCTTGCGTGAAAACCCGGACAATCAGCGTTTTCTTGGAGCCACGGAGCTGAGCAGCCCCTGGCACGTGCCACTAGCCAATACTTTGTTACTACTCACAAGCAGTCTGACCCTGACCTTTGCCCACCGAGCAATGACCAAGGGGCACGGTGTCATACTAAAAGTGGGCCTACTACTCACTATTCTGCTGGGTATTACCTTTCTCGGACTGCAGGCTCACGAATACATTGACGACTACCAACGCAATAACCTCACTCTCAATGCCGGCATCTACGGCAGTACTTTTTACCTATTGACCGGTTTTCACGGCTTCCACGTCCTAGTGGGAGTCATCATGATCACGACTATGCTCGGTCGTGCCATCAGGGGCCACTTCGCCCACAAGGGAGATCATTTTGCGTTAGAGGGGGTAGCTTGGTACTGGCATTTCGTCGACGTGGTATGGTTGCTACTTTTTCTATTCGTATACTGGCTATAGTACTACAGTGATTAGCTGCTGTAGCGAAAAGCGCAATCTTTCTGTGATTCCGGAAGTCCCGGTGACTACCAATCGGAGCGATTACACATTCGTGTAATATAGGCAGCCGGCAAAGTGGCAGCAGCCCCCTCAAGAGCCTTTCCAATTGACCGGCGGCCTTTTAATCACAATGTACTCCACAGTATGGTTACTAATTCCGCCACGAATACTGACGAAACTCGTAACCATACCGGTAGCCACATTCAAGATGCGGTATCACCGCCTCCAGTGCGAATCATTTCTGCCGCCTTTTCGGCGATCATGATGGTGGGAGCGTTGGTATTACTGCCAACAATTGTTGGCATGATCGACGCGTCAATCACACGCAGCCCATCCAAGCCGTGCACACGTAATTGGCTGTCTACTACCGCCATATCATCCGACCCCATCTTGCAGGTGCCAACAGGGTGAAAGACTACACCCAGTCGGTCGCGTATCGCCTGCTCCAGTTCCTCATCGCTCTGTTTATCCGGGCCCGGATGGATTTCTTCTTTACGATATTTATCAAAAGCCGGCGCAGCAAGTAGCCGGCGTACAAGTCGTACCCCAGCAACCAGCGTCTTCATATCATCTGGGTGGCTAAAGAACTGGAAATCGATCAAGGGCGGATCGGAGGGGTTGGCACTATTCAGGCCAACAAAACCGCGGCTTTTCGGTCTCAGACAGCAGACATGACAAGAATAGCCATCTTCATGCAACAACTTAAGATCACGACCGGCGTCATCGAACAGAAGTGGGATAGTGTGCAACTGCACATCCGGGACATCGAGTGCGGGATCGGTTTTCAAAAAACCGCCGCCTTCAATAACCGAGGCTCGCAGTTTTCCTAAATGTGCGCCATAGTATTCGATTCCTTCGCCCACCATCTGTAGCATCCCTATCGCAGATAACTGCACGCCACCGTGAAAATGACTTTTTGTGAGAACTACGGCATCCGCGTGCTCTTGCAGATTCTTACCAACTCCCGGTAGCTCATGCATCACGCCAATACCATGTGCTGCGAGCTCTTCTGGATCGCCAATTCCGGAGAGCATGAGTATCTTTGGACTATTGAATGCACCCGCCGATAAAATAACTTCACGCTTAGCACGGATGCACTTTTCCTCCCCCTTATGTTTTACAACCACGCCAACTGCGCGCTTACCTTCCAGCTCAACGCGAAGTACATCTGTGTTGGTGAGTACTGTAAGGTTATGTCGGCTCATAGCGGGATGCAGATAGGCAACCGAAGCACTGCAGCGTCGGCCGTGGGTGATCGTAAACTGGTAGGGACCAAATCCCTCGTACTCTGCACCGTTGAAATCATCATTTATCGGAAAGCCGGTTTGACGGGCGGCTTCCACGAACACCTTGGTAATCTTGAATTTCATCTCACCGTCGGAGACTGCGAGCGGGCCGCCGACCCCGTGGTATTCGTCCGCGCCGCGAACATTGTTCTCCGCCTTACGGAAGAAAGGCAGGCATTCCTCATAGCTCCAGCCCTCGTTGCCAAGATCAGCCCAGCGGTCATAGTCCGATCGGTGCCCCCTCGTGTACACCATGCCATTGATCGAGGACGAGCCACCCAGCGTTTTACCACGAGGACAGAACACAGGCTGCCCATTGCGAATATTCGGTTCAGACTTGGCGTCGTAGCACCAGTCATACTTTTTTGTGAACATAAAGTATCCGAAAGCGCCCGGTGTGTGAATGAACTCAAAGCCGTCCTTCGGACCTGACTCGATGACACAAACGCTGACTTCGGGGTCTGCAGATAGACGATTGGCGAGCACACAGCCGGCGGATCCGGCTCCAACTATTACGTAATCATACATAACTGACTTTTCCTGAAATCCAGTTCGGCTGCACTGGCAGTAGGTTAAAAAACAGGCAGGAGAACAAAGTGTAGAAACGATCGCGAAATACGACAAACGGATGCCGGCAAATAGCTGCTCAACCCGGTGGCGAAATCAGGTGTCCTACCTGACCACGGGTTCACATCCGGTACTCACCTTCTTTGCAAGACCTTAGTTTTTCAAACGGACAGATCGCAGAGCCCCTGGTAGAGGGAAATCGCTCAGCTGACTGGTCTAAATCAGAAAATGGGCTGATCTGCACGCAAGCGACGCATCACTGACTCCACAATCAGCCCGCACACATCGACCGGCTTACCGAAATCCGGGTACTGATGACCCCGGATACCAGGGCGTGTATTGGCTTCGACGACGATGTAGTTCTCCCGGGTTGGCGCCTGAGAGTGATCCCGCGCGATGATATCGACGCCACATGCATCGAGACCTGGAATAGCGCTTACAATCGACTCGACCGCCTGAATCATTCCCGGGTGAACTTCACTGGTGATATCCTTCGTGTCACCGCCCGTCGATATCCCGGCTTTCCAGTCGATCACCACTTTTTCACCGTCTTCCGGAATACTGTCGAGCATATACCCTCGCTCTGCCAGTAAGTTCTTGCGGTGCCCATCGATTTTTGCTTCGGCATTGCGCCTGCTCGGATTGAGTTTCAACCGCAACGCGTTACGCCTTGCATTGAGTTCCTGTATTGAACTGACACCGTCGCCGATCACATAGGGCGGAATCCTGGAGTGTACCGCCACACACCTGCCTTCAATTACGCAGTATCGAGCCTCGACGCCATTTTCAAAACATCGCTCAACCAGAACCTGTGACTGAGTGGATGCCACCGCGGACATCCAGGCGTCATTAAAATTTCCTGGTGTAACCCCGACTGATACCCCCTGCCCCTTGCGCCCATCAGCCGGTTTAAGCACGGCAAGGCCAAGCTCCCTTACCATCTCCAGCGCAGCGAGCCGCTCATCAGGACCGAATGCAGCGCCGCCAGCGGTATTCACGCCTATTCGTTCAAAAATAGACTTGGCAACACGTTTATCCTTGAGGACCCGGTACGCAAGAAGGGAGGTATATGGAGTTTCCGTCTGAAGCAGATGGCAAACCCGCCCCTCGAACTCCACTTGCAAGATGCGCCCAATGCGTTTTACGGTGCATCCATTACGTCTGAAATGCGCACGAAACAACTGGGAAATTGGAATGTAGTGCTCCCCGGAAAAGTCATTTCGCAAAAGCTCCACCATAGGTTCACACCGGCCCTGTATGTTTATTCTGTCAACCGCGCATAATGCAGGAAAGAAGATATGTTGTGCTGTATGTAGTCGATTCTGACCTCCCTGTCCCTGCGGTCCCCACCACCTCGCACAAAACTACCGTCCGGCAGATAGAACTTCATTTGCTCAAGCAAATTTCCCTGCACCCGCTCTTTGGCCGCGCGGATCAATGCATAGTCGGGGGCATTTCCATGGTCCATGCGTAAAAAGGCAAGCAAACCCTCGGATCGGCAGGCGGTGGGTGTACTGCGTTGCCACGTTATATATCGAGGGTTGGAGATTATCTCTCGAGCGATTTTCGCAGCATGATTATAAATATGCAGAGAATTATGATGACGCTGTAGCTTCTCCAGGGAATACAGCATCCAGTGAGAATGCTCTTTGACACCATAGTCCTGATTCGCTAACTCAACCTCGACCGACTTCACTTCTTGCAGGATTTCAGAGTTTCCCGTCACTTCATAGCAAGAAATTAACGCCAGCAACGCCTCCCCGACGTAATAGTCTGAAGTGAACGCCGATATTTTCCCAGACCGAAAATATCGCTTGTGTACGAAGTCTCCATGCTCACGCCTTTGCTCCAGCATGAAATCACAAAGCCGTTCTGCAACCGTGAGTAGGAAGCTGTCCTCGGTCAGCCTGTACACCTGCAACAGTGCCAGCGCCGACAACGCATTCCCCCCGAGCTTTATCTTATTGTCTTCACAGATACATGCCCCTCGTACACGCCTGTAAAACCGGAGATATCCATCCAATAAAAATGCGGTAGCGCGTTCCGCGCTTGCGAGCAGTGCCGGGTCCCGGGTTGTACTGTAAACATCCAGCATCGCCCAGATAGTGCCAGCATGGCGGAGTACGTTATACCCAGACAGGTCTTCACCAGACTCGGAGTCGTAACGATAGCGGAACTTGCCGTTCAATCCTGTAAGCTGCGCCAGACGTAAAGCGCCCGACTGCGCAACAGTATGGGCATCAATACTTACAGGCATAAAATGCGCCTTCCAAAGCCATGGATCACTCCTTGAGAGTCAGTAGCGCCAGTTTACAAATTAAATTAGCAAAGAAGCGCCGCGGCGCAACCGTGGGACTGAACTTATGGCTTTGAATTAAACTCAAGTGTAGCATTTAACACTTATTGGCCATCGGTCATGGGAGGGGCACCACCACGATCGATCCGTGCTTTACCGTGCAGGATACCGATGGAAAATACGGTTTATAAACCAAAAAACCCAATGAAAATATGGGATTTTCTTGCAATTAATCAATGGCTAAGCGCAGCAATTATCGACTGAGCAATTACTCTTACTCTATTGTAAATAACCACATTTTTTAACTTATTGAAAAATAGTTAAAATAACGACTCGCCACTAACACTATGAAAATACCATGCATGAGAGTTTTGTAAAAAAAATTCTTCAACTCATCTAGACACACGCTCTCGATACGAGGTATTCGAAACTTCACAGGGTGAATTTGACGCCTCAGGAAGCCAGAGTAAAGTCTGCTAGAAATTCTACTCTTTAACTGACTACTTGACGGGGAAACTTACGGCGTGGATCACGCGCGCTTCCAATATCTGGCGTGCGGTCAGGGCCGCAAGCCTTGTGGCGGCGGCGCCTCCAAAGCTTACGATTGTCTGATTTTTTACCAGGTAGTCGGCGAACGAGGCGACGTATCCCGCATTGGCTTTTACATGCCCTGGAGAATTGACCATGCCGAAGTTATCCACGCCGCCTGCTTTGTGCAGCAGGTATACTTTCCTGCTCTTTTCTTCTCGGGGTTTTGCTTGATTCAATCGCTCCGCCCGGCCGCTCCTATTTTTTCGGCGTCGGGTTCACCGGCTTTACCAGTTTGAAAGGAGAGGTCGGTTCGATCACGTTGTTTTCCTGGGCGTAGGTGGTATAGGCCTGCTGTAGCTGCTGATGGAGGTCGGGATGCTGTGCGGACCGATTGATGTTTTCTCCCGGGTCTTCCTTGAGGTTGTAGAGTTTCCAGGAGCCGTCGCCACTGGGTGCGGGTTGCTGCACCAGCTTCCATTCATCCATGACGACGGCCTTGGCATTCCACAGTTCCGCGCCGATGGGCTGTCCTGCGTGTACGGACAATTCTGCATTCTTTAACGCTACGCGCAGGGAAATTCCGCTGACGGAATGTACGGTCCGACCGTGCAGCGTTCCGAGATGATCCGGGATGCCTGCCAGTTCCATCAGGGTCGGCAGGATATCGCGGACGGTAGCGGGGTGGGTATAGCGTGCCGCCTGCTCCCCGCCTGCGGGATTGACAATGATCAGCGGCGAACGCATGCCGCCTTCCGTAACCTGACCTTTGAACCCCTGGTGTGCGGCTTCCCCGGTGTGGGCCCATCCGCGGCCATACGACACAAAGGAGTTTGGATGTCCGATGTTTTCGAGTCGGTTGTCGAACGAACTGGTCCACTTTTCAAAGGCCGGAGCAACGGCTTTAAATTCCAGCCCGTCGGCCCCGTTGTCCGAGAGAAACACAACAACCGTATTTTCGAGTTGCCCGCTATTTTTCAATGCATTCAGGATCCGCCCGATATTGGCATCCATATTGTGCACCATGGCGGCGTAGACCTCCATAATGCGCTGACTGCGCGCACGCTCCCCCACTGAAAGGCTATCCCATGCCGGTGCGGAGCCCGCCGGCTGCACTGCGTTTTCGGGGACGATGCCAGTGTTTTTCAATGCTTGGAATCGCTGTGCCCGGATGACGTCATAGCCGGCCTCATAGTTTCCGCGCTGCGCCCGGATATCGTCGGCCGGGGCCTGCAGTGGCCAGTGGGGGGCGGTGAAGGCGAGGTAGCCGAGGAACGGCCGGTCGGAATCACCTTCTTCGATGAAATTAATCATGCTGTTGGTGAAATAATCGGACGAATAGAAATCGTCCGGCAGCTCCTTCACCAGTTCTCCGTTTTGGCGATAGTACGCAACCGTGCGGTAGACATCCTGGCCGACACGGTCCGCAAAATGACTGGCACCGCCGGCGAGCAGGGAAAAGGTTTTCTGAAATCCGCGCGCATAGGGGCTCTGATCGTACTCCATGCCGAGATGCCATTTCCCGGCCATATACGTCTGATAGCCGGCCGCACTGAAGATTTCCGCGATGCTTGCCACATCCCGATTAAGGTAGCCTTCATAGCCGGGCCTGCCCGCCTGCTGCGGGTCCATCGTCTCCTCCATATTGCCGAGACCGGCAAGATGGTGGTCCACGCCGGTCAGCAGCATCGAGCGTGTCGGCGAGCAGGTGGGCGCTGTATAGAAGCGCGTGAAAAGAGTACCCTGTTCCGCCAGCCGGTCAATGTTCGGCGTTTGGATTTCGCTGCCCAGCACGCCGATGTCGGAGTAGCCCATATCGTCCGCCACGATCAGGAGAACGTTCAGGGCCGCGCCCTTGACCGGTGTTTTGCCGCCGGCCAAGACTGTAAAGACTACAATGCAGACACTAAGTGTGAGTAGAGTCGTTTTCATTAAAGTGGTCCTCAACATCATAGCGGTTCCGCCTCACGGGTTGACCTCATGTTTGCCGTCGGTGCGGACATAAAGTACGATTTCGGCTGCAGTTTCAATTTCCAGAGAAGCGGGGCCGAAGGCTTCGATACCGATACCGGGCAGCAGCCCCTTGTCTTCGTATTCTAGCTGACCTCTTATCATTACCGCGCGGTAGGTGGAGCAGCTTCTTTCGATGGCGTCTTAAAAGTCATCGGGAGAGTTTGATGAAAGTGCCGTTCAGTCCATCGGTGTCACCCAAGAGGAAGGCCAACTGCGCGCCGTCTTCATCCACCCAGGCAATATCCGAAAGCATTGAGCCAGACGATGTTCTGTTCATCGACGTGACCGGCCTCTCGCCACTGTCGAAATGATCTTCTTCCGGCAGCACGAGGTAGGGCCCTTTTTCAATTTCAATGTAGACCTACGAGGCTTGCCTCTCTGCGGCTGTAATATGCACTTCGCCTTTCGTCTGGTTCCAGAACCGAACCGCCCCCGGTTTCGGGGCCAGATCGCCGCGCTGTGGATTGAGGTGGGTCCAGTCGACTTCGGCACACGATTTATGGAATTGAAATTCGATCTCTACCTAAAGTCAGGTAATACGATGAGAATCGCCATTAATAATGCAGAATATCCTATTAACAAGATTTGTAAGTAACCCCTGAAACGTGGGAACTCTAAAGCTCACGATCCGGTCTGGCACGAACCTCCAAAATTCAAGTCAATTCAACTTAGTACATTCTCTCAAAGTTCGGGATATACGTTTCCCAGATTGGTATCCCGTCACCGATATATTCGCATACAGCGTCAAGAAACAGTCTTGTCCTCGCAGGCATATCACGGTGAGGGTAAGCGGCATACATTGCGCCATATTCCATCAGCTTGATATCAGTCAATATCGGGATCAGCGCTCCGTCAGCAATTTCGTGCTCCAGTATAAAGCTCGGCGCTGCAAAGTACGCAGTTCCCGACAATGCCTTCTTTACAAGAGCTTCCCCATCATTGGCGCGAAAAACGCTTTTTACCTTTTGCTCACAACGCTCTCCCATCTCATTAAAGTAGAAAAGGCTCTGAATTCGTGTATTGCTGCTAATAAACATGGTCGCAGGCAAATCTGAAAGCTCCTGCATGCTTTTCGGCTCGCCATACGTCTGCAAAAAACTGGGGGCTGCAGCTATTACAACTCTGTTTCTAGCAATTTTTCGAGCGATAATTGATGAGTCCTTGGGCTTCCCCACACGAAACGCGATATCGTAGCCTTCGGAAATAATGTCTGTGACCCTGGAATCCATGCGTAATTCCACATCGACTTGAGGAAAGCGCTTCTGGAACTCATTGATTACCGGTTGCAGGTATCGACGCCCAATAAGTGGAGCTGCGGCTATGCGCAAAACACCGCGAGGCTCAGAGTGGAAATTTTCTGCAGTTTTAACTGTATCCTGCATCAAGAATCGTAACTCTTTCGCTTTCTTTTCCATCTCTGCGCCTGCCGCGGTCAGAGAAAACGAGCGAGTTGTCCTGTTAAGCAGACGCACACCCAAGTCTTCCTCCAGCTTGCTAAGTTGCTTTGAAATGACCGAGCGGTCTATATTTCGGAGCTCCGCCGCCCGTATAAAAGACCCCTGTTCGATCACTTCCAGAAACATCAGAAGCCGGCTCGCAGTATCCATATTGATCTCGACCTGACAAGATTTTGGTGCCGTATCGGCACCATAGAGTTTTGAAATATACCGTTTTTCGGCACCGCACACACCTATACCATGCACCGATCTTTACCCATCAGAGAACTGCGGTGAAAAACTTTAGCCTGGCAATTATCCTTCAGACCCTGCTGGCAACCCTCGCCGGGTGCCAGAAGGTCCCTGAACCACTCTCAGCTACAACCTCACTGCCAGTGGAGGTTGCCGAAGTTCTGGTCAAACCTTTGCAAGAGTGGCACACCTATACAACACGACTCGAAGCATCAGAGCATGTGATGCTTACACCTAGAGTATCCGGTGTCATTGAGAATGTTGAGTTTATCGAAGGAGAACATGTCAACGCCGGAGATGTATTGTTTACCATCGACCCACGACCCTTCAGCGCACAACTATCCAATGTTCAAGCGCAAACCGAGAGAGTCAAATTTGCGCTTAGCCAAGCCAGGAGTGAAAGTAATAGAGCAGCCGAGTTGTTCAAGCAAAAAGCTATATCTACCGAAGAAGTCGAGGCACGCAAATCCATTCTTCTTCAGAAAGAAGCCGAACTGAAGGCGCTTCAAGCTCAACTCCAGGCCGTTAAACTAGACCTCGAGTTTACATCCGTAACTGCTCCGATCAATGGCGTAGTATCCAGAGCAAATATTACGAAGGGCAATTATGTTACTGCCGGAGTGACAGTGCTGACGACGATTGTCTCGAATGAAAAAACTTTTGCCTACATTGATGTTAACGAACGAACCTGGAACCAAAATTTTAGTGGCAAGCTTGTTCGCGGACGTCACGAAGTCTTGTTGCAAAGATTGTCCGATGACTCCTTCTCTCACTCCGGACATATCGATTTTATTGACAACAAGATCAACCCGGAAACTGGCACCATACGAGTTCGCGCCGCCTTCGAGCAGAGCAAAGGTCAGTTGAAATCTGGAGCGTTTGCTCGGGTAAAAGTCGCGACGGGCGATCCAGAAAACAGAATAATCGTTCCAGAGCGTGCGATCGGTACGGACCTTAATACAAGATACGTCCTCACTCTGACCGATTCAAACCGGCTTGAACGACAGCCCGTGATGCTTGGTCAGCGCTACGGCAATTTACGCGAGGTAGTATCAGGGCTTTCGCCAGAGGATATTATCGCAGTCAATGGGCCGGGACGCAGTCAACTGGCAAGCGAAATAGCCCCCAAGTTCGTGCATATCAATGTGAACCCCACGCTGTTTGCAATGCCCGATAGCCCACCCGCTGTAGTGGCAAAAAGGTAGAATAGAGATGCAGTGGACTCAATTCTTTATCTACCGCCCCATTCTTTCTGGGATGCTGTCGTTAGCACTTCTCATTATGGGGCTAATTGCTGTTTTTCAACTTCCCATCAGCGAATATCCCGAAGTGGTGCCTCCAACCGTTGTCGTTACTACCTCATATCCCGGTGCAAACCCCACAGTCATTGCTGAAACCGTGGCAACACCATTAGAGCAGGAAATGAATGGCATTGAGAATATGCTCTACTATTCCTCACTTGCAACAAGTGACGGCCAGTTAACGCTCGTCGTAACCTTTGCTCTTGGAACAGACCTCGATCAGGCGCAGGTCCAAGTTCAAAACCGTGTAAATAACGCACTACCGCGCTTACCCGCTACAGTACAGCAACGGGGAGTTACTGCCGAGAAGTCATCTCCAAACCTTGCCATGGGTATCCAACTTTACTCTCCCGAAAGTAAACAAGATGTTAGCTACCTTGCGAATTATGCGGATCAGTATGTTATTGATGAACTGAAGCGGCTACCCGGGGTCGGCGATACCATGCTTAATGGTGGCTCCAGGTTTGCCATGCGTGTGTGGCTAAACCCTGACGAAATGGCTTCGCGAGATTTATCTGCGAACGATGTAATTTCTGCACTCGAAGCGCAGAACCGCCAGGTCGCTGCCGGCTCGTTGGGCGGGCAGCCATCCTCGAGCGACAATCCATTTCAGGTACTTCTCAATGTTAAAGGTCGCCTGCAAAGCATTGAAGAGTTTGAGCGTGTAGTACTCAAAGTTGGCGAGGAGGGTGAGCTGGTACGGCTAGGCGACGTTGCCAGAATAGAGCTTGGCCAGGAAAACTATGCTTTGAGAGCCATGCTGGATGGCGAGCCAGCCATCGGCTTACCGGTTTTCCAACGTCCAGGGTCGAATGCGATCCAGTTATCCAAAGACGTACGTTCGACCATGGCCCGCTTAGCCGAGAGTTTTCCCGATGGAATGGAGTACAACATTGCATACGATCCAACGCTGTTCGTACGGGAGTCAATTGATGCAGTTAAACATACATTATTCGAAGCAATCGTCCTTGTAGTCATCGTTGTCGTATTGTTTCTGCAGACTTGGCGTGCGTCCGTAATTCCTCTAATTGCGGTGCCAGTTTCTCTTGTGGGCACTTTTGCAGTTATGCACCTAATGGGCTTGTCGCTAAATACGCTAACCCTGTTCGGGCTAATACTGGCAATCGGGATTGTTGTCGATGATGCAATTGTGGTTGTTGAGAACGTTGAAAGAAATATTTCTGAGGGGCTGAGCCCATTGGAAGCGACAAAAACTGCGATGCGCGAGGTAACGGGCCCAATCATTGCCATTGCCCTGGTTCTTTGCGCGGTCTTCATCCCTACAGCCTTCATCAGTGGCCTATCAGGACAATTTTACAAGCAGTTTGCGTTGACAATTACAATATCTACACTGATATCGGCCTTCAACTCACTAACACTGTCGCCGGCGCTCTCTGCAATTCTACTTAAACCCCATGGGGCCCCGCCAGACAGATTAACGCGATTTATCGATTCAATCTTCGGTAAATGGGTATTCTCGCCATTCCAAAGATTTTTCGAATTTTTGTCTTTGCTCTATGAACGGTACATACAGACAATAGTGCGTAGAAAGGCGATTCTTTTCGGCGCCTACCTTCTACTTCTAATTCTGACGTTAGCGGTTTCTGTACACATTCCCGGTGGTTTTATACCGAAACAGGACAAACAGTATTTGATTGCGATTGCGCAACTCCCAGATGCTGCAAGCCTGGACAGAACCGAAGCCGTAGCTAAGAAAATGCAGGATATCGCATTAGGAATACCTGGGGTCCGCAATACAATTGCCTTCCCAGGCCGGTCAATCAATGGTCCCAGTAATAGTCCAAACAACGCCATCGTGTTTGTACCCTTGGAGGATTTTGACCAACGTACAGGTCCTGAAATGACTGCGACCAACATTGCCAGCATCTTGAATAAAGAGTACAGAAAAATTGATGAAGCCTACGTAACAGTGCTGAATCCTCCACCAATAGCCGGCCTCGGGTCCGCTGGAGGATTCAAATTACAACTGCAGGATCGAGGAGGCTTGGGGTTTGTTGAGCTATTTAACGCACTGCAACATACCATTGATGAAGCGAAAGATGATCCGGCGCTGGCAGGACTATATTCGAGCTTTCGTATTCAGGTTCCGCAAATGAGTATCGATATCGATCGTGAGCAGGCTTTGATCCAAGGTATTACCTTGGATGAGGTATTCACTACCCTACAGGTGTACCTGGGATCCACCTATGTGAATGATATTAATCTGTTTGGGCGCACCTATCAGGTGAATGTACAGGCCGATGCGCCTTTTCGCTCTCGGAAAGAGCAAATTCTCAGCTTGGAAGTCCGCAATGCCGCTGGGGACATGTTTCCCCTAGGCTCGGTGCTCAGTGTATCACCAGCGATCGGACCAGATCGAATACAACATTACAACGGTTACATAACAGCAGAGCTTACCGGCGGACCTGCCCCTGGGTACAGCTCTGACCAGGCACAATCAGCCATAGAGAACGTATTACAATCCACGCTTCCAAAAGGCATAGACTACGAGTGGACTGATGTTGTTTTTCAGCAAAAGCTTGCTGGGAATACGATGGTGTACATTTTTCCTCTAATCGTTTTGTTGGTCTTTATGGTATTGGCCGCGCAGTATGAAAGCTTTCGGCTGCCTTTCTCCATTATTCTGATTGTGCCCATGACAATACTTTCTGCCCTAACAGGTGTAATGTTGTTTGGTGGCGACAATAATATGTTTACTCAGATTGCTTTGGTTGTTCTCGTAGCATTAGCGTCAAAGAATGCCATTTTGCTCGTGGAATTTGCTCGAGACAAAAATGCGCTGGGTGCGTCCCAGCTAGAAGCAATCAAAGCTGCATGTCGCTTGCGGTTACGCCCCATTCTAATGACTTCGATTGCATTTACTGCGGGTGTCCTGCCATTGGTCGTCGCGAGTGGCGCTGGGTCTGAGTTGAGACAGGCACTGGGGATTGCCGTATTTTCGGGCATGGTAGGTGTAACGGCCTTTGGCCTGGTTCTCACGCCTTTGTTTTACCTTCTATTTGCGAAGAAGCGGGGATAAGTATCACAGTCGTTCAACGAAGTGCCTAATTGGGGCAAATTTTTCTGGTGCGATGAAAGTCCGCTATGTGGCGATTTGCGACCTTGGCCACCACCGCCAGTTAATGCCCGCTTTTGAAAAAGCGGGCATTTGAGTTACACGTGACCGTACACTGACATTCAGACCAGATCTGGGATATTACAAATCAGGCATTCAGATGAAATGACTGCTGTTGCTGGCCAGTGCCAGTCAATACCTGCGGATACCTGTCACTCCCACTCAATCGTCGCCGGCGGCTTGCTGGAGACGTCGTAAGCCACCCGCGAGATGTGCTCGATTTCATTGATGATGCGGTTGGAAACCTTCTCGATCAGATCGTAGGGCAGGTGCGCCCAGCGCGCGGTCATAAAGTCCACGGTTTCCACGGCACGCAGTGCCACCACGTATTCGTAGCGGCGGCCGTCGCCGACAACACCCACGGATTTCACCGGCAGGAACACCACGAACGCCTGACTGGTTTTGTGGTACCAATCCGCGTTGTGCAGTTCTTCGATAAAGATGGCATCCGCTTCGCGCAGAATATCCGCGTATTCCTTTTTTACTTCGCCGAGAATACGCACACCCAGGCCCGGACCCGGGAAGGGGTGACGGTAGACCATGTCGTAGGGCAGGCCCAGCTCCAGGCCGATCTTGCGCACTTCGTCCTTGAACAGTTCGCGCAGGGGCTCTACCAGCTCAAAGGCCATATCTTCCGGCAGGCCGCCCACGTTGTGGTGAGACTTGATCACATGTGCTTTGCCGGTCTTTGCGGCGGCAGATTCGATCACGTCCGGGTAGATAGTACCCTGGGCCAGGAACTTCACATCTTTCAGCTTGGTCGCCTCCTGGTCGAAGATTTCGATAAAGGTGTTACCGATAATCTTGCGCTTGGCTTCCGGCTCATCTTCACCGGCGAGGCGAGACAGAAACTCATCTTCCGCATCGGCGCGGATCACACGCACGCCCATATTGTCGGCGAACATCTGCATGACCTGATCGCCCTCATTCTTGCGCAACAGGCCGTTGTCCACGAATACACAGGTCAGCTGATCGCCAATGGCCTTGTGCAGCAGCGCTGCAACCACGGAGCTGTCGACGCCACCGGACAGGCCCAGCAGAACCTTGTTGCCGCCAACCTGCTCGCGCACCTTGGCGATGGAGTCTTCGATAATGTTTGCCGGAGTCCACAGCTTTTCACAGCCACACAGCTGCATCACAAAGTGTTCGTAGATGCGGTTGCCCTGCAGAGTGTGGGTTACTTCCGGGTGGAACTGCACACCGAAGAAATTCTTTTCCGCGTTGTACATACCGGCAATCGGGCAGGACGATGTGGAAGCCATCAGCTCGAAGCCTTCCGGCATCTTCACCACTTTATCGCCGTGGCTCATCCACACGTCCAGCAGCGCGCTGCCGGCATCGTCCAGATGGTCCTTGATGTCGTGCAACAGTGCAGATTCGCCTTCCACCTTTACCTGCGCGTATCCAAACTCGCGCACGTTACTACCTTCAACCGCACCGCCCAATTGATGCGCCATGGTCTGCATGCCGTAGCAGATACCCAGTACCGGCACACCCAGTTCAAACACCGCCTGCGGTGCACGTGGAGAACCTTCTTCCGGTACGGACTCGGGACCACCGGCGAGGATAATACCCTTGGGGTTGTACTCGCGGATTTCCTCGTCGCTCATATCGAACGCGCGAATCTCGGAGAACACACCCAGTTCACGTACGCGACGGGCAATCAGCTGGGTGTACTGGGAGCCGAAGTCGAGGATCAGGATTCGGCTGGAATGGATGTCTTGGCTCATGGCTTACTCGTAGGGGTTAATAAACGGCAAACGGACCCTGAGAGGTCCGTTTGCGGTTCACTTGAATAGTGCACTTCTATTTTTCAGAAAACATTCCGCGCGGCTTTGGTTCGCGAATGGAACATTACGCAAATGAAAATTAACGACCACCCACCGGGTAGTTCGGCGCTTCCTTGGTGATCTGCACGTCGTGAACGTGAGACTCGCCCATGCCAGCGGCGGTAACACGCACAAACTGTGGTTTGGTACGCATGGTTTCCATATCGACGCTGCCGGTATAGCCCATGGCTGAACGCAGGCCGCCCATCATCTGGTGCACGATGGCAGAAATCGGGCCCTTGTAAGGAACGCGACCTTCGATACCTTCCGGCACCAGTTTCTCGGCGCCCTTGCTGGCATCCTGGAAATAGCGGTCGGAAGAACCCTGGGTGCGGGACATGGCGCCGAGAGAGCCCATACCGCGGTAGGATTTGTAAGTACGCCCTTGGTAAAGCTCGACTTCACCGGGCGCCTCTTCGGTACCCGCCAGCATGGAGCCCATCATTACCGAGTAGGCACCGGCCACGATGGCTTTGGAAATATCACCGGAGAAGCGGATACCGCCATCGGCAATCAGCGGTACACCGGTACCTTCCAGCGCCTTCGCCACTTCCGCGATCGCGGAAATCTGTGGTACACCGATACCGGTCACGATACGGGTAGTACAGATGGAACCGGGGCCAATACCAACTTTTACGGCGTCGGCACCGGCTTCCATCAGCGCGGTGGCCGCCTCACCGGTGGCAATGTTGCCGCCGATCACGTCGACCTGCGGATGCATTTCTTTAATGCGGCGCACACGATCGATTACGTTCTTACTGTGGCCGTGGGCAGTATCCACTACCAGCACATCGACACCGGCTTCCACCAGCGCCGCGACACGGTCGTCGGTATCCGGACTGGTACCTACGGAAGCACCAACGCGCAGGCGGCCATCGGCGTCTTTGCAGGAGTTGGGGTACTGCTCCGCCTTGTTGTAATCCTTGACGGTAATCAGGCCGCGCAGCTCGAACTTGTCGTTGACCACCAGCACTTTTTCAATGCGGTGTTTGTGCAGCAACTCACGCACCTCTTCCGGAGCGGCACCCTCGTCGCAGGTGACCAGACGCTCTTTAGACGTCATGATCTTGGCGACAGGGATATCCAGATTGGTCTGGAAGCGCACGTCGCGGCTCGTTACGATGCCGACCAGGTCACCCTTTTCCATCACCGGTACACCGGAGATATTGTGGTGGCTGGTCAGTGCGATCAGCTCGCGTACAGTGGCGTCGGATTCGATGGTAATCGGGTCTTTTACAACACCCGCTTCGAATTTCTTGACCGCGCGTACCGCAAGCGCCTGTTCCTCAATGGACATGCTCTTGTGGATGATGCCGATACCGCCTTCCTGAGCCAGGGCAATGGCCAGGCGCGACTCGGTCACGGTATCCATAGCAGCGGACACCAGCGGAATATTCAGGGTGATATTGCGAGACAGTTTTGTCTTCAGGGAAACGTCTTTGGCCGTGACCTCGGAATAACCGGGCACAAGGAGGACGTCGTCAAAAGTGAGGGCTTCGCGTGCAATACGCAGAGATTCAGACATGGACACTCAAACCTCTAGGGAGCGGGATTGGGTATCGGCGCGATTATAGCCGCAACCCGCCCCGAAACAAAAGCCTATTTCTACAGGAATGGCAAAACTCTTTACGTGAACCCTCATCCTTGCAATATTGCCCGCCCAACCCAGCCCAGTTGAGACGTAAATGCTAAATACTCCCCCCGGCACACCCAATCCACTCCCCACCGACGGCCGTCCAGTCATGTCCGTCAGCGAACTGAATCGGGAAGTGAAGCAGCTGTTAGAGGGTAATGTGCCGCTGTTATGGGTCGGTGGCGAGATTTCCAACTTTGCCGCGCCCAGCTCCGGACACTGGTATTTCACGCTCAAGGACGCCCGCGCCCAGGTGCGCTGCGCCATGTTCCGTGGGCGCAACCGCAGCGTACGCTTCCAGCCCGGTAACGGTCGCGAGGTCCTGGCGCGGGCACGGGTGAGCCTTTACGAAGGACGCGGCGAGTTCCAGCTGATCATCGAGCATCTGGAAGAAGCGGGCTTCGGGGCACTGATGCGCCAGCTGGAGATGCTGAAAGCGAAATTGCAGGCCGAAGGCCTGTTCGATCTCGCGCGCAAGAAACCCCTGCCCTACCTGCCAACTACCATCGGCATTATTACCTCTCCCACCGGCGCGGCGGTGCGGGACATGATCCAAGTACTGGGACGCCGTTACCCGGCCGCGAACATAGAGCTGATTCCGGTGTCGGTCCAGGGACAGGGGGCGGCCCAACAGATCGCTGACGCCATTACCATGGCGGGGCGGCTGCAGCGCCACGACCTGTTGATCGTGGGTCGCGGCGGAGGGTCACTGGAGGACCTGTGGTCCTTTAACGAAGAAATTGTGGCACGCGCGTTGGCAGCCTGCCCGATTCCGACAATTTCCGCGGTGGGACACGAAACGGATACCACCATTGCCGACCTGGTGGCAGATGTACGCGCACCGACGCCGTCCGCCGCCGCCGAGATCGCCAGTGCCAATGCAGCCGCACTGCGTGAGGAAATCGAGGGGTATCGCTGGCGAATGGCCCGCGCAATAGAAATTCAGCTGCGCCACCAGCGGCAGCAAATCCAGCTGGTAAGTAATCGTATCCGCCACCCCAGGGAGCAACTGCAAAACCACGCGCAGCGATTGGACCACCTGGAAATGCGCCTGAAGGCAGCCGTGCGCACTCGCTCCCAGTCTCAGGCCCAGCGACTGACACAGCTGGAACGCGCCCTGCATCAGGTGCACCCCCGCCAGAGAATTGCGGTTGCGCAAACCCAGCTGACGCAGCAGGCCCAGCGCCTGTACAAGTCAGTAGAGGCGCTGTTGCAACACAAGAAAGAGCAGGCCGCCTATTCCGGCCAGCTGCTAAACAGCGTCAGCCCCCTGGCCGTGCTCGATCGCGGCTACGCCATTCTGCTTGATGAGAACCAGCGGGTCATTCGACAGCCGGAGGATGTGAAACCCGGCGAGCCGATCACCGCGAAACTGAGCCGTGGGCAGATTTCTGCCCGGGTCGAATAACCGGGCGCAACTTCTCCCTTTCCCTTTTCCCGCCCGGCAGATTGAAAACACCAATTCAGCTGCCGGCACATTAGCATTACGGGCCATGCGATTTTGAAATTGCGGAGCTGCCCATGCCATTGCAAGCCGACACCCCTCGCCTGCACTCTTGCCTGCTGCACCTACTCTTGCTTTGTACACTCGCCATTGTTGGCTGCGACAAGGATCCCACAGCCCCTCAAGTGGACACTAAAGCAGAAGCCCAGCAAGAAAAATCCCCATCTGCCGAGCGGAGGTATAGCAGCGGTCCGTTCGAAAACTATATTGAGAAAGGTGATCTGGACGCCTTGAAAAAACGAGGCTCTATTCGCTTTGTAAATTTGGTGACGGGAATTGACCATATGCTCCCCAGGTCCACCATGGTGACCCAACACTACTTTGAACTTTCCGCGGACCTGGCGAAACGCTTAGATTTAGAGCCTTACTGGATCAGTGCAACAACACCTGAAGAAGCACTGCAAATGCTGAACGATGGCCGTGCCGATGTGGTAGCAGCTAACCTCACCCGCACTGACCAGCGCGAAGAACGCTACGATCTCAGCGAAAACATTTATCGTGTGCATGAGCAGTTGATCACGGGAAAAGATGGCCCGGATATCGCATCTGTAGACGCCCTGAAAGGCATCACTATTATTGCCCTCGCCGATAGCACCTATATGGATACCGCCAAAAAACTTGTGGAGAAAATTCCCAGTGCAAAGCTTGAAACACTGGTCTTAAAGCGTGACCAACCCTTGGATCAAGTTTTCGATAAGATGACTAAACAAAAAGACACAGTGATGATACTGGATAGCAATCTGGTGCGCGGGCTCCTTTCTTATCGCGACGATCTAAAAGCCGGAGCTATGGTCAGCGGGGAAGAAGATATCGTTTGGGCCATGCGCAAAGACTCGCCGGAGCTGCGCCTACGAATCAACAACTTCCTTACCAAAAAACTGATCAAGGCCCCTGTTGAACGCACCGCGGATTGGGACGCCATCAAGAAATCCGACGTTATCCGCTTTCTGACCTACAACGGGCCCACCAGTTATTTTATGTGGAAAGGTGAACTGATGGGCTTTGACTACGACCTCGCCAAGGCCTTTGCCAAAAAACACGACCTTGAGCTACAACTGATCGCTGTCCCACCGGAAGAATCGCTGATCGAATGGTTGAACAAAGGCCGCGGAGACTTCGCCGGCGCGTCAATGACCATCACGGCGGAGCGAAAAGCTCAGGGAGTGGAATTCACAACCCCGTATTTCGAAACCTCACAGCAGATTCTGAGTAACAATTCCAAGCCGGAAATCAAAACCCTTGACGACCTCAATGGACGCACTCTCACCCTGCGCCCGACAACCGCGTTCGTTGCGACAGCGAAAGCACTGCAAAAAAGCGGCATTAAACTGAAGATTGAGTTTACCGCACCAGAAATCAGCTATGAAGCCATCATGAACATGGTGGCCAACGGCGAGGCAGACGCAACGATTGTCGATGCACATGCCGCAAAAGTGCAATCAATGCTACGCGATACTCTTTCAGCCGGCCCCCTGGTCAGCGACCCGCTGCCTCAGGGCTGGATGGTAGAGAAAAACAGCCAAGCGCTGCTGAAAAAGCTGGATGCGTTTCTGTCCGAGTATGTGCAAAGCAAAAGTTACGCAAAAAAAGTCAAGACCTACTTCGAACCTGACCGTACGGCAACCGCCAAGCTACTGGAAAGCATAACCCCGGACGGGAACCTATCCCCCTTCGACAAACTGGTGAAACGCTCTGCTCGCAAACACGAATTCGATTGGCGGCTTATCGTTGCGCAGATGTGGCAGGAAAGCAGTTTCAATCCAAAAGCAGAATCGCCGGTGGGGGCCCAGGGGCTGTTACAGGTGATGCCACGCACCGCCGACGAAGTGGGCTATCCGCATCCACTGTTTGACCCCAAACGCGGCATCGAGGCAGGTGTCAAATATCTCGATTGGGTACGCGACCGATTTGATGAAGACCTGACACTGGAAAACAAGCTCTGGTTCTCACTGGCCTCCTACAACGCGGGTATCGGACACCTGTACGACGCCCAGCGACTGGCAGAAGAACTGGGACTGGACCCAAATGTCTGGTTTGACAATGTGGAAAAGGCAATGCTCAAGCTTTCAGAGCCGAAGTATTTCAAAAAAGCCCGCTATGGCTATGTACGTGGCGCAGAACCCGTGCACTATGTGCAGAATATCAGCAACATTTACAAAGCCTACACCGACCTGAAACCCGGTGACGTGGGCCATATCCAAATGCGGGAACTGCCCTCGGTCGCCAGTCTTTCCGCCCGACTTGAGCACTTGCTGGAAGGATTGTACGTATCCCTCAAGTCACCAGAACAATCTTGCCAATATTCTCTCCGGATTCCATTTTCCGGTGCGCATCCGCAACCGATTGCAGCGGAAATGTGGCCGTCACATGTGGACGAATCCTGCCAGCAGCAATCATCGGCCACACCTGCTGTTCCAGGTCCCGGGCGATCTTCGCCTTCACCTCGGGAGGCTGCGGGCGCAGGGTCGAGCCGGTCAGGGTCAGGCGTTTCAGCATCACCGGTAGCATATTGACTGCCACTTTCGCACCGGAGAGAAATGCAATGTTGACGATACGGCCATCGCGAGCGGCACACTGGATATTGCGATCGACATAGTCGCCGCCCACCATGTCCAGAATGACATTGGCGCCGCTGCCATCTGTCGCCGAGAGCACGGCTTCCACAAAGTCCTGCTCGCGATAATTGATCGCCCGCTCCGCGCCAAGCTGTTCGCAAACGGCACATTTACCATCACTGCCTGCGGTGGCGAACACACGGACACCCAGGCTGGTCGCCATCTGAATCGCGGTGGTGCCGATTCCGGAGGAGCCGCCGTGCACCAGCAGCACCTCACCGGGCTGCAACTGTGCGCGGTGCATCAGATTACTCCATACCGTAAAGAAGGTTTCGGGCAACGCTGCACCTTCCACGTCATCCAGACCCTCGGGAACCGGCAAGCACTGCCCCTGGGGCGCAACCGCAAACTCAGCATAACCACCGCCGTTGGTCAGCGCGCACACCCTGTCGCCTATCTTCCAGCGCTCCACGCCAGAGCCGAGTGCGGCAACCTCTCCGGCCACCTCTAACCCGAGCACCGGAGACGCGCCAGGTGGAGGCGGATAAAAGCCGGCACGCTGCACAATATCCGGGCGGTTGACACCAGCCGCGGCTACGCGAATCAACACCTCGCCAGCGCCAACCTTTGGCACTTCGCCTTCGGCGACGACCATTTTTTCCGGGCCACCGTACTCTGGCAGATCAATATACCGCATGACAAAACTCCGTTTCCTGATACCTGAGCCCTGATACAAAAAAGCCCGGCGGTGCCGGGCTCAAATAGGTCGAACAGTTATAGCTCGTACGTTAACTCGACACCCCACACCCGCCCTTTGTTCAGCGGGGTAAAGCTCGCACCGGGCCCACCCAATGTAGAGGGTAACTGCGTATTGTTGCCCTCGGTGACCTCGTTGAGCATATTTTTACCGAACAGTGCGAGGCGGTAGTTGCCGGCATCGGGTACAAATCCGAGACTTACATCGAGCATATCCGCTTCCGACAGCATCCCCGCATTGTTGTCCGTATAAGGCGCAGCATCCCGGTGATTGAAGTTCACCCGCGAGGTCAGGATGCCGAGACTGCCCATCTGCAAATCATGTACCACGCCCACGCCGTAAGTCCAGGGCGCCAGGCGTGGTATATCGAGTGCAAGATCTTGCCCATCGATCACCCCATCGCCACTGATATCGCCGCGGACGCTATCGTATGCGCCGTCAACGTAACCGACATTTGCAGTAAACAGCAGGTTCTCGCTGGCTACCGCCATCAATTCAAATTCCGCACCCTGAATCGTGGCATCCGCGGTATTGCGAATATACTGAACAACCGAAAATACAGGATCCGCCAGGTTTTCCTCACGCTGCATATCGTCAATGGTGTTGTGGAACACGGCTACGTTGGTACGCAACCGGCCATCCAGCCACTCAGCTTTACCGCCAATCTCGAACGATGTCTGCTCCTCTTGATCTGTAGGGCCGGGCTCATGCAACAACCCGGTATTGCGCATATTGTATCCGCCACTGCGGAACCCCTTGGTCCAGTAACTGTAAAGCTGCGCGCTGTCCGATAGATTCCATTGCAGGCCCACCTTGGGAGTAAACGCATTCCAGCTCTCACTGTCTTCGAAATCGTAAAAGGCACAGCCTCCCAGATCGCACATGGTCGACGCCGTCACCACGGGATTAATGGTGGCAACTTTTGCCGACTTTTCTTCCGTCGAATAGCGCCCACCAAGAGTCAGCACCCAGGCTTCGCTCAGGTCAATATCCGCCTGGGCGAAAACACCCAGCGCCTCATGCTCCTGCAAGCCGCCACCGGTAATATCGAGGCCATTGAGGGGCAACTGGCGATTTTCAAAGTAGGCCAGATCCTGACTGAACCAGTACAGCCCCGCTGTCACAGCGGTTGCGCCGAATCGACCGGCGTAGCGCAATTCATTGCTCAACTGGCTCTGGTCGATACTGGTATGGGCGTGAAACGCGGTAATGGGCAAAGAGTCGATATCACCCAGACCAACCGCCGCATATTCGCGCCAGGCCAGAATATTGGTGATGGTGCCGTCACCAAAAGCGACATCCTGATTGAACTCGGTAATCACCTGCGACCATTCGTCGTTTTGATAGCCCGGTTCATTCTGGGCGATTTCAAACGAGCCTTCGCCGTTATCCCAATCAGAGACATCGACTCCAAACAGCGGGTAGGCCGGGAAATTAGCGGCCAGTGCACCGCGGTTCTGCGCCACTACCCCGGCGGAGTCCATGCGTCCGTGCTCCATCCGCACCAGCAGTTCAGCCGATTCACTCAGGGCAATACTCAGGCTCGGCCGTACGAACCAGGTATCCGAGGCGCCGGCCTGGTCGTCACCGGTATATACATTCTCGAACCAGCCCTGATCATCGTTGTAGTAGGCGGTAATTCGGCCGTTGACCCGCTCGGAAATAGCGCCATTTACCGTCGCCGCAGCCACGGTATCCAGGTTATCCGTCGTTGAGAGCTTGAACTTGCTGGAGAATTCCTCGGTGGGGCGCGCGGTGTTGATCACCACAGCGCCACCGGTGACGTTGCGGCCAAACAACAGCCCCTGCGGCCCGCGCAGCACCTCAATACCTTCAAGGTCGAACATGTCGGTAACAACCCCGGCATTGACCCCCATGTACATTCCGTCGACAAACACCCCTACGGTAGGATCGATAGAGGGAATCGAGCTGTTTACCCCCAGGCCACGCACGGTAAAGTTGGCGGTATTCTTTACGGTACCAATATCCTCAAGCTGAACATTCGGCATCTTGAAAGAAAGGCTCTGCAGATCTCGTGTCTGCAGGGCTTCTAACTGGTCTCCGGAGTAGGCCGTCGCCGCTACGGGCACTTCCTGCAGCTTTTCGGCCTCCGCGCGCTTACGCGCGGTAACCTGAACCTCTTCCATCAAAGTATTGACCGAGCTCTCCGCTGCGCGGGCATCGCCAGTACCGCACAAAACCGACAGCACAAATACAGAACAGGCCGAAGCCAGGGTCAGGCTCGCGCTTCTATTGCGTTCGCAAGTGGGATTGAAGGGGGTAATAGGCGTATTGAAAGCATTGGAATCGCTTCCCATATTTTCTCTCCATTGCACTGAGTTATTTTTATGTAATTTTCAGCAACAGATTCAACATGACCGGCACCGCTTGTCGCCAATACCTCTGACAACCCGATCTGAAACCGCGCTGTTTTATGCCGGCACACTCCAATGCCGGCAAGCAAAGACTACAAGAGCTGTTTGAGTTTCAAAAGTTTATTTTTATATATTCACACAGGCTATTGCACACGCGTCCAACCATAGTCTCGAGAGATAATCGCGGCGAACCGGATCAAGGGCTCAGGCGCTCCAGCTGCCACTCGCCCGCTTGCATGGCGCGATAGATGAAGCGGTCGTGCAGGCGGGATGCCCGGCCCTGCCAGAACTCGATTGCGTGAGGGGCCACTCGGTAGCCTCCCCAGAATTCGGGTCGCGGAACTTCAGTGCCGGAAAACTTTTTTTCGCAGGCCGCAAACTGATCTTCCAGTACCTGACGCGACACAATGGCATCACTCTGGTGGGAGGCCCAGGCTGCGATCTGACTCTCCCGGGGGCGGGTACTAAAATACGCATCCGCCTCGCTATCAGCCACCTGCTCGGCGACGCCGCGCACGATGACCTGGCGCTCGAGAAAATGCCAGGGAAATAGCAGGGATACCTGTGGATTTGCAGTGATATCCCAGGCCTTCTGGCTTTTCAGATTGGTGTAGAAAACAAAGCCCGCCTCATCAAATCCTTTCAATAACACGATACGTTGAGAGGGCTGACCACTGGCGTCGGCAGTACTGAGGCACATGGCGCTGGGATCAGAGATATTCGTTTTAACCACCTCTTCCAGCCAGCTGCGAAACTGACTGATCGGGTCTTCCGCCAGATCTTCCCGCTGCAGGCCACCCTGCAGGTAATCTCTACGCCACTGATCAATTTCCATCGCTGTCATATCCTTTACAACTGTTTACATGCGGCACTTTAATCATCTAACCAATAAAAACAACGTATCACCGGTCTCACTGTCGTCATCAACCTTGGCAACGCCAATAAGTGTACGCAGTTTGGCCTCCGATCCCCAATCTGCGCCGGCGCTACTTCTGCCGGCGCAGATATTCCTCGCGGCTTTTTCGGTAGTTGATCACGTGGGTGCCACTGAGGCGATCGTGCATCAAATTGCCACCGAGGAAGCAGTTGATAAACCAGCCGATCTTGTAGGTGACCAACGTAAGCGTGAAACTGCAAGTGCGCCACAGGCCACGCCCATACCCCAATCGCTGGAAACTCTTGTCTGTAACCTTGTAACCCATCACCCATTTTCCCGGAGTCGTTTGCCAGCGGGAGCACTCCGCCAGCCAGGAACCCAGCAGGTAGAGCCCGCCGGAAACCGCGATAGCGAGAAGGGTGGCATCGGACTCCGGCCGGCCGGAGACTTTCATGATGATTGCCGTCGCCATAACACCGACCATCAGATGCACCAGCATAATATCCAGCAATACTGCCACAGAACGTCCAAGCAGCGAGCCGAAGAAGTAGTGATCCAGTTGCTCATCCACCACCTTGGGCTTCTGGCGCACCAGTTTGCTTCCACCCCGGATGGCGGTCGTCGGGTCACGCTCTATGCCAACCGGCTGCATGGCATCAAACAGGGTATCCGCGAGCGCTTCGTCAAACTGCTGGTAATAGGCCGGCGCATTGCCAGACCAGCCAAATAACTGATCACAGTAAACCAGTACATTCCCGGTGATATGGGTATTGTGTTTACCCCCGTGCTTTGCGGCATCCTGATTGAAGCGCGCAAAACGCTCAAACACCGCCAGCCCGAGATTCCAGTTGTACTCTTCTTCCAGCATGTAGCGGGATTCAGCGAGGAAGTGCCAGCGCTCCTCACGGTGAATACGCAGAGGGTCTTCAAGCACCTGCTCCACCAGAACAAGCACTCGGCGGTATTCTTCGATGCGCAATTGCCGGGCCGCGTCCTCTTCCGCTTCAGACCCGATCTCTTCGCTGGCCTCTTCCGGTTCCAATGGAACGGACTGCTCTACGGGAGATACCTGCGGAGACGACTCGATCAGCGGTGGTACCGGTTCCCGAACTGGCGCGACAACAGATTCTGGCGCTGCCCCGGCAGGCTCCTCCACAAGGACCTCTGTAGGCTCCTCTGTAAGCTCCTGTGTAACTTCCTCCGCAAGCTCCTCGGCCACCGGCACGCTGCGCCGCGCCCGGGCCTGAGCCAGCTTCAGTGCCATTTTGTACGCACTGTGCAGCTGTTGAAATTCTTCCGGTTTTTCGTCGGGACGGTTGAGCTTCAGCTTGGCCGCATAGGCCCGCTTGACCGCACGGGGATCATCACAGGGCTCGATGCCAAGGTGCGCCCAGGGGTTCATCAGATCCAGTCCTCGCCGTCGAAGCGGTCGAGAAACGCCTGCAGCCCCGCCTGCGCTTTTTTGATTTCCGCCGGGTTTTGTCCGTTCAGCACCCGGTCGAATTCCCCCAGTGCATGGGAAATGGCATCCCGCTGCGGACCGAGACTGGCTTCGTACAGACGTTCTCCGCGGGCAATCAGTGCGCGGTTGACTTCGTCCTCCCGCGGGTGGAATTTCAGCGCAGCCAGTTTTTCCAGTGCCGCCGCTTTCGCTTTGTCATCCAGTGCACCGGGAGTAAATTCAATCAGCTTGTTGTAGGTGTTTCCGGTGGAGACCACAGTGACATCCACTTCCAGCAAGCCGTTCATATCGTAGCTGTAGCGAATATCCACCGCCTCTTTGCCCCGCGGCCCCTTGGGCACCGGCACACTCATCTCGCCAAGAAATACGTTTTTCTTTACCAGGCGGTTTTCTCCCTGGTAGACATCGATACGCAGTTCGGTCTGGTTGTCACTGGCCGTGCACACCTGCCGCACCACGCTGACCGGCACTACCGTATTGCGTTCGATGATTGGCAGGAAGTAACTGCCCTGATCCGGGCTGTCTTCATTCACAATGCCGGTGCCCAGGGTGTAGGGGCAGACGTCGGTAAGCACGATATCGTCCAGCGCGGCATTGCGGGATTTCAGTCCACCCTGAATCGCCGCGCCGATGGCAACCACGGTGTCCGGATCCAGATGGCAGGACGGCAGGCGCCCGAACATACGCCCCACCATGGAGCGGAACAGGGCCATGCGGGTGGAGCCGCCCACGAGAATCACTTCATCGATGGATTGCGGCGGCATGTCCGCGTCGCGCATGGCGCGCTCGATCGGACGTTTGGCGCGCAGTAGTAGCGGAGTCGCCACTTTTTCAAACCATTCACTGGTAGCGGCCCACTGGAATTTTTGTTTGCCCAGTTCCAGCGCCAGGGGTTGGGAGGCCTGCTGGCCAATCCGGCGCTTGACGCTCTCCATCTGCATATACAGATTCTGCTGCTGCCGGGCAGTCAGTGCAGACTTCTCCAGGTCGAGCTCTTTCAGCACGCTGTCGGTCATCGCCTCGACAAAATCCTCACCGCCGAGAAAATTGTCACCGGCGCTGGCATGCACTTCCATGATGCCGTCAAAAAACTCGAGGATAGACACATCAAAGGTGCCGCCCCCCATATCGAGAATCAGGAAGTTTCCTTCGCGTTTGTCATGCAGTCCGTAGGCCACGGCTGCAGCAGTGGGTTCGTTGATAAGGCGCTCAACCTTGAGCCCGGCCAGTTCCCCCGCCAGCTTGGTGGCGTGACGCTGGTTGTCGTTGAAATAGGCAGGCACGCTGATTACCGCTTCGCTAACCGGCTCGCCCAGATGCGCTTCGGCGTCTTCTTTCAGAGAGCGTATTACCAGCGCAGAAAGCTCGGTGGCACTGTACAACTGACGGCCAAGCTTGACCTTGTGATCGGTGCCCATCAGGCGCTTGAATGCGGCGACGGTACGATCACTGTGATTGATCAGGCGCTCCTTTGCCGTGCGCCCGACTACCAGCTCGCCAGCGTCATCCAGCCCCACTACCGAGGGCGTAAGTAATTCCCCCAACCGGTTCGGGATCAGGGTGACACCCTCATCCGTCAAAATTCCGCATGCACTGTTGGTCGTACCCAGATCAATCCCGACAATGGCCATTGTTCCCCCTGAACATAGAACCGGCTGAAATGTTTTTATCGTTGTGCGCCATTGAACCATATTTCAGGCGCCAGGCACTATTTGACGAGCCGCCCTGCGAGGACACTATCTCACCCCCAATCTGCAACCCCGGCAGAATTCACAAATATCCTGCCGCCAAGGCAGCCCTATCTCAATTTTCCTGCGTTTAATCCCGCAGGGATGCAGACTCTGCGGACGCTTGCAGCCCCCGCGGCGCAAGACTAGGCTCCGTTGCATACCCGCTTGCGCAGGCAAGCCAACACAAGAAAGAACAGGCAGGAACAAGGCATGTCTTCCGCAACTTCTCAAACCCCACAGAATACCGGAGCACCAAGCTGCGCACAGGTACTGATGCACCTGTTAAAAGGTTACTGTGTGGATACCGTATTTGGCATTCCCGGGGTACACACTATCGAACTGTACCGCGGTCTACCGGGCAGCGGTCTGACCCACATCACACCGCGCCATGAACAGGGTGCCGCGTTTATGGCGGATGGCTACGCCCGTGCCAGCGGCAAACCCGGCGTGTGTTTTCTGATCACCGGACCCGGTGTGACCAATGCCGCTACGGCCATGGCCCAGGCCTATTCCGACTCTATTCCGATGCTGGTGATCAGTGCGGTCAACCGCCGTGAAGATCTCGGCAGTGGTCGCGGTCGCCTGCACGAACTGCCGCGGCAACAGGATGTCACCCGCGGTTTCTGCGTCTGGCAACACGCCCTGACCAGTGCCGAGCAACTGCCGGAAACCCTGGCCCGCGCCTTCCAGGTAATGCACGCGCCGCGGCCGGGTCCCGTGCATATCGAAATTCCCATCGATCTTTTTCCCGCGTCTATGTCCCACGGGATAGCGGACTATCGGGCAGTGGCGCCCACCGCCCTGCCTGCCGCACCGGCAGACACCATTGACCGCGCGGCGAAACTGTTAGCGAACGCGGAGCAGCCAGTGATTCTGCTGGGGGGCGGCGCGCAGCAGGCTGGCGCAGAGGCCACCGCGCTGGCGGAAAAAATTGCCGCACCGGTATTTGAATCCCTCGCCGCAAAAGGCATCGTCGACGAGCGCCACCCACTGTGCGGCGGCGCCAACCTGAGCTTTTCCAATGTGCGCGAGCGGATTGAAAACGCGGACGTGGTACTGGCAGTGGCGACGGAACTGGCGGAAACCGACCGCAACCTGGTGCGTGACAATTATCATTTCAAAGGCAAGCTGATTCGCGTAGATCTGGACCCGGCGCAACTGGTCTGTAACGCCAATCCGGACCTGGCAATCTGTGCCGATGCCAAAGCCGTCCTGCAACAGCTGGTCGATGCAATGGCTGCGGTCGACAGAACTGCGCAAGCGCAACATGCCGCCGACGAAGTCGCGCAATTGCTACGCGAATGCCGCAGCGAATGGTGGCCGGGTTCCGAAGATCGCTACCCCTGGGTGCAGGCGCTGCGCGAAGCGCTGCCAGATGACGGCATCTTCGTGACCGACTCCACCCAGCTGGCCTACAACACCAATCATGCGTTACGTCTGTTTCAGGCGCGCAGCCACATTACCTGCACCACCGGCTACGGCACCCTGGGCTTCGCCCTGCCCGCCGCCATCGGCGCCGCACTGGCGAGCCCGCGCCCGGTAATCGGCCTGATTGGCGATGGCGGCATCATGTTTACCCTGGGTGAACTGGCCGCCGCTGTGGAGCAGAAGCTCGCGCTGCCAATACTGGTTTGGAACAACAGCGGCTACGGCGAGATTCGCGATTTCATGGACGAGGCGGCGGTGGAGCAGGAAGGTGTCAATCTGCACGCGCCGGACTTTGTCGCACTCGCCCGCGCCTTCGGTGCCGAGGGCTGTCGCATCGAGCAACCGGAACAACTGGGCGAAGCGGTGGCACAAGCCTTCGGCCGCCAGGGCCCGACCCTGATTGAAATTACTGCGCCCTGAATGGACGCGTTGTAGGAGCCTGCCGGCAGGCGAAATAGTCAGAGCTCTGTAGCGGTTCCCAATGCGGCAAGCTCCTACAGAAGAAACACAGAGAAATTTGGAATAAATTCATGACAACAATCAGTCAACTGCCCACAAAAAAACTGTACATCAACGGTGAATGGCGCGATTCAAACGGCGGCAGCCTGCACCCGGTGATCAACCCTGCCACCGAAGAAACCCTGTGCGAAGTCATTCAGGGCTCCATGGAAGATGTGGACGACGCCGTAGCGGCTGCCAAGGTAGCGTTCAAAGAGTGGCGCCACACCCGCGCCGCCAAACGCCAGGCTCTGATGCACGCCATTGCCGACGGTATGGAAGCGCGCAAGCAGGACCTGATCGACGCCGTATCCCAGGCGCTCGGTTGCCCCGCGCATATCACTGAATGGTTGCATATCGATGGCCCCATCTACGCCATGCGCTACTACGCCGACCGCGCCGCGCTGATGGAAGAAACCGAAAAGGCCGGGCACTCTGTCGTGCTCAGGGAACCGGTGGGCGTGTGTGGATTTATCACCCCGTGGAATTACCCGCTGCACCAGTTTGTCGGCAAGGTCGCCCCCGCCCTCGCTGCCGGCTGCACCATGATCCAGAAACCCTCGGAGATGACCCCGCTGCAGGATTACGTGATGGCGGAAATCATCGACGCCGCCGGCCTCCCCGCCGGTGTATTCAACCTGGTACCGGGCGCCGGCCCCATTGTCGGTGCGGCGCTTTCCAGCCACGTGGACATCGACATGGTGTCCTTCACCGGCTCTACCCGCGCCGGTATCGAGGTGGCCAAATCCGCGGCGCCCACGGTCAAACGTGTGTGCCAGGAGCTGGGTGGTAAATCCCCGTTTATCATCACCCCCGACGCCGACCTCGAAGCCGCCGTACGCTGGGGCTGTGAAGATGTGTTCATCAACAGCGGACAAACCTGCACCGCACTGACCCGCATGCTGGTACCGGCCGAACGCTACGAAGAAGCGGTGAACATTGCCAAACGCGTGGCCGAAGAAGTGGCCATGGGCACCGGAGCCGACGACTTTATGGGCCCCCTTTCCTCCGCCCGCCAGCGCGACATCGTGCGCGGCTATATCGATAAAGGCATCGCCGAAGGCGCACGCCTGGTTGCCGGCGGCAGCGAAATTCCCGAAGGCTTCGCCAAAGGCTTCTACGTCAAGCCCACCGTCTTTGCCGACGTCACCAACGAAATGGCCATCGCCCGCGAAGAGATCTTCGGTCCGGTCACCTGCATGATTCCGTACAGGGACATGGACGAAGCCATCGCCATCGCCAACGACACCGAATACGGCCTCTCCAGCGGTGTCTGGGCCAAAGACGCAGAGTCCGCAATGCCCGTCGTGCGCCGTATCGAAGCCGGCCTGTGCTTCGTCAACGGCGGTGAGTTCAATTACGACGCCCCATTCGGCGGTGTTAAGCGTTCCGGCAATGGGCGCGAATTTGGCGCCGCCGGCCTGGACGAGTTTATTGAACTGAAATCCGTGCAACTTCCCGCATAATACTCTGACGCGCCGTCGCCCGCGGCGGCGCTGTTGACTGGTTGTTCCGCCATCGTTATCTTTGCCCCCGACATCAAGAGAGTGGCTGACGCCAACGCCAACCTGCCTACCGGGGCAAGGTGGTTTCTCAACACAAAACTTGTGCTGAGGATGGGGCTCTCGCTGAACCGCATTGGTTACAGCGTTGCAATCCTACCGGGATGCGATTTTTTTAACTGACGAATCGCCTCTTCCGCCGTCAGCCCTCCAGAATTTTTGGAGGGAACATGTCCGAATTACAGCTATCCAGCACCGACGTTATCGAAATCCAGATCGCGCCCCAGCGCGCCCGAACCGCCGTCCGGGCAGTCAAACGCAGCGATCGGCAACTGCTGTGGCAACTACTGTTCGACACAACGGAAGACGCGCTGGCCTTCGCTACTCACTGCCGCGCCAGCGACGCACCGGTCACGGCTCACAAGGCCTGTGAACTGGTGGGATAACCAAATTTGACGGGTCGGCTGGGCTATCTCGTTATAAAAGACTGCCCAACCTACACTTACGGCTGAAATTTCGACGTTGTAAATCAGCGTTGCGAGCTTTGAGCGCAGGTGTCGATACCGGGTGCTCCCTTGTGAGACCTTCACCGCCATGGATGGCGGTGCAGAGCCCCCATGGATGGGTTTACGGCGTGTCTCACAAGGGAGCACCCGGTAGCGGCGCCGCCACCAAAGCTATTCATGCCTGCTCTACTACCCTACTGCCAAAAGCACTGATAGGAGCCAATAACAACGCCATGTCCAAGCCCGAGCAATTTTTCCAGCACCTGCGCGACGAACTGAAACAGATCGAGGCCGATGGCCTCTACAAGCGCGAGCGCATCATTACCTCGCAGCAGAGTGCCGAGATCCAGGTCAATAATGAAGACCAGGTCCTCAACTTCTGCGCCAACAACTACCTCGGGCTCGCCAACCACCCGGACTTGATCGAAGCGGCCAAAGAAGGCCTCGACCAGTACGGCTTCGGCATGGCCTCCGTACGCTTTATCTGCGGCACCCAGGACATCCACAAAGCCCTGGAATTCCAGCTGTCTGAATTTTTGCAGACCGAAGACACCATCCTATACACCTCCTGTTTCGACGCCAACGGCGGCCTCTTCGAAACATTACTGGGCCCAGACGATGCCATCATCTCCGATGCCCTCAACCACGCCTCCATCATCGACGGCGTGCGCCTGTGTAAAGCCAAACGCTTCCGCTACGCCAACAACGACCTGGCTGATCTCGAAGCGCAACTGCAGGCCGCCGACGCCGCCGGCGCGAAAACCAAACTGATCGCCACCGACGGCGTCTTCTCCATGGACGGCGTCATCGCCAACCTCAAAGGCATCTGCGATCTGGCAGACAAATACAACGCCCTGGTGATGGTCGACGACTCCCACGCCGTCGGCTTCCTTGGCCAACACGGCCGCGGCACCCACGAATACTGCGATGTGGTCGAGCGCGTCGACATCATCACCGGCACCCTCGGCAAAGCCCTGGGTGGCGCCTCCGGCGGATTCACCTCCGGCCGCCAGGAAATCATCGACCTGCTGCGCCAGCGCTCGCGCCCCTACCTGTTCTCCAACTCCGTCGCGCCCGCCATCGTCACCGCGTCACTGAAGGTGCTGGACATGCTGGTGGAAGGTGGCGAACTGCGCGACCAGCTGCAGGAAAACTCCCAGTACTTCCGCAAGCGCATGACCGACGCCGGTTTCACCCTCGCCGGTGCGGACCACGCGATTATTCCGGTAATGATCGGTGACGCCGCCCTGGCACAGAAAATGGCCGACAAGATGCTGGAGAAAGGCATCTACGTGGTGGGCTTCTTCTATCCGGTGGTCCCCAAAGGCCAGGCCCGTATCCGCACCCAGATGTCCGCCGCGCACACGCGCGAACAGCTGGACCGCTGCATCGACGCATTTATTGAAGTCGGGAAAGAACTCGAGATTATCTAAGCAGTATTTATGAAAGCATTATCCAAATTAAAGTCCGAACCCGGCATCTGGATGACCGACGTTGAGGTACCGGAACCGGGCCACAACGACCTGCTGATCAAGATCCGCAAAACCGCGATCTGCGGCACCGACATGCACATTTTCCACTGGGACGAGTGGTCGCAGAAAACCATTCCCGTACCCATGGTGGTGGGCCACGAGTATGTGGGTGAAGTGGTTGGCATGGGCCAGGAAGTCGCCGGTTTCAAGATCGGTGACAGAGTGAGTGGCGAGGGCCATATCACCTGTGGCCACTGCCGCAACTGCCGCGCCGGCCGCCGCCACCTGTGCCGCAATACCTACGGTGTGGGCGTAGACCGCCAGGGCGCGTTTGCGGAATACCTGGTAATCCCGGCGCTCAACGCCTTCAAAATTCCGGACAATATTTCCGACGAGCTCGCTTCCATCTTCGATCCGTTTGGCAATGCGGTGCACACGGCACTGTCGTTTGATCTCGTCGGTGAAGACGTGCTGATTACCGGTGCCGGCCCCATCGGAATCATGGCCGCGGCCGTCGCCCGCCACGTGGGTGCACGCCATGTGGTGATTACCGATATCAACGACTACCGCCTGGAACTTGCTAAGAAAATGGGCGCGACGCGCACCGTCAATGTCAGCAGGGAAAAACTGTCGGATGTAATGAAAGACATCGGCATGACCGAAGGCTTTGACGTGGGCCTGGAAATGTCCGGCGTCGCCGTCGCCTTCCGCGATATGCTCTCCGCCATGAACCACGGCGGCAAGATTGCCATGCTGGGGATTCCCCCGGGCGAAATGGCCATCGACTGGAGTCAGGTGATCTTTAAAGGCCTGATTCTCAAGGGTATTTACGGGCGGGAAATGTTCGAGACCTGGTACAAAATGGCCAGCCTGATCCAGTCCGGCCTCGACCTCTCCCCGATCATCACCCACCAATTTTCCGTGGACGAATTCCAGAAGGGATTTGACACCATGGGTTCCGGGGAATCGGGCAAAGTTATTCTGAACTGGGCGTCCTAGAAGCCCTGGCTATCTACCTGACCACCTGCGGGCAGCAATATCGCTGCCCGTATTCAAAGCCCCAGCTTTTTGATCAATCGCGTACTGGTTGTCCCCTGTACCAGTAACGAAAACAACACCACGCCAAATACCATCGACTGCACCGTCCACCAGTACGGCAGCTCCGTGGGCAGTGACAGCACCAGCGCCACCGCAATGACACCCCGCAAACCGCCCCAGCTCAAAATCAATCGCCAGCTGTTTGGAATCGGGGGCCCCACAAAGCGCGCGAAGGGCGCCACCAGAAACACCGCCAGCGCCCGCGCACCAATGGCCGCAACGATGGCTATGATCATCGCCAGCCACTGGTGCGTAAACATCTCGAAGGTGATCACCAGCCCCATGATCACGAAGATCAGCGCATTGAAAAATAACCCCAGCCACTCCCAGGTCGGTGCCGCATGAGCCAGGTAGGTTTCCTGCTGCTCGCGCAGACAGGCGCGAGCCACAATAGCGCAGATCATGACCGACAGGATTCCAGAGACCCCGACCACGTGCTCCGCCAGATAAAAGCTGCCGAAGGCCGCCAGTACCAGAACCATCAGCGCAGCGCCCGCCGAGCCGAGAAACAGAATCACGATAGCAGTAACCAGCCCACAGATGGTGCCCACCGCAAGACCACCAAAAAATACCGCGGCAAAATACAGTGCAAAACCACCCACACCACTGATCGCCTCGCCGGTGGCCACACTGCCTTCCATGGCACTGTGGCTGGCAATACCCAGTGCAAACGCAAACAGCACAATTGCGACCGCATCGTTAAACAGGCTTTCCCCTTCCACCAGGGTTAACAACTCTTCATTTGCGCGGCTTTGGCGCAAACGCGCCACCACCGCCACCGGATCGGTGGCGGCCAGTATGGCGCCAGTGAGAAACGCAGCCAGCCATGGAAAGCCGGTAGGATGGTGAATACCGTAGAAGACAAGCAGCGCCGTAATCAGACAACAGATCAACACGCCGAGGGTCGCCAGCAACAGTACCGGCCCCAGCCAGCGAAACAGGATATCCGGGTCGATCTTCCACGCGGACTGAAAAATCAGTACCGGCAGGATGACGAAAAATACCAGCTGATGCAGGTTTTCCGCGCGCAGCCCGGTGTCGTAATCAAATACCGGTAACAACATTCCGGCAAGTACGCCGGCGATCAGACAACCAAGGGTGTTATCGCGCTTCAGAACACGGGCGATACCGAGACCGACCACTGCGGCCACCGCCATATACAGCCCCTGCCCAACCAGTGTGGTGACGCCTTCCATGCTCACGCTCTCTCTGTTGTGCGTATGTTTGTTGTGCCTGTGTAGAGCGTAACGCCGCTCAGATCTGATCGCGATCGCTGGCGATCACCGCCTTGGGCTTTCCTTCCGGCGCCAGGGTGGTCAGCGGGACCGGCACACCGCGCTCGTTGATGACCTCAACGTGAGCGCGGTGCAACAGGCGCGGTTCCGGTACGCCACAGGAGTGGGCGATGGTTCCCACCTCGTATTCCATATTGTGCGCGTAGTGATAGACACGCTCCGCTTTGTCCATGGGGTCCAGCCCCTGCTGTAAATCCGGGTTGTGTGTAGTGACGCCGGTGGGGCAGGTGTTTTTGTTGCACTGCATGGCCTGAATACAGCCGAGAGCGAACATAAATCCCCGCGCGCAGTTGACGAAGTCGGCCCCCATGGCGAGCGCCCAGGCCACCATCGACGGAGTGAGCAGTTTGCCCGCACAAATGATTTTAATGCGGTCGCGCAGACCGTATTCGGCGATCAGATCCACCACCAGGGGCAGGCTGCGATTCAGTGGCAGGCCCATGTAGTCCAACAGGCTCTGCGGCGCGGCACCGCTGCCGCCATCGGCACTGTCGATGGTGATAAAGTCCGGCGCGCTCTCGGCGCCGCGGCGCAAAATGGCCTCACACAGTTCGTGCAGCCAGTCGCTGTTGCCGATCACACATTTGAACCCGGTGGGCTTGCCGGTGACTTCGCGAATATGATTGAGCATATCCAGCAGCCCCTCGACGTCCTTGATTTCCGGGTGGCCATTGGGGCTGATTGAATCTTCTCCCACCGGTATGCCGCGCACATGGGCAATCTCCGGTGTCACCTTCACCCCCGGCAGGATACCGCCCTTACCGGGTTTTGCCCCTTGCGAGAGTTTCAGCTCGAACATTTTCACCTGCTCGTGCCCGGCAACCTCGCGCAGCTTTGCATCGGACAGATTGCCCTCGGCATCGCGCACGCCGTATTTGGCTGTGCCAATCTGAAACACGATGTCACAACCACCGGCCAGATGATGGGAAGACAGGCCTCCTTCCCCGGTGTTCAGCCAGATACCGGCTTTCGCCGCGCCTTTGGAAAGCGCAGTCACCGCCGGTACCGACAGGGCGCCGAAGCTCATGCCGGAAATATTAAATATCGAGCGGGTGGTATAGGGTCTGCGCGCAACACCCTCCCCCAGAGTGACCTCCCGCGCTGGTACTGCATCCTTGGCCAGAGTGGGAAACGGATGATTGAGAAAGACAATATCGCCGGGCTGATTCAGGGGGCGGGTGGAACCAAAGGCCAGGGTGGAATCCACATTCTTCGCTGCCCGATACACCCAGCTGCGCTGGGCGCGATTGAACGGCATCTCCTCCCGGTCGAGGGCAAAGAAATATTGGCGGAAGAACTCGCCCAAGTGCTCGAACTGATAGCGGAAACGCCCCAGTACCGGAAAATTGCGGCGGATCGCCTGCTTGGTCTGGCTGATATCCGACAGATACAGATACACCACATACAGCACCAGCACCACCAGCCCGAAGGCAAACAGCATGGCGAATATCTGGAGCACCTTGACCGCAAATGCATAGATAGCGGCGACAGATTGAAGATCCATTCCCTAGTTCCTGATGGCTGGTTTTTAGCGCGTACTGATCGGTCATTGTAAGTGCTGGGGAACGCGCTTGCACCGTCTGCGGCCTGGCAATAAACTGTACAAACATACAGCCAAGCACCGAATACCCAACGTGGCCAATGACGCTCCCGACAACCCCACCCAACCCCTCAAGGGCCGCGGAGCCATCAGTAACCTGGCGGGACGCTTTGTAGATCAGGTTAGCAGCCGCGAGAGTGACGGCTGGGAGACCCTGCTGGAACCTCAGGAGCGGATCGAGACAGTAGCGATTGAGGAGAAGGCGAAATCGATCATCGCCACCAATAACTCACCGGATATTCCCTTCACCCAGTCGATCAACGCCTACCGGGGCTGTGAGCATGGCTGTGTTTATTGCTACGCCCGCCCGGCCCACGCTTATATGGACCTGTCGCCCGGGCTCGATTTTGAAACGCGGCTGTTCTACAAGCCCAATGCGGTGGAACTGCTGGAATCGGCACTGCGCAAAAAGAGCTACCAGTGCAGCCCCATCGCCATGGGTACCAATACCGACCCCTACCAGCCGCTCGAGAAAGACAAACAGATCACTCGCCGGATACTGGAAACCCTGCAACGCTATCGCCACCCGGTCACCCTCGTCACCAAGAGCCAGCTGATCCTGCGTGACCTGCCCATTCTGGCGGAAATGTCCCGGGACAATCTGGTGCACGTGGGCATCAGCGTAACCACACTGGACAACGAACTGAAACGCAGGCTGGAGCCGCGCACCGCAGGACCGGCGGCGCGCCTGCGCACCATTGAAGCGCTGGCCAATGCCGGCATTCCCACCGCAGTGATGGCCGCGCCGATGATTCCCGCCCTCAACGATTCGGAACTGGAACAGATACTCACGCGCGCCCACGCGGCAGGTGCCATCCACGCCGCCTATATTCTGCTGCGGCTGCCTTTTGAGGTAGCGCCCCTGTTTCGCCAGTGGCTGGCGGAGCACTACCCCGAGCGGGCGCAACACGTCATGAGCCTGGTGCAACAGAGTCGCGGAGGTAAGGACAACCAGGCGGAATTTGGACAGCGCCAGCGCGGTACCGGCGTATTTGCCCAGTTACTGCGGCAGCGATTTCGGATAACCTGTCGCAAGCTGGGGCTGAATGCACGCAAGCTGGACCTGGACTGCAGCCAGTTCACCCTGCCACCCCAGTCCGGGGATCAGCAGAGTCTGTTTTAATCGCTTTTTATCGACGGTAGTGTTTTGTCCGACTGGTTTATTTACCTGATTCGCACCAACAAAGGGTCGCTCTATACCGGCATTACCCGAGACGTTGAACGGCGCTTTGAAGAGCACAACAGTAGTGGCCCAAAAGCGGCAAAGGCACTGCGTGGGCGCGGCCCCCTGACCCTGGAATTCCAGCAGGGGGTCGACAGTCACTCCGAAGCATTGAAACTGGAGCTGCAGATCAAGAAATGGAGCAAGGCGCGCAAAGAAGCACTGATCGCCGGCGCGCTCAGCCTGCCGATAGAATCACTGAACTCCCCTACCGAAAAACCCTAAACCGTTTTATCCAAGAAGTACCCGATGGAAATCACCCTGACCCTGCTGTTGATTCTGTTTGCCGTAGCTATGCTGGCGGGCTGGGTGGATACCCTGGCCGGTGGCGGCGGCCTGCTGACGGTACCCGCCTTGTTGCTCGCCGGTGTACCACCGGTGGCCGCACTGGCCACAAACAAGAGTCAGGCGATTCTGGGTACCTTTACCGCAACGGCCACCCTGTATTCCAAGGGGCATTTGCGCGAGCGTTCACTTATTTTCCCAGTAATTACTGCCGGGATTGGTGCGGGCGTGGGTGCCTGGCTGATTCAGCGGGTGGATACCAGCTGGCTCGACTGGGTAATACCCCTGTTGCTGTTGAGCGTCGCGCTGTACGTGTGGTTTACCCCCAATATGGGCAACAGCGAACGTGAGGGGAAAATGAGTGAAAAGCAGTGGGCGCTGACCTGCGTGCCCGCCGTGGGTGTGTACGACGGGGCCTTTGGTCCTGGAACCGGCACCTTCTTCGCGGCCTCCGGGGTCGCGTTTCGCGGGCAGACCCTGCTCACCGCTACTATCCGCGCAAAGCTATTCAACCTCACCACCAACGTGGTTTCCCTCGCGCTGTTTGCCGCAGGCGGCAAGGTGATATGGACCATTGGCGGCGCCATGATGGTCGGGCAGATGCTGGGCGCCTTTATCGGCAGTCACACCATGCTCGCCGGCGGCACCCGCCTGATCCGGCCTCTGGTGATCACCATGTGCATACTGATGTCTCTTGGGCAGATCGCCCAGCATTTGGACCTGATCCCGCTCCCCTAGGAAAGCACAGTGATTTACCAGGGAATTTCCGAGCCGTCGTAATTGAAGAAACAACCGCTGTCTTCCGGTGTCGCGTTCAGCAGTAGATGCTTGAGTCCTTGCACGCTTTGCTGAGTGGAAATCAATGCGTTGGGACCCCCCATCTCCGTTTGCACCCAACCAGGGTGCAACGCGAGCACCCGGATGCCCTGTTCCGCCAGGTCGATGGACAGGCTCTTAACAACCTGATTGACCGCCGTTTTGGATGAGCGGTACAGGTAACCACCGCCGGAACCATTGTCATCGATACTGCCGACCTTGCTGCTCAGTACACCGATCACTTTGCGCTTTCCGGCGGTCAGGTGGGGAGCAAATGCTTCCACCAGTTTGTAGGGTGCGATGGTGTTGACCTCCAGCACCTTGCGCCACTCTTCCACATCCACACTGCCAAAGGTCACCCCTTTCGGGCCGTAATAGCCCGCGTTGCTGACCAGTACATCCAGCGGAAGCTCATCTAAACTGTGCGCGAGTTCCTCGAGCTGCTGGTAATCGGTGACATCCAGCCCGTGTACCTGCAGATTTTCATGGGACTCCGCCAGCTCGCTCAATTCCCAGGCGGCGGAGGGATTGCGGCAGGTGGCGATCACTTTCCAACCATCCGCGGCAAATTGGCGGGCCATTTCCAGTCCGATGCCGCGGTTGCAGCCAGTGATGAGAATCGTGCCAGACATGTTTCCTCCTGTGGTGGTATTCTTGCGCGGTTTGATGATAGCAACTGCAACGCTTATGTATTACTCGCTCGGCGACCTCTTCTGGATTTCTCTCCTGGCACTGCCCGCCTGGTATTTCTGGGCCGGTATGGCGGCCAAGGATCGGGTGCGGCGCATCGTAAAAGATCACTGTGCAAAAACCGGTGTGCAGTTGCTGGACGATACGGTGATGCTGAACCGCACCCGCCTGAAGCGCGACCGGCGCGGTCATGTGCGGCTGCAGCGGCAATACGAATTTGAATTCACCTCTACCGGTGAACGCCGCTACAGTGGCATTGCCGTGCTGCACGGGCAGCGTATTACCCAGATTCAGCTCTCTGCTTTTCATTTGGACTAAACCACGTGAGTTCTATGCAAGCCCCACAAAAAGGTATCTACCGGCACTACAAAGGCAACCTGTATCACCTGATGGAAATTGCCACCCACAGCGAGACCGGGGAACAACTGGCGATCTACCGCGCTCTGTATGATGAGTTCGGTGTGTGGGCACGCCCCCTCACCATGTTTGCGGAAACCATTGAGAAAGACGGCGAGACGATCGCGCGCTTTGCCCTGGAACGCCCCCTCGACTGATACCGGGCTTCGCCCAAAAAAGACAATAAGGACACTCGGTGAACAACTCGGTTAACAAAAAGCACATCCTGATATACGGCGCCTATGGGTATACCGGCGAGCTGATTGCCCGCAAAGCCGTGGCCAAGGGCCTGAAGCCCATTCTGTCCGGTCGCAGTGCGGCCAAATTGCAGCCGCTGGCCACAGAGCTTGGCCTGCCCGCCATTGCCGTTTCTCTGGACGATGAAGACGCGCTCGCACATACCCTGAAGGATGTGGCGGCGGTAATTCACTGTGCGGGGCCATTCTCGGCCACCGCCGAACCGATGATCCGCGCCTGTATTGCCAGCGGCACTCACTACCAGGACATCACCGGTGAAATGTCGGTCTATCAACTGGCCCATGGCCTGGATGCGGAAGCCCGCGCCGCCGGCGTGGTACTGTGCCCGGGCACCGGGTTTGATGTGATTCCGACAGACTGCCTGGCGACCGCTCTGCACAGGGAAATGTACAGCGCTACGCACCTGACCCTGGGATTCGATTCGGATTCCGGCCTCAGCCCCGGTACCGCCAAGACCTCGATCGAAAGCCTCGGCGTGGGTGGCGCGGTGCGTCGCAACGGCAAGATCGAGATGACGCCCCACGCCGAGCTGACCCGCAAGATCAATTTCGGCCGCGGTGAAAAGTTCGCCGTCGCCATTCCCTGGGGTGACGTCGCCACCGCCTACTACTCCACCGAGATTCCCAATATCGAGGTGTACATCCCCATGAGCCCGCGCCGGGCTAAAAAAATGCAGAAACTGAACGCCTTCCGCTGGCTGTTGCGCATGAAATGGGTGCAGAACTGGCTCAAGGGCAAGGTCGACGACAAGGTCCGCGGCCCCAGCGAAAACCAGCGCGCAGAGCAGCAAACCTGGGTGTGGGGCGAAGTGCGCAATGACCGCCGCGGCGAGCGCCGGGTGGGACGTGTGGTTACCGCCAACGGCTACGATGTGACCGTGCACGGCTCCCTGGCGGTGGTGGAGTTCCTGCTCGACTATCAGGGAGAAGGGGGTTATTTCACCCCTTCAAAACTGTGCGGTCACGAGCTAGTGGAAAAGCTGCCGGGGTCTGGTGCCATCAAGATTGGTATTGATTGAAGCCAACCCCGTCATTCCGGGCTCGACCCGGAATCCAGCGCCGCGAGACTGGATGCCGGAACAAGTCCGGCATGACGGGACCCACTAATTTCCTGCAAAAGGGGCAGATTTCACAGACCTGACATATTTTGTTCAAGTCTGCGCAACATAGGCTTCGTACTTTTACCGTATGCGAAGCTTACCTATCACACTGAAAACCGTCGATGTGTCACTGGTGCTGCGAATGGCAGAACGGGCGACACGGCCGGCATCCCGCAGAAACTATCTGCTGCTGTCCCGCTCGGCCGACGGCTGGCTCTACTTGCTGTCACCGCTGGTGGTCGCGGCCATGAGCCTGAGCGCCGCACTGCAGTTTTTCACTGTGTGCGGTGCCGCATTCGCCATCGAGCGCTCCCTTTACTGGACCATCAAAAATACCACCCGCCGCAACCGGCCGCCGGAATCCATTCCGGGACTGCGCTCCATCGTGGTGGCCAACGACCGCTTCAGCCTGCCCTCGGGCCACACCTCCGGCGCCTTCCTGTTTGTGACCATGCTCGCTCAGTGCCTTAACCCTCTGTGGGCGCTTGGATACCTCTGGGCCGCGGGCGTCGGCACTTCCCGTGTAGGCCTCGGCGTGCACTTCCCCACGGATGTGTTTGCCGGTGCGCTACTTGGCATCGGTGTTGGCTTCGCGGTGAGCGGCGTACTGCTATAACTATTGCGCAGCACCACCCTGCTCCAGAAATTGACAACCCTCGCATTTCTCCCGGAGAAGCAACTTGAAAATTTTGTACGGCGTTCAAGGTACTGGTAACGGCCACATTTCCCGCGCCAGGGCCATGGCGGAAGCCTTTCAGCAATTTCCCAATCTGGAAGTACAGTGGCTTTTCTCCGGTCGCCCGCCGGAAAAGCTCTTTGCCATGGAAGCCTTTGGTGACTACTGGTGGCGCGAAGGCCTGACCTTTGTGCACAAGGAAGGCAAGATCGATAAGCTGGCGACCGCCAGGCAACTGGATGTGCGCAAACTGCTGAAAGATATTCGCGATCTGCCGGTGAACGATTTTGACCTGGTCATCAGCGACTTCGAGCCGGTCACGGCCTGGGCGGCGAAAAAGCGCAAATGTCCGAGCCTGGGCCTCGGTCACCAGTACGCATTCAACTTCGCCATTCCGACCCCGGCCTTCGGCTGGGTTGCGCGCAGCATCATGAAAGCCTTCGCGCCGGTCCCGGTAAGCCTGGGCATGCACTGGTATCACTTTGGCCACCCGATCCTGCCGCCTATCGCCCACGCGCACGAAGAACCGGCCCCGGTGGAACAGGACCATATTCTGGTCTACCTGCCGTTTGAGCATGCGGCGCCACTGCTGCAACACCTGGCACAACTGCCACAGCAATTTATTGTGTACGGCCTGCCCACAGACTTGCCCAAGGCAGATAACATCACCCTCAAGGCTCCATCGGTGGAAGGCTTCCGTCACGACGTCGCCAGCGCACGTGCGGTCATCTGTAATAGCGGCTTTGAGCTGATCGCGGAGACCCTGACTCTCGGCAAACCGATCCTCACCCGCCCGCTCAAGGGACAGTTCGAACAGGAGGCCAATGGCATGGCCCTAAAAGAGCTGCAGCTGGCCAAGGTGGTGGAGCATATCGATGCACTGACCATTGGCCGCTGGTTGGAAGAGCACCCCAGGGGCGTGCGCATCGCCTGGCCGGATGTGGCGCACGCCATCGTGCAGTGGGTCGCCGACGGGCGCAGCGAGTCGCCACAGGCTCTGGCAGACAAATTGTGGCAAGGCGTGGTCCCGGGTCAGCGCCGCGGGGAGCGGGCCAGTACCAATACTCCACTGGAAACAGCGGAAGAAATCGAAGGCGCCAAGGGCAGCGAAAGCTCCTGAGCGCCTTCGCACTGATCGCCAATCGGTTTACGCCCGCGCGGCGTAGACCGGGCTGATCAGAGTTTTTGCCGCGCCTGTTCTTTTTTCAGGTGCTCCACCGCCTCGCGCATGGTAGCTACCCAATAGCGATCCGGGTGTGCCGCCAGATGCTCCAGCAGTGCCTGGTGGTCTTTTTCGGATACGGTGATGTAATCCCCACCGACACCGTGAAACATAAAGCCCACCAGGCTGTTGTTTTCCCGCGCGGCTTCCACCACGGCAATCAGCTCTTCCCCACTTTTCTCGGCGCCATCAAACGACGCGACCCGGTAAAAATCCTTGTCCGCAGGTTGATGCTGTCCATCCGCAGAAAACAGGCGTGCAGCGGGGACCAGTTTTTTCAGCTCCGGCACTACATCCTGCCCACCGGCGACCATATCGCCGCAGGGATAGGCGAAGGTGCGCTGCTGCTCTCCGTCGATGGCTTCGAGCATGCTGTTGGTAGCCTGCACCTCGTCGACAAACTGCTCCAGGGTGTACTTATCCAGATCCTGCCAGGGCTTTACCCAGCTGCGGTTGGCGACTGATTTGCGGCACGGGTGGTACAGCATATGGTTGCCGAGCTCGTGGCCGGTTTCCGCGGCGCGGCGCCATTCGTGCAGACGCATGCGGATTGAGGGGCGCGCGCCACTCAAATAAAACGTGCCCGGAAATCTGTGCTCGTTGAGCTGGGGGATGGCCACATCCAGATGGGAATCCAGTGCGTCGTCATACGTCAGCACCACCGCTACTTCCGCACCGCCGGGCCAGAGCGAGGGCACCTTGGCGGCGAGCGCGGGCGCCGCAAATGCGCAGGTGATAAGGCCCAATAGCGCAAACCTCGGGCCGCGAGACAACGTCTTGGAAGGTCGAGAAAACATACCAACTCCTTTTGTTTATTGTTTATTTGGTTTTACAGGTCGACGCGCAGGGTAAGCCCCCCGAGGTCTGCGTCTGCGCGCTGGTCATCATCGCGCGGTTCACCATCGCGCCGGACCGATGGCACCAGACCGATTGAACCGTGGTAACTCTCCACAATATCCACCACTACCGCAAGCCCGATCCCCTGCCCCTGCTGTTGCTGGTCCGCGCGCACACCGCGCTGGATCACCTGTTGCCACTGGGACTCGGACAGGCCGGGGCCATTGTCGCTGACAGTAATCTCAAGCCGCCGCCGATCCTCGGTATTGCGGATACTCACCAGCAGTTTACCGCCACCGTACTTGTAGCCGTTATCGAGCAGGTTGCCGAGCATTTCCATCAGGTCCCCTTCATCGCCGTAAAACAGAACGGACTCATCGCACAGCAATTCGGCATCGATGGTTTTGTGGCGATAGGCCTTGTCCAGCGCGGACAGAATTTTTTCCGCAAGCGGTTGTACCGGAACGCCGCGCAGAATCGATTTTGGCGAAGACGTCACCGCCCGCTTCAGCTGGTAACTGATGATGCTATCCATCCGCTCTACCTGCTCCGCCAGCGCCTGCTGCGCACTGCGGGGATCGGCAGCCACATCCATCCCCTTCAGCACCGCCAGGGGTGTTTTCAGGCTGTGGGCCAGGTCACCGAGGGTATGCCGGGTCTTCTCTCGCTGGCGTCGTTCGTTCTCGATCAGCAGGTTCAGATTGTCAGTGAGCGGGACCAACTCCTGGGGAAAACGACCCTGCAGGCGATCGGCGCCGCCGTGCTGCATGTTTTTCAGCGCGCGGGTCAGCCCGCGCAACGGCGCCAGCCCCCATTGCAGCACCAGTAATTGCACGGCGATCAGCGCCAGTGAACCGATACCCAGCCAGCGCCACAGCGTGGTATTGAACTGCTTGAGCTGGGCATACAGCGGCGCCGCGTCTTCCAGCACAACAAAGGTAAATTGCAGTTCGTTGTCCAGCCCCCAGGCAATACCCTGGCGAAAGCTGGTGTAAGGCTGATTCAGATCCGGCATCTGCACTTCGGCAAATACCTGCTGCCCCTGGCGCAGCGGCAGCGGAAGAGGAAGGGCTGAAAAATTCGGCAGGCTCAATGCCGAGGGAGAGCGCCAGATCACCCGTCCCCGCGCATCCATCACCGCGCCGATGAGGCCGGAGTCCGGCTGATTGAACCGGGGTTCCGGCAGGCTCAGGGGTAGTTGCAGGGTATCGCCGTCGGGTTCCGCCACGGCCAGCAGCGTGTACACGTGCAACTGCAGTTCCCGCGCTTTGGCTTCATCCAGCGAGGTGCGGAAAGCCCGCTCCAGCACCCCGGAAAAAACCGCGAGGAATACCAGTAACACCAGTGTGGCCATCAGAGAAAGGCGGCCAGAAAGGGAGTGTACCCAGCGGAACAGCACCTGCCTCAGGCGGTGCAGCCGCGTCCACCATGCCATCAGTCCGCCGGGCTAAAGCGGTAGCCGCGCCCGCGCAGGGTTTCGATCGGTTTGACCCCACCGGCGGCATCCAGTTTTTTACGCAGGCGACCGATAAACACTTCGATCACGTTACTGTCGCGATCGCAATCCTGCTCGTAAATGTGCTCGGTGAGCGTGGTTTTCGACACCACTTCGTCCGGGTGCAACATCAGATATTCCAGCACCTTGTATTCGAACGAAGTCAGCTCCAACTCACTGCCGGACACCTTTACCCGCTGGGCACTGGTATCCAGTTCGATGGGGCCCGCATTGATGGTGGGTGAAGAAAATCCCGCAGAACGGCGCACCAGCGCATTGAGCCGGGCCAGCAGCTCTTCGGTATGGAAGGGCTTGGTGAGATAGTCGTCACCACCGGCTTCGAGCCCGCGCACCCGCTCCTGCCAATGGCCGCGGGCGGTGAGGATCAGAATGGGAAAATGCCGGGATTCCTTGCGCAGGGTCTCGATCACCTGAATGCCATCCACCTTGGGTAGGCCCAGATCCATCACCGCTACGTCGTAGGGAAACTCTCGCCCGAGATACAGGGCTTCTTCGCCGTCCGGGGCTTCGTCCACGGTGTATCCCCCCTTGCGCAGGGAGGCCGCCAACTGTTCACGCAGGGCGTGCTCATCTTCCACCAGCAGTGCGCGCATGGTCTTTCCTCAATAAATTCTTTTCGGCAGTCGTTGTGCGGGCGAGCGTTCGCTTGTCGACCTCTTCGCGGTTGACTAGCGAGAGATACGCCCGCTCTGTTTATCAACGAACACTACATAGACCTGACTCTGGTCAGAAAGTCCCTTAACCCGGTAGGCGGCTTTGCCTTTGCGCTGGACTTCACTGATCGCCAGAATCTTGCCACCGAACTGGCGCTTTACGATTGCGGCGGCTTCATTTTTAGAGATGCCCTTGTTTTGCACCCGAAAACTGGCTAGGGGCTGCATAGGCAGTTTGTGAACGCTGGCGATCCTCGGGGCTGGCACATCCCCCTGATACCGCGAGGATGCGGAAACCGGCGCGGCGACCAGAACGGCCACCCACAGACAAACCAATGCGACTTTCACAGCTCTGCTCCTGTCAATTCCACAACGCCGCTGAAAGAACAATATATGTTCACAATACCGGCGTGACGTCTACGCGAACCCGAATTCTATCGCCAGGATGGTGGTCAGTGCGAATTAGATATTCCTGGCCGTTGTAACGGTAGTTCACGTCATAACCAATCAGCTCCCGGCGGGTGCTCACTTCTTCCACTACCTGGCAGCGTTGCTCGGTGCCGTATTGCACCGGCGCCTGGTTGCGGCTGATCGCGCTGCCAATGATCGCGCCCACCGCAGCGCCCGCTACCATACCCGCGCCCTTATTGGCGCGGTGGTGGTGGCGATAGTGGTGACGGCCGTAATGACGATAGCCGCGGTGCTTGTGCCCCTTCACCACGTTGCGCCCAACAGCCGCGCCCACAAGGCCGCCAATAATGGCGCCGGCAGGGGAAGGTTGCTGATAGGTGACGGTCTGGTCCCAGCACTGGGTTCTGGGTTCGACAACCCGGACATCATTGTAGACAGGCGTTACGCCGGTGACAGTGGCGTAGTGGTAGCCTTGCTGGCCAACATACTGGCCTTCGTACGGCTCTGGGTAGCCGCTGTCACCGGCAGTGGCAGAGACGCTTACGCCGACCAGGGCCGCGGTCAGACCGGCGAACGCCAACTGCTGGAACCATTTGTTTGCTGTAGCCATGTTCAGTACTCCCTGAGACCCGGACTCTGGCGCCCTGGCGTGACCACACTCTGCGTTTGGTCACTACCGTGTGCCTTGTTGCGGCCTTAAAGCGGCCGATGGGAGCACTTTACGGGGAACTGGCTGAATCGAAACTGAACTTTGGCAAGAATATAGCCGAGACTATTCCGACGATTCCAGGCGCTGCCGGCGGCGCTCGCGGAAACGCTGGCGCTGCTCCGGAGACAAGCTCTGCCAGCGTTCACGCAAACGCCTCTGGCGCTCCGGCGACAGTTGACGGAAGCGCTGACGGGCTTCGCGGATCTTTTGCCGCTGCTCCGGGGGCAGTGCCTTGAAGCGCTGATAGGCGTCGCGCAGTTTCTCCCGCTGCTCAGGGGTAAGCCGCTTCCATTTGCCAAATTCCTGACGCGCCCGCTGGCGCTGCTCCGGGGTCATGGAAGACCAGCGCTCCGCCCCCTGGCGCAGGCGTGCCTGTTGCTCCGGAGTGAATTCATTCCAGCGGTTCTCGAATCGTTGCAGCAGCTGACGTTCACTCTCGTTCAATTGCTGCCAGGTGACGGGATCTGCCCAGGCCTGACTACTCATCGCCGTCAAACCCGTCGTCATCAAAAACAGCGCGAGCAACAGCGGCAACCGGAATCCGCGGCGCAATCCCTTCGGTACCATCAGTTCCCTCAATACCCTATTTCGCATTGTGGCGTTACTCATCTGGCTCACCTTGCTTGCTCTGTACTTGCTGTTCGATATCGGCGGCTGGTTGCAATTTTGACTCTGACGGCGCAGGTTCTTCTGTCCAGCCTTCTTGCAGGTCGCTGGGCGGAACAAATTCGCCAGTGTCATCGGTCCAGTCGGACAGGAACAGTAAAAAATCTTCATCCAACGGTTCATTGGCAAAGGCCGCGGGAAACGCCAACAGCGTCCACGCCAAAATCAGGCGCGATAGCCGCGGCTTGCCCAGGCGCTTTTGCAAGAAGCGGCCAGCACGATTAGCCATCCAGCGCCTCCTCCGCCAACCACTGGTAAAACTCCACGTCTTCGATCATTTCCAGCTCGGTTTCTTCATCCAGAATCCACACGTCCGCCAGCAGATCTATTTCATCCTTTTGTGGCGTGTCGCCCCGCCCGATCAACAGTGCCACCACGACCATCGCCGCAACACCAGCTGCACCCGCGGGCAACCATAGATTTGCCAGTGAGTACTTTGTTGCAGCCTCATCCAGCGCTGCCGAGCGCGCGCGACGCAGGCGCGACAGGGTTTCCCCGTCGAGTTTTTCGTCGCGCCGAACCATGGCCTCGCGGGCGCCGGCAATCAACTGCTGCTGATTGCGCACATGCTTGCGGCTCTGGCCACTCGCTTGATCTTCCGGCGAATTCATCGCACTTCCTCCAGTTGCGCACGCAGGGCGACAAGCGCCCGGGAAAGGTGGGTTTTGACACTGCCGGCGCTGCAGGACATTGCGGTGGCCGTCTCGGCGATATCGAAGCCCTCAACGCAGCGCAGTAAAAACGCCTGTTGCTGACGAGGTGGCAAACGGCCGACCGCCGCTTCAATCGCGTCGAGGGTGTATTGGGAAAAAACACCCTGCTCCGGTCTCGGTCCAGCGGTGTCTTCGAGAATACCCGGATCAAAGCCGTCTTCGTCACCGTCATCACCGGCAAACTTTTCTCGCAACAGTTGCCAGCGGGAAATCGTTTTGTGGCGGCGGTGCCAGTCGGTAATGCGGTTACTGAGAATGGTAAAAAACAGCGGGCGCCATTGCTCCCGCTGTTTGTGGCTGTACCGGCGGACCAGAGAAAACATCGCGTCCTGCACGATATCCAGCGCGTCGTCCCGGTTCCCTACGGCCATCGCAGCCATGGAATAGGCTCGTTTTTCTACCGAAGCGAGAAACTGTTCCATGCAGCGAGAAGGCTCTTATTTTTTAACCCGCTCACTGCGGCGGTCCATGCGGCGGTCGACACCCTGCCCCTTGCGGTCGAGGCGGCGATCAATACGGTCACCTTTGCGATCCAGTCGATTGTCGATCTTGTCGCCCTTGCGATCCAGCCGGTGGTCTATGCGATTGCCCTTGTTATCCAGGTGGGTGGCCCGCTTGTCGTTACCGTTGGCTTCGGCACGCTGTGACGCCCGGTCCAGTCGGTTATCGATCCGGTCGCCCTTGTTGTCGAGCCGGTTGTCGATGCGATCACCGCGACGGTCCAGGCGATTTTCGATACGGTCGCCCTTGTTATCCAGGTGCTTCGACAGCGCCTCGCCATCTTCGGCCAGTGCGACACCGGAAAACAGCATCGTTGCGGTGAAAAAGAGAGTCGATTTATTGATCAGTTTCATCGGTGGTTTCCTTGTTGTAATCCCCGCTGTACGGGTGAGAACTGCTCTGTTCTCTTATCAAAACGCACAGGCGCGCCATTGGTTGACACTACGATCAAAAAAACGATGAAAAAATTTTGAGTTAACTGACCTCGGTCGCTTCTCCTCTGCTGTGGTCATCGCCACCGCTGCTTTCACCCGTACTATCGCCCAGCCAGCGCTGGGTCAGGGTCCCGGCAGTCATGGCACCGTTCACATTGAGCGCGGTGCGCGCCATATCAATCAGCGGCTCCACAGAAATCAGCAGCGCGGCTATCTGTACCGGCAGGCCCATGGCAGGTAGCACGACAAGAGCCGCGAAGGTGGCGCCGCCGCCGACACCGGCAATACCGAAGGAGCTGATCACCGTTACCGCGATCAGTGTCGCCAGCCACACCGGATCAAACACATTGATGCCCATGGGCACCGCCACCATTACCGCCAGCATGGCCGGGTAAATACCCGCGCAGCCGTTCTGGCCAATGGTTGCGCCAAAGGATGCGGAGAAGTTGGCAATGGCCGGGGAGTTTTTCAGTTCATCGATCTGGGTTTCCACGTTCAACGGAATCGTCGCCGCACTGGAGCGTGAGCTGAAGGCAAACACCAGTACCGGCCATACCTTGGCGAAATAGTGCAAAGGGCTAATGCCATTCACCAGTAGCAGCACCGCGTGCACCACAAACATCAGCGCAATGGCGACAAATGAGGCCAGCACGAAATTAAACAGGTTGAAGATATCCGCCCAGCTGGACTTGGCCACCAGCGCCGTGACCAGCGCCATTACACCGTATGGGGTGAACGCCATAATCAGGCGCACCAGCTTCATCACCCAGGCCTGGGCCACGGAAACGAAGTGTTCGATGGCCGCGCCCTGCTGCGGGTTTTCCCTGCGCACCGCCAGTGCCGCCAGCCCCAGTAATACTGCAAAGACCACCACGGCAATTACCGAGGTGTCCCGCTGGCCGGCGAGGTCGGCAAAAATATTGCGCGGAATAAATGAGGTCAGAATTTCCGGGATACTGAGGTCGCTGACACGACCAATGCGCTCGTTGAGCACTTCTACCCGTGCCGCTTCCCGCGCGCCCTCCACCAGGCCCTCTGCAGAAAGGCCAAACAGGTGGGCGATCATTACACCGATCAATGCAGCAATTGCGGTGGTCCCCAGCAATACCGCCAGTACCGATACACTGATTTTGCCCAGCGAGCGGGTATTACTGACCTTTACTACCGCCGCCAGAATGGAAATCAACACCAGCGGCATTACCAGCAAATGCAAAAGGTTTACGTAGCCATCACCAATCAGCCCCACCCAGTCCAGCACCCAGGGCACGTCCACACCCCAGCCTTCCGCAAGTTGCATAAAGCCACCCAGCAATACGCCCAGCAACAAGCCGGCAAATACCGCCGGTGCCAGCGAGTCGCGACTGCGGTGCCAGCGCGCCAGAGGCCAGAGAAGGAACAGGTAAAACGCCAGCAGTAGAAGTGCACCCAATTGCATTGAATTTGAGTCCCAGTTTGCGTGTTCGAGGTTAAAAAATCGAAGACATCCTAACAGCTGGCGCAGTTTCCCCTAAAAGACGCTTTGGTTATACCGGTAGAAGCATGCGCGGCGGCTGATTGTGCGGCGACCTACTGCTCCAGATAAGGACGGATTGCTTCCTGCAGCGAGGTGGCCGTCTGCGGCCCTACCAGGGTACGCCGCCACTGGCCATTGCGATCAATAATGAAGGTCGATGGCAGAACCTGAGGAACCGCCTGCCCCCAGCGACCTTCCGGTGCCGCGGCGAGCAGCGGGAAGGCGATGCCAAACTTTTCGGCCTGGCGTTGTACTTCCTCCGCGGGCGGCTGATCAAAATTGATCCCCAGCACCAGTACCTGCTCACCATGCTCGCGATAAAAATCATTGAGCTCGGGTATTTCCTCTCGACAGGGCGCACACCACTCGGCCCAGTAATTCACCAGCAACACTTTGCCGCCGGTCTCCAGCCGGTCGCCATTCAGTGCGGTAAGCCCGCCACTACGGGATTCGCAACCGCCAATTGCCAGCGCCATCAGCAACAGTAGCGCGGCAACCGGGTTAAGATTTGGCCGTTTTGCTGGATGGCTTATTACTGCGCGCATTGCGGCTACTTCCCTTGTTGGCAGATTTACTGGCGCTGGATTTGTTGTCGACGGAATCGTCCACCGTTTCCACCGAGGCAGGCAGCTTGGCCGGTTCCAGATTGCCGGTATCCACGGTTTTCTCCAGCATTTCCTTGGACATGGACTCCCGGAACAGGTCCCCAAGGCTCTGCGACAGATGCTCGCGGGAGAACTCCCGCGCCTCGCGGAAACGGGTTTCCACGTCTCGGTACCACGGGCGCACCTGCAACTCGCGGTGACCGCTCTCCGGTACCGGTGCCGGGTGCAGCCAGTCCAGCATCTGCTGCAGAGTGACTGAATCCAGATCCCGCACCAGAACGTAATCGTTGCGGTCTGTCTGCCCAATTACCTTGTTGGCCTGCAGGATTTCCCGAATACGGCGCCACTGGGCCGGGCGAATCCCCGCGCGGGAAATATCCTGATCGCTAATGGTCTGGCCCTGCTGATACTTGCTGAAAAACTTCCACAGGATGGAAAGCGTCGCCACCAGATCGGAGTAATTTCGCCCCTGGGCCGCCGCGTGATAGGCCGACAGGGTCCGCACCAGCACACAACCCGCCAGCACGATCATCCACATCAGGTAGATCCAGATCAGGAACATGGGCACAAAGGCGAAGGCACCGTAAATCGCCTGTACCGAGCTGCGCGCGACAATGGCACCAAACAGATACTTGGCCGCCTCAAAGGCAAACGCGGTAATCACCCCCCCGGCGAGACCGTGGCGCAACGGCACCCGGCAGTTGGGAACCGCAACAAACAACAGCGTGAACGCGATGGCGGTAAATACCCAGGGCAATACCCGTAACACTATCGGCAGCAGTCCGAGGCTGTCGTTCTGGGCGAGTACTTTTTGAGAGAAGAGATAAGTGGTGGCGGCCATACCGGCACCGAGCAGAATCGGCCCCAGGCTCAGGATCGCCCAGTACAGCAGGAAGCTGGAGACACCCCGGCGCCCCTTGGGAATATCCCAGATGGCATTAAAGGTGTTCTCGATGTTTTTCAGCATAAAACCTGCGGTCAACAGCAGCAGGCCAATACCCACCCCGGTAAGGCGCTGGGCCTGGGTAGAAAAGCTGTTGATGTAATCCTGCACCTCACGCCCGCTTTCCGGCACAAAGTGGGAAAAGATCTGTTGCTGGATCTTGCTCTCAAGCCCGGCAAAATCCGGAAACAGCGACAACATGGCATAGCTCACCGTTACCAGCGGCACTATGGCAAACAGCGTCATATAGGTAAGCGCAGCGGCATTCTGCCGGCAGTTCTTTTCGTTGAATACGGTCCACAGGGAAGTAAAAAAGCGACGCCAGCGGTGCACCATTTCAGTCATGGGTCTTCTCAGTTTGTTATTCGGCTTGCCAAACCATTTTTTAAAAGAGGAGCTGTCCGCCATTTTCCGGTGAATCTGGCGGAAAAATCCGTGCATTTTGTCTAAAAAGTACGCCATACCTCAGCGTAGACGACCAACAGAGTGCTGTTAGAATACGCCAAACCTTAACAGGATACGCTTTCGATGTGGACGATCTACCATAACCCCCGCTGTTCAAAATCTCGCCAGACCCTGCAACTGCTGCAGGAAAACAATATCGAGCCGGAAATCGTGCTCTATCTGGAAACGCCGCCAGACGCTGCAGCGCTGAAAGACATCCTCGGCAAACTGGGCATCGCCCCGCGGGACCTGCTGCGCAAAGGGGAAGACGCCTACAAGGAACTCAATCTCAAAGACGCGGCCCACAGCGACGCGGCACTGATCGACGCCATGGTGAACCACCCCAAACTCATCGAGCGCCCCATCGTCATCAAGGGCGACAAAGCCGTGCTCGGCCGCCCGCCGGAAAATGTACTGGAGCTGATCTAGTGGCTTCCGCATCAACTGCGCCGTACATCCTCGTCCTTTATTACAGCCGCAACGGTGCCACCGCCAAAATGGCCGCGGAACTCGCCCGCGGTATTGAAGAAACCGGACTGGAAGCCCGCCTGCGCACCGTGCCCGCGGTTTCCCCCAATACCGAAGCCAGCGAACCGCCGGTACCCGACAGCGGCGCTCCTTTCTGCACCGCCGACGACCTGCGCAACTGCGCGGGCCTGCTGATGGGCAGCCCCACCCGCTTCGGCAATATGGCCTCGCCCCTGCGCTACTTTCTGGATCAGACCAGCGACATGTGGCTCGACGGCAGCCTGAGCGGCAAGCCCGCCGCCGTATTCACCTCCACCGGCAGCCTCCACGGCGGCCAGGAGACCACCCTGCTCTCCATGATACTGCCACTCATGCACCACGGCATGGTCATCGCCGGCATCCCCTACTCCGAAGGCGCCCTCATGCACACCACCACCGGCGGCACCCCCTACGGCGCCTCCCACTGGGCCGGTGGCAACGACGGCGAACTCAGCCAGGACGAAACCACCCTGTGCCGCGCCCTCGGCAAACGCATTGCCACCCTCGCCGAAAAACTGGGAGACCACCGTGGCTAAACAGAAAAAACAGCGCAAACCCATCGACCCCGCCAGCCTCACCCGCAAACTGGACGTCGCGCGCAAGCTCAACTGGTTCTGCTACGGCGGCCTTCTGCTACTGTTCGCGGTATGGAACCTGTTCCTCGACGGCTCACTCAAGTGGTGGATACTGCAAACCGTTCCACTACTGCTGGTGTTGCCAGGCTTGCTCAAACAGCACCAACGCGCCTATCTATGGCTATGTTTTATCCTGCTGCTCTATATCACCGCGGGTATCGTCGACGTAATGATGCCTACACGCGGCTGGCAGCATGGCGTGCTAACCGCTTTGAGCCTTATTCTGTTTGTATCTGCAATGATGACCAGCCGCTGGCAAGTGCAATTGCAGAATGCACAAGCAAACGAAAATACCAGCGTTTAACTACTTATAAATCGCACTGAAAGTCAGTGCGAAGGCGCTGATACCGGGTACAGCCTTGTGAGACCTTCCGCGAGAGGGACCTCGCGGAAGAGCCCCCATGGAAGGGTTGAGGGGGGGCGCCTAGCCCGTGTCTCACAAGGCTGTACCCGGTAGCAGTGCCGCCACTTAACTTTCCAAGCACCACGCGGGTCGCCACAGAACCGTATTAGACAGACCGGCACAAGGAGTTTCAGGTTTGACCGAATCAACAAGACGTCGCGGCCCTATTCGTCGCTTTTTTGGCGCCATTGGTGGAGCCATCACTTGGCTGCGCCGGGTGTTCACCAACATCCTCTTCCTGCTTCTGCTCCTGTTTATCGGCATGGCCATCTTCGGCGGTGAAGAGCGCATCACCGTACCCCAGGGCGGCGCCCTCAAAGTTGCCCCCGGCGGCTTCCTCGTCGACGAAGTCAGCCAACCCAGTGGCGTTCCCAGCTTCCTGGGCGGCCCTGCTTCACCACCGGAAACCCGTGTAAAAGACCTCGTCGACGCCATCGACGCCGCCGCCAACGACAACCGTATCAGCGCACTCGTGCTCGAACTCGATCACCTCGCCGGTGCCAGCCTCAGCAAGCTCGAAGAAGTCGGCGAAGCCGTGCAGCGCTTCAAAGCCAGCGAAAAACCCGTCTACGCCATCGGCGACAACTTCACCCAGGGCCAGTACTTCCTCGCGAGCCACGCCGACAAGGTCTATATGAACCCCATGGGCTCCCTGTTGCTCACCGGCTTCGGCAGCTACCGCAACTACTACAAAAGCGCCCTGGATAAACTGAAAATCAACTTCCATGTATTCCGCGTGGGCGACTACAAAGACTTTATAGAGCCCTACACCCGCGACGACATGTCTCCCGCCTCCCGGGAAAACAACGCCCGCTGGCTGCACCAGTTGTGGAGTGAATACACCGAACAGGTCACCGGCCTGCGCAACCTGCCGCCCAATGCCGTCGATAGCTATATTGCCGACCTGCCGCAAAACCTGCGCGCCGAAGGCGGCAGCTGGGCCAAGGCCGCACTGGCCAACAAGTTTGTCGACAAGCTGCTCACCCGCCGCGCCGCCATCGCAGAGCTGCAGGAAGTGGTTGGCGTCGCCAACGACGACAAATCCCAGTACAGCGGCATCCACGCCCACGACTACCTGCGCCAGGTGAAACTGACCAACCTGCCGGATCCGCGCCTGCAAAAAGACAAGATTGGCCTGATCAGCGCCGCTGGCGCCATCATCGATGGCGAAGCGCCTGCGGGACAGATCGGTAGCGCCACGCTCGGCAAACTGATTGCCGAAGCCCGCGAGAAAAACGTCAAGGCACTGGTCCTGCGTATCGACAGCCCCGGCGGCTCCGCCTTTGCTTCAGAGGCCATTCGCCAGGAATTGCTCGCCACCCGCGAAGCCGGTATTCCCGTGGTAATTTCCATGGGTAGTGTCGCCGCCTCCGGTGGTTACTGGATTTCTGCCGGCGGCGATCGTATCTGGGCATCTCCCTCCACCATTACCGGCTCCATCGGTGTGTTTGGCGCCTTCCCGACATTCGAAGACTCCCTGGAGCACTTGGGGATCTACAACGATGGCGTGGGCACCACCGAACTGGCCGGCACCATGCGCCTGGACCGCGCCTTGCCAGAGACCGCCGCGGACATCCTGCAACAGGGCGTGGAGCACACCTACGCCCAGTTCCTGCAGTTGGTAGCGGAAGCGCGCAACAGCACGCCAGAGGAGATCCACAAAATCGCCCAGGGTCAGGTGTGGACCGGCCGCGCCGCCCACGAACTGGGTCTGGTGGACGAGCTGGGCAACCTCAACGATGCCATCGCCGATGCCGCACAGCTGGCCGAGCTGGAAAAGTATGAAGTGATGGAAATTCAGCGCGAGCTGACCCCGAGCGAGAAAGTCATGCGTGCCCTGGCAGAAAATGTGGACGCACAGATTTCCGCAAGCGTCGAGCGCAATCTGCCTCTGGGCGCCTGGCTGAACAGTATTCAGCCTGCGGTTCAGCCACTGACCGAGTTGAAATCCTTTAAAGATCCCCGCGCACTCTATGCGCGCTGTCTGGGGTGTACCGCGCCCTGACCCTTTCCCGATGCCTCACCGGCCCAACCGGTGAGGCTTCCCCCTCCCATTCACTGCCCAGGCCGTATCGCACCCAAGTGGTGCATACCAGCTTTTCACGCCCGCCACCCTCACCATTTCGAGGCAGTCTCCGCACTCTTGTGGCCCGAGGATTTCGAACTAAAGGATTACTGCGCCAATCCATTGCTCTGAAGCGGTGCAATGGCTCAAATTTCTGTGACTGGCACTATTTTTGGATTACCTGAATAGAGCGCGCGTTTTAACGTGCCGACGCCAGGCCAAAAAAAGAAGCCAAAAAAACGGAATCGAATGACCACAATAGCGAGCCCGAAAACCCAGTGGCTGATCGCCAGCGATCTGGACGGCACCCTGCTGGACCACTTCAGCTACTCCCACCAACCCGCCGACGCCACGCTGCATCAACTGGAAACCGCCGGTATCCCGGTCATCCTGAATAGCAGCAAAACCCGCGACGAAATACTGACACTGCGCGATACGCTACAAAATCGTCATCCGTTTATTGTGGAAAACGGATCGGCCATTTTTATTCCTCGAAATTATTTCCCCCACAAACCCGAGCATGCCCGTGAAGAAGATGGATATTGGGTGCTGGAGCCCGGGGCCCAGCGCCAGAGTATTGTCGACTTCCTCCACACCGACGGCATGCGTCACGGAGTGCCCTATTTAAGTTTTTCCGCCGCGAACAATGCAGAAATTGTTGCTGCCACGGGCCTGAGTGCCGGCGAAGCAGAGCAGGCAAACCGTCGCGGATACTCCGAGCCGCTATTGTGGCGCGGTACCGAACAGGAAAAAGCCGCCTTTACCGCCCGCGCAAATGCGGCGGGTTTCGCCACTCTGCAGGGCGGACGTTTTCTGCACGTGCTGGGCCAGACCGACAAGGGTCAGGCGACGCGCCTGCTCAAGAAAACCTATCAGCACTTTACCGAACGCCCATGCAAACTGATCGCGAGCGGCGACGGGCCCAACGACCTGGATATGCTCCGGATCGCCGACGTCGCCATTATTGTGCGCTCGCCGGCACATCCTCCCCCGGAGCTAGCACATCATCCCGAGCTGATCATCACCCAGGAAACAGGCCCCCAGGGCTGGGCACTGGCAGTTCAGGACATTCTCGCCACCGAATTTCTACCCTTGTAAAAATTTCTACCGTCGTAAAACAGGAAGCAAACCGTGACCGATTTTTTTCAGAATGGTGATATCACGACCCTGCACAACCTTTCCAACCGCAGCCTCGAAGATATGGAGGCTGACCTGATTCGTTTCTCCAAGCATCGCCCCATGTCGCTGCTGCTACCTTCCCTGTATTCAGAGCTGGAAGGAGAGGCTCTACCGAAGATTCTCGAAATCCTGGCAGAAGTTCCCTACCTTTCAGAGATCGTCATCGGACTGGACCGCGCCAATGAAGAGCAGTACCGGGATGCACTAAAGCAATTCAAAATCCTGCCGCAGCACGTGCGGGTATTGTGGAATGATGGCCCGCGCCTGCGCGAGCTGGATGCCCAGTTACAGCGAGATGGTCTCGCGCCACAGGAAGCGGGAAAAGGCCGAAATGTCTGGTATTGCCTGGGCTACATTCTGGCTTCTCGCCGCGGTGAAGCCATTGCATTGCACGACTGTGACATCGTCACTTATGACCGCATGATGCTGGCGCGCCTGTTCTATCCGGTGGCCAACCCTCAGTTTAACTACGAGTTCTGCAAGGGCTATTACTCCCGCGTGGCCAATGGAAAAATCAACGGCCGCGTGTGCCGCCTTCTGGTCACGCCACTGATCCGCACCCTGAAAAAAATCTACGGCCACACCAAATACCTCGAGTATATGGACAGCTTCCGCTACTCCCTCGCCGGCGAGTTCTCTTTCCGTCGCGACGTGGTCAACGACCTGCGTATTCCCAGCGATTGGGGGCTGGAAATCGGCGTGCTTTCAGAAATGTATCGCAACTATTCCACCAACCGGCTGTGTCAGGTGGATATCGCACACTCCTACGATCATAAACACCAGGATGTCTCCTTCGACGACGAGCACTGTGGACTGTCAAAAATGTCCATCGATATTGCCAAGTCTTTCTTCCGCAAACTGGCGACCCAGGGCACGGTGTTTTCCTCTGAGACCTTCCGCAGTATCAAGGCAACCTACTTCCGTATCGCGCTGGATTTTGTGGAAACCTACCGCAACGATGCGCTGATCAACGGCCTGAAGTTCGACATTCACAAAGAAGAGCAGACCGTTGAGTTGTTTGCCAGCAACCTGGTGAAAGCTGGGCAGGCCTTCCTGGACAACCCGATGGAAACGCCGTTTATTCCCAGCTGGAACCGAATTACCAGTGCGGAGCCCGGATTTCTGAAACAACTCAAGCAAGCCGTCGAAGCGGACTACGAAGAATACAACGCATAAAAATAAAACTTTGAACGACCAGATCAGCCATACAACGGGGGATACAGTGAACCAACCGACCGCGCAGTTGCCCATCAAGGAGGTTTTACACCAGAAGGTGGTGGATCACCTGGCATTTATCTATCCGGATCTCGAAGTCGAGCCCATCGCCCAGGAGCTCATACGCACCATGCGACTGGACGATGACTGCCAGAGCCCCCTCGCCCATAAAAACCTCTGGGACCAGACCGATATAGCCGTTATTACTTACGGCAACAGTATCCTGAACGATAACCAGCCACCGCTGAAAACCCTGCATCATTTTCTGCAGGCGCATTTCCCGATGCTGATCAATACGGTGCACATTTTACCGTTCTTCCCCTATTCCAGTGACGACGGCTTTGCCGTATCCGCCTACAAGCAAGTGGATCCAACCCTTGGAGACTGGAGCGATATTCTGCGGATCAGTACCGATTTTCACCTGATGGCCGACCTGGTCATCAACCACTGTTCGGCCCAGCACGACTGGTTCCTGAATTATCAGGAGGGGGACGATCCTGGCCGCGACTTTTTCGTCGAGGCAGATCCCAAGGAAGATCTCAGTAAAGTGGTGCGCCCCAGGGTCACACCGCTGCTGCGCGCCACCGACACACCGCGGGGCACAAAACATGTGTGGTGCACCTTCGGTCACGATCAGGTCGATCTGAACTTCGCCAACCCGAAGGTACTGGCCAAGATAGTGGATATCATTCGCCTGTATCTGGATATGGGCGTGCGAGTGTTCCGTCTGGATGCGGTAGCGTTTATCTGGAAAGTACTTGGCACCAATTGCCTGAATCTGGCGGAGACCCATGAAATTGTGCGACTGCTACGTACTCTGATTGAGCACGCCAACCCCAATGCGGTGATTATTACCGAAACCAACATTCCCAATCAGGAAAACCTGTCCTATTTCGGGAACGCCAACGAAGCCCACTGCATCTATAACTTTTCACTGCCCCCGCTACTGGTCAACACCCTGGTGACCGGCAACTGCCGCTATCTGAAAAACTGGCTGATGAGCATGCCGCCGGCCCAAAACGGTACGACCTATTTCAATTTTATCGCCTCTCACGACGGTATCGGATTGAGACCGGTAGAAGGTCTGCTGGATGACAGCGAGCAGGAAGCCCTGATTCAGACTATGGAGAATTTTGGCGGACAGATTTCCTGGCGCGCACTGGACGACGGCAGCAACAAACCGTACGAAATCAATATATCCCTGTTTGACGCGTTAAAAGGAACCACCGAGGGCGAGGACAGCTGGCAACTGGCGCGATTTGTTTGTGCCCATGCCATCATGCTGGCGCTGGAGGGAATACCCGCGTTTTATCTGCACAGCCTGGTGGGCACCACCAACGACTACGAGCGCATGAAGGAACACGGCCACAACCGCGCCATCAATCGCCGTCAGTGGCAGGAGCAGGAGTTGAATGAGCGCCTGGCCAACCCGGAAACCCATCACCACAAGGTGTTTCACAAACTGCGCCGGCTGATCCAGTTGCGCCGTGAACAGCCGGCCTTCCACCCCAACGCCACCCAGTTCACCCTGCATCTCGGAGATCAGGTGTTCGCGTTCTGGCGCCAGAGTCTGGATCGCCGGCAGAGTATTTTCTGCCTGAACAATATTTCCGATCAGCCCTACACCATTCATCTGAACGCCATCAATCTCATCGGCACAGACCAATGGAAAGATTTAGTCAGCGATGCGACCTTCGACGATATGCTGGCAACAGTGACGCTTGACCCTTATCAGACCATGTGGATCAGCAATCGCTGGTAATCAAATCGGTTATGCGCAGGCAGTGCGACGGACCTCCGTCATTCGGGGTGTTCGTCGTCCACACTCTCGCGGGATTTCACCCAGTGCCCGCCTTTCATCTGGACTTCAAAGCGCGCCCACTGGCGGAACTCCTCCCGCAGGCAGATACCGGTATCGAAGGCGCCGTGCCCCGCGAGGACTTTATAAATGATGCGATCCTTGGTGGGCGGCGGTTCCCGCGATTCATCCACCACCTGGCGCACGCTCCACAGTTTGCCGAGCTTGCCATTGCTGTAACAGCGTCCCGCCACAATTTCCTGCGGGTGTACCACATTGCGCTCCGCGTGCTGTTTGGCCAATTCCAGTAGTTCGGTGAGCCCTTCAGCAGTGATGTCCACGTAAGAATCCTGCTCCTGGATCGCCGCGGCAAAATCTTCCTGAGTAATTTCGGTTTCGCGCGATTCGGGCTCTGCGGTCGCAGTGGTTTTTCGCCGCCGCCCCAGATGTACCGGGTAGCGACGCCAGTAAAACAGGCTGTTAAATGCAACCGCCACCGCGAGGATCAACAGCACATTGGTCAAAATCGGCACCAGCAGGAAATCAAACCCCAACTGGTACACCGCTTCGCCGCCGGTAACGGCCGTCAGGGCTGTGGCACCGCCGGGCGGGTGAATACAGCGGAGGTAGTACATGGCCGCAACCGCAATGCCCACCGCCGTGGCCGCTGCCAGCAACTCGGGACCGATCCAGCGGTGGCAGAGAACGCCCACTAGCGCCGAAACCAGATGCCCCCCCACCAGAGACCACGGCTGGGAAAGTGCACCGTGTGGAACCGCAAACAGCAACACGGCACTGGCGCCCATGGATGCAATGATGAAATAGCTGGTGGAGATATCGATGACACCCGCAGACAGCGCCCGCTGCGTCACCCAGAATACCCCGAGAATCGCCAGGGCCGCGCCCAGGGCCGAAATCAGTTTTTCACGATGGCTGGTATTGTTTTTTTCAATGCCCAGGTAGGCGCGCAGCTCGCTGATCAGACGCAAAGTAACCCCCGTTGGTCAAATTGGCGCTATGTAAATAATCGATTGTTAAGGGTTTGAATTTTCGCGGGTACGGACATTCAGGTGGCGCAAGGCACCACTTATCCATACCAGAACAAAGGCAAACAGGCTGAAGATCCCCGCCCACCACAGTGTGGTTAGCGGCGCAGTAAATTCACTGATGATTCCGGCGGCGAGAGCACCGATGGCCGCGGAGCCGAACAGGGAAAATTGATAGATGGATATAATGCGGCTGCGCACCTGCTCCGGCGCCAGCAGTTGAACGATGGATTTTCCAAGCGCCGCGGAAGCTGCCGCCACCGCACCCCAGCAGGCGCACAACAGCATCAGCCCGAACGCGGTGGGGCCAAAACTGATGGCAATCAGTAATGCCGCACTGTACAGCAGGCACATCAGAACACCGCGCCCCGGTTGATCCCCCTGCCCCCGCCGCAACATCACAATCGTGGCCAGTACAGTACCCGCGACAAACGCAATTTGTAGCGTTGCGTAGTAGCTGGCACCGCGTCCGTAGCTCTCCGCCATTAACGGTAATACCACCAGAAACACGCCGATATGCACCAGGCCGTTAAAGCCCACCAACAACACCAGTTCAAAAATGGCGCGACTCTTACGTACTTCCGCAAACCCCTCCAACAATGCCGAAGGCAATCTTTTCGCCACCGCGACTTTCGACGGGCCGCTGCGGCGCAGGCAAAAGAAAAACACCGCGGCAATGGTCAATACACCCACCTGAATCAGTAACAGCGGTTCTGCTCCCCAGTGATCAAAGCGGCTGGCCAGCAGCATCCCCATCGCCTGGCCGCCGTACTGAGCCAGCATCATCCAGGTTACGAGGTGCTGTACCTGGCTCTCCTGCAGGGGGCTACCATTGGCTGGCTTGCGGGCACCGCGCTGAACCAGATTCTCCCGCGCGGGCTGTAAAAAAGCGGTAAAAAATCCGAGGCTGACACCGTACGCCAGTAACAGCGCCAAACTCGGGATGGCATGCATAAGGAAAAATGCCAGAGTGGCGTGACACAGGGCCAGCCCCAAGCAAGACAGCGCAGCCACGCGCGCGGCATCAAAGCGATCCGCCAGGGCGCCGCCGAACAGAAGAAAAATCAGATTGGGAAGCAATACGGATGCCTGTACCCAGCTCAACTGCAGGGCAGGCAACTCCACCAATGACACCGCAATCCATGGCAGCAATACCACCTGCAGGCCGGTAGCCAGGGAGGTGCCGCTGAAGCCGAGCAGGAAAGTACGCAGTCGAACCGCCAGTGCGGGAAAAGCCATTACAGAATCCGAAAAATCAGTCTCTTACCGCGGCAATATTGACTGGCCATCGCCAGCAGGCGCGGAAAACGGGGCGCTATTGTCCCACACTTTTACCTGACGTTTTCACCTGGCGCCAGTACCGCGATCGTTCGCCCACTCATCAACGCGCCGATATGTGCGCGGGATCTTCGGAAGTGACAGATCGTGCGGAAAGTCGCAGTGGCCAGAACACGCGCACCAGGCGTCGCAACTGTTTGAGCGCCTTAGCATCATCAGCGAAAGCGGCCTTTTCATAGGCAAGAGTGATGCGCAGAACCATAGGCCCTAGCGCCGGCCATTCACGCTCGATTCGCCGCGCGTAATCTCCAGCTGCCTCACCGGGGTTACGCGGTAATCCCGCCCGTGCCATGCGCCGGCAAAAGCGCAGATAAAGACGATCCACCGGCGCTAACGCAGGACCGCGCCCTGACAAGTTCAGCCAGATCAACAATACAACCAGGGCGATTGCCATCGATGTCCCCAGAAAGATAGCCACGCGCAGCGGAGATATTTCCCCCAGCATGCGGCGCAACAGGCCTTCCTGACGCTCGGCATCAAAACTCACCACGGTGCGGTACCAGCGGTAATTGATCGTGTCCCACTGCAGTCGCAAACGCGTGACAAAGGCAATTTTATGCAGGGGCAAAAATGCATCCTGCATAAATTCGTCCGCCGCGGCACTCTGCAGGCCGTCGCGAATACGCTGGGGCGCCACAGAAGCGGTGGGGTCCACACGCACCCAGCCCCGTTCCGGCAGCCAGATTTCCGCCCAGGCGTGCGCGTCATACTGGCGCACCAGCAAATACTCCTGCTGCTCTACCCACTCACCGCCCTGATAGCCCGCCACCACTCGTGCGGGAACCCCCGCGGCGCGCATGGTGAATACATAGCTGTTGGCAAAGTGTTCGCAGAATCCCTGCCGGGTGCCAAACAGAAATTCGTCCACCGTGTTTTTGCCCAGCGCGGGCGGCTGCAGGGTGTAGGTAAAACTGCGGTTGTACATGGTCAGCAGCGCCTGGGATATGGCATCCGCACCCATCCCCTCTTGCCGCCGCGCCAACGCCCAGGCGCGGGCCTCGGGGTTGCCAGATTGGGGGAGCTGCAAGTGGCGGCGCCGTTCCGCCGCACTCAACCGGGACTGCGCGGGAATACTGTCCCGGGGCCAGGAGCGCACATCGTAGGCCAGTCGGCTGCCCACCGGATTCCGGTAAATCAGGGTATCTTCCTCGGTGGTACGCACCCCCCGGGTATCGGAATGGGGGGTTGCCATGGCAAACAACCAGGGATTGTGACTGACTTCCTGAATAACCTGATAACGATAGCGCGGCCCTACCGCGGGCAGACTTTGCTCGTCATCACCTCCGGTACGGGCGCGGCGACCGGCCCAGCGATTACCGGTAACCCCCGGTTCACTCCAGCGGCGACCATCAAAGTGGGTATACACCAACCCGCGCCAATAGCGCTGCTCCGGTGGCGGCACCGGGCCGTCGAAAGAGATCCGCAGTGCGGGCTTGTCGGATTTGGACAGGCGACTGAAGTCCCCCGGGCTCATGGAATCACTGATTCCGGTGGAAGCCGCGGAAGTATTTTGCGGTACCGCCCACAGAGGCCCGAGGCGCGGCATGACCACAAACAGCACCAGCATTACTGGCACCGCCTGCGCAAGTAGCTTTGCTGACAGCCCAAAAGCCCGGCCGGCACGGGCGCTGCCACTGCCCTGTTGCGCGACCAGAGCGGCGGTTACCACCAGCAGGCTAAAGACGCCATAGAGCGCGTAGGGAATCGTCTGGTCAAACACGAACAGGGTCGCGGCAAGAAAATAGGCCAGCATCAGGCTGAGCATGGCGTCCCGCCGACTCAGCAGTTCGATATTTTTCAGGGTAAAGGAGACGGCCAGCAACGCCACCATGGGCTCCAGGGCAAACCAGCGCCGATACGTCAGCGCCAGTCCCGCAACCGCGAGGCTGACCGCAACCAGTTTGACCACACGCCCGGGGATTTCCCGCCGCCCGCGAAACACTTCAAGGCGCCAGTAAACGGCGATACACCAGGCAAATACCAACCAGATGGGAAGGTGAGCGAAGTGCGGCAACAGCACCACCAGTTGCGCGGCGAAGACCCAAAGGAGGCTCTCTCGCGGCAACAGTGTCTGTAGTTGCCCTCTATGCACGCTCACCCGACGACTCCTTTTACCGGAAACAGCGCCAGCGCACTCAGCACTTTGTGCCGATGGGCGCTACCCAGCGCCGGCTCCACCGTCAGGCCGGGAAGCCGCAATCCGTAGGCTACCTGAGCGCGCTCCGCCTCCAGCACCCAGGCACATAGATTGCTCAGGCGGGCCTCGGGCTCGCGCCCGGCCAGGAGGTCCCAGTCCAGCCACAGGCGGGCGTCACTGCCGGAGGCGTATTCCTTGCTATACAGGTCACGTCCGCCGGCAAACTGTTTCCACGCGACGTGCCGCAGTGAGTCTCCCGGCTGATAATTTTTCAGGCCGGCGAAATCATCACCGCCGACAGAAAAGCTTTTCTCCTGCTCCCCCTCGCCCACACTGGCGCCCCAGGGCAATGGGCCCGGGGCTTTCGGTTGTGGATATACGAGGAACTCCACATCCAGATCCACCCAGCTCCAGCATTTGAACAGCCCCAGGGGAAAGCGGCTCTCCACGCGAATGCGCGGGGCGCGCACCTTGCCACGCTGGACCAGAGGCAGATCCAGGCGAGCCTCGACGGACGCACTGTCAGTAATATCCGCCAGCACCCCCTCTTCCGGTGGCCAGCTCAGGCGCACTCTTTCGTGGGCGCGCTTGCCGGTTTTTTCCAGTGCGACCTTTGCGGTGCCGAAATCCCCGGCAAAGGCGGGGTCGACGTCCTGCAGACGCAACTTCAGACCGGACAGGTTGGCAAAGGTGTGTACCGGCAAGATCACCAACAGTCCCACCAGCAGGAATACCAGCGCGAGCACCAGATTGTTTTCGTAATTGGTGCCGAGCAGCCACAACAGGAAAATCAGCAACAGGAATCCCATGCCAGCGGCAGTGGGCAGGACAAACAATTTGCGATGATTGAGCGTGACACTGGGCGCTGCGGGCAGGCGCCGGTCCAGCCAGCGGAGCCAGCGCCGGTTTAACACACCGGCAGTCTGAGGGGCCGCGTTCAGTGCGCCACGGGGATGGTTTTTACTCGTGGAGGATTCCATTGAGACATTTTTAAGCACGTGTGCGGGAACTCCGTTTGCCTCAGGCGGCGATAATGTCCACCTGGTGCATCATACGCTCCACCAGCTGGGTACCGTCGGTGCCGTCGCTCTGCAAACGATGGCCGGCAACGGAAGGCAGTACGGCCTGCAGATCTTCAGGCAAGAGGTGGCCACGGTTGTGAATCAGTGCCCAGGCACGGGCGGCGTGCAGCAGTGCCAGGGCGCCGCGAGGAGAAAGACCGACGCCACATTCCGCGCTCTGGCGAGTGTGTTGCACCAGGCGCTCCAGGTAATCCAGCAGGGAGTCGGAGGCCTTGACCTGGCTGACCAGGCTTTGCAGTTTGCGCAGGCCTTCACCATTGATACGCGGCTTGATCTGCGCCAGTTGCGCGCGCGGGTCGACACCTTTAAACAGGGCACGCTCCGCTTCACGGGTGGGATAGCCAAGGCTGATGCGCATCAGGAACCGGTCCAGCTGGGATTCCGGCAACACAAAAGTACCGGACTGTTGCAGCGGGTTCTGGGTGGCAATCACAAAGAAGGGTTCGGGCAGTGGGCGGGTTTCACCGTCGACACTGACCTGGCGCTCTTCCATTGCTTCCAGCAGTGCACTCTGGGTTTTGGGGGAGCTGCGGTTGATCTCGTCGGCGAGCAACAGCTGGCTGAACACCGGGCCCTCGTGGAAACGGAACTGACCGGATTCCCGCTCGAAAATACTGACGCCGATAATATCCGCGGGGAGCATATCGCTGGTGAACTGGACACGCTTGTAACTGAGCCCCAGCACCTGAGCGAGTGCGTGCGCCAGGGTGGTTTTACCCATACCGGGCAGGTCTTCGATCAACAGGTGACCGCGGGCCAGCAGACAGGCCAGCGCCAGTTTTACCTGATGCTCTTTTCCTAACAGGACCTTGCCGATGTCATCGACAATCGCGGAGATGATTTTTTGCACGGCAAATCCATTACTGCTCGGTTTTTCTTCACTAAATGATAGGCCCCGAGGCAAACGGGGCCATTCATCATGTCACATTCCGCGCCATTGTGACCCTTTTACGCGAGTACCGACAAGCCTCGCGCCAGATCGGCCTTCAGATCATCGACATTTTCCAGCCCCACCGAGATACGGATCAGGTTTTCGGTAATACCGGCCTTCTCTTTGTCCTCATCGCTCAGGCGGCCGTGCGTGGTGGTGGCCGGGTGCACGATGGTGCTTTTGGCGTCACCGAGATTGGCGGTCACCGAGAAGATCTTGCAGGCATCGATCACCTTCCAGGCCGCCTCGCGACCACCGGCGACGGTGAAACTGAATACTGCGCCAAAACCGCCTTGCTGCGCCGCCGCAAGCTGGTGGTTCGGATGGCTGGGCAGGCCGACGTAATTGACCTTCTCCACCTGCGCGTGTTCTTTCAACCACCAGGCGATATCCAGTGCACTGGTGCAGTGCGCGCGCATGCGCAGGTTGAGGGTTTCGAGCCCCTTGAGGAAGACCCAGGCGTTGAACGGGCTCAGGCTGGGGCCGCAGGTGCGCAGGAAGATGACAACTTCGTCCATGACTTCTTTCTTGCCCACAACCACACCCCCCAGGCAGCGGCCCTGGCCGTCGAGAAATTTGGTGGCGGAGTGCACAACGATGTCGGCGCCCAACTCCAGCGGGCGCTGCAGTGCGGGCGTACAAAAGCAGTTATCCACCACCAACTGCGCGCCGGCGCTGTGGGCGAGATCCGCCATGGCGCGAATATCGGCGACTTCGCACAGTGGGTTGGACGGCGTTTCCATGAACAGCAGTTTGGTATCGCCATCCACCGCGTCTTTCCAGGCCTGAAAATCGGTCAGTTCTACGAAGCTGACTTTCACCCCAAACTTGATCATGTAGCGGGTAAACAGCGCGGTGGTGGTGCCGAATACGCTGCGGGAACAGATCACCTTGTCGCCACTTTTCAGGGTAGCCATGCACAGGCTCAATATCGCGGCCATACCGCTCGAAGTCGCCACTGCCGCCTCCCCACCTTCCATCGCGGCGATACGCTCTTCGAACATACGCACGGTGGGATTGGTGTAGCGCGAGTAAACATTGCCAGGAGAATCCCCGGAGAAGCGCGCGGCGGCTTCTGCCGCAGAGGGAAAGACGTAACTGGAGGTGGTGTAGATAGGCTCGGCGTGCTCGCCTTCCGCCGACCGGCTCTGGCCTGCTCGTACCGCCAGTGTTTCCAGTGCGTAGCCGTCGTCTTCAAACATGGTTTAACCGTCCCGGGTTAGAAATTGCTGAGCCGGTAATCTTAACCCATGAAGGCGGCTTGGGCGGAACGAAAACAAAAAGCTTCGTAGACAGCCCGGTGGCGGCGCCGCTACCGATAGCAGTTTGCGGGACACGAGCTAGGCGCCCCCCCTCAACCCATCCCTGGGGGCTCGGACGCGGCCATCCAGGCCGCGTACGGTCCCGCAAACTGCTATCGGTATCGGCGCCTTCGCATCAAGCAATAATACTTCGCCCCACTGATTGGCATAGCGAAAAGAGAAAGAAACTGATTACTTAAAAGTTACGAAGCACGAGTTATAAATCGAAGGGAAAGTGACGGGGATCCGTTTTCAAAAGCGTCGGCGACAGGGACGTCGCCGACGCAGCCTACATGGGTGAGGCAAGTGTTTGCGAAGCACTGCTTCGCACGCAGCCGAACGACGCCAATCTGCGATTGGCGGCCGGGCCCGCTTGCGGGTATTCATGGCGGTTTTGAAAACGGATACCCGTTGCTTTACCGCTACTAAAAGGACCTACGGAGTGGACAAGGGACTAGAGTGAACTCTCGTTGCCCTTCCCTTTCGCATTGTCATTACGCGCCGCATGCAGGCTGTCCAGATACTCTTCGGTAACATCGCCGGTGATGTACTTGCCATCGAATACCGCGCAATCGAACTCCTTGATCTCGGTATTGCCGTCAGCAGAGGAAACGATCAGCTCATCGAGGTCCTGGTAAATCAGCCAGTCTGCTCCGATCTCTTCACACACTTCTTCGGTGGTGCGGTTATGGGCAACCAGCTCGGTGGCAGAAGGCATATCGATGCCGTACACGTTCGGGTATTTCACGGCCGGAGCGGCAGAGGCGAAATACACCTTGTTGGCACCCGCATCGCGCGCCATCTGGATGATCTGCTTACAGGTAGTCCCGCGCACGATGGAATCGTCCACCAGCAATACATTCTTGCCGCGGAACTCCAGTTCGATCGGGTTCAGCTTCTGGCGAACAGATTTTTTACGCTGCTTCTGACCCGGCATGATGAAGGTACGGCCGATATAGCGGTTTTTCACCATGCCTTCCCGGAATTTTACACCCAGACGGTGCGCCACCATCTGGCCGGCGGAGCGGGAGGAATCCGGGATCGGGATCACTACATCAATATCGTGGTCCGGGCGCTCGCGCAGGATTTTTTCAGCCAGGTGCTCCCCCTGACGCAGGCGCGCCTTGTGCACGGAAACGCCGTCCATGATGGAGTCCGGGCGGGCGAAGTACACATGTTCGAAAATACAGGGCGTGAGCTTGGGGTTTTCCGCGCACTGCTCGGAGTGCACTGTGCCATCCAGTTCAATGTAGATACATTCACCCGGCGCCACGTCGCGCACCAGGGTGTAACCGAGCACGTCCAGCGCTACGGATTCAGAGGCCACCATATATTCGGTGCCCTTATCGGTTTCGCGCTTGCCGTATACCAGCGGGCGGATTCCGTTGGGGTCGCGGAAGGCCACAATGCCGTAGCCGACAATCATCGCCACACAGGCGTAGCCACCGCGTACACGTTTGTGCACGGCGCGCATGGCGGTGAAGATGTCTTCGGCTTTGGGCTGGAGCTTGTGCTCCTTGTGCAGCTCGTGGGCAAATACGTTGAGCAGGACTTCGGAGTCGGAGTCGGTGTTGATGTGGCGCAGGTCCTGCTGGAAGATCTGGTCCTTCACCTCGTTGACGTTGGTGAGGTTGCCATTGTGGGCCATGGCGATGCCGTAGGGGGAGTTCACGTAGAACGGCTGGGCCAGTGCCGGGCCGGAGCTGCCAGCGGTTGGGTAGCGCACATGGCCGATACCGAAGTTACCGGTCAGGCGCTGCATATGGCGCGCCCGGAACACGTCGCGCACCAGGCCGTTGGCCTTTTGCTGATTCAGGCGGTCGCCATCACAGGTGACGATACCGGCGGCATCCTGGCCACGGTGCTGCAACAGGGTGAGCGCGTCGTACAACTGCAGATTGACGTCACTCTTACCGACGATTCCAACGATGCCACACATACTTCAGATAACCCCAGTCATTTCGAAATGGTCATGGTGATCCCGCGCCGCCTCCCGCAGCCCATCGATCAGTCAATTTGCCCTGCGAAGAAATCCTTGATCGCGCCAGCCGCTTCGCGCGCGCGGTCCTCAAATTCGAGAAAATGCGGTATTAACGTCGATTGCTGCCACCAGCCGTCCTCATTCACCGGCGCCAGCGCCGGAGCGAAGATCAGCAATGCCATCACGATGATGCAGCCGCGAAACAGACCGAACACCATACCCAATACCCGGTCGGTTCCAGACAGGCCGGTGGCCTCCACGAACGCAGACAGGGTCATATTCAGGCCGGCTCCCGCCAGCAGGGTAAAGATGAACAGTATGGAAAAGGCGGCTATGGCCTGTAGTGAAGGCGTATCGACGAGGTTGGAGAGCAGTGGTGCCAGCTGGTCGCGGAACATCATCGCCACTACGAATGCCGCCACCCAGGTGAGTAGCGACAGCACTTCGCGCACGAAGCCTCGGCTCAAGCCGATCAGCGTGGAGATGGCGACGATTGCCAGAATGGTCCAGTCAGCCCAGTTCATTCAACCCTACCTGCTACGCGGCGGCTGCCGCGAAGAGCGCGCATTCTAACTTACCGACCGGGGCCAGTGAAGCAGTTCACCAAAACCATTGAAAAAGGTAACCGAAAAGGAGTGCATGGTAAGGTCGCGCGGCACCGAGTGGTATCAGGCCCGATAGCGCAGAATCAGGGTCTCTGTCTTCAGTAGCTTGTCCAGCTTCTGCTTCTCTGACTGCGCATCCACCCGGCTCAGCTTGGGCCCCACAAACACGCGCACAAAGCGGCCCTTGGGGGTATCCACGGCACGGGTATAGGCGCGGAAACCGGCGTCCATCAGCTTGCTGCGCATACGATCGGCGCTGGCGGCTTCCTTATAGGCGGCCACCTGAACCACCCACCCTTCGGGCAACCCCTGCTCATCCAGTTGCGTTTCCTCCGCCGGCAACTGCAGCTTTGGATCTGGCTGGGGCTCTGACCGGGACTCTGACTGGGCAACCTGCTCAGGCTCGGGTTTTGCCGGTGCAGGCTGAGGTTCTGCGGGCGCTTGCGGCTCCAGAGAAACGGCTTCCGGGTCCGGCGCCGGGCCCGACTGCTCTACGAAATCGGGCTGGAATACCTCATTCACCGGTGGCGCCGGCTCGATATTCTCGATGGGTTGCGGTTCGGCAATGGAGATGGGTTTGATATCCGGCGGTGCCGGAATCTGGCTGGTCACATCGATATAGCGCGCCCCTTCCCGGTCGAACAGGGTGGGAAGGAAGATGACCGCAAGTGCCGCAAGCACCAGCGCGCCCACGATGCGCTGCTTCACGCCATCGTTCAGCCGACGGGATGCGCTCTTGTGACGCTGTTGAGAGTAGGAATCGGAGTCGCTGTCCCGGCCGGCCATTGGTTTGTTCTCTTGCGCTATTGGAGGGCTATAGAAGGACTATCGGGCTCCACCGAGCCGCTCTATTTCGGACAATACTTCCGCAACGGTAAAGAAAGAGCCGAAAACAAGCAACCTGTCTTCCCTGCCCAGCGCCCCCATCGCCACTTGCAGCTGCTCCGCCACCGGCGCACAGCGATCCGAAACCTGCGTCTCAGCCACACCCGCGGCCGCGAGCCCCTGCAAAACCTGCTCCGCACTCGCCGCGCGCGGATTGCCCGGCAAAAGCGCCGGAAACCAGTAATCCACGGTGTCTTTCAACGGTTCAACCAGCCCATCCAAATCCTTGTCCGCCATCACCGCTACCAGCGCCACCGTGCGCCCGGACACCGGATGACGCGCCAGCCAATCCGCCAGATACGTCGCCGCCGCCGGGTTGTGCCCCACATCCAGCAACAGATTGCGATCCTGCCAGTGCACCGCCTGACAACGCCCGGGCATCCGCAGGGTTTCCAGCACCTCGCAAACCCGCTCCGCCTCCGGCAACTCACCGGCAATCGCCAACGCAGTCACCGCCGCCGCCACACTGGCCGGCGGCAACTGCAATTCCGGCACACCAAAGCGTAACGCCGGCTCCGCCTGCAGCGCATACTCTCCATCGATCAGGGAAAACTCATGCCCGATAAAAAAGCTCTCACAGCCAAGCTTGCCGGAAATATCAATGACCGAAGCCGGCGGCTGCGGGTCCGCACACACAAACGTCTTCCCCGCGCGCAAAATCCCCGCCTTCTCCCGGCCAATCACCTCCCGGTCATTCCCCAACCAGGCCTCGTGATCCACCGCCACACTGGTAATGATCGCAATATCCGCATCCACCAGATTCACCGCATCCAGCCGACCACCCAGGCCCACCTCCAGCAAAGCAAACTCCACCTCAGCCTGCTTAAACAGCCAGAACGCCGCCAGGGTCGTGAACTCAAAGTAAGTCAGGCTCACCTCCCCGCGCGCCTGCTCAACCGCCTCAAACGCCGCGATCAACTGCTCGTCCGCAACCTCTTGACCATCGATGCGAATGCGCTCGTTAAAGCGCAACAGGTGCGGCGAACTGTAGGCGCCCACGGAGTGATCCCCGGCACGCAACAGCGCCTCCATCGTCCGCACACAACTGCCCTTGCCGTTGGTACCTCCCACGGTAATCACCCTACGCGCCGGTGTTTCCACATCCAGCACACGCGCGACGGAGGATACTCGCGCTAGGCCTAGTTCGATTTCTGTTGGGTGGAGCTTTTCCAGGCGAGAGAGCCAGGATTGGAGATCGCGCATTAGGTCACCGGTGATTTAGTCAGGTGAAAAGATTTTAGCTAGGAAGAACAACTAGAGGGAGTTGATTCGAAGTGAAGAAGTCGAAGCGAAGGGGGCGCTGCCGGGTGGGCCTTTGTGAGACCTTCGAAAACATGGATGTTTTCGCAGAGCCCCCAGGGATGGGTTCACGGCGTGTCTCACAAAGGCCCACCCGGCAGCGGTCCCGCCACTGAGTTTGATCAGCGCGGGACCGAGGAAAAATCAGTTGTTGGAAAGCTTACCCAGAATCCGGCCAACAGTATTCCGCATATCTTTACGCGGAATAATCATATCGATCGCACCGTGCTCCAACAGGAACTCCGCGCGCTGGAAACCCTTCGGCAGTTTCTGACGAATGGTCTGCTCAATGATATTCGGCCCGGCAAAACCCGCACGTGCCCCCGGCTCCGCCGCATTGATATCCCCCAGCAACGCCAGAGAAGCAGAAACACCACCGTACACCGGATCCGTCATGATCGAAATGTAAGGCACACCCGCCATCCGCAGCTTTTCCAGCACCGCCGAAGTCTTCGCCATCTGCATCAGCGAGATCAACGCCTCCTGCATCCGCGCACCGCCGGTGGCCGAAAAACAAACCAACGGAATATTTTCATCAAGAGCGCGCTGGGCCGCACGAGTGAACTTCTCACCCACCACATAGCCCATGGATCCACCGTGGAACGCAAACTCAAACGCCACCGCAACCACCGGCTTGCCCTCCAGCAAACCCTGCATCGCCACCAGCGCATCTTTCTCACCGGTCGCCTTCTGCGCCTGAGTCAGACGATCCTTGTACTTCTTCACGTCCTTGAACTTCAGACGATCCACCGGCTCCACATCGGTCGCCAGCTCCTCGCGGTGCTCCACATCCAGGAACATATCCAGACGGCGACGGGCACCGATGCGGAAGTGGTGCTCACACTTTGGGCACACGTCCAGATTGCGCTCCAGCTCCGGCAGGTAGAGAGTGGAATCACACTTGACGCACTTCTTCCACACACCTTCCGGCACCTTACTGGCGCCAGCGCGGCGCTCGGTGCGAATCACAGACGGAACAATTTTTTCTAACCAGCTCATTCTGTTACCAAATCCAATGCTTGCCATTGAGCACCACGGCCAACCCGAGGCACCCTGAATTCGTTTACTGCCGGCAAAGCCCCTGCTCTGACAGCGAACCCCGCTATTTCGAAGGTTCAGCCTATATGACCGGCAATTCTAAAACCGCGAATTAAACCACTTTCAAAAAAATTGCACTTGGCCAGATAAGCCGCAAAATCGGGCTTTCTGGCCAAACGGGATTACGCGCAAGTTGGCGCTTAATTTATCGCCAGGCGCGCGCGATCAGGCGTCGAGCGCCGAACGCATCTCCGCGACGATACCGCCAATACGATCTTTCGCCGTCGCACCATCGGCCGATTCACCCACTGCGGACACCAGCACACTGCCAACTACCGCACCGTCGCCATCGGCACTTACCGCTTTGGCGGATGCACCGTCCTTGATACCAAAGCCCACGCACAGGGGGAGATCCGTATGACGGCGAATGCGCGCCAAATTGTCGCGCACGGAATCCAGGTCCAGGTGGCCAGCGCCAGTGACGCCCTTCAGGGATACATAGTAGACAAAGCCACTGGCCAGCCCGGCGATCTGCGCAATGCGCTCGTCGCTGGTGGTGGGGGTCAGCAGGAAGATATTGCGCAGCTCGCGGGCCCTCAGCAGGTTGTTCAGCGGGCCCGCCTCCTCCGCCGGCAAGTCCACGGTCAGGGCGCCATCGCCACCGGCTTCCTTCAGTGCATCGGCAAAGGCTTCCGCACCCATTTTCTCGATGGGGTTGGCGTACCCCATCAGAATGACCGGGGTTTCCTCGTCTTTGCTGCGGAATGCCTTCAGCAATTCCATACACTTGCGCAGGGAGGCCTTCTGCTCCAGGGCGCGCTCGTGCCCTTTCTGGATTACCGGCCCTTCCGCCATCGGGTCGGAAAACGGCACGCCCAGTTCAATCAGGTCGGAACCACTGGCCACCAGCTGATGCATCAGGTCCACGGTATTGTCCAGGCCACCGTCGCCGGCAACGATGTACGTCACCAGCGCCTTGCGCCCTTCACTGCGCAGCTTGGCGAAGCGGCGATCAATCCGGTTATTCAATTCACTCACCATCCCGCTCCTTACACTTCAATGCCGTCGATGGCGGCAACGGTGAAAATATCCTTGTCACCACGACCGGACAGGTTCACCACAATATTCTGATCCGGGCGCATGGTGGCCGCGAGCTTGAGACCGTATGCCACCGCGTGGCTGGACTCCAGAGCAGGAATAATGCCTTCCTTACGGGTCAGGGTTCGGAACGCAGTCAGCGCTTCGTCGTCATTGGCGGTGACGTAATCCACACGGCCGATGTCTTTCAACCAGGAGTGCTCAGGACCGACGCCCGGGTAATCGAGGCCCGCGGATACCGAGTGCGTTTCAATAATCTGGCCGTCTTCATCTTCCATCAGATAGGTGCGGTTGCCGTGCAGCACACCGGGTACGCCGTCGTTCAGGGGCGCCGCGTGGCGGCCGGTTTCCAGGCCGTCGCCGCCCGCTTCCACACCGTACATTTTTACCGACTCATCGCCGAGGAACGGGTGGAACAGGCCGATGGCGTTGGAGCCGCCGCCGACACAGGCAACCAGTGCGTCGGGCAACTGACCGAACTGCTCCAGGCTCTGACGGCGCGCTTCGCGGCCGATAATGGAGTTGAAATCGCGCACCAGCTGCGGATACGGGTGCGGGCCGGCCACGGTGCCGATGATGTAGAAGGTATCGTCTACGTTTGTGACCCAGTCGCGCATGGCTTCGTTCATGGCGTCTTTCAGGGTCTTGGAGCCGGACTCGACCGGGATCACTTCCGCTCCCAGCAGTTTCATGCGGTACACGTTCGGGGACTGACGCTTGACGTCTTCCGCACCCATGTACACCGCGCATTTCAAGCCCAGGCGCGCGGCAACGGTCGCCGTCGCCACACCGTGCTGACCCGCGCCGGTTTCCGCGATTACGCGTTTTTTGCCGCTGTGCTTGGCCAGCAGCGCCTGCCCGACAGTATTGTTCACCTTGTGTGCGCCGGTGTGGTTCAGGTCTTCTCGCTTGAGCCAGATTTTTGCCCCGCCCGCGGATTCCGTCAGTCGCTCTGCCAGATACAACGGCGAGGGACGCCCCACATAGTGGGCCAGGTCATAGTCGAAGGCTGCCTGGAAATCCGCGTCGTTTTTCAGGCGCTGGTACATTTCCTGCAGTTCATCGAGGGCGCTGATCAGGGTCTCGGAGACGAAGCGTCCACCGAACTCGCCGAAGTGCCCGCGGGCATCCGGATAGGCCCCGAAATCAATGGGCGAACTGGGTTTAGTCACTGCTCAAACTCCTTGGGTCAATGCGTTACTGCGCACGCCGCTGCCTGCGGCGGTACGGGCGGCACGAATAAATGCGCGCACTTTATGAGGATCTTTGCGGCCGGGAGCGGCTTCCACACCGCCGCTGACATCTACTCCGTGAGGGTTCGCTGCGGCAATCGCTTCCGCAACATTCTCAGGGTTGAGGCCACCGGCCAGAATGATGTGGCGGTCACTGCCCTGCGGCACCCGCTGCCAGTCGAAGGTATCGCCGGTGCCACCGGGGACGCCCTTGCGATAGGCATCCAACAGGATGCCCCGGGCATCGGGATACGCAGCCATGGCTTCCACCGGGTCAAGATCCGGCTTCATGCGCAGGGCTTTCATATACGGGCGATGGAACTGGCGGCAATAGGGCGAGTTTTCGCTGCCGTGAAATTGCAACAGGTTCAGCGGCACCAGCTTTAAGGTGTCTTCCACTTCCTGCGGGTGCGCATCCACGAACAGGCCGGTCAGTACCGCAAACGGCGATACCGCACTGGCAATTTCCGCGGCCAGTTCGGGCGTCACATGGCGGGAACTTGGGGGATAGAACACCAGCCCCAACGCATCCGCGCCGGCATCAACCGCCAGGCGAGCGTCTTCGACACTGGTAATTCCGCAGATCTTTACGCGCATAATCCATTAAATCGTTTGTGTGGTTTGACACACGAGTACTGCCAGACTGGCGCGATGCGCCGTAAATCCAGGGCGCTGACAGCAAAATTCGGAGAGCAGGCGATACTATCAGATCACCGGGCGCGGCGAAACGCGCAGGCCAGCGCTCGCCCCGCCCTTTGCACGGCCTTACTGATCCTTGCCAATGGTACCCAGCGGTTGCGAGACCAATAGCGGACCGGGCGCTACTTCCGGCAAAGCGAACTCCGGCGGGTACTGAACATCTACCAGGTACAGACCGTGGGGTGCCGCGGTAACGCCGGCGGCTGTGCGATCCCGCGCCGCAAGCACCTCCCCCACCCACTCCGGCGCGCGATCGCCACGGCCAACCGCCATCAATACACCGGTGATATTGCGCACCATATGGTGCAGAAACGCCGTGGCACTCACCTCCAGCACGATCAGCTGCCCCACCCGGCCGATATCCAGCCGGGTAAGCCGCCGAACCGGGGACTTCGCCTGGCACTGAGCCGCGCGGAAACTGCTGAAATCGTGTTCGCCAATCAGGTACTGGGCGCCGTCGCGCATGGCCTGCATATCCAGGGTGCGTTCGGTCCAGGTCACTTCGCTCGCAGCCTGCGCCGCACGCGTCGGCGCGCTGTGAATCAGATAGCGATAAGTGCGGTGGCGCGCGGAAAAGCGCGCATGGAATTGCGCCGGCATTTCCTTGGCCCAGTGCACCCGCACATCGAATGGCATCTGGGTATTTACCCCCTGGATCCAGGCCTTGGTGGGACGTACGGCGGTGGTATCGAAGTGGATCACCTGGCCTGTGGCATGCACCCCCGCGTCGGTACGCCCGGCGCACACCAGGGTGATCGGTTCCGCGGCCACCTTGGACAGGGCCTTTTCGAGGGTTTCCTGCACCGTACGCGGGTCGTGTTTCTGCTTCTGGAATCCGCGCAGACGGGTACCGCAGTACTCCACGCCCAGCGCAATGCGGCGCAGCCCTTCCGGCAGGGACTCCCCCTCCGGCACCTCACCGTTAGGCTTGTAGTGGTAAATCTTGTTCATCATGGGGCGAATTTTACACTTCCCCGAACTTCTGACCCGAACTTCTGACCCAAAATATCGGCCCGAAAAAAGAAGACCCCGCATAAGCGGGGTCAAAGTGTTGTTGCTGTAGACAGCGTGAATAACTGGTCGGGAACTTCTGTTCAGAGCAATTAGCTCATGCGTTCCAACATATCTTTGGCGCGCTGCTGGTGTTCGCCAGCGGCTTCTTCGACGACTTCACCGAGAATTTCACGGGCGCCGTCTTTATCGCCCATATCCAGATAGGCCTGGGCCAGCTCCAGTTTGGTGCTGACTTCGTCGCTGCCTTCCAGCAGGTTCAGCTCCGAGTCCAGGTCGCCTTCGAGATCAAAGCTCAGATCATCGAGATCCGCGGAAGTCTCAACAGTGGGCTGACTGCCGGTGGAAGCACTTGGCGCCGCCGGCTCTTCCATCACCGCAACGTCAAGCTCTTGCTCTGCGGCCGGTGCAGCCTGCTCTGAGGTGGGAGTCTCGGAATCACCTTCAAGATCAAAGTCACCCAGGTCAATACTATCCAGATCCAGGCTACCCAGGTCATCGCCGAAGCTTTCGTCCAGATTCTCTTCCAGCTCGCCGTCGAAGCCACCCAGTTCCAGGTCATCCTGTGCGGATTCTGCTTCCGGAGCCGCGACGTTACTCTCATCGACGGAGAGTTCATCCCCATCATCCATCGGCGTCAGGTCAAGGTCGAACTCCAGACCACCATCTTCAACTTCGGGGTCCGCAGAAGCGGAAGCCGGCGCTACCGCCGAAGTGTCCTCTCCGGCAATATCAAAATCGCCATCCAGGTCCAGGCTTTCAAGGCTCTCGAGATCCAGCTCGCCATCTGCCATCAGATCGTCGAGGTTAAAATCATCGGCTTCCTGAGTGGATTCCGCGCTGACGTCTTGCGCGGGCTTTTTCGCGTCCAGCTCGAGATCAGAGCCCAGATCCAGGGAGAACTCTTCATCGGCTGGCTGCGTTCCGGCAATGGATTCCTGTTCCGAACTATCGATCCCCAGGTCATCGCCCAGATCGAGGTCGAGCGAAAACTCATCTTCTTCCGCTGCCACCTCGGCATCCGCACTGCCCAGATCCAGAGAGAGGTCGTCCAGCGAGCCAAAATCGTCTTCACTACTCTCGGTACCGGCGCTCGCGCTGGCGGTAGAGAATTCATCCAGGTCATCAAAGCTCGCTTCGATTTCATCGAAGTCTGCACCCATATCATCCAGCTGCGCCGCTTCCAGGGACTCGCTGGAGAAATCATTTTCCGGCGCGACAAAGGCACCGATGCCTGCAATGGTCTCTCGCAGGCGCGCAGCACGGTCCGCTGCGGGGCCATCGCTGTAGCCCAGCAACTGGCGGTAGTGATCATCAAACTGATTCGCATCCTGCTGGTGCGCGTACACTTCCAGCAGCATCAGGCGCGCATCCACATTTTCCGGCGCAGATCTGAGCCCCGCCAGCAGCTTGGCTTCCGCCTCCTGATACTGGTCCAGGGAAAGATGGATTTCCGCTTCCGCTACCGGGTCGTCGGTTTCCACCTCGCTCAGTTCATCCAGATCGAAGTTGTCGTTGGCTTCAAATTCTTCAACGGCGACCAGAGTGTCGTCTTCAAACGCCTCCTCCGGAGCCTCCTCCTGAGCCCGCTCAGCAGCCATTTCCGCCTCTACCTGACGGATGGCCTCCTCTTCTTCCTTGCGGCGGCGCCAGGAGATAAAGCCGAACAGGCCAACGAGCAACGCGCCCGCACCGATACCGATGGGCACGATGTTGTCCATGACGCGTTCAACCAGCGTCGGCTCCGGACGGGTCTGCACTACTACGCGATTGCGGGTAGTTTCCTCTTCCGGTTCTGCAGCCGCTTCCACGATTTCCGTAGAGTCTGCTTCAGTGGTAGCGTCGCTTGCTTCAACGTCGGCGCCATCCAGTGCGGCACCATTATCGATAGCGGTCTCGCCCACGGCTTCGGTTTCAAGCTCGGACTCGAACTCTGATTCGTAGGCGTCGACTTCGCCTTCAGATTCCAGCGCGTTGTTGGTCTGTTCCGCGGCGGCCTGCACGGCCTGCAGCTCGTCGTTGGAGACCTCAACCAGCTGCTCCATGGTGTCGATCTGCTCGTTCAGCTCGCCGATGCGATCCTGCAGCTCGGCACCTTCGAGGCGGGACTTATCCAGCTCTTCTTCGGTAACGGCCAGCTCGCCTTCAAGCGCGTCGCTCTCGCTGCTGCCACTGCCGGAGCCGGACAATACGGATTCGTTATCACCCGGTGCCGCCAGGGATACACGGCCTTCGAGTGTATCGCTCTCGGCGGTTTCTTCCACTGTGGCGCGGGCATCCAGCGGCGCGCCGGTGGCATCGCTATTCGCAACGCGGTCGCGCCACGCGTCGTTCTGGGTAGCCACCTGAGAGACCGCCTCGGTCAGGGTCAGGTTGCGCACTTCATCTGCGGTGGGCAGGCGCAGTACCGCGCCCTTCTTCAGCAGATTGATATTGTTGTTGATAAAGGCTTCGGGGTTGAGGCGCTGGATCGCCAGCATGGTCTGCTGGACGGACAGATCGCGGGTCTCGCGGCTGTCGCGGGCGATCTCCCACAGGGTCTTGTTGGCCTCCACCGGACCGTAGACACGGCTGCCTGTGTCGGTCGCCGTCTGCGGCTCGCTAAACTCTTCCGCGGGCTCTTCAAAGATCGGCTGTTGCGGCTCTTCCGCCACAGTCTCCTGAGGCGCGCTGTACTCTTCAGGCGCAGGCACGGGCTGCTCTGCCGGTGCTTCTACCGGTTCCGGAGTACGCTGCACGGTAGGCTGAATCGGCTTCTGGACCGGGCGCTGCACAGGCGCATTGCGCTGCACCTGCTGACGCTCACGCTCCGCGGCGCGTACAGGCTGGGACGCGGTATTGGTGGAGAAGGCCGGCAGGTCCATCAGCAGGGTGTATTCCCGCAACAGACGGCCGCTGGGCCAGCGGGTTTCCACCAGGAAATTCAGGAAAGGCTCGCGAATCGGAGTGCGACTGGTGATACGTACCACGGGCTGACCACTGGAGTAGTCCACATCGAAGCGGATACCGTCGAGGGCATAGCCCCGCTCAACATTAGCGCGCTCGAAATCCTCGATGCTCGCCAGGCGGACCTTGATTTCGTTTTCCCCCAGACCGCGGGTTTGCAGCAGTTTAATCTCTGCATCGAGCGGCTGGTTGAGCGTGGAATTCAACTTGATTTCGCCCAGTCCGAGCGCCAGAGCCCCATTGCCACCCAGTGCGCTGACCAGACCCACCGCAAGTGCCAGCTTTTGCACACGCATATCCGATTCCCTTTATTGTTAGAATCACGCCGAAAACGTGTTCAATATTTGCTCAGAAAAGTATTCCAAGCGAAAACTACGTTCGGCTTGTGCCATCAAATGCACAAAATTACTCAAAAAGAACCAGTGCTCAGACACCAGGCTCTACTCTTCGGTGACACTTTCGTGTGTGTACCAGCCACTAGCCGGCGAAAGAGTCACCCCCCGAAAAAGATGTGGCCTATCTGGATTCTCGCTTTACTCACCCGGCAACACCCCCAAGCATCGCCATGCCCCCTAAGGGCCACTCACAGGGCCAAAGTTAAGAAGAAACCTTCAGAAAGGCCGCTAAGTATTAAATATCAATGGGTTTTTAGCAACAAGTGGACAATCTGTACACAGTTAATTGCGACGTCTTTACGCAAATTGTCGGATGCCGCACAAAAAACAACCTGGCGCGGATTGATCAATCCGGTGCGCAGGCGCCCCACTAACGTATTCTCACTGCCGACCGCATCCTGTGCCGATGGGCGCTCGCGCATTTCCAGGCGCGCACCATTGGTCAGCAAACCACGCACGGTTTCCAGCGCCTGCTGGTCTTTCAACTGCACACTGACATTCGCCAGCTGACCGTGAAACACGGAAGCGGTATTAATACTCGCATCCAGCGCCACCTCGTCACCGAGCAGGCGACGCAGCTCCAGTACCAGCGCCAATTCGCTGAAATTGTGGCCACTTTCGAGCAGGGCCTCGGCGGAGCTCAGATGATTGAACGCGAGGCGCTGACCGGTTGTCTCGTCCACATCCGGCTCCTGACCGTTAAACAACCGCGCGGTCTGTGCAGCGGCGGCATCCACGCTGCTTTTGCCCAGTGCCGACACCGGCTGATTCAGTACAACTTCCACGGCTTGCAGCTGCGATTTCAGCGGAAACAGCGCCTCCGCCAGCATCGCGGCACCGGCACCCGGCACGGCGATCACTTTGCGATCACTCTCGTCCCGCTGATTGAGTTCCGCGCTGTTCAGCAGCGGATGGATCAGAGCCACTCTCTCGTCGCCACGGGTAATACCCGCCGCATCCACCACCCAGGCGCCGGCCTGCTCGGCCTGTGCGAGCGCGGCAGTCGCGGTATCACCTGCGGTCAGCAGCAGCACGACCTGCTCCGGGGTAAAGGCAAACTCTTTCAGCGGAGAAACCGGCACACTGCGATTGGCGAACACCTGCGGATCGATCTCGGCTTCATCATCGATCACCAGCTTGAGCTGGCCCGGGGTCACGGTCTTGCGCTCTTCCAGGATCTCCAGCAGCGCATCAAAGGGCGCACTGCCAACACCAACGATCACCAGTTCCCGGGTGGATTCGGTCATATTTGTACTCACGTGTATTTTCGAATGCTTTTCAGCCAGGTCGACCACTAAAGCAGCAGCCTAAAATTGCGGGGGATTATACTCGTGGAGAGTCAGGGGGGAAGCCGCACCCGTGAAACAGGCGGCCTTTTAAGTAAAAGATTCGGTTGATGCGAAGGTGCTGATGCCGGGTGCAGCCTTGGGAGACGTTGATTCGGGCCGAGCCCTTCACCCTTTGGGCGCCTAGGGGCGTCCAAAGCTAACGCTTTGTCCGCGAGAGGGACCTCGCGGAAGAGCCCCCATGGATGGGTTTACGGCGTGTCTCCCAAGGCTGCACCCGGCAGCAGTACCGCCACAATGGCGGAAAATACTACTTACAATTTGCCGAGCAAAATCAGCAGTACGCGACGCAGCGGCTCGGCGGCGCCCCACAGCAGCTGGTCACCGACGGTGAAGGCGTTCAGGTATTCACCACCCATGCTCAACTTGCGCAGACGGCCAACCGGGATATCCAGTTTGCCGGTGACCGCGGTCGGGGTGAGTTCTTTCAAGGTCACTTCGCGATCGTTGGGCACCACTTTGACCCAGTCGTTGGCGGAGCCGATGATTTTCTCGATCTCTTCCAGCGGCAAGTCTTTCTTCAGCTTCACGGTAAACGCCTGGCTATGACAGCGCATGGCGCCGATACGTACACAGGTGCCGTCCACGGGTACGGCGCTGTTGGTAGCCAGGATCTTGTTGGCTTCCACCTGCGCCTTCCACTCTTCACGGCTCTGGCCAGACTCCAGCTGAGTGTCGATCCACGGCAGCAGGCTGCCGGCGAGAGGCGCGCCGAATTCGCTGGTGGGGAAGTCGCCACTGCGCATGTTCTCGGCCACCTTGCGGTCGATCTCCAGAATCGCGCTGGACGGATCGGCAAGCTCTTCGACTACGCCGTCGCGGATGCTGCCCATCTGGGAGATCAGCTCACGCATGTTCTTGGCACCGGCGCCACTGGCGGCCTGATAGGTCTGAGCGGTAACCCACTCCACCAGGCCTTCCTTGAACAGGCCACCCAGGCCCATCAGCATCAGGCTCACGGTGCAGTTGCCGCCGATGTAGTTTTTCACACCGGACTCAATACCTTTGTCGATCACGTCGCGATTGACCGGGTCCAGTACGATGATGGCGTCGTCGTCCATACGCAGGCTGGAGGCCGCGTCGATCCAGTAGCCGTTCCAGCCTTGCTCGCGCAGTTTGCCGAAGACTTCTTTGGTGTAGTCGCCGCCCTGACAGCTGACGATGGCGTCCAGCTCGGCCAGTGCGTCCAGGTCGTAGGCGTCTTTGAGAGGCGCGACTTCCTTGCCAACTTCCGGGGCTTTACCGCCGGCGTTGGAAGTGGAGAAAAATACCGGCTCGGCGATATGCGCGAAGTCGTTTTCTTCCAGCATGCGGCCCATCAAAACGGAGCCGACCATACCGCGCCAGCCTACGAATCCTACCTTGTTCATTTCAGTATCCTGTTAAGTTTGTTTACTGGATTCCGGCCTGCGCCGGAAAGACGATGTGTTCAGGCAGACTTATCAGAAAGCGGCCACCACTGCTGCGCCCATTTCCGCGGTGGAGACTTTTTTACAGCCGTCCGTGTAAATGTCCGCGGTGCGCAGTCCCTGATCCAGAACCTTGCTGACTGCCGCCTCGATGGCATCGGCCGCGTCGCCCATATCCAGGGAGTAGCGCAGCATCATCGCGGCGGAAAGAATGGTGGCCAGCGGGTTGGCAATGCCCTGCCCGGCGATATCCGGGGCGCTGCCGTGACACGGTTCGTACAGACCGAAGCCGGTTTCGTTCATGGATGCAGACGGCAACATGCCAATGGAACCGGTGAGCATGGCGGCGGCGTCGGACAGGATGTCGCCAAACATATTGCCGGTTACCATCACGTCGAACTGCTTGGGTGCACGCACCAGCTGCATGGCCGCATTGTCCACGTACATGTGGGACAGCTCCACGTCCGGGTATTCCGGGGCCAGGCGGTCCAGCACTTCGCGCCACAGCACGGTCACTTCAAGAACGTTGGCCTTGTCCACGGAGCACAACTTGCCGCCGCGTTTCTGCGCCGCTTCAAACGCGGTGCGTCCGATGCGCTCGATTTCGGATTCGGTGTACACATAGGTGTTGAAGCCCTGCTTCTCACCGTTTTCCAGGGTCTTGATACCGCGGGGCTCACCGAAATAAATACCACCGGTCAGCTCGCGCACGATCAGAATATCCAGGCCGGAAACCACTTCCGGCTTCAGGGAAGAGGCGTCGGCCAGTTGCGGATACAGGATCGCCGGGCGCAGATTGGCGTAGAGGCCAAGGCCGCTGCGAATTTTCAGCAGGCCTTTTTCCGGGCGGATGGCGCGATCCAGGGTGTCCCACTTCGGGCCGCCTACGGCACCCAGCAGTACTGCATCGCAGTCGCCGGCGTTTTTCAGTTCCGCATCGGTCAGGGGTTCGCCGTGTGCGTCGATGGAGGCACCGCCGATCAGGCCTTCGGTGAATTCCAGGTTCAGGCCGAACTTTTCATCGGCGGTTTTCAGTACCGCAACGGCCTGTTCGACAATTTCCGGGCCGATTCCGTCGCCCGGCAGGATCATGATTTTTTTGCTCATCGTTCTTCCAGTTATTCTGTCTTTTTACTTCACCGCATCAAACAGCCACGGCGCCTGCTCGCGGCGCTTGGCTTCGTAAGCGCGGATATCGTCCGCATCTTCCAGGGTCAGGCCGATATCGTCGAGACCGTTCAGCAGACAGTGTTTGCGAAACTCGTCTACTTCAAACCCGTGGGTTTCGCCATTGGGCTTGATCACCACCTGAGCTTCCAAGTCGATTTCCAGCTCATAGCCCTCTTCCGCGTACATTTCCTGGAACAACTGCTCGACAATTTCTTCTTCCAGAACGATCGGCAAGAGACCGTTCTTGAAACAGTTGTTAAAGAAAATATCCGCAAAGCTCGGCGCAATAATCGCGCGGAAGCCATGGTCATCCAGCGCCCAGGGCGCGTGCTCACGACTGGAACCGCAACCGAAATTCTTGCGCGCCAGCAATACGGACGCCCCCTGGTAACGCGGGTGGTTCAGCGGAAAATCCGGATTCAGCGGGCGCTTGCTGCAATCCTGACCAGGTTGCCCCTCGTCCAGATAGCGCAGCTCGTCAAACAGGTTCGGGCCAAAGCCGGAGCGTTTGATGGATTTGAGGAACTGCTTGGGAATAATCAGATCCGTGTCCACATTGGCGCGGTCCATGGGTGCGGCCACGCCTTTATGCTTGGTAAATGCCTTCATGCTATTTATTCCCTCCGCTCACGGCTGTCGTCTTCTGCATTTCACGCACGTCAATGAAGTGACCGGCAATTGCCGCCGCTGCCGCCATACTCGGGCTGACCAGATGAGTGCGACCACCGTAGCCCTGGCGCCCTTCAAAGTTGCGGTTGGACGTGGATGCGCAGTGTTCACCGGCACCCAGCTTGTCCGCGTTCATCGCCAGACACATGGAGCAGGAGGGCTCGCGCCACTCGAAGCCCGCTTCGATAAACACCTTGTCCAGACCTTCTTTTTCCGCCTGTACTTTCACCGACTGAGAACCCGGCACCACCAGCACCTGCTTCACGCTATCGGCTTTCTTGTGGCCCTTGGCCACTTCAGCCGCCGCGCGCAAGTCTTCGATGCGGGAGTTGGTGCAGGAGCCGATAAATACCCGGTCGAGGTTGATGTCGGTAATCTTCTGACCGGCGCTCAGTCCCATATATTCCAGCGCGCGCTCGATACCGGATTTTTTGGTCGCGTCACTTTCATCCGCGGGATTGGGTACCAGTGCACTGACCGGCACTACCATTTCCGGGGACGTCCCCCAGCTTACCTGCGGCTCGATTTCTTCCGCCTTCAGCTCGACGATTTCATCGAAGTGGGCACCGTCGTCGGAGTGCAGGCGGCGCCAGTTTTCTACCGCTCGATCCCACTGTTCACCTTTGGGTGCGTAGGGTTTGCCCTTTACGTACTCCAGGGTGATGTCGTCCACTGCCACCATGCCCGCGCGAGCACCGCCTTCGATGGCCATGTTGCAGATGGTCATGCGACCTTCCATGGACATGGAACGGATGGCGGAGCCACCGAACTCGATGGCGTAACCGGTACCGCCGGCGGTGCCGATCTTGCCGATGATGGCCAGCACCACGTCTTTTGCGGTAACACCCGGGCCAAGCTCGCCGTCCACACGCACCAGCATGTTCTTCATCTTTTTCTGAATCAGACACTGGGTGGCCATCACGTGCTCCACCTCGGAGGTGCCGATGCCGTGGGCCAGCGCGCCCAGTGCACCGTGGGTGGACGTGTGGGAGTCACCGCACACCACGGTCATGCCCGGCAGGGTCACACCGGTTTCAGGCCCGATTACGTGCACAATGCCCTGCCCCGGATCGTTGATACCGAACTCGACAATGCCGAAGTCCTTGCAGTTCTCATCCAGGGTCTGCACCTGGATACGGGACACTTCGTCCTGAATCCCGGCAATACCACCGGCGCGCTCGGCGGCGTCAGACGGTACATTGTGGTCCGGCGTGGCTACCACAGAGTCCGTGCGCCACGGCTTGCGACCGGCCAGACGTAGCCCTTCAAAGGCCTGAGGAGAGGTCACTTCGTGAATCAGGTGACGGTCGATATAGATCAGTGCGGTGCCGTCATCACGGCTTTTGACAAGGTGGTCTTGCCAGAGCTTGTCGTAGAGCGTCTGTTTTTTGTTCGCTTCTTGCTTCTCAGGATGGCCCATAGCCCCATCTCCTCTATGGATAACATGCGGGAGTCTAGGGGGAGCCTTGAATAACATCAATTTATATTTATTATATGGCGCATTCGTTTTTGGAATACCCGAAAACAGCCATTCAGAGAAGCATCATGGAAATCCAGTGGCTCAGGGCCTTTCTTGCCATTTCAGAACAGGGCTCCGTTTCGGAGGCCGCGGAGCAACTACACCTGACCCAGCCCGCGGTGAGCAAACGCCTGGCGTCCCTGGAGGCACAGCTGGGCACTCCGCTATTTGACCGTATTGGTCGCAAGCTGCAGCTCACCAACGCCGGCCGCGCCCTGCTGCCCCGCGCACGCCATATATTGAACGAAGTTAGCGACGCCGAGCACGAGCTGCGCAGCCTGGGCGAGACGATCGGCGGCAGCCTGCGTATTGCCACCAGTCACCACGTGGGCCTGCACCACCTGCCACCGGTTTTGCGTGAGTTCAGCAACCTGTATCCCGACGTCTCCCTGGATATCGACTTTCTCGACTCCGAGCAGGCCTACGAAGCGCTGATGGCCGGTGAATACGAGCTTGCCGTGGTCACCCTGGCACTGAAGGACTACCCCAACCTGAATGCACAGATCATCTGGCCGGACCCCTGTGTGGTGGTGGCAGCGCCGGACCACCCGCTGGCGCAGATGCCGGAACTGGATCTGCCGGCGCTGGCCCGATACCCGGCGATCTTGCCGGATATGAACACCTACACGGGGCGACTGATCAAGCGCGAATTCGATGCCCACGGGCTCAAGCTGACCGCCAAACTGGCGACCAATTTTCTGGAAACCATCAAGATGATGGCAGGGGTCGGTCTCGGTTGGAGTGTGCTGCCCAAGACCCTGATCGACGACAGCCTCGCGGAGCTGCCCATGCCGCAGCTGAGTATCGTGCGCAATCTGGGGATCATCTATCATCGCAACCGCACCCTCAGTAATGCGGCCAATGCGTTGCAGCAGCTGCTATTCAAAGAGGCGCGGGGACTGTAATCCGTCGCCGCAACCGGTGAACAGGTCTCAAAACCCGGAATCTGTTCAGGGAAAATTCATAAAAAGGCGGTAGAATCCGCCGCAGAATTCAACGGAAGCGACTCCAAAATGAAAAAAATCACTCTGGCCATCTGCGCTGCCCTGGCTTCTGCCACCGCCAGCGCCGACACCATTCTCGGCTTCGACGCCACCGCAGGTGTGTGGAAACCATCCTACAGCGGCGAACTGAACGACCTTCTCGATACCGAGAATTTCAACAAAGACAACAACACCTTCCTGCAGGCCGCACTGGAACACCCGATTCCGCTGCTCCCCAACATTCTGGTGGCGCACACCCAGGTGCAGACCGAGATGGATGAGTTCAACTCCACCCTGGATCTGACCCACACCGATGCCACCCTGTATTACGAAATTCTGGACAACTGGGTGAACCTGGACCTTGGCGTCACCGCCAGACAGTTTTCCGGTGAGTTTGAGCTCAACGACCTGGAAGGTGCCTCACTGGATTTCTCCGGCGTAGTACCGATGGTGTACGGCATGGCCCGTTTCGACCTGCCCTTTACCGGTTGGTCCATCATTGCCCAGGGCAACGGCACCCAGTACGACGGCAACTCTGTGACCGACCTGTCCGCCAAGATCCGCTGGGATTTTGTGCCAGCGCTGGATTTCGCGGTGGAAGCCGGTTACCGCGCCCTCACCATTGACGCCCCGGACCTCGACGATCTCGAGCCCGATGTGGAAGTAAAAGGCCCCTACCTCGGCCTGAACCTGCACCTGTAATCACCTCGATACAGCACGAGCGGGCACAAAAAAGGCGGAGCGTTTTTGGCGCTCCGCCTTTTTTATTTTTCGACCTCGACCAACTCCTAGGCCGGCTCACCCGCCGGGATCTTCAGGCCAAATTCCACATCCCCGTTCTGCGCGCGCTGACGCATGACATGGTCGATCAACACCAGCGCCATCATCGCTTCGGCAATGGGTGTTGCGCGAATGCCGACGCAGGGATCGTGGCGCCCTTTGGTCACTACTTCAATCGGGTTGCCGTTGGTATCCAGGCTTTTGCCCGGGATGCGCAGGCTGGAAGTGGGCTTCAGCGCGATATGCGCAATCAGCTCCTGGCCACTGGAAATACCACCGAGCACACCACCGGCATGATTGGATTGGAAGCCCTGCTCGGTAATTTCGTCACGGTGCTCGGTACCCTTCTGCTCAACAGAGGCAAACCCGGCTCCAATCTCCACACCTTTAACCGCATTGATGCTCATCAGCGCATGGGCCAGGTCCGCGTCCAGACGATCGAAGATCGGCTCGCCAAGACCTGCGGGAACTCCGCTTGCATGCACGGAAATACGCGCACCGATGGAGTTCCCTTCCTTGATCAATGCCTGCATGTACGCTTCCATTTCCGGCACCTTGTCGGCATCGGGGCAAAAGAAGGGGTTCTCGCTGACCTGGGACCAGTCCAGCTTTTCGACTTTGATCGGGCCCAACTGAGACAGGTAGCCGCGCACCTCGATACCGAACTGCTGCTTGAGCCACTTTTTGGCAATGGCGCCGGCAGCGACGCGCATGGCGGTTTCTCGCGCGGAAGAGCGGCCACCGCCGCGGTAATCCCGCAGACCGTATTTGGCCCAGTAGGTGTAATCGGCATGGGCCGGGCGAATCTGCTCGGCGATATTGGCGTAGTCTTTAGAGCGCTGATCGGTGTTTTCGATCAGCAGGCCGATGGGGGTTCCGGTGGTTTTACCTTCGAATACCCCCGAAAGAATCTTCACTTCGTCCGCTTCGCGGCGCTGGGTCGTGTAGCGAGAGGTACCGGGCTTGCGGCGATCCAGCTCCAGCTGGATTTCTTCGGCGGTAATCTCAATTCCCGGGGGGCAGCCATCCACAATGCAGCCCAATGCAGGACCGTGGCTTTCGCCAAAGGTGGTGACACAAAACAGCTTGCCAAATGTATTGCCCGACATACCCGGTATTCCCTACCCCAGTGAATTATTCGTTAAAGGCCGCGCATTATAGAGGATTCTCTAGCCGCGCGCTGCGGATTCAAGCTCCAGCCTCAAACATGGCGCGGCACGCCAGCAGCTCTTCCCGCGTCAGTACAAAAACCCCGTGCCCACCATCTTCCAGCTCGGGCCAGAAAAACGGCACTCGCGGATAGGCTTCTTCCAGCGCGACCCAGCTGTTGCCCACTTCGCATATCAGAATACCTTCCGGCTGCAGGTAGTCCGGCGCTTGCAATAACAGGCGCCGGGTAAAATCCAGGCCGTCATCACCAGAACCCAGCGCCAGCCCCGGCTCGGCATGGTATTCCCGTGGCATTTCCGCCAGATCGCGGGCATCCACATAGGGCGGGTTACTGACGATCAGATCGTAACTGCAACCCTTGAGGCCGGCGAACAGGTCCGACTGCACCGCGCGCACCTCGTCGTTCAAGTGGTGTCGATTGATGTTGATCTGGGCCACCTCGATCGCATCCGCCGAAATATCACTGACATCCACCCGCGCGCCCGGAAACGTATCCGCGCAAGCGATGCCGATACAGCCACTGCCACAGCAAAGATCGAGAATAGCGAGAGGCTCCTGCTGCAGCCAGGGCTCAAAATGATTTCGAATCAGCTCACCGATCGGAGATCTGGGTACCAGTACCCGCTCGTCCACATAGAACGGCAGGTCGCAGAACCAGGCTTCGTTGGTAAGGTAGGGGGCGGGTAAGCGTTCATTAACCCGCCTTTCCAGGACCGCCATTACCTCGGCACGCTCCGTCATGGTAAGGCGCGCGGAAAGAATCTCCGGCTTGCTATCCACCGGCAGGTGTAGTGCGTGAGTGACCAGCAGGACAGCCTCATCCCAGGCATTATCGGTGCCGTGGCCGAACCACAACTGCGCTTCGGTAAAGCGACTGGCGCCCCAGCGGATATAGTCCAGCACGGTACACAATTCGTGCAAATCGGACTCCCGTTTCTCTATCATTGGCGATATTCCTCTATTTTTGGCGCTTTACTACCGTGTGACAAAGGCTTAGGGTAGCGCACCCTCTGATACCCGCCGATACACCGGTGATCGAACGCCCGTTCATTTGCGTACTGCGCATTACGTACCAGTGGCAGAACAACCCCGCGGGCGAGACGTTGGAAGCATACTGATGAAAGAACACTACGCACACATTATCGAAGCCATTGGTGAAGACCTGGAGCGCCCGGGGCTGAAAGATACCCCTCAGCGCGCCGCCAAGGCCATGCAATACCTGACCCGCGGCTACAATCAGACCGTGGAAGAAATCGTCAACGATGCCCTCTTCCCGTCCGACTGCAGCGAAATGGTGCTGGTAAAAGATATTGAGCTGTACTCAATGTGCGAACATCACATGCTGCCGTTTATCGGCAAGGCGCACGTGGCTTATATTCCCGATGGCAAGGTACTGGGCCTGTCCAAAGTGGCGCGCATTGTAGACATGTTTGCGCGCCGTTTGCAGATTCAGGAGCAATTGACCGTGCAGGTGGCGAAGACGATCGAGCAGGTGACCGGTGCAGCCGGCGTGGGTGTGATTATCGAGGCCAAGCATATGTGCATGATGATGCGCGGCGTGGAAAAGCAGAACTCGGTTATGAAAACCTCTGCAATGCTCGGCTCTTTCCGCAGCCAGCAGGCAACGCGCAACGAATTTCTGTCGCTGATTCGTTAACGCGTTCTGCCCCTTACTGATCAGGAGGAGAGTCCGGCAATGCCCCATCTGGTGATCGAATATTCGCAAAAACTGGAAGACAGCATTTCCATTCCTGCACTGGTCAGTAATGGTCAGCAGGCGATGAGTGAAACCGGGCTGTTCAATGCCACCGCCATCAAGACGCGCGCCCTGCCCTATCGGGATTTTGTACTCGGCAAGAGCCACGAAGGCTCCAGCAATCTGTTTATTCACGCGGAAGTGCGCATTCTCGAAGGGCGCACTACAGAACAGAAAGAAGCACTGAGTGCGGCCATTTTCAACTACCTGTGCGAGGCCGCGCCGGAGGTGCCAGAAATCTCTGTGGAAGTGCGGGATATGCAAAAGGCCAGCTACTCCAAGCGAATCCCCTTTTAGCGGATCTGTCCCTTTCAGTTCTGGCCTTCCCTCCCAGTGAGGAATGGTAAAAACCATTGCGCAATTTCCTCGGCGCTGCCTTCCATATGTAAATGGTGACCACCGGAAAATTCCTTCAACACGATATTCGGCACCTGCTCTGCCAGGGGGCGAATGCGTTCGATCATCCCCTGGATCCCGCCTTTCCCCAGCGCTAACCGGATGGGCATACCGGCCCGCGCCAGAAACGCGCGCACCTGTGGCTCGTTCATTTTTGCCAGGGAACTGGCCATCAGTTGCGGGTCATTGCTCCAGGTATAACCACCCTCACAGGGGCGCACGCCCCGCTGTACCAGCGCAAGGGCCGCGTCGTCCGTCAATTTGAACAGGCCGTTTTTGCGCGCGGTAACAGCAACCTCAAGAGATTCGAACACCCGGCTCTTGCGGTCGCGGTAACGCGCGCGCTGTTCGATTCCCTTGCGCAGGGTTTCCGGCGCTTCCTCGTCGGTAGTCGGTGGCGGCACCAGACCGTCGATCAACGCCAGGCGCTGCACCCGCTCGGGAAAAGTAGCCGCGGCAATGGTGCCGATAACCGCCCCGCGCGAGTGCGCCAGTATAGAAAACTGGGCCCAGCCAAGCGCATCGGCAATGGCCAGCACGTCTTCGATTTCTGTCCAGATGGTGTAATTCGCGTCCCGGTGTCGGTGATAACTCTGGCCGTGCCCGGCGAGGTCCACCGCAACCAGATTTAGCTCAGCGAGGAAAGGCGCCATTTTGTTGAAGCTGGCGCAGTTGTCCAGCCAGCCATGTAGCGCAAGCACCGGTATACCGGCGGGGTTCCCCCACTGCCGGGCAGCGATCACATTGCCCTGCACATCCAGGGTAATTTCGCGGGGGGCACCGGGGGCAGAAGTGGATTGAGGCATAGGGGGAAACCGTACCGCTGTCGAAACGACCATGCTGACAGCCCCACTGCTGTGGGGCAATGGCAACAGAACTCAGCGACTTTGACCGATTGCGTAGGAGGGGCGACGAGCACCCGCGCAGGGCCGCTCAGGGTTTGTGCTGCAACCACGCAAGCTCTGCGCAATCCCGCGCCCATACATCCGCGGAAAGGCACGCCAGGCTCGAGGTCGCCATTGGATGCTCATCACCGCTGCCGCAGAGCCCGTTCACCAGGATACCCACCAGCGGTTGATGGCTAACCAGCAACAGCGGGAAAACCTTTTCGTCGGCTGCCGCCAGCGCGTCCAGCACTTGCTCCACCGGAGTGTCACTGGTGAGGAAGTCCTGCATCTCCACCGGCAGGTCGAATGCCTCGGCAACAATTTTGGCGGTTTGGCGAGTCCGCACAAAGGGGCTGGCCCAGATGGTTTTCACCTGTGCCAGCTCCGAGGCACGCTGCTTGCAGACCGACGCCACTTCCGCGCGCCCCTCCTCGGTCAGGGCGCGGGTCTCATCGCTTTTACGGAACGGTTCGGCATGGCCGTGACGCATTACAAACAACAGCACAGGGCTCTCCCGTTACATGTGGTCGCCGGTCGGGGTACAGAGACTACTTCTTGTCTTCGGAGGCTTTGTCGCCACTTTCTGCCGCCGCGGTCTCCGCAGAGTCCGCGCCCAACTCGATGACGGTTTCTTCCTCGTCGCCGGCCTTGCTGGCTTTTGCAGACTTTTTACGTTTGGCGGGCTTCTCTGACTTTTCTGCGGCAGCCGCTTTGGTGGTGGCTTCAGGTTTCACCACATCACCGGAGCTCTCGTCGAGCACCTCATCAACTTCCGCTTCTACATCGTCGAGGTCGGTCTCGAGCGCGTCGACATCGTCAATCACCTCACCGTCCATTTCTTCCGCACTCTCGTAGCTGGAAAGGTCTTCCTCTTCGGACTCAGGCCACTCGGAAAACGGAAACGGCTTCTCTTCGGTGTTGTAAATCAGGAACTGCAGCGTCTGATAGATATAGGAGGAAATCTGGTCCCCCAAACGGCGCAGGTTGTCGTTGGCTCCGCCGGTAAAAATGGCGAACAGGAATTGGGCGATAACGACCGCCAGCATGACAAAGCCGGCGATTTCCAGCAGCACCGCAAACAGCACCATATACACAAGGCGCAGCCATTGGTTCGTGGAGGTCAGATTTTGTTTCAGTTCTTCGTTGCTCATTGGGCGATCACCAGTCCGTTGTTGGGCACCACAAATAGGGAAAGGCCGACCATTGGGCCAGCCACGATTCTGTCATTCAGAAATTCAGGAACACTCAATATAGTCCGATTTCGTTTCAGGTTTGGTTTCGAGGCTGCGATTCCAACCTCGCCACCGGCGTGGCGTTCAGGACTCCGGCCACTCGGAAAACGGAAACGGCTTTTCTTCCGTGTTGTAGATCAGGAATTGCAGGGTCTGATAGATGTAGGACGCAATCTGGTTCCCCATCTGGCGCAGATTCTCATTCGGACCACCGGATACGATGGCGAACAGGAACTGCAGTACGATGGTAGCAAGCATCACCACACCAGCAATTTCCAGCAGAATGACAAACAGCACCATAAACAACAGGCGCATCCAGTGGTCCGCCGAGGTCAGGTTCTGCTTCAGTTGTGCATTATTCATATCAAATCCGCAGCTGTTAAACGTTGATCAGGGTTTGGCCGAATAGGCCACATCAAAGGTTTGCGCCCCGGACATCAGCTCGCGAATGACCGTGGGAATCGGGGTACCTTCAAATAATATGGCGTGAATCGCGGAAACCAAGGGCATGTAGACGCCCAATTCATCAGCTTTCGCCTTAATCAGACGAACCGTATTCACCCCTTCCGCCACCTGGCCGATTTCGGATACCGCGTCTTCGAGCTTCTTGCCCTTGCCCACCAGATAGCCCACCCGGTAGTTGCGGCTGAGATCGGAAGAACAGGTCAGGATCAGGTCACCCACGCCGGCAAGGCCGATAAACGTCATTGGGTCTGCGCCGATCGCTTCGGCAAAGCGCATCATTTCCGCCAGCGCCCGGGTAATCAGCAGGCTGGTGGTGTTCTGCCCGCGCCCCAGGGCAACGGCCATGCCGGTGACGATGGCGTAGATATTTTTCAGCGCTCCGGCCAACTCCACACCGAATACATCGTTACTGGAATAAACGCGGAACGTCTCCGAGTGCAGCACCTTCTGGATGGTCGTGCACAGGGATTCGTCTTCACTGGCGATTACCGTGGCAGTGTAGTGCCCGGCAACGACTTCTTTGGCGAAATTGGGGCCACTCAGCACCCCCACCCGCATGCCTTCAGTCTCTTCTCGCAGGATATCGCTCATCAGGTGGAAACTGTCATGCTCCACCCCCTTGGTCAGGGAGATCAGCATGGTGCCCGGGCCCAGCACCGGTGCCGCGCGGTGCACCACCTCGCGGAAAGATTTACTGGGAATCGCGACAAACACCACCTGGCAACCGCTTACCGCCTGCTCGAGGTCGGCGGTAATGTTCAGGCCCGGATGCAGAGACACGCCGGGCAGGTAGTGGCGGTTTTCCCGCTCGTCCATACAGGCGGCGGCCCGCTGGGGGTCCCGCATCCACTGGCGGGTGTCATGGCCGTTGCCAGCCACAATGTTGGCAATCGCAGTGCCGAAACTACCACCGCCGAGCACGGCAATGGACATTGTGGATTCCGGGGTATTTGGAGATACGTCTTGCTGGGTCATAACGCTCTGTAGTGATTACTGTGCAGCGGGGGATTATACGGAGCCGGCTGCCGGCACCCAATGGGCCCCGCAGAAATTGATCAATTTTGCCAAGTTCGCCAATAAATGCTGCCTAATCGCAGCCAATTCGTGCAAAAAAACGGCAAAAACAATATAGCTCAGACTCTCCCGGGCGGGAGAGAGATTGGTGATTGATCAGGGCAAAACAGGGCAACAAACAAAAAGGCCGGCGGGGAAACCTCGCCGGCCTTTTCGAAAGAAACCCCGCCGCAAATTAGCGATTGAGCTCCAGCAGCAAGGTGTTCAGGCGGCGCACGTAATCCGCCGGATCTGCCAATTGATTCCCTGCCGCCAGGTTCGCCTGATCCATCAGGATATTGGTGAGATCCGCAAAGCGGTCTTCATCCTGCTCCTGGTCCAGACGCTGCACCAGCGGGTGGCTCGGGTTCACCTCGAATACCGGTTTGGCATCCGGTAGCGCCTGGCCCGCCTGCTCCAGGATACGGCGCATTTGCAGGCCCATATCGTTGTCGCTGGCCACCAGACACGCGGGGGAATCCACCAGACGCGTGGTTGCGCGCACGTCTTCCACACGCTCTTTCAGCACTTCCTTGACGCGCTCCACCAGGGCACCGGCTTCTTTCTCTGCCTTTTCGCGCTCGGCCTTGTCGTCTTCGTTCTCCGCTTCACCCAGGTCCAGCGCGCCTTTGGCCACGTCCTGGAACGGCTTGCCGTCGAATTCCTGCATATGGCCAACGAACCACTCGTCCACCTGATCGGTGAGCAGCAGCACTTCGATGCCCTTCTTGCGGAAGACCTCCAGGTAAGGGGAAGACTTGGCGGTGGCGAAGTTGTCTGCGCACACGTAGTAAATGTTCTTCTGACCGTCTTTCATACGGCCAACGTAGTCTTCCAGGGACTGATCCTGCTTGGCGTCGTCGGTGTGGGTGGTGGAGAAACGCAGCAGCTTGGCGATTTTCTCTTTGTTGGAGAAATCTTCCGCCGGGCCCTCTTTCATCACGGAACCGAACAGATCCCAGAACTTCTGGTACTGATCAGCGTCTTTCTTCGCCAGCTTGTCGAGCATGTCCAGCACGCGCTTGGTCAGGGCACTCTTGATGGCGTCGGTATTCTGGTCTTTCTGCAGGATCTCGCGGGAGACATTCAGCGGCAGGTCGTTGGAGTCCAGCACACCTTTTACAAAGCGCAGGTACAGCGGCAGGAACTGCTCGGCGTCGTCCATGATGAAGGTGCGCTGTACGTACAGCTTGAGGCCGCGGGCGGCATCGCGCTGGTACAGGTCAAACGGTGCGCGCGCCGGAATGTACAACAGGCTGGTGTAATCCAGCTTGCCTTCCACACGGTTGTGGCTCCAGGTGAGCGGATCGTCGAAGTCGTGGGAGATGTGCTTGTAGAACTCTTTGTACTCCTCTGACTTCACGTCGGAGCGCGGGCGGGTCCACAGAGCCTGGGCGGCGTTGACCGCTTCAAACTCCGGCGCCTTGTCTTCCTGCTCTTCTCCCTCGGCCGCTGGTGCGTCCTGCTTCAGCATTTCCACCGGGATAGCGATGTGGTCGGAGTACTTTTTGATGATGGAACGCAGGCGCCAGTCATCGGCAAATTCTTTGGCTTCGTCTTTCAGGTGCAGCACCACGCGGGTACCGCGGTGCGGCCACTCGACGTTTTCCACCGAGTACTCGGCTTCACCGCTGCACTCCCAGTGCACACCCTGGCTGGCATCGGCGCCGGCGCGACGGGTAAATACATCCACCTTGTCGGCGACGATAAAGGCGGAGTAGAAGCCCACACCGAACTGACCGATCAGGTGCGCGTCCTTCTTCTGGTCGCCGGTGAGGTTCTGCATAAAGTTGGCGGTGCCGGAGCGGGCGATGGTACCGAGGTTCTCGATCACCTCATCGCGGCTCATGCCGATACCGTTATCGGTAATAGTCAGGGTGCCGGCGTCCTTGTCGAACTCGATGCGAATGCGCAGATCCGGGTCTTCCGCCAGCAGTTCCGAGTTGGAGAGCGCCTCGAAACGCAGCTTGTCGGCGGCGTCGGATGCATTGGATACCAGCTCGCGCAGGAAAATCTCCTTGTTGGAGTACAGCGAGTGGATCATCAGGTGCAGTAACTGCTTGGCCTCTGTCTGGAAACCGTGGCTCTCTTTTTGCGCCGCAACAGTCATGAATGGTATCTCCCCTATCTAAAACAACGTCGGTCCGCGCATCGGCAGACAATTCAAACTCAGGGGAAGCAATATTGGGACGGTCACGCGCAATTCAAGCGCGCGACAGCTTAAGCATGCGGTATTGACGAGAAGCGGACGACGGGAGACAGCGGCTATTTTTTAGACGCCGCAGCAATAGCCTGTACCAGCTTGCCATTACCGGTGATATCCGCAATGAAGTTGCCGGTCAGGTCAGAGATAACACGGGACTCCGCGTTCATCAAAATGACAATGCCCACCTTGCGCTTCTCGGAATACGCAATGGCGGCACGGAAACCGGCCACCCATCCGCCGTGGAAGACAATGCGATCATCCCCCACGGTGTACAGCCGCCAGCCGAGGCCGTAACCGGCGTGGTCGATATAGTCACGCCAGATGCGGTGGCGCAGGTGGCGCCGGGTCTCTACCCGCTCGGTGGTAAGGTCGTTGATGACCTCGTGAGACAGCACGTCCGGATAGTAGCCCATCTGCGCCTTCAGCCACTGGGCCATGTCGCTGATACTGGCATTCACACCCGCCGCCGGTGCAGCCAGATAGTACTCTTTTTCCACCTTCACCGGGCGCCAGCCCTTACCGGTCTGCACATGGGGAGCCGCGCGATTGCTCGCCGCCATAAAGCTCTCCCACCCCAGCGAGGCGTCTTCCATCTTCAGCGGGGTGAAGAAACGCTCTTTCAACTGGCGGCCGTATGGCACACCGGTCGCTTTCTGGATGACGTCTTCAATCAGGCTGAACAGGACGTTCTGGTAGCCGTAACACTTGCCCGGGGCACAGTGAGGGTCGATGGAGGCGAACTTCGGCAGGATTTTGGACAGGGGCCGATTGTCTTCCAGATAGTTGTCGTAGGCGTTGGGAGTAAGCCCGGAGGAGTGACTGAGCAGGTGCTGCACCTGCAGCTGCATGGACAGCGCCGGGGTTTTGAAACTGAGCTGGGGCACGTAGCGCACGACCTTGTCGCCCCAGTTGAACTTGTGTTCGTGCTCCAGCACCGCCGCCATGCTGGAGGCAAATGTTTTGGACACCGAGGCCAGGCGGAACACCGTGTGCGAGGTGACCTTCTGGTGCTTGCCCTTGATTCGCACGCCGTAGGTGTTCATGGCCACCACCTGGTCGCGGTCCACAATCACGTAAGCCGCCCCGGGAATACCCTGCTGCTTCAGCAGCTGGCGAAAATAGCGGTCAAATTCCTGGGCACTGGCTTCCACACTCTTCGCCACGGCCTTGTTGCCCGTACGCGCCGTGGCGGATTTGTCACCGCGACCGGCATCGGCAACCGCCTGCCCTGTCGCGCCGACCAGCGCGAAAGCGACAATAAACGGCACCCACGCGCCACGCAGATCACTGTAGATTCTGTGGAAAATGCCCTGGAACACCTTGAGTTACACCATGTGCGTTACTGCAATCCGCCAAACTGCCCGTCCGTTGAGCGGCCCATCGCGCCCCTCGGCCGACAGGCGAGGCGCCTCCCCAGATCAGACTGTGCCGGATTTTGTGTGGAAGTCTGAATATAAGACTAGCAGCCCGGCAAATAATTCTTCGCCCGGAAACCCTCGGTCACCGCATTCCGGGCAGGGGCGCATTGTAATAAAACTGGAACAAGCGCGCATGTTAGCGCACTTTTTACGCTCTCTGTCGCAAGAACCTTTTCTTCAGGCACAAAAAAACCGCCTTGCGTTATCACCAGTAGGTAGATTGTAATATTTGACCTATATGAAAGCCGCTTCTGACGCCAGAAGCGGCTTTTTTGTGCTTGACGATATTGGAAATAACCAGCAATAATAGACATATTATTAAGGGAGTTAATAATCGCCATGCAGGACCCTGCGAACCTTTCGGGCCAGGAGAGGGCCGACCTCAACCACACTACTTTTATTTCGTGGATGGCGGCAAAAACCGATGCTGACTACCGCGAGATGGTTTTTCGTGGGCAGCTCAGCCGGCAGGAAATTGCCAAAGAGTGCGGCTTTTCGAAAAGCGTCTTACACCAAAACCCTCGGGTTAAAGAAGCGTTGAAGTCCCTGGAGGACGAACTTAGGGAAAGGGGAATTCTCCCGCCTCTTGCCTCTGCACCAGACCCCTCCTCACCGCCCCCATCACCGAATCCCGCCAATCCCCGAGCCGCCGCTGACAAAGCGCGCCTAAAGCGCCTTGAAGCCGAGAATGCCGCGCTGCGCGCGGAGATGATTGAGTTGCGCGCCCAACTGGAGCGCTACCGACGAATGGATACCGTACTGACCTCTACCGGAAGGTTGCCCCTGTGACCCTGCCCAGTTTTAACGTGCGGGTGAGCACGGTGCGGAGTCAGAACCCGCAAGGTCGCGGCGGAGCCATCTTCACCGGTATCGAGGTCGATGAGGATGGTGCGCGGCGTGACGCCAAGAGCCACCTGGTCGTAAAGGCCCCCCGTTGGTTACTGGGCACGTCGGTTGAGGTGGGACAACTCTGGCGAGTCACGGGCCACGCCACTCCCAACACCATCATCGTCAACGGCTATCGCATGACGGAGCAAACTTTGGTTGCCGAGGCTCTGGATTTGCTGCGGCCCTCGGGCGAGCACATCGTTACCATGCTGGCGGAATCAGATGCTTTTGCGGGGATAGGACGGGTAAAGGCACGGCGCCTTTGGGACCACTTCGGTGAGGCGCTGTACGACATTTTGGATGCTGGGGATGTGGGCCGGCTCAAAGAGGCAATGACCGATGAGGCCGCGCAGAACCTGGCTGCGGCATGGCGTACTTGGGGCGATACGTTCACGCTGCAATGGCTGCAAGCGAAAGGCTTTCCGGTCGCGCTCGGTCGCCAAATCACTGAGCATTTCAGTCCCGATGCCGCGAGCAAGATTGAAGCGAACCCCTACCGGCTGATCAGCTTTGCGGCAAACTGGGCCACAACGGACAAGCTGGCCCGAGAAGCGTTTCACATCGCCGAGGACGACCCAAGGCGACTGGCTGGCGCCGTTGAAGAAGCTCTATACGGGGCGTTCGATGCCGGGCATACCCGAATGACCAGCGCTGCCCTGGCCGACCGTATCGGTCGCCTACTGAAGTGCCAAGATCGGGCGCTGATCGAGCGGGCCATCGCCGAGGCCGAGAAAATGGAACGCTTCCTGCGTCGTGGCGATTACCTGCACGCGGCCGGCCCTTACGTGCTGGAATCGAGCGTCGCCGAGTACATTGCGCAGCGCGCATCTTCAAAGGCGCCACTGCTGGATGCCGCAGTCCTGTCCGAGATGTTGTCCCAGTATCAGGCCGAATCTGGGATCACGCTGGAACCTCACCAGGCTGCTGCCATACGGCTTGCAAACGATAGCGCCTTCGGCGTAATTACCGGCGGTGCCGGCACCGGCAAAACCACCGTGCTGCGCGCCATATTCGAACTTTGTCGACGGGCTGGCCTGGAGTTGTTTGCTATGGCCCTGTCGGGCAAGGCCGCCCGGCGCATCGGCGAGGCCACCGGTCACCCGTCAGTGACGATTGCGGGATTCCTGACGCGGTTCGACGCAGGTACCGCGCCCGATCGCGCACTGGTGGTGATCGATGAGTCCTCCATGGTTGACCTCTTGAGTGCCTATCGCCTAATTCGCCACCTGCCCGACAGTTTCCGGATTCTGTTGGTGGGCGACCCCAACCAACTCCCCCCTGTAGGTCCCGGACTGGTCCTGCATGAAATTGCCCCTCTGCCTGGTTTGCCCCATGTTGAACTGCAGAAGGTAAAGCGTTACGGGGGGATTATTGCCGAATCCGCCAACGCGATCCGTCACGGGCAGTGGCCGGACATACCCGACAGCCCGAGCAGCGACATTGCGTTTATCCCCTGCGAGCTTGCACAGATAAACGACACCGTGCTGGAACTTCTCACCCGCGACCCGGATGGAACACAAATCCTCTGCCCAACCCGCACGGCTGTGGCGGGAGGAGTCACAGCACTGAACGCGCTCTGCCTGCAAGCATTGCATGGGAACAATGCCGAGGCGACATTCTGGAATCACGAATATGAGTCGATCCAGGGTACTGGGCTCAGGGTTGGGTCACCGGTCATTTGCCTGAAAAATGATTGGGAGAAAAACCTGCAAAATGGATCACTGGGGGTAATCCTGTCCGTGGAGCCGCCCAGTCGCGAGGCGGCACCTGGGCAGCGCATTGCGGTGATTCGATGGGATGATGGCAAGGAGCGAGACCTGACCCCGGAACTGCTCCCCCACCTCGAACTTGCCTATGCCATCACCGTGCACAAGGCCCAGGGCAGCCAGTGGCCGCGCGTCATCATCCCGGTGCGCCACTCCCGCATACTGGATCGGACGCTGCTGTATACGGGGATCACACGCACCCAACAACAGGTGATTCTGGTTGGCGACGTGGCTGCTGCCAAGGCCGCAGCAGAGGCCCCCGCAAGCGCCTCCCGGCGTCAGGTAGGCCTTGGGTCAATGTTACAGGAGTTACTGTAATGACCCATGTGGTGGTGCGCTACAAGGTCGCCCGAGACAACACCGGTATCTACGAGGAAATCCCGGTCGTCCTCACAGAGTTCGGCCCACTGATGCCTCTTGTCCACTACATCCTCAAGCATCGACACGTCATGTCAGAAAGCATGATCAATAAGTTGGTGCAGGCTGTGGGACTGCTGGTCGACTATATGGAGGCAAATCATGCGGCGTTCGCCGAGCCCAAAGACCTGTTCAACACCTTTGTACAGCGACTCTACAGCGGCACCATAGGCCCTGACGGCAGCGATCCGAGCGACCTTTACTGGGATGCCCGCAAGCCAAAATTGGTGCGCACGCTGGTGAATCAGCTTTCACGCTTCAGCGACTGGATGACCGAGGAACTGGGTACGAAAGCGTTGAACCCTTGGCGCAAAGCCACCCGTGCCGAAGAGCAATTGGCGTGGGCTGCATGGCATCACAAGCGCAACCGCGCCTTTCTGGGGCATACCATGAGCGTTGACGCAGCCAGGCTCGAAATGAGCCGCGCCAGGTCTGTAATGCTCCAGAAAACCCCTGTCATTGATCACGAGCCGGTCAAATACTTTCCGGAAAATCGCATTCAAGAGCTATTGCTCAGTGGCTTTATCGTTCCTGGCAAACAAAAGAGTCCACGTATCCAGGAGCGGCTCAACCTGCGCGATATCCTGATCACGATGCTGATGAATTTCGGGGGCCTGCGAATCAGTGAGCCATTCCATCTCTACATTCACGATGTAACCCACGACGAAACCAACCCCGGCAGCGCCCTGGTCCGTGTATTTCATCCGAGCCTGGGGCAGGCGCCGACCAATCCTCGGGATGCCAGAGTCAAACGGGTCACTCAATCTCGCCGAGACTACCTGCGCAGCGAGTACGGGCTGTTACCACGCACCGAGTATAAAAGTTCAGACGCCATGCATGCGGGCTGGAAGGGCAATGCGCTAGACGGCTCGCATCACTTTATGGACGTGTACTGGGGCCCAACCTGGGCGGGGGAGCTCTTTTGGAAGCTCTGGGTGTTCTATATGGCGCAACGAGCACAGCTCAATCCCAACCATCCGTTTGCGTTCGTGACGCGCACAGGTAAACCCTTTGGCATCAAGGCATTTAGGGCCGCCCACAAAAAGGCGGTCGAGCGAATCGGTCTGGTGGAATCTAAGCCACTCGGAACCTCACCGCACGGTCATCGCCATGCCTATGGCCAACGGTTGTCCGACTTGGGCCTAGGTCCGATCTTCCTGAAGAAGGCGTTGCACCACAATTCATTGGAATCGCAGGCCGTTTATACGGAACCGGATCGTGTGAAGCTCAAGCGAGCTATTGATGCTGCGGAGGCCCGAAAGGAACACAATTCCAACGACGCACCGCCGGACCTACTTGAGTACGGCTTCACCGACGTTGATCCACTGGGCCTGTTGTCCGGCCCCAACCCCAGATTGCTGAGGAAACGTTAATGGCCAAAAAAAGGATAAAAAAATTCGACCCCGATTTCCGTTTCCTACTCGATCTTGACCCGGCACTTGAGGAATGGCGGGCGCTGACAGCTGAGTACTGGCAGGTGTGTCCCAGTACTGACATAAAAAATAGGAAGGCAGCCCTCACCGCTTTCCTCGTTGACTACCTGCACGCCCAGCAGCTGCATCTCTTTCCTGTCGCTGCGTTGTTTGAAAAGAGCCGGATACTGCCAAAGGCTGATGAGGCACTGGGGCTGGCATCGATGAAAAGCAACGCCGACAGAAAGCACGACTATGTCAGCGATTTCCTCGACTGGATACTGCGGTACAAACTCGCTGAGCCGGACGCGAACGGCGTTCTCATGGTGCCTGAGCAGCTCGCCAGCCCTTTCCTGAGGCAACGATCAAAGACTGTTAAATTTGACTCTGATTTCCGTTTCCTGCTTGATCTTGACCCGGCGCTCGAGGAATGGCGGGCGCTGACAGCTGAGTACTGGCAGGTGTGTCCCAGTACTGACATAAAAAATAGGAAGGCAGCCCTCACCGCTTTCCTCGTTGACTACCTGCACGCCCAGCAGCTGCATCTCTTTCCTGTCGCTGCGTTGTTTGAAAAGAGCCGGATACTGCCAAAGGCTGATGAGGCACTGGGGCTGGCATCGATGAAAAACAAGCGCGACGCCGACAGAAAGCACGACTATGTCAGCGATTTCCTCGACTGGATACTGCGGGAGAAGCTCGCCGTGCCAGATACAGACGGCCACCTTATTGTCCCGGCACAGCTTGCCAATCCCTTTCCGAGGAGGGCGGGCAAGATGATTGGCAAGACATCCGACCTGACCTTTGCCCATGTGCGAGCATCCGACCCCAGGATGGAGGACTGGTGCGACCTGGCCGAAGAGTGGCTAAAGAACCAGAAAACAGGTGTTGCGGACCGCCGCGATGCTCTCGACAGGTTTCTCACGCGCTACATTATCGACCAAAAGCTGGGTCGTAACTTCGGGCAGTTCTTACTGCGCTCGACGGTTAAACCCGATTTTGCCGATGTGCTGGCAGGTGGCAAGAAGCGCGGTGAGGAGGTGTTATCGAGGGAGAAGATAAAATTTGTGAATTATATTTCTTCCTTCCTCGAGTGGGTTCTGGAAAACAGGCTGGGTGATCCCGAGACAGGCATGTGGGACAGGGCTCGCTTCCACAACCCTGTGCAAAGCTTGAGTGCCAAGGGTATTCCCATCAATTCTCAATCGGATAAGGCGGCACTCTCGATTCTCTACATTCGCGAGCTGCGCGGTATGCTAGCGGAGGGGCGACACTTCCGGGACTGGCGATGGGCGCAAACAGCGATAGGTGAATCCGTAGGCCGCGGTGACTGGTTCTTGGCTGATCCAAAACGAATCGATCCCAAGGACCCCGACTGTGTTTTCCGTAGACGTACTGCTACCGAGTATGAAATTAAGAAAAAGGGCTACCCAGCCGAGATTTGTGAGTTGTGGTCGCCGGTGCGTGCAGTCGCCCTACACCTGAAGCTGCTGCTGCCGCTGCGCACCTATCAGGTCCGTATGCTCGACTCGGGCGAAGCGGATACCTGGCGCTACGAGCATGGGCCGGCCGGTGGCGGATTCGTGCGTAATCAAGGCCACCTTTCCTTCGGCAGCGAAAAGCGCCCTTATCAGCGCGGTGTGTTCCACCGCAGCGTGAATGAGCAGGAGGCGGGCCTGTACATTAACAGCAACAAGACCGCCGACGCCAATAAAACGGAGAACGAGAAAGGTTATGTGATCCCGTGGTCCGAACCAGAGGTACTGTACTGGCTGGATAAACTGCGTAACTGGCAGGAACGGTACAATCCAATCGTCGCACCGACGCAATGGGCGGATCTGGAAAGAAAGCACTTCGGTAGAATACCGCCACACCCCGATGTTTTGGCCGAGCGTGTCTCGGCCTGCTTCCTATTTCGCGATCCCACTGAAGGGAAAGGCGACAGGCCTATTGTTGATTCATCAATAAGGCTCCTCTGGTACAGACTGCTGGAGCGGCTGGAGCAGCGTTGCGCGGATCGAGGAGAGACGCTGAATGATGGCGCGCCACTGCGGTTTGTTGAGGAGGGCTCTAAAACAAACACGCTCTTCCCATTGCACGCCTTGCGCGTGTCGCTGATATCCTATTTTGTCCTCGACCTTAAGCTGCCGATTGCCATTGTTTCCAAGATGATCGCCGGTCACGCCACGATCATCATGACGCTCTATTACACCAAGTTCGGCAAGGCGTATATGCGCGAGGTGATGAGCGAACTGGAAAAAAATGAGCTGGAAGCGGACCAGGCCAATCATCGCCGTTTCCTGAGCGAGTCTACGTTTGAACAGATCGGGCAGCGATTCGCCTTTACGTCTGAGGATGCTCCCAAGGCGGCGGCGGCGGTCAGATCCGCAGCGTCATTTGTCTTCGACGACAAGGGAATTTGTCCCAATGGCGCAACAATGTGCGATGTAGGTGGTGAGGCGCTAAGGCCCGATAGCAATAATTCCGACTACGCCCCTGTTCCGGGCTTTCCGCAGGACCGCAACTGTGTACTCTGCCGTTTCTTTATCACTGGGCCGGCCTATCTGCCGGGCCTGGTGGCGCATTTTAACACCGTCAGCGAAAAGCTCCGTCGTCAAAGTGAGCGACACGCGGCACTTGACGAAGAGCTGCGTCGATTGGAGCGATGCAAGCATGAGGCGGAAGCGGAGGACCGCCCCTTCTTGCTCGCGAAGGATCTGGCTCAGATCTCCAAGCAAGCCGAATCCGAGGCGATTGCGTTGCAAAACCTGGTAAACGTTTTGCAGGCAACGAACCACCTGATCCATCGGTCCATCGAGATCGCCGAAACCGAGAAAGACGGGCTACCCCTGGTTGCCAAGGGCAGCATCAGCGACCTCAAGACCGGTTTTATTGAAACGCAATCGGTGCTGCACCAGTTAGAAGTCGTTTGCGAGAACGCGGTCGTCTATCCCGGCATCGATGCCGGCCACGCGACCCTGCGGCGCTCGCAAATGCTCGATGCCATGCTCGACTACAACGGTATGAAGCCTGTGATGATGCACCTCACCGAGAAGCAGCAATTGCTGGTAGGCAATGCGGTCATGCAGCTCATCCAGGTACGCACCGGTTCCATCAAGGATTCACTTCCTTACGCTGAATGTCGTCGCAAACTGCAGGAAATCGGCCTGGACAGGGATCAAGTGCTCAAAGAGATTAATGACGTGGCTGAGGGGCATTTGGTCGGCCACCCTGGAAAAACATTAATCGACCACACCAAGAACAAGCCGGCCCTGATCCCAACGATGGAGGTTTCCGATGCCGATTGATCCTGAAGACCTACTGAAACAGCTCAAGAAAACCGCAACGCCCCGCAAGCAGAAATCACTGGAGGTGATACACGACGTGTGCCGTGAGCAATATGAACGCGGCAGCCGGGACTTCTCCGTGGCCACCATTGCGCGCATTGCCGCTGATCGGAATGGGCCAGGCAGGGGCGCGATTCACAACAAGACGGGCGACGATTACAAGGGGCTCATCAAAGCATGGGCTGAGCATACCGGGGGCGTTACCCGCAAGGTGCGCCGGGCCGCCGAAAACCCTTACGATGCCCTGATTGAGAAAATAGAAAACCCGGCGTTACGCTCCATGATGTCTGGCGTCTTGGCCGAGAACCGAAAAATGCACCATCAGATATCACTGCTTAAAGCAGAAAATGGGCGGGTGATCGACATGCGACCTGCACAGTCGGCGGACCATACCCCAGTTGAAGTTCTGCCCGCCGCATCCGGACTTCTACCAACCGAGATTGATGCCCTGCGTCACGCGATCAGTGATCGGCTGTTGGAGGATATGGGCTGGAAGATTGACGCTCATGGTGGGGTGCTCAACGAGCGGGGCCGCCAGATTTTCAAGATCGGGTTTGCGCAAGCGATCCGCAAAATCATCGGTGATGATGAGGAAATTTAATAAATAAGGCAGTTTGGCGACTCGCTGAAGAGCGACTACGAAGTGGTGGCAAATCAATTAGTGAGCCGCTGACTCATTAAAAACTACCATGGGCGTCGATAAAATTATCTGGCGACAATTTTCAAATTAAGTCCTGGCGGGCTAAAGTCGTAAGCGATTTTGTACTGCGGGAATATTTCTACAATGAAGCTCATAGCTCGGTCTATGGCTTCTGCGGGCTGGTGTAATAAAACGGTTTTTTTACGGAAACCGATTTCATCTATATGTTCTTTCGCTGAAATCACTGCGCGTGCAACCATCTTTATTACTTCTATTTCTTCATGGCTATTAATCGCCCTGTCAATTACGTCCGATGGTGACTCGAAGCCAGTGACGTTGGTCTCTAACTTTTGAAAAACACCGGCAGATATCCTAAGTACTTTGCTCATGCTCACGCCCAATCGTAACATTGCTATATTTGTAACAATGTTACGAGAGTAAAGCCAACCGTGCAAGAGCTAGCTTGTGAATCTACCCACTCTCTCAATGAAGCGTGTTTAGTCAGGCTAGACAGCACGCTCTGGGGCTGATTTAGAAGACTCGTGGCGGCTTAATTCTTATTTTGGACGAAATACGATAACGGCTTATGGCGCGTTGATCGTCTACGGTTGACACCAGCTGACGGACGCAAGTGGTAAGGCATTGGACGCGGCAATGCGCGAGTGAAGGGAGCCCGCTTCGGGTGCCACCAGCATCGAGCTATGGCGGCACGTACACTCCGAAGCGGTGTCGTGGTTACTGGAATCGATTAGCCGCAATGCTCCAGCGCGTGCCGTCGTGCTGCTGCCAAATCGCAGTGGCAGTGCCAGTGCGATCCACCACTAGCCGGTAGGCACCCGCATGGCCCGCATCGTTCCCCTCAATAAGCTGGGGTGTGCCCCAGTCGCCGGTCTTTGCGTAGGTGGTCGCGCGGATATTTGACCGCAGACTACTGTCTGTCCAGGACCAGATCAGCAGGGCGTTGTCGTCGGGGGTGAAGGCGAGAGTGGGTGAGGAGACGCCCTGCGTGACAACAGTTGCCGCCTCACTCCATCCGCTAGCGGGGGTGTAGCGGTTGACCGCGATCGACCGCTCTGCGCCGGAGTAATACCAAGTGGCTATTGCATTGCCCTTGGAATCAAAAGCGACCTTTGGTGCATAGGCGTGGTAGGTGTCATTGGTCTCGAGGAGCTGGGCTGTGCCCCAGCCGCCACCCTTGCGGTAGACATTGCCCCAGATGTTGCTGCGCTGGTTGTCAGATTGACGCCATACTGCGATCGCATTACCTTCGCCGTCCACGGCGATATCCGGGTATTCATAGGCACTGCCGGCATTCGCTTCAATCGGTACCGCCTGTCCCCACTGCCCGCCGGAATAGATGTTGGCCCACATACTGTAGGGGGTACGGTCGTATTGCAGCCAGACAGCTGCTACAGTGCCATTGCCGCCCGCGGCAAAGGTCAGGTAAGCGGCGTTCTCTGCATTGTTTTCGAACAATACCGGCGAACCCCAGCCAGTGATTTCGGAATAGGTGGCCGACCACAGGCTGCTTCCTAATTTCCACAGCGCCAAAGCGCTGTCCTGCGCGACAAACGCGAAGGATGGGCGCACCTCGCCGGGCGATTCCAGCGGGGTCAACTCAGGGGTGCCCCAGCCGGTGTCGGGGTGGTAGGTGTTCAGCCAATACTTTTTGTCTTTAATCGCATTCCCTTCATAGGTGAGGTGCTGCCAAACGGCAATCGCGCTTCCATCAGCATCAACGGAAATCGAAGGAGAGGTTCCACCGCCTTCTACCGCATCGTCAATGCGTATAGGAGTATCCCAGCCATTGCCTGGGGTATAAGTTGTTGCCCAGATTTTGCTACGGGTTCCATCAGACTGTTCCCACACAGCTACGACGCGGCCTTCGGCGTCGACACCAATCGCTGGGCTTTCGGCGCTGCCGGCATCATCCGTTTCAACCAGCTCTTCGCCATGCCAGTAGCGGCATACGACTTGAATATCATTAACTGCGCCGCCACTAACCGTACCGCTGCCATTCTGTATGGCGCACAGTTGTTTATCGGGATGGCTGGATACCGTCACCTCATATGTGCTGCCATCATTCATGGCGCTGGAGAACTCAAAGCTGTTGCCGTCGACAGTCAGGGTATCTACGCCGTTGTTCTGCAGCGCCAAACCAGTATTCACTAGACCTGAAACCGTTCCGCTGATGGTGTAGGTCGGCTGCGGATTAGTGCTTGTATCGGGATCGGAGGGATTATCGCCACCGCCACCGCCACCGCCACCGCCACCGCCGCAGGCTGCTGTCAATAAAGTAAATAAAAGGAAGGCCGTGTGTGATATGGCGCGATAATTGAGCATCATATGAATCAACTTTTAAGTTGGTGGTGAGATTTTTTATTGTTAACTGACTGATATTTAGCCCTAAAACAAAAAAGGGCGTATTGAGATCGTCCACCTGTTGGCGGTGTGTGATTTTTATTCGAATCAGTCGTAGTTCACATTTTATCAAAACGATGCTTGTGGATTCGGTCGCTAAAGTCAACCGTCTAGCGCATTCTTCGTGCTCCGTAGTAAAGGTTGTGTAAATAACACTAGGTGGCACAAAGAAGTGGATAGCTGTCGCTAAAGACTGCACTGACGGAAGGAGGTCGAATAAGCGGAGGCGGTCTCAAGGGTCGTGGAATAAATGGGAGGGGCCCGCGGAGCGGGAGGGCAACCGTTTATGCCGCGAAAGCCCTTGATACCGACGTAGCGGTAAACACTTCGGGGTGCCGGTCCGGGTTGTTTTTTCAACCCGGACCGGCTGCCCCACGGCGAGTGCGGGGTTTGGGGCGGAGCCCCATAAGCGGAAAAGCCCAGGTCAAGGCCTGGGCTTTTTATTACAGTTCATAAACCTAGAGCTGCCGGAATCACTCACTCACACGCAAATATGACTGAAATTACTGGTTATAGAGGTCGGCGGTTTTTCTGGCACGGGAAGGCGCTTGTGACCTTCCCTGCACTCCTGCAGCTTACAGCTTGCCGGAGTTCTCGCTCAGGTACGCAGCAACGCCTTCCGGGGAAGCGTTCATGCCTTTGTCACCTTCCTGCCAGCCAGCCGGGCAAACTTCGCCGTGCTCCTGGTGGAACGCCAGCGCGTCAACCATGCGCAGCATTTCGTCTACGTTACGGCCCAGCGGCAGATCGTTTACTACCTGGTGACGTACAGTGCCTTCCTCGTCGATCAGGAAGGAACCACGGAAGGCAACGCCGCCTTCGGACTCAACGTCGTAGGCCTGGCAGATTTCGTGCTTCACGTCGGCAACCAGGGTGTACTTCACCTGGCCGATACCACCATCGTTGATGGCAGTGTTACGCCAGGCGTTGTGAGAGAACTGGGAGTCGATGGAAACACCGATCACCTCAACGCCGCGCTTTTTGAACTCTTCAAAGCGGTGGTCGAAGGCGATCAGCTCGGACGGGCACACAAAGGTGAAGTCCAGCGGGTAGAAGAAGATTACCGCCTTCTTGCCCTTGATGGTTTCTGCCAGGTTGAACGCGTCAACGATTTCGCCGTTACCCAGTACTGCTGCTGCGGTGAAATCCGGAGCGGGCTTACCTACTAATACAGCCATGAGAACCTCCTCAATGAGATAGATAATGGATTGTAGAAATGGTCAATTTATAACCAGCGGCTATAAACAGACAAAAGATCGATAGGGGGCCGCTATGATACACAGGGGCCTATGGCAGTCCCATTAAATTTTTATATAACGCCAATAGCAGCTGCCCCGCCCCTCTACACCCGCCTGCGGCCACTTTGACCCAAGAGTCAAACGCACCCCTACTGCCTGCGAGACGACCAACTAGAATACTTACTGAGCGGTCGAAAAATCTTATTGACACTTATTCTCATTAACAATAAGATCCACCCTCGATTGAATAGAAGATTGTATTTGCGCCAGGTTTTTCGCGATGTATGTATGTATCTGCAAAGGCATCACCGACAGCCAGATCAAAGAAGCTGTTTACGATGGTTCCACCTCGGTAAAGGCCCTTCGTCGCCACCTCGGGGTTTCCTCTCAATGTGGTCGCTGTGCCGAGCTGACCCAGGAGATCATCGACGAGACCATGACTGCCGGTATGCTCCCGAATACCAACAGCGCGCTGTTTTACTCCGCCGGCTGATCCCCGGCGCCGGGCAGGCATCTGGTCGCACAGCGCCTGCCCCACCCTCCGCATTGATTCCAACACACTCTCCCACGCCCCTGTCCTAGGCTTAAAAGCACTGTCTCTACGCTTTCCCTGCGCCTGGAGTCCCTGCGGGTCGATGAAACACCAGCTACTACACCTTTCCGAGCGGTTGCGCGCCAGCTTCTGGGTAATTCCCGCAATCATGATGGCCTCTGCGATCTTGCTTGCGCAGGGATTCCTATCCATCGACCAGCACTGGAATGTCGAGCAACTGCCGGGCCTGGGCTGGCTCCGGTTGCGTGACCCCGACAGCGCCCGCGCGCTGCTGTCCGCGGTCGCCGGTTCCACGATCACTGTGGCAGGCACGGTCTTTTCAATAACCACGGTTGCACTGACACTCGCCTCCAACCAGTTCGGCCCGAGGCTGGTGCGCAATTTCATTCGCGACCGGGGCACTCAGGTATCGCTCGGTATTTTTCTATCCACCTTTGTGTATGCGCTGCTGGTCATGCGCGGCATAGATGCCAGCGGGCCGCGGCACCATCACACCCTGGCGGTAAGTTTTGCCCTGCTGATGGCTCTGGCCTGCATCGCCTACCTGATTTACTTCATTCACAACGTGGCCCAGTCGATCCAGATCGACAACATCACCTTCCAGATCAATCGGGAATTCCGCAATGCGCTGGAGACCATCTACCCCACCGAGGATTGCCGGGACCCTCGCACCTGCCGGCGGGATTTACGGGACCTCACGCTCGGCGACGATGCCATGCGTGTACGCGCAAACACCGAGGGCTACATCCAGCGCATTGATCACCAGAAGCTGATTGCCTGGGCATGCCAACACCAGTGCACCGTGCGCCTGGATATCCACCCTGGCGCCTTCCTCTACCACTGGGGCTGTGTCGCTACGGTGTACGATCCGCCGCGCGATACCGACAGCCAGGCGATTGCCGAGGCCATTCACAGCGCGATCACCCTTGGCGCCCAGCCTACCGCCGAGCAGGACGTCATTTTTTCCATTCGGCAATTGGCGCAAATCGCGGTGCGCGCACTGTCCCCTGGAATCAACGACCCATTTACCGCCTACACCTGCATTGACCGCCTTATTGACGGGATCGGCATCATCTTGCAGCGCCCGGCGCTACCCAACTGTTTTCATGACGACAATCGCAAATTACGACTGGTTACCATCGAACTGAGCTTTGCCGATGTGCTGGCAGCTGCGCTGGATGAGATCCGCGAATACGGCCGGGAAAGCGGGGTGGTAATGCGGCACCTCTGCAACGCGCTTATCGAACTCGCGGAAATCTGCACGCGCAGTGAGGATCGGCAGGCATTAAACAACCTGATTCAGCGTCTGCAGGAAGACTGCGCCATCAGCCTGCAAGATAAGTTCGATGTCGCCGACATTCAAAAACAACTATCGAGAATGCGCAGCGAGCTGGAGTAAATTGGAGGCGCACGCAAACAATCTAAACAGCAATCGTTCTCACTGTAGTTTTCGGCCTTTTTCCCGTTAATTTTCTGGCTTTTTTCCTGCACGTTCGCCGACATTCCGCGCTTGACTTGTCCATTTCTGCAACGCAAACTCCACACAATCTCGCGCTGCGGACTCTACAATTTTGATGGTGCAGGACGGAATTTTTCCGCCCCCTTTCATCATCGTTTCAGAAAGTCAGCGCCCGCATTTTTGATAAATAATTGCCGCCACAGGACATTGCGACCCGGCTCAAGGAGAACACCATGAAAGGCGATCCCAAAGTCATCGAACATTTGAACAAGGCACTGGGCAATGAGCTGATTGCCATTAACCAGTATTTTCTGCACTCCCGCATGTTCAAGGACTGGGGGCTGAAAGAGCTGGCCGACAAGGAATACCACGAATCCATCGACGAGATGAAACACGCCGACTGGCTGATCGAGCGGATTCTGTTTCTGGAGGGCATCCCCAATCTGCAGCACCTGGGCAAATTGCTGATTGGTGAAAACACCGAAGAAATGCTGAAGTGCGACCTGAAGCTGGAGCAAAAGGCCATCCCCGATCTTCGCGACGGTATCGCCTATTGCGAGTCTGTTCGCGATTACGGCAGCCGCGAACTGCTGCAACGCATTCTCGACTCCGAGGAAGAGCATGTGGACTGGCTGGAAACCCAACTGAGCCTGATCGACAAGGTTGGCCTGCAGAACTACCTGCAAACCCAGATGGTTTCCGCTTCCGAGGAATAACCTTTTCTGCAGGGCAGGCTCCTACCTAAAGGGCAAACCCCACGCATAAAAAAACCGCGAGTTTCTCGCGGTTTTTTTATGTCTGAGATTTTAACTCAGGGATGCAGTAACGATTACTCGCCCTGCTCGGCCCCTTTGGCCGTTTCCTCGATCAGGGTCTTCAGCTCGCCGCTCTCATGCATCTCCATGATGATGTCGCAGCCGCCCACCAGCTCCTGCTTTACCCACAGTTGCGGAAAGGTTGGCCAGTTAGCGAATTTTGGCAATTCCTGACGGATATCCGGATTGGACAGCACATCCACATAGGCAAAGCGCTGACCGCAGGCCATCACCGCCTGGGAGGCGCGCATGGAGAAGCCGCACTGCGGAGCGTTGGGGCTGCCTTTCATATAAAGCAGGATGTCATTATCGGCGATCTGCTTTTTGATATTTTCCAGAGTATCCATAGTGGAAGCTAACCTCGGCTTGAAAGTCGGTTGGTAATACGGTGGATAGTAGGGTGACCCGGCACCGCGGGCGTCTAACCGTAACAGAAAGCGCGCATTGTACCCGATTCCAATCTGATTCCCACGGGGGGCCAGCAATCGCCCGAGAATGCCCCGGATCAGGGCAACAGCTGCTGGTTCCGGGCCATGGCTGTGCTAGTATTGCCGGTTCCCCGGGGAAATTGCGGTCAAAGTGCGCCCAATGCGTATTTTCTGCGGTTTCCCTTTTACTTTGGGCCTTCCTCTATATAGATAGCTACATGGACAATGCCCAACAGAGACCCACCCACAGAGGAGATTTACGGTGGCTACTCCCGCACTGATGCAGAACTACGGTAACAGAACCCTGACCCTGGTCAGAGGTGAAGGCAACTACGTGTGGGACGACAATGGCCGACGATATCTCGACGCCCTCTCCGGGATAGCCGTGTGCGGCCTCGGCCACTGCCACCCGGCAGTTACCCTGGCGATCCAGGAGCAGGCCAATACCCTGCTACACGTCTCGAACCTGTACAACATTCCGCCCCAGGAGCAACTGGCCGACAAGCTGGTAAAGCTGTCTGGATTGGACAATGTATTTTTCTCCAACTCCGGTGCCGAGGCCAACGAGGCGGCGATCAAGCTGGCGCGCAAGCTCGGCAACGAGCGCGGCCTCGCCTGCCCGAAAATCGTGGTGACCGAAGGTGCATTCCACGGGCGTACCCTCGCCACCCTGACCGCCACCGGCAACCCCAAGGTGCAACAGGGCTTTGCGCCGCTGCCGGAAGGTTTTTTGCGGGTGCCGTATAACGATGTGGCAGCCATTGAAGCACTGGCCAATGCGCACGACGATATCGTGGCCATTCTGGTGGAGCCGGTACAGGGCGAAGGTGGCATCCGCATTCCGGACGCCGATTACCTGCCGCGCCTGCGCGCACTGTGCGACAACCAGGACTGGCTGCTGATGCTGGACGAAATCCAGACAGCCAATGGCCGCAGTGGCAAACTGTTCGCCTACCAGCACAGCGACGGTCTGCTGCCGGACGTGGTCACCACCGCCAAGGGCCTGGGCAACGGCGTACCGATTGGCGCCTGCCTGGCTCGTGGCGAGGCGGCCGCACTGTTTACCGCCGGTGCCCACGGCTCCACCTTTGGTGGCAACCCTCTGGCCTGCCGCGCTGGGCTGGCGGTACTGGACACTCTGGAAAGCGAGTGGCTGATAGAAAAGGCGGCGAGCCTCGGCACACAACTGCTGGACCAGCTCAAATCAGAGCTGGCCGGCTGCGCCCACGTCCGGGACATCCGCGGCCTCGGCCTGCTGATCGGCATCGAGCTGGACCGCCCCTGCGCCGAGCTGGTGGACCTGGCGCGCGCGCAGGGATTACTGATTAACGTCACTGCGGGTAATGTGGTGCGCCTGCTGCCGCCACTGACCCTGAGCGATACGGAATGCCAACAGGTCGCCAGCACCGTCGCCGCACTGGTGCGGGACTTTGCCCAACAGGCCGCCTGACGACAAAGGAATTAAAGAGGATACCAATATGGCAGTCAGACACTTTCTCACTCTGCTCGACCTGAATCGGGACGAACTGCGTGCAGTCGTCGAGCGCGCGATCGAGCTCAAGGCCCTGCGCAACCAGGGCATCGCCAGCGAGCCATTTCGCAACAAAGTGCTGGGGATGATTTTTGAAAAATCGTCCACGCGCACCCGGGTTTCTTTTGAGGCCGGTATGGCGCAGATGGGCGGCAGCGCCCTGTTCCTGTCCCCCCGCGACACCCAACTGGGCCGCGGCGAGCCCATCGAAGACAGTGCACGGGTCATCTCGCGCATGGTGGACATGGTGATGATCCGCACCTTCGGCCACAACGTGCTGGAGCGCTTTGCGGAATACAGCAAGGTGCCGGTCATCAACGCCCTGTCCGACAGCTACCACCCGTGCCAGCTACTGGCGGACCTGCAAACCTATGTAGAACACCGCGGCAGCCCGGAGGGCAAGGCGGTGGCCTGGGTGGGCGATGGCAATAACATGTGCCACTCCTACATCAACGCCGCACTGATGTACGACTTTGAACTGCGCATCGCCTGCCCGGAAGGTTACGACCCGGACGAGACCATCCTCGCCCGCGCCAAAGACCGGGTAAAAATTGTGCGCACCCCGAAAGAAGCCGTCACCGGTGCCGACTGGGTTGCCACCGATGTGTGGGCCTCCATGGGCCAGGAGACCGAGCAGCAGATCCGCCTCACTGCCTTCGACGGCTACCTGGTGGACCACGAGCTGATGAGCCATGCCAACCGGGACGCCATATTTATGCACTGTCTCCCGGCGCACCGCGGCGAAGAAGTCAGTGGTGAACTACTGGAAGATGAAAAAATCTCCGTAGTGTGGGACGAAGCGGAAAACCGCTTGCACGCACAGAAGGCACTGATGGAATTCCTGCAGGACAACAGCAACTAGGCCCTCATATCTTTCGAGCTCATTTCGGGCGCCGGTCATTGCCTCCGGCAAACTGGCGCCCGAATCCTCTAACCAGGGTAAAATTACTGCACCTTGTCCACAGGTTAGGCATTTCCCGGTCGAAAAATCGCCGCACGACGTCAGCAGTCAGCGGTTACCTCTCTCGCAATAATTTCACCACTCTACCTAGCGGACTGGCGGCTAAATTGACCCTGCAGTGCCGATTTGATCAGGGAATGCTCAACCGGGAATCGTTATTGCTGGGCTTAATTTGAGACCCGCTTACTATTAAAAAATATTCTTAAAGTGTGGATAGCGCGCCATCCACTGTTCACTTTTTATACCCAGCCAGTAATGGCGGGCGCTGCCGGGGAATAGAATTCAACCTCGCACCGCCTACCCACAAATTATCCACAAGTAACTCCATAGTTATCCGCCTTGAATTACCCCCCCAACCGCATTATCTTGTTGCTCATTCGAGATCGGACCCCAACATATTGGGTTTGAGCACAGAGCAGCCCCCAGATATAGCCCAGGCATCTCCGGGGAAAACGACGCTAAGTGCCTTTCTGCGCCAGCAGGTCCACCACAACATGTTGTGTCCGAACTCAAGCGCACCAACTAGCTGGCTTCGCAGGTTGTCCACATTTCCCCTTTTCTTTGGGCCTGTGGCACCAAGGTCAAACACCCGAGCCAATCGCAGTATCAAAGCAGTACCCCACAAGAGTTACCCGAGCGAAGCCACGGCTTCGCCGCCACTACTTGTGCCCGCGGAATCGCCAAGGTTCGCGCAAGGACTGCACTGAACGACGAAAAAGTGGTCGCGTAAACAGTTTCAGGCCACAAGCCGACACACTGAAAAATCAGAGCAAAAACCAAGGCAGTCGACCCCGACGCGCACGAAAACTTACGGAGAAATTCATGCACACAGAGACAGGGCGTTCCCAGTCTGTGCCTAATGGCACTACCAAGGATTCGGTAACAGACCAGGCCAGCAGCAACACCTCACTGGCTGCCACCGCCCCCGGTCAGATTCGCGTCATCAAGCGCAACGGCACCGTGGTGCCCTACGCCGACAGCAAGATCTCCGTTGCCGTTACCAAAGCCTTCCTCGCCGTTGAAGGTGGCACTGCCGCAGCTTCCAGCCGTATTCACGAGCGCGTGGCCGATCTGGTTTCCCACATCAGCGCCACCTTCAAGCGCCGCATGCCTTCCGGCGGCACCATCCATATCGAAGAAATTCAGGACCAGGTCGAGCTGGAACTGATGCGTGCCGGCGAACACAAAATCGCCCGCGACTACGTGCTCTACCGCGAAGAGCACGCCCGCCTGCGCGCAGAGAAAGAAAAAGAAAAGGCCACTGCTGCCGTCCAGTCCACCGACACCCATCCGAGCATCCGCGTAAAGATGGAAGACGGCTCACTGGTACCACTGGACATGGAACGCCTGCGCACCATCGTCAGCGAAGCCTGTGAGGGCCTCACCGATGTGGACGGCAACGTGATCCTGAATGAAGCGCTGAAAAACCTGTACGACGGCGTTTCCGAAACCGACATCAATACCGCGCTGGTAATCACCGCGCGCACCCTGGTGGAACAGGAACCCAACTACACCTACGCCACCGCTTTCCTGCTGTTGGACAAGCTGCGCGCTGAAGCCCTGCGCTTCCTGGACGTGGCCGAGTCCGCCACCCAGAAAGAAATGGAAGGCCTGTACAAGCCGGCCCTGGCCGCCTACGTGGCCAAAGGTATCGAACTGGAACTGCTGGACCCGGCACTGGCCAGCTTCGACCTGGAAAAGCTGGGCGATGCGATCAAGCCCGAGTGCGATCACCAGTTCACCTACCTCGGCCTGCAGACCCTGTACGACCGCTACTTCCTGCATTCCGATGAAGTCCGTTTCGAACTGCCACAGCTGTTCTTCATGCGCGTTGCCATGGGCCTCGCCATCAATGAAGACAAGCCGAACGAACGCGCCATTGAGTTCTACGAACTGCTGAGCTCTTTCGACTACATGAGCTCCACCCCGACCCTGTTCAACGCCGGTACCCTGCGTCCGCAGCTGTCCTCCTGTTACCTGACCACCGTGCCGGACGACCTGCACGGCATCTACGGTGCCATCCAGGACAACGCCATGCTTTCCAAGTGGGCGGGCGGCCTGGGTAACGACTGGACGCCAGTGCGTAGCCTGGGCTCCTACATCAAAGGCACCAACGGCAAATCCCAGGGTGTTGTGCCCTTCCTGAAAGTGGCCAACGACACCGCGGTCGCGGTAAACCAGGGCGGCAAGCGCAAGGGCGCCGTGTGTGCGTACCTGGAAACCTGGCACCTGGATATCGAAGAATTCCTCGAGCTGCGCAAAAACACCGGTGACGACCGCCGCCGTACCCACGACATGAACACCGCCAACTGGGTGCCGGACCTGTTCATGAAGCGCGTATTCGAAGACAAGGAGTGGACCCTCTTCTCCCCGGCGGACACCCCGGACCTGCACGACCTGTTCGGCGAAGCATTCGAAGCGCGTTTCACGCACTACGAACAGCTGGTTGCCGAAGGCAAGCTGAAGCTGCACAAAAAAGTGCGTGCACTGGACCTGTGGCGCAAGATGCTGGGCATGCTGTTTGAAACCGGCCACCCCTGGATCACCTTCAAGGACGCCTGCAACCTGCGTAGCCCGCAGCAGCACGCCGGTGTGGTTCACAGCTCCAACCTGTGCACCGAGATCACCCTGAACACCAAGGCAAATGACGAAATCGCGGTGTGTAACCTGGGCTCGGTCAACCTGTCTCAGCACATCGGCGAAGACGGCAAGCTGGATACCGGCAAGCTGGAAAACACCGTCAAAACCGCCGTGCGCATGCTCGATAACGTGATCGACATCAACTACTACTCCGTGGAAACCGCGCGTCAGTCCAACATGCGACACCGTCCGGTGGGACTGGGCCTGATGGGCTTCCAGGATGCGCTGTACAAGGCCGGCATCTCCTACTCCAGCGATGAAGCTGTCGCCTTCGCCGACACCACCATGGAAGCGATCAGCTACTACGCCATCTCCACCTCCAGTGACCTGGCGGCAGAGCGCGGCAGCTATGGCAGCTACGAAGGCTCCCTGTGGAGCCGAGGCATCCTGCCGATCGACTCCATCGAAATTCTGGCCAAGAACCGCGGCGAGCAGTTTATCGACCAGGACACCAGCAGCACCCTGGACTGGGATCTGGTGCGCGACAAGGTGGCAAACCAGGGCATGCGCAACTCCAACGTCATGGCCATCGCCCCGACCGCGACCATCGCCAACATTACCGGCGTATCCCAGTCCATCGAGCCCACGTACCAGAACCTGTACGTGAAATCGAATCTGTCTGGCGAATTCACCGTAGTGAACCCCTACCTGGTACACGACCTGAAAGCCCGTGGCCTGTGGGACAAGGTGATGGTCAACGATCTCAAGTACTACGAAGGTTCTGTACAGAAGATCGACCGCGTACCGGCCGACCTGAAAGCCAAATACGCCACCGCGTTTGAAGTGGAGCCGCGCTGGATCGTGGACGCCGCCAGCCGCCGTCAGAAGTGGATTGATCAGGCCCAGTCCCTGAACCTCTACATCGCCGGCGCCAACGGCAAGAAGCTGGACCTGACCTACCGCATGGCCTGGTACCGCGGTCTGAAGACCACCTACTACCTGCGTGCACTGGCTGCCACCACCACGGAAAAATCCACCGTGAACAGTGGCACCCTGAACGCAGTGAGCGCCGGCGGCGCCCCCGCCGCCAGCGCCGCGCCGGTAGCGCCACAGGCCTCGGCTCCACAAGAGCCCGCACCAGCAGCCGTACCCGCAGCCTGCTCCCTGGACGATCCAGACTGCGAAGCCTGCCAGTAAGCGTTCGTTACAAGCTGACGTTACAAGCTAAAAAGACTCTCGGGGGAGAGCACCGCGTGGAGCCGCTGGCAGCAGCGGCTCCACGCAACCAAGACCATAAGCGCCGCCCCGGCATCGGGCCAGAACGCCGCAAAAGCGTCAAACCCGGGCCGGGTGCAGGTCGCACACGAAACATACTTTGGATGCCCCATTACCAATGGGACATCGCACGGAAAAAGATAAGGGGAAGTCATGCTGAGCTGGGACGATATCGACACACAAGCCAAGCCAGAGCCCAAGAAAGCCGAACCGCAACCGGTGCCGGGTGCACTGCAATCCGAGCAGCAGGCAGTCACCGAACCCAGCGCTAACTACCAGGTAGAGAGCGCCAGCAGTGCCCCGGCATCGACCGCGGCCCAAGCCGAAACCAAGTCCACCGCTGCGCCCTCTTCCGCCGTGGAAGCCGCGCGCGCCGCCGTAAACGATCTGGATCCGGCCCCGGGCCTGGAAGAACTGGAAATGGGCGCTGCCCGTATCGAAGTCGACGAAAAGCGCATCATCAACTGCCGCGCCGACCTGAACCAGCTGGTACCGTTCAAGTACGACTGGGCCTGGCAGAAATACCTCGACGGCTGTGCCAACCACTGGATGCCGCAGGAAGTGAACATGAACAAAGACGTGTCCATGTGGAAAGACCCCAATGGTCTGACCGAAGACGAGCGTCGCATCGTGGAATACTCCCTGGGTTACTTCTCCACCGCCGACTCCCTGGTAGCCAACAACCTGGTGCTGGCCATCTACCGCCACATCACCAACCCGGAATGCCGCCAGTACATCCTGCGTCAGTCCTTTGAAGAAGCCATCCACACCCACGCCTACCAGTACTGTGTAGAGTCTCTGGGCATGGACGAAGGCGAAGTCTTCAACATGTACCGCGAAGTACCCAGCGTCGCCAAGAAAGCTGCCTGGAGCCTCGCGCACACCGGCTCCATCAGCGATCCCAACTTCAAGACCGGCACCCCGGAAACCGACCAGGAACTGCTGCGCAACCTGATCGCCTTCTACGCGGTTACCGAAGGTATCTTCTTCTACTGCGGCTTCACCCAGATCCTGTCCATGGGCCGCCGCAACAAGATGACCGGCGTTGCCGAGCAGTTCCAGTACATCCTGCGCGACGAGTCCATGCACCTCAACTTCGGCATCGACGTCATCAACCAGATCAAACTGGAAAACCCACACCTGTGGACCGAACAGTTCCAGCAGGAAGTGACCCAGATGATCCTGGAAGGTATGGAACTGGAAGTGGCCTACGCCCGCGACACCATGCCCCGCGGCGTACTCGGTATGAACGCGGCCATGATGGAGGAATACCTCCACTTCATCGCCAACCGTCGCCTGAGCCAGCTGGGCCTGAAGGAACAATTCCCCGGCGCCCAGAACCCCTTCCCGTGGATGTCCGAGATCATGGACCTGCGCAAGGAGAAAAACTTCTTCGAAACACGGGTAATCGAATACCAGACCGGTGGTGCGCTGCAGTGGTAACGCACTGAGAACACATCGACTGTAGAAAAGGAATTACTACAAGAAAGAGTCGCTCACAGGATGAGAGGTATTGAAGCGGGCGAAAGCCCGCTTTTTTTATATCTGGAGAAAAAGAGTGGAGAAAAGCACAAAAACATCAAGTCTGATACAAAGTTGATCACGTTACTGCGTCAAGCTATCGAAGCCACCGAGGACGACGATGGTTGGGCTGATCTCGGTGCTGTCGGCTCCAATATCTCCAATAGGACTTCCTTCGACTGCCGAAACTATGGCTTCAAAAACCTGAGCAGCCTGCTAAGGGCCATCGATCTTTTCGAGCTAAAACGCGGTCAGGGTAAGTCATTTTTGGTCAGGGACACTAAAAGGACTAAATAGAGTTAATTACCACTGCGCGTTGCTTACCTAGACTACTCCTGTCCTTTTCGCTTCCCCCGCATTCCCTTGCGGGCCTGCTTCATTTCCTCTTCCGTTACAAAGCCGTCGCCGTCTTGATCCATGCGGGAAAACATTTCTTCGGGGTCGCCTCTTCTCGGCGAGAAAGCTGAGAACTCATCCACGGAAAGGCGGCCATCGCTATCCGTGTCGAGCTTTGTCATCATATCGCCAAGGCGACCGCCCTTGCCCCCGGTAGAAGTTTCTTCCTGGGCAAAGCTGGTGGAGGTAACCAGCAGTATGCTGGTGATAAGCAGAGCGTGGACACTTTTCATTGGTAGATTCCTTAATCAGAAGATTTCGTTAATCACATTGATCAAAAATCCCGGCGCAAGCGCCGGATGCACCTTATCCGAAGGCAGCCCCCGGATTCTTTACTACCACATACGTTGCCGTCTTCGGCAGCCAGCGATAGTAGTTACCTTTTGCATAAAAATAGGGTTTACCGCTGACAATCACCTTGCGGTAACCCACTGGTAACGCTTTTGCACGATACCCCACCGGATACATTTTTTTCACGACCACAACCGTTTTCTGTTGCGGTTTAGCGTGATGGCGGTGTGCACTGTGACGCTCGCTATAGCGTGGGCTCGCATCCGCATAAGGGGCGGCAAAACTTCCTGAAAACAGGACCAGTGTCATGGCAATGGCCATCACGGGCTTCTGCAGATTTGGCATAGGTTTCCTCCTCAGTTTGCAGATCCGGTTCAGTCGTGTACTGCGTTCGAGTACCGATGGAAGAATTCTATTCGCTGGCCAGTTAAGTGGGGTTTCTTCAGGCTAAAGAAATGTAAATAACCGTTTACCGCACTTTACCCACAAAAAAGGCCGCAGCAGGTAACCCCACTGCGGCCTTGTTTTCCCCGGGGCATACCCGGGCTTGAGTTGGATCTACTGATTCAGGGACTCATAGTAAGAAGAACGATCGATCAACAAATCACAAACTGGTTTGTGCAGGTCGATATGGATCATGTTGCCTTCGGTGTTGGAGCCGGGCGCGCCGGTTTCCGTGAGGGTTTCTTCTTCTGCAGTCATGGCACAGTACATCTGGAAGCCATCGTTGTTGGCTACCCAGCCGCCAGTGGGCTCACCGTAGGGGCCGGCGCACCATTGGCAACCATCCAGTGGCGTGTTGCCGTTGCCCCACTCCTTACCGGAGAGCTGCCAGGCGTGCATACCGCCAATGGCGTCCTTGTTCTGTTCCGCCTGCGCGTACCAGTCGACAAACTTCTGGTAACGCACGTTCAGGTCTTCGGCCACTGTCGCTTCCGAGGCCACCGGCCAGCTGAATTCACCGATATAGGTTGGCTTATTCAGTACCCGCCCTACTTCGGCGAGCTGGTCGATATTGGCCAGGGTTTCCGCGTCGGACATGTTCCACCAGGTGGGGTACAGGTGCGCACTGATGGCGTCGATGGTGGGTAAGTCGTTGACGGTTCTGACGAAGTTAAAATCATCCCCGGTACCATTGTGGCCAAACGACGACTCTGCACCAATGGACACCAGATGACTGGGGGCGAGTGACTTGATCAGACTGGAAATATCGTCCACCCACGCTTTGAAGATTTGCGCGTTACAGCTGCTTTCACAGCGGGGCTCGTTGGCCAGCTCCCACATCATGATGGCCGGATCTTCCGCGTAGGTGTAACCGGTCAAAGGGTTCTGGTGCTGCAACAGTTCGGTGATAAAGCCTTTGAACTTGTCTACGGACGACGGCGTGGAGAAATGCGGTGAGCCGTAAGAATCCAGGTTGCCGAAGTAGTTCCAGTGATCCGCCAGTGACAGCACCAGCTTGATGTCGTACTGATGAGCCAGTGCCACATAGTTGTCGAACAGCTCGAAACTGCGATCCACAATGGCCTGCTCGGCAGCGGTGCGATTGGCTTTGGTCAAAAGGAAGTCGTCACCGGACTTCATGTTGATGCAGACACCATCATGGGTTTTGCTGTCGTTGCAGAACATCCAGGTGCGCACCGAGGTCATGCCGAGATGGTGCGCGCGCTGGAAGAAGTCTTCCGCCATGGCTTCCGGCTTGTACATTAGGTAGTACTGGTTGGAACCGTTAAAGTAGAACGGCTGGTTGCCCAGTACAAACTGTGTGCCCAGGGTATCCACATAGAAGGGACCGGGAGCATTACCCACCTGCACCCGCAGTGCTTTTTTCAGGCTGGTGCCGGCGACTCCAAATTCCAGGTCGTAGAGACCATCACCGCTGGTAGGAATCACCAGTGGGCTGTTACCTCCGTATACCTGGGTGGCGCCACCGTTAACGGAATACGTCAGGTCACCGGTGGCATCCTTATCGAAGTCCACGGTAATGTCCGCACCACTGCTCAAGTGGTCGAACGCCTGTGGGCTGTTGATTTCCAGGTTGCCGAGGAAGTTCACGCACAGGTTGTGTACGCTGGCCCAGCCCCAATCGCCTTCGCGATTGATCATGCCGATGCGATGTACACCCGCACTCAGGTTGTGCACAAACTCCATGTCCTGGGGTGCTGAAACGGGCGTATTCGGCCACACCATATTCGACAGGCCACCGTCGTCCAGCAGGTAGGACACATACTTGTCGCCGCCCTCGGTGCTATAGGTGAGCAGCACCTGATACTGACCGGCCTTTTCCAGGCTAAAGGTCCAGTAGGCAGCGCTGCCATTGGTGCCGGTGACCTTCGCGCGGTCACCTTCAATTACAGCACCTTCGGAAGTCACCGTGCTGATATCGAAGCAGTCACCGGTAAGCGCTTCCGTCGCGGTCACCAGGAAATCTGCCGAGGCACTGCCGTGATCACTGCTGCTGAATTGGGCGCTATAGCTGACGGTCTGCCCACTGCTCAGGCTAGCCACGTGCGCTTCATTCAAGGTGAGTTCACCGCTGCTGTAGCTGTAGTCACTGGCCTGCAGTGCGACACCATCGGCCTCGACACCGGTAAAGGAGAAGGAACCGGAATCCAGGTTGAAGGTCAGCGCAGTGGGCGCATCTACATTGACGGTCTGGCTGTCCGGAGAAACCGTTGGCATCACCACAGGCTCGCTGTCTACACGCAGCTCTACGGATACGGACTGGTTGCCCAGGTCGGCATTCTCGAAAGTAGCGGCCAGGTTATAACTGCCCACCGCGAGGGTGCTGATGTAGCCCGCTTCCAGGGTCAGGCTCGCCGCACTCACGCTGTAGTCGGTGCCCTGCTGGAGCGTGGTGCCGCCATTACTGAGACCGGTAAAGGTATAAGAGCCGCTGTTCAGGCTATAGCTGACGCTTTCGCCGGAACCCGCCTGTACGCTCTTGCTGGCCGGGCTCAGTGTGGGATCTTCCGGCACTACTTCCGCCGGGATAACCCGAACGTCGCCCAACAGGATATAGCCCCAGTTACCGCTTGTCCCTTCTACACCAATCACCTGCTCTCCAGCGCTTAGGTTGGCGGTCATGGTGTAGGTTTCAGTACCGGTGGTGGCCGGTGTCGCCACCTGCTGGGTGCTTCCACCCACGTAAAAAGTATTAGTTTTTTCACCGTGGGGGGACTGGTAATCAAATTCCACCACATATTCCCCGGACATGGGGGCGTAGTAGAGCCACTGCGCCTGGCCATGTTTGAGTGACACCAGACCACCGGACAGCTCGGCACCATCACTCAGCACCGCATCCTGCGGTGTCAGTGTCTGGGCTTCCTCGCTCACCTCCACCACATTGATATCGACCGCAAGTGGCGTGGCGCTGGCAAAATTTAGCAGGAAACTATAGTTACCTGCGTCAAGACTGCTCAGGTAGGCAGCACTGAAGGTAAGCTCGTAACCGTTCAGGTTGTAGGCACTTTCACCCACGGACGTCGCCAGCGTGGTGTTGTCCACGGACACCAGGGTGTCGCCATCAGTATTCAAGGTGAAGACCACATCACTGCCGCCATCGCTGTTGAAGGAGCGGGATTGTGGAGATACGACTGGCACCGGATCGGGATCGGGATCGGGATCGGGATCGGGATCGGGATCGGGATCGGGATCGCCACCAGTCTCGCAGTCCTCAATAAATTCCCAAGGACCCCACTGCTCATTGCGATCGGGCGCGGAGCCTTTCACCCACCATTTGGCTTTGAAGTGGGCGCTATCGTAGGTGACCAGTTCGTTACCTTTGTACTGGAAGGCGGTATCCCATTCCGGCGCGGTACAGGCGGCCGCCTGTGCACCAAGGGGAACGGCCATCATCGCGGCTATTGCCAGCGACAGGCCTGTTTTTGCTTTTATCATTTCACTCACCATGCATTTTTTTATTGGTGTTTCATTGGAGTGAGTTCGCCGTTAACTGCGACCAGTGTCGATACAGCGGACAACCGCGGCACAAGCAGAATCTGACTGCCCGGCAACTCTGCGGCCCGCGATACACGCACCGCAATTCACGGCAGGGGAACTGCCGTGCAATGACCAGCGCACCACGGTGCACCAGCCACTGTTCTTTGCCTATTGCCGGCAGCACCGGCAAATATCGGCGGTAATTACACCGTCTCAGGGCACCCTGCTGACACAGGCGGATACATCACCCGGCCACTGATTCCACTGCCAGGCCCAGCCTCCCGCATAACCGAGGTCGTGCAGGCGCTCGCACAGATCGCGGCCATCTACCGGGTCATTGAGAACATTCAGGTCTTCTACATAAAACTCGCCAACCACAATGGGCTTGTCGACGCCCCAGTAGTCTGCGGAGTGATGGAAGGGAGACCAGGCCCCGTTCTTGCCTTCATTGTTGTAGTAATGGGGCTGATAGAAATCGAGCACGGCCAGAGCGTCCCCGTCTGCGGCGGCGATCAGGCGATCGTCCCGGTACAGATTGGTTCCGCCGGCCACATCGGAGTTGTATTTACCCATGGATTTTGAGCCGGTGGTCACCAGTGCCTGCTGGCCGAGGTTCTGTGCTACCCGGTGAATAGTCGCCGCCATTTTTGCCTGTACCCGCTGTAACTGGGCCAGGGTCGGCCGACGACCACCATCCGCGGCGAGCCAGGATTCCGTCATGTTTTCCGGTTCGTTGAACAGCTCCCAGGCCACAAGTTGTGGGTGGCTGTTGAGCTGCTCCACCATCGGCGTGAGAGCGTTGTCCAGATAGGATTGCAACACCGCGTCCTGAGTCAGTAACCGGTAGTTATCGAAGGTCGGTGGATTGCGCACGTCGTTGGCCCGCAACATATCGAAAGACCATAGGGAGGGAACAATGTACACGTCGTACTCCGCGGCAATATCCAGTGCCCGCTGCAGGTCCTGAATGAAGCTGCCACCAGGCCCGGTGACCACCTGCTTGCCATTTACATTGCCCCAGGCCGGGGTATAGGAACCGTCGGTGTGAATCCACCAGCGTAAGGTATTGCCGCCGGCATCCACCAGATCCTGCAAGGCACTGCGCAGGGAATTTTCATCCAGACCATTGCCAATATCGTTGGCGAAATTGAACCAGGCGATATTAAAACCGTTCAGGTACAGAGGCTTGCCGTTGTACAGAATACGACTGTTGGCCGCAGCGGCTTCCACCGTGACGGTTTTACTGTGTTGGTGGGATTTTCCGCTGTCATCAAGCACCGTCAGGGTCACGGTGTACTCCCCGGCACTGTAGCTGTGGTTTACCTGTGCACCGGTCGCACTACTGCCATCGCCGAAGGTCCACTGATAGCTGACGATTTCCCCATCCCCATCGTAGGAGTTGGTCCCATCAAAGCTGATCTGTTCATCGGGTTGCGGTGCACCCGGTGCGAACGTGAAGCGTGCTAGCGGTGTACCGTCATTAGCGACCGGCACGTTTTTCTGAGCGACGATCTGCGAGTAAGCACCAAACACATCACAGGCATCGTCGTACTGATACTCTGGATTACAGTAGATGGTAAAACGATCCCAGTCGTTATACAGACCGTCACAGGCCATGGCCGGTCCCGGTGTGGTATCGCAGTAAGGGCCGCCCATATTTTCTTCGCTGGGGATTTCCCAGAAATCCGTGTCGGACAGAATCCACATCAGTGCGCCATCGAGATCCTCGGCGTCGGCAATTGCCAGCCATTCCTCGAAAACACGTTTGCGCTCTGCCGGGGTAATACCGTCGCGGCCGTCCCAGTGCATCCATGGCTTCATGGTATTGGGGTCAAACTGCAGCATGCGGCCGTATTCACCCATGTACACGGGCTTGCCCATGGCGCGCGCCTTGGCGATACGGCTGCGGGCAAACTCCTTGGCCTGCTCCTCATCCAATCCCCACCAATCCGGGTACATATGGAAAGAGGCCGCATCGATATTCGGGAAACTGTGATCGGTGACGAAGTCGTTGCCGTCTTTGCCCTTCTGCTCTTCGGGTTCCCAGGGATTGTCCGCATCGAACCCTTCGGTGCCGGTTGACACCAGATGGCGCGGTGCAATGGATTTGATATGGGACGAGATATCGTCAATCCAGTCGTGGAAGTCGGCTTTCTGTTCCGACGTACAGGTGATACAGCGCGGCTCATTCGCCAGCTCCCACATCATGATGGTGGGGTCATCCTTGTAAGCAACGCCACTGATGGTATTGACCCGATTCAGCAGGTAGGAAATGTATTCCTTGAAACGTGTGCGCGACCAGTCATCGCCGTAGTACTGGGCATTGGCTTCAGCGAGGAAAATATGATCTTCCTTCGCGACCATTTCCCCATCCACTTCCACCATCACCACCGGCGGTGTCACGCCCCGCTGGCGCTGTTCGGAGCGATAGCAGGCTTCATAGTCCTGTGGTCCTTCCACTCCGTCACCGTCGTTATCCACAATGATATTCGGCGACCAGTAGGCGTAATGGCACATACCGCCGAAACCACCCCAGTAGTTGGTGAGTGGCAGAATCAGTTTCAGGCCCGCTTTGCGTGCCTCTTCCACAACCCAGTCAAGGCGAGCGAAGGCGGCTTCATTAAAGCGCTCGGTAGCGCTGACCGAATCCGGGTTCTCTGGCTGGAAGCACATGATGTCGCCATCCAAGCCGGTATTGGCCAGGGTGCCGTAATACTCACCGTCGCAGAACGCCCAGGTACGGAAGCTGGTCATACCCAGGTTTTCCGCACTGGCAAACAGGTCGGTCACCATCTGCTCGTGCTTGTAGAACGGGATATAGCTGTTGGCGCCGTTGGTATAGAAATACTCGCCGTTAAGGCCAAAGTGGCCGTCATCGGTGACGTAAACAAAGCCGTCTTCATAACCGCCTGCAGCCACAATGGAAATAGTGGAAGTGGCAGCATCCGATTGCGCGAATGTCACTTCCAAAACCAGCTGCTCACCAGCGGTGCGCCCCTGGAAAAGCTGCGAGGAAAGTGACAGCTGCGAGCCACCGAGTGTGTAATCACTGCTGTTTAGCGGTTGCCCGGCGAGTGTCACAGTGCTGAGGGTGTCGCCATCCAGATTCAGTGTCAGCACCAGATCCGTGCTATCTCCTTCGGTGAAAGAAACCGTTGCCGGGGAAAGCGATGGCTCCGGGGTATCGGCCGTAACCAGCGCAATATTTGCACCCAGCACCTCGATATAGCCCCAGTTTGCCTGCGGGCGGCCATCTGACCGAAAACTGGTGATTGCCACCTGACAGTGTGACATTGTCAAAAACCACACTCTGAATGCCGGTATCCGCGGTGTTGGTCACCGCGCGACTTTCGCCAGCGGCGGTAAAGGTATTGGTTTTCGTACCATGGGGGGCGGCGATATCAAACGATACCCGGTATTGTCCCGGCTGACTGATGGCATGTGTCCAGGTTACGAAGCCATGGGCCAGCGTAATACGCTCACCTTCAAGCATCGCGCCATCGCTGAGGTAGGCGGCCGCGGCGCTCAGGGTGTAATCCCCGCAGGGATCGGGATCGGGATCGGGATCGGGATCGGGATCGGGATCGGGATCGGGATCGGGATCAGGGTCGGGATCTGGGTCGGGATCAGGATCGGGATCTGGATCAGGGTCCACAGAACCCCCACATTGCGTCAGGTATTCCCAGGGCCCCCATTGTTCACTGGGGTCAGGCGCCTGGCCTTTCACCCACCATTTCGCGCGGAACGCATCGCCCTGGTAGACGACTTCCTCGCCACCGGTGTATTGGGTATTCGTGGAATACGCAGGAGAATCACACCCGGCCGCAAGCACGGGCTGGCTGGCGGCGAATGATATCGCTGCCGCTAATTGCACTATTTTTTTCATCGCTATGGCTCTTACGTTTTTATTGTTCAGAGCACTGGATACAGCTGGATTCCAGTTTTCCTGGTTGTGAAAACCGATTGATTGAATGAATGAAAGAACTACTAATTTATTGTTGTAATCACCGGCGGCCGACCACATTGAAGTGCTCACTACCGGCGCAGAATACCCAGGCGGATACCCTCCTGGGGTACTTCGCGCAACGCGAGGTTTGCGTTGCGCAAAATTTGAGATGCGTATGCTGAATTAACTCTTTATCCCGTTAGGGAACATTCCGAACACAGGCAGCAACCTTGTCCGGCCACTGGTTCCACTGCCAACCCCAACCGCCCGCATAGCCGAGATCGTAAAGTCGCTTGCACAATTCACTGGCTAAAACCGGGTCTCCCATGAGGACAAGGTCTTCGATATAGAACTCACCGGTTACGATGGGCTTATCCAGGCCCCAGTGATCCGCCGAATGATGAAACGGGGACCAGGCTCCCTGCTTTCCTTCATTGTTGTAATAATGAGCCTGATAAAAATCGAGTACTGCCAGAGCGTCGTTATCCGCTGCAGCAATAAGCCGATCGTCGCGATACAGGTTTTCACCACCGGCAGCATCGGAGTTGTATTTGCCCAGTGATTTGGATCCCGTTGTAACCAGTGCAACTTGATCCTGCGACTGCGCTACCCGGTGAATTGTGGCCGCCATTTTTCCCTGGACCCGCTGAAGATCGGCAAGTGTGGGGCGTCGGCCACCATCCGCTTTAAACCAGGCTTCGGTCATATTTTCGGGTTCGTTAAACAGCTCCCAGGCAACCAGTTGTGGATGCCCATTCAATGCTTGCACCATCGGTGACAGGGCCTGGTCCAGGTAGGACTGCAATACCGCGTCTTCGGTCAGTAGTCGATAGTTATCGGCCGTTGGAGGGTTTCGATAGCTGTTCGCCCTCAGCATGTCGAACGACCAAAGGGACGGGACGATATACACCCCGTACTCCGCCGCTATATCCAGCGCCCGCGCCAGATCTTCAATAAAGGTACCGCCGGGACCACTAACCAGGCGCACTCCATCGACGTTTTCCCACGCCGGGGTGTAAGCGCCATCGGTATGCATCCACCAACGCAGTGTATTGCCGCCCGCATCAACAACGTCCTGTAGTGCCTTGCGCAGTTCGGGCTCAGCCAGCCCGCTGCCCACATCGTTGGCAAAATCAAACCAGGCAATATTGAAACCGTTTAAATACAGCCTTTCGCCCTGATAGGTAATAAAGCCCTGGGCAACCCTCTGTGGTTCATCATCTTCAGAGCCGGGCGTAGTCGGTGGTGGATTGCTTCCCACATCACTATCCGAGATCGCTGAGTGAGAGTCGTCACCGGATGATCCACATCCAAACAGGATCAGGAAAAGACTTGTGGCGATTAGTTTCGTTGCGAATTTCATCAAGGATCTAGTCACTACCTGAGGGTGGAACACTCTCCACGAAAGACATGAGAAACATCACCCGTGAAAGATAAAATTTTTACAAAAGGTATTATTGTTTTTTTTAAAAATGCCTCCGGCGAACCGGAGGCCAATGTCGAGAGTCCGACAACTGCGGAAAGGAGAGTCAGGCCACGCCTCGCGTGGCCCCGAAAAAAACCATCCACGCCGCTCAAACGCGGACGGTTTTGCACAACGATCAGAACTTGGCGCGAACACCCAGCGTGTAACGCGGTTCATAGGCATTCTGCCAAGCCTTCTGATCTTCCCACTGGAGGTAGTACTCCTCCGTTTCTCCTGTGAGATTGGAGCCGTTCAGATAAACGGTGACGTCATCGTTGATGTCGTAGCTGACGGAAGCGTCGATATAGGCGGTCGGTGCCTGCATCAAAGTCAGACCTTCGGTGCCCCACACCTGGTTAAAGGCAACCACGCGCTCACTGCGGTAGTTGTAGGCCAGACGTGCCTGCAAACGCTCACCTTCATACCAACCGACAAAGTTCGCCAGCTGCTCGGAGTTGTCTGCAAACGGCAGGTCATTCCCGTCAATGTCCACTTTGCCCGAATCACTGGGCGAGTAGGTGTAGTTCGCATCCACACCAAAGTTCGCCCAGACACCCGGTAGGAAGTCGAACGCCTGTTTGGCGGAAAGCTCAATGCCGGAGAGCTCACCACCATCGCCCTGAACATTGGTCTGAACATCGGTGGTGCGGCGCACTACGCCATCTTGGTCCGGCAGATCCATGGGTACAGAGCCACGCTCGATAAAGCTCTCGATTTCCACCAGGAACAGACCCGCACTGACCATACCGGAGCCAATGTAGTATTCGAGGGAGAGGTCGAAGTTGTCTGCGCGCCACGGGTCAAGATCCGGGTTACCGTTGGAATTGGCCGAAATCACTTCAAACACACCGGTGCTGGAATTGATCGCATAGGTGGGAGACAGACCGCCGCCCCACTGCTCTAGATTCAGCGGCGACATGGTTTTGGCATAGGCCGCGCGCAGTTTCAGGTCATCGCGGAGATCGAACGCCAGGTTCAGAGAGGGAAGCACGTCGGTGTAAGAGCGGCCGGTAACAAATTCGCCACCGTCTACTTCCGGCGCGCCGTAATCACGGGCACCGCCAACTACGCGCTGACCAACTTCCAGGTCGGTTTGTACTACGCGCACGCCGAAGTTACCGCTGACCGGAACGCCCATTTCGGCAGCAAAGTTGGCCTGCAGGTACGCGGAAGTCTCCTGCAGGTTTACCGCATAAGACTGGCCGGGAATAATTCCGCGCTCATTGTTCGGGTACAGGGAGTTGTGGAAGGCCACCACATTGTCCATGGCTTCCGGATTCAGCGCGTACACTCCGGGAATACCGGTAGCGCCGCCAAAGTCGGTCACCCACTGCACATCACTACCGAAAGAAGACAGTGGAATCGGTTTGCCAGCGGTGTAGTAGGTTCCGTTGCCATCGCCAAAGGAACAGGCATTGCCCATCACAACATCGGTCGCTTTCCAGCGCACCAGACAGCCGTTGTTCCCGATCGGTGCCAGTAAGTGGTACTGCTCATTTTCCGCGTCGCGATCGGAGTAGCGCACACCGCCGTCCACAGACTGAAAGAAACCACTATTGTCAAAGTTAAATGAGCCATCGAACCGTGCAATGGTCATCTCGCCTTCGCGGTCGTAGTTATTTTCGGATGAGAGCGCACCCACAGAATAACCATCGAGGTTATTCACCAAATCCGGCACCCCACTCCAGTGGGGGTCGTCACCGCGGTAATCTACAACAATGGACTGGTAGGGATCCGAATAGCCATTGGGGTTACTGGCTTTGGCACCGCCGGGATATTCAGGATATTGCACGCCCCACTGGCTGCCGTCCGCCATATCCAGATCGATGTAGCTGTTCAGTTTGCTCTGTTCCGCACGACCGTGAACCAAGCGGGCACCACCGGTGAAGGCGCCACCATTGTCATAGTTCAGTTCGATATTGATGTTGCTGGACTCAGATACTGTTCCTTTGACTTCCGAGTAGGACTTCAGGCGGCGGCCGTCTGCCTGATACACCTGCACGGTGTGAATACCGTCAGCACCTTCGCTGGATTCCAGCGGAGCAGCCCAACCCCACTGTTGCCACTTATCGGAAATGGAAATACCCGCGCGGCGATCTTTTTCATCCATGTCGGTGTAAAAAAAGTCGGCGGCCAGATCAAAACCATTGCCGAGGTCGGCCTGGAATGAGCCGTTCAAACCAAAGCGTTCGCGTTCGGCAAACTGGTTATAGGCGGTGTGACCCTGATAGGCGATGTAGCGATCGTCGAGGTCGCCGTCGCCGTTCATGTCGTTGCCGTGATAATTCCAGTTATCCGCATCACTGCCGGCTTCGGAAGGCATACCGGACCAGCCCGCATCCGAGCCACCCCCGGCCATGCCATTGTAATAGTTCGCAAGATTGACATTGGCGAGCGAAGCAGAAAGCAGTACACCGACTTGCTCATTATTCCAGGCAAATAAGCCCGAAACAGCACTGTCGGTTTCACCGGAGTCGCGACCGGTCTGCCCTTCTGCGGCAAATGAGGTGGTCGTGCCACTATCGAAATCCATCGGGCGATGGGTACGCAGGTTCACCATGCCGGTAATACCACCAGACAACTTGGATGCGGTCGGAGATTTGTACACATCGGCACCGGCAAACAGCGGCGCGGGAATATCGTTGAAGTTGGGCTGCACCGTGGTCACGGAACCGGCTCCGAGGTAGGACTCACCATTGAGAGTGGTCATCACCTGTGGCATGCCGCGCACGTTGATGGTACTACCCTCGCCTGCGGTCCGGCGGATCTGCACACCGGTAATACGCTGCAGCGAGTCAGAGATGGTGACGTCCGGCAGCTTGCCGATGTCTTCCGCCACAATCGAATCCACGATAGAGGTAGCGTTGCGCTTGGTGTTGATCGCAGTCTCCTGAGACATGCGAATCCCCTGCACCACTACCTCTTCAATTTCACCGGCCCCCTCCTGTGCGAACGCAACCGGTGCGCCTAACAGGCCATAGGCGGCAACACTTGTAGCCAGAATCGCTTGAGCAAACGGCAGTTGTTTTGCCAGCATTTTGTTTTCCCTCAATTATTATCGTGTAGAGACCGCGCGGATCTGGGCACGGCCGGGACGAAGACTTCGCCTCGCTTTCACTGCGGCTGGGACAAGCCCGCATGTAACCGGTTACAATTGATGGGCAAAAAAATACCGAATCAGTAACTCAGGCACTTTCTGCGCAACCGCATGTAACCGGTTCCATTTCGAGATTATTACAAGCACTACCCGAGTGCAAACTTTTTTACTACCGCACCACAAAAAGGCAAAAAATCACGCCACATGATGTAACCGGTTACACATTCTGGTTGAATAGCGGGATATCCCGCAGGAGATAGCGCGTCATTCCGCTCCCCCACAGGGTTTTCCATAGATTCAGCAACAAGAGATAGCAGCGAGGTGATCGTGAGCCCGACAGACATACCATCCCAGGAAAAACGCCTGTTAGTAGAACAAAAACGTCTTTCCAGGATACCGATGACAACCCTGTTCGAAGAGAACCCGGATCGTATGGAGAAGATGCACATCCAGGCCGCAGGGCTCGACCTCGACTATGCAAAAAGCAGAATCGACCCACCGGCCATGACGGCACTGTTACAGACCGCACGCGCCAGTGGACTTGAGGCGCGGCGGGATGCCCTGTTCCGCGGTGAACCCATCAATACCACGGAGAAGCGCCAGGTACTACACCCCCTGCTGCGCGGTGCTCTACCCGAGCAGCACGCGCACCGCGCACAAGTGAATGAAACCCTCGCGCGCATACAGGAGTTTGTGGGCGATGTGCGCGGTGGCCAGCTCATCGGTGTGACCGGCAAGCCCTTCCGCACCGTTATCAATATTGGTATCGGCGGCTCCCACCTGGGTCCGGCCATGGCCTGCCGCGCCCTGACACCTTTCGCAAAACGCAATCTTGATGTCCGGTTTGTCTCCAACGTAGACGCCAGTGACCTCAGTGAAAAACTGCGCGACGCCGACCCGGAAACCACGCTGTTTATCGTTGCCTCGAAAACATTTACCACGCAGGAAACTCTTGCCAACGCCCGCACTGCGCGCAACTGGATGATCGAGAGAACCGGCCGCCTGGATGCCGTCGAGCGCCACTTCACAGCCATAAGTACCGCTACTGACCGAATTGCAGAATTTGGGATTCAACCCGCATTTACATTTCCGATGTGGGATTGGGTGGGCGGGCGCTATTCCGTGTGGTCGGCCATTGGCCTGCCACTGGCGCTATCGATCGGCTACGACCAGTTTGTGGAATTTCATCGTGGCGCCGCGGAAATGGATCAGCATTTTCAACAATCGCCTTTAGAAGAAAATATGCCGGTAGTAATGGCGTTGCTGAGCTTCTGGTATCAGCAATTCTGGGGCGCCAACACCCACGCGCTTCTCCCGTACGATCACTACCTGGGAGACTTTCCCAGTTACGTACAGCAACTCGACATGGAGAGCAACGGCAAGTCCGTCTCCTTACAAGGGGAACGTCTGTCGCACCCTACCTCCCCGATTATCTGGGGCGCCGAAGGCACCAACGGACAGCATTCATTTCACCAGTTGCTACACCAGGGCAATCTGCTGGTGCCGGCGGATTTCATACTACCGCTGCACTCCCACAACCCCATCGGCGATCATCAAGACCTTCTGGTGGCCAACTGTCTGGGACAGAGCCGAGCACTGATGGTAGGCAAATCGCTGGAGCAGGCGCTCACGGAACTCACTGAAGCGGGAATGGATGCTGACGCTGCCGCCGCACTCGCTCCACACAAAACCATGCCCGGCAACCGTCCCAGCAACACCCTCACCATGGATGCGCTGACTCCCGCAACGCTCGGTGCGCTGATCGCCCTGTACGAGCACAAGGTATTTGCGGCAAGCGTACTCCAGAACATCAATGCCTTCGACCAGTGGGGCGTCGAGCTGGGCAAGCAAATATGTAATTCCCTACTTCCGCATCTCACTGGCGACGCCGACTGCCAGGCATTTGATGGCAGCACCAATCGCCTGCTGAACCGCTATCGCAAGATAAAAGTAGAACGCGCCAGCCAACATACATTCGCCAGTCACCAGAAAAATAACTGAATGCACCCAGTGCAAAAATATGAGGATCCTCACCTATGAAAACAATAAATACCCTCGCGCTCACGGTGGCGGTAGCCATCGCAGGCTGTGACCACAAACAGGCAACAGAGGCTGGTACCGCTACCGCGCCAGCGCCGGCAACGGCATTTGTACGCGTCCAGGACGGGCAGTTCGAATTGAATGGCCGCCCCTATCACTTCACCGGTGCCAACTACTGGTACGGCGCTTACCTGGCGGCAACCGATCCGGAACGCCTCACCCGCGAGCTGGACCTGATGGCGGCCCAGGGCATCGACAACCTGCGAGTGCTGGCACTTTCGGAGCAGAGCAGTCTATCGCGCAGTGTCAAACCTGCAGTGGTAAACGCCCCCGAACAACTGAATGAAACACTGCTACAAGGTCTCGACCGGCTACTTGCTGAGATGCACGCACGGGATATGAAAGCGGTTTTGTACCTCACCAATTTTTGGCAGTGGTCCGGCGGAATGTCTCAGTATCTGGTATGGCATCAGAATGCCGCGCTGGACGATCCGGATGTGAGCGGCAAGTGGGATGAATACATCGAAAGCACCACGAACTTTTACCGCTGTGCGCCCTGCCAGAAACAGTACCTGGACACGGCGGCCGCTCTTACACTGCGGCAAAACACCATTACCGGTACCGCATACCGCGACGACCCCACCATCATGGCCTGGCAGCTGGCCAACGAGCCACGCTCAGGTGGTGCAACCTACAATGCAACACGGGCCACAGACTATATCCGCTGGGTGCAGGACAGCGCCGAGACACTCGATCGACTGGCTCCCAACCAACTGGTCAGCACCGGCAGTGAAGGACTTGCCGGTACTCAACAACAGGCGGACGTGTATCTGCAAGCCCACGACACCGATGCCATTGACTACCTTACGGTGCACCTGTGGATCAAAAACTGGGGCTGGTTTGACAGCAGCAATCCGGAGAGCACCTACCCCGTCGCCGTCGACAAGGCGACCGACTACCTGAGCCGGCATATTGCATTCGCGAAGCAACAGGAAAAGCCTTTGGTGCTGGAAGAATTTGGTGTAGAGCGCGACGGCGGCAGCTTCTCACCGGAAGCGGGTACCGAATACCGGGACCGATTCCTGGCGCTGATCTACAAGAAAATTGAACAGAGCAGCCGCACCGGTGGCCCACTGGTAGGATCCAACATCTGGACATTTGGTGGCTATGGCCGTTCAAACAACCCAGAGTATCAGTGGCAACCCGGTAGCGATTTTCTGGGTGACCCACCTCAGGAACCTCAAGGCCTGAATTCCGTGTTCGACACAGATACCAGCACCCTGGCCATCATTCGCGAACACTCCGACAGTCTGAAAAATTAACCAGCAAGGTGCCCGATGTTGGCGGCCAGGCCGCCAGCATCGTCCACACAACTATTCCGTAAACAAAAAAGCCGCTGTGGGTTTCCCCAGCAGCGGCAACCGACGAGGTCGACGAGAAAGACCTCTGCCACTCATCACAGATTGTCAGTCCGGGGTTATCGCCTCAAACTGCATAATCTGTGACTCGGGAGCTTTTACCTCTGCGGACACCAGATAGAGCCTGCGGAAAGATTCGAACCGCGCCCAGGGCGTCATACTTTCATTACCCTGAAGTTCAAAACGCAGGGATGCCTCACCGGCGGGGAGCTCAAATTCCCCAATCTGCTGAATGGCTTTTTCCTCCAACAAGAGAGGGACTTGCTGTCCCGCAAGAGACAAGGAAAACCTGAGCCCTGCGCCCTGAAACCCGGATTTATCCAGAAACAGGCGATAGCGCCCCGCCTTCTCGACCTGCAACCGGTATTCGGAAAAATCACCGGGTTCGGAAAATCCTTTCAGGTTGTGCGGGCCACTGACCACCTCGCCACCGATACTGGCCGGGCCAAAAGCGTTGATAACGTCCACTGGGCCGTGAACCGGGTAGACTGGCGTGCGCAAACTATCGGCATCAATCATGATTTCCTGATACAGCTCGCGCATGGTTCTTTTCAGCTCTGAAGCCAATTGTGGCCGCTCGCGTAAGATATTCTCGCGCTCACCGGGATCTTTCTGCAGATCGAACAGCAGATAGCCGTCCACTGGCTCGGGGTAATCGGGCTCATCCAGAATCGGATTCAAGATCAGCTTATAAGGCCCCTGGCGCAACGCCAGCATCTGAGACTCAAACGGCATCTGTGCACGTGCCGCCGCGTCTACCGGGGTCCATTCATTGAAATGTTTCTTGTGAGATACCAGATCGTGGCTCCCGATCAGAAATGGTTTTTGCCGCTGGTACTTGGCATTGCCTTCCAGCGCGGCGAGAAAGCTTTCCCCATCGAGTGGTTTCTCAAGCTCCGCCGCGCCGCCGGTAACCTCCATTAGCAGGGGAAAAATATCGGTTACATGCACAAAGGCATTGGATGTTGCCGGCGCGAAGCGGGCCGGCCAATGCACGAATAGCGGCGACTTGACACCGTTTTGCCAGTTGCGCCCTTTTTGCCCCAGCAAATTGTTGGGATTACGCTGCCGCCATTCGTTGCGCAGCATCGGCCCCGCGTTACTCGATCCGTACCAGGGACCGTTGTCGCTCATGAAAATGACCAGTGTATTTTCCGCGAGTCCCGAGTCCTCCAGATACTGTAAGAGTCGACCGATATGAAAGTCCATTTCGGACACCATACCGTACAGATTGGCGATGGCATCACGCTGCCCCTTTTCCCGGTAGGGCTGAACAAATTGCTCCGGCGCCTGCCAGGGTTCATGGGGAGCCAGATAACTCAGGTAGGCAAAAAAGGGCTGCTCCCGATTGCGTTCGATAAAATCGATTGCGTAGTCGGTGACTACCTCTGATACCCAGGTATCGTGCTCGACGCGTTCGCCCTGGCGATATCCAAAACTGTTGTCGTGCACATACAGCTCCGCGTAGTAGGTATCGTCAAAACCACGCTCCCAGGGCAGGTAACCGCGGGTTTTTCCCAGATGCCACTTACCCCAAAGGCCAGTGGCATAACCACGCTCTTTCAGTACTTCGGATATCAGCATTTCGTCCCGGCTCATATAGTCGCGGCCACCGTGTACTCCGGACACACCCGCTTTATAGTGATGCCTTCCGGTCAATAGCGACGCACGGGTTGTGGAGCAGACCGGGGTCACGGTGAAATCACTGAATTGGACAGACTCTGCTGCCAGCTGATCCAGACTTGGAGTCTCGATCACCGGATTGCCGTGCAGCGAAAGGTCGTCAAACCCAAGGTCATCTGCGGTAATCAACACGATATTTGGCCGCGCCGTCCCAGCGCGACTTTCAGGTACGAGCAGCGCCATCAGTACGACGGCAACAAAGCAAAGAATTGCGGTCGCCCAAAGCCGATGTTGATTCGCCATAGTGCTTTCTCAATGCTGATTTTTATTGTGCGCAGTAGGTTTCTATATTCGAGGGTTCGGATTCCCCGGCCCCGTTAACCGCAGTCAGGCGGTACTGCAAACAGGCGTGTTCTGTAATGGTATCGTCACTGGTGATAGCGCTGCTGTTCAAGGTGTACAGGTCCATCGTTTGCGGATCCCATCCATTCGCGCCATCGCTCAAGTCGTCCGCCACAAGCGTCCAGTCTTTGCCATCGTTTGCCGATGCGTAAAGCCGGTAAATACGGGCAGTAGGCGCCCCCATCCAATTAATCCCGCCATTATCCGAAATCGGGTGCAGTAGCGGTGCCTGTGGTACCGGCCAGGAAGTGGCAAATGTCTGTGCGCGCTCGTTGTTTGCGATTGCCGCCTGCGCAGAGCGGACCATGTGAATGACCGCACGCTCGTTGTTGCCGTCATTTGCCGCAAAACCCGGCAAGTGGTAGCTCATATGCTCGCCGGACTCCTTGTGCCAGTAAAAACCACCTGCCTCACGGTGTCCGCGGTATCCCCATACCAGGCCACCGGCAACCGCAGGTTCATCCACCCAGGCGTCGGTGACCGCTTGCAGGGTGTCCATGGGCTGTAAACCGTATTCACCGATAAACAGCGGTTTATTAAATTTCTCCGCCAGAGCCGCCTGCAACCGCACTTCTTCCACCGACATATAAGGGCCGTAAAAGTGGTTTGATTGCAGATCAACGTTGGGGTCGGTCAGCCCCAGGAATTCCCCCTGCTCGATACTCGCAGTACCCGCTGCATTGGTATAGTCCGCCTGCTGGTCACCGTTTATCACCAGTTGATTCGGAGCGAGCTTTTTAAACAGGGCTGCCGTCTCTGCAAGAAACGTCTTGTTGGTGCCACGTAGCTCGTTGCCGGTTTCCCAGGCCATAATGGCTTTCTCATTCCGGTATTCACGCCCGGTACAGGTATTCTTGCGGGTAACCAGCTGCTCAATAATATCCCGATAGGCTGCGTAGGTTTTACTCTGGGTATCGTAAAGCGGCCCGCTTTCCTTGGTATCCTTATCCGCCTCGCCCACCATCAACGCCAGCTCACGCTTACCTCCCCACCAGCTCCAGTGATCGATCACCGGAATAATGAGACGCAACCCAAGGGTATCGGCCAGGTAGACCATGCGGTCCATTACCTGCATGGCTTCTTCATTGAGAACAATCGCTCCGGTCTCGGTATTCTGCACAATATGCGCGGGCATATTCGCGCGTACCGACGCAGGCAAAGATATATCATCCACCGACAGGGTATAAATGCGGGAGACCGTATGACCGCTGTAAACCAGGGCCTGAATCCAGTTACTCTGCTCTCTCGCAGTGGGCCAGCGGAAATGGTCGGACTTTCCGATACTACTATTGGACGAAGCAACATCGTCTTCAATCCGATGCAGCTCTGTGGCGTGCAAGCCAATAAAACGTAGCGGGCGCTCCCCTTCCAGCAAACGAATACCATCGCGGGTCACGAATTCCTCGAACCCGGAAAACGGCGCCACATTGGGGTTGAGCTCAGGAACAACACAGTGCGCCGGCAGTGCGGTGGAATCCGCAACCTCGCAGCCCGCCAGCGCCAGAGCACCGGCAGTGGCCATCAATATCTTATGCAGTCGCCGCACTTTCTTCTCGCTCCTGTATTTCGCTCATGGTCGCCTCAGCGATACTCTCGAGGCGACGAATGACTTCCATCATCGCGCGCCCATTGTGGTAAGGCCCTTTCCAGAAACCGAGCTTGTATCCCTGGTCCGCCTTCATTCGATCAATAGAAGCGTGGTACAGCCACTCACCGTGCTCCCAATCAATCTGGTGATTTTTGATAAAGGTCCACACATTTTCGAAGGCGGTCTTGAACCGCGGATCGCCAGTGCTCTGCCACATATTCAGAAACCCGACCAGCGCCTCCGCCTGGACCCACCACTCCGAATCCAGGTGACGCGACCGGTTGGTGAAATCATAGGTGTCCAGGACCTGACCGAGACCACCAATGCCCTCTTCCACGCAGGATCTTCCCAGGGCCTCCACCGTCGGCTGATATTTTTCGGAGTACGCCGGCTCATCCAGCACCTCCAGCGCTTCCGCCAGCAGCCAGCTACCTTCGACATCGTGTCCGTAAGAGTAGCTTGCGGAAACATCCGTCCAGTCATGCTCCAGAAACAACCGCAAGTGACCGTTTTCCGCGTTGCAGATTTTTTCACAGAACCAGTCGATGCTGTTCTTCAGGGCTAGCGCAACCTCGTCGGTGGGCGCTACACGATACAACCCGGTGTACGCTTCAAGTACATGCAGGTGGTTGTTCATGGTCTTCGGTGCATTCAGGTCTTTATCGCTGAGCCGGTAATCCGTAACCGGGTGCCACTCTCGTGTCACCGCTTCCAGATAGCCACCCAGTTTTCGATCCACGCAATGCTGCTCAATCGAGCGGAAGTACGCCAGCGCCAAGTCCAATGCGCGGGATTCGCCGCTCAAGCGATAATAACTGGCATAGGCATAGATGCAGAACGCCTGCGCATAGGTCTGTTTTTTGCCCTCTTTCATTTTCCCGATGTAGTCCACACACCAGAATGCGCCACCAAACTCTTCGTCATGAAAATTTGACGTCACATAATCGAAAGCACGGGCGGCCAACAACCGGTATTCCTCGATCGAATCACTGTCTGCATCAGGGTCCTGTTGCAGGTGCAGACACAACTCACTGAAAAACCAGAGGATACGCGCGTTGAGTACAATACCTTTGTCGGCTTCCGGTGCCGGGTTGCACGCCACACTCACTTCACCAAAAAAACCACCGCTATGGGTATCAACGGCATGGTTTTTCCACCACTGGCCAATATCCAGTAGTTGCCGGCGGAACTCAGGCAAATAGTTGATCAGGCCCAGTTTTGGCTGGGATTTTCTCGTCGCTTGCATTGTATAGATGCCTTCCATGTTGTTTACCGCCAGCGCCATCACAGATCTCGCAGAACTGCAGCGTTGTTTTCAATCAACTGGATACGTGTGGCCACAGATAGAGCCGAGCGCAACCCGTCTTCCGGTGTGTTTACACAGTAATCCACCAGCTGTTCCACGGTAGAGGTGGCCACGTGCATTCGGGTATCGGAAGAGGCGTAGTAAATAAAAACGTTACCTTGATCTTCAATCCAGCCATTGGCAAAAGCCACATTCGATACATCACCCACGCGCTCGCTGCCTTCCGGCGCAATAAAGTGGCCACCCGGCAAGTGGGTAATTTCCCACGGGCGCTCAAGGTGCGTCATGAACATGTAAAGTACGTAGCGCAGGCCGGCCGCGGTATTGCGCACACCGTGTGCCAGGTGCAGCCAGCCGCGATCGGTTTTGATGGGGGCCGGCCCTTGACCATTCTTGACTTCCTTAATGGTGTGATACTCCTTGGTATCCACCAGCACCTCTTTCACTACCTCGGGATTTTCCATGGATTCGGTCAGCCCCCAACCGATGCCGCCGCCACTGCCGACACTGATAAAGCCATCTTGTGGTCGGGTGTAGAGCGCATACTTTCCGTCAACAAATTCCGGGTGCAGCACCACGTTACGCTGCTGGCCACTGTGTGTGATCAGGTCCGGCAAGCGCTCCCAGGTTTCCAGATCGCGGGTGCGGGCAATGCCACACTGGGCCACTGCCGCTGTTGTGTCGTTGGGACGGGTATGATCCTTACGCTCGGTACAAAAAAGGCCGTAGATCCAGCCGTCTTCGTGCTGAGTCAGGCGCATGTCATATACGTTGGTATCCGGATCTTCGGTTTCCGGCATGACTACCGGCTTGCCCCAGAAGCGGAAGTTATCCACACCGCTTTCGCTTTCGGCCACCGCAAAGAAAGACTTGCGGTCCACACCCTCCATGCGCACCACCAGCAGGAATTTTCCGTTCAGTTTGATTGCGCCGGAATTCAGCGTCGCATTCACGCCCAGGCGCTCCATTAAGAATGGATTGGTGCTCTCATTCAGATCATAACGCCATGCGACTGGCGCATGGTGGCGGGTGATGATCGGGTTCTGCCAACGCTGATAGATTCCATTACCACCGTCTGCCGGACTATTCTTTTTCGCCAGCAGAGACTCTTGATTTGCGATCAGTGCGCGTACTTTTTCCAGGTGACTAGACATAATTCACTCGGCTAATGTTATTTTCGAAAGTGTTCTTTTGCGCGGCACCTCAGTGCCGCCATTTTCTGTTCAGTGCCCGTACAACCAGATCAACCTGCGGCTGCAACCGGGCTCTGCCCTGAGCCCTGTTCAGGCTTTTTTATCTGTTCGCCCATTTCTGCATCCGGGTCATCCCGCATCAGGCGATACCAATTCTTCCAGAGCAGATAGCTGGTCAATGCAATCACACCCATGGCAATGGAGAATTCGGTCCAACGCTGAATCACCATAAAGATGGGTGCTGCGGTAAGCGCGGTGTGCCAGACGAGACCAATCGCACAGTTGAAGAGGTCACGTTTACAATCGGTATTGCGCTTCAGTTCTGGATGCTCCACCAACAGGGCCTGGTGAACGGGTTTCCAGAATCCCCAGGGGCGCGTTTTGAAATAGAAGGTTTTGAGGGTTTCCATGTCATCCGCCTCGGTGAGCAGTGAGCCGGCGACACTCGCGGTGAGGCACAGCGCAAACATACCCGGGAATGCATACAACGGAGAGATATCGGTAAACATCATCGGTATCGCTGCCAACAGCCCCGCAAGCATGCCGTAGAAATAACCAAAGCCATTCATACGCCACCAGTACCACTTGAGGATATTGGCTGCGGTGTAGCCACCGTACAGTGCGCTCACGATCCAGAGAATGATGGAATTGAGTGATGGTGCGAAAAGGCCGATACCAGTACCGAGAATCACAAAGGTGATTGAGACCAGGTAGCTCATACGCACATAGGTTTTCTCATCTGCATCCTTGTTGAAGTAGCGCTTGTAGATATCGTTGACCACATACGCCGGCGCCGAGTTGGTGGTAGCAGCAAAGGTCGACATAAAGGTCGCCAGCAATCCGGCGACTACCAGCCCGAGCAACCCGGCGGGGACATAGTTGGCGAGGGCAAACGGCAGAATCTGCTCAAAGTCCACACCCTCGCCCATCGCACGCAGGTCGTCGACAAAAAACACCAGGGCAAGAATTGTCAGACCGGTGATCATCATATAGCGGGGGAACAACAGCACAAGGTTGACCAGCCAGCTCATCTTTGCCGCCTCTACCGGAGTACGTGCGGACAGAATACGCTGCATGTCGTAGTTGGGTGCCGGGCCCGCCATGCTCTGAAGAATACCTTTCAGCAACACCAGCATGAAAAACACGGAGAACAGGGACCAGCCGTCGTCGACAATACGCTGATTGGCGCTATCGAGAATACCGCTCCAGTCGAGATCGAGGGTGTGCCCGAAGCCCATACTGAACCAGCCCTCAGGAACAGCCGCGCGCAACATGTCTGGCGAGACCTGGTACATGGCAATCACACCAATCGCGATACAGGCCACTGTCATAATGACAAACTGCATGACCTCGGTGAGTACCACACCGAACATCCCACCTTTCACCACATACACGGCAGTGATTGCGGTGAGAATCAGGCCGTAAAAAATTTCATTGTTGTGGGGATCCGCCGAGAGCTGCCAGGGCATAAATGCGGCAGCGAACTTACCGATACCCACAAAGCCGTAGGCGAGATAGCCAAGCACCACCAATAACGCAAAACCGACAATGACCAGATGGGAAAGCTCCGCACCGCGCCCCTCCCCAAAACGGAAACGAATCCACGCGGCACCGGTCATCACGCCCGAGCGACGCAACCAGATCGACAGGAAAACCATTAGGAAAATCTGATTGAAGGCCGGCCAGAGCCAGGGAATATAGATACTTTTCAGACCATAGATAAACAGCAGGTACACCATCCACATGGTGCCGGAAATATCGAATTGCCCGGATGCATTCGACAAGCCCAGGTAGTACCAGGGCAGCTTGTTGCCACCGAGAAAGTAACTCTGAATATTCTTCGATGCCTTGCGGGATACCCAGAACCCGATAAACAGCGACGCAAATAAATACAGTCCGATGACCATTAGGTCTATTGGTGCAAGGCTCATAGGCAACTCACCTCTCTATGATCGCTTGGCGCGGCGAAGGACCGGCGCTCTTTATTGTATTGAGGGCGACCCGAGGTAAACCCCCTTGTGAGGGGCCGCCAGAAACACCAATGTAACCGGTTACACACAAATTTGCTAGAGCTTTATGACAATTTCCGGTAACTTTTCAGCGCCTTCCAAGGTCACCAGCGCCTAGGAAGACCGCCGCCAATAATCCCCGGCGGTCATACCGCAGCCCTTGCCATCAACGGCAGTTGCGGCGAACCAGATACCGATGGCCAGTAATTATGTCGAGCATTAGGGAAGTGTCGCGCGTAGCGGGCGTATCCATCGCCACCGTCTCCCGGGCACTCAGCACACCGGAAAAAGTCTCCAAGGAAGCACTGCGTAAAGTGCACGAAGCCGTGGAAAAGGTGGGGTACCGCCCGAACATGATGGCGCGCAATTTTCGCGCCGTACGCGCCTACTCCATCGTGGTCCTGGTGCCGAACCTCTCGAACCTGTTCTTCGCCACTGTTATTCGCGGTATTGAAGATGCCGCCCAGCAGAAAGGCTACAGCGTTCTACTGGGCGACACCCGCGATTCCAGCGCGCGCGAGGAGGAGTACACCCGTCTGGTGGAAACCCGCCAGGCCGATGGCATCCTGCAACTGCGACCGCATATTCCCGGCAAGTCTTTGCAGCCCAAGGCGGACATTCCAATTGTTTCCGCCGCCGGCTGTGAAAATACCCCCTACCCCTCGGTGCGCATCGACAATGCCGGCGCCGCTGAAGAAGTGGTCACTTACCTGATTGCGCAGGGCCACCAGCGCATCGGCGTGCTGGCCGGCCTGGCGGACAACCCCCACTCCCGCGATCGCCTGCGCGGCTACCGGGCCAGCCTTGAGCGCGCCGGCATCCCATATGACGAAGACCTGCTGGTCAATGGTGACTTCACCATGGGCTCCGGGCTGATGGCCGCCAACCATTTCGCACGCATGAAGAACCGCCCCACTGCGATCTTTTCAATGAACGACGAAATGGCCATTGGTTGTATGCAGGGGCTTAAAAGTGCGGGCATCAAGGTTCCCGAGGAAATGTCCATTACCGGCTTCGACGATATCGAGTTTGCCCGCTACAGTGACCCACCCCTGACCACGGTTTCCCAGCCCGCGGAAGCGCTTGGACGGGCGAGCTTCAACACCCTGCTGGAGCTGATCGAAGGTAAAGAACTGCAGCAGACCGAAACCGTACTGCCCTACGATTTTGTGGTGCGCAAAAGCACACCTCCCCTTCCCCGCTAATCCACAGCACAAGCGAGGCACTTCGCCGGCCTCGCTGGCCCCACTAACGCACTGGCCCCACTAAATTGTACCTACCGATACCGATCGCCATTCGCCAAGCCGAACTGGCAACGCAAAAAGCACATTTGTAACCGGTTACACTACACTGCATAATAACGGCCATAAAAAGTGGTGGCTGTACATTCAGGCAAATGTAACCGGTTACCAACACGACAAATCGCCAGAAAAGGCCAATTCGATGTCTTTGAGTATCAATCACTGGGCACAGCAGCTGGAGCACTGGATGACCAGCGCCGCCCTCCCCCTGTGGATGGAGCAGGGGTTTGACCGAGCCAGTGGCAGTGCCCACGAACGCCTCACCCCCGAAGGGCTCCCCGATACCGGCTGCCCAAAGCGGGTTCGGGTGCAGGCCCGGCAGATGTTTGTACTGGCCTGCGCAAGCCGACGGGGTTGGGTCGCAGGCGCCGAGGGAATCGTTGCCGATCTCGATCGTTTCGTCACCCGCTATGCCCAGCACCCCAGTGCACCGCAGGTGTACGTACACGTGCTCAACAGCGAAAATGCAATACACGACCCGCGCCAGGATCTGTACGACCTGGCATTCTTTCTACTGGCCAGTGCCTGGCGGTTTCGCGCGTTTAACGACAGTGCCGCGCTGCGCAAGGCCGAAGCGCTGATTCAACACCTCGATGTGTACATCAAAGGCCCCAGAGGAGGCTGGCTGGAAGGCGACTACAGCTCCGACATTCGCCGTCAGAACCCCCACATGCATCTGCTGGAGGCCTTTATCGCCCTCTACGATGCCACCAATGACGGGCGCTGGCTGGCGCGGGCCGGAGAAGTCTTCGCCCTGTTCGAAAACTGTTTCTACGACAGCAAAAACGGTGTACTGCTGGAATATTTCCACCACGACTGGCGTCCACTCAGCGACGATGAGGGACAGGAAGTCGAACCCGGACATATGCTCGAGTGGGTCTGGTTACTACACCAGTACAGCCAGCGCAGTGGCGCACCTGTAGGGCGCTACACCAACACCCTGTATCGACGCGCACTGGAGCTGGGCACAGAGCCGGGCACCGGCCTGCTGTATGACGCCGTCTCGATCCAGGGCAACGTCCTCAAAGCCAGCAAACGCTGCTGGCCACTGACCGAACTGATCAAAGCGAGCCTGTGTCAGGCAAACAGTGGCGACCTGGAAGCGGAAGCGCATGCTGCCCGCGGGATTCAGCTGCTATTCAAATATTACTTTGACGACAAGATTCCCGGACTCTACATCGACCAGCTCGATGCCGAAAACCGGATCGTCAATAACCTGGCTCCCGCCAGCACGCTCTACCACCTGATGGTGGCCACCACCGAAGCGGCAGATTACGCCGCTGCCACCAAACTGAAAATGCGAGCAGAATATGAAGCCGTTTCCGGTTGATGCCTTCAAGGCCTATGACATTCGCGGCCGAGTGCCGGAACAACTGAATGAATCCATCGCCTGGCGTGTGGGCTACGGCTTCGCCAAGCTGTTGAATGCGCGCAATCTGGTTGTCGGCCACGATATCCGTCTCAGTAGTCCGGCGCTTACGGACGCGGTAGTACGCGGCATTACCGCCGCCGGCTGTAACGCCTTCAATATCGGCCAGTGCGGCACCGAAGAAATCTACTACGCGACTTATGCCGGGGATAACAACGATGCCGTGTTCGATGGCGGCCTGTGTATTACCGCCAGTCACAACCCCAAAGATTACAACGGCATCAAACTGGTACAACAAAATGCCGCCCCGCTTTCTGGCTCGAGCAGCCTGGAAAATCTCAAGGCACTCGTCGCAACCGCCGACATGCCGCCAGTAACTCAGCCGGGCAAAGCCCAGCGCGGCAATTTCAAACCCCGGTACACAGACTATCTTCTCGGCTGGGTGGACAGGGAAGCGCTGAAGCCGCTGCGCATTGTTGTGAACCCGGGTAATGGCGGCGCGGGCGATATCGTCGAACGGCTGGAATCACATCTGCCATTTGAATTTATTCGCCTCAACTGTGAACCCGACGGCAACTTCCCCAAAGGGGTACCCAACCCGTTGCTCCTTGAAAACCGCGAGGAGACTGCAAACGCCGTCAAACAACACAATGCTGACCTCGGCATCGCCTGGGACGGCGACTTCGACCGCTGCTTTTTCTTTGATGAACACGGCAACTTTGTCGACGGCTACTATCTGGTCGGCCTGCTCGCACAAATTCTCCTTAAGAAGCAACCCGGCGCGACCATCGTGCACGATCCACGCCTCTACTGGAACACCCATGCGGTTGTTGAGGCTGCCGGCGGACACTGCCAGGTCTCACGCACTGGCCACGCTTTCATCAAGCAGGTGATGCGTGAGCAAGACGCCGTCTACGGTGGTGAAATGAGCGCGCACCACTACTTCCGCGACTTCGCCTATTGCGATAACGGCACCATTCCGTGGTTGCTGATCTGTGAGTACCTGAGCACCTCCGGCCTGTCCCTGCGCCAGCTTGTAGACGAGATGACTCGAAACTACCCCTGTTCTGATGAACTGAATATCAGCGTGCATGACGCCGATGCAGTGATTGAACAAGTAACACTGGAGTTCACCAAAGGTGCCGCGAGCACTGAAACCATCGATGGCCTCGGGATCAGCTTCGAGGACTGGCGATTCAACATCCGCCAATCCAACACGGAGCCACTGCTCAGGGTTAATCTCGAAGCGCGCGGCGATCGCAGCCTGATTGAGCGGAAAACCGAGCGCATGCTGGGCGTTATCCGGAATCAGGGAAAGACATATGAGAAAGTAGATTAACCGAAGTGACGCCAGAAGGCAGAACCAACAAGGGGCAGAACGCCCCTTTTTTTGTATTTGAACAGCCTGGCGCTTCTTCCAGAAAAAGTAATAAAACAACACGCATAAAAAAGCCCGGTAAAACCGGGCGAACTATCAACGAAAGGACGAGAGAATCCTGTGAGAGATTTTTTAAGAAACTGGGGCGGAATTCACCGCCCCTTGATCGCGATTGCTGCCGATCAGTAACGTCCGATGATACCGAGCTGGAACACGCGGTCCAGCTGCTGGAAGCTCAAACGACGCTCTTCGATTTCAACATAAGACTCCAGGTTTTCTTCTGTCAGGTTGAGGCCTTCCAGAGTCACCTTGAAGTTGTCGTTGATATCGTAGGCGAGGGAGAAATCCAGCTGACCGTAGTCCTTGCTGTATTCCGAACGCCCACCGGAGCCACGTGCGGCCAGCAGCGCATCATCACGCCAGTTGTAGGCCAGACGCGCCCCAAAATCCCCTTTCTCAAAGAACACAATGGCATTTGCGCTGTGCTCAGACAGCTGCGGAACCGGCATACCATCCGGTGTCTCACTGTCGACAAAGGTGTAGTTCAGTACGGTGCCAAAGCCATCCAGCACCCCGGTGTACATCTGCTGGTAAGACAGCTCGGCGCCCTGCACCAGGCCCTCGTCGTTCACTGCCATACGGCCGTTGTACTGAACGTCTTCGATTTCTCCGGTGTCCGGGTTCGGTGCGCGGCCCGGGCCCATAAAGGTCTGGCTGTAGTCGTGAGTGATAAAGCTGTCGATATCTTTGTAGAAGAGTGCACCAGAAAGCAGTGAACCCTCATTGAAGTACCACTCCAGCGACGTATCGAACTGGTTTGCACGGTACGGATCCAGATCCGGATTGCCGATAATACCTGTGCGGGACGTAATACTGGTGATGTAGATACCAGACGTCAGGTCCGTCAGGTCTGGGCGCGCCATGACTTTAGATGCGGCGGTGCGCAGCTTCAGGTCATCGGTGATATCCCAGTTGAGGGTAGCGCTCGGGAGCACATCGGTGTACTCACGGCTGAGCGTATTCGCCTGATAGTCTTCGGGGTTGTATATGGAAACAAAAAGGAACTGGGAGCTGGCACCCTCGCGCACGGTGTAGTTGGTGGAGGCCGTTTCGGTCTGCACCAGACGCACACCCAGGTTACCGCTCACAGTGCCACTGCCATTTTCAAAGTTCACCTTGGCGTAGGCCGCCTGGGTGTCCTCTTCCACCAGGTAATCGTTCACCTTGTCGGATACCGGATAGATACCCCAGGTGTCGTTAAGATCCCGCAGCGGGTCGCCGTAAATGGACGGATTGCCGGAAATCCATTGACGCGGCAGGTTGCCACCGACTTTTTCCAGGAAACTACCATCGTTCACGGTAACCGCATTCTGAATCTGGTGCGGCTGAACATAGATGGAGTTGGCATCCTCGACGCCCAGACGCTGATCGGTAACCACGGTACAGCTGTCATCGGTACACTCTGGCTGCCAGTGGTCGCCGATACCGCGCTCTACACTGCGTTCATTGCTGCGGTTTGCCAGTCGCAGACCGAATTCAACCTGTGAGAAGTTCAACGCACCCAGGGTTTCATCCAGGTTGTAATCGAAATCCAAAGCAACGGCGTCTTGCTCGGATACAAACTCGTCCTTCCACAGGCTGACAAATGCAATCGCATAACTATAAGGGTCGGTCAGGTAGTTCGCATTGGGATCCATGGGGTTAGCCGCGGAGAGGTTCGGATCCAGCACAATGCTGCCCACATCCCCCTGAGTCAGGTCATACCCCCAACGCACCGCATCGGCACATTCCACTTCCAGCCCGGTATTCGGGTCCACCGGGCGCGGGTCGCGCCAGGTACAGTTCACGTTGCCGTAACTGCCTTTCAAATCCTGGCGCAGCCAGATGCTGTCGAACTTAGAGCGGCCACTGGACAGGTTTGCGGACACGGTCCAGTCATCGCTCCACCAGCTGCCACCGAGGGAGATATTGTGGTTCTGCACATCCCGGGATGCGGCTTGGCCACCCATTCGGTGGGCGTTGCCGTTGTTGTTCCAGCTAATGGGCGTAAAACCACCGGAGAGCAGCGTTACTTCGCCGTCAACCATATTGGGGTTGCCCGGTTCAATACCGGCAACTACGGGCGCATCGCTGCCCTCGGTATATTGGCCGAGCACAAACGGCATAATGGATTCGTCGAGGATCACACCGGTGTTGGGGAAATCGATATCGCGAATACCGTAAGTGAGAATGGTGGCTTGTTGCTGCTCTTCGTATTTGCTGGCAATCACGTCCGCGTACAGACTCATATTCTCCGTGGGATTCGCCTGCAGAGACAGGTTCACCCCGGTGCGGTCGCGATAGATTTCCTTCTGCTGCAGCTCCACTTCCTGCGGGGCGATCACCTGGCTCAGATTTCCGGTTTCCGGGTCCAGATACATCATGGTCGGCAACCAGCCGCCATTTTCACCGGCTACGTTTGTGCCGGTACCGTCATCACCCCAGCCCATATTGCGCCAGCAAAAGGGGGCGCAAACAGTGGCTGGATCCTGCTCCGCATCCCACCAGACATTTTCATTCCAGGATTGCAGCGAGGACACGTTGGAATTCCAGTCTTCAAATACCAGACCATCCCAGTTGCGGTAGTCGATGGAATCGTTGCGGCTGACGCTTTCGCCCTGGGTGACATTCAGCAGCACGCCGAACTTGTCGTCCCAGTTGTTGCCGATCAGGAAGGAGTAGCGCTCGGTCGGTTCGTCGGCCAGCTCGGAATAAGACGCTTTGCTGGAGCCCGCCACCTGGAAGCCGTCCTGATCCAATGGCTTGCGGGTTTTCATATTGACCGTTGCACCAATGGCACCTTCAATACGATCCGCTGTGGGCGACTTGATCACCTCAATGCCGGAGAGTAGCTCCGCCGGAATATCTTCCAGGGTCGCATTGCGGCGCACACTGGAGCGGAAGCCGGGCTGTGAAGGCGTGCCCACGTAGGAGACACCGTTCATCTCCATATTGACCTGGGACATACCGCGCACCTGGATCTCAGAGCCTTCCCCATCACGAGTGGAGATCTGAACCCCAGTCACACGCTGCAGTGCGCGCGCTGCGTTTTCGTCTGGCAGTTTGCCGATATCTTCCGAAGAAATGACATCGACAATCGCATTCGCATCGCGCTTCTGGTTTACCGCATCCCGCAGGGATTTGCGGATGCCGTAAACGGTAATTTCTTCGAGGGCGGCATCAAACTGCTGACCTGTCTCTTCTCCAGCGTCGCTTTGCGCCTGTGCCAGGGGCACCACCGCGCTCAGCGCCAGCGTGCTCACCAGCCCCAAAGGTAGAAATTTCGAGATTTCCCTCTTCATCATGAATACCTTGTTATCGTTATTTGACGAATTGTGCGCCATATACCGCTGCAGCGCACCCACTTCCGATCAACATTTGAGCATCATTCGCACACATGTAACCGGTTTCATTTTCGATTCATAAAACGCCCCTCTTTGGGGGCTGAAGACTATACTGCCAGCGGCCAATTCCCTGCGCAAGCGTTAATTACCACCGTGTAACCGGAAACATTTCACTATTTTCGGCAAAAAGTATGAATTTTCACGCCTTCAGGCTTCCATTAGCCGAGAAATTTTAAGATGTTGCAGCAACATGATGGTTTTTGCATCGCAAATCCCCCCGCCTCCGATCATGGAAAACGCCTGCTCAAATGGCGTCTCCAGCACCTCAATGTATTCCTGTTCTGCATCCAACCCGCCCCCACTGGTGAGCCTGTCTTCCTCGGAATAGCGTGCCAGGTAAAAGTGCAGCTTTTCCGTGACCGAGCCTGGCGACATGTACACCTCAAACACCTTCTCTAGTTGAGAAATACTGTAACCGGTTTCTTCTTTAGCCTCGCGAATAACGCACAGCGCGGGATCCTCCCCATCCAGTGCACCGGCACAGGCTTCTACCATCAGGCCCGACTTATTGCCATTGAGGAAAGTGGGCAGCCTGAACTGGCGGGTCAGCACTACCGTGCGGCGCTCCGGGTTATATAGCAGCACCACCGCACCGTCTCCGCGGTCGTAGACTTCCCGCTGTAGAACCTCCCACTGACCTTCCGGGTTTTTGAACTCGAACGTGTACTTTTCAAACCGGGACCAGTCACTGGACAGGACCTGACTTTTCAGATTTCTGACCGTATCACTCATGGCAACCTCCACAAATTCATGACCGGCTATCGTCCGCAATACTCTGCCCCGGTGCAAGCCAAAGGCAAAAAAAAGGGGCGGCACAAGGCCACCCCAAATCGACGAGAGACGATGCTCCGAAGAGTTTTTAGAAGCGGTAACTCATACTGGCTTTAACCGAACGCCCCATAAGCGGACGCGCCACACCGGTATAGGTACCATCGCTGAATGCGAGCCCACTGGTGATGTTGGAACCTTCGGTGAAGGAGTCCGCATCATTCAGGTTGGTCACATGCAGTTGCAGGTCCATATTTTCCGTTGCGGCATACAGCACACCCAGGTTCAACTGGGTATACGCCGGGTATACAGTGACATTGGCACTGTCGTCGCTGGCAAATCGCTCGCTGAAGTACTGCGCCTGGCCGTACACGGTCAGCGGGATAGCGCTGAATGCATAGGACGGACGGAAGTTCAGCATGACTTCAGACTGACGACGCGGGCGACGCCCCTCGGACGTGGACACTTCATACTCGCGCATGTCATTGATGCCATCGTTATCCGTATCCACATCGACAATACCGGAGCGAATAGCGTTGTCCTGAGACTGCTCTGGATCCTGCCACACCAGACTGCCCTGCAGGCTCAAGCCAGGGATCGCCGAGGGCTGGTAATCCGCTTCGATTTCCACACCGAAATTGGTAACGCTCTGGCGGAAGCTGTCACGGATTTTGGGGCAGTCCGCCGGTGCCGGTACGCTGCTACATGCAACACCACCAAAACCTGACGCACTCAGGTCATCCAGGGTGGCACCCAGGTTTTCTTTCGCTTTGAAGTCGATATAGAACAGCGAAACACCGAGGTCCAATTCATCCTGGCCGACACGGAAGCCGCCTTCGATCTGCTGGATATCTTCCACCATATCCCCGCGCACGATTTCGCCAGTGCTCGGGTTGGTTGCCGGACCACCGAAGATATAGTCTTCAAAGCCTGGCAGACGGAAAGAATCAGATACGGTACCGAATACGGACACATCGCCGAGGCTGCCATTTTCGACCAGCAAATAATTGGCACCGACCGACCAGCCGTACGCATCGTAAGTTTCCTTGGCCGATTGAGGCGCGCCATCGGGCACGTTGACGAAGTTGTCAGCCAGGGTATCGTCGGTGGAACCGACCACGATATTGTCGGGAGTAAAGTCGTTTGCGGTGTTACCCGGATCAAAGGAATTGGTAGTAACCCGGTCTACACCCAGCTCCTGCCAGCGCACGCCGACATCGAGTTTCAGGCGCTCATCCATAAGGGCAATATGGTCGTGCAGGTAGAACGCACGGGTTTCCATCGTCGCATCCGCCCCCAAACCAAAAATAGCCGGTTGATCCATGCCGCCGCTGGTGATCGACGGGCCTACCTGCTGTTCATTGGCATCCACTGCGTACAGGTCGACTGCGCGCGCACGGTCACTGATATCGCTCCAGGCACTGGCGAATACAGAGAAGACATCATAGGTAAAATTACTGCCGTAGGCGCCAATCGTCAGATCATGGCTCGTGCTGCCAATGTCAAAGGCCTTACTGAGCCGGAAGTCGCCGGTAAAGTTGGTGGCATCGACATTGCCATAAACGGGAATGTTGTGAGCGAGTACAGATGGAGCTTCAGTAGCGCCGGAGAGATCCGTTCCTGTTACCGTATCGGCGTAATAGGCTTTGACCGCCGTCGCATCGGCGTATGCAGCACCCAGATCGCCACCGAAGCTTTGAATGCGGTTGAACTGGTCTGCAGTCAGGCGTGCGGTTTCTGTGGGGGGATCGTTAAACAACGCATTGAACCCATTGCGCCCGTCGGTATACCGGAAACGGGACTCCAGGCGAAGTCCGTTCTCCAGCTCGTGGGCCAGATCCAGGCTGAAGATATTGAATTCCGGGTTGATACCGTCGCGGATATCCAGGTTCAGGGCGTTTCCTTCAGCATCGAACAGCGCATACTCTGCGATGCCATCGGACAATTGGGTTCCGGTACCAAAATCCACACCCAGGCTCTCGACACTGCCCGGGTCAATTTCGAACGGATCACTGTCGGTACCCGGGGCGCGGTTGTTAGGTACAGAGAACGGAATGTTCTGGTAGTAGATAGTCTGGTCGTTCAGCACATGAGCCTGTGCTTTAACGGTTGTACGCTGGTCGTCACTGGTATACAGAATGTTACCGCGGATCTGACCACCATCGTTTCCGGTAAAGCCAGGGTCACGACGCCCATCCGCTTTGCGGTAGAAGCCACCCACCGCATAGGTAAAGTTCTCGTTGATTGGGCCTGCAACATAAAAATCGTTGCGTACGTGTCCCCAGTCGCCAACTTCTGCTTTGTATTCACCTTCAAAGCTCTGGGTGCCGGTACGGGTCACATAGTTGACCGCTGCGCCCAGGGCATTGGAATACAGCACTGCGCCGGGGCCGCCTTTCACCGCTTCGACGCTGGTGGTCATCAGGTCGGTTTTGATGAACACATCATTGTTCATAAACGGCGCTTCCGGCTCCTCATAGACCGGCAGCCCGTCGATCAGGTTGGGCACATATCGGAAACCACCCGCCTGAGGTAAACCGCGCACCAGCACATTGTTGTGGGTTTCGCCAGCGGTGCCACCCTCGGCGAAGAAGCCGGGAATATTCCCCAACAGATCTGCCGTGCCGTGTGGAGCCAATTGCTGCATATCCGCGCCATTCAGCGTATTGATATTAAACGTCGCATCGAACTTGCGTGTTTCTTTAGCAACACCGGTAACGATGATTTCCTCGACCGCTTCATCATTCGTTGTCGCGCCAACTTTAGCCTCCTCAGCCTGGGCAGATACCGCACCCATCGCCACCAGAGTAATTGCCGCTGCCAGGGGGCTGCGCGGAAATTTGCTGTCTCTTCTCTCCATCAGTTTTCTCCATGGTATGTGATGCCCGTTTTTATCTGGAATCCGTTGCGTAAACAGCAGGCACAACCACCCCTGCCAGAGAAGCATTTACAAATTCGTTATTGGGCAAATTGTGCGGAAACCGGAATTGGCTCCGCAAAAAAGGCCCCGGAGTCCGGGGCCGAAACCGACTTAATTGCGGGATTCAGAACTCATATGTACGTGATCAAAGCTGACAAAGCCGCAGCCACCGGGCTCGTTGTCGAAGATGCGAATCTTCACATCGCTTCCCGCCTGGGCGCTGAGGTCAATGGAGACCCAGTCGTCGTCGCCATCAATGGCTGCAGGACCACAAGAGTTGGGCACGAAGCTCGCGATAACACTGTCATCGGCGGCACTGAGCACCTCCAGCCCCACCGGAGCACTACCATTCCCGCCCGCCATCAGGAAGTTCAGGAAGGGGCGCGTTTCGTCAACCGTGACGGTTGGCGACGTCAGGGTACCAGTTGGGGCGTCACAGCCGTTCGCGTTGTTGTTCAGCTCACAGGTGCTGACGGCGGCGTTGCCGACACGGGCATCACCGCTCACACCCCGCCAGGCGTCGGCGCCAGATGCGCCGGCAAAATCTCCGGTGGCTGTCCAGGATGAAGCCGTTGCATCATCAAAATCACCAATCACTTGCTCGAAAGCGTCGTCGGTAAGGGTGACATTGAAGCCGAGCTGCTTTTCGGATTCGGGGGTTAGTGCCACTGTGCCGCCATCAATGGTGCTATCTGCAGGGTTCCAGGACTCCGCTGCCTGATAGAAGTGGTCCGCACTGACAAAACCGCAGCCGCCGGGCTCTTCGTCAAAGACCTGCAGTTTTACAAAGGCATTCTTGAGTGCAGAGATATCCACTGTCGTCCAGTCATCATCACCGGTGATGTATGAAGGGCCGCAGCTATTGGGAATGTAGGTGTGTAGTACATTACCTGCCGTGTCCAGCACCCGCATCCCCACAGGGGCAGCACCGTTGCCGCCGGCCATCAGGAAGTTGAGCGTGTTCTCAGTCACTTTGAATGCCGGGGAGGTGATGCTGCCAACGGGGGCGTCACAGCCCGCACTGTTGTCATTCATCTCGCAGGTACTGATCGCACGATCGCCCACCTTGGCCGCATCATCGGCCACGGTAGTGCCGACCCAGCTATCAATTTCTGGCTCCGCGAACGCGCCGGTACCAACCCAGCCCCGCTTCTCCACCATATCCTTCGGGTTTTCGAAGCTGGCATTGGGGATCAACCCCGCCATACCCTGGGTCTGATCGAAAGTGACATTTTTTGGGTTTAGCGGTTTGGTGGCGATACCTGCAAGCGGACCACGACTGATGTCGGTCTGGTAGAAATGGTCCATAGCGATAAAGCCACAGCCACCGGATTCATTGTCATATACACGCAGCTTGATTTTCTCGCCGATCAGTCCGCTGGTATCAAAGTGTACATAGTGCTGGTCACCCTTCAGCCAGGCGTCACCGCAGCTGTTCGGTGTGTACTGAGCGAGGACGGTATCGTCGGCAGCAAGAATAATCTCCACACCCACATCATTGGTGCCATTGCCACCGGACATCAGGAAGCTGATGAAATCGTGCGTGACCTCAACGTCCAGCACGGTAATACTGCCCACATGTTCGTCACAGCCAGTTAGACCGCCAATTTCGCAGGTCGAAACCGACACTTCACCAATACGTGCAGCGGTATCCACAATATCTTCACGGTATTCAAGGCTATTCCAGCCGGCAGTGGCAATGCCCGGATCGGCGAACACACCGGTCATCAGATACTTGTCCGGCTCTGCCTGCATGGAAACAGGGAATTCAAAGCTGGTGATGACGTTTTCGGGTACGAAAGTGGAATCATCTACGGTGACATTTGCATAGACATTCGGTTCGATTTCTTCTTCGTTATCCGTCACCACAACCGTCAAAGGCAACTCGCTATCGGCGGCAAAGCCGTCGGAGGCCACAATGGTGACTTGATAGTTGTTGTCGCTATCGGCGTCCGCCGGTTGCTCGAAATCGGTGGGGATCGCGAATGTCAGGACGCCATCGCGATTGACCGAGAAGGCCCCCGCATCGGCGCCACTCAGGGAAAGGGTTACCGGGTTGCCCTCGGCATCGGAAACACTGATGGTAGTGACGCTCTTAACGCCCTCCTGAACCTCGACCATACCGGGGCCGGAAAGCACGGGAGAAGTATTTTCCGGCAGCGGGCCAGCATCATCGCTGCTGCAGGCACCCAGTGCCAGGGCGAGCGGAACGAGTGGAAACTTTTTAAGCCACATGATCAATTACCTTTTATTGTTTTAGCTCTATGTGCGGGTAATACGGGGCGCGCTCGCCCCGTCATCATCGATTTCTTGTTTAGAAGCGGTAGTGCAGGCTGGCGCGCCAGGTACGACCGAACAGCGGACGTGCCACACCCCGGTTGGTGGCGCCATTGGGGCCCTTGAGGTCAACAAACAGTGGATCACCTTCGGTGAAGGAGAGTTCGTCGGTGAGGTTCGCCACGTGCACCTGCGCCGCCAGCTTGTCGCTGAAGTCCCAGATAAAGCCCGCATCCACATGGAAGTACTCTGGATAGAGCGTCACATCGTAGTCGCGGGACTCGGAGAAGCGATCACCGAAGTAGGTGTACTTCATATAGGGCTTGAACGGCAGGCCGGTCAGCGGCTTGGTGTCGTAAACCATTTGCAGGTTGAACATCACTTCGGCGAGGCGGCGCGGCGTGCGCCCGTCTTCGCCGATTTCCCGGAATTCATAACCGGTAACCACGCCATTCTCAGCCAGCTCCTGAACCACGGTGTAGTTGGCCCCGATAATTTCAGGCTTCTGGTACACCAGGTTACCGGTCAGCTCCAGTCCCTCGACAAATGTCGGGTTCCAGGTGGCCTCTACCTCGATGCCGAGGTTTTCTACCCCTTTGCGGTAGAACTCGCGCACTTCCGGACAAGTATTGATATCGGGGATGTCTTCGTTGACGACACACTCACTGGAGGTGAAGTCGCGGTAGATGCTGATATTTTCCCGCGGGCTGAAGTCGTTGTAATACAGTGCGACCTGGGTATCCCAGGTATCCGCGTAATAGCGCACACCGGTTTCGTATTGCCAGATCTGCTCAACCTGTTCTTCATCGCGGCTGGAATCGACCTTAAACTCGTTCAAGTCTTCAAGGCTCGGCAGGCGGAACGAATTGGAAACCAGGCCGTATACTGCCAGCCGGTCGGAGAACGAGTAGTTGGCGCCCGCGGACCAGCCACTGCCTTCGAAGCTGTCTTCGTGAGAACGCAACTCGCCGGGCAGGAAAACTTCGTTGTCTGCGGTGGTATCTTCGATCGAGCCCGGGGTGACGTCATCCGGCGTGATATCCGAGCCTTCCTGCAGTACACGATCGCGGCGCAGGACGATGGATTCCTGATCCTGCCAGCGCACACCCAGGTCCAGTTTCAGGCGATTGTCGAGCAGCTCCCAGTGGTCGTGCAGGTAGACCGCGCGCCCTTCGACTTCGATATCCGAGTTGTAGCCAAAAAAGCCAGGCAGGATAGCGCCGTTATAGGTGAGGCTCGGTCCAACGCGATTGCCGTTCTCGTCCAGACCATACAGGTCGACCAGGCGGGACTGATCCTCCATGCTGGAAACCAGCAGCGAGGCCTGATGCACCTGATCATTGTTGTAATTGCTGGCGTATACACCGAAGGTCAGGTCGTGCTCACCCAGCAATTCAAAACTCTTCTGCACCTGCAGATCGATGCTCGAACTTTCCGCTTCCACGTTTGTAATAAACGGCAACAGGAAGTTCAGCACCGTGTCGTCTGCCACCTGGCTGCCATCGTCCAGGTAGAAGGCGCCCACGGACTGGGCCAGTGCATAATTATTCACAAAATCAGACCGGCTGATGCCGGCAAATGCGGTGGCCGGGTCCTCCGGCATGGCAAAAAATCCGTTCAGTTTAGCCGCATCGAATTCACCACGCAGCGCTTGGCCGTGGGCGGCACCTACGATGTCATTCTGGTAGCGCGCATTGAGGAACTGCTCGGCCGAGGTGGAATCATTGCCGGTAAACATGGCATTGAAATCATTGGTGCCTTCGGTGTGGCGAACGCCACCGCTGAAGCGCCAGCCGGACTCCAGGTCATGACGAAATTTTGCGGTGAAAATATCGAAGTTGGCGTGGTTGCCGTCGGCGATATCAATTTGGCGCTCGCCGTATTCACCCAACATATTGAAATGCCGGTTGTAGGGCGATGCGGTAGTGCCATCGGCAAAATCAATGGCGATAGGCCAGACTTCATCGGGCTTGATTTCGATGGGGTTTTCCGGGGTGCCGGGCTCACTGAATGCGGGCACCTGGAAAGGTACGTTTTGGTAGAAAGCCGTCTGGTCGTCAATAGAGAGAGCGTGCAGCTGGAATTCCGTGCGCTCGTCATCACTGATAAATTTCAGGTTGCCGCGAATCTGGCCGCCCTGGTCGGCGGTGTAGCCGGTATCGCGAATACCGTCGGAGGTGCGGTAGAAGCCACCCACAGCATAGGTGAGATTGTCATTGATCGGGCCGGAAACAAAGACGTCGTTTCGCAGCAGACCATAATCACTGGCTTCGACCTTGTAGCCACCTTCGAAAACCTGACCACCGGTACGGGTCACATGGTTGACCGTGGCACCCAGGCCATTGGAATAGAGAATACCGCCGGTACCACCTTTGACAACTTCCACGCGCTCGGTCATCAGGTCGCCGCGGATGGCCACATCGTTGTTCATGAACTGCACTTCTGGCTCTTCGTACCAGGGCAGCCCGTCGATCAACTGGGGAGCATAGCGATAGCCGCCGGTTACTGGCAGGCCACGTACCGTGATGTTGTTACCCGCTTCACCTGCGGTCCCGCCCTCGGCAAAAATACCGGGGACGTTCTGCAGCATATCTGCGGTACTCAGTGGCGCGAGGCGCTGAACATCTTCGGCATCCAGAGTATTGATGGAAAAGGTCGCATCGGCTTTGGTGGTTTCCTTCACCACACCGGTGACAATCACCTCTTCTAGCGCTTCATTCTGGTTTTTTTTGCTCGCAGGTTCTGCCTGTTGCGCAACCTCGTTCGCAGCTGCGGTGTTTATCGCCAGTGCCAGGGGCGCAACGGCAAACATGAGCCGGCCAAACTCTCTCTTCATCACGGTACCTCCTTGAGGTGTCTTATTCTTTTTTGATTTTCGAGTCAATTTTCAAGTGACTTATTTACGCCACTCTCTATGCTCTACCGCTTATGTCTATCGTTAGACATTTTAGGGCGGAGCTTTATGTCCATCGCTAGACATTATTCTGTGATTTTTGCTGTGCTGTCAACGGCTTTTTATGCCCACGTCGCCGTTTTCGGTCGTTCAATCGCACAGCCACTCAGGGCAACTGTAGCGGCCAGGCCGTCATATCAATTGTCTGGCTAGCGCCATCTGGAGTACGTGCGGTTACCGGCCCGATTGCCGGGTTTTCCGGATAACTGCGGAAGGAGAACACCGCAGCGTCGTTGATAAACACCTCAACAACAGAGCCGTCTACAAAGACTCTCAGCGTCTCGATTGCACCAAAGGCCGCAGCATCGTATGGCGCCTCCAGCACATTGGGCCCCTCGTCTTCTCCCGCCGTAGAAGCACGACTTTTATCCAGCACTACCCTGTTGCGCTCACCATCAATACGCAGGCGTGTCACTTCCCCCTGTGGGTTCGCCAATATGTCCAGTTCGAGATCGATGGGGTGACCACTGCTGGATTTGACCAGTAGCTCATAGGCACTGTTTGGTGTGAACAACTCAGTGCCTTCACCGCTGACAGCCAGCTTCGTCTGCTCGGCAACGGGCGCTTTGCGCAACGCGCTTAACTCCGGCGCAGGCGCCTGCCCGAGGGAGCGACCATCTTCCATCAGGAACCAGCGGCGCGGAAAACTGAAGGTATGTGCCCAGCCAGCATCCTCCTGCGCCTGCGAGGTACGGCGCTCATCCACAATGCCGATCGCACGCAAACTGCCGTCTTCGGTACGCTCGACCGTGGGTGCAAGATGCCCAGGGAGAATATCGAGGTGTTTCGGTTTGGTGGTATAAGGGTGAAAAACCCCTTCTTTCCATTCACCAACCCAGTAAACGGCTCGCGTTGCCGGTTCGCCATACTTGGAGACCGCACCACCGATGGGATTGACCACCAGGACATGCGCGTCGTCGGAGATAGGCTCAAACACCGGCATTTCCCAGATCAGCGACCCGTTATCCAGATCCCGGTAGGACTCGCTGATAAATTTGCGCCGGTGCTGCCATTTTCCACCGCCTTCTCCAGGCTCGAGCACGTAGTAATCCAGCCCTCCACCACTTTTCAAGGCGGCACCGATCAGCATGTGCCAAGTGTTCCCATCCCGGAACAGATACGGATCCCGGAAGTCGGGTACATATTTCGTATTGACGATCGGGCCGAGCTTTTTCCAGTGCCGCAACATGGGATCTTCGCTCACCGCCATGGATACGCCCGGGTTACTGGCCTTGAGTCGGTCGAAATGATTGACGCTGGTATAGAAGGCAAACGCCTTGCCGCCATCGTAGATCACATCGCCCGACCAAATGCCCTTCATATCGAAACCGAAGTTGTCTGTTTGCAGCTCCGGCCAGAGCGCGTCTTCAAGATTTTCCCAGTTAACCAGGTCGCGGCTCACCATATGGCCCCAGTGCATCTGGGTCTTGTATGGGCCATTCGGCGTGCGCTGGTAAAACAGGTGCCAGACGTCCCCTACCCGCACAAACCCGTGGGGCTCGTTGGTCCAGTTTGCCGGTGGCATGGCGTGGAGTTGCGGGCGCAGGTGATCATCGGCAAAGCGACTTGCGGGCACAACCAGTGAAGCCCTTGCCGAGCGTTCCTCCGGTTGCACCTGAGCGTGCAATTCTGAAACCTGATCCCGTGTCAGGCCACGAGCAAATATCTGCAGCTCGTCAAAAGCACCATTCAAGCGGTTGATGGTGAAGTTGAGCATTTCAGCCTCATTCGGACTGCGCGCAATGGTTACCGGCGCGGACACAGGCTTCATCGGCGCGGCCAATGCCTGCTCGGCAATCGCGGTTCCATCCAGATACAGCGAAACACGATCTGGCAAAATGGAGACGGCCAGTTGATGCCAATGATACAACGGAAAACGCTCTGGGGCCGGTAAAGTGACCATACCGGCTTCCGTCTGTACGCGAACGCCCCAGCGCCCATAGGTGTCCAGATAAACGTCAAAACCGCCGCCTTCGCCCCACTGGTTAATCAACGAACCCGGAGAGAGATCCTGAACTCGCACCTCATGATCAGAAGGGTAGCTCTCCAGCGCCACCCAGAATACGGCGGAAATTTGCTGCGCACTTTTTCCCGCGTTCTCTTGCGGCACCGTCAACCAACTGGAGAAACCATCGCTTCTCCAGGCGTTACCAACGATACCCGGTACAGAGTCCGGTGTCGGGAACTGGGTGTGGATCGTTGCCGGCGCCAGAACTTCTGAAGTTAGGGTCTCAAATCCCTGATAATAGTCCGCTTGCGAAGGAACACCGGTATCCGCAGAGAGAACCACGATGGGAGTCAGGGCAGACAGTACAATGACCGAGCTTTTCAATACACGGTTAAAATTTGAAAACATCGGAAACTCCTCAACTCGCTTCCGCAAGCTGCAGTGCAGCTTGTACTTCCTGAAGCGACGGCGGATTACAGCCCTTCCTTCCAACATTGATTGACGCCGCCTGCTGCGAAAATTGCAGGGCATTCTGCAGATCCACGTCTGTCAGACTTTGCAACCTAGTTTCGAACGCATTACTACGAACCAGATAGCTCAACAATGCAGAGAAAAACGTATCCCCCGCACCCACTGTATCTCCCACCGGATCCGGCAGGTGTGCAGGTGCACTGACCTCGCCATTTTTCGCAACCAGCGTTGCCCCGGCAGCGCCCTCCGTGTAGGCCACCAGCGCAACCTTCTCCTCCGCCACCAGATTGCGGCAAAAGGGCAATGGATCCGTAATGCCGAGAAGCGCCAGATCCTCGTCACTGACTTTCAACACCGTCGCACGCTCAATCAGGCGATGAACACAAGAAAGATAGGCTTCAGTATCGGCCACCACCCCTTTGCGCAGGTTTGCATCAATACTGATGGGCACCCCGCGCTGGCGTAGCGCCCCGATAACGTCGGAGAGCACCGCCTCCATCTCCGGTACCAATGCCAAAGAACCGGTATGGAACAGTTGGCAGTCCGGTGTCACACCAACCATCAGCGTGGCAGCATCAATGTCCAGGTCGGCCACTCCTTGACGGTACAGGCGGTAACTGGGCTGACCTCCCTCATCAATCGTGACCAGCGCCAGTGACGTGGGTTTGTCCGAGCGTGGCACCCGAGCAATGCTGATCCCCTCCTCTGCCGCCGCATCGGCGATACGCTCACCCAGCCGGTCAAACGAGATGGGCGAAAGGTAATCGCACTGCAACCCAAGGCGGGCAAAACCCCGACAGACATTGAAAGGCGACCCACCGACATGGGGCACAAACTGTCCATCGGCTGTTTCGATCATATCGAACAGTGCTTCCCCAAAAACAGACACTCGTGGCGCAGTCATGATTTACCCCTGCATTAAATGCTGTATAGCGAATAGGAAACGGCGGCTGAGCCACTGCGTCGCAACGCCATGCGTGACATGGGCTCGCTGGAGAAAAACAGTGCGGTCACAGCCGTCTTACCGGCATCCAGGAAAATTTCGATCGAGCTTCCATCGATAATCACACGCATTTCACTGCGCTCTGTCAGCCCGTGCACAATCGGCGCAGTGATCTCACGCCCGAGCCCCTCTTCCACCCAACCGGATTCGCGACGGTCTAGCACCAGCTGGCCACGCTCGGCAGAAAGAGAGACCACCAGTCGCTCGCCCGCGGCGGCAAGAAACTCCAGCTCCATTTCCGGGGTCTCACCCACCGACAGGACCAGGTCCAGCGCGGCGTCGTCCGGAAGTGAAAGAGTCTCGCCCAGAGCAAGGGCTCCTTCCGCTTGGGCGCAACGGGACTCCGCCACTTCACTCACCGGGGCGTTACCAAGACGCAGGTCTTCGCCCTCTCTGAAGAGATAGAGCGAGCGCGGAATGGTCATGGCGCCCCGCCAGGTTTCAGTCGGCACCTTGTTGGCGTAGGCCCAGTTCGACATCCAGCCCACCAGAATACGCCGATCATCTGCAGACTGCAGACCGTCCCAGGTCACACCCGCGTAGTTGTCGGTTCCAAAGTCCAGCCAGCGGACATCGGTGTGCTCCGCGACAAACTGAGCCCCATCGAAGTTGCCAATGAAGTACTGGGTCGCGGAACCACCGTTGGGGCCACCGGGATTGATACTGACGAGAAGGCACCAGCGCTCTTCCCCCTGCTCATCATTCAGGGGGAACAGGTCCGGGCACTCCCAGACACCGCCGTGATCACCTTGGGTTGCACCGAACTCACACAAGAAATCCCAGTCGATCAGATTCTCGGAGCGGTAGAAATGGATTCTGTCCCCTGCGGCCAGCACCATTACCCAGCGCTTGCTCGGCCCGTGCCAGATCACTTTCGGATCACGGAAGTCCTTGATACCGGGGTTGGGAATGACCGGGTTCCCGGAATATTTTTCCCAGCTCACACCACCATCGGTACTGAAAGCCAGGCTTTGTGCCTGTACTTCATTCTTGTCGTGGTGGGTGAAGGTGGCCACCAGTGGTGGATGTTCACCCCGCTGCAAGCCGGAAGTGTTCTCTACATCCACCACAGCGCCGCCAGAGAAGATCATGCCGAGACCTTCTGGCTCGGACGCAAGTGCCACCGGCTGCTCCTGCCAGTTCAGGAGGTCCGTCGAGGTCGCGTGCCCCCAGTGAATATCCCCCCATACCGAGCCTGCCGGGTTGTACTGGAAAAACAGATGGTAAGTACCGTCCAGATAAACCATGCCATTGGGGTCATTCATCCAGTTGCGAGCGGGAGCAAAGTGCTTGCGCGGGCGCCAGTGGGTCGGAATGGCGTTATCTCGCCCCTGACCGCCCAGGACTTCCGACATTGTTGTAGCGCCGGTCTCGGCGGATGCGAATTCCTGTTCCATAGTTCTGCGTTCTTATATCTGTATTTTTCCAACTTTCTGCGCCTTGGCGCACCCCATCACCGCTGTTTCGGTGTCGGCGGATATTCCCAGCGCTCTCTGACAGTGTAGAGATACCCAACTGCATAATGTCCACCGTTGGACATTATACGGATAGGGGTTTAGTATCTGTCAACAGCTGACGCGGATTTCGCGCATCAGGAGTGCAATCGGGTATAGTGCCAGTCTGTTCAACCGATAGACAAATGAGCCCATGAGTTCGATTAAAGACGTGGCAGAGCTGGCTGGCGTATCCGTTAAAACCGTTTCCAGAATCCTTGGTGGATTCGAAGGTGTCAGCCCGCGCACAAAGGAAAAGGTCCAGGCGGCGATGGACCAGCTGGAGTACTACCCCTCCGCAGCCGCGCAGTCTCTGCGCGGCAAAGAGACCGGCCTGGTCAGCCTGATCACCGACCACCTGACAACAACGCCCGACGCGTTTGAAATTGTTGCCGGCATTCAAAGCGTGTGCGAGCAGCAGGGAAAGTTGCTGCTGATCGGTGAAACCGGCGGCAGCCAGGAGAGCTTTCAAAACCTAGTGGAAGATTTTCGCCGGCAGCGGGCCCAGGCAATTATCTTCGCCACCATGTACCACCGAGAAGTGGAAATTCGGCAGTCCTTTGAGCGCTGCCCGTTGATCCTGCTGAACTGTTTCGACAGCGAAAAACGCTACCCGAGCATTGTCCCGGATGATGAACAGGGTGCGTTCGATGCGACAGAACACCTGCTGGCTCAGGGCCACCAGCGCATCGCGTTTCTGACGCTGTTTGAAGATATGCCAGCGACGCCGTTGCGGGTACAGGGCTACCGACACGCGCTGGAACAGCGCGGTATCGCGGTCGACCCGGACCTGATTATTCAGGGTGTAGCCGATGATAAAGAAGACGAGTTTGCCGGGCTGGGCGAACTTCTCGAGCAACTTCTAAAAGGAAAAGGCGCACCCACCGCGATTTTATGTGGTAACGACAAAATGGCGATGCGGGTTTACATGCACGCCATCCAACTGGGCTTCCGCGTTCCCGGCGATCTGTCCATCGTGGGGTACGACAACTACCGCATGATTGCGGAAAACCTGGTGCCCAAACTGACCACGGTGTCACTCCCCTACTTCCGTATGGGCGAACTGGCGGCGGAACTCGCCATCGACAGCCCGGTAGAAGGCAAAGGAAAAAGTAAAAAACAGAAGAGTTTCAAGATCGGTGGTGACCTCATCGTAAGGGGGTCAACCGACCTTCGATAAAAGCGATAACAACTGAGAGTCAAGCGATGATGAAAACCTCCACCCGAAACTACTGGCTGCTGAGCTGCGCACTATTTGCGTTCTTCCTCACCTGGTCATTCGCCTTTTCCCTGTTTCCCATCTGGCTGAACCGCATCGTCGGTTTAGGTGGTGAACAGACCGGTGTCATTTTCAGCATCAACGCCATCGCCGCTCTACTGGTTATGCCGCTTTATGGGTACCTGCAGGATAAACTGCAGCTGCGGAAAAACCTGCTGTATACCGTGGGCCTGCTGCTTCTGGGTACCGGCCCCTTCTTTATCTTCGTCTATGCGCCACTGCTACAGGCCAGCTTTTATACCGGCGTTGCGGTGGGGGCCGTCTACTTTGCCCTCGCGTTCGCATCGGGCGTAGGCGCACTGGAAACCTATATCGACCGCTGTGGGCGACTTACCGGTTTCGAGTTTGGCAAGGCGCGCATGTGGGGTTCTCTGGGCTGGGCTTTTGCCACGTTTTTCGCCGGCACCCTGATCAATATCAACCCGGATATCAATTTCTGGCTGGCAAGCAGCTCCGCGCTGATTTTCTGTGTTGCAGTACTTCTGGTACGCGCACCAGAAAACGTCGAGGAAAAGCTGGAATCCCAACAAAAGGTGCAAATGCAGGATGCCTTTGCCCTGCTGAAACTCCCCACTTTCTGGGCGTTCGCCACCTATGTCATGGGCGTCACCTGCGTCTACTCGGTCTACGACCAGCAGTTTCCGGTTTACTTCGCCTCTCTGTTCAACAGTGTCGACCAGGGAACCTCCATGTTTGGTTACCTGAACTCCCTGCAGGTTTTCCTTGAAGCCGGCGGTATGTTTGTAGCCCCATTCATCGTCAATCGCATTGGCGCCAAGAACGGTCTGCTGCTGGCCGGTGTCATCATGGCCGTGCGCATCCTGGGATCCGGGGTAGCCAGTGATCCGATTTCAATCTCGGTCATCAAGCTACTGCACGCGGCAGAGCTGCCAATTATGCTGGTGGCCATTTTCAAATACATCGCCAAGAACTTTGATCCGCGCCTGTCTTCCACCCTATACCTGGTGGGCTTCCAGTTCAGTACCCAGGTAGCGGCCAGCGGGCTTTCCGTGGTGGCGGGCATGATGTACGACCGCATCGGATTCACCAACGCCTATTTCGTGCTGGGAACCGTGGTAGTGATCTTTCTGGCAATATCCGCAGTCGCGCTGCGGGACGATGCCAAGGCGGAATTCAACTCCGTACCGGAGGCGCGCTGTGCCTGATGCACATGGCGCCTACATATAAACGGCGCTGATAACAAAAGTAGATAGAAAAAGCAGAAACCAAAAAAAGGCCCCGAGGTTATTCCTCGGGGCCTTTTCTTTTTTCCCATCCTGTGAAACGAGAATTACTGCGCTTGCAGCGGAATGCGTATCGCATCCAGGTTGAGGTGCCCCCAACCACCCGTGGCATCATCAACCGCTTTCAGCTTCAAGGTGCGGCCGACATACGCGGATGCATCAATCACCTCCGGCCGATACTGCTCACTGTCATGTCCTGTAAGGCGGGCAAGCTCTTCACCGCTTTGTGCATCCAGAAGTACCAGATACAGCTGGCTTGGGTTATTGCCACCACCAATCAGCAGGCTGATCTGTCCGTTACCGCCCAGCACAAAGGTGTCCGACTCCAAACTGCCGACCAGCGCGTCCCCACCAGCAGCAAAACCCCACAAATGGTGGCTGCCCTGATGGTCAAAGCTGAAGCACTCGCTCCAGTAGCAGGAGGCGGAGCTGACCGCCTGTGCCGAGAAAGCTTCACCGGTGGCCTGCCAGCCGGACAAGTCGCCGGACTCGAAGTTGAACTCCTTATAACTGGTTTCGACACCCAGAGGAATTCGCACATTGTCCAGATTGATATGTCCAAACCCACCGGTACTGTTGTCCACCAGCTGTAACCGCAGGCGCTCACCGGTATAAGCCGCAGCGTCGAAGCAGTGCTCGCGATAGGCTTCGCTGTCGTGACCGGTAGTGCGCATGATTTCTGAGCCATCGCTACGTTGTAGGGCGAGATACAACGTATCGGGCTGGTTGCCACCGGATATCAGGAAGCACACCTGACCGTCGCCACCCAGTACGAATTCACTGGATGTCAGGCTGCCGGTACCTCCGTCACCGCCATCCTGGAATCCCCACAGGTGGTACTGCCCCTGTTGATTGAAAGAAGCTCCATCCCAGAAGGTGGTTGCCGTAGAGATATCGTCAGCGCTGAAGGCAGTGCCCTGAACCTGCCAACCGGACAGGTCTGCGTTTTCAAAATCCAGCACCAGCGTATCGCCTGTGGCAGGCCCTTCGCCAACTTCAACAGGAATAACCGCCTGCACACTGCCGTCGGCAGTCGCTACCGAAATCTCGGTGTTGCCACTGGCAATTGCAGTGACCACGCCATCAGTTACCGTAGCGATTGCCATATTGGCGCTTTGCCAGAATAGCGGCTGTCGACAGGCATAGGATGGCTGGGTGTCCAGCGAGATGGTTGCGTTCGCGCCTGGGGACAACGCCAGGGTAGCGGGTGCTGGGTTGAGACTTTGCAACGGATAGACATTGGCAGAAGGAATAAGCCCGTCGTTTTCATCCGCGACAGGAATTCGCAGGTAATCCAGGTTGATATGCCCCCAGCCACCGATGGCGCTGTCCTGAAGTTCCACATACACAGACTCTCCGATATATGCAGAGGCATCCCATACAACTTCGCGATAGGTTTCGGAGTTATGACCGGTACTGCGCAGCAGCAAACTGTCGTCAGTGGACTTGCGCAGTGCTGCGTACAGATTGGCACTGTCGTCGCCACCAGCGATCAACAGCTGAATACGACCATCACCTTCCAGTACGAAGTCACCAGTACGCATCAGTCCGGTGGCTTCATCTTCTGCTGCCGCAAAGCCCCACAGATGAAACTGGCCCTGATGATCAAAACTACCGCCGTGCCACTGCACGTCACTTACAACTGACTCGGTAGAAAAGGTAGTTCCGGACAACACACACCAGTTGTCGAGATTGCCGTTCTCAAAGTCATACTGCAGAGTTCCACTTTGAGCCTGGAATACCACATCGCCGGAGCCAGCCGGTGCACTGCCATGCAGCTCCGGGTCGACATTGACGAAGGCTGCGGGATCTACTGTGAGCGCCACATTATTGAGGTTTGTATCGTAGTCTTCCGCACTTCCTGCCAATACGAGCTTTACCGTTTGCGAGTCTACCCACACCAGCTCGTAAGTGATGCCAGCTGGAATTCCAGTGAGATCCCAATGCTCGGAAAGCAAAGGCTGCTGGAAGCTATTGTTGGTGACCGAAACGGTAATTTCTGCCCCACTTTCGTCGCCCTCGACAATCGCAGCTTCGGCAGTGAGGGTTAACGTAGTCACTGGCTCAACGGAGGCGAAAAATACAAGACCGCTGGCACGCAGCGGCTGCTCGTAGTCCTGCAGTGCCGTTGCCGGAATTTCCAGCACAGCGCCTGCGATGTTCAGGTCGTAGTCTTCACTGCTGTTTCCAGAGAGCACCAGTTCTGCCCGTGTGTCACTCACCCGAGAGACAGTTCCAATTGAGACACCGGCGGGAAGATTGCTGAATTGCCACTGGCTCGCGTTCAGCGCCTGCGCAAATGTACCGTTGTGAAGGTCGACATAAACCGTCGCTCCACTTTCCTGTCCCTCATTAATTTCCGCACTACTGCTGAGCGCGGCAGACATGCCGGAACCCGTGGACATTGGGCGCAGCGGATACCAGGTTGCGGACGCCAGGGACACAGGCTGATCACTAAACAATGACACCCCGGTGGCATCAGCGCGCGTCGGATAGATACGATTGGAGAATACGGCACGTTCATTGACAAACACCGTCACCACCGAATAGTCCACGAATACCCGCAAAGACTGCGGAGCACCAAACACCGCTACATCATAATCCGCGGTGTACAGTTGCAGCTCTTCCTGATCGGTATTGTTACTCGACTGGCGTTTGTCGATCGTAATGCTGCCATTCTGCAAATAGATACGCGTGGTTTCATCCCCGTCCGGAGAGGTCGCCAGGGCCACACCGAACTGTTGTGCAGCCAGAGGTTGCGCCAGCTCGATATTCAGCTCATACAAATGGCCGGCATCCCGCAGGGGTAAGTCCCCATTTACTTGCTGTGCACCCCAGGTCTGCATTTCGCCGCTCTTGCGCAGGGATTGCAGTTGCGCATGGGGACGCTGCCACAAGCTTTGCCCGTCGCCTCCCAGAGACCAGACTCTCGGCAGACTGAAAGTGTGCGCCCAACCCTGGTCATTCTGCATCTGCGAGCTGGTTCGTTCATCCACGATGCCAATGGCCACCAGCTCGCCATTCTGCCTGGCTACGGTCGGTGACAGGTGTCCATGGATCAGATCCAGGTACTTGGGCTCGGTGTAATCAGGAACAAACTGGCCTTCGCCATTCGCATCCACCTCCCAGCGACCAGTCCAATAGACACTGCGCACAAACGGTGCCTGATTCTTGCGCATGGAGCCGCCAATGGGGCTGACCACCAGCGCATATTTGTCGACACCGTTGTGCTCACCGATATATTCAAATACCGGCATCTCCCAGATAGCGGAACCCGGATCCATCTCGGAGAAAGGCACGCTTGAAAATGGCCGAGCCGCGCGCTGCCAGTTATCCGCGGCGAGATTGTCGGTGGTGTAATACTCCACACCACCTGCGGAACCCATGGCGGCACCAATAATCATGTGCCAACGATCGCCGGACTTCCACAAATACGGATCGCGGAAATCGGCAATACCGCCGGGATTGGGCTGATTCTTGTCAATGATGCCACCGAAATGCTGCCAGTCTTCCAGGTTGGCATCGCTACTGGTGGCACGGGCGATACCCGGATCAAACTGGCCATCAAAGTTGACCGTGGTGTAGAAGGCGTGCGCCACGCCGTTATCCATTATCACATCGCCAGACCAGATACCCTTGCTGCCAAGGCCGGATAGTCCGCCCCCATTTTGCTGTGGGTAAAGCGCGTCTTTTGTATTGGTCCAATTCACCAGGTCATCGGACCACATATGTCCCCAGTGCATCATCCATTTAAATGGGCCGTTCGGCGTGCGCTGGTAAAACATGTGATAGCGGCCATCTTTTTCCACAAGCCCATGGGGCTCATTGGTCCAGTTCGCGGGCGGCATCCCATGAATACGCGGGCGGTGCAGATCATCGGCGAAACGGGTTTCCGGCACGGCCAGTGAGACCTCCCAGGGAGCACCGGCACCTTCGGCATATTCCTGCTGGATTTCTTCACTTGTGCGCACGGCGACGGAAACCCGGGTATTGTCATAGGCACCGTTGATCGCATTGACCTCAAACACGCCGTGGGACATCTGCGGCCTGTCACTGCGGGCGATCACCATTTCAGCGGTGGTGGCTCCCGCCAGTGCACCGGCACCGGCCTGTCGTTCCGCAACCAGGTCGCCATTGAGATACAACTTCAGGTTCCCGTTATCCACCACGGCGGCCACATGGCTCCATGTATACAGGGGAAAATGGGCAGGAGCCTGAACACGCTCAACCGTACCCGCCAGATTGATATCCAGCCACCAGTTGCCATAAGTGTCTATGCCCAGGCGAAAGCCTCGGTTGTCACTCCAACTGTGCAGGATTGCAGAGTCCTGCTGAGCACCCTCTTCCGTCGATGGATAGCTCTCCAGCGCCACCCAGGTAGACACGGAAAACTGCGTGGCGCCGTCCAGATCCAGCGGCCCGGTCACCCAGGTTGAGTAGCCGTCGGAGCGGAAACCGTTGCCAAATACCGCCGGGGTACGCTCAGGAGGGTTGTTTTGAAATCGCACGGTGTAATCACCCCCTGCCGCGTTCGCGACCGGTGCAACACCGTTTTCCTGCTCGTAATCCAGAAATACCAGGTCCGATGCTGTCGGTGCACTGGATGTAGAAGTTTGTGGTTCTGGAGCGCCGGGTTCCTGGGCACTACAGGCGGGTATAGCAAAAGCGCCGGCAACCACCAATAGTGGGCCAGCTATCCAATTACTGATCATCGCTGTTTACCTTTAAGGTTCGTTATTGTTTTGGGCGTGCAACTGGGAGGGAAAACGTATCCTTACCTCCCCCTGAGACATGCACGCGATCGGACACGATTGATGACTACGCAATCGTTTTCGCCGCTTCGCATCCGTGCGAAACCGACTAAATTAATTCTTCTTACTTGTACTCGGCCTTTCTACGACCTGTTATTTCTGTAACTCAAGCTCCCTGAATCGCTGAATCGCGTTAATGGTGGAGGCATCCAGTGACACATTCTCTCGACCCGACATCGCATCCAGGACATCGCCACAGAGCTGTTTGCCCAGCTCCACGCCCCACTGGTCGAATGCATTGATTTCCCAGATCACGCTCTGTACATAAACCTTGTGTTCATATAGTGCGATCAGCCCGCCCAATGTTTCAGGCGTCAGCTGATCCATCATTATCAGCGTGCTTGGACGATTACCCGGCATCGCCCGCGCCGGTGCCAATGCTGCGGATTCCTCCTCAGAGCAGCCAGAATTTAAAAATTCCTCCCGCGCCTGAGACAGGCTTTTACCAGTCATCAGAGCGCGGCTCTGGGCGAGGCAATTCGCTACTAGCAGTGGCTGATGTCCTTCCGGGGCTGAGGGGTTCTGTAGCGGCAAAATAAAGTCGACGGGAATCAGGTGAGTACCCTGATGGAGCAGCTGATGGAATGAGTGTTGGCCGTTGGTACCAGCTTCACCCCATATGACGGGTGCCGTCATATGTGAGACGGACTCACCGTCTCGGGTTACACGTTTACCATTGCTCTCCATTTCCAATTGCTGCAGATACGCAGGGAGCAAGCGGAGATTATGAGCGTAAGGAATGATTGCCTGGGTCTGCGCACCAAAGGAGTTCGTGTACCAGCAGCCGAGCAGCCCCATAAGAACCGGGAGGTTTTCCTTTAACGGTGCCTCTGCAAAATGCCGATCCATCTCAGCGGCCCCGTCACGTAGTCGCGCAAATACTTCAGCTCCAAACGTCAGGGCAATGGAAATACCAATAGCCGACCAGAGCGAGTACCGGCCACCCACCCAGTCCCACATGGGGAATACCTGGTCTTCCGCCACCCCGAAGGCAGCTGCGCGCTCCGGTGCCGCGGTAACCGCTACAAAATGCGTTTCGATAGCGGCTTCACCGGCAGCCTCTTGCAACCAGCCTCTCGCCGTCTTGGCATTCCGCAGCGTTTCCTGTGTAGTGAACGTTTTCGAGGCGAATATAAACAGCGTCGTTTCCGGGTCGCACTCCTTCAGAGCAGCAGCAATATCACTTCCGTCAACATTGGAGACGAAGGCACAGTCCAACTTTTGCTCTATATCAGCCAGTGCACTGCAAACCATCTTCGGACCAAGGTCGGATCCACCAATCCCAATATTGATGACCTTAGTAAATGGCTTACCTGAATAACCCCGCACCTCGCCCGCATGTACTCGAGCAACATAGTTGCCCAACTGCTCCTGAACAGCGTGCGCCGTCGCCGCATAATTAATGGGTCGCCCTAACCTAAGAGCCGTATGAGAAGCCGCCCGACCTTCCGTATTGTTGACCTTTTCACCAGCCAGCAATGCAGTAATTTTCGACTCCAATTGGCGGTTCTCCGCCAGCCGGAACAATTTACCAAGCGCTTCGTGATCAATCAGGTTTTTGGAGAAGTCGACACTAATCCCGGCCGCATGATATGTGTAGCCGGATGCCCTATCGGGCTCGCTTGTGAATAGCGAGGCAAGCGAAGAACTACGCAATCGCCCAGCTTCAGCCTCCAATCCAAACTCACTTAACTTCAGCACTTCCATCTCCTTGGCCCTGACAGGGCGCACTTACCGGATTCACACAGCCGACCCAGGGCGAACAAAAAACACTCAGCCGTAATGTCTATCGTTAGACATATTACATGAAAATTTTTTGCCCTCAACCCTAAGATTTTGGCCTCGGGACCCAGTTGGAGTCAGTTGGCAAACGATAGCAGGTCAATATTTCAGCAGTTTCGCCGGTTTGAGCCACACAACACTACCTAAATTGACACTAGCCTTGAAGACGCAGGCGGAGCCCCGGATTTCACTATTGGAAGTTCAAACTACCACGCTCTTATCGGATCGTCGCAGTCACTATTATATATACGGGTTCTGGTGTGGATGGTTTTATAGCTGTCCCCAGTGACTCGCTACTCCGCAGTAATGACACGAAGTCATCGCAAATACCCGAAACTGTTGTATGGATGAATTTGACCAGGTTGCCCAAATGAGAAAATGATGCAATGAATACACCGATTGAAAGCAGTTCCCAGGTCACCGACATGCTACTTCGAATGTTTGAGCATTGGCGGCTATCTCAGGCCGAAAAACTAGCGCTTCTCGGGTTAAGCGATAGCAATAACGTCGATCTCAACGGGTATTTATATGGAGAATTTTTTGCCACAGATCGAGACAAACTTGAGCGCGTCAACATCCTTCTTGGAATACATCAATCACTTCGCTTATTGTTTCCACAGAATCGAGACTTAGCATACCGCTGGATTTCACAGCCCAATGACGCCTTCGACGGCATTTCACCCCTGAATCTTATTGAACGCAACGGAATACTGGGATTGCATATGGTACGTAATTATCTCGATCAGCATGGTGCCACAGAGGGGCTGACTACTGAAATCCTAATCGAAGGAAGCCCAGAAATCAGTCTGGATCACAGTGATTGGGGTAAGCGCTCAATAAACCCCATCTAAAACCCAGAATTCCCTCCCGGTACGCTCCTGATTTTTAACGATCAGGAGATCCACATGACCAGCCAAAGCAAATCCGATTCTGGCAGCAGCATATCGCGGACTGGCAAACCAGCGGGCTATCGCAGATAGCCTACTGTGAGCAGCACAATCTCAAGCTCAGCACCTTCACCTACTGGCGCAGCAAGCAGAGTAAATCTCGGCCAAAGCTGATGCCGGTAACGATGCCAGCAGTCACCGAGCTGGCTGAGCTCTCACTGCCGGGCGGCATCCAACTTCAGCTTCCGGTCTCCGCCCTGGAGCAAACACTACCAGTACTGTGGCGCCTGCTGCGGGAGCAGGCCTCATGCTGAGGCCGGCGCAGTCCGCTCAAGTCTACCTGTACATGGAGCCTGTGGACATGCGGAAGTCCATCGATGGCCTCGCAGCACTGGTGGAGCGGGAGATGGATCTGTCGCCGGCACTGGAGGCTATCTTTGTGTTCTGTAACCGCGGCCGCGACAAGATCAAGCTTCTGTACTGGGAGCGCAATGGCTTCGTGGTCTGGTACAAGCGCCTCGAGAAGCAGCGATTCCAGTGGCTGCGGGATGCGGAGTTTATCTACCAGCTACGCACTGGCCGCGAACTGAACCAACTCCTCGACGGGCTCAATATCTGGAGCCAAAAACCCCACCGATCTATCCAGTTCGACTCGGTTACCTGAACCCACTCTGCGATACAATGGCGGTCATGAAAAAGCTGACCGCCGAGCAATTACCCAATGATGTTGATGCGCTGAAAGCGCTTCTGTTACAAAAGCAGCAGCGCATTGACCTGCTCGAAGAACAGATCCTGCTGATGCGGGACAAGCACTTTGCCCGCAGCAGTGAGCAGTCCCCGGATCAGTACGGCTTCTTCGACGAAGCTGAAACCGAGTCAGAAACCCCTACGCCAGAGACCGCCGCAGAGCTCCTTTCCAACAGCGCGGCAAAGACCCAGCCCCCAAAGACCTCCGGTCGCCGCGCCTTACCGGCAGAGCTACCGCGCGTGCGTCGCGAATACGATCTCTCCGAAGACCAGAAGAGCTGCGGTTGTGGCTGTCAGCTCCAGGCCATTGGCGAAGAGATTAGCGAGCAGCTCGACATCATCCCAGCCAAGATCCAGGTCATCCAGCATGTGCGCAAAAAAGTACGCCTGCAAGACCTGCGAAGCCAACGTAAAAACCGCGCCACTGCCAGCCCAGCCAATCCCAAAAAGTAACGCCAGTCCGGGTCTCTTGGCCCAGGTTACCGTCGCCAAATACCAGGATGCATTGCCGCTGGCACGGCAGGAGAAGATCTTCCAGCGCTACGGCGTGGATCTGCCGCGCAACACCCTGGCCAACTGGATCATCCGCTGCGGTGAGCTGGTACAACCCTTGCTAAACCTGATGGAGGATCGATTGCGATCGGGCCCCATCGTCCAGTGCGATGAAACCCCGGTGCAGGTGCTCAAAGAGCCCGACAAACCACCAGAAAGCAAATCCTATATGTGGGTACGCCTCGGCGGCCTCCCAGATGAGCAGGTTGTGCTCTATGACTACCATGCCAGTCACAGCGGCTACGTGGCCGGTACCCTATTGTCGGGCTACAACGGCTATCTGCAAACTGACGACTACGCCGGCTACCACGCCGTGGGCAACGAAAATACCATTACCCATCTCGGGTGCTGGGCACACGCGCGACGAAAGTTTATCGAAGCGCAAAAAGTTACTGGCGGCAAAGATAAAAAGGCGAAAGGCAAACAGAAGGCGCCTAGCAAAGCCGATATTGCATTGAACTACATCGGCCATCTCTACGGTATAGAGCGGCAAGCCAAAGAATGCACTGCAGAAGAGCGCCATCAACTGCGACAAACAAAAAGCATCCCTGTACTGGAAAAGCTGCGCGGGTGGCTCGATAAAACCCTGCCCAAAACATTACCCAAAAGTACCCTGGGCAAGGCGCTGGCGTATCTCAATAAAAACTGGGCGAAGCTCTACCGGTACACCGAAGATGGCCGCCTGCGCATCGACAACAATGCAGCGGAAAATGCCATACGCCCGTTCGTGATCGGCCGCAAAAACTGGTTGTTCAGTGATACTCCGAAAGGGGCAAAGGCCAGTGCCGCGCTATACAGCCTGATTGAAACGGCCAAACTGAACGGCCTTGAGCCGCATGAATATCTGGCTGCGATTTACAGCCGTCTGCCACAAGCCGAAACGGTCGAAGCCATCGAGGCATTGCTGCCGTGGAATGTCAGGGCTGCGGTATCACTGGAAGCTCGAACTGCTGTCCAGGGTGGGGAAAACTGATCGCTTACAGAAAAAGCTGTAACTTGTTGATTTAAAAGGACGAAAATCTCATCATTTATGTCGCCCAATGACACATCGACTGTAGAAAAGGAATTACTACAAGAAAGAGTCGCTCACAGGATGAGAGGTATTGAAGCGGGCGAAAGCCCGCTTTTTTTATTTATGAAACCCAGTACATTCAATGAACCAAATTCAGCAATAAGTGGTTTTGATGCAGCCTTTCAAAAAACAATTCACCCTATCCAGGGATTACCTGGCCGAATGTTTTGATCAGTCCCTACCCCATGGAAAAGGTGCCAAACCCAATTACCTGTTCCCGGCCGTGATGCTCGCTGCAGGTGCAGGGTCACTGATTTTTACCGATCAGCCCAGAGTGCTGGGCTACATGCTCATCGCTTTTGCGATTCTGGAGCTTCTACATATCCGCTTCCGACGCGCCTGGTGGCTGGCTCGGCAGATGTGGGGTAAAAGCGCAGGTAGTGAGGTGACCGTCATTGTCGATGAACGTGGGATTACGACTCAGAGCGAGCACACACAGACCGCACTGTTATGGTCAGATATCGAGGATGTTATTGAGACAGAGTTGGGGTTGATCATTGTGGCGAAATCCGGTGGCAGGCACTACTTGTCCAAATCCTTGTTTACTGAAGATCTGGTCAGTGAGATTGTCGCCAGATCCAGGGGTTAGTGCGCATTCGCTCCTGTGTTAAAAGCATTGCAAACACAGTCGTGTAGGAGCTACCTTCAGACGACCAGGCTCACCATCTACTGAATCGCCTCAAATGCCATACATACTCGCCACTCTGGCCATCATCGCCCTGATCGTAGGCCCGCAACTGTGGGTACGCTATGTGCTGTGGCGACACTCCACCGAGGTCGGCGATATGCCGGGGTCCGGCGCGGAACTGGCCGAACACCTGATCGAGCGATTTCAACTCGAGGGAGTAAAGGTCATTAAGGCCGGCAAGGATCAGAACTACTACTCGCCGTCGGAGAAGGTTGTGGCGCTCAGCCCGGATGTGTACCACGGCAAATCGGTAACGGCTGTGGCGGTGGCCGCTCATGAAGTCGGCCATGCGATGCAGTTCTGCCGCGAAGAGCCCATCTCCAGGCTGCGGGACAAATATCTGGGTCGGGCCGGGCAGATCCAGAAGATCGGCGGCACCATTCTGATCGCCGCCCCTATTCTCACACTGCTGATCAAATCACCGGTCGTCTTTCTATGGATAGGTGTGATCGCGGTGATCACCATGCTGGCTTCCGTACTGATGTACGTGGCGATTTTGCCGGAAGAGTACGATGCGAGCTTCAACAAGGCCCTGCCCATATTGCGGGAAGGCTACCTGCCAGCGCACCTGATGGACAAAGCCCACAGTGTACTGAAAGCCTGCGCCCTCACCTATGTGGCGGGAGCTCTGCTGGACGTTTTGCGCCTTTGGCGCTGGGTACGATTTATTCGCTAGCCAGGCTGGGGATTCGTTGCTGGCGACCGACTTTCGCATTTGTTCCTGCTCAATTAACCGCATGAACGCAGATAACAGTATCGACGTTTACTACACTTCTCCGAAAGAGGTACCGTCGATGCTGAATCTGAAACTCCTACCTGTATGTTACAGCCTGCTGTTCTCGACCCTGGTCTTCGCGGCCCTGGCACAGCCCACCGAAGCCTGTACCCGGGTGCTTTGGAATGACAATGGCCTGGCCGTGGTTGTTGGCCGCACAATGGACTGGCCAGAGTCCACCGAGCCGGTTTTGACGGTGTTCCCTCGGGGAATGGCGCGAGATGGTGGCCGCACCGGAGAAACCGTAACGGTAAGAGACAACCCGGCCCAGTGGACCTCCAAATACGGCAGTTTGGTGACGACGATCTATGGCATTGGCACCGCGGACGGCCTGAATGAAAAAGGCCTGAGCGGTCACATGCTGTACCTCAATGCGGCCAATTTCGGGCCGCGGGACTCCAAACGCCCGGGCGTACAGGCCGGACTCTGGCTGCAGTACTTGCTCGATAACGCGGCCAACGTCAAAGAAGCGCTGGCGCTGATGAAGCAGATCCAGATCGTGATGACGGAAGCACAGGGGCACACAGCCACGGTGCATCTGGCGATTGAAGATGCCAGTGGCGACTCCGCGGTGCTGGAATATATCGACGGCAAACTGGTGGTGCATCACGGCAAGCAGTATCGGGTGATGACCAATGACCCGACCTATGACGAACAACTGGCACTGCTGAAAAAACAGGACTACTCCAACCCCACCAGTGATACGCCGCTGCCGGGAAATGTGAATCCCGTCGATCGTTTCCAACGCGCCAGCTACTATTCCGCAATATTGCCAAAGCCAGCCAGCGAACGAGAGGCTATTGCCGCAATCCTCGCCATCGCACGCAATGTGTCGGTTCCCTTCGGGGCCCCCTACAAGGGGTTCGGTATTTATAACACCGAGTACCGCACGGCAATCAATCTGACCGACCGGCGGTACTTTTTCGAACTCACCACCAGTCCGAATGTTATCTGGGCGGATCTCGACAGCTTCAAGCTTGCCCCCGGCTCCCCGGTAATGCTGCTAGACCCGGACAACATAGCCCTGTCAGGTGATGTCTGCGACAAATTTCACGCGGCCAGCAAAGCACCGTTTTGAGAATACCGAGCGGGCTACAGGAACATCCCCCCCGACACTTCGACGCGCTGCCCGGTTACCCAGCCGGCATCGTCACTGACCAGCATGGCCACGGCATTGCCGATATCCTCGGGTAAACCGGCGCGCTCCAATGCGGTCTGGCTGGCAATAAACTGGTTCAGCTGTGCATTGTCGCGCACCGCACCACCACCAAAGTCCGTCTCTATCGCTCCCGGCGCCAGGGTATTTACGCGGATCCGCCGCGCTCCCAACTCGCTGGCCAAATAACGGGTCATGACCTCGATGCCGCCCTTCATCATTGCATAGGCGCAGTGCCCCGGCAGACTGAAGCGCGTCAGGCCCGTAGAGACATTGATAATACATCCACCGTCAGCCATTAGCGGCAGCAGTGACTGGGTGAGAAAGAAGGAGCCCTTGAGATGAACGTTCATTAGCGCATCGAACTGCCCCATGGTCGTTTCCGCGAATGATGCATGAACGCCCATACCGGCGTTATTAATCAGATAATCGATACGGCGACCTCCAAATGCATCTGCGAGAGTGCGACGTAGCGCTTGTCCGAATTCCGCAAAGCTCCCGCTCTCCCCCACGTCCAGTTGCAACGCCTCCGCTTTCTGGCCACAACGCGCCACCTCCTCAAGTACGGCTTCTGCCGCGGTGCGGTTGTTCTGGTAGGTAATGATGCTATCGATGCCGCGCCCTGCGAGCGCCAGTGCGCTGGCGCGCCCGAGACCACGGCTTCCGCCGGTAATCAGTGCCAGTTTACGCATGCCTTCCTCCTCATTGCGTTAACACGAAAACCAGCTTAACCAGCAGACTGTCGCCCAAAAACCCACCAATTCCGATATCATTGTTCGCAGTTAGCGAACAATAGCTAGACGAAGATGAGAGCGATGGACAAGTTTGAGATGATGCAGCGGTTCGTGAAGGTCGCGCAGACCGGCAATTTCACTCGCGCAGCCGAGATTCTCGGGCTGCCGAAGTCCAGCATCTCCAGCGCCGTACAAACTCTGGAACAACAACTGGGAACACGGCTGCTCCACCGCAGTACCCGCCGTATCACACTCACTCGCGATGGCGAAAGCTACCTCCCCCAATGCCAGGCAATTCTCGCCGAGCTCGAGGCCCTGGAGAGCCAGTTTCAATATCAGGGAGCCGATGTTCATGGAATCGTGCGTGTGGATATGCCGAGCCGCTTCGCCTCCACGGTGGTGCTCCCGCGCTTACAGGAGTGGCTGGATACCTACCCCAATGTCAAAGTTCAGATCAGCTGTACCGATCACAACATCGACCCCGTTTCCGAAGGCGTAGATTGTCTGGTTCGAGTAGGTACTCTAAAGGACAGCGCACTGATTTGCCGCCCGTTAACCAGCTACCCGTTACTGAATTGCGTAAGCAAGGGCTATATTCGCCGCCATGGTATTCCACGAACCCTCAATGACCTCCAGCAGCATCAACTCGTTGATTATTCGCAAAAAATTGGTAACCGACCGGCAACATTCGAATACCTGAAATGTGGAGAGGTCCACCAGCAACCCATGCCCAGTGCGCTTGCAGTCAATAGCACAGACGGGTATCTCGCCGCCTGCCTTGCTGGCCTGGGTATTGCACAGCTACCAAAGATCGGTATTGGAGAACATCTAAACAGCGGAGCGCTGATACCTGTCCTCACCGAATTTACTGCTGAACCGATGCCAGTATCACTGCTCTACCCGTCCCGTCGTCAGCTACCGAAACGACTCTCGCTGTTTATGGAATGGCTGGAGTCAACAGTTAAAAAAGTTGAACAGCAGAGTGTCTGACCACCAGCGCCGAAGGAAATGGAAAACTATGCCCACCCTTAAAAAAATCGCAATCGGCTATGTATTCTTCAACCTCTTACTCGCCGGAGTGATCTTTTCCGCTGGCGGACTTCAAATGCTCGAAAAGCCAGAAATTCCGCAAATTGACTCCCCTGGGTCACTGGCCTCAGACCTCGAGTACTTCAAGCAAGTCGTCCTCGCCAACGAAAAAGACATCACCCCAGAGCAGGCTGCGGAGTTCAATCAAATCGTAGAGTCCACTCCCGCACCGCAGTCCGAAGATGACCTCACCCTACTCGTATTACAGGCACTCTCGGTCTTCGAAAACGCCCACACCACCGCACTGACCACGAAAATGCACCGATTCCCGGTCCGCTTTCACTGGACCGCCGACGGTCTCATCATCGTAAAAGCACGCACGGACCACAGCACGTTACTCGGGCAACGCGTGCTTTCCCTAGGCGGAAAAACCCCGGAAGAGCTATTACCCAGCACCGCGGTTCTCACCGGTGGTGGCACCGAGAGCTGGCACAAGTATCGCAGTGAATTTCTCTATTCCGCACCCAGCGCACTGTCATTCCTCGGCGCCACAGTAGCCAAAGGGTCCGTAGAAATACGCACATTGAGCCTCGAGAACGTCGAATCGAGTGTACTACTCACAGCTGAGAACGAAACCAAGCCCGGCGACCCCTTCTGGGAATTCCGTAACGCATTTCCCGAAGACGAAAGCTTCGCCACCAAGGGCTGGACATCAGTGCTACGCAAAGGCGATCACCTCCCCTTATATCTCCAGGAAACCGACAAACTGCATCTGCTACGCGAGCTGCCTGAACACGATGCAATCTATATTCGAATGAATGCGAGCTTCGCCGACAAAACAGAAACACTCGATCAATTTGAACAGCGGATTTTAGAACTTGGTACAAGATCACAAGCTCAAAACTACATCGTCGATTTCCGCTTTAACCGTGGAGGTGACTACACGAAAGCCCTCCCGATTGTCCAAACAATAGCCGATGCCACACCGGATAATGGCCGCATATACCTGATCGTAGGGCCCAACACCTTTTCTGCAGGAATTATCGCGGCAAGTCAATTCAAACACCTCACCCCACAAAACCTTGTAGTTGTAGGGAGCGAAATCGGCGACAAGCTACGATTCCGCGCGGAAGGTTTCTACCCCAAATTGCCCGCTTCGGGAATTCAACTGTATCTAACCAAAGGCTGGACTGATTTGGCAGACGGATGTGGTTGGTTCGATGATTGCTGGCCACCAAACAAAATATTACTTAGCGGAATAGGTGAACTCGAAATTGACATTCACGCTGAGAACACCTGGGCCTCATATTTATCAGGGAAAGACCTCGTCATTGACGCTGTATTTAAGGATATCAAATACGTCAACGATGGGTGGTAACACTGTCACCTGAACGCCACGGCAGGGGCGGCTTACTTTGGGTGTTTTTTGCGCGAAACTGGGAGCACAGCGACCGCTCAAAAATTGCGCAAAGTAAGACGTCGGCTGAAGCACCTTGTTGAGTGCACGTACGGAGTACTTGACAACCCGCCCACTCAATACCATATTTAGGTACTTATTGGTACAAGGAGGCACTATGGCCAAGAACACCAGCATGACCCTCGGGTCACACTTTGATGAATTTATAGCCAAAGAAGTCGCCAGCGGCCGCTATGGCTCCGCAAGTGAGGTGGTTCGCGCAGGTTTGCGGTTACTCGAAGACACCGAAACCAAGCTTGAAACACTTCGCTCACTGTTGCAGGAAGGCGAGGAAAGCGGTTTCACCGATTATACCTATGAATCATTTATTGCTGAGCTTGATGAAAAGAAAACTTCATGAGTTCATTTAAGATAAGCCGTAAAGCAAAAAATGACCTGAAAGATATTGCCAATTTTACTGAGCGGCGCTGGGGAGTAGCCCAGCGAAACGTTTACATCAAAAAGTTTGACGACGCATTTCATGACCTCGCCGCTGCTCCACTATCTGGTGTGAGCAGTGAAAATATAAAATCCGGCTATCGAAAAATTCCGCACGGCGCTCATATTATTTTCTACAAAATTGGTGAGAATGATTGCGTTGAGATCATAAGAATTCTGCACCAAAGTATGGATGTAAAATCGAAGCTCCTGAGCACTTAACGCCCAGCGCAGGCGAAGCCAACGCGGAGCACCTTTTGTGTTAATGTTTGAGCGACAGCGAGTAACACAAAAGGTGCGTAGTGTTGGCTGTCGCTCTGCCGCTGTTTGTTATGTGAGGGCGATCTCTAAAGCATCGTAGGCCCAAAAATATAGGTAAGCTATCAATACAACAAACATCATCACGAATGATGTAAAGAACAGGAACCACATATAACTTTGAGACTCACAAACATCAACGACTTTTTGTAGTTCTTTAATATCTTTAGATTGCTTATAGAACCTACTGAGAGTTTCCTCATTGAGAATGGACCAAGAAGCCACCATCAAAGACACATGCCAAGCTATCACAACATAGGAAAAGTTTACGGGTGACACTAGTTCCGGAACATTAAATATACATAAAACGATGATTGGCAATGCGGCCAAAACCAGTTCGATCTGAAATGAAATATCGACTAGTTCGACACTTCGTCCCCGCCCTAGGTGGGTATATCTGATAACTGGGCCATAAACTACCCAAGCAAATATGTAGCCCGCCCTAGCTCGCTCAGTCAATGGTTCTTCTATTTTTGCTTTACTGCTCAATGCATTCTCTCTGTTTTAGTATTCACATAACGCCCAGCGCAGGCGCAGCCAGCGCGGAGCATCTTTTGTGTTAATGTTTGAGCGCCAGCGAGTAACACAAAAGGTGCGTAGCGTTGGCTGTCGCTCTGCCGCTGATTGTTATGTGCCTCGCATTACATGCCACCACTACCGGGATCAATCGGACCAGAATGCCCCTGCAGCCCATTGCCTTTTGCCCAACCAATTTTTAGAACTCTATGCACAACTGCAAAACCGACTAACGGAATTAAAACAACAAATGCAAAGCATGCAAATTTTTCCCACCTGCTTTTCATGGGATAGTGAGCCAACTCAATTGCGATAAAAAATATCAGAGCAATATGAATTACAACAGCTAATCCGGAAAAAGCTAAAACAGCGTCATTAGACATAACTCAAACCAAATCATTGCCACTTAAATCCGTAGTATTCAATCAGATTTACTTAACCCTACGAACCTTGTTCAGCACATAACGTCCAGCGCAGGCGCAGCCGGCGTGGAGCGCTTTTTGTGTTAATTTCCGAGCGACAGCGAGTAACACAAAAAGTGCGTAGCGTTGGCTGTCGCTTTGCCGCTGCTTGTTAACTTTGCTCTAGTTCAGGGTACTTTTTAAGTATTGGCTTTTTAACGATGTAACTTACCACGACAAACAATAGTGCATGCAATGGAATAACAATTGCCATTCCGAGAAAAATGTAGTGAATTGGGGTGTCGCTTACTATCAATGCGGGAACACCCAATAAAAGGCTAGCTATCACATCTCCCAACAAAGCGGCAAATACTAACTTCCATCTTTCGCCACCTTCGACGATTCTTGAATTGGCGACAGAATACGAGTAGAAGCACCAAAAAGAGATACCCATTAATACCGGTGTATTCAGACTGCTAGCTTTCTCGACACCCAACAGACCCATAGTGACTCCTACTGCTGCCATGACTAGCGTATAGGTGATAGTGAAACGTGAAAAAAAACTAAAAATGCTCATTATTATTCCTCAAAAGTTAACGCCCAGCGCAGGCGCAGCCAACGCGGAGCGCCTTTTGTGTTAATGTTTGAGCGACAGCGAGTAACACAAAAGGCGCGTAGTGTTGGCTGTCGCTCTGCCGCTGCTTGTTAGTGTTTCGGGCCACTGCTTGACTATATTTTGTACGCCTTGACTCGACGCAACCACTGATAAGAACGAACAGTTTAGCCCCTACAATACCTGAAAATACCCCGGTGCGGTGCCGCCAACTTGGCACGCACTTTCCGGCTCTACCCAAATCGTGGGCGAAGCCGACGTTTAGCTTTTGCGGCACGGCACAAATAGAGTTGCCGGAAAATACTCAGAAGTCGGCTTGCCGATGCCAAATAGTGGGGCCACGATTTCACGTTGCCGATTCTGGCCACACTACCCTCCGAAACCACCTTTTAATGCGCCGGACTTGCCGAAAACCAACACCACAAAAAGCCACCGCTGTAAAAAACACCAACGCCGCGAGCAGCGGCAGCTTACTTTGTGCGCTTTATTGCGCGAAAATGGGAGCGAAGCGACCGCGCAATAAAGTGGACAAAGTAAGCTGTCCGGTGGAGGCCCGCAGGGCCGGAACGAATTGCCTCGCCTTGTTAGAAATTTATCCATTGACATATGTATTTAACTGCTGAATTAAATATGGGCCATAGGTAACTAGAGAGTAGCCAGCCAGAGCAGCTATCAGTAAGAACGAGAGCAACATCCCCAGAACAAATGATACCGCTCTTTCTATCCCCAGCAGCACTCCCAATAATGCAACTGGGATCATAATTGGGGAAAAGAGTAAAACCAGAAACCTTTCTTTAGTTGTCGCCGACTTATCACCCAGTGAATCTACAAAATCTCCAAATACTAGACCAAGCTCGATAAATATCGTCGTATTTTCTGGTGAAGTTCTCATTATCTATCCGAATTTCTAACGCCCAGCGCAGGCGCAGCTAGCGCGGAGCGCCTTTTGTGTTAATGTTTGAGCGACAGCGAGTAACACAAAAGGTGCGTAGCGTTGGCTGTCGCTCTGCCGCTGATTGTTAAGCATTGCCTAGCTCTGGACGAAAGGCTGACTGGGAAGCTGTGCCCCACACCACGGGCAATAGTTCAGTATCGTTTGACCATTTAAGAACCAACGCATTCCAGAATCAGGGGTATATGAAATTTGGATTCTAGTTTTTTTTGGCTCTTCAGAAGCACCAAACATTTGTGGACAGCAATACAGTGATAGCTTCCGTTGCCTCTCCATTAGTTCAGAACCAGAGTACATACTTACCCAGTTCTTGCAAGATTCACATGACCGCAAGTGATCTACTACTTCATTATCAATTTTAGAATCGAATGAATCATTGGCCATCCTTGGTACTTCTTTATCGTAGAAGTACCGTAGTGCAACAATAGCCTCATCTTTATAGTGCAACACCATCCAGTCTCGAGCTATTGAGCATTTCATCCATGAACTCTCTTTGCTTAACGCCCGCAGCAGGGGCGACCAATGCTATACACGTTTTGTGCGAAACTGGGAGCGCAGCGACCCGCACAAAATGTGCATAGCGTTGGGCGTCCCGCGGAGGACCGAAGGGCCGGAGCAAACTGCCTGCGATTGTTAGCATAGTTACTCGTGATCCCAATGCACCCTAGATACTTTCCCCGATGTAGGGTTTACCAAAATATAGCCTGCACTACTATGGGACTCTTGACATGTTGAGAATCGAACTAACCAAGTACTTTCATCTTTCTTTGCTGCAGCCCAGACCGGTAAGTGGACACCATCATACCGGGGCATAAGCTTGTTAAAAGCGATTTCAGTTGCATGCATTGCAACCTTACTCTCCTTTTTTTCCGGCACTAGCGAGTAATAATTTCTGATTTCATCTTTTACGCATACGTGAGTAGGAATCTCATATCCATATGAAAAGCTACTCATCAAAATTCCAGAAAGTGCGATTTTGTTCATGTTGATGCTAACGCCCAGCGCAGGCGCAGCCAGCGCGGAGCATCTTTTGTGTTAATGTTTGAGCGCCAGCGAGTAACGCAAAAGGTGCGTAGCGTTGGCTGTCGCTCTGCCGCTGATTGTTATGTTTTTTCCTGCAGCGCTGAAGTTGTGGTTTCGTGAAGGACCTGTAACACGAATATTGTTTGCGGAATATTCACATGCTCCATGCTTCTTTCATAAATATAGCGCCAGTCTACAAATGCACTGTTAATATTTTTAAGATGTTCTTTGAAAAGAATTCCTTTCTCAACCTCGTAACTACCTTCCAGGCGTTTACAGTTTTTGTTTATAGAATCTTTAACCTTGTTTGGTAAGGATTTAAACAATGCCGTCAATACATGTGACTCAGTAACTTCCGAATATATTTCTTGTAAGCATTTTAGATACATTTCCGCGCTGAACGCCGCATTAACCACAAAAGGTGATATTCCGTCTGGGTTTCTGGGGCGCCCAACAAGATCTTTCTCATATATATGCGCAGCAGCATTGGCGAACGATCTAGCCTGCCTGAATATTGATTGCGCTTTCGAAGTCTCTTTCCACAACCCTTTTGACTGCAGCTGCTCTTTAGCTAACCTCGCCGCCTCTTTCAGACAACTGACATCTTCAACGTAGCCGACAGGAACACCATCGCAAATGATTGTTTTCATCCCTTTAGGCGGCTTAGCGTCGAATTCCATCTAGACTCTACTCTACTTGTGAAACATAACGCCCACGGCAGGGGCGGATTACCTTATGCGCGTTTTGCGCGAAAATGGGAGCGAAGCGACCCGCGTAAAACGTGCATAAGGTAAGCCGTCCCGCGGAGGCCCGAAGGGCCGGAGCTTCACTGCCCGTGATTGTTAGGAGTTTTCCCACCAGCTTCTAGAATGGCGAGGACTAAGCCGGCTATAGTAACCAAAAGCAGAATCCCTGCACCTACTGAAATAAACATGCTTTTTCCTTTTTCAAGAACTAAGAAAAAGGCAACGTAAAACATGCCGCAAGTGAAACCCCAACCGCCAATCAGAACGTTCCGATTATAGAGCGCACCATACAGCAACAGTGCGACACAAATATAATCTACAAGTATAAATGGCCACCATGAAGGATTGGACCAGTTGTAGATCACCTCAAAAAACGCAAGAAAAACAGCAAAGAAAATGGCCATTTTTTCACTAAAGCTTCTGTCATGACCACTCATCTTTACTCTGGACTCCTAACGCCCAGCGCAGGCGCAGCCAGCGCGGAGCACCTTTTGTGTTAATGTTTGAGCGCAGCGAGTAACACAAAAGGTGCGTAGCGTTGGCTGTCGCTCTGCCGCTGATTGTTACATGCTTCTAGCACGGGACCACCGAGAATGCGGAACCGACAGCGTTGGCGATACCATTAATAATCTCAGTTGTGACCCTACCCTTATTCAATACTACATCCATCAAAAGTGAAAAAATAACAGCTACATAAATTAAGTAGCCAAAACCCATATAGTCGTTGTACAAGATTGTATAGAACCAATCCTGGCCAAGAATGTAGATTAAAGAAGATACTGTGGTTGCCAGCACAAGCAATATTCCAGGCAAGAATAAATGCTGCATCGAACTTGGCTTTGCAAATGATACAGCCAGCAAAATTAAAAACATTAGAAAATTTGAACCAAGGAATATTCTAAGATCAAGTTTCAGGTTGCCTATAATCTCAAGATACTTCCCTTTAACTACAGAAGCCAAAGTATTCTCGGCAACTTTTATACTTTTAATTCGATCTACATAGCTAGAAGCTATTGATTTGACTACCGCCCTCTTCTTTTCGCAATCATAACCACACATGGAAGCGATTACGCTTGCAATTTTTTCGGGAAGTTCATCCTCTAAACTAGATTGAAGCTGCTCTCTTTCCAGCCCCAGTTTTTCAGCAGCTTTCAGTGCAGCCTCTGTCACTGATGATTCATTAAGTTTTTTCTGATTTTCACGAATTTCCTTTTCAATTTGGTACTTAACAAAACCTTTAGCTGAACTTTCAATTTTCTCCGGCGACAAAAACGTCCCAGAAAATAGGAAACCGAATAGAAGTATTCCTACGATTCCAATTGTTCTCAATGTAGAGCTCATATGCTTCTTCGCATGTAACGCCCAGCGCAGGCGCAGCCAGCGCGGAGCACCTTTTGTGTTAATGTTTGAGCGCCAGCGAGTAACACAAAAGGTGCGTAGCGTTGGCTGTCGCTCTGCCGCTGATTGTTATGTTTTAGTAGCACTGGGCATAGTCACCCTCTATACCACCTAGTATCGCAAGCTGGTCTAATATTATTTTTCCGGTATTTAGAAGATCCTTTGTTCTATCTGGATCCGCCCAACCGTCAGCACCATGTTTTCCGCCATGAAACAAGTTATTTCTTACCGTTTTAACAAGCCGGACAACCTTACCAAGCTCTGATGGATGGTCATTCATACCAACATTTTCCCACTTTACAGCTGAATACTTGGATACCTTTTGACGCTTTGGACTTAAATGGACTAATCTTTTGGTATTTTCAGTATGAGAAAACTTGGCACTAAACTCAGAAACAAATTTCTCCCAACCGGGCTCGGCATTCGATCCCTCCTCTGAGTTCTTCAAGATTCCATTTTCCTTGAGTGAAAACTCAAATCTAGAAAACCAATAGAAGAACTCAAAAGCAAGCTCTTTCAACTCTTGATCTAGTACTTCTTTCCGCATTTAGACTCCGGAAACATAACGCCCGCAGCAGGGGCGACCAATGCTGTGCACGTTTTGTGCGAAAATGGGAGCGCAGCAACCCGCACAAAACGTGCACAGTGTTGGGCGTCCCGCGGAGGCCCGAAGGGCCGTAGCATACTGCCTGCGATTGTTATGAGTTGCCACTACCAGAGGGCCCCGAGGTACGGATATGCGCACCACGACAATAGAGTGAATAGAAGAAAATTGGCTAAAAAAGACAACTTTTTTTCGTTTCTTATTTGAGCAGTAATTGCCATAACTAAGGCTATACCGAAACCTATCAGATTTTGTATAGCAACTATACTTGTGTGTGCAACCCCCTGATGCTCAACTCCAATCTCCCATAGACTCAGAAAATAAAGCACGTTCAGCGAGCCAAAAATTATAACTAATGCCAAGACGACTTTCTGAAAGTACTGTGACGAAGAAAAAAACAGAAGAACTACGATGTAAAGAAACGGCGTAACAAAAAGAAATAATTTCAGGGGAAGTAAAAATGCCGCATACACGATCGGAGATGGCATCGGAAGCCAAATTGAAGGCAGACCACCAAACACACTGATTCCAGATACAAGTGCCAGCAGAATCGCTCCACCATACATCCATTTACTTTGCGGTAGTTCCATGAATCCTCTAAGACTCATAACGCCGCGCTCAGCCGCAGCTTACTTTGGGCGCTTTGTTGCGCGAAAATAGGAGCGTAGCGACTGCGCAACAAAGTGCTCAAAGTAAGATGTCGGCTGCAGCGCCTGGTTATGGCTGACGCGCTCCGAAGTACCTACAGGCACTGAATGCGCCGAAGCTCCTTAAAAACGAGGGAAGAACTTCCTGCTTCCCTCAACCAATTATTCTCTTATTGGCACTCCACATTAGTGCACCGGAGTGGCCGCGATCCCATGGACTTAAACGAAACCACTAGGAACGAAACTGCTTGATATTATCATGGCAAATAGCCAAATGCTGCGGGCCAAAACAGTGCTCAAAATTACACGCTGGCACAAGCAACAAATTTTACGGCCCGGCACCATAACGCCCACAGCAGGGGCGACTTGCCTTGTGCGCATTTTGCGCGAAAATGGGAGCGCAGCGACCCGCGCAAAATGCGCACAAGGTAAGGCGTCCCGCGGAGGCCCGCAGGGCCGTAGCATCCTGCCTGTGATTGTTATACGGCATTGCTACAGAGATCCCTAACCTGGATCAACGGGAGTGTCATGACCACTTGACCCATCACCTTTAGCCCAACCAATTTTCAACTTACGGTGAGTCCAGATTGCGCCAATTAACGGAACTAGCCAGACAACCAAATAGAATAAGAATTTCTTTACCCAGGATTTCATCGGGTAGTTATTCAGCTCGATCGTTAGCGCTATGTTCGCAAGCAAACAAATGAACCCCAAAACACCAAAAACCGCTTTTATTCCTTCTTCACTCATAATTTACTGACGTATAACGCCCAGCGCAGGCGCAGCCAACGCGGAGCGCCTTTTGTGTTAATGTTTGAGCGACAGCGAGTAACACAAAAGGCGCGTAGTGTTGGCTGTCGCTCTGCCGCTGCTTGTTAGTGTTTCGGGCCACTGCTTGACTATATTTTGTACGCCTTGACTCGACGCAACCACTGATAAGAACGAACAGTTTAGCCCCTACAATACCTGAAAATACCCCGGTGCGGTGCCGCCAACTTGGCACGCACTTTCCGGCTCTACCCAAATCGTGGGCGAAGCCGACGTTTAGCTTTTGCGGCACGGCACAAATAGAGTTGCCGGAAAATACTCAGAAGTCGGCTTGCCGATGCCAAATAGTGGGGCCACGATTTCACGTTGCCGATTCTGGCCACACTACCCTCCGAAACCACCTTTTAATGCGCCGGACTTGCCGAAAACCAACACCACAAAAAGCCACCGCTGTAAAAAACACTAACGCCCAGCGCAGGCGCAGCCAGCGCGGAGCGCTTTTTGTGTTAATGTTTGAGCGCAGCGAGTAACACAAAAAGTGCGTAGCGTTGGCTGTCGCTCTGCCGCTGCTTGTTAGTGTTTCGGGCCACTGATTGACTGTATTTTGTACACCTGAACTCGGCTCAACCACTGACAAGAACGAACGGTTTAACCCCTACAATACCTGAAAAAACCCCGGTGCGGTGCCGCCAACTTGGCACACACTTTCCGGCTCTACCCAAATCGTGGGCGAAGCCGACGTTTACTTTTTGCGGCACGGCACAAATAGAGTTGCCGGAAAATACTCTGGAGTCGACTTGCTAATGCCAAATAGTGGGGCCACGATTTCACGTTGCCGATTCTGGCCACACTACTCTCCGAAACCACCTTTTAATGTGCCGGACTTGCCGAAAACCAACACCACAAAAAGCTACCGCTGTAAAAAACACTAACGCTCCGCTAAGGGGCCGGAGCTGTGTTGATGGTTTTGCGTTAGCGTAGCGAATAAACGCAAAACGAGCAACGCAGCGGAGGTCCAGGCCGTTTACGGCCGAGCCTTGAGCGGCTTGTTATGTTTTTACTTGAAAAAGAGTTTCATTATCGGGCCACTCCGCTTCATAAGCAAAACACTCTAGGGTGTCTATTTTACCGTTAGATAGCCAAAGAATAACTCCTGCTCCGGCTTCGAGTTCTGGGTGCGCCAAATAGCAAGCAGGAAAATCTTCCATTTTTGTTCGATTCAGGTCTAAATTTGGTACCGCGCTTGGGACACTAAATTTAGTAAATAATCCAACACCGGAATAATCACGCTCTACTACTGACGCGACTTCGATTTGAGACAACAAAGAATGCTTTTCTTTATCAACTTGAGCTAATGCGCGAAGTACTTTAATCTCGAAATCTTTCATTTCCATACGAAAACATAACGCCCAGCGCAGGCGCAGCCAGCGCGGAGCACCTTTTGTGTTAATGTTTGAGCGCCAGCGAGTAACACAAAAGATGCGTAGCGTTGGCTGTCGCTCTGCCGCTGCTTGTTAGGGCGATTCTCGAAGCACCCTACTAACCGCAGCAACTTTTCCTGAGGCCATTTCAAGATCAACTGCGACGATTGGATGAAGAAGCAAACCCCCGCTTTCATTATTCTTACGACACCTCAAATAAACTCGACAATACTGGTTTAGCTTAAAAAAACCAAAAATGTTTAACGTACTTGCAGGGTTAACACAGGCCTTTATTTCCGAAAGTTCAGTCGTATGAGGTAATTCATTTAGAGCTACCCATACATTCTCACTCTCAGCCCAATCAGGCTTACACGGCACTTTGGTAAACTCAAAATTTACCGGTTCCTCTGCGTTTACAAATGAGGACATAGCTAGCGCCAAAATAGTCGATTTCATGGCCATTGCCCTAACGCCCAGCGCAGGCGCAGCCAGCGCGGAGCGCTTTTTGTGTTAATGTTTGAGCGCCAGCGAGTAACACAAAAAGTGCGTAGCGTTGGCTGTCGCTCTGCCGCTGTTTGTTAGGTGGATAGGCACTATGCTTGGGCATACTTTTGCAGCCCCCTTTTCCAAGTAGCTTCACTAAAAAATAGAATACAGTAGAAAATAAATGGCACACCCGGAAGTACCATAAGAGTACTTACTACTGTATTTGCTCTATACATACCTTCTGCGATTTCTGATGTAAACCCGACATAAAGCCCACATGCTACGGGGAAAACCAAAAACACGGATATTAGAATCGATGCCGCTTTCCGGGATGGTAGGTTTTCACCTTTTTTCAGCATTGACACTCGAGCTCTATCGACTGGCACCGTAAAACTTAAGATAAACGCAACGGCCGCTATGAATTTGACCGGAATAAACGAAGCGGCCAGTAGCGATAACCCTATCATTGGAAAAAGCCAAATTATGTAAATTCTTAGTGGCTTATTCATCACTCACCTAACGCCGCGCTCAGCCGCAGCTTACTTTGTGCGCCTTTTGCGCAAAAATGGGAGCGACAGCGACCGCGCAAAAGGTGCACAAAGTAAGCTGTCGGCCTGCAGCGCATTGTTATGCGGCTGGGCTCTACGAAGCTCCACAATTAGAATTGCACCCAACGCAACAAGTGGAACATTTGTTGTAACTGGATTAAATGCCTCCATTAATAGCTCCGGAGAGCTAAGGGCGACGAAAGCCAATAGAGCTGACAACGCAGCGATGCTGGCTAAGTTAATGACTATAGAGCGGTAGAAAAATAAAAATACGATACCAAAAATAATTTCGCTCACTCCCGCTGCTTTAGTAATTAGATACGATATTTCCTCACTAAAGCCGAATTTTTTGGTCATTGCGTGCTCTAGAGGAGCGACCATAATGATCTTTGGCATAAGACCATGATAAATCCAGCTGCCACCAATGATCCATCGACAAATTTCAGTTGTACTCATGATCTACCTTCATGACGCATAACGCCGTGCTCAGCGGCGGCTTACTTTGCGCATTTTTTGCGCGAAAATGGGAGCGCAGTGACCGCGCAAAAAGTGCGCAAAGTAAGACGTCGGCTGCAGCACCTTGTTAGTGCAATTTATACCCAGCATAGGTAGTACCTCAAGCAAGACTTCCCTAGAAAGGGCCGAAGAAACTCCCCTTCATTATCGCCGGCAATATTCTCTAAAAAACAGGTACATATGGCATTAGCTAGCAGATCCGAATCATCGGAATCAGGCGCAACAATTTCTTCCATGAGTTGGGAAAAGGCTATGCTCTGAGACTTGGTGTAAAGCCTAAAATGATTTCTATAAAAATCCGTAAAGCAGGCCATCAAGCTGTGCTCAGTAAACGAACCATCATCTTCTCTATAGATATCTTCATTTTTCCATGATCCTTCAAACTCTGGAAAAATTGCCATCAATTTACTGAGATAGTCTTCTGTATTCATGTATGCACTAACGCCCAGCGCAGGCGCAGCCAACGCGGAGCGCCTTTTGTGTTAATATTTGAGCGACAGCGAGCAACACAAAAGGTGCGTAGTGTTGGCTGTCGCTCTGCCGCTGCTTGTTATGTGAGTGCAGTGTCCAAGGCGTCGAATGCCCAAAAGTAGAGATAAGCCATGATTACAACCAACATCAGCACGAATGATACAAAGGCCATGAACCAAAGATAGCTTTGAGATTCGCAAACTTCTACAAGTCTTCGTATCTCTTTAATATTCTTAGAACGTTTATAAAATCTACTAAGAGCTTTTTCATTTAGAATGGAGAAGGTAGCGACGAAAACGGCTATGTGCCAAGCAAATACAAAGTATGCAAAATTTTTCGGTGACACATACTCTGGAACATTGAAAACACACAGGACAATAATTGGCAATGCCGCCAATACGAGTTTGATCTGTGATGATATATCCACCATGTCGGCCTCGCGCCCTAAATGCGAATATCGGATAATTGGCCCGTAAAGAACCCATGCCAGCGTGTAGCCAAACCTGGCTCGCTCAGTCAAAGGCTCTATTCTCCTAGTTGCACTACTCAACGCTTTCTCTCTACTCGGGTAATCACATAACAGTTTTATTCATACGCCATAGGCTTTTGTTGCAGAAGCAATTGTTCCTCGGCGCAAAAATCAACACCTCAACAAGAATAACCAAGAATCAACAACCTATAGAAGCAGGCCGTCACATTCATGCGAGCAGAAGAAGCCCATGGCTTTTGTTCTTGTTTTCCAAATGGCTTGTTTGAGATATCCAAACCCTTTGTATATCAACGGTTTAGCCTATCTCATTCGCTGCACACAAGCCATAGGCTTCTGAATCTGGCGTTGACGCGGTTTATTTACAGCTATACTGTATATAAAAACAGTAGCGATGGTTATTATATGGACAACATTCGAAAACGCGTATCGGTGCGCCCCGTTCGATTTTTAGACACCCTTCGGTTGCACATGCGTGAAGCCGGTCTTGCCTATACGACTGAACGTACATACATCCATTGGATTAAGCGATTCATACTGTTTCACAACAAACGGCACCCCCAGGATATGAGCGTTCCAGAAGTGGAGCTGTTTCTTACCCATTTGTCGGAGGAGCGGGACTGCTCCGTAGGTACTCAGCGAATTGTTTTGAACGCGCTGGTATATCTGTACACCCGATTTCTGGAGATCGAACTTAAGGATCTTTCGTTCACTCAGGCGAAACGCCCTCGCCGCCTTCCAGTGGTTTACAGCCGCGCAGAAGTAGCCTCGATTTTATCGCATCTTTCTGGGTCTGGGCGATTGCGGGTGCAGTTGCTATATGGATCAGGCTTGCGCTCGGCTGAGATGCTCTCACTTCGGGTGAAAGATATCGACTTTGGCAGCAATAATATTTATGTGCGCAGCGGTAAAGGAAATAAGGACCGTACGACGATATTGCCACAGGGGCTTGTCGCGGATCTGCGTCGCCAAATTGAGCGTGTACGTATTCTGCATGAACAGGACATGGCCGATGGTGTCGGCAATGTTTATCTTCCCGATGCGCTTGCGCGGAAGTACCCCAAGGCGGCCAGCGAGCTTGGTTGGCAATATCTGTTTCCGGCATCTCAGACCGGGCCCTGCCCGCGCACTGGCGAGGTACGCCGGCATCACCTGCACCCAACCGCATTGGCCAAGCAGATCCGCCGAGCGGTAAAGGCCGCCGGGATCCACAAGCCGGCACGAGCACACGCGTTCCGGCACAGTTTTGCCACGCACTTGCTTGAATCGGGGTATGACCTGCGGACGATCCAAGAACTATTGGGGCATTCCGATATCAGCATCACTGAGATCTACACCCACGTGGTCAATCGCGGCAGCAAGGGTGTTCTAAGCCCTATGGACTGCCTTGGTCACGGCTCTGGTAATGGGATTGGGAACGGGTATGGAAGCGGGAATGAGAGTGGTAACGGTTGCGGTCCAGGCAACAAGGTGAAAGAGCCCGCGCCGCTGTATCAGATTGCTTGCTGACAAGTGGGCGGGATACCCGAGTGCGAAAGCAAATTGTTCAGCCATAAAAAAACCCCGCAAAGCGGGGTTTTTTTATGGCTTGGCTGGAGGCCGGCTTACATCATGCCGCCCATGCCACCCATTCCGCCCATGCCACCCATATCAGGTGCAGCCGGCTTATCTTCCGGGATTTCTGCAACCATGGCTTCGGTGGTAATCATCAGGCCAGCAATAGAAGCTGCAGCCTGCAGCGCAGAGCGGGTTACCTTGGCTGGGTCGAGAATACCCATTTCCAACATGTCGCCGTACTCACCGGTACCGGCGTTGTAGCCGAAGTTGCCCTCGCCCTGCTTCACTTTGTCGACAACCACAGAGGCTTCGTCACCGGCGTTGGCTACGATCTGGCGCAGCGGCATTTCCATGGCACGCAGTGCGGCAGCAATACCGTGGTTCTGATCTTCGTTGTCACCGGTCACGTTGATCGCCTGGGTAGCGCGAACCAGAGCGGTACCACCGCCAGGAACCACACCCTCTTCTACCGCAGCGCGGGTCGCGTGCAGGGCGTCTTCTACGCGGGCTTTCTTCTCTTTCATTTCGACTTCGGTGGCAGCGCCAACCTTGATCACCGCAACACCGCCAGCCAGCTTGGCAACACGCTCTTGCAGCTTTTCTTTGTCGTAGTCGGAAGAAGATTCTTCGATCTGGGCGCGGATCTGCTTAACACGCGCTTCGATGTCGGCAACGTCGCCAGCACCGTCAACGATCACGGTGTTCTCTTTGGACAGAGTGACGCGCTTGGCGGTACCCAGGTGCTCCAGAGTGGTAGATTCCAGCTCCAGACCAACTTCTTCAGAGATGACGGTGCCGCCGGTCAGGATAGCGATGTCCTGCAGCATAGCCTTACGACGGTCGCCGAAGCCCGGCGCTTTCACCGCAGCTACTTTCACGATACCGCGCATGCTGTTCACTACCAGAGTGGCCAGCGCTTCGCCTTCTACGTCTTCGGCAATGATCAGTAGCGGCTTGGAAGCCTTGGCTACTTGCTCCAGCAGAGGCAGCAGGTCGCGGATGTTGGAGATTTTCTTGTCAACCAGCAGGATGAACGGGCTGTCCAGCTCGGCAGTCATGTTCTCCTGGTTGGTGATAAAGTAAGGAGACAGGTAGCCGCGATCGAACTGCATGCCTTCTACGACGTCCAGCTCGTTTTCCAGGCCGGAACCTTCTTCCACGGTGATAACGCCTTCTTTACCAACTTTTTCCATCGCTTCGGCGATGATGGTGCCAACGTGCTCGTCGCTGTTCGCGGAGATGGTACCTACCTGGGCGATAGACTTGCTGTCTTCACAAGGAGTGGACAGGCTGGCGATGTGCTCAACGGCAGCGGCTACGGCTTTGTCGATACCGCGCTTCAGATCCATCGGGTTGAAGCCTGCAGCCACGGATTTGAGGCCTTCGGTGACGATGGCTTGAGCCAATACGGTAGCGGTGGTGGTGCCGTCACCGGCGGTGTCGGAGGCCTTGGAAGCCACTTCCTTCACCATCTGCGCACCCATGTTTTCGAACTTGTCTTTCAGTTCGATTTCTTTGGCTACGGATACGCCGTCTTTGGTTACGGTCGGCGCGCCGAAGGCTTTGTCCAGAACCACGTTACGGCCTTTCGGTCCCAGGGTGGTTTTTACGGCGTCTGCCAGGATGTTTACGCCGTTCAGCATTTTTTGGCGAGCGTCATCACCAAATTTAACGTCTTTTGCTGCCATGGTCTTAATTCCTCAATTCTGTTCGTCGTTATCAGATACCGGAGCTAATGGCCCGAGCCTTAGCCTTCCAGTACGCCGTAGATGTCGCCTTCGCTCATGATGATCAGCTCTTCGCCGTCCACCTTGAGGGTGTTGCTGTCGGCATAGCGGCCGAATACTACGGTGTCACCGACTTTTACGGACAGTGCGCGAACGTCGCCGTTCTCCAGTTGCTTGCCTTCGCCCACGGCAACCACTTCGCCCTGGTTCGGCTTTTCTTTCGCTGCGCCAGGCAGAACGATGCCGCCCGCGGTTTTCTGTTCTTCTTCCTTACGGCGTACGACTACACGGTCGTGTAAAGGACGAATTTTCATGGATTGGCTCTCCAATGCGTCGTTTTAGGGTTGCAATAACAAGGGGCCGCCCCTCACCTCGAGGGTCCGACCTGCCCCAGTTCCGGTACCCGGCGCTGGGAAAAATCTTGAGTGGAGCCTATATGCGGGGGCCATACTGCAATTTCAACAGCGGCGAAGAAAAAAACTGGGGAATTTTTGTCAGCCGAGCACCTGTTGGCGCTCGACTTGGGAAAGACAGGAGGGAGGCAAGAAGGAAGCAGGAATTGGTGCCGAGAAAATTCGCACGATTTACGTTGAAGAGCGGGCTAAGCGCTCAAAAAACGACCATCAATCAGACTTGCGGCTGGAATCCGAGTCATCTCGCTCGTAATCGCCCTCGATCACGTTGCGCGGACCTCGGTCTTCGCGTGCAGGGCCACCGGATTGCGCACCAGGTCCCTGCCCATGGGTTCCGTGGGGGTTCTGGTATCCGGGGCCCGGGCCGCGCACTACCACGATGTGGCTCAGTAACCGCCCAAGCACCAGCTGGCGGATACCGGGAATCAGGCAGGCAAAGCCGATAGTGTCGGTAATAAAGCCCGGGGTAAGCAGTAGAGCACCGCCCACTGCGAGGAAGATACCTTCGGCCATTTCTTTGGCGGGCAACTCACCCATCTGCATCTTCTGCTGTGCCCGCATAACGGTGGAGATACCCTGCCGCTTGAGCAGCGCCAGGCCAACCACCGCCGTCAGCAGCACCAGGCCAATCGTGGGAAGCGCGCCGATTTCCTCTCCAACGCTAATCAATACCCACATTTCCAGGATGGGCAGAATAATGAACAACAGCAGTAATGGACGCATGGGCCCGGGCTCCAGAAGGAATGGTAGAGGGCCGGGCAACACTATCAATCAGGAATAAGCGTGCCCGCCAGATCAGTTACATGCGGGCGCCGCCGTCAATTTCCACCACTCGCCCGGTGAGATAGTCGTTTTCGATAATAAAAGAGACGGTACTGGCAATCTCATCCGGCTCGCCAATACGGCGTAGCGGGACCTGTTTCACCAGCCCTTCAAGAATCTCGGGGCGCATCTGCGCCACCATCTCGGTGCCGATAAAGCCCGGTGCAATGGCTGCTACGCGAACGCCGTAGCGGGCCAGTTCCCGCGCCCAGGTGACGGTCATGGTGGCGACACCGGCCTTGGAAGCGGAGTAGTTGGTCTGCCCCATGTTCCCCGCACGGGACACACTGGAGATATTGACGATCACGCCACCGTTACCCTTCTCCGCCATAACGCCCGCAGCCGCGCGGGTACACAGGAATACGCCGGTCAGGTTTACATCAATCACCGATTGCCATTGAGCCAGCGACATCCGCTCGGTGACCTTGCCGTCCTTCACCTTCAGCAACATGCCGTCGCGCATGATACCGGCGTTGTTCACAAGTACATCCAGCGCACCGAAATCCGCTGTGACCGCCTCAAAACAGCGGTCCACGGCTTCTTCGCTGGAAACATCCACCACATAGCTTTTCGCTTCAGCGCCGGCCGCCTCGCAGGCCGCGACACTTTCATCCAGGCGCTCTTGGTTGACATCGAGCAACGCCAGTCGAGCACCGCGCTGGGCAAGATACACGGCCATGGATCGCCCCAGACCCTGCCCGGCTCCGGTGATGGCAATAACACTGTTTTTTACGTTCATAAATAATCTCTACTGCGCGGGGCTACAGGACGCGGCATTACCAGGACTAGGACTTGGGTTACCAGGAATAGCCCACACCTACCGTCATTTTGGTGTCTTGTTTTTCACTGTCGATGGACGGTGTGTTGTCATACTGCCAGGCGTACTTCACTTCCATCAGGATACCTTTGACCAGAGGCGTGCGCACACCGATTTCGGCGGTACTCTGGTAGTCATCGCTGGACTCAAAAGACTGCAGTAATTCCTGGTTGTAATAGACCTCAGGGCCCATATCGAACTTGTAGCGGTAGTTCCAGGCGGAACGGCCTGCGGCGTAGCGCTTGTCGCCGGTTGCATTGAGGCTAGGGTCAATATATTCATCTTTCAGACTACTGACACCGCCCTGGATGGAGAGCGCGGACTTGTCCGTATCGAAAAACAGGTAACCGAGACCGAGACCGAGGGTTGTGGTCAGGTCAATATTGCGCGCCTCTTCATGTACCAGGGAGCTGTTACCCGCGGCGAACCACTTCTCCGCAAAGATCCAGCGCAGATCGTAGCTCAGGCGGTACTTTTCCAGGTCATCAATTTCCGGGTTGTTCTGGTTCTGGTACTGGGTGCCGATGATGTGGTGGAAATCGCCATTGCGCACGTCGAAGTTGGCATTGATGTCCCAGTCTTCCCGCTCGCGGTTACCTTCTTCAAATACCCCGGAGGCGGCCACGTTACCGTGAAATATAATCGGATTACCGACGAAGTTGACGTAGGGTTCAGCGCGGTCAATGGCCGGAAAGTCCATCACCCAGCCGGAGCCTTCGTCACAATAGAGTTCCCACTGCTCCTGGCGATGACCGGCCAGAGCACACGGTTCATCACGCCCGGCAATCTTGAGATCCTTGTCGGTTTCCAGCGACAGGATCTTCCCTTTTTCGACGGTGATTTCACCAAAAGTCTCTGAGTTCCAGACCACATTGTCTTTTTCCACCAGCACCAGCTCGCCGTAGATCCGGTCGCCATTGGCAAGACTGAGCACGCCGGCATGCGCCTGCAGGGCAGTCGCAAGACAGAGGAGCAGGGTAATGACTCTTTTGCAGGAGAAAAGTGCAGAAATAAACGAAGGATTCGGGGAAAATCGGGGAACAACAGAGAGCACGAAACAACCTTTCGATAGCTTTATATTATTAGCTTCTTAAAACTAATAACCTAATAGTTCGACATAGCGCAGAAGTTCATAAAACTTCAGGATCGGAAATGGTGCAGAAACCTACATCACCTACCAATGATGCCACAACTCGCATCTTCCTTGCACTCGCGCGGGTACCTGCGGGACGAGTGGTCACTTATGGCGGGCTGGCGGAGCTGGCCGGCCTTCCTCGGGCCGCAAGGCTCGTCGGCCACACCCTTAAAAAACTCCCGAAAGACACCACCCTGCCCTGGCACCGCGTGCTCAATGCGCAGGGGAAGATCTCTCTCCCGGAGCCCGGTTTTCAGCGACAGAAGAAGCGCCTGGAGGCAGAGGGAATTACCTTGGTAAGGGGGAAGGTGGACCTGACACATTATCGGTGGCCGAAGAAGGGAGACCTGTAGATGCTTTGACGAAAGAAGTTCGCGCTAGCCGTATCCCACCACCGACTCGCCGACACAGAGCTCTATGCGATTAGCGTGGCGCGGCATCTTCTGCCAGAGCTTCTTCCCGCCGCTTGCGCCACCATAGATAAATGGACAACAGAATGGCCGGCAATCCAATGATCGCGGCATAGGTGAAGAAAAGATTGTACCCCTGTGCATCTACCACGATACCCGAGAAGCCACTGATAAATTTTCCCGGCAAAGTCATCAATGAGCTGAACAGCGCATATTGGGTCGCCGTGTAGGCCTGGTTCGCAAGGCTGGACAAATACGCAATAAAAACCGCATTGGATAATCCGGCACTAACGTTGTCAGCACTGATTACCAGTGCCAGCCATGTTTTGTCCGGACCGATATTGGCCAGATGCGCGAACAAAAGGTTGGTTGCCGCAACCATCACCGCGCCGAGAATCAGCGGGCGCATGATACCAAAACGCACCACCAGCAAGCCGCCGAGAAAAGATCCGAAAATGGTGAAAAAGAAGCCGAATACTTTGGTGATCTGGGCAATGTCACTTTTGCTGAAACCCAGGTCCAGATAGAAAGGGTTTGCCATTACGCCCATGGCAATATCACTTAGCCGATAAACGCCAATAAACAACAGAAGCACCAGGGCGAAGCGGCCATTGCGCTGGAAAAATTCAATAAACGGGCAGGCAACTGCGCGTACAAACCACTCCCAGATCCTGCTGTGCTGACCGCTGCCGAGCATCCGGTCCACCCACGCATGCTGAAAGTCTTCTGCCATGGCTTTGACTTTTTCATGGTCTGGCTCAGAGATCAGCAATGTGGTGATGACACCCACCCCCATCAGAGCGGCCATGGTGGCATAGGCGACAGACCAGTTTGCCAGCTCCGCTACATACAGAGCACCGGCACCCGCCACCAGCAAGGCGATGCGATAACCAAAAACGTAGTTCGCGGCCATCGCCCCCTGCAAATCTCGATCCACAGACTCAATGCGATACGCGTCGATAACCACATCCTGGGATGCGGAGCAAAACGCCACGATAACCGCCAGCACCGCCACTTGAGTCAGGGCGAGCTGAGGATTGACACTTGCCATCCCCAGCAGTCCCAGGGCCACGCCAATCTGCGCGGCAATCATCCAGCTACGACGTTTGCCCATCACACGTGTCAAAACGGGGATCTTCAGATGATCGATGACCGGCGCCCAAAGCACCTTGATGGAAAAAGTAATACCGACCCAGGCAAAGAAGCCGATTGCCGTACGGCTAACGCCATAATCTCGCAGCCAGGCAGTCAGAGTAGAAAACACAAGCAATAGCGGCAGGCCAGCAGAAAAGCCGAGAAAAAACATCGCCAGCACTTTGGGCTTGAGGTAGATCCTAAGTGCTTCACCCCAGGTCATGTTTTGCTTTTGCATGGGCAGGCTCTGTTTCCTTTTATCGGCTTGCCTGATGTTCGGTACTGCAGCCTGTTCTCAAACGGCCGCTAGCGTCCAAATTTTAGTTCGAGTTGCGCCTCTGCCAGTTTATTGGCATTGATCTGGGACGCCACCATCGCCGCGGGGCTGTTTTCATCCAGCGGCAACTGCTCCACTTTGAGCGCGTACACTCGAAACTGGTAACGGTGCTCCCCTTGCCCTTGCGGCGGGCAGGCACCGCCGTAACCGGGGCTACCAAAATCCGTGCGACTTTGAATCGCTTCCGGGATCAGTCCATTTTTGAGATCACCCGAGCCTTCCGGCAGGCTTGTCACCTGCGCAGGAATATTGAATACCACCCAGTGCCACCAGCCACTGCCGGTGGGCGCATCCGGGTCATGCATCACCAGGGCAAAACTGCGGGTTCCTTCCGGGGCCCCGGACCACTTCAGGGGCGGTGAAACATTCTCGCCATTACAGCCGAAGCCGTAATACAGGTGCGCGGCGCGCATCGTGTCGCCCTCGGCGTAATCCGGTGACGTCAGAGCAAATGATTCGGCCTGGCTAGCCACCGGGAGTGCGAGTACAAGCATCGCTACCACCGGGAACATTATTCCCCCCAGTGTAGCAGTACTCACGCAGTGGCCTCGCAAGAGCCCGAACACCAGAAATTTCATACCAACCCTCCTGCACGGCGCTTTCAACGGGCGCTTAATCCCCTTTCGAAAGCAGCGCCGACATTGCGGCCAGATCCATATTGCCTCCGGTCAGGACCACCACCGCGCGTTTACCGCGGAAGCGTGCCGGGTGCTCAAGCACAGCAGCCAGCCCCGTTGCCGCTGAAGGCTCCACCAGCTGTTTGGTGCGCACCCACAACAGGGACAGGGCCTCCAGGATACCGGCCTCGGAAACGGTCACTATGTCATTGACGGTTTCTCGGATAATCGTAAAGTTGCGCTCACCCAACGTGGTACGCAGGCCGTCGGCGATGGTAGTCGGGGTTTGCTCGGTCACACGTACACCGCCGCGGAAGGAGCGGTGGGCATCATCCGCTCCGGCGGGCTCGGCGCCCAACACCTTGACCTGCGGCGCCAGCGCAGAAACGGCCAGTCCCACACCAGCCAACAGACCGCCGCCCCCCACCGGGGCCACCAGCAGATCTGGCTCAAATCCCATTTCCCGACACTGCCCGAGCACCTCCTGCGCGACAGTGCCCTGCCCGGCAATAATGCGCGAGTCATCAAACGGGGGCACGACATGCGCACCCGTATCCTCAACCACCTGTGCCAGGGTCGACTCGCGAGCCGCCAGCGTGGGTACACACTGAACGATATCCGCACCATACGCGGCGACAGCCGATTTTTTCGCTTGCGGCGCGTTTTCCGGCATTACCACCATACAACGGAGCCCCCGCTGTGCCGCAGCCCAGGCCAAAGCGGCCCCGTGATTTCCTGAAGAATGCGTCGCAACAATGGCAGTGCCTGGGGGCAAGGCAAACAATGCATTCGCCGCGCCGCGCGCCTTAAACGCCCCGACCTTCTGCAGGTGCTCACATTTGAAATAGATATCCGCACCCAGCCGTTCACTAAGCGTGGAGGAATATATGAGCGGAGTGCGATGGACAAGCCCGGATAAACGCTCGGCGGCGCTGAAAACATCCGCCGCCACAGGGAAATCCAGAGGAAGAACAGGTGAGCTGGAGTACAATTCAGACACAAATTTTCGCTTTCAGTGGGCCACTAGCTACCAAAACAGCACGTACAGTGCCATCAGTGTAATCCACATCAACAGCGCTCGCGAAAGCAGCGCCTGCATGGCTTCAACTTCAGCGCCACATAAACGCTGCCCCTCGTTGACCGCGACGCCGGCACTGCATTCACTGCTATCGATGCCACCTAGCGCCCCCTCCAAATAGTGCTCGAGGACGTCAGCGGTGGTAGTTTCCTTGCAGGTCAACCGCTCGCGCCAGACGCGGTAGCAGCCAGCAAAATTGCCCACTATCGCCAGCGTGAATCCCAATGCGCGCACCGGCAGCCATTCGACCAGCCACAGCCAACGCGCCGCCAGCGATTTATTTTGCGCCAGGACATCACGATCAGCAGCATCTTGAGGGTCGCCGGAGAATGCCTCCACTGCCATCTGACTCACCCGGTACAGCAGTGCGCCGGGTACGCCTAGCAAAAGGAACCAGAACAGCACCGCAAACAGGCGCTCAAACGCGCGATACACTGCGGCACGAAACACAACCCGATGCAGTGTTTGCGCGTCCGGCGCTCTCTCCGCGGCATCTGTATCGTCGGGCGTCATCAAAGGTGCCGCAGCAGACTTTGCAGCCTCCAGATCCCCCTGGTACCAGGCGCGAAGATAAGTCGCCAGCGTATCGTTAAAATTGCCACGCCCGAAACTGTACAAAAGCGCCGGCACACTGATCAGAATGACTCCGAGCCACCCGAGTATCGACTCCGCCAGCGCCAGCGCAATGGCCACCACCACTACCGGTAGCAGCACCAGAATACCAAAGCCGATACCCGACCTGGCACGCAATGCCGGCTGGCGGAACACATACGCCTGCCAATGCCCAAACCACGCATCGCGATGCAAGGGTCCGCCGGACCCCCAAACCTGAACAAGCCCCAATGCCAACAGCACAATCAGAAGTGCCATAGCTCCCCCGCTATCAAATTTGGTTCGCTGTCTACCGATAGAGCTAGCTGTCAACCGCTCCGGTGAGTCGATCCAATTTATTAAAATAAAGGTCCCAGTCAAATCCCGGACCTGGGTCCAGCTTGCGCCCCGGCGCAATGTCCGAGTGCCCGGTAATCCGTGACCGGTCAATGGCCGGATAGGCCTCCAGAATTGCTACCGAAACTTCCGCCAGCGCCTCGTATTGCGCCGGGGTGTAGGTATCGGTTTCCAGACCTTCCAGCTCGATCCCTATTGAGAAATCATTGCAGTTCTCACGCCCACAAAAAGTCGATTGCCCTGCGTGCCAGGCGCGGGCATCAAAAGGCACATACTGGGTGACCCGGCCGTTGCGGTCGATCACCAGGTGCGCGGAAACCCGCAGCGTGGCTATTTCGGAAAAATAGGGGTGGGCGTCGATATCCAGATGGCCGAGGAAGAACTCGTCGATGTAGGCGCCACCGTACTGGCCCGGTGGCAGGCTAATACTGTGGATAACCAACAGATCCACTTCAGTATCGTCCGGGCGGGCATTGCAATGCGGACTTGCCACGCGACGAACGCCGGACAGCCACCCTGACTGGACCTGATATTTCAAAACGTAACTCCACTGGAACTGAGCAGGGAGCTATTTTATGGAAGCGAAGAAGTATCTGCCAATAGCGGCCCACATTTATGGCCAATCATATACCAATCCTGTGGGTCGCAGGCAGTAGAGGGGCGGTTACACACGAATGGCGATCTTGCTCTCGCCACAGTTGCCCACCACATACTGCAGCGCCCGCTCAAACAGGGGCCCCTGCTCAAGCGGCAGCAACTCTTCATCGCGCAACGCATGGGCCAGCTCCAGGCGAGAGTAAACACCCACTTTGGCGCCCTGGCGATTGACGAACATAAACTGATCAAGCTCGCGAATTATGGCCGCCAGTCGGCAGCGCACAGGCAGTTTTTCCGGGTGGCGCAGCAAAAACCAGCTGTCCTTGAGGTGATAGGTCTGCTGCCAGTGACTATCGTCGCTGGGCAACGGTGTGAGGTTGGCAGATTCTGTGACCCCGGCCTCGGTCACAACTTGCTGAATTTCTTCCACATCCGGCAGTGCTTTCTGGTCTGCAGGTAATTCCCGCGCCTCGTCCAGCACCTCGGGCTGTGACCCGGCACCACCCATATCAAGTAGCCCACTGTCACATTCGCCGGCAGCTTCCTCTGCGACGGGAATAGCCAGCACACTGTCCGCCTCCCGGCGCAGCTCCTGCACCAGACGCTCGCGAGTACGACGCTCGCGCTCAGACTCCACCCGCTCGCCCAATGTCTGGCGCTCACGATACAACACGTCAAGCCCGCCCATTAGCCGCTGGCGGTCACCAGTGCTCATGGAAAGAGACTGCGCACCGTCCTCAAGGCGCTTTTTCAGACCAGGAAGAAGACGCTGCATTTTTACGCTGCTCTCCGGCATCGGAGCAACCACACTCCAGATCAGGTCGCGCGCGGTAAGTACATGCTGACGCCAGACACCACTGTCTGTCCCCTCTTTCAGGCACGCGCGAAACAGCACACTACTCCACACACGGTTCAACCATTCGTGAACGATTTTCGGCAGTTTGCGTTCGGCGGTTAGCGTATCGTAGACAGCGGCAACCCGCGCTTTGGCAGCCTCGACCCGCGCAGTGCCCTGCGCTTCATCAATGGTGCGGCGCTCCATCACCTGAGCGCGCTTGCGCTCTCGTTGCGAAAATTCGCGAAACGACTCCAGCAGGCGCAGGAAAACCCGGTCGTCCTGGTCGTACTCCGCCAGGACCTCCTCAACAATCGTGCAGACCTCGCGATACAGCGGGTCGTTCAGATAATTCTCACCGGGTTGCCAGCCGATTGCCGCATCGGCAAGCTCGTTTAACAGGCGGCGAGCCGGGTGCCCCCCCTTGCTGAAAAACGCTTTGTCATTCACCGCCAGCTTCAACATTGGCAGCTGCAGGCGAATCAGCTGAACCTTAATGGGCTCAGCCAGATTGCGATCCTCCAGCATGAACGAGAACAGCATATCCACCAATCGGATGACTTCGCTGTCCAACTCGTGGAGAGAAGCACTCTGCTTGGACTCAACCAGGCGCTGCTGCAACAGGTCCGTAACATTTACCAGCTGGCCCGTGGCACCGGCTTGCGCAGGCAATGCCATCTGGAATTGACCTAGGTGCTGCAACAATGTCGGCGTTGCCATGGCCGGCGCGCCGGCACCTGCGGGAACGAGTCCCGGCGCACCGGAGTATGTGCCTCCGGAAATCGTACCGCCGTCAACGCCGGCCGGTGTTCCCGCCGCAGAATAAGAAGCACCGGTAGCGCCGCCGGCCACCATCCCGGAGCCCGGCTGGCCAACCTCGGGATACCCGGGGGGCATACCTGGCTGTGCGCCAGGCAATCCACTGTGCGCGCCCGGTGAAGACGGAGTCGCAGCAGCGGGGTCTGAGGAGACTACGGCTTCCTGCCGCGGCACGTTCTCGGTCGGCGCGCCCGCGCGATTGCGGTGGCGCAGGGGATCTTCAATTGCCGGCAATACGCCCTGCTCGATCAGCAACTGATTGCAGGCTTCGTATAGCTCGCCCAGCCGATTTACCAGTTGCAGCTCAAATTTCTTCAGCACGGTCATACGCGCGCGCAACGATACTTCAACTTCGTCCAGCGAATCCGCAAACGCGGTACAGATCGCGGCCGGACCGAGTGGCAGGTTTTCATCGTAAATTTTGCTGGGCAGCAAGGTATCGAGGCGCAGGGAAAGTGCGGCGATGGCCTCGGCGTGATCGCGACGAATATTCGACACCATGGAACGAATAGCCACCTGCTGCTCCAGATCATCGTTATTGACCAGAGAAAGACTTTTCAGCGAGGTGCTCAGATCCGCGCCGGCGTCTTCGCCCGGCGAATCATTGCGAGGATTGTGAAAGCGATCCTCAACTCCATCGCAAAACCCATCAATCAGATTGCTGTGTTCGACGCGAATCGCCCGAATCGCCTGAAAGAGCTGATCCTGCTCGTCCTGCTGATGGGCTTTTTCCGCCATCATGAACAGGGAATCGTCGACCTGCGCAAATACCTCTTCCGCGCGAGACTGGATCCACTGGATTGTTTTCTGATTTACGAGACTCACGTTTTTGGACAACTGTCTGGCATGGGTGGCCGCCGATGCGCTAGACTGGGTAACATTGGTAGCCCCGTCTTTTGCACCACCGGTGATTACAAATAGCTCGTTTTTATTTCTTTCCATTTCGTCCTTGCTCACCCCAGCACGCCCTCCTGGCATCGGTTGCGCCCGCTTCCATCATGAAAAGCTGTTGCGGGAAACCCCGCTATAAAACAACCTCGTAATTGTCACGCAACAGAAATTGCAACTGGCTACCACCGCGGGATTTTGACACCGAATTACCATTCAATGCTGAACCGCGGCAGGCTAATACGTATAGATTTAGAATTTTTGACTTCAACGGGAGCTATTTCCCGAAGAATTGAAACTGAGATCACAATATCCAGCAATCCTAATCGACACGCAAGTGCCAAAAAGGGCCATTTTTCGTGAATTTCTTTGAAAATTGTGCCGAAATCGCGACACGACAGGATAGGCAGGAGAAATCTGGGAGCGACAAATAAGCCGGGACAGATTGTTACACTTTGATGACGCCTAATAATCCACGGCTCCGACTACCGACCATCAGCAACACCGACCTGCCCCGCAGAGGGTTTCCGTCAGTACCGAATGCTCCCTGCGGTACAGTAAACACGACTGAAATCAGCGCATTTCACCCCGGGACTGGCGCACGGTGCCTATCACTGATTGCAGGGCTCGCTCGAACAGCATGCCGTCGTCCATCGACATCAACTCACCTTTGCGCAGAGCAATAGCCAGCTCGGCCCGGGTAAACTCCGCCACTTTGGCACCGTTGCGGTTAACAAAGATAAACTGGTCGATATCCTTGATCACCGCAGCCAGACGGCATCGGAACTGTTCTTCTTCACCGCGCTTCAGTTCAAACCAGCTGCCCTGCGCGAGACGGAAGGTCTGCTGCCAGTGGGAATCAGACTCACTGATTTCATCGCTGGCCTGAGCTTCTGTCTGCAATACCACTTCGGCCACGGCCTGTTCAAGCTCTTCCATTTGCGGCAGCTCGACTACGGGCTCAGACTTGATATTGCTCTCTGCTACCGCCTCCACAACTTCGGCGGTTGCCGGTACCTGCTGCGCCTCCCCAGCAGCTTCCGCCGCCATGGCGCGAGCCTCCTGCTCCACTTGGCGGCTGCGCTCTTCCAGAAGGCGCTGCGCCAATGCAAAGCGCTCGCGATAAATATCTTTTAGGCCCGCAAACATCCTGCGAGCATCAAACGTGTTCAGGGAAACGGCTTCGACACCGGCTTTCAGGCGCCCCTGCAGCGCGGGCAAGAGACCCAGCAATTGTTTACGGCTTTCCGGCATGGGGGCGTGCACACTCCACACCAGATCACGCGCGGTGCGCACGTCGCGGCTCCAGCTTTCGCTTTCGGTACCCTCTTTGATGCAGGTCAGGAACAACATGTTGGCCCAGACTTTTTCCAACCATTCGGAAACCACCGGAGGCAGGTCACGCTCCGCCATAAGCGCGTCCATCACTGCAGCCACCCGCGCGCGGGCTGCCTGGGTCTTGGCCTTGCCGTCAGCCTCGTCAACAATGCGCTGCTCCAGGCGCTCGGCACGCTTGCGCTCGCGCTGGATAAAATCACGGAATGACTCCAGCAGCGTGGAGAAAATATTGATGTCCTGGTCAAACTCCGCCAGCACGCGGGCAACCACTTCGCTGATTTTCTTAAACAGCGGATCTTTTTCGTAATTGTCCTTTGCCTGCCAGCCGGTGCAGGCGTCTGCCAGCTCGTTCAGCAGTTTGCGCGCCGGGTGACCGCCTTTACTGAAGAAGGACTTGTCGGCAATGGCGACTTTCAGCAATGGCAGTTGCAGACGCCCCAACTGAGACTTTATCGGCTCTGCCAGGTTGCGGTCTTCCAGAATGAAGGAGAACAGCATTTCCACCAGTTTAATGATGTCGCTGTCCATCTTCGCAAGCGCTGCGGATTGACGCACTTCTACCAGGCGCTCCTGCAGCATGCTGTTCACGTTCAGCAGCTGGACCTCGCCCTCACCATAGCTCTGGGGCAGATGCGTTTGCAGCGCCCCGAGGTGGGAAAGCAGGTCTTGCGGAGGCATAGGTGCTGCACCGCTGCCAAGCGGCATCAGGCCGTGTCCGGCATAGCCCGGCTGCCCACCGTTGTACGCTCCCTGAAGCGCACCGGCGCCTGCAGGTTGCTGAGGGCGCGGGGACGGACGCTGTTGACGCGCGGCCCGGCGCTGCTGTTTCAGGGACGGCAGAACACCCTGCTCAATAAACAGCTCATTGCACTGATCGTAGATCTTGCCCAGATTGAGCATGACCAGCTGCTCGAACTTCTTCAGCAGAGTCAGACGGGCGCGAATATGCAGGTCGAGGGCACGGGAGGCCTCGACAAATGCATCGCAAATAGCATCGGGGCCCAGGGGATTGTTCTTGTCGTAAATCTTGACGGAAAGCAGCGTGTTGAGGCGCAGGGAAATTTCGGTAAGCGGCTCGGCAAAATCCCGCTTGGCGTTGGCGACCATGGTATCCACAGCAACAAGCTGCTCGAGATCGTCGTTGTGCACCAGGGACAGGTTGTCGGCCGAATAGGGATCCTCTTCGTCGGCGCTGATTTCACGGACCTGAAAGCCCTGCACCAGCTTGTCGCCGAACAGCTCGACCACCCGGCGGCGCTCTACGCGCAGCAACCGTAGCGCCTGAAAAAGCCCATCCTGCTCTTCCTGCCCGTGGGCTTTCTCCGCCATGGCAAACAGGGAGTCGTCCACCTTGGCGAACACCTGCTTGGCATGATCAATCAGCAGTGTCTGGGCCTTGTCGCGGACGGCCGCAACCGGAGGCGGGAGGGAAACTGTACCACTGCGACGGCTCTGCCCCTGTTCTCCCTGGGCACCTCGCATGGAAACCACATTGGTCGCGACGTTAGTAGCTGCACTATCGGTTTCTTTCATTGCCATCTAGCCTCGGCCGGCCAGTGCCTTCATCTATGAAGCGGCCGGGTGGTGATGCGACACAGCTGCCCTGGGAAGCACACTGTGCATGGTTTATTGAGTTTCCGGTCCCTTGCCTGCTTACCTCTACGCTCAAATTCCCCACGCCGGTACTGGCCAGATGAAATTGAACACAAAAGAACGGAGCGACCTATCTTGGTCGACCGTTGATTCTAAGTACAGGCACCCCCAAAGCACAACCTTCGGGTAACTGGCACTATCGTTTTTGCGACCCTATTCACAGGCATCGGCGGCACCAGGTGACCGATTCGCAACCGCAGACTGCTCCCAGGCCTGACAGATTTGTTAATATTGCGCCCACCAAGCACCCACCGCCTTCGCAACTCGCCTGGTGGGCACCGCACTATCGAGGTCCAAATATGACACCTGCCACCACCAAGATTCCCAATCTCGTGCCGGACATCCAGCGCGCGGTGAGAGACGCACTGGCAGAAGATGTGGGCGATGGCGATATAACCGCGCAATTGATTCCGGCGGATCGCGCCGCCCGCGCCCGGGTAATAACCCGGGAAGACTGTGTTTTCTGTGGCCGCGCGTGGGTGGATGAGGTGTTTCACCAACTGGATCCCGACCTCCAGATTATCTGGCACGTCGAGGATGGCGAGAAGGTAATAGCCGACAGTGTCCTGTTTGAACTCGACGGCAATGCGCGCAGCATACTCACTGGTGAACGCTGTGCCCTCAATTTCGTACAGACGCTTTCCGGCACAGCCACCACCGCCGCCAGCTATGCAGCACTGGCAACCGGTACCGAAATCAAGATCCTCGATACCCGCAAAACAATCCCCGGCCTGCGCACAGCCCAGAAATACGCCGTGTTGTGCGGCGGCTGCGAGAACCACCGCATTGGCCTGTACGATGCATTCCTGATCAAGGAAAACCATATCGCTGCCGCGGGTGGCATTCACAATGCTGTGGCGCAGGCGCACCAGATCAAACCCGGCGCACTGGTCGAGGTGGAGGTAGAGAGTATCGACGAATTACAGCAGGCACTGGACGCCGGTGCGGATGTGATCATGCTGGACGAATTCACCGATGCCATGACCGCGGAAGCGCTGAACCTTGCCAGGGGCCGCGCCAAAATCGAAATTTCCGGCAGCGTGAACGAAGCGCGTCTGCAACAGCTCGCCGGTCTCGAAGTGGATTACATCTCGTCCGGCAGTCTCACCAAGCACCTGCGCGCTATCGACCTCTCCCTGCGCCTGATCGATCACCCGGCAACCGGAGACCGTGCCTGAAAATGCGGCTCAGGCAGGGGCGCGGTAAATCCAGTGTTGGTGCAGTAAGTAATTGCTGACCAGTGTCACCAGTGTCGCACCTACTTGAGCCAACAAATAAGGAAGAAAAGCCAGAATCAATGCAAAGCTCAGGGTATTCACACCCATGCCAATGGCGACAACCACGACAAACCGGGGCAATGCCTGCCGGTGCCCTGCCCGACCTTCAAAGGTCAAATAGAAATTCAGCAGGTAACTGACCGCCGCCGCAATCCCATAGGCTACCGCCGAGGCGGTTACAGCAAAGACGCCGATAAGCTCAACCAGCGCCATCAGTAGCAGGTACTGGACCCCGGTTGCGACGCCTCCCACCAGAACAAAGCTCCCGAGCCGGCGGCACAGGCCCAGGATAGGCCGCAACCAGTACCCCCCCCCGGCAGGTGGCCGACCACTCGCGACAGACTCAGGCCGTGACATGTTCTTTCGGGTTTGGTACGGGTGCAGCGGGAGGCCGGGAAGCCGGCAGCGCCCCCACTTCCCCAGGCACACCTGTCGATGATATTTGCGCAACTTCATCGCCGTCTTCGCTCGCAAGCGTATCTCCAGAAGCGCGCCGGCGACGCATCGCACCGATCAGCACCAATGCCTGCACAATTAACAGCCCCTCTGCGGGCTTGCGGTACCGCCCCTCATTCACCGAAATGGGAAGCAGCCCCTGCACCAGTACCCAGGTAAACAGGAGCACCGCCAATAGCCGCGTGTTGCCGAGGCGACGCCAGAGAATCACCGTTCCCAACAGCACAAGAAGCGTGACCGGAGCCCAGCCCCAACGCCCGTGGTGGTTGAGCGCCTCCAGCCAGCGCGCGCGATTGTTGTCGGGCCAGGATGAACCGAAAAACAGATACACCATATTTTCACCGGCCAGGGTCAGGTATCGCTCGGCGGTCATCGGATAACGTGCCATCGCCGCACGCCAGTCCTCGCCACCCCTGGTGATATCAATGTGCGCATAGACCTTCCCTTCCCGGCTCGAGGTCCAGTCACTCAGCGGCGCCAATGGCTTTGCCCCCATGGCCGGCGAGGCAAACCAGTAGGTCCAGCGCGCGCCATCGCGGTCGTAACTGATGTGGATGTCCCGCTTGCCAGACTGGGTATACAGCGCATTCAGGTTACCGACACCATGGGGCGCAATTAAATGCATGGCGGTGTAACTGCGGTACGCCAGAGGCCCCATCACCAGGCCCAGAAGCAGCAGACTGTACGCCGCCTTGGCAACTTTTTGCGGCTGAACCAGCCATAGCCAGGTAGTAGCGACCGCGGCAAATGGAATAGCGATACCGCGGGTCAGACCGGCCGCGGTCCACAACCCAACCATTAAAAGAAAACTCGCCAGAGTCTGCTTGCGTCGACAGCGCCAGCTGGCGTACAACGCGGCACCCAACAACGGCAACAGCAGTGTTTCCTGCATGAAATAGCCGTAAATGCCGATCCAGGAAGGCAGCAATGAAATGGCAGCCCAGACTGCAGTGGCCTGCACACGCGTTGGCAACAGCTCGCGGGCAAAGCGATACCAGATCCAGGGGGTCAAGCAAGCGAGCAACGCCGTATAAAACGCGATCAACAGCGGCTCTTTCAGTGTGAGCTTGGCCAGGACACCAATGTACAGCTGGTACATCACTGGATCGGTGAGGGTCATCGGATCGGTGCGCAGGGTTTCGGTGCCCTGCTCCCAGTGTCGCTGCGGGTCGCTCCAGATGTGATCGACAGGGTTATAAGTAAATACGTGTTCGATACGCAGCCAGATACCCAGCGCGATCAACAGATACAGACCCGCATAAATCCACCAGCGCCGGTCAACACGCAGCAGGCGTGGGGGCAACTGTGTGATCACACCACTCAGGTTCCAGTTCATCGGTGTCCTCAGGTGTCGGTCAGGCGGGTTTCGCCGGTGCAGACTGGCCGGCGGAACCGCTCACCAGAGGCTCAACCGACGGGGCGTCTTTGCCGCGATAGAACAGGCGGCCATGGCCAAAACGCAGCACCGGGAAGCGGCGTCCGAGGAACGCAAAGATACCTCTCTCGCCAATGTACTCAGCGTAGGCCACATAGGTCGGATCCCAGGACAGGTGTCGCTCCTCGGTGCGCGCGCGCATGAAATAAATGAAGTTGACCATCAGCAGCAGCAGGGACTGCCGAAGAGCCTCAGGGCCAGTGGCACTGACCATAAAGGGCATGGAGATCATCCACCAGGACAGATTCTTGCTGATGTACGCGGGGTGTTTGGTAAACCGGTAGGGTCCGTTGGTCAAAATACCGCGATGAGTCAGGTTGGAAAAGCGGATGCCGAACGGAATACTGGCCCACACATAAATCGCGATCAGCAGCAGGATGATCGATCCCCACAGGGTGTAAGCCCAGGGGGTATCCCAGAACCAGTAGCCCCACGCAGGCGCGTCGTCGTATTTGAGATAGGTACCGGAGAACAGACTCCAGAATGGCTGGTAGCCAATCAGTGCCACCCCCCAACCGAGGAAGCTGGGCTCCGCGGTACGGATATGGGAGTCAAACAGTCGCAGGGTGCACACATAACCCACTGTGACGAACAGCAGGTCGATGTAGAACAGGAAGTTGAAAGTGAAATCAAAAACCGACTTGAAACTGACCAGCAGGCGTGAGAAATCAAAGTTCAACAGATTGGTCAGATTATTGCCGAGATAGACGAACATCAACGGCAGGAAAAACAATTTCACCAACCATCCCAGATACAGCTGGCCAATCGCTTTGCCTGACACGCCTTTACGGTTGCCCATTACAAAGCTGCCCAGCTGCCAGTAGCTGTCTTTCGGGGACTGCATGGCCCCGTCTACCAGATAAAAATACGGAATCGCCAGCAACATCCACCAGGGAAGCGCAGCCTTCACCACGGTGAAATAATTGTCGTAAAAGGAACCGTGGTACTCGGGAAACAGCCAGTACACAAACGCCACGGAACCGACACTGAGATAGAAGCCGAGCAGCTTCAGCGCGGTGCGTCCAAGACTGTAATTGGCACGACGAAAATCGAGCCCCGCAGACGGGTTGCGCCAGGGTTTGAGAATCAGCCACTCCAGTAAAATGATCGGCAACGCCAGCGCTGCCGCCACGACCACCAGGGATTGCGTCTTGATATGGAGGTCCTGGCCGTAGGCCCTCAGCCAGATCACCGCAGCCAGGGACATCCCCAAGGCTAACAGATTGATCCAGATACTGGTCGGCGCTTCGGGACAGGAAGGGACGGTATCGGGCAAAGTGGACTGGCGTTGTTGACGCCCGGAATCGGTACTGGCCGATTTACCTGCGGCCTTTTTGTTTTTTATTTTTTTCATATTCGGTCCAACGGGAACTACCAGCAACATGCTGACGGCATCAATTCTGGTCACAACGGCCAACCAGGGCGGCCAGACCACAGGTCATAATTGCGCCAGTTTACCCCTAACCCCGAGCCATCGCCAGAATCCCGCTGCGGCCGAACCTGATGGGGAGAATCAGTCAGCAGTTCGGTCGCCTGACTCCTCGTCCATAGGGTGATGGTGATGATGCTCGTGCACCGGGGGCGCCAAAGGTTCGCCCTGTTCCGGCGTGGTGTGATGCGGGTGCTCGTGAGACTTGCGGGGGGACTGCTGGAGTGCACCCTGATGGCCCCCATGGCCGCCGTGACCACCGTGGTCGCCATGACCCAGACCACCCCACAGGGTCCAGAGACCAAACAAAAATACCAGGGAGGCCATGGAAAGACGCACTCCCGGTCTCTGCACGAGGCGGCGCAATCCTGTCGCGGCGACGCCCGTCGCCAGCACGGCCGGTGCAGTACCCAGACCAAAGGCAAGCATGGTCAGCGCTGCCTGCATTGCACTTCCCTGAGCCAGCGCGTAGGTAAGTGCGCTGTACACCAGCCCACAGGGCAACCACCCCCACAGTGCACCCAGCGCTACCGCCTGGGGAGTGGTGTGGACAGGCAACAGGCGACGCGAAAGCGGCTGTACACCGCGCCACAGCACGGCACCGCCCCGCTCAAGCCACACCAGGCCCCGCCACCAGTTCGCCAGGTACAGCGCCATCGCAATCAACATCAGCCCGGCAATAATCCGCAATGGGGCCAGACCAGCGGCAAGATCCACTGTCAGATAGGCGCCCACGGCACCAACGATCAACCCCATTGCCGCATAGCTGGCAATTCGCCCGGCGGAATAGCCGAGTAATTTCGGCCACTGTGGCTTCTCGCCCGGGACCGCAAGCCCCAGCGCAGCGGAGATACCGCCGCACATGCCAATACAGTGGCTACCACCCAAAAAACCGATTGCGAGCGCCGCGGCCAAAACACTCCACTCAGGCATCAGTCTGCTTTCCGGTCTTCATTGTCCGCGCGCGCGCGATCGGATTCAGGCGACCCCTGGCGCTGCGCCACGTCATCGTCAAACAGAATACGGCGCCCTTCGGTTTCCAGGTCGTCATACTGGCCGCTATTTACCGCCCAGAAGAACAGCTTCACCGCACCGGCGACAAACAGGATCACAATGGGGACCAATAAGAAGATACTGTCCACTTACACCTCAGGCTGGACGAAAAATAGAGAAAGCAGGAGCGCCGGCGGCTCTAGCGCACCGGCTGCCAACGGGATAAACGCAAAGCGTTAACCACAACAATCAGGGAGCTCAGGGACATGCCAATGGCCGCGGCCCAGGGCGGAACCAGCCCCAGAAATGCCAGAGGCAAAGCCAGCGCGTTGTACAGGATTGCCCAGCCCAGATTCTGGCGAATAATTGTGCGGCAATTGCCCGCCAATGCAAAGGCCCGCGGCAGCGCGCGCAGGTCTCCCTTCAGCAGGATCGCGTCTGCACGGGACTGGGCGAGATCCGCCGCGGACATCATCGCCACCGAAACGTCGGCTCCGGACAATACCGGTACGTCGTTGATGCCATCGCCAATCATTAGCACCCGCTCGCCCTCGGCCTGCAGCGCCTTCAACCGACTGAGTTTGTCCTCCGGCGAAGCCCCGGCCCGGTAGTCGTCAATTCCTGTCCGCCCCGCGATCCGCGGAACTTCGGCAGACTGGTCGCCGCTGAGCAATTCGGCGGTCACGCCCGTGGCGGCCAGCAGTGACACCGCATCCGGCGCGCTGGGGCGCAATTCATCTCCCAGTCCCAGCCAGGCAACAGGACCTTGCCGGTCTCCCAGCATCAGCCACTGCCCCTGTGCGGAAGGCACTTGTGAACCTGTGGCGAGCGCAGATACTTCCGACCCTGCAAGCTCCAGTACAAACTCGGGTAAACCGAGGCGATACGTCACCGCATCGCATACACCTTCTACACCGCAACCGGTGACAGAGCGCAGCTTGCTGGCAGCACGGTTTCCAAACCAGGGCCTAAATGCCCGCGCCAGCGGGTGGTTGTTCTGGGATTCCAATGCCGCGGCAATATCTCGAGCCGCGTCTTCACTCATACCGTCGCGCAACGGCTTTACGGCTCGGAGCTGAGGTGCCCCCTCCGTCAATGTACCAGTCTTGTCGAAAATCACCCGGGTGACGCGTGGAAGCGATTCGAGCACGTGCCCGCGCGCCACCAGTAACCCGAGCTGCTGCAGACGCAACGTCGCGGCAGCCAGCGCCGCGGGCGTAGCCAGGGACAGCGCACAGGGACAGGTGACCACAAGTACCGACAGCGCAACCCAGAAGGCCCGGTCGGGTTCCTGATACCACCAGAATACAAAAGCTGCCGCAGAAATAATCAGGACTGCGGCAATAAACCGCCCGGCAATCCGGTCCGCCAGCGCGGCCTGGGCCGGTTTATCCAGCTGTGCCTGCTCCACCAGCTTTTCGATCGCGGACAAACGCGTGCCGCTTCCGGCGGCGGTAATCCGCACGGTCAGAGAGGAGTCGCCATTGACGCTGCCGGCGAATACCGCGCTCCCCACCCGCTTCTGTTGAAGGGCAGACTCCCCGGTTAACACGGATTCGTCCACGCCACTGGCGCCATCGGTGACCTCCCCGTCTACCGGTATCGTATCCCCGGGCCGCAACAGGATCCGCTCGCCCTCCGCCAGGGCGGCAACAGGCACCGATTCCACCTGGCCGTCACTTCCCAGGCGCAGCGCCGCCAGTGGCAGCAATTGGGCGAGGCCGCCACTGGCCAGGCCCGCCTTGTGCCGCGCCCGCATTTCCACAAAGCGCCCCAGCAACAGGAAAAAGGTGAACATGGAGACCGATTCAAAATACACCTCACCGGTATCGAACACCGTGGCGTACACACTGGCACCATAGGCCAGGCCAATAGCCAGTGACACCGGCACATCCATCACCAGGTGCCCGCTGCGCAATGCACGCCAGGCGGCGCCAAAAAACGGCTGAGCGGCATAACAGACCACCGGGGTAGCGACGATCAGCGACACCCAACGGAAGAACTGTTCAAACTGAACATCGATACCCTTGCTGCCACCAAAGTACAGCGCGATAGCGAACATCATTACCTGCATGGTGCCGAGTCCGGCAACGCCGAGCCGACGAATCGCTGCACGGCGCTCCTGCTGCAACATCTGTTCACTATTGGCAGCGGTGGCGGGAGACGGGCGATAACCGATGGACGCAAGTGCCGAGAAGAGCACACTGACTACAACCCTGCTCGGGTCAAAAACGATTTGCGCGCGGTGCGTACTGGCGTTGACCGACACTCTGGCCACGCCGGGCAAAGACATCAGCTGCTTCTCAATCAGCCATACACAGGCGGCACAGGTAATACCACCCACCAGCAAACTGGCCACCTGTAGAGATTCGGTGTCACTGATGCCGGGCAGCGCGCCGGTGAAATCGCGCACAAACTCACCCTGCACCTGCGGCAAATCATAGGCCTGCCAACGCTGCTGCTCCGGGGCGCTATCCGGGCGCTCACTGCTTTGCTCTCGATAACGATAAAAATTATCCAGACCTCCAGCGACAATGGCGCCCGCCACCGCCTCGCAACCGGGGCAGCACATGGGGCGAGCGATGCCATCGATGGTTACTGCATACTGGCTACCTTCAGCCACAGGCAGGCCACAGTGAAAGCAATCGCTCTCACTGGCCGGTGTTTGCGGGGAAGAGGTCGAAGCGGTCGTCGAAGACGGATCGGCGTGGGTTACGAGCGATTCATTCATTGAGTCACTGCTCGGCGGGCTTCAGGGGCACTCCGTTGCCGATGTTGAAATTGATTTCGCCCTTCAGGCGCCACTCTGGCGCTTGCTCGCCTTCCGGGTTCGCCACTGGCGTCACCTGCAAATACCAGCGGTGCTGCATTGGAGCTGCCACCTTGCCCCGATAACGGCCAGTGGAAATCTCATCCAGCACAATGCGCTCATCCAGATCCGCCTCCACTGGGTGGCTCAGCACCAGATTCAGTGACTCGGGGTAAGAAGTCAGATTACCGCGCAGGTCCAGTGACACCGTGCTGTCTTGCGGGGAGAAGAGAATCATTCCCGCCAGGTTCATCGCCTTTGCCTGCTGGTCCTGTTCCGCACTGTAGTGGTACAGCCGACTGTCTTTGTAATAGGTATCACTGACCACATCGTCGCCGTGGCGCACGGCAATCGATACCATAATGAAAGAAACAATCACCACCAGAATCAATGGCGACATCACCAGCCAGAACCAGGGCTCCCGGAACCAGGGCGCAGACTTACTGGAATTCGTTTTTTGAGACACTGAATCAATTCACCAAAATCAGATAAAACTACATAGAGCGAGGCTGCACTTGGCCGCCCAGCCCAGCCCAGCCCTGCCCTGCCGTCGGTCTATTTGGGACCAATAAACACCGTTTTATGGCGATCTTTAAGCTCCGGTGCATCCTTCGCCTCGATCTCAATATAAATATCGTGTTTGGTATCCTGCAGTTGCTTCTTCGGCACGCTCACCCGAATGGGCACAGAGTATAACTCCCCGGGGTTGACCAGTGGATTCCGCTGCATTCGCAAGGAGTAATCGTACCCGGGTTTACCGGTTACCCGTATCGTGAACTCGTGCGGACGCTGATCCATATTATTGATCTTGACCGTATAGACATTCTGTACCATGCCCTGGGACACGCGATACATCCGCGCGCCGCGATCGCGCAGCACCTCCGCCTGTACCGGCGACCGGGTAACAACCTGATAGGAAAAGGCCCCGACAAGCAGTAATAAAATCAATCCATACCCGAGAAGCCGCGGGCGAGCGTACTGGGTTTTGCCGGTTTCCAGCTCGTCTTCCGAGGTAAAACGGATCAACCCCCGGGGATATTGCATTTTGTCCATCACACTGTTGCAGGCGTCGACGCAGAGGCCGCAGTTGATGCACTCGTACTGCATGCCATCGCGGATATCGATATCCACCGGGCACACCTGCACACACCAGTAGCAATCAATACAGTCGCCCAGGCCCTGGGCCTTGTAGTCCACACCCTTCTTGCGTGGCCCACGGGCTTCCCCCCGACGGGCATCGTAATACACCGCCAGTGTGTCCTTGTCGTACATGACCGATTGGAAGCGCGCGTAGGGACACATGTATTTGCACACCTGCTCGCGCATAAAGCCGGCATTGAAGTAGGTGGCAAACATAAAGAAAGCAACCCAGAAGGCTCCCTGTGGGTGTGCGGTAAAGGTCGCAAGATCGACCACCAGATCGCGGATACCATAAAAGTATCCGACGAACGCCAGCGCCGTGGCGAGGGATATCAGCAGCCAGATCGCGTGCGTGCCCCCCTTGCGCAGCACCTTTTCGGCGCTCCAGGGAGCGGCATCCAGTTTCATACGTTTCGCACGGTCACCCTCACACACCCGTTCGGCCCAGATGAACATCAGGGTCCAGACCGTTTGCGGGCAGGTAAACCCGCACCACACCCGCCCCAGCCAGGTAGTCACGGCAAACAGGGCAAACGCCGAAATAATCAGCAGAGCAGCGAGCAGGATGCCGTCCTGTGGGCCAAAGGTCGCCCAGAGAATATGAAACTGCCGCGCAGGCAAATCGAAATGTACCGCCTGGCGCCCATCGATATTGAGCCAGGGGATAAAGAAAAACGCGAGTAACAGTGGAAGACCGGTGTATTTTCGGATGCGGGTATAAACGCCGCGGATATGCCGGATATAGACCTTGTCGTCTGACTCGTAGAGCATGCGATAGCGGACTTCGCCACCACCTTCCTGCTCTTCCCGGGTAGGAATTCTATCGCTCACAATACCTCGCTTGCCCGAAGGGACTCGGGATGGAAACTGCAATCATTGCAATGAGGCTTGTTGTTCTTCCCTGCAGTGCCCGTCCCTGTGGATAAAGGGGGCCGGAAGCCCCCTTATCTGGCGCGGCGCAAACGGAGTTGCGCCGGAGCGTTCAGTTACTGCTGCACGTCTTCCTGACGAGACAGGCTGTAAACATAAGCGGCGACCAGACGAATCTTGTCTTCACGCAGCTTGTCTTTCTGAGACGGCATATTGTTGCTTCGGCCACCGCGTACGGTGTGCTGAATCTCTTCGCGGGTGCCGCCGTAAAGCCAGATATCATCGGTCAGGTTCGGCGCACCGAGCGCCTGGTTGCCCTTGCCATCTGCACCGTGACACGCCAAACACACGGTTCCAAACACCTGCTTGCCCTGCTCGGCCAGTGCGGCGTCATGTTCCAGTCCATTCATGGCCAGAACATATTCGGTCACATTTTCAACACCATCTTCGCCGATGATCGGCCCCTGTGGTGGCATCAGCCCCTGACGACCATTGTGCAGAGTTTCCAATATCTTCTCCGGGGTGCCGCCATAAAGCCAGTCGCTGTCGGTGAGGTTCGGGAAACCGTAGTTGCCGCCACCGTCAGCACCGTGACAAACCGCGCAGTTGTTGGCAAAAATCCGTGCACCCATTTTCAGTGCTTCGCGATTTTCGGCAATTTTCTCGATGGGCATATCCACGTACTGACCAAAGTTCTCCTTGAACTCCGCCTGCGCTTTGGCCTGATCGGCTTTCAGGGCACCCACGGACGTCCAGCCGCCGAGCCCTTTGAAATTACCCATTCCCGGATAGATAACCAGGTAGGCCGCAGAAAATATCAGAGTGAAAATGAACAACAGGAACCACCATTTCGGCAGCGGGTTGTCGTATTCCTCAATACCATCGTACACATGGCCGGTGGTGCGGTTTTCCGGGTCGTCCTGATCGTCTACCGCCACTTTGCGGTTTGCAAAAAGAACCCAAGTTACCAATGCAAGATTGGCGAGGGTGAGCACAATTACCCAAACACTCCAAAATGTACTCATTTGTCCTGCCCCTGTTCCTGTTTCATACCGGCCTCGTCGCCAGTGGTGCTTTCGCTCTCGCGAGCGGACTTGTCTAGAGTTTCCTGCTCATCGGCGAACGGCAGCTTTGCATCTTCCTCAAAACGCTCTTTACGTTTGGGGGAGAAAGCCCACCAGCACACCGCGAGGAATGCCAGTGCGCCGAGAACAACGGCGATCTGCCGCAGAATATCGATAGTCACCGATTACCTCGCTTAGCGCTTCTGCTGTACCAGGGTGCCCAGCTGCTGCAGGTAGGCAACCAGCGCATCAATCTCGGTAACGCGCCCGCCCACAAAGGGCTTGCTGGCGTTGGCGATATCTTCATCGGTGTAGGGCACTCCGACAGAGCGCAGTGCTCTCATCTTTCTCGCCGTGTGTTCCCCGGTGACGATATTGTCAAACAACCAGGGGTAAGACGGCATGATGGATTCCGGTACCACATTGCGCGGATCGTACAGGTGCGCGCGGTGCCATTCGTCAGAGTAGCGGCCACCTACGCGAGCGAGATCCGGGCCGGTTCGTTTGGAGCCCCACAGGAAGGGGTGCTCGTACACGAACTCTTGCGCCATGGAGTAGTGACCGTAACGCTCCACTTCCGCGCGCAGCGGACGCACCATCTGGGTGTGACACACGTGGCAGCCTTCGCGGATATAGATATCGCGCCCTTCCAGCTCAACCGCGCCCAGCGGTTTCAGACCGGCAATAGGCTCATTGTTATTGGTGGTGAAGAACTGGGGAACGATTTCCACCAGGGCACCGAAGCTGATCGCTACAACGATCAGCACCATCATCAGGCCGATGTTCTTTTCTACGATGTCATGATTTTTCACGATCGTTTCCCCTTAAGCATTCTTCGCGATCGGCAGGTTTTCATCGTGACGCACTTCGCCTTCCTTCGGCTCGTCGGTGACGGTGCGGAATACGTTGTACGCCATCAGGAACATACCGGTGAGGAAGAAGGCACCGCCCAACCAGCGAACGATGTAGCCCGGGTGGCTGGCGATCACGCTCTCCACAAAGCTGTAGGTCAGAGTGCCGTCGGCGTTGAAGGCGCGCCACATCAAACCCTGGGTAATACCGTTCACCCACATCGCCGCGATGTACAGAACGGTGCCCACGGTAGCGAGCCAGAAATGCGCATTGATCAGCTTGACGCTGTACATTTCCTTGCGACCCCAGAGGACCGGCACCAGGTGATACAGGGCGCCGATGGAGATCATGGCAACCCAACCGAGCGCGCCAGAGTGCACGTGACCAATGGTCCAGTCGGTATTGTGCGACAGCGCATTCACGGTCTTGATGGACATCATCGGGCCTTCGAACGTGGACATGCCGTAGAACGACAGGGAAACCACCAGGAAGCGCAGGGTCGGATCGGTACGCAGTTTGTGCCAGGCACCGGACAAGGTCATGATGCCGTTGATCATGCCACCCCAGGAAGGCGCCAGCAGGATTACGGACATGATCATCGCCAGGCTCTGGGTCCAGTCCGGCAGTGCGGAGTAGTGCAGGTGGTGGCCACCGGCCCACACGTAAATGGAGATCAACGCCCAGAAATGCACGATGGACAGCTGGTAAGAATATACCGGGCGACCCGCCTGCTTGGGCACGAAGTAGTACATGATGCCGAGGAAGGCCGCGGTCAGGAAGAAACCAACTGCGTTGTGGCCATACCACCACTGAATCATCGCATCCTTGGTTCCAGAATAGATGGAGTAGGACTTGAACGGCGCAACCGGAACTTCCAGGTTGTTGACGATGTGCAACGCGGCAATGGTGATGATGTAGGCACCAAAGAACCAGTTGGCAACGTAAATGTGGGAGGTACGGCGCTTGACGATGGTGCCAAAGAACACGATGGCATAGGCAATCCACACCAGCGCGATCAGAATATCAATCGGCCACTCCAGCTCCGCGTACTCCTTACTGGAGGTGTAACCCAGCGGCAGGGTAATCGCGGCGGCAATGATGACCACCTGCCAGCCCCAGAAGGTAAATGGAATCAGCCAGCCACCCCACAGGCGGGTCTGACAGGTGCGCTGAACCACATAGTAGGAAGTCGCAAACAGCACACTGCCGCCAAACGCGAAAATCACCGCATTGGTGTGCAGCGGACGCAGACGACCAAAGTGGGTGAAGGGCTGCCACAGGTCATTCAGCGCGGGCCAGGCCAGCTGAGCGGCGATCAGGACGCCCACGCCCATACCAAAAATACCCCAGACCACCGACATGATGGTGAACTGGCGCACAATGTTGTAGTCATAGTCCGGCAGCTTGCCGGCCTCTGCCACTGTAGTCGTCATTGTGTTACTTCCGTTGCTTTTAGAGATTCGTTTCCGTCAAACGCGGGGCATACGCCAACTTCGCCAACAAGGGGCGGTACACCCTTCACGGTAGACCGGGTGGGCACAGGAACGACGATTTAAACGCTGTAATCGCCGCTCCCGGCTGATTTAGATCAAGTCTCTGCCTTTACCTGCCGCAATTCGCAGTCGCAGGGCGTTCAATTTGATGAAGCCCTCGGCATCTTTCTGATCGTAGGCGCCAGCATCGTCTTCGAAGGTGGCAATTTTCTCGTCGAACAGGCTGTCTTCGGAGCGGCGGCCCACCGCCGACACACTGCCTTTGTACAGTTTCAGGCGTACTTCACCGTTCACCACTGACTGGGACTGGTCGATTGCCGCCTGCAGCATTTCGCGCTCGGGGGACCACCAGTAACCGTTGTAAATCAGCTTTGCGTAGCGCGGCATCAGCTCGTCTTTCAGGTGCGCGACTTCGCGATCCAGAGTAATGGATTCGATGGCGCGGTGTGCCTTCATCATGATGGTGCCGCCGGGCGTTTCGTAGCAGCCGCGGGACTTCATGCCCACATAGCGGTTTTCCACGATATCCAGACGGCCGATACCGTTGGCGCCACCGAGCTTGTTGAGTTTCTCCAGCAGGGTTGCCGGGCTCATGCGCTCGCCGTCGATGGCAACCGGGTCGCCATTCTCGTATTGCAGGGTGATATAAGTGGGCTTGTCCGGTGCGGACTCCGGGCTGACACTCCAGCGCCACATATCTTCTTCCGCTTCCGCCCAGGGCTCCTCGAGCACACCGCCTTCATAGGAGATATGCAGCAGGTTGGCATCCATGGAGTACGGTGACTTTTTCTTCTTGTTGGAAAAGTCCACAGGAATCTTGTGCTGTTCGCAGTATTCCATCAGTTTTTCGCGGGAGTTCAGGTCCCACTCTCGCCAGGGGGCGATGACCTGGATACCCGGTTTCAGCGCGTAGGCGCCCAGCTCGAAACGCACCTGGTCATTACCCTTGCCGGTGGCACCGTGCGAGATGGCATCCGCCCCGGTTTCATTGGCGATTTCGATCAGGCGTTTGGCAATCAGAGGACGCGCGATAGAAGTACCCAGCAGGTACTCACCTTCGTATATGGTGTTGGCGCGGAACATGGGGAAGACAAAATCGCGCACGAACTCTTCGCGCAGATCGTCGATGTAGATCTCTTTTACGCCCAGGGCCTCCGCTTTGGCGCGTGCAGGCTCCACTTCCTCACCCTGACCGATATCGGCGGTAAAGGTCACAACCTCACACCCATAGGTATCCTGCAACCAGCGTACGATCACTGAAGTATCGAGCCCGCCGGAATATGCCAATACCACCTTATCGATCTTGCTCATTACTATCCTCTGTATAGTGGGCCCGTGCTTTCGGGCTGTGCCTTCACTACAGGTACACCGCCGCCTTACCGGGGCGTTGCACCTGTGAATTGTTTCAAACTGGGGGGGATTATTTTTGGATGTGTGCCCAGGAACTGCGGGTAGGCCGCCTTTTTTCGGGGCGCGATTGTAGCGCCTAGAACGGCATACGACTAGCACCAGACGGCCAGCCGAATGATTGCGCAAAAAGCAGCCCGCCAACCTGTCTACTTTACATTCAATCTGGTGAGAAATGAGACATTCGCGGCAGTTTTCGCAATTTTTTGGCGCTTCGGGTAGCATCGGCGCCGCGATCAATCCGGGAGGAGATATTCGGTGGAGCCCAAACCACAAATTACGCTGCGTAAACCAGACGACTGGCACATCCATTTGCGCGATGGCGCAGCACTGACACGCACGGTGGGCGATGCCGCAGACCAGTTTCAACGGGCAATCATCATGCCCAACCTGGTACCGCCAGTCATCACCGCCGATGATGCCCTCGCGTATAAAGGGCGCATCGAAGCTGCCATCCCGGAAGGCAATCCGTTTACCCCGCTGATGGTGATCTACCTGACGGACAACACGACCCCGGAAGTGGTGCAGCAGGCCCATGCAGCAGGCGTAGTTGCCGCCAAGCTCTACCCGGCCGGCGCCACTACCAACTCCGATTCCGGCGTCACCGATATCGCCAATATCTACCCGGCACTGGAAGCCATGCAGTCCTGCGGCATGAAATTGCTGCTGCACGGAGAAGTCACCACCAGTGACATCGATATTTTCGACCGCGAGCGAGTGTTTATCGAGAATATTCTGGGCCCGGTTGTCGACGACTTCCCTACCCTGAAAATCGTACTCGAACATATCACCACATCCCACGCCGTCGAGTTTGTCAGCCAGGCCCGCGAAGGGATCGCCGCGACGATTACCGCGCACCACCTGCTGTACAATCGCAACCATATGCTGGTGGGTGGCATTCGCCCTCATTACTACTGCCTGCCCATTCTCAAGCGCAACTCACATCAGACAGCGCTGATTGAGGCGGCCACCAGCGGCGACCCCAAGTTTTTCCTCGGCACAGATTCCGCCCCACATATCCAGGGGAAGAAGGAGACGTCCTGTGGCTGCGCCGGTTGCTATACCGCCTTCAGCGCCATCGAGCTCTACGCGGAAGCCTTCGAGCGCGCGGGTAAACTGGACAAGCTCGAGGGCTTCGCCAGTGACTTCGGCCCGGACTTCTACGGCCTGCCGCGCAATACCGATACCATTACCCTGGTGCGCGAGCCCTGGACCCTGCCGACCGGATTGCAGATGGGCGACGACGCCCTGATCCCGCTGGCCGCCGGCGAAACTTTGAACTGGCGTCGGGTATAATCCCCGCATCGGCCAGCCGCCTTTGAATTGATTGAGATTTCAGGATTCCCGTGACCCCAGCAGAAACGCCGAACGGCCCCAAAAGTCTTCTGGCCCAGCGCTTCCGCGGCTTTCTGCCGGTGGTGCTGGATCTGGAAACCGCGGGCTTCAACGCCCGCACCGACGCCCTGCTGGAAGTGTCGGCGGTGATCCTGAATATGGATGAGGAGGGCACCCTCTACCCCGAGGAAACCCACAGCTTTCATATCGAACCGTTTGAAGGGGCCAATATTGAGCAGTCCGCCCTGGATTTTATCGGCGTGGACCTGGACTCCCCCGATCGCGATGCCTGGCCAGAGGAGATAGCCCTGCCGGAGCTGTTTCGCCAGATCCGCCGCGCCATCAAAAATCACAGCTGTACCCGCGCCATTATGGTGGCGCACAATGCGCATTTTGACCTGGGCTTCATCAATGCCGCCGTGGCCCGCTGCGGCCTGAAGCGAAACCCATTTCACCCCTTCTCCTGTATGGACACCGCCACCCTGGCGGGGCTGGCCTACGGTCAGACCGTCCTGGCCAAAGCCTGCCAGACCGCCGGCATGGCCTTTGATAACAGCGCGGCCCACTCCGCCGAATACGATGCGGAGAAAACCGCCGAGCTGTTCTGCGGCATCGTCAATCGCTGGCGTGACCTGGGCGGCTGGCCGCTGGCATCCGCTGCGGACGACTCGCAGGCAGAAGACGAAGACGCGGAATAACCTACCTCCCTGCATACGACTTAGGTCGCATATTCACCGTTTCGGCCCCTCGCTAGGCTGGGGTTGCTTCCAATAAAAATAACGGTGAAAGCGATGAAACTTTTCGAGCAGCGCAAGCTCCTGGGCGCAGGCCTGGGTCTATCTATATTGCTGGGTGCGGCAGCGGCAGACGCCGGCAGCTGGCAACAGAACGTCGCCATCGGCGGCTTCAACAAGGTCCATATTTACACCCCGGATTCCACCTCCCCCATTGGCGATGGCAAGTCGTTACTGGTGGTACTGCACGGGTGTACCCAATCCATCGATGCCTACCTGAGTGCAAATCTGGAACAGGCCGCAGAAGAATACGGCATGGTAGTGGCGGTACCCGATGCCATGAACAAGGCCGGTTTCAGCTGCTGGTCCTACTGGCAGGGCACCCGCTCACGTACCGCCGGTGACTACAAAAACCTGGTCAACCTGGCAAATACCATGAGTGGCGACGCCAACCGCAATATCGACCCCAATCAGGTGTATATCGCCGGCCTCTCCTCCGGCGCAGCGTTTGCCAACACCACCGCGTGTATCGCACCGGACGTGTTTGCAGGCATGGGGATCAGTGCCGGGCCAAGCATAGGCACCAGCTCCAGCGGCGCCATTGGCAGCTGTGAAACCGCCAACGTGACCAGCCGTTGTAATTCCTACGCCGGTAGCTATGCCAGCCATTTCGGCACACAGATCGCGTCTATCGCTCACGGTACCAACGACACGACCGTGGACGACTGCTACAACACACAAAACGCCGAGGGCATGGCTGGCGTCTACGAGGTGGGTCAGCTCCCGGGTACCAATACCTACAGTGAAGGCAATCGAAGCGCGACCGAGACTCTTTGGCAGGATGGACGCGTGTCCATGCTGTGGCTGAACGGCGTGGACCACTCCTGGTCCGGCGGCCAGGGCGCGAGCGGCAGCTACATCAGCGGTGCGGGCATTAACTACGCCAGCTACCTGGGTCAGTACTTCGCAGACCATAACAAGCGCGTAGACCGCAACAGCGGCCCGGTAATCAGTGACATCAATGTCAGCACCAGTGGCGGCCAGGTACTGGTCAGTGGCACCGCGACCGATGCGGAAGGCAGCGTGCAAAGCGTTGACGCCACTTTTGTTGGCGGCACCAGCAGTTCAGTGAGTGGAGGCACCGACGCCAGCGGTTTTTTTTCGCTGACCAGCCCGGCACTGGCGGACGGTCTCTACGAAATAACCGTAACCGCTACAGACAATGAAGGTGCCATCGGGGAGCCCTATGTATCGACCGTGCGCGTGGGACCGGAACCGCCAGCGACCGCACCGGAGCTCAGCAACCTCAGCGCCGAGGTGGCCGGCCAATGCGTTTCCGTAAGCGGTACCGTGGTAGACCAGAACCAGGACCTGGAGAGTGTCACCATTGCATTCAGCAATGGCAGTGTTACCGCCACTGTTGTCGGGACCGAGTTCAGCGGAGAGAAATGTAATTTACCGGGCGGCTCCGGCTCCGCGTCTGTCACTGCGACGGATATGACAGGTTTGAGCAGTAGCGCCAGCGTGAGTTTCGTTGCTGATGCCGGGGTCACAGCAACTCTGGACCAGCACATTGCCGCAGGTCGCCTCGACTACACCAACTACGCCAATTGCTACCTGGAGTACAGCACTGCCAGTTTCCGTCTGGACGAATTTTCAGTCGGGGGCGGCCAGTGCCAGTGGCGTGATACCGATGCGTCATGTACCGGTCCACAGGTCGCCTGTTCCGGTGGCGGAAGCTCCAGCGGAGGTAGTTCCGGTGGCAGTAGCTCCAGCAGCTCGAGCAGTAGCTCGGGTGGCAGCAGCTCGGGCGGAAGCAGCGGTGGCGGCGAGACCTGTACCGAACACGCCACTTACAACTACTACCAGAAGACCGCCGGCCGCGCCTACAGTACCGGCAACCCCATGGCCCCGAACTACTTTGCCCAGGGGACCGATGAGCCAATGACAGGCTCTACCTGGGGCCTGAATACCCTTCACAGCAATGACGGCAGCAATTGGTCTGTTGGCGCCTGCCCCTGACACGCCCTGCATTTCCTACCTTTAAAAACGGAAAAGGCCTGAAAAATCAGGCCTTTTCCGTTTCAGCCAGTAAAAGTTGCCCTGTCGAAATACTGCCCCCCGGCACCAGGCAAGTGCGCGCATAGCGTGGCGGGTGATTTTTTGCACAAAATGCGGTATTATCTGCCGTTCATGCATAAAAGTGGACAGAATTGTGGCTAAAAAAGCATCCAGCGCCAGCAAACGCGGTAAGGAAACTGTTTCTACAGAATCGCGCGAAGCCATCGAAGCTCAGATTCAGGCGTTCCTCGCCAGTGGCGGAGAGATCGAGCAAGTACCCAAGGGTGTCAGCGGCCAAACCAATACATCTGGCCCCAAACACATCACCCTGGGCAAAAAGCCCCGCGCCTGATTCCTCAAGCGCGGCTGTAGTACTGCTGTACTACAGATAGTGACTGACAAGCCGGCCAGGTAGCCTCATCGAGATAGCCTGAAACCCCTTCAGTCACAGCAAGACCAGATATAAAAAAGGCGGGAAATTCCCGCCTTTTTTGTGCCTGCCGTTTGGCTACGGCTACTTACCAAATAGATTTGCCCAATAGATCAGGGCATTTCGTCCAGCTCTGCCCCTTCCTTCACCGGCGGCATCAGGTCTTCCTTGGTGGTATTCATCGCCATCAGGATATTGGCGGCCACGTATACGGAAGAGAAGGTACCGATCACCACACCCACAATCAGCGCCAGGGAGAAGTTGTGAATCAGCTCGCCACCGAAGAATTGCAGTGCCCATAGCACCAGCAAGGTGGTGAAAGAGGTCATAAAGGTACGGCTCAGGGTCTGGCTCATGGAGATATTAATCACCTCCGCCGGATCCGCCTGGCGCACCTTGCGGAAATTCTCCCGCACCCGGTCGTACACCACGATGGTGTCGTTAATGGAATAACCGATCACCGCGAGCACCGCGGCGAGCACCGTCAGATCGAAATCCAGGCGCAGGATGGCAAAGAAACCCAGCACGATGATCACGTCGTGAATCAAGGCCACTACCGCACCCACGGCAAACTTGTACTGAAAACGCAGGGCTACATAGCCCATCACTACGGCCAGGGCGAACAGCATGCCCAGACCACCGTCGTCACGCAGCTCCTCACCGATCTGCGGGCCGACCATTTCCACCCGGCGCAGGTCAATACGGCCATCACTGTGCTGGCGCAATGCACCGACAACCTTATCGCCAATGGAGTTGGTCGCTTCTGCGTCGCGAGCGTTCTGCTGAGCCTGCTGCTCCGCAACTTCCGGCGGCAGCTTGATCAGCAGTTCACTGTCGGAACCGAAGTTCACAACCGCGGCGCCCTCAAAACCAGCCTGCTCCAGCTGGCTGCGCACATCTTCAATTTTCGGAGCTTTTTCATAGCCCACTTCGATCTGGGTACCACCGGTAAAATCCAGGCCCAGTTTCAGGCCGTTCATTGCCAGCGCGATAATCGAGGCGGCAACCAGGGCGAGCGAGAATGCAGCGGCAACTTTACGCCAGCGCATAAAGTCGTACACACGCTTGCCCATATATTCGGTGATCTTGCCGTTTTCTTCTTTGGTATTACTACTCATCACCCTTCCCTCAAATCCAGAGTTTCTGAACACGGCGGCCGCCGTAGAACAGGTTGATCAATGCACGGGTGCCCATGATGGCGCTGAACATGGACGTCAGGATGCCGATAGACAGGGTGACCGCGAAGCCCTGTACCGGGCCGGAGCCAATGGCGTACAGGATTACCGCCACAATCAGGGTGGTGATGTTGGCGTCGACAATGGCACTATAGGCGTTGTCGAAGCCCGCATTGATTGCAGATTGCGGCGGCAAGCCATTGCGCAACTCCTCCCGTATTCGCGAGAAGATCAGAACGTTCGCATCCACCGCCATACCGATGGTCAATACCATACCCGCAATACCCGGCAGGGTAAGTGTCGCGCCGAGAATGGACATGACGGCAACCAGCAGAACCAGGTTGGCCGCCAGCGCAATGTTCGCCGCCAGGCCAAACACCCGGTAGAAAAGCAGCATACAGATAACAACCGCCAACAGGCCGATCTGTACCGAGGTCAGACCCACCTTGATGTTATCCGCACCCAAAGACGGGCCGATCACGCGCTCTTCCACGAAATACATGGGAGCCGCCAATGCACCGGAGCGCAGCAGCAGCGCGAGTTCCTGGGCTTCTGCCGGGCTGCCCAGACCAGTGGTACGGAACTGGCGACCGAGAGGGCTCTGAACCGTGGCCAGGCTAATGATCTTTTTGTCATCGGTGCGCTTTTGCACAACGATTTCGTTGCCGTCTGCGTCAATCTGGGTCTCCGGCGTGAACCGGCTCTCCACAAATAGGGTACCCATACGACGACCAACATTTTTCCAGGTCGCACGGTGCATCAGTTCACCACCGCGGGAATCCAGGGTGATGTTTACCTGCGGGAAACCGCTCTCGTCGTAGCCGACACGCGCATCGGTCACGCGCTCACCGGAAATGATGATTTTACGTTCCAGCCAGGCTCCGCCGTAGGCGGCACGCTCCTGCTCGTTGCGGTACTCGAAATACTCTTTAGTGGTCACCAGAGCATCCTGCTTGGCTTCCATACGGTATTCCAGGTTTGCGGTTTTACCGATGATCCGCTTGGCTTCCGCGGTGTCCTGAACACCCGGCAGCTCCACCACAATGCGATTGCGCCCCTGGCGCTGCACGATGGGCTCGGCAACACCCAGCTCATTCACCCGGTTGCGCAGCGTGGTCAGGTTCTGGGTAACCGCATAGTCTTCCAGCTGTTTGATTTCCTGGTCAGCGAGGGTTGCACGAATTTCCAGATTGCTGCCGCCACCGCTCTCGGTCAGCTGCAATGTCGGAAATTCACTGCGCAGGGTACGCATGCCCAGGGTGCGCAGGTCTTCACTGCGGAATTTGGCCACGATTTCACGATCGTCTTCCAGCTCAACACTGCGGTAGCGCGCCTTGGCCGCGCGCAGTTTGGACTTCACGTCGGAGACGTAGCCTTCCATATTGGTTTTGACGATGGAGTTGGTGTCCACTTCCATCAGAAAGTGCACACCGCCCGCCAGGTCGAGACCGAGCTTCATCGGGCTTGCGCCCATATTCATCAGCCACTCCGGTGTGGTGGGCGCCAGGTTCAGGGCTACCACGTATTCGCTGTGGCCGAGGGCTTCCTGAATCGCGCGCTTGGCGGGCAGCTGTTCTTCATTCGATTTGAGGCGCAACAGAATCGATTTGTCCTGTACTTCGCCCCCGAAGTATTCGATACCCGCTTCATCCAGAGCCTTTTGCGCTTCATTGAGCACATTTTGATCAATTTTCAGAGCGCTGGATTGGCCGGATACCTGTACGGCAGGATCAGGTGGATACAAATTCGGCGCTGCATACAACAGCCCCAATCCGACGACGATCAGAATCAGGAGATATTTCCAGATAGGGAAGCGATTCATGCTGTTCTCATTGTTGGGCTGGCCCGTTTGTACAGGCGCAGTACGGGCACATTTTTTTGGTAACTGACGATATGCGGACGCCACGGCCCGATTACAAGCCGCGAGGCGTACCGATCAGAATTGGGAGCTGATTATACGGGGATAGACAGGTGGCACAAATCACCACCCGACGGCTCAGCTCAGTGGGGGAACCTCACGTCCCAAACCCTCGTAAAAAGTCGCCACATAGTCTTCCAGAGCCCCTTCGGCAATGGCGTCCCGCAGTCGTTGCATCAAGCGCTGATAGTGACGCAGGTTGTGGATGGTGTTCAGCTGTGAGCCGAGGATTTCCCCACATTTGTCCAGATGGTGCAGGTAACTGCGGGAGAAGTTCTCACAGGTGTAACAATCGCACCCCTCTTCCAGAGGTCCGGTGTCATGGCGGTGTTTGGCATTGCGAATTTTCACCACACCGGCAAACGTAAACAGGTGGCCATTGCGGGCATTGCGGGTAGGCATGACACAGTCAAACATATCCACACCACGGCGCACGCCTTCCACCAGATCTTCCGGCTTACCCACACCCATCAGGTAGCGAGGCTTGTCCGCTGGCATCTGGTGCGCGAGATGATCCAGCACCTTGATCATCTCCTCCTTCGGCTCACCAACAGAAAGACCACCAATTGCATAGCCGTCAAAGCCAATGTCGGTAAGCCCGGCCAGGGATACATCACGCAACTCGGGATACATCCCGCCCTGCACAATGCCAAACAACGCAGAGGGGTTGTCCCCGTGCGCATCTTTCGAGCGCTTGGCCCAGCGAAGGGAGAGCTCCATGGACTTCCGCGCTTCGTCGGGCGTCGCCGGATAAGGCGTGCACTCGTCAAAAATCATCACCACGTCGGAACCCAGGTCCCGCTGTACCTGCATCGACTCCTCAGGGCCGACAAAAACGGGGCTACCATCGACCGGGGATTTGAAAGAAACCCCCTCCTCGCTGATTTTTCGCATCTGCCCCAGGCTGAACACCTGAAAGCCGCCGGAATCCGTGAGAATCGGCCCCTGCCACTGCATGAAGTCGTGCAGCGTGCCGTGGGCCTTGATCACTTCAGTACCCGGGCGCAACATCAGATGGAAGGTGTTACCGAGAATAATATGGGCACCGATCCCCTCCACATCGCGCGGCAGCATTCCTTTGACCGTCCCGTATGTACCTACGGGCATAAACGCCGGTGTTTCCACCACGCCGCGAGGGAAATGCAGCCGTCCACGACGGGCTTTGCCATCGGTGGTATCCAGCTCAAACTTCATAAAACATTCGCGGCTCAAGGTCTTCTCCTCGCTCAAAACGGATTCGCTTTTCTATCTCTAATTGGGGTGGCTATTTATCGATTGCCAACTTCTGCGGGATCTACCGAAGGGTTGCGCTCAATCAACATCGCATCACCGTAGCTGAAAAAGCGGTATTTCTGTTGCACAGCCTCTGCATAGGCGTTCATGGCATTGCGATACCCTGCAAATGCGCTTACCAGCATCAGTAGAGTGGATTCCGGCAAGTGGAAATTGGTAATCAGGCGATCCACTACCCGGTACTCATAGCCCGGATAAATGAAAATTTCCGTCTCACCCTGGGTTGGCTTCAGGGTTCCTGTTGCCGCGGCACTTTCCAGCGCACGAACACTGGTCGTTCCCACCGCAACGACCCTGCCCCCGCGGGCGCGACAGGCTGCTACCGCATCGCAAACTTCCCCAGAGACATCGAGAATTTCGCTGTGCATTTTGTGTGTGTTGATGTCGTCCACACGCACTGGCTGGAAAGTGCCGGCGCCCACATGCAACGTAACAAACGCAGTTTCCACACCCTTGTCCCGCAGGGACTGAATCATCTCATCGTCAAAATGCAGGCCCGCGGTGGGCGCGGCTACGGCGCCTGCATTGCGGTTATATACGGTCTGATAGCGCTCTTTATCTGCATCCGTATCGGCACGATCAATATAGGGTGGCAACGGCATATGACCCTGCCGCTCCAGTACCGGTAGCACTCCCTCGGCCGGGAATTCAAGCTCAAACAGCGCATCGTGACGCTCAACCATCAACAGGGCCGTATCGTCTTCCAGCAGGATTTCACTGCCAGGCTTGGGTGATTTACTGGAACGAATATGCGCCAGAGCGCGACGCTCATCCAGCACCCGCTCGATCAGTATCTCCAGCTTCCCACCACTCGCTTTACGCCCAAACAGGCGTGCAGGGATAACCCGGGTGTCATTGAACACCAGTAGATCACCGGGCTCGATCAGGTCCAGGATATCGACAAATTGACGGTGCTCCACGTTGCCGGTCACCCCGTCCAGGCACAACAAACGGCTGCCACGGCGCTCTGCGGTGGGCGCCTTGGCAATCAGCGATTCCGGCAAATCAAAGTAAAAGTCCTGGCGTTGCATCACATCAGTCTAGGCATTAATGAATCGGTCGCGAAGAGTAACGGAAAGCACATCTGAAAGCACTTCTGAAACCACTTCTGAAAGTGCCCTGCCGCCAATTCTGCAGCCAAATCTGGTTGACCCAACAACGCCCATCGCTATAATCATCCTCCTTTCCAGCCGACACACCTGTCGGTGACGGATCTGCCAGAGTGGTGAAATTGGTAGACACAGGGGATTCAAAATCCCCCGCCCTTAAAAGCGTGCCGGTTCGAGTCCGGCCTCTGGTACCAAACAAAAAAGCCCTGATTGCTCGCGCAATCAGGGCTTTTTTGTTTGGTACTGGGGGCTGGTTGAGAAACGGCACTCGGTTCGACCAACTGCACCAGCAGTTGGGACGCCGCCAGGCGCCCGCAGGGGCACATCGGCGCAGCCGATGTGATCAGTCCGGCCTCGGGCAGGTGGCAGCGGAGCTAGTTAGACCCGCCATTCCAATCCCCGTACATTTTCGAAATGCTTGCACGACATCAAACAGGCTCCGACATAAGAGAGCAGGTCATCGGTAGGCAGTAGCGTTCGGTCAGGTGGAGCAGTGAACCTGAGCAACGATGACCTACACTGGGTGTCGAGCTGCGCTCGCCATCGCTGCGCGACGCCCGTAGGGCGCCCCTGCCTTCGCACCTTCGGTGCATGGGCGGTCACATGGCAGCGCTTTGCGCTGCGAGGTAGTGGCAGTAATTCATCGTATCCTAAATACAAAAAAGGCCACCCCAAATGGGGTAGCCTTTTTTGTATTTATAAGCCTGACGATGACCTACTCTCACATGGGGAATCCCCACACTACCATCGGCGATGTTGCGTTTCACTTCTGAGTTCGGCAAGGGATCAGGTGGTTCCACAACTCTATTGTCGTCAGGCAAACTGGCTTGGGTTGGCATTGGTCTTATAAGCACTTGGCTCGGCCTGGCCTGTTATCGCTGTTTGCCTCGATCAGCTTCCCAATCGGCGATAACCCCAAATAAGTCGGTAAAACATTCTGTAGTAATACACCGCAAGTCGATACTCTCTACGCTTTAAACGTTTCGAGCTTTGCGCGTCTCTCGATCGAACACAATCCGTTCGTTAGTAACCATCTCTGTTGTATGGTCAAGCCGCACGGGCAATTAGTACTGGTTAGCTCAACGCCTCACAACGCTTCCACACCCAGCCTATCAACGTGGTAGTCTTCCACGGCCCTTCAGGACTCTCAAGGAGTCAGGGAGATCTCATCTTGAAGGAGGCTTCCCGCTTAGATGCTTTCAGCGGTTATCCCGTCCGAACATAGCTACCGGGCAATGCCACTGGCGTGACAACCCGAACACCAGAGGTTCGTTCACTCCGGTCCTCTCGTACTAGGAGCAACTCTTCTCAAATCTCCAACGCCCACGGCAGATAGGGACCGAACTGTCTCACGACGTTCTAAACCCAGCTCGCGTACCACTTTAAATGGCGAACAGCCATACCCTTGGGACCGGCTTCAGCCCCAGGATGTGATGAGCCGACATCGAGGTGCCAAACACCGCCGTCGATGTGAACTCTTGGGCGGTATCAGCCTGTTATCCCCGGAGTACCTTTTATCCGTTGAGCGATGGCCCTTCCATACAGAACCACCGGATCACTATGACCTACTTTCGTACCTGCTCGTCATGTCTGACTCGCAGTCAAGCGCACTTATACCATTATGCTCATTGCATGATTTCCGACCATGCTGAGTGCACCTTCGTACTCCTCCGTTACTCTTTGGGAGGAGACCGCCCCAGTCAAACTACCCACCATACACTGTCCTCGATCCAGATAATGGACCAGAGTTAGAACCTCAAACATACCAGGGTGGTATTTCAAGGATGGCTCCACTGCAACTGGCGTCACAGTTTCAAAGCCTCCCACCTATCCTACACAAATAGGCTCAAAGTTCAGTGCAAAGCTGTAGTAAAGGTTCACGGGGTCTTTCCGTCTAGCCGCGGGTACACTGCATCTTAACAGCGATTTCAATTTCACTGAGTCTCTGGTGGAGACAGCGTGGCCATCGTTACGCCATTCGTGCAGGTCGGAACTTACCCGACAAGGAATTTCGCTACCTTAGGACCGTTATAGTTACGGCCGCCGTTTACCGGGGCTTCGATCAAGAGCTTCGCATAAGCTAACCCCATCAATTAACCTTCCGGCACCGGGCAGGCGTCACACCCTATACGTCCACTTACGTGTTTGCAGAGTGCTATGTTTTTAATAAACAGTCGCAGCCACCTGGTCACTTCGACCGGCCTCAGCTTAGGGAGCAAGTCCCATCACCAAAACCGGCGTACCTTCTCCCGAAGTTACGGTACCATTTTGCCTAGTTCCTTCACCAGAGTTCTCTCAAGCGCCTTGGTATTCTCTACCTGACCACCTGTGTCGGTTTAGAGTACGGTTCGCAATTGCCTGAAGCTTAGAAGTTTTTCCTG